>NZ_CP097869.1:0-227500 GCF_042182265.1 Flavobacterium davisii
ATGAACAAAACTGCGGAATCAGTATGGGCTAATTGTCTTTCATTTATAAAAGATAACATCCAAGAGCAAGCTTATAAAACTTGGTTTGAGCCTATCAAAGCGGTAGAGCTTACTGATAGCGCATTGTACATTCAAGTTCCTTCCAAATTCTTTTACGAATGGCTTGAGGAACATTACGTTAAGTTACTCAAGGTAGCATTACAAAAAGAACTAGGAAAGAGTGCGAAGTTACTATATAAAATTAAAATGGAAAACCCTTATGGGAATAAACTTCCATTTACACAACAAATTCCAAGTGCTGACAAGGCTCCTGTAAAAACACAGGAAATTGACGTACCTGTACAACAAAAAAATCCAGAGTTAAAAAACCCTTTTATCATTCCTGGAATACGCAATATTAAAATTGATTCACAATTAAATTCTAATTATAGTTTTGACAACTTCCTTGAGGGAGACTCCAATCGTCTTGCCAGAAGTGCTGGCATGGCTGTAGCAAATAAACCAGGAGGCACCTCATTTAACCCTTTACTAATTTTTGGCGGTGTGGGATTAGGCAAAACTCACCTTGCGCATGCTATAGGTGTAGAAATAAAGGAAAAACATCCTGAGAAAACTGTTTTATACATTTCAGCCGAAATATTTACACAACAGTATATTGACTCTGTCAAAAAAAATACCCGTAATGATTTTATCCACTTCTATCAACTAATTGATGTTTTAATTATTGATGATGTACAATTCTTATCTGGTAAAGCGGGTACACAAGACGTTTTTTTCCACATCTTCAACTACCTTCATCAGAATGGAAAGCAGGTAATTTTAACCTCTGACAAAGCTCCTGTTGATATGCAAGATATCGAACAGCGCTTATTATCCCGTTTCAAATGGGGATTATCAGCCGAGTTAAACCAACCTGATTACGAAACTCGAGTAGCGATTGTAAAAAGTATTTTATTCCGCGATGGTGTTGAAATGCCTGAGGATATAATAGAATATGTAGCTCGAAACATAAAATCAAATGTACGAGAATTAGAAGGAGCTATTATTTCTCTAATTGCACAATCTTCTTTCAACAAAAAAGAAGTAACTATTGATTTAGCAAAACTAGTAGTTGAAAAATTTGTTAAAAACGTAAAAAGGGAAATATCTATTGATTTCATTCAGAAAGTTGTATCCGATTATTTCCAGTTAGACGTTGCCACACTACAATCTACAACTCGTAAACGTCATGTAGTACAGGCTCGTCAATTAGCTATGTTTTTTGCCAAAAAATACACGAAAGCATCTTTAGCAAATATTGGTTCACAAATTGGAGATCGCGACCACGCTACTGTACTACACGCTTGTAAGACAGTTGACAACCTACTCACAACAGACAAACAATTTAAAAAGTTTGTAGATGATATCAATAAAAAACTTTCGTTATAATGTCTAAAAAAATCTTGATGGTCTGTTTGGGGAATATTTGCCGTTCCCCTTTAGCTGAAGGAATATTAAAATCCAAATTACCTAATAGCTACCTCATAGATTCTGCCGGAACTGGCGGATGGCACGCTGGGGAAAAACCTGATAGACGCTCTATACATATTGCTCAAGAAAAAGGAATTGACATCAGCCAACAAAAAGCCCGAAAATTCCAAAAGACTGATTTTGATACTTTTGACTACATTTTCACAATGGATAATCAAAACTATAAAGATATTATCAATCAAGCCACAACAGAAAACCATAGAAGTAAAGTACGTTTAATTTTGGAAGAAATATTTCCTGGCGAAAAAGTAGATGTTCCTGACCCATACTACGGTGGAGAAGAAGGTTTCAAAAACGTCTTTAATATGCTAGACCTAGCTTGTAAGAGCATTGCCGACAAGCTACAAAAAAAGAGCCTCTAAAAGCCCTTAAACACCATTACAAAAACAAATAACAGGATTAAAAAACCTATCGCAATACTCCTACCTATTTCTTTTATTCTATCTTTGTCCATAATTAAAATACATTTTCAACAAAAGAATATAAAATCTATGAAACCAGCAACTTTTCTTGGGAAATTATATCTAATTCCAACAACTTTAGGAGACATAAATCCAGAAGATGTTTTACCTCATACCGTTAAGAGAAGTATTGATTTCATAAATCATTACATTGTTGAGAATGAAAAAACAGCTCGTCGCTTTATAAAAGCAATACAGCCAGAAAAAAAACAACCAGATCTTATTATAAACACTCTCAACAAACACACACAAGAATCCGATTATATAACCTTTATCCAACCCTTATTGAACGGTCAAAACATTGGATTAATGAGCGAAGCAGGATGTCCAGGTGTAGCAGATCCTGGTGCTGTCATTGTAAAACTTGCACACGAAAGAGGGATACAGGTAATTCCTTTAGTTGGCCCCAGCTCTATCTTATTGGCATTGATGGCATCAGGTATGAATGGACAAAGTTTTGCATTTAATGGTTATTTACCCATAGATAAAGGAGAGAAAAAACAAGCTTTAAAAGCATTTGAAAAACTATCTTTTGAAAAAAAACAATCGCAACTTTTTATAGAAACACCTTACAGAAATAACAAACTTTTGGAAGATTTGATTCAAATTTTACAACCTAATACAAATTTATGTATTGCTTGCGATATCACATTACCTACTGAATATATCAAAACACTCACTATAAAGGAATGGAAAAAACAAAAGGTCGATTTACACAACCGACCTTCTATCTTTATTATCCACAAACATTATTAATTTAAATTATAATGTTGAGCTTTTGCATTTTTATTGGGCTCTACGCAACTGGTATCGTAGCCTGCAAATTCTTTAAGATATTCTGTTACGGAAGTTCCATAACCATCTCTAAATTTACGCCCTCCATTCGTTCGTAAAAATCTTTTTACGGAACCTACACCACCTAAATGAGCTGCTGCTAAAATTCCTGACTCGGTAATCATAATACCTTTAATTTTTGAGCCTGAATAATTAGTTATTTCTCGACGCAACTCCCACTTATTTCTAGCTAAATTAGCTAAAAAGGCTTTTTCTTGCAATTCCTTACTACTCAAAAAATAGGCTTGATCTTTTATACCTAGGGCAGCTAATGTTTCTGAACCAAATTGATATTTTCCTAGATAACCTAACGAATTTACAATATTGTATATTCCTTGTGATTCTCTTGCTCCTACACTTTGAGTAAAACCGACAAACGTTTTACCTGTAAAAGGTACATCAAAAAATCGCTGACCTACTTCTACTTCCATTGATACTGTAGATAATTCTCTTTTTTCAAAAGTATGCAACCAAGGATACATTTCTACTTTAAAGGGCCTAAAACCCGAACTTAAAAGAACGATTGAGGCAAATAATCCAAAACAGAATATTTGTTTTTTTGTCATATAAAAATTTTTCTTTTCAACTAAGCATCATAATAAAATAATATTACTATACTATCATCGCCAAAAAATTAACTTGACAAAGTTACAATTAAAAACAAAATATGCAATTTTTTATCACTAACTTTTTGAATATTAAGCTTAAAGAAAGAAAAACAAAAAATAATCATTTTTTCATTGGTCTTTATTTTTATTCTTAATAAAGGTGAAAATTTTCTTTTTTTATCTATTCCATTATAAAGAGATGTTTCATAAAAAAAGAGTCCTTCAAAAACAACAAACTAAAACCTAAATTTATGACTCTGACTCAAAGAGAATTTTTACACCCAATATTCGCAATTTCATACTTATTATAAATAGATACAGGGGTTATAAACCTAATTTATTTACCCATTCTGCATATTTTTTTGCATTTGCTTGATGCTCTTCATAAGTAACAGCAAAATCATGGTATCCTTTACGATCTACACTGGCACAAAAATATATATAATCATGGCTTTCTGGCGACAAAACAGCATCAACTGCTGAGATATCTGGCATAGCAATGGGACCTGGAGGTAATCCAATATTTTTATAGGTATTATACGGTGAATTTACAAATAACATATCTCCTTTTACTCTCTTGATTACTTGATCAAAATCGTTTGAATTTTTCTTAATAGCGAAAATAATGGTTGGATCGGCTTGTAGAGGCATTTCTAATTTCAATCTATTTAAATAAACACCTGCTACTCTTGGTCGCTCATCTTCTTTTACTGATTCTTTATGCACTATAGAGGCTAATGCCATTACTTGTTCTGGAGTAAGTCCTATTTTTTTTGCTTTTGCTATACGTTCTGAATTCCAAAAATTATGATACTCTTCCAACATCTTGTCTCTAAATTTTTCAGCCCCAATATTCCATTTTATTTCATAAGTATTGGGTATAAAAATACCTAATACATTATCAGGTGTTAAGTTATTTTTTTTCAAAAAAATGGAATCTTGTATGGCTTTCATAAGACTTAAACTATCTGCTTCAATTTGATCTGCTACACGTGAAACTAATTTTTCAACAACTTCTTGATTATTGAAAGATAGATTTAATGGCATATTATGGCGTAAAGCTGTTACAATCTGAAAGCTTCCCATTCCTTTTTTTAGTAAAAAACGACCTGGAAAAACATTTTGATCATAAGAACGTTTTTCTGCTACTAATTTAAAATTTTCTATATCTTCTACTTCTTTTGCAAGAATCTTAACCACGTCTCCATACGTAGCCCCTGTTGGTATAAAAACATACTTTTCTTTTTCTGAAAACTGTGTATTGCTTGTAAAAGCTTTAATGTAAACAAAAACGGCTAACACGAGTCCTATTAGTCCTACTCCTAAAAATACTTTTTTGTTCAAAATAATTCGATTTTAATAATTTGGATTGATTAACTGAAAAAGGAGTTCGTCATGATAGCTTCCGTTTTGAAAAACCCAATCTTTTTTAACTCCTATTTTTTGGAATCCAAAATTAGTAAAAAGCTTTAAACTAGCTTCATTAGAACAACCAATATTTGCATACAATTGATGCAATTGTAAATGAAAAAATGAATATTTAATTAAGAGCTCTAGTGCTTCACTACCTACCCTTTTATTTCTATTCTCTATATTTTCTATTACTACGCCTATTCCTGCTCTATGATTTTTAGGATCGTAATCAAACAAATCTATTAAACCAACAGGTTTATATGTTCCTAACTTACATATTGCCATACGTAATTGTTTTGCTTGATAAATGTCTTGATGGGCATTTTCTAGATATTGTTTAATCAAAAAACGAGAATATGGAGTTTGTGTGTTACTAACTTCCCAAATGGATTCAGTATTTTCTATTTTATAAATAAATGATAGATCTTCTGGTTCGAGTGCTCGTAAAAAAATATTTTCCCCTTTTAATGTATTCATAAAACTTTCTTTTCAATTACAAAATCCTATACAATTTAACTACTATAATAGTATTTAGCAATACAAACAAGCCAATGTATTTAAGTTACTCTTCATCAAAATCAATTTCTCCTTTAAAAACGAATTGGGCTGGACCAATCAAATGTATATTTTTATATTTATTTATATCTTTTTCAAATGTGATTTGTAATTGCCCTCCTTGAACTTCAATTCCTATTCTATTTGAAGTCGCTTTACCTAAATGAAACATTGCTAATGCTACCGCCGTTGCTCCTGTACCGCAAGACAGGGTTTCATCTTCTACTCCTCGTTCATACGTCCTAATAGCAAAATCATTTTCTCCTTTTTGAATTACAAAATTAACATTACTCCCTTCCTTTCCATACAAGTCGCTATAACGAATTTTTGCCCCTTCCTTTTTAACATCTAATTCTTTTAATTCTTGTACTTCTTGTACATGATGTGGAGAACCCGTATTTAAAAAAACATACCCAGATTGTACTTGTATTGATTGTACATCTATCATTTGAAGTGAAACAAGATTTTCATTTGTAATTTTTGCATGATGTATCCCATCTACTGCAATAAAAGTGGTGGTTTCTTGAATTATCTCCATTTTTCGAGCAAATGCAACAAGACATCTACCACCATTACCACACATTGAACTTTCATTTCCATCTGCATTATAATAAACCATTTTAAAATCTGTCGAATTGTCATTTTCTAACAACATTAATCCGTCAGCTCCTACTCCAAAACGTCTATCACAAATAAATTTAATAAGTTTGGTATTATTTTTGGGAAAAATTAAATCACGATTATCCAAGATAACGAAATCATTTCCTGTTCCTTGGTATTTATAAAATGTAAGTTTCATGTATTAATATTAATTTATAACAGACATAGATTATATAAAAATCAGCGGATTACTCTTAACATAACAAATATCAGAATCCTTTATAAAGCTACCAAAGATACAAAATATTAATAGGAAGTTAAAGATTGTTAAACAGGCGTTAAAGCTAAAAAATCAGAATAAGAAAATTATATTTTTACATTTAAATAAAAACAAGAATAAAGAAGATGTCATGAAAAAATTAAGTAGTTTATTTTTAATTTCAGTACTAAGTGGAGCAACTACATTAGGAGGCTACAAGTTGTTTTTTGAAAACAATTCTATGAGTTCTTCCTTATCTATTGCTCCTGATTATACACGTGCGGTAAGCATGGGGGCTGAAAATATAGATTTTACATCAGCCGCCGAAAGAGCTGTACATACCGTTGTACACGTAAAGAACAAAACGGTTTATAATTTACCCTCGGATCCTTTTATGGAGTTTTTTTATGGACACAAAGGTGGACAACAACAAACTCAGGTTGGCACAGGTTCTGGTGTAATCATTAGTAAAGACGGATACATTATAACAAACAACCACGTAATTCAAAATGCAACAGAACTAGAAGTGACCTTAAACAACAATAAAACATACAAAGCAAAATTAGTTGGTACCGATAGTAAAATGGATATTGCTTTGCTAAAAATCGAAGCAGAGAGCGATTTACCTGCTGCTACTTTTGGCAATTCAGAACAGATAAAAGTGGGCGAATGGGTTTTAGCTGTTGGTAATCCTTATAACCTAACGTCTACGGTTACGGCTGGTATTGTATCTGCTAAAGCCCGTGACTTAAGTAACCAAGGTATCCAATCCTTTATTCAAACCGATGCGGCTGTAAATCCTGGCAATAGTGGAGGCGCATTAGTAAATACGAGAGGCGAACTGGTTGGCATCAACACTATGATTTCATCTCCTACTGGAAGTTATACTGGATATTCTTTTGCTGTACCTTCAAACTTAGCTCGTAAAATCGTAGAGGATTTAATGGAATATGGCAATGTACAAAGAGCTGTTTTGGGTATTGAGGGAAGAGAACTTAATGCTATAGGAGCTAAAGAAATAGGGACTAAAGAAACAGCAGGGGTATATGTAGCTAAAGTTTCAAAAGGAACGGGTGCTGAAAAAGCAGGTATCAAATCAGGTGATGTAATTAAGCAGTTAGATAACAAAACTATTAACTCTTTTGCTGATTTAACAGCCTATATCAATACAAAACGTCCTAATGAAGAAGTCAAAGTAGGTTTTATAAGAGAGGGAAAACTAATGACCAGCATAGTAAAATTAATCAAAAAGGAACTCATAAATTATGACCTAAAAGGTTTAGAACTAGAAGATTTAGATGCCAACGATAAAAAACGTTTTCGCTTAAGTTATGGCGTAAAGATAAAGGAAGTTTCAAATGAAGAATTAGGGGATTATGCGGAACAGCTTAAAGGAGGAATTATATTAAAAGTAGATAACGTTAAGGCTACTGATATAGAAACCGTTACACGAGTAATCGCTAAAAAGAGTGAATCTCAAAAAACTCAGATTGAAATGTTAACCAATACAGGAGAACTGTTACGTTTCCTTTTGTAAATATACTTTTCTATTAACTATTGAAAACCAGCGTTAAAACGTTGGTTTTTTTATTAAAAAAATTCAAAAAAAAGTTTAGCAAAAGATTTTAAATAAATACTTTTGCATGGTCTAATTTTTATAAAAAGAAATGAGCAATACAACTTATGAAAAAGAGTTAGCATTTCAGGCTGACAGAAGAAAAGCAGCGGTTGAATTTATCAAAATCGTGAGCGATTTATGGTATGACAAATCAATCGAAATGGTTTTATTTAGAAACCAATTATTGGATCGTAATGTAAGCGAAATCATGAATTTACATGATTATGCGGGAGAGTTCGTTCAAAAACCCATTAATATTTTTGACTCAGTAGAAATCTTAAGAGCTATTCACGCATTAGATTTACCTCCTTCACGTTTGGATATTGGCAAATTAACTTACGAGTTTCACTTAGAAGACAATAAGTACAATGATGCTACAAGCTTTGTGGTAGACAAGTTAAAAGAGGCTAAAGCTTCTGACGAAATTAAACCCAAAGATGTTGTCCTTTATGGATTTGGACGTATTGGTCGTTTATTAGCACGCGAACTTTCTTCAAAAATTGGAAAAGGACAACAATTGCGTTTACGTGCCATTGTAACTCGTGACAAGAACGATGCTGTTTTACTAGAAAAACGTGCTTCTTTATTACGTTATGATTCTGTACATGGTGATTTTCAAGGTTCTGTAGAAGCAGATGCTGAAAATGGTACTCTAATCATTAATGGCGCTCCAGTACACATCATTACCGCTAATTCTCCAGAAGAAATAGATTATACAAAGTATGGTATTCAAGATGCCTTAGTAATTGATAACACAGGTGCCTTTACAACGGAGGAAGCTTTAAGTCGTCATTTAACATCAATAGGCGTTGAAAAAGTACTATTAACAGCTCCAGGAAAAGGCGTTCCTAATATAGTACATGGAGTAAACCATGAAGCATACAACCCAGATGACGTTAAAATTTGGTCAGCAGCTTCTTGTACAACTAACGCTATTACGCCTGTATTAGCTGCTATTGAGGAAACATTAGGAGTTGTAAAGGGACATATAGAAACAATCCACGCTTACACTAACGACCAAAACTTAGTAGACAACATGCACAAAAAATACCGTCGTGGTCGTTCTGCTGCACTAAACATGGTAATTACAGAAACAGGCGCTGGAAGCGCTGTTGCAAAAGCATTACCTAGTTTAGCTGGAAAATTAACTTCAAACGCAATTCGTGTACCAGTTCCAAATGGATCATTGGTTGTACTAAACCTTGAAGTAGAAAAAACTACAAACCGTGAAGAGTTAAACGGTATTATGAAAAAATACGCATTAGAAGGTAAGTTAGTAGAACAAATAAAATATGAGTTAAACAATGAACTTGTTTCTTCTGATATTGTAGGTACATCTGCTCCTTCTATTTTTGATAGTAACGCTACTATTGTTTCATCTGATGGTAAAAACGTAGTAATGTATGTATGGTATGACAACGAGTATGGCTATAGTCACCAAGTAATCCGTTTAGCAAAATATATTGCTAAAGTAAGACGTTACACTTACTATTAATAGATAAACAAACAAACCAAAGTACATATAAGCCGTTTCCAAAGAAACGGCTTTTTTAATGCCATTTGGCTGATTATTATGATTTTATTTTTTTTTAAATTTGAAAATCTAATCAATCAAAAAATAGAAAATGAAAAAATTTTTTTTCCTGAGCTTTTTTTTCTACGCCTTAATGGCTCTAGCTCAACAAAACAATTTAACGAAAACCACTAAATCATTTAATTTAGGCATCGTTGATGAAATTACGTCTACTATTTTAAATGAAAAAAGAACGCTTAACATTTACCTACCACAAGGTTATAACGACCAAGAGCATTATCCTGTAATTTATGTTTTGGATGGGAGTGCCGAAGAAGATTTTATTCACATAACAGGTCTAGTACAATACTTTACATTTCCTTGGATTGAGAGAATTCCTAAGTCTATTGTAGTAGGGATTGCTAATAAAGATCGAAAAAGAGATTTTACATCAACTCCTAATCAACAAATCATACGAGATCGTTATCCTACTTCAGGCGGTTCTGATAAATTTATAGCTTTTATAGAAAATGAGTTACAACCTTACCTAAATAAAAACTATAAAATATCTAATGAAAAAACCATTATTGGACAATCATTGGGAGGTCTTTTAGCCACTGAAATCTTATTTAAAAAGCCTCATTTATTTGATAAATATATTATTATTAGTCCTAGTTTATGGTGGAATGATGGAGCTCTTTTAAAATTAAATCCTGATATATTAAACGAAAGTTTCCAACAAAACAAATCAATTTATATAGGAGTTGGCAAAGAGGGACTGAGTCCTATATTTGATAATCACGTAATGGAAGTAGATGCTAATTTACTTTTTGATAAAATAAAATATGGTAAATCGAAAACAGTAAAAGTTGTTTTTGATTATTTACCAGAAGAAGATCATGCAACAGTAACACACCCTGCTGTATTTAATGCTTTTAAACTTTTGCATCCTAAAAAAGACAATTAATAATGAATTTGCAACCACAATTAGAAAATGAAAATATTTTATTAGTTCCTCTAGAAGAAGAAGACCTTGGCGCATTATATCATGTAGCATCAGATCCTCTAATTTGGGAACAACACCCTAAAAAAGATCGTTACCAAATAGACTCGTTCAAAATATTTTTCGAAGAAGCTATTGATTCAAAGGGAGCTTTTAAGATTATTGATAAAAAACAAAATATAATAATAGGTAGCTCACGATATTATGATCTTGACCTAGAGGATAAAAGTATATTAATAGGCTATACTTTTTTGAGTAGAGATTATTGGGGATCTCTATATAATTCTCAAATAAAGAAATTAATGCTAGATTATGCTTTTGAATATTTAGATAAAGTGTATTTTACGGTTGGCGCACTCAACATCCGTTCTCAAAAAGCAATTGAAAAAATTGGCGGTATAAAGAACAAGGAATTTTCTGTATTTTATGACAATCAACCTGACGTTTTGAAATTTCAATATGTAATTGAAAAATCTATTTGGCTTAAAAATATTCTATAATTATTTTTTCAAATAAAATTATGGCATTTATACAACATTTTTAGAATGAAGTATAAATGCCTTTTTTGTAGGTTTTAACCTTGATTACGCATTAAAAATTTATTTTCTTTCTTTCCATTATCATAGTTATCCAATAGGAAGCAAGAAAAACTACAATCATAAGCAAAATAGACTGATATAAATTACATTCTTTTTGTCCTAAAAAAGGGATTAATCCTACTATTACAATCCATTGGACAGCATAAAAATTAGTCAAATTTTTACTTAAAAAAGCTATAGGTTGATATTTTTTTTCAGAAACATATTGAATTAAAATATCACAAACTTTCATCCATATAAGCACAAATCCGATATATAATAGGATTCCACCTATTCTGGTATGCCAATAATCGCCTAAATGATATTTTGGGTTTATATAGCTCATTATTCCTCCCGTTATAAAAAGAACAACTCCCAAATAAAAACTTTTTATTAAAACTTCTTTATCTTCTTTGTACAAGAAATAGTGTCCCATTACATATCCTGTTAAAGGATAAACTAACCATGGAAATAGAGGGAATGATACAGCATCGCCTTTATCGCCCCAAAATAAATCGAATATTCTATCTATAAACAGGTTACCTGTCTGAATACCCCATAGATAAGTTGAACAACTTCCTATAAGCAGTATTAGAATTGCTATATATTTTACAGGTACTTTATATCTACTTAATAAAGTCATAATTAAATAGGATAATCCTGCAAATTGTAGTATATCAATAACTAAAAAGTTATTTAATATGGTTTGAACCATGTCTCCTTCTTTTGAAATCCCCTCAACCGTTTCTGTTTTTACGAATAGAGAAACAATTCCAAAAAAAATAGCTGGGATTAATAATCTAAAAAAATTAAGTTTATATCCTTTCAAAAAAATAGACCCACTTCTTTTTAATCTTGACATAAAATCAAAATTTCTCGAATAGGAAAAAGAAAGCCCCATACTAAACATAAAAACGGGAGCTGCTGGAGATTCGCCTAATAGGGTAATTATTTTTCCGAAATAGGTATCTTTTTCTATTGCTGATAAAGTATGTGTATTAAGAACATGCACACAAACCATAAATACTGCTGCTAGTGCTTTGGCTAAATCAATAAATTTTAATCTTTTCATTTGATGTCTTTTAATTTGATTAATTTAATTTCATAATCTAAACTATCTATTTTATAGTCTTTTTTGTTTTTTAAAAATCTAAAACTTAATATACCTGTATCATATTGTCCCATTTGAATAGAATTAACAATATTTAACTTTTTTCTTGTAACATAAAATTTGTAATTATTATTGGAATCTGGTAAGAGTTCTTCTTTTACTAATTGTACTTTATATAAGTTATAATCTGGAGTAGTATAAAGAGGGGAATAAAACGTCCAAGAGAAGTAATCTGCTAGGGGTTGTTTTTCAACTGTAATTTCTAGTGCTTCATCCTCCTTTAGTTTTACATAAACACCTTCATAGAAAATATCTTTTGAAGGAAATAATGCGTTAGAATTTTTAGGATTTAATCTTACTTCTTGTTTGGATTTGTTAGGAGCTATACTTAATGAATTTGTTAAATCTATTGAATTTTCAACTAAACCTGTAAAAAATTCAGCAAATGATTTATTCGTATTAATGTTCGTATTTTTATTTACTATTTCTTTAGATGAATTAGATGGCTGTCTTTCTATAACAGGGGGCATTTTTGTATCTTTCAGCCTTTTGGTATAATCAGCATAATATTCTCTTAGGATTATTATATAGTCTTCATCATTTATTTTTAGCCAATTTTTTTGCCCTTGGATATTCTCTGGGGATAGATTAATTTCGTAATCACCGTTAGCATTAATTTCCATTGCTTCTGAGGAAATACTTTCTGCTAGTAAATTATACCCTTCTTCTTTCTTGTATACTTGTACACCTATATAAATTGCTTTTCCTAAATTTCCTTTTATTACATAATTATTTTTACTTGTAATAAATGCTGAATAATAATTTGTAGAAGGATTATCACCTGCTACTTTACGATTTTCTCCTATCCAATTTGTAAATTTAGGGGTACTATTGTCGTTATTTTCTAAATAAATATCTTTGCTCAATGAAAGAGCATCTGTTAGGAAAACTAACGATTCCTTTTTAACCGATTTTACTTTGTGTTTTTTAACGAATTTTTCTAATTTGGTTAGCGTATTATCAATCTTTAAATTTTGAGCATTTAGAGCATTTAAACAATTAAGGCTTATAAAAAATAGTACAATTATTCTCATGTAGTTCATTTTATTTATTTAAAAAATTATGATTAACTAATTTAATTTTAAACTTTATAATTCCTTATCTATTTCAATAAAAAATATTAGATGGTTCTATCAATAAATTTGATTTGAATGATAAGGATTTTATAAGAAAATACGACTCAAAAATGGTTTTATAATATAATAAGAAATACCGTGCTATCTTTATGAAAGTAGCATAATAAAATATTTTTGAAATTAATTTGTAGATTCTGAAAGTTTTATTTTTCTTTCTTATTCATCTAATAAAACGCGATTAATTTGTACAAATCTCTTAGCGTAATAAGGTTCTTTAGTAGATGATATAATAACTCCTTGACTCGTTGACGAATGAATGAATTTAATTTCATCTTCTATAACGTCTGTAACCATTCCTACATGGCCTACTCCTCTACCCCGTGTAGCAAAAAAGATTAAATCGCCTTTTTGTGCTTGATCTCTATCAATACGTACTCCTGCTCTTTGAGCCATTTCTCTTGATGAGCGAGGTAAAGTCATTTCTATATTTTTAAATGTAGCAAACATTAAACCAGAACAATCAAACCCTCCATTACCTGTAGAACCACTACGATAACGCGCCCCTATATTTTCGGATGCTTTAGTTATTAAAAACTCTGCTTTGGACATGTTTTCTTCTGATAAAGGAGCTACTACTGTAATTGGCATTTCTGGTTGTACAGCTTCTGATTCAATAATTAACTCATCTGTATTTTCTTCTTCTATTTGAGGCTTAATTTCTACAATTTTGATTTGCCCTTTTTTAGGTGAAGTAGGCATTATTTTTTCTACTTGTTTGGCTACTTCTACTTCTTTTTCTCCTTTTTGAATTTCTTTTTCTTTAGTTGTTACTGCATCTTTTATTGCATTTTGAGATTTTGGTTCTACAGATATCGCAACATTTTCAGGTATTGATTTTGTTTTTATGAGCAATTTATCTCCTATTGCTAGACTATTTTTTATATGAGGATTTAAGGTTTCTAATTCGGTAATAGTCATTCCATATTTTTTTGAAATACCGTATTTTGTTTCTTTTACTTGTACTTCATGTATGACTTCTATCCTATTATTATTTAATTCAGAAGGTGCAGCCGCTTGTTCTTGCATCATCGTGGTTTCTTCCTTCTTCCTTTTTTTATTTTTTTTAGGCTTTTCTTCTGTTAAATTTGCCCAATTTTCTTTTTCTGTTGGTATTTTTATATGTTCTCCTATTTTTAAGCCTTGCGATTCTATGCTAGGATTAATTTCCTTTATTTTTTCTATAGTTGTTTTGTACTTTTTTGAAAGACTGTATAACGTTTCTTTGGTTAACACTTCATGTTCTACTATTTCAACTTGGGAGTCTTTGTCCTTAACTCTAGAAATAGGGATTTCTAAAAGCATATTTAGTTGTAATGTTTTTTTTGCTTTGGGATTTAGTTCTATAATTGCACTTTGTTTTACATTGTATTTTTGTGCAATACTATAAACTGACTCACCACTTACCACTTTGTGTTTGATTTTTTCTTGCCCGAAAACACTAACTGATAGACATAAAAAAGTATATATAATTTTTTTTTGAAAATTCATTATTTAAATTTAAATGTATAGAAGGTCTTACCCTTTTTTATTCGTTTCGCAAGTTACACAATAAAAGTGGCTCTTCCTCTAAAATTTAACACTTTTTTAAAAACCAACAACACGGATTTCCTCTTTGAAAGACCTCTTCCCTTTTAACAGAATGTTGTTTAAAAAATTTATTTTATTCTTTTTACTACTTTATTTATAGAGTCTTTTGGTTTACAAATAAAAAGCATGCTTATTTTCAAAATATTAAACCCAGCGACCCTATATTTTATTTTAACCCAGATTTCAAGAAAGTATTGTTCTTTGACAAATGAGAGCTAACTTGCACTTGCGAGCGAAGCCTATGTATAAAATGGTGAATTTATCCCCTCCCAGATTTTGGCTGAAATGTAAAAAGGCTTCCATTTGGAAGCCCTTTGAGACAATCAATGATGAAACACCATGTTATCTCGTATAGAATAATTTAAGCAAAGATATTACATTTCCTCGCATTTTAATAAAAAGATATTTTATGAAAAGTTTCGAAAAAATGCAAATTGTAAATCCCAATGCTGCAGGAATTGATGTTGGGTCACGTTCTCATTTTGTAGCCATAGGACAGGATGAAAATCAAATTAGAGAATTTAATGTTTATCAATCAGGATTATGCGCTTTGGTAGCTTATCTTCAAGAGAACAAGATTCGTAGTGTTGCTTTGGAGTCCACAGGGAGTTATTGGCAATCTTTGTTTATGATCTTGCAGGGAAATGGTTTTGAAGTTCTTTTGGTTCAAGGGACTCAAACAAAAAACCTCAAAGCAAAGACAGATGTGAAAGATGCACAATGGATACAGAAACTTCATTCTTTAGGGCTATTACGAGGTTCTTTTTTGCCCTCTGAAACCACTTTGCAGATAAGAACACTTCATAGACATCGTTCTAGTTTGATTGAACAAAGTTCAGGCTTTGTAAACAAAATGCAAAAAGCATTACGTTTAATGAACTTCAGACTCGACGTTGTGATAAGTGACATCACAGGAGTTTCTGGAATAAGAGTAATTGAGATGATACTATCAGGTGAAACTTCAGGTGAAAAATTAGCTGAATATTGCGACAAACGAGTTAAAAAAAGCAAAGAAGAAATAGCCGACGCTTTGCAAGGTAAAATAAACAATGAATACCTACATGAGCTTTCCGATTGTTATGATATTTACAGACTTATTCAAGATAAAATAAAAAACACCGATACTCGTATTGATCAAGTGCTGAAAAATCAAACCAGAGAAATTGTTTTATCAGAAGATATCGAATTGGTAAAGAAACAGAATAAAGGGAAAAACCAACCCAAATTTGATGTACAGAAATATAGTTTAAAACTTTTTGGAGTAGATCTCTTTGCTATAGAATCAGTTTGCTCAGGAACCGTTACTAGTTTTTTAGCCGAAATAGGCACCGATATATATAAATTCAAGACCTCCAAGCAATTTGTGAATTGGCTCAGGTTAGCTCCAAATAATAAAATTAGTGGAGGTAAGGTTTTGAGTAGCAGAACTCCAAAAGGGAAAAATAAATTTGCATTGACATTAAGAAATGCGGCAAATACAATTGAAAGAAAAAAAGAAGGTTACCTCGTTATGTTCTTTAAAAGGATTTCTTTTAAAAAAGGAAGAGGTGCTGCAATTACAGCAACAGCAAGAAAAATAGCAGTTATAATTTGGAATATGATAGTCAAAAAACAACATTATATACCAATAAATACAGACCAATATATTCAAGAAATGAAGAATAAAAAAACGATACAAATTAAAAAAATGATTAAAAAATACGGAATCGAAACTACTTCTTTATCAATTCCTTAAATTAAGTTAGATAGAATTACGCATTAGACCCGAGCGTAGCGAATAGACGAAGTAAATCTATTCCACTTTATTTTTCTTCCAATTCAAGCACGTACTCAAATTTTAATCATCAAAATAGTTCACTATTTCTTCTTCTAAAATTTTCCGTGAGCACTTGAATTTATTAAAAAATTTTGTTTCACAACGAAGTCTAATGCGGAATCTGGGTTTAAATCAGGTAATCATTTCTTAAGCTCCAATTATGCGGTAGAAATTTATTACAAATAAAGAAGGATTTTGAACCTAAAAAAGAGCCTTTTTTGCCCTTAATTAGATTGTCTTAGAAGTTGGCAATCTTGGTATTTATACAATAGGAGAAATAACATAAATATTAGATTTAATGAACGACGTTCATTACAATTTTCAATAATAGTACCTTCATAAATAAATCTAATTTTCACTAAAACAATAAATGAAAAAGAACTTTTAAATAGTATATTATTCCCGTTTGTCTTTTCTATTCAACATTTTCCTATAAAATTTTATTTTCTCATTATTTTACTGATCATACCTGTGCTTTATTTTTAACCTAGCTTTTGATTATGTGTAGCAAATAATTATCTTAATCAAAGGTTTTCTTCTGTATATTCAAATAGAAAATGCTGTTTGTAATAGATTGTCATACTCTTAAGAATATTTGTTAGCTATATCCATTTATTTTATTTTTTCTTATGTAAGGATGTTTTTTCTATATAAATATCAAAGATCTTTTTTTCTAATTTTGATTTTTCGTAATAGTATCTAATTCTTTCAAAATAGATGGAATACGAAAATCACCTTGCATATTTTGTAAATGAGCAACAGCTTCTGTTATTTCCATCCCAATAGCGGAAACATATAAGGGTTTTTTACTTTCTCCTCTATATAGGGGTACTACTGTAGAAGTGTTACTATGAAACGCGTTTTTAGCTACTCCTATAATGGGAATTTTCTTTTCTAACAATTCCCACACGTAACCTCCTAAGCCGTATTTTAGGGAATCATCTACATAAATATGACCGTCTATTATAATGATTTTTATTTTTTCTAATGGTATTTTTTTTAACAATGCTTCAATACATGGTAATTCTCGTTTGTAAAATTCTCCTGGCACGTACTCTGCAACGCCTTCTTTTATATCAATAATAACTTCTTGGGGGTGCATATCTTTCCAATCAAAAAGAACTCCTACACTTTTAGCTATTTCATTTATATAATATACATCTATGGCTAGTATCATATTTCTTTTTTTATTAGGTTTATTGCTTATAAAATTAATTTTAATTACTAAATTCTAATAACTTTTTATTGTTATTCTTCTATTTTCAAAAATATTACAACTTTTTTTGCTTGGTTTTTCATAATTAAAACTGAATTACATTTTAAAATTTATTATAAATAAAGTGCCTTTGAATTTACCCCAAATTCCGCATTAGATTCGAGGTGAATTAGCAAAGCAAATTCATTTTATTTTTTTCCGATTCAAACGCGTATTTCAATTTTAATCATCAAAATAGTTTCCTTCTTTTTTCTTCTAAAATTTTCCGTGAGTACTTGAATTTATTTAAAAATTTTGTTTCAAAACGAAGTCTAATGTTGAATCTGGGTTTAAGAAGAAAAGAAAAGGCTGTCTAAAAAAAATTACAGACAGCCTTTTGATTAATTCTAAGAATAGATTATTTTACTAATAGTTTATGAGAAGGAGCAAAATTGGTCAAATTGATTCCTTGAACTGCTTGTTTATATTCTTCAATTGTTGGGGTTCTTCCTAAGATTGTAGATAATACCACTACTGGTGTAGAAGAAAGTAAAGATTCTCCTTTTTTGGCATCGGTATCTTCTACTACTCTTCCTTGGAATAAACGAGTAGATGTTGCCATTACGGTATCACCTTTCGATGCTTTTTCTTGATTCCCCATACATAGATTACAACCTGGACGCTCTAAATATAACATATTTTCATATTCTGTACGCGCTACTGATTTAGGGTTGTTATCATCAAATTCAAAACCTGAGTATTTTTGTAATACCTCCCAATCGCCTTCTGCTTTTAATTCGTCTACGATATTATATGTTGGTGGTGCTACTACTAATGGTGCATTAAATTTTACTTCTCCTTTTTGTGCTTCTACATTTTTTAACATTTGAGCTAATATTTTCATATCGCCTTTATGTACCATACAAGAACCTATAAATCCTAAGTCAACTGTTTTGGTTCCGCCATAGAAAGACAAAGGACGAATAGTGTCGTGTGTATAACGTTTTGACACATCTTTATTGTTTACATCTGGATCAGCAATCATTGGTTCATTTACTACGTCTAAATCAACCTCTACTTCAGCGTAATATTTAGCATTAGCATCTGGTTTTAATGCAGGTTCTTTTCCTGAGCGAATTTCTTCAATACGTTGATTTGCTTTATCAATTAAACCTTGTAGTACTTTATTTTTGTTATCCATTCCTTTATCAATCATGATTTGGATTCTAGACTTAGCAATTTCTAATGATTCTATTAAGGTTTGATCTTCAGAGATACAGATAGATGCCTTCGCTTTCATTTCTGCTGTCCAATCTGTAAATGTAAAGGCTTGATCTGCTGTTAAAGTTCCTATATGTACTTCAATAATTCTACCTTGGAAAACATTTTCTCCTCCAAATTGGTGTAACATTTGGGCTTGTGTTGCATGAACTACATCACGAAAATCCATATAATTAGCCATATTTCCTTTAAAAGTTACTTTTACTGATTCAGGAATTGGCATAGAGGCTTCTCCTGTAGCTAAAGCTAAAGCTACTGTGCCAGAATCTGCTCCAAACGCTACCCCTTTAGACATACGTGTGTGTGAATCTCCTCCTATAATAATGGCTCTATCATCTACTGTTATATCATTTAATACCTTATGAATAACATCGGTCATTGCATGATATAGGCCTTTAGGGTCGCGTGCTGTAATTAAACCAAAGTCATTCATAAATTTCATCAATTTAGGAATGTTTGTTTGTGCTTTTTTATCCCAAACTGAAGCGGTATGACAACCTGATTGATAAGCTCCATCAACAATAGGAGAAATTACAGTTGCAGCCATTGATTCTAGTTCTTGAGCAGTCATTAAGCCTGTAGTATCTTGCGATCCTACTATATTAACTGTTACACGAACATCTGACCCTGCGTGTAATATTTTTCCTGGTGTGTTACCTACTGCATTTCTATTAAATATTTTTTCTACAGCTGTTAATCCTTGCCCTTCTATAGAAACTTCTTTTGAAGGAGCAAAAACTACGGGTGCTGTTATTCCTAATGTTTTAGCAGCAAAAGTTTGTAATTTTTTACCAAAAACGATGGCATAAGAGCCTCCTGCTTTGATAAATTCCATTTTTTGCGGAGTAAATGATTTTGATAAATCAATTAATTCTTGGTCTCCGTCGTATAATTTTTTTGTTTTTGTATTAATTGTTAAAACGGTTCCTGTTTCAACAGAATAGACTTGCTCTAATACAGGTTCTCCGTTTTCATCACGAACTAATTCACCGTTTTCATTTGTTTTTTTGATCCAATTTTTAAGATCAACACCAATACCTCCTGTTACATCAACTGTAGTTAAAAAAATAGGAGAAATTCCGTTAGTCCCACCTACGATTGGGGCAAAGTTCACAAATGGTACATAAGGGCTTGCTTGTTTACCTGTCCATAATGCTACATTGTTTACACCTGACATACGAGAAGATCCTACTCCCATAGTTCCTTTTTCTGCCACTAACATTACACTTTTATCTGGATGCTGCATTTTCAAGGCTTCTATTTCCTCTTGTGCTTTAGGAGAAATCATACATTTACCGTGTAATTCTCTATCAGAACGTGAATGCGCTTGGTTACCTGGAGAGAGTAAATCCGTTGAGATATCACCCATTCCTGCTACGAAAGTAACTACTTTTATTTCTTGGGCTACTTCTGGTAATTTTGTAAAGAATTCCGCTTTAGCATAACTTTCTAATATATCTACAGCTACTGTATTTCCTTTTTCAAAAGCTATTTTCAAACGATCCATGTCTGCATCGTATAAAAATACTTGTGTTTTTAATACTTCTGCAGCTTGTTTAGCAATTTCGGTATCATTTCCTAATGCCAAATCCAATAATACGGCTATGGAAGGACCTCCTTTCATGTGTGACAGTAATTCAAATGCAAAAGTGGGTGTTATTTCTGGCACTAATTCTTCTCCTAAAATTATTTCTTTTAAGAAATCAGCTTTTACTCTTGCAGCTGGAGTTGTTCCAGGTAAAGTATTGTATATAAAAAAACCTAGAGAATCTTCTCTATCCTGATTTTTCATATCTTTTATCTGTGCTACAATTTCGTTTAATAATTCCGCACTATCAATAGGTTTTGGATGTAATCCTTGACCTTTTCGTTCTTCAATTTCTTTAAGGTATTCTTTATACAATTCCATATCTAATACTATAAATATAAGGTTATCATTTTTGTTGTTCAAATTTACGAAATGTTCAGATTGTCTAAAAATTTTCCAAACAAATATCGCAATCGTTCATTATTTTTTACCAAAATATCAAAATCTGCACTTTATATTTAAAAATAAATAAAAAAAACAGGTTGTATTTTAACGAAATAGAACCTGTTTTGTTTTTAAAAAATATGTTTTTTATTATTTTTTAGCTTTTATATATTTAAATAACCAATCATAAAAGCTGTCTTTATGAAAATAACGTTCTACACTACCATGATTCCCATTGGGCTCTATTGTAAAAGTGGCATCTGCTTCGGGTATACATTTTTTTATAGCTTCGTATACTTTTGAAGATTCTCGTAAAGGTACTACAAAGTCTTTTGCTCCGTGAATGATCCATAAAGGAAGTTGTGCTAGATTAAAACTATCTGCTGTATTTCCTCCTCCACATATAGCAACAGCTGCTGTTAATTCATTGGGGTATTTCCCTGCAAAATGCAGAGTTCCATATCCTCCTAAACTCATTCCACAAACATAAATACGAGTTGCATCTATAGCATAATTTTCTTTTGCATATTGAATAAGTTCTAGTACTTTATCTGGATTCCAAGCTCCTTTAGCTAATTGAGGTGCCATAACTACTGCATCAATCTTACGTCCTCGTTCTATAGCACGAAGGACGCCGTAGCGTTTTACGCGATTCAAATTGGTACCAGAGAGACTTTTTCCGTGTAAGAAAAGTAATAAAGGTAATTTTTCTCCTTCTTGGGGTGCTTGTACCCAAAAAGGATAGGAGGTTTTCCCTTTAACAGCCTCAATTTTTTTAGGTTTCTCTTGAAAGGATAAGAAAAACAGCGCTATTATTATTCCAATCCATCTCATATTAGAATAATTTTTGAATAATACTTTCTTCTGTAATCCCTTCGGCATCTGCTTTATAATTTTTAACAATACGGTGACGTAAAATCCCTATCGCTACAGCTTGTACATCTTCTATATCAGGACTAAATTTACCTTGTAAGGCCGCATGCGTCTTAGCAGCTAGTATTAAATTTTGTGAAGCACGTGGCCCAGCTCCCCAATCAATATAGTTTTTTACTAAATCGGGTGCTAAAACATTATCCGGACGAGTCTTGGAAACTAAAGTTACCGCATACTCGATCACATTATCTGTAACAGGTATTCTACGAATTAACTGTTGAAATTCAATAATTTCATTTGGTGTAAATAATGGTTTTACGTTTGCTTTAAAATCTGATGTAGTACTTTTAACCACCATTACTTCTTCTGCAAAGGTTGGATAGTTTAACTTGATAGCAAACATGAAACGATCTAATTGTGCTTCTGGTAAGGGATAAGTTCCTTCTTGTTCTATGGGGTTTTGAGTAGCTAATACAAAAAAAGGCAGCTCTAGTTTATAATGATGTCCTGCTACTGTAACTGATTTTTCTTGCATCGCTTCTAAAAGTGCTGCTTGGGTTTTTGGCGGTGTACGATTTATCTCATCTGCTAAGATGATATTAGAAAAAACAGGTCCTTTTATGAATTTAAAAGTGCGATTTTCATCTAAAATTTCGCTTCCTAAAATATCAGATGGCATTAAATCTGGAGTAAACTGAATACGTTTAAAGTCCAATCCTAAAGCTTGCGAAATAGTATTGACCATCAGGGTTTTTGCCAATCCTGGCACTCCTACTAAAAGTGCATGCCCACCAGAAAAAACGCTTAATACAATTTGATTGACTACTTCTTCTTGTCCTACAATTATTTTGGCAATTTCTGCTTTTAATTCTTTTTGTTTTTGAACTAATCGTTCTATAGCTGTTACATCTGACATTCTATGTTATTTTATATTTTTTGATTTTAAAATTGAAAAACATATAAAATCATAACTCTTTCATAAGAAAACTTTTTCTTTTAAAAAGGTTAAAACTAATGTTTTTATTTGATTTAAAAAAATTTGAAACAAAGCTAATTAGTCATCTAATAGTTTTTCCATAATACTTTTAGCACTTCATTAAAACCTCTGAATTGTTTTAGATAAAATTCCAATTGTTTTTCATCGTAATTTTTTATTATAAATTGAACAATTTCGTTTACCTCTTTTTTCTCGTATAATGATGAATTACGGATATTGCATAATGCTTTTAAGAATTTCATTTCCGACATTTTAAAAGCATCTTCTTTGTATTGATTAAAAATGGTATAACTATTTGTTTTATTTAAAATATCAAAAAGAAATTCTTGTTTCCCTTCATCTTTTTTTAATTGATAATACAACTCAAATGCTTCTAGATTTCCAGAAACTATGGCATTAGTTGCATTTGTCAACAAAGCTTGTCTGTACTTTTTAAAATCTTCTGAAGGAGCATATTTTTTTATTAATTCATAATTATTTAGACTAAAAATATATTTCCCGTGTCGTGCTAGTAATAAGGCCAATTTATCATTTTGCTCTAGTTTGCGATATAGTTCATCTAAAATTTTTACATAAGGAATGTTAAATTCCTCATAATAATAATTATTGGCAATTTGATCTAAGGCGTATTTTTCTACTTTTTCATTTTCGCCTAGTTCTTTTAATGCTTGAATAAGTAAGAGGTTATAGTCGTTTTGGAATTTTACAGGTTTAAAGATTTTTACGTATTTAGCAAACAACCCTTGTTCAATATAAATAGGTAAAACAAATGCTTTTAAATGAAAATTTTCTAAGCTCCAATTTTCTTTTTTTTCCAAAAAGGGTTTTGTTTTTTCTTCCAATTTATTCAAGAAAAAAGCAAGTTTTAACTCGTTTGTTTTTGAAAATTTATAAATCTTATCTGTATAAAAAAAATGGGTATGTTTTTCATCTGTTATTTCAAAGGCTATCAAATCCTCTACTCTTTCACACCATAGGTCAAAATCTTTTAGTAATAAAAGATTTGTAATAAAGGTTTCTTTTATTTTATTGATAAAGGTTCCTATTCGAGTCGTATTTAAATAATAGTCATCATAAAATTGCCAAAGTTCTTTGGCTATATAATTAATATGTTTTAGATTTTCTAGGGTTTGATTTTGTAAAAGAGCATCAGTATAAGGCTTTAGACTTATTTGAAGAGTATCTATAATTTTTTTAACCTCATTAGTTTGTACTGTTTTTCTTTTTCCTATAATGGATTTTATAGATTCATTAATAACAGCTGTAAGCTTTTCTTCTGAAATTTGAATTTCTTCTTTAGAAAATTTATTTTTAAAAACAAAGGCTATTTCTTTATTGGTATTTAACAAATCCGCTATCCAAATTCGCAAATCAAGATCTGAAATAGCTTCTAATAATTGATCTGATTCGGACTGTTTTTTAAGGATTCTTTTTTTTGATGTTTCAGTTGTTTTTGTTTGATTTTTTAAAAAATCAGCTAATGCTACCATATGTATACAAATGGCTCCATCTGAGCAATCACAAGAGGTTGTTTCTATTTGCTTTTTAGAATTTAGTCTTATTTGTACATCGTAACTTTTATCTTTTTGATCTACATAAGCAACAAATAAATTAGGTTCTAATTGATCTAAATCACGAACAGTTAGTTTCTTTATTTCTTTTAATTTTGTATTATTTTCTTTTAAAAAAGCAGTAAGAGTAGACATAGATAATAGTTATAAGAAACTCTTTCTTATAACTATAAATAACAAAAAAAGAGTTAATTCTATAAGGACATAAAATTAACTCTTTTTCTATCAAAATAAAAAATTATTTCTTTAACCAGTTATTTGTAAAGGTACAATCACGGTACTCTCCATTAATTTTGATATAAGTTTCTTTAATTTTATCTGCACTCCATTTCCCAATTTCTTTTAATTGTTTTTCTTTTAGTGCTAATTCTTTTAAACGCAGATAATCTTTTGCGTAATCCGCTGTATGCTCTTCAAAACGATTAGTTACGGTCATAATTTTAAAAAACTTCGCTCCTGTTCTATCTTCGTCTGTTACAGGATACGATATTTCTCCGTCTTTTAGGTTTGCTACTACTCCGTAAATAGAAGGATCCATTTTAGTCAATTCAAAACGAGTATCTTGTGTTTTGGGGTTTATCAAAACGCCTCCATCATTTTTAGTTTCTTTTTCATCAGAAGACTGTCGAGCTGCTTGGGCGAAAGTTAACTCTTTATTTAAAATACGGGATCTAATTTTTTCTATTTTTTCTTTTGCTTCTTTTATGGCTTTATCAGATGCTTTAGGTGCAATGACGATATGGCGTAATTCTAAATCTTGTCCTTTTATTTTTTCTAATTGAATAATATGATAACCGAATTCCGTTTCAAAAGGTTCTGAAATTTCTCCTTCTTGTAAACTAAAGGCTACGTCTTTAAACTCTTTTACAAATTGGGTTTTGCGATTCATCTTATAATAACCTCCATTATTTTTAGATCCTGGATCTTCGGAATATAAAACGGCTTTAGTAAAGAAACTTGCGCTATTTTCTAGCACTTCTTTTTTTAACGCTTTTAATTGATCGATAATGGCTTGTTTGGATTCTTTAGTTATTTCTGGTTTTATTACAATTTGGGCTAATTCCATTTCTGCTCCAAAAACAGGTAATTCTTCTTTGGGAATTTTTTTATAGAAATCTCGTACTTCTTCGGGAGTAATTGTTACACGATCTACAATTTTCTTTTGCATTTCTGCCGTTAATTTATTTGATTTAATAATATCAAATAATTCTGTTCTCAATTCTTGTTCACTGTTTTTTCTATAGTATTCAACTACTTTTTCAATTGAGCCTAATTGTTGTTTGGCGTAATCTAATTGTTCTTCTAATTTTTGATTTACTTCTGTATCGGTTACATTAATACTATCTTGAACTGCTTGATGTGCATATAGTTTATCTTCTAATAATTTACCTAACATTTGACAACGAGAAATTTCTTTTGTATTAATTCCTTGCTGTTTTAGTTCTATATAGGTTTTATCAATATCTGAATCCAAGATTATATAATCTCCAACTACTCCAACTACACCATCAACTTTTGTTTTTTGAGCAGTAGTCGAAAAAACGGCAATGAATAAAGTTAGAAAAACACTTACTTTTTGAATTAATTTCATTTTTATGGCTTTATTACTTTTTATTTAGATGTTTTTAACTTTTCAAAAACATTATTATTTATATTAACTTTAAATTCTTTTTTGAGTTCTGAAACCCAATTATCTTCAAGATATTGCTGATAATCACTAATAACTTTGCCTTTAGTTTCTTCCAATTCTTTTTGTTTAGCTGGCAAAATTTTTAACACTTTGGTAACGTAAAAATACTCTTTTTCTTTATAAATTTTAGAAATACCTTCTTTTAAAGGGATATTAGCATTATTCCCTTCTTCAATTGTTTCTTTTTTAGGTATGACATTAATTACTTCTTTTGTATTTAATTTTTCTTTTAAGAGTTCAATAGAGGCATTTTCTTTTAATAATTTTTGTGCTTTTTTAACAAATTCTTCATTAGTAGAAGATACGGTTATTACTTCTGCTCTATTCTTCCATTGATATTTTAATTTATTTTCTTGAAAATATTTTTTAAGTCCGATTGTATCTTGTTTAGCCTTATTCCAAATTTCCTTTTCCATTAAATCAAATAACAATAAACCATCTCTATACTCTTCTACAATATTAGCAAAATCAGGAAATTCCTTTTCTAAATTTTCATTATAATAAATATTCAACTGATTGTCTATAAAATTAGCATATAACTGATCTACTAGTTTACCAATTGGTTTTATTTTTGATTTTGCTTTTTGCTGTGAATTTAATTCATTTAAAAATGTGGTTCCTGCAATAGATTTATCTACTATTTTTACTAATTCGCCATCAAATTGTTTTTTATCTTCTGGCATTTTCCATTCTGTAGTATAATAGCTGTCTGTTACTGTATTTTTAATTTCTGTTAACATTTTTTCATTATGTTTTACAGAATATTTTTGACGTAGCTTAGATGTTAATGCGGAAACAATTATTTTAGAACGATCATCTTTTCTTATTTTAGCATCCAATTCACGTTCCATTTCTTCTATTTTTTTTACAGGATGCTTTTCTATAAGTTTTACTATATGCCAACCAAACTGACTTTCAAAAGGTTCTGAATAATCTCCTGTATTTTTTAATTCAAACGCTTTGTTTTCAAAAACATCGGAACTTAATTGACCTGAACTAAACCGAGGTAAAGTACCTCCTTTAGGAGCAGAACTTTTATCTTCTGAATATTGATTAGCCAAAGTGGCAAAATTTTCTCCTTGTTTTAATTTTGCATAAATATCAAAAATTGAATTTCTCGATTTTGTAATATCTAGATCTGTATTACTTTGAGATTTTAGGATCATGATATGAGCCACTGTTACCTCTCCTCTATTTTCTCTTATATCTTGTACTTTTATCAGATGGTATCCAAATTTTGTACGCACAGGCATAGAAACTTCTCCATTTTTTGTATTATAAGCTGCGGATTCAAAAGGATAAACCATACGAAAAGCAGAAAAATATCCTAGATTCCCCTTATTTTCTTTAGCCGAAGGATCTTGAGAGTACTGAATAGCTAATGACTCAAAAGACTCTCCTTTTTGTACTCTACTTTTTATATCCTGAATTTGTTTATAGGCTTTTAAGGTATCTTCAGGAGTTGCATTTTCATCACATAAAATTAAAATATGTGCTGCTTTTATTTCTTTCTTAATTCTAGTATATGCTTCATTTATTAATGCTTTGGTAACTTTAATATCAGAAGTATAATTTTTAGCTAATTGATTTCTATAAGAACGTAATTCATTTTTGTATTGTTCTCCATTTTGCAAACTCAGTTTATTAGCTTTATTAATTTTTAATTTATAAGCTACATATAAATCTAAATAAGCATTTAAATCTTTTTGTGATTCATCCTTAACTAGATCAATATTCTTATTATAAACTCGTAAAAATTCATCAGTATAATAAGGATTTTCATCAATTGTAAACAATATGTCTTTATTTGTATTTTGTGAAAAACTTACAGTAGAAACTGTTAACAATACTGTAGTTAAAAAATTTTTCAGATTCATTATTCTATTGTTATTTATAAATAGCAAAGCAAAAATAAGAATTAGAACACATTAAACAAGTAAAGATAAATCTATTAACAAAAAATTATTAACGAAAAAAGCACCTTTTCCAAGGTGCTTTTTTAATTAAGTTCTGATTATATTACATTTTTACGATAATAAACTCACTTCTTCTGTTTGCTTGATGTTGTTCTTCTGTACAAGAAGATTGGTTCGTTGGTTCACATCCACAATCATTTACTAATTGTGATTCTCCGTAACCACGACCTGTTAATCGTTCTTTGGCTATGCCATTTTTAACCAGCCATGCTACTGTTTCTTTGGCTCTACGGTCTGATAACTTAGCATTATATGAGGCTGTTTGACGACAATCTGTATGTGATCTAACATCTACTTTCATACTAGGATATTGTTTCATCACTTCTAAAATCTTAGCTAATTCTACTGCTGCATCGGAACGTATAAATGATTTATCTAAATCAAAATAAATAATTTTTATTTCAAATATTTTTGCTAAATCAGAGCCTTCTTTTATTTCTCGTACTTTTTTAGCGGTATCAATAGGTAGATTTGTTTTGCCTGTTTTATTTGGAATATTTACTGGTTTTTCTTTGGTTTCATAATCTTCTTTTTCTGCTCTAACGTAATATTTTTTACCAGCTGGAACTTTTTTGAAATCATAAAATCCTTTCTCATCTGCAATAACTTTTCCTATTTCATTAAATTTTTCATCATATAATGTTACAGTTGCTCCTGGAATTACTTCTGAGGTTTCTGAATTAGTAACGACTCCTGATAGCTCGTGTTGAATTTCTAAATTTAATGGTGATTTTTCTATGAAGCTATAAATATCATCTAATCCTTTACCTCCTACTCGATTGGATGAAAAGAAGCCTTTGCCTTTTTCATCTATGATAAAGGCAAAATCATCCATGGGACCATTTACTGGGGATCCTATATTTATTAAATTGGACACCATTCCTTTATCGTCTAGTTGGGTAGCATAAATATCTAATCCTCCTAATCCTTGCTGACCATCAGTGGCATAATATAACACGCCTTTATCTGTAATAAAAGGAAAGGTTTCTCTTGATTCTGTATTGATGGTATTGCCTAAGTTAACAGGTGTTCCGTAGCTGTTTTCTCCTAAAATAGCAACCTTGAACAAATCAGATTCTCCGTATGTTCCCGGCATATTGGAGGCAAAATATAATGTCTTTTCATCAGGAGATAAGGCAGGATGCGCTACACTGTATTGATCGCTATTAAAGGGTAATTCTACTACATTTACCCACTCTCCTTTTGAATTTAAACTAGCTCGATAGATTTTTAAATTGATGATTTTTTTATCATCTCTTCCTACTTTTCCTTCATTAAAATTATTGCGGGTAAAGTAAACTGTTTTTAAATCTTTTGTAAAAACAGGAGAATCTTCGTGGTACTTTGAGTTGATTGCTTTAGAAAAACGAGTAGCTTTAAGAAGGTCGTCTCCTATTTCATTTTTATCGGCAACATACAGATTGGTAAATGATTTACCTGTCCATTTTGCTTTTGTTTTAAATACTCCAATAGTATCTCTTGTTGAGGCAAAAAGAACTTTATCTCCATAAAATGCTGTACCATAATCCGAAGAACTACCGTTAATACTCACTGGTTTTATCTCAAAACGACCTGAATTTTTTGCAATAGTGTTTTTATAATCTTTTTGATTATTAAATATATTCGCTCGGGTATCCTTTGATGTTAATTGATAAAACTGATTCATATACGCATCTGATTTTTTATAATCTTCTAATGATTTAAGCGTTTGTGAATAGCGATAATAGTACTCAGGATCTACCGTTTCACCTAAAGTAAACAGTTCAGTATACCACTTATTTGCATCAACGAATTTAGCATTGTAATAATACGAATCACCTAAGCGTTGAAATAACTCTTTTGATTTGTATCCTTTTTGAGCTACTTTTAAGTAGGTATCAATTGCATCGACGTATGCTAAACCATTATAGTGATTACCGGCTCTTATGATTTTTTTCGCTTGTGCATATCCTCCATGCAAAGACAATCCTAGTACAGTAAATAAAATGATTTTTTTCATAATAATAGTTTTAGAAGAAACGTGGGGCTACCACTTTTTCTACTCGTTTAAACAATTCATAACGTAAAAATACTTCGTGTGAACCAGAATTAAAATTCCCTAATCTGGTAACATCTCGATCATAGGCGTATCCTATTAGCCAAGAGTCGTTAATCTGAAATCCTGCCATGGCACTCCATGCAGCACTCCAACGATAGGCCGCTCCCAATGAAAATTTTTCATTAAACCAAAAATTACCTGATAAATCAACTTGTAATGGGGCTCCGTTTACATATTTTATCATAGTTGTTGGCTTAAACTGCACTTCACTACTTAAACGAAATACATGACCCGCTATTAAGTGTGGGTGCATACGCTCACTTGCTACGTATTGCACGTCATTATCGTAATATTTTTGCTCCAATATAAAGGGAATTGATAAGCCTACATAGGTCTTCTCTGAATACCAAAATGCTCCAGCTCCTACGTTAGGAAAAAAACGATTATCTACATTTTGTCTTATCAAACCATCCGACACATTATGAATCTTAGTTTTGTTAAAATCAACACTAAAAAAATTTGCCGTCCCTTTTATTCCAAAAGACAATTTTGATCCCTCTGAAACTGGAATATTATAACTTAAATCTACCGATATCGCATTTTCATCGGAAGGCCCTATTTTGTCATTTATTACACTTACTCCTAATCCCATTTTATTGTTAATTCCTAAAGGTGTACTTAAGGCTAACGTATTGGTCTTAGGGGCTCCTTCTAAACCTACCCATTGGGAACGGTGCATTATTAAAGCACTAAAACATCCTCTAGTTCCTGCATAACCTGGATTTACATTAGCAGTGTTGTACATATATTGAGTATACTGTGCTTCTTGTTGAGCAAAAATAACTCCGCTCATTAAAAGTAGTAAATATATAATTTTGTTTTTCATATCATTTTCTTTTTTTAAATACCCTCCGCCTCAAGACGGAGGAATATTAATTCTCTATCTATTGATATATAAATAACCTGCTTTTTCTTTCGTTACACCACTTGTGTTTTCATATTTAAGCATATAATAATATGTCCCTTCTGGCAATTGTGTTGATTTTTCAATCGTAACTCTTCCTGATGATATGCCTCGGAATGCGCGATCGTTATTGTTATAACTTGTTGCCTCGTACACTAATACTCCCCAACGGTTGTAAACTTCTACTGAATTATTAGGAAATTTATATATTCCGTCTATAAAGAATATTTCATTATCACCATCTCCATTAGGTGTCATGTGGTTGTAAATAACAAGTTCCTCATTGTTTGACGGATTAACCGTTACTGTTACAGTGGCCGTTTTACAGTTTGTTGGTGTGGCTCCTGTTTCACAAATAGTATAAGAAACCGTGTAAATACCACTTGGGGTACCTGGCTCGATGCTTACATTACCATCTGCATCGATACGGATAGGACCTGTAATAACGGGCGTTACATCTGTATTGGCTGTCGTTACAGCAACACCATTTAATGTATCGGCTCCGTTTCCATTATTCGCTAAAACGCTTCCTGCTGGAGTACTCGTGGTAGCAGAAGTAGCTACAGTACCTAAGTTATCGTCCTTAGCAACTAACTCATTTTTAACTTCAACAATTACTTCAGCTGTTTTACAGTTTGCCGGATTTGCTCCTGTTTCACAAATTGTATAAGGAATCGTGTAAGTACCACTTGGGGTACCTGGCTGGATAGTTACATTACCATCTACATCGATACGAATAGAACCTGTTGTAACAGGGGTTACATCTGTATTGGCTGTCGTTACAGCAACACCATTTAATGTATCGGCTCCGTTTCCATTATTCGCTAAAACGCTTCCTGCTGGGGTACTCGTGGCAGCAGAAGCAGCTACAGTACCTAAGTTATCGTTTTTAGAAACTAATTCATTTTTAACTTCAACAATTACTTCAGCTGTTTTACAGTTTGCTGGTGTAGCTCCTGTTTCACAAATTGTATAAGGAATCGTATAAGTACCACTTGGGGTACCTGGCTGGATAGTTACATTACCATCTACATCGATACGAATAGAACCTGTTGTAACAGGGGTTACATCTGTGTTGGCGGTGGTTACTGCAACACCATTTAATGTATCGAATCCGTTTCCATTATTCGCTAAAACGCTTCCTGCTGGGGTACTCGTGGTAGCAGAAGTAGCTACAGTACCTAAGTTATCGTTTTTAGAAACTAATTCATTTTTAACTTCAACAATTACTTCAGCTGTTTTACAGTTTGCTGGTGTAGCTCCTGTTTCACAAATAGTATAAGAAACTGTGTAAGTACCACTTGGGGTACCTGGCTCGATTTTTACATTACCATCTACATCGATACGAATAGAACCTGTTGTAACAGGGGTTACATCTGTATTGGCTGTCGTTACAGCAACACCATTTAATGTATCGGCTCCGTTTCCGTTATTATTTACTAAAACGCTTCCTGCTGGGGTACTCGTGGTAGCAGAAGTAGCTACAGTACCTAAGTTATCGTTTTTAGCAACTAATTCATTTTTAACTTCGACTGTAGCAATGGCTGTATCGCAGTTTACTGGAATTGCGCCGTTCTCACATATTTTGTATTCAACTGTATATATTCCACTTGGCGTACCAGCTGCTACGCTAATGGTACCATCTAGATTTAATGTTAAGCCTGCTGGAACTATACCTACTGAGGTAAGAGTTACCTCTCCTGGATTGATCCCTATTACTACTGCTTTTCCATCTAAAGTATCGTTTAGTGTTACTGCTGGAGTAATGCTAACCCCTGAGCTATTTGCTGTTAGTGCGTCATCTTTAGCATCAATTGGATTTAAAACGCTAACTGTAGCAATGGCTGTATCGCAGTTTACTGGAATTGCGCCGTTCTCACATATTTTGTATTCAACTGTATATATTCCACTTGGCGTACCAGCTGCTACGCTAATGGTACCATCTAGATTTAATGTTAAGCCTGCTGGAACTATACCTACTGAGGTAAGAGTTACCTCTCCTGGATTGATCCCTATTACTACTGCTTTTCCATCTAAAGTATCGTTTAGTGTTACTGCTGGAGTAATGCTAACCCCTGAGCTATTTGCTGTTAGTGCGTCATCTTTAGCATCAATTGGATTTAAAACGCTAACTGTAGCAATGGCTGTATCGCAGTTTACTGGAATTGCGCCGTTCTCACATATTTTGTATTCAACTGTATATATTCCACTTGGCGTACCAGCTGCTACGCTAATGGTACCATCTAGATTTAATGTTAAGCCTGCTGGAACTATACCTACTGGGGTAAGAGTTACCTCTCCTGGATTGATCCCTATTACTACTGCTTTTCCATCTAAAGTATCGTTTAGTGTTACTGCTGGAGTAATGCTAACCCCTGAGCTATTTGCTGTTAGTGCGTCATCTTTAGCATCAATTGAATTTAAAACGCTAACTGTAGCAATGGCTGTATCGCAGTTTACTGGAATTGCGCCGTTCTCACATATTTTGTATTCAACTGTATATATTCCACTTGGCGTACCAGCTGCTACGCTAATGGTACCATCTAGATTTAATGTTAAGCCTACTGGAACTATACCTACTGGGGTAAGAGTTACCTCTCCTGGATTGATCCCTATTACTACTGCTTTTCCATCTAAAGTATCGTTTAGTGTTACTGCTGGAGTAATGCTAACCCCTGAGCTATTTGCTGTTAGTGCGTCATCTTTAGCATCAATTGGATTTAAAACGCTAACTGTAGCAATGGCTGTATCGCAGTTTACTGGAATTGCGCCGTTCTCACATATTTTGTATTCAACTGTATATATTCCACTTGGCGTACCAGCTGCTACGCTAATGGTACCATCTAGATTTAATGTTAAGCCTGCTGGAACTATACCTACTGGGGTAAGAGTTACCTCTCCTGGATTGATCCCTATTACTACTGCTTTTCCATCTAAAGTATCGTTTAGTGTTACTGCTGGAGTAATGCTAACCCCTGAGCTATTTGCTGTTAGTGCGTCATCTTTAGCATCAATTGGATTTAAAACGCTAACTGTAGCAATGGCTGTATCGCAGTTTACTGGAATTGCGCCGTTCTCACATATTTTGTATTCAACTGTATATATTCCACTTGGCGTACCAGCTGCTACGCTAATGGTACCATCTAGATTTAATGTTAAGCCTGCTGGAACTATACCTACTGGGGTAAGAGTTACCTCTCCTGGATTGATCCCTATTACTACTGCTTTTCCATCTAAAGTATCGTTTAGTGTTACTGCTGGAGTAATGCTAACCCCTGAGCTATTTGCTGTTAGTGCGTCATCTTTAGCATCAATTGGATTTAAAACGCTAACTGTAGCAATGGCTGTATCGCAGTTTACTGGAATTGCGCCGTTCTCACATATTTTGTATTCAACTGTATATATTCCACTTGGCGTACCAGCTGCTACGCTAATGGTACCATCTAGATTTAATGTTAAGCCTGCTGGAACTATACCTACTGGGGTAAGAGTTACCTCTCCTGGATTGATCCCTATTACTACTGCTTTTCCATCTAAAGTATCGTTTAGTGTTACTGCTGGAGTAATGCTAACCCCTGAGCTATTTGCTGTTAGTGCGTCATCTTTAGCATCAATTGAATTTAAAACGCTAACTGTAGCAATGGCTGTATCGCAGTTTACTGGAATTGCGCCGTTCTCACATATTTTGTATTCAACTGTATATATTCCACTTGGCGTACCAGCTGCTACGCTAATGGTACCATCTAGATTTAATGTTAAGCCTGCTGGAACTATACCTACTGGGGTAAGAGTTACCTCTCCTGGATTGGTCCCTATTACTACTGCTTTTCCATCTAAAGTATCGTTTAGTGTTACTGCTGGAGTAATGCTAACCCCTGAGCTATTTGCTGTTAGTGCGTCATCTTTAGCATCAATTGGATTTAAAACGCTAACTGTAGCAATGGCTGTATCGCAGTTTACTGGAATTGCGCCGTTCTCACATATTTTGTATTCAACTGTATATATTCCACTTGGCGTACCAGCTGCTACGCTAATGGTACCATCTAGATTTAATGTTAAGCCTGCTGGAACTATACCTACTGGGGTAAGAGTTACCTCTCCTGGATTGATCCCTATTACTACTGCTTTTCCATCTAAAGTATCGTTTAGTGTTACTGCTGGAGTAATGCTAACCCCTGAGCTATTTGCTGTTAGTGCGTCATCTTTAGCATCAATTGGATTTAAAACGCTAACTGTAGCAATGGCTGTATCGCAGTTTACTGGAATTGCGCCGTTCTCACATATTTTGTATTCAACTGTATATATTCCACTTGGCGTACCAGTTGCTACGCTAATGGTACCATCTAGATTTAATGTTAAGCCTGCTGGAACTATACCTACTGGGGTAAGAGTTACCTCTCCTAGATTGGTCCCTATTACTACTGCTTTTCCATCTAAAGTATCGTTTAGTGTTACTGCTGGAGTAATGCTAACCCCTGAGCTATTTGCTGTTAGTGCGTCATCTTTAGCATCAATTGGATTTAAAACGCTAACTGTAGCAATGGCTGTATCGCAGTTTACTGGAATTGCGCCGTTCTCACATATTTTGTATTCAACTGTATATATTCCACTTGGCGTACCAGCTGCTACGCTAATGGTACCATCTAGATTTAATGTTAAGCCTGCTGGAACTATACCTACTGGGGTAAGAGTTACCTCTCCTGGATTGGTCCCTATTACTACTGCTTTTCCATCTAAAGTATCGTTTAGTGTTACTGCTGGAGTAATGCTAACCCCTGAGCTATTTGCTGTTAGTGCGTCATCTTTAGCATCAATTGGATTTAAAACGCTAACTGTAGCAATGGCTGTATCGCAGTTTACTGGAATTGCGCCGTTCTCACATATTTTGTATTCAACTGTATATATTCCACTTGGCGTACCAGCTGCTACGCTAATGGTACCATCTAGATTTAATGTTAAGCCTGCTGGAACTATACCTACTGGGGTAAGAGTTACCTCTCCTGGATTGATCCCTATTACTACTGCTTTTCCATCTAAAGTATCGTTTAGTGTTACTGCTGGAGTAATGCTAACCCCTGAGCTATTTGCTGTTAGTGCGTCATCTTTAGCATCAATTGAATTTAAAACGCTAACTGTAGCAATGGCTGTATCGCAGTTTACTGGAATTGCGCCGTTCTCACATATTTTGTATTCAACTGTATATATTCCACTTGGCGTACCAGTTGCTACGCTAATGGTACCATCTAGATTTAATGTTAAGCCTGCTGGAACTATACCTACTGGGGTAAGAGTTACCTCTCCTGGATTGGTCCCTATTACTACTGCTTTTCCATCTAAAGTATCGTTTAGTGTTACTGCTGGAGTAATGCTAACCCCTGAGCTATTTGCTGTTAGTGCGTCATCTTTAGCATCAATTGGATTTAAAACGCTAACTGTAGCAATGGCTGTATCGCAGTTTACTGGAATTGCGCCGTTCTCACATATTTTGTATTCAACTGTATATATTCCACTTGGCGTACCAGTTGCTACGCTAATGGTACCATCTAGATTTAATGTTAAGCCTGCTGGAACTATACCTACTGGGGTAAGAGTTACCTCTCCTGGATTGGTCCCTATTACTACTGCTTTTCCATCTAAAGTATCGTTTAGTGTTACTGCTGGAGTAATGCTAACCCCTGAGCTATTTGCTGTTAGTGCGTCATCTTTAGCATCAATTGGATTTAAAACGCTAACTGTAGCAATGGCTGTATCGCAGTTTACTGGAATTGCGCCGTTCTCACATATTTTGTATTCAACTGTATATATTCCACTTGGCGTACCAGTTGCTACGCTAATGGTACCATCTAGATTTAATGTTAAGCCTGCTGGAACTATACCTACTGGGGTAAGAGTTACCTCTCCTGGATTGATCCCTATTACTACTGCTTTTCCATCTAAAGTATCGTTTAGTGTTACTGCTGGAGTAATGCTAACCCCTGAGCTATTTGCTGTTAGTGCGTCATCTTTAGCATCAATTGAATTTAAAACGCTAACTGTAGCAATGGCTGTATCGCAGTTTACTGGAATTGCGCCGTTCTCACATATTTTGTATTCAACTGTATATATTCCACTTGGCGTACCAGCTGCTACGCTAATGGTACCATCTAGATTTAATGTTAAGCCTGCTGGAACTATACCTACTGGGGTAAGAGTTACCTCTCCTGGATTGGTCCCTATTACTACTGCTTTTCCATCTAAAGTATCGTTTAGTGTTACTGCTGGAGTAATGCTAACCCCTGAGCTATTTGCTGTTAGTGCGTCATCTTTAGCATCAATAGTGTTTTTAACTTCGACTATTGCAATGGCTGTATCGCAGTTTACTGGAATTGCGCCGTTCTCACATATTTTGTATTCAACTGTATATATTCCACTTGGCGTACCAGCTGCAACGCTAATGGTACCATCTGGATTTAATGTTAAGCCTAATGGAACGTTTACACCTGTTAGACTTACTTGACCTACTGCTGCACCTATCGTAACGTTTGATCCGTTTAACTTATCGTTTAACGTTACATTTGGGATATTTCCTCCTGAGGCAACTGTTACTTTGGCATCGTCTACTGCATCAATAGTGTTTTTAACTTCTACTATAGCAATGGCTGTTGTACAATTTGAAGGGGTTATATTAGACCCCGTAACTGGATTTGCTTCACATAACTGATATGTAACATTATAAACTCCTGATGGAGTATTGGCCGCTACCGTTATATTTCCTTCTGAATCTACGCTTAATGGACCCGTTGTAACAGGCGTTACATTGGTATTAGCTGAGGTAACCGCTACTCCATTTAATGTATCATTTGTCGTAACATTCCCTGGCACTGTAACTATAGCATTTGTACTCGCAACTGTTATTTTTGGATCATTTACTGCTACAAGAGTGGTCGTAATATTTAATTTTTTTGCGTTAGAAACTTTTTCACCACAAACAAAATTAGATTCTTTTATCACTAACTTGTATTGATAGTTATTCATGCTAACTGGAGGTGCCGTAAGTGTAAGGCTAGCTGTAGTAGCACCGCTATATACCCCCCCATTAGAAATATTGGTCCAATTAGTCCCGTTGTCTTGAGATTCTTGCCATTGATAGCTAGTAGTACCAGAACCTGTGGTTACTACTGCTGTAAAAGTAGCATTAGCCCCAAAAGAGATGGTTTTGTCGCTAGGTTGTGTGGTAATTGAAGCAAGAGAGCCTGCTGTGGTAACATTAGTTAAACCTGTACCATTATAGCCCGCTGCTGTAACCGTACCATCAGCATTTACTGCAGGGGTACCTGTACCATATACTCCATCATCTCCACCATCGGCGGTTGCAGTATTATAATACTCATTAGCATCAGAACAACCATCTGCATCTGAATCAAGGTCTAAATAATCTGGTTTACCATCGTTGTCTGTATCTAGGTCTTTACAAGCGAAGAAAATCATTTCAATACCGTCAAAACCAGTTCCTAAACCACCATCTTGAATAAAATTCATCTTAAATGAAGACACATTACTAGTGAGTTGTAGTGATCCCGCAGCTGTACCATCAGCATCATTTAGAGTACTTTCGCCTACCCATCCAGAAGCTGCTAAGGTACCTGAACCACCATCTTTTACCGCATCAGATGTAGCAAAGAAGTCATTGGTTCCATTAGGTAATTTTTCCCATGTAAGTCCATTTTGTAGCGTAATTAATGCACTGTTTTGTTTTTGAGGTGTATCTGCATCTCTACCTCCTAAGCGATCAAAATGAATTTCTGGACGTTTTACAACAATAGCATTACCTGAAGCATCTTCAAAACTAACAGTCAGTTCTGTTCCAAAACCTATATTCCCTAATAGAGAAGGTTTTACAGAGAGTGCTCTTGACCAAAAAGATGGTGTATTAAAAGTATCGTTTGCCCAACCATTTCCCGTGCCTGAACCACTACTAACAGGTTTTGATGATTTTACTCTAACAACAACGCCATTTCCTAAATTTTGTGTTGCTTCAGTTGAACTAATGAGAGTCCAAGTACCCGTAGGTGCTGGGATACATAGACCTTCTTGTGTATCGAGAATACCGTCATTGTCATTATCTAAATCTACAGAATCATATATCCCATCATTATCAACATCATTAATAATAACTGTAGCTGTAGCTGTAGTACAATTTGCTGGCACAGCTCCTATTTGACAAACAGTATAAACTACAGAATAAGTCCCTGGAGCAGTTTTTGGAGCAACTGTTAAATTACCTGACGCATCAACAGACAAAGGACCGTTTGTAATAGGAGTCACAATAGCTGTTGTTAAAGTAGCTGGAACACCGTTTAAAATATCATTTCCTAATACAGATCCTCCTTTATCTACAAAAACCTCATTACTTGCTACTAAAGCATTAGTGAATTTTAAAATTTTTGCGTTAGAAACTTTTTCACCACAAACAAAATTAGATTCTTTTATCACTAACTTGTATTGATAGTTATTCATGCTAACTGGAGGTGCCGTAAGTGTAAGGCTAGCTGTAGTAGCACCGCTATATACCCCCCCATTAGAAACATTAGTCCAATTAGTCCCGTTGTCTTGAGATTCTTGCCATTGATATTTAACAGTAGAAACACCTGTTGCTGTTGCAGCAAAAGTAGCATTAGAACCTAAAGCTATAGTTTGATCGTTGGGTTGTGCCGTTATATTTAAGCTAGAAACCGACCCTGCTGAAACAACATTTGTATAAGATCCAGAATAAGATGCTGTAGTTATTGTTCCATTTCCATTTACAACAGGATTTCCTATTCCATACACACCATTATCTCCTCCATCTGCATTGGCTGAATCATAATATTCATTTGCATCAGAACAAGTATCATTATCTGAATCTAAATCTAAATGATTTGCTATACCATCATTATCTGAATCACAAACCAAATAATAAGTTTCTACATTATCAATTACACCATCTGTAGAAATTCCTGCTGTGAAGTTCTTTAACCAACTTTCATTTGCTGAAAGATTTACATTATTAGTCCATGATCTTTGATAATTTGTTCCCGTAAGATTTCCACTTGAATCATAGGCTCTAGTGTTTAATGTTATTGTTAATACATTCTCGGCACTATTCAAAGAAAATGTTACTTTTTGATGATACCACTTATTATTGTTTGGTAAACTTGCAATATCAATGGTGTTATCCCCTGCTGCTACTTGTGTACCCGAAGCAACAAAAGGAGCTGCATCTACCTTGAATAAGGTATTTGCTCTATAGGTGTAAAAACCTCTTAAAGTAGTACCTGTATTTGCCCATAAATTATCTGCAACACCATTACTTATATATGCTCCTGGTTCATTTCCGGCAGTTCCATTCGCTTGAAAAAAATCATATTCAATAACAAAAGAAGGATATATTGTAAGCTGATTTAAATTCTTTCTAAATTCAAAACTACTCACATCAACAGTTGTTGTTAAAGAAGATGGTGTTTTAGGAGTTCCTGGATCTAATGTATAAAGTCCTCCCGACTGTGTACTTGAAAAAGTAGCTGCATTAAAAACTTTATTTGCATTATTTAAACTTAACGGAAAAGGATTACTTGATCCTGAACCTGGAGCTGCAGCATAATTTCCTGAAGGTGTTACAGGTGAATATGAAGGATATGTAGAAGAATAAGCATTCGTTGTACCTGTTGAATTCATCTGTAAAATCTCACCTAAACTAGTAGAAAAATTATTAGGTTTTTTTCTACCATTTGTATAGGTTCCTGTAATTCCAACACTGCTCATTCCTGAAATAACAGTAGACAATGCACCATTCACACCTGATTCAAAATCAGAAAATATTCTTTCCATTTTAAAACTCGGTAATCCGCATGTTCTCGCTTCAACAACGTCTAATATTCCATCGTTATCATCATCTAAATCAATACTATCATCGATACCATCAATATCTGAATCAAGTAATATAAAAAAAGTGCTACGAACTCTTTTCTTACTATCCACATAATACTTATCTTTATTTATCCCGTTGATAGGAAAAGAATTTAACCCTATGAATGGATTTACAAAAGTATTAGTAGGTATTAATAGAGGTTTCCTTGTTTTTAAATTAATATTTTGATTTTCAACAATTAAACTCTTCAAAAAACCCTTTTTCTGAAAACTATATCCGCGTTGCGAATATGATTTTTCAACGGGTAAAAAAAATGACATAATAAAACTCATTAGAAAAATTAAATTTCTAACTTTATGTCCAAATGTTTTTGGTATTTTTTCGACCATATATTAAATTTTTATTTTAAACTTTAGAATAAGGTTTTATAAATATGTTTTTACATATTACACTATTTAAAACTATTATCTTTTTAAAATACAAAAAATCAATTATTTTAAAATTTTAAAAAGATATCATTAAAAGCTATATTGATTTACAATAGACACTTTTACCTTCTATGTAAGGTTAAGAATAACCTACGATACCCGTAATAAACTAAAAAATTAAATTATCAAAATGTCTATCTTACATGATCGTAAGATTATGATTTCTAAATTATGACCCCATTTTTTAGTAAGATAATTCGTTTAAAGGAAGGAATTATCTAAATCATTTATTTTATTTTTCACTCATACTTTGCCATCTTAATTATTACAAACTAAAAATACTAACTAAATTAACATATTTTTTATTATTTTAATTTTATTTTTAAAAAATTAATGTTTTTTTCACCATTATTTTACATTAGAATCAATACATTTAAAACCAAAGAAACTTTTTTTATTTAAAAGAACTTATGCAATGTCAACTTATCTTTTTTGACTTTTCTTTAATATGATTCTTTTTTGGAAGTTTTTGTTCTTCTTCTAAGTTTTTATTTTAAGAACTATTAAATACTAAACAAGGTTTTATTTATAAAAATGAATAAAAGCCACTACAAATTACCTCAATTTTGCAACTTCTACTAACTTATAAGTTGTACTTTTTGTACAACTCTTTTTATTTAATATTTTTTTGAAGGATTTTTTTTAAGAGCTATTTTTATTTCTTCTATTAAAAAAGACAATTTCTAAAAGAAAAAATGAAGATTCAATCATTTCATTTCCTCTTCATTTTCAACCATCCTTAGTAGATAATAATTTTTTTAGATATTGTATTTTTTAATTTATCTTGTATTTTGACGATATATGTTTGATCTTGTATATAATCAACTCCTATGACATATTTAGATTTCTCATTAGTTCCCAAAGTCGAACATTTAATGTTTCTTCCTGTTAAATCTAACAGACAAATTTCTTTTAAATCATGTTCTTTTTTGTTTTCTATAATAACTGATCTTAGTTCTTTATTATAATATACCACTAAATCATCAGCTAACGTAACGTCATCAAGATCTAAAACTTCCGATTCGTTAGTGAAAACGATTTCGTATGTTTCTGAATCTTCTCCTTTTTTGACAGAAAATGGAATAGGTTCTCCATTTAAGTCGTAATATAGATTCTCTTTTTTATTATGTAAATATACTTTTGAATTTGTCATTGCTTCTTCTGAGGCTTTCTGAATTCTAAAAACACAATCTTGATCTGACATACATTTTAAAGGATATTTAGTATTCATATCAAATGGTCTACAATCATGAATAAATGATTCTTGATCAATCATTAGATTTATATCTTTAGTATATCGTGAAGGAGGTCTTGAATCTCCTCTATCAACACCTGTCTGACATCCACTCATTAATACTAATGCTAATTCTTTAGTTGCTACTCCTTCACAAAAAGAAATTTTCAATTTAATATTAGGATTTACTATTTTTTCTTTTGTATAATCAACCCCTGCAACATTGGGTATCATAGGATAGAATTCACTACTATATTTAGCATTACTTTTTCTTTCAAATTGAGAAGTTGTACTTGTCACGTTTTCTTTTACAAACACCCGATGGCTATTCTTTATAGTCAGCTCACCGTTCGCTTTCCCTCGAACCATAAATCCTTGACCTACAGGAGAAAAACGTCTCTTATAATCATGCCCTGGTGCGCTATATATAGTTCCTTTATTACCGGCAGCATCATAGGTATAAAAAACAGCGGGAGTATAAACACTGGTAGTTGCATTATACACTCCGTATCCTCCTCTATATTCTCCTAAATAATGAGAGTTTACTGTTTTATCATGTTCCCAAAATAAAGCCGTACCATCGGAAAAAGGAGTATTAGCGGCATCATTAAGAAACAAATTTAAATCTATTGCACTAGGATAGGGATTACCTGTTAACGTAAGTTTCCCATTTGCTACAGGTACTTTTATATCACCAGAATTAGGTTTTCCTCTAAAGTCATAACGCTGATTACTTCCTGAATTATTTAGCGTTAAACCTGCAACAGGTACCGTGTTATCAGTTCCCATAGTTCCTTTCATCGAAAATCCTTCGCCTGCCTTTATGTCAATAGCATCTCCCTTAAAGACCCATCCACTATAGGCACTTGATTGTTGATAAGTATGTATCCATCTTTTAGAAATTGTGAGTGATCCATTTGCTGAAACCCCATCAAGTCCAGAAGTTATAACTGCATCTGATTTTCCTAATGTAGTAAGTGGTAATTTTAGCCTACTTATCCCAAATTTAGAATTACCTGCTACAGAACTAGGTTCACCTACAGGAGAACACCAGTAATTATACTGGTAGTTATTAACAGTTCCTTCTTGAAAAACTGAAAGATTTCCTAAACCTGTATTAGTCGAAGTTCCAGAAGAGGTTTGCATAAGCTGACCATCTTTTCTTAAAAAGAAGTTCCCTTCTGAACTTGCCAAATTAACATTTCCTTGAACCGTTACAAGAACTCCTTGTACAAAAAAATACTTATTGGAATCTCCTCCTACATATAACTGTGAATAATTTTCACTTACTAAAAAAAATAAAAAACAAAAAAGAAAAATAGTTTTTTTTCTCATAATACACATATTTAAGCACTATAACCCAAAGCATCTAACTAAAAATCATCCTATTTTTTTTCTATAAGAATGATAAAACCATAAAAAAAATGCCATAACAATAAGGACACTTTCACTACACCCTACACTCAAACCTACAGGCGGAGGCCCATCATCAAAAGGAACAGGAGGGCTGTTTCTTAGGTCAACAAAAAGCTTCATACGATTCTTTTTAAACAAATTATATTGTAAAAGTAATTCTTTTTTTATTTTTTTCTTTTCTTTTTGGCTAGAAAATTTTCTACATAAAAAAAAACCTCTAGAAGCTATCCTATTGAAAATCACATAAAACAAAGTTTTAAAGATCTTCAAAACAGCATATCTAAAGGGTTTACATCATTCGTTTTCTTTTAACTATTAAAAAAAAGCGATCGATAAAAACAATTATAGATAAAAAATCTACTAGATCATTTTTTGATTATTCTTTTAAATTTAACAATTACAAGAAACAAAATTCTACAAAATATTTTCTGTAAAATAATTCAACAATTCAACATTATTGTTTAAGTCCAACTTACCTAAAATTCTTTTACGCAAAGTCGAGATAGTAGATTCTTTTATATCTAAATGATAAACCATCTCTTTATTTCCCATACCACTTAACATACATTCTAATATATCCAATTCTCTTTCCGTAAGTGTTTCTAAACGTTTTACTTTTTCCTCGTTTAATGGTGAACTTACAAATCCTCCAGCATTAAAAACGGTTTCTAATATATGTATAAAAGCTGAAGCTTCTGATTGTTTCGTTAAAATAGCATTTACTTCTTTTTTTAAAACATTAAATTCTTTAAATGACAATCCACTTGTAAAAACAATAATCTTTGCTTGAGCTGATTTTTGTCTAATTTCAGAAATTTTTTGTGTTAAATTTCCATCCGCGTAATTTACATCTAACAATAATACATCGTATTGATTTTGTTCTATTGTATCTAAAACTTGTTGAATTGAATTAGCATAAGAAAATGTTGCTTTTTCAAATGCAGGTGTTACCAATACTTCTATCCCGCGACATACTACTGCATGGTCATCTGCAATTAAGACTTTCTTTTCTCCTTTTATGTTCATTATTTTTTTAAATTCAGATTAAACTTAATTTGACTTCCTTTATTTAATTCGCTCTCAACAGAAATTGTGCCATTACTTGCTTTTATAATATTTTTACACAAATACAATCCTAATCCTAAGCTTAAAGAGTCAACTGATTTATTATTTTTACTCTGATATTCTAAATCAAATATCTTTTCTTTATCTTCTTTTGAAATTCCTATCCCATCATCTTTTACAGTAAAAGAAAAACTCTGAGTATCTTGTTTTTTTTCTAATTTAGCTATAATTTCAATTCTTGTTTTTGCGAACTTAACAGCATTCCCAACAATATTATAAACTAACTGATAAAACTTAGCTTTATCATATTGCACAATCCAATTAGTAGGCAACTCATTTTTAAATATTAACTCAATATTTTTTGAAGAAGCAAAAATCTTTAATGAATTAACAATAGCAGTCGTTTCATCATACATATTAATGGGTTCTAGTTTTAATTCTACATCTCCTTCGTTATTTTTCACTAATTCTACTGCTTGATTGGAAATATGTGTTAATGTATTGGATGTGTAAACTACTGTATCAAAAAACTCTTTTAATTCTGTATTTTCATTTTTATTTCCCATAAATGCTCCATATAAATTAATAATACTTATGGGTGTTTTTATCTCATGAGTTAGTATTGAAATAATACGATTCTTTAAAAACAAATCTTTCGTAATTTGATCTTTAGCTTCCGACAAACTTTTTTTAACTTTAAATACATCTGTTATATACTTTAATAAGACAAATAACATAAATAAAATTAAAACCATGACCGTTATGATTAAATAGAATCGTATCTCCTTATTGATTTTAGCTTGTTCCTCTATTTTCAATGAATTATCATCTAATACTGTATCTATCATAAGTTTTAACTCATCATTTACTTCACGGTAAGTTGAAACTAGTGATTGATTTTTTTGAATTAAACTTTTTTCTCCTTTTTTAATATTAGTTAAACTTCTCCCAATAGCTCCAAATTGTTTATTATAATGTTTTTGTGACTCTAATAAAACATTTTTAAATTGCTGTTTTATATCACCAGAAACTACCTTTTTTCCAAATTTAAGACGTAATATACTATTAATCTGTTCTTTTTGTATATCATTCTGTCCCTTCAAAGCACTGCCTAATCTTGAGAACAACCCTTTTTTCTTTACACTATCTACTTTTTTATCCGTTTCAAACTCTACACTATTTAAAACATCTTCAAATTTGTAATTACTTGGCTTTAAAAATTCATCCAAATTTACCTTTTGAGAAATTGTTGATTGATCGTTTATTATAGAATCTGTTTTTTGTTTTAAATCAATTAAATTTTGATTAAGTCTTACATTTTTTTCAATCTTTCTTTTTAATCGTATACTTTGATCTTGATCTGTAATAAGATCATTCAAGTGTTTTGCCATTAAAACAAGACTCTCATTGTATTTTTTAAGGTCTGGTAATTCCCTAAAAAGAATATATTGATTAAAATAATTTTGAGTCCCTTCAATCAAATCTGAGAGTTTTTGTGCTTTATCCTTAAATTTTCTATCTACTTTATCTTCTCGGGTAATTACCAACAACTGTTTTTCACCTCTGTATTCCAAAAACACTAGATAAAAAAAGAGTATTTGCAATAAAAGTATTATAATAAGGCTTAAGTAAGATTTATTTTGAAGTTTATTCATGTTTATTTATTAATTTTGCAGGCTAAAAGGCTTTTTTAACAAAAAATTACAATTCAGTTTTTTAAAAAAAAGCAAGTTTTTTACATTTATTTAACGCAAAAATACTTAATTTTTTCTTTTAACAATGAGTTTCAACACTGAAATACAACGCCGAAGAACTTTTGGAATCATATCCCACCCTGATGCAGGTAAGACGACTTTAACTGAAAAACTGTTACTTTTTGGAGGTGCAATCCAAGAAGCGGGAGCCGTAAAAAGCAATAAAATAAAAAAAGGTGCTACTTCTGACTTCATGGAAATTGAACGCCAAAGAGGAATTTCTGTGGCTACTTCAGTTTTAGCTTTTAACTATAAAGACAAAAAAATTAACATTCTTGACACGCCTGGTCACAAAGATTTTGCTGAAGACACATTCAGAACTTTAACAGCTGTTGATAGTGTTATTGTTGTAATAGATGTTGCAAAAGGGGTTGAGGAACAAACCGAAAAACTAGTAGAGGTTTGTCGTATGCGTAATATACCGATGATTGTTTTTATTAACAAATTAGATCGTGAAGGTAAAGATGCTTTTGACTTAATGGATGAAGTAGAAAAAAAATTAGGTCTTCACGTTACCCCTCTAAGTTTCCCTATTGGTATGGGATATGATTTTCAAGGAATTTATAACATTTGGGAAAAAAACATCAATTTATTTGAAGGAGATAGCAGAAAAAACATTGAAGAAACGATTGCTTTTGAAGATGTTAATAATCCTGAATTAGAAAAAATAATAGGTGAAAAAGCAGCTCTTAAATTAAGAGAAGAATTGGAACTTATTGAAGAAGTATATCCTCCATTTGACGGTGAAGCTTATTTAAAAGGAGATTTACAACCTGTTTTTTTTGGCTCTGCATTAAATAATTTTGGAGTTAGAGAACTTCTTGATTGTTTTATTGAAATTGCTCCTTCTCCTAGACCCAAACATTCAGACACTCGAGAGGTAAAACCAGACGAAAATAAATTTTCAGGATTTGTATTTAAAATACACGCTAATATGGATCCTAAACACAGAGACCGTTTAGCTTTTATCAAAATTGTTTCGGGTACTTTTGAACGTAATAAACCATATTTACATGTACGCCACGGAAAAAATCTTAAATTCTCAAGCCCTAATGCTTTCTTTGCAGAAAAAAAAGAAATTGTTGATATTTCATACCCTGGTGATATTGTAGGATTACATGATACAGGCAACTTTAAAATTGGAGACACTCTTACCGAAGGAGAACAAATGAATTTCAAAGGAATTCCGAGTTTTTCTCCTTTACATTTTCGTTATATTAACAACGCCGACCCATTAAAAGCTAAACAATTAGAAAAAGGTATTGACCAATTAATGGATGAAGGGGTAGCACAGTTATTTACATTAGAAATGAATGGAAGAAAGGTAATTGGTACCGTTGGAGCACTTCAGTACGAAGTCATACAATACAGATTGGAACATGAATATGGTGCTAAATGCAACTATGAAAATTTCCCTGCTTATAAGGCGTGCTGGGTACAACCAGAAGATCCAAAAAGTGAAGAATTTGCCGAATTCAAACGTATCAAACAGAAATTTATGGCTAAAGATAAATACGGACAATTGGTATTCTTAGCTGATTCTGATTTTTCTATTACCATGACACAACAGAAATTCCCTAATGTAAAGTTACTATTTACTTCGGAATTTGAATAAATATAGTTTCGATAAAATAAAGAACAAATATTAAAAGATAAAAAACATTTTCGATAGGTTATTTTATTTGACTAAAAAAGAGGCTGTCCAAAAAAAGTGCAAGTTTTAGGACAGCCTCTTTTGTACTTAAATCATTGCGATATATTTTATAAGTAAATAAGGACTACTGAAAAATCAACTCAACATAAATTGGTGTCTTTTTGCTCAAAATACTCAATTTTTATATTTTTTTTAGAAAATTTTAATCCTTATATAACTTGTAAATGATAGCTTAAAATATAATTTTACAATGTGATCCAAAAGTCGGGAACCTTGTCTTTTCGACCAAAGGGAGGCTCGAACGAACTGAATAAGTAAACAAACCACATAGTCTGAAATGACTATTGCTATCGCAGTGACAAACTAGCTGGTAATTCACTACTTTTAGGGACAATCGTCTATTGATTTCGAAGAAGTAAAATCAAAATTTCATGGTAACATAATTAAGCCTTTCCTGTTGGGCCAAAATTCAAAGGAATTTGAGGATGCTCACTTTCTTTAATAGCTCCATGCGTGTTTTCAAATCGACGAATATTTTCAATTAAAGCTTGAGTTAAACGTTTAGCGTGTTCAGGAGTTAATATAATTCTAGATTTCACCTTTGCTTTTGGCATACCTGGCATAATATTAACAAAATCAACTACAAACTCTGTATCTGAATGATTTATAATAGCTAGATTAGAATAAAAGCCTTCAGCAATTGCCTCATCTAATTCTATATTTATTTGTCCTTCTTGCTCTTGATCATGATTATTCATATTTCTTTTTTTAATGTTATCTATTTTATTAGAACAATGATAGTAAAAAAACCAACTATTCACACTATTATTTTTTGTTTTTAAGAAAATATTTAAAAGACTCTATTTATAAACTTTAAAACTGGCTCATTATTCATTTTACTAAAATAGTAATAAAAAACAATTTTATCTATTAATAACATACTTTGACAGAAACAATCTTTCAAATTAAAATTTATAAGGCTATTTTTTAAAAGTATCCTAATACGAATCTGGGATTATTTTGGTTTCTTCTTTTTTATAGCTTACAAAAAAGCAAAAAGCTGTTCATAACTGAACAGCTTTTAAATTCTATAACCAAATAAATTTAGAAATTATATTCTTCTTTGGTAATCATTAATTCATCATATTCCTCTTTAGAACCTACAATTGTATTATCATAATCTCTCATACCTGTACCGGCTGGAATTCTGTGTCCTACAATTACATTTTCTTTAAGACCTTCTAAAGTATCTATTTTACCAGCTACAGCTGCTTCATTTAACACTTTTGTTGTTTCCTGGAACGAGGCTGCTGAAATAAATGACTTAGTTTGTAACGAGGCTCTTGTAATACCTTGAAGAATTGGAGTAGCGGTTGCCGTTATAACATCACGAGCTACAACTAAATCCTTATCTTCACGTTTTAACAATGAGTTTTCATCACGTAACTGTCTTGGTGTAACAATTTGTCCAGGCTTCAGATTAACAGAATCTCCTGCATCTTCCACTACTTTCATTCCGTACAATTTATCATTTTCTTCGATAAAATCTTTTGTATGAATCAATTGTTCTTCTAAGAACAATGTATCCCCTGGATCATTTACTTGTACTTTACGCATCATCTGACGAATAACCACTTCAAAGTGTTTATCGTTGATTTTTACCCCTTGTAAACGGTATACTTCTTGAATTTCGTTCACTAAGTATTGTTGTACAGCTGAAGGTCCTTTAATTCTTAAGATATCATCTGGTGTAATGGCACCATCTGATAAAGGTATACCTGCTCTTACAAAGTCATTTTCTTGTACTAAGATTTGGTTAGAAAGTTTTACCAAGTATTTCTTTATTTCACCAAATTTAGATTCGATAACAATTTCACGATTACCTCTCTTAATTTTACCAAACGACACAACACCATCTATTTCAGATACTACTGCCGGATTAGAAGGATTACGAGCTTCTAATAACTCTGTAATTCTTGGTAAACCTCCCGTAATATCACCTGCTTTGGAAGAGCGACGAGGGATTTTCACTAATACTTTACCAGATTTAATTTTCTCACCATCCTCTACCATTAAGTGTGCGCCTACTGGTAGGTTGTAAGAACGAATTAGCTCACCATCTTTACCATAAATATGTAACGTTGGTATTAATTTTTTGTTTCTAGCTTCAGAGATTACTTTTTCTTGGAAACCAGTTTGTTCATCAATTTCAACTAAGTATGATTGTCCTTGTTCTAAATCTTCGTAACCTACTTTACCAGTAAATTCTGAGATAATTACTCCATTATAAGGATCCCATTTACAAATTGTATCTCCTTTAGTTACTACTTGACCATCTGTTACGAAAATACTGGATCCGTAAGGGATATTGTGTGTACTTAATAAAATACCTGTATTTTCATCTACTAATTTTAACTCAGTAGAACGAGAAATTACGATATCTACCTCTTCTCCATCTGTATCTTCCCCTTTAACTGTTTTTAAATCTTCGATTTCTAAACGTCCAGGGAATTTAGCAATGATACTAGATTCTTCTGAAATACCTCCAGCAACCCCTCCAACGTGGAAGGTACGAAGTGTTAACTGTGTACCTGGTTCACCAATAGACTGTGCAGCAATTACACCTACAGCTTCTCCTTTTTGAGTCATTCTACCTGTTGCTAAGTTACGACCGTAACATTTAGCACAGATACCTTTAGTCGCTTCACATGTTAATGGAGAACGTACTTCTACGCTTTCTACTGGAGAAGCTTCAATTTCTCTAACAATAGCTTCTGTAATTTCTACACCAGCAGCAACTAATATTTCAGAAGTTAATGGGTTAACTACGTCTTGTAACGCAACACGTCCTAAAATACGCTCACCTAAACCTTCAACAATTTCTTCATTTTTCTTTAAAGCCGTAACTTCAACACCACGTAATGTACCACAGTCAACCGTATTTACGATTACATCCTGAGCTACATCATGTAAACGACGTGTTAAGTAACCCGCATCGGCCGTTTTTAACGCCGTATCCGCAAGACCCTTACGAGCACCGTGCGTAGAAATGAAGTATTCTAAGATCGATAAACCTTCTTTAAAGTTCGATAAAATCGGGTTTTCAATAATTTCACCACCACCAGCAGTTGATTTTTTAGGCTTAGCCATCAAACCACGCATACCAGTTAACTGACGAATCTGCTCTTTCGAACCACGGGCTCCAGAATCAAGCATCATGTATACTGAGTTGAAACCTTGTTGATCTTCACGAATATTTTTCATTGCCGCCTCAGTTAATTGTGCATTGGCAGATGTCCAAATATCAATTACCTGATTGTAACGCTCGTTATTCGTGATAAGACCCATGTTATAATTCATAGAAATCTCTTCCACTTTTTCTCTTGCGTCAGCAATCAAAGGTTCTTTTTGATCTGGAATTTTGATATCCCCTAAAGAGAATGATAAACCACCTCTAAATGCGAAACCATATCCCATATCTTTCATATTATCTAAGAAAGCAGCAGTTGTAGGAACATCCGTAACAGCTAAAATCTTACCAATAATATCACGTAATGATTTTTTCGTTAATACCTCGTTGATATAACCTGCTTCTTCAGGTACTACTTCATTAAATAATACGCGTCCTGCAGTTGTTTGGATAATTTGATATACTAATTCTCCATTTTCATTAAAATCTTTAGCTCTTACTTTGATTCGAGCATTTAATTCTAAACGTCCTTCATTTAAAGCAATATGTACTTCTTCAGCTGAATAGAATGTCAAACCTTCTCCTTTAATTATTAATTCAGGAGTAGACAAACGTTCTTTAGTCATATAGTACAATCCAAGAACCATGTCCTGAGATGGAACCGTAATAGGTGCACCATTTGCAGGGTTCAAAATATTGTGCGATGCTAACATTAATAGTTGTGCTTCAAGAATAGCTTCAGGTCCTAATGGTAAGTGAACTGCCATCTGGTCACCGTCAAAATCGGCATTAAATGCCGTACATGTTAACGGGTGTAACTGGATTGCTTTACCTTCAATTAGCTTAGGTTGAAACGCTTGGATACCCAATCTGTGAAGCGTAGGAGCACGGTTAAGTAATACTGGATGTCCTTTGATTACATTTTCTAAGATATCCCATACTACAGGCTCTTTTTTATCAATGATTTTCTTCGCCGACTTCACTGTTTTTACAATACCTCTCTCGATCAATTTACGGATAACGAAAGGTTTGTAAAGTTCGGCAGCCATATCTTTTGGAAGACCACACTCATACATTTTTAACTCAGGTCCAACAACAATTACCGAACGAGCAGAATAATCCACACGTTTACCTAATAAGTTTTGACGGAAACGTCCTTGCTTACCTTTTAACGAGTCAGATAATGATTTTAATGGTCTATTCGATTCTGTTTTAACTGCAGAAGCTTTCCTTGTATTGTCAAATAATGAATCTACCGCTTCTTGTAACATACGTTTTTCGTTACGTAAGATTACTTCAGGTGCTTTAATTTCCATTAATCGTTTTAAACGATTATTACGGATAATTACACGACGATATAAGTCATTTAAGTCCGATGTAGCAAAACGACCTCCATCTAGTGGTACCAATGGACGTAATTCAGGTGGAATAACTGGAATTACTTTTAATATCATCCATTCAGGTAAGTTTTCTCTGTTCAGATTTGCTTCACGGAAGGACTCTACAACTTGAAGACGTTTTAATGCTTCTGTTTTTCTTTGTTTCGATGTTTCATTATTAGCCGCATGACGTAGTTGATATGATAATGAATCCAAATCAACTCTTGCCAATAAATCCATAATACACTCAGCCCCCATTTTGGCGATGAATTTATTAGGATCGCTTTCATCTAAATATAAGTTTTCTAACGGAAGCGAATCTAAAATATTTAAATATTCTTCTTCTGTTAAGAACTCCATTGCTTGTAATGATTCACCTTCAGCGTTTTTAGCAATACCTGGTTGTATTACTACATAACGTTCGTAATAGATGATCATATCTAATTTCTTAGATGGTAGTCCTAAAATATATCCTATTTTGTTAGGTAATGAACGAAAGTACCATATATGAGCAATAGGCACAACCAAATTGATGTGTCCAACACGGTCACGACGTACTTTCTTTTCTGTAACTTCAACTCCACAACGATCACATACGATACCTTTGTAACGGATTCTTTTATATTTACCACAGGCACACTCATAGTCTTTTACAGGACCAAAAATACGCTCACAAAATAAACCATCGCGCTCAGGTTTGTGTGTACGATAGTTGATAGTTTCAGGTTTTAATACTTCACCACGAGATTCTGCCAAGATAGATTCTGGCGATGCCAAACCAATAGAGATTTGATTGAATCGTTTGATGGTATTTTTATCTTTATTTCTATTTGTTGTCATAATTTTTTGTTTAAAAGTTTTAAAGTTTTAGGCTTCAAATTATATAACTTGAAACCTTTAACTTTGAACTGAATGTTATTCTTCTAAACGAATGTCTAAACCAAGACCTTTTAATTCATGCATTAATACATTGAATGATTCAGGTAATCCTGGTTCTGGCATAGTTTCACCCTTCACGATTGCTTCGTAAGTTTTAGCTCTACCTATTACGTCGTCTGACTTTACTGTTAAGATTTCACGTAAAGTACTTGATGCGCCATACGCTTCAAGTGCCCAAACCTCCATCTCTCCAAAACGCTGACCACCAAATTGTGCTTTACCACCTAATGGTTGTTGCGTGATTAATGAGTAAGGACCAATAGAACGTGCGTGCATCTTATCGTCAACCATGTGACCTAATTTCAACATATAGATAACACCTACTGTAGCACGTTGATGGAAACGCTCTCCAGTACCACCATCATATAAATACGTGTGACCAAATCTTGGAACTCCTGCTTCATCTGTTAGAGCGTTAATTTCGTCAAGAGATGCACCATCAAAAATTGGTGTTGCATACTTTCTTCCTAACTTTTTACCTGCCCAACCTAATACTGTTTCATAAATCTGACCAATGTTCATACGAGATGGTACCCCTAGTGGATTCAATACGATATCTACTGGTGTTCCATCTTCTAAGAATGGCATATCTTCTTGACGAACAATACGCGCCACAATACCTTTATTACCGTGACGACCTGCCATTTTATCACCTACTTTTAACTTACGTTTCTTGGCAATATAAACCTTAGCTAATTTTAGGATACCTGATGGTAACTCATCCCCTACAGTGATTGTAAACTTCTCACGACGTAAAGCACCTTGTAAATCGTTTAACTTAATTTTATAGTTGTGAATTAAGTCGTTAACCATTTCGTTAGTTTCATCATCCGCAACCCACTGCCCTTTTGTCAAATGAGCAAAATCTTCTACAGCTTGTAACATTTTTTTGGTGTATTTCTTACCTTTTGGTAATACTTCTTCACCTAAATCATTCATTACTCCTTGAGATGTTTTACCATCAACGATTAGGAATAACTTATCAATTAAACGGTCTTTTAATTCAACAAATTTTGTTTCATATTCCATTTCAAGAGCTGCTAGTTCGTCTTTTTCTTGAGAACGTTTACGCTTATCTTTTACAACTCTTGCAAATAATTTTTTATCTAAAACTACACCATGTAATGATGGAGAAGCTTTTAGGGAAGCATCTTTCACATCACCCGCTTTATCACCAAAGATAGCTCTTAATAACTTTTCTTCTGGTGTAGGATCTGATTCTCCTTTAGGTGTAATTTTACCAATTAGAATATCGCCTGGTTTCACCTCGGCACCAATTCTAATCATACCATTTTCATCTAAATCTTTAGTAGCTTCTTCAGATACGTTAGGAATATCATTCGTTAATTCTTCGTTACCTAATTTCGTATCACGAACTTCTAATGAATAATCATCAATATGAATTGATGTAAAGATATCATCACGAACTACTTTTTCTGAAATTACGATTGCATCCTCGAAATTATATCCTTTCCAAGGCATGAAGGCAACTTGTAAGTTTCTACCTAAAGCTAACTCTCCGTTTTGGGTCGCATATCCTTCACATAAAACCTGCCCTTTTACTACTTTATCACCTTTTCTTACGATAGGTTTTAAATTAATGGTGGTACTTTGGTTTGTTTTACGGAATTTAATTAACTGATAAGTTTTTTCATCTGGATCGAAACTTACTGCTCTTTCAGCATCTGTTCTTTCGTATTTAATTGTAATTTTATCAGCATCTACATACTCTACTTCTCCATTTCCTTCTGCATTAATTAATACTCTTGAATCAGACGCTACTTGGCGTTCTAAACCTGTTCCTACAATAGGAGATTCAGGACGCAATAATGGTACCGCCTGACGCATCATGTTTGATCCCATCAAAGCACGGTTTGCATCATCATGCTCTAAGAATGGAATTAATGAAGCGGAAATAGATGCTATTTGATTAGGGGCAACGTCTGTATAATGAACTGCATTTGGTTCTACTACAGGGAAATCCCCTTCCTCACGAACAATTACCTTATCCGTAGTTATCACTCCTGTTTCATCCATTTCGATGTTAGCTTGAGCAATTAACTTACCTTCTTCTTCTTCTGCACTTAAATAAATAGGTTCGGACACTAAATCTACTTTACCATTTTCAACTTTACGGTAAGGTGTTTCGATGAATCCCATTCCATTAACTTTTGCATAAACTCCTAATGAAGAAATCAAACCAATGTTTGGTCCTTCAGGTGTTTCAATAGGACATAAACGTCCGTAGTGTGTATAGTGAACGTCACGTACCTCGAAACCTGCACGTTCTCTAGATAAACCACCAGGTCCTAATGCAGATAAACGGCGTTTGTGTGTGATCTCTGCTAATGGATTCGTTTGATCCATGAACTGAGATAACTGATTTGTACCAAAGAAAGAATTAATTACAGAAGACAAGGTCTTTGCATTAATCAAATCGATTGGTGTAAACACCTCGTTATCACGAACGTTCATACGCTCACGAATAGTACGCGCCATACGAGCTAAACCAACACCAAACTGAGCAGATAATTGTTCACCTACTGTACGTACTCGACGGTTAGATAAGTGGTCAATATCATCAATCTCAGCTTTTGAGTTAATTAACTCAATTAAATATTTAACGATAGTAATGATATCCTCTTTAGTAAGCACTTGCTTATCCATAGGAATATCAAGACCTAATTTTTTATTCATTCTATAACGACCTACATCACCTAAGTTGTAACGTTGATCAGAGAAGAATAATTTCTCAATGATCCCACGAGCTGTTTCTTCATCAGGTGGTTCAGCGTTACGTAATTGACGGTAAATGTGCTCTACAGCTTCTTTTTCAGAGTTTGTAGGGTCTTTTTGTAATGTATTATGAATGATTGAATAATCTGCAGTATTTAAATCTTCTTTATGTAATAAGATGGATTTAACATTTGCATCAACAATTTCCTCAACATTATCTTTATCTAAAAGCGTATCACGATCTAAGATAATTTCGTTACGCTCGATAGATACTACCTCACCTGTATCCTCATCTACGAAGTCTTCATGCCATGTATTTAATACACGCGCAGCTAAACGACGACCGATGTATTTTTTTAAACCTGATTTAGATACTTTAATTTCTTCAGCTAAATCGAAAATTTCTAAGATATCTTTATCGCGCTCAAAACCAATAGCACGGAAAAGCGTAGTTACAGGTAATTTTTTCTTTCTATCGATATACGCGTACATCACGCTGTTGATATCAGTAGCAAATTCAATCCAAGATCCTTTGAAAGGGATTACTCTGGCAGAGTATAATTTTGTTCCATTAGCATGGAATGATTGTCCAAAGAATACACCTGGTGAACGGTGTAATTGTGATACAACTACGCGCTCGGCACCATTAATAACAAAAGTACCGCTAGGAGTCATATAAGGTATAGTACCTAAATACACATCCTGAACGATGGTTTCAAAATCTTCGTGTTCTGGATCAGTACAGTATAATTTCAGACGTGCTTTAAGTGGCACACTGTATGTAAGACCTCTGTCTATACATTCTTCAATTGTATAACGAGGAGGATCAACAAAATAATCTAAGAACTCTAATACGAACTGATTACGAGTATCAGTGATTGGAAAGTTTTCCATAAAGGTGTTATACAACCCCTCGTTGCCTCTTTCATCAGATTTCGTTTCTAATTGAAAGAAATCTTTGAACGACTTCACTTGAACATCCAAAAAGTCTGGATAGTTTGGAATGTTTTTTGTCGAGGCAAAATTCAATCTTTCAGTCTGATTTAATATCATCTATGGACAAAATTATGATTAAAAAAAAGTAATTTTATGTTAGTCTATTAACATTTAAAACAATCAATACTTTTTTATTTATAACTCACACCTCTTTTGAAAACAAGTGTATTGATAAACTTTAGTTTCTTTCTTCGTGTTGAGTTAAAATTCGTAAGAATCTATTTAAAAAAACAAATAGTTTACTATACGAAAAAATGGTTTAGGCCATTGAGTGCTTTACTCAAGGCCTAAACCTATAATTTATACTATGTATAATTATTTAAGCTCAACTACAGCTCCTGCCTCTTCTAAAGCTTTTTTCAAGCCTTCAGCTTCATCTTTAGAAACACCTTCTTTAACATTTGTTGGAGCAGCATCAACTAAATCTTTAGCTTCTTTTAATCCTAAACCAGTTAATTCTTTAACTGCTTTAACTACACCTAATTTAGAAGAACCAGCTTCTTTTAATACTACAGTGAATTCTGTTTGCTCTTCAGCAGCAGCATCAGCTCCACCAGCAGCAACTACTACAGCAGCAGCAGCAGGCTCGATTCCGTAATCATCTTTTAAAATTGCAGCTAATTCATTTACTTCTTTAACTGTTAAATTTACTAATTGTTCTGCGAATTGTTTCAAATCTGCCATTTTTTCTATCTTTTTTAAATGATTTGTAAAATTTATATAATTTAATTAGTGCGCTAATTATTCAGCTGTTTCTTCACCTTTTTGCTCTGCATTGTTAAGTAAAGCAGAAATGATGCGTTTAGCTGGAGATTGTAACAACATGATGATATCTCCGATAACTTCTTCTTTCGATTTAAGAGCTGCTAACGATTCTAATTCTTTATCACCAATGTATACTTCCTCATTGATATAAGCTCCTTTTAATAGAGGTTTATCACCTTTTTTACGGAACTCTTTAATTACTTTAGCTGGAGCATTAGCAACGTCAGCAATTAGGATTGAAGTATTTCCTTTTAAAGTAGTTGGTAAATCACCAAATTCTTTATCAGAAGCTTCCATTGCTTTAGCAAGTAAAGTATTTTTAACAACTTCTAATTTGATACCAGCTTTATAACAAGCTTTTCTTAAATTTGAAGTAGTTTCTGCATTTAAACCAGAAATATCTGCTAAATAAACGATATTAGTTCCAGCTAACTGTGCAGTTAAATCTTGAATCGCTAATGATTTTTCTTCTCTAGTCATGATACTAAAATTTTTTAACTACCAATTACACTGCTTTAGGATCTAAAGCAATAGCTGGACTCATAGTACTTGATAAGTGGATAGACTTAATATAAGTACCTTTTGCAGCGGTTGGTTTTAATTTAATTAATGTTTGAATAATTTCGTGAGCGTTCTCCTGGATTTTCTCAGCATCGAAAGATACTTTTCCGATAGCCGCATGAACGATACCAGTTTTGTCAACTTTAAAGTCAATTTTACCAGATTTCACTTCTTCTACTGCTTTACCTACTTCCATAGTCACAGTACCTGTTTTAGGATTTGGCATTAAACCACGAGGTCCTAAAATACGACCTAATGGACCTAACTTACCCATAACAGCTGGCATAGTGATGATTACATCTACATCAGTCCAACCATCTTTAATTTTTTGTAAGTACTCGTCTAAACCTACGTGGTCAGCACCAGCCGCTTTTGCTTCAGCTTCTTTATCTGGAGTAACTAAAGCTAATACTCTTACATCTTTACCTGTACCGTGTGGTAATGAACACACACCTCTCACCATCTGATTCGCCTTACGAGGGTCTACACCTAACTTAACAGCGATATCAACTGATTCATCAAATTTTGCTGAAGCAACTTCTTTTATTAATGCAGAAGCATCTTTTAAAGAATAAGTTTTATTCTTCTCAATTTTAGAAGCAGCAACTTTTTGCTTTTTCGTTAATTTTGCCATTTTCTCTTAGTTTAAAGGAGAATCTCCAGTTACAGTAATACCCATAGATCTAGCTGTTCCAGCTATCATGCTCATTGCTTTTTCAATTGTGAAAGCATTTAAATCAGGCATTTTGTCTTCAGCGATCGTTTTGATTTGATCCCAAGAAACACTAGCAACTTTTTTACGATTAGGTTGCCCAGATCCAGATTTAATTTTTGCAGCTTCTAACAATTGAATAGCAGCAGGTGGAGTTTTAACAACAAAATCAAACGATTTGTCTTTGTACACAGTAATTTGAACTGGTAATACTTTGCCTGGTTTATCTTGTGTTCTAGCATTGAACTGCTTACAGAACTCCATGATGTTAACCCCAGCAGCTCCCAAAGCAGGTCCAACCGGTGGCGACGGGTTCGCAGCACCTCCCTTAACTTGTAGTTTAACTACTTTACTAACTTCTTTAGCCATTTTAAAAAAAATTAAGCACATCGATCATTGGAAGCGATTGATGTGAATTATATAAATAAATATTATACTTTTTCTACTTGAACGAAGCTTAATTCTAAAGGTGTTTTTCTTCCAAAAATTTTAACCATTACTTCCAGCTTGCGTTTTTCTTCATTTATATTTTCAATAGTACCGTTAAATCCATTGAACGGACCATCAATAACTTTAATAGTTTCTCCAACAGAGTAAGGTATAGAACCATGATCAACAGTAGTTGCTAATTCATCTACTTTACCTAACATTCTATTAACCTCTGATTGACGCAAAGGCACAGGATCTCCTCCTTTTACCTCACCCAAAAAACCAATTACACCTGTAATAGACTTTATTATATGAGGTATTTCTCCTGTTAGGTTTGCCTCGATCATAACATAACCTGGAAAATAAACACGTTCTTTACTAATTTTTTTACCATCACGAACAGTTACCACTTTTTCAGTTGGCACTAATACTTGTGATATATAATCAGCCATTCCCACACGATTAATTTCTTGCTCGATGTAGGATTTAACTTTATTTTCTTGACCACTTACAGCCCTTACAACATACCATTTCTTCACACTAGTTTCAGCCATAACTTTATTTTATCCTTTTAACAAATTAAAGAAACCCTCAATTGTTTTAGTAAAAATTTCGTCAACGCCCCAAGTGGCTAGTGCAAAAATGACAGAGAAGATGGCCACAACTACAGTTAGTTTCTGAACCTCTTCCCATCCTGGCCAAGTCACATTTGACTTAAACTCTTCAAAAGCTTCTGATATATAATTAGTCACTTTGTTCATTATATTTCTTATTTGCACGGGCGGAGGGATTCGAACCCCCATCAATGGTTTTGGAGACCACTATACTGACCCTTGTACTACGCCCGTTTGTTATAAGTCAGTGTCGTCGCTGAACGACACCGACTTCTTTTTATGTGAATTTAATTATTCAACGATTTCAGTTACCTGACCAGCACCTACTGTTCTACCACCTTCACGGATAGCGAAACGTAAACCTACTGATAAAGCGATTGGTTGAAGTAACTCAACATTGATAGTTAAGTTATCACCTGGCATTACCATTTCAACACCTTCAGGTAAAGAGATAGTACCTGTTACGTCAGTTGTACGTACGTAGAATTGAGGACGGTAGTTGTTATGGAATGGCGTGTGACGTCCACCTTCTTCTTTTTTCAAGATATAAACCTCTGCTTTAAATTTAGCGTGTGGTTTTACTGAACCTGGCTTACAAATAACCATACCACGACGGATATCAGCTTTGTCAATACCACGTAATAATAAACCTACGTTATCACCAGCTTCACCTCTATCTAAGATTTTACGGAACATCTCAACTCCAGTAATAGTAGAAGTTAACTTGTCAGCACCCATACCGATGATTTCAACTGGATCTCCAGTATTAGCAACACCTGTTTCGATACGACCTGTAGCAACTGTACCACGTCCTGTAATTGTGAATACGTCTTCAACTGGCATCAAGAATGGTTTTTCGTTATCACGAACTGGCTCTTCAATCCAAGCATCAACTGCATCCATTAATTCGATGATTTTAGGAACCCAGTTTGGATCATTATTTAATCCACCTAAAGCAGAACCTTGAACAACTGGACCATTATCTCCATCATATTCATAGAAAGATAATAAATCACGGATTTCCATTTCTACTAACTCTAATAACTCAGCATCATCAACCATATCCACTTTGTTCATAAAAACAACGATACGAGGAATACCTACCTGACGACCTAATAAGATATGCTCACGAGTTTGAGGCATTGGACCATCAGTAGCAGCAACTACCAAGATAGCACCATCCATTTGAGCAGCACCAGTAACCATGTTCTTAACGTAATCCGCGTGACCTGGACAGTCTACGTGAGCGTAGTGACGGTTAGCTGTTTCATATTCTACGTGAGATGTATTAATAGTAATACCTCTTTCTTTCTCTTCTGGAGCGTTATCAATTTGGTCGAATGACTTAGCTTGACAGTAACCTGCATCAGATAACACTTTAGTGATCGCAGCAGTTAAAGTAGTCTTTCCGTGGTCTACGTGTCCGATAGTACCGATATTTAAGTGCGGTTTCGAACGATTAAAACTTTCTTTTGCCATTTTACTTAATTTTTAATCTTAGTTATAATAATTAGTGTTCAAAAAAATCTTGTGAGCCAATGACGGGATTTGAACCCGTGACCTCTTCCTTACCAAGGAAGCACTCTACCCCTGAGCTACACCGGCGGTAAAGTTTTAGGTTTCTAATCAAAAGTATCCTGTTTCGAATGCAATATAAAACTTGAAACTCTTAAACTCATTTTGTGGGGAGAGCAGGATTCGAACCTGCGAAGGTTTCCCAACGGATTTACAGTCCGTCCTCGTTGGCCGCTTGAGTATCTCCCCGCCTTATTTTTAATTTACCCTCTTCTTTCGGAGTGCAAATATAAAACATTTTTTCAATATTTCAAAGAGCCGATGGAGGGACTCGAACCCACGACCTGCTGATTACAAATCAGCTGCTCTAGCCAGCTGAGCTACACCGGCATTCAGTAAAAAAGTCCGCTATTTCTAACGGACTGCAAATGTAGAGATATATTTTAGATTTCAAAAATTTTTTTTGATTTTTTTTTGATTTTTTTTCAATCAAGCATGCACTCTTTGCTTTTCCTTATGTTTTACAAGCAATCTTTCTAAAGCATCAACAGACAAATCCACCCCTTCCTCAAATGACTTACATGTTTTTTTAACAACAAATTCATCACCTGGAACTAAAATTTTAACTTCAACTACTTTATTTTCTTTTTCACTAGCCTGCTCCACCCTCATAAACACGTCCGCAGAGATAATTTTATCATAATATTTTCCAAGTTTATTTATTTTTTCATCTGTAAAAGAAATCAATTTTTTGTCGATGTTAAAATTAACTGCATGAACACTTACCTTCATAATTAAATCTTTTTTAAGGTTAAACAATTTTAAAAATTCATTCTTGTCCCCTAGGATGCGCTTTTTTATACACCTCTTTTATCTGCCCTAAACTAGATTGAGTATAAACTTGTGTAGACGCTAAACTAGAATGCCCCAAGAACTCTTTTATTGAATTTAAATCTGCACCTCGGTTTAACATGTGAGTCGCAAAAGTATGACGAAGCATATGAGGACTCTTTTTCAATTTTTCCGAGACAACACTAAGATAACAATTTATTAACCTGTAAACAAAAGTTTCATTCATTTTCTTACCATTATTAAGAAGAAATAAATATTCTTCATCAATTATTAACGGCAAGGCTTTTCTTTTATCTAAATACTGCTTAATTTCTAAAAAAATCGCATCTAACATCGGTATAACACGTTCTTTATTGCGTTTTCCTAAAATCTTAAATACTTTCAGATCAAGATCTACATTAATCAACTGTAAATTAATCATTTCCGCCCGCCTAATACCTGTTGTATAAAACAAACCAATAATCAATTTATCACGAAGCCCTTCAAAATCCTCACTATATTTCACCTCACTCAACACTAATTCTAACTCTTTTTCAGAAAAAGGAACTTGAATTTTCTTCTCTGCCTTTAGAGATTTATGTTGTAATAGAGGTGAAACATCTATCAACTTCACTTTCAAAAGAAATTTATAAAACGCTTTTAGAGAAGCCATTTTTCTATTAATCGTAAGATTAGCAAGACCTGAATCGACTAAACTAACAATCCAACTTCTAACAAACGAATAACTAACCTCTTCCAAACTACCTCCTCCTTCCTCAATTAAATAATTCTGAAAAGATAACAAATCCTTTACATAAGCATTAACTGTATGTTGGGAATATTTTTTTTCTTTTAACAAATAATCTTCAAAACGAATTAAATTCTCAACCATAAATACTTGATTAAACAAAAACAAAAAAAATCGCTAGTTAAAAGTACAACTTTTACACTAGCGATTTCATATATGATTATAATTTGCTATTAATTTTCTACAGCATCTCTTAATCCTTGAATATATTGTGCTTTTTGAATTTCAGCTCTTCTTGTTACAGAAGGTTTTGTAAACTGCTGACGTGATCTTAATTGACGCACAACTCCTGTTTTATCGAATTTTCTTTTATAACGTTTTAACGCTCTATCGATATTTTCTCCGTCTTTAATAGGTATAATTAACATAATTTTGACACCTCCTTTCATTTGTGGCTGCAAACGTAAGGATTTATTTTGAATTAAGAATTACAATCTATCATTTATTTTACAAGTTTTTTAAAGATTTCTAAAAGAACTCCTTTTCAAGCAAGCTATCAAAAACTGATTATCGAGTAATTTCTTAGCATTAAATCTGTAAGTTATCATTAAATTAAAATAATTTTAAAATAGAAGTTTTTAAAACTTAATTACTATTTCTATTTTTTTTTACGTTCTGTCACCTTATTTAATAATGTCCTTTAAAAATTCCCAATGCTCTAGTATTATTAAAAGACAATTAAAACTATGGTTTTGCTATTTCAACAAGGAGATTATTTTTTCTGCTTGTTCTGCACCGGTAGCTACTGCTCCATGAACTGTTTGGTGATCGCCTTTTAAATTGGTTGCTTCTCCTGCAAAAAATATTTTTCCACTTACAGATTCTGCTAAAATTTCTCGAGCATTCTCCATGCCAATAGAACTATAGGAATAAGCTCCTCTTATAAATGGGTGTTTTGTGAAATTTTGAACACTTGATTTAATAAAATTAGCACTTGCTTTATCCCCAAACATGGTATCTAATTCTGTTAATAATGCTTTTGTTATTGCCTCGTTACTATTCAGATCTGAAAGAGCTTGAGCTTGTTTACCCATTATAAACGCTAACAAAACATTATCATTAGTTTGCTTGCCTATTGTAACATCTCCATACGCGGCGCAAATGGAGCCTCCATAAATAAAATTACTTGGATAGAATTTTTTACTAAATTTCAAGAATACTTTCATCCCCGCTTCCATTCCTATTTTTTGAAAAGCGGCTATCTTTTCATTAGGCAATGAAGGTTTAAAAGTAATATCATTTGATTTTAGTATGGTGATTGGCACTGTAACAATTACTTTATCTGCAATAAAAGTCGCCCCATTTATATCTGTTACTTCGATTGAACTTCCTGAATAATCAATTTTTTTTACAATTGTATTTAATTTTATATCTTGTTTAACAAAAGGCACAATATAATCTTCAAAAACATCGAAATATGTTTTTCCGAATTTATAATTTCTTTCTTGACTATTTGTTTTTTTCGCCTCTTCATTATCCCATTTTACAGAAATATTGGTTGCACTTGCTCCTTGATCACCTGCATAGGCTTCTACAATATAATTATACGAATTATCTAAGCCTTTTTGATGTGCATGTTCCAAAAAACTGACATCTTGAAAAACTTCTGTTTGACTTCTAAATATATCTGTTTGTAGAGGTAAAGTTGAAGTAATTTGATTATTATACCAATATTGCAAATCAGCATCATCTAGAGTTATTTTGGTTTGTGTTTCTTTAATTATTTTACCAATTATACTATTTTCTAGATGTAGCCATTCTGCTCCTTGATCAATATCAAAATCTGCAAAACCTGTTTGTTTTCCTAGACGTCCACCATATTTTGAAGAAGCTTCTAAAATTTTAAAACTTACTCCTTTTTGCTTTAATGTGTATCCTGCAAACAGCCCAGCTGCTCCTCCACCTATAATTAATACTTGTACCTTTTTTGAATTATCCTCTTCTATTTCAGAAGCGCAGGAGGTTAAAATTGAAGGTATCAAAACCGAAGCACTCAACACTGTTGAATGTTTTAAAAATTTACGTCTATTCATTAAATTTTAATTTAACTTTTATTAAAAGTGTTAGAAAACAAAAAAATAACATTAGTTTTTAAAAACTTATTTTATTTAACCTAAAGTACGCATTAAAAATTAATTTTTTAAGAAAAAAAATAAGAAAATACATTCGTATTTTCTTATTTTTTTTCTTACTCTCCCTTCTTACCGTTTTATCTTTCATTACAAAATCTAATTTGTAATTTGAATCAATAACAAATAGTGAGAAAATCGGTTTAATTATTTTATTTAGATCTAAATGATTATTTTACTGCTGGTTGATAATCTTTATTATCAATAATCATTTTTGACAGAATTTCTTTTAGGATTTCAGATGTTCCACCACCAATAGGCCCTAATCGACTATCTCGTAATAAACGAGCTAATGGATATTCTTCCATATAACCATAACCGCCTAACATTTGCAGGCAATCATAGATTGCTAAATCAGCTACTTTTGTTGATTTTAATTTTGCCATAGTAGCTTCTTTAACCACATATTCTCTTTTATCTAAACGTGCTACGGTTGCGTAATTAAAAACTTTGCAATGTTCAACTTCTGTTGCATGTTCTACCATTGTATGACGTAAAGCTTGGAATTTATTAATAGAATTTCCGAAAGCTTCTCGTTCTGACATATATCCTAATGTGTAATCTATAGCGTACTCAGCGCGAGCATGTGCATTAATCGCCATTATTAAACGTTCTAACGCAAAATGTTGCATAATGTAAGGAAATCCTTTTCCTTCTTCTCCCATTAAGTTTTCTAAAGGAATTTCTACATTGTCAAATGCCAATTCTGCTGTATCGGAAGCTCTCCATCCTAATTTATCTAATTTAGTAGCTGATATACCTGGTGTTTTAGCATCTATTAGGAAAATACTAATTCCTTTATTACCTAAAGTAGGATCTGTTTTGGCTGCTACTACATAGTAATCTGCATAAACCCCATTTGTAATAAATGTTTTAGATCCCTTAATTATGAATTTATCGCCTTTTCTTTCAGCTGTTGTTCGCATTCCTGCTACATCACTTCCTCCAAAGGGTTCTGTTATGCAAAGCGCACCTATCTTATCACCTGTAATACTTGCTGTTAAATATTCTTTTTTAATTCTTTCATCTCCTTCTGCGTTTAGATGTGTCATTGCCAAATAAGCATGCGCCCACATAGCAGCGGCAAAACCTGATGATTTAACTTTTTGTAATTCTTCTAGAAATATAACCGTATAAAATAAGTCAAGATTGGAACCACCGTAAGCTTCTGGATAATTTAATCCAAAAAATCCCATATCGCCAAATTTTTTCCAAATAAAACGTTCTATGGTTCCTTCTTTTTCCCATTTTTCAATGTAGGGTACTACTTCTTTTTGTAAAAAATCACGAAAACTTTGTCGGAATAATTGATGGTCTTCTGTAAAATAAATTGAGTTCATAAAGTTATATTGTTCTTCTTATTATTTATTTAAAGTCCAAATATAAGGCAATTATTTTTACTTTATCAACTGGAAAAGTCTTAATTTTGAGTAAATCCTCTACTGAATGAATTCCGTTATTCATGCTTCTAAAACCAACTATTTCACGAACTACAGGGTATTTTAGATATGGAATTTTTAAAAGTTCTTTAGAGGATGCTTCGTTTATCTTTAATTTTACAATTTCTGGTATTTTTAATAAAATAAATTTTTTATTTAATTCAAGGATAACTTCTGGAGACAATCCCCATACGTCTTGTAGTTGTTCCATAGATACAAACCCTCCTAAAGTTTCTCTATTTTTGAGTATTCGATCTGAAATAACATCACCTATACCGTATACTTTCATAAGATCTTCTTTCGTTGCTAGATTTATATCTTTTTTTACCCAAGTGTCTCTTTTTTTATATTGTTTTGGTACAGTGAATCGGGTTGTTTCTTCTTTATTCTTATTCTTGTTTTTTAAAACCCAATCGGGAAATTTAAAATAAGATGCCATTGAAGCCAACAATGAATCGGATATTTGTGTTATTTCTTGAAATTCTTTTGAGGAGTTAACGTACTTACCTTTTTTTCTATAGGCTAACAAACGGTTTATTTCTTCTATAGACATTCCTAATTTATATCCTTTGAAATCTGTAATAAAATTAGGATTAAAGGGCTGTATTTTATATTTTTCTTTTTTTGCTTCTTTTTTTAATGAATCTATTACAATTTGTTTAGCTAGCCATTTTTTTTCTTCTGGTGTTAAGTATGCTTCTTCTGAGAAATCGACAAAAGTATATATTGTTTGAAGCAATACACTTAAAATTATGATACACAACAATGCTATTTGTTGATTTTTTGTGTATTCAAAATATTTTTTAAGTGATTGACGCATCGTTATAAATCAAAAACAGAGGTTCTTTTGGCTCTCACTAGATCCTTTAATTTCATCATAAATCCAATCGTTAAATACACTCCAAACCATAATCCTATGGTAACAAATGAAATATAAATAAAAAATAAACGAACGCTATTCGCTCTCATTCCTAGACGATCAGATACTCTTGATGCGATATGAAATCCTTGACGTTCAAAAAAATATTTAAGTTTTAATACCATTAATTCTATTGTTTTTAAAATAAATAATACTCTAGTAAATTTACAATTATTTTTCAGACTTCAAAAAATCAAGACCTATACTGCATTCTAGACATCGATTTGCATCACAATATTTATTTTTCAACTGAATAAGTCCTTGTGATTCCATTGCATTTTTAGCCTTCATTCCGTAATATTCAAAATAATTTATTATTTTATTTTTTTCAGGTTTGATCATTTCTATTAACATTAAATCTAGATCGTTATCGTACTTATTATAATATTGTGTGTAGGAAAACCGAATAGGTAGAATTGCATTAATAATTAATAATTCAATAAACGATTGGGACAGTTTTTTTTCTTTGTGGGTTGATGTTTTCTCAAAGTTATAATGATACTCCCAATAATCAGAAACGCCTACTGAAAAAATTTCATAAAATTCTTCTACACTGGTTGCTTGAATAATCCGTGTAAAAAGGTTTTTTTGAATATGATAAAGCATTGCTAATTGCGCTATTCGAATTGTTGGAAAATTATCGGGGCGTAATCTAAAAAATTCAAAATGTTCTACGTGGGTTGATGTTAGATTGTATTTAATTTTTATATACTCATACAACTCGATCAAATCTTTTACGTAGTTTTCTTGGGGTTTTAGCGGAAGAAGTCCTGCTTGACCAAAAAATAAGGCTTCTAGATAACTTACATCAAAACTTTCTTTTCTTAGGACTGTAAAAGGAATGGAATCGGCTAAATTAAAGAAGGCTTCTCCATTTATGTTTAGTCCAAAATTTTTGGCTAAAATTATAAAAAAAACGTTTTCCCAATCATAATTTGTTTTTTTTAATAATATTTGAATGGGGTTATTTTTAAACTCTAATCGCTCAAAATACAGACGTTGAATCCAATTGGATTTAGTAAATTCTGGTATGTCTTTTAATTTTTCTTCACAATTTATCCATTTTTTCCTTACTTTAAGGTTTTTATATTGGGCAATTAATTCTTCTGGAACATAATTCTGAAGTGCTAAAACTGGTATTTCTGTATTGTTTTTTCTAAAAACGGGTACATCATGCTCCCATACTACGTGTAAAATACAGTTATCATATTGGCTATTGAGTTGATGGTGATGATGGTACCAATCGGAAGATTTTAGATGTATTTCTACGTTTCCAGCCCACCTCTGTCCATCAATAACAAGCTGGACATTAAAAAAATCAGGTCCTGATCTATTTAATTGAAAACCTGAATGAAGTATTTGAAGGTTTTCGCCTTGTACAGTTGTCAAGGATTGTAAAGGAATCTTTTTATTTTTCCATACATAGTATAAAAATTCTTCTTTCATAATTTTAGGCGTGTAATGTTAATAAGGCGTACAAAATGAAATTATACCATTATCTTTTTAAATAAAATGTATAATTCAATAGAAGTATAAATTTACAAAAAAAACCTAACAAACTCATTATTAATGAATTTCATTAGGTTTTTTTTATTCTAAGATCCTACAAATTAAAATTTATAGGGTCTTTTTTATGGTTTTATTACTTTATAGAATTAATTATATCGTGTTTTGTGATGATATGATGTTTTCCTTCTCCTAAATTTATTAAAACAGCTTGATTTTCTTTCGTGATTAATTTTGATACTTCTTCTATAGAAGATCCTTTTGCTACAATTGGGAAAGGTGCTCCCATTACTTCTCTTATTGGTTTATCAGCGGTATTTTTATCTGTTATAAAGCTTTGAAAAAGATCTGATTCATCAACAGATCCAACAAATCCATTTATATCGACAACTGGTATTTGTGAAATTTTATACTTACGCATTCTCTCAATAGCATGTGCTACTAGTTCTTCTGTACGAACAATCACAAGTGGTTTTTCAATATGCTCTTTAATTAGATCTTCTGCTTTCGTTAGTTCTTCATCTAAAAATCCGCGTTCACGCATCCAATCATCATTAAACATTTTACCTACATAACGACTTCCTGAATCATGAAATAAAACAACTACGACATCATCTGGTTTAAATTCTTCTTTTAATTGTAGTAATCCTTTAATAGCAGCACCTGCTGAATTACCTACAAATATTCCTTCTTCTAGTGCTATTTTACGTGTGTATACGGCAGCATCTTTATCTGTTACTTTGGTAAAACCGTCTATGAGGGAAAAGTCAACATTTTTAGGCAAAATATCTTCTCCAATTCCTTCTGTTATGTACGAGTATATTTCATTTTCATCAAAAACACCAGTTTCATGGTATTTTTTAAATACGGAACCGTACGTATCTATTCCCCAAATTTTAATATTTGGATTTTTTTCTTTTAAATATTTAGCTACTCCTGAAATTGTTCCTCCTGTGCCTACTCCTACAACAAAATGTGTAATTTTACCTTCTGTTTGTTCCCAAATTTCGGGACCTGTTTGTTCGTAATGTGCTAATGCGTTACTAGGATTATCATACTGGTTTACGTACCAAGCGTTTGGTGTTTCTTCGGCCAAACGTTTTGAAACAGAATAATAAGAGCGAGGATCTGTAGGTTCAACATCTGTAGGGCAAACTACTACTTTTGCCCCTACTGCTCTTAGTATATCACATTTTTCTTTTGATTGCTTATCGGAAATTACACAAATTAATTTATATCCTTTAATAATGGCTCCTAAAGCTAATCCCATGCCTGTGTTCCCAGAAGTCCCTTCAATAATGGTTCCGCCTGGCTTTAATCGTCCGTCTTTTTCAGCATCTTCAATCATTTTAATAGCCATACGGTCTTTTACTGAATTACCAGGATTAAAGGTTTCTACTTTTGCTAAAACTAATGCGTCAATTTCAGCTGTTACTTTATTCAATTTTACTAGTGGTGTATTACCAATCGTTTCTAGTATATTTTTTGCGTATTGCATACTGTATCTTATTTTTTATTTTAAACTAATTATTTTTAAAGGATTTGCAAAGTTATAAATATTATGTATATGATTTTAAATTACCAAAGTTTTGAAAGAGGAGTAACTTTCTCATTTTTAAAACATTTTATCTTAATTACTGAAAGAAATTCCATACTAATCCAAAACGAACAAGAAAGTCTTTATAGGGTTGGCTAGGTGCTACAAAAAAATCATTATTCATAAAAGTAGTATTAAAATGTTCTGCTTTAAAAAAGATTCTTGTTTGGCGTACTCTAGCATTAATAAAAAAATCTAAAATAGGGTGATTTCCTATTTGAACTTGGTTTTGTGTGTAAAAGTTTCCCATTAGAGGGTTATATCCATTAGCATAATAATTAGTAAAATATTGAACCGTAATACCTGTTTGTAAGAGTAAGGCTTTTTTAAAATATTGATCCGAAAAATACAGACTATTTCGTGTTAAAATTTTTGGCACATTTAGAATTTGTTCTGCTTGAGCTACTTGTTGATATAAAAGAGTGTTGTCTAAGGTCCATTTTCTATACTTTATCTCTTTTTGTAATTTAATTGAAAAATAATTTATAGGATTTCCATATTGTTTGGGTGTTGTCTGTAAGCTTTTTTGGGTTAAATCATTATTACTAAAATAAATATGATCATGAAGTACTGTAAATTGTGATTCAATAGTTCCCCATTGTGTTTGAGCGTTTAATAGAATCGTATTAATCTTTTCATTATTAAATGAATTTTTCCAATTATAGTTTACAAAATCACTTTGATAAAGGGAAGAAGTTAATTCAGGTAATTTACTTAAATTAAGATATTGAACTGAAAAACTATTTTTGTCATTTAATGTATATTTTACAAAAATATCAACAGTTGAATTTGTATACTTTGAGAGAGCTTTAGAGAAAAGGGCTTCTCCTCGAATTTTATCTTTTAAATAAAAATATTTCCCTCCTACATTTTGAACTGAAAAATCATTTCGAGCAGGCACTTTTATTTGCTGGTTTTCGATTACTAAACGATTGTATCCATAACGAAAACGACTATCTTCTAAAAACAGATTAAACTTACCTATAGAGGTATTAAAAAAAGTAGTTCCGATTTTATTATAAAGCACAGATGACTTTGTTAAATCTGAATAATTAGAATTTTCATAACCTAAACCGAAATAATCTGTTTTAGTCGTTTTTTCGAAGCTAAAGCTGAAAGTTTCATATTTAAACTGATGTTCTAATAAAACGTTATTTGATTTTTGATTTCGATTTAATCTAAAATATTGATCTAAAAAATAGCGTTTCCCTTCAAAAAGTGATCTCGCATCTCTTAGTTTCACATCTAATCTTGAACGTTGACTAAACTGAGAATCTCCAGAAATAAAATCAGCATCATTTAGGATTCCCCCGTTTTCTTGATTGGTAAAATCTTGGCTTGTAAAGTGTAAATTAAACCCATATCGCTTACTGAAAGTTTGATAACTTGAAGTAAATCTAAAATTACCTGTACTTGATAATGAATTTAGATATTTACCTAATGATCTTAATCCTTTATAAGCGAATGAAAAATTAAGATTTTTAGAAGTGTTCAATGTAATAAAAGCATCTATACTTTGTCCTTGCTCTAAAACAGTTTTAAAATACAATTCTGTCAAGGGAGTTGGTACATTATAATAAGATATATCTTCTGATTGGATATAATTAAATTGTTTTGCATTAAATCCTAAGCTTGGCAAAGCATTAGGTACTTTATAACCATAGTTCAAAATGGTATATATATATCCGTCATTAGCAAACGGTAATAAGCCAAAAATATCTTTTTTTAATAAATTAAATTTATAATCACTTTTTATGGTAAGTGACGTATCCACAAAAGTGGTGTCTCTTCTTAAATTATAAATTTTATACCAGTTATGAGGTGCTTTAGGATTTTCTTTCCGTGTTTGACGCAAGGACTTACGAACCGTATCATTTTTAATTTCAGACAAATCATTTTGTCCAAATGTTGGTATAGCAGCTAAAGCAATGATTAAATAAAAAACGTACTTCATAGGGTTATAATGAGGTACAAAAATAGGGAAAAGAGAAGAGATAAAAAAACCCTCGCTATTAGCGAGGGTTTTTATTAATAAGAAGGATTTTGAATTAAATTTTTATTTAAGTCTAATTCTCTTTGAGGAATTGGTAAGACCACTTTCGGCTTACCTGGTGCTGTTTCAGCTGGTGCTGGTACAGTTCCTGACGATCTTAATTGTTTTCCATTACGCAATAAATCCATTCTTCTATGACCTTCAAAACAAAACTCAAGGCGTCTTTCTTTTATAATATCATCTAATGTTATAACTGCCAAATCAGGAAGATTTGCACGTCTTCTAATTTTATTAACATCATTAACTGGAGTATCTCCTATTACTGTTCCTGCTCTTAAATTAGCCTCAGCTCTAATTAAATACATTTCAGAAATACGAATTACAGAATAATCTGACGACTGATTAAGTCCATCATTATATTTCGTTGTATAAAAAGGGATTCCAGCTTTTTCTATATCTCTCCTTTTTAATGTGTAACGTAAATCTCCTGAATTCTCAAAAGTAGCGTTCAAACTTGCTGAGAAAGGACAATCTCCTCTTCCTCCATTAGCAGACGAATTAGTTAGAGTTGAAAAACTAACTGACGGTCCATTTTCATTACTCCCCGACTGACTATCATTAGATAAATTAACTAAATTAAATATATGCTCTTTTGAATCTTTATTATCATAAAAATTATAGTCGGATGCAAATTCAAATTTTCCTGAATTAATTGTTTGATTAGCATAATCAACAGCCTGTGCAAATTTATCTTGATATAGATAAACACGAGCCAATAAAGCCTTAGCTGCTCCTACATTAGCTCTTGTTCTATTAAAATCTTTAATTTTACTAATTGCATCCAATAAATCTGCTTCAATTTGAGCATATACTTCTCCAACAGTAGCTCTTGGAGTATTTCTAAGACCTATTTCACTTACGGAGCTAACATGTTTAGTAATTAAAGGAACAGACAAACCACCAGCTCCAACCGTTTGAATTGGTTGTGCAAATAAACAATTTAATTGAAAATAAGCTAAAGCTCTCATAAACTTAGCTTCACCTACAGCCTGATCTCTTTCGTCCATTGAAAAATCAACATCAGGAGTCAAATAAGCCTTATTAATTACTGTATTAGCTTGAGTTATTATTTCATAGTGATCTTGCCAAATTGAAGCAACGTTTCCATTTGTTGATATAGTTGTATAATCTCTTATTTCTTGTAATGTTGGAAAAGTACCTTTAAAAGCAATATTATCGGATTGCCAATCTCCTAATAGTTGTGGAACACCACCAAAAGCACCTTCTTGCTGAGCTAACCCATACAATCCTGTTACATAAGATTTCACCCCTAATTTAGTAGCTAATACCACATCACGAGAAGATTCATCTTGTGCTTTAACATCCAAATCTGTTTGACAACCAATTGCAAATGCTAGAAAAAGTGTTGATATATATATTTTTTTCATAATTAAAAACTTAGAAAGTTAGACGTGTACCAAACAAAAATGTTTTAGTTTGAGGAGCTGTAAAAAATGTTTCTCCTTGAATTCCTGCGGAAATCGAATTAGACACTTCTGGATCAATACCTTGTAATTCTTTGCTTTTCAATGTATATAAATTTTGTGCTGTAGCATAAATTCTTACTGATGAAACAAAGCTTTTACCAAACTTAGCCATTGGGAAATTATAACCAAGAGTTACATTTTTTAATCGAGCAAATGAACCATCTTTCAATTGTCTGGTTGAAGCATTTTGAACGGTTCTAAATGTAGAAGATTTAGGATTTGGTGTAAACGCATCATCTCCAGGATTTTGCCATACATTACCTACAACCTCTCTATGATTATAAGCATATATTGAACGATCAACAAAACGTAATCCGTCTATAAATATATCATTACCATAACTAAAATTAACTAATGTTGATAAATCAAAATTTTCATATTTCAAATTATTAGACCATCCTCCTGTAAAATCAGGGTTTGCATCACCTACAATTCTTCTATTTGCCGTAGAGTAAACAGTTGTTGGATTACCATTTATATCTAACCATTCTGCATTCCCTGTTTCTTTATTAACTCCTAAATAAGGTACTAAATAAAACGTATTAGCCGAGTATCCTTCAATTGCTCTTTGATAAGTTGATCCTCCAATAAACTTATTCCCTTGTGCATCTACAGAAGCATCAGAATTTAGTTCTAATATTTTATTTCTATTAAAGTTAAAATTTAAATTTGTAGTCCATTTTAATTTTGAGTTTCTTAGTATATCAAAATTAAAATCCAAATCCAAACCTTTATTTTCCATTCTACCTGCATTGACTAAATAAGTTCTAACGCCATCGTTGTCAGCTGTAGATAATAATTTATTTAGCAATAAATCCGATGTTATTTTTCTATAAACATCAACAGCTATTTTAACTCTATCACTAAACATACCTAAACTTAACCCTAAATCAACAGATTTCGATTTTTCCCATTTTAAATCTGGATTACTGAATCTATATAAAGCTAAACCCGAGGTTTCATTATAATTTGGATAAGTACCTCCATTAACGCGCTCTCTCCATACATAATCGCCAATTCTATCATTACCCGTAACCCCAACATTACCTTTTAATTTTAATTCAGTAATGTATTTACTATCTTTTAAGAAATTTTCATTCGCAATATTCCATGCCGCTCCAACTGCCCAGAAATTACCAAATCTATTATTAGAGCCAAATCTAGAAGACCCATCTCTTCTAAAAGAAGCCTCTAGTAAATATTTGGAATCATAATCTAAATTCAAACGTGAAAAATAACCATTTAACCTAGATTGTGCATTAGTGTTTTCTGTAGTTGATTTTATAACCGCAGAAGTTACATTTAAAAAATCATCAGAAGCAAAAACTGAACCCGCTACATTAATATCTCTTACTTCTGTATTTTCTGCAGTAAAACCTACTAATGCATTTAAATTAATTTTTTCAGCTAACTTTTTATTAAAATTTAACGTATTTGTAAAAATAGTTTTTTGTTGAACAGCCTGATAATCTGATGCAGAACCACCTGATTGATTTATATTCTTTTCACGTCGAAATTCTTCGATTGCAGATCTATCTAAACCAAATTCTACTCTATAAGTTAAAGGTTTAAATAATTTAAAATCTGCAAACACATTACCTGTTATACGATTAGTAATTAAATCATTAATATTTAAGGCTTCTATTGCCACAACATTAGCTACAAAACCTGTACGTTGAAAATTACCATTAGAATCATAAGGTGATATGTAAGGTTCTTGTAAAAAAGCAGATGTAAAAGGTGCGTTTACTGAATTTTCAGAAGCAACTCTATCCATTTTCGAATTAGTTACACCTAGATTCATTCCAACTTTTAACCAAGAATTTGCTTCTGTATTAATATTAAGTCTCCCAGCGGATTTTTCTAATCCATTACCAATGATAAAACCTGATTGCTTAGCATAACTACCTCCTACGAAATAAGTTGTTTTTTCAGAACCTCCTGAAACTGAAACATCTGATCCCATAGAAACACCTGTTCTAGAAACAGCATTTAACCAATCAAAATTAGTTTCACCTATATCATCAATTGCAACTCCTGAATTAATTAATGCCTGAGGGAACTTAGCATTATATTCCTTATACTGGGAGGCATTCATCATTTTCATTGCATCAGTATAATTTGTAAAAGAAGTAGTAAATCCAACAGTAACTTTAGCATCTTGATTTCTCTTACCCATTTTTGTCGTAATAAGAATAACACCATTTGCACCACGAGATCCATAAATTGAAGTTGCAGCAGCATCTTTTAAAACAGACATACTCTCAATATCCGCAGGGTTTATATCTGCAATTGGATTTAAAGCCTGTCCTCCTTGAGAAGATGTTAAATTAACATCATTTAAAGGCACTCCATCAACTACATACAATGGTCTAGCGCCTGCTGTAATTGAAGCAACCCCTCTTACTTTTACAACTGGTGCAGAACCAATTACACCCGAAGAAGAAACAACTTGAACCCCTGAAGTTTGTCCTTGAAGAACATCTTGAACAGAAGCAACAGGAACATCTTTAATTTTATCAGATCCTACAGTTGCTACGGACTGAATCATCTTTTTCTTTTCCTGCTTAGCAAAACCTACTATAACCACGTCTCCAATTTGCTTTGCATCACTCTGCATTACAGTATTCATCACATTAGAAGCTCCAACCACTTTGGACACTTCTCTCATTCCCATAAATGAAAAAACGATAGTTTCGCCTTCTTTTGCTTTAATACTATATTTACCATCAAATCCGGATGAAACTCCACGTTGTGTACCTTTTACTACAACGTTTACCCCTGGTAATGGCCCATTTGCGTCTGTAACCACCCCAGTTATCGTTTTCTCTTGAGCGAAAGAAAACTGCATCGTTAACGCTAACAGTAGCGTAAAAATCCATTTGAACTTTGATCTCATATTAATTTTATTTGAGTTAGTTATCTGGCAAACTTCTTAAATATTTCTTAATTTCCCAAATATTATCTGTAGATATTCATTTTTTATGAATGTTAAATTTTATAAAGTACCTTTGTTTTTTTTATATTTCATACAAAAGCTTATTATTTCTAAAAAAAGCTACAACTAAAAATCAAACATTTTTAAACATCTATTTATAGTATTATGTTATCCTTAAAATTCAGCAATTATGCAACAGAGGTTGGATGCGATGAGGCAGGAAGAGGTTGCCTTGCTGGACCTGTTACAGCAGCTGCCGTCATCCTTCCTGAGGACTTTCAAATTGATTCTTTAAACGATTCTAAACAATTATCTGAAAAGAAAAGAGATGCTTTAAGACCTACTATAGAAATTTCAGCCTTAAGTTTTGCCGTAACTCACTTATTTAGTCCAGAAATTGATGAAATTAACATTCTTAATGCGTCTATGAAAGCTATGCAAGAAAGCATCTTAAAATTAAACATAAAACCTGATTTTATCATTATTGATGGAAATCGCCCTTTATTAAGCAAATTAGGTCTTAAAACACAAACGGGTTATAACTTAAGTAATGATGAAATAAATTTTTTAAACTCTATCCCTAATAAAAGTATTATAAAAGGTGATAGCAAATTCATGAGTATAGCTGCTGCTTCTATTTTAGCTAAAACTTATCGAGATGAATATATGAATAAAATACATGAAGAGTTTCCAATGTATAATTGGAATAAAAATAAAGGTTATCCTACGAAGGACCACAGAGCAGCTATTGCCCAATATGGCATTACAAAATATCATAGAAGATCTTTTAAACTGCTTCCTGAGCAATTTGTTTTGGACTTATAATTTACATATCTTACTTTATTCATAATCTATCATATTGTAAGTTATATAAATCAAGAAAAACTTTTTACAATTTAAATTCTGAATAGAATCTTATAACATAAATCGGTTGATTTTTTATGTTTCCATTTCAAAATTCAACCGATTTTTTTCACTATTAAAACATTATAGCGTTACTAAAGTGGCATTAAATAGATCTTTAAAATGTTTTAATATTTTTATTTTCACTTCTTCTTCATCTACCGCCCTTCCTAACTCAACATGAAGAGAGGTTACCGCCTTTCCTTTTATACCACAAGGAATAATGTTGTCAAAATATCCTAAATCTGCATTTACATTTAATGCAAAACCATGCATAGTTACCCATCGAGAGGCTCGAACTCCCATAGCACATATTTTTCGTGCAAAAGGTGTCCCAACTCCTAACCATACTCCTGTTTCTCCCTCACTACGTTCTGACTTTATGTTATATTCAGCCAAGGTTAGGATAATGGCTTCTTCAAGTAATCGTAAGTATTTGTGTATATCTGTGAAAAAATTTTCTAAATCTAAAATAGGATAACCAACGACTTGTCCAGGTCCGTGATAGGTTATGTCTCCTCCTCTATTTATCTTATAAAATGTTGCTCCTTTTTCTGCTAATTGTTTTTCAGATAATAATAGATTAGATAAATCTCCGCTTTTCCCTAATGTATATACATGGGGATGTTCTACAAATAAAAAGTAATTATCTGTTTCTTGTTCTGAATTATCTCTCTTTTTTATCTTTTGCGCTACAATTTCTGCAAATAATTCCTCCTGATAATTCCATGTCGTTTTATAATCCTTATATCCTAAATCTTGGATTTTTATTTTTCTGTTCATTATTTATTTTAATTATGACTAATTTTAAAAAGAGTTGATAACTTGTTATTACATCTTCTTTCGCGATGACACCTCCTTTTGTTCTTATTTGATTTATCTTTACATTTTAAAGAGTTATAATACGATTCTTTTTTTAGACAACTTGTTTAACATTGATACAAACTTATAATTTGAATAATTTATTTGAATTGTATTTCAAGGCTTAAAGATTCTGGCGATTTTAAAATCTTATCAATTTTAAATTCTATCGTTATATTTTTCGATCATTAGAAAATATGGCTGTTTTATTTTATATGGCCTAACAGGTTTTGAAAAATGATATTTGACTATTTATTTAGATGCTTCTAAAATCATTTTATATTGTTCTAAAAAAATCTTATTGTTTTTTTCAAGCTGTTCTTTATGAACAATAACTTTTCGAATAAATTTTTTATCATCGTAAAAATAATTCATTTCAATACCACTTCCTAATAAAAAACTAGGATCTGCCATCCATTTCACTTAATTTGAAAAGATCTTGTCTATTTCCTATAAGTTCTTTTAAATGAGCAAGTGATTTAAACCCAGATTACGCATTAGACCCGAGCGTAGCGAATAGACGAAGTAAATCTATTCCACTTTATTTTTCTTCAAATTCAAGCACGTACTCAAATTTTAATCATCAAAATAGTTCACTATTTCTTCTTCTAAAATTTTCCGTGAGCACTTGAATTTATTGAAAAATTTTGTTTCACAACCAAGTCTAATGCGGAATTCTATCTAACTTAATTTAAGGAATTGATAAAGAAGTAGTTTCGATTCCGTATTTTTTAATCATTTTTTTAATTTGTATCGTTTTTTTATTCTTCATTTCTTGAATATATTGGTCTGTATTTATTGGTATATAATGTTGTTTTTTGACTATCATATTCCAAATTATAACTGCTATTTTTCTTGCTGTTGCTGTAATTGCAGCACCTCTTCCTTTTTTAAAAGAAATCCTTTTAAAGAACATAACGAGGTAACCTTCTTTTTTTCTTTCAATTGTATTTGCCGCATTTCTTAATGTCAATGCAAATTTATTTTTCCCTTTTGGAGTTCTGCTACTCAAAACCTTACCTCCACTAATTTTATTATTTGGAGCTAACCTGAGCCAATTCACAAATTGCTTGGAGGTCTTGAATTTATATATATCGGTGCCTATTTCGGCTAAAAAACTAGTAACGGTTCCTGAGCAAACTGATTCTATAGCAAAGAGATCTACTCCAAAAAGTTTTAAACTATATTTCTGTACATCAAATTTGGGTTGGTTTTTCCCTTTATTCTGTTTCTTTACCAATTCGATATCTTCTGATAAAACAATTTCTCTGGTTTGATTTTTCAGCACTTGATCAATACGAGTATCGGTGTTTTTTATTTTATCTTGAATAAGTCTGTAAATATCATAACAATCGGAAAGCTCATGTAGGTATTCATTGTTTATTTTACCTTGCAAAGCGTCGGCTATTTCTTCTTTGCTTTTTTTAACTCGTTTGTCGCAATATTCAGCTAATTTTTCACCTGAAGTTTCACCTGATAGTATCATCTCAATTACTCTTATTCCAGAAACTCCTGTGATGTCACTTATCACAACGTCGAGTCTGAAGTTCATTAAACGTAATGCTTTTTGCATTTTGTTTACAAAGCTTGAACTTTGTTCAATCAAACTAGAACGATGTCTATGAAGTGTTCTTATCTGCAAAGTGGTTTCAGAGGGCAAAAAAGAACCTCGTAATAGCCCTAAAGAATGAAGTTTCTGTATCCATTGTGCATCTTTCACATCTGTCTTTGCTTTAAGGTTTTTTGTTTGAGTCCCTTGAACCAAAAGAACTTCAAAACCATTTCCCTGCAAGATCATAAACAATGATTGCCAATAACTCCCTGTGGACTCCAAAGCAACACTACGAATCTTGTTCTCTTGAAGATAAGCTACCAAAGCGCATAATCCTGATTGATAAACATTAAATTCTCTAATTTGATTTTCATCCTGTCCTATGGCTACAAAATGAGAACGTGACCCAACATCAATTCCTGCAGCATTGGGATTTACAATTTGCATTTTTTCGAAACTTTTCATAAAATATCTTTTTATTAAAATGCGAGGAAATGTAATATCTTTGCTTAAATTATTCTATACGAGATAACATGGTGTTTCATCATTGATTGTCTCAAAGGGCTTCCAAATGGAAGCCTTTTTACATTTCAGCCAAAATCTGGGAGGGGATAAATTCACCATTTTATACATAGGCTTTGCTCGCAAGTGCAAGTTAGCTCTCATTTGTCAAAGAACAATACTTTCTTGAAATCTGGGTTAAAAGGAGTTTCTAACAAAAACAAATACTTTTTCCTTTCTTGATTGATATTGATTCGCATTAAAAAAAAATTTAGTTTTTTTATTTTTTCTTGCTCTTCTATACTAAGTTTTGATAGACTATCTTTTTTTGCTCTACTAAGTGTTTAAATACAAAAACAGAATCTATTTCTTTTCTAAACATTACAGTATCCTTGGGCAATATCGCTATTAAACTAAATCCATCCATTTCAAGAACGTATTTCCCTTGTTCCATCCAAATTAACCTCTATCGTTTCTTCAAAAACACAACTGGTTAACAAAAAGAAGAGCGATAATAGGGATACGACGTTTTTCATTTTATTTTTTGACAAAGATATCGATTCTATTAGTTCTAAGGAATTTGTAGTTTTTAAATAAATCACAAAAATAAACGATATAGTTATGTTATATTCTAATTTTAGACTTTTAAAACTTTTAAACTTTTAAACTTATGGTTATCTTTGCTGTCTTTAAAAAAATATTTTTATGCAACTTTCAGAACAAGAAATCATCAGAAGAGAAAAGTTGACCAAGTTACGTGAACTTGGTGTCAATCCGTATCCCGCTAATTTGTATCCAGTAGATCATACTTCGAAACAAGTGAAGGAATCTTTTGAAGAAGGTAAGAAGGTTGTGGTTGCAGGTCGATTAATGAGTAATCGTGACCAAGGAAAAGCTTGTTTCTCTGAAATTCAGGATAGCGAAGGACGTATTCAAGCTTACTTTAATCGTGATGTGATTTGTCCTAATGAAGATAAAACGCTATACAATACTATTTTTAGAAAGTTAGTCGATTTGGGTGACTTTATAGGAATAGAAGGAGAATTGTTTACTACACAGGTAGGGGCACAGTGTATTCGTGTTACAAATTTTACTTTTTTAAGTAAAACATTACGTCCTTTACCAATGCCTAAAACAGATGAAACCGGTAAGGTTTTTGATGAATTCATTGATCCTGAATTACGTTATCGTATGCGTTATGTAGATTTAGTGGTAAACCCTCAGGTAAAAGATGTATTTATAAAAAGAACAAAACTTTTTACTGCTATGCGTACATTTTTTAACACTGCTGGCTATATGGAGGTAGAAACACCTGTTTTACAGTCTATTCCTGGAGGAGCCGCAGCACGTCCTTTTATTACACATCATAATAGTTTAGATATTCCGCTATATATGCGTATCGCTAATGAGTTATATTTAAAAAGATTGATTGTAGGCGGGTTTGATGGAGTGTATGAATTTTCTAAAAACTTCCGTAATGAGGGGATGGATAGAACGCATAATCCTGAATTTACAGCTATGGAAATTTATGTAGCTTACAAAGATTACAACTGGATGATGGCGTTTACTGAAAATTTGTTAGAATATTGTGCATTACAAGTAAATGGTACTACGGAGGCTACTTTTGGAGAACACAAAGTAAACTTTAAGGCTCCTTACGCCCGTGTTACCATGACTGATGCTATTAAGCAATTTACAGGTTTTGATATAACAGGCAAAACGGAAGAGGAATTACGTGAAGCTGCAAAATCTATGGGCATTGAAGTAAATGATACTATGGGTAAAGGAAAATTAATTGATGAAATATTCGGCGAAAAATGCGAGGGTAATTTCATTCAACCAACTTTTATTACTGATTATCCAAAGGAAATGTCTCCATTAACAAAAGAACATCGTGATAATCCTGAATTAACAGAACGTTTTGAATTAATGGTTTGTGGAAAAGAAATAGCCAATGCTTATTCTGAATTAAATGACCCTATTGATCAACGTGAACGTTTTATGGCACAAATGGAATTAGCTCAAAAAGGAGATGATGAAGCTAATGGAATTATTGACGAGGACTTCTTACGTGCTTTAGAATATGGAATGCCTCCTACTTCTGGATTAGGGATAGGAATGGATCGTTTAATCATGTTTTTAACCAATAATGCCTCTATTCAAGAAGTATTATTCTTCCCACAAATGCGTCCAGAAGTAAAACCATTAGCTATAAGTGATGATGCAAAAACCATTATAGAACTACTAAAAGCAGAAGATAATCAAGCTTTAGCGGCTTTAAAAGAAAAATCAGGATTGAGTGGCAAAAAATGGGATGCTTCTATGAAGGAATTAGCAAAAGCAGGTTTAACAAAAGTAGTTGTAGAAGGCGAGAGTAAAACTGTTGTCCTTATGTAATTTACCAATATTGCTTTATACAAGAGAGCTGAATATACAGAACACAATATAAACCACAAGGAGAAATCACACAAGACTGACGATGTGATTTCTCCTTATTTTAAAACATAGATTGAATTCAAAATGATGTTATAGCATTTCTTTTTTACCAATCTTATCTTTATTGTGATGATTTAATTTTTAATAATTCTAAAAATTGCAGACTCTCCTTCGCTTATAACTTTCAATAAATAAATACCTTTTTCAAATTTATTACTATCTAACTCTGCACTTGTTTTTTGAATAGGTATTTTCTGAATTTCTTTACCATCTAATCCATATATAACAATTTGATCTATATTTTTTTTGTATTGTATTGTTAAATTTTCTTGTACTGGATTTGGGCTATAAATAAAATTTTCTAAATCAAAACATTTAGTTGCTAAAACATTTGCACTTTGATAATCTTGCATGGCATTAGAAGTCTCTTGAAAACAGGTAGTAGTATACTGACCTGAGTCTTCTCCTGCTATTTGATTTGAATTTAAACCTAATATTCCTAAATAATATTTATATAAATCAGAACGTAAAGCTACTTTTACTGTAAAAACAGAACTAGATGAACTTCTACACTCTAATCCTCCGTTAATGATATTATTAGTATGTGCAAATCCTTTTAAATACATTTTATTCATGGCATACTCTCCTATGTTTGGCACCCAAAGATCGTGCATAACTTGATGACAAGAAGGTTTAGGCCATTGTGGCATCATCCAAAACCAAATGGCAGATTTAAAAGCTAACACGCCATCTTGTTGTATTAAATCAGGATTATTTAACAAAACATTTTTGTCGTTATATAAAAACTTACTAAACTGTCCGTAATTATAATTCCATGATAATTGAATAGGACCTCTTCCATAATATCCTTTCGTAGGATTTGCAGGATATTCTGTACTTGCTTGACTATAAGCGCCAGCAGAATTGGTTACATTATAACCTAATTCATGTACAAAATACAATCCCCATCTAGCGTAATCTCCTAAACTTCCTCCTCCTACTGGTGTTTGCCATCCTCCAGTGGTTTCTTTTGAAATGTTAGCCAAAAAAGCACCTAATTCTCTTGTATTATTTACAGAATTGGAGGTATTAATAAAGTCTGCAAAATCAACATTAATAATGGTTTCAGGCGTTGTATTGGAATACCATGAGGCCTCTACGTCTGAATAGTTATAAACTACTTTAGAAGATTTTTTGGTAATGGTAATTAGTTCTCCATTTATTCCTTGTTTTTTTCTAATTTTCACCAAATAGTCTGCCATTTCATTACGGGCTTGTGTAAAATTATTATAGGAAAAAAAATCGGTGGTATAACCTTGTGGATGACCTAGGTTTAGTCCTGCTCGATTTGGAAATAATGACTGCCATTGGTCACTTGTTAAGGGATTTTGTTTGTGTAATGTACTCAAATATTCTTGAGAATATATGGATTGGCAGCAAATAATAATGGCTATCAGAAAAGACAGATTGGATCGGTTTAACTTCATATATTGAAAGATTTGGTTAATCATATAAAACTAACCAAATCTCTATTACAATACAACGTATTCTTATTTTTTAATTATTAATTTAAATCCTAAAAAAGTTAGTATCAACAATGCGATAGCAGCAAAAGTCATAACTAAATCACGAATAGGTTTTCCTGCCCAGTCCATCCATAAAAATTTATGAAAGATGGCAAAAGAATAGCCTTCTATTTGATCTGACTTACTTACTACAGAAGCAATTCGTGAAGTTGCTGTTTCTATAAAATAGGTTATTTTTTCGGGGGTATCATAGGTTAATTTTACCACTGGTAAACGTTTGTTTACAAAACCATATTCACGACTATCAAAATCGGTTATAATTTTGGTTTCGAGTAATTCAACGTTATCTATTCGACAATTTTTCGTTTCTTCTAACGTTTGATCTTCACAGCAGGTGGTCGTTTCAAATGATGAGTTTTCAAAATAATGGGCTAAAAATTCAGCATATTCTATATCTAAATCTTTAATTATCTTGTTAGTCTCTGCATTTAAATAGAAAACATCTGGTATAGGAGCTAATTTTTTTTTCTTTTTTTCTCCTTTTGAATAATCTTGAAAGGAAGGTTTTAAGTTTGCTTTTAATTCGCAACGATAATAGATAGTGTCTTGAAATTGTATAAGACTTAAGTTTTGAAATTTTGTCTTATCTACTGCTATTTCTATTGGATTTATTTTTATTTTATTGCGATTTAAAACAGGTTCATATATCATATTCTGAATTGGTTTAGCACTCCATTTTTTTGTTAAATGAAATGCACCGCTAAAAGCAAACCCAATGGTTAGTATTGAAAACCATAAACCTAGTTTTCGGTGATGAATACGGTTTTTATTTTCGGATGTAATTTGTATTTTTTTAAATGTTTTCCAAAAAAAACCGTAAATAAAAATTCCTGATAAAGCGGATAAGATAATGGTTCCTAAAAAGATAATCATAAAGGCTATTCGTATTTCATTGGTAGTAATAGCATCTAAAAAGGACCAATTATGAAAGGTATCAAAAAACCATATAAAGATTTGTCTAGACAAGGGATTAAAGGTTGCTAATTTACTGGATGTTGTTTCTACATATACTTGCATGTTGTCATTACGATCAAAAGTAATTTTGTAAACGGGTAGATATCTATTTACATATTTGTACTGATGGTCAAATTGGGTTAAATATTCTATTTTTAATATTTTGCTTTGATTATCATCTAAGAAATATTTTGCTAAATATTGTGCGTATTTTTCATCTCCTTGTTTCATTTTTTTACCATTGAGGGTATTAAAATAGGTTAAGGAATTATTCCGCAATTTTATTTGATAGAACCAATTATTGTTCATTTCGATAAAGCGACAATTCTTGAAGGTTGTAATTTTTTCTTTTTGTAAAATTTCTTGTAAAGAAACTTTTACTTTAGCTGGATCTATCGCTTTAGGTTCTATCCATTCATTTTTTATTTGGGGTTTAAAGAAGTGTGCCATAAAAGGGTGCATAATTCCAGATAAACACCATAATATAACGGGAATAAATGTTATATAGGCTAGTAACTTATGTCCTTTGTAAATACGTTGTTTTATTTTTTTCTTTATTTTTTGAATAATTGTTTTTATCATTATTTTATAAGGTTTTATGAGTTTACACTCAAAGTATTATTAAAATAGTGCTTATTAGCTTGATATTTTTTACATTTTTATCGGGTTTATAGAATTATAGGGATAAATTATATTGTATACCAAAAACAAAGGTTCTAGGTGCTGCTACGGTATAATTTGCAGAAGATTTGGATGAATTTCCTCTAGACACATTATAAGCATATAACTTATCTGTAAGATTTATGATATTTAAATAAGCTTCTATCCCTTTTATTTTGTATCCTATTCTTCCGTTTAGTACGTTGTAACCTTGATATTTTACGGTATTAATTTGGTCTTGAAAGAAGCTTGAAACATATTGCCATTCCGTTGATATCCTAAAGTTTGGTAACCATTTTGGATAGTAACTAAGTTCTGAATTTGTTATCCAACGTGGTGCGGATGGCATTTCTTTATCATTTAAATTTCTTATACCTTCTAAAGATTTTTCTGGAAACTCAAATTCTACAAATTTATGTTCTGAATAAGCTCCTCCTATTCTTATATTAACAGATTTTGAGATTTCATAGTTTAATCCTAATTCGATTCCTTTATGTGATGTTTTTCCTGCTGAACGATAATCTGTTGAGTTATCAACTAAACGTGTGTTGATTAATTCATTTTTACCTTCCATATAGTACAAAGAATAATCTATTTTTAATGTATTCTTTATCAATGATAGCCAGCCCCCTACTTCATAATTATAAAATAAAGCAGACTTTAGGTCGTAATTAAATTCTGCTGGAATTCCTGTTTTTCCTCCTGTTCCTGCTTTAATTTCAAAAATAGTAGAAACACTGGGAGGAGAAAAACCTTGTGCATAATTGGCATAAAAACCGAGTATTTTTAATGGATTATAGTTCATTCCTGCTTTAAAAGTAAATTGATTATAATCTTTAGCTCCATTTTTTTTGCTAATATCGTTGTAATATTCTAGATTCATTTTATCATATCGCCCTCCTAATGTCAGGGTTATATTTTTTACGGGCATGGTTTTTACTTGCGCGAAGACGGCATAATTATAAATAGTTCCATTGTATACTTTCAATCTTATATCTGGTCGTTCTGTAATAAATTCATATTGTGAAACAATTGTGGTACCTGGTTTTAGTATCGGTTTTAAGTCAATTTGATAAGCCTGATAATCAATAGGAGAACGGTCAAATAAAATACCTCCTACGAGGGTTGTATTAAACCAATTCATTTTTTGGGTATGTTGCCCTAAAATACCATAACTGGTAAAATTATTGGCATTAATTTCTCCTTTAGCATTTTTTTTATCTTCTGACACTCTAATAGCATAAGATGGATTTTGTCCTAATTGGTTATCTCGCATGAAAACAGTTAAGGAGCTCATGGCATCCTTATTCCAATTTAGTTCATAGGCTAACTTTGTACGTAAAGCGTTTGATTTACGGTAAGCAAAGTTAGTTTGACTTTGATAGGTTCTTTCATAAAAGTCTTGTTCATTTACACTGCCGCTCATTTGAGTATAATATTGCCCATAAAAAACAGTGGCAATAAGCTTATGATTAGGATTAAAAGTATAATCGAAACGTCCATTTATATTATATTTATCATAGTCTGAATAGGTCATCCAACCTTTTTTTTGAATGGTTGTTATACCTGCAATATGATATCCTAATTTACCTATAGTTCCTGAACCCATTGCTTGAAAACGATTAAAATTAAATTGATCTCCTTGATAACCTAATTTTAACTCTGGTTTGTTAGATGGTCTTTTGGAAATGAGATTAATTGCTCCTCCTACAGCTTCTGGCCCATATAGAGAAGAAACAGGTCCTTTGACTACTTCTATACTTTGAAGATTAAATTGATTAATTTCTAATAGTGCATTGTGATTAAATACACCTAAAGGACGAATAGGTAATCCATCTTCTAGATATAAAAAATAAGCATTTGTTGTCATGGGTTGTCTAATAGACATACTGTGTTGTTCATTTCCTAAATTGGTCATTAAAACACCTGATGTTTTATTAACTAACTCATATATAGCTGTTGCTTTAGTTTCTGCTATTTTTTTTTCTGTTAGCTTAGAAATAGCAACTGGTGTTTCTATTTTTTTTGTTTCTATTTTATTGGAAGTTACCACTACTTCTTCTATATGATGGATCTTTGTGGTATCTTGATTTTTTTTATTTTGTGCATACATTGTAACCACTCCTAAAAGAGCGATGAATACTTTTATTATTTTCATTGGAAGATTATTATTATAACATACTTTTCTTATAAGCAGTCTGTTTTTCAGAAATAAAAATTACCTGTTTTATCGAACGTTAATAATCGTTTTGTCTTTGACCTAAAATTGCATTAAACAACCATTTAGAACCAAATTAATGGTTTGTTCTGGTAGTAATAGTGGACTGAAGTGATTATTGTTGGATAATCCCAAATGAAGTGTTAGACCTAAACGAAGCGAAGAGGTAAAGCAATTTTATTATGAATAAAATATAACTTTGAATCTAAAAAGCACGTTGTTTTTTATCTTAAATAGAGTAGAATACATCGGTGATAAAAATTTCCTTCTATTTTTTATCTATTTATTCTGTTCATTTTCATCAAAAAGTCTAACGTATAATCTGGGATAATTACACAATATGATACTTAAAAATGGGCATTATATTGTACATCATTCTTAAACGAAGGGGGATGAAAAATAAAATTTTCTTCTAAAAAATAATATAAGTTAATATACAAGGTTGTTGTTGTTTTAAAACTAAAAGTGGGGTTTAATAACGTTAGACCATTTAAATTGGGGTAAAAAAATAGGAGTTCTTGTTCTAATTTTATCTGTTTTGTATTTTTTTGAAGAGGTTTTTCTTCCTCTGATGTTTTTGCCATTTGTTTTTTTAAATAACATTTGCCATTACATTTTAATTCTGGTTTATTCTTATTTTCACACAATACAGTACTTACGTAATCATAATTTATGATATATGAAAACACAGGTACTACAGGACGTAATAAAAATGATAAAACAAATATTAGATAGGCAAATTTCATTTAATGTTTATGAAGATTTTTTTGTACGATATTTGAACTATTTTTTAATAAATATTGGATCGCTTAATGTTTTCATGAAATAAATTAGATTTAATTTTTCTTCTTCTGTTAAGGCAATTTTATTGTTTTTATTTTTTAGAATAGGATCTAAATTATCTGCATTTAAAACCCCATTATCAAAATAATCTAACACTTCTTTTAATGAAGTAAACTGTCCGAAGCTTCCATAAGGAGCGGTGTATTCTATATTTCTTAAAGAGGGTACTCGAAAGGCGTGTATATCTTCCTTTTTTCCTGTTACTCTAGCTCTACCTACCTCATCATTGTTGGGGTTTAGAGGGAATCCTATATTTCTAAATGTTTGATCTGTAAACAATTCTGAAGCATGACAATTAGCACATTTTTGTTGAAATATTTCATATCCTTTTTCTTCATTTGGGGTAAATGTTTGTTCTTTTTTCATGACTTTATCATATTTACTATTAGAAGATATTAGGGTATATTCATATTGTGCAATACTTTTAAATATTCTTTCTTGTGTTATTTTATCATCGCCATAGGCTTTTTTAAACAGATCTTGGTATTCTTTATCCTCTTGTATTTTTGTTATTATTTCTAGGATGGAAGATCCCATTTCTTCTTTTGTTATGATGGGTACTATAGGTTGATGTTCTAATTCTAGTTCATTTCCATCCCACATATAAAAATTCATAAAGGCCAAATTTTGAATAGGGGGTGTATTGCGTAATCCTATACGTCCTAGAATTCCGATTGCTTTTGTTTTTTTGTCTGTAAATGCATTTTCTTGAATATGACACGTTGCACATGAAACAGAATTGTTACTACTCAATCTTTTTTCATTAAATAATTTTTCACCTAACTGTACGCCATATTTTGTAGGTTTATTATGAAGAAAAAAGCTATTTAATAGGGGAAAGTTCTTAGGGATTTGTATCAAAATTTCTGGGTTATCAAATTCCGAAACAGGAATGGGTTCTATATACACTTCTTTGTCCTTAGAACAGGAGTATAAAGTAAATAAAAGGATTAGAACTAAAGTTTTTAATTTCATATCAAAATAATAAAGAGAGGCTATCCCAAAAGAACTAACTAAATCTTTCGTTTATTGGTTCTTGTTTAATCTAAAATAATATTGTTCATAATATGTCTTTTATCTTTGTGAGCCAAATAAAACGATCATAATCTTTTGGGATCCTTCTCAAACTAATATTTAATTTTGAACTTTGGTAGCAGAAAACATTCCCATAACATCCGTCGTACCATTTCCTCCTATATTGTTTACAAAACGCATCATTTGTACAGCTGAATGAATATTGGGGGTTGCATTGTTATCATCCCTATCATTCGTTATTAGAGTAATCTTGTCTGTACCGCTTAATAATTTATCAAAATCAGCATTTATGGTAATTTTAGGACTCATTTTCCCCACAATTGCTTGTATTGGAAGATTTAAAATAATATCTCTATAAGCATTCACTCCTTGAACAAAATTTTTATTAGGATCTTTTTTTTCAGTACTTCCTGTATGAATTGAAAGATTGTTATTTGTATCACCGTAATAACCTTCAATTTTTACAAAACGGTAACCTGCACCCCATTCCCACATCATTTGTGTTTTATTTTCTCCGGCATTAGCAAAAAAGATGGGAAATTTTGTTTGATCTACTTTATTTAAATTACTTGGTACCCCTAATCCAAATTTAATCTGCTTATAATTGCCATAAGGAATAGCAGATAAAACATAATTTAATGTTTCTGGTTTTGATTGATCTATTACTGTAGCTCCTAAATCTAAATTTGACACATTATAAGGTACTTCTGTTCCGTCTTCTTTTACAAATCTTATATTACTTACTACGTACTTTATTTCTTTAAAAAGATGTTTTTGATTGTTTACTGAAATATTAGTAGTAACAGTGGCAGAAGCAGGCTCTCCTAGTACAATGGGTGTTTTTTTAAACGTATTTTCAAAAACTAATGTTACGTTATTAGAGGAAGTGCTTGAATCAAGTATTTTTTGATCGTCATCTTTAGTACAAGATAAAAACAATAATGATGAGATAGTTAATAAATAATATTTTTTTAAATTTTTCATAATAATTAAAATGTTTGTTAAAAATTGATTTTTAATGAGATAAAAATATTTCGTCCCATTCTATTAATATTTCCCCAATCAGCATACGTACTATAATTTTCATTAAGTATGTTTTCTGCTCCTGTTTGTAATGTTATTTTGTATTTATCAAAAGGTATTGTATAATCTACAGAACTATTCCACAATAAGTATCTAGGTGTCCTATCTTCTCCATATAACGAACTGTAATGCACTTGATCAAGATCGCCGTTTATAGAGGTTCTTATTCCAAAATTACAGTGTTTATATTGTATAGAGCTTAAATAAGTTAAGGGTCTAATAAATGGGAGATTAATTCCATTCTTGTCGATTCCTCTTGCGTAAGCTAATACTACTTCCCATCGGATATGTTCGTCTATATTATAAAAGGTATTAATAGCTATGTTATAAAGTTTTGCATAATCTAAGGAGGTATACCCTTTAACTCCTATAGATTGATAATTCATAGGACTTCCTATATTGAGGATTTCGCCAACAATATAGTTTTTAATATAAAAATAATTAATCTTGGCTTCTAGTCCTATCGTATTATTTTTATACCCTGAAGTTGCATTTACTTCATAGGAAATTTCATTTTTCAAGTCAGGATTTCCTATATAATCGTATCGATCAAAACTATTATAAATATAGTAGCCATATCCTTCTGAAATAGAAGGGGCTCTATGACCATATCCTGTTCCTACAGAGAAATGATATGCTTTTTTCTTGTATTGATAGTTTACATTAATACTAGGCAAAATTCTGCTTTTTTGTTGGGAACTATTTGGATAAAAAATTCGATTGAATTCTACATATTTAGAAAAATTATGATTAATACCTAAAGAAGCGCCAAAAGAAATTTGATGTTGTTCTAAAAAATCCCAAGAATTTTGCATAGCTAAACTTGCAAATTTTGTGGTTACCCAAGGCCAAGTATAAGCAAACATGGTTCTTTTACTTCGATCTTGAGGGTACATTCTCATTTCTGCAATGGATAAATTATTATACGCATTGAATTGTACTTCTGAAGAAAATTGATTTTTTTTCAAATTGATTTTAGAAATCAAACCATAGGTTGTACTCCATCCAGGCATATCCATGTGAACTAAATTTTCAGGTCGAGTCGTATCATCCATATAATGTTCAATCGCATTAAAGTATACTTTAGTATCCCATACTTTAATTAATTTTTCATCAAAAAGTTGTTTATAAGCAGCGGATGTTATAAGGGTTCTTGAAAGAGATAAATCCATAGGTAAAGCGGGAAATCCTACATTTTTTGCTATATCAAAAACGGCATCTACTTTTAAAGATGAAAGGAGTCCTGTTTTATAAGCCATACCTAATGAGGAATTAAATTTGGTATATTGGGAGTGTTTTACTTCTCTATTGTTACCATCAAAATAATTCCCTGCTTCTCTATACGCCATACTTCCATCCAAAACAAATTTATTATTGGTAAAAGCTATATTACCTAGGTTAAAAGACTGACGATTATTGGATTCAAATCCTCCTTGATAACTCCCTATTATTTTTGTTTTTTCAGTAAAAGAGCTACTTTTTCTAATTAAATTGATATTTCCCGCAATAGTAGATCCATGCAGTCCTCCTTGCTGTCCTGATTTTATATCAATCGTAGCTAAATTATTTATTTCTAAATAGGATGTAACGGGATCCATCTTATCTGTACAAGCTCCAAAAATGTGCATCCCATCAATCGTAATTGTGGAACGCTCACTACTCATATTATTTAATAATGGTTCCCAAGCATACGCCCCTCTCTTGATAAAAGAAATAGTATGAGAAGATGCTAAAAATTCATCTATTGAAACGGCTAATTTTAGGTCTGTTTCAATTTTCTTTTTTTTCTGAATTTTCTTCAAATAAATTTCTTTCATCCTTTTTACAGAATCCTTACTGACTTCTATACTTTGTGCATTTGCAAAAGAACAAAGGGTAACAATTATTGGAAATACTATTTTTTTCATAAGATATTAGAATAGAATATCCATAAAAAGATCACTCTTGAATCCTTGAACTCCAGGCGTAAAGTCTTTCGGAACATTTGATCCTTTTATCAACTTTCCTTTGGTATCTAATAAGATCAAATTAAGCGTCCAATTGCCTGTCATTGTATAATTTACAACACCATGATAAAAACCATCTTGTTCTTGTGTTAAATCTTTATTATTAGGTGAAGAATGATTTCCCATAGAGGGTTCTGGCATCCTTGGATCTAATTTTAAAGTATAATCTTTAACTTCAGTAAAAGAGTATTGATTTGGGTTTAACATTGTTGGTTGATTATATCTATAAATCCCCGCAATCAGCTCATTTTCTGATACTTTAGGTTTTTTAGGACCTATTAAAGCTATATAATATTTTTCTCCATCATTCCCTATAAAAGTGGTCATATTCAGGTTTTTATTGTCTTGAGAAAAAACCGATATAGTTTGGGTACCACTTATCAATTGGTTATTAATTGTGATCTTAATATTTATTTGCCAAGCTCCTTTATCATTTTCATCTGTAAAAACAGAATATCCTGCAAAATATCCTTCTGCTGATTTATATTCCATATTAGATTGATGAGGACAAGATGATTTTGTATCATTTGTCGACATCATAATTGGTAAAAAAGATACTGAAGTAGGAACAACTGCTTTATTTGTTTTTGAATCAATAACTTTTACACGAATCTCATTATATCCTTTATAAAAAGTTCCGTTTAATGATTCAATACAAATATTATAGTGCTCTACTTTTAAAGAAGTTACTTCTCTAAAGGCGGAATATTCAGTTACAACTGTTGCTATTTCTGCTTCATAATCTGTTTTTTCCAATGTACAAGAAGTGATTGTATATACCAATACAACACTCCAATACTTCAGAAATTTCATAGTTTTTAGATAATTAATTTAAACAAAGTACGACAAGTCAATACTAATTGTATAGCTTGTTGTTATTAATGTAAATCAACACATTTAAAAATTACCTAAAAGATGGGAGGTTTAAGGATAAAGTGTTTGGTCAGAAGTTTATATAAATTTATATAACTATTGAATTGATGGATTAGTATATAAGTAGGTTTTATAAACTCAAACTGGAAAATGGTTTGACAAAATAAAAGTTCATATTGTTCTGAAAGAACATTTTTTTTGTCAGGTGTTGGTTTTTCACTTTCAGAGGCTTTTGCTAACTCTTTCATTAAGTGACATTTTCCATTACATTTTAATACGGGTTTATCTTTATTTACACATAACACTTTAACTATGTAATCGTAATTTACGACATAGTCAATAACTGGCATTATAGGACGCAACAGTATCGAAAAAGCTAATATGATATATAATCCTTTCATTATTAAAGTACAAATGTATACAATTTACACGGGCATTACTAAATTTTTGCTTTTTACTTATATAAAGATTTTAATTTAAAAAAATTATTTAGAAAGGGAACACAACAAATGTCGTTTAATCTTCATTAAATTCTTATGATATTTATCATTTTACGAATATTCTTTTTAGATTGTAAACTTTAAGAAATTGGCTACAGAAAAAATTACAATTAAAAACCGCCCCATCTTATAAAACTTCCTAAAATTAGCATGGCAATGCCTATTAGTGTTACTAATATGATATGAACTGCCATTAAAATAATTTTTTCAGGAACTAACTTCGGAATAATAAATAATCGTGCATGAATAGCTAGAATTAGAGTTAATACGAGTAATAATAATTTCATTGATACTACTTTTTCGATATTAGATTCAAAAGAAAACCAACTAGTAAAATTCACATTATATTGATAAGCCATTAAAACTCCTGTTCCTACTAGAATTAATAAAGCGGGAAGCCCTATGGGTTCATACTGTTTTTCAAAATTTTTAATAATTTCAATATTTCTATTTTTTAATGCTTTTGGTAAATATCTAATAGATAAGATTAAATGCCCTCCTACCCAAATACTAGCAGCTAACAAATGAATTATTAGTAAAAAATGATGTATCATAATTATTTAATTTAAAATTAGAGAGATTATTATAAGTCTTTGCTTTTAAATTTTTTTAATGAAATAACAAAAGGGATCAAAGCCCAAAAACTAAGGAGTAAAAATGAAATTATTAGCCCCCATGTCGTTCCAAAAAAATCTTTAAAAATAGCTCCTGTATAGCCCATCATGGCGGAAACATCTAAATGCAATAAAATTTGAATTCGAGCTAAATCTATTGGGCTAAATGCTGTAATTCCAACCATAGCATTTTCTATTGGATATTCTGAAAATTGGAATAATAAAAAAAGAACCAATCCGTCAAATAGAACTGAAAAATATAACCATATCATGATTGCTAGTCCTATCCCTTTTGTTTTATCTCGAGTAAGGATTGTACTTAAAAAAGCGAGGGAAACAAAAATTATGGTTAGTAAGGTTCCTACAACTAACATCATCATTCCTACCCTATCAAATGAATTTATTAACAAAGGGATTCCTGCTCCTATAAAAAAGGCGATGACTAATGAAAATGATATTCCTAAGTATAGATGATACCAAATTTTTTCTCGTTTAATGGGTTGACTTAATAATAGTTCTATAAATTCTGTACTATTGTATAAATATATCGTTGCAAACAAAATGGATACAAGAGGAACTGTAAATAAAATGACATTTAAAATAGTTAAAATCCCTTTTGATGAATTATCTTCTAAGAAAAAGGAACTCCAACTTAAAATAGATAGGATAAGGGTATAAATTAAGACAATTTTATTCTTGTAAATATCTTTTATGATGATTTTTAGTAGTGAATTCATCTTTCTAATGTATAACGAACTTTTTGTTGTCTTGATTTTGTTTTAGAATTTTTGCAATAGCTTTGCTCATTTTTTCTTCCTTTGTCTGATTTTTTAATTCATTCATGCTATTATGAAATTGTATTTTTCCTTCTTGCATAAAAATGATGTGTGTAATTAAATCATCTAACTCGCTTAATATATGGGAAGTTATGATAATCAATTTTCCCTTTTCTTTTTCTTTCATGATTTTTTCTTTTAGTATTTCAGATGCTAAAGGATCTAAACCTGCTGTTGGTTCGTCTAAAATTAGAATATCAGGATTAAATAAAAAGGCTAAAACAGCACTTACTTTTTGTGTAGTTCCGCCTGACAATGTGTTCATTGGTTTATCAAATATTGTTTGAAGTTTAAAAGAATGAAGTAATTCTTCATCTAATTTTTCTTTTGAATTTCTTAGTTGTTTTATCATTTTTATAACTTCGGATATGGTTAATCCTTCTGGATATTTCCCTATTTGTGGCATATAACCTATCTTATTTCGATATAAAAAATCTTTTTGTATGGATTTATTATTTACAAGAATAGTTCCTGAATCAGGTATAACCATTCCTAATATTGATTTAATTAAAGTTGTTTTTCCACAACCATTAGGTCCTATGAGTGCTACACAATTTCTTCTTTCTAATGTTACAGATATGTCTTTTAATACTTCTAATTTTCCAAATTTTTTATTACAATTACGAATTACAATCATAAGGGCAAAGATTTTATTAAAGGTTTTTTATCAACGAAATTATCAGGTGTAATAGTTGGTATAACTTTTTCTGACTTATCTAAAAGAGTAATCATAAAACTTCTATACAAGAGCATTACTGATGGTGTATTTTCTGTTAAAACAGCAAATAAGCTTAATGGATGATAGGGTATGTCTCCTAAACCATCTTTATTAATATCATATCCTTCATATTGATCCCAATAATTTTTATCGAACGTGTTTAGTATTAAACTTCCATTGGTACTGACATCGAAGGTGTTTTTAATAAAATTATTATTGGTTATCATATTATCCATACAACTGGCTTGAATTTTCATTCCCCAGCCATTATCTCTAAATTGATTTTTTTCTACTAGAATTCGAGAAGTTCCTTCCATATAAATACCAGAAGTATTACTAACAAACTTATTATTATATATATAACTATCTGATATTTCTTTTAACAATAATCCGTAAGCGGAATCACCCCAATTTTCTTCAAAATAATTATTAATCATTTTGACGTTTTTAGTAAACATTACGGCTACTCCTGCTCCATTATTTTTAAAAATATTTGTTATATAAGCATCATCATTAGAAAACATAAAGTGCAATCCATAACGAATGTTGTTGTTTGAAATATTCCTCCAAATAACAGAATTTGTTACAAATTCAAAATAGATACCATCTCTATGACCTTGTATTGTATTACCTATAATTCTTAAATTTTCACTTTTCCAACAATGAATACCATTTCCTATAAGTTGTTCTTCTTTTCCGTAAGCTTTTATTTTATTATTTTTAATTTGGCAATTTTTTCCATTTTGAATATAAATACCAAAAAAATTATTATCTAAAATGTTATTTTCTATTGTAACATTTTCTTGATCATATACTCTGATTCCGCAAGGATCTTTGAGTGCTGCAAAGCCAGAATTAATGATCTTAAATCCTTTTATAACTACATTATTAGCATTAATTGAAAATATTTCAAATTTATTTTCTCCGTCAATTACAGGGAAGTCTTTCCCTATCAAAACAATTCTTTTTGTGATAAGGATATTTCCTTCTCGATATAGTTTTTTAGGAACTATAATGGTATCATTATCAATACTTTTTTCTATCGCTTTTTTAATGGAATGATTGACTATAATTGTTTTTGCTAAAGAATTTTGCAAACAAATCAGAGCTAAAACCACACATATTTTCATCTGTATAGTTGAGCTAATTCGTTCCAATTTAATATAACTGTATGGCATTTTTCTTGATATTTTTTGCTTTTCTTTAAATTTGAGAAACAGGCTATATTACCATTCATAGGGCTTTTAAAATCTTCATGTTTTATAAAAAAGGCAGTCTCGGCAGATATCATATTATTATTTGAATAATCTGACACATAGATTTTTTTTATTTTTATATCTGTTTCATTTAAATATTGAAACAAGCAAGATAGATCATCAAATTTATAGCATCTTCCTTTATTTGTAATTATTTCATTGGAAAACTGAGGACTTGAAATAATCATTTTACAAAATTCGCATGAATCTACATTTAACTTTATGGGTTTTGGTTTATCAGAACCACATGAAAGAAAGAAAACAAAATTCAAACATAATAAAATCTTATATCTTAACATGGGCATATTTTTCTTTAATAATAATCAATAACAGTAAAAATCCAATCGTTATTAACATCCAGCCTCCTGCATCTGGAATAGAATAGGCTCCAAAATTTAACAGTTGTTTATATCCTATCAATGGTGGTTGATAAACCATTCCAGGTACTTTTATTGCTGCATTAGGATCTAAATTATGCCCATATTCATAATTCCAACGATAAAAATCTATTGCTGATACAATAACGAATAAAAAATAAAGGGCTAAAAAGGATTGTACGTATTTTATTTTATTTAAAAATGGTAATAGCAATGTAAAAAGTCCAAAACCTAGCATAATATAAGTAAGGATAGAAAATTCAAAAAAGTTTTCTGTATGAAGGGTTGCCATTCCTATATAGTGATTTAAACCGTTTATTATATCTACATCTCCCCCTATTTTATGAGTATATAATCTTAATACTAATCCTTCTGGATATTGAGGTGCATCCAATTGTATTTGCCATAATGGAAAGAAAACGGATAAGATAAAGAGTCCTGATACCGTTATTAGGAGTACTTTTGATACGAATGATAATTTTTGATTTTTCATTCTAAAAAATATTAAGGTAATAATACAAACTGTCTAAAGGAATAGACTTTAATTGTTAAATACTATAAACTTAGACAGTCTTGTATGTTTTATTATTTTGTATTAGGTAAATTGGTTCCTAAACTATAAGTTACAGGTACTTTACTATTTGCAGGAGATACTCTAACATAACCTTGCATTTCTTGATGTAAAGCACTACAAAAATCAGTACAATACATTGGGTAAATTCCTACTTTTTTAGGAATCCACTTTAAAGTAGTCGTTTCACCAGGCATAATAAGTAATTCTCCATTATCAACTCCTTTTATTGCAAAACCATGTGGGACATCCCAATCTTGTTCTAAGTTTGTAACATGAAAATAAACCTCATCTCCTAGTTTTATTCCTTCAATATTATCGGGAGCAAAATGCGATCTGATAGAAGTCATATACACATGAACGACATTTCCTTTTTTTACAACTTTAGCTTCTTTTTCTCCTTTTGTAACAAAAGGATGATTATTATCTGCCATTTTATAGAACTTCAATTGTCCATTATTCCTAATTAAATCTGCTGGTGCTGCTTGGGCATAATGCGGTTCTCCTATTGTAGGAAAATCTAGAATCATTTGCATTTTATCTCCACTAATATCAAAAATTTGAGCAGATTGAGCTAATTCAGGACCTGTTGGGAGGTATCTATCTTTTGTAATTTTATTATAGGCTATTAAATATTTACCAAACGGTTTTTTACTATCTCCTCCAGGAATACACAAATGACCGACAGAGTAATAGGTAGGCACTCTATCTAATATTTTTAATGTTTTCAAGTCCCATTTTACTACTTCTGATGATACGAAAAATGTGGTATAAGCATTTTCTCTACCATCAAACTCTGTATGCAAAGGACCTAATCCTGGTTTTTGTACTTCTCCGTGTAGAGCGGCTTGGTACTTCAGTACATTTATTCCTTCAAAATTTCCTTCAAAATTTTTATTATTGATAGCATTTATTATTTTATCAAAACTAAATACAGGTACTAATGCAGCTAATTTTCCTGAACCGACAATATACTCTCCAGAAGGATCAACATCACAACCATGAGGCGATTTAGGACAAGGAATCATGTAACAAATATCTTTTAGTTCTGTTGCATCTAAAACCATAACTTCATTTTTAATCACTGAAGTAGCTGAATGTGTCTTTTCATGCCATTTATTATGAGCATATTTTACACTTTGTTTCTTGGCTTTTCCTGCCTTTAGATATTCTTCTGCTTTTTTCCAATTTACTGCCATTATGAAGTCTTTATCTTTTTGCGAAGCATTAACTTCTAATAGTGTATTAGCTTGTTCTGTATTGTAACAAGAAAAGAAAAACCAACCATGAGATTTACCTTTACCAGCATGAGATAGGTCAAAATTTACACCTGGTGTTACAATTTGAAAAGCCAGATCCATTTCGCCTTCCTTACCTACTTTGACAAAACTTATATGTCCTTTAAAATTTTTCTTAAAAGTATTAATCTCAACATCACCATTTGCATAATCTGCTGGCACACTAAATCGTGTTCCTGCTACTACATATTCTGTGTTTTCGGTAATAAAGGGAGACGAGTGATTTCCTCCTGAATTTGGTAATTCAATTATTTCTGTTGTTTTAAAGGTTTTTAAATCAATACGGGCAATACGGGGTGTATTATTAGCGTTACCAAAAACCCAACGTCCATCAACTTCACCGTTTGTTTGTGATAATTCGGTATGATGCAAATCGTCCCAAGGAACGAATCCATTAGAAGTGTTTAACATCGGTTTGGTTTCTTCACTATATCCCCATCCTTTTTCAGGATCTACTGAAAATACGGGGATGACTCTAAACAATCGTCCACTTGGTAATCCATAAACGCTTAACTGTCCACTAAATCCTCCTGAAACAAAGTTGTAAAATTCATCGTATTTACCAGGTGCCACATAGGATTTTTGAGCAGCATCGCCACTTACAGCGTCAACTGAACTTTTAGGTTTACAAGAAAAAATGCTTCCTGCTACTAAAATGAATAATCCTAGTTTTGAAATATTCGCATCCATAATTCGCTTTATTTAACGCCATCATTTTTACGCATATATTCTAAAATATTTCTAGCGTCATCATCTGTCAGCCCTTGATTAGGCATTCTTACTAAACAAATTTCTAACTGTGCCTGAAGTTCAGGATCTTTATCAATCATCGGATCTGGATTGGTTATAAAATTCATGATCCATTCTGGTTTTCTCCTTTCTGTTACGCCTTTCCAACCAGGTCCTACTAATTTTTCATCTGTAATTTTATGACAAGAAATACATTTAACCGCAGAAACTTTTTCTCCTTCGGTTGCTTTTTTAAGATCTAATGCCCCTAATTCAATCTTATCAAATTTTCCTTCTCCTCTATTAGGATCGTATGATGAGGCATCTGAATCGGATCCTTCTTTAACTACTTGTTTTTCTGTTGGTTTTGAAAAATCGTCTACTTTCCCTTCTTTCTTACCACACGAAAATAGTATTGTTAAACCTAACATGATTAATGAAATTCGTTTCATAATTTTTCATTATTTATAATTATTATACAAATTTCTTACGAAGATATCTTATCTCTTATGACTCTGATCATAAAAAAGATAATTGAATCTTTGTATACTAAAAAAGCGCGATGATATCACCGCGCTTTTTTAGTATATAAAACTATTTTTTATAATTTTTTTGAAACTTTATCAATGGCTTGAATTGTAAAATCTAAATCTTGATATGTTAAAGCATCTGTTATAAACCATGTTTCATAGGCTGATGGGGCAATGTAAATGCCTTCTTGTACTAATCCATGAAAGAAATCTTTAAAATACTGATTATCTCCCTTTTTAGAGGTTTCAAAATCAACTACCTCAGCCTCATCAAAATGAACTGAAATCATAGATCCTACACGGTTAATTGTATAAGGGATATTATTTTTAGTTAACACCTCTCGAATTCCTTTTTCTAAATAAGCTGTTTTTTGATCTAAACGATTAAATATTTCAGGATCTTCATTTAATGCTTCTAACATAGCTAATCCAGCTGCCATAGCTAAAGGGTTTCCGGATAGCGTACCTGCTTGATAAACAGGTCCTAGCGGTGCTAAATAATTCATAATCTCGTTTCTTGCTGCAAAAGCACCTACTGGTAGTCCACCGCCTATTACTTTACCAAAACAAACAATATCAGCTTTGATATTAAATAATTCTTGTGCTCCCCCTTTTGCTAAACGAAATCCTGTCATTACTTCATCAAAAATTAATAAAGTACCATGAAGGTCACAAGCTTCTCTTAATGCTTGTAAAAAACCTTCTTTAGGAGGAACACATCCCATATTTCCTGCAACTGGTTCTATAATAATAGCAGCTACTTGATCCTTATTGGCTTCTAATAAAGTTTTTACATTATCAATATCATTATAATTTGCTAATAAAGTATCTTTGGCTGTTCCTTGCGTTACTCCTGGGCTATTAGGTGAACCAAAAGTAATAGCTCCACTGCCTGCCTGAATTAAAAACGAATCGGAATGCCCATGATAACAACCCGCAAATTTAATTATTTTGTCACGATTTGTAAAACCTCTTACTAAACGAATGGCACTCATACAAGCCTCTGTTCCAGAATTAACAAATCGAATTTTATCAATATTAGGTACCATAGAAACGGCTCGTTTTGCTATTTGCGTTTCTAATTCGGTAGGCATTCCAAAAGAAGTACCTTTTTGGGCTTTTTCTATTACGGCTTTTACTACGGGTTCATAAGCATGTCCCAAAATCATAGGCCCCCAAGAGTTGATATAATCGATTAAACGATTACCATCTTCGTCATATAAATAAGCCCCTTTGGCCTCTTTTACAAAAATAGGGGTTCCCCCTACATACTTAAAAGCGCGTACAGGTGAATTAACTCCTCCTGGAATAACCTCTGCCGCTTCCTGAAATAACTGACTGCTTCTTTGATAAATCATTTTGTTCCTAATGTTTATATCTAGCCCCGACGAAAAGGACGTTCTGTAATTATGTAATGATTAGATCAAGTTTAAATTAATTAATACTCATAATGTCATACACGTCATACAACGGGAAACTACGTTTAAAAAATAGTCCTAAAAAAGGACTCTTAAAAGATTATTAATGTTTGTCCAACAGCAATTGCATTATCTATTAGATTGTTTTTTTGCCGAATTTGTTCTACTGTTGTACTGTATTTTCTAGAAATAGCATATAAGGTTTCTCCTTGCATTACGGTATGCGTAGTTCCTTTAATAGGCATTTCTATTATTGGATCGGATTTTGTTAAAACTTTTACTGTATCCTTTACTTCAGATATTAATTCTTTTGATGTAGGTGCTTTAACTACTGTTTTTGTTTCTTTTTCTATAATGTCTGTTTTAGGTGAAGGAATAAAAACAAAACCTAACACCTTAGAATCATATTCATGAAGTTTATAACGTTCTATAATAGATATGAGTTTTTCTGGATATTTAGGATCAGTTGCATATCCTGATTTTTTTAATCCATACGCCCATCCTTTATAATCATAGGGATCCAGCTTAAATAAAGGGGCATACCAAGAACGAGAAGTTAAGAATAATGAATGGTCACGATAGGAATGAGTTGGATCATCATATTTCCTAAAACATTCCTGCTCAGCATCATCATCATAACGTACATATTCGCCTGCCCATTCCTTATGACATTTAATTCCAAAATGATTATTAGCGGTACGACAAAGAGTACCTGTTCCTGCACCTGACTCTAAGATACCTTGTGCTAAGGTAATACTGGCTGGCACTTTATGTTGTTTCATATTATTCATAGCTACATCTTTAAATTGCATAACATAACTATTGACGATCTCAGGGGTAACTTTCACTTTTGATGTTGCTACCAATTCCTCAGATTTAGCAGAATTTTGATCTTTTACTATTTCTTTTCCTAACTGATTACCTTTATTTTGTGGAGAAGTATGTACTACTTTTTTAGTAGTTTGAATCTTCGGTTTAGAAGTTCCACAACTAACTAAAAAGACCATTAAAAGGGGATATAATATTTTTTTCATGAAGCAACTTTATTTAATACTTTTAGCTATATAATTCAAACGAACTCTTTTAAAATTTATTTTTCTTTAAAAAAAACTCATTGATACTTAAAACATATAAGCCAATACTTTTATACACTCATTTTTTAGATAATCTATTTTCCTTATAAAAGTAAAGCTCAAAATTATTCATTTTTTAAACTATTTGCATAATGAATCAATGTTTTATTTTTTTTTGCTAGTAATTGATTCATTCCTTCTATACCTTGTAAGCCTCCTGTATGAATTGTCAAAATTTTTGTTCCTGACTTAAAATAACCTTTATGAATCATATCTATTATACCAAACATCATTTTTCCTGTATAAATCGGATCTAGAGGTATAGCTGTTTGAATGTAAAAATCATTGATAAAATGAATCAATTCCTCTGTCACTTTTCCATATCCTCCAAAATGATAGTCGTTTATCATATCCCATTGCTTTCTATTTTGTACCCATGACTGAACTTCCTCTTTTAAAAAACTATTTTTTAAAGCAGGAAAACCTAATATTTTCTGATGAGATAAAGCACTATTGATTATTCCAGAAATAGTACCTCCGGTTCCTACTGCTGTGCCGATATAATCATAAACTTCATCTGATTTAGTAAGAATTTCACAACATCCTTGAACTGCCAATTTATTAGTCCCTCCTTCTGGCAGCCAATAACAACTACCATATTTAGACTGTATCTTAGTTTTCAATTCTATACTTTCTTTATCTCTATATTGTTCTCTTGTAACAAACTCAAATTTCATTCCGCATTTTTGAGCAAACCGTAAGGTAGGATTATGATCTACTTCCTTCCAAAGCTCTTCTCCTCTAATTACTCCTACACAATTTATCCCTTTTTCTTGACAAGCAAAAGCAGTAGCCGCAATATGATTAGAAAAAGCACCTCCAAATGTTACTAATGTATCATAATGATTATTTTCTAAATAATGTAAATTATACTTAAGTTTTCGGTATTTATTTCCTGAGATAAAGGGATGAATTTGATCCTCACGCTTAATAAAAAGCGTGATTTTTTCGGGTAACGAAATATCTATTTTTTGAATTGAACTTTTCACTTGGTAAAGGTATATATTTTTAAAAATTAAGCAATTAGACTATTTTATTTAAAAGAAGTGTAAGAAATTTTATATAAAAAAAATGTCTTATTAAAAAAACTATCTCAAAATCAAATATTTAAACAAAGACTAGTATTCATAAAGCTTTTCAAAGGAAGAAGTAGAAAAAAAATTAAACAAAAAAAGAAAATCGTTTGTAGAAAAAAATCGACAAAAGCCATTTTGTATTTAAATAAATTGGATTTTATTACAACAACCTATAATTTTACTTCCTGAACGACGTATAATATACGTAAATATCTCCAAAAAAACAAATATTTATGAAAGAATTTTACTCTGCAAAGAAAAGATATTTTTTTCTTACATTATTTTTAATTCTGTTTATAAATGGAATTAAAGCTCAGGTATCATCTTATACTTTTTCGGAAAGTAATGGAACTTATAATTCGATATCAGGTACAGTTGCAATAAATTCAGGATGGGATGAAAATGTAGCTACAAACATCCCTATAGGTTTTTCTTTTAGCTTTAATAATTTAAGCTACACTACTTGTAGTATTAGCAGTAATGGTTTTATTACTTTTGGTAAAACAAATCCTACTGAATCTTTATACAATCCTATATCATCATCAACTGCTTATAGCGGCGCTATCAGTGCGATTGGAACCGATATGGCCGATTCAGGAGCAAAAGCAATAACTTATTCTACAACAGGAACTGCTCCTAATAGAATTTTTACTATTCAATGGGATGATGCTAAAAGATATACTAAAAATGGAACTTTTGATTTTCAAATAAAATTATATGAAACCACTAACGTTGTTTCAATTATCTATGGATTTTGTTCGCCAGTTGGTCTAAGCTCAACTGACAACATAAATGTTGAAGTTGGATTAAGAGGTGCTACCAATACGGACTTTAATAATCGAAGTAAAACAACTCATTCTAATTGGGCTTTAACAACCACAAAAGGAACCGTAAACACCAACACTTGTACAACAAATAACTCAAGTACTCCATCTAATGGTTTGACTTTTACTTGGACTCCTATTTCTTTAACACCCTGTTCTACCCCTACAACACAACCTTCTAATTTAGTTCTAGCACCAGACAGCACAACAGTAATTGGAAATTTCACAGCAGCAAGTCCTTCCCCTAATAGTTATTTGGTTATACGTTCTAGCACAAACATTAAACCTGATGTAGCAAATGGAACTGTATACACAATAGGATCTACTCAATTAGGCTCAAATTATACAATAGTAAATACTAATTCTAATACCTCTTTTAACGATAGCGGATTGACACCTAATACAACCTATTATTATTATATTTATTCTTATAACAATACTAATTGTTCCGGAGGTCCTAAATACAATACGCTAAATCCTTTATCGGCAAACGTAACTACTAATTTTACATACTGTATACCTTCTTCTAATAATAATACTCGATACATAAATAGCTTAGAATCTGTAGGTACTGTAACAACATACGCTAATAACAATACTGGTTACTCTACAAATGGTTACGGTAATTACAAACATATCAACCTATTTACACAAGTACAAGGAGGTGGTGTAAACCTATTGGCTACCCTACCAGATAAACCATATAGCCAACATATAAGAATTTGGATTGATTGGGATGTCAAAAATGGTATTTTTGATACTAATGAATTAGTTTATACTACTGGTGGTACGAAAACAGAACTAAAAAATACACTTGGTTTTAAGATCCCTAGTACGATACCAGCTGGGACTTATATTCTTAGAATTAAAACTTTTTCATCTAATTTTGTAGATCCTTGTGGAAATTATGACGATGGAGAAACAGAAGATTATACTATAACAATATTACCTTACTGTGTTGCTAAAATTAGTGCTGCTACATCAGGAAGTAATTGCGGACCAGGAACTATTACCTTACAAGCATACGGAACAAGCAATATTACTGAATTTAGATGGTATGATTCAGTAACTAATGTTCTTGCAGGAACTAGTCCTAGCATAATTGTTTCTGGACAAGCTACTACTACTTGGACAACTCCTTTTTTAAACACAAGTAAAATATATAATGTTAAGGGCTACAATGGAAGCTGCCAAAGTTTTTATAATACTTATGTAAATGCTGAAATAAAATCAACAACAGACATTAATTTAAATGCTTCAGCTCCTAGCATTTGTGGCGAAAATTCCCAAGTAAAAATTACAGCATCTGTTGGAGAAACTAAAATTAATTTATTAACCGAAACATTTTCTGAAGCTGATATTTCAGACACTAATTTTCTTGTAACGCAAACACTTAGTAAATCCTTTTCTAATGCTACTTGGAAATTATATGAAAGTCCATCAGTACCTATCAATACTACTGTTTTTAAACCTGCTATTAGTTCAGGAAATGCTGACGATAGATTTGCCTTAACCACCTCTGATTATTCTGAACTTAGAATGACTAGCAGAATGACAACCAAAAGTACTGTTTCGACGGTTGGGTGTAGTAGTGCTACCTTAACATTTAGACATTACTACTCTGATTTTGACAATACAGATACGGCAACTATTTTCTATTCGACACTTGCTTCACCTGATCCTACCAATAGTTCTCATTGGACACAATTAGTACAATATAATTCTGATCAAGGATTAGCGCATTCTTTTGCATCTGCTAGTTATCCATTACCTATTGATGTTGAAAAATTATCCATCAAATTTGAATATAAAGGTACTTGGGCTGAGGGTTGGGCTATTGATGATGTTTATATAAATGCAACAAAACCTTTTATTCCTAATTATTTATGGAGCAATACATCAGGTATAATATATATTGATACAAACAACGACAACATAGGAGACACTCTTTATACAAATCAAAATGTAAGCAGCGTTTATTTTGCTCCAAGTGGTTCTTCTATAGAATTACCTTCTTGGTCAACATCTGTAAAATCATTAACGCCTAATGGATGCCTATCTACTGTCCCTATTTCTATTACAAATGGTACACGTACATGGAAAGGAACCATAAACAACCGTTGGGATATAGCAGAAAACTGGGCTCCCGCTGTTATTCCTGATTCTAATACTTGCGTAATTATTCCTAGTACAGCAAAAATTATCGGTACTGGATACACTGGATATGGAAAAAATCTAACAGTTAAATCAACAGGAAATTTAGAATTACAGGCCAATAATAATTTAATTATTACAGACTGGATGGATATAAAAAGTGGAGGTATTTTCAATGTTCGTAACAATGCCAATTTTGTTCAAAGAAATGACACTCCTTCCTCTTCTAATACTATTTCAGGAACCTTTACTATGGACAGGACTGCAACTGGATTAAAGCTATTTGATTATATTTATTGGTCTTCTCCTGTAAATAATTTCCCTATTACAAGTGTATCTCCAAGTACTCCAACTAACAAAATTTATCATTGGGTAACAACTCACCCAAATCCTAATGGTTTTGGTTTTGGCAACTGGTTTAATACAACTGAGAATATGCAAGCAGGAAAAGGTTATATTGTTAGAGTTGCTAATAACAACCCTACATTCTCAACTACTTTTACAGGAGCACCAGCAAACGGTATCGTTACTAAAACTATTACAAGAGGTCCTTATACAGGAAGCGACTATAAAGGAGCTACTGGAAATTTCATAACCAATTTGGATGATAACCTAAATTTAATTGGAAATCCATATCCTTCTGCTATAGATGCTATTAAATTTTTGACCGAAAACCAATCATTATTAGAAGGCGGAATTCAAATTTGGACACATAGAGGAACAATATCAAAAAATAACGCTTCTCCATATTACCAAAATTTTTCCAATAACTATTCCTCTAGTGATTATTTAACGTACACCAAATTAGGATCTAGCTCAGGAAGTAGTACAGGAGCTGACACAGGTTTTAACGGAAAAATAGCTGCTGGACAAGGATTTTTAGTAAAAATGAAAGATGGTAATGCTCTAACAAATAATATCATTTTTAAAAACAATATGCGTTTTGATGATTCAAACAATGCTTATAACAACAGCCAATTCTATAGAACAACGAATAACCAAAAAGAAAGTCAACCTGATCGAATTTGGATCGATTTGGTTGACAGTGTATCAAGTAGCAGCACTTTTTTAATTGGTTATGCAGAAGGTGCCACAGCAGAACAAGATTTTCTTTTTGATGCTAAAACAGATTATGAAGCTCCTCTAAAAGCTTTTTCAATACTAAATAATGATGCCTTCATCATTCAAGGAAAAGGAATTTTTGACATAAATGATAAATTTAGTATAGGATATCAAGTACCCACAAATGGCCATTATAAATTTGCTATATCGGAAGTAGATGGCTTATTTAAATCTACCAATCAAAAAATATATCTTGAAGATTTATTAACAAATACTACGCATGATTTAACCACAAGCCCTTACGCATTCACAAGTGAAAAAGGTCTATTTAAAGGACGCTTTATAATTAAATATGCTAAAGAAACATTATCCAACCATGATGTAGAATACGACAATAGCGTAATTATTCATGGAACAGATGAATTACACATTAAATCAGAGTTATTTAATTTAAAAAATATTGAAATTTATGATCTTTTAGGGAAAACTCTATTTCAATCAAAAGACATCAATCAAAAAGATACTTTACTTAATCTAAAAAATACTCAAAATGTAGTATTAGTAAAAATAACTCTTGAAAATGGTGCAATAGTAACGAAAAAGATCATTTACTAAAGATATTTTAAAAATGCCCAAAAGGACCTCTTCTTTAAATAGTCGAGGTCTTTTTCTTTCTTATAAGCTTCTCTCTCAAACGATATATTATAGTACGCTTTATGTTGATTCCTAAATTGTAACAATCGAAACAAATATTCTAATCCATACCAAACAAAAAATAACACAATCAACATCTCTTTTTGTTGACGAATATGAATACTTTCATGGTTTATAAAATATACATCTTCTTTATTCTTTTCATCCCTTATAAAAACAAATGGAAAAAAAGTAATTCCATGAAATCCTCTAGGTGTTAAATATTTAGATACTATAAAAAACATATACACAAAATTGATAAATTTGCGCACATGAACAATGATTTAAATCCAAATAATTTAAAAGAAGGAGAAGATTTCTATTACACTTCTCAAGGATATAAATGCTTTACAGAAAAATACCATTTAAAACGAGGCTATTGTTGTAAAAGCGGATGTAGACACTGTCCTTACGGATTTGATAAAAAAACCGGAGTTATAAAAAAAATGAATAATTTTTAGTACTAATGTAGTATTCTAAAAGTTTAAAAAACATATCATAAATATTGCTTATTGCTTACAGCATAAAGCTTAAAGCTTAACAAAATGACATTTCAAGAACAAATAACACAAGGTATTCCTACCGTTTTACCACAGCCAAAAACGTATGAATCACAAATTAATCACGCCCCAAAGCGTAAAGAAATATTAACAGATGAAGAGAAAAAATTAGCCTTAAAAAATGCTCTTCGTTATTTCCCTCCTAATCAGCATGCTGAACTCATTCCTGAGTTCAAAGAAGAATTAGAAAAATACGGTCGTATTTACATGTATCGCTTACGCCCTGATTATGAAATGAAAGCTAGACCCATTACGGACTACCCTGGCAAAAGCTTACAAGCTAAAGCCATTATGCTCATGATTCAAAACAATCTAGACTATGCCGTAGCACAACATCCACATGAATTAATAACATACGGAGGTAATGGAGGTGTTTTTAGTAACTGGGCACAATATAGACTCACGATGAAATATTTAACTGAAATGACTGATGAACAAACACTAGTCATGTATTCAGGTCATCCTATGGGTTTATTTCCTTCCCATAAAGAGGCCCCCAGAGTAGTCGTTACAAATGGCATGATGATCCCTAATTACTCTAAACCAGATGATTGGGAACGTTTCAATGCTTTAGGAGTAACTCAATATGGTCAAATGACCGCTGGAAGTTATATGTACATTGGACCTCAAGGAATTGTTCACGGAACAACCATTACTGTACTAAACGGATTTAGAAAAATCAAAAAAAATCCAACTGGAGGTTTATTCGTTACTTCTGGACTAGGAGGAATGAGTGGTGCACAACCAAAAGCAGGAACTATTGCAGGATGTATAACCGTTTGTGCAGAAGTAAATCCTAAAATAACCAAAATACGTCATGAACAAGGCTGGATTCATGAAATACACGAGGATATGAGCAGTTTAATTGCTCGAGTTAAAAAAGCATTAGAAACAAAAGAAATAGTTTCTTTAGCCTATTTAGGTAATGTGGTAGACGTATGGGAACGTTTTCACGAAGAAAATCTATTTATTGATTTAGGTTCAGACCAAACATCATTACATAATCCTTGGGCAGGAGGCTATTATCCTGTCGGTATTTCATTTGAAGAAGCTAATCAAATGATGGCTAACAACCCCGAACAGTTTAAAACAGAAGTTCAAAGAACACTAAGACGCCATGCAGAAGCTATAAATAAGCACACAGAAAAAGGAACTTATTTCTTTGATTATGGAAATGCTTTTCTATTAGAAGCCTCTCGAGCAGGTGCCAATGTCATGGCCGAAAAACCAACTTTAGGTAGAGAATTTAGATACCCTTCTTATGTTCAAGACATAATGGGACCTATGTGTTTTGATTATGGTTTTGGTCCTTTCCGTTGGGTATGTACATCTGGTAAGCCAGAAGATTTACAAAAAACAGACAATATTGCTTGCCAAGTTTTAGAAGAAATGATGAAAAAATCGCCAGAAGAAATTCAGCAACAAATGGCCGATAACATTCAATGGATTAAAGGAGCGCAACAAAACAAATTAGTTGTTGGATCCCAAGCTCGTATTTTATATGCCGATGCTGAAGGTCGAACTAAAATTGCACAAGCGTTTAACAATGCTATTAATAAAGGAGAAATTGGACCGATAGTTTTGGGACGTGATCACCACGATGTTTCTGGTACCGATTCACCATATCGTGAAACTTCCAATATATACGATGGCTCTCGTTTTACCTCTGATATGGCAATTCATAACGTTATAGGAGACAGTTTTCGCGGTGCTACTTGGGTTTCTATACACAATGGTGGTGGCGTAGGCTGGGGAGAAGTAATAAATGGCGGTTTTGGTATGCTATTAGACGGTTCAGCAGACAGTGAAAGACGATTAAAATCAATGCTTTTCTGGGATGTAAACAACGGTATTTCACGAAGAAGTTGGGCACGAAATGAAGGGGCTATTTTTGCAATTAAACGAGCTATGGAACAAGAACCTTTACTAAAGGTCACGTTACCCAATTTAGTTGACGAAACATTACTCTAAAATTACCATTTGCTTTGGTCTATTTTTTGTTATAACTTTATAGAACCCTTTTAAATTTTCAATACTATGAAAACGATAAGACTACTAACACTATTTAGCTTGCTCATGCTTACAGCATGCAGTTCAGTGTATGTAAATACTGATTATGACAAGAGAGCACGTTTTGATCAATATAAAACTTTTGCCTATCTGAAAAGCGGAATTGACAAAGCCGAAATATCTGATTTAGATAAAAAAAGAATCCTTTACGCCTTAGACGAAACTCTAACAGAAAAAGGATTTTCTAAATCCGAAAATGCAGATATACTAATCAGTTTTTTCACCAAGGAAAAAGAACGAGTAGACTATTATAACAATTGGGGATGGAACATGGGATGGAACAACCCTTGGTGGGGAGGCTTTAGCTATTCAATGCCTGTTACATCCATAGAAGGTACCTTAATAATTGACGTAATAGACGCTAAAACCAAAGAATTAATTTGGCAAGGAAAAGGTTCAGGATATTTAACAGAAGATGTTAACAAAAAAGATGCACGCATTAAAGAATTTGTTTCTAAAATACTCGAAAAATACCCTCCACAAATAAAAAATTAAACTGAGGCTCCCCGAAAAAGGCGCATCTTGTTCATTTCGACTATTGGGAGAAATCACATCATATTAAAAAGGTGACTTCTCCTATCGTCGAAACAATAAACAAAGTGTTACTTTACTACTCGTCAGGTAGTCTCAATTTTACTCCATTGTCATAAAATACCTCTTATACTTTTGAGCTTTACTAAAAAAGCACAACAGATTAAATATTTTTTTTAGATAGCCTCTTATTTTCAAAAACTAACATTTATCATATTTTTATTCTTATTTACAGTATATCTTTGTCAGTCCATTCTTAAAGAAATGAAAGACATCCAAAATAGAATCGATATAGAATTACTAGTCAATAGTTTTTACGACAACGTAAAAATAGACACTCTTATTGGACCTATTTTTAATGGTGCTATAAAAGATTGGACACCTCACCTAAACAAAATGTATAATTTTTGGGAAACAGTCTTACTAGAGGTACACTCCTATTCTGGAGCTCCTTTTCCTCCTCATGCTAAAATGCCCTTAGAAAAAATACACTTTGACCGATGGATGTTCCTATTCAAAAACACCGTAGATAATTTATTTACAGGAGAAAAAGCTAACGAAGCTAAATGGAGAGCTGATAAAATGGCCGAACTATTTCAACATAAAATGGAATATTTCAAAAAAAACAATCATCAACCCCTATTATAGTACCATCATTATTTTTAATTTTAAATTCGTTATAAAAAGGCTTATTTTTGCTTAAAACAACTAATTAAGATATGGAAACTCATTTTGAAAGCAATCCCTTAATCGACCGATTACCTCAGCACTTAAAGCAATTCATAATCCCACAAAATTATGAGGATTATACGCCTATTAATCAAGCTGTTTGGCGTTATGTAATGCGTAAAAATGTAGATTATCTTTCAAAAGTTGCTCATGATTCTTATCTAGACGGTCTTCAACTAACAGGTATTGATACAGACAATATTCCTAACATGTATGGAATGAACCGTATTTTAAAAAAAATTGGATGGGCAGCAGTAGCTGTAGATGGTTTTATTCCGCCTAGTGCTTTTATGGAATTTCAAGCTTATAACGTATTAGTTATCGCATGCGATATCCGCCAATTAGAACATATAGAATACACACCAGCCCCTGATATTATACATGAAGGAGCTGGACACGCACCTATTATTGCCAACCCAGAATATGCTGAATACTTAAGACGTTTCGGAGAAATTGGCTGTAAGGCCATTTCTTCTGCAAGAGATTATGAACTATATGAAGCCATCCGCTTACTTTCCATTCTAAAAGAAGCCGAAAACACACCAGAAGAAGATATAAAAAAAGCAGAAGAACACGTTTTCTTTCTTCAAAACAACATGGGAGAACCTTCTGAAATGGCACAAATCAGAAATCTACATTGGTGGACAGTTGAATATGGCTTAATAGGAACAGTTGAAAAACCCAAAATATATGGAGCTGGATTACTTTCTTCAATAGGCGAAAGTGAATGGTGTATGACTGATAACGTAAAAAAAATCGCCTATGATTTAACCGCTGCAAACCAAAGTTTTGATATTACACAACCTCAACCTCAGCTGTATGTAACACCTGATTTCGCTCACTTAAGTTTAATCTTAGAAGAATTTGCCAACAAAATGGCATTGCGTACAGGAGGCTTATCTGGTATACAAAAATTAATAAACTCGAAAGCCTTAGGAACCATCGAGTTAAGTACTGGATTACAAATCTCAAGCATATTTACAAATGTAATAGAAAACGAAGGCAAACCTGTTTATATCCAATCAACAGGAAAAACAGCCTTATCTTATCGCGAAAAAGAATTGGTAGGACACGGAACAGAATACCACGCAGAAGGTTTTGGCTCTCCAATAGGAAAATTAAAAGGAATTAATCTTGCCATTGAAGACATGAGTCCTAGGGATCTAAATGCTTATGCCATTTATGAAGGAGAGCGAGTTACCTTAGAATTTGAAGGAAATATAAAAGTTACAGGCGAAATTATTACTGGAACACGTAATATACAAGGAAAAATATTACTCATTAAATTCAAAAACTGTACTGTTACACACAATAATCAAATCTTATTTAAACCTGAATGGGGGATTTATGATATGGCAGTCGGAAAAGATATTATTTCTGCCTTTTCTGGACCCGCTGATGTAAATAGTTTTGATATGATTAATCATGTTCCTTCGACCAAAACTATCAAGCAGCAAAAATCATCCGAGCGTAAAGAACTAGAACAGTTATACCAAAATATACGAAATATAAGAGAAGAAAAGAATACCAGCACAACACTAAAAGAGACTTTTGGTATTTTAACAAGTAATCATCCTAATGATTGGCTACTAGCTGTAGAAATTATAGAAATAGCTCATAAAAAAAATCATAATGATTTAGTCAACAAAGTATTAAATCATTTAGAAACCGTTAAAATCCGCAAACCTGAGGTGAAAAAATTAATACAAAATGGTTTAGATTTAATTTTTGAAAAAGTTTCTATCTAATGTAACTTTTGTCACACAAAAATAAATTAAGAGCCCATACATTTGGTAAAAAATCAAAAGGTATGGGCTTTTTCAGCTTTCTAGGTTTAGATAAAAAGAATAACTTACAAGACTTTATCAACAGAGGAGCCGTTATTATAGACGTAAGAACCCCTAATGAATATTCTTCTGGACACATATCAGGATCCAAAAATATACCTCTTGACGATATCAAACAAGAAATAGAAAACATCAAAAAGTTAAATAAACCTGTAATTGCCTGCTGTCGTAGTGGTATACGTAGCAGTCAAGCAGTTTCTATACTTAAACAACACAATTTTGAGTGTATAAACGGCGGGAGTTGGGATAGTTTACAACATAAACTATAATTTTCTTCATATCAAGATATACCACATTATTAGTTTTTTTTTGGAAACAAAGGCTATCTAGTTTAGATAGCCTTTTTTCAACCCAGATTACAAATTAGACTTTGTGCTGAAATAGTTTTTTTTACAGACATAGAGACTAGAAAGTAATAATCTAACCTATTGTTTATCAATTCACACAAAGAAAGAAGTCTCCTCATTAACAGTATTAATTCATTTCTTTTACTCTCTTCATCCAAAACTTCCTTTGATCAAAATAAAATTACGATTTTAGGATAATCTAATTTAAAAAAGTGTTTGAAAAGTCAAAATTAAACATCTAATCTACCACTTCTACAAGAGGAGAAGTTATATTATCAGCACCATGTGATTTCTCCCTATACAAAAAACATAGTATGACAAGATTACAGTCTTTTAGAACCCCCTCTTCAAAATCATTTTTATATATAATAAATCTCTAACGCATAATCTGAGTTAAACCCAGATTACGCATTAGACCCGAGCGTAGCGAATAGACGAAGTAAATCTATTCCACTTTATTTTTCTTCCAATTCAAGCACGTACTCAAATTTTAATCATCAAAATAGTTCACTATTTCTTCTTCTAAAATTTTCCGTGAGCACTTGAATTTATTGAAAAATTTTGTTTCACAACAAAGTCTAATGCGGAATCTGGATTAAAAATAAAATTTCCCAAGGATCATGAATATAATTTTAAGATACTCTAAAATGGTATTTTCTAATATCCAAATCAAACTAAACCAAATCAACAATTTAAATTTTACAAACTAAAAAATTCATGTTACTGTATTTTTTATCTTTTTCACAATTTCAAAACTTTCTCAAACAAGATCATAAAAAAATCCCAGAGTTACCTCTGGGATTAGTCGCACTAATAAACTAAGATGATAGGTTTATCGTAATCGATCCACTGATTTTACAAGATCTTCATCCTTCTTAATGGCTTTGTTAGCTAAAACTAACAACAAGATAGTAATTACAGGAAGAAACATCCCAATACCTTTCACAAGAATCTGAGTTCCTCCAGGTAAGCTTAGTGCACGATACACAAATAATCCTAGTAAAATTAAGTTTAATATCATATTCAATCTGTTTAACACAAATTGAGTTTGTCTCTTTTTGAAAGATAGTAAACTCATTAAAGACAACGATGTACTAAGACCAAAAAAAACGGTATACATAATATTTGTCATAAAATAAATTTCTTTACCTTCTTCTTTCCAAAGAGGAAATACAAAAGGAAAAACCGCCATTATAACAAAAGCCAAAACTAAATATACGCTTTGAATTCTTTGAATCATTTTTTTTTACTATATTGGTACAAAAATATATTTTCTTTTTTAAAAAAGCTATTGTTTCCTAAATATTTTTTTGTATTATTGCAGGAACAATCCGTAAGCACTTCATACTTCGGAACATAAGTTTCAAAAAATCAATTTTTAAACCCCATTTTTTTAAGCTAACTATACTTTATGTTTGATATTTCTGTATTAAAAGAAATGAAGCTAAATGAATTGCAAGAAATTGCAAAAGCAGCCAAAATCAAGAATTTTAAAACTCTTAAAAAAGACGATTTAGTATACCAAATACTTGATTTCCAAGCTTCAAACCCTGAAAAACTAACTCCAGAAACAAATAGTGTTTCTGAAGACACTTCAAAACCCAAACGAGCTCGTATGGTTAAAGACAAAAAAGAAGTATCTGAACTTGAAAAAGTGGATGCAACTATCGAAACCTCCCTTTTTTCCGAAGAATCAGAAGAAAAAAAAGGTTCTAAAAAAACAAACAATAAAAAAACTTCTCATCCCGATGAAGTTTCGGAACAAAAAAAAGAAGTTTTTGTAAAGAAAACCAAAACGCCTAAGTTCTCTAAAGACAAAAAGAAAACAACGGAAACTATCGAAAACATCTCAGATCCTTCTATCCCTACAGAAGAAGTAAATGAGGCAATAGAGTTTCCCAAAAAGCAAGCAGAAGAAACAATAGAAACAATAGAAATTGCAACAGAACAAACGAACAATTCTATTACAGAAACAGAACAAGCCCCTATTGTTGAGCCAAATAAAAACAAATACAATTCCAACAATCAAAATCCCAAATACAAAAAAACAACTAATTTCAGAGAGCCTGATTATGAATTTGAAGGGATTATAGAAAGTGAAGGCGTACTAGAAATGATGCCTGATGGATACGGATTCTTACGTTCTTCCGACTACAATTATCTAGCATCTCCTGATGACATTTATTTATCAACTTCACAAATTAGACTATTCGGATTAAAAACAGGAGACACTGTAAAGGGAGTTGTTCGTCCACCAAAAGAAGGAGAAAAATATTTTCCACTGGTAAAAGTTCTAAAAATTAATGGTCATGACCCACAAGTTGTTCGAGATCGCGTTTCATTTGACCACTTAACACCTGTTTTTCCTACCGAAAAATTCAAATTAGCTGAAAAAGGCAGTTCTATTTCCACCCGTATCATAGACTTATTTTCCCCTATTGGTAAAGGACAGCGCGGTATGATAGTAGCGCAACCTAAAACTGGTAAAACCATGCTACTTAAAGATATTGCCAATGCCATTGCAGCAAATCATCCAGAAGTATACATGATTGTATTGTTAATAGATGAACGTCCAGAAGAAGTTACAGACATGCAACGTAGTGTACGCGCAGAAGTCGTTGCTTCTACATTTGACCGTGAACCACAGGAACATGTTAAAATTGCCAATATCGTACTTGAAAAAGCCAAACGTTTAGTTGAATGTGGACATGATGTTGTGATTTTATTAGATTCTATTACACGTCTAGCACGTGCTTACAACACTGTACAACCAGCTTCTGGCAAAGTCCTAAGCGGAGGAGTTGACGCTAATGCGTTACAAAAACCGAAACGTTTCTTTGGTGCTGCACGTAATGTAGAAAATGGAGGTTCATTAAGTATTATTGCTACGGCATTAACAGAAACAGGTTCTAAAATGGATGAGGTTATCTTTGAAGAATTTAAAGGAACGGGTAATATGGAACTTCAGTTAGATCGTAAAATTGCTAATCGTCGTATTTTCCCTTCTGTAGATCTAACATCATCTAGTACACGTCGTGACGATCTTTTATTAGACGAAAAAACCATTCAACGTATGTGGATTATGCGCAAATACCTAGCTGACATGAACTCAGTAGAAGCCATGGAATTCATCAATGATCGTTTTAAAAAGACCCGAAACAACGAAGAATTTTTAATATCTATGAATGATTAAACTTTACTTTTATAATAAAAAAAGGCTGTCCTAACAGCCTTTTTAGTTATTAAATCATTTATATTTTTACTACTAGATTTATTATATAAATACGCTTTTCTTAAAAGAACCTCATATTAAATAAACTTTAGACTCAACAATATTAAATCCTAATTAAAATTTATTACAGATACAAAACAATCTAAAAAAGCATACTTTCAATAAAGATTTTGTTTTTATTTACTTTTTCATCTCCATCACAAAACCTCATCTAATCTGAGTTAAAGCTTAAAATCTCCTTCTTTTTTTATCTCTTCTCCATTATACTCTACTTTCCACCCCATAGAATGAGTAACTAACAATATTTTTGAAAGTTCACTTACTAAACGATTTTTAGCATTGTTTTTCAACGTTGATTTCTGCATTTTTTTAGTCAAATCTGATTTAACCTTTTTAGTAATAGCATTAAAATCAGCACCTGTAAATTCATTAAATTTACTTTGTTCTATATCATAATACTGTATATCTGGATTTATTCTTATTTCTTCTTTTGGTACAGAAATAATTCGGATAACTTTAGATTTTTCATCTATTTCATATTGCATTTGTCGCAAATCATAAGCTACCGTTACATCTGAATTTACTATGACTAATGCTTTTTTGTCAAATGAAATAAGCCCTCCCAAATAACGGTCTTGATCTTTAAACGTAAGTATTTGCGAGTAATGTCCTTCTGTTACAATTAATTTTCCAACATTTTTAATTTGTTCTTGAATTAGATTGGAATTATATTCTGTTCTTGTTTCATTCTTATCTGCAAAATATTGATATGCAACAAACACTACCACGAGAAATAACAATCCGAAAAATATTTTTTTATATAAATTCATCATAATTAAAAAGATAAATGAGGTATTTTTTTTAATAATAACATTTTTTTAGCATGTACTTTTTCTAAAAATTTTTGATGTTTTTCTGTATTAGGATTAAAAGGACGATGTGCTAAATCTTTTTGAATCGCTTTTATATCAAGCATTAAAGATCTTGTTTCTTCATCGAAATAATTTTCTAAAAAACGTTCCCAAATATAATCTACAGCAAGTTCATTAGGGTGCAACATATCCTTTTCATAAAATCTATAATCACGTAATTCATCCATTACAATTTCATAACTTGGAAAATAGGTCTCCTCTACTCCCGAAATAGAAAGCAATTTATGAAGTGCTGAAAACAAATTTCCTTTGCTTACATTATTTTCAAAGAAACCATCCTTTATATGACGCACTGGAGATATTGTAAAAATAAATTTTATATGGGGATTTAAAGATTTTACTAATGAAATGATATTTAGTAAGCTTTGTTGAATAACTTCAACAGATAACAACTCTTTGGTAAATTCTGCTTGTGGTACCTTATGACAATTCGCAACTATTGTATCTATTTTAGTAGCTCTATAAACCCAAGAGGTTCCTAATGTAATCATACAATGACTTAATTCCTTAATTTGACTATTTATAGATTTGATTAAATTATTCAATTCTTCCAAAAATGCTTCTTTGCTTGGATTTGAAAGTTCTGAATGCACTTCAAAACAATGCCATAAATCATTATGATAAAAAATATCATCTTCTGTAAAGTATTTTTTTTCTACAATCCTTTTTATTATTTTTTCAATAGAAATGGGATTAAAAATTATCCCAAAAGGATTTACTGTGGTCTTAAATTTAAAATAACTAAATTTGTTACCAATATTTTCTGAAAAACAAGAACCCAATAACAATAAATCGGATTGATAATCTATTGTTTGATTGGTTTTGGCTATGGGTATTTTCAACGAAAAAATCATATTCAAAACTACAAATATTTTAGCAATCCTCTAAACATTGATTTTATAGAAATGGATATTTTATTTCAATATTTAAAAAAGCACTATAAACTTTTAACCATTGCTTTATTAATGGCAGGTATGAATATTTGTTTTAGTCTAAGTGATTCAATCATTACGGGTAAAATCATGCAAGATTGTGGCGTAGGTATACAAAAATACAAAGGAAATGATTTCGCTTTTATAAAAGCGGTTGGTTTTTGGTTAGGATTATCTGTTTTAATGGCTATGATTTCTAGGATTACTAAAAACTTCCAAGATTATTTTACTAACATTGTTATTCAACGTACTGGAGCTGAAATGTATACTGATGGTATAAAAAAATCATTGGATTTACCTTATGCTCAATTTGAAGATCAACGAAGTGGCGAAACGCTAAATAAACTGCAAAAGGTTCGGATTGATTCTGAAAAACTGATCAATCTTTCCATTTCATTGGTTTTTCAAACAATCGTTGGGTTTATTTTTGTTTTTTTATACATTGCTCGTATTGATATAAAAATTTCACTCATATTTGTTATTACAGCCCCTATCATTGGTTTTGTTAGCTCTGTTTTAGGGAAGAAAATAAAAGCTATATCTCGAAATATAGTAATTCAAACAAATGCTCTAGCAGGCTCAACCACTGAAAGTTTACGTAATATTGAATTAGTAAAAAGTCTTGGTTTAACCCAGCAAGAAGAAGCGCGTCTAAACCAAAATACGCTTAAAATTTTAGGCCTTGAACTCCAAAAAATACGTTACATCCGCAGTTTAAGTTTTATACAAGGAACAACTGTTCATTTCATGAGGACGTTAGTTGTTTTTACTCTATATTATTTTGTTTTTCAAGGCAAAATAGTCATTGGAGACTTGTTAACAATGACTTTTTTTACTTTTTTTATTTTTAATCCTCTACAAGAAATGAGTCAATTTATCATTGTAAAGAATGAAACCAAAGTTTCTTTAGATAATTTTAAAAAGTTATTAGCTCAAGAATCAGAATACAAACCAGCCTCTCCAAAAACAATTGGAACAATTGAAAAATTAAGTTTTAATCAAGTAAGTTTTCAGCATCAAACAGCCCATTTTAAGGCCGTTGAAAATATTTCTTTTGAAATAAAAAAAGGCGAAACTGTTGCTTTTGTAGGTCCTTCGGGTTCAGGAAAAACAACATTAGTCAAACTTCTTGTTGGGCTATACAAACCTAATGAAGGAAGTATTGCCTATAATGACATAAACGAAACGGAAGTAGAATTATTAGAAATTAGGAAACAATTGGGATTTGTAACGCAAGATGCCCAACTATTTTCTGGGACCATTAAGGAAAATTTACTTTTTGTTAAACCTGATGCTTCTGATGAGGATTTGTTAAATGCTTTACAACAATCTAGTTGTCAAAACTTGTTAAATCGTGCAGAAAAAGGCATAAATACTACTATAGGAGAAGGAGGAATTAAGGTTTCAGGAGGTGAAAAACAACGTTTATCTATAGCTAGAGCTATTTTACGAAATCCAAATCTTTTAATTTTTGACGAAGCCACTTCTGCTCTAGATTCTATTACAGAAGAAGCTATTAATGACACAATCAAATCTATATCTAACAACAACCGCATAACGGTTCTTATTGCTCATCGTCTTTCTACTATTATGCACGCTGATAAAATTTTTGTTCTTGAAAAAGGAAAAATTATAGAACAAGGAAAACACGAAGATTTAGTAGATAGCAAAGGGCTGTATTATGCAATGTGGCGTCAGCAGATAGGAGAAAGGAAATAGATGTTCAAAAAAGCATCTTTGTTATTTTTGGTCAAACACCTTATTTGCGCCATTCTATATAAAAGATTACTTTTGAAATGTCGTTATTAAAATTATAACAACAATGTTTTCTAAGATAAGCAACGTTTACAACAACAGGTTTGTCTTTCTAAAGTAGTTAGTTAAACGAGAATATAAATGAAATTTTTAATCCAATTGGCCTATCATTTTTGGCCTACTTTATACAAGAAAAGATATTATAAAACCCTTGCTTCATTAAGTACAGGAGATTATAAATGTGAACCTGAATTACTACTTATTCATCAACTCTTAAAAGAAGATTCCGTTTTTTTAGATATAGGAACTAATAAAGGGATTTATTTGTATCAAGCGGAGAAGAAGATTAAATCAGGCAAAATTTTTGGTTTTGAGCCTAATGTTTCTTTGGTAAACTATATCCAACCTTTGTTTCCTAAAATTAAATTGTTTCCCTTAGCGGTTTCTTCAAGTACGGGCACCTCTGTATTACATATTCCTAAAAAAGAAAAGGGATTACAGGATACACGTGCTTCTTTAGAAAATATGGGAGAGGAAGTCGAAAAAATTGAAATCAAAACAATAACATTAGACGATTGGGTTTTTGAAAATAAAATTCAAAAATTAGATTTAGTAAAAATTGATGTTGAAGGACATGAATTTGACACTATAAAGGGCAGTAAAAAGGTATTACAAGAGTTGCATCCCACTCTTATTATTGAAATAGAACTACGTCATGCGCATTATCCTATTCACTCGATTTTTGATTTCATAAAAGGTTTTGGATATGAGGTTTTTTATTTTGATCGAAAATCATTGAGTTTACAAAATTTTGACACTAACCTACTATCTGATTTTCAAAAAGATGACTATTTAAATGATTTTAATAAATACATCAATAATTTTATTTTTATTAAAAAATAATTTTGAAGAAAAAAGTATGCTTTTTTCTTCAAAATAGCAAGACGAAGTCTGTAGTAAAGATTTTTTGTACATTTTTATCTTCTTTGTCTTTTTATCTTCATCACAAAATCTATCGCGTAATCTGAGTTAAAATAATTAAATTCGTAATTTAAACTTATAATGAGTGTTGTAGCTAGACAAAGTATAAAATATAGTATAATAGGATATTTTAGTACCTTAATAGGCATTTTTTCTACTGTTTTTTTGTATCCGTATAATTTAGATTTTTCGGGAAAACTACAATTTATACATCAAACTGCATTATTAATTTTACCAATGATTGCATTAGGTATTATGCACGCTAATGTTCGATTTTTCCCACAAATGTCACAAAATAACACGCAACAAGATTTGTTCAAGTTTTCTATTCTATTTATTATTGGTAATTTCTTTTTAGGATTAATTTTACTAACATTTGTATCTATTATATTTCCTTCTATTAAATCAAGAAGTTTTTGGATATATGCCCCTTATATACTCTTTATTGCATTATTACTTTCATTAATACAATTAATATCTAAATATATTTCTATCAAAAAACGTATTGTTATTCCTAACATTTTTGAAAATCTATTTCCTAAATTAGGAATGATAAGTGCTTTTATTTTACTCTTTTTCAACAAATTAGAAGAAAATAAAGCGTTGTGGATATTTGTTAGTTTTTTTGTTATCGCTTTTTTAGGGATGCTCCTTTATCTTAATCATTTGGAAAAATTAACAAAAAAGATTGATTTTATTTTTTTAAGCCAAAATCAATTTAGTAAAGAGCTTTTTACTTATTCTTTTTATACTTTTTTAGGAAGTATGGGTTCTGTAATTGCATTAAATATTGACACCTATATGATTGGTGAAATATTGACTTATCAAGAGGTTTCTATTTATAATACCTCTCTAAACTTAGTTCGTATGATTACGGTTCCTGCTTTGGGAGTTTATACTATTTCAGCCCCAATTATTGCACAACAAATAGCCGAAAACAAAATGGAAGATTTAAAAACATTACACCACAAAACTTCTTTATATTTATTTGTAATTGGTATCGTTTTGTTTGGTTTGGTTGCCATTGGAATTGAAGATCTATTTGCTTTAATGAAAAACGGAGATAAATTGGCGCAAGGATTACCCGTATTATATATCATGGGATTTGCTCTCTTATTTGATTTAGCTACTGGTTTTAATGGCTATATTATTACCAATTCTAAATATTATAAATTTAATAATACAACTACAATTGCTTTAGCTCTGCTCACTATCTCTACCAACTTAATTTTTTTATTCTGGTTTAAATTAGGTATTATTGGCGTTTCTATTGCAACCGCTATTTCATTAACTTCTTATAACTTAATTAAAATTTATTTTAATTATAAAAAATTTGGAGTACATCCTTTTAGTTGGAAGTTTCTACACTTATTACTGCTATTAATTATTGTAATTAGTATAGGACATATTTTACCTGATACTGCTTCTATTTTCTTTAATTTATGCTACAAACCCTTCATCGGATTACTTGTTTTTGCTATAGCTAATTGGATTTTTAAAATTGTTCCTATAAAAGAGGTCTTACCTAAATCTTTAATGCGATAAAAGAAAATACCAAAAACACAACTAATTGACTTACAATAATTTAAATAGAAATAATATTTATAAAAATAATTTTATGTGTAAATTTGTAAGAAATAAAATATTATGAAAATAAAAGTCTCCGCAATTCAATTAGCTGAAATTATCAATATTAAAAATTTCAAAAATGAATTAGAAGGAGCTAATTATAGTTTTTCTGGTTCGGAATTTTTTAAGCAAATAGAATCTAATAAATTTATTTATTTATTAGATTATGGTGTGGTTGTTTTTGCTAATTTTAGCAGTACAGAAGAAGAAGAATGGCTACACAAAATAAAAAAGCACGAGGAATCCCCTATTAACATGCTTTTAAAAGAAGAGTATAGTATCCTGATAAAAGAAGACAATATAAATTTTGAAGTAAAAAACAATGAAGTCATATTGCCTGAATTAGACAGTTCAGCTATCCGGATAATCATGCTTAATGTAGCACAATCAGTTGCATTAGAATATTACGAAATTATTACAGGCAAACTAGTTTCTTCAACGAAAGAATTTATACTTCAATTAGAAAATACTGGAAAAATTAATGTTTCTAAAAAAAACCTCTTAAAATACATCGGTCAAGTATTAAATGTAAAAAATAGTATTGTTGACAATTTATATATATTAGATGATCCGAACTCTGTTTGGGAAAACGAAAAATTGGATGCTCTTAACAGAAAAATGAAATCGAACTTTGAAATTTTACCTCGTTTTAAAGACGTAGATTACCGATTATCTATTGTAGAAAACAATTTAAAAATTTTCACAGAAGTTCTAAACGTAAAAGAAAGCTCTCGTTTGGAATGGATTATTATTTTATTAATTACTTTTGAAATAATAATGTCTTTCATTAGATAAATAACTAAACCAACTTAATCTTTAATACTGTAGCCATATTAACTGCCATTTTTTTCATTTGTTCTGCCATTTTACCTTCAAAATGAGGATCAATACTGTCATATAAATAATCTAACCAAATATCATAATGTTCTTTTAAAAAAGGCGATTTATCATGCACATCTTTATGTATCTGAAACATATTATTGGTATACCCTCCTTTTAAAAAAAGGGCTTGTTCCCAGAAGGTGCATAAAACATCTAAGTGATGATCTAGATGTTCATCTACTTGGGTTACCTTATTAAAGAAAAAATTAATTTTGTTATCAGCTAGGAGTTTATCATAAAACACCTTCATTACAAATAATATGTCTTGTCTTGTTTCTATATCTCTCATACAGCTAATGTAATTCATTTAATATAACTTCCTACTGATTTTTATCATCTTAAGAAGCTTTCTTCTCATAGAAAACAAACCTATCACATTTTATTTCCTACCTTTGCAAAAAAAGTACATTATGTCGCACAAAGCAGGATACGTCAATATTATAGGAAATCCCAACGTTGGAAAATCAACTCTAATGAATGCCTTCGTAGGAGAGCGTTTATCCATTATTACAAGCAAAGCACAAACAACTCGTCATAGAATTTTAGGTATTGTAAATGGCAATGATTTTCAAATATTATTTTCGGATACACCTGGTATTATAAAACCTGCTTATGAATTACAAAGTTCTATGATGGATTTTGTTAAGTCGGCTTTTGAAGATGCTGATGTCTTAATTTATATGGTAGAAATAGGAGAAAAGGATTTAAAGGATGAAGCTTTTTTTAATAAAATTATTCACTCTAAGATTCCCGTTCTTTTATTGTTAAATAAAATAGACAAATCCAATCAGGAACAACTAGAAGAACAAGTTGCATTATGGAAAGAAAAAGTTCCTAATGCTGAAATTTTTCCGATTTCTGCTTTAGAAAACTTTAATGTGCAAACTGTTTTTGATAGAATTATAGAGTTACTTCCAGAATCTGAACCATATTATCCTAAAGATGCTTTAACAGATAAGCCAGAACGTTTTTTTGTAAACGAAGCTATCCGTGAAAAAATATTATTAAACTATGACAAGGAAATTCCTTATGCTTGCGAAGTAGAAACGGAAGAGTTTAAAGAAGATGACAAAATTATTAGAATCCGTTCTTTGATAATGGTAGAACGCGATACTCAAAAAGGAATCATTATTGGCCATAAAGGGGCTGCAATTAAAAAGGTGGGAATTCAAGCTCGTGAAGAATTAGAAAAATTTTTTGGTAAACAGATTCATATAGAATTGTATGTGAAAGTTAATAAAGATTGGCGATCAAATGAAAGACAATTAAGACGTTTTGGCTATAATCAAAAAAATTAATATCAAAATACCATCATTTAAACGTTTTACAATATTATAATGAAACCCCGTTTTAAACAAGGATAGTAAAAAACGGGGTCATTTTTTATTTGAAGATATAATAATCTTACTGGATAATTTTTAAAAATTCTTGTTCTAATTCATTCATCTGACCGTATCCGTTTTCACGTGTTTGACGACCTAATATGTAAAGGAATATCCAGCAAAAAATCATCAATCCCATTACCATAAAATCAGATATAACACTTTTTTTTAACATATAATCTGAAATGGCAAACATCATAAAGACGATAAAGATTCCAGCTATCATAAAGTGCATAAAGATAAAAAATGTCCACATTGTCTGAGCAGGTCCAAACAATCCTCTAACATGAGTAGCTTGTCCATTACTCCCTTCTTTTTCTTCCAATTCTATCGTTAAATACGGTGACCAATAGCGTTCTTTTACTCCTCCTATGGTAAATTGTATATGATTTCTTCTTATTTTCATTATATAATCCGAAGAAATTTGACTTTTGTAATCAATAAATTTTTGTCTGACGATATCAACTTTTTCATCAATATCTTTGTAAAATCGCAGTCGTAGGTTAATCGTGTTTTCAGTTTCCATTTTTTAGTTTACTTTGATTAGAGGGTAACCAAGATAAGAAAATTATTAAAAACTTATAAAATACGTTTCTTCTTTTTCAAAAATAGTGGGTTTTATGGAGTAAATTTCTTCCACAATTTCTGGTTTAAAAATTTCGTTTTTAGTTCCTGTATACGCAAGATGCCCTCTTTGAATAACATAAATATTATCCGCAAATTTGGCTGTTAGATTTAAATCGTGCAAAACACCTATAATCAATAAGTTTTTTTGTTGACTTAATTCTTTAATTTTATACATAACATCGTATTGATAATGAATATCTAAGAAAGTCAAAGGTTCATCCATTATAAGAATCCTATCGTATGATTGTTCCCATATTTGCGCCATTACGCGGGCAAAATGAACACGCTGTTTTTCACCCCCACTTAAAGTTATAAAATTACGTTCTAGTAAATCTTGAATTTCAAAAAATTGAATTACTTCTTGCACTATTTCTCGGTCTTTTGAAGTTGGAATAGAATCAAAATGAGGATAACGTCCCATCATAATTACTTCTTCTACATTAATAGGAAAATGAACTTCTATGTTTTGAGAAAGCACAGCTCTTCTTTTAGCTAGTTCAGCGGTTGAAAGATTTACCTGCTCTGAAAAAAAAAGAGTTCCTTGAGAAGGTTTTATTTGCCCACTCATTATTTTTATTAAGGTTGATTTTCCTGCCCCATTAGGTCCAATAATAAGATTAATTTTACCAGACTCAAATGTGGCTGAAATATCATCTAGTATAATCTTATTTTCTATTTTATAGCTAATATTCTGAATTCGTATCATTAAGAAAAATTCTATTTTTAAAAGAAGTAATTACGTTTACGTAAAAGGAAAATAAAAATGGGAACTCCTACTATAGAGGTAATGATTCCTATGGGAAGTTCTGCGGGACTTAAAATATTTCGAGCAATAAAATCCGCAATACTCAAAATAATTCCTCCTAAAATAGCACTATATAAAACTAAATTTCGATTATCTGATCCTATAAGCATTCGCAAAATATGAGGCACAATTAAACCTATAAATCCGATAACTCCTACAAACGAAGTGGCAATTGAAATCATAATAACATTAATCGCCAATACCTTTATTTTTAATTTTTTAAGATTAACCCCTAAATAACCTGCTTCTTCTTCCCCTAATATTAATGTATTCAGTGATTTTCCTAATTTAAAGGCAAAAAAAACACCTAATATCCCCACAACACTTACTATTTGTACTGCCTTCCAATTAGCTCCTGATAATGTTCCTAAATTCCAAAAAGTAATAGAGCGTGCCTGCGGATCACGAGCTATATATCCCATAAATCCTACACCACTCATAAAAAGCGCATTAACGGCAACTCCTGTAAGTAATAGCAATATAATGGATTGTTTTCCTTTTTTATTCGTATTTGATAGAACTAAGACTAAAATAGTTCCTATAACACCTCCTAAGCAAGCTAGTAAGGGCAATGACCATTCATCTACTGAAATTCCGAATGCATTTCCTAAAACAATAAAAAATGCTGCTCCAAATGCTGCTCCGCTGGATGTACCAATCATTCCAGGTTCTACAATAGGATTTCTAAATAATGATTGTAAAAGCACTCCTCCTACAGCCAATATGGCTCCTACTGCTACACTGAGAATTGTTCTAGGTAAACGGATTTCTAAAAAGATACGTTCGTTAAGTGGCAAATTTTGAGAATTATCAAGCCAATGAAAAAAAGCACTCTTTATTTCTTCTATAGAAATGGCTACTGCTCCATATCGCAAAGAGGTTAGAACAGTAACGATTAATAAAAAGAGGAATAGTACAAACAGTAATATGTTTTTATTTTGCTTCACTAAATTATTTTAGAATTTAGAAAGCGATCTATTTGGATCATGTCTTTAAACGGAATACAACGCTTTCTTTAATTAATTATTTCACTATAGACTCTAATAAGAGTTATTATTAAATTATTTTTCTTTATGGATTAGTCCTTGAATTAATAATACATTCTTACCTGTACGCGGTCCCATGTAAACTAAATCATGTTCCTCAATACGATAAACCTGCTTATTCTTGAATGCTTTAGTACTGGATACTCCTGGTAAATCTTTGATTTTATTTAAATCGCCCTCTAATTTATCATATCCAAAATCGGTCATTAAAATCACATCAGGATCAGAAGCTGCAACTAATTCTGGTGATAAATGCTTCATGCCTTTTTTATCCTGAATGGATAATCTACCTCCTGCCCATTCAATCATTTTAGCTCCTACACTTTTACTAGTCATTACTAAAAACACGTTTGATGCTTGCCCGTAATGAATTACCAATACTTTAGGTTTTTTTGTATGTTTTTTTGCTTCATTTAGTGCTTTATCCATATCTGACTTTAAATTCTGACATAGTTTTTGTGCTTCTTTTTCTTTATGAAAATACTCTCCCATTTCGGTAATTAAAGAATCCGTACCTTCTATAGACTTACTATACTCTCCGAAACGTTTCATTGGGATTTGTAATTTTTTTAACTGGTCTACTACATGTTCTGGGCCTATGTTATTATCTTCTAAAATTAATGTTGGTTTTTGAGCTAAAATGGCTTCTATACTTAGTGCGCGATGATAACCTACCGTGGGTATTTTCTTGGTTTCTTCTGGAAAAGTACTGGATAAATCAACCGCTACTATATCTTTTTGGGCACCCAGTGCAAAGGCTATTTCAGTATATTGCTTGGCAATACATACAATACGTTCTTTTCCTGTATTTTGATTTTCTTCATTATTAAAACGTTTACAATTAATAATGGAGATTAATGTTATTACAAATAGCACTATTTTTTTCATAAAATAAATTAAAAATTTTAGAGCGGTACTAACACCGCTCTAAGTCATATTAAAAAGTATATTTTAAATTTATCCCTCCAAAGAAGGTTGCTTTCAAAGGAGTCGGAATATAAGCATCAGGCATTTGATTAACAAAAATCATTTGATAATACTGCACATTCGTTATATTATTTACACCTGAGAATATATCTAAATCTAAATGATTGATTACATTCATTTTTAATCCTAATTTAGCATGTAGCAAATTATATTTATCTGCAGTAGAGATTTGTAAATTTGAATTTGTTCTATCCACAGGAACGTATGCAAAATTAGCTGTCCCTCTATGATTAAATGTTACATTACCATAAATCCCTAATTTAGTTGCAAAATCTATTCCTGCATTAGCAACCCATTTGGGAGTTCCTAATACGCTCAATCTTGAAAAATCATAAATATTTTGAGTCGTATTAGCACCACTAGTAGTTCTACTAAATTTATAATCTTGGTATGTAAAATCAGAATATGTCCCATTTACAAATGGTGTTAATGACTTTAGAAAACCATTTGTTGTATTTATTATTTCATATTTTAAATTACCTTCGATTCCTTTATGTAACTGACTTCCACCATTAATCATATAACTGTATAGTTTAGTTGTATTAGCTGGATCGGCAACTGAAACTGTTGCCATTTTATCTTTAAAATTTGTTCTAAAAGCAGCCAATTCAAATCCTAAACGTCCGTCTAAAAGCTTTCCTTTTGTACCAACTTCCCATTGTTCTCCAATTTCTGGACGTAAATTACTATTCACTTGGTTTATTTCAGGAATAAACAAATAACCACTAACAGGGGCTTTATATGCCTTATTGTAAGAGGCATAAACGGATATCATTTTATAAAAAACTTTATTTATAGCTACTTTTGGAGAATACATATCCTTGTACGATACATTAAAATTTAGTGGTTTCGTATTTTGAGTTACTTGTGGATTTCCTGAAGTATTATAAATGTAAGGGAATCTATCACTTGAATCTATTCCCATGTAATTTGAACTAATACCTGCGGTTAAAGAAAAGTCATACGGCAAATTTAAAGTCCATTCTGTAAATACGGCGTTTGTTTTGGATAAAACGTATAAATTACTTCTTAAAACGCCCACTGTATTATATCCATCTGCATTTACAGGATTTCCCATAGGATAAGCTAATATTTGCGCATTTTGCATTTGTACTTCAATACCTGTAATACCTGATAATTTAAAATCATTACCTAACTCCCATTTACTATCAAATGTAGAACGAAAACCATAATTGATCGGTAATTTATCTGTCCATCCTCCAGCAGAACTTACATTACTGCTAATTCCTGAACCAAAAACAGAAGTGGAATTACTCAGATTTTTATAAATTTGATAAAAATGATTTAATCCTGCTCGGAAACTAATTACGTTGCTATGTGCATTATTTTTAATATAAGCTGGATTACCCGAATAATCTAAATTTTGATACTGAGCTATTGTAAGTTCTCCATTTCTTTCTTCATAACTATTCGTATATCCAACATAAGCGTTTATTTTTTGCTTATTACTTAAATTAAAATCAGCCAAAATATTTACAAAATCTTTTTTAGAAGCAGTATGATTCATAAAACCATCGTACTTCTGATTTCCATAATTAATTAAAAAAGATGATTTTTCACTTCCTACAGCTATTTGGGATGTTAAACGTCTTAAACCATAGCTCCCAAACATGGTATTTTGAGAAACAGAGGTTTTTCCTGCCTCTGGCTTCATTGTTTTTAAATTTACAGCCCCCGCAATGGCTAATCCGTATAACGAACCTGCTGGCCCTTTTAAAACTTCAACTTCTCCAATTGAATTAAAATCAATATCATCCATTAAAGTAATTCCTTCTGCATCTGTTAAAGGTATATTATTTAAATATACTTTTACTCCTTGTGAATCAAAATTACTATTAGTACCATTAGTCCCTCTTGCTCCATTTCCATATCCACGGATATTGAATGTTTGCCCTGCAGATACTGTACGACGTTGCATAAACATCCCCGGTATATTTGTATTTACGGCATCATCAAAAAACAATCCTGCACCACGTTGAAGTTCTTTTGATTCTAATTTAGAAATAGATGCTGCTTGTTTTAATAATGTTTTGTCCGATTGTGAGGTAGCTGTAATTTCTACTTCACTTAATTTATTAATTTCTATATTTTTCTTTTTATCTTGCGAAATAGCTTGAATTGAAGTAAGTGCTAATAATGCAACTCCTACTTTATTTATAATTTTCATGTATACTTTTACTTAATTTAAATATTTTTTTTGTATCAAAATCAGCTAATATTTTATCTTTAGCTAGTTAATACCTCAATAAAACAAATAGCTACCAAGTAAACTTAAGACTGTTCTTTACTTTAACTATTGGTTAATTTATTATATTAAAACATGTCTAGTTGTATACTCTGGAGGAGGTGATTCTACGCCTTGTTCACTTTGCAAACAAATCAAAGAATCATTTCTATTTAATTTCATTACACGCCAAATGGGCTTATTTTTTATTAGTAAAATTTGAAGATTTTCACCACAATAAAAAAATTTTACTTTTGGAATATGATTTTTATTTTTAGATCCTGCACTACTTTTTTCTTTATAATCTTTCGTTTTATTAAGGTATTTTTTTTCAATTTGATCATTAATTAATTTCAGAATAACATATTGATCAATTCTTTTTACTTCCACAATATCATGTAGTTCTTTATCTATTATCATTTCATGATCTGAAATTCTTTTTTTAAAAAATTCATTCAAAGACAATTTCATCACAAAACAATCCTTTTCTGAATACTTTTCTAACATTCCTAATTTTAGAAAATTTTGCTTAATTTCAAACAAAGGACTAATTACCCCAGCATGCATGAGTATAACGATGGCAAGCAACAATAGGATAATTTTTCTCATTTAAACTTTTTGTGGGAGAAGCAAATATATAAAAATCAGATCCATGGAAAGATAATTTTGCTAAAAAGAATGTGTAACCAGTTTGTTTTTTTTACCTTTGCGGACTGAAAAATTGAAAAATGAATAATATCGTAGCCATTGTAGGAAGACCTAATGTAGGGAAATCAACTTTTTTTAACCGATTAATTCAACGTCGTGAAGCTATTGTTGATTCTGTTGCAGGGGTAACACGTGACCGCATTTATGGCAAAAGTGAATGGAATGGAAAAGAGTTTTCTGTAATTGACACAGGTGGTTATATTAAAGGTTCTGATGATATTTTTGAAGGAGAAATCCGTAAACAGGTAGAACTAGCCATTGACGAAGCGGATGCTATTATTTTTGTTGTAGACGTAGAGGAAGGCGTAACCCCTATGGATATGGAAGTAGCTAATTTACTCCGTAAAGTAGACAAACCTGTTTTGGTAGCCGTTAATAAAGTAGATAATGCTATGCGCATGGGTGATGCTGTTGAGTTCTATTCTTTAGGTTTAGGAGAATATTATACTATTGCAGGGATGAATGGTAGCGGTACAGGAGAACTATTAGACAAATTAGTCGAAATGTTACCCGAACTACCCGAAACCACAGAAGATGAAAATCCATTACCTCGTTTTTGTGTAGTAGGTCGACCTAATGCTGGTAAATCTTCATTTATTAATGCTCTAATTGGAGAGGATCGTTTTGTAGTAACTGATATTGCGGGTACTACTCGTGACGCTATTGATACCAAGTACAATCGTTTTGGTTTTGAATTTAATTTAGTTGATACAGCTGGCATTCGTCGTAAATCAAAAGTCAAAGAAGATCTAGAGTTTTACTCTGTAATGCGTTCAGTTCGTGCCATTGAACATAGTGATGTTTGTATCTTAATGATAGATGCTACTCGTGGCTTTGAAGGACAAGATCAAAATATTTTTTGGTTAGCAGAAAAAAATCGCAAAGGAGTTGTTATTCTTGTTAACAAATGGGATCTAGTTGAAAAAGATACGATGACCACGAAACTATATGAAGCCAAAATTCGTGAAGAAATAGCTCCTTTTACAGATGTTCCTATTATTTTTGTTTCAGCATTAACTAAACAACGTTTATTAAAAGCATTAGAAACAGCCGTTCAGGTATATGAAAACAAAAAGCAACGTATTCCTACCTCTAAATTCAACGAATATATGCTCAATATAATTGAACACATGCCACCTCCCGCATTAAAAGGTAAATACATAAAAATTAAATACTGTATGCAGTTACCAACACAATCACCGCAGTTTGTGTTCTTTGCTAACTTGCCTCAATATGTAAAAGATCCATACAAACGTTTCTTAGAAAATAAAATCAGAAACAACTGGAACTTTGAAGGTGTACCAATTGATATTTACATAAGAGAAAAATAAAATAATACCGTCTTTATTTAAAAGCCATTGCTCAAATAAGCAGTGGCTTTTTTATTTAGAAACTATTTCATTCTTTCATAGCAAATAATTCCATTCTCAACAAACAAAAAACAGGATAGAATAGTATTCTTTATTATTAAAAAAATATAAAAAACATAAAAAAAACAACAATAAATTGCATTATGTATAAATAAAAAACCAAAAAACAGAATTATGAAAAAAACATTAATCTTAATTTCCCTTCTATTAAGTCTTGAAGGAGGTTTATTCGCTCAGATTTTAGAGTGCGGAACAAAAGAACAAAACGAAATTACATTAAGAAAAAATCCTAACGCTTTAAAGAAAAGAAATGAATTTGAAATCTTTACCAAAAAGTTTGTAGAGAATTTACGTAAAAACAAAAGCACAAACAACAAAGCTTTAGCTACTAGTTATATTATTCCTGTTGTTTTTCACATTTACGGCACTACACAAAGCGGAAAAAGTGTTACTTATGAAAAAATCGTTAACGCATTAAATGCCGTTAATAATGATTTTAATGGGCTTAATGATGACTTTAACAGCGTTGAACCTTTTTTTCAATCCCGTAGAGCCACATTAAACATTCAATTTAGATTAGCAAAAATTGATCCTAACGGAGGCAACACTACAGGAGTTGTTTTTCATAGCATAAAAAATGGCTATGGAAACGGAGGAGGATATGACACTCAAATTGCAGCAGATGCTTGGGATAACAAAAAATATGTAAACGTTTATATTCAAAATGATTTATACAATCAAAACATATACAATAACTCTGGAGTTGCTTGGTATCCTGATCTAAATATGACTAATAATAATACCGCCAGAATAGTTTTTAATGGTGCTTATCTATTAGGTAACACAGATAAGGAATTTTCCTCTACTCTTACACATGAATTTGGACACTTTTTTAATCTAATTCACACATTTGAAGATGGTTGTACCGGAACAGATCAAGTAGATGATACTCCTAAAGAAGATGCTAAACATTCTTTAAACTGTACACCAGGTACAAATTGTGATGGAGATAAAGTAAATATTGAAAATTATATGGGCTATAACGGCGCAAGAGGTTGTTATAAAATGTTTACTAGAGGACAAGTTGACCGAATGATTGCGGCAATGCAACATGAAGCTAGAATTAGTCTTTGGCAAAATTCAAATTTACTAGCCACAGGCGTATACGACAATCAATTAGCTTCTATTAGCGCACCGTTAAGTATTTACAAAGAAAACTTAAGCAATAATGGTTCTTTCACACAAACAAATGAGTTAAGCCTAACTGGAGGAAAAACTTTTTCTTTATCCTCTGGAAAACTTATCCAAGGAACTCATTACACATTAACTAATTTTCCACAAGGATTAAATCCCGTAATAACTCTAATTAATAATTCTAAAGCAACTCTTACATTAGAAGGCTTGGCACAAAACCATCAAATTAGTAATAATATTTTAGCTAGTATCAAATTTTTACCTGCTGCTTTTTCTGGAGGTATTAATAACTTAATATCAGACAAATTAAATATTAAATTCGATTTTATAGATCCGTATGGCATATTTCTAGCTAAAGGACAACCCAATTGGATGGCAACTCCTAGCCAAACATGGCTTTTCTTTAGCACTGAAAAAGGAGACGATACATCGTATGGATTTTGGTTGTTTGAAACCGATAAATACAAATTAGAAACTTACGGAAAACGCTTAATATGCAACGCGAACACACGAAATATTACTCGTTTAACAAAAGGGACAGAAATAAACAGTTCTTCTAACTTTACAGCTCCTGGAGCCTACCCTAATCAATTAGACGTAATTAATCCATCATATAATGACTGGAGAGGCCAAATAGGATATATTGGTTATGAATACAAAATTGACGGTAATATCTGTTATGGATATTTTAAAGTAGAGCCTGTTAGTGGATCAGAAGGTTATAGAATTACAGAATATGCTTATAATACACAGCCTGGAGCCCCTATAAAAGCGGGTGAAAAAGATCAACAAGTTTTATTAACTTCTCCATCAAATCTTACATCTTATATAAACAACAATGCTGTAATTTTAAACTGGAATGATAAAAACACTACAGAAGATGGTTTTTATGTAGAAAAATCCATTAATGGTGGAACTTATCAAATAATTAAAACTTTAGTAGCAAACACTTCTACCTATACCGACAATTCTATTAGTAGTGGCATTAGCTATAAATACAGAGTAAGTGCTTACAAAGGATCCGAAAAATCAGGTTATTCTAATGAAACCATTATTATGGCTCCTAATGATTATATTGATTATTGCAAAGCCAATTCAACTAACACTAATGAATATATTAAAACTATTAAGTTAGGCTCTTTCAGTAATACTTCTGGAGCGGATCTTGATGGATATGGTAATTATACAGCAAAAACAATTAGCTTAAAATCTGGAGAACAAGTAAGTACACTACTTACACCTGGTTTTACATCTTCTTCTCTAAATGAGTCTTGGACAATTTGGATTGATTACAATGATAACAGACAGTTTGAAAACTCCGAAATTGTATTAAAAACAGCATTAACAAACAAAGAGTACGCAGGAAGTTTTTCTATACCATCCACAACAAAAGGCACTTTTCGCATGCGTATAACAATGCGTTATAATGACACTTCTAATACTCCTTGTGGAAATATAAATAATGGAGAAATTGAGGATTATACTGTACAAATACAGGAACAAAGTACAACTTTACAAACACCTTATGCTTATTTAAACGGTGGGATTTCTAAAAATGGATTTTATGCGTTATGGGATACCGTTCCTAATGCCAATAGCTACGAAGTACAATTAAACACTTCTGGCACTTGGTACACAGTAGGGACTTCAACCAGTTATTATCTCTATATCTTAAAACCTGGATCTAGCACACAATTTCAGTTTAGAGTAAAAGCACTTAACTCTACAGCTCAAAGTAACTGGAGTAATCCCGTAAATGTAACACTACCTCTAACGGGACCTATTAACAAAGAAGAATCTAAATTTATCATTTCACCAAACCCTGCCACAGACCAAGTAACATTTACTCTATCTGAAAACTCATCTAATGATAATTGGATAGAAATTTATAACAACTTAGGCCAATTAGTAAGAACAACACGACCAATGGAAAACTATTCAGTACAAAATTTACCTAGAGGTCTATATGAAGTAAAATTAATTTCTAAAGAAGGTATTCAAGAAAGTAAACGTATCTTTTTAAAATAATTTAAGTTTTACCCTTACCATGAAGGTGTTCTAAAAGTAAAGAATAAACAACACGTAATAGAAACTACTTTACCTGTTCAATTCTTTTGAATCTTTCTTTAATCCAAATAAGAAAATTCCTTCTTTTAGAGCACCTTCTTTGTATTAACAAATATACAACTAGCGCGTTAAAAATTTACTTTTAGACTTAATTATATCAGCTACAGGCTTATTTTCAATTTTACTCTCCAACCACGAAATAATATCTAAATAAAGAAATGCTCTTTTTTCGTAAGAATGATTTTCAAATGTTTTTAATTTCGTGTGAAGTTTTTTAAACTCATTTTTTAATTGATGAGGATAAATATCACCTAAATTTTTCAAAAACTTAATCATTTCTCTTTGAACTTCATGTAAATCATTCATTTTTATAAGAAATTTATAAGTAGCTTTTAATTGTATTTCCAGCTGATAATCCATACATGCTTCATAATGTGCTACTAAATTTAAAATTCTAGAAAAACACATCAAATCTTCTCGCATGCTTAAGTTTTTATTCTCTATAATTTTAGTCAAATATTCTATACACTTTCTATTATTATTAGTCCCAAAATACAAGCAAGCTATTTTATAATAAAAAACCATTATGTGATGATCATCAATCCTATTTTTGTACATTTTTATTAATTTTTCCACTTCTTCTATTAACAAAAGTCCTTCATCAAAAGTTCCTTCTAAAAAGTGTAAATTAAGTTTATTGTTATAAATACACAAAAAGGCAAGCGAATTTATATTATCATTTTTAGGAAAAGAATCGGATTGAATAGTATATTCAATCCGACTTAAAGTAACTTTAAAGCTTGACTTATACTTAATTAAATACAAACATTCTAATAAATAAGTTGCTCCTTTTAAAAACCATACTGGATTAATATATATTTGATGTTCGTTTTCATAAAACAACTCGATCCATTTAGTAGAATATTTATAACAACTCAAAAAATCTTGAACAAGCAAATGTTTCCATAAAAACGCTTTATAAAGCCATAATTTTTCTCTAAATCCTAATTCTTCGTATTTATATTTTGGAACATTTTTATTAAAATATTCCGTTATTTCTTTCATTTCTTCATCACTTTTAGCATAACCACTTTTGAGCATAATACTATAAAGTTGAAGGGATAAATTAGATAATTTGCTAGCCATTACATTTTGTTTACTAAGATCTTTTGCTTGAATAGCTAACTCATCTGCTCGGTTAATGATACTACGGGTAATATATTGCGATTCTATCACTTTTTCCAACTCTACAATTTCATACGCAATATTTTTTTCTTCATTTTCAATAGCCATCATTTTTGCTTTATCAAGAATTTTCAAACTTTGTTTATACAATCCTTTTTGATACAAAATAGTAGCAAAATCAAGCTGTTCTCTTATCAAAATTCGCATATTTTGATTCATCGGATTTAATCGTAAACTAACCAAAATTTGTTTATATAAATGCGCTTTTAAATTAGACAACTGAAGTTTTGTAACAATTTTACTTTTTAATATCTCCTCTTCATCATATTCTGTCATTCTATCAAGCAAATTAAAAAGTAATAAAAACTTAGCATCCGTATTAATTCCCAATCTATTGACATATAGTTTAAAATGCCTTTTTTCAGATTTTGAAAGCGAATGAATTAAAATATGAAGATTATCTTTTGTAAGGTTAGACATTGTAATTTATTTTTTATTAATCCATTATTATTAAAGCACTTATGACTATTTCATTACTCTTTAGATATTGTAAAATCAATATTTTAAAATCATTTTAATGCTTACACAAAATATAAATTCGCTATCAAAATGTAAAATATTTTATGGAAAATCAGAAAATAAAAATTTTTGACACAACTCTTCGCGATGGTGAACAAGTACCTGGATGTAAACTAAACAAGGAGCAAAAATTAGTAATTGCTTCACGTTTGGATGAACTAGGCGTTGATGTAATTGAAGCAGGTTTTCCTGTTTCTAGTCCAGGAGAATTTGAATCTGTAAAGGCTATTTCTAAAATCGTTCAAAATGCAACTGTATGTGGTTTAACCCGAGCCGTAAAACAAGATATAGAAGTAGCTATAAGAGCATTAGAAAAAGCCAACAAACCTCGTATTCATACAGGTATAGGAACTTCTGATTATCATATAAAACATAAATTCAATGCAACTCGCGACGAAATTATTGAACGAGCCGTAAAAGCGGTTTCTTTTGCTAAAAAGTTTGTAGATGATATTGAATTTTATGCCGAAGATGCAGGAAGAACAGATAATAAATTCCTCGCTCTAATTTGTAGTGAGGTAATAAGTGCAGGCGCTACTGTTTTAAACATTCCTGATACCACAGGGTATTGCTTACCAGATGAATACGGAGCTAAAATAAAATATCTAAAAGATAATGTAAAAGGAATAGATCATGCTATCTTATCTTGTCATTGTCATAACGATTTAGGATTAGCCACAGCTAATGCAGTTGCTGGTATCATGAATGGTGCCAAACAAATAGAATGTACTGTAAATGGAATTGGAGAAAGAGCTGGCAATACTTCTTTAGAAGAAATTGTAATGATTTTACGTCAGCATCCTGATTTAGGATTTAGTACAAACGTAAATTCTAAATTATTATACGAAATGAGTCAATTAGTTTCCGAACAAATGGGAATGCTTGTACAACCTAATAAAGCTATAGTAGGATCTAATGCTTTTGCTCATAGTTCAGGCATCCATCAAGATGGAGTAATCAAAAACAGAGCAACTTATGAAATTATAAACCCCAGCGATGTAGGAGTTAATGAATCTTCGATTATTCTTACTGCAAGAAGTGGTCGAGCCGCATTAGCATATCGCGCAAAAAAAATAGGCTACGAATTAACAAAACTACAATTAGATGCCGTTTATCCAGAATTTCTAAAGTTTGCTGATCGAAAAAAAGAAGTCATAGATGAAGATGTACATAAAATTATTGAATTAAGTAAAATAGAAATATTGGCGTAATGGAAAAGAAAACCTTATTTGACAAAGTTTGGGATAGCCATGTAGTAAGCACAGTGCCCAATGGTCCTCAAATTTTATATATAGACAAACATCTAATACATGAAGTAACAAGTCCTCAAGCATTTGCAGAATTAGAGGAACGTAATATTTCTATTTTTAGACCCAATCAGATTATTGCCACCGTAGATCATAATGTCCCTACTATTAATCAACACCTCCCCATTAAGGACGAATTATCAAGACAACAAGTAGAACAATTAACGAAAAATTGCAAAAAAAACAAGATCCTACTTTATGGTTTAGGCCATCAATATCAAGGAATTGTTCATGTAATAGCTCCTGAATTAGGAATGACATTACCAGGAATGACGATGGTGTGTGGTGATAGTCATACTTCTACTCATGGCGCTTTTGGAACCATCGCTTTTGGAATTGGAACCAGCCAAGTGGCACAAGTTTTTGCGAGTCAATGCTTATTATTAAATAAACCCAAGAGCTTACGTGTTAATGTAAATGGCAAACTAGCCAATAACGTAACTCCTAAAGATGTTATATTATACATAATTTCAAAAATTGGCACCAATGCAGGAACAGGTTATTTTTGTGAATATGCTGGAAATGTTTTCAGCGAAATGTCTATGGAAGGACGTATGACAATCTGTAATATGAGTATTGAAATGGGAGCCAGAGGAGGTATGATAGCACCTGATGAAATAACTTTTGAATATATAAAAGAAAAAGAATTGGCTCCAAAAGAAAAAGAATTAGAAGAAAAAATAGCCTATTGGAAAACTCTCCCAACAGATGATGGAGCTCTTTTTGATAAAGAGTATTATTTTGATGCTCAAGATATTGCCCCTATGATTACTTATGGAACGAATCCTGGAATGGGAGTCAAAATAACAGAGGCTATTCCCTTTATAAATAATGACCCTTCTTTTAATAAAGCCATAGAATATATGGGATTTAGTAAAGGTGAATATTTATTAAACAAAACCATTAACTATGTTTTTATTGGCAGTTGTACTAACTCCCGAATTGAAGATTTTAGAGCTGCTGCTAATTATATAAAAGGAAAACAAAAAGCAAGCAACGTACATGCTCTAATTGTACCAGGGTCACAACTAGTAGCTAAACAAATTAAAGAAGAAGGTTTAAATCAAATTTTTGAAGAAGCTGGTTTTGAAATTAGACAACCTGGCTGTTCTGCTTGTCTGGCTATGAATGACGATAAAATTCCAACAGGAGAATACTGTGTTTCTACCTCTAATAGAAATTTTGAAGGACGTCAAGGACCCGGTGCCAGAACATTATTAACCAGCCCCATTTTAGCCGCTGCAATTGCTATTGAAGGCAAAATTGTAATGGTATAAGTTAAAAAAAATAAAATATGGAAAAGTTTACAAAATTAATAGCCACAGCAGTACCTCTACCAATAGAAAATATAGACACTGACCAAATTATACCTGCACGCTTTTTAAAAGTAACAAACAAAATTGGTTTTGGAAATAATCTATTTAGAGATTGGCGTTTTGACAATCAGAACAATCCAATTGATTCTTTTATATTAAATAATTCTAACTATTCAGGTACCATTTTAGTCACTGGAGATAATTTTGGTTGTGGTAGCAGTAGAGAACATGCTGCTTGGGCACTAACCGATTATGGTTTTAGAGTAATTGTTTCTAGCTATTTTGCCGATATATTTAAAGAAAATGCACTAAACAATGGCTTATTACCTGTACAAGTAAGCCCTTCTTTTTTAGCCGAAACATTAGATTTACTAAATAGAAATCCCAAAGCGCCAATTGAAGTTAATTTAGAAACACAAACTATTACAGTTACAAACTTGTCTAAAACTGAAAAATTTGAAATAGATACTTATAAAAAAATCTGTATGATAAACGGCTATGATGATATAGATTTTTTAATAAATAACACCGACAAAATTGTAGCCTTCGAAAAATCAAGAAACTTATCTTATCCCAAAACAACAATATAAGCTTAAACAACATGGAAATAAACATAGCATTATTATCAGGAGACGGCATTGGTCCAGAAGTTACAAAACAAGCTGTAAAAGCACTAAAAGCTATAGCTAAAATATACAAACATACCTTTATTTTTAAGGAAGCTATTGTAGGAGCTATTGCAATAGACACAACTGGTAATCCGCTACCCGAAGAAACTTTAAAACTATGCAAAGAAAGTCATGCTGTCCTTTTTGGAGCCATAGGCGATCCTCTATATGATCATGATCCTAAAGCAAAAGTAAGACCTGAACAAGGATTGCTAAAATTAAGAAAAGAATTAGGACTGTTTGCCAACATTCGTCCGATAAAAGCTTATGAAACATTACTTAGTAAATCGCCCTTAAAAAGAGAGATTATTCAAGGAACAGATATGATAATTTATCGAGAACTTACAGGCGGTATTTATTTTGGAGAAAAAAAATTAAACGAGGCAGGTACCATAGCTTCTGATTTATGCGAATATTCAAAAGAAGAAATTGAAAGAATTAGTCATCTTGCTTTTAAAGCAGCTCAAACTAGGAAAAAGCATCTTACTTTAGTAGACAAAGCAAATGTATTAGAATCATCTAGACTTTGGAGAAAAGTAGTTACAGAAATAGCAAAAGATTATCCTGATGTGATATTAGATTTTTTATTTGTAGATAATGCCGCTATGCAAATAATTTTAAACCCCAGTCAATTTGACATCATCTTAACAGAAAATATGTTTGGTGATATTCTTTCAGATGAAGGGAGCGTAATAGGTGGGTCAATTGGTTTATTAGCTTCGGCTTCTGTAGGTAAAACAAATGCTTTATTTGAACCCATTCATGGTTCCTATCCCCAAGCTAAAGGAAAGGACATTGCAAATCCTATTGCCTCTATCTTAAGTGCAGCTATGCTTTTAGAACATTTTGGTTTGTATGAAGAAAGCGCCACTATTAATAAGGCTGTAAACAAAGCATTAGAATCAAAAATAGTAACTGTAGACTTAAATAAAGATTTGAATTATTCAACGGAGGTTGTTGGAGACACTATTGCTGAGTTTATTTTGAATAAGAACATTGAAATTAATAATATTGAAAATTTAAAAATAGGTAAATCAGTATTAATTTAGTTCTTACTTAAATTATATGCAACCCAGATTTCAAGAAAGTATTGTTCTTTGACAAATAAGAGTGAAGCCTATGAATAAAATGGTGAATTTATCTCCTTCCAGATTTTGGCTGAAATGTAAAAAGGCTTCCAAATGGAAGCCCTTTGAGACAATCAATGATCAAACACCATATTATCTCGTATAAAATAATTTTAGCTAAGTTAGATAGAATTATGCTGTAAACTCTATTTCGTAACGAAACTTTTCAAAAAATTCAAATGCTCACTCAAAATTTTAAAAGAAAAAATAAGAAACTATTTTGATGATTAAAATGAAGCAGATTTACCTCATCAATACACTTCGTTCAAGTTTAATACGGATTTGGGGTTCAAATAAAATTACTTCAAAATATTATTAATTAATATTAAAAAAAATTACCAATCACCGCCAGCACCACCACCTGAAAAGCCGCCGCCGCCAAAACCGCCGCCAAAACCACCGCTATCTCCCCAATTACCACCAAAAGACCCGCTACTACCGCCGCGTCCCATACGACTTAAAATGATAATATCACCTAAATCTAATCCACCCCCACCTCGATTATTTCCATTTCCTTTGTTCTTAAAAACAATAATTAGGATGATGATAATTAGGATTATAAAAAAGAGTATGTCCCCCATATCTTCTCCACTTTCTTTCTTTTTCCGTTCGCCTTTAAACTTTCCTTTTAGAGCTTGAATAATAGCATCCGTTCCTTGATCGAGACCTGTATAATAGTTCCCTTTTTTGAATTCGGGTATTATATAATCTCTAACAATTTCACCTGTTATTCCAGCTGTTAAACGATCTTCTACTCCATAACCAGGTGAAATCCAAATTTTTCGTTCTTTTTTTGCCAGAAGCAAAATTACACCATTATCCTCTTGTCCTTGTCCTATACCCCATGTATGTGCCCATCTAGGGGCTAACAAACCTATATTTTCTCCTTTGAGTGTTTCAATAGAAATAAATACAATTTGGGAGGTTGTGGAATCTGAATATTTAATTAATTTTTCTTCTAATAATTTACTTTCATTATCAGATAACACTTTAGCATAATCGTATACACTGGTTTGAAAACTAGGTTTTTTTGGAATATTAAATTGCGCCCAAGAATAATTTATAAAATAAAACAATAGAAATAGGAAGCAACCTAATTTGTTGTTTATGTTTAATATATGCTGTTTAGTGTTTTTCATTTTAACCTTTAGATATAGCATCAGGCAGTTCATTTTTATCTGTTTCAGTCCAAGGAAAATGTTTTTGCAATTGTTCTCCTGCTTTTAAGATTCCTTCTATTAATCCTTGTTTAAAGTTTCTTTGTTTAAATTGTTCTAAAATAACATCACGTGTACTTTCCCAAAAATTAACGGGTACTACATCATTTATCCCTTTATCACCATAAATAGCAAATATTTTAGATTCTACAGCTATGTATACTAAGACACCATTACGCAATTGGGTCTGATTCATTTTTAAAAAATGAAACACCTCTTTAGCGCGTTCTAATGCTACTAAAGAAGTGTTTTTTTCTATATGTACACGAATTTCACCAGAGGTTAAGGATTCAGCTGTTCGAATAGCCTCTACTACCGCTTCTTCATCTGTTTTTGATAAAAAATCTTCTACCGTTGACATTACTTTTTATCGGTTTTATCATCAAAATTGAACTCTATTTTAGGAGCATTTTGTGCTTGTGGTTCTGCGTCAAAATAAGGTTTTTCTTTAAAACCAAACCAACCTGTAAAAATGCTATTTGGAAATATCTTCACGTGTTTATTATACGGCTTAATAGCTTCGTTAAAGCGTGTTCTTGCCGTTTGAATGGTATTTTCTGTACTGGTTAACTCATCTTGTAATTTCAAAAAGTTTTCATTTGCTTTAAGTTGTGGGTATTGCTCTACTGTAACTAATAAACGAGACAATGCAGAAGAAACTCCACTTTGTGCTTGATTAAACTGCGTTAATTGTTCTGGTGTTATATTACTAGGATCTACTGTGATTTGTGTTGCTTTAGAACGTGCTTCCATAACGGCTGTCAAAGTTTCTTTTTCAAAATCAGCGGCTCCTTTTACGGTACTAACTAAATTACCAATCAAATCACTACGACGTTGATAAGAAGTTTGCACATTACCCCAAGCCTCTTTTACATTTTGGTCTAACTCTACTGCTGTATTGTTAATTCCTTTAAAATATGAGTATCCTATTAAAATTAATACTCCAATAATAATCCAAGGCAAAAATTTTCTCATAATTGTCAAAATTTATTTTTTAAAATCTTTTTAATTTTTTGTGTTAAAAAGGAAAAACAAGCATCCTTGTTAAAAAACAATTTACAAATTAAACAAATAAACCTATTTTTTTAATATTAAAAATTGCATATTGTGATGAATCAAACATTATTTTTTAACTGAACTAAATAAACAGTCTTTTGTCATATTATTCATTCTTTAAAATTTAGACGGAATATGGATCCGATTGTTACAATCTCTATAGTCTAATTTTAATTACAGATTATTTTTTATAGAGAGTAACTGTTCTTTAACAGCTTCCAACTTATTAATAATTGCTAACTTATCTAAGGCTTTTTTTTGTCCTTCTTTTAGATGAATTTTAGCCCCTTCTAGAGTAAATCCTCTTTCTTTTACTAAATGATAAATGAGTTGTAAATTTTTGATATCTTCCGGAGTAAACATTCGATTTCCTTTTGCATTTTTTCTGGGTCTTAGAATATCAAACTCTTTATCCCAAAAACGAATTAGGGATTGATTTACCCCAAAAGCTGTGGCTACTTCGCCCATCGTATAATATCGTTTATTTTCTGGAAGATTTATCTGCATAAATGTTTAATAGCTTAAGTTTTCCTGTGTGGGCATTTCCCCTTTAAACATAAAACAAAATTTAGTCAAATGATTGATTTTCTTGTGTTGCCATTTTAGCAATAGCAGTATATTCCACAGCCGAAATATTTCCGTAATAAAAATTTATAGGATTTACTACACTTCCATTTTTATGTACTTCGTAATGTAAATGAGGTGCCTGACTACGTCCTGTACTTCCTACAAACCCGATGATATCTCCTCGTTTTACTCTTCTACCTAGTCTACAATTATAACGACTCAAATGCGCATATATAGTTTCATATCCAAATCCGTGATTAATTACGATATGATTACCAAAACCAGAGGCTCCTGCATCGGCTCTACGTACCACTCCATCGCCAGTTGCAAAGACAGGAGTTCCAGTTGGAGCCGTAAAATCCATTCCTTTGTGCATTTTTCTTGCTTTGGTAAACGGATCACTTCTATAACCGAAACCTGATGCCATTCTTTTTAACTGCTCATTCTTTACAGGTTGTATGGCAGGAATAGATCCTAAAAACCTATCTTTTGATTTGGCCAAAGATAAAATTTTATCTAATGATTTTGATTGACCTACCAAGCTCTTTGAAAGTCCTGAAAGTCGAGTTTCAGTACTCACTATTAGCTGCTCATTATTCATAGCAAGCAAATTCTTAAAACGTGCTTTGGATACAATTTTTTTATCCTCACTAGTTTCACCAGGACTTGCCATATTAAAATAAACTTTGTATATATTGTTATCCCTTTCTTCAATACTTGCCAGGACTTCATTAAGCTGGTCTATCTTTTTGTTTAGGATAACATAATTTAATTTTAAATTTTCTAATTCTCTCGCCTGCATCTTATCTTTAGGCGTACTAAAATAACCTAAATCAGATATTAAAAAGAAAAATAAAAAGCCAAAAAGTACAGAAGCTAATAAAAACAATATTCCAACTCCTACTTTGCGCCCTTTCTTTGGTTTTATTTTTCTGTAAGCCAGACTCTCTGTGTCATAGTAATACTTAACTTTTTTCGACATAATTTTAATTAAAAATCCTATTTTTGCACTCGTTATGACAAAGTAACAATTATTATACGAATAATCTGGAAAAAATGTTTCAAAAATTAATGATATTATGCCCATTTTGACATCCTATTATTTTATTATTTCAGATCATTCATCTCGCTGCTGTTAGTCGTTTTCTTTCGAAACCTTCACTATAACTCCATCGAGACTGTAAAGTATGATGAAAATTTTAAATATATTTTTTAGTTTATCTGAGTAAGGAAAACCTTAAGCTTTTAAGCTTTAAACTTTTAAACAAAAGATTAATGAAATCACAAGACATTCGCAAAGCGTATTTAGATTTTTTCAAAAGCAAAGATCACTTAATTGTGCCTTCTGCACCTATCGTATTAAAAGATGATCCTACCTTAATGTTTAACAATTCAGGTATGGCACAGTTTAAAGAATTTTTCTTAGGTAACGGAACACCTAAAAGTTCACGTATAGCCGATACTCAAAAATGTCTTCGTGTTTCAGGAAAACACAATGATCTAGAAGATGTAGGTTTTGACACTTATCATCATACTATGTTTGAAATGTTAGGAAACTGGTCTTTTGGCGATTATTTCAAAAAAGAGGCTTTAGCTTGGGCTTGGGAGTTTTTAACAGAAGTGCTAAAATTAGACAAAGATCGTTTATACGTTTCCGTTTTTGAGGGAAATCCTTCTGAAAATGTCCCTTTTGATCAAGAAGCTTTTGATATTTGGAAACAATATGTTTCGGAAGACCGAATTATTTTAGGAAATAAAAAAGATAATTTTTGGGAAATGGGCGATCAGGGTCCTTGCGGTCCTTGTTCTGAAATTCATATCGACTTACGTTCTGACGAAGAAAGAACTAAAGTTTCGGGTAGAAGTTTAGTAAATGATGATCATCCACAAGTCGTAGAGATTTGGAACAATGTATTTATGGAGTTTAACCGCAAAGCAGATGGCTCTTTAGAAAAACTACCTGCACAGCACGTAGATACAGGTATGGGATTCGAGCGTTTGTGTATGGCCATGCAAGGAGTAACTTCTAATTATGATACCGATGTATTTACACCACTTATTGAAAAAGTAACAGAAATTACAAAATCAAAATACACCAATAATGAAATAAAAGATCTTACAGAGGAGCAAAATAGAATCAATATTGCTATTCGCGTAATTGTAGATCACGTTCGCGCTGTTGCCTTTGCTATTGCAGATGGTCAGTTACCTTCCAATACTGGGGCGGGTTATGTTATTCGTCGTATTTTACGCCGTGCTATTCGTTATGGTTTTACATTCTTAAATAAAAAGGAACCCTTTATTAATGAATTGGTAGCCGTTTTAGCAAATCAAATGGGTGAATTTTTCCCTGAAATCAAAGCGCAACAAAATCTTGTAACTCAAGTAATTCGTGAAGAAGAAGCTTCTTTTTTACGCACACTAGAACAAGGTCTACAATTATTAGAAAAAGTAGTAGCTGAAACTACTGGAACGGAAGTAAGAGGAGAAAAAGTATTTGAATTATATGATACGTTTGGATTTCCTAAAGACTTAACAGCTCTAATCCTAAAAGAAAAAGGATACTCTTATAATGAAGCTGAATTTGATGTGGAATTAGAAAAACAAAAGAAGCGTTCACGTGCTGCTTCAGAAGTATCTACAGAAGATTGGAAGATATTAATTGATGGCAATGTCGAAACTTTTGTAGGCTATGATCAGACTGAAAATGAGGTAAAAATCACACGTATTCGCAAGGTTGATTCTAAAAAAGATGGTGTTTTATATCAAATTGTTTTAAACAATACCCCTTTTTATCCAGAAGGTGGTGGACAAGTGGGAGACAAGGGATTTTTAATTTCAGCTAACGAAACAATTGAAATTATTGACACAAAAAAAGAAAATAATTTAATTTTACATTTTACAAAACGCTTACCTGAAAATATAAATGCTACGTTTCAAGCAAAAGTAAACACAGAATTGCGTAATTTATGCGCTAGTAATCATTCCGCAACACACCTATTACACCAGGCATTACGTAGTATCTTAGGCACACACGTAGAGCAAAAAGGTTCATTAGTAGCTCCTAGTTACTTACGTTTTGACTTTTCTCATTTTTCTAAAGTAACAGACGAAGAACTAAAACAAGTAGAAGATTTTGTAAACACCCGTATTCAAGAACAATTACCTTTAATAGAAAGAAGAAATATTCCTTTTGCTCAGGCTCTTGAAGAAGGTGCTATGGCCTTGTTTGGTGAAAAATATGGCGATAATGTACGTGCTATTAAATTTGGCAATAGCATGGAGTTATGTGGTGGTATTCACGTAAAAAACACAGCTGACATTTGGCATTTCAAAATTGTTTCAGAAGGAGCCGTTGCAGCAGGTATACGTCGTATTGAAGCAATTACCAACAATGCTGTAAAAGATTTCTTTACTAAACAAGAAAATCTTATTGTAGAAGTAAAAGAAGTTTTAAAAAACCCACAGGACATCATAAAATCAGTGGTTTCTTTACAAGATGAAAACGCTAAGCTGAAAAAACAAATTGAGCAATTATTAAAAGAAAAAACAAAGAATCTAAAAGAGGAATTAACTTCTCAATTGCAGTCTATTAACGAAATTGATTTTTTGGCTACACAAGTAGATCTAGATGCTAATGGGGCTAAAGATTTAGCGTATGAGCTAGGACAAAATAAAAACAATTTATTTCTAGTTTTAGCGACTATAAACGAAGAAAAACCAATGTTAACTTGTTATATTTCGAAAGATTTAGCAGAAACTAAAGGTTTAAATGCAGGCAACGTTGTTCGAGAATTAGGTAAATACATCCAAGGTGGTGGTGGTGGACAAGCTTTCTTTGCTACTGCAGGGGGCAAAAATCCAGCAGGAATAAAAGAGGCTTTAGAAAAAGCACTTGATTTTTTAAAATAATCAGCAAACGGCATCCATTTTAAACGTTCTGATTTAACATTGGGTTTGTTGTTGTTGCGGTAACAATGGAGTAAATCACATTACCATATTATGTGATTTACTCTATTTATTTTTAAAGGATTTGAATCACACTCTTCAAGCATTTCATTATCTCTTACAAATTCAACAAAATCCCTTCAAGATCTTGAACAACGTGTTCTTTTTTGTATCGAATGACTATTTTTTCTAATTCATGGTAAGCTAAATGCAACTTATCCAATGTTAGATTTTGCAGCAATTCTAGCAGTTCTGATTCACTTTTGTAAAGCAAATTTATCCAATCCATTTTAGGATAACTTTCTGGAAATACGCCTATTTTTCCATTATAAATACAATCCGCTTCAGCCCCGCTTACTTTGGTTTCTCCGTATATTTCATCAACCCAATAAAAAGAGGTCGCTTCCTTAATAGGACAAAGTAATAAATGTGCTTTTGAAATAACTTGGCTATACTCTTCCCAAGGAATAAATTGATGATAATGTGTTATTGAAATATTGTCATCGGAATTCTTTTTTAAAGACTCTAATTGTTTTAAAACCATTTTATTTTCAGGTTTTCCTAAAAAAATAAAATGTAGCTTGGTTTGGGGTTTTAGTTTTTGAATTACGCTAAAAACCATATCCACATCTTTACGTTTATTAGACACATTACCTGGCATGACAATTTGAATGACATCCTCTTTTGGAATTTCAAATTGATTGCAATAATTCATCTGAATTAGTTCTATTTTATCTAAAAATACGCTTTGTTTTTCTATGTTTTTTAAGACTGAACTAGCAATCACACCTAGTTTACTAGCTTTAACAATTACTTTTCTTTTAGATGCCACTTTTTCTTTACAATACAATTTTAAAAAGTAAGCTCCTTTTTCCTTCTCTTTAAAGATATTTAGCCAGGATATTTTCTTAAAAAAAAGACTAAAATTAAGGTTATGGATTAGACATAAAACGGATTTTTTTTCAAAAAGTGTTTTGTAGTCATCATAATTTCGATGTATGGTATTAACCACGACGCCGTCATAATTAGAAAAATCTGTTTTAGAAACAGAATTAATAATCGTTAAATATTGCCTTGGAATAGCACTTAGTTTATCAAAAACTTTTTGACTGACAAAAAAATGAAAATTTACACGGGGCATTTCGGCAACTAATAAATACCACTGCTCTAGCAATGCTGAGTGGGTTTCCATTTCTATAAAGGCTATTTTCTTTTTCAAATTTACAATACTGTTTGATACAAAGTTTATCACAAAATTACACAAAGTAAAAAATACTTAACATACTTTGTTTTCATATAAAAAACATTATAACTAAAAGTCCCAAAAAGTTGTTCATATTTAGCGCAAAAATAAAGATATTTGCATACTATTTATAAAAAATGGAATATTACATTGTCATACCTGCTCATAACGAGGAAAAGTTCATAGGTTTAACCTTAGAATCACTTGTTAATCAAACTGTACTACCTAAGAAAGCGGTAATTGTTAACGATAATTCTACCGATAGAACAGCTGAAATTGTTTCATCTTACATTCAAAAACATCCTTGGATTTCTTTAATTGAGAAGAAATCAGATGCTATTCACTTGCCAGGAAGTAAAGTAATTCAGGCTTTCCAATCGGGCTTAAATACACTTGACGACGAATATGACATCATGGTTAAGGGGGATTCTGATTTGATTTTCCCTTCTAATTATTTTGAAGCAATTCTTAACCATTTTAAAGAAGATCCTAAAGTAGGTATGGCAGGTGGTTTTGCTTATATCGAAAAAAATGGTAATTGGGTTTTAGAAAATCTGACAGATAAGGATCATATTCGCGGTGCTTTTAAAGCTTATAGAAAAGAAACTTTTAAACAAATAGGGGGATTAAGACCTGCTATGGGTTGGGATACTGTAGATGAATTACTCTGCCAATTTTATAATTGGAAAGTCATAACCAATTCTTCTTTGCATGTTAAGCATTTAAAACCTACAGGAGCTAATTATAACCAAGCATCACGTTACAAACAGGGAGAAGCTTTTTACTCATTGGGTTATGGTTTTTTAATAACAGCTATCGCTTCTTTTAAATTAGCTATACGCAAAGGCAAACCATTATTATTCATTGATTATATTAAAGGTTTTTGGAAGGCCAAAATAGAAAGAAAGGAAATGCTCGTAACACCTGAACAAGCTGACTTTGTAAGAGCTTATAGATGGAAAAAAATGAAAGAAAAACTTTTTTAATCATTAAGTAAATAGTAATTACGTATCGTTCTCTAAAAGAATGATTAAAAAATAGTATTTTTACCCTTTCGTTTACTTAACTAAATTCTAAAAACTGTAAACTGAATACTACTTTATGATGTTAGTAAGATATTTATCTCAAATAGGAAGATACTTCTTAATGCTACGAGAAATCTTCAAGAAACCTACCAAATGGTCGGTTATGGAAAATTTAATTTTTAAAGAAATAGATGATTTAATATTTGATTCTTTAGGAATTGTATCCTTTATTTCTTTTTTCGTAGGAGGAGTGGTTTCTATTCAAACAGCTTTAAACCTTACCAATCCATTAATCCCTAAATATTTAATTGGTTTTGCTACTAGACAATCTGTAATTCTTGAATTTGCCCCTACTTTTATTTCCATTATTATGGCAGGAAAAATGGGTTCTTTCATTACTTCTAGTATTGGAACTATGCGCGTTACAGAACAAATTGATGCGTTAGAAGTAATGGGTGTTAACTCTTTAAATTATTTAGTTTTCCCCAAATTAATAGCATTACTACTATATCCTTTTGTTATTGGATTGAGTATGTTTTTAGGAATATTTGGAGGATGGCTTGCCGCAGTATATGGAGGATTTGCCACAGCAGACGAATTTATGTCAGGATTACAAGCTGAATTTATATCTTTTCATGTCGTATATGCTTTTATAAAAACATTTGTTTTTGCTTTTTTACTTGCTACTATTCCTTCTTTTCATGGTTATTATATGAAAGGCGGAGCTCTTGAAGTTGGTAAAGCCAGTACCGTTTCATTTGTTTGGACTTCTGTAGTCATCATCTTATGTAATTATATTTTAACTCAACTTCTTTTAACGAACTAATCATGATAGAAGTCCACAATATTAAAAAATCATTTGGTGATCAAATGGTCTTAAAAGGAATCAGTACCACTCTAGAGGCTGGTAAAACAAACTTAATCATCGGTCAATCTGGATCTGGAAAAACCGTATTTCTTAAATCCCTTTTAGGAATTCATAAAGTAGATAGTGGGACTATTTCTTTTGACGGTCGTATCTATGAAGAAATGAGCGATAATGATCGACGTGATTTACGTACTGAAATAGGAATGGTTTTCCAAGGAAGTGCTTTATTTGATTCGATGACTGTAGAAGAAAATATAGGTTTTCCTCTTAAAATGTTTTCTAATAAAACAAAAAAAGAAATCAAGGAACGTGTCGATTTTGTAATAGATCGGGTAAAGCTTATCAATGCGCATCATAAAAAACCGAGTGAAATATCAGGAGGTATGCAAAAACGTGTAGCAATTGCTCGTGCTATTGTAAATAATCCTAAATATCTTTTTTGTGATGAACCTAACTCAGGTCTTGATCCTAAAACTGCTATTGTTATAGATAATCTTATTCAGGAAATTACTAAAGAATATAATATTACGACTGTCATCAACACCCACGATATGAACTCCGTAATGGAAATAGGCGATAAAATTGTTTTTCTTAAAAATGGTTTGAAGGCTTGGGAAGGAGATAAATCTCAGATTTTTAAAACGGATAACGAAGCTGTCACTGATTTTGTTTATTCTTCTGAATTATTTAAAAAGGTTAGAGAAGCTGTATTAAAAGAAGAAATGTAAAAAATATAAGAAGGTATCCAAAAGTAAGGAATCAACATTTAATCTGTAATTATAGAACCAAAAACAATCGGAATCATATTTATATAATTTCATTTGCTTGTTTCTAATTAGATTCTTTCTTTGATTATTGAAAGAGACAAAATAAAAGATTGCTGATTTTTAGGATACCTTCTTTCTTTAAACACACATCATAAATAATTAATACGTAAACACAAATTTTGCATATACGGGGTCATGATCTGAAATATCACCACCAAAATATTGAGCCATCAAACGATTTGTTGGTGTTATATATTCGGGTAGTTTATGATTTTTATCGAGTAATATATAGTCCAATGTATTATTATAATCTTTAAATCCCTGGTATTTTACTATTGTATTTTGATTAGAATAAGTCCCTCTATCTATAAGTGGATTAAAAAGGTAATTATTTACCCCATTTAAGATGGTTTTCATCTTTTGATATTCATCCGTTAGAGTATATTCTACATTCATATCTCCTGCATAAATAACAGGTTCTGTACGAGGAATCGAAAACGTTTCTTTAAAGGTTTTCATTTCGTTAAATTGTTTTTCACGAGTTAATCTACCAGGAAAACCAGGTTGTTCAGAAGCTGTATGAGTTCCCATTACATGATATTTTTTTCCATTCTTTTGAATAACAACATAAGCAACTCCTCTATTCGTTAAACCTTCTGGCGAATTTATTCTATTTTTGAATATCATTTGATATTTTTTCAAAATAGGATATTTACTCAAAATAATAATTCCTCCATTAATATGAAATAAAGTATTCCCACAATCACCATAATACCCATCCCAATCATTAGGATATAAGGATGTTCCTTTTCCGCTTGTGCAATAAAGTCCTAACAAAGAACTCATATAAGGATAAATAGTTTTTACTTTAGCTAGAAATTCATCACCAAAACGCGCATTAAATCCTTCTTCTATAACTAACACATCAGGTGTTTCTGTTCCTAAATTTGAAATATATTTTTGTAATTCAATAGCTCTTTCTTTACTCTTGTATTGTGTCATAACATTGGGTAATTGGTAAACATTATAACTCATGACTGAAAAGGTTTCAGAAGAGTCCGTTAGTCTTTTTGTCGAATTTTTGTTATTTTCTAATAACAAAACATTTTCATCTGAGCAAGATCCGATAAGCAGTAAGCCTAATAGAAGTAATAGTTTTTTCATCTTTTAATTTTTGAACAAAACTATAGGCAATAGATTAGGAAACTCTTAATTTAAAATTATCTATTATTATCTAAATTTTTAAATAATTTACTTCAATATTAACTCAATAACAACATTTTAAGAGAATGTAAATTATTTTTCAGGAAAAAATGGAGTTTATTATTTCAATGAAATAATAGTAGTGGTTTAAGGAATTACTTTATCTCTAAATCCAACAAATAATGGCAATTAAGTTGGAGGAAATAGCACCCAATCTGGGTTTATCGAATAAAGCATTTAAAAGTAGCTGTCTAAAAAAATAATACTATTCCTATTTTTATTTAATCCTTTTACTTTTTTTAAAAAAGGAAAGAAAAGTATTTTCAGAATAAATAGATGACAAATTGTATACTTTTTCAGACAGTTTTTATATTTGATATACTTAGGGTTATGATGATAAATTGGCTACTACCGTTTTTATATCTTGTTCCTTATTTTTAGGATATATTAATAGCACGTCTTCTTTATCTACTACGATATAATCTTTTAATCCATCTATTACAACTAATTTTTTTCCTTCTGTTCGGATAATATTATTATTTGCGTTTTCTAAATATACCGTAGCGTTTACTACTGCATTATCTTGTTCATCTTTAGGCAATTTATCATATAATGATCCCCAGGTTCCTAAATCATTCCAATCAAAAGTAGCGGGCAATACAAATACGTTTTGCGCTTTTTCTAAAATAGCATAGTCTACAGAAATATTTTGAGCTAATGGATAATTATCTAAAATAAAAGCGGCTTCTTTTTCGGTATTATACATTTCATACCCTTTTATAAAATGTTCATACATTGCGGGTTGAAATTCTTGAAAAGCTTTTAAAACACTTTTTACACTCCAAACAAAAATTCCTGCATTCCATAAAAAGTTTCTACTTTGTATAAACTTACGAGCTGTTGCATAATCAGGTTTTTCTCTAAATTGTTTTACTTTTTTTATGGGTCTTGAATCTAACTTATCATACTCAATATAGCCATAACCTGTATTAGGAAATGTAGGTAAGATACCTAAAGTCATTAAATTTTCATCACGTTCACAAAAATCAAAAGCATGTTGTAGGTTAGCACAAAACTGTACTTCATCCTCAATCCAATGATCAGATGGTGCCACCACAACTACTGCATTGGGATTTGCTTTTTTTATTTTAAGAGTAGCGTATAAAATACAAGGTGCCGTATTGCGCATTGCTGGTTCTAACACAACTTGTTCCTGTTTAACTCCTGGTAATTGTTCTAAAACTATCTCATTGTAACTTTCATTTGTTAATATTAAAATATTTTCTTTTGGTATGAGTTGTGAAAGTCTTGAAAATGTTTTTTGAATAAGCGTTTCTCCAGTACCCAACATATCATGAAATTGTTTAGGAAACTGTACGGTAGACACAGGCCAAAAACGAGAGCCAACTCCACCAGCCATTATAATTGCGTAATAATTTTTGTTCATAGGTTTAAAAGTAACAAAGTGCAAAGTTACAAAGATTAAAATTAATTTGGTAACAACTCTATTTCTGCATTGGGATTAAACAAATAGGTTTTTCCTGTACTTAGTTCTAAACATTCAAAACGTTTTGTACGAAGGGCTATTTTTTTAAAAATCCTTCCGTTATGAATTCTAAAAACACTTCCAAAAGGAATTTCAAAAATATAATGTTTATCATTTTCTGGATCAAATTGTTTTAGTGCTAAAGCTAAGGTTGCATCGGTATCGCTACTTGCTTTTGGATTACGAAAATGTCGAGCTACTAGCGATAATAATGTAGATGGAAATATTTCAGGACGAATAAATGGGATCATCAATCTTTGAAAAGTATGTTTCCATTCTTCGCCATGTGGTTTTATATTTCGTCCATATTTTTCAAATGCTACTAAGTGTGCGATTTCATGAATGAGTGTAATTAAAAAACGGTATTCATTTTGTGAATAATTAACGGTTATGACATGTCTTCCGTTTCCTTCTCTTCGATAATCGCCATGACGAGTTACACGTTCATTTACAATTTTTAAATGTACGCGATTTGTCTTGATTAACTCAAAACACATAGAAACGGCTTTTTCTGGAAGGTATTTTAAGAGAATATCTTGCATTTTATCACCCTTTGTTTTCTAAATTTAAAGCGTTTTTATATTAAAATAGAAATCTTTTATATTCTTTCTTTGATTTCTTAATGCTTTCCTTATCCAATTAATACTGTCCTTATCTTTTATACAAGTTTCGAAATTTATTAATCAGATCGGTACTTTTTAATCTATCGTCAAAATTTGTCTTTTCATTTTATTCGTTTTTTTAAGCATCTCTCATTTTCATTTTATCCTTTTTATTGTAAAGAGGATTAAAAGAATCTGTTATCTTATTCAAATAATAGAAACCCTTTTACGTCTATTTTAATGGAATTATTTTCATACTACAATTTATTTTTTAAGGTGTTGTTGAAGAAACTTGTAATACTTTCCCGTTGTAATATTTATTGCCTGTTAGTGCAAAATCAAAAATATAATTTGCCATTTCTGATGCTGTTATGGGTGCCTGATAACCTGGAAATGCTTCTTGTAGCATTTCGGTTTGTACTGCTCCTAGGGCAAGGACATTAAAAGCAATACCTTTTTCTTTATATTCTTCTGCCAGTAGTTCTGATAATGTGATGACAGCTCCTTTACTCGAGCTATAAGCTGATAGCCCTGCGAATTTCATACTTCCTTGTATACCTCCCATTGAACTTATGGTTACCACATGACTTCCTTTTTGCAAATATGGAATACAAATACGGGTTAATGCTGCTATACCAAAAACATTTACTTTGTAAATATTTTCAAATTCAGCAGACGTAATTTCCTCAAAAGGTTTATGCAAAAAGCTTCCTGCATTATGAATTATAACATCTACTTGTTTCCATGATGATTCTAAAAATTCCCCTACTTGTTTCAAATCATTCTCGACAGCTAGATCTATAGCTAAACAGGTTATGTTTTGATTTTGAAGTAAAGCTTGTGGTATTTTGCGAGAAATAGCTAATACTTGATGGCCTGCATTGGCAAATTCCAATGCTAATTCATAACCTATTCCTCTAGAAGTTCCTGTAATTATAATATTTTTATTTTTCATCTAACTTAATTTCTTTTGTTGTTGCATTTATCATTTTTTCAAGTACAACTTTACTCTTTCCTATTACTTTTTGAAGATGTTGCATGTCTATTTTTTCAAATTCATCTTTTACATGATGATAAAAATTATAGTTTTCAAAATCAAAAGTAGAGATTGTATGAGCAGGAATGTGATATTCTTCATAAAAAGGATAATTATCTGAAGCTTTAAAAAGTTGATACCTGCTTTCAACGGGGAGATAACCTACCCATTTTTCTCCTGCATACTCATTCATTTTTTTAGCCATGTTTGATTTTGTTATACCGGTCATATAAACCAACATATCTTTTTGATTCATCGGAACCCCTATCATTTCAAAATTAAACATAAAATAAATATCTATCCCTGCATTTTTCATTTTCTTAGCTAAGTGACGTGATCCTAACAATCCTTTTTCTTCGGCTGTAAACAAAGCAAAAATAATAGAGCGTTTATTCGTTTTTTTTTCTGAAAAATATTTCATTAGCTCTAATACGGCTACGGTTCCTACAGCATTATCATTAGCTCCATTAGCTATACTATCTTCTTCTACTTTTGTTGCATTACCTATATGGTCGTAATGGGCACCGATAACTATATATTCTTCTTTTAAAATAGGATCTTTACCTTCAATAATACCTACTATGTTATAAGCTGGCTTATAATAATCTGATAATTTATCTCGATATGTTTTATAAAAGGGCTTTATATCATTTTCTTTGAATTGATTTTCTAAAAAAACCATAACCTTTTCCATTTCTGGAGTTCCTGGTTCACGTCCTTTATTTTCATCTGAGGTTAAAAACTGTAATGCTTTCTCAATTCTTTCATTTTTTTGTTGTTTTGTTTCTTGAGCATTCAGTTTTATTAAAAAACCAATTAAATATATCCCTACTAGTTTATATATATTCATAGTATCTGTTATTTTAATTTTTCCCTTCTTTTTCTATAATCCATTGTAATTCAGAATCTATTTTTTTTTCATAATCTTCTTTTTTTGAAGTTATCGTAATTTCAGGCATTACCCCTCTTCCTTTTATAGCTGATTTTTTTACCACACCTATTTCCATCATTCCTACTCTAAATTTTAGTTTAGAATGAGGTAAAGTTAATACAGGTAATGTACCTGCTACTGTACTATTAAAAGCGCCTCCTGTTTCTTCTCCTACAAAAATGCCTCTATTTATATTTTGTAAATTAGCAGCTAGAACACTTGACGCAGAGAAACTTCCTCCATTTATTAACACATATAATTTTCCTTGGTAATTCGAATCTCTCGGTTGTAATCTATTTGTTAATTTTGATTTTTGATAAAAAAAACCTGTGGGTGATTTTTTTATCGAAAATAAATTTTTGATTGTATAGGGAATGATTATGGGGGCTAAGGAAATGAGAATTCCTTTTGGAACATTACGAAACATATTAGTTACTAAACTGGTTCTATTCGTTACTTTTAATGTATCAACAAAATTGACAAAGTCGGGACTAATATACGTAAATAAATTTTTAATTTCTTCAATACTCCCTCCTCCATTGTTTCGTAAATCGAGTACTAGAGTTGTTACCTTTTTATTATCAATTTCTTTAAAAAGAAGAGAATATGCTTTAGCTTGTTTTCCTCCCACAAATTTTTTTATGCGTAATACTGCCAATGATGAATCTTTTATAGGATAAAGCAATTGTCTTGTAAATTCCTTTTTGATTTCATCATATCCAAAAATATTTTTTTTGTTTTTTAATTCTTTTTCTTTTAATAACTGATTTTTATTTTTTGTTTTACAAATCTTTTTATCTGAATCTTTAGTTTTCTTTACCGTTTCTTTTTTAAAACCTTTTGTTAAAGCTATTCGTGTTAAAACTTTTGTATAAAGACTGTCTTTATACAAGAAATTTACTTGTATACTATCTTTTAATGTTTTTTCTAATTTAAAATAATGAACTATTTTATTTGCAAAAGCGCTATTATAATAAGTTTGATTATACCCATCCGATGCATCTGTTCCTTTATATTTAGCAAATAAAAACGAAGGTGTTATTCCTTGAATATCTTTTACAACGGTACCGACTTTTATACTTGTGTCTTTTGAATGATTTTGGGCAATAATTAATTCATTATCTATATAACTAAAAGTAAATAAAGACAATGGATAAGTACCTTTCTTTTTTAATTCTTTTAACTCATTATGTGTAAATTGTTTTTGTAAAGGCTGTATAGTTGTATGGCCTTGTCTAACACTTGCCACCACTTTACTAATTCCAAAATAAAATTCATTTGGTTTTAAGGGGGTTTTAATAGATTTTTTTAAACTATCGAATTTGAACTTTAAATATTTTTCTGTAATATACAGATCCAAAGAAGGATGTAGTTTAAACAATTTTCTTTGTACAAAATCTATGTCTTCGTGTAATTTTTTTACAGATATAGGCGTTTCTATATGTTGATTTGATTTATATACAGATTGACAATTTTGAAATAGTATCAAAATAGAACTTAATACTAGAATTTTTGTTTTTTCTATCATTTATACAGAGTATTTCTTTATAACATGTAATGAGGTTATATGAGACAATCACTAATTCCTCTACATTTTTTGGCATTATTTGACGTTACAAAATAAAAAAATCCCGAATGTTTTTCAACTTTCGGGACTTAATTATTGTCATTTTATTTTTTATGCTAACATGGTTACTGGATTTTCCATATAGGCTTTGAAAGTTTGTAGAAACTGAGCACCTGTAGCTCCATCTACTGTTCTATGGTCGCATGCCAAAGTAACTGTCATTGTATTACCTACTACAATTTGCCCGTTCTTAACAACTGGCTTTTGAACGATAGCGCCAACAGATAAAATAGCGGAATTAGGCTGATTAATTATTGATGTAAAAGACTGAATACCAAACATTCCTAGGTTTGAAATTGTAAAGGTACTTCCTTCCATTTCGTTTGGTTGTATTTTTTTTATTTTAGCTCTTCCTGCCATATCTTTTACTGATGTACCTATCTGTGATAGAGTCATTTGATCAGCAAATTTTAATACAGGAACTACTAATCCATCCTCTACCGCAACTGCAACACCAATATTTACATGGTGATTTAAAATCATCGCCTCTTCTTTCCATTGTGAATTTACTTGAGGGTGTTTCTTTAATGCCATTGCAGAGGCTTTTATTACCATATCATTAAAAGAAACTTTTGTGTTAGGTAAATTATTAATCATAGATCTAGAAGTCATTGCATTATCCATATCTAACTCAATGGTTAGATAATAATGGGGTGCAGTAAATTTAGATTCTGCTAAACGTTTTGCAATAACTTTACGCATTTGCGAGTTTTTCACTTCTTCTTGATAGACTTCACCTGCTGGTATGAAAGGTTGTACAGCAGCTACGGTTGTTGTTGCTTCAACTACTGGATCAGAAATAATACTTGTTATACTTGTATTTACTACAGCTGGATTATATCCTTCTACGTCTGCTTTAGTAATGCGTCCATTTTCACCTGTTCCTCTTACAGCAGCCAGATTGATTCCTTTTTCTTGTGCCATTTTTTTAGCTAAAGGAGAAGCAAAAATTCTGCCTGTATTAGTTAACACTTCTGTTTGAGGATTTGAAGCAGTTTCTACTTTTGATTCTGTAATTTTTTCTAGTTTAGGTTCTTCTGTAGTACCTCCTCCAGTTGAAAAATTAGCTAAAATACCTGAAATATCGGTACCTGCTGGACCTAAGATTGCTAGAATACTATCTACGGGAGCTGAACCACCTGTTTGAACTCCTATATATAATAAAGTACCAGAATTAAATGATTCAAATTCCATAGTAGCTTTATCTGTCTCAATTTCAGCTAAAATGTCACCTTCTTTGATTGTATCTCCAATATTTTTTAACCAAGCAGCCACAGTACCTGTTGTCATAGTATCACTCAAACGAGGCATCGTAACTACTTTTACTCCTGCTGGCATTTCAGAAGACGCTGTAGAATTGACTACAGGCATTTCTACTTGATTTTCTTTAACTGGTTCTTCTTTTTTTGGAGTACTTCCATTTAATAAAGTGGAAATATCTTCACCTTCTTGACCAATAATTGCTAATAATGAATCTACAGGAGCTGTTTGGCCTACTTCAATTCCTATATGCAACAATACCCCTGAATTAAAAGACTCAAATTCCATTGTGGCTTTATCGGTTTCAATTTCAGCTAATATATCTCCTTCTTTTATTTTATCTCCCACTTTTTTAAGCCATGTTGCTACAGTTCCTTCGGTCATGGTATCGCTCAAACGAGGCATGGTAACTACTATTGCCATAATCTTTTATAATTTATGAGGTAAAAATGGATAATTTTCTTGTTCGTACACTACATCATATAATTGTTCAACTGTAGGAAATGGTGAATCTTCTGCAAATTTTTCACACTCCGCTACCAAGTCTACTACACGTTGATCTATCATTTCTATTTCTGCATCTGTAGCGTATCCTTCTGCTTTAATTATATCTAAAACTTGAATAATCGGATCTATTTTTTTGTATTCTTCTACTTCTTCTTTTGTTCTGTATAATTGAGCATCTGACATAGAGTGTCCTCTATAACGGTATGTTTTCATTTCTAAGAAAGTAGGTCCATCTCCACGACGTGCTCTATCGATAGCTTCGTGCATAGCTTCTGCTACTTTTACAGGATTCATACCATCCACAGGTCCACAAGGCATTTCATATCCTAAACCTAATTTCCATATATCGGTATGATTAGCGGTTCTTTCTACAGAGGTTCCCATAGCGTATCCATTGTTTTCGACAATAAATACTACTGGCAATTTCCAATTCATTGCCATATTGAAGGCTTCGTGTAAAGATCCCTGACGCGCTGCACCATCGCCAAAATAAGTCAATGTAACCCCATCACGACCAAAATATTTATCCGCAAAAGCAATACCAGCACCTACTGGAATTTGAGCTCCTACAATACCATGTCCTCCATAAAAACCATGTTCTTTATCAAAGATATGCATTGACCCCCCCATTCCTTTAGATGTTCCTGTTACTTTTCCTAATAACTCGGCCATTACTCTACGAGGATCGGTTCCCATACCTATCGGCTGTACGTGATTACGATATGCTGTAATCATTTTATCTTTAGACAAGTCCATAGCATGCAAAGCACCAGCTAATACTGCTTCTTGTCCGTTATATAAATGCAAAAATCCTCTAACTTTTTGTTGAATATACAAGGCTGCAAGTTTATCTTCAAACTTTCTCCAGAACTGCATGTCTTCGTACCACTTAAGGTAGACTTCTTTTGTGATTGGTTTCATATCTAGCTTCTATTTACTTTATTTATTATACCTATATAAATAAAGTCTATTTTTTTTCTAATTAATATACAAAAATGAGTTAAACTCAAATTAATGCACTGCAAAAGTATAACTTTCCTAGTAAGTAGTAAAATTTAATGAATAATTTTTAAATCATAAGAATTTTTTATCAAATGTAAGAGGTAAGAGATTTTCTATAGAATCTGATTTATACACCTCTCCAGTTTCACCCATAAAATAAATTTCTATAGATTCATCTTGTTTGTACTCATATTCAAAAATAGATTGCCTACAAGCTCCGCAAGGAGGGATCGGTTTATCTGTAACTGACATAGTAGACCCCGCAGTAATTGCTATCTTTAATATTTTGGCTTTTGGATATTGAGCTCCTGCGTAAAAAATAGCGACTCTCTCTGCACACAATCCTGAAGGGTACGCTGCATTTTCTTGATTAGAACCTGTTACAATCTGCCCATTATCTAACAAAAGAGCTGCTCCAACATTAAATTTAGAATAAGGAGCATACGCCTGTATTCGAGCTTCAATGGCTTTTTGCATTAATGTTTTCACTTCCTCCGATAACTCAGCTACTGAATCATAAATACTCAGTTTTGTATCAATTTTAATTTCTCTCATCATAAATGTTAAGGGGAAAAAAAATCCAAATCTCATTTTACTGAAATTTGGATTCATAATTAATAATTTATTTTTTTAATATTGATCGTAATTATCACCAAAATTAATGGTTAATGAAAAACGTAACGTATTTTCTAGTGGATTTTTAACTTTAGACATTGAAAATAGATATGAAACATCTACCTTTAAAGAAGAATATTTAAATCCGGCTCCTATGGTTGCAAACTTCCTTGCTCCTTTTACAGCACTTTCGTTAAAATAACCTCCTCTGAATGCAAACGAATCTTGATACCAATATTCTAATCCTGCTGCCCAAGTAGTTTCTTTTAATTCCTCACTAAAACCTCCTGGAGCATCACCAAAAGATTTAAACATACCAGCAACCCAACCTGTATTATTATATTGTGTAATAGCATCTCTATAATCTTTTTGTTCTGAAGGATCTAAAATTCCGTTACCATTGCTATCAATAGCTGTTTTAGGCGTAGGTACTAATAACTTATTAAATTCTAAAGTAGTAGTTAACTTATTATAATCATCAAAAATAAAATCAAATCCTCCTCCTAAACGTAAATTAGCTGGCAAAAAGTTAGAACTACGTTCTACATCAGAATCATACGAAATTTTAGGCCCCATATTTTGAAGATTAAAACCGCCTCTCCATCTACCATTAAAATTACTGTATGCTATTTCAGATGATTCATAATAACCTGCTACATCTACTGCAAAAGTTTGAGCCGATTTAGCATCATTTGTACTTGTAGGAATTCTTAAATTAGAACGAATATATCGACCAGCAACACCCATTGAAAAACGATCACTCAATTGTAAAGAGTAAGATCCGTCTAATGCTAATTCATTTGGGTTAACACTCCCTGTTTGAACTCCTGTTTCATTTCTTAGTTCAATTTGACCTAAACCAAAATATCGAAATCCAACTCCAAAAGCACTTCTTTCATTAAATCTATTAAAATAAGTAAGCTGTCCTAAGGACATATCATTTACTAATTCGGTTAAATAAGGTGTATAACTTACAGAGACTCCTTGCTTTTTTAACGAAAAAGCATACTTAGCAGGATTATATTGCTGTGAAAAAGCATCAGGCGAAGTTGCTACCCCCATATCTCCCATAGATGCGGCTCTTGCATCCGCAGCTATTTGTAAAAATGGCACTGCTGTTGTTATAACTCTATTATCGTTCTGAAACTGAGCAAAGGCACTTACTCCTGTAAAAATCCCGATTATTATTAAACTAAATTTCTTCATTGGATTAAATAAAATGTTTACAAATATAATTTCTTTTCTCAAAGAATCACTAATTTTTCTATTTTTTCCGCTTTTTTATTTGACAAAATTGACTTAACACTCAATCTGTACAGATAAACTCCTTTCCCTATTTTATCGCCAAAATCATCTCTCCCATCCCAAACCAAATCTCTTGATAAAAATCCCGTTGTAGAAACTGTTTGATTTTTAGTCCAAACAATCCTACCTGTTATAGTCATTACCTGAATCTGAATTTCTAAAGGCTCAAAAGGGCGGTTATGAGTAAACCAGAACTCTGTGTAATTAACAAATGGATTAGGATAATTCAAAACATTGGTCAGAACTAGTTCAGAGTCATCTATCACGACAAATTTCAAATCAGAACTTACCATATTATTATAAACATCCCAAGCCTTAACTGTCAGGGTATGTATACCTGAAGATAACTTTGAAAACTGATAATTTACTATTCCTTTTGTATAATCATCTTTTGCTGAATTATAAAAATCATTTAATATGATTGGTTTAGTTTCATCCCCGTCTAAATAAGCTACTATATCGTGACCTATACCTCCTGCTGTATTAATTCCATTTTCATCTTGTAATTCTACAATTAATATTGGTTTTTGATTTACAACACTTCCTGCAACAAACGTTTTATCATTAATGTATAACTGCATTTTAGGAGGGGTTTTATCTTCTGGTGCGTTTTGGTTTACGCCTCCAATTTTCAAGTTCAAATCATAACCTCCTTTATCTTGGTTCTTTGTATCTTCTGCAACATAAAAACTCATTTTTCCATTTCCAATTGGAATTGCAATATCTTTAGGAACCACAAAAGTAAATTGAAATTTACCTTCTTTAACATTAGCATTTCCTCTAAAAATAGTTTCTCCTAAGGCTTTAAAAGACATTTTAGGTAAAACTCCATCATTTGCTAAAGTTGTTTTATCTATAAATTTATCAAAAATACTTACAAACAATTCACCGTTAAAATCATTTTTTAACTGTCCTTTATCATCTTGTATTTCTCCTGAAATTTTTATTTTTGAGAGGGCAGATAAACTTCCTGTGTAATCAGCAATTGGTTGATCATTTATATGTGTCATAACCACCTTAGGTTCAGGTATAGCTAACTTCATTGCTGGATCTCCAATAAATGAAATAACATGATTACCTATATTTAATGATTCTTGTTTTGCCAAACGTACAGCCTCTGCAATCGATACTTTTCCTTTATCTGAATACCCAAATAAATACGGTGCAATTAGTAAATTATATTGTTCTCCTATAAATTGATAAATCAATCTCGATGTAGAAATTAAAGCTACTGGTCCTCCGTATGGATTCTGAAAAGCAAGCTCTCCTCCTGTATCTCTTAAAGGGTTATCATATCGAGTAAACTCACAAGTTACCGTCATAAATAAAGGGAATTTATAAGGATTTGTTAAATTTTTTATATCTGCCAATTCAAATAAACGCTCACTTGCCAAACCACTTTCACCACCATGCCCTATATACACCATAGCTAATGCTCCTTGTGAAAAAGAATTTAAAAACGCCTCTTTTGCCTTAGGATATTTTTGTCCTCCAGAAGTAATAATTTGCTCATAAGCGTCTGTGAAAATTTTTTTTGCATTAAAAGAAGGACGATTATACAATATTGTATCCGCCATATTATTTAAATTAACCTGCAAAGTCGCATCAGAATCCTTATCTACATCATCTGATAAAAAAACTAAATTATTTCGCCATTTACCTAGTGATTTTTTATCATGATATTGAATTATTTTATCAACCATTTGCTGAGCTTGTAATATATCTTTTGCTAGAATTCTCCCTACAGCAATATCACATCCCTCTACTCCTGTCATACGTCCTTCAGCGGGATCCAACATACCAAAAAACTCATCTGACACAAAGGAATCTGCTAAAGTAAAACTTCCTAACGATTGTAAATTAGGCACCAAGTTTGTGTTATTTTTTATTCTATCCTTATAATCAAAGGAAGCATCTCCAAAAAGACATAAATAACTTATTTTTTTTCCGTTTGGTGCCGTTTCATATAAGTACCTCACCAAATTACGAATAGCTCCTATATCTTGTTTTCCTGTTGAAAATTCATTATAAATAGCATCCAAGGTTACAACCTTTACATTTAATTTTGAATAATTCCTATGAAAATCAGCTAAACGATCAGCCTGAGACTTTAAAATCTTAGGAGTTACAATCAGATAATCAAGAGGTTTAACTTGATTATTTTCATCTAAAAAAAGAGTTCCTTTCAAATCTTGATTAAAGACATTAACGCTTTCATCTACTTTAGGATCATAATAATCATTAGGATCTACTAACCAATATTCGTGTACTTTACTATCTATAGGACTCAAAAAAGAAAAATCATTTTCAGGACCTTTATTAATTTTGGAAACAGAATTAACCGTGGTCACATCCCAAATTTCAGTAACTGTTCCTATATTTTTAAGATTGTATTGACCTATTAATGGATTGTTTTCAATTCTATTAACCCTAAAGCCAAATTGTTTACCATAACCTATTAGATTAGATTTAGCTCTAACAGTTAAAAAATCTAAATAAGATTTTGCAGAAGGCACACCATTATTATTATAAGACAAAGTAACGGATATAGTATTAGAAGCATTTTCTTTGTAATTAGATTCAAACGTTCCCTCTTGTCCTTTTACTGTATTTAAATCTGAAATCCCTAAAAAATTAACAGCCCTTTGATTAATTCCATTTACCGTTACATTTATAGTAGAAGGCTTAGAACTTATTGCTACTGAACTAAATTCAACAATAACATTATCTCCCAAAACAATATTCGGAACTCTAAAATCAAAAGTATAACTCGGTTTTAAATGTAGTTCTTCGCCAAACCAACGTCTTCCAAACTCCCCCACATTATATTTATCAACTTCATGATAAGTATAAAAATCATATTTGTCAAAAATTAAATGAGGAGAACCAGTAGGCTGAATCTTTGTTTCAATTCTTTTCCCTCTATCCCCTCCAGTCGTAATATAATAGTAAGCCTTGTCTGCATATAAATTATTATGCGTCATATTTTCCTCACTCCATTTATCCATCCCTATAGCATAAAACAAAATGTAATCAGAATCATCAAAAACACCATCTTCTTCACCTATTATTTGAATTGCATTTTCTTGTAAATCCAAATTAGAGTTTTCAGAATTTAACAAAGGAATCATGGCACCTCCATTACCATAAATTTTCAGATTACGAGGATCTCCCTTGACATCAACACCTAATCGAGATAAAAAAGACTTTGTTATTTTATATACTCCTGATTTTTCAATATAAAATTTTTTCCAAAGGCCGCTTTGTAAAACGGAATTTTGTAAATTCACAAGACTCGATCTAGCAAGCAATTTTCTAGTTATACCTTCCTTAAAGGTATAGGCAAAAGATATAACTTTTTTATAAACATTCCCTTCTTTATAAATAGGATTAAAACTTAAGACGACCGAAGATTCGTCTCTAAAAACAACATTTCTTATTTTAAAATTTACATTTTCATTAATTTTATTTCGATCCAAAACACCTAACATCGATTCTTCTACTTCTTCTGTTATTAAATCATAACAAATTAAGGATTCTTCTTCTGAAAAAGTATTTTCAGCAATTTTTTTAGAAAACAACAAACTATTCTCTTCAAAACTAAAAACCAGTCCCTCTCGTTGAAAATTAGGAATTGCAACTATTCTTGTTTCATCATACCTTAAAGGCTTTGCAGTCCAACTCAATTCAATATTTCCTGATGACTGAGCATTTAAAAAAAAACAAAATAAAAAACTAAAAAAAACAAAATACCACTTCATACAACTGTAAAACGAAAATTACTTTACCATATTATCGGTAAAAATAAACTTTAATGAACAATAAACTACATTTTAATTCGTTAAACATATATTATTTATCAAATAATTTTGTACCAAAAAAATATTTTAACAACTCTTATTGCTAATTACCCGTTAATTATTATATTGCATCACTTTAAATAATTACCTACTGAAAGTATGAAAGTAAACAAAACGATGACAGTAAGAGCACTTTTATCTGCTATGGTGCTTTTAAGTTTTACTACCAGTTGTAGTAAAAAGTCTAGTACTAAAGACACTTCAGCTGCAACAGGCTGGAAAATTAATGATCCTAATGGAGGTTTCCAGTACAACTCGAATTTCACAAAACAAGAAACAGGTCCTGGTCTGGTTTTAGTTGAAGGAGGAACGTTTACGATGGGAAAAATTCAAGATGATGTTATGCATGATTGGAATAATACGCCTTCCCAGCAACACGTCCAGTCTTTTTATATGGATGAAACCGAAGTAACGAACATAATGTACATGGAGTACCTAGACTGGATTAAAAGAGTCTTCCCTCCAACAGAAGAAAATTATAAGCACATATATAATGGTGCATTACCTGACACTTTAGTATGGAGAAATCGTTTAGGCTATAACGAAACAATGACCAATAACTATTTGCGTCATCCTGCTTATTCTCAGTACCCTGTGGTTGGTGTTAACTGGTTACAAGCTACTGATTTCGCAAAATGGAGAACCAACCGTGTAAACGAAGCTCTTTTGGAGAGAGAAGGATACATGAAAAAAGGGGCTAAACTGGTAGACACTGATGCTAACAACAGCTTTGACACAGAGGCTTATCTAGTATCACCTTCTACTTCCTTTGGAGGAAATGAAGAAATTATCCTTCAAAAGCAACGTGGTAGATCGAGTTCCAAATCAGCTAAAAAAGCGAAAAAAGATGCAGCTGCTACTAGCGACGCAACTGCTAGTACAGATGGTCCTAAAAATGTATATGCTCAAAAAACTTCTGGTTTATTATTACCCGAATACAGACTTCCTACAGAATCTGAATGGGAATATGCAGCAGCCTCAGATGTAGGTACTCGTGAATACAACACTTATAGAGGACAAAAAAAATACCCTTGGAAAGGTCAGTACACCCGTTCTGGTAACCGCGTGACACGTGGAGATCAATTAGCTAATTTCAAACAAGGAAAAGGAGATTATGGAGGAATTGCAGGCTGGTCAGATGACAATGCAGATATTACAGCCCCTGTAAAATCCTACAAACCTAATGATTTCGGTCTTTATGACATGGCAGGTAACGTAGCTGAGTGGGTACAAGACGTTTACCGTCCTATAGTAGATGACGAAGCAAATGATTTCAACTATTTCCGTGGAAACGTTTATACAAAAAACCAAATAGACAAAGAAGGAAAAATTGTTTTCATAACTTCTGAAACGATAAAATATGACACATTAAGTAATGGTAAAGTAATCGCTAGAAGTAGACCAGGAGAAATTGCTCAAGTTCCAGTAGATGAAAACGAAACATACTTAAGACAAAACTTCTCAAGAAGTAACAATATAGGTTTTAAAGATGGTGACAAACAATCATCTCGTTTTTTCAACTTAAATGATGATTCAGGAGAAGACCTAAAGGATAAAAAAAGAATGTACAACTCTCCTATCCACAAAGTATCGCCTGACAGTACAGGTAAAATTGGTCGCAAATTTGATAAATCCGACAAAAGAACTACATTAGTAGGAGACAATGTAAGAGTTTACAAAGGAGGTTCTTGGAAAGATAGAGCTTATTGGTTAGATCCAGCCTCAAGAAGATATTTAAATCAAGATTTAGCTACAGATTTCATTGGCTTTAGATGCGCAATGTCTCGTGTAGGCCCTAAATCAGATTTCAAAAAAACACCAAGAAATAGAAAATAACATACTTTCGTTCAAAATAAAATCCCGCTTTTGCGGGATTTTATTTTTTTAGTACTTTAGCCTTATGAAAATAGAAGAATTATATCAATGCTTTTTACAATGTGATTCCATTACTACGGACACAAGAAAAATAACACCAAACAGTCTGTTTTTTGCTTTAAAAGGAGACCTTTTCAACGCTAACGAATTTGCACAAGAAGCACTAAACAAAGGAGCCCTTTTTGCTGTTGTAGACGAAAAAAAATACTACACAGATGAAAATAAAATGTTTCTCGTAAACGACTCTCTTAAAAGCTTACAAGAACTAGCCCATTATCATCGAACTCAACTAGGTTTACCTGTTATTTCACTTACAGGAAGCAACGGAAAAACCACAACTAAAGAACTTATAAACTGTGTTTTGTCAAAAAAATACAACACCGTTGCTACACAAGGAAACCTTAATAATCACATAGGAGTCCCTTTAACCCTGCTTTCGATAAAAGAAGACACCGATATAGCAATAGTAGAAATGGGAGCCAATCACCAAAAAGAAATCGAATTATTATGCAATATCACCTCTCCTGACTTTGGCTATATAACTAATTTTGGAAAAGCCCATTTAGAAGGCTTTGGAGGCATAGAAGGCGTGATAAAAGGCAAAAGCGAAATGTATACTTACATAGAAAATCATCACAAAACTGTTTTTATCAACCTAGATGATCCTATTCAAGAAGAAAAAACACAAAAAATCAATCGCTATACATTTTCAACAAATAACAATAAAAAAGCAAATATTACAATTCAAAAAATCGAAGCAAATCCATTCGTAAAAATAGAATATAACGGAATTCAAATACAATCCAACCTAATCGGAATATATAATTCTAATAATATTAATGCGGCTATTACCATCGGGAAATATTTCAACATTACGGACAACGAAATTAAAGACGCTATCGAAAATTACATTCCAAATAACAACCGTTCCCAACTAATAGAAAAAGGAAACAACAAAATAATTTTAGATGCTTACAATGCTAATCCAAGCAGTATGGCTGCCGCTCTGAGCCATTTCCAACAGCTAGACGGTTCCAAAATTGCCTTTTTAGGTGATATGTTTGAACTTGGCAACGAAAGTCTAGAAGAACACAAAAAAATAATAGAAAGTATCATTAATACAACAAATATTCAGTTTTATTTCATAGGCAAAGATTTTTACTCTTCAAAAATTGAAAAAGAACATATTTTTTATTACGCCTCATTTGAAGATTTTATTAAAAATAAACCTAACGAAATAAATAACACCACCATCTTAATAAAAGGCTCTAGAGGAATGGCTCTTGAACGAATTTTGGAAATTATTTAATTCCAAATTAACATATCAGCCATTGCTTATACAAAAATAATTACTCCTTTTCCTAAAACAAGACCTTTTAACAACTTAACAAACTGTATAAATCTCTTTAAATTTATACAGTTTATACCTAATTTTTAATAAATTTACAAACTTTTAACAAATCCTTTTGTTTTAACCTCCAACCTAAACAAGTAAACTTTTTTAGAACAAAATACACAATAATCACATAAAAACACTTTCAACACCTTATCTTTTAAAAAAACATCAAAACAATCATTTAATAAAAAAACAGATAAAACTATATTTTTATAGAATTTTCTTATTTTTGAAAAAAAACAATGAAAAAAATTATATTTCTTACAATCTTTCTTTCTTTTAATAAATTTTACTCACAACACACAGAATCTTTTACATACGGTTTAAAAATAGGCGCAGTACATTCGTCATTTAGTAATCTTCCCGAAATGATTGTAGGCAGAGACAATTCTTTAACTCATTTTAGTCTAGATTCTAAAGGAAGTTACGGAGTGGAAGGCGGTTTCTTTGTAAATGCTAAATTACCCAATACAAGAGTAGCCTTACAAGGTGAAATTCTTTACAGAAATTCAGGAGATAAATTAATATTCAATAATACTTTAGATAAAAGTTACACTTTAAGTTTTGATTATTCTTTTATTACCATTGGAGCCATTTATAAAATATACCCTTATAAAGGCTTTAATGTAGGAACAGGCGTATTTTATTCTAAAAACATAAACCCTAGCAATATAAATTACACTTCTAATGAGTACGATGGAAGATATGATACTACGAAACGACAATTTTATAGAGACGCATTAGTAGGTAGTGATGACTTTAGCTTATCTTTTTCATTAGGATATGAATTACCCTATGATTTACATATTGAAGGCCGATATTATTTAGGGCTAGGTGATATTATAAAAAACAAAACGGCGTCATTTCAATTTATAGAAAATTACAACAGAAGCTCTATCATAGGCCTTTCTATAGGGTATAGTTTACATAATTGGTAACATTAAAAAATCAACAACATGAAAAAAATTATATTTCTTTTATTTTTTACAATAGTTACTCATAGTCAAATTGGGAAAGAAATTAGTTACGGTCTTTACGCAGGTGCTGTATACTCCAAAATGAATAATATACAAAACACAATAATTCCTCCTAACATTTACACTAATTTTTCCACAACCGAAAAAGACAAATTCGGGGCTCTAGTTGGTGTTTTCTTAAATTGGAAATACCCTCGAGCCAACATAAGTTTTCAACCTGAAATATTTTACAGTCGCCAAGCTACTGATTTTAATTACAACGACAGTAAAGGACTAAATTATCAAATAAAGTTTGACTATCAGAATTTAAATTTAGGCTTTTCATTCAAATATTATATACATGAAGGTTTGTACTTAGGCATAGGCCCTAATGTTGCTCTAAATCTTAACAGGAATAATATTCGTTATACTTCTAATGGAGCTGAAATGGAACAAAAGTACGGAGTCTCATTTACTCCTGATCCCATTGTACAAAAAACATTAAAAGAATCTCTTGAAGGAGCCGACTATTTTCAAGGTATTTTTGGAATTGGTTATGAATTTGAAAACAAATTAGTTCTTGGTTTTCGATATCATTTAGGTTTAACGGATGCTCTAGAAACTAAAGAAAATGGACACCGATTTATAGATAATAATAATAAAACCAACGCCTTTTCATTGCACATAGGATACAAATTTGATTTTGATGATTCAAATAATTTCTAGCTGTATTTTGTTTTTTTGTGATATTATTAAAATCATTACTAATAGTATAAAAAATAGGCAATACAATACAGCATTGAGGTAAAGGTATTTATTCTGTATTATAAATAACAAATAAACGACACGCATGAAACTATATATCCCCTTTTTTATCCTTATACTATCGATAAAAAGCTTTGCTCAAAAAGGTCCAGCACAAGTCAAAAATCCCTACATTTGGATAACAGCAGATAAGAATGAAAATCAGTTTATTTTAAGAAATCAATTACATTCTAATTCTATATTATTAAAAAAGAAGGAAGGTGTTTTGACAAATAATCATCCCAGTATATTTTTTGATGCAAGCCAAGATACTCTAACATTTGATATAGCAAAAATAGATTATCAAACTATTTTTCTCGTTTATAAAGTAAAGGACAGTTTAACAGAACAAGTATTATGGAATATAGCGGATCAATCAAAAAACATTACTTTAACAACCACCGAAAGATTAGCGAACCTTTCTAATTTTAAATACAATTCATTAAAAAACAAGTCCGAATATTCCTCTGCTATCCATTTTTATCAACATACGAAATCGAATTTAGGTAATAATAATAAATACCAAATCTCTATAGGTAAAATAAAACACAACCTAGCAATACCCGCTCATTCTTTAAAAGGATACATTAGTGAAATTATCATGTATGATAGATTTCTTAATAGTAAAGAAATTAACAAAATAGCAAGTTATTTAGCTATAAAATATGGTATTTCTTTATCTCAAAATGAACTCCAGAATTACACAAATAGCAAAGGAAAAATCATTTGGAATGCTCTTGAAAACAAACACTATTTAAATCATGTAACCGCTATAGGTAAAGATGAAACATCACAACTCTACCAAAGTAAAAGTCGTAATATTGAAGATGATTTAACAACTATTGATTTAAGTTCTATTCAGGAAAGTGTTCCTGATAATAGCTTTTTATTTTGGAGTGACAATGCTAAACCATTAAAATTTAAACAAGAAGAAGGATTACCTAAACTACTAGAAAGAAAATGGCTTATGTGCATCGATTCGACTATCGATAGTCATAAAATAAAATGGCAATTTAATTTAAAAAAAATAACAAACTTAAAAGAACCCGATACAAAACCCTGGCTAGTGATAGATCCTACAGGTAAAGCAAAATGGGATTCTGACGAAATAATATATAAAAAATTAGAAGAAACCTCAAATGGAACTACAACCCTAAGCAATTACAATTGGGATGGTAAAAAAAACAAAAAAATCGTTTATACTTTTCAAATGGCACCAGATATGTTTGCTAGAGTAAAAATTACTCAGCCTAAATGCGGAATATCTGATGGTTTTTTAAAATATACAATTATTGGAGGCAAAGCTCCTTATACTATAACATTAATAAACTACGACACTAAAAATGTTGTTAAAAAGTGGGTTCATGATGGTAACGCCTCAAACATAGCTGTACATTCGGGAAAATATAATTATATAGTCGTTGATGCCAGTGGAACCATTTATGAACAAAAAATATTTATTTCAGATCAAGATATAACAAGTCCTAAACTACAAGAAATATTTACCCTAAATGATACTCCAATAGTCATAAATGCAAACGATTATCTACCAGAAGGAAACTATCAATTTCAATGGTTTTTAAACAAAGAATTGATTACCAATGGCAACTCCATAATGTTAACGAATCCAGGCGATTATCAATTAATTACAAAACATGCCAATGACTGTGAAACGGTTACAAACTTTCGAGTAGAGGAGAAAAATAATAGTAAAAACAATCAAATAATAGCATTACCCAATCCTAGTGAAGATGGCCATTTTAAAATTTTTGGAAACTTCAACACGATTACAAATGCAACACTCTATATATACAACTCAGCTGGAGCCCTAATAACAACTGAAAAATGGTCTGGAAAAACCCAATATATATATAACGGCCATATTCCTACAAGTGGCGTTTATATAGCAAAAATAAGTACAGCAGAAGAAGAAAAATCAATAAAAATAATAATAAAATAAACTATTACTAGAATGAGCAAGAAAATATACTTATTTTTTCTATTAATTGCCGGCATCGTTTTCGCTGCAAATTTTAAGTCAATAAAGAAAACGATAATAAATAGACCTACAAAAGTTAACTTAATAGCAAATAAAAAAACTTTTTCAAATGCCATCTCATCTAAAGTTGCAATACATAAGGCAGATATAAAAGAAGGAGTTATAGGCCTTAATTCAAGCCAAATAATAGATGATGCCTTTGATAATTTGTTTCATATCCAAATAAACCAATTACCTACTAATGATGAAACAGTATTCTTAGAATACGACTTATATGGTTATAAAAATGGAACATCTATTATTAAGAGCATTAATAACACCCCAAGTACAGGAGGAAACTTTATTGTAAAAGGGAATCAATGGTTACATCAAAAAGAACAGATAAGCAATAGTGTAATAAAAAAAGGAAATAATGTACTTTTTTTTAATGCTCCAGAAATAAAAAACAACCAATATAAAATAAAAAACATTACACTAAACTTCTACAAAAAAGAAAATGCGCTTCAAAAATTTGAATTATTTCGTTTTGGAAATAAACTTTACATTACTGGATTTCAACCTGAAAAAAACACAACATTATATATAAATGACAAAAAGATTAATACCATTAATCAGCGTTTTGAAACTGAAATAGACTACACGAATCAAAAAGAAATAACCTGTATAAAAAAAGAAAACAACACAAGCACTATAATTCCTATATCTATAAATAACTTTATACCTGTAGATTATTACATTCCTTTATATAATAAAAACATAAAAAAAGAGCATACAATAGGTATTAATGGCGGGAGTATAAACCATTCAAACGCTCATTTTTATTTAGAAAAAGATATCATCAAAAAAAATACATTATTTTCCATTGAAACCCTCCATTCAAGAGATATTGCGCCGTTAAACCCTTCAATGGTTAATGTAACTCAAAATTCATTTGCTTACAGATTATTACCCCACGGAATACAATTCAAAAAACCTGGCAAACTCACCTTACCTTACGACAAAAAATTAATTCCAGAAGGATACACAGAAAAAGATATAAATCTTTTCTTTTTTGATGAAAAGAAAAGACTATGGAAAGAGATACCTAAAGACACACTATTAGCCCATGAATCTAAAATAACAGGAAAAACCACCCATTTTACCGATTTTATAGCAGGTATTATAAAACTACCTGAATCACCCGAAACATCTGGCTATACCCCTACAAGCATCAAAGATTTAAAAGCAGCCTCTCCAGCCGTAGGCATAACCCCTATTACCCCTCCTGCTGCAAATCCGAACGGCAGTACTAGTACTAATTTCCCTATCGAAATTCCAAAAGGCAGAATGGGCATGCAACCCTCATTAGCCTTACAATACAGTAGCGAATCTGACCATAGCTGGACTGGGCTAGGATGGGCAATAAGTCTACCAAGTGTAACTATAGAAACCCGCTGGGGAGCACCAAGATACGATGGTAGCAAAGAAACCGAAAGTTATACCCTAGCAGGTGAGCCCCTCTTACCTAACGCTCATAGAGAAACTTGGACCGATAGACAAACCGATAAACAATTTTATCCTAGAAAAGAAGGTGCTTTTCAAAAAATAATCCGTAAAGGAAATAATCCTACCAATTACTATTGGGTAGTAACAGACAAAAGCGGTACAACAACTTACTATGGTGGTACTCCATCAGGTATAAATAACACAGCTATTTTACAAGATGCCAATGGCAATATAGGCCATTGGGCAATTACTTTACAAATTGACTTAAAAGGCAATACCGTAGCATACGAATACGAAAAATCCGAAGGCGAATTATATATCAAAAAGATATATTATACCGGCAAAAATGACCAAAAAGGAGCATACAGCATACACTTTATTAAAGATACCGATTTAGGAGAACCTACTAGAGAAGATGTACAAATAGCCGCACGATTAGGCTTTCAGCAAACCTCTAATAAACTATTACGAAAAATAGAAGTCAAATTTAAAGACCAAATGGTTCGTAGCTATGAACTTACCTATAAACAAGGTGCTTTTAAAAAAACATTACTAAAAGATATAGGAGTATATGACACAAAAGGGAATCTCTTTTATAAAAACGCCCTCGATTATTACGACGATGTACGCGATGCTAATGGCAACTATATTCCTTTTGGAGAAGAACAAAACTGGAGCGTGCCTAATGACGGTATTACACCTGCTTTTGCTGCTTTTAAAGAATTTAAAGGCACACACACTCTTACAGGAAGTTCCCGCTCTATTTCAGGAGGTTTTAATTACAGAGTCGGAGTCGGAGTTACAGGAGTAGGCTTCTTAAATGAAAATACTTTAGGTGGACAAGGAGGAAACAACTGGAGCAATACCTCTACCTATGTTGCCTTAGAAGATTTAGACGGAGACAACCTACCTGATAAAATTTTCACCAAAGGAGATAAAGTTTACTTTAGAAAAAACCTTGGTGCAACAGGTATAAACCAATTTTCAGACACATACCATGTCCTTAATATTGGCAATGTTGGATTTTCTAGAAGTTATTCCTATAACTACGGTGTCGATCTAATTTTAGGCTTTGGGCAATTGGGTGGTAATTTAGGATATGATCGACAAATATCAAAAAGCACTACCACTAGTTATTTCATGGACTTTAATGGTGACGGACTTACTGATTTTGCTGATGGCGGAACCGTTTATTACAATCGTTTGGTTAATGGCATTCCTACTTTTGCACCTAACAGTACAGGAACCCCTTCTCCCATAGTGAATGAAGGCGAGTTATTACTAACAAGCAATACACAAAACTCCGAAGCCGAAATAGTAAATAAAAACCCATTACACGACATCGTGCGTGTATGGCAAGCCCCAACATCTGGAGTTATACAAATCACTCATGTATATCAATTACTAGAAGACACTTCCACTGACAGACAAAATTATAAAAACAATAACGGTTCAGATAAAGCGGATGGCGTAAAATTATATTTTCAACAAGATAATAATTTAATTTGGTCCGAAACTATTGGAGCAACAGATTATGCAGCAAAACAAAAACAAGACAATCTTTTTGTTACCAAAGGGCAACATCTTTATTTTAGAGTAAGTTCTATAAAAGACGGTAATTTTGATAACATTATTTGGGAACCTACCATTAACTATCAAGATATAAACCCTAGCCATACGGATCCTAATGGTCTTAGTTTAAAAAGTTACAATCCTAAAAAAGATTTTTTAGTAAGTTCACAAGCGCTTATTATGACCCCAAAAGATTCTCCAATACGTTTTGATGGAATTTTTTCTAAAAAAACAACTTCCGATCACATCATTTTAAAAGTTATTTCTAACCGATTCAATGTAGGAGAAACAGTTATATTTTCTAAACAATTTTTAGCATCAGAAAACATTACATTCAATTTTAATACAATTCCTCTTACAAATGCCCTAAAAGGCGACGGCTTCAGCGTAATCATAGAATCTGAAACAAATATAGATTGGAAAAATTTGATATGTAACCCTACCATTATATACAAAGACCACTCTGATAATGAAGAAACAAAACCCCTAGAAGTTACACATACAATTTACAAACGAATAGACAACCAATATCTACTCAACCACATTATACCTACTACAAAAGGAAAAGCAACCTTTCATAATTACAGCGGAGTAATTTATATTAATAAAGTTAAACCTGATCAAAGTTTTAACAGCGACATACTAATAACCGCTAAACAAGAAGAAAAACTAGTAGCTAGAATTAGATATAAATTAATAGATGGATACCTAGCTTATACACCAAAAGCAATTGATTTATCGTATCCTTACGACAGTATTGTAGCTAATAAACCTATAAAAATAGAATACTATCTTAATAACAAAAATACATCCAACCTATTTCAACAAAATCGTTCTAGTGCATTTCTCATAATAAGAGATTCTGTCATAATAAAAAACAAAAAAACATTAGTAGAACACAATTATTTCAGTTCAGAAAACAGCTACTATGACAATTTTGATGATCTAGAAAAAAAATTAAAAATTAGACATAGAAATTGGGGCGTATTTCTAATTAACGGAAATCTAGCAGGCAACACCATTGACAAAAACCTTATAATATCAGATAAAAAACCGTATAATATTGACCCGAACAATATGCCAGACATCAGCGGAAACACATCTGTTACTCCAGGAACTCATGGACAATTTGAAGCCTCCAAAGAATACTTTATACAAGCCAGAGGAAATTACGCATTAAACAAATGGTTAGGAGCAGAAGACGCCATTTTTATTAAAGAAGAATATATTAGCTCCGCACGTCTAGGCGAAGATGATTTACAAAAATTCCTAGACACTTCGTTACCTACTGTTCAAGGAGGCGGCAGTCGAGCCTTATTTACCATCTCAGAATCCGCAAGTAATGCCTATGCTGCTGGCTTATCAGCAGGCCCTTTAGGTGCAGGTGCCAACTTTTCAGAAGGTAAATCAACAGTAATTGAAACCATGACCGATTTTAATGGAGATCGTTTTCCCGATTTTGTACGCAGCGGCAATGTACAATTTACCACACCTAGAGGAGGTTTGTCTAACCTACAAAATAATATTGGCGATTTTAGCGTATCCATTATAGGAAGTAAAGGCGGAAGTGTCAATGGTAAATATAGCCACGGAAGTCCCAATTCATCCAGTACAGAAACAAGTGCTAGAATTACAGTACAACAAAGCTCTAATAATAGTAAATCCAATTCCGATGCCCAAAAAGCAGGAAAATACCCTAGTATAAGCGGAAGTATAGGTACAGGAAATGATTACTCCCAAAAAATACACACCGACATCAATGGTGATGGCCTAACAGACCAAATTAATGATAACGGAGTGGTTCTATTCAATACAGGATACCGCTTTCTTCCTGATTACAATTGGAAAAACCTAGACAAAGGAATAAACGAAGGAGCTTCATCCGATTTCGGAGCAGGATTAGGCTTTAGTTTTGCCTCAGGCTCTATATCTGGAGGATTTTCTTATAACGGCTCTTCTAATGAACAATCTAAATCCTTTCTCGATATCAATACCGATGGATTACCCGATAAAATAATTTATACACAAAACAACATCCTCATTTTCCTAAACTTAGGAAACAGCTTTGACTCTACCCCATTACAATACCCAAAATATGCTAGTATGAGTAAAAACAAATCAACTAGTTATGGTATGAATGCTAGTTATACTTTCGGTCTTAATTTCCCTCCTATCCCTATCCGTTTAGCTTTTCAGATAGGAGCAAGTACCGGCAATTCCGTAAGCAAAATTGAATCTACTTTCAACGATATTAATGGCGATGGTAATTTAGACTACATAAAATCCGAAAACGAAGACAATCTTACCGTACGTCTTTCTAACATAAAACGTACCAACAAACTAAAAAGTGTAACTAACGCTATGGGCAATAGCTTTACCGTTGATTACGAATTCAAACCAAGCTCTTACGAAGCTAACGGAGCCAAATGGGTACTCAAAGAAGTAAACCTTTTTGACGGACACGCAGGCGATGGTGTAGATAACCTCATTAGCCGTTTTAGTTATGACAACCCTTATTACGACCGCCGTGAACGTGATTTTTATGGCTATGCCAAAATTACAACACAACAAATAAATGCTACCAATAATACCGTATATAACACCCAAATACAAGAGTTTTACAACACCGATTTTTATCGTAAAAACCTATTAAAAAACACTTTGTTGTTAGATAAAGACAATAAAAAATTACAAGAAACCAGCACTACTTATAGTATTACCAACGCACAAACCCAAGCCTCTATTGCTGAAGGTTTATTAAGCAACCCTGCCGCCGATTTATTATCCGTGTTTATTGCCCCTATACACACACAAGAAAAACACTACGAAGCAGGTACTACCTTTTTAGACAAAAACACCTATAACAAATATGATGCACAAGGTAATATTATAGAATACATAAATTTAGGAAATGGAACCCCACAAGATAAAGTAATCGCAAAAATAAGCTACCACAACAGCCTATCCCCTTATTACGATGGCATTCCTAAACAAATAGAAGTATTTACTATTGATGGCCTAAAACGCAAACGAGCTACCCAAATAAACCCCGCAACTGCCGAGGTTACTCAATTTAAAATGTATGCTAGCAACGACAAGGCAGCCATAACCGACATTGAATATGACGCTTATGGTAACATTGCCAAAATTACAGGTGCCGCCAATTACAAAAACCAACGGGCTCAAATTACTTATACCTACGACGATCAAGTGTATAGCCACATTACCCAAATACAAGACCATTTTGGGTATGTAAATAAAATGGAATACGACTACCGTTTTAATACCCCTATAAAAACCACCGATCGTAACGAACAAAGCACCCTATACACCCTTGATGACAAAGGACGTACCAGCTCCATACAAGCCCCTTATGAAATAGCCAGTGGCAAACCCTACACCATTGCCTACGAATATTACCCTACCGCACCCGTACCCTATGCCAAAACCCGAAATTACGATCCCGAACTAAACAAAGACATCGAAACCTACACCTATATAGATGGACTAGGACGTGCCCTACAGGTTAAAAAAACAGCCTCACTTTTTGGCGGTATAGATGCCCCAGACCAAGAGGGGCATATTATATCCGGCAAAGTCGTGTACGATGCTTTTGGTAGAGCCATAGAAAGCTTTTACCCTACCTTTACCACAACACTAAACAATAACTTTAGCACCGTAGCAAGCACCGTAAACCCTACTAAAACAGAGTACGATGCCCTAGGTAGAGCCATAAAAACAACCCTGCCTGATGGTAGCACCACCACCACCACGTTTGCCCTAGAAAATTTTAAAGGCATAAACACCTTACAAACCACACAAACGGATCCACAAGGTAAAATGACAAAAACCTATACCGATGCTACTGGCAAAAACATAGCCACTATACAATACGATACTAACAACGAGCTACTTACCCAGTTTAGCTACAACGCCCTTGGCGAAACGGCCGCTGTTATAAACACTATGGGACAAACAACCCTAAGCTCCTACGACTGGCTAGGCCGACGCACCCAATACATACACCCCGATGCAGGTACCACTTCTATTACCTATGACCTCGCAGGGAATATGACCAAAAAAGTAACCAGTCAAATACAACAAACCATGCCCGATGGCAATATAATATATGAATATGATTACAACCGATTAGAACATATAAAATACCCTCGATACCCACAAAACAATATAAGCTATTACTATGGTAGTGCTACCGAAAATGCCGCACGCCGTGGACGTATCTGGCTCGTAACCGATGCTAGTGGAGGTACCGAGTATTTTTATGGCAAACTAGGCGAAGTAGAAAAAGAAATAAAAACCCTACGCATAACCCCTACCGATAACCAAACCTATATTACCCAATACGAGTACGACACCTGGAACCGTTTACAAAAAATGATATATCCAGATGGCGAAGTACTTACCTACACCTATAACCGTGCAGGAAATTTACAAAAAATGCAAGGCACTAAAGAAAACCAAGCCTATGACTATATTAAACAACTAGCCTATGATGAGTTTGAGCAACGCAAATACTTAAAATACGGCAACGATACCCAAACCCATTACACCTACGACACCACCTTACGTCGTTTGCAACAACTCAACGTAAACAGTGGCAACCGTGCCATTATAAACAACACCTACACCTACGACCTTGTAGGCAATGTACTAGGTATAAAAAACACCGTCCCTATAATAGCCAATAGTTTAGGAGGCAGTAGCCAACAAACCTACCAGTACGACGATTTATACCGACTAAAAACCGCCACAGGTAGTTACAACGGCGAGAACAATCAGGCAGCCTACACCCTCGCCATGCGCTACAATAACATGCACAATATAGTAAGCAAAGAACTACAACACGAGGTAAATGGCACCCCTAAAGGCTACAAACTAGCTTACGAATACAACAACACCCAACACCCAAATGCCCCAAGCGGCATAACCGAAGACGGCAAACCCGAACCTCGCATTTACGAATACGACGGCAACGGCAACCCTACCCAATACCTAGAATTTAACAATTTTAGAAAAATGACCTGGGACGAAGAAAACCGCCTAATGGGCATAAACGACAACGGGCGTATGCACCTATACACCTACGACCACACAGGCGAACGCGTACTAAAAAGCAGTGGCGACACCCAAAACGTTAGTATAAACGGTGCACAAGCTGCCAGCATAAACCATTTTGATAATTACACAGGCTACGTAAGCCCCTATTTTGTAATAAGCAAAGGCAAATTTACCAAACATTATTTTGAAGGCGCAGGGCGTATCACCTCCAAAATAGGACAAGGTACCTTTGCACAACCCACCAAAATTACCGCAGGTGGGCTAAACTATGCCCAATTAAGTACCGAACAACAACAATGGTTAGACGATTATGTACGCAACCTAGGACTCCCTCCTGGTCCCCCTACACAGCAGGGGCTATACGCCAGTCCAGCCGCTACAGGACAGCCTTACCCAAGCCCGCCCAAACAAAACACCAACCAAAACCAAGAAACACCCGAAGGCTGGCCCAGACAACCTGTGTTTAATGCCCCAGGCAATGTACCAGGCCCTCCTATACAGTTTGGCGATCCTATAAAACCACAAACCGTAAACGCAGGCGATGGTTTTGTAGGCAATGGCCTATTTGAGAAAGATATTTTTTATTATCATAGCGATCATTTAGGAAGTACTTCGTATATTAGCACTATGAATGGGCAGCTATCACAGCATGTAGAATATATCCCTTTTGGAGAAGTCCTTTTTGAAGAACACGCCTCCTCTATTTCTATGCCTTATTTATTTAATGGCAAAGAATTAGATCGGGAGACTAATCTTACTTATTATGGAGCAAGATACTTGGATATGAAAACTTCTTTATGGCTCAATACTGACCCACTGGCGGAGAAATTCCCCAATGCTTCAGCTTATAATTATTGTCTTAATAATCCATTGATTTTTGTTGATCCTGATGGGAAAGCTCCAAATCCTCCAAAATGGTTGAAAAACTTTTGGAGAGAAGTAAAACAAACTTTAAAAGATGATTTTTCAAGTTACAAGGTTAACAAATTTAATAAAGATGTCATTGAACCCATTAAAAGTATAGCTGAAAAATTAGATAATTTAATACTATCTATCCCTCAAGAAAAAAATGACAAATTACAAGGTAATTCTAAAGGCCATTTTAAAAGAGGAATTAATTTTATTAATAAAGAAAAAAATGATCCTGCGGTAAAACGTGGTCTGGAAACAGCTAATTACGCTGAAAAAGTTGAAGATATGGATATTGACATTTTTGGATTATCAACAAATGGATTACAATCAATTGGAGATGGATTATTAGGTCATCCTAACAGAATTATAGACGCTATTGATAATATAGGTAGTTCTATTGATGCAGGATACTCCACTAAAGGAGCTTATAGTGATTTGAAAGAAGCTAATAAAAAAGAAATTAAACTTAACACTCAAAAAGACAACGACTATAATATCTCTTACGATAAAAAAACAAGGAATTATACTTTTACTAGAAAAGACGATGAGTTTAAAAAAACCAACTAAAAGAAATAAACTTTTATTACTAGCAGTAATTCTCCTTATATTAGTAATAACAAATATTTATTTTTACAATAAAGAGGACAAAATATACATATTAAAAGAGTATTCAGTAAAAGGCAAATTAATAGGTACTAATGAATATATAATTAGAAACGGTGATACCATTTTTCAAGGAAAGTTTATAAATTATAATGAAAGGGGAATAAAAATATCTGAAGGTCAATTTATAAACAATGAACCCTATGGAATTTGCAAATATTATTATGATAATGGGAAAATTGAATCTGTATATTTTAGAGAAAATAGCAAAATAAATTTAGAAAGTTTTGCTTATTATCCTGATGGCAAAATTAAACAGTATCGTATGTATTCTGATTTTGGAGCACCACTTCATACAACAAATTTCGATAAAGATGGGGTTACTGGCAGTTATAATGGAAGGCCTCATTTTGAAATACACCTTCACAAAATAGCGAATCATCAATACAAACAAATAAAAAATTCGTTTACATTAGGCGAAACCTTAAAATATAGCTATATCATTGCTAATATTCCAAAGACAAAACGTAGTATAAAAATAGAAAATATAAGCGTTGATAATTCAAAAGTCAAACGAACTTTAAAACATATAGAACCATGCCAATGGGATGTAGAAGAAGTTCTTACTAAAAAAGGCAAAAATACAATACAAAGTATCGTTAAATACGAGTTTAAAGATAAAGTTACCCCTGTTTTTATAGATACCCTTTCTTTTGATATAGAAGTACATTAAAAAATAAAGCCACTCAAATTGTAGAGTGGCTTTACTTTTTTAAGTAAGTTGCTGTTGTACAAAATCTTTAAATCGTTTTTTAGATATAAAAGATTCTACAATGGTATAAACTACATTCTTTTCTTTTTCGTCTAATTGCGAAATCAAATTTACTTGTTCAACTATAGCTTTGTCTTGAATAGTTATTTCTTTAGGAGGTAATTTTTTATCATCATAATGCACAATCTCATCAATCGTAATATTGTAGTAATTAGCTAATTTATCTAAAACCTCAATAGAAGCTTCTCTTTGTCCATTTTCAACACGGTTATAGTTAGTTGTACCTATGCCAATTTCAAGGGCTACTTGTTTTTGTTGCAATCCTCTTTGTTCTCTTATTTTTCTTAGGTTTTCGGCTACGTTCATAGGACTTTATTTGAAATGCTAATTTACCAAAAAAGCAATATAAACAAAAATATTACCAATTAAGTAATTTTATATTTGCTATTTTGGTAATTTATAACGTATTTTGTAATTGCTAAAACGGTAATAAATATTTTATCTATGAAAACAAAACAACTAAAAGTCTACACCAAGTACAGCCCTAGAGCCTACAACCAATATAAACAGGTAGCCGAAATACGCCTAAATGGCATTTGGTTAGAACAACTAGGCTTTACACCACACACGCCTATAAACGTAAGCTATGAAAATCAAAAAATCATCCTAACACCCAAAAACCTATGACCATAGCCCAAATAAAAGCATCCCTCCTTTTAGCCACAGTACTAGAACATTACCATTTAAAACCAGATAAAAACAAAATGCTACGGTGTCCCTTCCACGATGATAAAAACGCCAGTATGCAAGTATCCTATAGCCGTAACCATTACAAATGCCATGCTTGCAACAAAAAAGGCGATGTGATCCAGTTTGTTCAAGATTATGAAAAAATAACCAAACACCAAGCCCTTTTAAAATGCACAGCAATGATCACTATTTATCCAGAGTCAGAAGCCAACAACCCTAAAACAACAGCAGAACCAACAACCAACCAACAAGAAAAAATAATATTCCTTGAAAAAATGTTTTTAAGCTTCAGAAAAGGCTTATTAAGCAGCATTCCAGCCAAAGCATATTGCAAGAGTAGAAACCTAAACTTTGAAACGCTAGAAATCGGATTTAATGCAGGACAGTTTCATCACGGAGAACGAAAAGACCAAAAATTAATCCATAATTCTTTACAATACGGCTTATTAAGTTTAGCAGGTACCAACTCAAGAACAGGAGGACAAGCCTACAAACCTTTTGCAAACCGTAGTATTATATTCCCTTTACGAAACAAACAAAACCAAATAGTCAGTTTGTATTTTCGCTCGATAGTTCCCCCTTCGGGGGCGGAGGGAGCTCGTCACTTTTACTTGAAAAACAGACAAGGTTTATACCCCAATTATCCCCATATAAATACTAAAAAAATCATCTTAACCGAAAGTATTATTGACTGTGCAAGTTTGATACAATCCTTACAAATCCAGCAAAATCAAGAAGATTCTACAAACTCCCCCTTTGGAGGTTGGGGAGCTTTAGCCTGTTATGGAACCAACGGACTAACTGAAGAACATATCAAAGCCATTACAGCACTCAAACAACTAGAAGAAATCATCTTTGCTTTTGACAATGATACAGCAGGTCGCACGGCGACAACGAATTATTCACAAGTCTTACTTGAATTACTACCAACAATAAAAATAAGTGTGTTAGAACCCATAAACAAAGACATCAACGAAACACTACAACTACACAATGAAGAAATATTTATTGAACTTTTAGACAAAAGAAAGCCATTAGGCAATAGCCAAAAGCCGACAGAAAACCTTTCTTTTTCAGAGGAAAATAAAAAGGAGGAATTATCCACAAAGTTAGAAACACCCCCTTCGGGGGTTGGGGGGCTTAACTTCCTAAAACGAAAACATCTACTCAAAAACTTAAATATAGAAATCGGAAAAGCAGGCATAGTAGGCGAAGAAAACAGCCGAATGTTACTCTTTTTAATCATCATCAGTTATTTAAACAAAAGCCCCTTACACGCACTCGTACAAGGATCCAGCGGTAGCGGAAAAACACATATTATATCAAGAATTGCAGATTTAATGCCTCAAGAAGATGTACTACGATTTACACGAATTACAGAAAGTAGTTTATACAATTGGGGTGAGTTTGATTTATTCCAAAAAGTAATCATCATTGAAGATTTAGACGGTTTAAAAGAAGATGCACTATATGCACTGCGAGAATTTATAAGCAATCAAGTGTTAAGAAGCTCCGTAACTATCAAAGACAAAAAAGGAAATAATAAATCTTCTCATAAAATAGTAAAAGGACAATTTAGCAGTCTATCAGCCACCACCAAAGGCGAAACCTACGAGGATAATATGAGCCGAAGTTTTTTAATTGCAGTCGATGAAAGCAAGGAACAAACCGCCAAAATAATCGACTACCAAAACAAACGAAACGCAGGAGAAATAGACCCAAACGAAAGTCAAAAAGCAATAGGATTTATACAAAGTATCGTTAGAAATTTAAAGGTATATGAAGTTATCAATCCCTACGCCACCCAATTACACCTACCAGAGAAAGTACATAAAATAAGACGATTAAATGAAATGTATCAAGCCGTTATCAAACAAGTAACCTTCTTAAATCAGTATCAACGTCAAATAGTTAAAAGTCCCTCCTTTGGAGGGGTTGGGGAGGCTCTAATCACCGAAATCGAAGACATAGAACAAGCAACCGAGGTACTTTTTGAAAGTATCATTTTAAAAGTGGATGAACTCGATGGCAGTTTAAGACAATTTTTTGAACGATTAAAAAAGCACGTAAAAACCGAAAATCAAGAGTTTATTTTAAGAGATATAAGACAAGATTTAGGAATAAGTAAAACACAGCTATTTAGATATATACAAACACTTTTAGAGTTAGAATACATCAAACAGGTTGGCGGTTATGCAAACAAAGGCATTAAATATAAAATAAGCTATTGGGACAATTACCAAAAATTAAGAGCTGAAATAAAAGATTTTTTAATGCTTCAAATAGAAAGACTAAAAAACAAAGTATGATAATAATTGCCTGCGGTGGCTCACCGCTGGAACACTAAAGGAACGCAAAAGGAACACTAGAAAACGGTGTAAAGTATTGTAAAATATAAGAAAATAGTAAAAAAATAGTCTAGCGTTCCTGAAAATAAAATATTGAGTAAGCAAAAGCATCATAAACTATAAAAACATCATACTAACTTGAAACCAAAAAGAAAATGGGCGCACCAAGTAAACACAAAATCTATACAGAATATTATCAAACAGAAGCTATAAACTACAAAAAACATTTAGACATTTTAGGATTAAATCCACAAACAACCCAAACCAGATTTTTATATTTAAAAGAATTTTTTAGTTATTTAGAAAGCCATAAAATCTTTGAAATAAAAGAAGTTACACCCAAAGAAATAGCAGACTACAACGACTATCTAAAAGCCAGGAAAAGCCAGCGAACAGGAAAAGCACTAAAGCAAAAAAGCATCTACGACCATATGCGAAACCTACAACAATATTTAGGGTATTTATTAGAAATTGAAAGTATAAAAAGCAATCCAGCATCACACTTAAAATTTACGGCAGTAAGCGAAAAAGTAGAGCGATTTATATTTAGCCAGGATCAAATAAAAGAACTCTACAAAGTAGCCAATTTAGAAGAAAAAGCCATCTTAAATATGGGTTATGGTTGTGGACTTCGAGTACAAGAAATGAGCGACTTAAACAAAGAAGATATTAGATTGAGTGAAAATTTAGTAATCGTTCAAAAAGGTAAAAATAGCAAACGCAGATTAGTCCCTATAAGTGATAAAATCAAAACAGAATTAGAAGCATTTATTTTTTCAAATGAGAAGAAAACAAATGAAACTTCTTTTTTTATTAATAGCAAAGGTAGAAGAATGCAAGAATGGTCTTTTAATAAAATCTTAAAAAATCTTATAGGTAAAGCGTTCCCCCTTTGGGGGATTAAGGGGGCTATCGGAATACACAATTTAAGGCACTCCATCGCAACACATCTACTACAAAACGGAATGAAACTCGAACAGGTTCAAAAATTTTTAGGACATAGCCACATCGAGAGTACAGAAATTTATACTCATATATCTCAAAATCAAATCAATAGTTTATATGGTAACACTTCGTAATTATTTAGAAAAGAAATACAGCAAAAGCACATTAAACAGCAATTTATACAACATCAAAAGATTTACAGATTATTACCAAAACAAAGCTAAAACAGCCACATTTAAAGAAGTTTTACAATATATAGAACACTTACGAAAAAACTACAATCTACACCCAAAAACATTACGCCATTGTTTGTATGGAGTAAAAATATACTTCAATTATCTACTCGAAACAGGACAAAGAAAGGATCATCCTTGCAGTGAATTATTTTTAAAAGATAAAATTGATAAACAAATACAAGTCGATACACTTTACAGCCCAGAAACACTAGAAACCTTTTTTGAAACCTACCAAATCAAAAAGAAAAAATATTTAGAAAATAGAAATAAAATTATCATTAGTTTACTCATTTATCAAGCCTTAACCGTCAAAGAAATAGCAGAACTAGAAATACAAAACATCAATTTAGAAAAAGCAGAAATTACCATAAACGGCAACGATGAGCCAACCGCCAAAAGTCCAAAATCAAGAGTTTTACCACTCAATGCCAAACAAATTTTATTGATTTACAAATACATACAAGAAGACAGAGAAAAATTATTGAGCTACTCAAAAGTTCCCCCTTTGGGGGTTAGGGGGCTTTTTATATTGGGTCAATACGGCGAAAAAATCAATCCTCACGGTATTAGTAAAATGATAAATGAACAAAAGCCAAAAAGCGAACAAATCCAACCAATGAAGATAAGACAAAGCGTTATAGCCAACTTACTGAAGAAAGAAAACGATACAAGAATAGTACAAGTTTTTAGCGGACATCGCAGGGCAAGTACCACAATCCAATACAAACAAACAGAATTTGAACTACTACAAAACGCCGTTAATAATTATCATCCAATCAGATAAATAACAATTAAAAGAAAGGCAATCAAAAGGTCTCCCTCCGGTCGTTCTCTTTGTTCCGCTGGGCTGTTCCAGTCGGCTGAAAAAGCCTCCATTCCACAGTCCACTCGCAAATAAAAATATAACAGCTCCGAAAAAAGAGCAGTTATATTTTTTTTGCTTCGTTCCCAGTCTTCACACGTTCACTTCCTGCGTTCGTCGGGGCTACTACATCTGCAAGACCGCTCCCAAGGCTCCATCCAACGTTAAGCCGTCTTTGCATCTGTCGCCCCTTGTTAATATGGCGGTTGCTCCCTGCGCCCTCAGTACGCCCTGCAAGGTGTAGCAAAGCTACTGCCCATTAGATTTACTTCACTCCGTTACGCTTCAGGGCTATGCTTTCAGCACACTGCGCCACATTGCTCCTCCTCGTGCCTCCTCGTCCGCATTGTGTGTCGCAGGCTTCGGCACATTGCCGCAACACCGCCTCTTCGCTCCTCGGTAACTAAAACGGCTTTTTTATACCACTAACCGCTTAACGCCTTTTTTACTTCCCTGCGGTGCTTGGGGGTGTTTATTGTTGAACCGCATACTAACGCCCTTCGGTTGTTGGCTCTCTTTTTTGGGAAAAGAGCCAAGAAGCTTTTTTTTTCAATTGAAAATAAAAAATGGCTCTCTTCCAAAAAAAGAGAGCATAATAGATAAAAATAAATTCTTTTTTTTCAATTGAAAATAAAAATTTATCTTTGAAACAATGGGATCTTTACAGCTGACATACCAACCAAAATTAAAAACCATTCACTCGCACGAGGCAAAAGTCGTGCAGTTGTGGTTAAGTACTGACCCACTAGCGGAGAAGTTTCCCAATGCTTCACCTTATAATTATTGTCTTAATAATCCTTTAGTTTTGATCGATCCCGATGGGAAAGCTCCAACGGACTGGTACCGTAATAAAATAACAGGAAAAATAACTTGGAAAGATGGACAAAAGGAAAGATGGGGTTATGAAAGATTAGGACACTCTCTTGGATACACAGATAAAAATGGTAACAGAGCATTGTTAAACGGAGACACTAAACAAATTTCTTATAATGGTAAAGTCTTAGCCGATTTTAGTCAAAATCCAAAAGCTGAGTATGGCGGATTTGCTTTTGCAGATGGAGGAAATAGTCAAGACCCAGGTGAATTAGACAGAGGTGGAAGAAATGCACAGTGGATAGACTTTAAAGGATTAATAGGATTAATTGACTTATTATTAGGGCGAGAACCTGGTAAAATGGGACAAGCTCATCAAAAAGGAAAAGGAACTAATGGTACAGGTAATGCGGAGAGTAAAATTGGTGAAGCAATTGATGCAGTTGGCGCAAGCACAGGCGCAACTAATGAAATAAATGGAACAATGAATAAAAAATCAAATGAGAAAGTAAAAGAACCAAATCAACCCGAATACATCTATACAAATTACGATCCAAATAACTCAAATAATAACGTTCAAGTTAGGAACCCTGAATATGATAAACAAAAGAAAAATGACTAATAAATATAAAATCGTTATCTCTTTTTTACTTCTTGTCATTTTTGCTGCACTAATTTTTGTTTTTTCCTTTAAAGAGGAAAAAGTATATACTTCACATGAGTATAACTCTAATGGACAATTAATAGGGATAAATGAATATATTATCAGAAATAGTGATACTATTCTACAAGGTAAATTTGAAAGATATAATGATAAGGGCATTCTAATTTCAAAAGGTCAATTTTTGAATGATGAAGTTTATGGAAAATGCTTATATTACTATCATAATGGAAAAGTTAAATCGATATATTTTCGTAAAAACAGCAAGATAAATTTGGAATGTTTTTATTATAATCAAAACGGTTTACTTGAAAAATATATAATGTGTGATGATATCGGTAATACTGCCTTTATTATCTATTTTGACGAAAAAGGGGCCACAAAATATAATGGTTATTTTCAGATAGAAACCTACCAATATAAATTTTCACATCCCGAGCAGTTTAAAATTAAAGAACAGCAATATTTAAAAGTTGGCGATAAATTAAAGTACAGCTATTTAATAGCCAATATCCCCAACGCCAAACGTAGTATAAAAATAGAAAATATAAGCGTTGATAATTCAAAAGTCAAACGAACTTTAAAACATATAGAACCATGCCAATGGGATGTAGAAGAAGTTCTTACTAAAAAAGGCAAAAATACAATACAAAGTATCGTTAAATACGAGTTTAAAGATAAAGTTACCCCTGTTTTTATAGATACCCTTTCTTTTGATATAGAAGTACATTAAAAAATAAAGCCACTCAAATTGTAGAGTGGCTTTACTTTTTTAAGTAAGTTGCTGTTGTACAAAATCTTTAAATCGTTTTTTAGATATAAAAGATTCTACAATGGTATAAACTACATTCTTTTCTTTTTCGTCTAATTGCGAAATCAAATTTACTTGTTCAACTATAGCTTTGTCTTGAATAGTTATTTCTTTAGGAGGTAATTTTTTATCATCATAATGCACAATCTCATCAATCGTAATATTGTAGTAATTAGCTAATTTATCTAAAACCTCAATAGAAGCTTCTCTTTGTCCATTTTCAACACGGTTATAGTTAGTTGTACCTATGCCAATTTCAAGGGCTACTTGTTTTTGTTGCAATCCTCTTTGTTCTCTTATTTTTCTTAGGTTTTCGGCTACGTTCATAGGACTTTATTTGAAATGCTAATTTACCAAAAAAGCAATATAAACAAAAATATTACCAATTAAGTAATTTTATATTTGCTATTTTGGTAATTTATAACGTATTTTGTAATTGCTAAAACGGTAATAAATATTTTATCTATGAAAACAAAACAACTAAAAGTCTACACCAAGTACAGCCCTAGAGCCTACAACCAATATAAACAGGTAGCCGAAATACGCCTAAATGGCATTTGGTTAGAACAACTAGGCTTTACACCACACACGCCTATAAACGTAAGCTATGAAAATCAAAAAATCATCCTAACACCCAAAAACCTATGACCATAGCCCAAATAAAAGCATCCCTCCTTTTAGCCACAGTACTAGAACATTACCATTTAAAACCAGATAAAAACAAAATGCTACGGTGTCCCTTCCACGATGATAAAAACGCCAGTATGCAAGTATCCTATAGCCGTAACCATTACAAATGCCATGCTTGCAACAAAAAAGGCGATGTGATCCAGTTTGTTCAAGATTATGAAAAAATAACCAAACACCAAGCCCTTTTAAAATGCACAGCAATGATCACTATTTATCCAGAGTCAGAAGCCAACAACCCTAAAACAACAGCAGAACCAACAACCAACCAACAAGAAAAAATAATATTCCTTGAAAAAATGTTTTTAAGCTTCAGAAAAGGCTTATTAAGCAGCATTCCAGCCAAAGCATATTGCAAGAGTAGAAACCTAAACTTTGAAACGCTAGAAATCGGATTTAATGCAGGACAGTTTCATCACGGAGAACGAAAAGACCAAAAATTAATCCATAATTCTTTACAATACGGCTTATTAAGTTTAGCAGGTACCAACTCAAGAACAGGAGGACAAGCCTACAAACCTTTTGCAAACCGTAGTATTATATTCCCTTTACGAAACAAACAAAACCAAATAGTCAGTTTGTATTTTCGCTCGATAGTTCCCCCTTCGGGGGCGGAGGGAGCTCGTCACTTTTACTTGAAAAACAGACAAGGTTTATACCCCAATTATCCCCATATAAATACTAAAAAAATCATCTTAACCGAAAGTATTATTGACTGTGCAAGTTTGATACAATCCTTACAAATCCAGCAAAATCAAGAAGATTCTACAAACTCCCCCTTTGGAGGTTGGGGAGCTTTAGCCTGTTATGGAACCAACGGACTAACTGAAGAACATATCAAAGCCATTACAGCACTCAAACAACTAGAAGAAATCATCTTTGCTTTTGACAATGATACAGCAGGTCGCACGGCGACAACGAATTATTCACAAGTCTTACTTGAATTACTACCAACAATAAAAATAAGTGTGTTAGAACCCATAAACAAAGACATCAACGAAACACTACAACTACACAATGAAGAAATATTTATTGAACTTTTAGACAAAAGAAAGCCATTAGGCAATAGCCAAAAGCCGACAGAAAACCTTTCTTTTTCAGAGGAAAATAAAAAGGAGGAATTATCCACAAAGTTAGAAACACCCCCTTCGGGGGTTGGGGGGCTTAACTTCCTAAAACGAAAACATCTACTCAAAAACTTAAATATAGAAATCGGAAAAGCAGGCATAGTAGGCGAAGAAAACAGCCGAATGTTACTCTTTTTAATCATCATCAGTTATTTAAACAAAAGCCCCTTACACGCACTCGTACAAGGATCCAGCGGTAGCGGAAAAACACATATTATATCAAGAATTGCAGATTTAATGCCTCAAGAAGATGTACTACGATTTACACGAATTACAGAAAGTAGTTTATACAATTGGGGTGAGTTTGATTTATTCCAAAAAGTAATCATCATTGAAGATTTAGACGGTTTAAAAGAAGATGCACTATATGCACTGCGAGAATTTATAAGCAATCAAGTGTTAAGAAGCTCCGTAACTATCAAAGACAAAAAAGGAAATAATAAATCTTCTCATAAAATAGTAAAAGGACAATTTAGCAGTCTATCAGCCACCACCAAAGGCGAAACCTACGAGGATAATATGAGCCGAAGTTTTTTAATTGCAGTCGATGAAAGCAAGGAACAAACCGCCAAAATAATCGACTACCAAAACAAACGAAACGCAGGAGAAATAGACCCAAACGAAAGTCAAAAAGCAATAGGATTTATACAAAGTATCGTTAGAAATTTAAAGGTATATGAAGTTATCAATCCCTACGCCACCCAATTACACCTACCAGAGAAAGTACATAAAATAAGACGATTAAATGAAATGTATCAAGCCGTTATCAAACAAGTAACCTTCTTAAATCAGTATCAACGTCAAATAGTTAAAAGTCCCTCCTTTGGAGGGGTTGGGGAGGCTCTAATCACCGAAATCGAAGACATAGAACAAGCAACCGAGGTACTTTTTGAAAGTATCATTTTAAAAGTGGATGAACTCGATGGCAGTTTAAGACAATTTTTTGAACGATTAAAAAAGCACGTAAAAACCGAAAATCAAGAGTTTATTTTAAGAGATATAAGACAAGATTTAGGAATAAGTAAAACACAGCTATTTAGATATATACAAACACTTTTAGAGTTAGAATACATCAAACAGGTTGGCGGTTATGCAAACAAAGGCATTAAATATAAAATAAGCTATTGGGACAATTACCAAAAATTAAGAGCTGAAATAAAAGATTTTTTAATGCTTCAAATAGAAAGACTAAAAAACAAAGTATGATAATAATTGCCTGCGGTGGCTCACCGCTGGAACACTAAAGGAACGCAAAAGGAACACTAGAAAACGGTGTAAAGTATTGTAAAATATAAGAAAATAGTAAAAAAATAGTCTAGCGTTCCTGAAAATAAAATATTGAGTAAGCAAAAACATCATAAACTATAAAAACATCATACTAACTTGAAACCAAAAAGAAAATGGGCGCACCAAGTAAACACAAAATCTATACAGAATATTATCAAACAGAAGCTATAAACTACAAAAAACATTTAGCCATTTTAGGATTAAATCCACAAACAACCCAAACCAGATTTTTATATTTAAAAGAATTTTTTAGTTATTTAGAAAGCCATAAAATCTTTGAAATAAAAGAAGTTACACCCAAAGAAATAGCAGACTACAACGACTATCTAAAAGCCAGGAAAAGCCAGCGAACAGGAAAAGCACTAAAGCAAAAAAGCATATACGATCAGATGCGAAACCTACAACAATATTTAGGGTATTTATTAGAAATAGAAGTTATAAAAAGCAATCCAGCATCACACTTAAAATTTACGGCAGTAAGCGAGAAAGTAGAGCGATTTATATTTAGCCAGGATCAAATAAAAGAACTCTACAAAGTAGCCAATTTAGAAGAAAAAGCCATCTTAAATATGGGTTATGGTTGTGGACTTCGAGTACAAGAAATGAGCGACTTAAACAAAGAAGATATTAGATTGAGTGAAAATTTAGTAATCGTTCAAAAAGGTAAAAATAGCAAACGCAGATTAGTCCCTATAAGTGATAAAATCAAAACAGAATTAGAAGCATTTATTTTTTCAAATGAGAAGAAAACAAATGAAACTTCTTTTTTTATTAATAGCAAAGGTAGAAGAATGCAAGAATGGTCTTTTAATAAAATCTTAAAAAATCTTATAGGTAAAGCGTTCCCCCTTTGGGGGATTAAGGGGGCTATCGGAATACACAATTTAAGGCACTCAATAGCAACACATCTTTTAGAAAACGGAATGAAACTCGAACAAGTACAAAAGTTTTTAGGGCATAGCCATATCGAGAGTACAGAAATTTATACTCATATATCTCAAAATCAAATCAATAGTTTATATGGTAACACTTCGTAATTATTTAGAAAAGAAATACAGCAAAAGCACATTAAACAGCAATTTATACAACATCAAAAGATTTACAGATTATTACCAAAACAAAGCTAAAACAGCCACATTTAAAGAAGTTTTACAGTATATAGAACACTTACGAAAAAACTACAATCTACACCCAAAAACATTACGCCATTGTTTGTATGGAGTAAAAATATACTTCAATTATCTACTTGAAACAGGACAAAGAAAGGATCATCCTTGCAGTGAATTATTTTTAAAAGATAAAATTGATAAACAAATACAAGTCGACACACTTTACAGCCCAGAAACACTAGAAACCTTTTTTGAAACCTACCAAATCAGAAAGAAAAAATATTTAGAAAATAGAAATAAAATTATCATTAGTTTACTCATTTATCAAGCCTTAACCGTCAAAGAAATAGCAGAACTAGAAATACAAAACATCAATTTAGAAAAAGCAGAAATTACCATAAACGGCAACGATGAGCCAAACGCCAAAAGTCCAAAATCAAGAGTTTTACCACTCAATGCCAAACAAATTTTATTGATTTACAAATACATACAAGAAGACAGAGAAAAATTATTGAGCTACTCAAAAGTTCCCCCTTTGGGGGTTAGGGGGCTTTTTATATTGGGTCAATACGGCGAAAAAATCAATCCTCACGGCATAGGAAAAATGATAAACGAAACCAAACCCAAAGCAGAACAAATAAAGCCAATTAGGATAAGACAAAGCGTTATAGCCAACTTACTGAAGAAAGAAAACGATACAAGAATAGTACAAGTTTTTAGCGGACATCGCAGGGCAAGTACCACAATCCAATACAAACAAACAGAATTTGAACTACTACAAAACGCCGTTAATAATTATCATCCAATCAGATAAATAACAATTAAAAGAAAGGCAATCAAAAGGTCTCCCTCCGGTCGTTCTCTTTGTTCCGCTGGGCTGTTCCAGTCGGCTGAAAAAGCCTCCGTTCCACAGTCCTCTCGCAAATAAAAATATAACAGCTCCGAAAAAAGAGCAGTTATATTTTTTTTGCTTCGTTCCCAGTCTTCACACGTTCACTTCCTGCGTTCGTCGGGGCTACTACATCTGCAAGACCGCTCCCAAGGCTCCATCCAACCCAAAGCCGTCTTTGCATCTGTCGCCCCTTGTTAATATGGCGGTTGCTCCCTGCGCCCTCAGTACGCCCTGCAAGGTGTAGCAAAGCTACTGTCCATTAGATTTGCTTCACTCCGTTACGCTTCAGGGCTATGCTTTCAGCACACTGCCCCACATTGCTCCTCCTCGTACCTCCTCGTCCGCATTGTGTGTCGCAGGCTTCGGCACATTGCCGCAACACCGCCTCTTCGCTCCTCGGTCAGTAAAACGGCTTTTTTATACCACTAACCGCTTAACGCCTTTTTTACTTCCCTGCGGTGCTTGGGGGTGTTTATTGTTGAACCGCATACTAACGCCCTTCGGTTGTTGGCTCTCTTTTTTGGGAAAAGAGCCAAGAAGCTTTTTTTTCAATTGAAAATAAAAAATGGCTCTCTTCCAAAAAAAGAGAGCATAATAGATAAAAATAAATTCTTTTTTTTCAATTGAAAATAAAAATTTATCTTTGAAACAATGGGATCTTTACAGCTGACATACCAACCAAAATTAAAAACCATTCACTCGCACGAGGCAAAAGTCGTACAGTTGTGGTTAAGTACTGACCCACTAGCGGAGAAGTTCCCAGCTTGGTCTCCGTATAGTTATACACTAAATAATCCAATCAATTTGACCGACCCTGACGGTCGTGAACCAATAAAACCACAAGCAGGAACTTCTCAAGGATTTGTCGCATTCTTAAACAATACAAGGTCAAAAATGGGAACATTGAAAGGAAGTCAAGGTCACGACGCTATGATGAGATTAGGTAAGACAGAATGGAATTGGTCACATATGCGCCCAGAACCTATGACGACTAATCCTTTTAATACAAGTAAAGATAAATACATTTACACTGAAAGAGTTGGATGGCTTGATATGTCTCATTTTATGTTTTATGCGGGTAGAGCATATGATTATAAAATGCAAAAGGAAAACGCACAAGCTCAAATGGATAGTGATGGATTTAAACATCTTGAAAGTGGTACACAAATGGGAATTATTAAAGTAGCTAATATGGATCCAATTGGTGAAGCTGTACAAGATGGTTATCGTCAAGAGATGTCGGATAGATTGGTGGCACGTCATTCAGCATATAGTTATGAAGATTTACCTAGTGATAAGTGGGGTGCTGATTTTGGAGCTAATTATTACAATCCAAATAGTGAAATGACTTTAGGGGAGCAACTTCAAAATTATTTAAACACAATGGGGGCTACTAAACCGCAAAATGCACCGAATTATTCTACATTGCCCACAACAGATGCAAACTTGAGTAAGCCAACTAGAACAAATCATACTACAGAAGGAGTTTATACAAAAACAAATCAATAAATTATGATAAAAAAAGTAAGTTTAATATTTGTTTTGATACTATCTTTTTTATTTTTCTTTTGGTTTATTTATTTAAAGAATGAAAAAGAGAATAGATTAATGTCTCAAGGGAATGAGATTATTGAAAAAGTTGAAAAGTATAGGGTAAAATATAAAAAATTGCCTAGTTCACTGACCGATATTGGAATAGAAATAATAGATGAGAATAACCCTCCATTGTATTATGAAAAAAGAGATACCACAAACTACATTGTTTGGTTTGCAAAATCTAGTGAGGATGTAAAAACTTACTATTCGGATACGAAAAAATGGGAAGATTATCAAAGATTTAAATAATCTAAATACCATTAAATATACCAAACCTCGAGCCAACACTCGGGGTTTATTGTTTTTACAAAGTATAAGATTGTTTAGTTTTAAAATCTCGTATGTAGGCAGAAATTACTTTAAGGATAGTGTTTTTTTCTTCTTGGGGTAGTTCTTCAATCTTTTGAAATTCTTTTATAAGCTCGGCATCTTTAAGCGTTTGTTGGGCTTTTTCATTGGTGTTACCATTAACAAGGTAATCAATAGACACGCCAAAAACTTCAGCTAATTTATTTAAAACATCGGCAGGCGGTTGTACCCCTTTAGTTTCATACCTAACAATTTGAGGATGCGAAATATTTATCTTGCTTCCTAAATCTTGCTGGGTTATATTATTTGCTTTACGCAATTGCTGTATTCTTTCTCCTAAAGTGCTCATTTTGTTATCTAATTAGAGTATAATATATGCTATAATTATCAACAAAGATAGTGAATGAAAGATTTTGTTTATCGCTTTGTTAATAAAATAAAGATTATGATTCTTGTGTAGTTTATCTTTTATGATTTACTTTGTTCCTAAATGATAACAAAATAAATTATCAACAATGGAAATCCAAGACATCAAAGAAAAATTAACCATAACAAACGTATTGCACTACTACGGATTAAAAACCGACAAACAAAGTCGTTTAAACTGTCCGTTCCACGAAGATAAAACCCCAAGTTTTCAAGTGTATTACAAAACACAAACGGCGTACTGTTTTAGTTCCAATTGCAAAACTCACGGCAAAAGTATCGATGTGATTGATTTTATACTGCATAAAGAAAACTGCACAAAACACGAAGCCATTAACAAAGCGGTTGAGATTTTAGGACACAAAGAACCCAACAAAAACGAAAGGTATCAGCAAGATTTATCACGAGAACAATTTTTGGGCAATATGTACCAGTATTTTAAAAATGCCATTAGCAACAGTAAACCAGCAAAAGAATATCTACAAAGCAGAAGTTTAGACAATAAAAAAATAGAAGTTGGTTACAATGGTGGGCAGTTCCATCACGGCGCAAGAAGAGAAGAAAAATTAATAAATCAATGTTTAGAATATGGTTTACTAATTGATAAAGGAAACAAAGGCAGAACAGGAGAAACCGCTTACAACGTTTTTGGCAAATGGTGTATTGTTTTTGCTTTAAAAAACAGAGAAAATAAAGTAGTGGGTTTATACTTTAGAAGTACATTAAATGAGAAAGAAAGCAAACATTTTTATCTAAAAAATAGACAAGGTTTATACCCCAATTATCCCCATATAAATACTAAAAAAATCATCTTAACCGAAAGTATTATTGACTGTGCAAGTTTGATACAATCCTTACAAATCCAGCAAAATCAAGAAGATTCTACAAACTCCCCCTTTGGGGGTTGGGGGACTTTAGCCTGTTATGGAACCAACGGACTAACTGAAGAACATATCAAAGCCATTACAGCACTCAAACAACTAGAAGAAATCATCTTTGCTTTTGACAATGATACAGCAGGTCGCACGGCGACAACGAATTATTCACAAGTCTTACTTGAATTACTACCAACAATAAAAATAAGTGTGTTAGAACCCATAAACAAAGACATCAACGAAACACTACAACTACACAATGAAGAAATATTTATTGAACTTTTAGACAAAAGAAAGCCATTAAGCAATAGCCAAAAACCGACAGAAAACCTTTCTTTTTCAGAGGAAAATAAAAAGGAGGAATTATCCACAAAGTTAGAAACGCCCCCTTCGGGGGTTGGGGGGCTTAACTTCCTAAAACGAAAACATCTACTCAAAAACTTAAATATAGAAATCGGAAAAGCAGGCATAGTAGGCGAAGAAAACAGCCGAATGTTACTCTTTTTAATCATCATCAGTTATTTAAACAAAAGCCCCTTACACGCACTCGTACAAGGATCCAGCGGTAGCGGAAAAACACATATTATAAACCGAATTGCAGACCTTATGCCACCAGAAGATGTATTGCGTTTTACACGAATTACCGAAAGCAGTTTATACAACTGGGGCGAGTTTGATTTATTCCAAAAAGTAATCATCATTGAAGATTTAGACGGTTTAAAAGAAGATGCACTATATGCACTGCGAGAATTTATAAGCAATCAAGTGTTAAGAAGTAGTGTAACTATCAAAGACAAAAAAGGGAATAATAAATCTTCTCATAAAATAGTAAAAGGACAATTTAGCAGTCTATCAGCCACCACCAAAGGCGAAACCTACGAGGACAATATGAGCCGAAGTTTTTTAATAGCCGTTGACGAGAGCAAGGAACAAACCGCCAAAATAATCGACTACCAAAACAAACGAAACGCAGGAGAAATAGACCCAAACGAAAGTCAAAAAGCAATCCATTTTATACAAAGTATCGTTAGAAATTTAAAGGTATATGAAGTCATTAATCCCTACGCCACCCAATTACACCTACCAGAGAAAGTACATAAAATAAGACGATTAAACGAAATGTATCAAGCCGTTATCAAACAAGTAACCTTCTTAAATCAGTATCAACGTCAAATAGTTAAAAGTCCCTCCTTTGGAGGGGTTGGGGAGGCTCTAATCACCGAAATCGAAGACATAGAACAAGCAACCGAAGTACTTTTTGAAAGTATCATTTTAAAAGTGGATGAACTCGATGGCAGTTTAAGACAATTTTTTGAGAAAATAAAGAAGTATTTAAAAGATAAAAACCAAGAGTTTAGCCAAAGAGAAATCAGACAGGAGTTAAATATTAGCAAAAGTCAATGTTCACGATTTATGATACAATTAGTTGACTTAGAATACATTACTATAAAAAATGGAGGTAATTTAAAACTTCAAAAATATGTAATTGATTATTGGGACAACCATCAAAAGTTACGAAGTGAGATTAAAGACTTCTTAATGAATCAGATACAGGAACTAAAACATCAGAAAGAGAAGTAAGTTATGACAAAGGTTAGGGACAATGTGGGACAATCTTGGGACAATTAAATAATTGTTATTCTTTTTATTTTCAACTGATTATGTTTAAAAAAAGGCTATTGTCCCAAATCCCAAAAAAATGAGTAAGCAAAACAATCATACAGGTAAAAAAGGTCGTAGTTACACTAATGATTTACTCTTATATTTAATTGAAATCTTACACCAAATTTTTCCTAAAGAAGAAACCATCAATCCATTTTACAAAGTAGTTTTAGACAAATACCCATCAGAATATCAGTATTACTACAAACTATTAACGCATTATATTACATTAATCAATCAAAAACATCGAGCAATGGAAAAACAAAAATTTGTTACTACAAGAGAAGATATTGTAGCGAGTTTAAATTTATTGGAAATCATGGTTTTAAGAAGTTATCGTACAGAAGAACAAACAGCAAAAGAAATCTATCAAATCTTAAAAAACAACACAAAAGAAGACCAAATTTTAACAGCAAAAAATATTAGTCAAATCATCCATTATAAGAAAACCCAAACAGCAAGAATCATCAAAATTCTTTTAAAAATGGATAAGATAATCCTCGTTTCTACACATAAAAAAATCGGTTATTTATATCAATTAAAATAATATAAATTTCAAACAAAAGAACAGCAATCAAAAGGTCTCCCTCCGGTCGTTCTCTTTGTTCCGCTGGGCTGTTCCAGTCGGCTGAAAAAGCCTCCGTTCCACAGTCCTCTCGCAAATAAAAATATAACAGCTCCGAAAAAAGAGCAGTTATATTTTTTTTGCTTCGTTCCCAGTCTTCACACGTTCACTTCCTGCGTTCGTCGGGGCTACTACATCTGCAAGACCGCTCCCAAGGCTCCATCCAACCCAAAGCCGTCTTTGCATCTGTCGCCCCTTGTTAATATGGCGGTTGCTCCCTGCGCCCTCAGTACGCCCTGCAAGGTGTAGCAAAGCTACTGCCCATTAGATTTGCTTCACTCCGTTACGCTTCAGGGCTATGCTTTCAGCACACTGCGCCACATTGCTCCTCCTCGTGCCTCCTCGTCCGCATTGTGTGTCGCAGGCTTCGGCACATTGCCGCAACACCGCCTCTTCGCTCCTCGGTCAGTAAAACGGCTTTTTTATACCTCTAACCGCTTAACGCCTTTTTTACTTCCCTGCGGTGCTTGGGGGTGTTCGTTGTTGAACCGCATACTAACGCCCTTCGGTTGTTGGCTCTCTTTTTTGGGAAAAGAGCCAAGAAGCTTTTTTTTTCAATTGAAAATAAAAAATGGCTCTCTTCCAAAAAAAGAGAGCATAATAGATAAAAATAAATTCTTTTTTTTCAATTGAAAATAAAAATTTATCTTTGAAACAATGGGATCTTTACAGCTGACATACCAACCAAAATTAAAAACCATTCACTCGCACGAGGCAAAAGTCGTGCAGTTGTGGTTAAGTACTGACCCACTAGCGGAGAAGTTCCCAGACCAATCACCGTATAGCTTCGTATTCAATAATCCACTTCGTTTTATAGACCCAGACGGAAGAGCTCCATCAGACATAATAGTAACCACGAAAGACGGCAAAGCTTTATTTACTTTAGATGATGGAAAAAAAGCTGTAACCAAAATGACAGTTGCACAATTATACAAAACAGGTACTCAATGGTTCGAGCCATTAGCAGATAATTATATGCCTATGAAATCTCAAACTAAAGCATTGTCTACAACAGACAAAGTAAAACACTTTACTAGTCAGGAAGTTTTAGATTTTGCTCACGAAGATAGATGGATGATTTCTTACAGGCAAGGAGGTTCTGGTGATTGGAAAGCTTCTGAAGATGGTGCGGATGGATTTTTACTTGTTACTGTAGATAAAACACCGTATTGGGCTGATGCAATAGGGCAAATTCCATTTGCTGTTGATTATGCTACAGATATGAAAGAAGAAGGAAGGAGTGGCTATCAAGCTATCAGAGAGACTGTTCAAAAAGGAAAAGAATATGGGGAAGGTAAACTTTTTGGAGGCAAGACAGATAACTCTAATACATATGATAATTATTTTATTTTAAGAGGTGCTGCTAATGGTGCTAATGGTAGAAATATAACTAAGCCTGTAACAGAAGCAGAAGCTAAAGCTTACGGTTTATAATTTAAAATTAGTAGATTATGAAAATTCCTATTTGGATAAAACAACCAGTATTGCAAATCGTTATATATATATTATTATATGAACTACTTTTGGAATTATTAAAGCAATATGAGTTGATTAGATTAGATTTAAATACAGGAATATCTCTAAAATATTCATTTTATATCTTCTTACTTTTTAGTTTTATTTTATCAATATTATTGTTTTTTTTGAAAAAAGCTAGATTACTTTATACTATTGTTTTATTGACTTCTTATTTAATATTTAGCCTTATCTTTTTTGGTCTAACAAGTAGATTGGTGATTTTAATGTTGGTAATAGCAATAGTAAGTTTTTTGTGTTCTCATTTTATTTGTAATAGAAAAAAAGTCAATTAGAAAACAATAAACCCCGAGCCAACACTCGGGGTTTATTGTTTTTACAAAGTATATGATTGTTTAGTTTTAAAATCTCTTATATAAGCAGAAATTACTTTAAGGATAGTGTTTTTTTCTTCTTGTGGTAGTTCTTCAATCTTTTGAAATTCTTTTATAAGCTCGGCATCTTTAAGCGTTTGTTGGGCTTTTTCATTGGTATTACCATTTACAAGGTAATCAATAGACACACCAAATACTTCAGCTAATTTGTTTAAAACATCGGCAGGCGGTTGTACTCCTTTAGTTTCATACCTAACAATTTGAGGATGCGAAATATTTATCTTGCTCCCTAAATCTTGCTGGGTTATATTATTTGCTTTACGCAATTGCTGTATTCTTTCTCCTAAAGTGCTCATTTTGTTATCTAATTAGAGTATAATATGTGCTATAATTATCAACAAAGATAATGAATGAAATATTTTGTTTATCACTTTGTTAATAAAATAAAGATTATGATTCTTGTATAGTTTATCTTTTATGATTTATTTTGTTCTTAAATGATAACAAAATAAATTATCAACAATGGAAATCCAAGACATCAAAGAAAAATTAACCATAACAAACGTATTGCACTACTACGGATTAAAAACCGACAAACAAAGTCGTTTAAACTGTCCGTTCCACGAAGATAAAACCCCAAGTTTTCAAGTGTATTACAAAACACAAACGGCGTACTGTTTTAGTTCCAATTGCAAAACTCACGGCAAAAGTATCGATGTGATTGATTTTATACTGCATAAAGAAAACTGCACAAAACACGAAGCCATTAACAAAGCGGTTGAGATTTTAGGACACAAAGAACCCAACAAAAACGAAAGGTATCAGCAAGATTTATCACGAGAACAATTTTTGGGCAATATGTACCAGTATTTTAAAAATGCCATTAGCAACAGTAAACCAGCAAAAGAATATCTACAAAGCAGAAGTTTAGACAATAAAAAAATAGAAGTTGGTTACAATGGTGGGCAGTTCCATCACGGCGCAAGAAGAGAAGAAAAATTAATAAATCAATGTTTAGAATATGGTTTACTAATTGATAAAGGAAACAAAGGCAGAACAGGAGAAACCGCTTACAACGTTTTTGGCAAATGGTGTATTGTTTTTGCTTTAAAAAACAGAGAAAATAAAGTAGTGGGTTTATACTTTAGAAGTACATTAAATGAGAAAGAAAGCAAACATTTTTATCTAAAAAATAGACAAGGTTTATACCCCAATTATCCCCATGTAAATACTAAAAAAATCATCTTAACCGAAAGTATTATTGACTGTGCAAGTTTGATACAATCCTTACAAATCCAGCAAAATCAAGAAGATTCTACAAACTCCCCCTTTGGAGGTTGGGGGGCTTTAGCCTGTTATGGAACCAACGGACTAACTGAAGAACATATCAAAGCCATTACAGCACTCAAACAACTAGAAGAAATCATCTTTGCTTTTGACAATGATACAGCAGGTCGCACGGCGACAACGAATTATTCACAAGTCTTACTTGAATTACTACCAACAATAAAAATAAGTGTGTTAGAACCCATAAACAAAGACATCAACGAAACACTACAACTACACAATGAAGAAATATTTATTGAACTTTTAGACAAAAGAAAGCCATTAAGCAATAGCCAAAAACCGACAGAAAACCTTTCTTTTTCAGAGGAAAATAAAAAGGAGGAATTATCCACAAAGTTAGAAACGCCCCCTTCGGGGGTTGGGGGGCTTAACTTCCTAAAACGAAAACATCTACTCAAAAACTTAAATATAGAAATCGGAAAAGCAGGCATAGTAGGCGAAGAAAACAGCCGAATGTTACTCTTTTTAATCATCATCAGTTATTTAAACAAAAGCCCCTTACACGCACTCGTACAAGGATCCAGCGGTAGCGGAAAAACACATATTATAAACCGAATTGCAGACCTTATGCCACCAGAAGATGTATTGCGTTTTACACGAATTACCGAAAGCAGTTTATACAACTGGGGCGAGTTTGATTTATTCCAAAAAGTAATCATCATTGAAGATTTAGACGGTTTAAAAGAAGATGCACTATATGCACTGCGAGAATTTATAAGCAATCAAGTTTTAAGAAGCTCCGTAACTATCAAAGACAAAAAAGGAAATAATAAATCTTCTCATAAAATAGTAAAAGGTCAGTTCTCCAGTCTATCAGCCACCACCAAAGGCGAAACCTACGAGGATAATATGAGCAGAAGTTTTTTAATAGCCGTTGACGAGAGCAAGGAACAAACCGCCAAAATAATCGAATACCAAAACAAACGAAACGCAGGAGAAATAGACCCAAACGAAAGTCAAAAAGCAATAGGATTTATACAAAGTATCGTTAGAAATTTAAAGATATATGAAGTCATTAATCCGTACGCCACCCAATTACACCTACCAGAGAAAGTACATAAAATAAGACGATTAAATGAAATGTATCAAGCCGTTATCAAACAAGTAACCTTCTTAAATCAGTATCAACGTCAAATAGTTAAAAGTCCCTCCTTTGGAGGGGTTGGGGAGGCTCTAATCACCGAAATCGAAGACATAGAACAAGCAACCGAAGTACTTTTTGAAAGTATAATACTCAAAGTGGATGAACTCGATGGCAGTTTAAGACAATTTTTTGAACGATTAAAGAAATATTTAAAAAACCAAAACAAAGAATTTACCCAAAGAGAAATAAGACAAGAATTTAATATTAGCAAAAGTCAATGTTCACGATTTATGATACAATTGGTTGACTTAGAATACATTACTATAAAATATGGAGGAAATTTACGATTACAAAAATATGTAATTGATTATTGGGACAACCATCAAAAGTTACGAAGTGAGATTAAAGACTTCTTAATGAATCAGATACAGGAACTAAAACATCAGAAAGAGAAGTAAGTTATGACAAAGGTTAGGGACAATGTGGGACAATCTTGGGACAATTAAATAATCATTATTCTTTTTATTTTCAACTGATTATGTTTAAAAAAAAGGCTATTGTCCCAAATCCCAAAAAAATGAGTAAGCAAAACAATCATACAGGTAAAAAAGGTCGTAGTTACACTAATCATTTACTCTTATATTTAATTGAAATCTTACACCAAATTTTTCCTAAAGAAGAAACCATCAATCCCTTTTACAAAGTAGTTTTAGACAAATACCCATCAGAATATCAGTATTACTACAAACTATTAACGCATTATATTACATTAATCAATCAAAAACATCGAGCAATGGAAAAACAAAAATTTGTTACTACAAGAGAAGACATTGTAGCGAGTTTAAATCTATTGGAAATCATGGTTTTAAGAAGTTATCGTACAGAAGAACAAACAGCAAAAGAAATCTATCAAATCTTAAAAAACAACACAAAAGAAGACCAAATTTTAACAGCAAAAAATATTAGTCAAATCATCCATTATAAGAAAACCCAAACAGCAAGAATCATCAAAATTCTTTTAAAAATGGATAAGATAATCCTCGTTTCTACACATAAAAAAATCGGTTATTTATATCAATTAAAATAATATAAATTTCAAACAAAAGAACAGCAATCAAAAGGTCTCCCTCCGGTCGTTCTCTTTGTTCCGCTGGGCTGTTCCAGTCGGCTGAAAAAGCCTCCGTTCCACAGTCCACTCGCCACCAAAAAAAAGAGCAGCTTAGAAAAAAAGCAGCTCTTTTTTTGTTGTCTTCGTTCCCAGTCTTCACACGTTCACTTCCTGCGTTCGTCGGGGCTACTACATCTGCAAGACCGCTCCCAAGGCTCCATCCAACGTTAAGCCGTCTTTGCATCTGTCGCCCCTTGTTAATATGGCGGTTGCTCCCTGCGCCCTCAGTACGCCCTGCAAGGTGTAGCAAAGCTACTGCCCATTAGATTTGCTTCACTCCGTTACGCTTCAGGGCTATGCTTTCAGCACACTGCGCCACATTGCTCCTCCTCGTTCCTCCTCGTCCGCATTGTGTGTCGCAGGCTTCGGCACATTGCCGCAACACCGCCTCTTCGCTCCTCGGTAACTAAAACGGCTTTTTTATACCACTAACCGCTTAACGCCTTTTTTACTTCCCTGCGGTGCTTGGGGGTGTTCGTTGTTGAACCGCATACTAACGCCCTTCGGTTGTTGGCTCTCTTTTTTGGGAAAAGAGCCAAGAAGCTTTTTTTTTCAATTGAAAATAAAAAATGGCTCTCTTCCAAAAAAAGAGAGCATAATAGATAAAAATAAATTCTTTTTTTTCAATTGAAAATAAAAATTTATCTTTGAAACAATGGGATCTTTACAGCTGACATACCAACCAAAATTAAAAACCATTCACTCGCACGAGGCAAAAATCGTGCAGTTGTGGTTAAGTACTGACCCACTAGCGGAGAAGTTCCCCAATGCTTCACCTTATAATTATTGTCTTAATAATCCTTTAGTTTTGATCGATCCCGATGGGAAAGCTCCAAATCCTCCAAAATGGTTGAAAAACTTTTGGAGAGAAGTAAAACAAACTTTAAAAGATGATTTTTCAAGTTACAAGGTTAACAAATTTAATAAAGATGTCATTGAACCCATTAAAAGTATAGCTGAAAAATTAGATAATTTAATACTATCTATCCCTCAAGAAAAAAATGACAAATTACAAGGTAATTCTAAAGGACATTTTAAAAGAGGAATTAATTTTATCAATAAAGAAAAAAATGATCCTGCGGTAAAACGTGGTCTGGAAACAGCTAATTACGCTGAAAAAGTTGAAGATATGGATATTGACATTTTTGGATTATCAACAAATGGATTACAATCAATTGGAGATGGATTATTAGGTCATCCTAACAGAATTATAGACGCTATTGATAATATAGGTAGTTCTATTGATGCAGGATACTCCACTAAAGGAGCCTATAGTGATTTGAAAGAAGCTAATAAAGGAGAAAAAGAACCTAAAGTAGATTCTATAAGAATTCTTGAATATGATAAAAGAGGTAAACTTATTAAAGAATCAGTAAGAGCTAAAAAGGATGGAGAAAAATAGAAAAAGAATTATTTTCATACTAATCTTTGCAATACTACTTGTTATTTTTTACATTCTTTTTTTGCAAGAAAAAAAGAATACTTATTTGTTAAAAGAGTTTGACAAACAAGGTAAATTGATTGGTACAAATGAATATATTCTTAAAAATGGGGATACCATTTTTCAAGGAAAGTTTATAAACTATAATAATCAAGGAATAAAAATTGCTGAGGGTAATTTTACTAATGGTGATATTCAAGGGAAATGCAAATATTACTATGATAATGGAAAATTGAAATCAATACACTATCGAAAAAGTAGTAAAATAACTTTAGAAAGCAAAGAATATTATTATAATGGTAAAGAAAAGCGATATACTTTATACGATTATGGGTTATTTGATGACTATGGAAAACCTACTTTTAGTATTCTTTTCAAGGAAAATGGTAAAATAAAAAATATACAAGGAAAATCAATAATTGAAATTTATCAACTAAAATTATTAAATAAAGATTTTTTTAAAATTAAAGAAAATCAATATTTAAAAGTCGGTGATACTTTAATACATAAATATTTAATAGCCAATATCCCCAACGCCAAACGTAGTATAAAAATAGAAAATATAAGCGTTGATAATTCAAAAGTCAAACGAACTTTAAAGCATATAGAACCTTGCCAATGGAATGTAGAAGAAGTTCTTACTAAAAAAGGTAAAAATACAATACAAAGTATCGTTAAATACGAATTTAAAGATAAAGTTACCCCTGTTTTTATAGATACCCTTTCTTTTGATATAGAAGTACATTAAAAAATAAAACCCTCAAATGAGGGTTTTAATCTTTTTACAAGCTATTCAATTTAGTAGCTTTAATAAAATTATCTACGGTAAGTAGTAAACATTGTTTGTCTTTACTCTCAAAGTCTGACAATAATTTTTTTAAGACGAACATGCTCCGCAAACGTTTCGAGCTTTGTGGAAATATAAATAAGACAAAAGCACTCTACAAAAGGGTGCTTTTGATATTTTATAAAGAGACTACATTTTTATTAAAGAAATCCTTAAACTTCTTTTTAGTAAGCATAGTGTCTACTATTTTAAAAATAGTCGTCTTATCTTCCTCATCTAATTGATTAATCAAATGAAGTTTTTCAAAGTCTGGTTTATCCGTTATAGTCACTTCTTCAGGAATAATATTTTCGTAATTTAAAATCTGATCCGCTGTAAGATTAAAAAGCTTTGCTAATTTTTGTAACTCTTCAATAGATAAATCTCTGTGACCATTTTCCAATTTATTATAATTACTGTTCCCAATATCAACGACCCCTATTTTTATATCGTTAATAACACGTTATACATTAAATCTAAAGTGCATTACATCACCATCCTTCACAATATACTCCTTACCTTCCACACGCAACTTACCAGCCTCCTTAACCTTAGCCTCAGAACCAAAAGCCACATAATCTTCATAAGCAATAACCTCCGCACGGATAAACCCTTTCTCAAAATCCGTATGAATTACACCAGCCGCTTTCGGAGCCGTATCACCAATTTTGATAGTCCAAGCACGAACCTCCTTCACACCCGCAGTAAAATACGTTTGCAAATTCAACAACTTATAAGCCGAACGAATTAATTTAGAAACACCAGGTTCTTCCAAGCCCATATCTCCCAAAAACATCTGACGTTCCTCATACGTTTCCAATTCCGTGATATCTGCCTCCGTAGCAACAGCCAATACAATTACCTGAGCATTCTCATCCTTCACCAACTCCTTTACCTGTTCCACATACACATTACCCGTTGCCGCAGACGATTCATCCACGTTACAAACATACAATACAGGCTTAGACGTAATCAACTGAATCCCATTCAAACAATCTTCCTCATCCTGATTCTTAGGCTCAATCACACGAGCTGATTTACCTTCTAACAAAACAGCCTTAATACGCTCTAATAAATCCGCCTCAACAATAGCTTCCTTATTACCCGATTTAGCCGTCTTTTTAGCCTTATCCAAACGCTTTTCAACCGTTTCTAAATCTTTCAATTGCAACTCAATATCAATCGTCTCCTTATCACGAATCGGATTCACATTACCATCCACATGCACAATATTATCATTGTCAAAACAACGCAACACATGAATAATCGCATTACACTCGCGAATATTACCTAAAAATTGATTTCCTAAACCTTCACCTTTACTAGCTCCCTTCACCAATCCAGCAATATCCACAATCTCAACAGTAGCAGGCAACACACGCTCTGGATTAACCAATTCTTCTAATTTTTCCAAACGAGGATCTGGCACATTCACCACCCCAATATTCGGTTCAATCGTACAAAACGGAAAATTAGCACTCTGTGCCTTCGCATTCGACAAACAATTGAATAAAGTCGATTTTCCTACATTCGGTAAGCCTACAATACCTGCTTTCATGGTTAATTATTTTTAAAAAGTCTGCAAATATAGCCATTTTATACTTCAAAAGCTATTTTTTTGGCGTGCCCCGCCTCAATCAACATTCACTATAGCCCTTGGCGCAAACCAACCTAAAGGCGGGTCGCGTGCTTCGCGCTACACGGTAGCTTGCTACGCCCGCTCACGCGGTGATTGCGGTATTCCATTAACAATTTCTATAAAAGAAAAACCCCTCATCGTATAGATGAAGGGTTTTAAAGAAAGGCAGCGATCTACTCTCCCACAATATGCAGTACCATCGACGCTGGCGGGCTTAACTTCTCTGTTCGAAATGGGAAGAGGTGAGCCCCGCCGCAATAACCACCTTAAGATTTTAAAGGCATTAGCTAATAGCCATAAGCCACTAGTTTGTGCTTTTCCATTAAACTCTTGGCTTATGCCTTTTGCCTAATGGCTAATATTTTAACATATTGAGATAAATATTCAAATTTGTTTATAATCCTTTTTAGGTAAAGAAAGAATTTTACGCCCCACCCTGACTCCTCCCCTTTGGGGAGGTTGGGTGGGGCTACAATAAGCTTACGGGTTATTAGTACTACTTGACTCTGACATTACTGCCTTTACATCTATAGCCTATCAACGTGGTCATCTTCCACGACCCTTAAAAGAAATCTCATCTTGTGGTGGGTTTCGCGCTTATATGCTTTCAGCGCTTATCCCTTCCCAACGTAGCTACTCTGCGGTGCTCCTGGCGGAACAACAGATACACCAGCGGTTGGTCCAACTCGGTCCTCTCGTACTAGAGTCAGATCCACTCAAATTTCTAACGCCCACAGTAGATAGAGACCGAACTGTCTCACGACGTTCTGAACCCAGCTCGCGTGCCACTTTAATGGGCGAACAGCCCAACCCTTGGGACCTTCTCCAGCCCCAGGATGTGACGAGCCGACATCGAGGTGCCAAACCCCCCCGTCGATGTGAGCTCTTGGGGGAGATCAGCCTGTTATCCCCGGCGTACCTTTTATCCTTTGAGCGATGGCCCTTCCATGCGGAACCACCGGATCACTATGCTCTACTTTCGTACCTGATCGACCTGTATGTCTCTCAGTCAAGCTCCCTTTTGCCATTGCACTCTACGCACGGTTACCAAGCGTGCTGAGGGAACCTTTAGAAGCCTCCGTTACTCTTTTGGAGGCGACCACCCCAGTCAAACTACCCACCAAGCAATGTCCTCCTTTTTTAGGAGTTAGACCTCAGATAAGCAAAGGGTGGTATTTCAACAATGACTCCACAACGCCTGGCGACGCCATTTCACAGTCTCCCACCTATCCTACACATCACTTATCCAAGACCAATACTAAGCTATAGTAAAGGTGCACAGGGTCTTTTCGTCCCACTGCGGGTAATCGGCATCTTCACCGATACTACAATTTCACCGAGCTCATGGCTGAGACAGTGTCCAGATCGTTACACCATTCGTGCAGGTCGGAACTTACCCGACAAGGAATTTCGCTACCTTAGGACCGTTATAGTTACGGCCGCCGTTTACTGGGGCTTCAATTCAATGCTTCTCCGAAGATAACATCTCCTCTTAACCTTCCAGCACCGGGCAGGTGTCAGGCCCTATACGTCATCTTACGATTTTGCAGAGCCCTGTGTTTTTGATAAACAGTCGCCTGGACCTTTTCACTGCGGCCAGCTTGCGCTGGCGACCTTTCTCCCGAAGTTACAGGTCTATTTTGCCTAATTCCTTAGCCATGAATCTCTCGAGCGCCTTAGGATACTCTCCTCAACTACCTGTGTCGGTTTACGGTACGGGTACTTATAATCTATGTTTAGAAGGTTTTCTTGGCAGCCTTTAGGTACACTATCCCTTCATCCGAAGAATCCGAGTACTATCGCATTTCACCAGTCCCAGCGGATTTGCCTACCGGGCCTTTAGCTAAGTGCTTTAACGAACTATTCCGTCAGTTCGCGGTACTTTCACCACTGCGTCACTCCATCACAATTATAACTAGTACGGGAATATTAACCCGTTGGCCATCGACTACTCCTTTCGGATTTGCCTTAGGACCCGACTAACCCGCAGCTGATTAGCATAGCTGCGGAAACCTTAGTTTTTCGGCGGGGGTGTTTCTCGCACCCCTTATCGTTACTTATGCCTACATTTTCTTTTCTAACCTCTCCAGCACCTCTCACAAGATACCTTCGGCGATGTTAGAATGCTCCCCTACCACTTGTACTTAGTACAAATCCATAGCTTCGGTAGTATGCTTATGCCCGATTATTATCCATGCTCGATCGCTCGACTAGTGAGCTGTTACGCACTCTTTAAATGAATGGCTGCTTCCAAGCCAACATCCTAGCTGTCGATGCAATCAAACCGCGTTTGTTCAACTTAGCATACATTTGGGGACCTTAGCTGATGGTCTGGGTTCTTTCCCTCTCGGACTTGGACCTTAGCACCCAAGCCCTCACTGCTCAATATATTATATAGCATTCGGAGTTTGTCAGGAATTGGTAGGCGGTGAAGCCCCCGCATCCAATCAGTAGCTCTACCTCTATATAACTTAACTTGAGCGCTGCACCTAAATGCATTTCGGGGAGTACGAGCTATTTCCGAGTTTGATTGGCCTTTCACCCCTACCCACAGATCATCCCAAGACTTTTCAACGTCAACGGGTTCGGACCTCCACTTTGGGTTAACAAAGCTTCATCCTGTCCATGGGTAGATCACACGGTTTCGCGTCTACCACTACTGACTTAAGCGTATAAATACGCTTTCAATCCCTTGGATTGAATCGCGCCCTATTCAGACTCGCTTTCGCTACGGATCCGTGACTTAATCACTTAACCTTGCCAGCAACGGTAACTCGTAGGCTCATTATGCAAAAGGCACGCCGTCACAGATTATGCTGCTCCGACCGCTTGTAGGCGTATGGTTTCAGGTTCTATTTCACTCCGTTATTCACGGTTCTTTTCACCTTTCCCTCACGGTACTGGTTCACTATCGGTCTCTCAGGAGTATTTAGCCTTAGCGGATGGTCCCGCCAGATTCAGACAGGGTTTCACGTGCCCCGCCCTACTCAGGATAACACTATTCTTTATATTCTTTACTTATACGGGACTATCACCCTCTTGGGTTAACCTTTCCAGGTTATTCTAATTCAGTTTACAAGAAATATTGTGGTCCTACAACCCCGTTATTGCCGTAACAACAACGGTTTGGGCTAATGCGCTTTCGCTCGCCACTACTTACGCAATCACTTTTGTTTTCTTCTCCTCCGCCTACTTAGATGTTTCAGTTCAGCGGGTTCGCCTCCTATCGGATACTATGTCTTCAACATAGTGGGTTGCCCCATTGGGATATCTGCGGATCAATTCGTATGTGCCGATCCCCGCAGCTTTTCGCAGCTTATCACGTCCTTCTTCGCCTCTGAGAGCCTAGGCATTCCCCATACGCCCTTATTTTGCTTATTGTTTTCTTTATTATTTTAGCCATTAGTCAATAGCCATAAGCCACTAGTGCCTATTGCTTTTTTACTAATCACTAAAGATGTTCTTTCTACTTGTTTGTATGTTTATCTCAATATGTCAATGAACTTTGAGCCCCCTCCAGCTCCCCCGAAGGGGGAGAGCCGATTGCTCTATGTTCCTCCCCTTTGGGGAGGTTAGGAGGGGCTGTTGTGGAGAATATCGGAGTCGAACCGATGACCTCCTGCGTGCAAGGCAGGCGCTCTAGCCAGCTGAGCTAATCCCCCATTGTCTATTTTGAATGTTGAATTATTTTTTTGAATTATTTTTCAAATTCATCATTTAAAATTTATAATTCAAAATTCGCTTCTAGAATTTCCTTTTTTATAACTTTAAATAGTAGTCCCGGGCAGACTCGAACTGCCGACCCCTACATTATCAGTGTAGTACTCTAACCAGCTGAGCTACGAGACTCTGTATTTTAAGCCTTTTCTTTTTTTTGAATTAACAGCGAGAGTAAGATTTTAATTTAATTTTAATTTTAAATCACATCCTTTTTTTTTGTCTCTAGAAAGGAGGTGTTCCAGCCGCACCTTCCGGTACGGCTACCTTGTTACGACTTAGCCCTAGTTACCAGTTTTACCCTAGGCAGCTCCTTGCGGTCACCGACTTCAGGTACCCCCAGCTTCCATGGCTTGACGGGCGGTGTGTACAAGGCCCGGGAACGTATTCACCGCAGCATGGCTGATCTGCGATTACTAGCGAATCCAGCTTCACGGAGTCGAGTTGCAGACTCCGATCCGAACTGAGAACGGTTTTTTAGATTCGCGCCTACTTGCGTAGTGGCTGCTCTCTGTACCGTCCATTGTAGCACGTGTGTAGCCCAAGGCGTAAGGGCCGTGATGATTTGACGTCATCCCCACCTTCCTCACGGTTTGCACCGGCAGTCTTGTTAGAGTTCCCGACCTTACTCGATGGCAACTAACAACAGGGGTTGCGCTCGTTATAGGACTTAACCTGACACCTCACGGCACGAGCTGACGACAACCATGCAGCACCTTGAAAAACGTCCGAAGAAAGATCTGTTTCCAAATCTGTCGTTTCCCATTTAAGCCTTGGTAAGGTTCCTCGCGTATCATCGAATTAAACCACATGCTCCTCCGCTTGTGCGGGCCCCCGTCAATTCCTTTGAGTTTCACTCTTGCGAGCGTACTCCCCAGGTGGGATACTTATCACTTTCGCTTAGCCACTCAGGTTGCCCCAAACAGCTAGTATCCATCGTTTACGGCGTGGACTACCAGGGTATCTAATCCTGTTCGCTCCCCACGCTTTCGTCCATCAGCGTCAATATACTCGTAGTAACCTGCCTTCGCAATTGGTATTCCATGTAATCTCTAAGCATTTCACCGCTACACTACATATTCTAGTTACTTCCAAGTAATTCAAGTCTTACAGTATCAATGGCCGTTTGATCGTTGAGCGACCAGATTTCACCACTGACTTATAAAACCGCCTACGGACCCTTTAAACCCAATGATTCCGGATAACGCTTGGATCCTCCGTATTACCGCGGCTGCTGGCACGGAGTTAGCCGATCCTTATTCTTACAGTACCGTCAAGCTCCCTCGCAAGGGAGTGTTTCTTCCTGTACAAAAGCAGTTTACACACCATAGATGCGTCATCCTGCACGCGGCATGGCTGGGTCAGTCTTGCGACCATTGCCCAATATTCCTCACTGCTGCCTCCCGTAGGAGTCTGGTCCGTGTCTCAGTACCAGTGTGGGGGATCTCCCTCTCAGGACCCCTACCCATCGTGGCCATGGTAAGCCGTTACCTTACCATCTAGCTAATGGGACGCATGCTCATCTTGTACCGTTGGAACTTTAATCATAATGTGAGGCCACATCATAATACTATGGGGTATTAATCCAAATTTCTCTGGGCTATCCCCCTGTACAAGGTAGATTACATACGCGTTACGCACCCGTACGCCGGTCTCAAAGGAGCAAGCTCCTTCTACCCCTCGACTTGCATGTGTTAAGCCTGCCGCTAGCGTTCATCCTGAGCCAGGATCAAACTCTTCATCGTATATCTTTTGTAACCCTAAGGTTAAATATTGTGGACAAAGAATGCTAGTTTTCTTACTCTCTTAAATTTTATTGTTTTAATATCTCTATTAAAACGTGCTGTCAATCCAATATGTCTATGAACTTTTTATTCTTATTTTTTTTCGCTTTTGACTTTTCGTCTTAGCGGGTGCAAAGATAGTGTTTCTTTTAGTATTTCCAAGGGTTTTCTTATTTTTTTTCAAAAATTTTAAAATTCTTGGTTTTCAATCTATTTAGGAACTTTTGTACTTTGCGAGGATAAAAAATCCCCTGATCTACAGGGGAATTTTATGTCGATTCCAACTATTTTGGAATAAAGAAAGGCAGCGATCTACTCTCCCACAATATGCAGTACCATCGACGCTGGCGGGCTTAACTTCTCTGTTCGAAATGGGAAGAGGTGAGCCCCGCCGCAATAACCACCTTAAGATTTTAAAGGCATTAGCTAATAGCCATAAGCCACTAGTTTGTGCTTTTCCATTAAACTCTTGGCTTATGCCTTTTGCCTAATGGCTAATATTTTAACATATTGAGATAAATATTCAAATTTGTTTATAATCCTTTTTAGGTAAAGAAAGAATTTTACGCCCCACCCTGACTCCTCCCCTTTGGGGAGGTTGGGTGGGGCTACAATAAGCTTACGGGTTATTAGTACTACTTGACTCTGACATTACTGCCTTTACATCTATAGCCTATCAACGTGGTCATCTTCCACGACCCTTAAAAGAAATCTCATCTTGTGGTGGGTTTCGCGCTTATATGCTTTCAGCGCTTATCCCTTCCCAACGTAGCTACTCTGCGGTGCTCCTGGCGGAACAACAGATACACCAGCGGTTGGTCCAACTCGGTCCTCTCGTACTAGAGTCAGATCCACTCAAATTTCTAACGCCCACAGTAGATAGAGACCGAACTGTCTCACGACGTTCTGAACCCAGCTCGCGTGCCACTTTAATGGGCGAACAGCCCAACCCTTGGGACCTTCTCCAGCCCCAGGATGTGACGAGCCGACATCGAGGTGCCAAACCCCCCCGTCGATGTGAGCTCTTGGGGGAGATCAGCCTGTTATCCCCGGCGTACCTTTTATCCTTTGAGCGATGGCCCTTCCATGCGGAACCACCGGATCACTATGCTCTACTTTCGTACCTGATCGACCTGTATGTCTCTCAGTCAAGCTCCCTTTTGCCATTGCACTCTACGCACGGTTACCAAGCGTGCTGAGGGAACCTTTAGAAGCCTCCGTTACTCTTTTGGAGGCGACCACCCCAGTCAAACTACCCACCAAGCAATGTCCTCCTTTTTTAGGAGTTAGACCTCAGATAAGCAAAGGGTGGTATTTCAACAATGACTCCACAACGCCTGGCGACGCCATTTCACAGTCTCCCACCTATCCTACACATCACTTATCCAAGACCAATACTAAGCTATAGTAAAGGTGCACAGGGTCTTTTCGTCCCACTGCGGGTAATCGGCATCTTCACCGATACTACAATTTCACCGAGCTCATGGCTGAGACAGTGTCCAGATCGTTACACCATTCGTGCAGGTCGGAACTTACCCGACAAGGAATTTCGCTACCTTAGGACCGTTATAGTTACGGCCGCCGTTTACTGGGGCTTCAATTCAATGCTTCTCCGAAGATAACATCTCCTCTTAACCTTCCAGCACCGGGCAGGTGTCAGGCCCTATACGTCATCTTACGATTTTGCAGAGCCCTGTGTTTTTGATAAACAGTCGCCTGGACCTTTTCACTGCGGCCAGCTTGCGCTGGCGACCTTTCTCCCGAAGTTACAGGTCTATTTTGCCTAATTCCTTAGCCATGAATCTCTCGAGCGCCTTAGGATACTCTCCTCAACTACCTGTGTCGGTTTACGGTACGGGTACTTATAATCTATGTTTAGAAGGTTTTCTTGGCAGCCTTTAGGTACACTATCCCTTCATCCGAAGAATCCGAGTACTATCGCATTTCACCAGTCCCAGCGGATTTGCCTACCGGGCCTTTAGCTAAGTGCTTTAACGAACTATTCCGTCAGTTCGCGGTACTTTCACCACTGCGTCACTCCATCACAATTATAACTAGTACGGGAATATTAACCCGTTGGCCATCGACTACTCCTTTCGGATTTGCCTTAGGACCCGACTAACCCGCAGCTGATTAGCATAGCTGCGGAAACCTTAGTTTTTCGGCGGGGGTGTTTCTCGCACCCCTTATCGTTACTTATGCCTACATTTTCTTTTCTAACCTCTCCAGCACCTCTCACAAGATACCTTCGGCGATGTTAGAATGCTCCCCTACCACTTGTACTTAGTACAAATCCATAGCTTCGGTAGTATGCTTATGCCCGATTATTATCCATGCTCGATCGCTCGACTAGTGAGCTGTTACGCACTCTTTAAATGAATGGCTGCTTCCAAGCCAACATCCTAGCTGTCGATGCAATCAAACCGCGTTTGTTCAACTTAGCATACATTTGGGGACCTTAGCTGATGGTCTGGGTTCTTTCCCTCTCGGACTTGGACCTTAGCACCCAAGCCCTCACTGCTCAATATATTATATAGCATTCGGAGTTTGTCAGGAATTGGTAGGCGGTGAAGCCCCCGCATCCAATCAGTAGCTCTACCTCTATATAACTTAACTTGAGCGCTGCACCTAAATGCATTTCGGGGAGTACGAGCTATTTCCGAGTTTGATTGGCCTTTCACCCCTACCCACAGATCATCCCAAGACTTTTCAACGTCAACGGGTTCGGACCTCCACTTTGGGTTAACAAAGCTTCATCCTGTCCATGGGTAGATCACACGGTTTCGCGTCTACCACTACTGACTTAAGCGTATAAATACGCTTTCAACCCCTTAGATTGAATCGCGCCCTATTCAGACTCGCTTTCGCTACGGATCCGTGACTTAATCACTTAACCTTGCCAGCAACGGTAACTCGTAGGCTCATTATGCAAAAGGCACGCCGTCACAGATTATGCTGCTCCGACCGCTTGTAGGCGTATGGTTTCAGGTTCTATTTCACTCCGTTATTCACGGTTCTTTTCACCTTTCCCTCACGGTACTGGTTCACTATCGGTCTCTCAGGAGTATTTAGCCTTAGCGGATGGTCCCGCCAGATTCAGACAGGGTTTCACGTGCCCCGCCCTACTCAGGATAACACTATTCTTTATATTCTTTACTTATACGGGACTATCACCCTCTTGGGTTAACCTTTCCAGGTTATTCTAATTCAGTTTACAAGAAATATTGTGGTCCTACAACCCCGTTATTGCCGTAACAACAACGGTTTGGGCTAATGCGCTTTCGCTCGCCACTACTTACGCAATCACTTTTGTTTTCTTCTCCTCCGCCTACTTAGATGTTTCAGTTCAGCGGGTTCGCCTCCTATCGGATACTATGTCTTCAACATAGTGGGTTGCCCCATTGGGATATCTGCGGATCAATTCGTATGTGCCGATCCCCGCAGCTTTTCGCAGCTTATCACGTCCTTCTTCGCCTCTGAGAGCCTAGGCATTCCCCATACGCCCTTATTTTGCTTATTGTTTTCTTTATTATTTTAGCCATTAGTCAATAGCCATAAGCCACTAGTGCCTATTGCTTTTTTACTAATCACTAAAGATGTTCTTTCTACTTGTTTGTATGTTTATCTCAATATGTCAATGAACTTTGAGCCCCCTCCAGCTCCCCCGAAGGGGGAGAGCCGATTGCTCTATGTTCCTCCCCTTTGGGGAGGTTAGGAGGGGCTGTTGTGGAGAATATCGGAGTCGAACCGATGACCTCCTGCGTGCAAGGCAGGCGCTCTAGCCAGCTGAGCTAATCCCCCATTGTCTATTTTGAATGTTGAATTATTTTTTTGAATTATTTTTCAAATTCATCATTTAAAATTTATAATTCAAAATTCGCTTCTAGAATTTCCTTTTTTATAACTTTAAATAGTAGTCCCGGGCAGACTCGAACTGCCGACCCCTACATTATCAGTGTAGTACTCTAACCAGCTGAGCTACGAGACTCTGTATTTTAAGCCTTTTCTTTTTTTTGAATTAACAGCGAGAGTAAGATTTTAATTTAATTTTAATTTTAAATCACATCCTTTTTTTTGTCTCTAGAAAGGAGGTGTTCCAGCCGCACCTTCCGGTACGGCTACCTTGTTACGACTTAGCCCTAGTTACCAGTTTTACCCTAGGCAGCTCCTTGCGGTCACCGACTTCAGGTACCCCCAGCTTCCATGGCTTGACGGGCGGTGTGTACAAGGCCCGGGAACGTATTCACCGCAGCATGGCTGATCTGCGATTACTAGCGAATCCAGCTTCACGGAGTCGAGTTGCAGACTCCGATCCGAACTGAGAACGGTTTTTTAGATTCGCGCCTACTTGCGTAGTGGCTGCTCT
>NZ_CP097869.1:230000-450000 GCF_042182265.1 Flavobacterium davisii
TTTGGAGGCGACCACCCCAGTCAAACTACCCACCAAGCAATGTCCTCCTTTTTTAGGAGTTAGACCTCAGATAAGCAAAGGGTGGTATTTCAACAATGACTCCACAACGCCTGGCGACGCCATTTCACAGTCTCCCACCTATCCTACACATCACTTATCCAAGACCAATACTAAGCTATAGTAAAGGTGCACAGGGTCTTTTCGTCCCACTGCGGGTAATCGGCATCTTCACCGATACTACAATTTCACCGAGCTCATGGCTGAGACAGTGTCCAGATCGTTACACCATTCGTGCAGGTCGGAACTTACCCGACAAGGAATTTCGCTACCTTAGGACCGTTATAGTTACGGCCGCCGTTTACTGGGGCTTCAATTCAATGCTTCTCCGAAGATAACATCTCCTCTTAACCTTCCAGCACCGGGCAGGTGTCAGGCCCTATACGTCATCTTACGATTTTGCAGAGCCCTGTGTTTTTGATAAACAGTCGCCTGGACCTTTTCACTGCGGCCAGCTTGCGCTGGCGACCTTTCTCCCGAAGTTACAGGTCTATTTTGCCTAATTCCTTAGCCATGAATCTCTCGAGCGCCTTAGGATACTCTCCTCAACTACCTGTGTCGGTTTACGGTACGGGTACTTATAATCTATGTTTAGAAGGTTTTCTTGGCAGCCTTTAGGTACACTATCCCTTCATCCGAAGAATCCGAGTACTATCGCATTTCACCAGTCCCAGCGGATTTGCCTACCGGGCCTTTAGCTAAGTGCTTTAACGAACTATTCCGTCAGTTCGCGGTACTTTCACCACTGCGTCACTCCATCACAATTATAACTAGTACGGGAATATTAACCCGTTGGCCATCGACTACTCCTTTCGGATTTGCCTTAGGACCCGACTAACCCGCAGCTGATTAGCATAGCTGCGGAAACCTTAGTTTTTCGGCGGGGGTGTTTCTCGCACCCCTTATCGTTACTTATGCCTACATTTTCTTTTCTAACCTCTCCAGCACCTCTCACAAGATACCTTCGGCGATGTTAGAATGCTCCCCTACCACTTGTACTTAGTACAAATCCATAGCTTCGGTAGTATGCTTATGCCCGATTATTATCCATGCTCGATCGCTCGACTAGTGAGCTGTTACGCACTCTTTAAATGAATGGCTGCTTCCAAGCCAACATCCTAGCTGTCGATGCAATCAAACCGCGTTTGTTCAACTTAGCATACATTTGGGGACCTTAGCTGATGGTCTGGGTTCTTTCCCTCTCGGACTTGGACCTTAGCACCCAAGCCCTCACTGCTCAATATATTATATAGCATTCGGAGTTTGTCAGGAATTGGTAGGCGGTGAAGCCCCCGCATCCAATCAGTAGCTCTACCTCTATATAACTTAACTTGAGCGCTGCACCTAAATGCATTTCGGGGAGTACGAGCTATTTCCGAGTTTGATTGGCCTTTCACCCCTACCCACAGATCATCCCAAGACTTTTCAACGTCAACGGGTTCGGACCTCCACTTTGGGTTAACAAAGCTTCATCCTGTCCATGGGTAGATCACACGGTTTCGCGTCTACCACTACTGACTTAAGCGTATAAATACGCTTTCAACCCCTTAGATTGAATCGCGCCCTATTCAGACTCGCTTTCGCTACGGATCCGTGACTTAATCACTTAACCTTGCCAGCAACGGTAACTCGTAGGCTCATTATGCAAAAGGCACGCCGTCACAGATTATGCTGCTCCGACCGCTTGTAGGCGTATGGTTTCAGGTTCTATTTCACTCCGTTATTCACGGTTCTTTTCACCTTTCCCTCACGGTACTGGTTCACTATCGGTCTCTCAGGAGTATTTAGCCTTAGCGGATGGTCCCGCCAGATTCAGACAGGGTTTCACGTGCCCCGCCCTACTCAGGATAACACTATTCTTTATATTCTTTACTTATACGGGACTATCACCCTCTTGGGTTAACCTTTCCAGGTTATTCTAATTCAGTTTACAAGAAATATTGTGGTCCTACAACCCCGTTATTGCCGTAACAACAACGGTTTGGGCTAATGCGCTTTCGCTCGCCACTACTTACGCAATCACTTTTGTTTTCTTCTCCTCCGCCTACTTAGATGTTTCAGTTCAGCGGGTTCGCCTCCTATCGGATACTATGTCTTCAACATAGTGGGTTGCCCCATTGGGATATCTGCGGATCAATTCGTATGTGCCGATCCCCGCAGCTTTTCGCAGCTTATCACGTCCTTCTTCGCCTCTGAGAGCCTAGGCATTCCCCATACGCCCTTATTTTGCTTATTGTTTTCTTTATTATTTTAGCCATTAGTCAATAGCCATAAGCCACTAGTGCCTATTGCTTTTTTACTAATCACTAAAGATGTTCTTTCTACTTGTTTGTATGTTTATCTCAATATGTCAATGAACTTTGAGCCCCCTCCAGCTCCCCCGAAGGGGGAGAGCCGATTGCTCTATGTTCCTCCCCTTTGGGGAGGTTAGGAGGGGCTGTTGTGGAGAATATCGGAGTCGAACCGATGACCTCCTGCGTGCAAGGCAGGCGCTCTAGCCAGCTGAGCTAATCCCCCATTGTCTATTTTGAATGTTGAATTATTTTTTTGAATTATTTTTCAAATTCATCATTTAAAATTTATAATTCAAAATTCGCTTCTAGAATTTCCTTTTTTATAACTTTAAATAGTAGTCCCGGGCAGACTCGAACTGCCGACCCCTACATTATCAGTGTAGTACTCTAACCAGCTGAGCTACGAGACTCTGTATTTTAAGCCTTTTCTTTTTTTTGAATTAACAGCGAGAGTAAGATTTTAATTTAATTTTAATTTTAAATCACATCCTTTTTTTTTGTCTCTAGAAAGGAGGTGTTCCAGCCGCACCTTCCGGTACGGCTACCTTGTTACGACTTAGCCCTAGTTACCAGTTTTACCCTAGGCAGCTCCTTGCGGTCACCGACTTCAGGTACCCCCAGCTTCCATGGCTTGACGGGCGGTGTGTACAAGGCCCGGGAACGTATTCACCGCAGCATGGCTGATCTGCGATTACTAGCGAATCCAGCTTCACGGAGTCGAGTTGCAGACTCCGATCCGAACTGAGAACGGTTTTTTAGATTCGCGCCTACTTGCGTAGTGGCTGCTCTCTGTACCGTCCATTGTAGCACGTGTGTAGCCCAAGGCGTAAGGGCCGTGATGATTTGACGTCATCCCCACCTTCCTCACGGTTTGCACCGGCAGTCTTGTTAGAGTTCCCGACCTTACTCGATGGCAACTAACAACAGGGGTTGCGCTCGTTATAGGACTTAACCTGACACCTCACGGCACGAGCTGACGACAACCATGCAGCACCTTGAAAAACGTCCGAAGAAAGATCTGTTTCCAAATCTGTCGTTTCCCATTTAAGCCTTGGTAAGGTTCCTCGCGTATCATCGAATTAAACCACATGCTCCTCCGCTTGTGCGGGCCCCCGTCAATTCCTTTGAGTTTCACTCTTGCGAGCGTACTCCCCAGGTGGGATACTTATCACTTTCGCTTAGCCACTCAGGTTGCCCCAAACAGCTAGTATCCATCGTTTACGGCGTGGACTACCAGGGTATCTAATCCTGTTCGCTCCCCACGCTTTCGTCCATCAGCGTCAATATACTCGTAGTAACCTGCCTTCGCAATTGGTATTCCATGTAATCTCTAAGCATTTCACCGCTACACTACATATTCTAGTTACTTCCAAGTAATTCAAGTCTTACAGTATCAATGGCCGTTTGATCGTTGAGCGACCAGATTTCACCACTGACTTATAAAACCGCCTACGGACCCTTTAAACCCAATGATTCCGGATAACGCTTGGATCCTCCGTATTACCGCGGCTGCTGGCACGGAGTTAGCCGATCCTTATTCTTACAGTACCGTCAAGCTCCCTCGCAAGGGAGTGTTTCTTCCTGTACAAAAGCAGTTTACACACCATAGATGCGTCATCCTGCACGCGGCATGGCTGGGTCAGTCTTGCGACCATTGCCCAATATTCCTCACTGCTGCCTCCCGTAGGAGTCTGGTCCGTGTCTCAGTACCAGTGTGGGGGATCTCCCTCTCAGGACCCCTACCCATCGTAGCCATGGTAAGCCGTTACCTTACCATCTAGCTAATGGGACGCATGCTCATCTTGTACCGTTGGAACTTTAATCATAATGTGAGGCCACATCATAATACTATGGGGTATTAATCCAAATTTCTCTGGGCTATCCCCCTGTACAAGGTAGATTACATACGCGTTACGCACCCGTGCGCCGGTCTCAAAGGAGCAAGCTCCTTCTACCCCTCGACTTGCATGTGTTAAGCCTGCCGCTAGCGTTCATCCTGAGCCAGGATCAAACTCTTCATCGTATATCTTTTGTAACCCTAAGGTTAAATATTATGGACAAAGAATGCTAGTTTTCTTACTCTCTTAAATTTTATTGTTTTAATATCTCTATTAAAACGTGCTGTCAATCCAATATGTCTATGAACTTTTTATTCTTATTTTCGCTTTTGACTTAGCGTCTTAGCGGGTGCAAAGGTAAAAATTCTTTTTAAACTCGCAAGACTTTTTTTGAAAACTTTTTTTGAAGTAAGCTTCTAAAAATGTCTTAACAATAACTTAATGAACTTCGCTGTTGCGGGTGCAAATATACGCTCGTTTTTTTCTTTTTTCCTAGTGTTTTGTCTTATTTTTTTAGTTTTTTATTTTAATTGCTGTTTATCAAATAGTTATCCACTACTCCCTTTCTATTATTTTATAGTCCTTTAATTTGTTTGGTTGTTTTTCGAGTCTTGTTATTTTTTTTAATAGGTAGAAAATATTGTGAAATCCTTATTATTTATTAAAAATATACTCTGCTTAACTTTAAAGTACTCTCTGTTTTTTTTACATAAATTTTATTGCTTTCACAGGTGAAATTTTAGTAACTACATAGGAAGGAATGAGCATTACTAAAAGACAAATTAAAACCGTCCCTACATTTAAGAAGGTTATAGCAACCCAATTAATATCTACGGGTGCTGTGGTAACATAGTAATTTTCTGGATTAAGTTTTACTATTTTAAATTTTTGTTGAATAAACAAGAGTCCTATTCCTATAATATTACCCCATAATAATCCTTTAACAATTAAATGAATTGCATTATATAAAAATATTTTTCTAATGGTCCAATTATTTGCCCCAATTGATTTTAAGATACCGATCATTTGGGTTCGTTCTAAAATTAAAACTAGTAAAGCTACAATCATATTAATGGTAGCTACAACAATCATAATAATTAGAATAACTGCGATATTGAAGTCAAATAATTTGAGCCATTCAAAAATATAGTAATATTTTTGAGCAATAGTTTGGGTATCTAGGGCTTTAGTAGGATCTTCTTTATTTATTGTATTATTATAAACTTCGACTCCTTTTGTTTCTATTTGATCAAAATCTTTAAGAAAAACTTCAAAAGCTCCTACTTCTGTGTTTTTCCATTTATTCATTCGCTGGATATGACGAATATCCCCCAAAACATATACTGCATCAAATTCTTGAAAACCGGAATTATAAATTCCAACAATTTGAAACGAACGAAGATTAGGCATTTTACCTTCTTCTTTCATAAAGAAAGTATTACATCTATCTCCTATATCTAAGAATAAGCGATTGGCTAAATACTCAGAAATAATAATTTGATTATTAAGTTTATTTTTTACGTCTGGTAGTTTTCCTTTTATCAGATATTCTTTAACATTATTCCAATCATATTCTTTACCTACTCCTTTAAAAACAATTCCTTCAAAAGTTTTTTCTGTTCGAATAATACCTGCTTTGCTAGCTACAGCCTGTATATGTTTAATTCCTTCAACTGAATTAAAGTTAGGATAAAAATCTTGATTAGTAGATACTGGATTAAGGCTTACTTGCGATTGGTTATCATCAAAATTGGATATTATTATATGACCATTAAAGGCGGATACTTTTTGACGTATTTTATTTTGTAATCCAACGCCTGTTGCTACTGAAATAATCATCATTATCAAACCAATAGCAATAGCTGCTATTGCTATTTTTATTATTGGGGCAGAAATATTACTTTTACGTTCTTTTGTGCGTATTAATCGATCGGCGATAAAAAATTCTAAATTCAATTGATAATGATTTACAAATTGGTTTTCAAAAATACATTTTTATTATGGCTTTTCACTATAGTTGCTTGTGGAAATTGCAAAAAGAGAATAGCGGATGAAAAAACAGACAAGCCCCCTATTAAAGAAATAAATAAGTTACTGAATGCTGAAACTAAAAATAGAAGTATTTTAACTGGTGCTGATAATTTTTCTATTTACTTACCTTTATTGAAAGACAAAAAGGTTGGTATTGTAACTAATCAAACGGGAATTTTATCTAGCAAGGTTCATTTGGTTGATTTTTTAACAGAAAATAAGATTAATTTACAGAAGATATATGCTCCTGAACATGGGTTTAGGGGTACAGCTGACGCTGGAGAACTAATAAAGGATGGCAAAGATGCTAAAACTGGATTACCTATTATCTCTCTTTATGGTAGTAACAAAAAACCGAAGCCTGAACAATTAACGAATATTGACATCATGATTTTTGATTTACAAGATGTAGGTGCTCGTTTTTATACTTATATTTCTTCTTTGCATTATGTTATGGAAGCTTGTGCTGAAAATAATATTTTTCTTCTGGTTTTAGACAGGCCTAATCCTAATGGCAATATTGTTGATGGCCCTGTTTTAGAGACTGAATTTAAAAGTTTTGTGGGAATGCACCCTATACCTGTGCTACACGGGATGACAATAGGTGAATATGCTAGAATGATTAATGGTGAGAGGTGGCTTAAAAATGGTATTGAATGTAGGTTAAAAATCATCCCTTGTAAGAACTATAAGCGTGAAATGTTTTATGATTTACCAATAAATCCTTCACCAAATCTACCTAATTATCAAGCTATTAATTTATATGCTTCTTTATGTCTTTTTGAAGGCACAAACGTGAGTGTAGGACGTGGTACTAACAAACAATTTCAGATTTACGGATCACCATATTTGATCGGAAATAATTTTACTTTTACTCCTTTACCTAATTTAGGTGCTAAAGATCCCGTTTGGAATGGCAAACTTTGTTATGGGGAAGATTTAACAAAAATAGAAAAAATCAAACAACTTGAAATCAAGTGGTTAATAAAGGCTTATAAGGAGAATAATCAGACTATGAATCCTTTTTTTAATGATTTTTTCACAAAGTTGGCTGGTACTAAAAAACTTCAACAACAGATAGAAGCAGGTACTTCTGAGGCTGAAATTCGCAAATCTTGGGAAAAAGATTTATTGGTGTTTAAAAAAATAAGAGGGAAATATCTAAATATTGAATATTAGGTTAGTTTTTTTAAATATTTTTTTCAAATGAAAATTACGTATTAAAAATCTACAATAGATAAAACGATTTTAATTAAAAAGTATTTTTTCTTTTGTATGAAATACTATGTTTAACCCAAATTCCGCATTAGAAATCTATTTCACTTTATTTTCTACCATTCAAGCACGTACTCTCCCCTTAATCATCGAAATAGTTGACTATTTCGTCTTCTAAAATTTTTCGTGAGCACTTGAATTTATTGAAAATTTTTGTTTCAAAACGAAGTCTAATGCGCAATCTGGGTTTAAAGCAAATTTTTATATTTTTTTATATTTGTAGATCTATTTATTATAATATCCTTCGTGTATTTTGTTTTGTTATTTTTAAATCTATTCTATCCAAATAATCTTCTTAAAAAACTTCTGCTTTCTTCCTCTGTCATTACTTTCTCCTCAAAGTTAGAGTTGGTATATTTATCTATTATATGTCTAATATACTCTACATAGGTCTTTCCTTCTTTTTCTAGGAATCCTTTTAAGTAGTTTTCACCTCCATCTGCTCCATAAAATTCTTCTAACTTTCTGATTCTATGATATAAGGGTTCTATTTCTTTTTTGACCAAATCTTCAGGAACTGCCACTCTTCTTGCTTGATATCCTTTATTACCATCAACTATATCAAAATCTGTCAAAACCCAGTAATATTCACCTGATTTTGCCATATTCTTTACAATTCCATAAAAGTTTTCTCCTTTTTTCAGATTATCCCATAAGATTTTAAAAATAGCTTTAGGCATATCAGGATGTCTAATTACATTATGGGATTGTTTTAACAATTCTTTTTCGGCATATCCCGAAACATCTAAAAAAACATCGTTTACAGAAATTATAGTTCCATATTGATCTGTTTTACTGATAATTGTTCTTGATTTATTCCAGTTAACTTCTCTATCAACAGGAATAGGTTTTACATTGTTTAACATTAACACTTTTTTAAAAAACGGGCAAATGTTTCAAAAAATAAGATAAAAAAAATATGATAAATATCATATTTGTAAAAAAAGCAACCAATAAAAACAGATTTCATAATTAAAACACTTATTCAATCATTATTTAAATTTTTAACATTCTTTATATATCGTAAATATTGCTATTTAAAATTACTTTGATGAGTTGAATCAGCATCTGTAATAAATTTCCAAAACGTAATTTGGGTTTAATTTATATTTTTTATAATGGTAATTTCTTTTTCATTTCTTCTACTATGTTATAGGCTGCTGGACATATAGCGACATTTTTTATAGTTAGATTGGCAATTTGTTGAAATTTTTTTCGATCTGTATGTGGAAACTCTCGACATGCTTTTGGACGTACATCATATATCATACAATAATTTTGTGCATCTAAAAAAACACATGGCAGACTTTTTAGCACGTAATCATTATCTTCATCTATTTTAAGGTATTGTTGTATAAATTGCTGTGGCTTTAATCTAAAATATTTTGCAATTCGTTCTATATCGGCAGTAGTAAATAATGGCCCTGTAGTTTTACAACAATTGGCACATTCTAAACAATCCATTTTTTTAAACTCTGCATTATGCAATTCTTGCATAACATAGTCTAAGTTCTTAGGTGTTTTCTTTTTTAGTTTATCGAAATACTTTTTATTTTCATTATGCTTATCTTTGGCAAGCTTACTGAGTTGGTTTAATTCTGGTTTCAAATTTCGAGTTTCAAATTAAGCTACAAAGTTAGAGAACTTAAAACGTTAAACCTCAAATTTTATACAAAATGCTTGACTTATTTGGAAAAGCTTTATTAGATTATCAAACAAATAATACTCCTGAACCGATTATTACTGAGACTAACATTTCTGAAGAGGATGAAATGGATGTAGGATATCTTTTCCGATCATTTAAAGAAATGCCTAAATTAGAACAAAGGGCTCTGAATTTAAGTAAAGGAAATGTGCTAGATGTTGGTTGTGGAGCAGGTAGTCATAGTTTATATTTACAAGAAAAAGGCTTAAAAGTAACATCTTTGGATGTATCAAAAAATGCAATTGAAACTTGTAAATTAAGGGGGATTAAAAACCCCATTTCTAAAAATTTAATTGATTTTGATACGGATGAACGTTTTGATACGATTTTACTTTTAATGAATGGCACTGGGATTTTTGGATCGCTTAAGGATACTTCTAAATATCTTCAAAAACTAAAAAATTTATTAAGTAATAATGGTCAAATTATTATTGACTCTTCAGATATAATCTACATGTTTGATCAAGATGAAGATGGTGCTTATGAAATTCCTGCTAATGGTTATTATGGTGAATTAGTCTTTACTATACATTACAAAGGAGAGACTGAAGAATCATTCCCTTGGCTCTATATGGATTATAACACATTACAAAATGCCTGTCATGCCAATGGATTATTTTGCGAATTAATAGAAGAAGGAAAACATTTTGATTATTTAGCTAGAATTAGAAAATAACAAGATGGTATCCGTTTTTAGATTCAAGATCTTTTTTTAAGATTTTTGATAAAAAATACTTAAAAATAAAATGAAGGTTCAAGTTTTTCTGATTTATGAATTCAACCTCTTTTTTAAACCTTTTCTTTTAAAAAAGGGGTTTATTATTTTTTAATACATTTTATGAAAATATTTCGAGATGTGAGAAATCTAAAAAAAGCCCAAACCTTTACTTGTTCTTCTCATATTAAACCTAGATTACGCATTAGAAATCTATTCAATTTTATTTTTCTTCAAATTTAAGCACGTACTCAAATTTTATTCATCAAAATAGTTGACTATTTCATCTTCTAAAATTTTCCGTGATCTTGAATTTATTGATTTTTTTATTTTATAACAAAATCTAATGTAACATCTGAATTTAACGAATTATGTTGGAAGTTATTTTTTATTAAAGCAAGAATAGTTAAGGATTTACTTTTGGATTTACTTTTATATTTTATAAATGTTTATTTATCAATATACTTTTGCTCCTATTTTATTTAAAAAAATGTTTTAATCGAAGCAAATAAATGAGGTGAATTTACCACGAATAAAATGATTTTTATTCTAAAAAAGGTATTTTTATTTTTATAGAATAATTCCAGTTTTTTTTTCTTTGTAGAGTACAAAAAGGGACACTTAAAAAAGTCGCAATCTTACCATTGCGACCAAAGGGAGTCTTGAACTAAGTAAACAAACGAAGATCAAATCGCATAGCACGAAAATGCTATTTTTCCTTTTGGTCGAGGTGACAAACTAGATGTTAAATTATTACTTTAAAATATTTATTTTAAACCCTAATGGTCACGGATAAAGTAAATAGGACTCGAACAGCTTTTCCATCTTGATCTCCTGGAGTCCATTTAGGACATGTTTGAAGAACTCTTACTATTTCTTGCCCTGTACCGTAGCCTAGATCATTAATTACTTTAATATCTGAAATAGTCCCATTTGTTTCAATTATAAAAGTTACTTGAAGAACACCTCCTGCAAAATTCTCGTCACTTGGTGGCGAAAAATTCTTGCTAATAAACTTCATTAATTCATTATTACCTCCTGGAAAAACAGGCTGATTTTCAACATTATCAAATGGTATAGGGGTTGTTTTAATGCCATTCGGAGAAGATTGAGCCATTCCTATTTGACAAAACCATAAAACAATAAATAAAATTAATTTTTTCATAGTAACCGTTTTTGGGATTAATATTTTACTAGACTTCTCTCAAGCTTTTTGTTGTAGTTTAAAATATTTTAAACTACAACAAAAAGAAAGTAAAATTTTTCTTAGACAAAAGTATGATTGTTTTCTTAAAATCCCAAATACTAATTAAACTTATAACAAAATAATTATGGAATATTTAAATATTTATGTGTTTGTAATGATATTTTCCATTTTGGATTTTCCATCACATAATTTATTATAAGATCTAATACTTCTTCTTTTTTACTCCATTCTGGCTGTAGATATAGTTTGGCGTTAGAATTGGTTTTTAATGCTTGTTCTTCTGCAAATAAAAAATCATGTTTGTTATAAATTATAATTTTAAGTTCATGTGCTTTCTCATAGGCTTCTTGAACGGGTAATTTTGTTTTTTTAGGTGATAAACAAAACCAGTCCCATTCACCTGTAACGGAATAAGCTCCAGATGTTTCAATATGCACACGAAGTCCTGCTTCTTTTAATTTTGTAGTCAAAGGGGTCATATTCCATGTTAATGGTTCTCCCCCTGTAACAACAACGGTATTAGCCTTTTTTTTTGCATTTTCGACTATTACTGAAGTTTTTGTTGGGGGATGTAATTCTGCATTCCAGCTTTCTTTTACATCGCACCAATGACAGCCTACATCACAACCGCCAATTCTAACAAAATAAGCAGCAGTTCCTGTATAAGCACCTTCTCCTTGTATTGTATAAAATTCTTCCATTAAAGGAAGCATATCTCCTTTATTTACAGCTAACTGTATTTCTTTACTCAACATAATTATTTTCTAAAAAGGGGTTGCAAATATACAAAATTAATAGGTTATCTATAATAAAGACGAATCAAGCTTTAGAAGTTTATTATAGATAAAAATGACTTGGGAGTTAAAAGTATATTTTTTTTGTATTTAACCCAAAATCGGCATTAGAATTGAACAAAGTGAATTGACGAAGTAAACCTAATTTATTTTTCTTCCATTCAAGCACGTATTCTAATTTTAATTATTAAAATAGTTTCTTGTTTTTTCTAAAGTTTTGCGTGTTTTTATCTTTTTCCTATCAAATCTTATCATCTCATAATCTGATTAAATAAAAAAACCGACATTTATAAGTTGTCGGTTTTCATTTTATAGGAATAATAGTTATTTAGCAATACTATTTTTAATATTAATAGCATCTGTACCTCCTGGATTTAATGCTAAAGATTTTGCAACATATTCGTTTGCTTTTAATTTATCTGTCTTAGCGTAAAAATGTGCTATTGCATTATAGGCTTCTATTAACTTTTCTTTGTTCTTTTCTACCAGATCACCTCCTTTGTTTAATAGTACTTTGGCAAACTCATCATAGCTAGTAATCATCTGACTTTTAGCATTTGGATCTACTAATAACGCATTTACACGTGCTCTATATATATGTGCATCTTGTGTTGTAGGTGATTTAGCAATTACTGTTGCAAAAGCTTTATCTGCCTTTTGTAATTGAAGCATATCGTAAGCTTTTGGACCTTCTGCTACATTATGAAAATATAATGTGTATCCTAGAAAGAAATTATAGTATGAATATTTTTCAGATGTTGTATTATTAATAGCTACTTCATATATACCTGATGCGTGTTTATATAATTTTCTGTAGAAATAACTTTTTCCAATTTCATCTAATCTTTCTGACATCGATTTATCTAATTCTACTGCTTTATTTAAATTAAGCAATGCTTGCGCATATAAAGCTTCATCTATAACAGGTTTTACTCCTTCATCTGCTACAGGTATTGCTTTTTTTAGTTGAGCCATTCCTAAATATAGATAATCAATAGCTATTAATCTACTAGACGGGTTTGTAGTGAATTTAGTTAAAGCATCAACGGCTGAATCTATATTTCCATTTTCATAGGCTGAATAACCTAAGTAACGAAAAATTTTAGGATTAACTTTGTCCATTTTCACCATTTCATTTGCTTCTTTTTCTAAAGCTTTATAATCTTTAGCTACTACAAGAAAATCTGCATGACGCATACGAGACGCTAGCGAATAATCTGTTAGGCTCATATATTTTTCGTAGTATTCTAATGATTTATCTGTATATTCTTTAAATTTAGTCTTATCATTTTGCTGTAATGCCCATCCAAAGTAGATTTCTGCTAATTCTCTGTATGCTGGTCCATAGGATGCATTTATGGTCAATACTTCATCTATAGCTGCTTTTGCTTCGTTAAATGCTTTTGCTCCTTTTAACAAAACACCTAATTGCATTTTGGCTCTCAATAAACTGTTGTCTGCTTCATAGGCTCCGCGATATGCTGCATAGGCTTCATTTTGACTTCTTAATCCGTAATACGCATCGCCTAAAGCTAACAAAGTCTGTGCATCATTCATGTTAATAGCTTTTGCTTTATTTAACACTTCTACAGCTTTGGTATAATTAGGATTTATAGAGTTAGTATATGCTTTACCAATGAAAACAAATTGCTCTAAATCTTTTTTCTTCATGTTGGCTGTAGCTTGATCAAAATTAAATTGAGCTGCTTGAGCATTAGCATTATCTAGGTCTATTTGACCTAGACCTATATAATTGAATACGCCTCCTTCTTTTTTCGTCAAAGCGGATTGAAAAATGGTCTTAGCAGAGTCTTGATATGTTTGACGTAAATAAACATTTCCTAATAAGAAGGCTGCTTTACCATTTTCTGGATTTGATTTAATAACTGCTTTTAATATTGTTTTCGCCTTTTCATATTGTTCTGCATCAATTGCTTTTTTAGCACTTTCTATATCTTGAGCAAAAACACCTGCATTGATTACAAAAAGAGCGGTACTGAAAAACTTGATTTTATTCATTTTATTTTCAATTAATTATTTTTTTTCTCTTCTACTTCCTTACGGATTATTATATTTCTACTAGGCATTCTAACGGGGACTAATCCAGATTTCAACACTATTCGTTGTCCTAGTTCACCTGCTAAAAATGAAGCAAATCCCATGCCTAAACCAGCAGTTCCTTGATAATTTAATATTTTTATTTTTCTACTATAAGGGTAACTACCTGAAGCTAATAAATCTTGGCTTGGGGTAACAAATGTACTATTCTTAGTTTTTAATTCCAATACTTTAATATTTTCTACTGTTTTTTGAAAATCAGGCATTGGCTGTGTTATCCAATTTATACCAATAACTCCTATTGCATCGGAGTTTTTAGATACGAATGAGATTACTTCATTATTGGTTGACAAAGAAAAAAGATTCTTTTTTGGCAAACTTTTTACTTTTGCAAGATCCATTAGGTATCTAACTGTGCTTGAATTGGCATTATCAAAAACTAAATTTTTTATTTTTGATGTTTTTCCATTTAGAAAATTAATTAATTCTATCTCTTCCATTTTAAAATTGGAATTAGAAGGATGTCCTATAAATGCTATTCCATCTATAGCAAAATCGGTTACTTTTCCTTTGATATTGTTTCTAGAAAAATTTTTTATTTCTCCTGGAATTAATTCACGTGTTAGAATTGCTAAATTATTTTTGCCTTCTGACAAAAGTTTTACGATTTCTCTTTCTGGTTTTGCTACCAACTTTATTTTGGCTTGATATTGATTTTCAAATATCATTTGATGATCTTCAACTAAGGGATAAACTGTTTCATCTACTAATATAGTAGCGGTACCTGTTAATATCGTTTGCTTTTCATCTTTGGTTCCAAAATGGCAACTTACAAAAAAAGCAGCGATAAGCAAAAAGCTTGCAACTAAATATTTTAATTTCATAGGTGTAGATTTTATTTATTATAATTTTAATATTCTATCATTTTCTTAATTATTTCATATCAATCAAAGAAGTATTTGGAAATGTAATTATCATTTTTGGGCTTTAAGGAACTATTCGTTTGTTTATAGGAAACGAATTAATTCTTTATCGAGTATCTGGCTAGACAAAAACAATATTTTTCAAATAGTGATAGATAATGATTTTAAACGACAGAACATTTTTATTTCTAATTTTTCAAAAAAAAAACATGATATATGATTAAAATATCTTGTTTTTCTAATCATTTTTTAAAATAACGTATAAATCTAAAAAAGCCATAGATAACGATAGCAACTCCTAGAGTTATACGATAACTATTTGATAAGGGAAGTTGTTCTATTAAGCGATCCCAAAATAACACCATCAATCCCATACATAAATACATACAAAAGAAGAAAACACCTAAAACAAGAAGAAACCGCTCTTGGAGCGATTTCTTCTCTTGCTTATTTGAATATTTCATATTCATCTATTCAGCTCTAATATCTAGTAAGATTGGCAAACTATATCTTACACGGATTTTTTTACCATTTTGTTCACCTGGTCTCCATTTAGGGGCACTTTTCAGCATACGAATAGCTTCAGCTCCTGTTCCATATCCCAAATCTCTTACAACTTTAATATCGGTTAGGTTTCCGTCTTTTTCTACTACGAATTCAACAAAAACTCTTCCTTTTAAATCGGTATCTACCTCTGGAGTACGATAATTACGTTGTACGTATTTCATGAAGCCTTCATTACCTCCAGGAAATTCAGGTTGCACTTCGATACCAGCAGAACTGTAAACTTGGTTATCTTCTTCTACTACCTTAACAACTTCTTCATTATTACCTGTTGGAGCATCGATTTGAACTTGTGCGTCTTTGTCACCTTTTTGGTCTTTTTCAGCAATGTTCTTATCTTTTAATTCTTCAATGGTTTTAATTTCTTCTGTTACCTTTTTTGCCTCCACAACTTTAGGTTCAACGAATTTTACTTCGTCTACCTTTGGTTTTGGTGGTTCTGGTTTTTTTTCAGGTGGTGGTGGTGGTGGTGTATTTTCTTTTGGTTTTGTCATATCCACCAATACTACTTTTTCATCTAAAGTGGCATCATCCCCACCTTTTGGGATCATACTTATAAGCAAAGGAGAAGCTACTGCTAATGCGAAGAAAGACCCTCCAATGATTAATGCTCTCAATGATGTTTTAGGATTTTCTTTACGTAACTCATAAGCACCATACTTTTTGTTACGCCCTTCAAAAACTAACTCTAACCATTGTGATTTATACAAATCTAATTTCATACTTCAATTATTAGAATTTAGTTAATTACTTTTTTAATATATCCTTCTCTTGCTTCGTAATATCTACTACGGCATAAGTTGGCACTTTACAAATTGCCATTTCATCTAGGATGTCTACCATATTTCTATAGTTCGCTTTTTTATCCATTTTGATGATCACAATCAAACCTTTTGCTGGATCGTTATATTTAGCTGGTACTGATTGCACTTTTTTAGCAATTTCTTGACGAATACCTGCTTTTCCATAGGTAGTTTCTTTAGGTCCTTCAAAAGGAGCGTCTACCCTACCGTAATACCATTTAATTTTATTATTTTCTCCTAATAAAACGGTCATAGTACGGTCATCAGCTACTTCAATATTATCCTTTTTTTCTTCAGGCTTATCATTTTTATCCGGCATCCCCAAGTTCATAGACTGGGGTTTAGACAATGACGTAGTCAACATGAAGAAAGTAATCAGTAAGAAAGCTAGATCCACCATGGCTGTTAAATCCACTTTTGCATTGGATTTTTTACTTCTTACCTTACCACCGTCTTTTTTGCCACCTCCACCGGAGTCGTTTAATTCTGCCATTTCTTTTTCTTATATTATATTAGAAATCACTACTACGTAAACCAGTTACAAGATTGAAACTATTTACATCTTGTTTCTGTAATACATCCATTACTCTTTTGATAGCTGGGTACTCTAATTTAGCATCTCCTTTGATTGCGAATTTTAGATCCTCATTTCTCAATTCAGCACTAGCTGAACGAGCATTAAATATCCATCTAGCCAACTCATCTTTCTTCTCATCAATAGAATCCATTGGCACACCTGGTTGTAATCCTTCTTTGTTTCTGTCAGAACTAGACATAGCAATAATTTGTTTTACATTCCCCATTGGTACTCCGAAACCATCAATTAAAGAAAAACGTTGTTTTTCTGCATCAGTAAAGCTAATTCCGTATTCTTGTCCCATTAATTCTAATGTTCTTAAGCGGATTTCACGGTCTTTCATACCGATAAAGACTTTACCTTTACCTACTGTCAAGGTTACTAAACCAGTTTCAGGCAATTTAGTTTGCACCGTTGAATTAGGTGTATCTACCTGTAAGGGTTCTGGTTGTTTAGCTGTAGCAGTAAGTATAAAGAACGTAAGCAATAGGAAGGCTACGTCACACATTGCTGTCATGTCGATTGCTCCTGCTGATTTACGTGATTTTCCTTTTGCCATAATTATATTTTATATTTAATTATGTCCTTAAATTATTTTAAAGAACCTTTAAATCTTCTGTAAGTGTTAACGATAGTGTTAGCTGCTTCATCAATTGAATAGGTTAATGTATCAATTTTAGAAGTAAAATAGTTATATGTTACGATTGCTAAAGCAGAAGTAGAGATACCAGTAGCCGTATTAATAAGAGCTTCGGAGATACCCACCGCTAAAGCAGCTTGGTCAGGAGTACCAGAAGTAGCTAAAGCACTGAACGCTTTGATCATACCAGATACAGTTCCTAATAATCCTCCTAAAGTACCTAAAGCAACCATTGTAGAAATAATTGTCATGTTTTTTTCTAACATTGGCATTTCTAAAGCTGTAACTTCTTCTATTTCTTTATGAATAGTTTCAGTCGCCTCTTCTGAAGTAAAGCCTTCCGCTTTTACTTGATTGTATTTTACTAAACCTGCTTTGATTGCATTAGCAACAGATCCTTGTTGTTTATCACAAGCTTCGATAGCACCATCAATATTTCCTTGATTAACACTAGCTTGTACATTTTTCATGAAAATATCTAAATTTCCTTTACCAGCAGCTTTAGAAATTACCATTAAGCGTTCAAAAGAGAAAACAACTACCATCAATAACATACCTAATAATACAGGCACGATAAATCCTCCTTTATAAACAGTTCCTAAAAAGTTATGAGGGTGTCCTGTTTCTGAGTTACCTCCTTCAAAGTTTCCTGAAGCTCCCATTATGAATTTCCATACAAAAACACCTACTGCAATACATGCAAGAATAATAATTCCTGAGAATGAAGCACCACCTTTAGATTTCTCTTCTTTTTTTACATTAACGTTGTTTGCCATTTTTTTAAAATTTAAATTTTCTAATTGATTAATTAAATCTCGTATTATTTTTTGAGTAATAATGCTGGCAAATTTAATTTTTTAGCTGATATAAAAAAACTTTTTTTACTTTTCTTGAAAGATTAAAACTTACATTCTATCAACCAAAACGATTAAAAAATAAGAATTATTCATCAAATAAGCCATTATAAACTGTTTTTTAAAAAATAATTAGACATATTATCTGTTTTTCTAAGATTTTTCAAAAATTAAACTTTACATCAAAAAAACAAAAAAAACGCATATTTATCACCAAATAAAGCTAAAAAGGAGTTTGAATATCATGATCGTCTTCGTATTTTGTATACAAAAAAAGAATAACTTGCATTCTATTAAGAACTAAATTATGAGTATTTTAGAAAATTTTAAAGTCGATATTACAAATGGTTATTTTTGTAAAGGAAATTATATTACTCTTGGAGGTGCTATTTTTGAAAAAGAAGCATATTCTATTCCTGTAAATATACCTTTAAAAACACTTAATAGACATGGTTTAATAGCAGGGGCAACAGGTACTGGAAAAACAAAAACGATACAGCTATTATCGGAACAATTATCTTCCAATGGAATTCCTGTTTTAATGATGGACATAAAAGGGGATTTTTCTGGCATTGCAAAAGAAGGGAAAATAATGGATTTTATTAAGGAAAGGCATGATAAAATTAATATTCCTTATGAAGCAAAGGGATTTCCTGTAGAATTATTAACCTTATCGAATCAAGAAGGTGTTCGACTACGGGCTACCGTTTCTGAATTTGGACCTGTCTTGTTTTCACGAATTTTAGATTTAAACGAAACACAGGCAAGTGTAATTGCTGTCATTTTTAAATACTGTGATGATAAAAAAATGGCTTTATTAGACTTAAAAGACATAAAAAAGGTCTTAAATTTCATCACTGAAGAGGGCAAAGAGGAAATCACAAAAGAGTATGGAAAAATATCTACAACAACTACAGGCACTATTCTCCGTAAAATTATAGAATTAGAACAACAAGGGGCTGCTATTTTCTTTGGGGAAAAATCTTTTGAAATTGATGATTTAATGCGTGTTAACGAAAAGGGATTGGGCTATATTAACATCGTTCGCTTGGATGATATTCAGGATAAGCCTAAACTTTTTTCTACCTTTATGATGAATCTTTTGGCTGAAATTTACAACAGTATGCCTGAAAAAGGAGATATTGAACAGCCCGAATTGGTCGTTTTTATCGATGAGGCGCATCTTATTTTTAATGAAGCCAGTAAAACTTTATTGGATCAAATAGAAACGATTATTAAATTAATTCGCTCAAAAGGTATTGGTGTTTATTTCATTACACAAAACCCTACGGATATTCCAAAAGGAGTTTTAGCTCAATTAGGATTAAAAATTCAACATGCTTTACGTGCCTTTACTGCTAGTGATCGTCAAGCAATCAAACAAACTGCTGAAAACTACCCTATATCGGAATATTATCAAACGGATAAAATTATTACATCATTAGGAATAGGTGAAGCTTTTATAACAGCCTTAAATGAAAAAGGCATTCCAACACCTTTAGTTGCCTGTATGTTACGTGCTCCTGAAAGCAGAATGGACATATTAACTACCAAGGAAATTGAAGAAATTAATTCTAAATCAAGTTTAGTTAAAAAGTATTCCGAAGAAATTGATAGAGAGAGTGCTTATGAAATTTTAACGCAAAAATTAGAATCGATTACAGAAGACGTTACTCAAAAAGAAAAAGGAGTTACTACTAAAGATTCCAACATGGGAGAAGTCCTCGCCAAATCGGTATTAAAAGTAGTAACAAGCGCTACTTTTATAAGAGGTGCTTTTAATGTATTAATGAAAGTATTAAAAAAATAATTAGTTTTGGCTAAAAGCTATTATATTAGTTTTATTAGTAGAATTTATGGGATCGTAGTAAATTTTATATTTTCCAATTAAAACTTGAGAATAAACTCTTATGAAGGGATATATTACAATAGGTTTACTTGTACTTTCGAATATATTTATGACGTTAGCGTGGTACGGACATTTAAAGTTCAAGGAATTAAAATGGTTTGAAAATACAGGTTTGATTAGCATTATATTAATCAGTTGGGGAATGGCTTTGTTTGAATATTTTTTTCAAGTTCCAGCTAACCGAATTGGATTTCAAGGCAACGGAGGTCCTTTTAGTTTGCTTCAACTAAAGGTTATTCAAGAAGTGATTACGTTAATTATTTTTGTTCTATTTTCACTCTTATTTTTTAAAAATGAAAGCCTCAGATGGAATCATTTAATAGGTATGTGTTTTTTAATACTTGCCGTTTATTTTATTTTTAAGAAGTAAAAAACACATTCGAATTATGAAGAAGAAGCATTATTTTATACAAAAAAATCCGTTTGTAGTACCTACCACAGATGGCAAAATAATTCAGGAGCATCATGGCTTAATAAGCACAAACAATACGGAAATTTCAATTGCACACATGATAGCTCCTGCTGGCTGGAGCGAACCTTTTCAAACACCTGAATTTGAAGAATACACCTATATCATTTCAGGTAAAAAACAATTTATTATTGGGGATGAAACTATTGTTTTAGAAACTGGACAGTCTATTAAAATTGAAAAAAACATACGGGTTCAATATTCTAATCCTTTTGAGGAACCTTGTGAATATATTGCTATTTGCAAACCTGCTTTTTCCATAGAAAAAGTGCATCGAGAAGAATCGTAAATTTTTAAAAAATATAAAATATTCTCTTAGGATCTTAATTTCATTGATTCCGAAGTAAAAAATAAGGAATCTTCCATTTCGATAAAAGCTAAGGATCGCATAGAGTGTATAAGTGTACATTTATCAAAAATAATTCATTATAATTTGGTTTAGATGACGGGACTCCTCCTCATGTTGGAGTGACAAACTAAACAATGATTTTTTAAAAGTTAAATACAGTACTTTTTATGTTTTTTTTGTAGAAAATCTTTATTCTTATATAACGTGTAAAATGGTACTTTAAAAATACCCATTTCGGAAAATAGAATACCTAAATGCAAGGTTTTTGAATGTTATAGTTTAAAAACCTTGCACTTAATAATAAAATTTGGTTGTTGAGTTTTATGATTTTTTGAGTTTTTCAGCAGATCATATGTTAGACCTATTCCTTAGTCTCTTTTTCATTAAGTAGGAAAATCATCTTTTTCTCAACTTCCTCACTATCCCATTTATTTTCAATATCTGCTATAGACATTATTTCTTCCATTATTTTATTTTGAAAATCACCCAATGCTAGTGCTTCAGAGTACGGGTGTGTACTAAAAGTTACCCTACTATATAAGGGCAACCATTTATCTGGATGTTTATCTGAAAACCATTTTTCTATTTTTTTTTGTAATAAGAACTTTTCATCGGCGGTTTTTGTACTCATTTCTACAAAATTTCGACGAGATAATTCAGCTATGGCATCTGCATTTGGTTTTCTTTCTTTTTGATATTCTTCGAATATTGTTTTCCAATCATCTCCATATTGGGCTATCATTTCTGCTAAAATGGTTATATCTTCAAACCCGGCATTCATTCCTTGACCATAAAAAGGTACAATAGCGTGAGCCGAATCACCTATTAAGGCTACTTTGTCTTCATAAGTCCAAGGAAAACATTTCATCATAACAAGGTAACTTGTGGGGTTTTTAAAAAAGTCTTCTACTAAATCTGGAATTACTTCTTTTGTATCGGGAAAATACTTTGCAAAAAAATCAACTAATTTTTTTTCTTCTTTTAAAGACTGAAAGGAATTTTCTCCTTCAAAAGGCATAAATAAGGTACAAGTAAAACTTCCATCTAAATTGGCTAATGCCATTAACATAAATTGACCACGAGGCCATATATGTAAGGAATTTTTATCAATTTTATGTGTTCCATCTGGATTTGCAGGAATATGGAGTTCTTTGTATCCTAATTTCATAAATTCTTGGGTATAGTCAAACATGCTTTGACGTTGCATACGGTGACGAATACGAGAAAATGCACCATCTGCACCAAAGACTTTATCATATTTTAATTCTTGCCAATCTCCTTGTTCTGTTTCTCCTACATATAGGGTTGCATCAACTAGAGATACATCCCAAATTTTATGTTGAAATTTAAATTCAACACCTACTTGTTCGGCTAAATCAATCATTTTCCTATTTAATACGCCTCTAGAGAGGGAAAAAATAGCTTCTCCATCTTTTCCATAATACTGATAGTTAAGCTTTCCATCTTGTAAATGGATAGCGCGCTTATCAACTGGAATTCCTATTTTTTGTATTTCTTGCTCAATACCAATATTTTCTAAAGCTTTCCAGCCACGATTTGACATTACTAAATTAATTGAACGTCCTGAAAACTCAACTGTTCTAATGTCTGGACTACGATCTAATACGTGAACGGTATGTCCCTTTTTTTTAAGATAGATTGCCAATAATGTTCCTACTAAGCCAGAACCTACTATAGCAATTTTTTGAGGTGTTTGCATTTATATTTTTATAAGCCGTTATGCCAATTTATGTTTTATTTTCAATTTTTATTTTGTTTTATCATTCTAGACAAAGATAGGATGATAAAGGGGTTTGTGAGTTATTGTGTTTTAAATAATAATTTGGTTGATGTAGCTTGAATTTCTTCCTTATTCATTTTCATTTTTCGAAATTGTCCTTTTATATACATTTGAGCTTGATCGTTATAATGTTTACTCATTGGATTTCCAGATTGTCCTGTTGGTAAAATACTCACAGAATTTTCTATGTCACTAAAATCTATCACTCTTCTTGTGGATGGTCCTGCAGAAATTTCATAATGATGGGCATCTGTATAGTAAAACATAACATTATTGATTACTTCATTACTTCCAGGTGCTTCAAATATTCCAACATTAAGGAATGGGCGAAATATAGCTACTGATCCTATCGGGTGTTTATATTCTACTTGATGAACTTTTCCCCATTGCCATTGCCATATATCATCTCCTAATTGATTACTTAAATTTGCTATTGTTTCTTTAAAAGATTGTGTTAAAATAGTGGTTCTACTTTCCTTTATATTTTTTGTTTTTATGTTGTCCCACCAAACGGAATGAACTAATTGACTTTGGTTATCTATGCTTTGTTTCATTATATGGGTCTTCAAGAATTGCTTAAAACCTAACTCTCCCATTTCATCTAAAAAGGTTGCCTTTAAATAAAAATATATCCATTTGTTATAAATAGTAGGGGCTATTTCTGAAGTTGTGTTAGTTCCTTTCCATTTTTGCATAATAGATAGTGCTTTTTTTTCATTCTCTTTCAAATGGGTTTTATCTAACCATTTACAAAAATTATGGGCTACTTTTTCGCTCACTATCGAAGTATCGTCATAAATCATTTTTTTAAAATCATCTTTAGACCATTTATTTTTCGATTCTAATAAAGAAACAATTCGTTTTGCTCTATCTTCTGGTAAATAATACCCTGGATATTGATATCCTTCAATTTCATGGGGCATATTATTAGCTGAATACACGTAATTCCAAGAGGGATTAATTGCTCTTGGATTTTTATCAAACCCTAAATATTCATGTTTATCATCTACTCCGTTAGCTCCATTTAAAATATAGTTTGGATTTAGATCTTTGTTCATTTTGTATAATTTCCCTGATGTTTGCCAAGCAAAATTATTTTGTGCATCTGCATACATCACATTTAGTCCTGGCGCTATGATATAGGAAATTCCTTTACGAAATTGATTTAAATTTTTAGAATGACTTAACGTATAAATAGCGTCTAAAATTTTATTTTCTTCATGGGTATATATCCAATAGAAGGATACAGGTTCTTTAGGATTAAAATCTTTTAATATTCCGTTCATGATAGGACCATGTTTACTTTCTTTTATATTTAAAGAAATTGTAGTACTATCTTTTATTTTTATAGTTTTCCTACGTGTAGTAAATTCTTCATAGTGCTGTCCCGTTTTATATTGATTACTGTTATTGGGATTCTTTTTTTCTTGATAAAAATCTGCATCATCATTTTCAAACATAGTTAATCCATAAGCATACTGATGATTATGCCCTAATAAAGGGAATGGTACTCCTGCTAAATAATAGCCATAAATTTCTTGTTCTGGAGAATTGATATGCGCTTCGTACCAGGTTCCTGGTTGTGAGTAAGAAATATGAGGATCGTTTGCAAATAATATTTTTCCGGAAGTCGTTTTTTGTCCTCCTACAATCCAAGCATTACTCCCTATAAATGGAGGAAAAGGTGAGCTATCCAATATATCAGCTACTGCTTTTGATGCTGCTAGATAAGTTTCTGTTTTTGCATTGTTATTTGTGTTTATTTTGGTCATATTATAGGACAGATCAATCCCTAATTCTTTCATATAGTTATCGCCTAATTTATTTCTCAAATCAGTCATCAAAGGATCGGTGCGCTGAGCACATGCAAAACTGAACGCCATATATCCCATTGTATTATACACATCTTTCAGCGTAAAAGGTTTTTTCTCAATACCGAGTAAAATAAACTCAATTGGTGTTTTTCCGTTTTCTAGATATTGGTTTATACCGTCTAAATAAGCCATTGCTAATTTATATGATTTTCCATTTTTATCTAGCTTGGCAATAGCTTTTTCTGAATTTTCATCTATTCCTAATGCTAAAAACATTTTATCGTTATCTAATGCTTTGGATCCAAAAATTTCGGATAATTTCCCTGGTGCAATACGACGTAATAATTCCATTTGCCATAAACGTTCTTGTGCGTGTACATATCCTAAAACGGTTAAAGCATCTTTTTCATTGCAGGCATAAATATGTGGTATTCCAAATTCATCAAAGAAAACGTTTGTCTCCTTACTAATATTTTTAATAGTTAATTCACCTTCATATTGTGGTTTTGTAGAATATAAATAGATATAAAGTGACATTCCCAAAATCAAGATTAGTCCTAACAGGGCTATCAGTATTTTTTTGACTAATTTCATCTGTGTAATTTTTATTTTTAAGGCTCTTTTGTATATTTATTTTAAACTCTAATTAAAGGGGGATAATTTCATTACAACTACAAATGAATTTGAATTTAAAAATGTAATTCTTTTTGTCATTTTTACGCTTCTATATTGATCACAAATCTAACGGGCAATTTGGGTTTAATTTATTGTTATTTTTTATACAACCCGATTTTTAGGTTTATCTTATTTTTCATGATTTTATCAAAGATAAAAAAAGACGAGCAAAGTTGCTCGTCTTGGCTTCAAAATTCACTTTTATTTATTTTCTAGGAAAAATAATACGTTTTCCTGTTTTCATTCCATTGTTTTTAGCTAGTACGCCACACATGTGAAATAACATCCTTGCTCCTACGTTTCCATCCCAATCATCTTCTCCTGGGGCTACCTCTACCAAATCAAAACCAATAATTTCTTTACCGCTTTCTGCTAATTTATTAAATAAATAAGTGGCTTGCTCAAAGGAGAAACCTCCAGGAACGGGGGTACCTGTATTAGGACAATACCACGGATACATACCATCTATATCAAATGAAATACATACTTTTTGAGGTAATGATGCAATGATGGCATCACATTGCTGCGCCCATGTCATACCTTCAAAAGTTTCTGCTTTTAAATCTGCATCTGTGTGAACTAACACTCTTCCATTAGCATTTTGTACGACTTCTACTTCTTGTTCACAAAAATCACGGATTCCTACTTGTACGATTTTAGTAACTTGAGGAATTTGAAGGGTATTATACATAATGGACGCATGTGAATACTTGAATCCTTCATAAGCTATCCGTAAATCCATGTGCGCATCTAAGTGCAAGATACCGTAATCTTGATATTTAGAAGCCAATGCTTCATAATAGCCTAATGGTGTAGAGTGATCTCCTCCTAAGAGAACTACTTTTTTCCCTTTGTTCATCCAAGATAGTACTTTATCTTTTACTTCGGTATGTAATTCACGACAAGCTTTATTAATTTTATCTAAATCTGATTGTAGAACTGGAAAAGTAGCTACGTCTTCGCCACTTTCTAAAGCCTCAATGATAGGTTGGGCTAATGCTTTATATTTATCTGAATTTAATTTCCAATGTTTAGGAGCATCATCCATATAAATTCCTAATTTCCATAATTCAGGAAAATCTTGATGATTTAAATCTACTTGAAAAGAGGCATCCATAATAGCTTCAGGTCCTTCTGAAGCACCTGCTCCATAACTTACAGTTACTTCCCAAGGAACAGGTATTACAATAATTTCGGCATCGTCAGCAGAAAAAGGTAATCCAAAAATTGTTGCGTCTGCTAATCCTGGTTGTGATGGATCAAAATTGTCTATAATTTGTTGCTTTGTCATATTTTTTAATAAAAACTTAAAAATTGAATTTTACAGAAGGCTAAAATAATTGATACCTTAGCATTGTTTTGCTATTTTTCTTTCTTTTTGATTAAATTATTTTTTTACGAATTTTTTAGCTCCGTTTACTCCTTGAAACTTTACAAAATAAACACCTTTATTCAATGATGATATGTCGACTGGGTTTTCATTGGATAACATTTCTTTACTTATTATTTTCTGTCCTAAAATGTTAAATATTTCCATTTTTTTATTAATTAATTCTTCCCCACTAAGTGTAATGGTGTTATTTGCTGGATTAGGAGAAATACTAAAATCAAGTTTAATAAATTGATCATTAGACAAACTACTTTCAACGGTTAATTTAAATGTTTTATTTATTGCTACCATTCCATTTGAAGGGGAAACTGCTGTAATAGTAATGATGTGATCTCCTGGATCTAAATTGGTATTTGGCAGAGGATTTTGGGTTAAAACAGCATCACAAGTTGTAACTATTGCGTTACACTGTAATCTATAATCGGGTAAAACAAACACATTTCCTCCTCCTGTTTGCTCTATTTTATTAGCTGGAACATTTAATATAAGTGGAACATTTTCTAAACCATATCCTGTTTCGTTAAATATTCTTGTCATCGTATTAATATCTGAACAGGGGTAATTCATATTGATTGCGGCTTGACGAAACGCTCTAGCGGCTTGTACCTGACCTGATGTAGAATTTGTTAAAGCTAATCCTTCTAAAAAAGCAGTGTCTGTTTTTTTTCTTCCAATTATATCATAAATTTTCATCAACGCCGTAGCCCAAATTTGACCGTCTGTATGAATAGCACCTTTTAATCCTTGAGGATATTTTTCAGGATAATTTGTTGTTCTTCCTTCCCATAAATCACCATTACCTTGCCAGTTAAACAAAATATGATATTCTTGATCTGTTGGTAACCATTGATTTAAACTTCTACTATACGATTGAGCCCAATAATCCGCACATCCTTCTCCAAGACCTTCAACAAATGAACTATTATCTCCTGTCATCCAGTCATGTATTCCGTGTCCTAACTCATGTAAAATAATATCTGCATCTTCTCCTCCATCAATTCCTCCTATACCGAGTGCTATTCTATCTGAAGATGCGATATATTCAGAATTATCACTTCCTTCTAGACCATGAGGATCAAAAATAACCAATCCTTTGTTTTTTTGAGGAAGGCAGTTAATTCCTAAAGTCTTGCGTATGTATCTTAAACTATTATCTATATGATAAAAAGCGTTAGCTGCTTCAAAACCTGGTTTATCACGTGTAAAATCAAATTTTTCAGATACTTGTTCAAAAAGACCTTGTTTTGGCGATTGAAAATCTCCAATATCACAATACGAGCTTTTTAATCTATAAAGTCGTGTTCCTAAATCAAACGTTATTTCTGGTAAAACAACATTTACTCTTGCATTATCTAAACTTTCATTGGTATTATCCCCATTATCTATATAATCGCCTACTCCATAAGTATTTTTACCGATTGAGAGTGGGTCTGGATTAAATACCATCGCTGTTCCGCTTCTAAAAGCGTATGGTATTTTGGCTTCATAGCTTTTTTTGTTATATGACGTATTTTTTTTATGATGATAGACTGCTACATCTTTTAAACTTATAATGTCTCCTGTTTGAGCATCAACAAATATTTCCCAATCTCCTGGTTTATCATCATATTGTAGATTAATTTTATAAGCTAATCTAGTGGGTTTTGTAAGATTATAAAGAAAAAGTTTAGATTCTTCAAAATGTAAATTTCCTTTAGCACCTAAACTTTCTTTTGCTTTTTTTAAGGCTGTTTCTGTATTTAAAGCTGGGATTACATTAATATTTTCAATAGTGGGATCAAAACTATTAGTTGAGAAAGCAATTTTTTCGTCATCATTAAAATTTACAATATATTCGGCTCCAAATACTGGAACTCCTTTTAATTCTTGTTGAAATCGTAATGTTTCTCCTGATTTTCCTTTTCTTACATTATTTAATCTTAGTTCATTTTGTATTCTACGTTCATTTCTGTTGACTTTACCACGGATAAAATCTAATGCTATTTTTTCTTTGTTAGTCGTTTGTCCATTTAAAAATACACTACTAAACATACATAATACAACATAATACAATTCTTTCTTCATATATAATCAATTTTATTTGAAATGCTCCCTCTCTAAGGAGGGTTCATAAACAAATTATTATTTTAAAAATCGAATTAAAATTTCACCAAATCTATACATATCTTCGTATGAACAATAGAAAGGTGCTGGAGCTAATCGGATTACATTAGGTTCGCGCCAATCGGCAATTACGCCATTAGCCATTAAATAATCAAAAAGATTTCGACCTTGTCCATGTAAATATATCGACAACTGACAAGCTCTTTCTTCTTGATTGGTGGGTGTAATGATTTCGAATCTAGTTCCTGTGATTTCTTGATCAATTTCTCGGAGAATAAACTCTAAGTAGGCTGTTAATTGATCTCGTTTTTTAATTAATTTTTCCATTCCAACTTCCGCAAACATTTCTACTGAAGCTAAATAAGGGGCTAAGGATAAGACGGGTAAATTGCTGACTTGCCAACCATCTGCTCCTTGAATAGGATCAAAATGGGGTTCCATCTTGAAACGACGTTCTTTATTGTGTCCCCACCAACCTGCAAAACGAGGTAAATCGGCAAGGTGATGTTTTTCGTGTACAAAACATCCAGAAGCATTTCCTGGACCTGAATTCATATATTTATAGGAACACCAAGCAGCAAAATCAACATTCCATTCATTTAATTTTAATTTAATATTTCCAGCTGCATGCGCTAAGTCAAAACCTACTTTGGCTCCTACCTTATGTCCTTCTTCGGTTATGGTTTTCATATCAAAAACTTGTCCCGTATAATAATTGACTCCTCCCCACAAAATTAAGGCTAGTTCTTCTCCTACTTCATTTATCTTTTCTAAAATATCTTCTAATCTAATTGTCTGTTCTCCTTTGCGTGGTTGAACTTCTACTATAGCTTCTTTAGGATCAAAACCATGAAATTTCACTTGACTTTGAAACATATACTGGTCTGAAGGGAATGCTTTTTCTTCGCAAATAATTTTATAACGTTTTTGAGTAGGTTGGTAAAAGGACACCATTAACAAGTGTAAATTGACTGTTAATGTATTCATAACCGTTACTTCATTGGGTTTTGCTCCCACTATTTTACTTAAAGGTTCTGCAAAACGTTCTTGATAATCCCACCAAGGTTTTTCTGCATAAAAATGACCTTCTACTGCCAAATTAGCCCAATCATTCATTATATCGTCTACATATTTTTTGGCTCTTTTAGGCTGTAAGCCTAGTGAGTTTCCTGTAAAATAAACAACATTCTTTCCGTTATGCTGGGGAAATAAAAACTCGGAACGATAATTTTTTAAAGGATCCTGTTCGTCTAGTTGTTTTGCAAAAGCGAGTGTATTTTGAAAAGTCATTTCGGTGAGTTTCAGCTGGTAAATATACGAAAAGTAAGATAAACAAAAAAAGCCACTTATTTAAACAAGTGGCTTTTTAACATTTTTTGTGATATTATTATTTTCCTGAATATGTCTTCGATTTTAATTTTTTAGCAAGAGTGGATGTCATACTTGAAAAGAAAGAAAACCCTGTTTTTTGCTCAATATCAGATACTTTTACAATATATTTTTTCCAATCTCTATCTATATTTTGATTATTTGGAACATCAATTGCAATGATTGTAGTATTTTCATCAATACGTGTTAAATCATCATTTCCTTCATCTAAAATTACTGCTATTTTCCAAGTACTAGAAGGAACACAAATTTTACCATTCGCTAAGAACTTAGTTACACCTCCATTTTTACCTGTACCGCCTTGTCCATAAGGACCTGCAATAATATAAACTTCTTTATCATCATTTCTAACAAATTGTCTTAAACGTTCCTCTAAACCTTCCCAAGTTTGTTGGTTATTTTTAGGTGATTGAGGTACCATATTGGTCATCAAGAATGTTTCTGAATTTGCTTGAAAAGTGTTTGTTCTATCTGCTGAAGGACACATGTGACCACGATCAAAACCACTATCCTTATAATGAGTTGGAGAAACTAAAAAGAAAGAACCATTTAATCCTGTATCTGCTCTAAAATCATTAGCTCTACTAGTAGAACCTAAGTTTCTATAATCTAAATGCCAACTTGTCCAGTTAGGCGTTCCTTTTTTATTATTATAAGAAAGTGTATAATTTTCTTTCCCTAATAGATAGTTATTATAATCTTCTTGATTAGCTTTAGATGGATTTCCTAGCATCATATCACCATTATCAACAGATGATGCTTTTACAATTTTTCTTTGATTTTCTGCTTTAACTTCAACACTTGAACTATCTGTTTCATTGTCACGAGAACAGAATACTAATGTTTGGCATGCTAAAATAAGACAGGTTAGTCTTTTAATTTTTTTCATTTTTTATTAGGTTTTTTTAAAATTCCGGCAAAGGTACTTCTTATATTCTATTTTAATGTTAAGCTAACGTTATGAAACAAAACAAAATACATTTTTAACGGACGCTTTTTAAAATATTTTTAGTTTCATTCAAAAACAACATTTATCAATAAAATCAAAGTTAAATAACTCTTTATATCTGATTTTTTTACTTGTCAGAGCAAAAATATTAAAATGAAGGGGCTATTTTAAACACATTTTTTAAAGCCTATTTCAAGAAGTATAAATCCAAAAAAGATATTGTTACTCTATTTTTCTTTGAGTATTTAAAATTTATTTGGAAATCATTTTTTATTAAAGTGTAGAGTACTTAAGTCCCAATTCTGACATCAGACTTGAACGGAGTGAATTGTGAAAATCAATCTAGTTCTCTTTATTTTCTTCCAATTCAAGTATGTCCGCTAATTTTAACCCAGATTACCTCAATAGTTCTTTATTTCTTCTTCTAAAACTTTCAGATAAGTACTTAAATTTATTGAAAATTTTCATTTCATAACGCAATCTAATGTGGGATCTGGGGTAAAATGATGCAAAGGGTTGCTTAAAAACATATCTTACTTTTTTATTTTATATCGTTTTACTTTTATTGAAAGATGAACCAACACGAAGATGATATCTTATCTGAATTAAAACAATAAGTAATTAAGTAGTTTTATATTTTAAACAACCCTTTGTGTATTTATGAAAGTAATTTTTATAAAATTAACATTGCATCACCGTATGAATAAAAACGGTATTTTTGTTCTACTGCCTCTTTATAAGCTTTCATCATAAGATCATGTCCACAAAAAGCGGAAATCATCATTAATAAAGTTGATTTAGGTGTATGAAAATTGGTAACCATACAATCTGCAACCGAGAAATCATAAGGAGGAAAAATAAATTTATTAGTCCATCCCTGGTAAGAGTTTAGTGTTTTATTGGATGAAACAGAACTTTCCATAGCGCGCATGGTAGTAGTTCCTATAGCACATACTCGTTTTTTATTTAATTTAGCTTTATTAACAGTTTCACAAGCTTCATCTGAGATTAAAACTTCTTCTGAATCCATTTTATGTTTTGATAAATCTTCTACTTCTACTGGGTTAAAAGTTCCTAAACCTACGTGTAGGGTTACCTCAGCAAAATTAATTCCTTTTATCTCTAAACGTTTCATTAAATGTTTAGAAAAATGTAAACCAGCGGTTGGTGCTGCAACCGCCCCTTCTTCTTTAGCATAAATAGTTTGATAACGTTCTGCATCTTCTTCTGTTACTTCTCTATTAATATACTTTGGAATAGGTGTTTCTCCTAAATCTACCAATTTTTGTCGGAATTCTTCATAAGAACCATCATATAAGAAGCGTAATGTTCTCCCTCGAGAAGTTGTATTATCAATTACTTCTGCTACTAAAGAATCGTCATCACCAAAATACAATTTGTTTCCAATACGAATTTTACGAGCTGGATCTACTAATACATCCCACAAACGTTGTTCTGCATTTAATTCTCTTAATAGGAATACCTCAATACGAGCACCCGTTTTTTCTTTATTTCCATAAAGACGAGCAGGGAATACTTTAGTATTATTTACTACCATTACGTCCCCTTCATCAAAATATTCAATTATATCCTTGAATAATTTGTGTTCTATTTCTCCTGTTTTACGGTGTACTACCATTAAACGAGATTCATCACGATTTTCCGCAGGGTATTCAGCTAATAGTTCAGCTGGTAAATTAAAATTGAAATTGGATAACTTCATACTTTATTTTAAATTTTAGAAATTAAATTCCAGAAGTCTTCTGAAAATCAAGGGGCAAATATACAATTGCAAAAGAGGGGTTGTCAAGTAAATTAGGATTTATTTTTTTATCCTTTTTTACTTTACTCCCTCTTGAATGGATTTATATAAAAATGATTACCTTTTTATAATATGTTTCGTTATGATTTTGTCATTTGTATCTTCTATTTTTAATAAATATATTCCTTCTTTAAAATCGGTCATATCTATTTGTCTGTTTTTAAATTGTACTATTTTTTGTCCTTGTAGGTTGTATATTTCGATTGATTTTATTTCATTTTCAACATCAATATTTAGAAATTGATTAACAGGATTTGGATAGAGTGTAATTTTTAGCGTTTTTGGATTAAATTCGGACGAAGATAAGGAAGTGTAGTTTAATGCGTTTTGATGCTGGTCTTTAATTAAATTGATTTCATATTCTTTTAAAACTCTATTATAAATAAAAAATTTATCAATAGAAAGATTTGCATTCTTAACGTTCATAAAGTTTCCAGCTGCATCTGTTCCACTTCCTATAGTAAATTTATCATTAAATTTATACAGGTTTGCTGCTTGAGTTATATTTGTTGACATTTTAAAAATTCCATCTTCGTAAACAGCTATATTAGTACTGGATCCTAATTTTGAAAAAGTAATTGCGTAGTGTTTCCATAACCCTAAAAAAGTAGTGTTTCGCAATTGAATTTCTGGCAAACTATTAGTGGCATCATATGCCGCTGAAATCCTTAAGCTCCCTTGTCTTTCTCTAAAATATTGGGATCCAAAAATTTCATAGCTTGTACTGTATAAAGTTGTTGCTGGTCTTGGTCTGTATTCCCAAAAACAGATTGTGTAATTTTGTTGGCTTAATGCGGTATTTAAACTTGTGTTATATATCAACCCTGTTTCGCTAAAAGAAACTGCTTTTCCTCCATCTATACTTGCGGCATATCCAATTGTTCCATTAGGTTGAAAATTATGTAATCCGTTGTGACTATTTAAATTATTTTCAAAATCATAAAATGCTACTAATCCATTATTTAAATCCGAATGGTATACGTATTCTTTGCTAATTTGATTTATTGTTAGGCAGGTGTCAAATATTTTTAAATCATCTATTCTAAATCCAACGGAGTTGTAAGTACTAACATCTTGTAAAAATTGACCGATTTTAAAAAGGGTTCCATTTGTATTCAAATTTATAGAGTAGCTAAATAATTGTTTTGAATTCCTATAAACTTTGATGTTTGTTCCATCATACGTCACGGTTAGTAAATAAAATTGATTGATATCCATTTCATCTGGCGTAATGGTTCTCTGATTTCCACTCCCACCACAAAAACTGGTTATATTTCCTGAATTAACCTCATCATGTTTTAACCCAAAAGATTCTAGAGAAGCTATGGAACCGTAATGAAAAAGCGGATTTTCTACTCCATTTATAGGAAATGAACGAACACGTATCATAACCGTTCTAGGATTGTTTCCTTGTGGTAGATTAGGAAGATTAGCCTGAACATTAAAAGTGCCGTTCACTTGTAAACCTATTGATCCATTATAACCACTTAGATAGGTAGGATTTGCTGTACTTACAACTCCTGGATTAGGTACAAAACGAACAGTGTTGTTTATGTCTGATAATGTATTATCAAAATTAAAATGATAAATGGGGGTTTGCGCATTAACTAAAAGAGTAGTCCCTAAAACTAAAATTTGTAAAATTTTTTTCATGATAATTAAACTTTTAGTCAAAAATAGATCGATACAAAAAAAAATAAGGATTGAGTTTACCAAACCTTATTTTCAGTTAACATAATAATGTACTCAAAGTCTTGTTTTTTTAGAATAATAAGAAATATGTTTTGCTATATTATTTAACCCAGATTTCAAGAAAGTATTATTCTTTGACAAATGAGAGCTAACTTGCACTTGCGAGCAAAGCCTATGTAAAAAATGATGAATTTATCCCCTCCAAATTTTGGCTGAAATGTAAAAAGGCTTCCAAATGGAAGCCCTTTGAGACAATCAATGATCAAACATCATGTTATCTCGTATAGAATAATTTTAGCTAAGATATTACATTTCCTCGCATTTTAATAAAAAGAAAATTTATGAAAAGTTTCGAAAAAATGCGAATTGTAAATCCCAATGTGGCAGCAATTAATGTCGGATCACGTTCTCATTTTGTAGCCATAGGACAAAATAAAATCAAATTAGAGATTTTAATTTTTATCAATTACTTAAAATAAGTTAGATAGAATTCCGTATTAAAAATCTATTCAACTTTATTTTTCACAACGAAGTCTAATGTGGAATCTGTGTTAAAACTATTATTTTTTCAGAAACTTAGTTGTTCTAATTTCACCTTGTTCATCTTCTATTTTTATCGTATAAACGCCATTATTTAAACAACTGATATTTTCTTTTTTCTGGGTACCCAAAAAGACTTGCTGTCCTTGTTCATTGTATATTACCATCTGTTTTATATCACTTTCTATCTCTATATTTAAATCATCACTGGCTGGGTTAGGGAAAAGCAGTAGTTTGTCTTCTCTTTTTTTTTGAGTAGGGGCTTCTTTCATTGTTCTATAACTTTTATACTCATAAGCTCCTCTATCAATTATCTGATTAACGATGCGTTGATTACCTGCTTTATCTCTAGTAGGCAGGGTTATACCTGGAACTGAGTTGGTTCCTGTATCATAAACGGAAAAAGATGTTTTAGTTAGTGTAAAATCACCATTTAACGGATCTTTAAATGGCTGATAATTGCCAACATAATTATTATTATAGTACGCATTGAGTCTATAATTTTGTAAAATAGAATAATGTACATCAGGATATATAAAAACGGTTCCAACTGGATAGTTATAATCATCTACAAAAATGTCATGTCCTAATGTTTCCCATCGGGCATTATTTTGATGAAATATGGTATTATAAATACTGGCTAAAGATTCTCTAGCACAAATTCCACCGCCACCATTTTGAGCATAATTACCAGAAAATACGCAATTTGTAATTTTGGGTTGGGATGATAACGCAAAAATAGCACCTCCTTTTCCTGTTGTAGAATTATTCCAAAAAACGGTGTTAATTAATGTTAAATTAGTTCTAATATCGGGACTTCTTCCTAGGTACATTCCGCCTCCTTCTGCTTCTGCCCAATTATTTCGGATTGTAACATTAGAGATCGTATTTTTTGATTCAATAGTATATATTCCTCCTCCTCTTCTTCCGTCTATATCATGTCTATCTACCGTAATACAGTTTCCATAACATGATGCAACACCGTTTGCTATCGTAAGTCCATCAAGAGTTGCATAACCCGAAAGAATAACAACATGGTAAGCGTTGTCTCTAGACATTTGTTCAATACCTAAATCTCCGCTTAGTATACTTTCATTAGAAGCTAGGGATAAGTTTCTTTCGTTTAGACTTACTTCAGTTCCTGCAAAGCCTCCATAAATACTAATTACACCTGATATTACGAAAGCATTATGCTGATTATTGGGGGTAATTGTATTTAAATCGTCTGCTTTTCTGTTAGGTTTGTATGTTCCTCCTGCAACCCAAATTTGAGAATAACGTCTAGTATTTATTAGGGCTTGAAGATCTCCTGATGCGTCTGACCACGAGGTTCCGTTCCCTGTAGCTCCCGCTTTTATATAGCCAATTGCACCATAAGTTTGTGCGGTAGTTATGCCATAAAACAATAATGTTATTATGATTAGTATTGATTTGTTTATTTTCATCTATTTAAATATTTTATTATCTTTTATTCATTTTTTGATTTATTATAAACGCTCATAATTTCTTGTTGTAGGTTAGTACAATCTATATATTCTGGCGGGGTAACACCATTAAAAACAATTATTTCCCATAGTAGTCCCTTGGTAGAAATGGGGAATTGAATCCCCTTTTTCGTAATAAAATTTAATGGTTTTCCAGATTCTATTTCCTGTACTATTGAATGAATGTTTTCGCAATATTCTTTAGCTTGATTAATATAAAAAATATTGTCATCTATAAAAGATAGGACTCATGTTAAGTTGTAAACTATCTAATTGTTTTTGTGTAGGGATTATTATTACTACATCATAAGGGTTTATTTTATTTTTTTTAGAGTTTACTCGTTTTTCTTTTTTTATTCTTTTTGTTCTCTGCCTGAATTTATTTTCTTTTACATGATTACAGGAATAAAAAATTCCGATAAAAATCATAGTATAAAAAAAGACTAAAAAAATTTCTAATTTATTTTTACTGATTATTTTCATTTTAATAAAAAGTTTTAACTGGCTCAGAAAACATTTTTATTTTTTTATTAATAGGTAAGTATCTATTCCTGCTCTTGACTTTGAATTATTTAGGTATTGCACTTTTAATTCATTGGCAGTTAGAGAGATTATTTTTAATTTATAAGAAAAATCTACTAATTTTAATTCGTTGTTTTCATAAACATAAGTTGTTTTATTAATTTCTGGCTGACAGTTTGAAGGTGTGATCGCTTCTGTATAAGATTTATTTAATTCTATTAATAGATAATCTTTTGATGTCCCACATTTATTAACATAGTCTCTAAATTGTTCTTGTCCTAATTCGTTATAATCTATTTTTTTAGAAAATTCCCATTTTCCTACTATTGTCGGCATAGGTATTTCATTCTTTTTTTCTTCTTCTTTAGAACAGGCGTTTGAAATAATGGTTACGACAAGTAGAAAAGCTATTTTTAATACATTTTTCATTTTTATATTTATTTAAATTTATACATATTGGCTTTATCACAAGAAATTGGATCCATCCCTGAATTAGCGTAATCAGTTGGAGGAGTTAAATAATTTTCTTTTAAGTCACCCGCTCTTAAATAGGCGTTTTGTTGTTCTATTTGCATATTCATAAATCCACAAGTCCCATCTATTTTTTTAAATACTGCTACGATAGGCATGATTCTAGAGGTTAATGTTTTTAGATATTCTCCATTTCCATTGTGCAAATTTTTATACTGAGGTTCCCATTCTCCTATTGAATATCCATAAATAGGTGTTTCTTTCCAATTGTAATCGGTTGTTCGTTTTTTTATAGCTTCTAATATCTCTTTTTGAGTGGGTACTTGCGCAGGTGTTGCCTTTTTAGGTAAAGAATTTCCAGCGGTATATGCCTCTTCTTTTTTCTTTTCTATATCTTGAAAAATCTGAGCGATTTTTGTTGGTGGATAATTTTTAATTTTATCTTCCATACCTATTTTATAAAAGAATAAATATTGTTGTCCTTCAAATAGATTGTGCCCATAAGGATTTCCTCCAGAAGCTGCATAAGGCTCATCTGAAGCATAAAACAATCCTGGTTCTAGTTGCAACAATCCTCTAATTTCTCCTTTCTTCACACCCTCTACAGGGTTTTTACTTTGGTATTGAACATACGCAATATCTGGCATATAACATTCTCTGTAGTGTACTATTCCTTTAGACCGCATTTGTTGTAAAAGCATTGCTTTAGCTTTTCCGCTAATACCAGAACTAATCCAACTTGTATATTGTGTATCTATAATAGGATTCCCATTTTTCTTTTTAAAATGGTATCGGGTATACATATTAGCTTTACAATTTGAGTCATCAAATTCTAAATAAATTTTTTTAATGGCTAATATTTTATCATCTACTAAGCTTTTTATTCCTAATGGTATAGAAGCATAATAAATTCCGCTTGGTCCTTCTTTTTTAAAATTCTGACTTTCTAAAAAAGGATCCCCTGCATCTTCCTCTAGTGCTTTTAAATCTTTTTTATCAGGTATAATTGCTTTTTTTGCATCACTTTCTGGTGATCCTAAAGCTTTTTCAGCCACTTTGTTTAACAATTTACCAAACTGAGCATGACTCATGGGCATGTTCGTTATTAATAACAATAAGAATATCGCTTTGATTAATTTTGTATTCATAGGATTTTTGATTTTTATGATACAAAAGTATGACGAGTAGTTGCTTGTACTTTTGGGCAGTTTATAAAACCTGTTTTTCAGTTAACCAATAAATTTCGTTAACTCTAAGTCTCTTTTGGTTAACTGATAAAGTATTGTTGTAGTAAAAAATTTATTTTTGTTGTTATGCTTTATATAAGATTATTAACAATTATTATCTTTCTTTACTCTGTATCTTGCAAGGGACAAAATCCGTTTTATTATAAAATTGATCAATCAAAAGGATTGCCTTCTAATAGTGTGTATGACATTTTTCAAGATCATAAAGGCTTTATGTGGTTTGCTACAAATAAGGGACTTTGCAAGTACGATGGTAAATATTTTTTGACTTATACCAATGATAATCAAACATCTATTTCTGGATCTTCTATACAAGAGGACGCTTATGGTCGTATATGGTACAGTAACTTTGATGGTTATTTGTACTACGTTGAAAATAATCAACTAAAAAGTCTTCATAATACGAGTACAATTGGTTTTGTAAAATTTGGAATTACGGCAAAGCATCTTATTGTTTTACAAAAAAATTATATTGTTTTTTATGATTTAAAGAACTTAAATATTTATAAAAAAGTGGCCTTTAATACCCAAAAGTTATTTGCCACTCATTTTTCAAATTCTACATTTTATCTTTTAGGAGATTCTTTTACGGTAGTAGAGCCTAATCTATCTATTCAAATTTTTCCTATTCCTAAAGAGGTTTATAAAAATTATCCTGCTCCTATTTTACAAGAAAGCATGAACGGTTTATTACTTGTTTCTAAATATGCTGATTATTTTTTTGAAATTAAGAAGAATAAATTTTATAAACGAAAAATAACTGGAAATTTCACATTTATTCAAAATTTAGCTTTTGATAAGACTTTTAATTGGATTTGTACAACACAAGGTGCTATTAAGTCCCTTAACGGGAGCATTAATACACGAAATACTTATTTAAAAGATTTCAATATCTCGTATGTTTTTAAAGATAAAGAAGAAAATTATTGGTTTTCTACTCTTGACAAAGGTCTTTTATTAGTTCCTAATCTACATAATAACTTTGTCTCTTTTGACAAAAAACCACTAACCATCTCAACAAATGATGAATCTATTTTTATTGGATCTGCTGATGACAAACTATATAAAGGTGATCTTTGTTTAAAGAATTTCGAAAGAATATTTGATGGGAGAAGTAATCATGAAATATATTTTTTATCATCTGACTTACAGCATCTTTTTTTTACTTCTAATACTTTTAAAAAGATTAATTTAAAAAATCAACTAAAGGAAGAAAATATAATTGCTTTAAAAGATGCTCAAAAGCTAAATGAAAAATATTATGTATTTGCTGCAAGTGGCGTTTGTGGTTTGTTAAAAAATGCAACTAGTAAAAATGAATGGGATTTCTGGACTAAAAATGATACTCAAACTATTATTCCTATTATAAATGGGGTTCAAGGTAAATCAGCTACTTATAATCCTTTTAATAACACTATTTATTATGCCACCAACAATGGGTTGTTTGCTGTTGTTAAAGACAAAATATTTGAAATAAAGTTAAAAAAGGAAAAATTATTTTTTTCCAAAATAAAGAACATAGGAGATAAAATTTATGCTATAACCAGTACTGAAAAATTATACATCATAACTTCTGACAATCATATAACGCAAGTTTCTATACAACAATACATAAATAATGAATCTATTAATAAGATTAAATTTTTAAATTCAACATTATATATCATTACTTCTTTCGGTCTTTACTCATTTAATTTAAGGACTCATCATATTGAAAAAATAATTTCTATAAGTCCAGAGCATGAAATTTCAGATCTAATTGAATTAAATAACAATATAATAGGGGTAACTTCAAAAGGGTTTCTTTCTATTCCTAAGAAAAATAAAAGAAAAAATTTTCCTGCTAAATTAATTCTCAATTCAGCACTAGTAAATGGTAAACTAACCGATCTTGATAATTTGGGGCATTTACATTATACTGAAAACACCATTAACTTAAATTATTCTATATTATCTTATATTCCTAATCAGAAAAATAAATTATACTATTCAATAGATGATTCTTCTTGGATTTTGACAGATGAGGATGCTCGTAATTTATTATTAAACTCTTTATCTTCTGGTAAACATTCTTTAAAATTTCAAACGGTAGCCAATGGTAAAAAATCGGTTATAACAAAACTCACTTTAAATATTAGTAAACCTTTTTGGTTATCGTATTCTTTTATTTCTTTAGTGATTTTATTTTTTATAGGATTAATCTATTCCTTTTTAAAATGGCAATTAGCTAAAATAAAAAAAAGAAATCAGTTGCTTTTAGATAAGATCCATTTAGAAAAAAATGTAAACCAATCTAATTTGAGAGCATTAAAATCTCAAATGAATCCTCATTTTTTCTTTAACGCATTGAATACCTTACAGTCTTATATTATAGCTAATGAAAAAAATGAAGCAATTGAGTATTTGTCAAAATTTTCAAATCTAACACGTATTATTTTAGAGATGACAGATAAAGATTGGATAAATATTTCGGATGAAATTAAAACATTGAGATTGTATTTAGAAATTGAAAAAGCTCGTTTTGAAGACGATTTCTTATTTTCAATTAAAACGCAATCAGATCTTGATATAGATACAATAAAGATTCCTTCTATGCTACTCCAACCTTATGTTGAAAATGCACTCAAACATGGCTTATTACATAAAATTGGGACAAAGGAACTACATCTAAATTTTACTATACAAAATAAAGTTTTAAACATTTCAATTGAAGATAACGGAATTGGTAGAAAAAAGAGTCAAGAACTGAACGAGATTAAAAACAAAAAACATCAATCATTTGCTACTAATGCCTTACAAAATCGAATAGATTTATTAAATGAATATAATCAAAAAAATATTTCAATCGAGATTATTGACAAGTTAACGGAAAATCAATTGCCAAATGGCACTCTAGTAATCATTCAAATTCCTTTATAAATATGATAAATGCCATTATTATAGATGATGAAAAAAGAGCTCGATTAAATCTAGCTCTTTTAATAAAAGAATATTGTTCTCAAATAAACATAATAGCAGAATGTGAAAACTTACCTGAAGGTGTAAAATCTATTCGAAAAAACAAACCTGATTTAATTTTTTTAGACATTGAAATGCCTGGACATAGTGGTCTGGAATTATTGGATTTTTTTGATGAGAATGAAATAAATTTTAAAATTATTTTTACTACAGCCTATCAAGAATATGCTATACAAGCATTTAAATTTTCGGCCATAGATTATCTTCTTAAACCTATAAATCCTAAAGAATTAATAGATGCTACGACTCGTTTTACGAAAGAAAAAGACAAAATGGAAAGATATCAAATTTTAAAAGAAAATATAAAAGAAGATACTTTTAAAAAAATAGCGGTTCCATCAGGTAACAGTTTAGTTTTCATTGAAGTTCATAATATTTTACTTATAAAAGGAGAAGGTGCTTATTCCGAGATTCATTTTACCAATAATGAAAAATTACTTGTAAGTAGAAATCTTAAAAACTTTGAAGATATTATTTGTGAGCAAAAAAATTTTATTCGTATTCATAAATCTTTTATTCTTAACACAAATTATATAAAATCATATAATAAATCAGATGGTGGAAGTATTGAAACACAAAATGGTCTACATTTACCCATTGCAACAGATAAAATACAAACCATTTTAAAAGCTATAGAAATTATTAAACGCTAGTGTAACAAAAACCAACTGTTGCTAAATCATTCCAAAAATCGGGATATGACTTACTCACTACCTCGGCCTCTTCTATTATGATTGGTACTTGAAGAGCAAGTGGGGCAAAGGCCATTGCCATCCTATGATCTTGATAGGTTTTGATAATAACATTTTCATTAATAATTGTAGGAGGTTTTAAATGTAATGATTCATCCGTAATTATAATATCAGCTCCTAATTTAGTTAGTTCTATTTTTAAAGCTTCTAAACGATCTGTTTCTTTTATTTTTAAGGTATGCAAACCATACAAATCACATCTTACTCTAAGACCTAAACAAGTTACTGTAATTGTCTGAGCAATATCAGGACAATTGTTTAAGTCAAGGGATATAAACGCTGCGTGAGGTGTTTTTTTTGTTAATATTATGGAATTATCATTAAAAAGGGTTTCTACACCAAAATATTGATAGATTTTTACTAGTGCTGCATCGCCTTGTAAACTATTTTTTTTGTAACTAGAAAGGGTTAATTGGGTTCCTAACTCCGAAAGTGCTATAATAGAGTACCAATAAGATGCTGAACTCCAGTCAGACTCTACTATGAAGTTTGAAGTTTGAAGTTTGAAGTTTGAATTAACTTTAATAATATTTTCTTCAAAAGAGGTCTGAATTCCCATTTCATTTAACAATGACAAAGTCATTTTAATATACGGAATAGAGGTAATCTGTCCTTCTAAATGTAATACTAAGCCTTCTTCCAATTTTGGTGCAATTAAAAGCAAAGCTGAAATATACTGGCTGCTTACATTGGCTGGTAACGCAACTTGATTTTTTTTTATTTTTCTTCCTTTTATTTTTATAGGAGGGAAACCTTCTTTTTCTAAATATGAAATTTCAACTCCTAATTGTTGTAAGGCTTCTACCAAAATTTTAATAGGTCGCTCTTTCATACGAGAAGATCCTGTTAGTATCATTTCTTTTCCTTCTTGAATTGCAAAAAAGGCTGTCAAGAAACGCATAGCAGTTCCTGCATGATGCACATCAACTGACTTTTCAGTTAACTCATTTAAAGCCTTTTGCATCACATCTGAATCATCTGAATTGGAAGTATTTTCTACAATAATACTAGGATATAGTGCTTGTAATAATAACAATCTATTGGTTTCTGATTTACTCCCTGTTATTTTAATCGTTTTTTGTTGGTTATTAACAACTGATTTTCGAAGTTTTATTTCCACTATTTAAATCTATTCAGATGATAAAAAATTTATTTACACAAATTCCTCTATACTTTGTTTTATTAAAATTGCCCTTCTTTAAAATATTGATTTTCAAATATTTTTATAAATGCAGCCTATAAAAACAATTGGAAAACTTAATACTATTTTAACTTTTCATTGTTATGATGACGATCATGATCTCGTTTTGTTTTTAAATCCATTTTTTTATCAAAGGCGGCTTGTAAATCAACACCTGTTTGATTAGCTAAACATAAAACGACAAAAACTACATCGGCTAATTCTTCTCCTAAGTCTTTATTTTTGTCACTTTCTTTTTCTGACTGTTCTCCATATCTGCGAGCTATAATTCTGGCTACTTCTCCTACTTCTTCTGTAAGTTGAGCCATGTTGGTTAATTCATTAAAATAACGTACACCGTGGTTTTTTATCCAATTATCTACTTCTTGTTGCGCGTTTTTTATATTCATAATTACCTTTTTTTAAGTATTAAACAAAATTATCAAGATTCTAAAATAAAGTTCGAATACGTCATTTATTTCAAATTATAAATTCTATGAAAACTTTATCTTTTTATTTAAAGTTGTATAAATGATTCTTGTTATAAGTTTCTTTCCTATTCTTTATTTTTTGTATCAATTATTATGGTTACGGGACCATCATTTACTAAAGCAACTTTCATATCTGCTCCAAATTGTCCTGTTTGAACTGGTTTTTCAAGATCAATTTCTATTTGCTTAACGAATAATTCGTATAGAGGAATGGCTATATCAGGCTTTGAGGCTTTTATATAGCTAGGGCGATTTCCTTTTTTGGTTTGAGCATGTAATGTAAATTGACTTACTATTATAATATCTCCCTCTATATCCTTGATAGAACGATTCATAATACCCTCTTCATCATCAAAAATACGAAGGTTTACAATCTTTGAACTTAACCAAACAGCATCTTCTTGATTATCTAAATCTTCCATTCCAACTAAGATCAAAAGTCCTTGTTTTATTTTTGCAACAACTTCTTTTTCTATAGTTACGGAAGCTTCTGAAACACGTTGAATTACAACTTTCATATCTATTAATATTTTGCGTTTGAATAAATTTTAGTTGATTTTATATGTTTGTATTTTACAATCTTTTTTAAACTATTTTTCTTTATTTGTTTAAAAAGGAAGATAAAGAAACTATTTAGTACATTATAAATTTTTCAACTTAGTTTTATACCTCATCATTATTTTTATATATATCATTTCTGTAGGTTTCATCATCACCTTCTAAAATTTGCAGATATGAATTATATCTTGACCAAGCTATTTCATCAGCATCTAAAGCTTCTTTTACAGCGCAATGAGGTTCTTCTTTATGCAAACAATTATTAAATTTACACTGCTCTTTTAAAGCGAAAAATTCAGGGAAATAATCTCCTATTTCTTGCTTTTCCATATCTACTACTCCAAAACCACGAATACCAGGTGTATCTATAATTCTAGCTCCAAATCCCAGATCAAACATTTCGGCAAAGGTTGTAGTATGCTGACCTTGCTGATGTTGCTCAGAGATTTCTTTAGTTTTTAAATTCAATGTAGGTTCTAAGGCATTGACTAACGTTGATTTTCCTACGCCTGAATGCCCTGAAAACATAGAAGTTCTGTCTTTCATTAATGATTTTAAATCATCAATTCCTTTGCCATTTTTAGCCGAAACTCTTAAACATTGATATCCAATATTGGCATATACATACTGAAGATATAATTGATCATCAAGTGTTTTATCATCATAGGTATCTATTTTATTGAATACTAAAACAGCTTCTATACCGTAAGCTTCTGCTGTTACTAAAAAGCGATCAATAAAGCTGGTTGTTGTTACGGGATTATTAATGGTAACTAACAAAAATACGACATCTATATTAGATGCGATAATGTGTGTTTGTTTAGAAAGGTTTACGGACTTACGAACAATATAATTTTTTCTATCGTGAATCTTAGTTATAACTCCAACCGTTTGATCAGCAGAAGTTTCTAATTCATAATCTACACTATCTCCTACTGCTATAGGATTGGTACTTTTAATTCCTTTTATACGAAATTTCCCTTTTATACGGCATTCTAAAAATTGATTTTTTTCGGTTTTTACTGTATACCAACTCCCAGTAGATTTATAAACAATTCCTGTCATTTAAATTAACGATTGAGGATTAATGATTTTTAATTAAAAACAATTACAAATGTAGTTAAATCAAAAATCAAAAATCACGAATCCTCATTCTAATATATTAAGATTTATATACTTTCTCTTGATGAGCAATACTTTCTTGGTGAATCGATTTGAATATTTTTAATACAAATTCTTCACTTAGTCCTTTTTCTTCTCCATCTGCAATTATTTTTTCAAGAATTTCATTCCAACGATTATTTTGTAAGATAGCTACGTTTTTTTCTTTTTTAAGCAATCCTATTTGATCTACTATTTTCATACGTTTGCTCAAAATTTCTAATAATTTTTCATCTAAACCATCAATTTGTGCTCTAAATTTAGAAATACGTTGGTGATAATCATCTGAAGGTTCGTCTATCTTACGGACTCTTAAATCTACAAACATTTGTTTTAAGTTTGGAGGGGTTACTTGTTGTGGTGCATCACTCCATGCTTGATCAGGATTACAGTGTGATTCGATCATTAATCCATCAAAATTCATATCAAGTGCTTGTTGAGAAACTTCTTCTATCATCTCTCTTTTTCCTGTAATATGAGATGGATCACAAATTATAATTAGTTCTGGAAATTTATTTTGTAAATCAATAGCTATTTGCCATTCAGGATTATTACGATATTTTGTTTTTTCATAAGTAGAAAATCCTCTATGAATAACGCCTATTTTTTTTATTCCTGCTTGGTATAATCTTTCCAGTCCTCCTATCCAAAGTGATAAATCAGGATTTACGGGATTTTTAAGCAATACAATTTTATCTGTATTTTGTAAGGCATCTGCTATTTCCTGAACAGCAAAAGGGTTAACTGTTGTTCGAGCACCTATCCAAAGTAAATCTACATCGTATTCTAATGCTAACTTTACATGTTGAGCGGTTGCTACCTCTGTTGCAATCATCAAACCTGTTTCTTCTTTCGCTTTTTTTAGCCATTTTAACCCTATTTCTCCTACTCCTTCAAAACCTCCTGGTCTTGTACGAGGTTTCCAAATACCTGCCCTAAAAATACTTACATCACTGTTTTTTAATTCATGTGCTACCGCTAGAACTTGTTCTTCTGTTTCGGCACTACAAGGCCCCGCAATTACAAGAGGATGATTTAATTTTAGATCATCAAACCATTTTCTATTTTCTTTCTTTATTTCCATTATACGTTCATTAAAATTAAATCATGATTATATATATTTTCATTCAAAGGCATATCTCCTGATTGATATTCACCTAAAAGTTTAAAATGAGTTGTCATTAATTCCAAAATATTTTTAGCTTTTTCAAAATAATAGTATTTTTCAAAAACTACATCCACAAAGAAAGAATATTGAAAAGGTTTCTCTATAATTGGAATTGATTGGATTTTTGTCAAATTTAATTTACAATTATTCATCACATTCAAAACAGTTGCTAAACCTCCTGGTGTATTATCTAATTCAAATTTAACAGAAGCTTTATTTACCTTATCTTTTTTTATATCGTTTTTAATTTTTCCTAAAATCATAAAACGAGTAATACTACTTTCCACGGATTGTATTTCTTTAGCTAAAATTTCCAATCCATATACTTCAGAGGCTATTGGTCCCGCTAAAGCAGCTATTCCTTTTCGCTTTTCTTCACTTATTCTTTTTGCTGTAATAGCGGTATCCGAACTTTCAATTACTTTAATATGCTTATTCTTTTCTAAAAATTTAGCACATTGTAGCAAAGCAATAGGATGTGAATGTACCTCTTTTATATCTTCTATTTTTTGACCAGAAAGAGCCATTAGATTAAGACTTATTTTTAAAAAGTACTCCCCTAACACGTTTAGTTGATTTTCATCTATCAAAGCATAATTAGGAATTAAACTCCCTGCTATAGAATTTTCTATAGCCATCACGCCATAATCTACTGCTCCTTTTTTTAATTGTTTGGCTACTTCCTTAAAAGTCTTACATTCAACTATTTCAATATTTTCGCCAAAATAATTTTGAGCAACTTGCTGATGAAACGATCCTCTTATACCTTGAATAGCTACTGTAACTTTCATACGCCTTTGATAAAAAATTAATAAAAAAAATCCCGAAGCTTTTTACTTCGGGATTGTATAGTATTGTAAATCTAAACTTATTCAGTTAACACCATAACAATCCCTCTCCTTTCCAAAAGAAGTAATAAAAAAAGTTGCTATACAATGTTACTAAACAGTTCATACGTTTTTTTTGCGTTTGGCTAAATTAGTATTTTTTTTCAAAAAAGAAAACTATTTAAATCTTTTTGAGTGTTTTTCTTATTTTTGTCTTAAATAGTTAATAATTTATGTCTATAGAGGTTCAAAATATTTCTAAAAGTTATGGTTCTCAAAAAGCTTTAGACAATATTTCGTTTAAGGTAAACAAAGGTGAAATTGTTGGTTTCTTAGGTCCAAATGGAGCAGGAAAATCGACCTTAATGAAAATCTTAACAACTTATATCAATTCAGATGGAGGGCTTGCAAAAGTAAATGGATTTGATGTAAACACTCAAACAATTGATGTTCAAAAATCAGTAGGATATCTACCAGAACACAATCCTTTATATTTAGATCTTTATGTTCGTGAATATTTAAACTTTAATGCCGATGTATATAAGGTTAACCGGTCTCGCATAGAAGACGTAATTTCCCTTACGGGTTTAACACGTGAAAGTCATAAAAAAATCGGACAGCTTTCTAAAGGATATAGACAACGTGTAGGTTTGGCAACCGCATTATTACATAATCCAGCAGTTCTTATTTTAGATGAACCTACAACAGGATTAGATCCTAATCAGATTATTGAAATTCGCGATTTAATTAAAAATATTGGAAAAGATAAAACCGTTTTTCTTTCTACTCATATTATGCAAGAAGTAGAAGCTATTTGCGATCGTGTGATTATTATTAATCAAGGCAAAATTGTGGCCGATAATCAAATTGAACACTTAATTACTGAAGCTAATGAGCAAATAATAGAGGTTGAATTTGACCAAAAATTTGAAGAGTCATTGATTCATCAAATACCTAACATTATTTCTTATACTAAAAACGAAAATTACTGGGAATTAACCTTTAATTCGGAAAAAGATATGCGTTCTGACCTATTTGATTTTGCACAACTTAATGGATTAAAAATGTTACAACTTTCTCAGAAAAATAAAAACTTAGAAAGTATTTTTAGAGAAAAAACTAAATAACTTTAAAAAGAGGCTTTACAAAAAATCAAAATTCAAGGTGTAGCATCATGTTACTTTAACCATAGAAAAAGTCACATTATCAGCATTATGTGATGTGATTTGCTTCGCCTATTCGAGCAAAGCCATCAGGTCTCCCTTTATCAAAATGATAAGATTATGACCTTTTAGAAAGCCTCTTTTCTTAAATTTCTTTATTTGCTAATTGTCCACAAGCAGCATCTATATCTTTCCCTCTACTTCTGCGCACTTTTACCACCACATCAACCGCTTCTAAAGCTTTTATATATTGATTTATTACTTGCTCAGATGCCTGCTGAAAAGCACCTTGATCTATTGGGTTATATTCTATTAAATTAACTTTACAAGGAACGTACTTACTAAATTTCACTAAAGCATCTATTGATTTTTTATCATCATTAATTCCTTTCCATACAACATATTCATAAGTTACTTTGCTCTTTGTTTTTTTATACCAATATTCTAAAGCCTCTCGCAAATCTGTTAATGGAAAATTTTTAGTAAAGGGCATAATTTGATTTCTAATTTCTTCAATGGCTGAATGTAAAGAAACTGCCAATTTAAATTTCACATCGTCATCTGCCATTTTTTTTATCATTTTAGAAATTCCTGATGTAGAAACTGTAATTCGTTTAGGCGACATTCCTAATCCTTCTGATGATGTTATTTTGTCAATAGCTTTCATTACGTTAGGATAGTTCATTAAAGGCTCTCCCATTCCCATAAAAACAATATTGGACAATGGACGATTATAATACAAACGACTTTCCGAATCTATAGCGGCTACTTGATCATAAATTTCACCCGGCTCTAAATTACGCATTCTCTTTAATTGAGCTGTTGCACAAAAATTACAATCTAAACTACATCCAACTTGGCTGGACACACATGCTGTTGTTCGGGTTTCTGTAGGAATTAATACGGATTCAACTACTAATCCATCATGCAAACGCACTGCATTTTTTACAGTTCCATCTTCGCTCCTTTGCATTTGATCTACCTCTATGTGTTGAATTACAAAATTTTGTTCTAACATTTCCCTAGTAGCTTTAGAAAGACTTGTCATATCTTCAAATTTATGCGCTTTTTTTTGCCACAACCATTCATAAACTTGATTTCCCCTAAAAGCTTTATCTCCTTTGGATACAAAAAATGTTCGTAATTCTTCCTTACTTAATGCGCGTATGTCTCTTTTTTCTATCTGCATGGAGCAAAGATAAGAATTCTTAATTTTTCAAATATCAAATCTTATGTACTATTAACAAAGATTATTTTCTAAAAAGCTTCTTTTTTTATATGCAAGCATAATATTTTTTTCTTATATTTGGTCAAATTTACAATTATGGCAAAGACTACATTAACCGAATTATTAGATATAAAATACCCTATCATAATGGCACCTATGTTCTTAGTTTCTAATACAACTATGGTAATAGAAGGAATGAAAGCAGGAGTTGCGGGCTGTATACCAGCCTTAAACTACCGCACACTTGAAGAGCTAAAGAAAGCTATACAGGAACTAAAAGCAGCTAAAGTAAAAGGGGGCAGTTTTGGTTTTAACTTAATCGTAAACAAATCAAATATTAAGTACAAAGAACAATTAAGAGTTCTTTGTGAAGAAAAAGTGGATTTTATCATTACTTCTTTGGGGAGTCCTGAGGAAACTATACAGGAAGCCCATAAAGCAGGTGTTAAAGTTTTTTGTGATGTCACGGATCTTAAATTTGCTAAAAAAGTAGAAAGTTTAAAAGCAGATGCTATTATAGCCGTGAACAATCAGGCTGGTGGACACAGAGGCGACGTAGATCCTGAAAAATTAATTAAATTATTAGATGAAAATACTTCTTTACCTGTAATTTCTGCTGGTGGAGTTGGATGCAAAGAAAATTTAGACAAAATGCTTGGTTATGGTGCCATTGGCGTTTCAATAGGAAGCCTTTTTATTCCTTCTATCGAAGCGGGAGTATCTCAAGAGTACAAGCAAGCTTGTGTAGATTATGGAGCAAAAGATATTGTAATGACTGAAAAAATTTCAGGAACACCTTGTACTGTCATCAACACCCCTTATGTTCAAAAAATAGGTACAAAGTTAAATTGGTTAGAACGTTTTTTAAACACAAACAAACGTTTAAAAAAATGGGCGAAATTAATTCGATTTATGATTGGTAATAACGCCGTAACAAAAGCAGCTACCCAAGCAACTTATAAAACAGTATGGGTTGCCGGACCAACGATAGAATATTCTAAATCAATTGAACCTGTACAAAAAATCATAGAAAGTCTAATTAAATAGAACTTCTAAAATAGGGGCTTGAAAAGTAAAACAAACACCTAGCCCATCAATTAGACAACAGGAAACTCGAGAGCTTTGTTCAAACAGGTGGGACAAGTCACATTATTAGCATTATGTGATTTTCCCCTTTGATTGAAAATGACAAGATCGCGACTTTTTAGGAAAGCCTCTTTTTTTATATAATACTTTGTATTTTTGCTCACTGTATTTGACAATTAAAAATTATGCATTTCATTTCAGAAGAATTAGAAAATTACGTAGCGCATCACAGCGAAAATGAACCTGAATTATTAGCTCGTTTAAACAAAGAAACTCATCAAAAAATACTACAACCACGCATGATAAGTGGTCATTTTCAGGGACGTGTTTTAAGCATGTTATCTAAATTAATTAGACCTAATGCTATTCTTGAAATAGGAACTTATACAGGGTATGCTGCTTTATGCTTGGCTGAAGGGCTTACTAAAAATGGTACACTTGACACTATAGATAATAATGAAGAGCTTTTTGATTTTCAAAAAAAATATTTTGATCAATCATCTTGGGCGGCTCAAATACAACAGCATTTAGGAAACGCATTGGACGTTATTCCTTCTTTGAATAAATCTTTTGACTTGGTTTTTATAGATGCCGACAAGGAAAATTACATTAATTATTTTAATCTCATTATTCCTATGATGCGTTCTGGTGGTATTATTTTATCAGATAACGTCTTATGGAGTGGCAAAGTACTAGAAGAAGTAAAGACTAATGATAAAAGCACCCGCGTTTTATTAGAATACAACCAGCTTTTGAAAGAGGATCCTAGAGTAGAAACTGTTTTACTCCCTATAAGAGATGGATTAACTGTGAGCAGAGTTTTATAAACTACTGCTCATTTTTTGTTACCCATTTACGATATAATATATTAAAGGACAGCCCTAAAATGACCCCTACTACATAACCTGTTAAAATATCAATTGGATAGTGTAATCCTAGATAAATACGACTGTAGGCAAAAATTAAAGGAAAAAAGAAAAGTAGATACGCGTATTTATATTTTTTTTTAAGAATTAAGTATACAAAAACGGTAGTTGCCATAGAATTGGCGGCATGTCCTGAAAAAAAACTAAATGTATCACTACTTTTTACTATTCGTATCATTCCTTTTAATTCAGGAGTACTACAAGGACGTAGACGCTGAACTACTTCTTTTACAAGATTCGTAAACTGATCCGTTACAGCAACTAGTAAAGCAATAGTAACTATAACTATTAAAAAAGGCTTCCATCCACCTACTTTTTTATAGACTAAATATAACATAGCTATAAAAAAAGGGGTCCAATGAAATTGCTTCGTCACAAATAACCAAAAACCATCAAATGGTTCCGACCCTAAATTGTTTAAAAAAATAAAAAGTTGTTTATCTAATTCTATTATATGCTTTAACATTACATCTGGCGTTTTATAGGACCGGTTAAATCTTCAAAATTCTCTTTTACCTCATTTATTTCTTCTGTAATATCTAAAGGATTTTGAACCGGAACATCTTTCATGATACGATCTTGCACATTTTGTTTTATGCTTTCCACTTCTTTAGAAAAATCAGTTGTCATCTGACTAATTTCTTTTCCAGTAGTACTGTTTTGAATTTCTGATTTAATATCATTGGTCGCATTTTTCAACTGCGCCATTCCTTTACCTAAAGTACGTGCTATATCAGGTATTTTATCTGCGCCAAATAACATGAGTGCTATGAAGATAATAAATATTAACTCACCTCCGCCAATTCCGAACATACTCTTTTTTTTTGCTTTTTACAAAGGTAAATAGAAATTTAATGAATACACGTTAAAAGAAATAAAAAACTTATCATTCTATATTTATCTGTTACAAAATACCTAAACTTCTTTGAGTATAACTAAAAAAATAGATTGCTAAAAAAGGGAGATCCTTTTTTTGAAGTAATACAACCCATCCATAAAATTTCTGTAATCTTTTACATTAAGTCCATTTAGAAAACAAAGTAACTTCTAATTATTATACCGTTCAAAACAATGTTATATTAATTTGGCGTGATGAAATGTATTAATAAAGAGCGATTTTTCACAGTCTGATATCATTCGCAAGAAAACAAGTATAAAGAGAGTCAATACAACTCTCTTTATTTTTAATCAAATTTAGATTTCATTTCTTCTTTAGGCCAAGTATTATTATAAATATTTATGTCTGCTGTTTCTTCTTTAGGATCTACTTTTATTTTTTTGATAATTTTTTGAGTTGGGAAGACACGTGAGACTTCTTTATCATTTTTCAACCAAATTTGAGCTGGAAATTTATAATTTTCTATTGTTCCGTCTTCATAAGTGATTTCAACCAATAAAGGCATAACTAAACCTCCTGGTTTATCAAAAGTTACTTGATAAAAATATTTAGGGGCTATTAATTTAGCTTTTTCTTCTGTTGTGAAATTTTTATTTACAAACTCTTCTAATGTTTTAATTTCTTTCGCATCAAACGATTTATCCATTTCTGGTTTAAAATCAACGCTTGTTTTATCTATCATATAGACTTTAGGTCCTGATGCTTTAAAACGATTTTTTCGTGTTATTTCTTGTGCTTTAAGACCTACTGGCTCATCATTTGTTACAAAGAATTGTTTAACTTCTTTAACTCCTATATCATTATAATCTGTTGTATAAAACCACCCACGCCAAAACCAATCTAAATCAACTCCTGAAGCGTCTTCCATTGTTCTAAAAAAGTCTTCTGGAGTAGGGTGTTTAAATTTCCAACGATTGGCATAAGTTTTGAATGCGTAATCAAAAAGTTCGTGTCCCATGATCGTTTCTCTCAAAATATTCAAACCTGTTGCTGGTTTACCATACGCGTTATTTCCAAATTGCTTAATAACTTCTGAATTGGACATAATAGGTTCTATACCGTTTTGATCTCCGCTCATATAAGGAATAATCATTTTGGCTGGTCCTCGATCTGTTGGAAAATTAGGATCCCACTCTATTTCTGCTAAATATTCTAAAAAAGTATTGAGTCCTTCATCCATCCAAGTCCATTGACGTTCATCTGAATTTACGATCATAGGAAAGAAATTATGTCCTACTTCATGAATTATAACGCCCATCATACCGTATTTTAAATGATCTGAATAATTTCCTTTCTCATCAGGTCTTCCAAAATTCCAACAAATCATTGGATATTCCATCCCTTGATCTTGGGCGTTAACTGAAACCGCTTTGGGATAAGGATAATCAAATGTTTTTGCAGAATAACTCTTAAGTGTATGTGCTACTATTTTAGTAGAATATTGCTCCCATAATGGATTCCCTTCTTTCGGATAGATAGAGGTAGCCATTACCTTTTTTTCTCCTAACTGAACGGCCATGGCATCTAAAATAAATTTTCGAGAAGTAGATATTCCAAAATCACGTACATTCTCAGCTTTAAAACGCCATACTTTCTTTTTATCTGACCATGTTTTTTCTCTTTCTATTGCTTCTTCTTGCGTAGCAATAATCACAGGTTTATCAAACGTTTTTTCTGCTTGTAAATAACGTTGTAACTGAATAGATGTTAACACTTCTACTTTATTTTGCAAAGTACCTGTAGCTTCCATAATATGATCCGCTGGTACGGTTATATTTACTTCATAATTTCCGAAAGGCAAAGCAAATTCTCCTTGTCCCCAAAATTGCATATTTTGCCAACCTTCTACATCATTATAGACTGCCATACGGGGAAAAAATTGTGCTAATACATACAATCGGTTTCCATCAGGAAATTGCTCATAACCACTACGACCACCATCAACCATATAGTTTCCTACATTGTACCACCATTTTATAGTAAAGATAAATTTTTGTCCTTTTGCCAAAGGTGTTTTTAAGTTAATACGCATCATGGTTTCGTTTATAGTGTACGGAACCGCTTGCCCTGCAACATCTTTTATATATTCTATTTTGAAACCGCCATCAAATTTTTCTTCCATATACGATCTAGAAAAGGCTCTAGCACTTATAGCAGGATCTATTTTTTCGCTTTTTACCAGAGGTGTTTTAGATGTTTTAGAAAAAAGATTTTGATCTAATTGTACCCATAAATAATCTAATGATTCTTTTGCATTATTAGTATAGGTAATAGTTTCTATTCCATACAAACGCGCTTTTTTATCATCTAACTCAATATCCATTTTATAGTCTGCTCGTTGTTGGTAATATTCAGGACCTGGAGCTCCTGAAGCAGTACGATACATATTGGGAGTAGCCATCAGATCATACATTTGACGAAACTTACTTTGATCTGTATGAGTTTCTGATTTGGACTTACTTTGTAATTCTTGAGCCACTCCTAAAAAAGTAGAGAATAACGCAACTACTAGAGACGTTAATTTTTTCATTTTTTAATTAAAATTGGTTGGTACTTTAATTTTCTAATTTTAACTCAAATTCGGCATTGGAAATCTATTCCTCTTTATTTTCAACGAAGTCTAATGCGAAATCTGGGTTTAAAAGGCTAAAAATAAATTCTTTTTTTAATTTTCTTAAACATTTATCAATACTTTAACACTCCATTTATATTATTACCTGAAAACAAAAAACTATTTTTAATTCCTTTATTGTTTATATGAATAATATTTTGCTGTTCATCATTCAATTCTAAGAGAGCATTATTCTCTATTTCAAGAACTTTTAGTTTTGATATGTTTTCAATTTTATAATATCCTACTAAGACATTTGCTTCTATTTCTTTTTGTACAAAATATAAGGTTTCTGATTTTCCATTTATTTTTATCTTAAATGTTTCTTGTATATATTTTTTCATAAACACTACATCTTTTTCTGTCTCTTCTTTTTCTCCTAAAGCAGTTTTTACGTGGTATTTAGATAACAAGGCTTGATTAAAATCATCTATAAAAATTCGGGTTATTATCTGAAGTCTTTTTTTTTCAGGCACATAACTAATCTGATATATAGATACATAAAACTTATGTATCATAAAGGAGCTTAAGAACAAAAGGGTTATTAAAAATAACGTAATTTTTTTTATCATTTTATAAAAGTATTATTTTGAAGGGCAATTATTTCTTTGTATTTAAAGGGTAAATTAATTAAATCTGAACGCAAAGATCCATATTTTTTTGAATTATTTTTTTTTGAATTACAGCAGGATTTTCGGAAGAATAAACTACTTAAATAATTGTTGGCTATTTTTAAAACATTTGTAAAAAAAGCATCTTTTAAAACTAATTTTAGATGGGCATAGTTCATTTCGTTTTTGCTCTATTTTTAATTCTTTTTTTAACATGGCTATTCTACCCGAAATTTGATTAATCAAACCTTTTATCCCCACACCTCCTAAAGGAATTAGTAACAAACTGTGCCGCTTAACCTCAAATTCCGCATTAGACCCGAGCGTAGCGAATAGACGAAGTAAATCTATTCCTCTTTATTTTTCTTCCAATTTAAGCATGTACTCCATTTTTATTCATCGAAATAGCGGACTATTTCATCTTCTAAAATTTTCCGTGAGCATTTGAATTTATTGCCAAATTTTGTTTCAAAACGAAGTCTAATACGCAATCTAAAGTTTATTTAAAAGTCTGACTGTATTGGATTCATATTTTTCATTTTCTAGTACTTTTTCAACCATTTTCGTTTTTCCTGAAAACGTATTTAGAATTCCTTCTAAAGGCCATTTTGAATTTAAATCATAAAAATTCTCTTTACTTTCTTTTACTTTATATTCTAATACTTTATTTTTATTCACTCTTCCTCGTGATAGGACTGTAAATCGTTTGACATATACCTCTCTAATTCTTTTATTTTTTAAAAAAACGAAGCAAAAGTACATCTGTCTTGAAAGAACTTACATTTAACTGTATCTGAAGTGGCTCTATATTTGGAGAAGTTATTACCAAAATATCTTCTAGACAAGATACTATTTCGAACTCTCCCATTGGATTTGTACAAACCCAATACCCTGTCGTTCGATTAATAACCATTAAACTATCTTTGTTTGTTAAGCCTACTTCTATTCCTCCTTTAATATTTTATTTACTGAGCAAAGACAGATTCTATACAAAAGAACAAAAGTATCTTTTTTTAGCCCTATTTTTTTTGTAAAAATAATAGGCCTTTTAGTCAATAAAGCACTAATAGGATAGTAAAATTTTGTTAATTCTGTATATTTGATTCAAATTTATAAAAATGAAAAAAGTTATTTTAGCAAGCACATCCACTTTATACAGCGGTGGTTATTTAGAATATTTACTACCTACTTTAAGCAAGCATTTTGACGGAGTAAAGACTTTACTTTTTATACCGTATGCGCAACCAAACGGAATAAGTTATGACGAATACACTTCAAAAGTAAGGGAAGCTTTTTTAAAAATTGATATCACGGTAAAAGGAATACACGAATTTGAAAATACTATAGAAGCAGTACAAAATGCTGAAGCCATCTTTACAGGTGGTGGTAATACTTTTTTATTGGTAACCAAACTTTATGAAAAAGACTTAATCTCTATTTTAAAAGAGGTAATTGAAAATGGAACTCCTTATCTTGGAACAAGCGCGGGAAGCAATATTGGCGGTAAAACAATGAACACAACCAATGATATGCCTATCATTTTACCCCCTAGTTTTAACACATTGGGCTTAATTCCTTTTAATTTAAACCCTCATTATTTAGATCCAATTGAAGGGTCTACCCACATGGGCGAAACCCGAGAAATCCGTATTAACGAATTTCATAAACTAAATACGATTCCTGTTTTAGGATTACGAGAAGGAAGTTGGCTAGAAGTTTATAATAATAATATTTTTTTAAGAGGTGAACTTACTGCCAGACTTTTTAGATCGGGAGAGTTTCCTGTAGAAATGGCTCCTGAAGAAAATTTAAACTTTTTAACATAACAAGCAGGTATTAGAATCAAACGGATCTAGTTTTAAATAATTAAAAATTAGATCCGTTTTTTAATTATAGAAGCAACATCTTATTTATCACTTTAGTAAACTCAGATTGTCAAACTTTTTTCCTAATCCACAGGTTTGGACTTGATTTGTTTTGATTAGCAATATAAAAGTAATAAAAAAGCCCAAGAATTTCTTGGGCTTAGAGCGGAAGACGAGGCTCGAACTCGCGACAACCAGCTTGGAAGGCTGGAGCTCTACCAACTGAGCTACTTCCGCATTGCGAGTGCAAATATAAGCATGTTTTTTGTTTCTCCAAATTTTTTGAAGCATTTTTTTTAAAAAAATCGATCAATAACTTATTTACTCGATAAAATCTTATTTTAAAATGAATCTCTTCATTTATAAAATCTTATTTTTGTATATTATGATTATTTAAACAAGGAACTAAAAAGAGATATTTAATTCACTAAAAAAGAAATATTTATGAAGGTATATAAAAAGTCACAATTAAACATTTAATCTATCACTTCAACGACAGGAGAAATCACTTTATTATCAGTATTATCTGATTTCTCTCTATAGCTAAGACAAGATTGTGACCTTTTAGAACATCTTCATTTTTTTAAAGTGATCCATCAGATTTTTCATCAAATATTAATCTGTTTGATAAAATATATTATTCAATGCTAATTATCAGTTCCAAATAAAAGTAAGACTGTTTCATATAAAGATCAAACAAGAAAGCATGGGAATTATTATTAAATCATTTGGAACAGTTTTTGAAAATAAAATCCACATGATTAGTTTGGTTGAATACCAAAATAACCCCTGTAGATTTCTATGTTAAAATTAAAGGATCAAATACAAACGATTTTTGACATAATCAACATCAGTTTACACTATGTTATGCACAAAGAAATTAATATATGAAAAAGTTTTACTCAATACTACTATCTGTTTTAATATATGTAAGTTGTGCTAACAACACAAATCCTAGATTTTTTTCAACTGAAGAAAGTATAGAAAAAGCTTTGAAGAACGAAACTTTATTGGATAATTGGGATTTAGATGAAAACAGAATGGATTTATTAGAAGCTATCAGAAAATCGACAGAGGAGGGATTGAATCCAGAGGACTATCACTATTCTGAATTATTAAAATATGAAGATTCTATAGTCCTAACCTCTGACCAAAAAGAAAGTTACCACCAATTACTCACGATTGCTCTAATTAAATATAGTTCTCACTTAAGAAATGGAAAACTTAATGCTAATGAAATTTATTCTGACTGGGAAATAACACCAAAACCAATAGTAACGGATTCTATTTTATCTATTATTTTAGCAAAAAAACAAGTAGACAGTTTAATTAAGCAAAGTAAACCTCATCACTTTATTTATAATCAGTTGAAAAAGGCTTTGTTAAAGATTAACACTATGCCTGATGAAGTTTTTGATACTATTAAACCTAAATTAAACGAAAAACTATACTTTGGACTCAAAAACAGCGGTACAATTTCCAAAATTAAAAAGAGACTTCGACTATGGGGTGACTTAAAATCTAGTGACACGCTTGTCAATAAAACGTTTGATGAAAATTTAAAAAAAGCAATTATCTCATTTCAAAAGCGTCATGGTTTACAATCAGATGGCCTAATAGGTTTAGGTACTCTAAAAGCACTGAATTACAGCAAGGAATACCGCAAACGACAAATAATGGTAAATCTTGAAAGATGGCGATGGTTTCCTGCTGATTTAGGAAATAATTTTTTGGCTGTTAATCTTACTGATTTTGAACTACAGGTTGTAGAAAATAATGATACTACAAAAACTTATCGAGTAGTAATTGGTCAACCTAAACGCAAAACACCTATTTTATCTTCAAAAGTTGACAATATTATTTTTAATCCTACTTGGACGGTTCCCCCTACTATAATAAAAGAAGATCTAGTACCTGCTGCTACAAAAAGTAGAAATTATTTTTACAAAAGTAAAATCAAAATTTTTAATACTAAAAATAAAGAAATATCACCCTATTCTTGGAAACCTGAGGATGCTTTAACGTACAAATACGTTCAAAGTCCTGGTTATAACAATTCTTTAGGTTTAGTTAAAATAAATTTCAACAATAATCATTTGGTTTATATGCACGACACAAACCATCGGGAACTTTTTACAAATCAATATCGCGCTTTAAGTTCTGGCTGTGTTAGAATAGAAAAGCCCCTTCCTCTAGCGGAATATTTATTAAGAGACAAACTTAAAAAGGAGTATATAAAAGAAGAAGTTATTCAAAAAAACAAAACAAAAAACAGCGTTCCTACATACAAAAAGAAACTGATAGAAATACCTGTTTATTCATTAGCAGAAATTGACACTATTATTCAGAAGAAGGAAACAAAAGCTGTAAGAGTAAGTCAGAATTTCGGGATTCATTTTCTATACTTTACAGCTTGGTATGATAAGGGTTTGATACAATTTCGAAACGATATTTATCAATATGATTCTGAATTATATTTACGATTAAGTGATCAACTTACTAACAATATCATAAGCTCTAGTAGGGTGATAAATAAATAAACATGTTTTGTCTTTTACAGCATTTATCACATCATATTTAATTGCCTCAGGTATAGCTGGACACCCTTGACTCCTCCCTAAATAGCCTTGTATTTTTATAACAGCAGGATTAGCGTATTCGGCTCCGTGCATTACAACGGAACGATTTCTAGCATTGTCATTAATACCTCTTTCTTGTCCATCTAATTTAAGAGATAAACCATGCTTACCTATGTAGGTTTCTCCTGTTATATAAAAACCTAGGCTACTTTTACTAGAATTCAATTCATTTGAAAAACTACTAGCAAACTCACCTCCTGATTTCATTCCATGTGTAACCAAATTATTAAATAAAATTCTATTCGAAATTAAATCAATAACCCACATTCTTTTTTTAGTTGATGATAAACTAAAATCAATTACTGTTAATACTTCTTTTTCTATTAAACCTTTTTCTTTTAATGAATAATATCCTAACATTGCTTTCTTAAAACATTCCATAGGCGGTAGTACCAAATGGTTTGCGTCTAAAGAGAAATAGATCATCTCAATTTTGGCTAACGCAGCATAATCGCTTTTACTCGTTACCAAGTCAGAACTCACGTTATTAGCAGTCTTTGGGGAAAAAGACATTAAGAATAACAAAACAAGGGGTAAAAATCTGTAAACCATTGACAATCTTTTATTTATATTGTTATTACTACAATACAAATATCTAAAAAAAAATCCAGACGGCAAATTATTTCTGCATTTTGTCGGTTTTTTTTGCATTTTATCGATTTGTTGTTATATACGTTATATGGATTACATCTTTTTACCTCTTTTAAACTAGCAACTTCAATTATTTACTTTCTGTTAATAATTATCTCGTTTTTTAGTCTACTCCATATCAATGCAGCCAGAATAATAACTATAGTAACTTATTTTATATCCTATTAATCTCAAATTTTTCACTTAGACTCGAACGAAGTGAATTGACCAGGTTCTTCTTCCTTTTTATTTTTCTTTCACAACAAAATCTAGTGCGAAATCTGGAATAATTTCATCTCTAATTCACAAAAAAAATGACGTTTGATAAACTCGCTCTATAATATGTTCCAATTAAAGATTCTATTTAATTTCAAATTCCTAATTTTGAGGTTTCAAATAACACTTCTAAAGATGAGTAAAAAAGTAATTTTAATGATTCTTGATGGTTGGGGAAAATCACCTGACCCTAAAGTATCTGCTATAGATCAAGCCAATACTCCGTTCATAGACAATCTCTATACACGATTTCCGAATGCTACATTACGAACTGATGGACTTAATGTAGGATTACCTGACGGACAAATGGGAAATAGCGAAGTAGGTCACATGAACTTGGGTGCTGGAAGGATAGTGTATCAGGATTTAGCTAAAATTAATCTAGCAGTTCAAAACAAAACTTTAAATAATGAAAAGGTACTAATAAAGGCCTATGAATACGCTAAAAAAAATGACAAACCCGTACATTTTTTAGGATTAGTTTCAGATGGTGGTGTTCACTCGCATACGGATCATTTAAAGGGGCTATTAGATTCTGCACAAGATTATGGCTTAGAAAAAGTTTTTATTCATGCTTTTACAGATGGTCGTGATGTAGATCCTAAATCTGGGGAAAGACATATAAATGATTTAGCTGAATATTGTACGCATTCAGCGGCTAAAATTGCCACTATAACGGGGCGTTATTTTGCCATGGATCGTGACAAACGCTGGGAACGTATAAAAAAAGCGTATGATGTTATGGTACTAGGTATAGGTAAAAAGGCCAATGATCCTGTAACAGCTATACGAGAAAGTTATTTTAATAATATAACTGATGAATTTATAGAACCAATTGTATTAGTAAATGACAATCAAGAGCCTTTAGCTAAAATACAAAATGGGGATGTCGTTGTTTTCTTTAATTTCAGAACAGATAGAGGTCGTGAACTAACAGAAGTTCTTTCCCAAAAAGATCTTCAAGAGCAAAACATGAATCATTTAGACTTGTATTATGTAACGATGACCAACTATGATGACACTTATAAAAATGTACATGTTATTTATGATAAAGATAACATAACGGAAACATTAGGCGAAGTAGTAGCAAAAGCGGGTAAAAAACAAATTAGAATAGCTGAAACTGAAAAATATCCGCATGTTACCTTTTTCTTTTCTGGAGGTAGAGAAGAACCATTTGAAGGAGAAACCCGAATTTTGTGTCCATCGCCTAAAGTTGCTACCTATGATTTACAACCTGAGATGAGTGCTTTTGCCCTAAAAACTGCTTTAGTTTCAGAATTAAAAAATGGAAGTGTCGATTTTGTCTGTCTTAACTTTGCAAATGGTGACATGGTAGGACATACAGGCAATATGCAAGCAGCAATTAAAGCATGTGAAGCCGTAGATCAGTGTGTTCAAGAAGTTATAACAACCGCTTTAGAAAATTATTATACAACAATACTTATTGCTGATCATGGTAATTGTGATACCATGATTAACCCTGACGGAAGTCCTAATACGGCTCATACAACAAATCCTGTTCCTATTATTTTAATAGATCCTGAATTAAAAAATATTAATAGTGGTGTTTTAGGAGATATAGCGCCTACTATTTTGGAATTAATGGGGATTTGTAAACCAGAAGTTATGAGTGGAAAATCTCTTATATAAATCTTCCTTTGCAAGAAGTATTTAAGAAAGGTTAACCATCTAAAATGTTATTTAACTTTGCTCGCTTATTTTATTTGAATCTTTAATTTGTAAAATAGAGCGAGCAAAGTAAGTTAAATAAGACTAAGCATTTAGTATACTAAAAAATATTTTCACTAAGTTATTTCTTTTCGGTCTTTTTCCCTTATTTTCTGATTTTTTGTTCCCATTCCCAAGCACTCGTTAAAGCTTCTTCTAATGTAGATTCAGACTTCCATCCTAGAACTTCATTAGCTTTTGCTGTATGCGCATAGGCTTCAGTAATATCACCTTCTCTTCTTCCTACAATTTTATAAGGTAATTTTTGACCTGATACTTTCTCAAAAGTTGAAATCACTTCTAATACCGAACTTCCCGTTCCTGTTCCTACATTAAAAACCTCTACTTTTTCTACATTTTTTTTAGCTAAAAGACGTTCTAATGCTACTACGTGGGCTTTTGCTAAATCTACCACATGAATATAATCACGGATAGCTGTTCCATCTTCTGTAGGATAATCATCTCCAAAAACTGACAATTCTTGTCTTAATCCTATAGCTGTTTGTGTAATAAAAGGTATCAAATTCTGAGGAACACCTAATGGCAATTCTCCTATTTCAGTTGATGGATGTGCTCCAATTGGATTAAAATAACGCAATAAAACAGCATTTATGTTAGTTACTTTAGCTACATCTGTTATTATTTCTTCCCCTATTTGTTTTGTATTACCATAAGGTGATAGTGCAGATTGTACAGGAGCATCTTCTGTTATAGGCATTTTTTCTGCTTGCCCATAAACTGTACATGAAGAACTAAAAATAAAATGCGCTTCTGTTTTTTGTTCTAATTCTTGTAAAAGATAGACTAAAGCATTTATATTATTTTCATAATATAGTAATGGATTTTCTACACTTTCACCAACTGCTTTACTAGCTGCAAAATGAATTACTCCTTTTACATCTTGGTATTTTTGAAAAAAATCTTGAACTGACTTTTTATCACGCAAATCTATTTTTTCAAAAATAGGTTTCTTTCCTGTAATATTTTCAATTCGTTGCAAAACTTCTATCGACGAATTTGACAAATTATCTATTATAATTACCTCGAAACCTTTATTTTGTAATTCTACTACAGTATGAGACCCTATAAACCCCAAGCCTCCTGTTACTAATATTCTCATAAAATTTAATTAATTTGTTTATTATTATTTGTTATTGATTATTACTATCTATCCTATAAATTCTAACACTATTTCTGTAATAAATTTTATCTGTTCTTCATCTAATTCCGTATGCATCGGTAATGCAATTACTTCTTTAACTAACTGATTAGTAACTACAAAATCAGCGTCATTATAACGCACATCCGAATAGGCTTTTTGACTATGTAAAGGAATTGGATAATAAATTGCAGACGGTATTCCTTTTGATTGCAAATGTTCTAATAAGGCATCACGTTTGCCATTCGTAACTCGAAATACATATTGATGAAATACATGATCATCATGGTTAATATCAAATTGAGGTATAACAATATTAACATTTGAAGCTAAAGCGGCATTGTATTTGTGAGCGGCTTCTCTACGTGCTTTATTATAGGTATCTAAATGTGGGAGTTTTGTTTTTAATACACCTGCCTGAATACTATCCAAACGAGAATTTACCCCTACTACATCATGATGATAACGTATATACATCCCATGATTTACAATTCCTCTTATAACATGAGCTAATTGATCATCATTTGTAAAAATAGCTCCACCATCACCATAACAGCCTAAATTTTTAGATGGAAAAAAAGAAGTCGCTGCAACATGTCCTATGGCACCTACTTTTGCTTTTGAACCATCCTTAAAAGTATAATTAGCACCAATAGCTTGTGCATTATCTTCAATGACATATAAATTATTTTCACGCGCTATTTCCATTATTGCATCCATATTAGCTGCACGACCAAATAAATGCACTGGTACAATCGCTTTTGTTTTAGGTGTAATGGCTTTCTGAATTGCTTCAATAGAAATATTCATTGTATCAATGTCTACATCTACTAAAACAGGGGTTAACTGTAATAATGCAATTACTTCTACAGTAGCTGCAAAAGTAAAATCAGCTGTTATTACCTCATCTCCAGGTTTTAAACCTAATCCCATCATGGCAATTTGTAAAGCGTCTGTACCATTTGCACATGGAATTACATGTTTAACACCTAAATATTGTTCTAAATCAGATTGAAACTGCTGAACTAAAGGACCATTAATATAAGTTGTCGTATCTAAAACTTCCTGAATAGAAGCATTAACTTCTTCTTTAATTTTATCATATTGGCTTTTTAAATCAACCATTTGTATCTTTCTCATCGAGTAAATTTTAGATTACAAAGCTACTAATTTAATAGCTTTTCTACTAAATTTTAGAAAACTAATGTATTTTAGCATCATCAAATTTAATCTATGATTTTTCTATACAATATAATTATTCATTTTACGCAATTTTTTTTAAATATTGTGGCTCTTTTTAACCCTAAAATTAATTTATTTACTAAAGGTCGAAAAAATGTTTTTAAAACGTTAATTTCAAAAATTGATCCTACGGACAAAACCATTTGGTTTCATGCGGCTTCTTTAGGAGAATATGAACAGGGCTTACCTGTTATGGAAAAGATAAAAGAAACATTTCCTACTCATAAAATAATATTAACTTTTTTTTCTCCTTCAGGTTATGAAGTCAAAAAGGATAATACAATTGCGGATATTACGGTATACTTACCATTAGATACTAGGGCTAATGCTAAACGTTTTTTAAAAGTAATACATCCTGAAAAAGTTTTTTTTATTAAATACGAATATTGGCCTAATTATCTAAATGAGTTAGGAAAAAGAAAAATTGACACTTATCTTATTTCTGGTATATTTAGAACAAAACAATTGTTTTTTAAATGGTATGGAGGATTTTATCGAAATGCTCTAAAAAATTTTAATCATTTCTTTGTTCAAAACAGTTCTTCTAAGGATTTATTACAGACTATAGGTTTTTATAATTCCACGGTTTCTGGCGACACTCGTTTTGATCGAGTTGTAACTATTTTGGAAAGAAATAATTCTCTTCGTTTTATTGAAGAATTTAAAAACAATCAATTAACAGTTGTCATAGGTAGTTCTTGGCCTAAAGATGAGGAATTGCTAGTTCAATATATCAATCAATCCTCAGATGATGTAAAATTTATTATTGCACCACACAATATTAAAGGACCTCAGATATTAAATTTAATATCTAAAATCAGTAAATCTGTAGTATTATACTCTGAAATGAACAATCAATATCTAGCTGATTTTAATGTATTTGTTATAGATACTATTGGCATCTTAACTAAAATTTATTCTTATGCTGACATTGCGTATGTAGGGGGAGGCTTTGGGAATCCAGGAGTACATAATATTTTAGAACCAGCTACTTTTGGGGTACCTATAATAATTGGATCTAACTATTCACATTTTGCAGAAGCTACTGCTTTAGTACATCAAAAGGGTTGTATTTCTGTTTCAGATCAAACAGAATTAAATCAAGCTTTTGATTTACTCATTCAAAACAAAGATGAGAGACACGAAAAGGGACATATTTGCCAAACATTTGTCCAAATGAATGCTGGCGCAACCGAAACTATTATACATACTATTTCCAAATGATACATTTCAAACCAATAGAAAAAGATCAAATTAGCCTAGCCGTTCAAATGATGCAGGATTTTTATGCTATTGATAATTATCCTATAAATCCGTCTATTTCTTCAGCCTTATTTGATCAATTCATTTCTAATAACAATTTAGGTAAGTGCTGGTTTATATACCAGGAAAATAAAATTGTAGGATATATTATTCTTACTTTTATTTTTAGCTTTGAATACCAAGGCACTTTAGCTTTTATAGATGAATTATATCTTACTGAAAGTTCTAGAGGAAAAGGTATTGGAAAAAAAGCGTTGGATTTTATTAAAGAGCAGTCATTAAAACTAAATATAAAAATGATTTATTTAGAGGTTGAGGAACATAATAATAATGCTCAAAAATTATACACTTCAAATGACTTTATTATCCATAAAAGAAAAATAATGAAATATAAAATAACAAAATAACTTAACCCAAAATTCTACATTAGACTCGAACGAATTGAATTGGCAAAACCAATATCTTTTATTTTTCTTCCAATTCAAGCACGTACTCCAGTTTTATTCATCGAAATAGTTGACCATTTCCTCTTCTGGAATTTTCCGTGAGTACTTGAATTTATTAGAAAATTTTGTTACAAGAAAGAAGTCTAATACGGAATCTGGGGAAACAATTAAGAATCAACACGTAGTGGATTCTCTAAATTACAGAAATCACCCTCATTAAAAGTATACAATATACTTCATTCGTTTTCTTTAGTCAAGTCGACCTTGATTCGACAAAAAGGGAGAGTATTTACTAACCAAATATAAATATTACGTCCTTTATTATAGGATAACCTTTATTATTTATAGACTCATTTTTTCCTTAAATAGGCTAGCTTGTCTTCTTGATATTTCTATTTTTTGCTCATCATGTAAATGCACTAATAAATTTCCACTAAACCATAAGTCTATATTTTTAATATAATTGGTATTTATTATTTGGTTGCGATTAGCTCTAAAAAAATCTTCTGGAAGCTTTTTTTCAATTTGATTCAGCGATTTATTTAATATTGCTTTTTGGTCATTAAAAAAAACTTTGGTATAGTTTCCATCTACTTCAAAAAGATAGATATCTGCCACTTTTAACAACCAACATTTTTCACCATCTTTAATAAAAATCTGGTTAGACACTTCAACTTTTTGTTGAGCTTTTACTCTTTTATTTTCTAACTTTTGTTTAACTTTATCTATCGCTTTTGAAAATCTATTAGGACTTACAGGTTTCATTAAATAATCTAGAGCATTATATTCAAATGACTTTAAAGCGTATTCATCAAATGCTGTTGTAAAAATTGTAATAGGAACATTGTGTAACATCTCTAACAATTCAAAACCATCTTTTTCAGGCATATTGATATCTAAAAAAAGTAAATCTGGATTCATTGAATTAATCAATTCATAAGCTGTATCTACATTTTCAGCTTCTCCTAATACTTCTATTTCAGGAAAACTCTTGATAAGTTCTTTCAGTTCATTTCGTGCCAATCGAGAATCTTCTACTATAACTGCTTTAATTTTTATCATCTTGTGTAAATAAAGGAATTACAACTTTAGCTCTTACCATCTTATTTTCTTCTATGATTTCAAAAGTAGCTCTATTTGCATACAAAAGGAAAAGTCTTTCTTTTATATTTTTCAAACCTATTTGAGTAGAAGTACTCTTTTTTTTCAAGAAACCAGTATTTTCAACAATTAAATAAAGTTCATTCTTATTAATTTTTGAAATTAACTTAACAACTCCTCCTTCTTTTATATTAGACACACCATGTTTCACTGCATTTTCAACTAACATTTGAACAATCATAGGTGGAATAAAAAGTTTTAAAGTATTACAATCTATTTCTGTACGATATTCTAACCTATCTTCTAATTGTATTTTAGAAAGGGCAATGTAATTCCCTACCATTTCTATTTCTTCTTCTAAAACAATTTTATTTGTATCACTCTTAGTTAAGGAATAACGTAGCATTTCGGACAATCTAGTTAACATTTCTCTTGATTTTGAAGGATTTTCAAGAATTAACCCCCGAATATTATTCAAACTGTTAAACATAAAATGGGGGTTTATTTGACCTTTTAGAGTGTTTAATGTAATTTCTCTTAAATTAGTTTCTAATTCTAATTGTTTGATCCTAATCCCTTTTAAATATTTAAAAATTTTATATGACATTACAATAAAAAACCACACTAAAAAAGACACTGCAAACACAGGAATATTGGCCAATTTCATAAGAAAAGTCAACGTATTTTCTCTATCTAAAAAGTATCTTAATGGTATATTTAAAACGGGCCATAATAGGAGGTGATATAATAATTGAGAAAAAATAAAAACAAAGACAATACCTAAAAAAGAATTCTTTGAAATTTTTTCAATTTGAATTTTATAATCTATGTAAACGAGAATAATGTTAGATAACAAAAAACCTAACAAACCACATAATACCCCTTCTGATATAAAATAATATAATTTATTCCACTCTAAATTATCCCATTTTTCAACTTGAGAAAGTCTATACGATAGTTTATCAAAGGTTAAAATAGATAACAAATAAATTTGCCATCCAATAAAGTTCAAAACGTGATATCGCCAGTTTTTTATTAACTTCATTTAAAATAAAATTGCAATAATCAAATCTACTAACTTTGTTATTAAATGTAATATAAATTGTATCATACTATTATAATTTATCTTTAGTATAAAAACGAAGGCTAGGTTAACTAATCATTATGTTTACAAGTTTAAAATTTGCGATAATACAAAACTTGTATTTAATCCAAAAATATTTTATTAGCCGTTTAGCCCTCAATTCTATAAAAAAATTAAAATCCATTGATTAAAAAACACCTTTCTTAACCTTTAAAGTCATCCTATTTACTTAAAAATAGTCTAAAAAACATTTTTATAGAACCTCTTTTGATTCGTTTTCTACGTTTACCTTATTAAGAAAACACTTAAAAGAGCTTTTTTTTAAAAAATTTTTAATTAATCCTCTCATTTTTTACCTTTTTTTTAAAATAATAACTTCTATTCATTTTTTGATTGATGATTTCTATTCGTTTTTTGATTGATTTTTTATTTTTTTTTATAACGTATCAGATAAACAATAGACTAAAAAATAAGCCTACAAAAAATCTGTTTTTTTAATTTACAATTTAACCTAAATTACGCTTTAGAAACTTGTCGCAGAGAAAATGACTTGGAATATAAAAAAGCAACTCTTTTTGTCTAAACATAGCAAAACTACATCTATAGTAAAATTTTTCGTATATTTTTATTCTTCTCTACTCTTTTCATCTTCATTACAAAGTCTATTAAAAATTTAATTTTAACGGATTAAAGATAATACCAGAAGATCTTAATTCTTACTCAAAAATGATAAACGGTAAAATGAAATGACAAATGGTATTTCTTAATCAAAACTTAAAAAAAACTTCATAATTCTCCAAAAATTGTAACTTGCGTGCGCTATAAATACATATTATGAAATTTTTACGACTACTTCTTATTTTTGTGGTTTCTCCTTTTTTTGCTCAACAAGGCGGAATGTGGATTCCTTCTTTGTTAAAAGGAATGAATGAAACCGAAATGAAAAATCTTGGCATTAAAATATCAGCAGAAGATATTTATTCAGCCAACAAATCTAGTTTAAAAGACGCAGTTCCACACTTTGATGGAGGTTGCACTGCGGAAGTAATTTCTTCCAAAGGATTAATATTAACCAACCATCACTGCGGATATGACAATGTCCAAAGCCACTCAACAGTTGAACATGATTATTTAACTAACGGTTTTTGGGCTTACAAAATGGAGGAAGAACTTCCTAATAAAGATCTATTTGTAACTTTCATAGTTCGCATTGAAGATGTAACTTCTAAAGTTTTAGAAAACATCTCATCCATTTCATCTGAATTAGAAAAACAAAAGAAAATTCAGGAAAACATTATTCTTTTATCAAAAACATTACCTAAAGAGTCTTGGCAAGAAAATCAAATTAAAACTTTTTATGATGGCAATCAATATCTATTATTTGTAACAGAAACGTTTCGTGATGTTCGTTTAGTAGGTGCTCCTCCTAGTGCTATTGGTAAATTTGGTTCTGATACGGATAACTGGGTATGGCCCCGTCATGCAGGTGATTTTTCGTTATTCCGTATTTATGCCGATAAAAACAATCATCCAGCGGAATATTCAAAAGAGAATATACCTTACAAACCAAAGCACTTCTTCCCTATATCTATAAAAGGAGTAGAAGAAAATGATTTTACTATGGTTATGGGATATCCTGGTCGCACACAAGAATATCTACCTAGCTATGCTATTGAACAAATTATAAATGATTTAAATCCAGCACGCATTGAGCTTCGTGATGCCACTCTAAAAACACAGAACTCTTTTATGCGCAAAGACCCTGCAATTAAAATACAATACGCAGCAAAAAATGCTTCAATAGCCAATGCTTGGAAAAAATGGATGGGCGAAATAAAAGGATTAAAAAAAGCAAATGCCATCGAAGCTAAACGAAAATTTGAAGCAGAATTAACTGAAAAGATCAATAAAGCAGGCAAACAAGCAGAATATGGCAACTTATTAAATGAATTTAAAACAAATTACAACAATATCCGTGATTATGCCATTGCTCGTGATTATTTTACTGAAGTAGTAACGCGAAATTGTGAAATTTTAAATTTTGGCCATCGCCTGTATCAATTAGAACAGATTCTAAACACAAAAGGAGAACAAGTTTTTGATGATAAAAAAAACAGTTTGATTAAAAACCTTGAAAATTCATACAAAGATTTTAATCCAAATGTAGATGAAAAAGTTTTTGAACAATTGATCAACATCTATGCAACCAAATCACCTAAACAATTCTTACCTAAATCACTAAATAATATTAATGCGTCACAATTAGCATCTGATATTTTTCAAAATTCAAAACTAACAACTTATACGGGATTAAAAGATTTATTAAACGGTGATAGCAAAACTGTTATAGAAAAAATCAACCAAGACAAAGGTTATCTTTTAGCAAAATCAATGACGGAAGCTTATGATAAAAACGTAGCTCCTAGATACAATGAAATAAATTTGAAAAATATAGCATTACAACGCGCTTATATGAAAGCCATATTAGAATTAAGTCCTAAATCCGCTCGTATATTCCCCGACGCTAATAATACACTCCGTGTTACCTATGGAAAAGTAAAAGGATACAAACCTTCCGATGCTCTTATTTATTCTCCTTTTACCACTTTGGATGGCGTTATAGAAAAATACATCCCTGGTGATTATGAATTTGACGTACCCAAAAAACTGATTGATTTGTACAACTCTAAAAACTTTGGTCAATACGCAAATAAAGAAGGCAAAATGCCTGTTGCTTTTATTGCTACTAATCATACTACGGGCGGCAATTCTGGTTCTCCAGCATTAGACGCGAATGGCAATTTAATTGGTTGCAATTTTGATCGTGTATGGGAAGGCACTATGAGTGATCTTTTTTATAGTCCTGAAATTTGTAGAAACATCATGGTAGATGCTCGTTATATTTTATTTATAATAGACAAATTTGCAGGGGCTCAAAACTTGATTGAAGAAATAAAAATCATCAAACCAACAGGAACTTCTAAAAACAGATAAACAGTCTATTTATAGGGCTTTTTTATATATGAGGAAGCCCTATAAATACTGGCACAAATATTGTAATACATGACATTGTTGAGAAAGATTATTTTTTTAAAAAAAAAGTTTAGAAAAAATTTTTACATAATAAAAAATTTATATCTTTGCGACACGAATTAATAATTAACCTTTTATAATTAAGTAAGATGAAAAAAGTTGTTTTAACTATGGCTTTAGTTGCTATGATGAGTGTTTCTTGTAAAGATCAAGCTGCTGCTACTGAAGAAACTGCTGTAGAAGCTGTTGATACTGCTGCTGTTGAAGCTGTTGATTCTGCTGCTGCTGCTGTTGACACTGCTGCTGCTGCTGTTGATACTGCTGCTGCTGCTGTTAAAGAAGAAGTAAAAAAATAATTAGATAAAATCTAATATTTTTCAAAAAGAGCTCCGTTTATCGGGGCTTTTTCATTTTCAAAACCTTCCCCACCACACCTTACGCTTTTTTCCTACATTGTTCACCTTTTTTAAACCTCAAAACCAAAAACCTCCAACTCCGGAAACACAAATTCATTAGCCGCAAAATCCAACACCTCTGCCATAACTGCAGATCGCATCACCTCATCTACCCCCCTTTGCATCAACAATTGCGTAGTATACTTACGACTCGTTGCCACTTCTCTTTTTTCCACTATTAAGCGAAAATAAAACTTACCACTAGAAGTCTTAAAACGCATTATTGTTGCACACTCCAAACCCAACTTCAGTCTCTCTATATCCTCTTCACACTCAAAACGTAACTCATAACTATCACTAGTCATAATCGTCCTACCTTTCCTCGAAACGAATTCAAACTTATAATAACCATCCAAACGCTTACTAATCACAAAAGTCGCCATACAATAAAAAACAAATCAAACAAAAAAAAAAAAAAAAAGAAGCCGAAATTTTCAAACAAAAAACACTTCTTCGAAACAAAAGACCCTAAAAAGTAAAAAATAAAAAACCCAAAACCTATTTATTTCAAATATCCATAAAATAAAAAAGCCCTGATTCCTCAGAGCTTTTTCGTTGGTCTACAAGGATTCGAACCTTGAATGACTGAACCAAAATCAGTAGTGTTACCGTTACACCATAGACCATCAAACCTGCAATACTTCCGTTTTGCGAGTGCAAATATACAACCCTTTTTTTATTATTTCCAACTTTTTTAATCAAAAAAATCAATAAAAAAACAATTATACACACAAACAACTCAATGACAGACAATTAAAATAAAACCCAAAAAACACATCCCTCTTTCTCTTTACTTTCTTTATATAAAATAAAAAAAGATCAAAAAACAAGCCCTTGTTTTTATCGTTTTTCCAAACCAAACAACAACCACACCTATTAGACAATCAACAAACACACCACCTCTCACCAAAACAAACTTACACACCGCAATAAAAAACAAAAAAGCACTTCATCCCCAGAACACCTCACAAACTCCACTTTAAAACCCACCCTCTTTTATGCAATAGAAATAAAAAACAAAAAAGCCCTGATTTCTCAGGGCTTTTTTGTTGGTCTACAAGGATTCGAACCTTGAATGACTGAACCAAAATCAGTAGTGTTACCGTTACACCATAGACCAGTAAAATTGCTTAACTTTCGTTTTGCGAGTGCAAATATAAAAGCTTTTTTTAGTTTCGCAAAATTTTTAATTAAAAAAATTAAAAAAATCATTTTTAACCTTTTCTTTAAACAAAAAACAGTTTCTTTGTGTAAGAATTCAAAACACTTAACTATTAATATGTCATTCAACTTCAAAAAATGGAACACCCTACTAGGTTGGGTTACTTTTTTTATTGCACTGGTTGTTTATTCACTAACTGTTGAACCTACCATGAGTTTTTGGGATTGTGGCGAATATATTTCCACATCTGCTAAACTAGAAGTAGGCCATCCTCCAGGTGCACCTTTGTATCAAATGATCGGAGCTTTCTTTTCTATGTTTGCTATTAACAAAGAAAACATTGCTTTAATGGTAAACATGATGTCAGTTGTATCAAGTGCCTTTACAATTTTGTTTTTATTTTGGTCCGCCACTATACTTTTAAGAAAGCTCATTGGATCTGAAAAAGAGTTAAACAAAACTAACAGCATTGCTATTCTAGGGAGTTCTTTTATAGGTGCATTAGCTTTTACTTTTTCTGACAGCTTCTGGTTTAATGCTGTAGAAGCGGAGGTATATGCGATGGCAACTTTCTTAATCGCCATTTTGTTTTGGCTCGGACTTCGCTGGGAGGGAGACATGAACAAACCTAAAGGAAATCGCTGGCTACTCCTAATTGCCTTAGTGGTAGGTCTCTCCTTTGGCGTTCATTTTATGGCGTTATTAACAATTCCTTCTATTGGTTTTTTATACTACTTTAAACATTATGAAAAAGTAACTCTAAAAAGTTTTATCATAGCTAATATGGTTGTCATCTCCGTATTACTATTCATATTCAAGCTTCTTTTGCCTTGGACTATGACTTTTTTTGGAGCTACTGAGGTTTTTATTGTAAATAATATAGGATTACCTTTTAACTCTGGTACTATATTAGCCACTATACTTTTAATTGCTTTTTTTTATTTTGGATTAAAATATACACAACAAAAAGGAAATGTATTTTTAAATACTATCTTACTAACAATTTTGTTCATCTTTATAGGTTTTTCAACTTGGTTAATGCTTCCTATCCGTGCTAATGCCGACACTCCTATTAATGAAAACAAACCATCCGATGCGCGCGAACTTTTGGCTTATTATAATCGCGAACAGTATGGTGAACAAAAACTTTTTTATGGCCCTCAATTTTCAGACACCTATGCAGGATTAGATGAAAAGAATCCATATCTAGACGAAAAACCAAATTACGAACGTAATTACAAAACAGGTAAATATGTAATCGTAAACGATTACAAAAACGCTATACAAAATACAGACGATAATCATAAAGCTATACTGCCTCGTTTGTGGAGTAGCGAACACAATGTGAATTATATGAAATTCACATCGCCATTAGAATTTTCTGTAAAAGAAGAATACAATCAAGAACAAGAATTATTGCAAGTTGTATCTGAGTTTAGAAATGCTTTCAAATCAGGGAAATTAGATTTAGAAGATTATGACAAATTCTTAAAATCCTATGGAGAATATCTAAATATAGAAAAACCAAGTACGTTAGACAATCTTAGATTCATGGTAGAATATCAGTTTGGTTATATGTACTGGAGGTATTTAATGTGGAATTTTGCTGGACGTCAAAATGACGAACAAGGTAACTATGATCTTAAAGATGGAAATTGGCTAAGTGGTTTATCCTTTTTAGACAGTGCGCGTCTTACAAAACAAGAAAATCTTCCTGCTGACTGGAAAAATAATAAAGGACGTAACGTATATTATTTTATCCCTTTTATTTTAGGTTTAATGGGATTTTATTTTCATGCAAAAAAAGATTTAAAATCTTTTTATGTACTACTTTCTCTATTCTTATTTACAGGTTTAGCTCTTAAAATATACTTAAACGAGCGTCCTTTTGAAGTACGCGAACGAGATTACGCGTTGGTAGGCTCTTTTTATGTATTTGCTATTTGGATCGGATTAGGCGTATACGCTCTTTATGAATCTATCTATCAGTATATCCAACCTAAAATAGCATTACCGCTTACTTTGACTCTCTCTTTATTAGGTGCCCCCATTTTAATGGCTTCTGAAAACTGGGATGATCATGATCGTTCAAACAAATATACCGCGGTAACAGACGCTAAAGCTTACTTGGATTCTTGTGATAAAAATGCAATATTATTTACTATTGGTGATAATGACACTTTTCCATTGTGGTATGTACAAGAAATTGAAGGTTATAGAACTGACGTAAGAATTGTAAACACTAGTTTACTAATGACAGACTGGTATATTGATTCTATGCGTAAAAAAGCTTACGAATCAGATCCTATCCCTCTATCTTTTGAACATAAGGATTATGTAGATGGTAAACGTGACTATCTAATTTATGAAGAAAGGACAAAAGATCGTATCAGTATTAATGAGTTTATGGAGTTTGCACACAGTGACGACCCTAGAACATTAATTGAACTGAGAAACGGTCAGAAAGTACAATTCTATCCTACAAATAAAATCAGAATTCCTGTTGATAAAAATGCTGTAATATCTAATAAAGTTGTTAATCCAAAACAAAATGATTCTATTGTTCCTTATATTGATATAGATATTAAGGGAAGTGCTTTGTATAAAAATCGTTTAATGATGTTAGATATTGTTAGAAAAAACAACTGGAAACGCCCAATTTATTTCTCTACAGGAGCTTTTGGAGATGATGATTTCATCTGGATGAAAGAATATTTACAATTAGATGGTATGATTTATAAATTAGTTCCTATCAAAACACCTCTTCCAAAAGGAGCTTATAATTTTGACATGGGACAAATAGATACCGATAAAATGTACTCTATTTTTACTAAATTACAGTGGGGTAATGGCGATAGTCCTTCTATCTATCACGATCCTCAAACTCGTAAAAATTGTATATCTTATCGCACTCACATGTCACGTCTTATGACAAATCTAATAAACGAAGGAAAAACAGCTAAAGCAGAAAGGATAATTGACCTTGCTCTATCTAAGACTCCTATAGAATATTACGGTTTTTATAGTCTTATTGATCCTTTTGCAGAAGGCTATTATAAATTAGGCAAAAAAGAAAAAGCACGTGAAATAATAAAAAAAATAGCGTTAAAATATCAAGATGAATTACGTTATTATAGCGAATTACCTCAGAATGACCAACGTCAATTCTTTGCTAGTGATATTTACACTGATTTAATGCGTTATAAAGGCTTATTAGAAATAACAAAAATTCACAAAGATCAAGAGTTCCATAATCAAGAAAAGGAGGCTTTTAACAATCTCAACAAACGTTTTCCTTTTTTTGAAGTAGAAATGGAATAATATTTATAGTTTCAAAGAAAAATCATAAGGTTGTCCGAAAAGATTAAATCTTATTTCATTTCGATCAAAGGAGAAAATAGCATAATCATTAATAATGAAGACCTCTTTTCCTAACATCGAAGTAGCAAAAGTAAACTAACACTGAGTTACTATTTTTCTGATACTCTATTTTAAGCAAAAAGAGCGGTCTCATTTTAAGAGATCGCTTTTCTTTTGTAATAAGAATACTTTTTATATTTATAAAAGATTAAACTATTTTTATAAAAAAAACAGATATGTTTTATTGGGTCAAAACACAAAATTTTATTAGATGCTTATTTTTCAATTATATTTGGTTCATTCCTAATAAATCAAAAACAATTTATCTTACTTTTGATGACGGTCCAACTCCCGAAGTTACAGAATGGGTTTTAGATCTTTTAAAAGAACACAATATCAAAGCAACTTTCTTTTGTATTGGAAAGAACATCAAAGAATACCCTAAAATTTTTAAAAGAATTTTATCAGAAGGACATAGCATAGGAAATCATACATACAACCATATAAATGGATGGAAAAACTCAACACATGAATACCTAAATGATATCATATCTTGCGAAAAAACAATAGCAGAAAATTCGGGAATAAACCAATCCAATTTTAAAATTTTCAGACCTCCTTATGGAAAAATAAGACCTAATCAGTCCAAAGAATTAAAAAAAAGGGGATATAAAATTATAATGTGGGATATATTAACAGCTGATTTTGATTTATCAATAAGCAATGAAGAGTGTATAAAAAATGCTACCCAAAAAATTGAATCAGGTAGCATTATTGTTTTTCATGATAGTAAGAAGGCGTATCATCATTTAAAAAACTGTCTTCCTAAAGCGATCACTTTTTATAAAGAACAAGGTTTTAGTTTTGATATTATACGGAATTAAGACTTTAAAATTGTTCTTTAACAAGGTTAATAATAGTATTAGCATCTAATTCACCTGACTGACGCCATTTCATTTGTCCATCCTTATAAATCATCAAGGTTGGCAATCCTTTTATACGAAGTGCTTCTGCTAATTCTTGGTTTTTATCAACGTCAATTTTTATTACTTTGGCTCTATCACCTAATGCTGCTGCTACATCTTTTATAACAGGATGCATTGACTGAGAAGCTTCGTTCCAATCAGTATAAAAATCAATTAAAACAGGAACATGAGCACCTATTAACTCACCAAATTTTGACATATACGTACTTTTTAAATACAGTTTGCATTACAAATATACTGTTTTTAGCGATTTATGCTAATTTTTGAGCTTTTTTTAACTGAATTACTGTTATTTCTGGCATAATACCAACTCTTCCTGGATATGCGTGAAATCCAAACCCTCTATTTACATAAATATAACGTCCTAAATACTCATAACAACCTGCCCATTGTTTATACATATATTGTGCTAAACTCCATTTAAAGTAACCAGGGATTTCTATTCCAAATTGCATACCATGAGTATGCCCACTTAAAGTTAAATGAAATTTTTTATCATGATGCTTTATTACCTCCTCCCAATGGCTTGGATCATGGCTCATTAAAATTTTAAACTCTTCCTTTGTCAGTCCTTCTGAAGCCTTATCTATATCTCCTATCATACCAAAATGCTTACCCCAATTTTCGACTCCAACTAAAGCCAATGTAGCTCCATCTTTATGAATTTTAGTATATTGATTCAATAACAACTTAAAATTTATCTTTTGATGTATTCCTTTTATATTTTCAAAATTTTGATTTTTTGCTTTTTCTGATTTCCATTCTATATAAGCTCCATAATCATGATTCCCTAAAACAGAAAATTTACCAAAACGGTGTTCTTTAATACTTTTAAAAACGGAAATCCACGGATCCATTTCTTCTGCCTTTGCATTTACTATATCGCCTGTAAACAACAAAATATCTGAATCTTGTTGATTAATTAAATCAATAGCATATTGTATCTTTTCTGGATCATCAAAACTTCCTGAGTGAATATCGGAAATATGAGTAATTTTAAATCCATCAAAAGCATCTGGTAAATCATCAAAAAATAAATCTTGTTTAAAAACCTTAAAATTATATTTTCCTTTTGTTACTCCATAAATCAACGACAAAAAAGGAATAGTAGCCAAACCAAGAGCTACTTGACTAATAAATTTTCTTCTTTCAGGTAAAAAAGTGTTTCGATTATCATACTCTATAAAATAATTTGTTACTCCTGAAAGAAAACGAAAAACATCTTCTCCAAACATGAAAAGAGTTAAAATAATTTTAGGTAAATAAACGGTAAGTAACAATCCTAACGCAAACAAACTTTGTTTAGTCTGTCCTACTTTACGATCAAAATTGAAAACAGTATAAAATATAAATATATAAATCAATATACTTATACCTACTACTGTCCAAAATATCCATTTTGAACGTATTAAGGTTCGAAAGGCTTGTAATGAATAAATTTCTACCAGTAATAGTAAAATGGCAACTATTATAAAACGGAACAACATCTTCTTTTTTCAAGCAAAGTAACAAAATCGTGTTCAAGTTCACGCTACCTTTTAACAGAACTTTTATATTTTAAATCCTTTTTTATCTATTCTACCCCTAACTGAATTTCTTTTGTTATTATTTTTAGATGCGGAATTTAAAAACTTTTTTACTAGTGGAGTGCTTTAACTCAAATTACGCATTAGAAATCTGGATTTAAACTTTTCTATTGTTTGTAAAATGGTGTTTCTGTCCTATATTTCCCTATTTTCACTCCGTATCATAATCCCTTGCAAAAACTAAACTCTAGAACAAAAATCCTTATTTTCGCTTTAACCAAAAAAGTTTAAACCGCTTTATCCTTTTTAATTCAAATTATGTAGTAGAAATCTATTTATGAACAAAATACGTTTGAGCCTAAAAAATCAGGTTCTTTTTTTCGATATAACAAAACTAAGTTTACAAAAAAAATCTCTTTTTTTATCTTCATTACAAAATCTATCACACAATTTAGTTTTAAACTAAACGACAAGAAATTATTTACCTCTATCTTCTTTTAGCAAGTCCCCTAAATCATCTTCTTTTATATAAATTAATTGGACTTGTAATTGTAAGTAAAGAACGTTACTCAAAAAAATATTTTATATCCAATTTCAACTAACATATAGCAAATAACTTTTTATTTAATTATTAGAGTCATATTGGGTGTTATAATAGCATCAGTCGTTCCTCCTGTGTAACGCTGTGCATAAACCTCTACATAATCATTTATAGACAACTCTACAGAAGCATTTAAAGGTAGAACCAATATATCATTTGTTGTCAATCCTCTACCATATATTTTGTATTGTGATATGACTGTCCCATTTTTAGCAATATAAATTATATAAGTTCCAACAGCTGGCACTTGAAAAGAAATAGAACCTGTGACTTGAAATATTCTTTTCTTTTTTCCTACATATTTTAATCTGTTATTTACGCCTCCATCGGTAGAAAATCGAAATAAATTGGTAGAAGTAGATACCCCTTGAACTTTTACTATATTACTTGGATTAGAGGTATTAAACGATGTTGAAGCACCACTTCCCACTGGGTAATCAATCGCAAAATCAGCTACGGCCGAAGCATCGGTTTCAGTTGGGATACCTGGACAACGAACATTCCAATTATTATTAAAATTATATCCTGCATAACCTCCTACTGTATACGGATTCACGTATTTTCCTGTAGTAAGAGTACCTGTAAAAACAGTAGATTCTAATGTAGCATCACCTGTAATTACAGGATTTGAAGATACATCAAAGCCTATATTTGCTCCAGTAACTTCACTAAAACCTCCTTGTTTGGCTGCTAATGTAAAGGTTCCTATCAATTTTTCATATACTCCTGTATTATTACTAAACCACCCTGTATTACTCAATAATAATCTTGCTATATTTTCATACACTACACCATTTGCATTTCCATAATACTGAACAATACTGAGAAAAACTAACGCAAAATTTCTAAAAGAACCAACAGACGCGGAACTTGCTACTATGCAATCTCTAAAAATAAGACTTGCGGTTCCTCCTCCATCTATATTAAATACATTTCCTGAAAGGGCTGACAAAGTCAAAATGCGGATACTTCCTCCTGTAGTCCCTGTAAAAAGATCTCCTGAAGTTCTTACTAACTTATCTTCACCTGAATCTTGTCCACTCACATAGGCATTATTTAATTCTATAGGATAATTCAAAACAATTGTCCCATTTATTTCATACAACGTTCCTGAATCCAAAAGATATTTAGATCCTCCACCAGCAGCAAGCTCATCTGCTAACACGGTAGCTAGTACATCTGATGATCTTATTAATTTATACTTTAAACGACCATCTGAATTTATATTAATTCGGATCCAACTAGTAGCTGTTGTATCATAAAAATAAAACGACTTCAAATCTGTATCATATACTATTAATCCGTTTGCTGGATTGGTAATTGCCAACTTTTGAGCTGTTGTCATTCTAGGAGTTAACATTCCTTTATCGTTAGATACTATATCTAAAATAGAACTCGTATCAGGCGTTACGGTACCTATTCCTACTTGGGCTAACAAACCTGTTGTCATGAATAAAAAAAACAATAAGTAGGCAAGCAATGGTTTTTTTAGGGTTTTGTTTTTTTTCATTATTACATAAATTAACATTAAACACTAGAATTCACTTATAAAATTAACCTTTTTTTTCAATATAATAAAATAATAAGCCACCAAAACACAAAACTTAACATAAGGTTTTCACCTCCCTCTTGATTAAATCATATATATTATAGAAATCTTATTTTTGACAAGTCCTTTATCTAACAAGTTTTGTACTTTTGAATGCTTACAAAATAATAATCATGTCAACACAAAAACGTTTATTTCTACTCGACGCTTATGCGCTTATTTTTAGAGGTTATTATGCTTTTATTAAAAACCCTAGAATTAACTCTAAAGGATTAGACACTTCGGCTATTATTGGCTTTATGAATTCCTTAATGGATGTCATCAAACGTGAAAAACCGGATCATTTAGCGGTAGCATTTGACAAAGGAGGAAGCGATTATCGTTTAGAAATGTTTGCCGAGTATAAGGCTAATCGAGACGAAACACCTGAGGCTATTAAAATTGCCGTACCTTATATTCAAGAAATTTTAAATGCTATGCACATTCCGATCATAGAAGTCTCTGGTTATGAAGCGGATGATTTAATAGGTACATTGGCTAAAAAAGCGGAAAAACAAGGATATCAAGTTTTTATGGTTACACCAGATAAAGACTTTGGTCAGTTAGTATCTGAAAACATCTTTATGTACCGTCCTTCACGTGCTGGAAATGACATTGAAATCTGGGGTGTAGAAGAAGTAAAGGCGAAATTTGAAATAGAAAACCCTTTACAAGTAATCGACTTTTTAGGAATGATGGGAGATGCCGTAGATAATATTCCAGGCTTACCTGGTGTAGGCGAGAAAACAGCCAAAAAACTGTTAGCCGAATACGGTTCTATGGAAAATCTTTTAGCAAACACAGACAAGCTAAAAGGAAAAATGAAAGAAAACATTGAAAATAGCAAAGAAAAAGGAATTCTCTCCAAAAAACTAGCCACTATCCTATTGGATTGCCCTGTAGAGTTTGACGAAGAAAGTTTCGAACTCTCTAAACCTGATATTGAAAAAACCGATACTTTATTTCAAGAACTAGAATTCCGTCAAATGAAGGCTCAATTTGACAAATTATTTGGAGGAGGAAAAGAATATGACGAAATAGATACCACCGAATCTAGCTCTAAAAAAAACACAAAAAAAACGCCTGAAAACCAAATGGATTTATTTGGTTTTTCTGATCAGGAGGAAAACAAATCTATCGCTGGTTTTCAATACGCAAACCTTGATAACACAACACATTTTTACCAATTAGTTAACAATAACTTAGCTATTAACCTATTACTACAAAACTTACTAAAACAAACAGCTGTCTGTTTTGACACTGAAACCACAGGTATAGACACTACTAGTGCTGAATTAGTAGGCCTCGCTTTTTCTTGGGAAAAAGGCAAAGGATTTTACATCCCTTTTCCCGAAGACCAAGAAGAAACAAAAGAGTTAATACACAAGTTCAAACCATTTTTTGAAAATGAATCTATCACGAAAATAGGACAAAATATTAAATACGACTTAAAAATTTTAGCCAATTACGAAGTTGAAATAAAAGGCACTGTATTTGACACTATGATAGCCCATTATTTAATTAATCCTGATATGCGCCATAATATGGATGTATTATCAGAAACCTATTTACAATATAGTCCTAAATCTATCGAAACTTTAATAGGAAAAAAAGGGAAAAACCAATTATCAATGCGCCAAGTAGCATTGGAAGAAATTAAAGAATATGCTGTAGAGGATGCTGATATAACTTATCAACTAAAAGAACATTTCGAACCCATTTTAGAACGCGTAGGTACCCAAAAACTGTTTAATGAAATAGAAATTCCATTAGTTCAAGTTTTAGCGGATATGGAACGAGAAGGAATCAATCTTGATCAAAATTTCTTAAAATCTATGTCAATAGACATGCAAAAAGAAATTGATACTATAGAAAAAGACATCTATGAACAAGCTGGGGAAAAATTCAACTTAGCTTCCCCTAAACAATTAGGTGATATTTTATTTGAGAAGCTTCAAATTGGAGGGCCAAAACAAAAAAAAACCAAAACAGGACAATACGCAACAGGTGAAGAAATTTTAAGTTATCTTGCCAACGACCACAAAATAGTGCAGAACATTTTAGAATGGCGTCAACTTGTAAAATTAAAAAACACTTATGTAGATGCTCTTCCTTTACAGATTAACAGTAAAACAACTCGCGTACATACAGATTACATGCAAACAGTCGCGGCCACGGGAAGATTAAGCTCTAACAATCCTAACTTACAAAATATTCCTATTAGAACTGAAAGAGGCCGCCAAATCCGCAAAGCATTTATTGCTCGTGATGAAAATCACACATTACTTTCTGCGGATTACTCACAAATTGAATTACGTATTATAGCAGCACTTTCTGGAGAAGACACTATGATTACTGCTTTTAAAAATAACGAAGACATACACAAAAGCACTGCTGCAAAAGTCTTCAACATTCCTTTAGAAGAAGTAAACAAAGAACAACGTAGCAATGCTAAAACCGTTAATTTCGGAATTATTTATGGTGTATCGGCATTTGGCTTGAGCAATCAAACCTCATTATCAAGAAAAGAAAGCGCGGAACTAATTGAGGCTTATTACAATACTTATCCTAAACTAAAATCCTATATTACAAATCAAATTGATTTTGCTCGTGAAAATGGCTATGTAGAAACCATATCAGGACGTAGACGTTATTTAAAAGATATTAATTCAGCTAATGCTGTAGTTCGAAGTGCAGCAGAGCGTAATGCTGTAAATGCCCCTATCCAAGGTAGTGCTGCTGATATCATTAAAATTGCTATGATTAACATCCATAAACGCTTAAAAGAGGACCACTACCAATCTAAAATGTTGCTACAAGTTCATGACGAATTGGTATTTGATGTCCATAATTCCGAGCTAGAAAAAATCAAACCTATGATAAAAGAAGAAATGGAAAATGCTTTTAAAATGACAGTCCCTTTAGAAGTAGAAATCGGCGTAGGTAATGACTGGTTAGAAGCCCATTAAACATCCTTCTAAAAACAACTTTCATTTCGTTTAAAAAGAGATCTACACAAATTCTTGCTTGAATTGAAATGAAAGTTGTTTTTTTTTCTAAAATCGACCTCCTTCCCATCCCAACGATTCAACATCTGATTTGCTTGTGTAATAAAACCTCTCAAAAAATCAAGTACTCATAAAAAATTCTAGAAGAAGAAATAGACAACTATTTTGATGATTAACATTTGAACATATACTTAAATTGAAAGAAAATAAAGTAAAATAGATTAAGCTTAGCCGATTCACTGGGTCCGAGTCTAATTCGAAATTTGAATCTAACAAAGAGATTAAATCATTTATCCTTCAACCATATAATTCACAAATTACCTTTATTCATTAACTATCAAACATTTATATAGGCATTACACCTTACTTAGAAGCAAAAGGCAACCTATTTACAAAATGACCAAAATACATATAAACAATCCAATCAAGTCCTTCATACAGTATCACCAACAAACTAAAAGAGCATACAAAAGTTAACTTATTGAATGGCAATAAAAAAGAAAAACATTAAAGCTATTTGGTTTATTAATAAATAATTGTACTTTTGCACTCCCTTAATTGGGAATGGAATGTTTAATTAAAAAGTAATTATTGTGAACACATTAAGCTACAAGACAGTATCGGCAAACAAAGCTACTGCAGACAAACAGTGGATTGTTGTAGACGCTGAAGGTCATAACTTAGGTCGTCTTGCTTCAAAAGTTGCTATGCTTTTAAGAGGTAAGTACAAACCAAGTTATACGCCACACGTGGACTGTGGGGATAATGTAATTATTATCAACGCGGAAAAAATCAACCTTACAGGTAATAAGTTAGAGGACAAAACTTATGTTCGCTATACAGGTTACCCAGGAGGTCAAAGAACATTAACAGCTAAAGTAATGCAACAAAAGAACCCTGCATTATTAGTAGAAAAAGCTGTAAAAGGAATGTTACCTAAAAACAAATTAGGTGCTCAATTATTCCGTAATTTGAGTGTAAATGTAGGTTCAGAGCACAAACATGCGGCTCAAACACCTAAAACCGTTAATCTAAACGATCTTAAGTAATGGGAGTTATTCACAAAATCGGTAGAAGAAAATGTGCTGTGGCACGTGTTTATGTATCAGAAGGTACAGGAAACATCACTGTAAACAAAAAAGCATTTGAAACTTACTTCCCTACTGCAACTTTACAGTATAAAGTTATGCAACCATTAGCAATGACTGACAACGCTTCAAACTTTGATGTAAAAATCAACGTTTATGGTGGTGGTACAACTGGTCAAGCAGAAGCTGTACGTATGGCTATTGCTCGCGCTATGTGTGAAGTAGGAGAAGGAAATAGAGCAATCTTAAAACCTGAAGGATTACTAACTCGTGACCCTCGTATGGTAGAGCGTAAAAAATTCGGTCAGAAGAAAGCTCGTAAGAGATTCCAATTCTCTAAACGTTAATATTTATTATTATTTATTAAAAAAAACTAAGTTATGTTGCTTTTCCGTGCTGAGGCCGGAGATTAGTTTAGCATCTAAATGGGTTGAGATTATAAAAATTACATTTGTTAATTTAAATTTTAAAAACGCATTGCTAATTCAACAGAACGTAAACTATTTCTAAAATGGCAAATAAAGTAGAAGTTAAAGAATTACTAGAAGCAGGTGTTCACTTTGGACACATGACTAGAAAGTGGGATCCAAACATGGCTCCTTACATCTACATGGAGCGTAATGGTATCCACATTATCAACCTATACAAAACTGCAGCTAAAATTGAAGAAGCAAATGAAGCTTTGAAAAAAATCGCTGCATCTGGTAGAAAAATTTTATTCGTAGCTACCAAAAAACAAGCTAAAGATATCGTAGCTGAAAAAGCTAAAGCAGCTAACATGCCTTACATCACTGAAAGATGGCCAGGTGGTATGTTAACCAACTTCGTTACAATTCGTAAAGCTGTTAAAAAAATGGCTTCTATCGACAGAATGAAAAAAGACGGTACATTTGACACTTTATCTAAAAAAGAAAAGTTACAAATCGAGCGTTTACGTGCTAAGTTAGAAAAAAACTTAGGCTCTATCGCTGATATGTCAAGATTACCAGCTGCATTATTTGTAGTTGATATCAAAGCTGAACACATCGCAGTAAAAGAAGCTCAAAAATTAAACATTCCTGTATTTGCAATGGTTGATACAAACTCTGACCCACGTCAAGTTGACTATGTAATCCCTGCAAATGATGACGCTTCAAAATCTATTGATAAAGTATTATCATTAGTAACTGCTGCTATTACTGAAGGCTTATCAAACAGAACTTCAGAAAAAGAAGTAGAAGCAACTGAAGAAGCAAAAGCAGCTACAGCAGCTACAGCTTCTGAAGAATAATATTTTAAATTCCAGTCGCAAGTTCCAAATTCCATAAAATTATCAGTTTTGATAATTTGTTAAAATTGGAATTTAGAATTAGCTGATTGGAATTTTTTACTTTTAAAAATTATTAAATTTATTAAAATAAAAATAGTATGTCAACAATCACTGCTGCAGACGTAAATAAATTAAGACAAATTACAGGTGCCGGAATGATGGACTGTAAAAAAGCTTTGACTGAAGCTAATGGAGATTTCGATTTAGCTATCGAAAACTTACGCAAAAAAGGTCAAAAAGTAGCAGCTAACCGCTCTGATAGAGAATCTACCGAAGGAGCTGCTATTGCTGCTGTAAATACAGATAAAACAGTTGGTGTAGTTATTACATTAAACTGCGAAACTGATTTCGTAGGTAAAAACGAAGGTTTCGTAAAATTAGCTACTGATTTAGCAAACCAAGCTTTAGTTTACGCGACTAAAGAAGAATTATTAGCTTCTGACTTCGGAGGCATTACTGTAGCCGACAAGTTAATCGAACAAACAGGTGTAATTGGAGAAAAAATCGAAATCGGTTCTTTCGAAAGATTAGAAGGTGCTTTTATCGGTTCTTACATACATGCTGGAAACAAAATCGCTACTTTAACTGCATTATCTGCAAACGTAGAAGGTGCTGAAGAAGCAGCTAAAAGCGTTTCTATGCAAGCTGCCGCTATGAACCCAATTGCCCTAAACGAAGAAGGAGTTGATGCTGCTTTAATTGAAAAAGAAATTGAAATAGCAAAAGATCAATTAAGAGCTGAAGGCAAACCAGAAGCTATGTTAGACAATATTGCAAAAGGTAAATTAAACCGTTTCTTCAAAGACAACACTTTAATAAACCAAGATTTTATTAAAGACAGCTCTATGAGCGTTGCTCAGTATGTTAAAACAGTTGACGCTAACTTAACTGTTACTGGATTTAAAAGAGTTGCTTTAGGATAAAACCCTGAATATTTCAAAACAAAATAAAAGGTGTACTATAGTTTTTTTATAGGCACCTTTTTTATTTTTTAAAAGGTTTTCAAACACCTTCTTAAACCCTGATTACACATTATACTCGAACGAAGTAAATGAACAAAACAAATCCACTCTAACTCATTTTTACTCCAATTCAAGCACGCACGCCATATCTGCAAGAATTATTTTCTTTACCTTTTCATCTTCACTACAAAACCGAACACATATATTAAACAAAAAATGATTTTTGTTTATTTATCTCTTTGATTCTATGCTTTTTTTTCATAACTTTAACATATTATCAACCCAAAACACAAGCCTATGTCAGATTTTTTACAACAATTCGGAGAGGATCTAAAAAACAATGTTCCTGGTTTTATTGCAGTAGCAATAGCTGAAATTAAAAGTGGAATATCGTATTACACTTTATCAATGAACCCCAATTTTGACCCAGAATTAGCTTCCGCTTTCAATCTTGAAGTAGTAAAGGCTAAATTAAATGCAATTAATGCACTTGGACTCGATGAATATATAGAAGACATTATGATCAATCTTAAGAGTCAAATACACATTATTGACATTTCAGAAAACAACGAATATTTTATATACCTAGCCGTTGATTCAAAAAAAGCTAATTTAGGCATGACGAAAGCACTATTAAACAAGTACAAAAAAGACATTACGAAAAAAATGTAATTCCTTTTCAAATAAGATTGTCTGAAAATAGACCTTCAACTTAGCAAACAGGAAAAAAACCTTAAAAGAAGATAACATCCTGTCTTGCCTGAAATGATACAATTTTCAGACAATCTCTTAAAATATCTAAAAAACCCACGAAATCTTCCTTTCATTTATTCTAAAAACAAATAAAACTGCAAATAATACAACTTTATCAAGTGCATTATTCCTAAAATCCAATCACATATTCGTCGAAAAAATCAAATACAAAGTACTATTATAGTAGATCTTTACAAGATACTTAACAACCTCATTACAAAATATTTATCTTTATTTAGAAACAATAAAAATTAAATACAAGTAGAACATTTTCTACAAAAAATGAAAATAAAAATTTCATCATTACAATAAATTTGTATTGAAATTTAACCCTAAATACTTATTTATATGTCAGATTTTTTAAAACAATTTGGAGACGATTTAAAAAGCAATATCCCTGGTTTTTTAGCAGTTGCCGTTGCGGAAATTAAAAGCGGAATTTCTTATTACACATTGTCTTCAGACCCAAATTTTGATCCTGAACTAGCTTCTGCTTTTAACCTAGAAGTAGTAAAAGCTAAATTAAATGCCATTAGTGCATTAGGCCTTAATGAAACCATTGAAGATATCATGATTAATTTAAAATCTCAAATACACATCATTGATATTTCTGAAAACAATGAATATTTCATTTATCTAGCTGTTGACTCAAATAGAGCCAATTTAGGTATGACAAAAGCCCTGTTAAATAAATACAAAAAAGATATTACAAAAAAAATGTAATACCTCTCCAAACCTAAATCAACTCCCATAAACCATCTCCTAAAGATGGTTTTTTATTTTGAAAATCATCAACTTTATAGAAAGCTTTCTACAATTAAAATTTTTAAATCAATTTATATTCTATTATATTTGTTGAGTAAATTCTTACCCTAAAACACTCATTTATGTCAGATTTTTTAAAACAATTTGGAGAGGATCTTAAAAGCAATGTTCCTGGGTTTATAGCCGTTGCCATTTCTGAAATTAAAAGTGGAATCTCTTATTATACATTATCAGCAAATCCTAATTTTGATCCTGAGTTGGCTTCTGCTTTCAACTTAGAGGTTGTAAAGGCTCAATTAAATGCAATCAACGCATTAAGTCTTAACGAAACTATTGAGGATATAATGATTAATCTAAAATCTCAGATTCATATTATTGATATTTCAGAAAACAACGAATACTTTATTTATTTAGCCGTTGATTCTAGCAGAGCTAATTTAGGAATGACTAAGGCTTTATTAAACAAATACAAGAAAGACATTACTAAAAAAATGTAATCTTTTTAGTAAAAAAGATGTCCTCAAAAGTGATACAATATAACAAAAGGAGTCTTATAATCAATAAGTACAACTTATTTAATCCTGACTTTTACGTTTACCACCTTTAAAATTTTAAAATATCAACTACTCAGGACATCTTTTTTATTTTGACCATATTCCCTAAATACCGTTATCAAGTCTAAAGATTACTCCACCCCCACTATCAATTTACCCATACCTCACTCAGGAGGTTTTAATTTAAAAAAACAGTCTCTTTCATACATATTCAAAAAAAAAGACTCCTTAAAAGAAATAGATCGTATAAATAATATTATTTTTCCTTCTTAATTGATTCTAAATAAAACTCAACTTACAACAAAACGTTAAGCATATTATAAATTAAAAAAGGAAAAGCTATTTAAGGGTCATTTTCATTGTTTTTTCTTTCCAAATTTAGCAAACCACATTTTCCCAAATAATTTACTTACAAACAATAAAACAAATAATCAATCTCGTTCTAAACAAAATATAGTCTAATTTTTAACCCAAATTATGCGGTAAAATTTATTACAAATAAAGAAGAATTTTAAATCTAAAAAGTGCCTTTTTGATTGAATTCGAACTGTTCTTAAAAATTCATAATCTTGTCATTTATAGAACAGGAGCGAAATCACATACTCTAAACAATGTAACTTCTCCCTTGGATCGAAGCGACAAACTACGACTAGATTACGCCTTTTACTCCTTATCTACCAGAATTTTTTTTGTTCATTTTTTATCTTTTCATCTCGAGCATGAAATATAATCCAGAATCTGGGTTTAATATAATTTAAGACAACTGACACCTTTTACTCAAAACCTATAAAACCTTATTATTAGACATCCTTTTTAGGCGAAGTATCTAAAAAGTTAAACGCAACATCTAGTCTATCACGCCGACTAAAGGGAAAAGCCCCATTGTTTAGAGTATGCAATTTCTCCTTTTGATCAGATGATAAGATTACAAACTCTTAACACAGCTTCATAAGAACACAATTAAAACAAATATTTAAAAAAAATATATCAAAAAAATATATTAGAAACATTATTATTTAGAGCTAATAAAAATTAACAAAAGCAATATAATTTACAATTAAATAATTAAAAAATAACATTATTGTTTTTTAACTTTACGTGATAAACTTAACCCCTTTATATTATTTAAAATGTCAGACTTTTTAAAACAATTTGGAGAAGATCTCAAAAGTAATGTACCTGGATTCGTTGCTGTAGCTGTAGCAGAAGTAAAAAGTGGAATATCTTATTATTCTTTAACTGTAGAATCAAATTTTGACCCTGAACTAGCTTCTGCCTATAATCTAGAAGTCGTGAAAGCTAAATTAAATGCTATTCAAGCTTTAGGCTTAAATGAGACAATAGAAGATATCATGATTAATTTAAAATCACAAATTCATATTATTGATATTTCTGACAATAGCGAATATTTTATCTATTTAGCTGTTGATTCTACAAAAGCGAATTTAGGAATGACTAAAGCTTTATTAAACAAATACAAAAAAGATATTACAAAGAAGATGTAATTAAATTTATTTTCTTAGTTTAGATCTATATGACTGCCATTTGTTTTGGCAGTCATATCATTCTTAAAACAATAACGAAAAATAAACAAATCAATTACTCGATTAAAAGTAATAGAAAGCTTACAAAAATATAATTTTAAAAATCACTTTAAAATCTTTTTGTTATTTTTTTTTGTAATAAGTAATAATTTATTCGAAAATTGTTTTTTTACCTATCAATCGTTTCCACCACAAATACATTCAAAATAAAAAGTTAAAATCCCTCTCATTTAGTGGATTTTCCCGTAAATTTGTAATATTATTTCTACATAATACAACCCTCCCAATCTATCTTTAACAAAACGATCTTTAAGTAATGTTTGAATTATTTAACAAGAAAAAGCTTAATAAAATCAAACAGGCGTATGAAAAAAATTATTTTATTTCTATCGGTATTACTAATTATTGGATGCAATGCAGATTATAAATTAGATAAAAAACCTAAAGAATTTAATAAATTATTAAATTCAAAAGAGATATCTTCAATGAATGATTCTAATGAAGAAGATGTAAATGTTGTTTATTCGATTCCTTCAGAAAAGAGCAAATTTCCTATTATAATTGATCAAGAAGTTTATAATGAATTAGGAGATAGCCTATACACTCCTATAAAAGACATTAATACTATTAATAGTTTATTGATTCCAAAATATAAACAGGAAATCATATCTATAAACGACAACACACATCTATTCAGTAATTATAGTTTTGTAAAAATTGCCGAAAGAAAGATAAAAAATTTTAAGATCACTTTTTTTTCATCTCGTTACCATGGAAATAAATCTTTCACCACTACTTTTGTTAATGTAACAAAAGAAAATTCTAGTAAAATTATAGATTCAAAAAAAGTGGGTTATTATTATTCTTATCCAGGAGAAAGTAAGTTAGTGACTTTGGTAATGGATAAAAATGGAAAAATAGAAATTACCACCATGATTGATAGAGATAAACCGACTAGGGAAAATTTAAAGATCAATATGGATGGGAAAATTGTGGCTTCAAGGTAATCTCTTACAAAAATTTATAGTAAATACTGGTTTTGGAAAAAATTTAAAACTAGTAAATTGATTCAAATAAAATTGCAGAAATAAAACAAATTCAATTAAATACATGAAAAAAAATATTTTACTTTTGTCATCACTACTTATCATTGGCTGTAAATTTGACCCGCATTCTAAGGAAAAAAGCAAAAATAAAGAAGTTGCTTTAACAGAAGATACGCTTGTACAGAGCAATCAATCCAAAGAGAAAGAAGAAGATACTTCTTATATGATTCCTTCAGAAAAGGAAGCATTCCCGTTTATAATTGATCAAAAAGTTTATACTAAATTAAGTGATTTAGATAGTCAATATATCCTTATAAAAGACATTAATACTATTAATAAATTATTGATTCCAAAATACAAAAAGGAACTTATATCTATAAATAATAATTCTAACCTATTAAGTGATTATAGTTTTGTAAAAATAGCTGAAAGAAAAGTTAGAGATTTTAAAGTAACTTTCTTTTCGGCTCTCTACCATGGAGATGGGGATTTCATCACGACTTTTATTAATGTAACGAAAGAAAATTCTAGTAAAATTATAGATTCTAAAAAAGTTTGCGATTATTATTCTTACATGGGAGGAACAAAATTAGCTACTTTAATAATGGATAAAACAGGGAAATTAGAAATTACTACAACAATTGATAAAAAGAAACCTAATATGGAAAATCTAAAAATTGATATGGATGGAAGAATTATTTCTTCGAAATAATTTATTTTCAAAATTTATATCAAATTCATCAATTTTCAGAATCTCTTATTATAAAGTAGTATATTCAACACGTAGCTATCCTTAAAATCGTTTTTATACCTTATTTAAGCTTTATTTATTCTATTTTATAATATAGACAAGATCATCTTAGTTTCTCTAAAATTAATTATAGGAGCACTTTTTAGCGACAATAAAACTTTTTAAGCAAAGTATTTTTAATGGACTCAATATTAAAACTTCTTTTTTAAAAATCACCATTTATTTTAGAAATAAAAAAGGGTATCACACTATGGATACCCTTTTTTTATTTTTATTAATTTTTAGAATCTATATTGAACTGCAAAGTTCCAAGTTCTTCCTGATCCAAAAAAGGCTGTATTAGCGCCATTGATTCCTTTAAAATTTGCTGGAAAAACACTTCCATAAGTTGAATTAGTACCTGGTACATTTTGGTTATTTAAATAACTTCTTGTTGACTCTGTTATATAAAGTGTATCAAAAATGTTATTCATAGATAAACCAACGTTTACTAAATCTTCGTTATTAAGCTTGATCTTGTACTTTAAACTCGTATCAAATAACAAGAAAGAAGGTAATTTCAAGTCATTTACTGCATACGATTTTGGATACCAAACTGGATCATATTGTTCAGCTGGAGTATTACTATAAAAATTATCATGATATTTCCCTGTAAGGGTAAAAGATAATCTTCTAACAGGTTCTATCAACAATGAAAGACTACTCATCCACTCAGGTACACTTCCTATTCTGGTATCTTTTATATACAAATTTGTTGTTTGATTATTATCATATTCTATATATTTTGCATCTTTTGTATACACTCCTTCTCCAAATGAATGACTACTATAAATTGTAAATCTATTAAAAGGTTTATATGTAAAATCTAGTTCAACTCCTGAATTTCTTTTGCTTAGATCATGTGTAAAACCAGTAACTCCATAACCTGTTTCAAATAATTGTTCTGTAGAATTGTCTAAATAATTCATATAGGCTATTAAGTTTAAATTGAAGTTTTTACTTAAAAAAGTATACCCTGCTTCAACTGACTCAAAGTTTTCATTCTTAAAACCATCTTTGATTTTGTTAGTTCCAAAATCAAAAACATAGTTTAGGATAGGTACTCTGGATACTAAACCAGCGTTAAACCAAATATTATTTTTACTATTTACATTCCAGTTAGCCCCAAATTTTACATTGTAAGAATCTAAATTTACATGATTAGAAGATTCTGATAAATTAGTATTAAATATATCGTACGTTACTTTACTAAAATCATTTTCACTATATCCTCCTTGAAGTAGGAAGTTAAAATTCTTAAGATTTAACTGCAACTGTGAATAAGCGCCATAATACCATGTAATGTTTTCTTTATAATAATCTACTTTTATCGTTTTGATTGTTTTAAAAGGATTCCATAAATCATCTTTTAAAGAAAAAGTTTCTGTGGTATAGATTGATTTATTTTGTAATTGATCAACTAAATAACCATCTGCTCCAAATAAATCATTTAAATATTTAGTATGTCTAGAAACTGTTTTTCTTAAGTCGAGACCAACGTCTAACTTTAACTTAGATGTTAAGTTTGTTGAATAGTTAACTAAGCTTCCATATACTTGAGTTTTAGAAAAGTTTTCTGTTTGAGAAACGCCTGAATTTTTTGTATTAAATTCACTAGAGTTTAAGAATAACTTCTTTCCATTTATAACATAGGGCTCACGAAAATAGGTTACTGGCTGGTCATTCTTAATCAACACATTAGGCTTCAAACCTCTATTGTATGCTGCAATATAATTATAATCAATGGTATTATTAGAATCTAACAAATCACTAGATTCACCAAAAACATCAGTTCCTGTATAATCTTTAAAAGAAGTATTTCCATAAACACCGTAGCCTTTTAAAGCCAATATATTATTGCTGTTTATTTTATATTGCCATTCCAAACTCAAAGTTGGTGTATGGCTAGCTTGATTATTTAAAGCTATATTTTTACCATTATAATTATTATAAGTAGCGTTATAGCTTGTATTTAGGCCTGAATTAGTGGCAATATCACTTATAGTAGATATTCTATTTCTAAAATCAACCCAACTTGGCGCTCCTAATAATTTAAGTGTAAATTTGTGCTTATCTGTTTTATATCCCATTCCTAAATAATAACCTGTGGCATTAAAGGCTGTACCAGGAAAATACCCCGCACTAGAAGTATTTGATAATGATAAATTAAGACCAAATCCTTTGTCAACATTCCCTGTATTCAAATTCAAACTATATTTTCTGTAATCATTGTTTCCTGATTCAACTGATATATAGTTGTCGTATTTTGTAAAAGGGTCTCGCAATAAGAAGTTAACTGTACCTGCAACGGATGCGTTTACAAGTTTAGAAGAACCTAATCCTCTTTGAATTTGAATAGCATCTAAGGCATCACTTGCTGGAGCTATAAGCAACCAATTAACCTCACCACTTTCGAAGTCTCTTAAAGAGATACCATCTAATAAAGGTGTTATATTATTTTGATTATAGCCTCTAAGACGAAGTCTTGTTTTAGAGTAACTTCCTCCTAAACCAGTAGTGTACACTCCTGGTAATAAAGAAGCTCTTTCTATGAAATCTTTATTACTATTATGATTAAATTCGGTACTTTCAAAGATTGTATTGGTAGCTGTTGGTGATTTTCTTAAAAACGCTAAGTCGACTAAAGCCGATTCTGTTTCTAGATTTTTCAATAAATCTTCTTCTAAATAAATAGTACCTACATCTAATTTATTTTGAGTAAACTCTATAAATTTATACGTGGTCTTATATCCAGGTAGCTTTAATATTAGCTTTCCTGTCTTTTCTTTTGAGTTTAAGATAAAATTACCTGATTTATCTGTATGAACTTGATGAATATATTTCTTTTCGTCTGCACTGGCTAAAATCACTTTTACAGAAAAAAGATTGTCATCATTACCGTTTCTAATGTTACCAAAAACTTTAAATTGAGCAAAATTGGCTTGATTAAATACCATACTCAAGAAGAGTAGGAATTGCAGTTTTTTATTCATAGGTTTTTTTTTATAAGTGATAAGGGTTTAGTTAACAAGTTTGTGAGTTAAATAATTAACCAACTTTGCTTTGTTGGTATTTTTACAGTATAAAAATTTCTTTTTTGAGTTGGCTTCCAAATTTTTCAAAATAAAGGTTAAAAATTTATTTCCAATTGATAGTTCATATTTAGAATAATAAGATAATACTTTATCCGCTTCTATATTAGCTGATGCTAGTACTTGGTAGCGATCAAATTTTTTATCTAAACTGATTTGGTGATTTTCTAAATCTTCAATCTTAACAGGATTAAATTCTAATTCAATGGTACCGCCATTAAACAAAGCATAGGATGCCCAAGCTGATTGTCCTGTGAGATAAACATTTTTTTTATCTCTCATTTCATCGTTATAATAATATAACTGTTTAATATTTTCATTTAGTTTTAGAATTTCTAATTTTTTAGAATCATCATTTAGATATTCCAATTTTTGAAAATCACTATTGGGTATAACAGTTACCTTGAAACCATCTTTTTTTGTATAACTACAAAAAGTGGTTTGCGCTTCATTAATATTAATCAATGCTGCTTCGTCTTTGTCTTCTTTTTTTAGCAGCCCTTCAAAAATATATTCACAGCTCTTTTGATTAGTAAGAAAATCGATTTTTGAAATATTATTTATCAAAAGTTCTTTTTGAATATTGATCATTTCCACTTCAGAAAACAATTCTAAATCACTAATCAAAAATATTTTATCGGCCCCTACATTTTGTTCTAATTTTATTTTTTGAATGTTGGTATTTACTCCTGCTATTATTTTTTTTATCAGGCTCAAACGATCCCCATTAGGATCTGCCACGATTGGATCTGACCAAAAACTCTTAAGTTTAAACTCAGCGGCATCATCAGGCTTAGACTCTACAACAAGTACTTTTATTTCCTTATTATTAAATTCTAATCCCGCTATTTTTTTTTGAGCAAATCCGAAAAATGCTACTAAAAAAACAATAATTAAAAAAAAGTTTTTTTTGATCATAATAAAGACAAAAGGCTATCTAAAAATATTCAAAATCCGTTTTCATATTCAGTATAGTTAGTTTGTTTATATCTTGCTACTAAACGCAGATTTGAAAAAATGATTAATTAGATAATTCTTTTATTTGTTAATTACCATATTTTTTTTATCTTGTTAGATCTGTCCACTATGTAGGAAACTAACCATGCTGTTTGCCCTTGTTTAGCAAAGAATAATTTCTTTTCATTAATACTCGGAATATCCTCTAAGCAAACTAAAAGAAGAGCTGAACCTGCTATTAAATGTTTCTGAGAATACGTTTTTAAAACACGTTCTACTTCTTTATTTTTTTTAGCTAGTTCTTCAAATTTTTGAAAATTGTTCTTTACTATAGCATCATAATTTATTACATCTTCTAAAGTAAAGCTATTAAAATTATCTTTTGCTTCATTACCGTTATAAAGTGTATAAAAAGCCCATACAGCACCACCTGACATGTACACATTTTGTTTTTCTAAAGCTTGGGGTTTAGAATTGTACATGGCTTTTATTTGTTCTCTTAACATAGGAGTTAGTCCAAACAATTTTTCATTATATTCCCCTATACTTTCATTTTTGGCTTTCTTTTTAACAGTTTCTGTTAATGTGATACTTCCATAATCAAATGAAAGAGGAAAGAAAACAAAATTATCATTATTAAAGGTGTCTACATATCCTCCTTTAGTATTTCCTCCTCCAATATCTAAAACGGTTGAGTTTAAATAATTAATGGGAGGAATACATCCTTTTAGGAGCATTTTCCCTTCCGCTTGAGCATCTATAAAGTCAAGTTCTTTATTTGTTAATTTTTTAACTGCATCAACTAATTCTTTCGTATTAGATGCCATTGCTACACCAGAAGATCCTACTATAAAAATATTCTGTTCTGTAACTTTAAATTCATTTTTAACTCTTAAATAACTTCTATAAACTACTTCTGAAGCTATTTTAATATCTTCAGCTGCCAATTTACCATCAATCGCTATCCCTCGTGCAATACCTACATTTTCGGTCCAAAAGGATTTGATTTCATAACTTCCCTTTTTGATATTATCGACATCAAGGACTGAAATTTTAATTCCTTTACTTCCTATTTCAATTCCTCCAAAAAGGCTATCATCAAGAGATGCTGATGCAAATTGTGCAAAAACAAGTGATAGCAGTAAAAATATTTTTTTAACTTTCATAGTAAAAACATTATGCTGTTGTGTGTATTAAAAACAGTACGCAATTTACGCGTCTTTATTCAAAAAATCATGTAGAAAAAAAACTACAAGATGTACAGTATGAGAAAGCAATAATTTTTAAAACGAAATTATTACTTTACTATTTAATTAAACTTTCATTATTTCTGCTTCTTTAACAGCATAAAGTTCATCTACTTTTTTGATATAAGCATCTGTTAATTTTTGAACATTATCTTCTGCTGTTTTACAAGCATCTTCTGAGGTTCCTTCTTTTTCTAACTTTTTAATATCACTATTCGCTTCTTTACGAGCGTTTCGAACGCCAATTTTAGCATCTTCTGCTTCTGACTTTGCTTGTTTTGCTAATTCACGACGACGTTCTTCTGTTAAAGGAGGAACTGATATAATGATATTATCGCCATTATTCATAGGATTAAATCCAATATTTGCAATCATAATGGCTCTTTCTATAGGCTGAAGCATATTTTTTTCCCAAGGCGTTACGGTTATAGTACGCGCATCAGGAATATTAATATTTGCAACCTGAGAAAGAGGTGTTTGAGAACCATAATAATCTACGAAAACCCCTCCTAACATTTGCGGAGAAGCTTTTCCTGCTCTAATATTTAAAAACTCTTTTTCTAAGTGTGTCAAAGAACCTTCCATGGATTCTTTTGTACTATCTAATATAAAATTAATTTCTTCGGTCATACCTTTAATGAGTTTAGAGTTCAAATTTATTCAAAAAATGAATCAAAAATACTAAATATTAACAACGGTTCCTACATTTTCTCCTTCGCATATTTTTAACAAATTACCTTCTTTATTCATATCAAATACAATTATCGGCAATTTATTTTCTTGACTTAAAGTAAATGCTGTGGTATCCATTACATTTAATCCTTTGGCTAACACATCATTAAAGGAAATGTAATCAAATTTTACTGCATCAGGATTTTTTTCTGGATCTGCATTGTATACACCATCTACTCTAGTTCCTTTTAATATAACATCTGCATCTACTTCTATCCCTCTCAAAACAGCGGCTGTATCGGTTGTAAAATAGGGATTTCCTGTACCTGCACCAAAGATTACAATTCGTCCTTTTTCAAGATGTCTTACCGCTCTTCTTTTGATATAAGGTTCTGCTATTGCTTCTATCTTTAAGGCTGTTTGCAAACGGGTTAACATCCCCTTTTCTTCCAAAGCGCTTTGTAATGCCATACCGTTTATAACAGTAGCTAACATTCCCATATAATCTCCTTGTACTCTATCCATACCATTACTAGCACCAGCAACACCTCTGAAGATGTTTCCTCCTCCTATAACGATAGCAATTTCTACACCTAGGTCATGTATTTTTTTTATTTCCTCAGCGTATTCCGCTAATCTTTTTGGTTCTATTCCATATTGGCGTTCACCCATCAAGGCTTCTCCACTTAATTTTAAGAGTATTCTTTTATATTTCATTACGCGTTAATTTGCTATGCAAATATAAAAATTAAATCTTTATTTCGTAATTTCGTAAGTAAAGCAATTTTATTTCAGAAACCAGAAAGAGTTTTTTTATTTTTTTATGACAAAAATCAGTTTTTGTATTTTTTTTCGCCGTAACTTTACTGGTGTAAATAAGCAAATTTGGATTAAATATGGATTTAGAAATTAAAAAGCCATTACCTCTAAATGAGGAGGTCATTTGGGACACTACTAAAACTATTATGAGTAAAACAGACATCTATGGAACTATCGAATACGTTAATGAGGTATTTGTTGAGGTTTCTGGTTATCAAGAGTACGAATTAGTAGGACAGCCTCACAATATTCTTAGACACCCCGACATGCCTCAAATCATTTTTAAAGTTCTGTGGGAAAACATAAAAAAGGGGCAAAAATTTCACGGAATTATCAAAAATCTTTCAAAGTCAGGTCGTTATTATTGGGTGATAACAGATTTTGATTATGTGGTAGATGAAAACGCGAACATCACTAAATATATTGCCAGAAGAAAAGCTGTACCTAATGAAGTAATCAAAAAAGTAGAGGATTTATACACAAAGCTACTACAAATTGAAAAAGTACGAGGAATTGACGGAAGTGAAAAATTTTTAACAGGATACTTGGAAGAATTGGGTATGAGCTATGTTCAGCTAATAACTAAATTTATGGTAGACGAAACGAATGAAGAAGAAGAAAAGAAAGAATTAGAAGTAGCAAAAACAAATGATGATTTAGAGCATGTTCGTAGTGGATTTTTCTCTAAATTTTTTGCAACGAAACTTAACCTATTCTAATTTTTTATGGAATTTTTAAAAAGAAATCGAATACATTTTAACTTAGAAATAAAGATAATTGCCTTAATCACATTAATTAACCGAATGGGAGCCGTAGTGGTTCCCTTTTTATCAAAATATCTTAACGAAACACTTGGATTTACCTATTCTCAAATAGGTTGGATAATGGTTTGTTTTGGCATTGGCTCTTTAGTTGGAACATTTACTAGTGGTCGTTTATCAGACATCGTAGGATCCTACAAAGTAATGATTTTTAGCCTTTTTACAAGTGGTCTCATTTTTTTCCTTCTTAAATATGTAAAAACCTTTGAAACCATTTGCATTACCGTCTTTTTACTAACCACAATTGCGGACATGTATCGTCCAGCAATGATGTTAACCGTTAACAGCTATGTAAGTAAAGACATAAAATTACAATCGCTCTCTTTAATTCGATCTGCTTCAAATTTAGGTTTAGTTTTTGGCCCTGTAATTGGCGGATTAATTATATCTTACTGGAATTATAATGTCCTTTTTTGGGTAGATGGAATAACGTGTCTTTTGGCTATTTCTATTTTTTTCTTACTCGTAAAAGAACGCAAAGTTCCGTTTGATCTAAATCTAGCTAAAACTAATTTAGACAGATTAGCTCCAATTAAAGATATTCCTTTTGTATTAAACTGGATTATTGCCATGATTACAGGTTATTTATTTTTTCAAATTTTTACCATTTTACCTTTATTTCAGAAAAATTCTTTCCATTTAAAAGATGTTACAACGGGAATGCTTTTTGGATTTAGCGGTGTAGTTTTTATACTATTTGAAGTACGTTTAATCAATAAAATGCAGATAAAAAAAATAAATGAAACTTTGGCAATTGCAATTGGATTAGCACTGTTTTCCTTAGGCTACTTTTTCTTATACTCTATACATAACAGTTGGGTTTTATGGATTTTTATGGCACTTATGACTTTTGGAAATATGCTTACTTTTTCCTACGCAAGCGGTCTTGTATTAAAAAGGAGTCATAAAAATCATGAAGGAATATTTATGTCTGTATTTCAAATGAGTTATGGATTTGCCCATGTATTAAGTTCTAAAACAGGCTTATCTATTGTTCAATATCTTAGCTATGAAGCTAATTGGTTAATAAATTCTATAATAGCTATTATAGGAATTGGATTAACCTATCTTCTCTATTTAACTTTAAAAAAGGAACAGGTTTCTTTAAAAGAAAAAATAGCCAAACAATTGTTTAGCTAAATTATATACCATGTGATTGTAGAAGTCCTAAAAAGAAATTCATTATAAAAACATTTTAATGACTCATTCTGTTTTAGGACTTCTTTTCTTTTATAAACTAATACTTTTCTTGTATTTATTTAGCAATGCCTTCGTCATAGTTAAATTAGCTTCTGAAGCATCTACTACAAGATAAATCAAAAACTCATGATTATTTGAAACATCAATAACGTGATATTGAGAAGTTAACGAAATCGTTATATCTTGAATTTGTTGATTTTGTTTTAGTGCATGAATACCGTTTAGTTTAGCACGAACCATTTCTAAAATATAATTAGAATCAAGATCTATATTATAATCCTTTAAAACGGATTTTGAATGATAAATAATACCTTTGTAAATATCAAGAATACTAACAGCTATAAAGCCCGGCAAGTTTTTAGCAATAGATTCACCAAATTCTGTAAGTAGATCAGCCATTTTAAATTATTTTTTTGGGTAGCAAATGTAAGGAATATGATTTTTTTGGAGACTAAGTTTTGATTCATTTTTCAGGAATCTTCTCCAAGATATTTTTTTATGAGATAATGACTAAGATATATTAAGGGTGTCAATAAAACAGCTACACTTAATTTAAAGGTATATCCTGTTAAAGCGGAAGATATGAAAGTTTGAAAATTTATTTTTCCTGGTAACCAAAATGCGATTCCTAAAACAACAAAAGAATCTACTAATTGAGATATCACCGTAGAACCTGTGGCTCGCAACCAAATTTTAGTATCCCCTGTTTTTTGTTTTACAAAATGAAAAATACTTACATCTATTAATTGGGAAAAAATAAAAGCTATAACACTTCCTATAATAATCCACATACTTTGTCCAAATACTGCAATAAATTGAGCATCATCAACAGGGCTAATTCCTTTGGCAGAAGGTATAGATATAGCTAAAAAAAGCAGTAAAAATGCGTAAACAATAAGTCCCGCAGTTATATAAGAAAGCTTACGAACTCCTTTTTCTCCAAAATACTCATTAATCAAATCTGTTGTTAAAAAAACAATAGGCCAAGGAAGTATCCCAATACTCATTACAAATGGGCCTATCTGAATTAGCTTTCCTCCTATTAATTCTGCCACTATAGCATTTGTAATAAATATACCTGCTAAAACAGTAAACAGTACTTGTTTTCGATTTTTAAACATATAATCTTAAATCTATTCTTTTTAGGTCAAACAAAAAATTTGGCAGTTTTAAAACTACCAAATTTTTTTTACTTTTTTTGAGTATTCTGCCACGTAAGAAACCAACCAAGCTATATGTCCTTGTTTTGCAAAGTATAGTTTTTTTTCATCAATATTAGGTATTGCTTCAAGAGCTACAATTAAAATATTACTCCCTGATATTAAGTGTTTTTGCGAATATGTTTTTAAAACGCGATCTATTTCTGGATCTTTTTTTGCTAAATCTTCAAATTTTTTAAAGTTATTCTTTAAAATTGCATCGTAATTAATTACGTCTTCTAATTTAAATTCATTAAAATTTTCTTTTGCTATACCATTATAAAGCGTATAAAAGGCCCACACAGAACCTCCTGAAAGATAGATATTAGGCTTATCCAAGGCATTTTTACCTGAATTATACATAGCTCTTACCTGATCTCTTAATTCAGGCAAGTAACCGAATGCTTTTTCGGTAAAATCAGAAAGTGAATTTGATTTTGTTCTTTTATTTACAGCCTCTGTAAGAGTTATAGTTCCATAATTGAGATTAATAGGAAAAAACACAAAATTTTCATTATTAAGAACATCTATATATCCTCCTTTTGTATTACCTCCTCCAATATCTAAAACCATAGATGTCGCATAGTTTTCCGCCGGAATTAACCCTCTCATCAACATTTTACCTTCATTATTGGCCGTAATAAACTCTAAGTCCTTGTTGATAGCATTCTTTATTTTTTCTGTCAATTCATTCGTGTTCTTTGCTTGAGCAACTCCAGAAGATCCTACTACAAAAATATTTTCTACAGGTACATGAAATTCATTTTTTATTTTTAAAAAATCTGCTGCTACAACTTCTACAGCTTTCAAAATATCCTCATTAAGCAAATTTCCATCTATAGAAATACCTTTTGCTACACCTATATTATCAGTCCAAAAAGATTTTATTTCATAATCTCCTTTTTTAATGTTATCAACATCTATAACCGATACCTTTACTCCTTTACCTCCAATTTCAATTCCTCCATAAAGATTTTTACTTTGTGCTGTAGACAAAGTAATACTGGCAAACAAAAGAAAATGTGTAATTAACTTTTTAATTTTCATACTGTCAAATTTCATCCTCAATTTTAAGCAAATTTAAATACAAAAGCAAAAATAAAAGTAGAAATATTTCTATAGTTTTTATAGGATTTTACACCATTTCCTTTTTAAATTTGTCTAATATTTAAAACTTAACTTGTATATGAATTCAATTTTAAAAGACTTCAAAACTTTACCAAGAGAAGTTTGGTTTTTTTTCTTCATGATATTAATTAACAGAATGGGGGCTATGGTTGTTCCTTTCATGTCTAAATATCTATATGATGATCTAAAATTTGGCTACGCAGAAATAGGAACCATCATGATGTGCTTTGGTGCTGGTTCTATAGTTGGTACTTTTCTAGTAGGGAAAATCTCTAAAAACATTAGTAGTTATAAGCTAATGACTTACAGCATGTTTTTTAATGGCGTAATTTTATTTAGCTTACAATTTGTAAAAGGCTTCTATCCTTTATGCTTCACCGTTTTTATATTAAATGTTGTAGCTGATATGTTTAGACCTTCGATGATGGCTACTCTAAAAGACTTTGTTAAAAAAGAAGATAGAATTAAAGCCTTTTCTTTAATGAGAACCGCCTCTAATTTTGGCTTTATAATATCTCCTATCATTGCAGGTATATCAATTGCTACTGTTGGCTACTATTTACTTTTTTATATTGATGGTATATCATCTATCGTAGCAGTGGTGTTCTTTATAACTTTTGTAAAAGAAAAGAAATTGCTACACCAATTGACTTTCTCTAATTTGAATGAAGAAAAATTTGTTTTTCTAAAAGACAAATTACTATTAATACACTGTTTGATCACCATTATTACAGGTATCATATTTTTTCAAATATTTTCTGTATTACCATTGTATTATAGTGATGTCTTAAAATTATCTACAACATTCAACACTTACACATTGGTTTTTTATGGATTAGTTTTATTTTTCTTAGAAGTTGCCGTTGTATCATACATTAAAAAGAAAGAAATAAAAACCTTAAATGCCATTTTATACGGTTTACTTTCGATGTGTTTAGGGTATTTTATTTTAGTTGCTTTACAACAAACAATAGGAGTATTTCTTGCATTATCCTTCATAAGCTTTGGTGTTATGCTTACTTTTCCTTTTGCTGCTGATTTTGTACTTGAACGTTCTTATAAAAAAATGGAAGCTAAGTTCCTTTCTTATTTTCAAATGTGTTACGGAATAGCACAATTTTTAAGTGCCAAATTAAGTCTATTCATAATTCACCGACTAGGATATAACATTAATTTTATTTTAAATATTTTTTTAGGCATAACAGGAGTATTACTTTCTTATATATTGATTAATCTAGTAACAAAAGAAATAAAAGATAAAAAAGCAGCTATTCTAAACTCCTTTTTTAAGTAATTAAAAGCTTTAAACGAGAACCATTATGCTTGGAAAAGTTCATGAAATAGGAATTCAAGAATTTGACAAGGTCGAAAGTATTATTTTAAGATCAGGGCTTGTTTTAGACGAATTTCTAGGAGGAAGTAATGGTTCTTTGCCTTTACTCCAATATAAATTAGAACGAAATCAGTGTAAAATTTATACTTACGAAGTAAATAGGCAAGTTTATGGGTTTATACTATTACTAAACAAAAGAAGTATTATTTCAAAATTGGCATACGATTGGCATATTGCTTATTTGTATGTTGATGAAAACATGAGAAGAATAAAAATAGGCGAATCATTATTAGATCGTGCTATACAGTTTGCCTCATCTACTAAAGCTAATGAATTATCATTATACACAACTAAAGATAACCTTTCTGCTATAAAATTATATAAGAAAAAAGGGTTTTTAGAAAGTAACTTTTTAGCCAATTACCTTACTTTTAAACTATTTTTAAACGATCACAGGTAAGAATTTTATATTTTAGGTTTATGTTTATTCAAAAGCTAATCAGATTCTAAAAACTTTTTAAAGTCACCTAAAAAGGTGACTTTTTTATATAAATATTTTCTATATTTGATTTAAACGGTAACCTTCTTTTCATGAAACACTTTATCTTCTTTATATTACTTGTAATTACAGCTTCTTCTTGTGGCCCTAAGAGGCTCAAATGTGGACCAAAGCGTTGTGAAACGAACTACTTTAATAACAATTTGAATGAAAAAAATACAATTACTACTTATAACACTCCTCACATTTAACTTATCTGCTCAAGAAAAGAAACGGGATATAAAAGATGTAGAAGTAGAAACTTCATGTGGACTATGTCAATTTGGAACGAAAGATAAAAATTGTACCTTATCTATACGTTATCAAAATAAGGTATACAATGTTATTGGCACCACTATAGATGACCATGGAGATGCACATGCAAACGACGGATTTTGTAATACTATAAGAAAAGCTAAAGTTTCAGGAACATTAAAAGAAGGTATTTTTTTAGTACAAAAATTTAATTTAGTTCCTACAAATCAATAAATCATTTTTTTAAAAACTAAAAGTACAATCTATATTTAAATATTACTTTTTTTTCAGAACTTTGCAAACCTTTTGGATAATTCCCAAAAAAGATATGTTTTTTAGTGATGAAAAAGAAGATTGAAATTTTAGCTCCTGCAAAAGATTTAACTACAGGTATTGCTGCCATAAATGCTGGTGCTGATGCAGTATATGTAGGCGCGCCACAGTTTGGAGCTCGTTCTAGCGCACACAATTCTATTGAAGATGTAGCTGCCCTGGTTCAGTATGCACACCTTTATAATGTTCAAGTTTTTGTAGTAATCAATACTATTATTTATGACGGTGAATTAGAAACCTGTCGCCAATTAATTTGGAAATTATACGAAATAGGGGTCGACGCTCTTATTGTTCAAGACATGGGAGTATTAGAACTAGACTTACCTCCTATCCCTCTACATGCGAGTACACAAGCTAATAATCGCGATCCTAAAAAAATTAAATTCTTAGCAGACGCAGGTATTCAACGAGTAGTATTAGCTCGCGAATTAAATTTACACCAGATTAAAGAAATAAGCCAAGCAACTGATGTTGAATTAGAATTTTTTGTAACGGGTGCTTTATGTGTTTCGTTTAGTGGAAATTGTTACATGAGTGTAGCAAATGGCGAACGTTCAGCCAATAGAGGATCTTGCGCGCAAAACTGCCGACTACCTTATAACCTAATTGATGGACATGGCGAAACATTAATCCGTAATAGCCATTTATTATCCATAAAAGATTTTGATGTAACGGACCAAATACCCCATTTAATAGAAGCTGGAATTTGCTCTTTTAAAATTGAGGGTCGATTAAAAGATGTTGTATATGTTAAAAATAATGTATCTTTTTTACGAAAAAAATTAGACACATTTTTAGCTCAAAATAACGACAAATACACAAAAGCTTCTTCTGGAAGTTGCACTTATACTTTTGATTCCGAACTGACCCGCACCTTCAACCGCGGTTATACAGATTATTTTGTAAACGAAAGACACCAATCTATTGGTTCTTGGGACAGCCCTAAATCAAAAGGGCAGTATATCGGCAAATTAATCAAAACTGTTGGTAATTCTTATGTCATTGAAAATGGAGAATTACTAAACAATGGGGATGGACTCTGCTATATTAATGAAGATAAAATAGCTGAAGGTATTTATGTAAACAAAGCCGAAAATGGTTTTGTATACCCTAACGTATTAAAGGAAATAATGCCTGGTACTGAAATTTATCGTAATAATGACGCTGCTTTTATTAAATTAGTGGAAAGAGAAGACAGTGCGATAAGAAAAATAAGCACCTCATTATTATTGAAAGAAAACGAACATGGTTTTGAATTAATTGCTACGGATGAAGATGGTAATACAAGTACAGTACAATTAATACATCCTAAGGAAAAAACTAAAAATGGCGAATCTATAGCCGAAAACTTTAAAGTAAATTTAGCTAAAACAGGATTTACTCCTTATACCGCTGATGAAATAACCATTTCTTTTTCAGACAACTGGTTTCTCCCTATTTCTAAAATTAATGAAATGCGTAGAAATGTATATGAACAATTATCCGAAATTCGTTTACAAAACTACAATAGAAAAGAGTTTCAATTAGAAAAAACCTCGCATCCTTATCCTGAAACTAAACTGGATTTTACTTACAACGTAGCCAATAAAACCGCTCGTAAATTTTACGAACGTCATGGGGTTACCGAAATAGAAAAAGCATTTGAATTACAATGGGATCCAGGAAAATCACGTGTAATGACTACTAAATATTGTATTAAGTACGAATTGGAACGCTGTCCAAAATACCATCGCGAAAATATGGATCAAAAACTAAAAGAACCTTTAGTATTAAAGCAAGGTGAATTAGAGTATAAGTTAAAATTTAACTGCAAACCTTGTGAAATGGAAATTTGGGAAAAAGATGCCGAATTTGAAATTGAAGAAGATCATTTTCATTAATACATAAAAAATCCAAAAGGTCTTAATCTAATCATTTTAAAAAAAAAGAAATTAGATTATGCGCCCCCTCCTTTCGTGGGAGTGACAAACAAAACGTTGATCGTTTAGGAATAAATTATTCGGCGCTCTTGTCATCCCACGCCCAATGTCATTAAGTTAAGGAATTTTAGTTCAAAATTCACTTTGTTATATCGATGATTTTAAAAAGATTATGTAATTTCTTCTTACATCGAAATGAAAAACCAGACGATTAACTTAATGACATTGATCATGGTTCTAGTAAGGATCACATACAGTGAGTAACATTATACTTTAACCCTGATTACGTCTTAGAAATTTTCAAAAACATATTTTATTGATTGTTAGTACTATATAAATTACGAACTAGAATTACCAAATAAATAAATCATTTTATTTCAATAAGTTATAAAATTTATTTTTTCTAATGCGTAATCTGGGTTTAAAGGTTTTATCCCTTCACTCCGCTCGAGTTATCCCTTTGTCAACTCGAGCCAAGTAATGAAACAGGTGTAAAAAAATCTTTTTTTTTGCTTTTTATCTATTTGCCTAACGAAAAATTTTTAAAACTAGACACATCTATTATATCTTCTGTATCTGCATCATAAGTAATTTCTACTTGATCACCTACCCGTGTAATAGGTAATTGGTTAGATAGTTGTGAAGAACCTATAAATATTTTGCTTTCACCTTGTATCGTAAAATAGTAAAAACTATTCCCATTTTTCACATCATTTTGTATACGCGTTATTTCTGCTTTTATTCTTTTTTTATTTGTACCTGCTTCTAGTTTTATACTATCACCAGACATATTATACGCATTTTTATAAGCCATTAGAGTTTCCCGCATAGTATTTCCTACCCCAACAATTGTATAATCATGTATAGAAACCATAGCAAACATTTTTACCAAGCCACCTCTATCTTTTAACGTCATAACATAAGTTGGTATATTGTTAATATTATATGGAATAGGCAATGAAGCATTATATCCTTTTTCTTGTACTTTTCCTTGAGCTGAATTTTGTGCAGCAAATTCAGTTGCTCCACTTTGCTTATAAAACGTAGCTTGTTTAGTACGCGTATCGACTAATACAAATCCTACAGATGATTCGTCCTTTCCTACTGAGGTTAAACCTGTATACCAATAGGATTTATTATCTTTTCCATACACTAAACTCATATCTTCTGTTATTTTTAGTTTATCTGCATTAGAAAAATTCCAATACCCATGCACTAAATCTCCCCAATCATTTAATTGATCTTCAATAAAATTAATAGGTTGAATACGATCTACCCATTGGGGTGTTGTTGCTATAGTATATTCTTTTATAGTTCCTGTTTGTGCATCTACTACTAATACACCTGTAGCATCATTTCCTTTAAACCCTATTTTCTTATCGTATTTAGTAACTACCCAAAATGGTCTTCCTGTATCATCTACTTCAAATGTAAAATCTGTTAATCCAATAGTGTTGTATCCATTAAAATAAATATGTCTACGAATTTCATCCCCTAAATAAGCACTTGGTTGATATTTTATCTTTATGGTGTTTCCTTTATTAGTTTGCACCAATTTTACATCGCGTTCATTTGTTGCAGAAACCATTACATAACCCGCTGTCCCTTCTCTATTATTTAACCATTTAAAAAAACCAGAATGTAGCAAAGGGGCTACCCAATACAATTTATTATTAACTTTTTGAATGTAAAACTCACCTAAATGCACTTGACTACCTAAAGCAGGTTGGGAGCCTAATATTTTTTCACCTAATAGATAGGCTAGATCTTCATCTACTACCCGAACTTCATTTAACGAAATAGGTGCTATATGCTTAGAAATTTGATCTCCATTAGCTACTTTACCTATCAATTCTTGATATTTTTTAGTTTGTATCAAACGAGAACTAAAAATAGGCAGCACTAGTATATATACTAATAATATCCCTATGGCATATAATCCCACTTTTGAAGGTAGACTTACTATTTTTACTTGTTTTCCATCACGAGAAATTTGGAATTTGATGGAAAGAATACCCCATGCAAAAACTAAAACTAAAAGTAAAAGCGGTAGTTCTACAAAGCCATAATTGAGTACAGGTAAATTCAAATAAGTCAGAAAAAAACCTAATACAACTAGGATACATCCTTTAAATATATAATTCATAATATAAATGTTTGATGAGTGGTTAGACGCTATTCATTGATAAAAGTTACAAAAGTCGTTTCCCAAATAATTTTATGTATTTTTGTCCAAAATTCTGTTCAACAATTCTACTTTTAACTATAAAAAATATTTTTAATGAAAGCATATATTTTTCCAGGTCAAGGAGCACAATTTACCGGAATGGGTAAGGATTTATACGAATCATCAGAATTAGCTAAAACATTATTTGAACAAGCAAATACTATTCTAGGTTTTCGTATTACAGACATCATGTTTGAAGGCACTGCCGAAGAATTAAAAGAAACAAAAGTAACACAACCTGCCGTTTTTTTACATTCCGTTATTTCTGCTAAGGTTTTAGAGATAAAACCAGACATGGTAGCAGGACATTCTTTAGGTGAATTTTCGGCTTTAGTTGCAAATGGTGCTTTATCATTTGAGGATGGTTTAAAGTTAGTTTCACAACGTGCTTTGGCTATGCAAGAGGCTTGTGAAATGGTTCCTTCTACAATGGCTGCAGTTTTAAACCTAGACGATGCAGTAGTAGAAGCCATTTGTGCTTCTATAGATGGCGTAGTAGTAGCAGCTAATTACAACTGTCCAGGACAGTTGGTTATTTCAGGCGAGTTAAAAGCTGTAGAAATAGCTTGTGAAAAAATGAAAGAAGCAGGTGCTAAAAGAGCCTTAATTTTACCTGTTGGGGGTGCTTTTCACTCTCCTATGATGGAACCTGCAAGAGAAAAATTAGCCGCTGCTATTGAAAGTACTTCTTTTAACATACCTTCATGTCCCGTATATCAAAATGTAACGGCTAATGCCGTAAGCGATCCTGCTGAAATTAAAAATAATTTAATTGCGCAATTAACGGGGGCTGTAAAATGGACTCAATCTGTCAACCAAATGATTACAGATGGTGCAACTAGTTTTACCGAAGTTGGCCCTGGTAAAGTGCTTGTTGGTTTAGTAAACAAAATTAATAAAGAGGTAGCTACTATTTCTGCTTAATCTTATAGAACTATCACGCTAAAGGTAAAAATTTAGCGTGATAGTAATGTTTCATCATTTTACAAAAATTTCTTTCAATTGTCCGATGATGTTTCCGCTTCCTGAAATGGTGATTTCTCCAATTTTATCGGCAATTTTTTCTACGTATTCCATCTCTTTCAATTTCCAAAGCATTTCGTTTTCTTCCATCAATTTAGCGGTATTCAACATGCTTCTCATAGAAGCAGTTTCCTCACGTCTCATAATGGTGTTGGCTTGTGCTTTTTTTTCGGCAACCAAAACTTGGTTCATGATTTCTTTCATATCGCCTGGCAAAATCACGTCACGAATACCTGCATCAAAAACTGCTACGCCCAATGCCGTAACCTTGGTTTGTGTTTCTGCTAATATGGCTTGACCGATTTCATCTTTTTTAGTCAATAATTCATCCAAGGTATAACCGCCCACATAAGCACGCAATGCCAATTGCAACAAGATGTACAACTGTTTTTCATAGTCTTTATTTTCGGTCAACGCTTTTTGAATATCAGTAACTTGATATTTTGCAAAAAAGTTGATTCTCAAATTGGCTTTATCTTTCGTCAACAGTTCTTGGCCTGAAATTTCCATTTGTTGTTGACGCAAATCTGCGGTTTTTACTTCCAAAGTAGTCCCGTTATTCCAAAAATTATAGGTGCCTGCTTCCAAAACTTGAGTCAATTTACCATTAACAAACAACAACCCTTTTTCATAATTCAAAACATCAAATTTTTGGATAAAAGCTTTCATTTTTGGATGTTCCAATAGTTTTTTGTCTCTATTTTCAATGATTTCAGTTTGATTCAAATCAATCGTTTTAAAATCATATTGTGTAAATCCTTTCCAAAAAGCATATTTCCCAGCAGTTAGGACTTCTTTGAAATTATCATTTACATATTGCAAAACAATTTCGTTGTCTTTAACCGTAATCACATCCAATAAAGTGGCCAACTCTTCATTTTTCAATAAAATGTCCAAATGTGTTGGAGCTACAAATTCAAGCGTCATATTGTAGGTTATAAATTGGTACTGGTAAACGCCTTTCCAAAAGGCATATTTCCCTTTTTTTAATACCGTTTTGAAATTCTTATTTACAAATTGCAATACCACATGGTAATCAGCAACCTCAACTACTTCCAACATTTGAGCTAAGGTTTCATTTTTCAACAAAACATCCAATTCCAAATCAGTTTCAAAGGGTGTACGCATATCAAAATAACGTACTTCTAATTGTGTTCCAATCAAGAAGTGCTTACCTTCTGTCAAGACTTTTGTCAATTTCTTATTCTTAAAAACCAAACCAACTTGAAAGGTTTCTATGGTAATTCTTTGTATCATATTTTTCAATTTTTAGTGTATCTTTTTAAAAAATGTTCGAACGAAATCGCTTTATCCAAAGCGGAAATGAGTTGATTTACTTTACAGATTGAAAAGGGTTCAAATTCTGTTTAGCGTTCATATTTATTTAAAATTGAAGCTATCAAATCCAAAAGCAAAGCAATCTTCTAGTAAAAGCGAACCTAAATCAGGCTTTCTCAAAAGTGCTTGCTGATTCATTACACTGACGTATCAACTAAATAAGTCGCAAGCTTGTTCCGTTCTGAACATTCTTTTGTACTGGTGAATCTTTTTAAAGAGAGATTCCACTCTTTCAAAAAAACTACAGTGAAAGTGTAGCGCTCTAACCAACTGAGCTAACGCAACGTATTGCGTATCGGACTCGAACCGATGCGTTTGATTACAGAATCCCTAATTCTGTGCGTTTACCAATTTCGCCATTCTTCAACTCAATGAAGAAGTAGGACTCGAACCTACAAAATCAGTATTTTAAGGCAAATACTAAAACCATCAAATCAAGTTGCATAGTAAGTTGTAACACGCCTCACGCGTAACCCTCACCACATTAGTGCTATACCGAAACACCCAACTGGACTTGTTTGATATTTTTATAAATTAATGAACTTGTTTTCGTTGTACAAAGATTCAAAACTAACTACGCAATTAATTTACGTAGTTAGTAAATTAAACTTTAAAAGTCATAAATTCTTCTTTAATCATACTGATTATCAAAGTGTTTAACCGCTTGTTGATTGCTTTTTGACTTTCTTTGTCTAAAGATTCCAAAACAGTTTCATGTTCTTTTTTAAAATCGATCATGATGTCTTGGCTCATCCAACCCGTAAGTTTACCTATGCGTTTGGGGTGAAATTCACCTTCTTTGCTCAACACATTGTACAAACGGTTTTCAGTAGTAAACAATTTGATTAAACCCAGATTACGCGTTAGAGATTTTCAAAAAACATATTTTATTGATTGTTAGTACTATATAAAATTACGAACTAGAATTACCAAATAAATAAATCCTTTTATTTCAATAAATTATAAAATTTATTTTTCTAATGCGTAATCTGGGTTTAATAATATTGTACATTCTCTATCATGGGCAACTACATAGCAACCATCATAACATCCTCTTTCTCCAGACATTCCTAAATCCATTTCATTTGGGCGTGATAAAAAAGAGGTCAACATAAAGAAGACTATCAATAAGAAAGAAATGCTAACCATAGCGGTTAGGTCTACTCTTGGTTTTAAGTTTTTTGATTTACGTGTAAGGGGTTTTCTTCCGAAGGTATGTCTGGTTTCGCTCATGGTGCTAATTGTTGGTTTATAAAATACACCAAGAATTAGCACCATTTTTTAAAGAAAACCAAAAATTAGGCATACAATTCTTTTCTCATGGCTATAAGTATCTTTTCAACAGTAAGATAATGAGGTGTTTCCATAAGTGTGGTTTGGTTGTAAGTTTTTTCAATAATTTCCAAAAGATGCTCGGCTTTATCCATCAAAACCGCATAATCCAAATCGCCTGTTTTGATTTTCAAGAGTTCGTCACGGTTGGTCACACGGATATTTAATGTGCCTGTTTGCGCAATTTGCAATGCCGACTGTAATAATCGAACCGTGTGCATCATATTTTTACTGTCGTAATTTTTACCGTGCAACTGATTCAATTTATAACGCTCCTCGTTTCGTTTTGCAATCCAATCCCAATAGTCTTTATAATCTTTGCAATACTGAGAATAGGCATCCTGATTGCAATATAAATAACCTACTTCTTTTTCCCCTTTGGGAATAGAAGACAAAGACACTTCGTTGGACTTTTCATTTTTGATAATTCCTTTATAGCCTAGTGAAAGTTTGGTATCATAAAAAAGGGCGTACATTCCCCGAGAATGTGGCAGGTTAATCAAACCACATTGTTCTTGCGTGTAAGCATTTTGATGCAACCATTGTGGTAGCGTAATCGTTTTATAGCCTTGCAACACATAACAAAAATCCAAAAGTGATTTTCGTTCTTTCTCCATCGGATTCACAATTTTCTTATTGAGTCCCCTTGCTTTTTTGATTTGCGTCATGGCATAGCCCGCAAAAGTATCTTTACACAATTTGGATAAGAAATCTTCTAATCGCAACTGTTCCATAATAGGATGCTTGTATAAAATACAATCTGCTGGCGTGGCTAGGATTTCTAGAATGTTGGGATTGTTTTTAAGCAATAGCTCCACAAAACGCCCTAATTCGTAGTAGACTATATCGTTGGTTTCGTTACTAATTTGCGGAATATACTCCAACCCATAAAACTGCTCTTTGGGTAAATAATACACGCCTTTTATATCCGTATCGGATGTTGGGGTGTCCAGCCCAAAGGACTTGCTACCCTAGATTACTTCAAAGAGGATTAGGTTATTAGATTTAAGGTCTTGGATGGTCATACTTATATGTTTTCAAGGTACAAATTTGAAAATGAAGTACGCAGTTATTTTGCGTGGTTTTTTTTTGGCACGGAGTTTCACTGGCTAAGGCATAAATTTTCTAGGAGCGAAAGGCGAAAAGTTGTTTATATTCTGTTTGTTACATAGAGAAATGAGGGGTCTAATCTTTTTTTGAAAGTTTCTATTTTTAAATTTTATAACTCTTCAAAACCCTCTTTTGCATATTCTCTGCAATGCGCTTTGCATCCTGCAAATCACAATCTAAATTATCATAAATTAGTGCGGTTGCTAATGGCATTTGATTTTGCTTTAAAGCTAATAAAACTTCATTAACAGTTTCAGGTAGTAAATCTTCTTCTAAGTTTCCTTTCTTTCTCATTTTATTTTCTAATCCTGTTACTTCGTAATCCAATTTTTCTAGAATTTGTAGTCCATTATTAATTTGATATTGCTTTTGGACTGTAAAATCATACTTTTCAATACCAAGTTAAACAATTATTTCCTTAACAAAACTAGGTGTGTTAATATTAAGGATAATTTCTTCATCGTTTTTATAGGTTCTAAAATGACCTGAAAAAATCAAACTTCCTAGGTATAAATCATCGCGGATATCGAAATTTACCTTCACAAATTCGTTATTAGAATTCTTAGCTGGGTTAAAAATTTTCAAATCAAATCCCCCAACTACATATTTGTAGGTAATGTTTTCTATGGTTATGGTACGGAGTTTTGATTTCATAAGATATATTTTAATACGAGTACAAAATAAGGAAAGTTTTTGTATCACAACGTTTCACAAAGTAAGGTACGAAGTTTCTCAAAGTTTTTAACCGCAAAGAACGCTAGGTTTTACGCTAAGCTCGCAAAGTTGCTCTATCAAGTTTGTCACTCGGAACGAGGTTAACGCAAAAGAAAACGATTATTTTCAATTTTTCAATTTTTCAAATTAAATAACGTTATTTTAGAAATAACTTCGAAGATTATTAATTTTTGGCTGTGGAGGTCTTGATTGGTCTTTTAAATAAACTTTTATAAGGATTATTTTTAACATCATAAATTGTTAAAAACCTATAATTCATTTCTTTTATATAACTTAATGGTATTGCTTCTTTAGTTATGAATACATATTCAATTTTGAAAGAAGAATAGTCAATACTATCATTAAATACTCGAATAGAGTTTTTATTTTCTTTAAACCATTTCTCTCTTTCTTCAACTTTATTAATCCAACCTCTATTGTTTTTTGTAATGAAATTATTTATCTCTCTATTTATTTCATAGGGTGTTCTTGCAAAATTAGTATTCTTACTTTCAATGCAAAGTATTGTTTTAATTTCTAAATTTACTATCAAAATATCAAAATCTCCTAAATCAATAATACTTTTTAAAATATCTTTTTTCTTTGGACCAATTGTCACTTCCTTTTCAATAATAATACAATTCAAAGTAGATTTTAATAAATCATATAATTCGTTATTAAATACATCTCCTTTTTCCTTATTTATTTTCGATAAGAATGATTTCATTTTTGATTTTTTGGAATTATATCTACCCGAAAATATTAAATCATATAAATTCATAAAAGAATCATACAATGCTCTTGATCCAAAATAAATTATTTCTTCATTTTCGTTTGTTCTAATTATAAAAGGTTTTTGTAATAATGATAATTTCCTATTAAATCTCCACGGATAATTCTCTTTATTTTCATCATCAAAGTAATTAATTTGATTATTCACATTTACAACGATTGAAAAAGTATTAATGATTTTTTCTACTTCAATGAACTCAATCTTTAGCTTTTTACTTAAAGTAGAAATAAAATCTTTTTTTCTTTTTGAAACAACTGATTTCTTTTCTTCAAATGCTAATATTATACTTTCAAAAACAATATCTGTAAAACTATAATAATCAATTTCAAATTCGTCTTCAAAAGCGAGCATAAATTCATCTTTTTCAATATTATCATTAATATTTTTGTCTGTTTTGGGTAATTCAAAATGGTATTTCATAAATACATTAGAATAATCAAAAACATCTTCTCTGAATTTTTCATTATAAAATGGCTCAATATTCTTATCTCTAAATTCTTTACTGTTACCGATTCTTCCTGACTTTAAAATTGAAATTTCTATTTCAGATATATTAAAAATATGTTGATCATATAAGAAACCCCAATTAATTATGTTATTCATTAAAGCTATTGTTTCATCAAATTTATCACTGTTAAAATATTCATCTCCATTTGGAGGATTATTTATAACATATTCTATTAAACATCTAACACTTAAAGAGATCTGTGTGTTTTTTTTAAAATCATCAGAAATTAATTTTTGAATATCACAATAATCCTTAAAGCATTCAATCTTTGGAATCAATTGAAATTTACTGTGCTCTCTTTTAAAAATAATTAATTCGTAAAAACCAAGCAGTTTTGTAATAACATCTTCAAAATCGAATTTTGATATGTTATTTTTTATTAAGTTCTGAAAATGATTAATTATTTTTTTAAGTAATTCTTCTTTCTCAATTCCTTTTAAGATAATATCCTCTTTTGTTTCTGAATATCCTAATGATTTTGAAAGATTATCTAATTGATTATTTATATGATATAATGAAAGTTTTCTGTTATAATTTATTAGATTTTTAGGATTTTTTCGAACATCCATATCTGAAATTTGAAGTAATATTTTTTTCTTTTGATTTACAGGAATATTATCATTAATAAAAATATCAATTTCTTTCAAATCTAAATTTAAAATACGGTTATTGTTTGAATCATATATTTGAGATAAAATATATAAAATCCGTTTAATCAATAGTTGTTCGCCAAAGTTATCATTTCTAAAAATTACTTTATAAAAATATGAATCCAATTCAATATTAATTTCATTTTTATTTACTGAATAATTGATTTGTTCAAATGGGTCTATCGAATTATCTAATCTATCAAATTCTTCAAGAATGTTTTCAATATATTCAAAATCAATTTTAAACACTAAAGGCTTTATTTTATTGAGTTTCAAATATGGATTTAATCTTAATGATATTTCATTAAGCCAATATGCTATTCCAATACATATTTCAATAATAAAGTGATTCTTGTTAATTTCATTATTATCGTTCGAAGATTCAAACCAAATTTCTCTTTCGAATGCTCTTGATAATATTTTATTTGAAAATTTATCAATATTTTTAGTCCTATAAATAGGCAGATTAGCAGGTAAAAATTCTCTTTCAGCAGGAAGAAAAATAAAATCATCTTCATTTGGATATATTCCTAAATGAGCATCATTCTTAATAATTGCTTCAGTTTTAAAATCAAGCGCACTCCCAATTGTAACAAAAAGACCATCTGGTCTATAATTATCATCTATATAGAAACTCTCTTCATTTTTAATAAACATTGATATGTTGTCTAAAAAAAATGGAGTTATTAAATTGATTTTCGTTTTTGCTTTTGCAAAATTATATAAAGTAAGATTGTTTAATTTGTTGCTTTTATGAAGTATTAACAACTCATCCATTCTCAATCCTAAATGAATACATTTTTCATCTAAATCTTCAAACATAATCATTGTTGGTCTGCCTATTCCTAAAGTTATATTCAAATTAAATATCTCATATCTTTCGAAATCATTATTACTAATCAAATTATTATATGTTTGCTTTTTGTGTTTCAATATTTTATTTTGAATATCATTTCCAAAATAAGGTGTTAAAGGATAAACAGAATTATAGTCTTTAGCATCATCAAATTGATATGTTACATACGCTATTTTATCAGTATCAAAAATATAGATACCTTCATGAAACGGTAAATTATTTTGGATTAGATTAAAATCAATTTTTTTATAACCAAAATCATCTAATATAAAATTGCATTGTTCCCAACATTCTTTGGAAAATTGTTTTATTAAAGCATCCAAACAATTATGTTTTACTCCTAATTTATAAATATTAAAAACTATTGCAAAAACAAGATTTGTTGGTGAAATAACTATATAATCATTATCAATCTTGAGAATTGGCTTAAAAATTAAAGGGTTTTCATTAGGATCATTTGTTTTTAAATCATCTTTTGTTACATCAATTAAAAAGTTTTCTATTAAACTAAAATCTAAATGAATTTTATCACTTAATTCCTCAAACCTTTCTTTGCTAAAAATTAGTTTCCCCATATTCTTATCCAGGAAATCATCATTAGGAAAAAAAATATTATTTGAATCGGTATCTATATATGAAAGATTTCTTTCATAATTTAAAGATGAGCAAATTAAATCCGAAACTATAAGTAAAAAGAATGTTGAACCTAACGCTTCTTCAATAAAAGCATTTGGTAAAGAATTTTTATTTGAAAGTACATTAATTAATGATTGTAAAATATATACTTGTCCTTCGGTAACACCAGGAAAAACAATCATATTCCCTAAAGGGGTCATTATATTTTCTGTAAATAAATTTTCTGGGGGATCTTCCTGATAATTAAATGCATAACTTTTAGATAAATACTTATTTAATTTTTCAAAATCAATAGTCTTATCTTGGTGGTTTTCTGTTAGTAATACTTTTTTCTGAATTTCTTCTAATCGTATGTTTTTACCATGATTTTGTGGTAAAGATTTTAGTAATGCAATTACAGATAAAAGTTCTTTTTTATTGAATTGACTAAAAAAAGTTAAATCATTTTTATCTAATTTATTATTAAACAAATTTTCATTTTTAAAATTTCTAAAGTTATCATATGTTTTATTTAAACAACATTTTTTATATTTTAAACCACTTCCACATACACAGAAATCATTTCTACCAATTTTAGTCATATCAATCTTTATTTTATCAATTTCTTAAACACCCCATCCAACTCCTCACTCCTCTTCCTCCCACTTCCCAAACCACTTGCTTTTTCCTGATTAAACGCCATCGTTTCATTCAAAAAATCAGTAATCAAAACCTCCTTAGGATGCAAATAGCCTTCGGCTTGGTTGGCTTTTATGTCGAGTAACTCTCTTATTTTGTCTTGTATAACAGGTGGTGCCATAGGTAGTAAGTCGGTAAACAGTACGGGCGGAAAGCTATTGTTTTCCACTATCCATTTTCCAGCTAATGCCGTGCGTAAAGCATAAAAATAACTTTTGAGTTTTACGTGCTCTTGGTTACAGGCATCCATGAAATTACGGGTGGTACTCAAATAATGATGCAGGGTGGCAATGGGCGAAAAACAGTCGGTTGCCAATGCTCTTAAAGGGGCAATGGCTTGGGTGTTTTCATAATATACCACAGGGCTATACAACCATTCGAGCAAAGCTACATTGCTTTTGGCTAATAACTTTAGGGTTTTCCGTAAGTCCCAACCGCTACCGTCTAGGTTTTCAGTAGTCATAAACTCGATGGTGTCAGGTTGTTCCCAAAGCGAAAGGTAATAATTCAGCTCGTGTTTGTAAATAAAACGGATGTCGTAATCACTATCGGGTGAGGCAAATCCCCACGCACGACTGCCTGATTCTACGGCATAGAGGATTTCTACCCCTTTTTCCAATTCTATTTCTTTTAGTTTGTTTAGTATGTTGGTTTGCATGTTTCTCAAATTTAATAAATTAATACTATAAACCCACGTAAAATTACGTGGGTTATCAACAATTAATATTTTGCGTATCATTTTTATTTAAAACAAGATCAATCCTCTCTACTCCCATCATCCGCCATTCGAACCATTTTTGGAGTAAATTTTGCAACGACATCAACTAATTCTTTTTGTGATTCCATAACTAAATTGATATCCTTATAAGCCATTGGAGCTTCATCCAAACCTGCGCCAATAAGCGTCACTCCGTGATCTTGTAAAATGGATACCATATCATTCTTAGTAATATTCTTTATTGCTTGTGTTCTGCTCATTTGACGACCAGCGCCGTGTGAAGCTGAATTTATAGCTACTTCTTCTCCTTTTCCTCTCACTAAAAAACCCGGTGCGGTCATACTTCCTGGTATAATCCCCATCACACCTTTTCCTGCTGGGGTTGCTCCTTTTCGGTGTACAATAACCTCTTCTCCCTTATACGATTCTTTCCAGGCAAAATTATGATGATTTTCAACTTTTGCTAATATAGTTGCTCCCAAAGCTTTTTGAATTTTGTTATGAATAATTTCATGACAAGCCGAAGCGTAATCGCCAGCTAAATTCATTGCTATCCAATATTCTTGACCTAAATCCGAGTTTAAATCTAAGTATGCTAAATTTTGAGCTTCATGAGGCAACTTACATACTTGTTTTGCTAATTTAGTGTAATGTCCGGCTATTGTTGCACCAAAACCTCTAGAACCTGAGTGCGTTAATAAGGCAACATATTTTCCTTTTGGGATATTTAAAAAGATGTCCTCTTTTTCAAACTCCATTATCCCAAACTCAACAAAATGGTTTCCGCCTCCAGAAGTTCCTAATTGTGACCATGCTTTATCTTTAAGGTTGCTTAGAAATAGATTTTCATTAAAAGCTTTGTTCTGTAAAACGAAATGATCACTTTTATACTGACCGTGATAACCGTGTCCAGCTCCAAATTTTGAATTGGAAATCAATTCTTTCTTAAATTTTGCCTCATTTTCATAATAATAGAACTCCGAAATATCATAAACAGATAACGCCATTCTACAACCTATATCCACACCAACTCCATAAGGGATTATGGCATTTTTTGTTGCCAAAACACCACCAATAGGCAAGCCATATCCTTGATGAGCGTCTGGCATTAATGCACCCGCAACTGTAACAGGAAGTTTCATCGCAATTTCCATCTGTTTTTTCGCTCCTTCTTCTATATGATTTTCACCGTAAAGTACAAATGAATTTGGATCCTGAATAAGGTTAATGAAATCTTCGGGTTTCGTATTAGTCTGCTCTATTAATGCCGATGCCAACTTGCTGAAATTGTTATCGTCTAAAAAGTCTTCAGGGTTTCCTAAAACTTTTTTATAATGCTCCATCATCTGTTCACGAGTAAATCCCAAACGTTTTTTATTTATTTTCAAAGCTAAACCTAAAACAGGTCCCGATTGGTATCCCATCGCAATTAAATCATTTCCATTTATCTGTCTATTTTCCATAATCAAATCTCTTTCATATTGATGAACAAAGATTTAAAACAAACTACGCAATTATTTTACGTAGAAAAATATTCTTTTTATTTTTGAGCAAAACTATTCTGATGAATATCCAGAACCTATTTCTAGAAACCCTTTCTAAACTTGGCATCAGTCAAGCAGAAATTAATATAAAATGGGAATTATTACATAAAAATTATGCTAAAAAAAATCGCTACTATCATAATTGGATACATATTGAAGCCATGATTAAAAGTTGGTCAACACACAAAAAACAATTAGAAAATCCAGTTGAAGTGCTATTAGCGATATATTATCACGATGTTATTTATGTGAGCACCAAAAAGGACAATGAGTTAAAAAGTGCAGGATTAGCTTGCAAAGAATTAAAAGATGTTGAAGGCATTGATTTAAACATCATATACAATCTTATTTTATGTACGCAGACACACAAAGCTACGACCAACGATGCAAAGTGGCTCGTTGATTTTGATTTGCAAATATTAGGGAAAGATTGGGGAATTTATGAGAAGTATTGTAAACAAATTAGAAAAGAATACCGAATCTATCCCAACTTTATGTATAATCCAGGACGAAAAAAGGCATTAGAACATTTCTTAAAAAACGAATACATCTTTCAAACAAAAATTTTCAGAGATACATACGAATCCATAGCTAGAGAAAATATTAAAAAGGAAATTGAATGTCTTCTTAGATGATTAAAAGAATTAGAAAAAATCAAGAGCCATTGGGCAAAAGGCAATAGACATTATTAAAACTTGAATTTATTATTCTCATAAATTTTTGAAATCCTAAACTATTAAACTAAATAAATAATGGCTCAAAATAAAAATGCTTTAATCCGATATAAAACCATAGATAAATGTTTACAAAACAAATACCGTACATGGACATTAGAGGATTTGATAGAAGCGTGTTCAGTTGCTTTATATGAATATGAAGGCAAAGAGAATCCTGTCAGTAAACGTACCATTCAATTAGACATTCAAATGATGCGTAGCGAAAAACTAGGCTATAATGCGCCTATTGAGGTCTATGAAAAAAAATATTACCGCTATGCGGATGAGGACTTCACAATTACGGATATTCCGCTTACAGAAACGGATATTAATGTATTAACGGAAACGGTTTCTATGTTGAAACAATTTAAAGATTTTTCTTTGTTTAATGATGTTTCCGATATTTTACATCGATTGGAAGATAAAATCTATGCGGAAAAAACACATACACAACCCATCATTCATTTAGATAAAAATGAGAATTTGAAAGGGTTGCATTTTTTAGATGAGATCTATCAAGCTATAATTAAAAAAGTAGTACTTGTAATTACTTATAAATCATTCAAATCTAGAGAAGAGCAAACATTTAATTTTCATCCTTTTATTTTAAAGGAATTTAATAACAGATGGTTTGTTGTGGGAAAGAAAAAAGAGACGCAACCTATAAGTAATCTTGCATTAGACCGAATCATAAAAATTGATTATGATTTCAATACCCCGGTACTAGAACATAATTTCAATGCCGAAAAATATTACAAAAATGTGGTGGGGGTAACTACTAATGAGCGAGTACAACCTAAGGTAATCCAACTAAAAATAGATGCCTATAATGCACCTTATATTATTACCAAACCGATTCATAACACCCAACGTATAATACAACAGAATGACGATGGGAGTATTATTGTTAATTTATTTTTAATTGAAAATTTTGAATTAGAACGGATCATTTTGGGTTTTGGAGCCAGTATTGAGGTTTTAAAACCAGAACGTTTACGACACCGAATGCAGTTTGTTCTTGAAAAAGCGCTTAGAAATTATTCGTCTATCTTGGAATAATTTTTTTATTAGTAGGTAGTCTGTTTTTACGCATTGTTTTCTTTTTTGATAATAGAACATGAGTATGGTCTTTTACCTTCAATACTTTAAACCCAGATTCCGCATTAGAAAAAATAAATTTTATAACTTACTGAAATAGAAGGGTTTATTTATTTGATAATTCTAGTTCGTAATTTTATATAGTACTAAAAATCAATAAAATATGTTTTTTTTAAAATCTCTAACGCGTAATCAGGGTTAAAATAATTTCACTATCACTAACACGTCTTCTTTATGGTCAATTCCTTGTAAAATATCATCTATTAAACAAAAAATTAATATAATTATGTCTTTACTAAGCATCGGTTTTGTTTATTGGTTCGCAAAACAAATTTACTTAACCTTTGCTTTTCTTTTTTTTCCTTTTAAACTAGCAACTTGAATTAATTATATTAAATATCAGTATTACAAACAATATACTTTTTCTCATCTTACTGTACATTTGATTTTACAATTTTCCAGTGCCAGTGCCAAGTAGTTACTTTTGTATTAGCAGGAAATCCTGCCGAAGTACTTGCGTAGGACATAATATTTGTCGTTTTGAATTTAGTATAAACAAATTTCTGATTTTTATTGGTTATGGTTCCATCTTTATGAGTATGAAATAATCCTAACCCGTGAAGGCCTTCGTGATTTAGTGTATAATCATTTCTAATTTTAAATAAACATACATTTTTTTTTGCCTATATCTTGCACCTGACCCAATGTTCCTGAATAACCACCGCCTGGGAATACGACCATATCATAAGGCAATTCTGCAAAGCAAAAAACAATAAAATGATTTGCATATCTGCTATTACCTGTTAGGGCAAGAAATTTAGTTTTTAAATAAGTAAACATTTCTTTGCCTGTATAATCCTCATTTAACCCTCCATCAGTGGTATTTGTGTGTAATCCTGCTGCTGCTCTTACTGGATCATTAACGGCTTTTTCATAAATAAATCTACCATAAGTTTTAGCTCCTGTAGTTGGGTTTGTGGTAATGGTAAATTTGGAATCAGTAGTTAAATCAAATTCGTTAATTCCAATAGAGTTTGAATAGTCCTCAAATTTACCAAAGATTAAAAATTGATATAATGCATTTTGCAAATTAATATTTTCATTTGGATTAAATCGACCAGTAACTGCAATACCATTAATATTTGTTCTTACTTGCACAAAAACAAACTTTTGTTCTTTAATATTTTTCACAGCATTTTGTCCTGTTGTATTCTTATTAGGTAATACAATAATCTTGCCAGCAAGTTTACGAGCAAAAAAGTTGTTCAGCTGCTGGTCTTCTAGTATTTTTAAGGTTTATAGGCTGAATTATACCGTTTAAACTTTGAAAACACTGTAAAAAGCATTCATGTAAAACGGATAGCCTGTTATTGATTTAATTGTTTTATCATCAGATATTTTAATCAATTCTTCCATTTTTTGGTTTAAGTTGTCTAAAGTATCATAAATTTTCATTGCAATTTTATCTTTCATCCATTGCCACATTTTCTCAGCAGGGTTAAGTTCTGGGCAATATGGTGGAATTGGCAAAAGAAATATATTGTCAGGAATTATCACATCCTTTGTGGAATGAAATGCGGCATTATCAATTATCATAATCTTTAACTCTGTTGGCTTGTGATTGCTGAAATCTTCCAGATATTTTACAAATAATTCTTTGCAAACACTTTGTGTTGTCATACAAAAACTCTCACCTGTTATGGGGGAAAAACTTCCCCAGAGCCAATTATAAAGATAGCTATGTTTATAAGTACCGATGGCTTTTATTCCTTTTGCGGTAATAACTCTTTTCTGTTTTGTAATCAAACCGAAACGACTTTCATCCTGAAAATAGAGGTTTACAGATTCAAAGTTATTTTTATTAAGAATAATTCTACACTCTTCAAATTTGTTTTCAAGGTTTTTTAAAAAACGCCTCTGCGTTTTCATCCTTTTTATAGTGGGATTTTCTTGCAACTTTCAATTTTGATTGATGCTTGCGTTTGCAATGAGCATATAAAGCACCATAATTAACCGATTCGTTAAGCTCTTTTTCGAGAATCTTCAACAATTCAACATACGATGTTATTGTTGTTTTTGGATCATTCAATTTCTGCTCAATAGCATTGGCCATTTTCTCAGATATTTTCTTTGTATTATTTCCTCCACTTCTAACACTTAACATTTCAGAAATACCGCTTTTCAGATACTCCTGTGCCCAACCTCGTACAGTCTTCTCGGTTCTCCCTAATTTTTTAGCAATGGAACTATAAAAAACATATTTTCCTTTCTTAATTAGAATCAAAGTCTTTATTCTGTCTTTTTTCAAAGATCCAGATGTCTTTACTAGTAATTTATCTAAAAAATCAACATCTTCTTTTATTGCTATTTGGATTTTCTTTGGCATGCCTAAAGGTAAGTAATATTCCAGTAAATTCAAAATTTAAATAGTATAATCCTAACCCGTGAAGGCCTTCGTGATTTAGTGTATAATCATTTCTAATTTTAAATAAACATACATTTTTTTTTGCCTATATCTTGCACCTGACCTAATGTTCCTGAATAACCACCGTCTGGGAATACGACCATATCATAAGGTAATTCTGCAAAGCAAAAAATAACAAAATGATTTGCATATCTACTATTACCTGTTAGGGCAAGTAGTTTAATTTTTTTTAGAATTTAAGTATTGATCAAGCAAGCTTCCTTGTTTACCTTCTATAAATCTTTCTCCAACGTAAAGGGTTTCTCCTGTTGTACCATTAATAATATAGCAAACTAATTTTAATGGGTTAGTTTTATGATTACAATAAACTTCATATAGAGGAGTATTTAAATGTTTTTTTTCTTCACATCTATTTATATCATGAATCTGTTTTATGTCATAAATATCTATATCATAATCTGTTTTCATTTTTTTTGCTAAATCTTCTACCAAAAATTTATAGGGTAAATCTAGATTTGTTTCTTTTATTAGTTTTCCTGTCTCATCATATTCTTTAATAGAATTAATGGGGAAATTATAAAAGTCATTTCCTTCAGCAACAAGATTTAATTTATCATTATACACAAATGTTTGGATAAATGGTTTATTCTTCTTTTTTATTTTCAATATATAACCATTATTATTCGGAAAATATTGAATCATATCTCCATTCTTTTGAATTTTCATCCCAGTTATGTCATCAGTTGGCAAATCTGTATATTGATTTACATCAAATTTTTTCATATTATTAATTTCTGTGTTTGATTTTATTTGACTCCTACAAGATATAAAGATAAAAATACTTGTAATTAATACTACACTTCTCATTTTGCATTTTTTTTAATAATTTCCCATTGCCATTTCCACGTTGTTTTTCTTAATGCTCCATTATAGCTCATAATGTTATCTGTACCATGAAGAGAATCTGTATGTGCATGTTTGTATGCAAATTTTTGATTTGAATTGATAATTACACTATCTTTATGCGCATGGAATAGACCTAATCCGTGTAAACCTTCGTGACTTAATGTTAAATCATTTCTACCTTTAAATAAAACTAAATTTTTAATCCCAATTTCTTGAATTTGTCCAGCTGCATTATCATAAACATCATCAGCAATCACAAATACTGTAAAATAATCGTTGTATTTGCTATTCCCCGGTAATGCTAAAAATTTGCTGTGCATATCTTTAAAAAAATGAGGTACCTTATCTGTTGAATTAACTCTATAATCTTCATTAAATTTTCCTCTTAAGTCAAATTTGCCACCTCTACTATAATCAATATCAGTTGTTAAATCAAATGTCAATATATTTCCAGATGTATCTTTATCTTCTATTTTTGGAAAAATTAAAGATTGGTATAATGAATTTCGAAAACTTTTTTTCTCCGAATCTGTAAAAATTCCTAACTTAATGTTTGTTAAACCTCCTAATAAATTAGTTTTAACTTGCACAAAAACAAACTTTTGTTCTTTAATATTTTTCACTGCATTTTGTCCAATTGTATTCTTATTAGGCAATACAATAATCTTGCCAGCAAGTTTACGAGCAAAAAACTGTTCGGCCGCGGGTCTAGCTAGTGTACCTTTAGGGTAAACAAAAACTTTTATTTCTTGTTTTGTTGTAAATCCTTCAATGCATTTTATTTTTATAGTGTCAGCAGTGGCTTCACGTTTTGCTCCCAAAGCTTTGTCACTTATTAGTACAGGGTTTGCATCACTTCCGTCTAGCCCATTTATTTCAAAATAGCGTTTGTCAAAAACTATTCTTATTTGGTCTGGTGCATCTGTACCGCCTACTTCTACTAGTGTGCGGAGTTCTGCTTCAAAAGGAGGTTTTGGCATCCCAACAGGGACAGTTGTTGCGTCACTATAAGGTTTTGGGAATAAGTTTAAATAAGGAACAAAATAATCTTTTGTAAACGGCGCAGTTGCTGGTTTAGGAATAATATCGATAGGTATTTTATTGTATTCTTTCTCTAAGGACTTAAATGCTTCGTCTTTAGATTCATATTCAGTATTTGTGTCTCTGTGTGGAGCTTTGCCGTTGGGGGCTTCATAACCATTTTCTAGACAATCGTAATATTTAGCTTCTGTTGTTAAACCATTATCATCTACACGCAACCAGTCAAAACCAAATTGTCCTGTATAACTACCATCTTGCTTTGTTCTAAATTCAACAATACATTCAGTAGTTATTTTGCTAATTGTAGGAGCGGTTCTTGGATTTCCGTATGTAATTCCTTTTCCTGCAGTTATATTAACACTTCCTTCTAAAGAAGTTAAAGTAATAGGTCCTTTGGAATGAATATTGTATTCACCACCAACAATTTCTGTAATTTTTCCTCCAACAATTCTAGTTCTACTCATTATTAATGTTGTTTAGATTTTTCAGTTGAATTTATTTGAATTTCTTTTTCTGAATGTTTGTTTAAATTTTTTGTACTTATTAAATCCATTCCTTTACCTGAGCTAACAGAGGTTTTACCGCTTTTAGTTTCACTATGAACATCTCCTTCAATTACTTCCGTCAACTTTCCTGTTACCATGGTCATCATATCCATCGCAACGGTAGTGTTTTTCATGGCATCAATGGTTTCATTTTTATTCATTCCCGCACTTTCAGATATATTCATTCCAACGGAGGTTGTCATGTTTTTACCCACGTTAATAATCATATCTTCGCCTGCATTTACTATGAAATTCTTTGGCGCATTTACATTAATATTCCCATGACCGTCCATCGTACAAGTGTTGCCACTTGGGTCTTCAAGATGGATGCTGCCTTGAGCATCCATCATAGATGATTACTTTATTGGAACTGCTTTAGGTTTGATATTTCTTCTATAATCTTTTCTATAAATTATATTAAAATTGAATTTTTAAAACATTTATTAATATTTTGTTATCCAAATAAAAAACAGCGATAACCATTGAAATAAAAGAACTAACAGTATTGCTGTTTTATTAGGTTCAGAAATAGCCTTTAATTGTTGAATAGTTTTTAATTTTACTATTTCAGAAAAATTTTGTCCTTCTTTATCGAAATCAACATCATCTAATTTGATTTTTTTCATACCGAAAATGATGATTTTTCTTAACCATTTATTCTCTGTTCTGTCATTTTGAATATTTTGTATCAACAGTAATTTATTATGGGTAAAGTTTCCAGCATCTTTTAAAATTTTAGGCTGTTTACTTAGAAACTTTGATAGAAACTTATCAAATGCAGGTATTATTAAACTTTCTGACTTATCATTTATTATTTTATGAGTAAGTTTTGTTATGACATATTTATTTGTAAGTACAAAAAATAACATTGGACTCAAAAAAATTGTTAACAAACATAAAATAGCCCCTATTGGTCTAGTGGTTAAAAGCATAAGAGAAAAGGGAATAGCACTTACGTGTGCCGAATGACCACTATCTATCCCTCTTAATAGTAATATCAACTCAATTATAAAAACTATTATTGTAGAAACCAAACTTATAGTTATTATTTTAAAATATGTAAAAAAAGCGATTGAGAATAATTTGGTGGTATATTTGAAGTTATCCATTTTAGGGTGTCTTATTTTTTATATACTTTTCTAAATTCATAGTTTTCTTTTTCTTCACGAGCAATTTTAAGAAATTCTAGCGTGCCGTTAGAGGTGAAAGTTAATTCATAATACTGTAATCTACCCTCCTTACACTCGCATCCAGGAGCACGATAATCACCCCCAAATGTGTCCGTTGTATTGTGAGAATCATTTACCCCATCAATGTCTTGGTCAACATAGCCAAAGCGATCAGAAAAGGATAATTTCTCACGATTTTCATTGATTTCTTTAATTTTCATTCCTGCTTTTAATGGACTTCCGTGTAAATTAACAATGCCTTGGTAAGTGGTAAAAGGATAGACATAATTTTTCGGATGATTCTTTTCTTTAATCCTTTCTATTGACTTTAAAACATCGTCATATGATTCTCCCTCCATTTGAATTTTTTTCATTCTTTCCTCGTCATCCCTAGAGATTATTTTGACATCTTTAGCCTTACTTAATAATCCAGCTTTACCATCTGGGCTGTCAAGATTTACAAAATAAATATAAATTGCATCTACTATGTTTTCCCCTATTTCCCAATCGCTTACAGAAATTCCTAATTTATCCCAAGTATAACCTTGATCTGTCGTTCTATCTGGTTTTCCTAAAACTTTTTCCCATTGAGAGACCGAATCGCCTAAATCTAAGCGCTTTCCTTTGTAGTAAATACCACAACTATCGACTTTAATAGTGGCTTTTTCTAAATCTATTTCCTTATCTTGTTTCACTTGACAACTTACATTTATAAAAGTTAATATGATAACGTATAAAAATGATTTTATTTTCATTGACTGTTTTCTTTAAAATAGTTCATTATTTCTTTTATTTTTTTAACTGTTTTATCATTGAGAATTTCTGCCTCATGATGACTGTGCTCATAAATAGTAGCATATTTCAATTTTTCTAAAATATTAATAGGAGTTTTATTTAACCACTCTCTTATCAAATCAACTGTCCAATTTGATTTAGGTGAAGAAGGGTGTACAAAATATTTTTCAGCTACATAATTGGCTAATTGAGTATCATTCATCCCTTGCTTGAATTTCCTACCTACATCTTCAACTGCTATTTTTGCTAATTCAGCAGAAAGCTTATTTAGAGGATGTGTTAATGAATCTTTTGCTAGTTTTGAGTGAGACGGACAATTACCATATTTTGTATTTGTGTGACTTTGAGCTTCAGGGATTACTTCGTCAAAAGAATTAAGCATGATGTTAAACACTAATTTAGGAAAAATAGACATCACTTGAACACTGTAGTCCATCGCTTTTTGCTCTTGGGTATCATTTTCTTAGTTTTTAATAAAAAAACTATATTGTTGATAAACATTCATCTTCCACTTTCAAATCAAACAGCAAACCAAATACTTTTGAACTTAAAATGGTCGAAAGTCCACCTATTAGAAAATATTTTAAACATTCTATAATGATAATTATTTATACTTATAAATAGCCATAATAATATAACACACAATTAATAAAAGTATAGTTAAGGTTGAGAAACCAATAGGAATTAGCCATAAATTTATTCTCTCTTTAGCATTGAAATATAGAAAATACGAAAGAATTAAGACAAAAATACTTATGATAGCCCAAATATGTAATTCTATAAATGATTTTGGAATTTGAGCATCGCCATATTTATGTGTGTACAATAAATGAATACTTCCTAAAAATTGAAGTATAGTAATAGCCAAAGGAATTATTATAATTTTATTCATTTTAAACAGTTTCTTTATAAAAATTAAATTTTAGGCTCTCCCCTCATTTTTTCTTTTTCTTTATCAATCTATTTTTTTTCACTAGGACTTATCTGTTTCTCTGTCTTTTTCTTATATGCTTCTAGAGAGCCACCAGCAATAATATTTTCTCTGCCTCCTAAAATAGGATAAATTGAATTTGTAAAATATTTTTCCAGTTCCAATAAGGCATTATTAGTAATTCTTTCTTTTTCTTCTTTTTTAGATTCTTTACTCACTACTTCTTTTATGCCCTTGTAAAAAGTCAGAATCGAAACTGAGGCAAGAAAGGCATCTTGAGCCCCTTTGGACTCCCCATCTTTGTCAGGGTTACCATGCTTATCGGGATCCTGTGCTTCGTAACTTTGGAACTGTATCACCTTATTATCAGTATGCCTTTGAACATGTGATAAAGAATATGAATCTTGAACCATATGTAGTATCTTACCTATATGAAATAGCCCATCATCTCCAGACACATCTAACCCTTTTTTAAACCATTTTTTTGCTTGATCGACAATCAAATTTACAACTTGTTTGTTTGTATTTTTACCAGTTGGTGCCATAGAATGCCAAAACTGTTTACTTCCATGGTGAGACTCATAGGCTAATGTCCCTTTTTTATGTTCATTTCTCCAAGTATCATAATAACAAGTCTCAATCGAATCTTCGTTACCACATGGAACATCTGGCCAAGCACATCCTTCATCTAATCTAAAATCATATTTCACTCCGGCAATCTTAGCAGCTTTTTTTGTAATATCTTCGTGAATAGCTCCTCCTCCTCTAATTTTAACCCAGATTTCAAGAAAGTATTGTTCTTTGACAAATGAGAGCTAACTTGCACTTGCGAGCGAAGCCTATGTATAAAATGGTGAATTTATCCCCTCCCAGATTTTGGCTGAAATGTAAAAAGGCTTCCATTTGGAAGCCCTTTGAGACAATCAATGATGAAACACCATGTTATCTCGTATAGAATAATTTAAGCAAAGATATTACATTTCCTCGCATTTTAATAAAAAAATATTTTATGAAAAGTTTCGAAAAAATGCAAATTGTAAATCCCAATGCTGCAGGAATTGATGTTGGGTCACGTTCTCATTTTGTAGCCATAGGACAGGATGAAAATCAAATCAGAGAATTTAATGTTTATCAATCAGGATTATGCGCTTTGGTAGCTTATCTTCAAGAGAACAAGATTCGTAGTGTTGCTTTGGAGTCCACAGGGAGTTATTGGCAATCTTTGTTTATGATCTTGCAGGGAAATGGTTTTGAAGTTCTTTTGGTTCAAGGGACTCAAACAAAAAACCTCAAAGCAAAGACAGATGTGAAAGATGCACAATGGATACAGAAACTTCATTCTTTAGGGTTATTACGAGGTTCTTTTTTGCCCTCTGAAACCACTTTGCAGATAAGAACACTTCATAGACATCGTTCTAGTTTGATTGAACAAAGTTCAGGCTTTGTAAACAAAATGCAAAAAGCATTACGTTTAATGAACTTCAGACTCGACGTTGTGATAAGTGACATCACAGGAGTTTCTGGAATAAGAGTAATTGAGATGATACTATCAGGTGAAACTTCAGGTGAAAAATTAGCTGAATATTGCGACAAACGAGTTAAAAAAAGCAAAGAAGAAATAGCCGACGCTTTACAAGGTAAAATAAACAATGAATACCTACATGAGCTTTCCGATTGTTATGATATTTACAGACTTATTCAAGATAAAATAAAAAACACCGATACTCGTATTGATCAAGTGCTGAAAAATCAAACCAGAGAAATTGTTTTATCAGAAGATATCGAATTGGTAAAGAAACAGAATAAAGGGAAAAACCAACCCAAATTTGATGTACAGAAATATAGTTTAAAACTTTTTGGAGTAGATATCTTTGCTATAGAATCAGTTTGCTCAGGAACCGTTACTAGTTTTTTAGCCGAAATAGGCACCGATATATATAAATTCAAGACCTCCAAGCAATTTGTGAATTGGCTCAGGTTAGCTCCAAATAATAAAATTAGTGGAGGTAAGGTTTTGAGTAGCAGAACTCCAAAAGGGAAAAATAAATTTGCATTGACATTAAGAAATGCGGCAAATACAATTGAAAGAAAAAAAGAAGGTTACCTCGTTATGTTCTTTAAAAGGATTTCTTTTAAAAAAGGAAGAGGTGCTGCAATTACAGCAACAGCAAGAAAAATAGCAGTTATAATTTGGAATATGATAGTCAAAAAACAACATTATATACCAATAAATACAGACCAATATATTCAAGAAATGAAGAATAAAAAAACGATACAAATTAAAAAAATGATTAAAAAATACGGAATCGAAACTACTTCTTTATCAATTCCTTAAATTAAGTTAGATAGAATTACGCATTAGAAAAAATAAATTTTATAACTTACTGAAATAGAAGGGTTTATTTATTTGATAATTCTAGTTCGTAATTTTATATAGTACTAACAATCAATAAAATATGTTTTTTTAAAATCTCTAACGCGTAATCAGGGTTAAAATAATTTCACTATCACTAACACGTCTTCTTTATGGTCAATTCCTTGTAAAATATCATCTATTAAACAAAAAATTAATATAATTTTGTCTTTACTAAGCATCGGTTTTGTTTATTGGTTCGCAAAACAAATTTACTTAACCTTTGCTTTTCTTTTTTTCCCTTTTAAAGTAGCAACTTGAATTAATTACCATATTTATCAATTCCTCTATATATATTGGGTTCATCTTTTTGTTTTTGTAAAGAATTGAAATACTCCTCATCAAATTTCTCAAAATCTTTAGTGACTATTGGTTCTATAGCGTTATAGTTGGGAAACGTTTTTTGAGCATATCCCATTTCAAAAAACAATAGTAGAAGCAAGAACCATTTCATAAATAATTAGTTATTGATATAATCCATATATCGTTTTTCTAATAGTTTTCCACTTTCACCATCAAGAACAAATATTTCAATTAAATCAGTTTGTTTAAACCAACTTACATACCAAACATTTTGTTTAAATTTTTCATCATAAGTTCTGTTAATCTGACTATGTACACCATTAGTAATCGGTCCCTTAGTTAATGGTATTTTCTCTTTTTCGCAAAATTGTAGTATTTTCTCAAAAGTAAATTTGTAAGGTTCGTCATAGTTGGTTTCTTTTATAAGTTTTCCATCTTCACTAAACTCATACCAAATAGATTTACAAAATGAATTATTGAATGCTATTCCTTTTCTTTTAATATTACCGTTGGAATAAAAGATTTTAGATACAGCAAAATAAGAATTATTAAAGTTTTTGGTAAAACTAATTCCCGCATCTGCTTTAACTATAACAATGTAATTTCTTTCTTGATCGAAACCACGATAAATCTCAGGCTGTTCTTCTTTTAGAAAAGAATATTCATCTTGATTAAATTTTTCAAAATCTTTAGTAACTATTGGTTCGATAACGTTATAGTTGGGAAACGTTTTTTGAGCATATCCCATTTCAAAAAACAATAGTAGAAGTAAGAACCATTTCATAAATAATTAGTTATTGATATATTCACTATATTTTTTATCTATAACTTTACCAGTTTCAGCATCAAGGACAAAAGTTTCAATCAAATCAGATTGTTTGAACCAACTTACATACCAAACATTTTTTTTCAAAGCATTATCCATTCCTCTTGCTATTTCAGTATGAACGCCTCTAGTGATTGGACCTTTGGTTAAAGGAATTTTTTCCTTCTCACAAAATTGTAATACTTGCTCAAAAGTAAATTTGTAAGGTTCGTCATAGTTGGTTTCTTTTATAAGTTTTCCATCTTCACTAAACTCATACCAAGTGCCTATCTTACACTGTGAATTATTATTTAAGGCTGAACCTTTAATTTTAATATTACCATTCTTATAATATCCTTTTGTTAAAGTAAAATAAGAATTTGGAACTGTAAGTCTATAAGAGCTATCTGTTAATTCTAAATAAGAATTATCTTTTAAATAAATAGTAAAACTAACATCATTATATTTTATTTTCAGTTCATCATAATATTTTATTTTCAGTTCATCATAATATTTTTTATCAAATTTCTCAAAATCTTTAGTGACTATTGGTTCGATAGCGTTATAGTTGGGAAACGTTTTTTGAGCATATCCCATTTCAAAAAGCAATAGTAGAAGCAAGAACCATTTCATAAATAATTAGTTATTGATATAATTCATATATCGTTTTTCTAATAGCTTTCCACTTTCACCATCAAGAACAAATATTTCAATTAAATCAGTTTGTTTAAACCAACTTACATACCAAACATTTTGTTTAAATTTTTCATCATAAGTTCTGTTAATCTGACTATGTACACCATTAGTAATCGGTCCCTTAGTTAATGGTATTTTCTCTTTTTCGCAAAATTGTAGTATTTTCTCAAAAGTAAATTTGTAAGGTTCGTCATAGTTGGTTTCTTTTATAAGTTTTCCATCTTCACTAAACTCATACCAAGTGCCTATCTTGCATTGAATATTGTTGTTTAATGTTAATCCTTTTACTAAAATAGTACCATTACTTTTGTAAAATGTTTTAATTATCTTAAAATAATTACCTTTTTTTATTTCTTTATATACACCCTCATACATTTCTATATAGGTTCCGTCATCTAATGTTTTTTCTATATAATAAATTTTTTTAGATTCATTTTCATCTGTTTTTTTATTTTTATTAAAAAAATCATAATCAAATTTCTCAAAATCTTTAGTGACTATAGGTTCGATAATGTTATAGTTGGGAAACGTTTTTTGAGCATATCCCATTTCAAAAAGCAATAGTAGAAGCAAGAACCATTTCATAAATAATTAGTTATTGATATAATTCATATATCGTTTTTCTAATAGCTTTCCACTTTCACCATCAAGAACAAATATTTCAATTAAATCAGTTTGTTTAAACCAACTTACATACCAAACATTTTGTTTAAATTTTTCATCATAAGTTCTGTTAATCTGACTATGTACACCATTAGTAATCGGTCCCTTAGTTAATGGTATTTTCTCTTTTTCGCAAAATTGTAGTATTTTCTCAAAAGTAAATTTGTAAGGTTCGTCATAGTTGGTTTCTTTTATAAGTTTTCCATCTTCACTAAACTCATACCAAGTGCCTTTACAAAACCAATTATTAAAACCGACCCCTTTTCTTTTTATATTACCATTAGAATAATACATCATTGATAGCGTTAAATAAGAATTATTATACATTTTTAAATAACTAATCTCTCCATTCGTTTTGTCCATTTCTATATAATTTTTCTCTTTGTCAAAACCTCTAAAAATATTTTTTTGCTCCTCTTTAAGATAAAGAAAGTCATTTTGATTAAATTTTTCAAAATCTTTAGTAACTATTGGTTCGATAACGTTATAGTTGGTAAACGTTTTTTGAGCATATCCCATTTCAAAAAACAATAGTAGAAGCAAGAACCATTTCATAAATAATTAGTTATTGATATATTCACTATATTTTTTATCTATAACTTTACCAGTTTCAGCATCAAGGACAAAAGTTTCAATCAAATCAGATTGTTTGAACCAACTTACATACCAAACATTTTTTTTCAAAGCATTATCCATTCCTCTTGCTATTTCAGTATGAACGCCTCTAGTGATTGGACCTTTGGTTAAAGGAATTTTCTCCTTCTCACAAAATTGCAATACTTGCTCAAAAGTAAATTTGTAAGGTGTATCGTAGTTGGTTTCTTTTATAAGTTTTCCATCTTCACTAAACTCATACCAAGTGCCTATTTTGCATTGAATATTGTTGTTTAATGTTAATCCTTTTACTAAAATATTACCATTACTTTTGTAAAATGTTTTAATTATCTTAAAATAATTACCTTTTTTTATTTCTTTATATACACCCTCGTACATTTCTATATAGGTTCCATCATCTAATGTTTTTTCTATATAATAAAATTTTTTAGATTCATTTTCATCTGTTTTTTTATTTTTATTAAAAAAATCATAATCAAATTTCTCAAAGTCTTTTGTTATAATTGGCTCTTTCATAGTTGTGTCATTTATTCTTTGTGCTGTACACATTTTAAAAACAAGTAGTAGTAATAATATAAAAGGTCTCATAAATATTTTGTTTTTAAGTTATACTACCATTTGCTATTATCCATTGCCATTGCCATAGGGTATAGCGTTCTTGAGGTGGATTGAGATGGTGAGAGTAGTCTAGTAAATTTTCTGTTTTAGCATACTCAAAGGTAAATTTAGCATTAGCATCTGCTTCTTTGTTCGCAAAAGTGTGTGGTAATTTAAAACTATGTAAAAATTCATGAGCTGCCGTTTGGTCGTTTTTACCTGCAAAAAGCATTACATTTTTGCCACTACAATAACCATTAAGGGCTTGGTATGTATTACTAGTATTTATATAGCCCCCATTTTCTCCAAAATAAAAAGCTATAAAGTGGTTGTCATATTTATGTTCATCTCTAGGATTTATTGCTTTCAACTTATCACTCAATTTTTTTCTTAAAAATTTTTCTAAATCAACAAATCGTGCGGGTTGATGTGTGCTAGTTATGAAAGTTTTAGTAGTAGTGTTTTGCATAGGTTCATAATAAGAACACAAAACATTATTACCTCTAGAATCAGCTGTTACATATTTTCCTCCTGCTTGCAATTCAGGTTCGGTACTCATATCAAGGGTTTCGGTATCTACTTTTACTTCTATTAGTGCCTGATGTAAATATTTTTCAAATAGAACCTGCTGATTAGAAATGTTTGGTCTGTTAATATTATTTGGAATGTTTGCAACATTTGTTTCGACTTTTACTAAAACGATTTTTGCTTTTTTACGTTGTTTGTTTTTCCATACGAGCAGTTTACCTGCTAGTTTTTTCTCTTCAATAACTGTGCCATTTGCATTGGTGGTTTTGGTAATAGCGTTAAGTGTAATAGTTTGGTCTGAGGTAAATTCATCTAAACATTCTATAGTTAGATGGTCAATAAGTGCGTGTTTTCCTATTCCTTTTCCCTTTACATCAATCTCCATTGGTGTTATTAAAAAGTTTTTGTTTTCTTCAAATCGTAATATTTCAGGTTCTTCTTCTATGTCTACAACAAGGCTTAGAGTAGCTTTTGTATTACTGTAGTTAGTGACTTTTTTCTCTATTTTAGGTGGTTTACCTTGACCTTGAGGTGTTTTTTTTGTGATTTCTTTTGGGTATAAAGAAATCCAAGTACAAAAATAATCTTCTTTTATAGGGTTATTTTGTGAATCTTTAAGTTCGTTGCCTGAGCTGTCTTTCTTGTTTTTCCAAGTTATGGTGTGATATTTATAAGCTGCTTTGAGTTTATTAAATAAACCTTGGTCTGTTTTGTAAAAACCGTTGTAAGTATTAGAGTTAGTTACAAGATTAGTAAAAGCAGATTCTTTGTACTGTTTTGACTATTATTTTTTCATAATTTGTATCGCCAAAAATATTATTTCCTCCTGTAATTAGAGTGGTATCTTCAATTCGCATCCAATCACATCCATATTCTTCGCCTTTCCAATCTTTTTTAGGTCTAAAGTGAACAATACATTTAGCTTCAATTTTTCCTGACTCTACTGTGGGTGCGCTTCCCGGATTCCTGTGTGTAATTCCTTGTCCAGCGTTAGCAGTTACACTACCTTCTAAGGAAGTTAATACTATATTTTCGTTAGAATAAATATTGTATTCACCGCCAACAATTTCTGTGATTTTTCCTTTAACAATTCTAGTTCTACTCATAACTAATGTTGTTTAGATTTTTCAGCTGAATTTATTTGAATTTCTTTTTCTGAATGTTTGTTTAAATTTTCAGTACTAGTAATATCAATTCCTTTTCCTGAATTTACAGAAGTTTTACCTTTCTTTGTTTCACTATGCACATCTCCTTCAATTACTTCCGTCAACTTTCCTGTTACCATGGTCATCATATCCATTGCAACGGTAGTGTTTTTCATGGCACCAATGGTTTCATTTTTATTCATTCCTGCACTTTCAGATATATTCATTCCAACGGAGGTTGTCATGTTTTTACCCACGTTAATAATCATATCTTCCCCCGCATTTACTGTGAAATTCTTTGGCGCATTTACATTAATATTCCCATGACCGTCCATTGTCCAAGTGTTGCCGCTAGGATCCTCTATAAAAACAGAGCCTTGGGCATCGTTTAGAATAATTTTAGTTCCACTTCGGGTATGAATGGCTTTTACATCATTCCCGCTAGTATGATACCCACTGGTTGCGGCACCGTTATAATGAGTACCTAATACAAAAGGTTTTTCGGCGTTGCCACTTTCAAAACCAACCAGTACTTCCTCGCCTATTTCGGGGATAAAATGAAAGCCTTTGCCTGCTCCTGAGTGGGGTTGTATTAACCTAATCCAAGGGGTTTTTTGGTTTTTTCTTTCTTGCCATGGAAATTGTACCCGTAGACGTCCCATGCCCATAGGGTCGTTGTTGTCTACTACTCGTGCGGTTTGTTCTTCACAATTAGGATAAGCACTGTCGTCAAAATAAGGAGGTGTCCACAAATCGGGTATGGCTACAAATTCGTTGTAGTATTGGTTGCCATCATGAAAGTGTTTGATTTCTATGATCCGATAGGTTTCCATCGGTTTGTCGTTAATATCAATTAGCTTGGTTAGATCGCCTTGTTTGAGTTGGGGATCTTTACTTTTGCCTTTTACCACCATAAGGCTTTCGCGTAGCTCTTTTTGTTTTCTTACGGCATCTTGTAGTTCTTGGTCTGTTTTGCTACTAATTCCGGTTTGATTGTAGAGTTTGTTGGGTTTTTTATGAAATACGTCTTTTGAAGCCTTAAGGGCTGCGAGTTGGTAGGGGTTAAATTTGCTTTGTAATTGAGCAAAGGCGCTATCTCGTTGTAGGTTGTCTCCTGATTCTGTATAGTAGGTGGTGTAGGTAAATTGTTGTGGTTTTACCGATAGTTCAAAAGATACATGTATTAGGTCTATGTTTTCTTCTAATACAATTATTTTAGGACCTACTTTATTGCCTAATACCAAGCTTTGTCCGTCATAATACAGGTACTCGCCATAGCGTATGGCCAATTGTTTTAGGAACTGGTAATCGGTTTGGTTGTATTGTACGGTGTAAGGGATTACATGTTGGGTGTTGCCGTTTTTGGTAATTAGGTTGAAGTTGTCTTTTGGATATTCGGCGGTTATTTCTTGTATGATTTGTTCTAGGGTTTTGTTTTCAAAACTTTGGCATTCTAAGCCTTGTTCTAGCATAATGGTCGGTGCGTGTCCTGTAATGTATAACTGACTGTATCCATTTTTTTTTAAAAGGTTCAGATGGGTTATAATGCCTGTAAAGGTTTGTTTTATTTCACCAAATCGATGTAGGTGGATGTGTATGGTTTTGCCTAGATAACTTTTGGAGTTTTCCATAATGTATGCTTCTTGGTTGTCTAGGGAATCGGCACGGGTTGCAATAGTAAAGGTGTCGTGTTCGTTGGTTTTTTGGTCAAGTGTTAGATCAAAATGGGATTTTTCTAAAAAGGATTTGCCTTCTACTGTTAGGGTACAGTAAACTAAGGGGCTTGATTTATCGGCTAAAAAGTCTTTAAAAGTGCCAACGGAGGCGTATTTAGCTAGATCATCAGGATGATTGAGTCTGCCATAATCGCTGTTATAGGTTTCCATGGTCTGTGTTTTTTAGTTGTTTGGTTTTGTTAGTCTTTCCATTTTTTTTCATGGGTGGTATCGTTTAGTGTAAAACGTTTGGCTATGAGTCGCATGGCTATTTGTAAGGGTTGGTTGTTTTGGGAATCAAAGAACTCGGAAAAGGATACACAAAAGGCTTTTTCAAATTTTAGTTCTTGTAATTTGCTCATAGCGTCTCTACGAAAGAAAATAATGGTACCGTTTTTGGTTTGACTATGGTCTAGCATCCACTGTAGTAGGTTGGTTTTGCCGTTGCTTTCTATACGGATGTTGATTTCACCTCCTTGGGGCATGCCTTGTGGTTTTCCTGTCGCATCTATTTCTTGTGTGAAATTATAATCGCAGTTTAAGATATTATAGGTGTTACCGTCTAATTCTAATTTGGCTAAAAATGACATGTCTTAAATTTTTATAGTGTTTTTAAAAGAAGGAATTAAACCCAGATTACGCATTAGACCCGAGCGTAGCGAATAGACGAAGTAAATCTATTCCATCTTATTTTTCTTCCAATTCAAGCACGTACTCCAATTTTAATCATCAAAATAGTTGACTATTTCTTCTTCTAAAATTTTCCGTGAGCACTTGAATTTATTGAAAAATTTTGTTTCACAACGAAGTCTAATCCGGAATTCTATCTAACTTAATTTAAGGAATTGATAAAGAAGTAGTTTCGATTCCGTATTTTTTAATCATTTTTTTAATTTGTATCGTTTTTTTATTCTTCATTTCTTGAATATATTGGTCTGTATTTATTGGTATATAATGTTGTTTTTTGACTATCATATTCCAAATTATAACTGCTATTTTTCTTGCTGTTGCTGTAATTGCAGCACCTCTTCCTTTTTTAAAAGAAATCCTTTTAAAGAACATAACGAGGTAACCTTCTTTTTTTCTTTCAATTGTATTTGCCGCATTTCTTAATGTCAATGCAAATTTATTTTTCCCTTTTGGAGTTCTGCTACTCAAAACCTTACCTCCACTAATTTTATTATTTGGAGCTAACCTGAGCCAATTCACAAATTGCTTGGAGGTCTTGAATTTATATATATCGGTGCCTATTTCGGCTAAAAAACTAGTAACGGTTCCTGAGCAAACTGATTCTATAGCAAAGATATCTACTCCAAAAAGTTTTAAACTATATTTCTGTACATCAAATTTGGGTTGGTTTTTCCCTTTATTCTGTTTCTTTACCAATTCGATATCTTCTGATAAAACAATTTCTCTGGTTTGATTTTTCAGCACTTGATCAATACGAGTATCGGTGTTTTTTATTTTATCTTGAATAAGTCTGTAAATATCATAACAATCGGAAAGCTCATGTAGGTATTCATTGTTTATTTTACCTTGCAAAGCGTCGGCTATTTCTTCTTTGCTTTTTTTAACTCGTTTGTCGCAATATTCAGCTAATTTTTCACCTGAAGTTTCACCTGATAGTATCATCTCAATTACTCTTATTCCAGAAACTCCTGTGATGTCACTTATCACAACGTCGAGTCTGAAGTTCATTAAACGTAATGCTTTTTGCATTTTGTTTACAAAGCTTGAACTTTGTTCAATCAAACTAGAACGATGTCTATGAAGTGTTCTTATCTGCAAAGTGGTTTCAGAGGGCAAAAAAGAACCTCGTAATAGCCCTAAAGAATGAAGTTTCTGTATCCATTGTGCATCTTTCACATCTGTCTTTGCTTTAAGGTTTTTTGTTTGAGTCCCTTGAACCAAAAGAACTTCAAAACCATTTCCCTGCAAGATCATAAACAATGATTGCCAATAACTCCCTGTGGACTCCAAAGCAACACTACGAATCTTGTTCTCTTGAAGATAAGCTACCAAAGCGCATAATCCTGATTGATAAACATTAAATTCTCTAATTTGATTTTCATCCTGTCCTATGGCTACAAAATGAGAACGTGACCCAACATCAATTCCTGCAGCATTGGGATTTACAATTTGCATTTTTTCGAAACTTTTCATAAAATATCTTTTTATTAAAATGCGAGGAAATGTAATATCTTTGCTTAAATTATTCTATACGAGATAACATGGTGTTTCATCATTGATTGTCTCAAAGGGCTTCCAAATGGAAGCCTTTTTACATTTCAGCCAAAATCTGGGAGGGGATAAATTCACCATTTTATACATAGGCTTTGCTCGCAAGTGCAAGTTAGCTCTCATTTGTCAAAGAACAATACTTTCTTGAAATCTGGGTTAAAAAAGAGGCTGTCTGAAAAGTCAAAAATCAATCTTTAGTTGTCACTTCGACCATAGGAGAAGTCACAGTAATATGTGATTTGCTTCTCCTATTTGGGTAAAACTCTTGGTTTTTCTTTTAATCGAAATGACAGGATTGTGCCCTTTTAGGACAGCCTCTTAGGTGTTGTTATACCCATTCGTTTTGGTAAGCGCCTGATCCTAATTCAATTTTTTTAGCTGAAATAGTAAAGGTTTCGGTTAATGGGTTTACGCCAGTTGAGTCGAAGTTTTCTCTGAATTTTACAACATAAGCTTCTGAGAATTTTAATTCTTTTAAAACAGCATCGCTATCTCTTTTAAAGAATTTTACACTACCGTCTTTTCTTTCAAAAGAATTGGTCATCCACTCAAAGAACGAAGTGTCTGCTGTTCCTTCAATAGTTAACTCAATTTTACCTCCTCTTGTTACGGTAGAAGGTCTACCTGTTGCGTCTGTTTCTTGAAATAACCCGTAATTTACGTTTAATACGGTGTACTCTTTTCCTGCTACTACTAGTTTAGATTTAAATGACATATTTATAAAGATTTAAAAAAAATAAAAAATACAAGGGATGTAGATACCTAAAAATAATATAAGGAATGATTGGGGGGTGTTAGGTTTTTGTAAGTATGTAGGTAAATTGTTTTGTTTGTGTGGTATCATCGTATATTTGTTTTTTAATAATAATAACCATTTATGGAAATACAACTGAGTCAAATATACTGTGTTTTTCAAGAAAAAACAAATGTTTTGTTAAAAAAATAGCTTCACTTTGTTTTTTGAATAAAAAAAGAAAAATGTATTGGTAAATAATAAAAGGAGTTGTGGTTACTAGTGTTTTTTAACTAGAATTTGGTATTAGACTTCATACGTGAGATGAATAGACAAAAAAGGAACAAAAGCGTAATCCAGTTGTAGTTTGTTACTTCGAATCAAGGGAGAAATTCATTGTTTAAGGTATGTAATTTTGCTTCTATTTTATAAATGACAAGATTACGAATCATTTTTATAGTAAATAAATCACTGTTTTGTTTGTTACTCTGGGAAGGAGGAGTTGTATAATTCTATCTAACTTAGCTAAAATTATTCTATACGAGATAAGATGGTGTTTGATTATTGATTGTCTCAAAGGGCTTCTAAATGGAAGCTTTTTTATATTTCAGCCAAAATTTGGGTTTAAACTAAAAACTTAAAGGGGTCTATTTTTTTAAGATGTTTTATAGATATTATTTTAAAAGTGAAAATATATAAGGGGGGATAATTTTACTTTTAATATTTGAAAACTAGAGAGAATGTTTCAAAAAGGAATTTGTATACGAACAAGGTTAATATAGTGAACCTTCTTTTTATTTTTTTTAAATGACAGAAGGAAAGATAATACCTTCTTTATCAAAGAGTCTATCTTTTAATCTGGGTTTATTTTGGTATATATAGGACAGACTGCATTCCTAGTTGGATAAATATTACAATGGCTCTCCAAAAAAATAGTATTACATTATCTAACTTTACTTACTTGTTTTGCTTTAACTAGGATCAAATAAGGTAAACAATTAAGGTAAGTTGCATGATCAAAATCATGGTAACTTTTACTTCGTTAAAATGACGAACTAGATGACTCTATAGCAATACTATTTTTTAGGATGGCCTTATTTTTTATTTGAATTAAGCTAAAGCTTCTCTTATTCTTTTAATAGCTTCTCTTAATAATTCTTCGCTGGTAGCATAAGATAAGCGAATACAATTTGGGTTTCCAAAAGCATCTCCTGTTACGGTTGCCACATTTGCTTCTGCTAATAAATACATAGCGAAATCATTTGCATCTTTTATTTCTTTTCCTCTTAAGGTTTTGCCAAAATATTCGGAAACATCTGGAAAGAAATAAAAAGCACCTTCTGGCATTGTAAGTTTAAACCCTGGAATTTCGGATAATAATTGGTATACTATTCCTCTTCTTTTTTCAAATGAATCTACCATATATTTAATGGCTTCTGGATTAGCTTCTACTGCTGCTTTTGTTGCGCGTTGTGCAATAGTATTTGCTCCACTGGTAACTTGACCTTGCATTTTTGTACAGGCTTTCGCAATAAATTCAGGTGCTCCAATGTACCCCATTCGCCATCCTGTCATGGCAAATGCTTTTGCTACTCCATTAACTGTAATAACATTGTTTTCCATTCCTGGAATAGCACCTATACTGTAATAGTTTCCTGTATAATTGATATGTTCATAAATTTCGTCTGAAACAACATAGATATTAGGATGTTTTTTTAACACTTCTGCTAATCCTTCTAATTCTTCTTTACTATAAACAGAACCAGAAGGGTTACAAGGAGAACTAAACCACATCATCTTCGTTTTAGGAGTAATGGCTGCTTCTAACTGGTCTGGTGTCATTTTAAAATTAGATGCTACTGATGTCGGCACTTCTACAGGTACTCCTCCTGAAAGTTTTATAATTTCAAAATAAGATACCCAATAAGGTGCTGGTAGGATTACCTCATCTCCATTGTTTAACATTACTTGCGCAATGTTATATAACGATTGTTTAGCTCCTGTGGAAACAACAATTTGAGTGGGTGTATAGTGCAAATTATTATCTCTTTTAAACTTGGCACATATTGCTTCTTTTAGATCCAAATATCCTTCTACTGGCGGATAGGCGGAATAATTATCATCAATTGCTTTTTTAGCGGCTTCTTTTATAAAATCGGGTGTATTAAAATCGGGCTCACCTAAACTTAAGCTGATAATGTCTTTTCCTTGTGCTTTTAATTCTCTTGCTAAAGCAGCCATTGCTAACGTTTGAGAGACCGCTAAATTGTTAATTCTTTCTGATAAAATAGTATTCATTGTGTTGAAAATATTATTAATTGGTTGGTTGTCTTTATTTTTGAATCTGTAAAGATTTTATACCCCCTAACTATTTTTATGTTTTTTGTTTATAGACTCTTTAAGCTATTTGTGGTTTTTGCCCTAATTCTTTTAAATGTTTAAAGTGAGAAATAATGGCAGCTCTAGTTGTTTTATATTCGTAATATGGCAAATTACATTCTCTAGCTGTCTGTTTTACTATTTCAGCAATTTTACCATAATGAATATGACTGATATTCGGAAAAATGTGATGTTCAATTTGATGATTTAATCCTCCTGTATACCAATTAATTAACCAGTTTTTAGGCGCAAAATTTACAGTTGTAAATAATTGATGAATAGCCCAAGTGTTTTCCATTTCGCCTTCTACATTAGGCACTGGTGTTTCTGTATCTTCTATTACGTGAGCTAATTGAAAGATAACGCTTAATATTAATCCCGCGGTATAGTGCATAACAACAAAACCTAATACTACTTTCCACCAAGTAATTCCTAAAACTATAGGGATTACTAACCAGATAGAAAAATAAATAATTTTAGTAACAATTAGCGTTGTCCAACGAATCGCTGGATTTATAAATTCACCATACGACAATTTGCGTTTTAGATAACGCTTCATTTGAAGAAAATCGGTTGTAATAGCCCAATTAAAGGTTAATAATCCATAAAGAAAGATAGAATAATAATGTTGAAATTTATGAAAACGATGCCACTTTGCTTGCTTACTAAAACGTAAAATACGCCCTGCTTCTAGGTCTTCATCATGCCCTGGAATATTTGTATAAGTATGGTGTAATACGTTGTGCTGAACTTGCCAGTTATATACATTTCCTGCTAATATGTAAATACTTCCCCCCATTATCTTATTTAACCATTGTTTAGAGGAATAAGATCCGTGATTTCCATCGTGCATTACATTCATTCCTACTCCAGCCATTCCTACTCCAATAACTACATTGAGTAATAGATAGGCCCAAAAAGGCATTTGCATACTGATCAGAAAAAAGTAAGGGGTTAAAAAAATAGTAAACATTACTATTGTCTTTAAATAAAGTTTCCAGTTACCAGTTTTTTGTATATTATTTTCCTTAAAGTAGTTATTTACTCTTGTGTTTAAGGTTCTAAAGAACTTCATCGAATCAGTTCTAGAGAAAATAGGTTCTTTTGTCTGCATAATTATTAAAAATGTTTTCAAATTTAATTATTAATAAATTGAATTGATAACGAAAAGAAAGAATTTTTAAACAGTAAATTGTTTAATTTTGTCAAAAAAAATAAAAATGGAGCAAATCCTTACCTATTTTCCTAACTTATCAGAACTACAAATCAACCAATTTCAAGCATTAAAAGCTTTGTATGAAGATTGGAATTCCAAAATCAATGTCATTTCTAGAAAAGATATTGATGAATTATATGAAAAACATATTTTACATTCCATGGCAATAGCTAAAATCCAAGAGTTCAAACCTGGCAGCACTGTTATGGATGTAGGAACAGGGGGGGGTTTTCCAGGAATACCTTTAGCTATTTTGTTTCCTGAAACCAATTTTTATTTAATTGATGTAATTGCTAAAAAAATAAAGGTCGTAAATGCGATTGCAGAGGATATTGGGCTAAAAAATTTAAAAGCAGAACAAAAAAGAGCCCATACTGTTAATGATAAATTTGATTTTATTGTAAGTCGTGCTGTGACAAATATGCCCGATTTTGTAGAATGGGTAAAAGGAAAAACCAAAAAAAACAACCGTCATCCCGAAAGAGCTAATGGTATCTTATATTTGAAAGGAGGCGATTTGAGTGAAGAACTACAAGATTTTCCAGAATCGATTCAATATAACATAGCGGATTTTTTTTCGGAAGATTTTTTTGAAACAAAAAAAGTGGTGTATTTACCAATGTAGTTTTTTAGATACAAAATGTTAGGAGACTGCTCTAAAAGATCGTAATCTTATCATTGCCTAAAAAAGTTCAAACTATCGTTAAAATAACAAACTAAACGTTTGGTTTGTCTGACTCTGTATCTATTTTTAGAGAGTTCAATCATTACAATTCTTTCTATTTGTCATAAGCCTTTACCTTAATTTAAAAGTCTAGTCTATTTTTTTCCTGGGCTTTTAAATTTTATTAGAGGCAAAAATCAAAGACTCGTTTATCCGAAGATTCTATCGGTAATCCCTTTCATTTTTTGATTATGTAATCCTATGATTATAATGAAAATAGACCTAAGATAATCTTCTGTATTTTATACCAGACTATGCGTTGGCAATTTATTATAAATTCTTTTAGGTAATATATAAACAAAATCAATGTATTGATTAAAAAAAATAATAACGGAACAGCATCTAAAATGAAAAAAAAGCATATATTGTGACATAAATAAATTTAAACTAAAAAACATTATTTTAATTAGTAATAACCTTAGAGTCCTAGTTGAAGGGAAGCTGCTAAAAAATCTATGTGATGAAGAAAATATTGTTTTTATTGATGGCGTTATTGAGCACGAGTATTGGTCTTGCTCAACTAGATACTAAAATAGATCATAGATTTGTTGGTTGTTGGGAAGGAACAGAAGTCGAACAGTTGGAAAAAGGGATTAGTAAACAGTGGCGAACATGTCGTTTTGCTAATGGCAGTTGTGTGTTTTCTTTCGTTTTTATAGATGAAAAGGACAATGTTAATGAAACTAATAAAACAGGAACTTGGTGGGTAGAAAATGGTAGATTTTATGAAATTCTAAATACAGAAGGAAATGTAGATGAATATGAATATGAATTTGTAGGTGATAGCATAAGGTTTACAGGCACTAAGCTTACAGGATACAAGAATACTTATTATACTTTTATGGATCATAAAATAGAGAATTAACATAATCCTTTTTATTTCATTAGCTATAAGAGGTTATCATGAGGATTTGAAAACATTAAGAATAAAATCAAAACTCAAAAATTACTTGATTCTAACTTTAAACCCCGTTTTGAGGACAAAATCCTTAAAAACGGGGTTTATATTTAATGTAAATTATGCTTTAGAAATTTATTACAAATAAAGAAGAAATTTAAACCCAGATTCCGCATTAGACTTCGTTGTGAAACAAAATTTTTTAATAAATTCAAGTGCTCACGGAAAATTTTAGAAGAAGAAATAGTGAACTATTTTGATGATTAAAATTTGAGTCCGTGCTTGAATTGGAAGAAAAATAAAGTGGAATAGATTTACTTCGTCTATTCGCTACGCTCGGGTCTAATGCGTAATTCTATCTAACTTATTTTAAGTAATTGATAAAAATTAAAATCTCTAATTTGATTTTATCTTGTCCTATGGCTACAAAATGAGAATGTGATCCGACATTAATTGCTGCCACATTGGGATTTACAATTCGCATTTTTTCGAAACTTTTCATAAATTTTCTTTTTATTAAAATGCGAGGAAATGTAATATCTTAGCTAAAATTATTCTATACGAGATAACATGATGTTTGATCATTGATTGTCTTAAAGGGCTTCCATTTGGAAGCCTTTTTACATTTCAGCCAAAATTTGGAGGGGATAAATTCATCATTTTTTACATAGGCTTTGCTCGCAAGTGCAAGTTAGCTCTCATTTGTCAAAGAACAATACTTTCTTGAAATCTGGGTTAAATCTAAAAAGCGTACTTTTTTATTGCATTAGGGCTGTCTTAAAGGTTCATATTTTTATCGTTTATAAAATAGGAACAAAATCACATACATTAAATAATGTAATTTCTCCCTTGGGTTCAAGTGACAAACTACGACTAGATTACGGCTTTTCTTCCCTATCTATAAAAAATGTTCATTTTTTGTTTTTCATCTCGCTCATGAAGTCTAATGCGGCATTCTATCTAACTTAGCTAAAATTATTCTATACGAGATAACATGGTGTTTGATCATTGATTGTCTCAAAGGGCTTTCAAATGGAAGCCTTTTTAGATTTCAGCCAAAATTTGGGAGGGATAAATTCACCATTTTTTGCATAGGCTTCGCTCGCAAGTGCAAGTTAGCTCTCATTTGTAAAAGAACAATACTTTCTTGAAATTGGGGTTAAATTTTTTTACGCATTCTTGCAACGGGTATATCTAACTGTTCTCGATATTTGGCTACTGTTCTTCTTGCAATAGGATATCCTCTTTCCTTTAAAATAACAGCTAATTGATCATCAGGAAGAGGTTTGTTTTTGTTTTCTTCTTTAATAACTTGTTGCAAAATTTTTTTGATTTCAATAGTCGATACTTCTTCTCCTTGATCATTCATCATGGCTTCACTAAAGAAATCTTTAAGTAATTTAGTTCCGTAAGGTGTATCTACATATTTACTATTAGCCACACGGGAAACGGTAGAAATATCTAAGCCAATCATATCCGCAATGTCTTTTAGGATCATGGGCTTTAATTTTGTCTCATCTCCTTCTAAAAAATATTCTTTTTGGAAGTGCATAATGGCATTCATGGTGACATATAAGGTTTCTTGACGTTGTTTGATAGCATCAATAAACCATTTAGCTGAATCTAATTTTTGTTTAATGAATTGAACAGCGTCACGTTGTGCATTTGATTTTTCTTTAGAGTCTTTATATGTCTTCATCATTTCTTGATAATCTTTAGAAACGTGAAGTTCTGGAGCATTTCTACCATTTATAGTTAACTCTAATTCATCATCATTGATCCGAATCGTAAAATCAGGAACTATATGTTCTGTTATTTTAGTATTCCCCGTAAAAGCACCTCCTGGTTTTGGATTAAGTTTTTCAATTTCATCAATTGCTTTTTTTAAATGTTCTTTGGAGACGTTGTGTTTTTGGAGTAATTTTTCGTAGTGTTTTTTTGTAAACGAATCAAATTGCTCCTCAATTATTTTAATGGCTAATTCAACTGATTCTGTTGGGGTCTTATGTTTCAATTGGAGCAACAAGCATTCTTGTAAATCGCGAGCTCCTACACCTGAAGGCTCTAATTCATGAATAATAGAACAAAGGATTTTGTTAACACGTGTCTCATCCGTATAAATAGCTTGAGTAAATGCCATATCGTCTACGATATCAATGATACTTCTACGTAAGTACCCATCATCATCCATACTACCAATTAAAAATTCGGCTATATCATTTTCTTCGTCTGTTAAAACAAATGTATTGAGCTGATTAATTAAATCTTGATGAAAGCTAACGGGGGCAACAAAAGGGGCTTCATATTCCTCCTCATCATCACTATAGTTATTACTTTGTGTTTTATAGTCTGGTGTTTCGTCGTTGCTTAAATATTCATCTATATTGATATCATTGGCATCAATGCTTTCTGAATCATCAAAATCATCATATTCATCGGTATCAAATTCGTCTTTTTCAAACTTTTCTTCATCTTCTACGATTCCTCCTTCTAAAGCTGGATTTTCGTTCATTTCTTCCATCAAACGTTGTTCAAAAGCCTGAGTAGGCAATTGAATTAATTTCATCAACTGGATTTGTTGAGGAGAAAGTTTTTGAGATAATTTTAAGTTTAAATTTTGTTTTAACATTTTTAGTATTCGATTATTTGTTGATTTGGTTATTATATTAAGTTAATAACCAAATCAACGAATCTATTATTTATTAGAATTCAGCATTTTGTGGGGTTCTTGGAAAAGGAATCACGTCACGAATATTAGTCATACCTGTTACGAATAGCACTAAACGTTCAAAACCTAATCCAAAACCTGAGTGAACGGCAGAACCAAAACGGCGCGTATCTAAATACCACCATAGTTCTTCTTCATGGATACCTAATGTTTTCATTTTTTCAATTAAAACATCTAAACGTTCTTCTCTTTGTGAACCTCCTACGATTTCTCCTATTCCTGGGAATAAGATATCCATTGCCCGTACTGTTTCTTTTCCAGGCTCTGTATTTTCGTTTAAGCGCATATAGAATGCTTTTATTTTTGCTGGATAATCAAAAAGTATTACAGGACATTTAAAATGTTTTTCAACTAAAAAACGTTCGTGTTCACTTTGTAAGTCGGCCCCCCATTCTTCTATTAAATATTGGAATTTTTTCTTTTTATTAGGGGTTGAATCTTTTAGGATATCAATTGCTTCTGTATATGAAACACGTTTGAAATTATTGTCCAAAACAAAACTTAATTTTTCCAATAAAGCCATTTCACTACGTTCCGCTAGAGGTTTTTGTTTTTCTTCGTCTAGCAAACGAGTTTCTAAGAATTTTAGGTCATCTGAACAATTCTCAACAGCATATTTAATCACATATTTGATAAAATCTTCTGCTAAATCCATGTTATCAGCTAGGTCATTGAAAGCTACTTCTGGTTCTATCATCCAAAATTCAGCTAAATGACGAGAAGTATTTGAGTTTTCTGCACGGAATGTAGGTCCAAAGGTGTAAATTTGACCTAATGCCATTGCGTATGCCTCTCCTTCTAACTGACCTGATACTGTTAAGTTTGTTTCTCTACCAAAGAAATCTTCTTTAAAGTTGATTGTTCCATCTTCATTTTTAGGCGTGTTTTCAAAAGGCAAAGCTGTTACACGGAACATTTCTCCTGCCCCTTCTGCATCAGAACCTGTAATGATAGGTGTATTTACGTAGTAAAATCCTTTTTGTTGAAAATATTGATGAACGGCAAATGATAAAGCTGATCGAACGCGCATAATAGCTCCAAAAGTATTCGTACGAATGCGTAAATGTGCATTTTCTCGTAAGAATTCTAATGAGTGTTTTTTTGGCTGCATTGGGAATTTTTCTGGATCACTATCGCCTAAAATTTCCAATTTAGTAACTTGAATTTCGTATTTTTGACCTGAACCACGGCTTTCTACCAATTCTCCAGTAACAGCTACTGATGTTCCAGTAGTAATTCTTTTTAAAGTTGCTTCAGCTGTATTTTCAAAATCAACGACACATTGGATATTATGAATAGTTGAACCATCATTTAAAGCAATGAACTGGTTGTTTCTAAAAGTTCTTACCCATCCTTTAGCAGTCACTTCATGTAATGTCTTCGTGCTGTTTAGTAAATCTTTAATTAAGGTGTGTTTCATTTTAAATATCTGATATTAAGTTTTAGAATTTATTAAAAAATTCTAATAACGCTTTTAACTATAATGTGCAAATATAGTGGATTTGAGTTAAAAGCGAAAGTTTGCTGTTATATGGAATACATTATATTTAGTAAAAAAACGCCTAAATGTGTTTTGTCTGTTTTTTATTATTTTTTTGGGGTTGGTTTTCTGTAAATCAACGTCGTTTTGACTCAGATTATGTGATAGATTTTATGATGAAACAAATAGAGTAAAAAACACCGCAATTTTTTCTCGTAGATATGAATATTTTAAAAGTAGTCACTTAACGCATGTCCTAAAAGCTTGCAATCTTATCATTTCGACCATAAAAAGACCCAAAAGCTTTACTCGAATAGACGAAGCAAGTCACATGGCTCGAATAACATGTTTATTTTTTTAAATCAAAGCCTCTTTTTTATCTGTAATAAATTTCTAACGTGTAATCGGGTTTAATCCTTTTAAACAAAACCATATTGATCATAATCTAATTCTTTTATAATTTTTAGGTCGTTATGTATTGTGTTTAGAATAGACCATTTATTTTCTGTTGTTTATTACAATTATTCATTTTTAAGGTTGCTATTAATACTCTTTTAGAATGATATTTAACTATTTTTTTCTGCGGCATCTACTTCCTCATCACTGATTTCTAATATGTCGATGATAGGTTTTGGCAATTCTTGTTTGTTAGCTAATGTTTTGTTTAATGAAAGGACTAATGAAGGGAGTAAAACTAAATTAGATAGCATACCAAAACTTAAAGTCAAAGCTACGAGTCCTCCAAGAGCTACAGTTCCTCCAAAGCTAGACAGCATGAATACGGAAAATCCAAAGAAAAGTACTATAGAAGTATAAAACATACTAATTCCTGCATCGTCAAATGTAGCAAATACTGATTTTTTAATTTTCCAATCGTTACGAGAAAGTTCTAAACGGTACTGTGCTAAAAAACGTAGTGTATCGTCAACTGACATTCCAAAGGCAATTCCAAAAACTAAAATGGTAGAGGGCTTTAATGGAATCCCTAAAAACCCCATTAATCCTGCGGTCATTAGTAATGGTAGTAAATTAGGAATAATAGATACTAATACCATTTTAAATGAACGAAACATTAGGGCTACTAATGCAGCTGTCAGGGCAAATGCCATTAATAAAGAAGAAAGTAGGTTGTCTAATAAATATTGAGTTCCTTTTTGAAATACAGATGGTTTGCCTGTAATGATAACTTCATAACGAGGAGATGGAAATAATTTATCAATTTTGGCACGTAATTGGGTTTCAATTGCTTGCATTTTTTCTCCATTTTCATCTTTTATGAAAGTAGTTATACGGGCGTATTGTCCTGTTGAATCTACATAACTTTTCATTATATTTTCTTTCGCATTTTTAGTTGCATTTTTTGCATAAGAAAGGATAAAGGCTTGCTCTTGAGTTGTTGGTAATTCGTAAAAATTAGGATTTCCGTTATAGTAAGCTTGTTTCGAATATTTTATTAAATTAACAATAGAAAGAGGTTTTGATAATTCAGGAATTTCAAGAATTGTTTCTTCAAGTTCTTCCATACGTTTAAGCATGGAAAGTTTCATAATGCCTTTTTTACGCTTAGTATCTATCATAATTTCTAAAGGCATCACCCCATCAAATTCTTTTTCAAAGAAGCGAATATCATCAAAAAAAGCAGTTTTTTTAGGCATGTCTTCTATTATGGAGCCTGATATTTTGATTTTATGAATTCCAATCATCCCAATGATTAACAAGCAAAGCGAAACGGTGTATACTCCTACTTTATTATGTTTTACGGTATTAATAATCCATTTAAAGAAGGAGGTTAAGTACTCTCTTTCCAGGTGTCCTAAATGTCTTGAAATGGGAGCAGGAATATAGCTAAAAAATACGGGTATAATAAGTATACATAGTATGTAAATAGCCAATATATTAATAGAAGTAATAACGCCAAATTCTACCAATAATGAATTGTTTGTCGCAATAAAGGTGGCAAAACCAAAGGCGGTTGTTAAATTTGTCATTAAGGTTGCAGTACCTGTTTTTGTTATGACGCGTTGTAATGCTTTTGTTTTGTTTTTGTGTTTGTAATATTCTTGATGGTATTTATTTATTAAAAAAATACAATTGGGTATACCAATAACAATTACAAGTGTGGGAACTAGAGCTGTTAAAACGGTTATTTCGTAGTTTAGTAAACCTAATAATCCAAAGGACCACATAACGCCAATTATCACTATTAAAAGTGAAATGGCAGTAGCGCGAAAAGAACGAAAAAAGAAAAAGAAGATAAGTCCTGTAACTAATAAGGCAGCTCCTATAAAAAGACCAATTTCATCAATAATGGTTTTAGCGTTTAGTGTACGTATGTAAGGCATACCTGATTTATGAAGTGTAATGCCTGTTGTTTTTTCGAATTTTTCTAGTTCAGGGATGAGCTTTTGAAGAACGTAGTCTTTTCGTTTTTTGGTGTTAACAATTTTCTTATCTATATAAATAGCAGAACGAATAGCTCCTGATTTTTTGTTGTATAACAAACCCTCATAGAAAGGAAGGCTATCGAATAATTGTTTTTTAATATTTGTTAAATAACTTTGCTTATTGGTTTGACTGGGATCAATAAGATTTTTTAATTTAAAAGTATGCTTTGCATCATCTTTTATAAGTGTTTTTAGATTGTCTGGAGAAATAATTAAATCTACCTCTGAATGTTTTTGAATGTTATTGATCATATTACTCCAAGCTTTAAAGATCTTGGGAGTAAATAGTTTAGTATCTTTTGTAGCAATAACTATAAGATTACCTTCTTCTCCAAACGTCTTTAAAAAATGTGTATAATCAATATTTATCTTATCATTTTGTGGTATTAAATTAGCTTCTGTTTGAGTAAAGCGTATGTATTTCCACTGAAAAGCTAATCCTATTGTTAATGCAATAACAATCGAAAGAACGATCATTTTGTTACGTAAAATAAGTCGGGCAATTAATTCCCAAAAACCGAGGCTTAATAATTTTTTCATATTCTATAAAAGCGATTACAAATTTAGAAAAACCAATTCTATTTTTTTAGTCAATTTGTCTAACTTTTATGGATCAAATTTTGTAGCATTATTTTTTAATTAAATATTATAATTATTATTTTATTTGAATACATATTTTAGCATATTTGTAAGGATTATGTATTTATAAAAAATGAAAAAACTTAAAAACGCTATTTTTTATTTTACCGTTACGGGAGTGTTTACTGCTTTGATGTATTGGATTGTACAACAAGGGAAAAATTTGGAAATAGGACGGAAAGTTATAGCTCCTAATTCGGGTCATACACTATGGGGTCAATTTTTAGAATCACTTATTCATAATGTAAAACATCCTTTAGCTATTTTATTGGCACAAATTATAACAATAGTTATCGTAGCTCGTTTTTTTGGTTGGATTTTTAGAAAAATAGGCCAACCATCTGTAATAGGTGAAATTATTGCAGGGATATTTTTAGGTCCTTCTGTCGTAGGAATGTATTTTCCAGAATTTACAGCCCTAATTTTTCCTGCGGAATCTTTAGGAAACCTACAGTTTTTAAGTCAAATAGGTTTAATCCTTTTTATGTTTGTGATAGGGATGGAATTAGACTTGAAGGTTTTAAAAAACAAAGCTAATGATGCTGTAGTAATAAGTCATGCCAGTATCATTATTCCTTTTGCATTAGGAATGGTATTAGCCTATTTCGTTTATCACAAATTTGCACCACAAGGAGTAGAGTTTTTGTCTTTTGCTTTGTTTTTAGGTATTGCTATGAGTATTACGGCATTTCCTGTTTTGGCACGTATAGTACAAGAAAGAGGCTTGCATAAGACAAAATTAGGTACAATTGTAATTACTTGTGCAGCAGCTGATGATATAACAGCTTGGTGTTTATTAGCTGCGGTTATTGCTATCGTAAAAGCGGGTACTTTTGCTAGTTCATTGTACATAATTGCATTAGCTGCTGTTTATGTTTTGATTATGTTATTTCTAGTTAAACCATTTTTAAAGCGAGTGGGAGATTTATATTCAAAAAGCGAAAGTTTGAGTAAACCTGTAGTAGCCATTTTCTTTTTAACCTTAATTATCTCTTCATATTGTACTGAAATAATAGGAATTCATGCTTTATTTGGCGCTTTTATGACAGGTGCTATTATGCCAGATATTGCTAAGTTTAGGCATATTTTTATTGATAAGGTTGAAGATGTATCTTTAATATTATTACTTCCTTTATTTTTTGTATTTACAGGATTAAGAACACAAATAGGTCTTATTAATGAACCCTATTTATGGAAAATAACGGGTTTTATTATTTTGGTTGCTGTAACCGGTAAATTTATTGGAGGTGCCCTAACTTCTAAATTTGTCGGACAAACATGGAAAGATAGTTTGGTAATAGGTGCTCTTATGAATACGCGCGGTCTAATGGAATTAGTCGTACTAAATATAGGATATGATTTAGGAGTACTTACTTCCGAAATTTTTACGATGATGGTTATTATGGCTTTAGTAACCACCTTCATGACAGGACCTGCTTTAGATTTAATTAATTTTATTTTTAGAACAAAAGATAAAATTCTTCCGGAAATAATAGAAGGAGGATATAAATTCAAAATATTAATTTCTTTTGGAAATCATGAAAAAGGAAAATCATTATTAAAAGTAGCAAATGCTTTAACTAAAAAACAAAAGGAAAGTTCTGTTATTACTGCTATGCACCTTTCTGTAAGTGATGAAATGCACGGATATAATACGGAAGAATATGAAAAAGAATCGTTTGTTCCTATTTTAGAAGAATCTAAAAATTTAAGCCAAGAAATATCTACTATTTTTAAGGCAACTGTGGATATAGAAACGGATATTGCTGAAGTAGCAGGAAAAGGAGATTATGATTTATTGCTAGTTGGTCTAGGAAAATCGATTTTTGAAGGTTCTCTTTTAGGAAAAGTAATAGGCTTTACCACTCGATTAATCAATCCAGATCGTTTATTAGACAAGTTAACCGGTAAAGAAGGATTGTTTGCTAATTCTATATTTGATGAAAGGACAGAACAAATAATTTCTAAGAATAAAACACCTCTGGGAATATTAGCTGATAATGAATTACAATCTTTAGATAAAATTTTTGTTCCTTTCTTTTGTTCAGAAGATGCTTTTTTGGTAGACTATATCCAAAAGTTTGTTTATAATAATAACTCTAAGGTAAATGTAGTAGATGTAAAATATCAACTAGAAAATAATTATTTAATAAAAAACGCAATTGAGTCATTAGACAGAGAATTTCCAGATAATATTTCAATAGTTAAAGAGGATCAAGTTCAAAAAGCCTTTTTAGTGAAACAAGATTTGATGTTAATCAGTCTTGAAAGTTGGAAAAAATTAGTTGCATCTAACAATTTATGGTTAAGCAATTTACCATCGGTATTAATTATCAAACCCTAAATCAATTAGCAAACTTAGTTTTATAGCTAAATTATCTTTAAAAGTAGGTAACTGATTAGGCCCAAATCTGTAAAAGCTGGATATTCCTAAACCATTATAGATTTGGGTTATTTCTATACCTGATTCCCAATACCCTTTTTCGAGTGTTTTGAATACAATTTCTTTATGATTATTCTTTGAATTAAGATTTCCTATTCCATATCTTAAAACAGTATTAAAAACAGGTTTTATTTGCCTGCTGATTTCCCATTTTGGAAACTCATATTGAATATGACTATAAAACTGTTTATTTGAAAAAAATTCGTTAAAAAACATTGTTTCAAAACTATCGCTACCGGCAAAATTAATTCGCTCTATTATTTTTTCTTTTTGCAAATTGTTAGGAGAATGATTATATAAATGCGTGATAGGAACTCTACCGTTTATATAACCCATTTCTAATTGAAAATCAATTTTATGATTATTGAACACTCTCTTTTGATATTCAAATCGAAAATCATATCGCGTATATCGAAATAATTCATTCATTGAATTAGGGAGTGTTTTGGAAAATTGAAAGGTAAACGTAGGATATTCCTTTTTATACTCAATTCTACCACTAGGAGTTTGCATGTATTGACTAAAAGGATTCCATTGCAAGGAAAAGGTAAACGCATCCAAATAAAATTCTTTATAAGCCTTACCATCTAGCTCGTAATGATACTTAAATAAAGGGATAATATTACTTTTTGTTATTTGAAGAATAGACTCTGTTTTAGGAATTATTTTATTTTCTATAAAAGCTCTAAAAGTACGATGATTGTAAAAGGTAGTTAGGTTAAAAGGACGTGAATCGTAAATTTTAAATATTTTTTTGTCTATTTCAAGATACTCATTAGCTATTTCTGCTACATCATCTTGGTAACCCAAACCAATCCATGATTCAGAAGTACGACCTAGTAAGAAAGCTACTGAAGCCCCTTTCTTAAAATCATAATCTTTAGTTCCGTAGCCAAAATAAGCCTCTGTTTTAAGAAATTTAGAAAAATGATCATTGGTAATGCCACCTGCTCCTAAACGTATTCCTTCGTGATTATTATATTTAAAAAGATATCGTAAATCCAGATCAAAGAAACCTATAGGATAGTATCCTTTAATAATTTTACGCCCAATTTTGAGTTTATGCTCATATTTTCGAGTTTCTATTAAGCTATCTAAAGAAAGATAGGTAGGCAAACTTCGTTTATCAATAGAGTCTTTAAATGATTCAAACCAAATAGCTTCTTTTCGTTTGCTGGCGTTATCTGATAATGCTATAGGAAAATATTTTTTATCAATTAGAAAATCCCCTAAAGTTAATTCTGAATATTGAGTCGTAACGATTATTTCGATAAAATCGGTCGCGTATTTTTTTCTTGTGGGATTGTATTTTTTTTCTGAGTTTTCAAAAGTAATATACTCACCCAGAATTTTTACAGGATGCTTACTGTTTCCTTTTTTTAAAATTAATTGAGTATGCAAAGGAAACCAATTCTTTGCTATTTTGTTGTAGGTATAATGATGAATAGAATGACATTCAATTTTTCCTAATGTATAATAGTCCGCTTTAGCAATATTAAAATTTTCAGAATCTATATAAAGTTTACCCTGTATTAAGTTTAAATCGTTTTGTTTTTTTGGACTAAATGTTATTTCAATCAGTTTGCGATTTTGTTCGGAGGTATAACGAGTGATAGTATAAACATATTTTTTTAAACCCTTTTCTGAAATAGGATTTATATACTCTTTTTCGGCAATTTCTAATTTGGAATGATGTAAATTAAAGGGCTGTAATTGTAGTGTAAAATATTCAGCTATTGGTTCTTTAAAACCAGCCATGCGCGTCGCAATTATTTCTTCCTTTATGTTGTGATCTTTTTTTGTGATTACTGAAATTTTTTCGGCTTGATACAAATGTTGCTTGGAAATTATTTTTTTGAATCGGTAATCTGATGAATCAATTTCTTTAATGATTTTATTCCCTCTTTTAAATTTATAAAGAGTATCTATATAACCATAAGAACTTTTAGGATTAGCTGTAATGATTAGGTTGTTATAACTTGTTAATTTGTAATTAGATGCCTGGTTTATCTCTTTATAAAGTAACACTTTTTTGATATAAAAATCAGCCGTTTCCTGACTATATAAATAGATAGGAAATAAAAAAATACAAATTATCAAGTAGTTGTATTTAAACATTGGGGCTTTTTACTCAAAATTACAAAAAAGGTATTTAATTTTATAAAAAGGTATTAACAAGATTCACTGTATTGCTGCAACAAAACACCAAAATAAAAGTTAAACTTTTATTTTTAACAGTAATACTATTAATTTTATTTCTATATTTGTTATAAACATGAAATATGAAAGATATTTTTTCTAATTTAAAAATAGCGGTTAACAACAAATTATACGTTAAGGATCCTGAGACTTCAGAATTAGGAAGAAAAATTATCAAACATAGTATTCTTCTTATTGATGAGATAGGTTTTGAACTATTTACATTTAAAAAGCTGGGTGAACGTATCCAATCTAATGAGAGCTCTATTTATCGTTATTTCGAAAACAAACATAAGTTAATGTTATATTTATCTTCTTGGTATTGGAGTTGGATGGAATATCATATTGTTTTTAGTACAGCCAATATTGTAGATGCAATAGAAAAGTTAGAAAAAGCAATTCAAATAGTTTCTCAAGATACAAAGGATGACACTAATACACCGCACATAAATGAAGCTATCTTAAATAGAATTATAGTTTCTGAGTTTACTAAAACCTTTTTAACAAAAGAAGTGGATGAAGAAAATAGATCAGGTTATTTTTTAGTGTATAAGAGAGTAATCAATAGGATTGTTGCTATTATTAATGAAATAAATCCATCTTATAAATACGCAAAAAGTTTATCTTCTACTATAGTAGAAGGAGCATTACATCAACAATTTATAAAGCAACATTTTAAAACTATTACTAACTTTAATGAAAAAGACGAAGTCTCTGATTTTTTTATTGATTTAGCAAAAAAAACTATATTATGACGCCATTTGAACGATTTAAAAAACTTATTTCTTTAGATAAAAGGGATATTTCTCAAATTTTTTTATACGCTATTTTTGCAGGAATAATAAGTCTTTCATTGCCCTTAGGTATACAATCTATTATTAACTTTATACAAGCAGGACAAGTAAGTACTTCTTGGATTGTTTTAGTTTTTATAGTTATAGTAGGAGTTGCTTTAGGAGGTACTATGAAAATAATGCAATTTCGAATAACCGAAAATTTACAACAAAAAATATTTGTTCGTGCTTCTTTTGAATTTGCTTACCGATTTCCAAGAATAAAAACAAGCGAATTTCGTGATGAATATCCTCCTGAATTAGCCAATCGTTTCTTTGATACCTTAAGTATTCAAAAAGGCGTTTCAAAATTATTATTAGATATTTCAACGGCATTATTACAAATTTTATTTGGCATTGTTTTGTTATCCTTATATCATTCTTTTTTTATTTTTTTCGGAATCCTATTAACCGTTTTGTTGTATTTAATTTATCAAATGAATTTCAAAGCGGGATTAGCAACCAGTTTAAAAGAATCTAAATACAAATATAAAGTAGCGCATTGGTTACAAGAAATAGCTCGTAATCATATTAGTTTTAAAAATCAAAATTTATTTTTATTCTCTTTAGAAAAAAATGATAAATTGGTAAATGAATATCTAGAACAAAGGGAAAGTCATTTTAAAATACTCCGTAAACAATTTATCCAATTAGTAGCATTTAAAATTTTATTAACAGCTGGTTTATTAATAATTGGAGGTCTTTTAGTCCTAAATCAACAAATGAATATAGGACAGTTCGTAGCAGCTGAAATTGTTATTTTAAGTATTGTAACTGCTGTTGAAAAATTATTCTCAGGTTTAGAATTATTTTATGATGTACTTACTTCATTAGAAAAACTAGGAACAGTTGTAGATAAAGAAGTTGAAACACTCGTAATAGAAAAAGGACTGTATAAATTGGAAAGAAAAAGTCCTATAAGCATCGAAACAAAAGATTTAGCTTTAACCTATAAAGGATCCGACACTTCTGCTTTATCTCATATAAATATAAAAATAGAATCAAAAGATAGAATCTTAATTAAAGGAGATAATGGAGCAGGAAAGTCAACCCTTATCCGTTTACTAGCACGGTTAATAGAACCTACTTCAGGAACCATTTATCTTAATAACGTCAATTACAAGAAATATTCATTAGAAGAGTTTAGAGCTATCATAGGGGTCATCACCCTTAATGAAACGCCATTTGAAGGAACTATTCTTGAAAACATTACGGGTAATAATCCTACAATTACTATGGAACAAATAGCAAATGTTTTAGAAAGAGTAAAATTAACAGAAGTAATTAAAAATCTTCCCAACGGATTAGACACACAACTTTTTCCAGAAGGTAAGCAGATTAATTCATCAGTAACTCAAAAAATTGTTTTAGCACGCTGTATTATCCAACAACCTAAAATTTTATTTCTTGAAGAACCCGTAGACAAAACAGATGATAAATCCGCTAAAGAAATAATTGATTATCTAACTAGTAATGAACATGATTGGACACTAATTGTAATCAGTAAAGACCTATATTGGGAACAAAAATGCAATAAAATATTTACTATAGATAACGGTCATTTAGTCTAAATTATGCTTAATATAACACACAATAGAATAGAAAAATCAGTTGATTTAAACAAATATAAATCAACCAAAGTATTTGCTCAAAACGAACAATACAAAATCATAAAACGAATTTTTATAGGAACCGGATTTTTATTAATCCTATTCCTTTTTCTTCCTTGGACACAAAATATAAAAGGAGGAGGCTACGTAACAACCCTTAAGCCCAATCAACGGCCACAAGAAATTCAAACAACTATTGCAGGACGTATAGAAAAATGGTTCGTACAAGAAGGCGATTTTGTTAAAAAAGGCGATACAATTGTCTATATTTCAGAAATTAAAGAAGATTATTTTGATCCTAATTTAGTTCAAAATACGGGCAATCAGGTTAAAGCTAAAGAAAATGCCGCGGTATCTTATAGCCAAAAAGTAAAAGCTCTAGATGGACAGATGAATGCCATAGAAGCAGAAAAAAAATTAAAATACAAACAAGCCCAAAATAAACTAAAACAATCGTACTTAAAAGTTAAAAGTGACAGTATAGACCTAGAAGCTGTAAAAACCCAACTAAAAATCGCTCGTACCCAGTTTAACCGTTCAGTAAACTTAAATAAAGAAGGATTAAAACCTTTAACAGATGTAGAAGAAAAAAGAATAAAACTTCAAGATGTAGAAGCCAAAATAATAACGCAAGAAAATAAATACATTGCTGCTAAAAATGATGTATTAAATGCTCAAATGGAACTCAATCGTATTCAAGCAGAATATGCTGAAAAAACAGCTAAAGCAAGTAGTGACAGACAAACCGCCTTGAGTTCGAAGTATGATACAGAAGCACAGGTAAATAAATTAAAAAATCAATATGCAAATTATACCATTCGAAACGGACTATATTACATTACAGCACCACAAGATGGTTATGTAAATAGAGCTTTACAATCAGGTGTGGGAGAAACAATAAAAGAAGGAACCTCTATTGTCAGTATAATGCCTGCCAATTTTGAAATTGCAGTAGAAACCTACATAGACCCGATTGATTTTCCTTTAGTAAATAAAGGAGAAAAAGTTCGCGTATGGTTTGATGGATGGCCTACTATTGTGTTTAGCGGATGGCCTGATGCCTCTTATGGTACTTTTGGAGGTGTTATTGTAGCTAAAGAAAATTTTATTAGTGATAATGGCAAATATAGGGTTCTCATAGCACCTGATCCAAAAGATAAAGAATGGCCTACTTTATTGAGCATAGGAGCGGGAGTTAAAACATTAGCTTTGCTAAATGATGTCCCTATTTGGTTTGAAATTTGGAGAACTTTAAACGGTTTCCCTCCTAATTTTTATAAAGTAGAAAAGAAAAACAAAGAAGAAAAGAAAAAATAATGAAACAACTATTTTTAATACTTTTTTTAATTCCGATACTAATGAATGCACAAAACAAAGAACTCACCTATACGGAGTTTTTAGGTTATGTAAAAAAATACCATCCATTAGTTAAACAAGCCAATTTAAACATATCCGAATCAGAAGCCTTATTAATGCAAGCACGTGGTGCTTTTGATCCAAAAATAGAAGTTGATTTTGATCAAAAGAATTTTAAAAACAAAAATTATTATGCCCTTTTTAGTAGCAGTTTTAAAATTCCAACTTGGTACGGAATAGAGCTAAAAGCAGCGTTTAATAATAGTGAAGGTCTTTTTGTAAATCCAGAAATGACAACACCTAATAAAGGCTTAACTTCTCTTGGTATTAATGTGCCCATTGGACAAGGTTTATTTATAAACCAACGAATGGTTGATATTCGTAAAGCCAAAATAGCCCTTACACTTAATACCGCTGAACGTGATTTACAAGCTTTAGAAATATTATATGAAGCATCCGTAAGTTATTTTAATTGGAAACGTATTTATAACGAAGTACAACTATATGAATCTTATCTAAAAAATGCTTCCATCCGTTTTAAAGGAGTTGAAAAACTCATAGAACAAGGCGATAAACCCGCTATAGACAGTATAGAAGCAGGAATAACAGTAAGAAACCGACAACTAAATCTAGAAGAGGCTAAATTAAAATTAACAAAAGCTAAACTAGAAGTCTCGAATTATATTTGGATGGAAGACAATATTCCATTAGAAATAGAAGATACTCTTTATCCTGAAATTGAATTAGAAAAAACAATACGGAATACTTTGTCAAAAATTCAATGGAATAATTGGACTATTGAAAACCATCCAAAAATAAAAGCATTAAATGCTAAAATAGATATGTTAATCATAGAACAACGTTTAAAAGCCAATGCTCTTTTACCTAAGTTAGATGTTAGTTACCATTATCTTTCAGAACCAGATTATTTTACAAAGTATCGCTTTCAAGATTATAAATTAGGCGTAAATCTTACAATGCCTTTATTTCTAAGAAAAGAAAGAGGAAGTTTAAAATTAGCTAAATTAAAAGTACAAGACATACAATTTAGTTTACAGTTTGAAAAACAACAAATAAAAAACAAAATAGAAGCATTAAATCAAGAGCGAATATCATTAGAAAAACAACTTCAAATTAACAAAAAATTGGTGTCTGATTTTGAAAAAATGCTGTCAGCAGAAGAGCGTTTGTTTACCATAGGAGAAAGTTCTTTATTTCTTATTAATACCCGAGAAAACGCTTTAGTAAGTTCTAAACTTTCTGATATTGCCTTAGAAAATAGATTTTATAATCTATTGATTAGTGTTTATAAATCATGGGGTAACTATGCTTTATAAAAAAGTTGTGAACTAGGTTCTACACTTCAATTTTTGTTTTGTTTTATTAAAAAAACACAACCCCAAAATAAAGAGTGTTAAGGGTTCGGGGTACATTTAATTGAAAAGAACCTAGTCCAACTTATAATTTCTAATTTAAGCTGTAAATTTCATTTGTTGAATCCTAATAGCATTTAAAATAGCTAATAAAGCAACTCCAACATCTGCAAAAACAGCTTCCCACATGGTAGCCAAACCACCTGCTCCAAGTATTAAGACAACACTTTTTACAAAGAAAGCTAAACTAATATTTTGCCAAACAACTTTTTTAGTTTGTTTTCCAATTTCTATTGCCATAGGAATTTTACTAGGCATATCATCCTGAATAACAATATCAGCTGTTTCTATAGCAGCATCGCTTCCTAGACCTCCCATAGCAATTCCAATATTACTTATAGCAATTACTGGTGCATCATTTACACCATCACCTACAAAAGCCACGGTTTCATTTTGATCTATAATTTCTTTTACTTTATTTACCTTATCCTCAGGCAATAAATCACCAAATGATTTAGTAATTCCTAATTTAGAAGCTACAAATTTTACCACCGTATTCTTATCGCCACTTAACATAGTCGTTTTTACACCTAAAAATTTGAGTTTGTCAATTGTAATTTGTGCATCTTTTTTGATACTATCCGCTATTGTAAGATACCCTACAAAATGTTGATCATAAGCCACTGCAATCAAGGTATAAATAATATAATCAGGGTTTATATTATATGAAATATTAAATTTATCCATTAATTTAAAATTACCTACTAATAATTCTTTTCCATTTACAGATGCTTTTAATCCATGACCTGCTATTTCTTCTACATTTTGCAATACAATAGAAGGATTTATTTTACCAACATATTGCTGAATAGCGGAAGCCACAGGATGTGTACTTTGACTCTCAAGAGCGTTTACCATTTCTAAAATTTCATTTTTGTTGAAATTAGAATTAAAAGAAACTTCTTGAACCTTAAAAACACCTTCAGTCATAGTTCCTGTTTTATCCATTACTACATTTTGAATATTAGCAATACTGTCTAAAAAATTACTCCCTTTAAATAATATCCCATTTTTAGAAGCAGCTCCAATGCCTCCAAAATATCCTAGAGGAATGCTTATAACCAATGCACATGGACACGAAATCACTAAAAATACTAGGGCTCTGTACAACCAATCACTCAATACATAATTAGGAACAAAGCAAATCGGGATAATACAAATTAAAACAGCTAACAAAACCACAATAGGAGTATACAGTTTTGCAAATTTTCTGATAAACAACTCGGTTGGAGCCTTTTGTTGAGTCGCATTTTGCACTAATTCAAGGATTTTAGACAATTTACTATTTTTGTAATCAGTCGTTACTTTAACTTGTACAACTCTGTTTAGGTTTATCATACCTGCTAAAACTATTTCTCCTTTTGATTTTGTATCAGGTTTACTTTCTCCAGTTAGTGCAGCTGTATCAAAAGCTGCTTTTTCAGAAAGGAGCTCACCATCTAAACCTAATTTTTCTCCTGGTTTTAATTGCACTATATCCCCTATTTTGGCTTGAGAAGCTTTTATAATTCTTGAAATATTATTTTCAACAATGGTTACCTCATCGGGTCTCTGATCTAATAATAATTTAATATTAGTTTTAGCTCTGGTAACAGCTAAAGTTTGAAATACTTCTCCAACGGAATAAAAAAGCATAACGGCTACACCTTCTGGAAATTCATTTATGGCAAATGCACCTATAGTAGCAATAGACATTAATAAAAATTCGGAAAAAAAATCACCTTTCCTACTGCTTATAAAAGCTTCTTTTAAAACGGGAAACCCAACAGGAAAATAGGCTATTACATACCAACTTATTTTTATCCAACCTGTAAACCATGATTGAGTAATATAATTTTCTAGGCAAATAGCACCTAATAATAAGATAAAGGATATTATAGGGGGAAAAAACATTTTAAAAGAACTAACGTTCGTATCATGATGATGACCATCGTGATCTGAATGTATTTCTTTCGTAGTACAACATTCCGCTTTTTTATCGGAATGTTGTGCTGCTTGTTCGTTTGTATTGTGACTATTTTGATATTTCATTTCAATAAATTTAATGTTCGTGTTGGCCTCCTCCTTTAGATTGTGATAATAAATAAAAAGCTCCTTTTGTGACAATTTTAGTATTGGAAGGAATAGACTCTATTAATTTTATTTCCGTATATCCTAAATCAGTTGTACCAGGAACAACTTCGAGTGCTTTAAAATGAATTTCATTTTCTTCTTCTTTTTCATTTTCATGTGCTTCTTTTGGATCTTCTTTATGAGAATCTTCTTGGATATAGATATAATATTTTTCTCCATTTCGAACTACAGCATCTTTAGGTAAAGCTAAAACGGTTTGATTGGTAACATTAATGTTAGCCGTAACATACATCCCTGTAATTAAGTCTTTGCTATAACTAGGGTTTATTTTAGCATGAACAGCTACCGTTTTACTTTCATTAGAAAAGGATTTGTTAATCCCAAAAATTTTCCCTTTGATCATTCGATTGGATTGATTTGTTAGGATAAAATCTACTTCTTGCCCTACTGCAATTTTATCTAAATCTTTTTCGTACACGTTAAGATCTAGGTGCATTTCACTATTATTTACTACCTCAAATAAAGCCAATCCTGTATCTGTAAATGCGCCTTTTGTAATATTTATTTTTCCTATATAACCACTAATAGGAGCTAAAATAGGAATTAATGAAGTACTCCCCTTTAAGCTTATATTTAAAGCTTGTAGTTTGTTTTTTGCAGCTTGTGCTTTGGCTTTTTCAATAGTTAATTTGGATTTTACTTCTTGAAAAGTTTTTTTAGGGTTTACGTCTTCATCACTTAAGGTTTTTTGACGATTATATTCTAATTGTAAATAATCAATATTAGCTACAGCCGTTTGATAATCCTCTTGAATTTTAGTTACTTCTAAGTTTTGAATGGTAGCTAAAACTTTTCCTTTTTCTACATACGTTCCTTCTAAAACATAAATGTCTTTTACTATACCATTTATCAGTGTGGAAACATTGGCTTTGTTTTGAGGTGGTACAGTTGTGTAACCACTTGCTTTTATGGCACTGTTTAAATTTTTGCTTTCTATTTTTCCTGTTTCAATACCAATAGTTTTGTATTGTGCTTTCGTTAAGGCTACCTCATTTTCGGATTTTTTTTCATGAGAATCTTCCTTTTTGTTTTCTTTACAAGAAGAAAAAAGAACTAAAACAAAAATATTAAGCAGTAAGAAAAATTTTAATTGTGATTTTATATGATTCATTTTAATATCAATTAGTTGTTAGGTATGGATGGATATTGTAGAGCAATAGCACTTTGATTATAAGCATTTGTTACTTCTACGTTTTGCTTTTTAATGTCGATAGCTTGATTTAAAAAATTAATATACGACCAGTAACTTAAGTCTCCACTTGCATAACTTTTTTGAGCCATTATAATAATTTGTTCTGCGTATTGCAAACCTTCGTTTTGATAATATTCTAAATTCTTTTTATACTTTTCATAAGACTCCATTAATTCTTGATTTTGTAACTGAAGAACTAATTTGTTTTTGTATAGTAATAATTCCGATTGTACAGCATTAATTTCAGAAGCCTTAATTTTTGAGTTATTTACATTTCCAAATAGTGGAATTTGTAAACCTACTGTAAAACCTTGAAAAGGGGATTGTAATTGAATTGTTTGAAAAAAATATCCAATTCCCAATTTAGGTATTCTTAACGCTTTGTATATAGAAGTTTCCTTTTGATTTACCGAAATTTGTTGTTTATAATAATCCGTAACTAAATTTTCTACTTTGGTCTTATCCGTTGCCGTTAATTTATACTCTAAAGGAGTTAAAATGTCAGGTATAATAGTTTCTTCTGTTTGTAAAAAAAATTGTAGTTGTTTTTGATAAATAGACAAATCATGAATAATTTGTTTTTTTTGTGTTTCAATTTCTTTTATTTTAGCTTTAGCACTAATTACTTCTATATTACCCGTTTCTCCTGTTTTGTGTCTGAGCTCTGCATTTTTTAAGAAATTAGTATAAATGTCATTTAAATCAGTATTTAATTTTTGAGTAGCAATTCCATACAAATATTGATAAAAAGCAAGTGTTACAGCTTTTTCTAACTCATATTCTGTCATGGCTCTTCTTTTTTCGGCTAATTTAGCTAACTCATCTTGTAATTGTTTATTTGCTTTGGTAATACCTCCAATAGGAAAATACTGCTGAATTGTGATATTATGATCAAAATCCTTTGCATTAAATTGCCCTCCTTGATACTGAACTTGTAAGGGATCGGGTTGAAAAGCTGCTTTTTTTAAAACCTTTTGTTTTTCAATTTCTTTATCTGCAATCTTTAATTCGTGGTTATTTTTTTTAGCCAATTCAATAGCTGCTGATAACGCAATAGTTTTTGTATTTTGTCCAAAACAGAAAGAACTAAAAAACAATAATAAAATAGGGAAAAAAGAAAAATTGTTTTTTTTGTTATGTGTCATTTTTTCTTCAAATATTAAATACAAAATAGGTAAAACTATTAAGGTTAATAAAGTGGCTGAAATTAATCCTCCAATAACAACGGTTGCTAAAGGTTTTTGTACTTCAGCACCTCCGCTAGTAGAAAGCGCCATTGGCATAAAACCTAATGATGCTACTGCTGCAGTCATTAAAACAGGTCGTAATCTTGTTCGAGTACCTAAAAACACACGTTTAATAGGGTCGCTAATTCCTTCTGCTTTAAGTTGATTAAAATAAGAAATAAGTACAATTCCGTTCAAAACAGCTATTCCAAATAAAGCAATAAAACCAATTCCTGCAGAAATACTAAAAGGCATTCCTCGTAACCAAAGTGCAAAAACACCTCCTATAGCAGAAAGAGGAATAGCCGTAAAAATTAGTAAAGATTGCTTGATACTATTAAACGTAAAGTACAATAAAACCATGATTAAAGCAAGAGCAATAGGTAATGCAACGGATAATCGCTTATTAGCCTCCACTAGATTTTCAAATTGTCCGCCATACGTTATAAAGTAACCAGGAGGTAGTTTAAAGTTCTTATTTAATTTTAATTGAATTTCTTCTACCACACTTTTAATATCACGACCTCTAACATTTAATCCAACAGTAATTCTTCTCTTTCCGTTTTCTCGTGAAACTTGTACAGGTCCTTGTTCGTATGTAATTGATGCAACTTGCGATAAGGGTACCTGCTGACCACTATTTAGAGGTATAAATAAATTATTAACATCTGTTATATCTGTTCTAAAGTTTTTATCAAGCCTTACTACAATATCAAAACGTGTACTATTTTCGTAAATTTTACCCGCACTTTCACCCGCAAAAGAAGAACGTATGATTTTGTTAATATCTGTTATATTCAAACCATACAAAGCTATTTTGTTATAATCATATTTAATAGTTATTTGAGGTAATCCCGTAACCTTTTCAGCTTTTAAATCGCCAATACCTTCAATATTGTTAATTTTAGAGATCAATTCTTTTGCTTTTATATCTAATACTTCTAAATCATCACCAAAAATTTTAATGGCTATATCACTACGACTACCCGTCATTAATTCATTAAATCGCATTTGAATAGGTTGAGATATTTCAATATTTGCACCTGGAATAGCTTCCATTTCTTCTTTCATTAAATTAGCTAAATCTACCCAATTATCAGAAGTTACCCATTCACTTTTGTCTTTTAATACAATGATTAAATCGCCACTTTCTATAGGCATAGGGTCTGTTGGAATTTCACCACTTCCGATTTTTGTTACAATGGTTTTAATCTCAGGAAATTTGGCTTTTAGTATTTGCTCATATTTTGTAGTAGTTTCTACCATTTGAGACAAAGAACTTCCTGTCATGATAGTTGCATTTATGGCTAAATCGCCTTCTTCAATAGTCGGAATAAATTCGCCTCCCATATTTTGAAAAGTTAATAACGCTAAACTAAAAAGTCCGATAGCAATTCCTAATATTGTTTTTTTAAATGTTAATGCTTTTTCAAGTAAGGGAATGTATTTACTTTCTAACCAAGCCATCATTCGATCACTCAAGTTTTCTTTATGTTCCGTATTTTTAGATAAAAATAAAGCCGACATCATGGGTACATACGTAAGAGATAAAGTAAATGCTCCAATGACTGCAAACCCAACGGTCATGGCCATTGGTCTAAACATTTTTCCTTCTGTTCCTACTAAAGCAAGAATGGGTAAATACACAATTAAAATAATCATTTCTCCAAAAGCTGCACTACTTCTGATTTTAGAGGCAGATTGATAAACTTCTTCATCCATTTCTGCTTGTGTAAGAGGTTCTTTTCGTTTAATAAAAAATAAATGGTGCATGGTGGCCTCTACAATAATTACGGCACCATCTACAATAATCCCAAAATCAATGGCACCTAAGCTCATTAAGTTACCACTTATTCCAAAATAATTCATAAGAATTACAGCAAATAACATAGATAAAGGAATTACAGATGCCACAATAAGCCCTGCGCGGAAATTGCCTAAAAATAAGATTAATACAAAAATAACAATAAGTGCGCCCTCTACTAAATTTTTAGTAATTGTTCCTACGGCATTATCTACTAACTTACCTCGGTCAATAAAGGCTTCGGCTACTACACCTTCAGGAAGTGTTTTGTTAATCTGTTCCATTTTTTCTTTAACACGATTAACTACAGCACTTGAGTTTTCTCCTTTTAGCATTAAGGCCAATCCGCTAACAATTTCACCCTTTCCATCTTTGGTAGAAGCACCGTATCGTAGTGCAATCCCTTCCCGAACAGTTGCTACATCACGAATTAAAACAGGAGCCCCATTACGATTCTTAACCACTACATTTTGTAAATCTTGAACTCCTGTAGCCATACCTACCCCACGAATAAAATACGCATATTGATCTTTTTCAATATAGGCACCTCCTGTGTTTTGATTGTTTTTTTCAAGAGCTTGAAAAATTTCTGAAATAGTGACACCTAAGCTATTCAGTGTATTCGGATTAACTGCTATTTCATATTGTTTTAATTTTCCTCCCCATGTACTAACTTCTGCAACCCCTTCTACGCCTTGTAGTTGAGGTACAATAATCCAATCTTGAATCGTTCGTAATTTTGTAGCATCGTATTGCTTCTCATATCCTTTTTTAGCATATACATCATATTGATAAATTTCGCCAAGCCCAGTTGAAATGGGGGCTAATCCAGGGGAACCGGCATAATCTGGTATATTTTCTTGTGCTTCTTTTAAACGTTGAAAGATTTGTTCACGAGCCCAATAAATATCAACATCGTCTTTAAAAACAACAGTAACAACAGATAATCCAAATCGTGAAATACTGCGTAATTCTACAATTTTTGGAATTGTTTTTACAGATCGTTCTAGTGGATAGGTAATTAATTGTTCTACTTCCTGACTCGCAAGTGTAGGAGCTGTAGTGATGATTTGTACCTGATTGTTTGTTACATCTGGTAAGGCATCAAGAGGTAATTGTTTTACCGAGTAGCTTCCCCAAGCTAATAATACAACGGTAAAAAGCAGTATAATAAACTTATTTTTTATACTGAATTGTATGATTTTATCTAACATTGAAATAATATAATAAATTAAAAATAAGCAAACTATGTATTTGCTATCATATAAAGAGTACAGCTTAGCAGCTTATAACTCTATGAATACTATAAAATTTATTACGCTATTTTAGGGGGTTGCCAAATGCTATTATAGAAATTAGTGTAAAAAATAGATTTGTAAAGAGATTCTTTGTTTTCAGTATTTATAGCAGAAAACACTTCAAAATCATAAGAAATAATAGATTGGTATACCAATACTTGAATACCACAGCAATTACATACACAAAAAGGAGAACACAAATCATCATCATCGCTGTGAGAGTGCTTTTTGTTTTGTAAATCAGATTGAGCAGATTTAGCTATAGCTATATCATGTTCTATCATATCCAAGCACGGTAGCCCTGATAATATGAGGAAGTAAACAGATAATATGATATATAAAAATCGCATCGGTACAAAATAATAAAAAAAAAAGATAGAAACAAAGAAGATTTTTTGTTTTATAAGGACTAAACCTAAAAAGAACAGAGAATAGTAGAGCCACATGATTAATGACTCTACTTTAATGATTGCATTATATTGTTTTAAGATAGGTAATATATTCTTTTTCAATACGTTCTTGATGTGTAGGGTGTGCAATTTTCACCATTTCTGCAACACGTTGTTTGAGTGTTTTTCCGTACAAATCAGCTATCCCGTTTTCTGTAATGATATATTGTACGTGAGAACGGGTAGTTACAACACCCGCTCCTTGTTTTAAGAATGGGACAATTCTACTTTCTCCTCTTTTAGTAATAGAAGGCAAAGCAATAATAGCTTTTCCTCCTTCACTTAATGACGCACCACGAATAAAATCCATTTGTCCTCCTACTCCAGAATACATCTTCATACCTATAGAATCTGCACAAACTTGACCTGTTAAATCTACTTCGATGGCAGAATTAATAGCAACCATTCGTTTGTTTTTTCGTATTCTAGCTGTATCATTTACAAATGAAGATTCTTTCATTTCAATAAAAGGATTGTCATTTACAAAATCATATAATCGTTGAGATCCTATTAAAAAAGTAGCTAATGCTCTGCCTTCCAATATTCCTTTATAATTACAAGTAATAACATTTTTTTCAATTAAATCAATTACGCCATCACTAAACATTTCTGTATGAAGGCCTAAATCTTTATGACTTGTAAGTTTTGATAATACGGCATTAGGAATAGAACCAATCCCCATTTGTAAAGTACTTTTATTATCTATTAAACTAGCTACATAACTGCCTATTTTTTCTTCCTCAGCAGAAATAGAAGCTATTTCATGACCAAAAATAGGATGATTTACCTCTACCATGTAGTTTATCTCCGTTTCATGCAAAATTCCATCTCCAAAAGTTCTAGGCATTTGGGGATTAACTTGAGCAATCACTATTTTTGCATTTTTTATAGCAGCCAAAGTAGCCTCTATAGAAGTACCTAGCGAACAATAACCGTGTCTGTCAGGCGGTGATACATGAATAAAAACAACATCTAATAGAACTACTTTTTTTCGAAATAGATTAGGCAATTCACTTAAAAAAACGGGTGTATAAGAACCATTTCCTTCCCTTAATGTATGCCGTACATTAGCTCCTATAAAAAAGGAATTAACATGAAAACTAGCCGATAAAGAAGGATTTGCATAAGGCGCATCTCCTTCAGTGTGTAAATGACATATTTCCACATTTTTTAATTCAGAAGCTCTTTCTGTTAAAGCTTTTATTAATACACTGGGTGCTGCTGCTGCTGCTTGTATATAAATTCGATCACCAGATTTAACTACTTTTACAGCTTCCGCTGCGGATACATATTGACTCATAACCTAAAATTTTACTTCAAATGTAAATGTTTAGCCCGTATTGTAATATGATAAATCTCATGCTTAAAATTAGAGCGTTTATAAAAGTATTATTGTATTTTTGCACACTTACTTTTAAGAAATGAGTAAAATAATATTAAAAACACGAGAGGAAATAGAATTAATGCGCGAAAGTGCTTTAGTTGTTTCCAAAACTTTAGGGATGTTAGCTTCAGAAATCAAACCAGGAGTAAGTACCCTCTATTTAGATAAATTAGCAGAAACCTTTATTCGTGATCACGGAGCAGTACCTGCTTTCTTAGGAATGTATGGTTTTCCTAACTCTCTTTGTATGAGTCCTAACGCACAAGTCGTACACGGAATACCAACCGACAAACCTCTAGAAGAAGGAGATATCATTTCAGTTGATTGTGGAGCCTTAAAAAATGGCTTCTACGGAGATCACGCTTACACTTTTGAAGTAGGAGAAGTTGCTCTAGCTACTAAAATGCTTTTAAAAACTACAAAAGAATCCTTATATGTTGGTATTCGCGAATTAAAAGCAGGAAATAGAACAGAAGACGTAGGGCATGCCATTCAAAAATATTGTGAAAGTCATGGTTATGGAGTAGTACGTGAACTAGTCGGTCATGGTATAGGACAAACTATGCACGAAGCACCTGAAATGCCAAATTATGGTAAAAAAGGACGTGGTAAATTATTGGAAGAAGGTATAGTGGTTGCAATAGAACCCATGATTAACATGGGGACGAAAAATATTAAACAACATAAGGACGGGTGGACTATTACGACTGCTGATGGTAAACCTTCCGCTCACTTTGAACATGATGTAGCCATAATTGACGGAAAACCTGAACTTCTTTCAACCTTTGCATATATTTATCAAGCATTAGGTATACAAAGTAATGAAGAGGATGAATTTAGAACTAATAAATTAGTTATTTAATTTCGGATAATTAACAGAATAAATGAAGAGTTCTAAAATAAAAATGAAGCTATTAAGCCTTCTCAAGAAAAGAATGGAAATTTTTTAAAATCAACTGGTTGAAATAATCAAGAGGTTATCTAGAAAATTTGAAATGTTCAAAATTTTTATACAATATTTGTTATAAACGAATATCAACCTATTCAGATTAAAAACCTTCTTTTAAATGTGGGTGAATTTGAAATCTAAAAGAAATAAAAAATTTACACATAAAAAACTGTAAAATGGTGCAGTTTTTATGAAATGCTGTGAAAAGAAATGAAAAAAATATTTAAATTCTTTTTAAATGTGATCCCAAGACCAATTCTTATTAGAATTAGTTTTATAGTACGCCCTATTCTAGCCTTTTTATTAAAAGGGAGTCGATTTATAGATCCAATTGATGGAAAAAGCTTTCGCATGTTTTTGCCTTATGGATACGGAAATCAGCGTAACAATGTACTTTCGCCAAGTACACTTTCATTAGAAAGACACCGTTTGTTATGGTTGTATCTTCAAAATGAAACCGATTTTTTTACAGCTAAGGATATAAAAAAAGTACTGCATTTTGCTCCAGAACAAGAGTTCTATAAACGGTTCAAAAAACAGAAAAATATAACATACGTTACTACCGATTTATTTTCGCCATTAGCTGATGTAAAAGCAGATATATGTAATCTTCCATTTCAAGATAATTCGTATGACATTATTTTTTGTAATCATGTTTTAGAACATATTCCAGATGACACAAAAGCCATGCAAGAATTATATCGCGTACTAAAACCAGGAGGAATGGGTATTTTTCAGATTCCACAAGACTATTCTCGTCAAACTACTTTTACAGATGATACTATAACCGATCCAAAAGAACGAGCAAAAATTTTTGGACAATACGATCATGTACGTGTATATGGATTAGATTATTTTGACAAATTAAGAAGCATCGGTTTTACAGTAAAAGAAATAGATTATACTAAAACATTAGGAAATTCACTAATAGAAAAATATTGCTTAGCAAAAGGAGAAATTATTCCAGTTTGTCTTAAATAAAAAGAAACAATAAAATAGCTAAAGGAGGAATCTTATTAAAAATGATGAGGTTCCTCCTTTTTAAATAGTAGCATAAAATAACATCATAAATAAGAAAAGAATGTCTTTTTCGTTAGCACTCGATTTATCATGGAATGAAACAGAAGAACGTTGGATACCGTTTTTGTATTTAGTTAATACCAACCAACTACCCTTATATGTTTTTAAAATAGCCAATAAAGAAACTTTAAAAAGTATTTCAAAAGAATTAAATTCAGAAGAAAAAAAATTAGAGCTTCTCATAACAGATTTAAAAACAGAAAATATTCTGAAAAAATTGACAAAAAATAAAAAAGTTACTTCACTAAACTTACTCAAAGAAGATAAGACCGTCAAAAAAATTTTAGAAGAATACCTAAACAGAAAAATAGGAGCGATTCTAAACATCATTCAAGATTTAAAAATTCCCTTTAGTATAAACCTAAATTCAAAAAAAGAATTTTATTTAAACCAGGTACATTATACAAACAAGTCAATGTCAGCGCACTTGCATTTTGCTAAAAATGAAGAAGGAATCATTTATACACTCACTCTAGCTGATAACGAAAAAACAATATATCCTAATCAACACCCTATAAACATACTAACGCTATTCCCTTGTCAGATTATTTTTGATAAACAAGTCATTTTAATTCCTGATATAGACGGATTAAAGCTAAAACCATTTCTAAAAAACCAATCGGTACATATCCCAAAACGAATGGAAACTGAATATTTTAAAAAATTCATTCCTGATATTATAAAAAAAGTACCCATTAAAACAGAGGGGTTTCAAATACAGTCCTTTAATGAAATCATTTCCTACAACATAAAAGGAATCCATGATTTTTTGAGTCAACAATTTTTCATTCAAATACTTTTTAACTACAAAGGATATACTTTTTCATCCAATATGGATAAAAAACAACACGCTACTATAGCCTTTGAAGAAGATGATACCGTAAAAGTTATCCAATACAAAAGAGATCTAGAAAAAGAATTAACCATAGAAAAAAAATTAATTAATTTTGGATTTAAAAAAAACAGAGATGGAAACTTTTCTATAACTCATTCATCAAATGAATTAGCTAGTATAGAATTTGTTTTACAACATATAGAGGATTTACAAACAGCAGGTTTTCTTTTAGATGAATTTTTAATTGATCATAAAAAAATAAAAACCAACAAAACAACACTTTCTTTACAAAGTACTGAGCAAACAGATTGGTTTGATTTAAAAATGACCATTTCCTGCGGAAATTATAATTTCCCTTTTTCAGATATAGTGCCTAATATTAAAAATGAAAATCAATGGTTCTTACTTCCAGATGACACCTACTTTATTATTCCCAATGAGTGGATGAAACGCTATGCTAATTTAGCTAAGTTTGGAACAAAACAAACAGACGGAAGAATTAGTTTACCTAAAAGTCATTTTCAAAATCTGAATTTAGAAGAAGTTATTTTAGAAACAGAAAATATTTCCAAAAAAAACTTGATTTATACCCCCTCCATTTTGCTAAAGGCTACTTTGCGACCTTATCAAAGCCAAGGTGTACAATGGCTTTTAAATCATTATGCAAATGGCGTAGGAGCTTGTCTGGCGGACGATATGGGATTAGGAAAAACCTTGCAAACTTTAGCATTACTTATTGCAGTTCAAGAAAATGAACCAACACAAGTACCGAAAAGCAAAGAATTAGAACTTTTCACTGATTCAGAAACACAAGAAATTCCTCCCTTAAAAGCATTAGTTGTCGTTCCCTCTTCACTTGTCTTTAATTGGTATGATGAAACAAAAAAATTTGCACCTCACTTTAAATGTATAAAATATGTAGGAGCAGATCGAAAACTATTGACCAAAAAATTAAGCTATTATGATCTTGTTTTTACCAGTTTTTCTGTTTTAAGTAGAGACAGCTCGTTATTAGAAAAAATACCTTTTCATTATCTGATAGTAGATGAAAGCCAACAAATAAAAAATCGAAACTCTAAAATATTTAAAACTTTAACCCAAATACAAGCAGCACATAAAATTTCGTTAAGTGGTACGCCTATTGAAAATTCATTAGCTGATTTATGGTCACAAATGCAATTTATTAATCCCTCTATATTAGGAGAATTTGCCTTTTTTGATCAATATTTCAAAAAACCCATTGAAAAATACAAAGACGAAAGTAAAATAGAAGAACTCAAAAATATAATCAATCCTTATATATTGAGAAGAACCAAAACAGAAGTCTTAAAAGACCTTCCCGATTTAATTGAGCAAGTAATGTATTGTCAGATGGATGAAGAACAAGAAAAACAATACGAAGAAGAAAAATCAAAAGCCCGTAACTACCTTCTTAAATTAGAAGATGCTCCTTCTATGCTACACATACTGAATGTTTTAATGAAGTTACGCCAGTGGAGTAATCATCCTAAATTAGTTGATCCTAGTTTTAAAATGGCGTCAGGAAAATTTTATGATGTAACAGGGTATTTAGAAACGTTAGCAAAGGCAAAAAGTAAAACTTTAATTTTCAGCTCGTTTGTCAGTCATTTGGCCATTTACGAAGATTGGTCTCTTCAAAATAACATCCGTTTTTGTTCCCTAACTGGAAATACCCCAGCAGAAGAAAGAGAAAGCTATGTAAAACAATTTCAAACAGATGAAGAAACTTTATTCTTTTTCATATCCTTAAAAGCAGGCGGCGTAGGTCTTAATTTAACAAAAGCTTCTTATATTATCTTACTCGATCCTTGGTGGAATCCTTTTGCAGAAAAACAAGCCATAGCAAGAGCGCATAGAATTGGACAAGAAAATAAAGTAAACGTGATTCGTTTTATCACTCAAAACACCATCGAAGAAAAAATCTTACAACTTCAACAAAACAAAAAAGAGTTGTCAGATCGTATTATTGATGAAAGTACAATTCCTGAATCAGTAACCGAAAATTTAGCCTATCTATTACAATAAATTCGTTAAGAATCGGTTTAAAATAGTAATTTAGTTTTTTAATTAGCAAGTAAGAATAGTTTTAATCAAACCGTTAAGTCATGAAATCAAATTACATCTTCATACTATTGCTTTTTAGTTTTGTTACACAATCTCAATTAGTAGAAAATGTAGCTCCATTCAATATCAAAAACATTGCATTCAAACAAGCTACTAATGTTGTATTTCCTTTTTTTCAAATAAGGGAAAGTTTTGAATTTAGTTTTGATGATCTATATGGAACCGAAGAAGATTATTACTTCACATTAACCCATTGTAATTATGATTGGACTGTATCTGACTTAACTAGAAATGAATATTTAAACGGAAATGACAACCAACGAATTCAAGATTATCAAAACTCGTTCAATACCCTGCAAGGATACTCGCATTATCGGTTGAGTTTTCCTAATAGTTTTTGTCAAATAATCAAGAGTGGAAATTACATATTAACTATTTTAAACAAAAATAAAGAAATCGTATTTTCAAGAAAATTCATAATTTATGAAAATGGCATTGAAGTTCCCATTCAAATCAAACGTTCCAGAAATCTGGTTGATATTACAGAAAAACATAACATCGAGTTTACCGTAAAATCTAAAAATATCCTTTTTCAAAATCCACTACAAAATATAAAAATTGCTCTTTTTCAAAACGGCAGATGGAATACCGCCAAATATAATATTAAACCTCAATATACTATTGGCAATGATCTGATTTATCGTTACAACACAGAAACACAATTTTGGGCTGGAAACGAATATTACTACTACGATAATAAAGATATAAAAACGCCTACCAATAACATTGCAAAAGTTGAATCTAATTCAGGATTATATAAGACTTTATTATACACCAATGAGGTTAGAAAAGACAAAGGATATACCTTTTTTCCCGATATTAATGGACTATTTCAAAATAGAAATATTTTTGCACGAGATAACAATGATGTAGAAACAGATTATACTTGGGTTTATTTTTCCTTATTTGCCCCTAATTACCCAAAAGATCAAGCTATTTATGTAACAGGTTTGTTTAATAATTATCAAATGACAGATGAAAATAAAATGGATTATAATACGAGCAAAGGAATTTATGAAAAGGCCATTATGATTAAACAAGGCTTTATAAATTATAACTATACCTTAGTAAATTCAAAAAATCAAATAGATTACCAAAATGCAATTGATGGAAATTATTATCAAACAGAAAATAAATACCACGTTTTTGTATACTATAGAGCTAATGGTGAACGTTTTGATCGTATAATAGGAATAGGAGAAGCTAACTCACAAAATATAACAAATTAAATTTAATAAATATTAAAAACAAAAATAGTTTTATTTTTCGCTAAATTTGTGCTTTCAATAAAAGGTAAAATGGTTACGCAAGTTACAAAAGGAATCAAAATTTCGGTAGAAACAGTTTTTGAGGGAACCTACTTCAAGAATCAATCGGTACATTTTGCATTTTCATATCATATTACCATTGAAAATCACAGTAAAGATCAGGTACAGCTTTTGTCACGTCATTGGGATATATATGATGCTCTTAATGATCAAGAAACAGTAGAAGGAGAAGGAGTCGTAGGAGAAAAACCAATCTTAAAGTCCGGAGAAAAGTATCGGTATAATTCTGGTTGTTTACTTTCTTCGCCACATGGTAGTATGACAGGATATTTTACAATGATTAACTTTGCTACTACAAAAAAATTTAACGTTGCCATCCCTATTTTTTATTTAAATGCCCCTTTTGCATTAAGTTAATCGGGTAGCCATTATTAATTTCACAAAATCTAAAAAAGATGTTAGAGGATGCCTTTTTTAAAAGGCATTTTGTACTTTTGTTAAAGTTAATAAAAAAATGAACGTATAATTTAAATAAAAATACAATGCTTAAAGGATTTTTTAACGTACCAAAAGCGGTTAATGAGCCCGTAAAATCGTACGCTCCAAATTCTCCAGAAAAAGCGGCTGTATTAGCTGCTTATCAAGAAATGTGGAATTCAAAAGTAGAGGTTCCTCTATATATCGGTAGTGAAGAAATTCGTACAGGTAATACACGTAATATGACCCCACCGCATGATCATCAACATGTAGTAGGAACCTATCATTTAGCAACAAAAGAGCACGTACAAAAAGCTATTGACAATGCTTTAGAAAGCCGTACAAAATGGGCTAATATGGCATGGGAACAAAGAGCAGCGATCTTTTTAAAAGCAGCTGAATTAATTGCAGGTCCTTACCGTGCAAAAATTAATGCAGCCACTATGATTGCGCAATCAAAAACAATTCATCAAGCTGAAATAGATGCCGCTTGTGAATTAATAGACTTTTTACGTTATAACGTAGAGTTTATGACACAGATTTATAAAGACCAACCTGCTTCTGATTCATCTGTATGGAACCGAGTAGAATACCGCCCATTAGAAGGATTTGTATATGCTGTTACTCCTTTTAATTTTACAGCCATTGCAGCTAATTTACCTGCAAGTGCCGCTCTAATGGGGAACGTTGTTGTTTGGAAACCATCAGATAGCCAAGTATTTTCTGCAAAAGTAATCATTGATGTATTTAAAGAAGCTGGAGTCCCAGATGGTGTTATCAATGTAATTTTTGGTGACCCTGTAATGGTAACTGATACAATATTAGCTTCTCCTCATTTTGCTGGTATTCATTACACAGGTTCTACTTTTATCTTCAAAGAATTATGGAAAAAAATTGGAGAAAATATTCACTCCTACAAAACGTATCCAAGAATTGTAGGAGAAACAGGCGGTAAAGATTTTGTCCTAGCGCATCCTTCAGCCAATGTAAAACAAGTAGTAGCCAATACAATTCGTGGTGCATTTGAATTCCAAGGACAAAAATGTTCAGCAGCATCAAGAGCCTATTTTCCTTCTTCATTATGGCCTGCTATTAAAGAAGAAATGGGAAAAGAATTAGCTACTTTTAAACAAGGTTCGCCAGAAGATTTCTCCAACTTTGTAACAGCTGTTATCCACGAAGGATCATTTGATAAATTAGCTCAATATATTGATCAAGCTAAAGCTGATGCTGATGCTGAAATTATTTTTGGTGGGGGATATGACAAATCAAAAGGATACTTTGTAGAACCAACAGTCATTCTAACAACAAATCCTAAATATGCCACTATGGAAACCGAATTATTCGGACCAGTATTAACTATTTATGTATACGAAGACTCTACTTGGGCTGAAACGTTACAATTAATAGATGGCACTTCCGAATATGCCCTAACAGGAGCGGTATTTAGCGGTTGTCGTTATGCTATTGAAGAAGCTACCATAGCATTACAAAACTGTGCTGGTAACTTTTATATTAATGATAAACCAACAGGTGCAGTAGTAGGAATGCAGCCATTTGGAGGAGCTAGAGCTTCTGGAACCAATGATAAAGCAGGTTCTGCTCAAAACTTATTACGTTGGGTTTCTCCTAGAACTATCAAGGAAACCTTTGTAACACCAGTAGATTATAGATATCCGTTCTTAGGATAATTCAATATAAAAGAAACAGCTATCCGAAAAGTAGCAGCAACTCAATGATTAGTTTAGTACTTCAGTACTAGAACAAATCAGATCATTAAAACTAGAGACTATCTCACAAGGTGAGTAAGTTAAAAAGTTAAGGCTTGGATTTTATAATCTGAGCCTTTTTCAAATATAAGAACAAATTGATTTAAAACGATTTAATAATCAAAAAAGCTATTAACACCATTTAAGGTTCCAATTTACTGTAATAATCTCGTATAATCTCGTATAATCTCTTTTGATTTGTGTATTTTGTAGTGCGTTTTGGTTTAGGTAATTTCAAAACTAAAATGGTATCAAAGGAAGAAAAACAAACCTTGTTTAATATTCTTGATGCTTTCGCTACTAAGAAAAAACACAAAGACACCCTTTCGGGTTTACTGCAAGATGTAAAGTAAGAAAGAGGTTGTCCTTACTTTTGGACAGCCTCTTTAATTTATCTACTGTCTGTATTCATTTTTTCTTATAGAATCAATAAACTTCTCTAATTCTTTACTATTATAAAAATCCAAACATTTCATCATATACAAATTATTATTTAAATCATATGATTTATAATCTTTTTTAAGCCAATCGCTTATCATTTTTCTATAATTTTCATTTCCAAAAATATACTCTTCTTTTAAGTTTATTATTTGAACATAACTAGAACCATCATTATATTTAATAGATTCATTTTTTGTTGCTTCGTAATAACAATCACAAAACGCTTGGTTTTTAACTTTAAGAAGTTCATTTTCTAATTTGTTATTTTTTGTTTGAGATGAACATTTTGTCAAACAAATTACTAGAATTATATATATAGCCTTCATATCTAATTTATTTTGATGAGTAAAATGTAGTTGTGCATTCTTGATAAAAATGAGATCCTGCTCTACCACCGTATAGAACATCTACGTGTCCTGTAGCATCACTCCAACCACAATTCTTCTGTATAATTATTGAATTTTATCAACCTTATAAAAATAATTCAATTTATTAGCTCCACTAAAAGTACCGTTAGTTTTAGGAATAGTATAACCTGACTTATTTAAAGCGGTACTTAATCTTAAAGCACAGGTGTTTGCATAAGCTGGATTTGGATTGCCATTACTATCATAACCATGAAGTAGGTAATCGTTATAAATATCTCCTCCAATATTTTTGTAAACATCATCTCTATGGACAAAATTAGGATCAGATGTGTCACCCGATGGGTAAGCGTCATATATTTTTTTAATATCTGCTTCTGTTAAAGTTGTTTTGGGTTTTATCATTGCGTGAGCAGCGTGATTGAGTCCAGCAACCATACCTCCAATGACAACCCCTTGCCAGAAATTACCTCCACTAAGTTCAGCACCTACACCACCGCTAATCGCTCCAAAGGTAATAGTTCCTACGGTGCTTTTAGCAAAATCACCTCCAATAGCTCCAAAAGCACTAGCCCCTAAACTTCCAAAAGCACCACTCAAGGCTGCACTCCAAAAATTACCACCTTGAACACTTGATAAAACACCTTGAACAATTCCATGTGCAGCTGCTTGCGCAGCAACTGACCAAACTTCACCAATTGTATTTACTATTCTATCTCCTGCACTAAATAATGTACCAACACCATAAGTAGCTGCTGCACTAACTGCACCCCAAAACATTGCTTCATGTGCTTCATAAATGTTCCAATATTTAAGATTTCCATACTTAAAGTAAACATTTACAGTATAAGTTAATGCTGCTACTATAACACCTATAGTAATAGCAATTCCAATTCCATATTCTCCACTAGGATCATTAAACATAAGCGGGTTGTTCATGACATAACCATACTTATTATAACATTGGGTATTGGTAGGATCTTGTATGTTCTCGTCGGCATTCAAAAAACGACGCAACATCGGGTCATACAACCTTCCGTTCATGTGTATCAGACCTACATCTTGTAAATATTCATGGCTAGTATACCCTCTATCCAATACCTGCATACTGCCATGCGTCAAATTCCCCCAAGCATCAAAATGGCGTTCTTCTACTAGTTTCCCTTTTTCATCCGTTATCACTAGTATAGTCCCTAGGTAATCCTTATGCAAAAATAAAGGTTTTGCATCGGTTTCGGTATAATTTTTTACATATACAATGTTCGTTCTTAAGGGGTAAAACCAAAAGCTACAACTTTGCGGGTTGTAGCTTTTATGTTTAGTTGTGCGGTTTTGTGGTTCAAGCTTAAAGCTCGCACTAGCTCAAGAATCTAATGCTCGGACTATCGGGGAATTATTCTATTTAAAATAATTCAATTCCCACTCAATATCATCCAAGTCAGCGATAGTAAATAAAAACTTCTTACTAAATCTCTCATCTATAACACTACTCTCCCATCCATATTTTTCTACTGTATCTTTTTCAAATACATATAGCTCAATTCGCTTTTTTTTATTTTTTTCAATAAATGATTCCCATCTAGTCCTTACTGGATTAATACCTCCAAAATCATTACTTAAAATTTCAATACAAATATCAGATTTAGAACTATTATTATCAATTAAAGAATTAGTTACCAAACAGTAAATTGGACTATCTGTTTTATTATTGACTATAATTGATCTATCTTCAGTAAAATCACAAGCAAATAAGATTAATAACATTACGCCCAAAGCTTTTTTCATTCTTCTATTTATGATTAATTAAACTATTCATTATTTGAGGACTCAACATTTTACTATTAATACTATAATTAACAAAATCCCATCCTTTTGGTTGTCCAAAATAATAATATGAATATGTATTAGCCATTACTTCTGTCCAATTTGAACCAGCCCATGAAAATTGAGCTGTAGCAACACTTGAACCCATTGCATAACTATAAAAATGAAAGGTATCCATTTTCGCATGCAAATAATGACCATATTCATGCATTAATAACATTGTTGAAGAGTGGATTAACCTTGTTTTAGGTTGAATATTGAATCCGTTTTTCAGATAATTATAAAAATGCATTTCTGATGTATGGATAGTCCCAAAAACAGTAGTATTTCCTCCTCCATTATAAGACCATAAGTCTATTTCTGCTCCAAAAAAATCTTTTTTATATTTTGAAATATACTTTTTAACAAAATCTTTAGTAGATGCTTTTTTAGGTTTCGGACCTTGTCCCTCTGGGCTTTCATCCAATGTGTTATGCATCGCGTGATTCAACCCAGCCACCATACCTCCAATGACAACCCCTTGCCAGAAATTACCGCCACTAAGTTCAGCACCTACACCAACGCTAATCGCTCCAAAGGTAATAGTTCCTACGGTACTTTTAGCAAAATAACCTCCAATAGCACCAAAGGCACTAGCACCTAAACTTCCAAAAGCACCATAAATAGCAGATACATACGCATCACCTAACTTCCAATGTCGCAAACTTCCATCTCGTGCATAAATTGTAACCGTATAACTTAACACTGCAACTAAAGCTGCTACAGCTATAGCCACTCCTACAACATACTCCCCATCAGGATCGTTAAACATAAGCGGGTTATTCATTACATACCCATACTTATTATAACATTGGGTATTGGTAGGATCTTGTATATGCTCGTCGGCATTTAAAAAACGGCGCAACATCGGGTCATACAACCTCCCGTTCATGTGTATCAGCCCTACATCTTGCAAATGTTCATGGCTAGTATACCCTCTATCCAATACCTGCATACTGCCATGCGTCAAATTCCCCCAAGCATCAAAATGGCGTTCTTCTACTAGCTCTCCTTTTTCATCCGTTATCGCTAGTATAGTCCCTAGGTAATCCTTATGCAAAAATAAAGGTTTTACATTGGTTTCTGCATAATTTTTGACATATACGATGTTCGTTCTTAAGGGGTAAAACCAAAAGCTACAACTTTGCGGGTTGTAGCTTTTATGTTTAGTTGTTCAATTTTGTAGGTAGGAGCTTGAAGCACGCACTAGCCCAAGATTATCTAATGCTTGGACTACCTGGGGGCTGTGACAGTGCATCCATTGCAAAAACATAGATCTTAATCACTGCAAGATTTTCATTTTGCATAAAATGCTCAACCCTCATCGTATTATCCAAATCTACTTTGGCCATTTTAGGTGCTAATACATACGAATTAAACTTTGAGATATCAACCCTTAACTTCTCAGCTTCTAAAGGGTAACTGGAAAAGTTATTATTTAGCAAATCTTTAAATTTATTGAGCAACTGACAGCAATATAAAACCTCCACATCGGATATATAATGTTTCTTTATAATTAAGCTTAGAAAAAAATCTTTCACCCTTTTCAATAACGAAGGCTCTTCAACAAAAAAGGAGATCGTAGGTATATCTAGTTTTAATTTTGAAATTTTTAGAAGTTGGTCTACAACCTCTGAAATATTTATTTGTGTTTTATAATATTCCTTTAAATTACTCCATGAGTCCCATCGACTTCTATCAAGTGATAGATCAATTTGACGCAAATAGGCGTATAAAAAAACTAAGAATTTATAATTTATATCGATTTTTTGCATAAGTTTAAGTTTTAAAATGGCCACCAATTCCAACGAACAAAACTTGGATTGGCATTTTGAATATTTAAAGGTGTCCCTTCAGTCACTATCCGCCCTGCATTTCCAACTCCACCCATATAACCTGGAGGAGGAGTTATCATTTGACTTCGTGAGATAGAAAACTCAATAAAAGAGCCTTTACCTGCTTGTCCTAAATTAACATTGGTTGGCTTTAAAAATGGAGCGAATTCAACATCTACTCCATAAGGCATAGTTCTAGATGCATTAATAAAACCGCTATTTTTTATCCCTTTAAGTCCCATAGAAGAAGTATGATGACGTACCCTTACAAAATCATTAACAGGAGTCTCTGACATTTCCACCCTTGGAATCCTCATAGAACGAAGACCTTTACCCTCGTCAAACGGATTTATCGTTGATTTTTGAGTTATAACTCGAGGAGAAGACTTATAAGCCTGTTTAACCAAAGAATTAGAACTCTGACCATTTGAAACTGCTGCAGGCTTAGGTATTTCTATATCGGTTGCCTCTAACGTAGCACCTTGTAACGGTTGTAAGCCTTGAGGTTGTAAACTACTACTTAACACTTCTACAGGAGGCATTTTTCCTGTCCAAAAATTACCTCCTTTTAAAGAACTACTAATCCCTTGAGAAACACCACCAATAAGACCTCCAGCCACAAAACCAAATGCTGCAGAACGTAATCCATCTACTATTGGATTACCTCCCCCAAATACTAACGACCCCAAACTTCCTGACACAAAACCACCTGCCAAACCTCCTAAACCAGCACTTAAAGCTCCTCCAAAAAAACCTCCTGCACTTGGTGCTATTACCCCTGATAGATAGGGACCAGCCCATCCACCAACAACACTGCTAATAGCTCCAATAGCCCCACCAAAAACCATCGATTCCCAAGTGGCACTACTACTCCAATTCCATTTAAACGGATTATAAGTTCCATTTGCCTGTGCAGCGGCGAAATAAGCCCCAACAACAGCCCCAACAACTACAATAGCAATAGCAATTTCCCCATCAGGATCGCTAAACATAAGCGGGTTGTTCATGACATAACCATACTTATTATAACATTGGGTATTGGTAGGATCTTGTATGTTCTCGTCGGCATTTAAAAAACGGCGCAACATCGGGTCATACAACCTCCCGTTCATGTGTATCAGCCCCACATCTTGCAAATGTTCATGGCTAGTATACCCTCTATCCAATACCTGCATACTGCCATGCGTCAAATTCCCCCAAGCATCAAAATGGCGTTCTTCTACTAGTTTCCCTTTTTCATCCGTTATCGCTAGTATAGTACCTAGGTAATCCTTATGCAAAAATAAGGGTTTTGCATCGATTTCTGCATAATTTTTTACATATACTATGTTCGATTCGTAAGGCGTACCTCCTATATACAACAAATGTTTTTCTTGTCCTGTGGTATTATCTCGTACCACTTCAAAACTACCATCTTCCGAATAGTATTTCGTAAACTTAGCGGTAGTAGCCGCCTGATCTAAACTAAAATTTCCACCATAATGCATCACTTGTCTAGACTCGGTCAAACCGTAACCAAATGCATAATCCCCTTTTTTACCATCTATATAGAGAGGGTCATTATTTTCATTATAGCTTATAAACTGCAAGGCCGTATCCGCATCAGGATAGATTTCTAAGCCTGTAGCATTCAAATCTATCGATGTATTTTGATATACTTGATCGGGATTCTTGAAATTAACCTTACCCAATTGATCATTTTCTGTAATACGCCCTTTTTCATCATAGGTATTATAGGACATACTACCTGTTTTCAAATTCGTCCAGTTGATCAAACGGTTGTTATCGTCATAAACAAAATTCTCTTTAAGTGTACCAAAACTTCCATTACGGCTACGGTTTTTCAACTCATTTTTAATCGCATCAAAACTATAACCTAATTCTAATACCGAAACTGGAGATTGCCCCTGTAAATAAAGATTGTGTTTTGCTGAACTCAAAAAGTCGTTACTATCATAAGTGTTACTTATAGCTATAGCTCCTAAAGTAGCACCCAGTACCTGTCCTTTAGCATTCACATCGCCAAGTCGCCATAAAGTTTTTTGAGTTGCCTTATCTTTTATAGCTACTAAAGCACCGTTCCAGCCGTACTCATGTTCTAAAACCGCTTTAGTATAGGTACCTCCAGAATACAGCCCTTTTTCATAACTTAGTATACGTCCTGCATCGTCATACTTAATATTTTTTTGCATAAAATAACGATCGTTCGCGCTTTCACCCGATTCTATCAATCGTCCTTGTGCATCAAAAACAAAACGTTTGCCATACGGCATACCATTACACACCCCATTTACCTGAGTCAGCCTACCATAAGTATCATAACTAAACTGTATGTCCTTTTTGGTACTTACACCATCTTTTGAATTTTCTTTCTGACGGATCAATTGCCCTAAAGTATTATATTCATAGGTTTTATTTCCTTTCGGGCTAATCTCTTTGGTCATTTGCCCTAACCCATTGTACTCATAAGTATATTCACCATTGGCAGGATCATGAAAACTTGCTTTACGCCCCCAATTATCGTAGGTGGTTCTTACCGCGTTTTTACCATAATTAGCACTAACAACCTGTCCTACAGCATTGTAATTATAAGTAATAGTACCTCCTTTATCGGTACTACTTACCAGATTACCTAAAGCATCTTGCACTTTCTGAGTCACACGCTGATACCCATTTACCTCGGTAACTTCGGTGGTCATTCCTTCAACTTTGGTAGTCACAACCTTACCATTCGCGCTACTAACCGTAACTTTAGCGGGGAATACGCTATCGTCATAACTAATTCGATTCCATTTAGGCGTATCTTCATCGAAAACGAATGGATTCGATTCAGCCACTTTTCGTCCTAATACATCATATCTTGTACTCTTACCGATAAAGGAATCTAATCTTAAGCCTTTAGAATCCTCTTGAAGAACCTCCCCTTTAGTGTTCGTATAAACAGACTGTTGTTGACCATCGGGCAAATATTTTGCCACCACAGCATCTCCATCTTGACGCTTATAGGTATAATTTGTATACCCCTGTAAAGGATGATACGATTTTAAAATTTTCCCCCAAGTATCATATACAAAAGATTCAGTAATCCCTAACGGATTTTTCTGGGACAGTACTTGTCCCCAATCATTATAGGTAAATTCCGATTCTAACCCTAAAGCATCCTTTTTCTTCAATACAAAACGTCCCTTATCGTCATAAGTAGCACTTTCCGTACGCGTTTGCGAGTCAGTGCTATTACTAATAGTTTTAGAGGTTACATTTCCAAAACCATCGTATGTATATGTATCTAGTATATATTGACTCTCATCCTGATTATACGTTTTTTGAGTGGTTAGCAAATTATTAGCATACCCAAATTCGGTTTTACTTTTCTTTGTATCGCCATAAGCCGTTACCTCTTCTTGCTTACTCAGCAATCGGCCTACATAATAATCTTTACCTAATCCCGTATCATTATGAATATATTCAAGAATAGTTTTATGATTAGATAGTCCAGTTATACTCTGACTCTGTTCTTTTGGCAAATAATAACTATTATAAATAGTAGTAGTAATACCAATAGTTGATTTTAAAAAGTCCTTCTCATAAACTTTAATTGGCAATAATACATCAACATTATTAACCAATTTCTTAAAATCATAATCAATTTTTTTAAAAGATAGTATATTGGTCGTATTTTCATCTACATTTTTTCCTGAAAAAATAGAAATATCTCTTGTACTCCATTCTTTTTTAGGCATAGCCCACAACAAAGGATCTGACTCTACAACACTCCAAACCCTTGTTCCTTCAAAACCCTTACTATACCAACTTGAACGAGCTACTTTTCTAAAACCAACAGTTCCTCTACCTTGTAAATGACCAACTAAATCAGCATATTTAAAATTTTGGATTCTACCTACTTGTTCCAGTTGACTAACTACATAATGCTTATCTACTTTATCAAATGACACGAATGGATAATAAAATTTTTCTCCATCATTAATATAAATATCTGAATTATTCAAACCGTCCATTTTTTCAAATGTAATTTTGGTTTCAATCCCTCCTTGTAAAATTGCATTTACTCGTACAGACTTAGGTATATTATAATATGACATAGCCTTTACACTCGAGGTCTTAGTTGATTCGTCAAAAGCGCCTAAAATTAAATCCGTTGTCCCTTTTTTGACATTATTATTTATAAGCAATGAATAACTTTTTAATACTTCGTCTTCTCTCCAAAAATCATAATGATCTTTCACAAAAGACAAACTTAAATTATCACCTATGGCTTTAAATTTATATACTTCTAACTGTGTAAGACTCTGATTAATTCCAACTCTTATTTTAGATTTCAAAAGAGCATTCAAATAAACCAATTCTGATTTACCATCTGCATCTAAATCAACCAAATAATACTCTCTATTATGGTAATTATCAGACAAAACAACTTCCTTTTCGAAATAACATTTACAGTAATCAAACTTTTCAAAATAAACACCAGTATTCAACATTGGAATAGGAACAAACCCTTTACCATTGGACAGATAAACATACCAATTAAAAGTTTTCGATTCTTGTGGTATAAGCAAATCTGATTTCCCATCACCATTAATATCACCAACTCTTATCTCACTTAAATCACCATTAAGATTAGAAACTAATGAATTATATGGTTTTGTATTAATTTCAAATTGCAAAGTTGTTTTATTCCGACTAAAATTTGAAATTTGAATTCCTCCGTTTCTCAAATTTATAAAATCAATCTTACCATCTCCATCAAAATCACCACTCATTTTAGTATTTAGTATATCTTTATCTATTCCTAAAATTGTAAGAGAATTAACACCCGAAACAGAACTTTTTAAATCAAAAACAATAGTATCAAAATCACTATACCTTTGTGTATCAACACATTTATTTCTATTCCAATTAGGATTCGGTCTCATGTCCGATGTATATTGAAAAGGTATTTGATCATCACAAGGATAAAAATACTCAACAAAATGATCATGTTGTACCGATAATACCAACTCACTACTACCGTCTCCATCTAAATCGAATTCTTTTACTTGATTCACTTTCGTTTTAACATTATTAGTACTTATGGTTTCTCCAGTATATGGATCAGTATAACTCCATTCCTGCGATTGGTCATAAATATCAGCGGATAAAGTCTTCGAATATTGAAAAGTCAAAATATTATTTTCAATACTATAAATTTCAAAAACTTGATCCTTTTTTAGAGTTGGTGTTTTCAATACTTCCTTACGTATCAAAATACCTTGCTTCTTACTTACAATATTGTCTTTATTAACAAATGAAATCGGAATTGCTTTTTTAAACTCATCTACTGTAAAAGGTAAGGTTCCACTCATTACCAATTTACTGTCAGTAGAACCTTCAACTAATGAATTAAATAATTTTATACCATTATATTTTGTTACAGATTTACATTCATGTGTAACTTCAATTATTTCCACACAATCTTCAAAAGTACTATAATATTTCATATAATCTAGTACACCATCTCCATCAAAATCACCTACTATTTTATTTGCATCTTTATCTATAACATTCTGTTCTTTCCATACTGATTTATTAGAAGTTTCATATATAAAACTTACTGGATTAGCAGCTATATTTTTTGAATTGTACTCAGTAATTGATTCAACTCTATCATATAGTCTACTTACATCTTTATTATATCCAATTAAATACTTTTTAAATAAATTCCCATTAGAATTAACTACAACATTTGACAATAATTTTTTTTGAATATAAACACCTCTTTGATTTTCAATATATTCTTCAGTAGATCGTGAAACATAATTAAAAATCATACTATTAAAATGAGCTTTTCCTAAAAACTCATTTCCTCCCCACTCAATAGTTTTCAAATTTTTAACACTAGAAGTTTGATCATAAGAATAAGTAATATAATTACCTTGGGCATCTTTCCATTTTGAGATATTATATTCAGCTAAAGCAATATCACCTCTTTTACCATACCATGCCTGTGAACCATCTTCAAAAGTAACCTCCCAATATTCAGGTCCAATACCACCGCTGTCACCCACCGACTTAATCCTCATATTCGAGTATTTCTCGGTCACATATTCTGCTCCATCTTTACCATAAGTACCCGATTTCAACAATAAGCGTTGTCCATTAAAACTATAGTAATCACTATAATCAAATTGTACCCCTTTCACTTCACCATCTTTTTCTATATTCCTCCCTACGCGACTAATTGAACTGATTCCAGTAAGATTCCAACCATAACCTGCAATTCCGTTTCCACTACCACTATTATAAACCAAATTCATCTGTGGCGCTACACTCTTCACCCCTGGAGGTAGTGCTATAGGCAAGGTGTAAGTAAGCTGTCCTCCAGCATCTACATCTATAGTTCCTTTTGTATCATGAAAATTAGTACTATCAAAAGTCATCCCAGACGGATTGCCTGCACCTGCTTCAGAGCTCGTCGTACCGCTATATACAGCACCTCCACTTGTTGCAGTACCAATTTTTGCCACAAAAGGATCTACTACATTTGAATTTGCATAAAAACCAGGAGCCAATATTACTATGTTTGGATCTTCGACCGTCCGTTTACTTCCCTCTGTTTTGTTTAATATTGTTTGACTATAGCTCAATATTCCCCAAATTAAAGCTAATAGTATCGTTATTTTTTTCATTTATTTTGAAATTATCATTTTATTTGTCCGCTCAAATATAATGAGCTATCATTTTTAAAAATTGGAACTATAATATGGCATATATATAATATAAAATTTATTGATAAAACTTAAATAAATAAAGTTTCTTCTTTAGGATTTTTAAAAAAAACTTATTACTTCCTATTTTTCTTTTCTAATTCTTGTATACGCTTATTTTGTATTTCCAATTGTTTTTGTTGTTCAATCACATAAAGCGTTAATTCTTCAATTTTTTGTAATAACTTAATTTGAAATTCTCCTACATTAACGCCCTCTTGTTCCATAACTTTTGCTGATGCTATTTCGGGTAAATGTCTTTTTTCTTTTAGATGTTTCTCAACCTCCGATAACTTAGGTAACTTATAATCTTCTGCAAATACAAAATCAGCCGTTGGGGTAGTTGTAACTTTGATTTCTTTAGCTTCTAACTTTCCTTGAACAGCAGTATTCCCATCTGCTTTAACTATTAAAGCTTTACCCCATTCCCAATTGTTATTAACCCTTGGCGCAATATGCAAAGTATTTCTTCCATCATCTGGCGTATGAAAAATCCAAGAGTTGGAACCACCTGATACTATATCACTTGCATATAAATCTTTGCTTAACGTAATATTCCCATTTACATTCATATCGCCATTATCATGTAAAATTAAACGTTGATATCCATGTGAAAAATTACTAGGATAATTCCAAAACTGTAAACTATTACTATATAATCCTGTCATATTGTATATTCTCCATACTGCTCCTGCTTCCGTTTTATCAGGATTATATAAAGACAAGGCAGGCCCTTCTTGTCCCGAGTTTGTAATTCTGAGATATCCCCCCTTGACTTCCATTTTCTCAGCAGGATTATCTGTACCTACACCTACATTTCCATTATCTAAGAAAGTAACCAATTTCATATTATCATTCCTTCTCCTAATATAAAACTTCCATCCTGTACCATCTCCAAAATCAATAGATCCCGCATTTGGGCTCTCAAAAGCTGCTCTGAAAATAGGCGAAGCTCCATGTTGAAAGTTTAGAGATATATCCCCATGAACATCTAGTTTTGTAATAGGTAATATGGTTCCTATTCCTACATTCCCATTAGGCAAAAAAGTCATATAAGTTTTATCCCAATCTTTACCAATAAACCCATATTTTAAAGTTGGAGCACCATTTATGAAAGTAGATCCCATACCTCCAAACATAATTAAATTAAGATTGTTTGGATCCGAATTTTCACCTATTTGAAAACCTCTAGCCCATCCGCCATTCCAACCCGTTAAACTGCTAATATTCTGTCTAACACCATAATGAGGCCCATTCAAACCAATACCTACATTATCTATCACTTGTTGTCCATAACCACCCGAAGCAATCAAACCTAACAAAACACTCCCTAAAAACTTAATACTTATTCTCATATTTTTATTATCTATTTAACTCCTAATCTAACTTTATCTCGAAATTTAAAACCTTATAAACTCATAAACTTCAAAAATCTACTCCTTAACTACCTTCACACTCTTTTCACTTCCATTACTATACCTTACCATTATCACATACATCCCACTAGGCATAGTACTAAAATCAATGAGCAAATCATTTTTTTGATTCAAACTCCAAAATTCCCGTAAAATCTGCCCAGAAATCGATACCACACGCATCGAAACTATAACACTTTCACCAGCATTCTGCCATTTAAAATACAACTGCTCATGAACAGGATTAGGATAATATGTCAACTGCTCAATTTCAGGCACCTCCTGCAAATCAGTAGCTTTAACCTGTTCAACTGGCTTCACCGCCTCTCTAGCCGAAGTAACACAATTAACACAGATATAACGCTTTATCTGATTCCCTGCTGCATCATACTCAAATAGTAATTTAGTTACTTGCTGCCCATAGCCATTAACAACAAACAACAATAAAATAATCCCAAAAAAACCACGCATAAACCTATATTTTTTAAAAACGAGTGCAAAAGTACAACGAATAATTCAAACAAATAACAACACTACGCCTACCAGAAAATAAAAACACTGCAAATCAAACATTTAATAAAAATAAATCTATTAAACACCTATTTTATCGATAAAAAACACCTTCATTCACAAAGCAACTTCTACTAAAACAAAAAACAAGAGTGGTTAACCATAAAAAGGAAACTTTTAACTTAGAAACTCTCAAACTTTTACCCAAATTCCGCATTAGACTTCATGCGCGAGATGAAAAGACAAAAAAGGAACAAAAAAATTTCTTGTAGATAGGGAGCAAAAGCCATCATCCAGTCGTAATTTGTCATTTCGACGAAAGGAGGAGTCGCATAATCTACTTTCATTTTTGATAGTGCTGTGTTACTTACTGTATGTGATCCCTCCTTGTGTCAAGATTACGAATAATTTTTATAGTAAATAAATCACTGTTCTGTTTCTCATTCCGACGGAAAGGGGAATTGCATAATTCTATATGAGATAACATGGTGTTTGATCATTGATCGTCTCAAAGGGCTTCCAAATGGAAGCCTTTTTACATTTCAGCCGAAATTTGGGAGGGAATAAATTCACCATTTTATAGATAAGCTTCGCCCGCAAGTACAAGTCAGCTCTCATTTGTCAAAGAACAATACTTTTTTGAAATCGGGGTTAAAAATTAAAAATCAATAGTTTTTAATCATATTTTCAATTAAAAAATTGTGTGGTATTTATTTTTTTATAATTTTGTATCTACAGAGAAAAAAAATGAAAAATTTTAACAACATTATTACTGTCTTTATTATCGCTATTATTTATATAATAGAGACAGGGGGTGTTATGTATATATAATAATAATAATTTTAAGAAAAAGCCTCCTTCTATAGGAGGCTTTTTTTATTTATAAATTTTTAAAAGTAAAAAAATGAAAACAAATTTTACGAAGCACAAGATGCGAAAAAAGGATTTATTTTTTAATCCTATAACAAACCATTTTTTCTCTATTCCTTCTTCTATTCTATTCTCAATAGTCTACATTTATATTATTAACTAATATCTTCAGTTAATCATTTTTTTATCAAACATCTATATGTCTAATAGAATTTTCTATTGGAACAGCTATTTATTTGCCCAAAAAATAATAAAAACAACTTTTTTAAATAAAAATTAAAGCGTTTAACATCATAAAAACGAATGACTAAAATCCTTTGTTTACAATAGATAAAACTGTATGATCTCTATTTAAAACGTTGTAAAATAATATTTTTAGAATCATTTGAAAAAACACCCAATTATAACTTTGTTATTGCAATTATCACATTGCAGTATGATTTTAATAAAAAAATTTTGATATTATGGAAAAAATAACACCAACAAATAATCTATACTATAACGAAAACCATACTTTATATTTAAATGGTGAATTTTTAAAGTCAGAAAAAACATATTCCGATTTATATGGACAAACTTTACACTATGGATATGGTGTTTTTGAAGGAATTAGAGCCTATAATACGACCAATGGAACAAAAATTTTTAAATCCAATGAGCACTACGAACGTCTTAAAAAATCATGTGAACTAATCAATATCCCTTTTGAATTTGATATTACAGAATTAACCCAAAAAACCTATGAATTATTAGAACAAAATAATTTTAGAGATGCTTACATACGCCCTTTGGTTTTTTGTAGTCCCAATATGGGATTAAGTACACCTAATCATGTATCCTTAATGATATGTGCTTGGGAATGGGGCGCTTATTTAGGTGAAAAAAGATTAAATCTAGGAGTTTCTTCATTTTGTAGACCACATCCACGATCAACACAAATAGAAGCAAAAGTTTGTGGACATTATGTAAACTCAATATTAGCTTCCTCAGAGGCTAAAGCAAAAGGATTTGATGAAGCCTTATTACTTGATAGCGATGGGTTTTTAGCAGAAGGACCAGGAGCTAATTTGTTTTTTGAAAAAAACAATAAACTATACACCCCTCAATTAGGAAACATTTTACCAGGAATTACAAGAGCTACCGTAATAGCGTTGTGTAAAGAATTGGATATAGAGGTCATAGAAGGTCTTTATTTACAAGAAGAATTAGAAAAAGCAGATAGTGCCTTTTTATGCGGAACCGCTGCCGAAATAATAGGAATTGATTCCTTAAATCATAAGCGTTTTCCCCTTGAATGGGAAAAAACGTTAGGAAGAAAAATTCAAAAAGCCTATAAAGATTTAGTTACAGAAAAAAACTATTCATTAGAAGTAAAATAAAAAACCATGGAATTAAATAAATATAGTAAAATTATTACTCAAGATCCTACACAACCTGCAGCACAAGCCATGTTATACGGAATTGGTTTAAAAGAAGAACAACTAAAGCAACCTTTTGTAGGTATAGCTTCAATGGGCTATGATGGCAATACTTGTAATATGCACTTAAATCATCTCTCAAGTTATGTAAAAACCTCTGTTAATAAGCAAAAAATGGTAGGATTAATCTTTAACACCATAGGAATTAGTGATGGAATAACCAATGGAACAGATGGTATGCGTTACTCACTTGTAAGCCGCGAAATTATAGCAGATAGTATAGAAAGTGTGGTAGCAGGACATTATTATGATGCTCTAATAGCCGTTCCTGGTTGTGATAAAAATATGCCTGGGGCAATCATTGCAATGGGTAGGCTAAATAGACCTTCTATCATGATTTATGGAGGAACCATAGCACCTGGAAAATACCAAGGAAAAGATTTAAACATTGTATCCGCTTTTGAAGCACTTGGCGAAAAAATTGCAGGAACAATTTCAGAAGAAGACTTTAAAGGAATCATAAAAAATTCTTGTCCAGGTGCAGGTGCCTGTGGCGGTATGTATACCGCTAATACTATGGCAATAGCAATAGAAGCCTTAGGAATGAGTTTACCTTATTCAAGTTCAAATCCTGCTATTAGTTCAAATAAAGTAAAAGAGTGTGAAAGCGCAGCTGATTATATTAAAGTATTATTAGAAAGAAATATTTGCCCTAAAGACATCATGACTTTTAAAGCTTTTGAAAACGCCATCACTACATTAATAGCTTTAGGAGGTAGTACCAATGCTGTTTTACACATTATAGCTATGGCAAAAAGTGTAGGTATTAGCATTACACAAGATGATTTCCAGAGAATCAGCAATACTACACCATTGATTGCTGATTTTAAACCAGGTGGGAATTATTTAATGCAAAATTTACATGAAATAGGAGGTATTCCCAGCGTTCTAAAATATCTTTTAGAAAAAGGAAAATTACACGGAGATTGCATAACAGTAACAGGCAAAACAGTAGCTGAAAACTTAAAAAACATCGTATCCATTAATTTTCAAGATCAAAATATCATAAAACCCCTTGAAAAACCTTTAAAAAAAACAGGGCATCTACAAACTTTATATGGAAACCTTGCTGAAAAAGGAGCCATAGCAAAAATAACAGGAAAAGAAGGTGAACGTTTTTTAGGACCAGCTAAAGTATTTAATAGCGAAAAAGAATTAATGAAAGGAATCCAAAATAAAAAAATACAAGCAGGAGATGTCGTTGTTATTCGATATGTAGGACCTAAAGGAGGGCCTGGAATGCCTGAAATGTTAAAGCCAACATCTGCTATTATAGGAGCAGGATTAGGAAAAAGTGTTGCCCTTATTACAGATGGTCGATTTAGTGGAGGAACACATGGCTTTGTTGTTGGGCATATAACCCCAGAAGCTTTTGATGGAGGAACAATAGCATTAGTTCAAGAAGGAGATTTAATAGAAATTGATGCACAACAAAACAGACTCCATTTATCGATATCCAAACAAGAAATTGATAAACGGAAATTAGAATGGAAACAACCTGATTTAAAAGTCAACCAAGGAGTCTTATACAAATATGCAAAACTAGTTACCGATGCTTCTCAAGGTTGTGTTACAGATTGAAAAAACATAAACCATAACATTTTAAAAAATATGGAAACAAAAACAAAAAAACCCGTTACACAAGCTATAAACAAAACAAGACAAATATCAGGAAGCATAGCCGTATTAGACGCCTTACTTTCTGAAGGAATTAAAACCATTTTTGGGTATCCAGGAGGTGCTATTATGCCTATATACGATGCCTTATTTGATTATAGTCACCAAATACACCATATTTTAGTTAGGCACGAACAAGGAGCTATTCATGCAGCACAAGGATTTTCAAGAGCCAGTGGCAAAACAGGAGTGGTGTTAGCAACTAGTGGACCAGGAGCCACAAATTTAGTAACAGGACTAGCCGATGCTATGATAGACTCCACACCACTAGTATGTATTACAGGACAAGTATTTGCTCATTTATTAGGAACAGACGCTTTTCAAGAAACAGATATCATTAATATTTCAGCACCAGTAACTAAATGGAATTATCAAATTACAGATGCCAATGAAATCCCTATCATATTAGCTAAAGCTTTTTATTTAGCTGGCAGTGGTAGACCAGGACCTGTATTGATCGATATAGCAAAAAATGCACAGCTTCAACTATTTGAATATAAAGGATATAAACCATGTGATTATATAAGAAGCTACCGAGAAAAACCCATTATAAGACAAGAATATATAGAAAAAGCAGCCCAATTAATTAATAATGCTAAAAAGCCCTTAGTAGTTTTTGGACAAGGCGTAATCTTAGGAAATGCGGAAAAAGAATTCAAAAAATTTATTGAAAAAGCGGGACTCCCTACCGCTTGGACAATAATGGGAATGAGTGCCATACCCACTCATCATCCACTTGGTGTAGGAATGGTAGGCATGCACGGAAATTATGCACCTAATTATCTAACTAATGAATGTGATGTTCTAATAGCAATAGGAATGCGTTTTGATGATAGAGTAACAGGAAGACTCGATTTATATGCAAAACAAGCAAAAGTCATTCATTTTGATATAGACCCTGCTGAGGTGGATAAAAATGTTAAAACATGGGTTCCTGTTTGGGGAGATTGTAAGGAAACCTTACCTAAAGTAACCCAGTTACTAAAAACCAACAGCCATCCTGAATGGATGAAAGAATTTAGAATAAAAAAAGAAAAAGAAAACTCTCTTTTAATTCACAAAGAACTCTTTCCAACCGAAGGAGAACTTACAATGGGAGAAGTAATTCAAACCCTTAATGAACTTACTAAAGGAGACGCAATTATTGTAACAGATGTTGGTCAACATCAAATGATAGCTTGTCGTTATGCTTTACAAAACAAAACAAGAAGTAATATAACCAGTGGTGGTTTAGGAACCATGGGGTTTGCTTTACCAGCCGCAATTGGAGCTAAATTTGGAGCCCCTGAAAGACAAGTTGTTGCTATTATGGGAGATGGTGGAGCGCAAATGAATATTCAAGAATTAGGAACCATTATGCAATTTCAACCCAATGTAAAAATTCTAATTCTAAATAATAGTTTTTTAGGAATGGTTCGCCAATGGCAAGAACTATTTCATGAAAAAAGATACTCATTTACAGATATTCAAAGTCCTGATTTTGTTCAAGTAGCAAAAGGATATGGTATAAAAGGCGCACAAATAGCGGAAAGAAACCTTTTAAAACAAACCTTACAAGAATTTTTAGAATATAAAAAAGCCTATCTATTAGAAATAAAAGTGGCTAAAGAAGACAATGTATTTCCTATGGTGCCACAAGGAAGAGGAGTTGCGCAAATTGTTTTATCTAAAGAAGAAATATAAAATTTAGATTATGAAAAATGAATACACATTAACAATCTACACAGAAAACCATATAGGATTAATAACTAAAATTTCGATCCTTTTTTCAAGAAGAAAGATAAATATCGAAAGCCTCAATACATCACCTAGTGAAATTGAAAATATCTATAGATTTACATTAGTCATCAATGAAACAGAAGAAAAAATTAAAAATTTGGCACGACAATTAGAAAAATTAATAGATGTATTAAAAGTTTATTACAATACAAATGATGAAATTATTTGGCAACAAATGGCTTTATATAAGGTTCCTACCTCAGTTGCCATGAAAGAAGTACAAGTAGAAAGATTATTACGTGAATATGGAGCTAGAGCTGTGGTTATTAGAGAAGATTATACTGTTTTTGAAACAACTGGACAACAAGAAGAAATAGAAAAACTTTTAAAAAAATTAGAAGAATATCAACTTATCGAATTTGTCAGAAGTTCCCGTATAGCCATTATCAAAGACAATAAAGGAATACATCAAAAAATAAACAAATTGGAAAGAAATAATTCAACTGCAATTTCAAAAAGAACAAATGAAATACTTACAACCTGTTTTGAATTATAAACCATACAACAAAAAAATAAATATTATGGAAAATTATTTTAATACTTTACCTCATAGACTTAAAGTACAAGAATTAGCTAAATGCGAATTCATGGATAAAAATGAATTTACAAATGGAGTAGATAAACTTTTAAACAAAAAAATCATCATTATTGGTTGTGGAGCACAAGGGTTAGCACAAGGACAAAATTTAAGAGATAGTGGATTAAATGTAGCATACGCACTCCGTAAAGAAGCTATCGAAAACAAAAGAGAATCCTTTTTGAAAGCTTCTTCTAATGGATTTAAAGTAGGAACTTTAGAAGAATTAATACCAACAGCTGATTTAGTTTCTAATTTAACACCAGACAAGCAACATACAAAAGTAATAACTAAGATAGTACCCTTAATGAAAAAAGGAGCCTGTCTTTCTTATTCTCATGGTTTTAATATTGTAGAAGAAGGTATTAAAATTAGAGAAGACATAACAGTTATTATGATTGCACCCAAATCACCAGGATCTGAATTACGCAATGAATATTTAAGAGGTTTTGGAGTTCCTACATTAATTGCAGTACATACAGAAAATAATCCTAATAAAGACGGACTAGAAATTGCAAAAGCATATTGTGTGGGTATAGGAGGACATCATGCAGGAGTCTTAAAATCTTCATTTGTAGCGGAAGTAAAATCCGATTTAATGGGAGAACAAACCATACTTTGCGGATTACTTCAAACAGGATCTATCTTATGCTTTGATAAAATGATTGAAAAAGGAATAGAACCAGGTTATGCTTCTAAATTAATACAATATGGTTGGGAAGTAATAACAGAAGCCTTAAAAATTGGAGGAATTACCAATATGATGGATCGACTTTCCAATGCAGCAAAAATAGAAGCTTTTAAACTATCCGAAGAATTAAAGGAAATAATGACACCGTTATTTGATAAACACATGGATGCTATTTTATCTGGTACGTTTTCTAAAACTATGATGGAAGATTGGGCAGAAGACGATAAAAAATTACTCTCATGGAGAGCCGCTACAGCAGAAACAGCCTTTGAAAAAACACCCACTACCACACTAGAAATTACCGAACAAGAATATTTTGATAATGCTACTCTTATGGTTGCTTTTGTAAAATCAGGTGTAGAGTTAGCTTATGAAACAATGATTGCAGCAGGAATAAAAGAAGAATCTGCTTATTATGAATCGTTACACGAAACACCGTTAATAGCCAATACAATTGCTCGTAAAAAATTATTTGAAATGAATCGTGTAATTTCAGATACAGCAGAATATGGTTGCTATTTGTTTGATCATGCGTGTAAACCATTACTTGCTAATTTTATGAAAAAAGTAAACCTTAACTTAATAGGTCAAAATTATAATAATAAAACCAATAAAGAAGTAGATAATTTTGAATTAGTAACTGTTAATAAAGCTATTAGAAGTCATTCTATTGAGATTTGTGGTGCCCAATTACGTTCTGCCATGACCGAAATGAAAACCATCATAAAGGATACTTCTAATTCAAAAAAAACACATCAATATGAACTTGTATGAAGAAATAGTTTTAGCTAATAATCAATTAAGTGGAGTCGTAAATACGACTCCACTACTTCTAAATGTAAATATATCAGCAGAATATAAAGCTCAGGTTTTTTTAAAAAGAGAAGATTTACAAATCGTTCGCTCTTTTAAAATAAGAGGAGCATATAATAAAATAAAATCATTAAATGAGAAAGAACGCCAAAAAGGAATTATTTGTGCAAGCGCTGGTAATCACGCACAAGGAGTCGCTTTTTCTTGTAACCATTTGAAGATTTTTGGAAAAATATATATGCCTAAAACTACTCCAAAACAAAAAATAAAACAAGTTCAATTATTTGGTCGATCATATATAGAAATTATACTGACTGGTGATACTTTTGATGACGCGTACCAAAAAGCAATAGAAGACTGTAGTAAAAGTGATAAAACCTTTGTTCATCCATTTGATGACCAAAAAGTAATAGCAGGTCAAGGAACCGTTGCCTTAGAAATTTTAGAACAATCAACAACACCAATAGATTATATTTTTGTCCCTATAGGAGGAGGAGGATTTGCTTCCGGTATTGCAACGGTTTTAAAAAAACGGAGTCCTCAAACAAAAATAATAGGGGTTGAACCTCTAGGAGCTCCTTCTATGAAAACAGCCATCAATAAAGGAAGTAATATAGCTTTAACTTCAATAGATAAATTTGTTGATGGTGCCGCCGTTAAACAAGTTGGGAATCTTACCTATGAAGTTTGTAAAAATACATTAGATGACATTATACTTGTTCCAGAAGGAAAAGTCTGTACTACTATATTAAGATTATATAACGAAGAAGCATTGGTAGTAGAACCAGCTGGTGCATTATCTATTGCAGCCTTAGACTTATATAGCGAAAAAATAAAAAATAAAAACGTAATTTGTATTATAAGTGGTAGTAATAATGATATAGAACGTACAGAAGAAATAAAAGAACGTTCATTATTATATGAAGGATTGAAACATTATTTTATGATCCAATTTCCACAACGACCAGGAGCTTTAAAAGAATTTGTAAATAAAATATTGGGATGTGAAGATGACATAACCTACTTTCAATTTACTAAAAAAAACAACCGAGAAACAGGTCCTGTAATTGTAGGTTTAGAATTAAAAAATCCTTTGGATATAGAAATTATTAAATATAAAATGAAAACGAATCATTTTCAATATAGATATCTAAATGACAATAAAGATCTTTTTACTCAACTTGTAGGATAAAAAAAGCATATAAAAAAACAAGGGGTTAGAAAACGCAACTAACCCCTTACTTTTCTATCCTACTGTAACCATTTTTTTAATGTAGTCATCATTTTTTCCTGATCTTCTTTAGAAAAGTGTTTTATTCTCGTAGCATGTGTTCCTTGAGGAAGTACCATTTTTAAAGCATCTAATTTTTCATTAGGAGTAGGAGCACAAGCATACCAAGGATCCAATCCACCGTAAATATATAAAATTTTAGAACCTTTTTTTTCAGCGTAATCTCGCACTAACTTAATATAAGACTTATCGTACTTCAAATCAACATTTCGAGGAGCAAACCTACTATTACTAGGAGATTTAACAATTCTAAGCAAATCTTTTACAGGAGCTAAATCAAAACTATAATAACCCAGCTCTGAAAAATGTTGATAAAAAGAAGGCAAAAGTCTATGAACCCCCTTATCCGAATAAACATCAAAACCTACCACATGATTTAAATAATCAAATAATTCTTTTGGAGAAGAATTAATTGGAGGAATTTTATCACAATTTCCATTCCATTGCCAGAAAGAAAAAGGAAACTCCAAAACTGCATATTCAAAAGCCTCAGAAATAGGCACTTCATTAAAAGTTAAATTATTTTTCTTTGCATAAGAGGCAACTTCTAGCTCAATAGCTGTTCTATTAAGCATTAATTGTCTTTGCATTTGCATGATTAAATTTCGACATTCAGAAGTGCCAACTAGTCTAGTATAATGTTTTATAGTTCGTTCATCTTCTGTACCATTTATCATAGGCGCTACATAAGGTATTGCTACATCTATATCTTCAGGATATTTCGATTTGTAAATAAGCGTTGTTTCACCACCTTTACTAATCCCTGTAGAAATCCATTTTCCAGAATATATTTTTTTTAATTTTTCAACTATTTGATGATAATCCTCTATTGCTTGATCATTAGTTAAATACTGCCAAGGAATAATGCTAGGTCTAGAGTCACCATAAAAACGGTATTCTATTATTAGTTGATTAGCATCTAATAAAGATGATACTTCGTTTTTTTCATAACGAGCATTATAACCTTCTGTTTCAATGACCATAGGCTTAGAAAAATCCCTATGAGAAAGATATATACAATGTTTAAAAGTTCCTTTTGATAAATCATGATGATCTATTGGCTCATCTAATATAATTTTATAAGACTCCGTATAATCTTTAAGATTATTTACCTTTTCAATACTGGCCTTATTAAAAACTTCTTGAAGTTTTAAAAGTAAATTTGATTTTTCTTGAGAATTAGAACTAATAGTAAAAAGAATAAATAAGATATTAGAAAATAAATAAGACTTTTTCATTTTATTTTTTTTTAATCAAAAATCATAGAAATAGACATCTCAAAAGAATAGTATATTAACCCAATATAATTCAATATTAGCTATTTAAGTGACATCATAGTAAAAAAATAGTTATAACCCTCAATTCAAAAGAAAAATTAGTTTTTAAATCTTTTTCTATAATTCATGGGCGATGCTTTTTTAATTTCTTTAAACTTTCTATTAAAATTAGAAATATTATTAAATCCAGTAAGTTCAGCAATTTCCACAACACTCATTTCGTCATCAGATGTTAATAAGCGAGAAGCTTTTTCGATACGTAATTCAATTAAAAATTGAAAAAAAGTTTTGTTTGTTCTTACTTTAAAATATCGACAAAAAGCATTTTTAGTCATATTAGCGATATCAGCAATTTCCTCTAAAGATATTTTTTTATCAAAATTAGTCATTACAAATTCATATACAACTTGCATTCGCTTTCCTTCAGAATCCGTAATATCTTTATCATATCTAAAAGAAGAAAGTGATTTTTTATTAGATAAAGTTAGCTTATTTAATAACTGCAAAAATTTAATAAACTTAGTCGTATCCTTAGCTGTAGACAATTCAAGAATAAGTGAATAAATTTTTTCCTTTTTAGATAACACCTTATATCCATTGCGAGTATCACTAAAAAAGTTTAATATTTTAGTTGATTCAGGAAGTATTTGTAAACTTTCTTGTATTACTGTAGCATCAAAAAAGACAGAATGAACCAAACTTATCTCTTCATCTTTATTTACCTCACTTCTAAAAACATGAGGTAAATTACTTCCAAAAACAATAATATCTCCAGAATTATATTCAGATATTGTATCTCCTACTATTATAGTTCCCTCTCCCTTTTCTATATAACTAATTTGAATTTCTTCGTGTTGATGAAGTTTATCATATAATATCAGTTCTTTATCAAATTGATAAATAATAGCTTCTTCTTTAGCCTTTGGTATTTTAAAGGGAAATACTTTCATAAGTAGGTACTTGAGTTACTCAAATTTATAACTTCAATGTATTATTATCATATTTTTAATCTATTATTTTTAGTAATGGATAATATAATATCATTTTAGGCTAAAAACTGATTATTAGCTTCATGATATTCAAAATAATTTTGTCAAAAAACAGCAATTATGAGTTTTCAATGGAAAGGCGTAATGCCAGCAGTTACTACAAAATTTACAGCAGATGATAAGCTTGATTTTAACATGTTCGAAGTTAACATTAAAGCGCAGCTTGATGCAGGAGCAGAAGGAATTATTTTAGGAGGAACCCTAGGAGAAGCAAGTACTTTGTTTGAAGAGGAAAAAAGAGAGCTTATTCGTGAAACAGTTCGTATTGTAAAAGGACAAATTCCTGTTATAATGAATGTAGCAGAACAAACAACCAAAGGAGCTATAGAAGCAGCCAATAAGGCCGAACAAGATGGAGCTAGAGGATTAATGATGTTACCCCCAATGCGATATAAAGCAACAGATTATGAAACTGTTATGTTTTTTTCAGAAGTAGCTAAAAGCACTTCATTGCCTATTATGGTCTATAATAACCCAGTAGATTACAAAATTGAAGTAACCTTAGACATGTTTGAAGAATTGCTAAAATTTGATAATATACAAGCAGTAAAAGAATCAACAAGAGATATTTCTAATGTTACCCGAATTAAAAATAGATTTGGAGATAGATTAAAAATTTTATCAGGAGTAGACACCTTAGCTTTAGAAAGTTTATTAATGGGAGCCGACGGATGGGTAGCAGGATTAGTAGATGCTTTCCCTGCAGAAACCGTAGCTATATATAAATTAGCAAAAGCAGGTAGAATAGAAGAAGCTATAGCAATTTATAGATGGTTTTTACCATTGTTAGAATTAGATATTAGCCCTCAATTAGTGCAAAATATCAAATTAGCAGAAGTAGCAACAGGTATAGGAACCGAATACGTTAGAGCACCTCGTTTACCTTTAGCTGGAACTGAAAAACAAAAAGTTTTAACAATTATAGAAGAAGGATTAAAAACAAGACCTATTTTACCAGATTACAAAAACCTATCCGTAGCAGCAGAAATAGCATAAACAAACGTAAAAAATACTGTTTTAATAAAGTTCATTCGATAAGCTTCTTTTCATAAGGTTGATAATGTTTTTTCAGAAGCTATCTTAACCTACAGGAAAAATCTTGTAGGTTACTTTATTAAATAAAAAAAGACAAAATATGATTACTGGAAAAAATTATATAGGAAACCATTTGGTTGCAAGCGGTTCTAAAATTTTAAAAACTTTTAATCCGGAACTAAACCAAGAAAATGATTGGAATTTTATAGAAGCTACAACGGAAGAGATAGAAAAAGCCGTTCAGTTAGCACATAAAGCCTATCAAGAATACAAAAATTTTTCAGGAAAGAAAAAAGCTTTATTTCTAAATGCAATTGCAGATGAAATATTAGCACTAGGAGATACCGTTTTAGAAATTTATGTTAAAGAATCAGGACTACCAAAAGGAAGAGCTGAAGGAGAAAGAGGAAGAACAATAGGACAACTCCGCGCTTTTGCTCAAATGCTCGAAGAAGGAAGCTGGGTAGAAGCTACGATTGATACAGCGGTTCCCGATAGACAACCTTTACCTAAAGTAGATTTAAGAAAAATGCTTTATCCCTTAGGCCCCGTAGCCGTTTTTGGATCGAGTAATTTCCCTTTCGCTTTTTCTACAGCAGGAGGAGATACCGCTTCAGCATTAGCAGCAGGATGTCCTGTAATTGTAAAAAGTCATTCTATGCACATAGGAACAGGTGAATTAATAGCCTCTGCTGTAATAAAAGCTGCTCAAAAAACAGGTATGCCTGAAGGTGTTTTTTCTAACCTAATAGGAAGTGGAATAAACTTAGGAACAACATTAGTAAAACACCCATTAATTAAAGCTGTTGGATTTACAGGAAGTATCATCGGAGGTAGAACCCTTTTTAATTTAGCAGCGGAACGCCCTGAACCAATTCCTGTATTTGCAGAAATGGGAAGTATCAATCCCGTTGTACTACTCCCTAGCGAATTAAAAAAGAACACCTCCTTTTGGGCTAAACAATTTGCAAGTTCTATCACTTTAGGAGCGGGACAGTTTTGTACGAATCCTGGTTTAATCATTGGATTAGAAAGCCCAGAATTAAACTCTTTTGCATCAGAATTAACATCCGAAGTTTTACAAATAGCACCTTCTTGTATGTTACATTATTCTATTAAAAAAAATTATGACGAAGGACAACAAGAATTAAGCTTACAAAAAGAAGTAGAAATTATAGCTATTTATGATGGGAAAATACAGCCTAATTATGCCCCTCAAACAGTATTACGAGTTAATGCAACAGAATTTTTAAAAAATAAAACATTAAGTCACGAAGTATTTGGACCATTTTCAATATTAGTAATCTGCAAATCAAAAGAAGAAATGACTACTCTTATAAATAGTTTAGAGGGGCAATTAACGGGTACAATTATTGCAGATTCAGAGGAATTAAATTCATATAGAGAAGTAGTAGAAGCATTAAAAGGACGAGTAGGACGTTTAATTTTTAATGGAGTCCCAACAGGAGTTGAGGTTTGTGCATCTATGTTGCATGGTGGCCCTTATCCTGCTTCATCCGATTCAAGATTTACTGCTGTAGGTATTCATGCCGTAAAACGTTGGGTAAGACCTATAAGTTATCAAAATTGGCCTAATGAATTATTACCAGAAGAATTAAAAGATGAAAACCCTTTAGGCATTGCAAGAACCGTAAATGATAAATTAGAATTAGCAACAGCTTTTATTACAGTATAACAAATGGGAAGAAAAACTTTTTTTTGTATAGATGCTCATACTTGTGGGAATCCCGTAAGAGTTGTAGCAGGTGGTGGCCCTGATTTAAAAGGAGCTAACATGAGCCAAAAAAGACAACATTTTTTGAAAGAATACGATTGGATTCGTAAAGGCTTAATGTTTGAACCTAGAGGACACGATATGATGAGTGGTAGCATTTTATATCCACCTGTTAATCAAGAAAATGATTTTGGTATTTTGTTTATAGAAACATCTGGTTGTCTCCCTATGTGTGGTCATGGAACCATTGGTACGATTACTATAGCCATTGAAGAAGGACTAGTTACGCCAAAAAAACCAGGCAAAATTAAAATGGAAGCACCAGCAGGTCTTGTACAAATAGAATATAAACAAGTCGGTAAAAAAGTAGAATGGGTACGTCTTACTAATGTTAAATCTTACTTAGCTGCACAAGATTTAACTATAGAATGTCCCGAATTAGGTGAAATAACATTTGACGTAGCTTATGGAGGAAACTATTATGCAATAGTTGACCCACAGAAAAATTTTAGCGGCATACAAAATTTTACTGCAAATAAAATAATACAATACAGTCAAATAGTTCGTGCACGTATAAACGAAAAATATCCAAATCAATTTATACACCCAGAAAATGACACTATTAAAGATGTAAGTCATTTGTTATGGACAGGAACTCCAATTGATCCAAATTCTTCTGGAAGAAATGCCGTTTTTTATGGAGACAAAGCTATAGATCGTTCTCCTTGTGGTACAGGAACTTCTGCAAGAATGGCTCAATTACACGCAAAAGGAATGTTAAAAAAAGAGCAAGAATTCATACACGAAAGTTTTATTGGAAGTAAATTTATAGGACAAATAGTAGAAGAAACCAATATCGGTTCAATCCCCGCAATAGTACCCAGTATTCAAGGATGGGCCAAAGTATATGGCTATAACAATATTATCATTGATGATGATGATGATCCGTATGCTTATGGATTTCAAGTTATATAAAGTTATACGCAAATAAATAAAAGGTACTTAAAAAAACAAAGTTTTATACGGAAAGCTTTTTAAATATTTCAAACCAATAAAATATTAAAAAAATGAAAAAAATAAGTATAATAGGAGGAGGCATCATAGGTTTATGTACCGCTTATTATTTAGCAATAGAAGGATATGAGGTAGAAATATTTGACAGTTCAGACCTAACAGATGGTTGTTCTTATGGAAATGCGGGAATGATAGTACCTTCTCATGTCATTCCCTTAGCACAACCAGGCATGATTGCACAAGGAATTAAATGGATGTTTGACAGTAAAAGTCCATTTTATATTCAACCCCGTTTTGATATTCAATTGTTAAAATGGGGATGGGGATTTTACAAAAATGCCACAAAGCAGCATGTTGAAAATGCAAAACCTGCTCTTAGAAATTTATCTTTATTAAGTAAAGAACTTTATCGTGATTTAGCTCACAAAAGCCAATCTTTTTACTACGAAGAAAAAGGACTTTTGATGCTGTTTAAAACAGATAAAACAGGAGAAGAAATTATACACGAAGGAGAAGAAGCTAAAAAACTAGGGTTAGAAGTTGATTTTTTGTCAAAGACAGAAGTAGAAAAATTAGAAAAAGGAACAAAAACAGCTATAATAGGAGGAGTTCATTATAAATGTGATTCACATTTATATCCTCAAAAATTCATGGCGTTTATAAAAGAAGAATTAATTAAAAAACAAGTAACAATTCACCGTAATTGTACTGTAACAGATTTTATCTTAAAAGATGAAAAAGTAAACCAATTAGTTACTTCTAAAGGTAATTTTAATACAGACGAAGTTGTAATAGCCACAGGAGCATGGAGCCCTAATTTAGCAAAAAAAATAGGAGCAGGTATTTCTCTTTTACCAGGTAAGGGTTATAGTTTTACTTTACTAAACAAAGAGGAAAAACCAATGATTCCTTCTATTTTGTGTGAAGGTAAAGTAGCTGTTACCCCTATGAATCATGATATCCGTTTTGGTGGTACGATGGAAATTACACATACGAAAGATACAAAAATAAACCGAAATAGATTGCAAGGTATAGTTAATACAGTAAATGCTTTTTACCCTGAAATGAAAGTAGCAATGCCTAACGATCAAGATGTTTGGTATGGTTTTCGCCCTTGTACACCATCGGGAATGCCAATAATTACTAGAAATAAAAAAATCAAAAACGTAATTTTAGCAACAGGGCACGCCATGATGGGATTAAGTTTAGCACCTGCTACAGGTAAATTAGTTTCTGAAATTATAGCTGATAAATTACTTTCTGTATCAATCAATCAATTTCAATTAAGTTGATTGATCTAATAATAAAAACAAACTGATTAAGAGGAAAATTTGTTTTAAGTTGGGTTAAAAGGAAGGGGTTCACTTTTTAAAAGTCGAACCCTTTCAAATTTTAAAAGATCAGAGCTTAAAAAAACAGTCTCTTTCAATTGATAAACCATCCATAAAGTGTGTGAATTAAAAAGTGCTTTACACACTTTTTAAATACAGTATTGCAACTTGCTACGCCCGCTCACGCGGTGATTGCGATATTCCATTAGCAATTTCTATAAAACAAAAACCCCTCATCGTATAGATGAAGGGTTTTAAAGAAAGGCAGCGATCTACTCTCCCACAATATGCAGTACCATCGACGCTGGCGGGCTTAACTTCTCTGTTCGAAATGGGAAGAGGTGAGCCCCGCCGCAATAACCACCTTAAGGTTTTTAAAGGCATTAGCTAATAGCCATAAGCCACTAGTTTGTGCTTTTCCATTAAACTCTTGGCTTATGCCTTTTGCCTAATGGCTAATATTTTAACATATTGAGATAAATATTCAAATTTGTTTATAATCCTTTTTAGGAAAAGAAAGAATTTACGAGCCCCCAGTGGTTCCCCCTTTGGGGGTTAGGGGGCTCTTACAATAAGCTTACGGGTTATTAGTACTACTTGACTCTGACATTACTGCCTTTACATCTATAGCCTATCAACGTGGTCATCTTCCACGACCCTTAAAAGAAATCTCATCTTGTGGTGGGTTTCGCGCTTATATGCTTTCAGCGCTTATCCCTTCCCAACGTAGCTACTCTGCGGTGCTCCTGGCGGAACAACAGATACACCAGCGGTTGGTCCAACTCGGTCCTCTCGTACTAGAGTCAGATCCACTCAAATTTCTAACGCCCACAGTAGATAGAGACCGAACTGTCTCACGACGTTCTGAACCCAGCTCGCGTGCCACTTTAATGGGCGAACAGCCCAACCCTTGGGACCTTCTCCAGCCCCAGGATGTGACGAGCCGACATCGAGGTGCCAAACCCCCCCGTCGATGTGAGCTCTTGGGGGAGATCAGCCTGTTATCCCCGGCGTACCTTTTATCCTTTGAGCGATGGCCCTTCCATGCGGAACCACCGGATCACTATGCTCTACTTTCGTACCTGATCGACCTGTATGTCTCTCAGTCAAGCTCCCTTTTGCCATTGCACTCTACGCACGGTTACCAAGCGTGCTGAGGGAACCTTTAGAAGCCTCCGTTACTCTTTTGGAGGCGACCACCCCAGTCAAACTACCCACCAAGCAATGTCCTCCTTTTTTAGGAGTTAGACCTCAGATAAGCAAAGGGTGGTATTTCAACAATGACTCCACAACGCCTGGCGACGCCATTTCACAGTCTCCCACCTATCCTACACATCACTTATCCAAGACCAATACTAAGCTATAGTAAAGGTGCACAGGGTCTTTTCGTCCCACTGCGGGTAATCGGCATCTTCACCGATACTACAATTTCACCGAGCTCATGGCTGAGACAGTGTCCAGATCGTTACACCATTCGTGCAGGTCGGAACTTACCCGACAAGGAATTTCGCTACCTTAGGACCGTTATAGTTACGGCCGCCGTTTACTGGGGCTTCAATTCAATGCTTCTCCGAAGATAACATCTCCTCTTAACCTTCCAGCACCGGGCAGGTGTCAGGCCCTATACGTCATCTTACGATTTTGCAGAGCCCTGTGTTTTTGATAAACAGTCGCCTGGACCTTTTCACTGCGGCCAGCTTGCGCTGGCGACCTTTCTCCCGAAGTTACAGGTCTATTTTGCCTAATTCCTTAGCCATGAATCTCTCGAGCGCCTTAGGATACTCTCCTCAACTACCTGTGTCGGTTTACGGTACGGGTACTTATAATCTATGTTTAGAAGGTTTTCTTGGCAGCCTTTAGGTACACTATCCCTTCATCCGAAGAATCCGAGTACTATCGCATTTCACCAGTCCCAGCGGATTTGCCTACCGGGCCTTTAGCTAAGTGCTTTAACGAACTATTCCGTCAGTTCGCGGTACTTTCACCACTGCGTCACTCCATCACAATTATAACTAGTACGGGAATATTAACCCGTTGGCCATCGACTACTCCTTTCGGATTTGCCTTAGGACCCGACTAACCCGCAGCTGATTAGCATAGCTGCGGAAACCTTAGTTTTTCGGCGGGGGTGTTTCTCGCACCCCTTATCGTTACTTATGCCTACATTTTCTTTTCTAACCTCTCCAGCACCTCTCACAAGATACCTTCGGCGATGTTAGAATGCTCCCCTACCACTTGTACTTAGTACAAATCCATAGCTTCGGTAGTATGCTTATGCCCGATTATTATCCATGCTCGATCGCTCGACTAGTGAGCTGTTACGCACTCTTTAAATGAATGGCTGCTTCCAAGCCAACATCCTAGCTGTCGATGCAATCAAACCGCGTTTGTTCAACTTAGCATACATTTGGGGACCTTAGCTGATGGTCTGGGTTCTTTCCCTCTCGGACTTGGACCTTAGCACCCAAGCCCTCACTGCTCAATATATTATATAGCATTCGGAGTTTGTCAGGAATTGGTAGGCGGTGAAGCCCCCGCATCCAATCAGTAGCTCTACCTCTATATAACTTAACTTGAGCGCTGCACCTAAATGCATTTCGGGGAGTACGAGCTATTTCCGAGTTTGATTGGCCTTTCACCCCTACCCACAGATCATCCCAAGACTTTTCAACGTCAACGGGTTCGGACCTCCACTTTGGGTTAACAAAGCTTCATCCTGTCCATGGGTAGATCACACGGTTTCGCGTCTACCACTACTGACTTAAGCGTATAAATACGCTTTCAATCCCTTGGATTGAATCGCGCCCTATTCAGACTCGCTTTCGCTACGGATCCGTGACTTAATCACTTAACCTTGCCAGCAACGGTAACTCGTAGGCTCATTATGCAAAAGGCACGCCGTCACAGCTTATGCTGCTCCGACCGCTTGTAGGCGTATGGTTTCAGGTTCTATTTCACTCCGTTATTCACGGTTCTTTTCACCTTTCCCTCACGGTACTGGTTCACTATCGGTCTCTCAGGAGTATTTAGCCTTAGCGGATGGTCCCGCCAGATTCAGACAGGGTTTCACGTGCCCCGCCCTACTCAGGATAACACTATTCTTTATATTCTTTACTTATACGGGACTATCACCCTCTTGGGTTAACCTTTCCAGGTTATTCTAATTCAGTTTACAAGAAATATTGTGGTCCTACAACCCCGTTATTGCCGTAACAACAACGGTTTGGGCTAATGCGCTTTCGCTCGCCACTACTTACGCAATCACTTTTGTTTTCTTCTCCTCCGCCTACTTAGATGTTTCAGTTCAGCGGGTTCGCCTCCTATCGGATACTATGTCTTCAACATAGTGGGTTGCCCCATTGGGATATCTGCGGATCAATTCGTATGTGCCGATCCCCGCAGCTTTTCGCAGCTTATCACGTCCTTCTTCGCCTCTGAGAGCCTAGGCATTCCCCATACGCCCTTATTTTGCTTATT
>NZ_CP097869.1:460000-462500 GCF_042182265.1 Flavobacterium davisii
AAGATACCTTCGGCGATGTTAGAATGCTCCCCTACCACTTGTACTTAGTACAAATCCATAGCTTCGGTAGTATGCTTATGCCCGATTATTATCCATGCTCGATCGCTCGACTAGTGAGCTGTTACGCACTCTTTAAATGAATGGCTGCTTCCAAGCCAACATCCTAGCTGTCGATGCAATCAAACCGCGTTTGTTCAACTTAGCATACATTTGGGGACCTTAGCTGATGGTCTGGGTTCTTTCCCTCTCGGACTTGGACCTTAGCACCCAAGCCCTCACTGCTCAATATATTATATAGCATTCGGAGTTTGTCAGGAATTGGTAGGCGGTGAAGCCCCCGCATCCAATCAGTAGCTCTACCTCTATATAACTTAACTTGAGCGCTGCACCTAAATGCATTTCGGGGAGTACGAGCTATTTCCGAGTTTGATTGGCCTTTCACCCCTACCCACAGATCATCCCAAGACTTTTCAACGTCAACGGGTTCGGACCTCCACTTTGGGTTAACAAAGCTTCATCCTGTCCATGGGTAGATCACACGGTTTCGCGTCTACCACTACTGACTTAAGCGTATAAATACGCTTTCAACCCCTTAGATTGAATCGCGCCCTATTCAGACTCGCTTTCGCTACGGATCCGTGACTTAATCACTTAACCTTGCCAGCAACGGTAACTCGTAGGCTCATTATGCAAAAGGCACGCCGTCACAGATTATGCTGCTCCGACCGCTTGTAGGCGTATGGTTTCAGGTTCTATTTCACTCCGTTATTCACGGTTCTTTTCACCTTTCCCTCACGGTACTGGTTCACTATCGGTCTCTCAGGAGTATTTAGCCTTAGCGGATGGTCCCGCCAGATTCAGACAGGGTTTCACGTGCCCCGCCCTACTCAGGATAACACTATTCTTTATATTCTTTACTTATACGGGACTATCACCCTCTTGGGTTAACCTTTCCAGGTTATTCTAATTCAGTTTACAAGAAATATTGTGGTCCTACAACCCCGTTATTGCCGTAACAACAACGGTTTGGGCTAATGCGCTTTCGCTCGCCACTACTTACGCAATCACTTTTGTTTTCTTCTCCTCCGCCTACTTAGATGTTTCAGTTCAGCGGGTTCGCCTCCTATCGGATACTATGTCTTCAACATAGTGGGTTGCCCCATTGGGATATCTGCGGATCAATTCGTATGTGCCGATCCCCGCAGCTTTTCGCAGCTTATCACGTCCTTCTTCGCCTCTGAGAGCCTAGGCATTCCCCATACGCCCTTATTTTGCTTATTGTTTTCTTTATTATTTTAGCCATTAGTCAATAGCCATAAGCCACTAGTGCCTATTGCTTTTTTACTAATCACTAAAGATGTTCTTTCTACTTGTTTGTATGTTTATCTCAATATGTCAATGAACTTTGAGCCCCCTCCAGCTCCCCCGAAGGGGGAGAGCCGATTGCTCTATGTTCCTCCCCTTTGGGGAGGTTAGGAGGGGCTGTTGTGGAGAATATCGGAGTCGAACCGATGACCTCCTGCGTGCAAGGCAGGCGCTCTAGCCAGCTGAGCTAATCCCCCATTGTCTATTTTGAATGTTGAATTATTTTTTTGAATTATTTTTCAAATTCATCATTTAAAATTTATAATTCAAAATTCGCTTCTAGAATTTCCTTTTTTATAACTTTAAATAGTAGTCCCGGGCAGACTCGAACTGCCGACCCCTACATTATCAGTGTAGTACTCTAACCAGCTGAGCTACGAGACTCTGTATTTTAAGCCTTTTCTTTTTTTTGAATTAACAGCGAGAGTAAGATTTTAATTTAATTTTAATTTTAAATCACATCCTTTTTTTTTGTCTCTAGAAAGGAGGTGTTCCAGCCGCACCTTCCGGTACGGCTACCTTGTTACGACTTAGCCCTAGTTACCAGTTTTACCCTAGGCAGCTCCTTGCGGTCACCGACTTCAGGTACCCCCAGCTTCCATGGCTTGACGGGCGGTGTGTACAAGGCCCGGGAACGTATTCACCGCAGCATGGCTGATCTGCGATTACTAGCGAATCCAGCTTCACGGAGTCGAGTTGCAGACTCCGATCCGAACTGAGAACGGTTTTTTAGATTCGCGCCTACTTGCGTAGTGGCTGCTCTCTGTACCGTCCATTGTAGCACGTGTGTAGCCCAAGGCGTAAGGGCCGTGATGATTTGACGTCATCCCCACCTTCCTCACGGTTTGCACCGGCAGTCTTGTTAGAGTTCCCGACCTTACTCGATGGCAACTAACAACAGGGGTTGCGCTCGTTATAGGACTTAACCTGACACCTCACGGCACGAGCTGACGACAACCATGCAGCACCTTGAAAAACGTCCGAAGAAAGATCTGTTTCCAAATCTGTCGTTTCCCATTTAAGCCTTGGTAAGGTTCCTCGCGTATCATCGAATTAAACCACATGCTCCTCCGCTTGTGCGGGCCCCCGTCAATTCCTTTGAGTTTCACTCTTGCGAGCGTACTCCCCAGGTGGG
>NZ_CP097869.1:465000-2067500 GCF_042182265.1 Flavobacterium davisii
CAATGCTTCTCCGAAGATAACATCTCCTCTTAACCTTCCAGCACCGGGCAGGTGTCAGGCCCTATACGTCATCTTACGATTTTGCAGAGCCCTGTGTTTTTGATAAACAGTCGCCTGGACCTTTTCACTGCGGCCAGCTTGCGCTGGCGACCTTTCTCCCGAAGTTACAGGTCTATTTTGCCTAATTCCTTAGCCATGAATCTCTCGAGCGCCTTAGGATACTCTCCTCAACTACCTGTGTCGGTTTACGGTACGGGTACTTATAATCTATGTTTAGAAGGTTTTCTTGGCAGCCTTTAGGTACACTATCCCTTCATCCGAAGAATCCGAGTACTATCGCATTTCACCAGTCCCAGCGGATTTGCCTACCGGGCCTTTAGCTAAGTGCTTTAACGAACTATTCCGTCAGTTCGCGGTACTTTCACCACTGCGTCACTCCATCACAATTATAACTAGTACGGGAATATTAACCCGTTGGCCATCGACTACTCCTTTCGGATTTGCCTTAGGACCCGACTAACCCGCAGCTGATTAGCATAGCTGCGGAAACCTTAGTTTTTCGGCGGGGGTGTTTCTCGCACCCCTTATCGTTACTTATGCCTACATTTTCTTTTCTAACCTCTCCAGCACCTCTCACAAGATACCTTCGGCGATGTTAGAATGCTCCCCTACCACTTGTACTTAGTACAAATCCATAGCTTCGGTAGTATGCTTATGCCCGATTATTATCCATGCTCGATCGCTCGACTAGTGAGCTGTTACGCACTCTTTAAATGAATGGCTGCTTCCAAGCCAACATCCTAGCTGTCGATGCAATCAAACCGCGTTTGTTCAACTTAGCATACATTTGGGGACCTTAGCTGATGGTCTGGGTTCTTTCCCTCTCGGACTTGGACCTTAGCACCCAAGCCCTCACTGCTCAATATATTATATAGCATTCGGAGTTTGTCAGGAATTGGTAGGCGGTGAAGCCCCCGCATCCAATCAGTAGCTCTACCTCTATATAACTTAACTTGAGCGCTGCACCTAAATGCATTTCGGGGAGTACGAGCTATTTCCGAGTTTGATTGGCCTTTCACCCCTACCCACAGATCATCCCAAGACTTTTCAACGTCAACGGGTTCGGACCTCCACTTTGGGTTAACAAAGCTTCATCCTGTCCATGGGTAGATCACACGGTTTCGCGTCTACCACTACTGACTTAAGCGTATAAATACGCTTTCAATCCCTTGGATTGAATCGCGCCCTATTCAGACTCGCTTTCGCTACGGATCCGTGACTTAATCACTTAACCTTGCCAGCAACGGTAACTCGTAGGCTCATTATGCAAAAGGCACGCCGTCACAGCTTATGCTGCTCCGACCGCTTGTAGGCGTATGGTTTCAGGTTCTATTTCACTCCGTTATTCACGGTTCTTTTCACCTTTCCCTCACGGTACTGGTTCACTATCGGTCTCTCAGGAGTATTTAGCCTTAGCGGATGGTCCCGCCAGATTCAGACAGGGTTTCACGTGCCCCGCCCTACTCAGGATAACACTATTCTTTATATTCTTTACTTATACGGGACTATCACCCTCTTGGGTTAACCTTTCCAGGTTATTCTAATTCAGTTTACAAGAAATATTGTGGTCCTACAACCCCGTTATTGCCGTAACAACAACGGTTTGGGCTAATGCGCTTTCGCTCGCCACTACTTACGCAATCACTTTTGTTTTCTTCTCCTCCGCCTACTTAGATGTTTCAGTTCAGCGGGTTCGCCTCCTATCGGATACTATGTCTTCAACATAGTGGGTTGCCCCATTGGGATATCTGCGGATCAATTCGTATGTGCCGATCCCCGCAGCTTTTCGCAGCTTATCACGTCCTTCTTCGCCTCTGAGAGCCTAGGCATTCCCCATACGCCCTTATTTTGCTTATTGTTTTCTTTATTATTTTAGCCATTAGTCAATAGCCATAAGCCACTAGTGCCTATTGCTTTTTTACTAATCACTAAAGATGTTCTTTCTACTTGTTTGTATGTTTATCTCAATATGTCAATGAACTTTGAGCCCCCTCCAGCTCCCCCGAAGGGGGAGAGCCGATTGCTCTATGTTCCTCCCCTTTGGGGAGGTTAGGAGGGGCTGTTGTGGAGAATATCGGAGTCGAACCGATGACCTCCTGCGTGCAAGGCAGGCGCTCTAGCCAGCTGAGCTAATCCCCCATTGTCTATTTTGAATGTTGAATTATTTTTTTGAATTATTTTTCAAATTCATCATTTAAAATTTATAATTCAAAATTCGCTTCTAGAATTTCCTTTTTTATAACTTTAAATAGTAGTCCCGGGCAGACTCGAACTGCCGACCCCTACATTATCAGTGTAGTACTCTAACCAGCTGAGCTACGAGACTCTGTATTTTAAGCCTTTTCTTTTTTTTGAATTAACAGCGAGAGTAAGATTTTAATTTAATTTTAATTTTAAATCACATCCTTTTTTTTGTCTCTAGAAAGGAGGTGTTCCAGCCGCACCTTCCGGTACGGCTACCTTGTTACGACTTAGCCCTAGTTACCAGTTTTACCCTAGGCAGCTCCTTGCGGTCACCGACTTCAGGTACCCCCAGCTTCCATGGCTTGACGGGCGGTGTGTACAAGGCCCGGGAACGTATTCACCGCAGCATGGCTGATCTGCGATTACTAGCGAATCCAGCTTCACGGAGTCGAGTTGCAGACTCCGATCCGAACTGAGAACGGTTTTTTAGATTCGCGCCTACTTGCGTAGTGGCTGCTCTCTGTACCGTCCATTGTAGCACGTGTGTAGCCCAAGGCGTAAGGGCCGTGATGATTTGACGTCATCCCCACCTTCCTCACGGTTTGCACCGGCAGTCTTGTTAGAGTTCCCGACCTTACTCGATGGCAACTAACAACAGGGGTTGCGCTCGTTATAGGACTTAACCTGACACCTCACGGCACGAGCTGACGACAACCATGCAGCACCTTGAAAAACGTCCGAAGAAAGATCTGTTTCCAAATCTGTCGTTTCCCATTTAAGCCTTGGTAAGGTTCCTCGCGTATCATCGAATTAAACCACATGCTCCTCCGCTTGTGCGGGCCCCCGTCAATTCCTTTGAGTTTCACTCTTGCGAGCGTACTCCCCAGGTGGGATACTTATCACTTTCGCTTAGCCACTCAGGTTGCCCCAAACAGCTAGTATCCATCGTTTACGGCGTGGACTACCAGGGTATCTAATCCTGTTCGCTCCCCACGCTTTCGTCCATCAGCGTCAATATACTCGTAGTAACCTGCCTTCGCAATTGGTATTCCATGTAATCTCTAAGCATTTCACCGCTACACTACATATTCTAGTTACTTCCAAGTAATTCAAGTCTTACAGTATCAATGGCCGTTTGATCGTTGAGCGACCAGATTTCACCACTGACTTATAAAACCGCCTACGGACCCTTTAAACCCAATGATTCCGGATAACGCTTGGATCCTCCGTATTACCGCGGCTGCTGGCACGGAGTTAGCCGATCCTTATTCTTACAGTACCGTCAAGCTCCCTCGCAAGGGAGTGTTTCTTCCTGTACAAAAGCAGTTTACACACCATAGATGCGTCATCCTGCACGCGGCATGGCTGGGTCAGTCTTGCGACCATTGCCCAATATTCCTCACTGCTGCCTCCCGTAGGAGTCTGGTCCGTGTCTCAGTACCAGTGTGGGGGATCTCCCTCTCAGGACCCCTACCCATCGTGGCCATGGTAAGCCGTTACCTTACCATCTAGCTAATGGGACGCATGCTCATCTTGTACCGTTGGAACTTTAATCATAATGTGAGGCCACATCATAATACTATGGGGTATTAATCCAAATTTCTCTGGGCTATCCCCCTGTACAAGGTAGATTACATACGCGTTACGCACCCGTGCGCCGGTCTCAAAGGAGCAAGCTCCTTCTACCCCTCGACTTGCATGTGTTAAGCCTGCCGCTAGCGTTCATCCTGAGCCAGGATCAAACTCTTCATCGTATATCTTTTGTAACCCTAAGGTTAAATATTGTGGACAAAGAATGCTAGTTTTCTTACTCTCTTAAATTTTATTGTTTTAATATCTCTATTAAAACGTGCTGTCAATCCAATATGTCTATGAACTTTTTATTCTTATTTTTCGCTTTTGACTTTTCGTCTTAGCGGGTGCAAAGGTAAAAATTCTTTTTTAATTTGCAAGACTTTTTTGAAAACTTTTTTTGAAGTAAGCTTCGAAAAATATCTTAACAATAATCTAAAGAACTTCGCTGTTGCGGGTGCAAAGATACGCTCGTTTTTTTCTTTTTTCCTAGTGTTTTGTCTTATTTTTTTAGTTTTTTATTTTAATTGCTGTTTATCAAATAGTTAAAACCTTTTTTCAGCTTACGGAGGTAGATAGTTGAATGTAGATAATAAAAATACTTTTATATTGGGGCGATTCTAAAATTATATTTATTGTCTAAACTTGCATTCTTTTTAACAAAACAATACTATAATAAATGTTGTACTATTTAAGTTATTTTTTTAATTTAAAAAGAACTTTTCAAAATTGACAAAATTTCTAAATTGTTTCTAATATATCCGTATTGCCAACATTTATAAGTTAAATTAAAATCATGTCTTCGAATTTTATTAGATATTAGAATTGCTTATTATCTCTTTTTAGATTGGATCTAATAATGGAATTGTCTATCTTTAATTATGGAATTATATACGATTTTAATCTTTTATTAATTTTCTAACCGAATAAGTTTTCGATTTTATGATAATAAACTTTATTGTATAGTGACTAAAAGATTTTTTTAATAAAAAAGACTTCAATAAATGTGTTTGTTTTAAATTTTATATTAAGTTTATTTTGTATTGGGAATAATGCTTGTATAACGAGGGTAATTAATACAGAATTATCAAATCTGGTAGTTTATATTTTGAATCCGAATATTTAACCTATTATTTAACCTATTATTTAACCTATTATTTAACCTATTATTTAACCTATTATTTAACCTATTATTTAATAAATAAAATGAAACTATTCTTCTCTATTTTTTCTTATATCTTTCATCCTTTATTTATTTCTTTTTATACTATCGTATTTTATAAATTTTCTAATACTGAGTTTTTTCTTTGTCGGTATTGTATAGATTATATATATAAAGCTTTTATTATCACTATTCTTATTCCTATCGCTATTTTTTATTTTTTAATACGATTCAAAAAAATAGAGGATGCTATGATTGGTAATATAAATGAGCGAAAAATACCGTTAGTACTTCAATTAATATTATATGGTATTATAATGTATTTTTTAGTTAATACAGATGAAGCACCCGAATTATTGGATTATTTTTTAGCTAATAGTATGAGTACGTTTATTGCTTTTTGTTTTATTTTTTTAAATAAAAAAATAAGTTTACACATGCTTAGTATAGTAAGCACAAGTTTATGGATAAGTTTTTATTGTAGTAAATTAAATTTTATATCTTTTTTTATTTTGATTCATGTACTTTTTATTTTGACTGTTTCTGTTGGTATATCGAGGTTGATTATGAAAGCTCATACTCCAATAGAATTAATTCAAGGATCTATAATTGGTGCTATTCCACAATTATTTTTAATTTTATATAGATAGGATTTTCTTATACTTCTAGGGCATAATATCTTATAAAATAAAATTATAAGATGTAAAATATTAGACCTAAATTTAGGGAACGAATTTTTTCTGAACTTTCATTAAAAAATGCTTTTCTAAAAAAATCATTTAATCCATAGGAGAGGTAAATGTTTCCACTATTATATCCTGCTGTAAGATATACTGAATAGAGAAAACGATTAAAATCTGGATTATTTACCACTTTATATTCATATTTAGAACTAACAAATTGAGATTGGTTATACAATACATAACTTGCTTTTATTCCCCCATATACTCTCCAAAAGCGATGACTTTGAGGAGTAGAGTTTCGCCAACGAAATTCTAATGGAACGTCAATTGTGACAAATGAAAAACGATTTTTATCATATATTTCCCCTTTTGGAATAATTGAGTATTGAATAAGATCTTCATTTTTTTTTATGAGTAAATTTTGTTTAAAATTAGAATATGAAAAGCCTAAACCTGGTGCAACTGCAAAGGTTCTTAGTTTGTTAATGGGCATATCTCTTAAAAAACCTAAGAAGATACTTCCTGAAGTTGAATTTTGAGAGACACTCTGAGGTTTATTGTTAATTACGTTATAGGTAATTCCAAAATAAAATTGATCTTCTCTGTATAAAGAATCTAATACTTTTATTTCTGGTTGATTTTGCGTAAAACCAAAAAATGGGATAAAAATAAATAAATAAAAGGCTTTCATAAATATTAAAAAGAATCTTAAATCAGTAATAAAGAAAGTATAAAATTAAAAAAAATGCCTCTCAAAGGAGAGGCATTTGAAAAAAGTTTTTATAATTAAGCGTGATGTAATTCTTGTTCGCCTTCTTTCATTGGAACTGTTTGAGGAACAAAATCACCTTCATGTCCTGGCTTAGAATAATCGTAAGCCCAACGATGTACAGTAGGTAATTCTCCTGGCCAGTTACCATGAACATGCTCTACAGGAGCAGTCCATTCTAATGTATTAGATTTCCAAGGATTTTGTTCTGCTTTTTTTCCATAGAAAATACTATAGAAGAAATTCCACATAAATATTAATTGGAAAGCAGCACCTATTAATGCAAAAGCCGTAATTAAAACGTTAACATCTGCTAAGTCATCAAATAAAGGAAAATTAGAATTTGTGTAGTAACGACGTGGTAAACCAGCCATACCAATAAAGTGCATTGGATAGAACACTCCATAAGCACAAACTGCTGTAATCCAGAAATGGATATAACCTAAGGTTTTATTCATCATTCTTCCAAACATTCTAGGGAACCAATGATAAACGCCTGCAAAGAAACCATATAGAGCTGAAATACCCATTACTAAGTGGAAGTGAGCGATTACGAAATATGTATCGTGTACATTAATATCTAACGTAGAGTCACCTAATATAATACCTGTTAAACCTCCTGAGATAAAAGTAGAAACTAAACCTATAGAGAATAACATTGCTGGATTCATTTGTAAATTACCTTTCCATAAAGTTGTAATATAGTTAAAGGCTTTAACAGCAGAAGGGATTGCAATCAATAATGTTGTGAAGGTAAATACAGATCCTAAGAAAGGGTTCATACCTGACAAGAACATGTGATGTCCCCAAACGATTGTTGATAAAAATGCAATAGCTAACATTGAAGCGATCATTGCACGGTAACCAAAAATAGGTTTACGAGCATTTGTAGCAATAATTTCGGATGTGATTCCTAAAGCAGGTAATAATACGATATATACTTCTGGGTGACCTAGGAACCAAAATAAGTGTTCAAATAGTACTGGAGAACCTCCTTGATAATGTAATACTTCTCCTGAAATAAAAATATCAGATAAGAAGAATGATGTTCCTAAACTTCTGTCCATTATTAACATTAAAGCTGCTGATAATAATACAGGGAAAGAAACAATACCAATAATTGCTGTGATAAAGAAAGCCCAAACAGTTAATGGTAAACGTGTCATAGACATCCCTTTAGTTCTTAAATTAATAACTGTAACTACGTAATTTAAAGATCCCATTAAGGAAGAGGCAATAAAGATAGCCATAGAAACTAACCATAAAGTCATACCTGTACCAGAACCTGGAATTGCTTGTGGTAATGCAGATAATGGAGGATATATGGTCCATCCTGCTGATGCTGGTCCTGATTCAACAAATAAAGATGAAATCATAATTACTGCTGAGAGGAAAAACAACCAATAAGAAACCATATTCATAAATCCAGATGCCATATCTCTAGCACCAATTTGTAATGGAATAAGTAAGTTACTGAAAGTACCGCTTAAACCAGCAGTTAATACGAAGAATACCATGATAGTACCATGAATCGTTACTAACGCTAGGTAAATATCATTACGCATTACTCCTCCTGGAGCCATTTTTTCGCCTAAAAACATTTTGAAAACACCAAAAGATTCTTCAGGCCATGCAATTTGCATACGGAATAATAAAGACATTACTACCCCAATGATTCCCATAATAATACCCGTAATTAGGTATTGTTTAGCAATCATCTTATGGTCAATACTAAAAATATATTTAGTAATGAAAGTATCTTTATGGTGGTGTGCGTGATCGTGATCGTGTGCGTGATCGTGCTCATGTGCTGCTGCCATATTTTTCTATTTTAATTTCTTAATAAGTTATATTATTTTTTAACAGCTGTTGAGTCAGCTACTTCAGCTACCACTACAGTATCTGCTTTTTTAGGAGCTTCCATTTCTTTTTTTGCTCCTGCTGCTTCAGCTGCTTTTGCAGCTTGTTCTTCTTTTACTGCTTTAACAATAGTTCCTTTGTCTTTTAACCATGCTTGGAATTGATCTGGTGTATCTACAATAATTTTCATTTGCATATTGTAGTGAGATGCTCCACAAATTTTATTGCATAAAACTAAATAATCAAATGTATAAGGATCTAATGCTGTTTTACCTTCTGCTACTAACTCAGCACTTTTTTTAGCTCTTATTTTATTGATTGCAGCTACTTTTTCTACGATTGCAGGGTCTTGACGCATTTCATCTGTTGTCACAGTAGGAGTAAAAGCAAACTCCGTAACCATACCTGGCACACAGTTCATCTGCGCTCTAAAGTGAGGCATATAGGCTGAGTGAATAATGTCTTGTGAACGCAATTTAAATAACACTTTTTTCCCTTTAGGTATGTGTAATTCTTGAACTGCAATATCATCTTGCGCATTTGGATCATTTAGATCAACACCTAGCGTATTAACTCCTTCAATTAATCTTACATTAGCCTTACCTAATACGTTATCTTTACCTGCATAACGTGCCTCCCAACTAAATTGTTTTGCGTATAATTCAACAACTATTACATCTTCATCCTTATCAACAAACATAATATTTGTCCAAGTATAAAGTCCGTAAAGAATTAAACCCGCTAGAGTTATCACAGGTATAATAGTCCAAATAAATTCTAATTTGTCATTATCCGCATAATATAAAGCTTTTTTACCTTCTTCACCTCGATATTTGAACGCAAAGTAATGTAATAGCACTTGTGTAATTGCTTGTACTAAAAATATAATTCCTAATGAAATTCCCATTAAGCGATCATAATCAGGTCCATGTTCAGATGCTGGTGTACCTAAAGCTAAATGTCCCCATTTTAATAATCCATAGATCATAAAAATGTAAAGGAATCCAAGAAAACCAATCATTAAATATCCATGAACTTTATTATCATTATCGGTAGCAATTTGTGAATCATCACTGTTTCTACCTACTTGAGTCAAGTCGAAAATTTTAGTCATTTGCCATATAGCAACCGATAATAAGACTAAAACTGTTAGAACCAACAAAGTTGTCATCTGTTTTCTTGTTTAATTATTAATAATGAAAATGTTTACTTTCTTCGATATAAGGGTTTCCTTTTGCTAATAAAGGTGCTTTAGATAAAGTGCTAAATACAACGTAAATAAATAACCCTGCAAAGAAAATTACTGATCCAATTTCTGCTGCACCAATAAACCATTGATCTCCTACTGTGGCAGGAAAAATCATATTATGAAAATCTAAATAGTGACCACATAAGATAACCACACCAGCCATCGTAATAATCCAAGGCACTCGTTTGAAATCAGAATTGATTAAAATTAACAATGGGAAGATGAAATTCATTGCAACCATACCAAAAAATGGTAGATTATAATTTTCAATTCTAAATTTAAAATAAGTAACTTCTTCTGGAATATTTGAGTACCACATTAACATGAATTGGGAGAACCATAAATAAGTCCAAAATACAGAAACACCAAACATAAACTTAGCTAAATCATGGAAATGACTATTATTGATGAACTCTAAATATCCATTTGTCTTCAGGTATAAAGTAATTAAAGCAATTACTGTAATACCACTCACAAAGAAAGAAGCAAATACATACCATCCAAATAATGTAGAGAACCAGTGTGGATCTACTGACATGATCCAATCCCATGACATCATTGATTCTGATACTAGAAAGAATGCTAAAAATGCTGCAGATGCTTTAAAATTCTTTTTGTAATATAATAAATCTTTTGTTTCGTCTAAAGCTAATGAATTTTTACGAGTATAATAACGGTAAAAAATCCAACCTCCCAAGAAGATAGCAGCTCTAACTAGAAAGAAAGGTACGTTTAGGTAGCCTGATTTTCCTTTAATTAAATGATCATGGGCAACTACTTCAGGATCCATCCAAATAAACAAATGATTGATATGTATTCCTGCTAGTACTAAAATTACAAATACTACTATACCACCAGGTACTATATAGGATGTGATTGCTTCCATTACTCTAAATAATACTGGAGACCAACCTACTTGAGCAGCCCATTGAATGGCATAAAATGCTAATACTCCTAATGAAATTAGGAATACAAATAATGCTCCTACATATAATGCGGCCCATGGCTTATTTTGCAATTGATGAAAAACATGCTCAATATGTTCTTTATGATCATCATGTGAAGCTATTTCATGTTTTCCTTCAATAGGTTCAGCTACTTTTTCTTCATGAGAAGCTATTTCTGTGTGTACAGCCTCTACTTTTTCAGATAAGGTATCTTGTTTGTTTGTAGAAGTTGCGTCAGAATCATTTGTTGTCATTTTATCAGCATGAGTTTCTTCTTTATGCTCGGAAGTCATTTCATGCTTAATTTCAGCGTTAGCTGGTGCAGCATGGTGTTCTCCATGTGCATCAGCTGCTAATATTTTTTCTACGTCCTCAGTAGTCTTAGGTGCATTGAAAAAACCATACCCTATTCCTAAAAGACCAAGTGCCATTAGGACAAATGATAAGGTTCTTAATTTGCTTGAAAATGTATACATAACTCAATCGCGTATTTTATTATTTTAATTCAGACTTAAGTTTCATTACGTACTCAGCCACTTGCCATCTTTCTTTTTTATTCAATTGATTAGCATGTGAACCCATTGCATTTAAACCATAGGTTTCTACGTGAAAAACGCTACCTACTGTAATAGCACGGTCTTTATAACTAGGTACCCCTAAGAACTTTTCTCTTTGAACTAATTTACCTTTACCATCTCCTTTTTCACCATGACAGGAGATACAGTAAATATCAAATAATTCTTTACCTTTTTCGATATTGACAGCAGAAGAATCCAAAGGTGACTTCATTGCTTTAGATGCTTCATACCCAGCTGGAGTATTTGGCAACTCATAAGGAACAAAGCCTCTCTTGATTGTACCTTGAGCTGGCAACTGTCCTTCTTTACCATTTTTAAAAGCATTTGATTCTGAATAAGTCTCGTAAGCTACAGACTCATACATGTTTGGAAAAAACTGATAGTTTGGCTTATCATCACTTTTACATGAAAACAGTAATGAAGATAACCCCATTATTGCTGTTAAGGAATATACTACTCTTCTCATAATTTTATTAATGCTTTTCTACCACTTTTACTTCCACAGCACCTGTGCTTTGTAAGAAAGAAGTTAATTCGTCTTCATTATTATTAACAGCAACCTCCATTAGAAAGTGGTCATCTGTTGTACGTACATCTGGATTTTCAGCTTCTTTAAATGGCCATAATTTACTTCTCATATAAAAAGTAATTACCATTAAATGGGCTGCAAAAAATACAGTTTCTTCAAACATTACCGGCACAAAAGCTGGCATATTTTGATAAAATGCAAAACTTGGTTTACCTCCAATATCTTGAGGCCAATCATTAATCATAATATTATTTAATAACCAAGTGGCAAATGATAAACCAGTACATCCATATAAGAATGCTGCAATAGCAATTCTTGTAGGTGCTAACCCCATTGCTTTATCTAAACCGTGAACCGGGAATGGAGTATAGACTTCTTCGATATGGTGGTGTGCTTTACGGGTAGCTTTTACAGCATCCATTAAGACATCATCATCATTATATAGTGCATGTATAACTTTATGACTCATGACTTATTAGTGATTATCGTGATTATGACCCTTTTTTTCTCTATCAGCTTTGTAGTTATCACCTGAAGTTTTCAAGATAGTTTTAACCTCTGCTTGAGCTACTACAGGGAATGTTCTTGAATACAATAAGAACAATACAAAGAAGAAACCAATTGTACCTACGAAGATACCTATATCTACAAATGTTGGTGAGAACATTGTCCATGAAGATGGTAAATAATCACGGTGTAATGATGTTACGATGATTACGAAACGTTCAAACCACATACCTATGTTTACAACTATAGAGATGATGAATGAGAACATGATACTCGTTCTTAATTTCTTGAACCACATGAACTGTGGAGAAAACACGTTACAAGTCATCATCGCCCAATATGACCACCAGTAAGGACCTGTAGCACGGTTTAAGAATGCGTATTGTTCGTATTCAACTCCTGAATACCAAGCAACGAATAACTCCGTGATATAGGCACAACCTACGATTGAACCTGTAATCATGATAACGATATTCATTAACTCGATGTGTTGGATAGTAATATAATCTTCTAAGTTCGATACTTTTCTCATGATGATAAGTAACGTATTTACCATGGCGAATCCAGAGAAAATCGCACCCGCAACGAAGTACGGAGGTAAGATAGTTGTATGCCATCCTGGAATAACCGAAGTAGCGAAGTCGAATGATACGATAGTGTGTACCGAAAGTACTAATGGAGTAGCTAAACCAGCTAATACAAGAGAAACCTCTTCAAAACGTTGCCAGTCTTTTGCTCTACCCGACCATCCGAAAGATAATATAGAGTAAATGTGTTTTGTAAATGGCGTTACTGCACGGTCACGTAACATAGCAAAGTCAGGTAATAAACCAGTCCACCAGAAAACTAATGACACTGATAAATACGTTGAAATTGCGAATACGTCCCATAATAAAGGCGAGTTGAAATTAACCCACAACGAACCAAATTGGTTCGGAATAGGCAACACCCAATAACCTAACCATGGACGTCCCATGTGAATAATAGGAAATAGACCTGCTTGAACTACTGAGAAAATAGTCATTGCTTCAGCAGAACGGTTAATAGCCATTCTCCATTTTTGACGGAATAATAACAATACAGCTGAAATTAGTGTACCTGCGTGACCGATACCTACCCACCATACAAAGTTGGTAATATCCCATGCCCAACCTACTGTTTTATTTAAACCCCAGGTACCAATACCTTCGGTTATAGTGTATAGCATACAGCTAGCTCCCCAAAGGAACATAGCTAATGCGATATAAAATACTGTCCACCATTGTTTATTCGCTTTTCCTTCTACAGGACGAGCTACGTCTACCGTTACATCATGGTAGCTTTTGCTACCAAGTACTAAAGGCTTTCTGATAGGTGCTTCGTAATGAGACGACATAATCCTTTATCTTATTTCAATTAATATTAATTTCTAACTTTAACTTGGTAAACCACATTTGGCTGTGTTCCAATATGTTCTAATAAATGGTAAGAACGTTCTCCTGCTGCTAATTTAGCAACTTGAGAATTTTTATCATTTACATCACCAAATACCATAGCACCAGATGTACATGCATTTGAGCATGCTACTTGGAATTCACCATCTTGAATTACACGTCCTTCATTTTTGGCTTTTAAGATAGTAGCTTGAGTCATTTGGATACACATTGAACATTTTTCCATAACTCCACGAGAACGTAGGTTTACATCTGGATTTAATGCCATACGACCTAAATCATCATTCATGTGGTAGTTAAACTCTTCATTTTTATTGTATAAGAACCAGTTGAAACGACGCACTTTATAAGGGCAGTTGTTTGCACAGTAACGAGTACCCACACAACGGTTATATGCCATGTGATTTTGACCTTGACGACCATGAGAAGTAGCCGCAACTGGACATACAGTTTCACATGGAGCGTGGTTACAGTGCTGACACATTACTGGTTGGAACACTACTTGAGGATTTTCTGAAGCAGATTCTAACTCGATGTATTTGTTTCTTGAATCTAATAATCCAGAAGCTGAGTGTTTTTTCTCATTATCGCCTTCAAAAGTAGTTTCAGAAGAATAGTATCTGTCGATACGTAACCAGTGCATATCACGGCTTCTTCTTACTTCTGATTTACCTACTACTGGAACGTTGTTTTCTGCATGACATGCAATAACACATGCTCCACAACCTGTACAAGAACTTAAATCAATAGATAAATTAAAATGATGGCCAATTGTTCTATCAAAAGACTCCCATAAATCTACCGAAGTAGAAGGAACTTCTTTATGATCTAAAGATACTACAGGCATTACATTCCATTCAGCAGCATCTTTTGTATTAAAAATTTCTAAAGTAGTTTCTTTAATAATGTCATTACGACCCATTAAAGTTTTTTGTAACTGTACGCAAGCAAATTCATGTTCATCATTTCCTTTTTCAACAGAAACATTTTGTACTGTATTAAAATTCATGTAAGTAGGATAAGCATTAACTCCTACTTGCATTTCTTCTTTTAAAGAAGCTTTTCGTCCATAACCTAAAGCTAAACCGATAGTTCCTTTAGCTTGGCCTGGCTGGATCATTACTGGCACATTTTCTAACTTCACACCTCCTACAGTAAGAGTAGCTGTATGTCCATTTAGACCTCCGTTTGCAACATTCCAGTTTTCAATACCTAATTTTTCAGCATCAGCCTTAGACATAGTTACATAGTTATCCCAAGAAGCACGTGTAATTGGATCTGGAAACTCTTGTAACCAAGGGTTGTTAGCTTGTTGTCCATCACCCATACCCGTTTTAGTGTATAAAACTAATTCCATACCAGCTGATTTAGCATTAGCTAAAACTACTGCAGCTGCATTGAAATCAGCACTTGTACCTGAAGCAGATGGCAGAGCTGTAAATTCAACTCCATCATGAACTAATTGGTTCCAAGTTTTAGCACCAGCATAAGCGCCACGGATATAATCGTAGTATGATTGACCATTTCCTATCCAAGATAATAAAGCATCTTGAAATTGAACTGTATCAAACAATGGACGGATAGTAGGCTGTGTGATAGCGTAGCTCCCTTTCACAATGCTTACATCACCCCAAGATTCTAAATAATGAGGTATAGCTACAGCAATAGTAGAAGCTAAAGCTGTTTCATCTTCTTTCATTGTGAAACTAACAGCTAACTTTACTTTTTTTAATGCTTCTGTAAATTCTTTAGTATTTGGTAAAGTATAAACAGGATTAACGTTATTCATGATTAAAGTATGAATAACTCCTGCATTCATATCAGCAATTAATTGCTTAACATCGGCATTATTTCCTTTACGGATCTGACGTGTATTTCCTGTAATGAAAGCTTCACTTGATAGAGCACGGTTAATCGCTAATACTAATAATTGGGCATTTTTATCATCAATTCCACAAACTAAAACACCTTTAGTACCAGCCGCTTTTAATTGTTGCGCTGCTTTTGCTACTTCAGGATTACTTGCAACACTTACGGTAGCACCAGTAACGATGTTATAAACTTGTACTAAAGCTTGCTTTTGTTGCGCCACAGTCATAGGAACACGCTTATCAGCAGCAGCACCAGACAGTGTCATATTAGCTTCAAACTGGTAATGTTTCGACATTTTACCATTTTGAGGGATACGACCTTGAGCATAACCAGCATCAAAACCACCACCTTGCCAATCACCTAAGAAATCAGCACCTACGGAAACAATTACATTAGCTTTTGAAAAATCATAATCTGCTAAAGCTCTTTCGCCGTAAATCATCTGAAAGGCATCTAAGGCTTCTGATGAAGAGACTGCATCATATACTACGTGCTTCGCATTTGTATTAGCTGCTAAGAATTGACTAATTAAATGATCTGTAGATGAAGAAGCAGAAGTATTCGTTAATAAAACAACTTTACCTCCTTTCGTTTTTGCTTCAGCAATACTCGCTTTAATCATAGCATTTGCTTCAGCCCAAGAAGAGTCTTTCCCTGCTATTTTCGAATTTTTGAGACGTAGGCTATCGTACAAAGATAACACAGACGCATGAACACGAGCATTAGCATGGAAGTTTGCTCCTTCCATTTTGTTATTTTCAATCTTAATAGGACGACCTTCACGAGTCTTAACTAAGATATTAGCGAAATCAAAACCATCCGAGAATGAAGTTGCATAATAATCTGCAATTCCAGGAATGATTTCCTCAGGTTGAACTACATAAGGAATTGACTTATGTACCGGACCTTCACAAGCAGCTAGTGTTGCAGCAGCTGTACTGAATCCCACATACTTAAGAAAATCACGACGTGTTGTATTAGAAGATGCTAACGAAGCAGCATCACCTAAAAACTCATCTGTTGGAATCTCTTCAACAAACTCGTTATTTCTAAGCGTCTCAACAATAGAGCTATTTTCGTTTAGCTCCTCAACACTTTTCCAGTATTTTTTGTTTGATGACATATTATATATAAAAATTAGCTTCTTAATAAATTATTAGTAGTGACATTTACCACATTCTAAACCTCCCATTTGTGCAGCTGTTAATTTGTCTACACCATATTTTTTAGAAAGTTCTGCATGGATTTTCTCATAGTAGGCATTTCCTTCTACTTTAACAGCTGTTTCACGGTGACAATTTACACACCATCCCATAGTTAATGGAGAATATTGCTTCATTATTTCGAAAGTCTCAACAGGACCATGACATTTTTGACACTCGATACCAGCAACAGAAACGTGTTGAGAGTGATTAAAGTATACGAAATCTTGTAAGTTATGAATTCTAACCCATTTAACAGGTTTTTGTTTACCTGTATATTTTTGAGCCGTTTTATCCCATCCTACTGCATCGTATAATTTCTGAATTTCTGCAGTATAGAACTCCTTAGTATATTCTACATAGGTAGAATCTTTATCCCCTTGGAATTCAGAGATGTTTTTATGACAATTCATACAAACGTTTAATGATGGAATACCAGCATTTTTACTCGTACGAGCCGCAGAGTGACAGTACTTACAGTCGATACCATTATCACCTGCGTGAATTTTGTGTGAGTAATGAATAGGTTGAATTGGAGCATAATCCTGATCTACACCTACTTGCATTAAATAACCATAAGCAAAATAAGCACTTACCAAAATCAATAAGATAGTAGACACCAACACTAAGAATTGATTTCTAGCAAACGATTTCCATAAAGGCAACAAACTTAACTTACGATCTTTAACTTCTACTCCATTAGCAGCAGAAATTTTACGTAAAGTATTGTAAACCATGTACAACATACCTACTAAAACCGCTAACACAACAGCTAACAACCCTAACACAACATTGTTAGAAACACCGGAAGAATCAGCACTTTGACCATTAGCAACTGAACCAGCTACTGATGCTTTCACTTCTTCTTTAGGCTCTGAAGTATAGGCTATAATGTTATCGATATCAGCATCTGATAACTGAGGAAAGGCTGTCATAGGAACCTTATTAAACTCCTCAAAAACTTTCACAGCATCAGCATCTCCTGATGCAATTAAACCTTTTGAATTTCTAATCCACTGTCCTAACCAAGCTCTATCACGACGTTCCGCAACACCACGAAGCGCCGGACCTGTCATTTTAGCATCTAACTTGTGACAAGCTGCACAATTTGCGTTAAACAAAGCCTTCCCCGCAGCAGCATCTCCGGCAGCAGCTGGAGCCGCAGCAGCATCAGCTGGAGCTGAAGCAGCAGGTTCTTGAGCAAAAGAACTTAAAGAAACAGATAATAGAAACGCTAGATTTAACGCTACTACTCTTAAAAACGATTTATGGTTTCCCACCTTTTTCATAAATTAAATGGTTATCATCTAAATTTGGTATATTCTCTACAGTACAAATTGCACTGAATACAATACACCATTTAAAAAACTCCGACAAAAATACGACTTATGAAGTATTCTCAAAACCTTAAATATATCTTAAATATTAATTTATAATTGTTCTAAATAATTTAAAAGGCTTTATTTTTGAATTATACCTTACATTTGCTTAAAAAATCATTTATTATGAATATTTTAACATTTTGTAAATCTGCGTTTTACATTTACATTTCTTCTTTTTTCAGCATCAATATAAGCGCGCAAAATGCGCAAAAAAACATTCAGCAAGATCCCAGATTTGAACAACTTTTAAATGAAAAAAGAAAAATAAACAACAATATTCCTCTTTATGATTATTTCAAAATTCAAATTTTCACAGGAGAAAATGAAGAGGCTAAAAAAACATTGATTGAATTTCGTAAAAACAATAGAAATTTAGACGGAACTATTGTATTTCATACTCCTATTTATAAAGTTTGGATTGGTAATTTTAGAACACGAATAGAAGCTGAAAAAAAACTATTAGAGTTAAAGAAAAAATACCCTAATGCGTTTCTAATCAAACCGAACAAGTAATAATTCAGTTATAAATAAAAAAGGGAGATATTTAAAAATTTAAACATCTCCCTTTTTAAAAATATTATTTTTTTATCTTATTACATATAACAAGGCATTTGGAAAGAAACCAATCATCAAATTAGCTATTAAACCTATGATGCCTAACACTAAATAAACGACAGGCATTTTAGCTTTTTCTTCATTATATGGCATTTTTGTGTACATAACTAAAATTAATCTAAAATAGTACCCTACACTTATTATAGACGCTATAATAGCCGCTATAACTAACACTATCCAACCAGAGTTCATAATTTGATTAAACAAGAAAAACTTAGCAAAAAAACCAGAAAAAATAGGAATTCCTGCCATGGAAAGTAATGATGTAGTTACAACTAATGCCGCAATAGGATGTGTTTTTGCTAAACCATTAAAAAGATCAATAGTTTCATTTTCTTTATCTTTTGTAACATATAAAACCACAGTAAAAATAGCTAATCCTGAAATGGCATAAGCAGCTGCATAATAAAACAACATATTGGCTGCTAAATTGGTAATGAGTAAAGTCATTAACATAAAACCTGCATGTGATATTCCTGAAAAGGCTAACATGCGTTTAACATTATTTTGACGTAATGCCATTAAATTTCCTACTATCATAGACAATATAGAAATTACTACAATTAATAATTGAAATTGATAGGTTTGAAAGGGAACTAATATCGTAGTTAATTTTAATAGAGTTGCCAAAGAAATCACTTTTGCTAAAGTTGCCATAGTTGCTGTTGTAAGTGTAGGTGAACCTTCATAAACATCAGGTGACCAAAGATGGAAAGGCACAGCTGCCACTTTAAACAGCATTCCTATTAACAAAAATAGCAAACCTATATTGTACCATTGAGGATAAGTTGTAGTATGCACTATTTGATAAATTGTTTGTAAATCAAAACTTCCTGTAGCGCCATAAATTAAAGTAATACCAAACAATATAACACCTGAAGCAAATGCGCCCATCAAAAAATACTTCATTCCTGCTTCATTGCTACGTAAATTTAAACGATTACTTGCAGCTAAAACATATAATGAAATAGAAAGTACTTCTATTCCTAAAAAAAACATCGCTAAATTTCCAAAAGATACCATGGCTACCCCTCCTGCCAAGAGAAAAACTTTTATAGAAACAAAGTCCGAAATTCTAGACATTTTTTCTTTATAAAATTCACCTCCCATTGCAATAAGAAAAATGGCAATAACAATAAACAAGCTAGAAAAAGCGACAGAAAAACGGTCAACAAACATCATGTTGTTTAAGTAAGTTCCCAAAAGATTATACTCAGAAATATTATAACCTAAAATGGCTAATAACCCAACGATGGTTATAGGTACAATAGCTTTCCTTGCATTTAGCATTTCAGCTAACATGACAATTACTCCTAATCCTGATATAGCAACTAATGTATTCATCTATAATAATGATTTAAGATTTTTGAAACTAGATTTTAAAATATAATCTCAAAATCTCAATTTAATTTATAATATTAATTTTTAAAACGATTTCTTTTAATGCTGGCGTGATTAAATCACTGATTGGCTTTGGATATAATCCAAAAAATAATAAAAAAGCAATCAAGATTATAAAAACAGTAATCTCTTTTGAGTCTATAGTTTCAAAAGTTTTAACATTTGTTTCACCTAACATCACATTTTGAAACATTTTTAACATATAAAAAGCTCCTAAAATGATCGTTGTTCCCGCAATTACGGCAAACCAAATATTTATATTATACAAGCTATACAAAGCTGTAAACTCACCAATGAAATTAAAAGTTGAAGGTAATGCCACTGATGCTAACATTATAATCATAAACACAGAAGCAAATTTTGAGTCTTGAATACGAATACCTCCCATATCAGCAATTTCTTGGGTTTTAAAACGTCTTTCTATAACTTCAGCAGCAAAGAATAAACCTACTACTACAAAACCATGTGCAATCATTTGTAAAACGGCTCCTCTTAATCCATCTAAAGAAAGTGTATAGATTGAAGCAGCTATTAATCCAACGTGTGCTAATGAAGAATATGCTAATAACTTTTTTAAGTTACGTTGTTTTAAAGCAATTACAGAACCATAAACTATCCCGATTATACTCAATACTAAAAATACATTCATATAGTTTTTAGCTGCTAATGGCGCTAACGGTAATTGCCAACGTATAATACTATATAATCCCATTTTTAGCATGATTCCTGATAATAGCATTGTGCCAACAGCTGGTGCTTTTTGATATGTATTGGCTTGCCATGTGTGAAATGGAAAAATAGGAATTTTAATAGCGTACGCTAAAAAGAAACCTGAAAATATCCATAATTGCTCTGTTTCTGTTAACTGAATAGCATATAAATCTACTAATAATAGAGAGCCTGCCTTTTGAAATAAATACACAAAAGCGGCTAACATAAATAGCGAACCTGCTAGTGTAAATACAAAAAACTTCATAATAGCACGTTTACGCTCCTCTAAATCTCCATTTCCCCATAATAAGGCAATAAAATAGATAGGCAATAAGGCTAACTCCCAAAAAATATAATACACTAATCCGTCTACACTTAAAAAAGTTCCGACCATCGCAAAATTCATAAAAACTATTAGGGAATAGAATACTTTACTATTTCCAAATGAATTTCCAAAAGATGTGTAAATTATTATTGTGGTAAGTATCGTTGACAACAAGATCATAGCCAGAGATAAACCATCTACTTTTAACGCTACATATATATTAGGATATTCAATCCATTGATGAATAAAACTAGGATTACTAGCACTTTGAAAAACATTCAAGGTATAAAAAGAGAATACGGTGGCAGCTAAACTAACGATAAGGGCTACACTCTTTGCGAACTTATTTCCTGATAAATAAGTGGCAACTGATCCGAATAATAATAAAACAAGTAAAAATGATACGTTCATTGTACTATTGTATTAAACTAAAAATATATAAACCAAAATGGAAGATAGACCTATTACAAAGGCTAATAAATACACTCCTATATTTCCATTTTGAATTAATTTTCCTTGGTTGGCTAATAGTTGAGCTGTTTTGGCAAAACCTAATACTGTTTCTGAAATAATAACTTCAGTATATTTTCTAAAGAAATGAGACAATTGGTAAATAGGTTTTACAATAACCGCTTCATAGATTTCATCTACGTAAAATTTGTCATACGCTACTTTAGCAAAACCTTCCATTTGTTCATCTTGAACTGGAACTTGTTTTTTCGCAATATATTTTGAATAAGCTAAATAAATACCAATTAATGCTCCAACTGTTGCAATAGTCATTAAAACATAAGCTGTTCCATCTAAATGATGCGCTTCGTGTGCTTTATGGAATAAAGGAGCTAAATAATGCGATAACCACGTACTACCTGGTAAATTGATTGCCCCACCTACTACAGCTAAAGCCGCCAAAATCATTAAGGGAGTAGTGATTAACAATGGACTTTCGTGCAAATGTTTCTTTTGTTCTTCTGTACCTCTGAATTCACCAAAGAAAGTCAAATACATTAATCGGAACATATAGAAAGCTGTCATAATGGATGCAACAGAACCTACAACCCATAATGCTTTACTACCATGGAAAGCTGTCATCAAGATTTCATCTTTTGACCAGAAACCTGCAAAAGGGAAAATACCTGAAATAGCTAAAGTAGAAATCAACATGGTCATATACGTGATAGGCATTACTTTTTTCAAACCTCCCATATTACGCATATCTTGTTCTCCGTGTAAAGCGTGAATTACTGAACCCGAACCTAAGAATAAACAAGCTTTAAAGAAAGCATGCGTGATTACGTGGAAAACAGCTACTTCATAAGCACCTAAACCTAAAGCTAAGAACATTAAACCTAACTGAGATACTGTTGAATAAGCTAATACTTTTTTGATGTCGTTTTGAACCAAACCGATAGCAGCTGCAAGCACTGCCGTAGCAGCACCAATTATAGCAATGATTTGTTGTACTGCTGGCGCTAAATCAAACACAAAGTTTAAACGTGTTACCATAAAGATACCCGCGGTAACCATCGTAGCGGCGTGTATTAATGCCGATACTGGAGTGGGTCCTGCCATCGCATCAGGTAACCAAGTGTATAAGGGTACTTGGGCTGATTTACCTGTAGCGCCAATGAATAAACATAAAGCAGCCACTGATAATAATCCTGCATTTTTAGTTGCTAAACCTTTATCAAAAATACCGTGAGCAATTTCTGAATATTCTAAACTTCCAAAAACATACGCTAAAATAAAGATTCCGATTAACAATCCTAAATCCCCAACACGATTCATGATAAAAGCTTTCTTTGCTGCATCGTTATAGTCTTGGTTTTTATACCAAAATCCAATTAACAAGTACGAACATAATCCTACTCCTTCCCATCCGATGAATAAAATTAATAAGTTACTTCCCATAACTAACGTAATCATAAAGAATACGAATAGGTTTAAGTAAGCAAAAAACTTATGTATGTTTTCATCGTCGTGCATATAGCTAGCCGAATACATGTGAATAAGTGTACCAATACCTGTTACGAATAATAACCATAAAACCGATAATTGGTCTAATAGGAATGAAAAGTTAATATTGAATTTTTCCAAAGAAATCCATTGGAATAAATCAATTTGAACACCTTTTCCAGTCGATTGGATTAAAGTGAAAAAATAAGTTGTTGCAAAGAAAGATATTAAAATAGATAACGTTCCTAACAATCCTACAAAGCCTTTTCCTGCTTTTTTACCCCAAAATATATTGGCTAAAAAACCAAATAAAGGCGCTAACAATAATACTAAAGCTAAATTCTTTTCCATTAGTATTTATCCTTTTAAATTCTTTAAATTATCAATATCAATCGAACCTGTATTTCTAAAGATAGAAACCAAGATTGCAAGTCCAACAGCAACTTCTGCCGCCGCTACTGCCATAGAGAAAAATACGAATACTTGTCCTTGTGCATCTTGATGATAGGTTGAAAAAGCAACAAGTAATAAATTTACTGCATTCAACATAATTTCAACCGACATAAACATAATAATTGCATTACGACGGTATAACACACCAAAAGCTCCAATACTAAACAGTAAAACTGCTAAGTATATATAGTTTTCAATTCCTATTTGTGATAAAATATTCTCCATCTTATTGAATTGATTTTTCTTTTTTAGACAATAATACTGCACCTATCATTGCTACTAATAATAATACAGAAGCAAATTCAAATGGTACCATGTATTCATTTAATAACACTTTACCCAACACTTTAATCGATTGGAAATCGGCACCTGCGTTTTTATACTCTTGAATTGTAGGCATTGCTTTAACAAATGTTGCCAATAACACAAAAGCTAATAATCCAAAGGCGAGTGTAGCAGATATTTTGGATAGCATATCTTTATTGGGTTCGTTTTCTTTGTTCAAGTTCATCAACATGATGGTGAATAGAATCAAAACCATAATAGCTCCAGCATATACTATAATGTGTACTAAGGCTAAGAATTGCGCATTGAATAACAAATAATGTCCTCCAATACTAAAGAAACATAACACCAAATAAATGGCACTATGGATAGGATTTTTACTTACCACAGTCATAAAACCTGTAGCAAGAGTAATCGCAGCTAAAATATAGAAAAGCGTAATTATCGACATTTTAGTTTGTTTTTGAGTTCTTAATAGCCATATCTAATGGCATTACTAATTTATCTTTACCGTAAATAAAATCTTCACGATTAGATGCTGATTTTACAATCACTTTTGATTCTGTCAAATAAATCGCATCTTTAGGACAAGCTTCTTCGCATAAACCACAGAAAATACAACGTAACATATTGATTTCATAGGTTGAAGCATATTTTTCTTCTCTGTACAAATGCTCTTCTCCTTTTTGACGTTCAGCAGCTGTCATGGTAATTGCCTCTGCAGGACAAGCTACCGCACACATACCACATGCCGTACAATTTTCACGACCTTGCTCATCACGTTTCAACATATGTTGCCCACGATAAACAGGACTGAACGGACGTACTTGCTCAGGATACTTGATAGTTACCTTTCTTTTGAACAAGTGACGAATCGTGGTAAACAATCCTTTAACAATCGCAACCAGATACAAGCTTTCCCAGAAAGTCATCTTCTTATTAGAGACCTCCTTTTTTCTTCCTGATAATGAAATGGTTTCTATTGACATTTTATCACTTTTTATAACCTATTTGGTTTCTTTCTTTTGTATTACCTTTCTTTTCAATGAGTTCATCTAGATAGTTAAATACTAGTTCGATGTTTTTACTGTGATTAGAAAGTTTCTTTTTAATTTCTTCGATTTCTAATTTAATGTTCAAATTATCTGATAAAGCTTCACGAATTTTAGTAAAAACTCTTATAATTTGAATATTCATCTTAATAGCTGTTGGACTGTTTAGTACGCTAGATAACATAGCAACACCATTTTCAGTAAAAGCTATTGGTCTATATCTTGTCCCTCCCCAACTTGAGGTGCCAATTTGGCACCTCAAGATTTCAAATTCTTCCTCGTTTAGTTCGAACATGAAATCTTCAGGAAATCTTTCAATATTTCTTCTAACCTGACGTTTTAAATTTTTAGTCTCGACTTGGTAAAGTTCTGCTAAATCTTTATCCAACATCACCTTTTGACCTCTTATGAAATAAATCTTATTAGAAATAATTTCATCAGGGATTGAAATTTCTTTTTGGCTCATACTAATAAATTAGGCGTTAATAAATTAATTTAAATTTTAATTTAAGAAGCCAAATATAAGCCTCAAAAATTACATTTTATCAGCAATCACAATCACAATTCCTGTAATCGCTACATTGGCAATAGCTAGTGGAATTAACATTTTCCAACCTAAATTCATCAACTGATCATAACGGAAACGTGGAATAGTCCAACGCACCCAAATATAGAAGAAGATGAAAAACAATATTTTTGAAAATAAAGCTAAAATTCCAATGATGTTAGCAGCATTTTGACCTAAGCTTTCAGCAACCATATCCATAAAAGGATAGTTGTAACCTCCAAAATATAAAAGTGAAATGATAGCTGACGAAACAAACATTGCCGCATACTCACCAAATAAATAGAATCCCATTTTCATCGATGAATATTCTGTATGGTGACCACCAATTAACTCCGCCTCACATTCAGCTAAATCGAAAGGTGTTCTGTTAGTTTCCGCAAAAGAACAAACTAAGAAGATGATGAAACCTAAAGGTTGGTAAAAGATATTCCAGTTCATTCCGTGTTGTTGCGAAACAATCTCTCTTAAACTTAAATTACCATTCATCATAATCACAGCAATGATAGCTAATCCCATAGCTACTTCGTAAGAAATCATCTGTGAAGAAGCACGCAAAGCAGACATTAAGGAATATTTATTGTTTGATGCCCATCCACCTATCATAATACCATAAACACTGATAGATAAAACTGCAAAAACATATAAAATAGATACATCTAACTCTGCTGCTTGTAGAATAACTGTTCTCCCGAAAATTTCAAGTGAATTACCCCAAGGCAATACCGCACTGGTAATTAATGCCATACTCATGGAAATAGCTGGACCTAATATGAATAAGAATTTATTAGGTGTATCAGGCATAAACTCTTCTTTAGCAAATAATTTCAAACCATCTGCTAAAGGTTGTAAAATACCTCCTTTACCTGCACGGTTAGGACCAATACGGTCCTGTAACCAAGCTGCAATTTTACGTTCTGCTAAGGTAGTATACATAGCCGCTAACATCGTAATAGCAAAAACGGCTACGATAAGAATTCCTTTTTCTATAATAATCGCACTGTCCATTTCTTATTTTTTTGAATTTTCAGTGTTCTCTAAAGGAACATTGGTCATACTAATTTTCTTACGGTCTTGCTCACGTCCTAATAAGATTTGGTCTTCTGTTTGGATTTCCACTTTTGGAGCGTTAAGCGCATATTTGTTTCGGTTGATTACCGAGAATTTTTCGAATTTACGAGGTCCTTCGATAGTCCAATCTTTAATATCTTTCTTATCAAAACGACATGTATTACAGATAAACTCTTCGACTTCATGGAACTCATCTTTACGACCGGTCACACGTTGAATTTCGTTACCAAACATCCAAACCGTAGTTTTACCACAACATTTGTCACAATCTCTGTGTGCATCATACGGTTTACTAAACCATACACGTGATTTGAAACGGAAAGTTTTATCAGTTAAAGCACCTACTGGACAAACATCGATCATATTTCCTGACATTTCGTTGTCGATAGCTTTAGAAATACAAGTTGAAATATTGGCATGGTCACCTCTATCCATCACACCATGAACACGGTGGTCTGTTAATTGGTCAGCAACCGCCACACAACGTTGACATAAGATACAACGATTCATGTGTAACTGAATATTTGGACCGATATCTTCTGGTTCAAACGTACGTTTTTCTTCAATAAAACGAGTTTCTGACTTACCATGTTGGAAACTCAAATTCTGTAAATCGCATTCCCCTGCTTGATCACATATAGGGCAGTCTAAAGGGTGGTTGATTAATAAAAACTCTGTTACCGATTTACGTGCTTCTTCCACACGGGTAGAATTTTTACTATTTACTTCCATACCGTCCATTACACCTGTTACACAAGAGGCAACAAGCTTAGGCATAGGAGTTGGGTTTGCATCGCTTCCTTTGGTTACTTCAACCAAACAACAACGGCATTTACCTCCGGTTTTTTCTAACTTCGAATAATAGCACATGGCAGGTGGCACGCTTTCGCCTCCTATCATACGAGCCGCTTGCAGGATGGTTGTTCCTGGTTCGACTTCTATCGATTGTCCGTCTATGGTTACTTTCATATTATCAGCCCCCTAACCCCCAAAGGGGGAATCGGGAAATTTAAGTTAATATTATTTAGTCTCCTGCTCCTCCCCTTTGGGGAGGTTGGGAGGGGCTTTATATTGTTTGCTTCGCTACTAAATGTCTTACTTTTTCGAAAGGTTCATTTACGTAGTGGTCTCTATTTTTAATTTTTTCAGGGAAACGAACGTGGTATTCAAATTCTTCTCTGAAGTGACGAATAGCTGCTGCTACTGGCCACGAAGCTGCATCTCCTAATGGACAGATGGTGTTTCCTTCAATTTTTGATTGAATGCTCCATAACAGTTCGATATCTTCTTCACGTCCTTGTCCGTTTTCAATTCTCCAAAGGATTTTTTCTAACCAACCTGTACCTTCACGACATGGGGTACATTGACCACAAGATTCATGATGATAGAAACGTGAGAAATTCCAAGTGTTACGAACGATACAAGTAGTGTCATTATAAACAATGAATCCACCTGAACCTAACATGGAACCTGTTGCAAAACCGCCATCAGATAATGATTCGTAAGTCATTAAACGATCATCACCATTGGCTGTTTTATAAATTAAATGCTGTGGCAAAATAGGCACAGAAGAACCACCAGGCACTAACGCTTTCAAAGGACGGTCATCAATCATACCGCCTAAGTATTCATCAGAATTCATAAATTCTTCAACTGTAAGACCTAATTCAATTTCATAAACACCAGGATTTTTAATATGTCCAGAAGCTGATATTAATTTAGTCCCAGTAGAACGACCCACACCAATTTTAGCATATTCTTCCCCTTTGTTCATTACAATCCAAGGCACTGCTGCAATAGATTCTACATTGTTTACTACAGTTGGATTAGCCCATAATCCAGAAATTGCTGGGAATGGAGGTTTAATACGTGGATTTCCTCTTTTACCTTCTAACGATTCGATTAATGCTGTTTCTTCTCCACAAATGTAAGCACCAGCACCACAATGCACGTGTAAATCTAAATCGTATCCAGTTCCTAAAATGTTTTTTCCTAACCAACCCGCAGCGTAAGCTTCTTTAATGGCTCTTTCCAAAATTTTGAAAACCCACATATACTCACCACGGATGTAGATATACGATAAATTAGCACCTAATGCGTAAGAAGAAGTAATCATACCCTCAATTAATAAGTGAGGAATATACTCCATTAAGAAACGGTCTTTAAAAGTACCTGGCTCCGATTCGTCAGCATTACAAACTAAGTGACGAGGACGACCTGATTTTTTATCGATAAAGCTCCATTTCATTCCCACAGGGAAACCAGCACCACCACGACCACGAATACCTGAAGTCTTTACTTCTTCAGTTACTTCATCCGGAGTCATTTGCTTTAATGCTTTTTCAACCGAAGCATAACCTCCATTTTGACGGTATACTTCATAGGTTTTGATTCCCGGGATATTTATTTTTTCTAATAATATTTTTCTTCCCATAGCACTATTTATCCAATAATGTTACTTTACCAGCTTTACAGTCCTCTATAAGTTGGTCTATTTTTTCTTTTGTTAAATGTTCGTGGTAAAAATCTCCTAATTGTAACATAGGCGCATAACCACAAGCACCTAAACACTCTACGCCACGCACTTCAAATAATCCGTCGGGGGTAGTTTCGCCTAATTTTACACCTAACTTATCGCAAGTATAATCCATTAGGTTTTCTACGCCACGTGTAGCACAACAAGAGGTTTGACAAAACTCAAACATATATTTACCAATAGGTCTTCTATTGAACATGGTATAGAAAGAAACTACTTCGTAAACCTCTACTGGTTTTATTCCAAGAATTTCGGCTACTTTGTCTTGCAACGCATAGCTTAACCAGTGATCATGTGCATCTTGTACCTCGTGTAATACCGGGATTAAAGCCGATTTACGTTTATCATCAGGATAATGACTGATTAATTCATTAATACGCGTCATTAACTCTGGTGTGATATTTATTTCTTGTTTATAATGGGTATAATCGTGTTTTTCCATAGCATTAAGCGTCTAATTCTCCCGCAATAACATTTAAACTTGATAAAGTAGCAATAGCATCTGATAAGTTTTGCCCTTTAACCATATCGATATAAGCTTGGTAATAAATAAAACAAGGTCTGCGGAAATGTAAACGATACGGTGTACGGCTTCCGTCAGTTACCAAGTAAAAACCTAATTCACCATTTCCTCCTTCAACTGCTTGGTACACCTCAGTTAATGGCACTGGAACTTCACCCATGACAATTTTAAAATGCCAAATTAGTGATTCCATAGTGGTATATACATCCTCTTTTGGAGGTAAATAATATTCTGGAACATCCGCATGGAAAGGACCTTCAGGCATTTTAGCTAAAGCTTGCTTGATAATGCTGATACTTTCCCAAACTTCTGCATTACGCACACAGAAACGGTCATACGTATCGCCTGATTTTCCAACTGGAATATTGAATTCAAAATCTTCGTAAGACGAGTACGGTTGTGCTACACGCACATCATAATCAATACCCGCTGCACGTAAATTAGGACCTGTAAAACCATAACTCATGGCTTTTTCAGCAGCGATAGGACCCACGTTAATAGTTCTATCCATGAAGATACGGTTACGATTTAGTAAGCTTTCAAATTCAGCCCAAACCGCAGGGAAATCCGCTAAGAAAGAGTCGATTTTTCTCCAAACTTCTGGTGACCAATCTCTTTCAAAACCACCCATACGTCCCATATTAGTAGTCAAACGTGCACCACAAATTTCTTCGTAGATTTCATAAATTCTTTCACGATATTCAAATACATAAAAGAATCCCGTCATAGCACCTGTATCTACTCCTAAAATAGAGTTACAAATAATATGGTCAGCAATACGCGCTAATTCCATTACAATGACACGCATGTACTGTACCCGTTTAGGAACATCAATTCCTAATGCTTTTTCTACAGTCATCCACCAACCCATATTATTGATAGGCGATGAACAATAGTTCATTCGGTCTGTCAAGACATTGATTTGGTAAAAAGGACGGTTTTCTGCAATTTTTTCAAAAGCACGGTGAATATAACCTACTGTTCCTTCTCCATCAATAATTCTTTCTCCATCCATTAAAAGGATGTTTTGGAAAATACCGTGAGTAGCAGGGTGAGTAGGTCCTAAATTCAATATAGCAAGTTCGCTACCATCCTCGTTTCTTCTTTTTTCGATGATGCTAGCATAACGCTCTTCTGGTTTTAATAATAACTCTGACATTGATTTTCAGTTTTATTAACAATTATGAGTAGTTCTTCCAAAGAAACGATCGTCTTTATCTGTACGCCCACCATCTTCTAATGGAAATTCCTTACGCATTGGAAATACTGTCATTTCATCCATATTCAAAATACGTTTTAATTGCGGATGTCCTTTAAACTTGATTCCGTAGAAATCATAGGTTTCGCGTTCTTGCCAGTTAGCACTTAAAAAGAGAGCTGTAACAGAGTCAATTTCAGGGTTATCTATCGGTAGAAAGCATTTGATGCGGATACGAACACCATCAATCCAATTGTGCATGTGATATACTGTACCTAATTGACGACTGGCTTCATATTCAGGATAATGTACACCACAAACATCGGTTAAAAAGTTGAAACGTAAGGTAGTATCTTCTTTTAAGAATTTCATAACTTCTACAATAGCATCTGAAACTACTTCGAAAGTTAAAATATCATGTATTAGAACGAAATCAGATACTTTTAATCCGAATTGTTCCATTAATTTTTGTTGAATAAGAGCGTTCTCTAATGCCATATTATTTGATGTTATAAGAACCTAATAATTCTTTATATTCGTCTGAACTACGACGGCGAACCGACTCATTTTTCACAATTTCTTGTAGTCGCATAATGCCGTCTAAAATTTGTTCGGGTCTTGGTGGACAACCAGGTACATAAACATCTACAGGAATTACTTTATCTATACCTTGTAAAACTGAATAGGTATCAAATACCCCACCTGATGAAGCACAAGCACCTACGGCAATAACCCATTTTGGTTCTGACATCTGCTCATATACTTGACGTAAAATAGGTGCCATTTTTTTAGAAATAGTCCCCATAACTAAAAGCATATCGGCTTGACGAGGCGAGAAACTCATCCGTTCCATACCAAAACGTGCCACGTCATAATGTGCACCTGCTGTTGCCATAAACTCAATACCACAACAAGAAGTAGCAAACGGCAAAGGCCATAACGAGTTAGCACGTGCTAATCCCACTACATCACTTAGTTTAGTAGCAAAAAAACCCTCTCCAGCATATCCGTCTGGTGCAGCTACCGTTTTATATTTTGAAGAATCACTCATTTTAGATTATTTTGAATTTTGAATTTTGAATTTTGAATTAGTTGTTTTTAATCCATTATTCATCATTTAAAATAAATTCATTATTCCCACTCCAATCCTTTTTTCTTAATTACATAGTAAAAACCTACTACTAACAAAAACATAAAAATTCCCATTTTTAGTAGTCCATCCATTCCCATTTCACGAAAATTTACTGCCCAAGGATACATAAATATAACCTCGACATCAAATAAAACAAAAAGAATAGCTACTAGGAAATATTTTACAGAAAAAGGAATTCGCGCATTACCTATTGACTCAATACCGCATTCAAAGTTTTTATCTTTATTGGCAGAATGGCGCTTAGGACCTAATAAACTAGAGATAAAGATTGTAGCTCCTACAAACCCAACAGCCAGTCCTACTTGCATTAGAATAGGTATAAAATCCAGTTGATTTGATTGCATAATTATGATAATTAATCCAAGCTACAAAGATAAGGGCGTAGGGCGAAATATCAATTTTTGTAGAAGAAAATCGAGTAAATAATTGTTATTTTTATTCATTCTAAACAATAATTAAAGATATAAAAAAACCGCTTAGGATGCTAAGCGGTTTTTTATTAATCTTCTACAGGATTTCCAGTTTCATCTAAAAACCTATATTCTAAATACGTGTATGCGTCACGTGGTATTATTTTAATCCATCTTTTATGCTCAAAAAACCATTTTGAACGTATTGATGGAAAACCTTTTGTAAGGTAAGCAGCAATAAACGGATGCACGTGCAAACGCACCTTTTTATACTTCTTGATAATTCTTTCCAACTCAGAAGCTATTTTATCAACTATGGCAATAGGAGCTTCAATTTCTCCCTTTTCATTATTTGGATCTTCTTCTCGAGTTTTTATACTTACCTCAGGTCGAACACGCTGACGCGTTATCTGCACAAGACCAAATTTACTTGGAGGTAAGATTTTGTGTTTTGCCTTATCATCACTCATTTCTTCTTTTAAGAAATCAAATAAAACTTTTCGATTATCTGGATTTTGCATATCAATAAAATCGACCACAATAATCCCTCCCATATCACGAAGCCTTAACTGACGCGCTACTTCTGCTGCTGCAATTAAATTAACTTCAAGGGCTGTATCTTCTTGCGATGTTGCTTTATTTGATCTATTACCGCTGTTAACATCAATAACATGCATAGCCTCGGTATGTTCAATAATCAAATAAGCTCCTTTGCTCATGGAAACAGTTTTACCAAAAGAGGTTTTAATTTGACGCTCTATTCCGTATTTTTCAAAGAGCGGAATTTCTTTCGAATTATAGAGTTTAACGATTGATTCTTTTCCAGGAGCTATTTCTTGCAAATACTCCTTAGTTTCCTGTAACAACTGTTCATCATCTGTTAATACTGAGGTAAAAGTATCATTAAAAACGTCTCTTAAAATGGAAGAGGCTCTATTTAATTCACCTAATACTCTAGAAGGATGCTGAGCCGTTGGAATTCGCTTACACATTGCAGACCATTTGTCTAACAAATTATGCAAATCTTTGTCAATTTCAGCTACTTTTTTGCCCTCGGCTACTGTACGTACAATAACCCCAAAACCTTTTGGCTTGATGGATAATACCAAACGTTTTAAGCGTTCTTTTTCTTCTTTTGAGTGTATTTTTTGAGAAACGGATACTCTCTCTGAAAAAGGAACTAAAACGATATACCTACCAGCTAAGGACAGTTCCGAACTAATTCGAGGTCCTTTGGTTGATATTGGCTCTTTTACAACTTGAACTAAAATTGATTGGTTAGCATTTAAAACATCTGTTATTATACCATTCTTATCAATTTCAGGCTCAAACTGAAATGTTTTTAGGAAAAAATCGTTGAATTTACCTGTGCATACTTGTTTAATAAATTTCAATTGAGAAGATAAATTGGGTCCCAAATCATGATAATGCAGGAAAGCATCTTTATCAAAACCTAGATTAACAAAGGCAGCGTTTAACCCTGCTACTGGTTTTCTAATTTTTGCAATATAGATATCCCCTACTTGAAATGCACCTGAACTATCTTCGTCTTTATGTAATTCTATTAGTTTTCCATCTTTTAATAAGGCAAAATCTACAGCACTTTCACTTGATCTAATAATTAGTTCTTTATTCACGGCGTAAATTTTTATCCCGACTTTTTGGCAACAGGCAATAAGCAAAAAACTTATTCCTTATAGCTAATTGTAAGGATGGATTAAACATTTCTTTTACAGGTAATAAACCCGTAGGATTTAAATAATACAGATTAGAAAATATTTAAAGAAACAATCCTTAATCTATAATCTTAAATCTCATTTTCAATGAACGTTTAAAAAGAAAAAAGTAGTTTAAGAACTACTTTTTCTTTTTATGACGATTAGCTCTCGCTCTTTTTTTACGTTTGTGAGTCGCTACCTTATGTCTTTTTCTTTTCTTACCACTTGGCATAACTTTGTTGGTTTTATGTTAATAATTATTTCGATTCTTCTAATACTTCTACGTTAACTTTTTCTTTCACCCCTTCTACAAATACTTTTGCAGGTTTGAAAGCTGGGATATTGTGAGCTGGAATTTTGATAGTTGTATTTTTTGAAATATTTCTACCTGTTTTTTCCGCTCTTGTTTTAATAATAAAACTTCCAAACCCTCTCAAATAAACATTATCACCTGTTTCTAACGAATTTTTAACTTCGTCCATAAAAGACTCTACTGTAGCCTGAACATCTCCTTTTTCTAAGCCTAGTTTATCAGCAATTTTAGCTACGATATCTGCTTTTGTCATTTTATATAATAATTAAGTTTATTGCATTTTTTTGAGTTTGCAAATATAGAAATAAAAAAAAGAATAATTCAAGTATAATTGATTAAAATTTAATCACATAAACATTTATTTTTGTAAACCAATTTAAGAACATGAATTTTAGCGATACAATTATAGCTTGGTATCAACTTCACAAAAGAGATCTTCCTTGGCGTAAAACAACAGAGCCTTACTTGATTTGGCTGTCTGAAATAATCCTACAGCAAACCCGTGTAAACCAAGGACTTCCCTACTATCAGGCCTTTACAAAAGAGTACCCAAAAATACAAGATTTAGCAAGAGCTGAAGAGCAAGAAGTTCTTAAATTATGGCAAGGTTTAGGCTATTATTCTAGGGCTCGAAATCTTCATGCTACGGCTAAATACTTAACAGAATATAACGATGGAATATTCCCTAACAACTATCAAGATCTTCAAAAATTAAAAGGAATTGGTGAATATACGGCTGCTGCTATTGCTTCTTTTTCTTATAATGAGTGCGTTCCTGTTATAGATGGCAACGTATATCGTGTTATTGCTCGTTATTTTGGCTTAGACCTGGATATTAGCTTACCTAAGACTAAAAAGTCTTTTTTTCAACTAGCTTCGGAGATTATTAATCCAAATGAACCTGCTCAATTTAACCAAGCTATCATGGAGTTTGGGGCATTACAATGCACTCCTCAAAATCCGAATTGCACTATTTGTCCGATACAAAATAGCTGCTACGCACTAAGCACAAACAATATCACTAACTTACCTTTCAAAACAAAGAAAACAAAAATAACAAATCGGTATTTTCATTATCTATTAATTATTGATCAAAAGCAAAAGGCTTTATACCAACAAAGAACTCAAAAAGATATTTGGCAAAATTTATATGAACTTCCTTTATTTGAAACATTAAAAAAAGAAAAAATAAGTGAAATAAAAAATCGTATTTCTGAACAATATTCAAATAGTAAGTCCATTACTCTTTTAGAGCATGAACAAATAATTCATAAATTATCTCATCAAAATTTAGATATTAATTTTTGGAAAATAGAACTTTGCACAGATCATGAAGTTGGATTATCATATAATGAGTTAAAAAAATTACCTACTCCCATTATTATTCATAATTTTTTAGAAAGAACTCCATATTAAAATTTTGATTATATTTGATACTATTATAAAATACATGCCATTATGAACGGAACGTTAAACAAAGTAATGCTAATTGGGCATTTAGGAGATGAAATAAAAATGCACTATTTTGACGGTGGTAACTGCATTGGTAGATTTCCATTGGCAACAAATGATATATATATCAATAAAACAACTGGAGAAAAAATAACTTCAACGGAATGGCATAATGTTGTAGTCCGAAATAAAGCTGCCGAAATTTGCGAAAAGTATCTGACAAAAGGAGATAAAATATACATTGAAGGTCGTATCAAATCAAGACAATGGCAAGCCGAAGATGGCTCAACTAAGTACACTACTGAAATACAAGTAACTGAATTTACCTTTCTAAACACAAAAAAAGATTCAGAATCGTTTAAAAATTCGTCAGAAACGCCCAAAAGTGCTAATTTTGACAATCCAATAGAAAACGATTTACCCTTTTAAACATGAATAAAAACATAAAAAGGCTTTTATTAGCACTAACTACTTGCTTCATTACAATTAGCTGCAAAAATGATGTGATGCCTAAACCAAAAGCCTATTTAAATCTAGAATACCCTAATGCTCACTATATTAACTTCAAAAAAGCCTGTCAATATGAGTTTAAATACAACTCATTAAGCAATATCAAAGATCAAGGCGAATGTAATTTTCATATTGATTATCCTAAACTAAAGGCAACTGTTTATCTAAATTATCGTCCCGTACAAAACAACATAGAAACACTTTTACGTGATGCTCAAAAACTAACTTATGAACATGTTGTAAAGGCGGACAACATTACGGAACAGCCTTATATTAACTCTGAGCATAAAAAATTTGGCATGTTTTATGAAGTTGGAGGCAATGCTGCTTCTCAATCGCAATTTTATGTAACAGATAGTACTAAACATTTTTTAATGGGATCTATCTATTTTTACGCAAAACCTAATTTTGACTCTGTTTTACCTGCAGCTCATTATATCAAAAATGATCTTAAAGTACTGATGGAGAGTTTAAAATGGAAGTAATTTTTTAAAATCAAGCAGATACTAGAATACTATTTTTGTAAAAATCTATTTTTAAACGTTTGAGTTTTTCTTTTTGATATATATCAAAAGATTTCATTTTTTTTAGTTAAAACTTTGCAATGTAAATCAAATGAAAAAAATGGAACATTACAAGAAAATCATTTCTGCATTGCTTTTATTAATACCTCTCATGCTTAATGCTCAAACAGCACCAAGTCTTGAGACATTAATTAGTGAAGCTTTAAAAAGAGACGCTTCTATAAAAAATCAAGTTTTAGAATCTCAAACAATTACTTTAAACAAAAGAAAACTTAAGGATGTATTTTTACCTAAGGTAGATATATCAGGAAAAGCAGGCTATCTTGATATAACAAACATATCGCATTCTAAAGCAATAGACATTGCTCCTATAAATCCTCTTTTCCCTGGAATAGCAATTCCTGAGGGAGCCTTAGATAATAACTTTAATTTATCTGGATTTGAGGGAGCTGCAAAAATCGACGCAACTATTCTTCTTTATTCGGGTGGAAAAATAAAACACTTAAAACAAGCACTTGAAGAAAAAAACAAGGCCGTAATGGCACTTAAATTAAAAAATGAAGATGATGTAACCACTCAAATCATACAATCTTATGATCAGTTTGCATTACTAATTCAATCAAAAAAAGTTCTAAATGAGGGCTTGAAAAGATTAGAAGCTAATAAAAAATTAGCAGAAAAAGCACTAGGTTACGGCCTTATAACAAAGTATGACTATCAAAAAATAGATCTAGCGGAGGCTACTCTTAACTCCAAATTGGTCGAGTACGAAGGTAAAAAAGAATTACTGATCATTCAATTACATATTTTAACAGGTATAGAGACTGAAAAAATAGCATTAATAGAACCTACACTACAAAAAATAAATTACACAGTTTCTGACAGTAGTATAGAAAATCGAGCTGAAATAAAGGCGTTAGATCACGGAATGAAAGCCATAGACGCTAAAATAAAAGCGGATAAAACATGGTGGATTCCCAAGGTTCAAGCTGGCACTTCCTTATCTTATCTAGGTTTTTATAATGGTCATTTATCTTCATCCAAAAATTTGACTCCAAATATTAACAAAAAGCTAAACATGGATCTAACGAATAAAAATCTTTTCCCTATTTTTCGAATTGGATTAGGTTTTAAGTGGGAGATTTTTGACGGAAATGAAAGCGATCACGAAATCGAGAAATCTAAAATTGAAAAGGATATTTTAGAAAATAAAAAATCGGATGCGGAAAGAAAACTAACGTTAAACCTAGCTAACAACCAAACAAATTACAAGATAGCTGATGCGCAAATAAATCTAAAGGCAAAAGCAAAAGAAATTGCTCAAAATGCTTTAGATCAAGCTGAAAAGGAGTTCAAATATGGCTTAATAAAATCAAATCAATTAATTGAGGCTGAAAATGATTTACAAATGGCTGAATTAGAATATCAAACATCTATTTTTAATCAGAGAAGAGCTGCAATAGAGCTCATGAAATCAACCCAGAGCTTAGATATTCAGAAACTTTAAAATCAAACTTATTACAATGAAAAACAATACCATAAAAACATTCGCTATAATTAACTTATTTACATTAGTAGCTTGCAACAACCAAGTAAAAGAGAGAGAGATAGAAGGAAAAACTAAAAAAGAAACTGTTTCTTTTGCTCCAAAAGTTACAGGTAGAATTTTAAAAATATATGCTGAAGAAGGACAAATAATACATACGGGAGATACTTTAGCTCTTTTAGATGTACCTGAAGTTTCTGCAAAGATTGCACAAGCAAAAGGAGCTACTACAGCAGCAGTTGCACAAGCACAAATGGCTAAAAATGGAGCTACTTCCGATCAACTTATTCAACTAAGAGCTAAACAGAAGGGACTTTCAGAACAGTTTGAATACGCTAAAAAATCATTCAATAGAGCACGAAACATGTATAACGATAGTTTGATGGCTCAACAACAGTACGATGAAGTATTGGCAAAATACCAAGGAGCTAAAGCACAATTAGATGCTGTTAATGCGGAATTACATGATGTAGAAATCGGAACAAGAATTGAAAAAATAAATATGGCAGAAGGACAAGCGTCTCAAGCAAAAGGTGCCTTACAAGAAGCTAATGTAGTCTATTCTGAACGCTATATTATAGCCACTAATGATATGGAAATTGAAACCATTTCCTTAAATGTGGGGGAATTAGCTACTGCTGGATACCCTTTATTTAATGGTTATATTCCTAATTCTACATTCTTTCGTTTTACTATACCAGAAAGTAAAATTTCTAAATATCAAAAAGGAATGAAAATAAACATAATATCTAAGTATAGTAATCAAGAATTTACAGGTAATATAGTAGCCCTAAAACAACTAGCTAAATATGCTGATATTACGACAGCGTATCCTGATTATGAACCAGGAGAGGCCGTTTATGAAATAAAGGTTATACCAACAGACAGAGTCAAACTAAATAATTTATTAGTCAACTCAAGAGTTACTTTGAAATAATCTTAACACTTAAAAAACATGACACAGTTAAGATATTTATTAAAAAGAGAGTTTAAATTATTTTTAACAAACAGAACCATTTTTTCTGTATTTTTTATAGGCCCTATCATATATGCACTATTATTAGGTTTTACTTATCAGAAAGGCAAAATAACAGATATCCCTGTCATTATAATTAATCAGGATCAATCGCCTATGTCTAATCAAGTAATTGAAATGCTTGAAGACAACAAGACTATTAAAGTTTTAAATTATCTAAATGAACCTTCTAATTTAAAAGAAGAAATAATAAAAACGCAAGCAAGCGCCGCTATAGTTATACCCAAACGGTTTGAAGCTAATATTCTTCAAAAAAAATACCCTGAAATAAATGTGTATTTTAATAATTCGAATGTTTTAACAGCTAATTTTGCTTCAAAAGCCATTCAGTTAACGTTAGGTACATTTTCTGCTGGTGCAGAAATAAAATCCTTTCAAAGAAAGGGGATGAATTTTAATCAAGCTAAGGAAAACATTGAATCTTTTAAAGCTAATTATATTTCATTATTTAACACTACGGGAAACTATCTACTTTTTATGTGGCCTGCTATAATGGCTGTTGTGCTACAACAAGTAATTCTTTTAGCTATGGCTGTTACGTTTTCAGAAGAATTCAAAAGAGATTCATTTATAAGAGATTTTACAGGAAAACATCAATATCCTATTTTAATAATGTTCATTAAATGTTTACCTGTTTGGTTATTTTCGTATCTAAACATTTTGGTTTTTTATATATGTGCTTTGTATTTTAGAATCCCTATTCCAGATAACATTCTAAATTTCTTTTTACTAACAAGTGCATTTATAATAGCAACGACTAATTTAGGTGTCTTTTTTAGCATTCTAATACCCGATGCTCTTAAAGCAACGCAAGTTTTAATGGTAATTGCATCTCCAGCATTCATTATTAGTGGCTTTACTTGGCCTAGTAATGCTATGCCTTCATTTATAGAAAATTTCAGCAAAATAATCCCTTTAACACCTTATTTGGAAGCTATGAAAATCATGGTAATAGAAAAAGGCCCAAGTTATTTGACTTCAAAGTTTTTCTGGCATTTATTTATTCTAGGTTTGGTGTTCTTTTTCCTAGGGTGGGGCGTTTTAAAAATAAAAATCAAACAAATTTTTAAAGATCTCCATATTTCCTGAGATCTATTTTTCTTAGGCGTTTAAAAAAACAAAACAGTAAAGGCGTTTCAATGTATTGGAACGTCTTTTTTTATATTTTTGCAAAAACGTTGTAAGAATGAATTTAATTGAAGAGCTAAAAAAACATATAAAAGTTGATAATGAAATTGAGCGTTTTTTAAGAGATGAATGCAAGACTAAGACCTTTAAAAAAGGGGAAATACTAAGCCAACAAAATCATTTTAACCATACTGTTTTTTTTGTTAACGAAGGCTTAATAAGGATGTTTTATTTTGAAAATGGAAAAGATATTACTGCTGATTTTTATGATGAAGGAAGAACAACTGCCAATATTGACACTCTTTTTGAAAACAAACCTACTCGCTATAACATCGAAGCCTTAGAAAACTCCGTTATTACCACTTATAATTATGAGAAACTACAAGAACTTTGTATGAACTCTATAGCGGCAGCTAATTTTAGTCGATATCTTTTAAGTAAATTAACGCTTCAAATGTCTAAAAGAATCTCTTCACTACAATACATGACAGCCAAAGAGAAGTACATCCAACTTTTAGAAGAAAACAGAAATATCATTCAAAGGGTTCCTCTAGGTATGATTGCTTCTTTTTTAGGAATATCACAAGAAACTTTAAGTCGTATAAGAAGTAATATTTAAATTATATGCCTTTTTTGAATAATATTTTCCGAGTTTACTGTCCTTTCTCTTATTAAAAAACGAAATTCTTTTCTAAAGTTTATTTTTTATATATTATCACTTGCATACCATTCTGCAAAAGAGCTTTCTGTTTCTTGTAATCGCAATGAGTGTAACTGAATTTGAGCAGGCAAACGTTTCTTAATTTTAGCAGCAAAATCAACTACCATATTCTCACTGGTAGGCTGGTAATCAACCAATATAACATGATGCCCTCTTTGTTTTAATTCATTTGCTAATTCTATGTGTGGTGTAGTTTCGTTAAAAACTGTGGCATGATCAAAAATATCTACTATTTCTTCTTTCACAATTTTTTTTAAATCTGAAAAATCAATAACCATTCCGTATTTTACATTTTCTTTATCTGTTATTGGACTTCCGATAACGGTTACAGAAAGTTTATAACTATGTCCGTGAACATTTTTACACTTCCCGTCATACCCATAAAGGGCATGCCCTGTTTCAAAATTAAACTGTTTGGTAATTCTAATTTTACTCATAATAAAAATAAAAAAGCAAAGGTATAAAAAAAGCGCTCACATAGCGAGCGCTTTAAGTTTTTATTGTTCTATTAAGACTATGCTTCAAAAGGAACCACAGAAACATAAGACTTATTGTCTTTCTTTTTCTGAAATGCTACAACACCGTCAACTTTAGCGTGTAAAGTATGATCTTTACCCATATAAACGTTTTCACCAGCATTATGTTTTGAACCTCTTTGTCTTACAATGATGTTACCTGCAATAGCAGATTGACCACCAAAAATCTTAACACCTAAGCGTTTCGATTCTGATTCTCTACCATTCTTAGAACTACCGACACCTTTCTTGTGAGCCATGATGTAATGGTTTTAAAAGTTAATATTATTCGTTAGTATCTTCTTTTTTAGCTTTAGTAGCTCTTTTTTTAGGAGCTGCTTCTTCAGTAGCTACTTCTGCTTTAGGAGCTGCTTCTTTTTTAGGAGCTGCTTTTTTTGAACCACTAGCGGATATTCCTTCTACTAAAATTTGAGTAAGATACTGTCTGTGACCGTTTCTTTTTTTGTAACCTTTTCTTCTTTTCTTTTTGAAAACGATTACTTTGTCACCTTTTAAGTGTTGTAATACTTTTGCTTCTACTGAAGCACCTTCTATAGCTGGGGCGCCTAAAGTTACGTTTCCGTTATCATCCAATAAAAGAACTTTGTCAAAAGTAACTTTTGAACCTTCTTCATTAGCTAGACGGTGTACGAATACTTTTTGGTCTTTGCTTACTTTAAATTGTTGCCCTGCTATCTCTACGATTGCGTACATAACAATAATGGTTTATTAATTTTTAAGTTTGCAAATATACAATTTCTTTCGAAATCAACAACTTATCATTTAAAAAATTCTTACTATCTGTAAAAAAAACTAATTACTTTTATTACAATGATTTAAAATGTATTTTTGACATTTATCATAATCTTTCTATAATCGTATCTACACAATTATTTTAATTACTTATGCACATACCCAATATATCTCCTCTAGGTGGAACTCTTCAAAATACGCCGCTAGATTTTACGCTTTATAATTTAGAAAACGGATTAGAAGTCATTTTATATTCTGATTGCACTATTCCTGTAGTCGTTACATCTATCATGTATCATGTAGGATCTAAAGATGATCCAGAAGACAGAAGAGGATTTGCTCATTTTTTTGAACACCTTCTTTTTGAAGGTACTCAAAATATAGCACGAGGAGAATGGTTTAAGCTGGTTTCTGCTAATGGAGGTACTAATAATGCCAACACTAGTGAAGACCGAACGTATTACTACGAAGTATTTCCTTCACATCAATTAGAACTTGGTTTATGGATGGAAGCAGAACGTTTGCGCCATGCCGTTATCAACACCATAGGGGTTGACACACAAAAAGAGGTTGTGAAAGAAGAAAAAAAAATGCGTTATGACAATCGTCCTTATGGTCAATTATTAGCACAAGTAAAAAAACATCTTTTTCTAGTCCATCCTTATAAAAACACTACCATTGGCGAGATAGAAGATATTAACGCTTCAACCTTGACAGAGTTTCAAGATTTTTATAAAAAATATTACACTCCAAATAACGCTGTTTTAGTAGTAGCTGGCAATATTGAAATAGAACAAACACAAAATTGGATTCAAAAATATTTTAGTTCTATTCCTTCTAGCTCTAGTATTGAACGAAAAAAAATACTTGAAGAACCTATTAAGAAAACTATTTTTGCTGAATATGAGGATCCTAATATACAAATTCCAATGTTGGTTCTTGCTTACCGAACACCTTCTATGAAAGAAAAAGAATCGAGAGTATTGGACTTTGTGTCTAGTTATTTTAGCGATGGACAAAGCTCTAAACTCTATAAAAAATTGGTAGATGAAAAAAAGATGGCACTTCAAGTTGGTGCTCTCAACATTTCCTTAGAAGACTATGGATTGTACATTATTTATGCACTTCCTATGAATGGCATTGATTTAAAAGATCTAAAACAAGAAATTGATAAGGAAATAAAACAATTACAAGAGAATCTTATCTCAAATCATGATTTTCTAAAATTAAAAAACAAATATCAAAATCATTTAATTGATGGTAAAACAAATTTAGAAACTATTGCACACGATTTAGCTTCTTTTCATCTCTTGTACAAAAACATTCATTTAATCAATACTGAATCAGACTTACTAAACAGTATTAATCCAAATGAGATACAATTAGTTACCCAAAAACACTTAAACACTAATCAACGTTTAGAATTAATCTATAAGCCTAAAAAAACAGTATGAATTTAGCTATACAACCCTTGGCAGGTGCACTTCCCCAATTACAATTTCAAGAACCTAATTGTTTTGATCTACCTAATGGTCTAAAAGTATTGGTCGTTGAAAATCATACGCTTCCTCGTGTTTCCTTACATTTACAAATTGACAATCCTCTTTTTAATGAAGGTAACAAAAAAGGAGTCAGCACCCTTACTTCTTCTTTATTAGGTAAAGGTTCGAAAAAAACACTTAAAGAAGATTTTTACGAAGAAATTGACTTGTTAGGTTTTGAATTTTATTTACATGCTTCTGGTGGAAAAGCCATTGGTCTATCAAAATATGCAGGTCGAATGATAGAACTTTTTTCAGAAGCTCTTTTATCCCCTCATTTTACAGAAGAAGAATTAGAAAAGGAACGTTTAAAAATAATAGAAGCATTACGTTCAAACGAAAAAAACATTCAAAACATACTCAATAAGGTAGAAAACACCTTGGTATTTGGTTCATCTCACCCAAAAGGTGAATATGTTACAGAAGAAACATTAAATAATGTTAAGCTTATTGATATACAGAATTATTACAACACTCATTTTACGCCTCAAAATGCCTATTTAATCATTATAGGCGACGTACAATTTGACATTGTAAAAGAAAAAGTTATTTTCGAATTCTCTAAATGGATCAAAAATAGTAGCCAAACATTTATCATTCCAGATCCTCCCGTAATTGATGAAACCGAAATAAACTGGGTCGATCTCCCCAATGCTGTTCAAACCGAAATTAGTATTGTAAATACAATATGCTTGCCCATGAATAGTCCTGATTATTTTTCAGTTCTTATGGCTAATCAAATTTTAGGAGGAGGTGCTGATGGTCGCTTATTTCTAAATTTAAGAGAAGACAAAGGTTGGACCTATGGTGCTTACTCTTCTGCATCAGCCAATAAGACGATAACAAAATTTAAAATTTCAACACAAGTTCGCAATGAAGTAGTGGCTGATGCTGTTAATGAAATATTAAAAGAAATTCATAAATTACATAATGAATTAGTTCATACTAACGAATTAGCATTAGCCAAATCTAAATATATTGGTCATTTCATCATGCAGTGTCAAAAACCAGAATCAATAGCTCGCTATGCTCTTAATCGCAAAATACAAGAGCTTCCTATTGATTTTTATTCCAATTACATTCAAAAAATAAACACTGTACAACCAGAAGATATTTTGCGCGTAGCTCAAAAATATTTTTTAGCCAATAACTGTCTGATTATCATTATAGGAAATGGAACTGAAATCAAATCACAACTCATTAAAACCAAATACAAAATAAAAGAGTTTGATAATAATTGTAATTTATTAAGCTCTGATTAATCATACTAAACCAATTATTTAATTTTAACCCAAATTACGTAACAGAAACGCACTACAGATAAAAATATCTTTGGATCTAAATTTTTTTGTACTTTTTTATTTCCTTTACCTTTCCATCTTCACCATAGAGTCTAATGCGTAATCTGGGTTAATGCTTAGATATACTATTAATATCCATTTCTTTCTTAAAACGATCCTTTTCAATCTGCCTTAGAAAAAGTAACTTTGCCTAATAGAAAAGTTAAAATTATGATTCTTACGGACACTCATACGCATTTATATTCATCTCAATTTACTGAAGATCGTTCTGAAAGTATAAAAAGAGCAATAGATCTTGGCATAAATCGTTTTTTTATCCCAGCAATTGACTCTAGCTATTTAGAAAGAATGTATAAATTAGAAAAAGAGTATCCTGAAAACATTTTCCTAATGATCGGATTACATCCATGTTATGTAAAACCCGAAAGCTATAAACAAGAATTAGCCTTAATAGAAGAAGAATTGACCAAAAGAAATTTTTATGCTATTGGAGAAATTGGAATTGATTTATACTGGGATAAATCAACTTTAGAAATTCAAAAAAAAGCCTTTAGACATCAAATACAATTAGCAAAAAAATACAAACTTCCTATTAATATTCATTGTCGTGATGCATTTGATGAAGTATTTGAAATATTAGAATTAGAAAAAGGAGAGGGTCTTTCAGGAATTTTTCATTGTTTTACAGGAACTTACGAACAAGCATTAAAAACGATTGGCTATGGTTTAAAATTAGGCATTGGAGGAGTTGCTACCTTTAAAAATGGACAAATAGATCAATTTTTAAATCAGATTAATCTTAATCATATAGTATTAGAAACAGATGCTCCTTATCTGGCCCCTACTCCTTATAGAGGGAAAAGAAATGAGAGCGCATATATCATGCTCATTGCTCAAAAATTAGCTACGCTTTACAACTGTAGTGTTGAAGAAATAGCATCTATAACAACTCTTAACTCCAAAGAAATATTTGGTATTTAATATTTTAACAAAATAAGGAAAAGCTAAATCTGATGCACTATTTAGGTTTTTAAAATTTCTTTATTCAAAATTGTTTATTTTTTTGTTCATTTGTATTAGAAATTTGAATTTGCGATGCCAAAATTTGATGCTATAAGACCGTATTATGATGCCGAAGTAAATCAAGCATTACAAAATGCTGCAAATCATCCCATTATCAAAGAAATAATGAATTTTGCTTTTCCAAACGTAGAAGATAGCGTTTGGAAAGAGCAGTTGTTGCGTACGCACTCTATTCGTGATTTTCAATGTAACTTTTTATATCAAGCTATTCAAAAGATAGTAAAAAAGAGCTCAGATGGATTGAGTACTTCTGGATTTGAAAAATTAGAGCCTAACACCTCTTATCTTTTTATATCCAATCATCGTGATATTATACTTGACACCTCTCTACTCAATATTTCATTATTTGACCATGGATTGGTAATGACAGCATCAGCAATAGGAGATAATTTGGTTAAAAAAGACTTTTTACGTTCATTATCTCGATTAAATCGTAATTTTATTGTTCAGAGGGGACTTCCTCCTAGAGAACTTTTACAAAGTTCGCAATTAATGTCTGAATACATAGAACAACTATTATTACGTGAAAACCGATCTGTCTGGATTGCTCAACGAGAAGGAAGAACTAAAGACGGACATGATGCCACCCATACAGGCGTTTTAAAAATGCTCGCAATGGCTGCTAATGAACGAAATGTTTTAGATTATTTCAAACAAATTAAAATCGTTCCTGTTTCTATTTCTTACGAATACGACCCAACTGATGCTTTAAAAATGCCACAACTAATGGCAGAAGCTAACAATGAAACGTATCAAAAAAGTTCCAATGAAGATTTTGATAATATATTAAGAGGTATTATAGGTCAAAAAAAACATATTCATATTCATATAGGGAATATACTAGATACTGAATTGGATCATATTAAATTGGAAACATCAAACAGCAACAAACAAATTCAAGAAGTTGTCAAAATCATAGATGATTCTATTCTTCAATCTTACCATCTATGGCCAACAAATTATATTGCTTATGATTTACTTTTCAAATCCAATCGTTTTGAATTAAAATACAGTCTACAAGAAAAATTACTTTTTGAAAGACGTTTAGAAATGCGAATAGATAGTAAAAATCAAAAAATAATGGAAAGCTTCTTAGCAATGTATGCCAATCCTGTTGTTAATAAATTAAAGTATGAGCCTAATCTCTAAATCCAATATATTACTAATTTATACTGGAGGCACTATCGGGATGGTAAAAGATACCGAAACAGGTGCTCTAAAAGCTTTTAACTTTAATAAATTATTAAAGAATATCCCTGAGTTAAAGCTATTAGATTGTAATATAGCAACTATTTCTTTTGAAAAACCAATAGATTCTTCCAACATGAATGTGGAAGGATGGGTAAAAATAGCTCAAATTATAGAAACTCATTATGATCAATATGATGGTTTTGTAGTTCTACATGGCTCGGACACCATGTCTTATTCTGCTTCTGCTTTGAGCTTCATCTTAGAAAATTTAGAAAAACCCGTCATATTTACCGGATCTCAATTACCTATAGGTGATTTACGAACCGATGCCAAAGAAAATTTAATAACAGCTATTCAAATTGCGTCTTTACAAGAAAGAGGAAAACCCGTTATTTCAGAAGTTTGTTTATATTTTGAGTATAAACTTTATAGAGGCAATCGTACAACTAAAATAAGTGCTGAACACTTTAATGCCTTTATTTCGCCCAACTTTCCTTTTTTAGCGGAGTCTGGTGTTCATTTAAAAGTAAATGAAGAATATCTCCTTAAAAAAAGCATAGACAAAAAATTACACGTTAACCTTCAATTTGATACACATGTTGCAATTCTAAAGATGTTTCCTGGCATATCAGAATCTGTTATTAATGCTATTCTATCAATACCTCATCTAAAAGGCATTGTATTAGAAACATACGGATCAGGCAATGCCCCCACTCTTGATTGGTTTATTAATCTATTAGATCAAGCTATACAAAAAGGGATTCACATTGTAAATGTAACACAATGCTCTGGCGGGAGTGTCAGTATGGGACATTACGAGGTAAGCTCACAATTGAAACAAATAGGGGTAATTTCTGGAAAAGATATAACTACTGAGGCAGCCATAACAAAATTAATGTTTTTATTAGGCCAAAATATTGGATTTTCAATTTTTAAAACTATCTTTGAAACCTCTATTCGAGGTGAAATGGAATAGCAAAACTAGAGAGGTGTCCGAGTGGTTGAAGGAGCAAGCCTGGAAAGTTTGTATGTGGGTAACTGCATCGAGGGTTCGAATCCCTTCCTCTCTGCTAGAATATTAATAAACAATTGCAAAACCCTTTAAATACTATATTTAAAGGGTTTTTTAGCATTATCAAATAATCATTTAAATAAAATTTACAGCGCACTTCTTGGGGCTCTTTATGAAGACACAACAAATGACTAAAAAACGAGGCGATCCTTTTCGGATCGCCTCATTATATTATTCTAAATTTACATTTAGAATAAGAAAAAAAAACAATTAACTATAATCTAAATAAACTAATTATTAACTAAAAAATTGATATAAAAAGCATCTCTTAATTCCTTTAACAACTAACATCATTTTATATCTTTTCACATTTAGATTTAATATTTTAACTTTATAAATCTACTCCTGCTACTTTCATCTTTATCAACTAAAACAATATTTTTTAAGTAATTACTTCCCTTATTATATTGATCCATATAATCGGCAGTTATCAAACAAAATGTATTCGATTATAATTTATAAAATTAAAAAGTTGATCCCATTAAAAAAGTATACTATCAAAAAGTCTTTCTCTTTTTATCTAAAAAGCGAATAAACAGCCGCATTCTATTAATCATAATTCATTTTCCTTTCATCACTAACACCTTACAAATATAACATTTTGAATTGAAAAATAAAAATTATATAACAAATTATATTTTATTTAACAAATATTTAAAATAAAAGCCAAATACTAGTCTTTGTCATGAAGATAAAAAGACAGAGAGAATAAAAATGTATACAAATTTTTATCGCAGACCTATTTTACTACATTGGGGCAAAAAATAGGCGTTTATTTTACGTTTAAGGTCATTTATAACTTGTATTAAATTTCGAAAATGTAACTTATTAAAATTTTAAATCATACAGCAGGTAATTATTAGCAAGCATCAGAAAAATACCTTTTGAAATCATATAATAAAAATTCATGATAAGAAAAGCATCATTATTTTAATTATTTATTCATCTTATATCATTAAGTTCATAGCATAAATATCTAATTTTAACCAAACAATCAGTCGGATCTATTTTTTTGAAAATAGCTTACACAAAATATTTCCAAGATTATCGGAATGTTTTAGTAAAAAAGAGGTTGTCCAAAGTTTAGGACAACCTCTTTATAGTATTTTTAAATTGTTACTTTGAATAGGAATATTAGTTTATACGGCTATTTCCTTTACCTATAATCGTAAAATTCACATACGGCGCGGCTTTTCCTCCAATACTTCCTCTAATTCTAATATTATTTTCTAGTTTTTCCATAGAAGGTCTTACACTATTATTGTATAACTCGTTTTCTGTTATTTCTTTAAAACCAACTAAAACATTATTGGTTCTAGCTGCTTCTACAGGCGCATAGGAGCCAAAACTTATCGTTTTATCATCGAATGAATATGAAATTTGGTTATATGTCCCTTTTGAAGTACCATATTGATTAACTGCTAAAGCATATCCATATTTTCCAGCTGGAATAGAGCTTGGTGGTAAGTTTAAGAAACCACTACCAGACCAAGGAGTATAATTTTTTAATATAATTTCTCTATCTGTATTATTAAATATAATAATTTTAGCACAACTATTATAACCATACTCCTCGTGTAATTTATCTACTCCTTTTTTAGCATCTTCAAGAGTTTTGGTTGTGTATAAAGATTCTTCACATTCTGAATATGTAGATACTCCATTAACATTATGAGTAGCATCAAGGTTAGATTCTATATTTACAGCTGTATACTCTATTGGATACCCTGGATTATCTTTAGAAACCTCTGCTCCATTCACAACGAAATCTCTTACTTTTTCAAAATTTCCTGCAAAAGCTCCAAATGCTGCATCTAATCCACCAGCTGCATTACCTCCTAATTGTTTTGCATATACTTTTGTATTTTGTAATGTAGTAGAATATTTTGATTTTTGATCTACCGATATTGTTGCGGCTGGATTCTTATATGCAAAATTTAAAGCTTGTTCCATTTCGAAAGAACTTTCATCTGATTCATAAACTAAAGTATATAATCTACCATATGTTACAGATGATATATAAACAGCTGGGTTATTTGGCCCAATATATTTATCAAATTCAGCTCTCGGATAACCCTTTTTTATCCAACCAAAATCTCCCTGAAGACCTGGTTTTGCAGATACTGACACGTTAAAGAATTTTTGCTTAAGTGTTACAGCATAATATGTCTTATTCTTTTTAAAGTTTATACCTAAACTAGCTGATAAACCTACAGAAGGTCCTGTATAACCTACTCCTAATGCTACTTGTAATTGTTTACTGTCATACGTTCTCTGAATTTCAACTGCATAATTAGCTGGAAACTTAGTTCCTGATGTATAATATGAATTTAATATCTTTTCTAAAGCACCTTGTACTTTACCAGCTGTTGGATCTTCTACTTCCAAACTTGATGGTTTTGATTCATTGGATGAAAAAGCATCTACTTTTACCTCAATAACATTTCTTCCTTTTGGATCGATAGGAATAGACGCTAAGTTTCCTGAAATAATAGTTGATCCTTGAACAATGTTTCCTGGCCACAATAAATGAGTCCCTCCTCCTAATTTTGAAAAGTTATCAAATGTCTTGTTATAACTTTCCTCAATTGTCTTACAACTAGAAGATCCTGCTTGATCTTGTGGTGACGAAACGATTCTTCTACTAATTTGTAATTCCGATTTAGGACCATCGTGAATACTCCCTTGCTTAAGTTCTTTTCCTTCGTTATCTGATCCCTTAGTTGCAACATCTTCTTTATTACAACTCAAAACAGACAATTGCATTACCGCTAGTAATGCCCATTTGGCGTTTAATTTTAAAAAATTCATATATTTATTTATTTGTAATTATTTCTCCTATATATTCTTTATATTTTTATTGGTTATAAAAAATACTACATAAACCTCATTCCTATTTCCTTATAAAGAATCCAAATAAATGGACTATCATCTTTACCAATCTTTCTGTTTATTTAATATTTTTTTTCATTAATAAGGCTATTCTTGTATTTATTAGGTCTAATTTAGATTACTTACTTTTCAAACGACTTAGAATATGATGCTATAAAAAATAAGTAACAAAAATTAAAAACATTACACTTTCTTCTCTCCCATTTGGTTGATAACCATTACATCAAATAGCGATAATTCAATTTCTTTTTAAATATTATTCTCTTGCACAAAGATAACATTTTTTATTCAAAACATGTTTTTTATAACAATTTTATGTTTTATTTAACTTCGTATAATTTATTTAAGCTGAAAAAAACACATTTAAGAATAAAATATATTTTTAAATAATAAAACAACTAAAAAATCACAAAGTATTATAAAGCAAAGTAAAGAATAACAAAAAAAACAATTGTGCTTTTTCAATAATTAATCATGATAGTGTTAGTGTTTTAATTTATAGTTATTGTTTTTAAATGTTTACAAAACAATTATTCTTATCTTAATCAGAAATCAACCAACGGAAAACCTGAAATAAATACTTACGAAGCCATTGTATTTAATTTAATTTTATTATATCATCTTATCTTTAATTAACAAATACTGCTAAATAAAATGAAACACAATAAAGGTTTTCTGAGAAACTTATATCTGTTGATATAAATTTTACTAGGATCATAATTTATAAAATGATTTTTATTGAGAGCAATGATAAAAACTGGCCTGACTAACTGAAGAGGGAATTTGAGTTATTAAAAAGACAAGGACATAAGTAAATTCCTTATATGACTCCAACGAATTGACACGATAAAATTATTAGTATGAATTTAAAATCATTTAAGCTTTTCATTATAGTAAATATTTTACTATGAATAGTTATAATAATGTTTAAATAGCTTTTTAAACAACTTGAATTAGTCAAAAAAATTAGCATCTTGTTCAAATGCTGTACCTATTACAACCATATCGGCACCAGCTCTGTAAGTTTCTTCTATAGATTCTATTGATCGTATTCCTCCTCCAACAATAATGGGAATTGTAAGATTTTGAGAAACTTCACGAATCATTTCTAGTGGAACTTTTTCTAAAGCCCCACTTCCTGCTTCTAAATAAATAAGTTTACTACCTAAATACTCTCCTGCTTTAGCTGTTTTGTACACTAAACTAACATTTTCTCGTTCTATGGGTTTCGTTTTGCTAACACGCTCAACCGCAGTTTCTATTCCTCCATTTATTAGAATATAAGCGGTAGAAATAATCTCCAAATTCATTTTTTCCAACAAATCTATTGAATTGATATGGTGCTCAATTAAATATTCTGGGTTACGACCAGAAAGTAAAGTTAAAAACAATAAACCGTCTGCTTGATGTGAAATTTGTGAAGGATGCCCTGGAAAAATTAATATAGGTAATTTACATTCTTTTTTTAACTCTACAATTAATTCGTCTATAATCAAATTTTGAACAATACTTCCGCCTATAAAAACATGAGTAGCAGAGGATTGATTAATTTTTTTAGCTAACAAATTAGCATCCGAAATCTTAATTTTGTCTGGATCAATTAAAATAGCTAATAATTTTTTGTTTACTTTCTTTGCTTTAAGGATGGACTCATAAATCGTAATTGGCATCATCAAATTAATTTAACGATTCAAATTTAATCTTTTTATCAAAACAAATATTTTATTCTTATAAGCTGTATTTTATGATAATTATTTCATTTAATATGATATTCTATAAAGTTTTAATAAGATCTAAAGGCACAAACCAAGATATAATCTTCTATCATACAAAAATTTATATTAAAATCTTCGACTTGATTATTAAAACGTAATTGTGCTTTGCAGTGATTATCTTGTAAATCAAATGTTTCTTCAAAAATATGATCCGGAAAACTAATCCCTGTTTCATTTTTTATTTTAAATATAGATTCTTTTATCCCCCAAATAGTAACAGCTTTTTGTATTTGTTCTTTTTTTGAAAGGTTTTCTATATGTGCCATATTCATATAACGTGGTGCTATACGAAGGACTTTTTCTTTTATTTTCTCTATATCTAACCCTATAGCTTCTTTACTTAATGCAATTGCTGAAAATTCATAAGAATGTGAAATACTTATTACTAATGGTATTTCATTGTTTTTAGAGTTTAGAAAAGGTTTACCACTAATATCATAACTCAAGTCATAATCTGTATAACCGCAATATTCTAATAACATTCGAACTCCTAAAAAGCTTTTTCGATGACTTTCAGAACGCATACTTTTCAATCTATCTAACGATTGATCCTTTAAATATACCTTTCTTAATAACTCCTCATAAGTTTCTGAATTTTTCCACAGGTATACGATAATTTTGTCTGAAAAATGTATTTTTTTATAAAAAGGCATCTTACATTTAATTAATTCCAAAAGTCCACAACGATTATTTTAAAACAAGTTAGACGACTTGCTTTTTTATTTTGAAATAATTACAAACCACAGAAAACGCCCAAAAAGACAAACGCACTGATAATTAAATAGTTATAACAAAAAAACAATTATTAATTTATCTAAATCTGTTGGCAAATCAAAAACTAATCCGTAGTTTTGTACCCGATTTATTTAATTTAATATTAAAAAACAAATATACTAATATAGATGAGTACTACAACAATTCCGTATGTACCTTATAAGGTTAAAGATATTTCTTTAGCAGAATGGGGAAGAAAAGAAATTCAATTAGCAGAAGCTGAAATGCCTGGTTTAATGGCTATTCGTGCTGAGTATGGGCCAAGTCAACCATTAAAAGGTGCTCGTATAGCAGGTTGTTTACACATGACTATTCAAACAGCTGTATTAATTGAAACTTTAGTTGCCTTAGGAGCTGAAGTAACTTGGTCTTCTTGTAATATATTCTCAACACAAGATCATGCTGCTGCTGCTATTGCTGCTGCTGGTGTTCCAGTATATGCTTGGAAAGGCATGAATGCCGAAGAGTTTGACTGGTGTATTGAACAAACGTTATTTTTTGGAGAAGACAGAAAACCTCTAAATATGATTCTTGATGACGGTGGTGATTTAACTAATATGGTATTTGACAAATACACCGAATTGGTTGAAGGGATCAAAGGTTTATCTGAAGAAACAACAACAGGAGTTCACCGTTTATACGAAAGAATGAAAAACGGTACGTTATACATGCCAGCTATCAATGTAAACGATTCCGTTACCAAGTCAAAATTTGACAACAAATATGGTTGTAAAGAATCAGCAGTTGATGCTGTTCGTCGTGCAACTGACGTAATGTTAGCAGGTAAGAGAGTAATAGTTTGTGGTTACGGTGACGTAGGTAAAGGTACTGCTGCTTCTTTCCGCGGAGCAGGTTCTATTGTTACCGTTACAGAAATCGACCCAATTTGTGCTTTACAAGCAGCTATGGACGGTTATGAAGTAAAACGTTTAGATACTGTTATAGGAAATGCTGATATTGTAATTACTACAACAGGAAACAAAGACATTGTTGTAAGTCGCCATTTTGAAGCAATGAAAGACAAAACGATTGTTTGTAACATAGGTCATTTTGACAATGAAATTGATATGGCATGGTTAAATGCTAATCATGGTTCTACTAAAAAAGAAGTAAAACCACAGGTAGATATCTACAATGTAAATGGTAAAGAAATCATTATTCTTGCAGAAGGGCGATTAGTAAACTTAGGCTGTGCTACAGGTCACCCATCATTCGTAATGAGTAACTCTTTTTCTAACCAAACATTAGCACAAATCGAATTATGGACTAACAGTACAGCTTACAAAAACGAGGTGTATATGTTACCTAAACATTTAGATGAAAAAGTAGCAGCTTTACACTTAACTAAATTAGGTGTTGAGTTAGAAACCCTATCAAATGACCAAGCGGCTTATATTGGTGTAGAAGTTAAAGGACCTTTTAAACCTGAATATTACCGCTATTAATATTGCTTTCTTATAAAAATAAGGCTGTTCAAAATCAACATTCTCTTACTTTTACTCTAGCTAATCAACAAAAAAACTAAGCAAATTAAGAAAAAAGACAATAGAACAGCCTTGTTTTATTTTGTTTGAATTTATTTAAACAAACATGCTAAACTACTGTACTCTATCAAAAAAGATAGAAATACACAGAATTTATTCTACCTCAAATGTAATTTCACTACGTTGAAAGCAGAAATAATATACTTTTTTCTAAAACTCAACATCTTTTTTATCTGTAAAAAATCACTTCATTCAGGACTAAAGTATAATCTAGAAAAATATAACATATTATTACTCCTATTTTTAACTCACTTTTTACTAGTTTTGTTCATAAACATTTTACATTCTATTAATTAAGGCTAATTTACATTTTTCAAATTATTTAAAGATCATGCTTAATCAGATACTAATACAATACCAAAATGTTCCCTATTGGCAAATTGGACTAGAAACTATTGCTTTTATTTTTGGGATTTTGAGTGTATGGTTTGCAAAAAAAGAAAATTACTTAGTTTTTCCTACTGGAATTATTGCCACAAGCATAACCGTTTACATTATGTATAAAGCTCAATATATGGCTGATATGAGCATTAATATATACTATACTTTAATGAGTATCTATGGCTGGCATAAATGGGGGCAATTTAAGTTGAACAAAAAAAACATTGTACAAATTACCCAAACCAATAAAAAAGAAAAAATAATGGGATTTATTATGTTCTTACTAACAGCCATTGTTTGTATTGGTATTTATACTATTTTCAAAATCAAAATACAACAAAATAATTGGATTGATATTTTTACTACTTGTATATTTTTCACAGCCATGTGGTTTATGGCCTTAAAAAAAATAGAAAGTTGGAGTTTATGGATTATTGGAGATTTTCTTATTATTCCTATACTTTGGTCAAGAGAACTTTATATATTTGCCCTCCAATATATTATTTTCACAATTTTAGCCATATTGGCCTATTTAGAATGGAAGAAAATCTTAAGCAAAGAAAAACAAATACTCTCAGAATAACCACTTACGGACCAGAAAGTACTGGAAAAACAACGCTCGCACGCGATCTAGCAAATCATTTTAATACCGCTTGGATAGTAGAATATGCTAGAGATTTTTTAACAGAAATTCTTGATAAAGAAGGGCGTATTTGTGAAGAAAAAGATTTACTACCCATTGCTATTGGACAAATTACTATTGAAAATGAAGCGCTAAAAAAAGCCCAAAGATTTTTATTTTGTGATACAAATGCCCTTGTTACTAAAGTATACTCTGATATTTATTATAATCAGTGTTCTCCTCAATTAGAAGAAGCCGCTAATTTACATCACTATGATCTTTATTTTCTAACAGATAAAGATATTCCTTGGGAAGCAGACGGTTTAAGAGACAGTGCTGAATACCGCAATTTATCATTTGAAGTATTTAAAAAAAATTTAATACAATACAACAAACCCTTTATTCAAATAAGTGGTAATAGAGAGGAACGTTTAAAAAAAGCAATCAAAATTGTAGAAGATCTAGAAAAAGCACTAAATGCAGGCTTTACAAGCCATGAATTTGTAGAACTCTACAACCAAAACAAAAATATTGATTTAATCATTAAACAAATTCATTACTTACGAAAAGGAATTACTAAAACCGAATTAATAGCTCCTGCTACAATTGGAAAAGGAATAATAAAATTAAGCCCTGAAGAACAAATTTATTACATTAACTATTTCAACTCAAACAAGATAGATAAAACATTAGAAAAATTTATTCCTGCTTCAGGTGCTGCCACTAGAATGTTTAAATTTTTACATGATTTTATACTCGATTTTAATCCCGAGGAGGAAACTATCAATGGTTACATCAACCGAACCAATAATACTGCTTTAGAAACTTTTATCGCAGGAATTGAAAAGTTTCCATTTTATCAAGAAGTCATTACAAAGTTAACCATTCAAAACAATCATTACAAAAAATTATCTGCTGCTATAAAAAAATATCTTTTCATTAAAACAATATTAGAAGACCCTGATTTTAATTTTCTTAACAAACCAAAAGCTGTACTTCCTTTTCACAAAAACGAAGAGAGAATTAATACTCCTATTGAAGAGCACCTCAAAGAGTCTAATCAGTATGCTTGCAATAATAACGGAAATATTCATTTTACTATTTCAGCCGAACATGAAACTTTATTTACGGAATTAATTAATCAGCTCCCTAAAGAATTAAAAGAAAAAACACGTGTTAGTTTTTCTTATCAAGATCCTTCTACTGATTCTATTGCATTAACTAAAAACAATAAGGTATTAAAAAATAAAGAAGGTAAATTTCTTTTTCGCCCTGGGGGCCATGGTGCTTTACTTTATAACTTAAACGATAGAAATGCTGATATTATTTTCATAAAAAACATAGACAATGTTTCTCAAAATCATTCTGAAATCATAACAGAATACAAAAAAACCTTAGCTGGTATTTTGTTAGAAATTAGTACCAAAAGTCATAATTACCTGAAAGAACTAAATAAAAACAAATACAATAATGCTCTAATACAAGAAATAAAAAATTTCATTGAGAATAAACTTTCTATAATTATAAATACTGACTTTGATGAGTATAAAGAGGAAAGTCAAATCAGAATTTTAAACTATTTCCTAAACAGACCAATACGTGTGTGCGGAATGGTAAAAAACGAAAATGAACCTGGTGGTGGTCCTTTTTGGGTAAAAGATAAAAAAGGAAACTCAACCTTACAAATTGTTGAATCCGCACAAATTGACCTAGAAAATGAGAATCAAAAATCAATTTTTAAGTCTGCTACTCATTTTAACCCTGTAGATATTGTCTGTTCTATAAAAGACTACCAAGGTAATAAATTCAACTTATTAGAATTTACAGACCCTAACACAGGATTTATAGTTAAAAAAAATAAAGACGGAATCCAATATAAATCATACGAACTACCAGGATTATGGAATGGTAGTATGGCCAATTGGATTACTCTTTTTGTAGAAGTCCCTCTTGATACCTTTAATCCTGTCAAGACTGTTAATGATCTTTTAAAATCGGCCCATCAACCTGAAATTTTATAATTTAAAATCAATTCTATCCAAAGAAAAAGTCACACAATAAGCTCATAGATATCATTTGGTTTTTTATTTCTTGAAACATTATCTATAAGGCATCTGTAAGATCTATAAAGTCTAATCCAAAAATACAAACCCCATTTTTAAAGTAAAAGCCTAAAAACGGGGTTTAAAAATTTAAAATTAAAAGGACATAAAACTTAATTTTATCTCAGATTTCGCATTAGATTTCATTCTGAAACAAAATTTTTCAATACGTTCAAGTACTCACGGAAAATTTTAGAAGATGAAATAGAAAACTATTTTCATGATTAAAATTGGAGTACATGCCTCAATTGAAAGAAAATAAAGTGAAATAAATTTTCGCCTATTCACTTCGAGTCTAATGCGAAATTTGAATTTATAGATACATTATGATTTTTGAATCATCTATAAAGTCTCTTTAAGCCATTTGAAAAATTCACGTTGCCATACTAACGCATTTTGAGGTTTTAAAACCCAATGATTCTCTTCTGGAAAATGCAAAAAGCGACTTTTAATTCCTTTTAATTGAGCCGCTTGAAAAGCTTCTTGCCCTTGTCCTAGCGGAACTCTATAATCTTTACCTCCTTGAATCACTAAAATAGGCGTATTCCAGTTATTAATTAAATTAATAGGATTAAAATCATTATATGTTTTTTGTGCAACAAGATTGTTTTTTTCCCAATACGCTCCTCCAGAATCCCAGTTAGTAAAAAATATTTCTTCTGTTGTACCATACATACTTTGGGTATTAAAGATGCCACAGTGTGAAATGAAAGTTTTAAAACGATTATTGTGAATTCCAGCTAAATAAAATACAGAGTATCCTCCGTAACTAGCACCCACCGCTCCTAGTCGTGTTTTGTCTACATAGGATTCTTTTGCTACATCATCAATAGCTGATAAATAATCGTCCATAACTTGACCTCCCCAATCTTTACTTATTTGTTCATTCCATTTTACACCATGACCAGGCATACCTCTACGATTTGGAGCAACTACAATATAACCTTGTGATGCAATTGTTTGAAAATTCCAACGGAAAGAATAATATTGAGTTAATGCGCTTTGCGGTCCTCCTTGACAATATAATAGCGTAGGATATTTTTTGCTCGGGTCAAAGTTTGGAGGAAATACAACCCAAACTAGCATTTTTTTTCCATCTGTAGTAGTCACATAACGTTTTTCGGTTTTACATAAATCTAATTTGTTGTAAGTTTCCGCATTAACGTGTGTTATTTGATGCCATGATTTGTTTTTTAAATGATACGAATAAATTTCAGTAGCGTGATTCATATCATTTCGAGACAAAAGAATTTGGTCTGTAGTAAAATCTATAATTTGAGTAACATCAAAATCGCCATTTGTAATTTGTTTAACGCTAATAGCTGCTTTAGTTAGCCCAGGAAAATTTACCTCAAATAATTGTTTGGTACCGTCTATAGGAGCAAGAAAGTACACTTTTTTACCCTCTTTACTCCATTTAAAACTTTCTACAGTACCATCCCAGTTCGCCGTTAAATTAATCTCTAATCCTTTATGTTTTACAATAATATCATTTTTATCTGCCTCATAACCGTCATTTTTCATTTGTAACCAAGTAAGATCTCCATTAGGTGAAAATTCAGGATGTGTATCATAACCAAGATTATTAGGTGTCAAATTTAAAGTTTCCTTCGTTTCAATATTGTATTGGTATAAATCGGTATTTGTACTAGTAGCATAAGCCGTTCCTGTCTTTTTTTTACAAACATAGATGATGTTTTTACTGTCAGGAGACCAAATATAATCCTCATCACCTCCAAATGGTTTCTGTGGAGCGTCATAAGGTTCGCCTTCCATAATATCTACAGGCGGTGCTAAACGTACATTAGGAGCTGGCACACCACCAAAAAAAACATGGTTGTATGTACCATCTCGCCAAGTATCCCAATGACGATAATCAAGACCATCATATACTTGAGCATCTGATTTAGACAACTCGGGATAAATATCTTTTCCTAAAACAGGTGTTATTTTTACTTCTTTATCTGAAAGTAAATACATTCCGTCAGGAGAAATGTTTTTGTTTTTTATCAATTCTTTGTATTCTTCAATTTCAATAGGACTACCACCTGTGACAGGAATACTATAAAATTTATTAGTAGACTTATTTTCTTCAACAGATGGAGTTCCTACTTTATAAATTATATTTTTACCATCTTTTGATAGTCCAATAGGAGTAACACGACCGAGTTTCCAAAGTAAATCAGGAGTCATGATATTTTGTGAAATTCCAGAATTAATACTCATAAGCGTTACGCTTAATAGCGCTAGTTTTTTCATCTTTAATCTTTTTTGCTAAAATAATCATTTTATCTGCAAAAAAAGCTATCTCTAAGAGATAGCTTTTTGGCTGGAGGTTGGGTTAATTATCAAAGTTATTCTTTGATAAAGCGTTTAGTAACCGTTGTATTCAGATCAGAAACTTCTAATACATAGTTTCCAGCACTACAATTGGTTACATTTATTTTTTCGTCATTTATTTTTCCTTCCAAAATAATTTGTCCAACTAAGTTATACACTTTATAGGTAGCTGATTCAGAAGTTCCTTTAACTGAAAGTATATCAGAGGTTGGAATAGGAAATACCGTAATATCAAGTTTTGATAGACTATTTTTTTCAACTTCTTTTGCGCTGGAAGAAATGTTAATAGTATAATCTTCTACCTGACCATAAGAAAAAGCTTCACATGCTGTAGGAATACCATTATATTTCATAGAAACTCTCATTCGTGTTGTTCCTAAAGTGGCCGTTGTTGGAACTGTAAATGTACCCGAAACCGATGTTGTAGTAGAAGCCGCTTTAGTCCAAACTGTTTCACCTGCATCTGCAAAATCACCATCTTGATTGTAATCAATAAAAACCGCATAGCCTTCAGGGTAAGTTGTTGAAGCCCAAGAAGGAGTAATTGTTATAGTTTGTGCATTACCTCTTATGGCTGAAGTTGATAAAGTGGTAAAATTTTCATAGCCAACAGTTCCTGTAGAAGAGTTATTTATTGATCCAATTACAACTTTTGCTATTTTTTCATCAGCAGTACTATTTCCTTTGGATGTACAATATGTTAAAGAGTTAGAAGATGTAGTTACGCTAACAATGTTACTTGCATTAGAAATGTTACCAGCAGCATCTTTAGCTTTAACAGTAAATGAATAGGTTGTAGCTGCAGTTAGTCCAACAACATTATATGAGGTAGAAGAAGTTGTTCCTAATAAAGTTGTTCCTTGATAAACGTTATATGCTGTAACGCCTACATTATCAGTAGCCCCGCTCCATGATAAATTAGTAGTCGTAGTCGTAGTACCTGATGCGCTTAATGTTGGAGCTGTTGGAGCTGTTGTATCAATTACAGAAGCTGAAGTCGTTACTGTTATAGCATTACTAGCATTGGAAATGTTACCAGCAGCATCTTTAGCTTTAATAGTAAACGTGTATGATGTAGAAGCTGTTAACCCTGTTACATTATAAGTAGTAGCAGTAGTAGAACCAATTAATACTGTATCCTGATATACATCATACCCCGTAACACCTACATTATCTGTTGAAGCAATCCAAGACAAACTAGTTGATATTTCTGTAGTACCAGAAGCCGTTAAGGCAGTTGGAGCAGTTGGAGCGATTGTATCAGAGGAACCGGCAACAACTGTAATGTTAGCATTATTAACATCAAAAAAGATATGATTTGAACCTTTTACCATGATTCTACCTGTAGTAGTTGCGGTATTAGGAATCGTTATATTTTCTGTACCATCATTCAAAGTTCCAGTTAACAAGGGGATCCAAGTAGCACCATTATTGGTTGACCATAAAATGTCTACATTAGCACAGTTAACACCATTTGCAGTTGTACCTGCCACATTCCAAGTTACCATTTGAGAGGTTCCTCCTGTATAAGAAGTAGCACTTCCTTGTGATGTAATAGAAAAAGGCCCTGCCGTTCCATTTACAGTTACAATCATATCATCTGAGTTATTTGCAGATCCTCCTGCTCTGTTATCACGAACAGTAAAACGGAAATTCATAGTTCTTGCAACAGAAGGTAACGCTTCTACTACAATATCTGTTCCTTGAGTAGTTGTTCCTCCTGCTAAAACAGAAGTCATTTGAGGAAAATATCTCGAAGGAGAGGTAGTTGGATTATATGATCTAAATGTAGGACCAGCTGTTTTGGTAGCACTAGCGGCAGAACTTGTTCCTGTTTGTGATGAAGTAGCATTATCAAATTGCTCCCAAGCATACGTTAAAGCATCTGCATTTGCGTCAGTACCTGCACCTGTAAGTATAAAAGGAGTGCTTTTAGGGATGGTAAAATCTAAACCTGCATTTGCTGTAGGTACAGCATTACCTGTTGCTGTGTTTACAGAACAATTTTTATTTTTGATATTATTTGTAACTTGTTGGATACTAAAAGCATGAAAATAAGCGTCTGAATGAGGTTGTACATCTTGAGCCGTAATACCTGCATATCCCATAATAGTAGAGCCTGATCCTGGTTCCATGTTGGCACCAGTACCTTCATTTCCATGTGAAAAAGTATGATTAGCTCCAAACTGATGCCCCATTTCATGCGCTACATAATCAATATCAAAATTATCTCCTTGTGGTACTCCATCACCAGGCGATGTATAGCCAGAACCTTTATTTTTGTCCGTTGTACTTACAGTATCATCTACACAAATACAACCAATACAGCCTGCATTACCTCCGCCACCAGAAGCACCAAATAAATGTCCAATATCATAAGCTCCATTGCCAATAGTATTGGTTAAATTATTTTGTAATTCAGTATTCCATGCGCCTCCAGAACCTGTAGATGCTACAGAATAAGGATCTGTAGAAGCATTTGTATAAATAAGGACATCATTGTTAGCGATTAAGTTCATTCTAACATTGAAATCTTTTTCAAAAACGCCATTTACGCGAGTCATTGTGGCATTCATAGCCGCCAATGCTTGTGCTCTAGTGCCTCCAAAATAAGCCGTATATTCTCCTGTTACAGAAAGGGCTAAACGAAAAGTTCTCAAAATAGCATCATCAGCATTTGGTCGTAAATTTGTCCCCGAAGTCCTAAAACTAGGTACTACTTTATCTATCACTTTACATTCAAAAGGAGATAAATCCTCTTTTTTATCAGTTTTTTTATAAACAGAATATGTTTTTAAATCTTTTGAATATGGTTCAATAAAAGAAGCTGATTTGCCTGCATTTAACGTCATAGACTTAAATCCTAATGGAGACATACTAAAATAGGCCGTTGAAGTAGGATTGTCAATACCTATTCCTATATAGGAACGGATTTGAGGGTATTTAGCCTGTAAAACAGGATCCATATTAGAATTTTCATAAACTCTAAATTTTTCCAAATTTCCTTCTGAATTAGGAAGCGAAATAACTAATGTTGAAGAAGAACGACTAAAACGATTCGTTGATTTGGCTAATTGCTCTTTGATTAAATCTATATTTAAATCAAAGAGATTTTTTTCAGGAAGCTGTATTTTACTGTTTAACAAGGCTTTACGACTTGTACCTGTACGTTTCCACAAGTCATTTTGCCCCAATACAACCCCTGTTGCCAATAAGGCAATTAAAAGTAGTTTATTTTTCATTTTATTTATTAGTTGGTATTAATAATAATTGCGAATATATTTATATTATTTTAATAAAATGGAATAAATTATAACAAAATACACTAAAAAAAACAGATTAAAATAAATGAACTATAATTTATCTTTTAAATACTTATTAATACTACTTTTATTAAATAAAAAAAGCCGCTTAAATAAGCGGCTTTTTTTTATTACAAAATAGTATTTAACTAATTCTTACGATAAAATAGTTTTTTTTACCTCTTTGAAGCAAAACAAATTCATTATTAATAAGATCCTTTTTTTGTAGTATAAATTCTTCGGTTACTTTTTCTCTGTTCACAGAAATTGAATTTTCAGTCAACGCTCTACGCGCTTCACCGTTTGATTTCAAAAAACCTGTTTTAGCATTAAGCACATCTACAATAAGAATACCTTCCTCTATCGCTTCTCTTGAAATGGTTGCTTGAGGCACTCCTTCAAATGCTTCTAAAAAAGTTTCTGAATCTAATTTTTTTAAATCCTCAGAAGTAGAATTTCCAAATAATATATTAGAAGCAGCAATCGCTTTATCTAAAGCTTCTTTATCATGTACGAAAAGGGTTATTTCCTCAGCTAATTTGCGTTGTAAAACTCTTAAATGCGGAGCTTGACGATGCTCTTCAATTAAAGCTTCAATTGTTTCTTTATCTAAGAAAGTAAATATTTTAATGTACTTTTCTGCATCTGCATCTGTTGTATTAAGCCAAAATTGATAAAATTTGTAAACAGTGGTTTTGTCTGCTGTTAACCATATATTTCCGCCTTCTGTTTTTCCAAATTTTGATCCGTCTGCCTTCGTTATTAAAGGACAAGTTAAGGCATAAGCCTTTGCTCCTTCTTCTTCTGTATCTACATTCATTCTACGGATTAACTCAGTACCTGTGGTAATATTACCCCATTGATCACTCCCTCCCATTTGCAACTTACATCCGTATGTTTTGTGCAAATGATAAAAATCATATCCTTGAATTAATTGATATGTAAATTCTGTAAAGGACATACCGTCCCCCGTTTCTCCTGAAAGACGTTTTTTCACAGAATCTTTAGCCATCATATAGTTAACCGTAATTCGTTTTCCTACATTTCGAGCAAAATCTATGAAAGAAAAGGTTTTCATCCAATCATAATTATTTACTAATACAGGCGCGTTGTCATCGGTAGCATTAAAGTCAAGAAATTTAGATAAAACCCCCTTAATGCCCTCTACATTTTTAGAAAGACTTTCCTCATCTAATAAATTGCGTTCGTTGCTTTTTCCAGAAGGATCGCCAATCATTCCCGTAGCTCCTCCTACTAATGCAAATGGTTTATGACCAAAATTGCGAAGGTGAACTAATAAAATGATCGGAACTAAACTTCCTATGTGCAGAGAATCTGATGTTGGATCAAATCCTATATATGTTGCCGTGCTTTCCTTTAACAATTGTTCTTCTGTTCCTGGCATCATATCGTGTACCAGTCCACGCCATTGTAATTCAGCAATTATGTTTTTCATTATTTAAAAAATTTTTGCAAAGATAAGTTTTTAGTTTTTAGATTGTAAATCTCCTATATCAGATTTTAACCCAGATTACGCATTAGAAATCTATTCCACTTTATTTTTCTTCAAATTCAAGCACGTACTCAAATTTTAATCATCAAAATAGTTCACTATTTCTTCTTCTAAAATTTTCCGTGAGCACTTGAATTTATTGAAAAATTTTGTTTCACAACGAAGTCTAATGCGGAATCTGGGTTTAATAAGTTCAACAAACTTTAAAAAATAATTCTATCAAAGTAGATTAAAGAATTTGTAGTTCGTATAAATAGTAAATTCCACGGAGTAAGCGGGATTTTAGACTTTCGTCTACGGCATATAGTCTTATTGTGATAAGATTAAAGATTAGAATAATTTTATCTGTTGCTGAGATAAAAAAAATGTAAAATATTTTTATTTTTTTAAGCAAATGTATTTTTTATAAGTTTAGGTGTAAGCTAAACAACATAAAAACTATTATGACAAAAATTTTAGGTGTCGACTTAGGGCCCAACTCCATTGGTTGGCAATTAGAGAAGATGAAAACGAAGGAATAAACACAAGACTATCGTGTGACACAAGGAGGGATCACATAACGTTTGAAACAATATACTGGAATTAGATTATGCAACTCCTCCTTCCCAGAGTGACAAACAAAACGGTGATTTATTTATTATAAAAATGATTCGTAATCTTATCATTTATAAAATAGAAGCGAAATCACATACATTAGATAATGTAATTTCTCCCTTGAGCTCAAGTGACAAACTACAACTGGATTACGGCTTTTGCTCCCTACCTACAAGATTTTTTTGTTCCTTTTTGTCTTTTCATCTCGCGTATGAAGTCTAATACCAAATTCTAGTTAAAAAACGTTTCAAAATTTTCATATAAAAAGTGTGTAAAAAAAATGTTTCAATTATTTTCACACAAGGAAAGAGTGAAGAGGAAAGAGTAATTTCAAATCTTAAACAATTCAAACCCTACTCCTTAACCTCCTAACCTCCTAACCTTCTAAAATCAAAAAAATTAATAATAAACCCAGATGCCGCAGTTGAATGTGGCAGCTCTCTAAGTTTAAAAACATTCCGTTGGGAAGATGATTTTTATGGCAAATAATTACCGCTGAATTATGTTGTATTAACAAATTTATAGCAGGAATACTTATGTATATTTCAGGATTATCAAGAATAATAAAACCTATATCTTCTATAGGTAAAGCGTTTTCTCTTTCTTCTGACTTAATATGTAACTGATTGTTTTTTGTAACAATAAAACATTTGTTTTCTATAAGTACGGTTTTTTTAGCATAGTTAATGTTTACTATTTATAACAATTTACTAACTAAAAAAATAAAAAGGATGAAATCGTTTAACGACTCTTATTAAACGATAATATGTATAAAAGCGTTTTAAAGTAATGAAAATGGAAGATATAATTTTAATCTTTTTTATATTTGAACCATGATTTTAGTTACAGGCGCAACAGGGTTAGTAGGTTCACACTTAATTTTGAGTTTAATCAATTCAGGGGAAAAGGTAAAAGCTTTATTTCGTACAGAAAAAAACAAAGAACGGGTAAAAAAGGTATTGGCTCATTATCAAAAAAAAGAGGCGTTTGATAAAATAAATTGGGTAGTAGGCGACATACTAGACATTCCTTCTTTAGAATTAGCATTTCAAGATGTTACGCAAGTTTATCATTGTGCAGCCTTGGTGTCCTTTGATCCAAAGGAGGAAGATAATTTAAGAAAGGTGAATATTCAAGGAACCGCCAATGTAGTCAATTTGTGTATTGATTTTGGTGTTCAAAAATTATGTTATGTAAGTTCTATTGCTGCTTTGGGAGATCTAAAAGAACATGAAAAAAAAATAACGGAAGCAACAGAGTGGAATCCTGAGTTGTCACATAGTGATTATGCTATTTCTAAATATGGCGCGGAAATGGAAGTATGGCGCGGCTATCAGGAAGGATTGCCTATTGTAATTGTTAATCCAGGGGTTATTTTAGGTCCACTATTTTGGAGAGAAGGAAGTGGTACTATTTATAATAAGGTAGCTTCTGAAATACCTTTTTATACAAAAGGAAGTACTGGTTTTGTATCAGTAGATGATGTCGTTTGTATCATGAAAAAACTAATGGAAAGTACTATTGTAGGCCAGCGTTTTATTGTCGTATCGGAAACGAAATCATACCAGGAAATAACAAATCTTATAGCAGCGAAATTAAATGTCAAAAAACCAACCATTTTAATACAATCCTACGCACTAAAATTGGCCTATAGCTTTGATTGGTTTTTAGGATTATTCGGTAAAACCAACGTTTTATCTAAGGATATGATTCGTACTTTACAAACGATGAACGATTATGATCATTCTAAAATACTAAAAACTTTTCATTTTGAGTTTACAAGCATAGAAGATTACCTAAAATCAAATTAAAGAACTACTGTTGATTGGCTTTTGGTTTTTTTAATTTTTCTTTTTTTAATTCCGCTTGTCGTAATTTTTCTATCTGAATTCTTTCTTTTTTTATTTTTTCTATAGCATGGTCGTATATTTTTTTGTAGTTAACAATGTCTACAGAATAATATTTGTTACTATTTACTAATTGTAAGCTGTCTATATGATACTTTTTGTAAACGTATTTTTTAGGATCAATCTGATTTGTCGGGAGTAATTTGGCATCATATCCTTTAATAGCCTGAATTAATGCCAAATCATATAATATTTTCTCCATAGTTGCTTCATCTATAAGGTTTTCAGGCTTTTTGATAGCTGAATCCTGGCAAGAAATAAAAAAGATAATTAAAAAAAAGCAAACTATTTTGTTCATATAAAAGGGTTTATCGGTTAAACTCTAATCGCATTCCTTGTTGAATATCTTGGACTTGATTATTTTCGTATACTAAATTACCGTTTACAAAAGTATGGGTAATTTTTGATTTAAATGTATAATTTTCAAAAGGTGACCAACCACATTGGTATAAAATATTATCCTTAGAAACAGTCCAAGAAGAATGAGGATCTACAATAACTAAGTCTGCATAATATCCTTTTCTTATAAAACCACGACGATCTATCTGAAATAATTTAGCTGGGTTATGGGCCATTTTTTGAACAATTCGTTCTATTGAAATTTTGCCCTGATGAAAGGCTTCAAATAACGCAACAACAGCGTGCTGAACAAGAGGCCCACCCGAAGGAGCATTTGTATAAGGGTTTTGTTTTTCTTCTATAGTGTGAGGTGCGTGGTCTGTAGCAATAACATCAATACGATCGTCTAATAAAGCTTCCCATAAAGCATTTTTATCTGTTTCTGTTTTTACAGCAGGATTCCACTTGATCAGTGTTCCTTTATCAGCATAATCTTTATTGGTAAACCATAAGTGGTGCACGCATACTTCGGCTGTTATTTTTTTATCTTCTAACGGAATCGAATTATCAAATAAGTCCATTTCTTTAGCTGTAGAGAGATGAAAAATATGCAAGCGAGCTCCCGTTTTTTTTGCTAATTCTATAGCCTTAGAGGAGGAAATATAACAAGCTTCTTCACTTCTTATTAAATGATGGCAATCCACAGGAATATTGTCACCATATTTTTCTTTATAAATCGCTAAATTATTTTGAATAGTTGTTTCATCTTCACAATGTACACAAATAATCATATTCGTATTGCTAAATATTTTTTCTAGTACCTCTTCTCGATCTACTAGCATATTACCAGTAGAAGACCCTAAGAAAATTTTTATAGCAGCTACATTGCGCGGATTGGTTTTTAACACTTCTTCTAAATTATCATTAGTAGCTCCCATCATAAAGGAGTAATTAGCATAAGAAGTTTTAGAGGCTATTTCATATTTTTGTTCTAATAACTCTTGCGTTACCGCATTAGGTACGGTATTAGGCTGTTCCATAAAAGTCGTAATACCGCCCGCTACAGCCGCTTTAGATTCAGAAGCTATAGAACCTTTGTGGGTTAGACCTGGTTCACGGAAATGAACTTGATCATCTATAGCACCAGGAATTAAATAATTATTTTGGGCATCAATAACCTGAAAGTGTTCGAGAGGAACTATGTTTTCCGAAATATCTATTATAAACTGATTTTCAATTAAAACATCCCCTTTAAAAATTTGGCCTTCATTGACTATCTGAGCATTTTTAATTAAAATAGTTTTCATGATGTGTTGTGTTTTTTTTATAATAGATTAAACATTTTACGTAGTCGTAACATGATAACGCCAAAAATAGCTTCACGTATAATAGCACCACTCATTTTAGACTCCCCTTTAGTACGATCAGTAAAAATAATAGGAACTTCTATGATTTTAAAATGATTTGCAAAAGTTCTGTATTTCATTTCTATTTGAAATGCGTAACCTGTAAACTTTAATTGGTTTAGATTTATTTTTTCTAACACTTGTCGCTGATAGCAAATAAAACCAGCGGTAGCATCCTGAATTTGCATACCTGTAATCATTCGAACATAAACAGAAGCAAAGTAAGATAACAAAACCCGATTTAAAGGCCAGTTTACAACATTTACCCCTGTAATGTAACGAGAGCCTATAGACATACTGGCATTATTTGTTTTGCAAGCTTCATAAAGTTTTATAAGATCATTGGGATTGTGCGAAAAATCAGCATCCATTTCAAAAATATAATCATAATGATGTTGTATAGCCCATTTAAAACCATGTACATAGGCCGTTCCTAATCCCGCTTTTCCTTGTCTCTTTTCAAGAAATAATGACTCAGGATATTCTTTTTGCAACGCAATTACATGGTCGGCGGTACCATCAGGAGAGTTATCATCTACAATTAGCACATCAAATTTTTTGGGCAAAGTAAAAACAGCTCTTATAATAGCATCAATATTTTCTATTTCGTTGTAAGTAGGGATGATAACAATGGAGTCCTGCATAAATTTGTTGAATTGTGTTGCAAAAATAATCTTTTTAAATTATGTGTGTTCTAAATTATTTATAATTCGATAAAGGGAATGAATATTTTGTAATTTTGTCCTATGAATCACTATGAGTTAATTCCTCGAATTGTAGAGAATAAAAATTGGATTACTATAGTTTTTATTGTAGCTATAGGAGTGGTAACGGTTACTAAAGCAGTTTTTGAAAAACGCTTTATTGATTTTGTTCGATTATTATTTAATAATAAATATATAAAAATTTACAAGGATCCGAGTAACCTAATGACTTGGTTTACGATTTTGTTATTTTTTGTACAATTAATTTCGTTTTCCTTTTTTATACAATTAGTTTTATCCTATTATGGATATACGACGAAGACTAATTGGATCAGTTTCATTCAAATTATTACTTTCTTAACCTTTTTTGTTTTATCAAAATATTTGATAGAAAAAATTATAGCTACCTCATTTGACACAGAGTTGTTTATTGAACAATTTAATCTTTTTAAAGTTAGTTATAGAACCTATTTAGGAATATTATTATTACCTGTTGATATGGTGTTATATTATACCAATTTGACAAATCAATATGTTATTCTTGGAATTTTGGTTATAATTTTAATAATAAACACCATAACTTATCTTGTGTCATTGCGAAATTATCAAAACTTACTTTTAAGGAAGTTGTTTTATTTTATTTTGTATATTTGCGCCCTGGAAATTGCACCTTATTTTTTCGTGTATTATTACATCACAAATAGGTAAAGCATAATTGTACAAAACAACATTTTTTGACTATGAAAGTGAAAACGATTTTAGTATCGCAACCTGAGCCAAAAGTTGAGAACTCGCCTTATTTTGATTTACAAAATAAGCATAAAATAAAAGTTGATTTTAGACCCTTTATTCATGTCGAAGGAGTGCCTGCTAAAGATGTTCGCGCTCAAAAAATTGATTTGAATAATTATACAGCGATTATTTTAACCAGCAAGAATTCTGTTGATCATTTTTTTAGAGTAGCAGAGGAAATGCGTTATAAAGTTCCAGAAGATTTGCGCTATTTTTGCCAATCAGAAGCAGTAGCTTATTATCTACAAAAGTATGTAGTTTACAGAAAGCGAAAAATTTACGTTGGACAAAAGGATTTTGCGGATATGTCTTCTTTCTTTAAAAAGTATAAGGACGAGAAATTTTTATTACCTGCGTCTGACAAATTAAATGCAGATGTCCCACAAACTCTAAATAATTTAAAATTAGATTGGACTCCGGGTACTTTTTACAAAACAGTAATGAGTGATTTATCAGATCTAAAAGATGTATATTATGATGTATTAGCATTTTTTAGCCCAACAGGAATACAATCTTTATTTAAGAATTTTCCTGATTTCAAACAAAACGATACCCGTATAGCGGTATTTGGAAGTACAACTCAAAAAGAGGCTGTTGATCATGGTTTGCGTATAGATATTATGGCACCTGCTCCAGGCGTACCTTCCATGACTATGGCACTTGAAAAATATGTAGCAGAAGTAAACAAAGGAAAATAATTTTTATTTATATATTCCCAAATCCCGATTTTGTCGGGATTTTTTTTTTAAAGCGTGGTAAAATTCTATTAAACAAAATTCAAAAAGATGAAAGGAACCATCCATACAACCATAGAGAACAAAATAGCAACCATTACTTTTTCACATCCCGCCAGCAATTCATTTTCTAGTGAACAATTAAAATTATTAACAGAAGAAATAAATACAATCAGTGAAAATGAAGAAGTTGTATTAGTTGTTTTACAAAGTGAAGGAAAAGGCGCTTTTTGTGCAGGAGCCTCTTTTGATGAACTACTAGAAGTAAATGATTTGGAAACAGGAAGTGTTTTTTTTAGTGGTTTTGCTAATGTGATTAATGCTATGAGAAAATGCAAAAAAATAATCATAGGAAGGGTACAAGGAAAAGCAGTGGGAGGAGGAGTAGGTCTTGTATCTGCATGTGATTATACTTTTGCAACTCATAATGCTGCTATAAAATTATCTGAAATAGCCATAGGAATAGGTCCTTTTGTAATAGAACCAGCTGTTTCAAGAAAAATAGGCAAATCGGCTATGGCAGAAATGACGCTTTCACCTACAGAGTGGAAAAGCGCAGAGTGGGCATTTCAGCATACATTATATTCTAAATTATTTGATGATTTAGAAGGTATGGATCAAGCCTTAAATAAATTAGCAAAAGAACTAGCCAGTTATAACCCCGAGGCATTATTAGAATTTAAAAGGGTTTTATGGGAAGGTACTAGCCATTGGGATGAGTTATTGTATGATCGTGCTGCTATTTCAGGTAAATTAGTTTTATCTGACTTTACAAAAAAGGCTTTGAATGCTTTTAAAAAATAAATAACATAAAATAAAGGGCGCTTTAACCCAGATTACGCATTAGACCCGAGCGTAGCGAATAGACGAAGTAAATCTATTCCACTTTATTTTTGTTCAAATTCAAGCACGTACTCAAATTTTAATCATCAAAATAGTTCACTATTTCTTCTTCTAAAATTTTCCGTGAGCACTTCAATTTATTGAAAAATTTTGTTTCACAACGAAGTCTAATGCGTAATCTGGGTTTAAAAATTTGTCTTTATAAGAGCAAAATAAAAGCGGTAGTTTTTTAGGACTACCGCTTTTTTAACCTTATAATATATATAGCAAAACGATTATTCTACTGTAACTGATTTAGCTAAGTTTCTTGGTTGATCTACATTACAATCTCTAAGCACCGCTATATGGTAGGATAACAATTGCAATGGAATAGTTGTTAATAATGGCGATAAAGCGTCTGAACATTCTGGAATTTCAATTACATGATCAGCCAAAGAACGTACTTGTTCGTCTCCTTTAGTTACTATTGCTATAATTTTTCCACTACGTGATTTTATCTCTTGAATATTACTTACTACTTTATCATAGTGTCCTTGCTTAGGTGCAATAACAATAACAGGCATGTGTTCATCTATTAAAGCTATAGGCCCGTGTTTCATTTCTGCCGCTGGATATCCTTCAGCATGTATATAAGAAATCTCTTTTAATTTTAAAGCTCCTTCTAAAGCTACTGGGAAGTTATACCCTCTACCTAAATACAAACAGTTTGTAGCTTCTTTATAAACTTCTGCTATTTCTCTTGAAACTTCATTTGTTAATAATGTTTCTTCTACTTTTTCTGGCATTGCCTCTAGCTCCGATAAGTAGCGATGATAATCCGATTTTGACAAACTACCTTTTGCTTTAGCTAAACGTAAGGCAATCATAGTTAAAACTGTAATTTGTGTAGTGAATGCTTTTGTTGAGGCAACTCCAATTTCGGGACCCGCATGTGTATAAGCTCCTGCATGGGACTCTCTAGAAATAGAAGAACCAACAACGTTACAAACACCAAATACAAAGGCTCCTTTTTCTTTTGCTAACTTAATAGCTGCTAAGGTATCTGCTGTTTCTCCTGATTGTGATATAGCAATTACGACATCTTTATCGCTAATAATTGGATTTCTATAACGGAACTCTGAAGCATACTCTACTTCTACAGGAATACGAGCAAATTCTTCAAAAATATATTCTGCTACTAATCCTGCATGCCATGAGGTACCACAAGCAACGATTAAGATTCTATTAGCATTGATAAATTTTTCTAGATTATCTTCAACTCCAGCCATTTTAATTACGCCTTCATTAGAGTACAAACGTCCTCTATAAGTATCTTTAATTACACTAGGTTGCTCATAAATTTCTTTTAGCATAAAATGATCGTATCCTCCTTTTTCGATCTGCTCTAAGTTCATTTTTAATTCTTGAACGTAAGGATGTACTAATGAATCATCTTTTATTTTTCTTACTTTCAATCCTTTTTTCAAACGAATAATTGCCATTTCTTCGTCTTCTAAATAAATAGCATTTGAAGTATATTCGATAAAAGGAGAAGCATCTGAAGCTATGAAAAATTCATTTTCAGCTACACCAATAGCTAAAGGGCTACCTAATCTAGCTACCACAATTTCATTTGGTTTTTTCTTATCAAAAACACAAATCGCATAAGCTCCTACTACTTGATTTAAGGCAATTTGAACTGCTTTTCCTAATTTTATATTTTCTTGTTTTTGTACTTCTTCTATCAAATTAACTAATACTTCCGTATCTGTATCTGAATGAAATACATAACCTCTTTTTATTAATTCTTTTTTTAAGGGTTCATAATTTTCAATAATTCCATTATGAACAATAACTAAATCTCCTGAGTTAGATGTATGAGGATGTGAATTTACATCATTCGGAACACCATGTGTAGCCCAACGTGTATGTCCAATACCTATGGTTCCACTTAATGAAATTTCATTTTTAGACTTTTCTTCTAAATCCGATACCTTTCCTTTTGTTTTAGATAATTTTATCTCTTCTCCGTCATACAATACTAAACCCGCACTGTCATAACCTCTATATTCTAATCTTTTTAATCCTTTTACAACAATAGGATAAGCTTCTCTATATCCTATATAACCTACGATTCCACACATATTAATTTCGTTTAGTATAGCTTATTTTAAATTGAACTTTATTTTCTCCTTGCGTACCTCCTAAAACAACTCCTAAAGGGCTCATCACACTAGCTACAGGAATTCTTTTTAGGGTACCTATGGTATTTTTTAATTCACTTACACCTGATAATCCTAATTCAGGAGCAATATTAATATTTTCGGTAACTGCAAGTCCTAGTTTTACATTTGTATAGTTACCAGTCTTATCATTTAAGATCTGATTAATGTGATCTGTTAAACGAATGCGATACATATACTTGCCGTTTACTTTTTGTAAGATACCTCCATGAACATATTTATCCTTTTTCGGAAAACCATTTAATTTAGTTATATCATTTGTATAATCTACCAATGATCTTATTTTTTCTGCGTTAAACAAATATAGACGCATTGGATTAAAATAATAAAAGGAGTTATTACTACCACTACTTAATGAACTCACAAAATTAGGATCTACAGTAAAATATAAACTGGCGTCGTTAACTAATGCTCCTTTATTTTTTAGGTCATCAATTAAAGCTTGATCAATTTTAATTTCCGCTACGGATCCTTGTCCTCCTTTTAAAAACAGATTATCTGCTGGTAGATTTGATGACAAAGCACTTGCATAATTAGCTGATTTATTATGTTTTAAAACATTTAGAGAATTACCTGTCATTTTTAGAACTAAGGTTTTTATTTCTTTTCCTGTTTTAATACTCGAATTATCTTGTCTATAATGTATTGTTACATCTCCTTTTTTAAAATCCAACGCCATCATTACGCCTTGATTCCTAGACACTCTAAAGGTTAATCCTCTATAATAATTTACAAAAGCACTATTGTTTATTAAATATCTAGAATCGGCCTTTATAATATTATCTTCAAAATGAGATTTGTCAAGATGTAAGCGTATACGAGGAGAAAGACGTTCTCCTACGTTATTTGGATTATCTTTTATAGGCAACAACTTTTGAGTTTCCTCATCTATTTTTGCTTTTTCAAACTCAGCTTGATTCGGTCTAAAATTAATATTTTCACTTTCTTTAGCAGCATTATTTAACTTTTCACCTACTACCACATCCAGTATACTCTCTTGATCAGAATAATATTTTGCGTTTTTAGTAATATCATTTACATCATAATCATTCAAAGCATAATTATTTCTAAATACTTCTAGATTAAAAGTCGGTAATTTATCCGCTTTAAAATCTGTATAATAATCTCTTGTATTAGTATAAATAGAATCCAGTCTATAGGTTCCTTTTCCATTAGCACCAGTACTCAATTTAGTACTAAAATAAGGTACCGAAAGCACTACACTGTCTACTACAACACCTGTTTTAAATACAGGTGCCACTTGTTCTAATTGCAATTGCGTGACAAAAGAAGCAGTCGTCTCTCCAAAATAATCACTTTTTAACAATCCTAAATGATTTATAGAAAGATTATTAGATTGAACCGCCCCTAAATCTAGGTCATTAATCGTTATACTACTCGATTTATCCTCACCTCCTAAAAAAGAAAAGGTTTGGTCTCCTACTAAATCAGCCCCTATTGTATTATAATCTTGATCACATGACAAGAAAAAAACCGATAACAAAACAACTGCTTTTTTTACAAAAGTATTGAAATTCATTTTATTAACCTAATATTTGAGTTTTATAAAATTCTGTATAAGCTTCTGCAAATACATCTTTGGAGGCGAAAGGTAAAAAAGGTTTTTTAGAAGCTTCTATAAATTTTGTTAAATTTGGTGATATTTCTTCTGATCCCATCACTACTCCATCCGAATGATTAATAGCTGTCATCATTAAACTTTCGTAAGTAGGGTTATCTAACTCTTGAATAGCTTTTTGTGGCACACCATCAAATTGAACTTTTTTCGAAATTTGAGCATCTAATATTCCTTCGTAACCTTCTTTAAAAACAGATGTAACTATCTTTGTTTCTGAAAATAACGCATCGTCTTTATAGTAATGTTTCATATAAACAGGCAATAAAGAGGCCATCCACCCTTGAACATGGATAATATCAGGAACCCAGTTTAATTTTTTTACTGTTTCAACTACTCCTTTTGCAAAGAAAATAGCACGCTCATCATTATCTTCAAACAAAACGCCTTCTTCATCAGTAAAAGTAGACTTGCGTTTAAAGTACTCATCGTTATCTATAAAATATACTTGTATACGCTCTTTAGGTATGGAAGCAACTTTAATAATTAGAGGCATATCAACATCATTTACCACTAAATTCATTCCTGAAAGTCTAATTACTTCATGTAATTGATGCCTTCTTTCATTTACATTTCCATAACGTGGCATAAAAATTCTAATCTGCCCTCCTTGATCGTTAATCATTTTTGGCAAATCAAACGACATCAAAGATACCTCATTTTCAGGCAAATAGGGCACTAATTCGGATGATACATATAATATCCTTTTATCCTCCATCTTTACTTTACTGTTTTGTTTATTGGACACAAATCCACGCAAAATTACAAATTTTTACGGAGATAACGACTAAAATAGTAATTTTGCACTTATTTTAAGAATTTTATATGCCTTTATTTACTCAAAAAAGCGAATTAAAAAGACATTTAGATACTTTTTTAGCCCCGAAAAAAACCATTGGATTTGTTCCTACTATGGGAGCATTGCACAAAGGTCACTTGTCATTAATGCAAGAAGCTTTAACACACAACGATCTTACCATTGTAAGTATTTTCGTAAATCCAACACAATTTAACAATCAAGAAGATCTAGAAAAATACCCCCGAACTCTTGAAGAAGATTTAAATCAAATTCATTCTCTTAATAAAAACATTATAGTTTACGCTCCTACTATTGATGATATATACGAAGGCAATACTGTCTCTACTCATTTCGAGTATGATGGTTTAGAGTTTGAAATGGAAGGCAAACACAGACCTGGACATTTTGATGGTGTAGGAACTATTGTTAAAAAATTATTTGAAATCATAAATCCTACAAGTGCTTACTTTGGTGAAAAAGATTTTCAACAATTACAAATTGTTAAAAAACTCGTTAAAAACTACAACATACCAGTAAACATAGTAGGTTGCGCTATTTATCGAGAGGCCAATGGTTTAGCAATGAGTTCAAGAAACCAGCGCTTGTCTGCACAAGAAAAAACAGAAGCGTCTTTTATTTTTAAAACACTAACTACTGTAAAAGAAAATTTTCAGACTCAAACACCGGAAAACCTAACCAAATGGGTTGAAAATGAATTTTTAAAACAGTCTTTATTTAAACTAGAGTATTTTGAAATAGCAGAAGAAGACACATTAAAAACCTGTACAGAAAAATCACCCAACAAAATATACCGTGCTTTTATAGCCGTTTTTGTAAACAATATACGTTTAATTGATAACATTTCATTAAAATAATATAACTTTGTACCATGCGAATTGAAGTTGTAAAATCAAAAATCCACCGAGTTAAAGTAACAGGTGCCGATCTAAATTATATCGGAAGTATAACTATTGACGAAGTATTAATGGATGCCGCAAATATTTTTGAAGGCGAAAAAGTATCTATTGTAAATGTAAACAACGGAGAACGTTTAGAAACTTATGCTATTAAAGGACCTAAGAATAGTGGCGAGATTACCTTAAATGGTCCTGCTGCACGTAAAGTGCATCAAGGAGATATTATTATTATTATTTCGTATGGAAGCATTGAAATGAGTGAAGCTAAAAATTTCAAACCTTCTATTGTATTCCCTAACGAAGAAAATAATTCACTCCAATAACGTGAGTAACAAAATACGCTCTTATGCCAGTTTAATCATTCCTTTACTATTAGGTGCTGGACTGACTTATTACACCTATAACTCATTTACAGAAAAACAAATTGCTCAAATGCAATTGTATTTTACCACAGCTAACTATAATTACGTTGCAGTATCTTTGCTTATAGCTATATCAGGGTGTATTTTTAGGGCTTATCGTTGGAAATACGCACTACAAGAAATAGGTGTAAAACCTCATTTTAAGCTTAATTTCTTAGCTGTTTGTATAGGCTATTTTGTAAATTTAACAATTCCTAGATCAGGCGAATTTTCAAGAGCTTTAATCTTAAAGAAATACCAAGATGTTCCTTTTGATAAGGCTTTTGGAACCATTATAGCAGAGCGAATTGTGGATTTAATTTTTCTTTTATTATTTGTTTTTAGTGCCTTAATACTAGAAATAGATACGCTAAAGAATTTTTTATTAGCCTATATTCCTATTGAAAAACTAATTATACTTTTAGTAATAGGTTTTATAGCAGGAATAAGTTTTTTACTTTTATACAGTTATTCTAATTGGAAATATATTTTACTTTTCAAATCAAAAATTGCGGGATTAAAAGAAGGAATTTTTAGTTTACTGTATATGCCTAATAAATGGCGTTTTTTATTTTTTACTTTTCTAATTTGGTTTTCGTATGTCTTAATGTTTTATATTACAGTATTTGCATTGGAGGCTACCAGCTCAATTAGTTTCGGAACGATACTCGTTGCTTTTGTAATAGGAGGATTAACCATGTCATTTACAAATGGCGGCTTTGGTTTTTTTCCTGTTTTAATTGCAAAAATTTTAGTTTTATATAAAATCCCTATAGAAGCAGGAAATGCTTTTGGATGGATTGTTTGGACATCGCAACTTTTAATCACAATTCTTTTAGGCATCTTTTCATTTTCTGTTTTACCAATTGTTACTAAAAAAAAATAATTTAGTAACTTGCTTCACCAACTTAACAGGTAATTTTTCTATAAGATTTAGCTCATCATAATGTATTTACACAATACAAAAGCAATTCTATATAGAAGGCTATCGTAAATAAATTCACATATATGAAAAATTTTATATGGGCATTTGCCTTCTTTTGTTCCTTGACTCTATTTTCTCAGACAACTGTGGATCATTTTTTCTCGACAAAACTTAATGCAAAAAGAGATATTACAGTTAAATTACCTACTTCTTACGGATCTAATCCTGAACGTAGCTATCCTGTCATATTGGTTCTTGATAGTGAGTTTTTATTTCCTTCATTTGAAAGTACTTTACGATATGGAAATTATTGGGACGACCTACCTGAAGTAATTTTAGTTGGCATTAATCAAAACAAGAACAATGAGCGTTATGATGATTCTCAATTTGATCCAGCGGAAGGTTTACCTACTAAAAAAGGAGCTGATTTTTTTGAATTTATTGGCACTGAACTCCTACCCCATTTAGAAAAAAAATACCGATTAGCCCCTTTTCGTATAATAGCGGGCATGGATCTAACAGCTGGTTTTTTAAACGCTTTTTTATACAAAGAAAATCCCTTATTTGACGGTTACATTTCTATCAGTCCTGAACTAGCAAATGGAATGGAGGGCATGGTAGCACAAAGACTTTTAGAAACAAAAAAACCTGTTTTTTATTACCAAGCAACTTCTGATGGTGACTTAAAGAAATTCCAAAAAAACATTAAAACATTAGATCAAAATATCAAAACTATTAAAAATGATTTTTTAAACTATAAGTTTGATGATTTTAAAGGAATAGCCCATTATGGAATAGCACCTAATGCTATACCAAGTGCTCTTTATCATTTTTTTGAGATATACCAACCTATTACAGCCATGGAATACCAAGATAAAATCAGTCCTCTAAAAGAAGGTTTTGTAGATTATCTTAACAAAAAATACGATGCAATAGAAAAATCATTGGGACTAAAAACCAACATTCGTTTTAGCGACATGAGGGCTATTGAAACAGCTATTAAAAAAAATGAAGCTTGGTATGAATATGAACTTTTAGCTCAGATTTCAGGTCAACAATACGAAAAAACCATGTTGTATGAATACCACATGGGAATGTATTGGGAAAAACGAGGAGAAATAAAAAGAGCTTTAAAATTTTATCAAGATTCTTTTAATAAAACGGAAATTGGAGACATTACCAGAGATTTTATGATGAATAAAGCGGAAGAACTAAAAGCTAAACTTCCTAAAAAGAATAAAATGAAAGGAGGCAAAGCAAAAGATACAAAAGCGGAAGAAAACATTTTAGAAAACGCTACTGAAACATCTACTGAACCTCTAAAAGAAGAAAATAAAAAAGAGAATTAATATCCAATGGCTAAAATTAAAACCTCTTTTTTTTGTCAAAGTTGTGGAACTCAATTTGCTAAATGGCAAGGTCAGTGCACATCTTGTAAAGAATGGAATACCTTAGTTGAAGAAATTGTTCAAAAAGAAGAAAAAAATAATTGGAAAACCGATTCCTCCTCCTCCCATAAAAGAGTTTCCAAACCTCTTTTAGTTCATGAAATTGATTCTACAGAAGAAATTAGAATGAATACAACAGATGGAGAATTAAATCGGGTGTTAGGAGGTGGATTAGTTCCTGGTTCACTCACTTTGTTAGGAGGCGAACCAGGAATAGGTAAAAGCACTTTATTACTTCAAATATCACTCAATTTACCTTATAAAACATTATATGTATCGGGAGAAGAAAGCCAAAAGCAAATAAAAATGCGGGCGGAACGAATTACAGCCGAAAACAACAATTGCTATATACTAACAGAAACGAAGACTCAAAATATTTTCAAACAAATTGAAACTATTCAACCGGATGTTGTTATTATTGACTCTATACAAACTTTACAAACAGATTATATAGAATCATCCGCTGGTAGCATTTCTCAAATAAAAGAATGCACTGCAGAGCTCATAAAATTTGCTAAAGAAACCAATACACCTGTCATTTTAATTGGGCATATAACAAAAGACGGTACCATTGCAGGACCAAAAATCCTAGAGCACATGGTCGATACCGTATTACAATTTGAAGGCGATCGAAATCATATTTACCGTATTTTACGATCACTCAAAAATCGTTTTGGTTCTACTTCAGAATTAGGAATTTATGAAATGCTAGGATCAGGGCTTAGAGAGGTTGCTAATCCCTCTGAAATATTAATATCCCACAAGGAAGAAGAATTATCGGGTACTGCCATAGCCACAACCATGGAGGGCATGCGCCCTTTAATGATTGAAATACAGGCACTCGTTTCTACAGCCGTATATGGCACACCTCAAAGAAGCACTACTGGTTATAATGCCAAAAGACTCAATATGATACTAGCTGTTTTAGAAAAAAGAGCAGGATTCCGATTAGGATCTAAAGACGTTTTTTTGAATATAACAGGAGGAATTACAGTCGATGATCCTGCCATTGATCTGGCAGTTGTGGCGGCTATACTTTCTTCTAACGAAGATATTCCCGTAGGAAAAGATATGTGTTTTGCAGGCGAAGTCGGTTTATCAGGTGAAATACGCCCTGTAAATAGAATTGACCAACGAATACAAGAAGCTGAAAAACTGGGTTTTTCAACCATATTTGTTTCTAAATACAGTAAAATATCACTAAAAAACCATCAAATAGCAATTAACCTAGTTGCAAAAATTGAAGACGTAGTAAGCGAATTATTTGGATAAGCAAGAGAACCTATGAAATCATTAAGTCAAATCCTACAAATCGTACAAACTTATCATGAATTAGGCGAAACTATAGCCTGTGCTGAATACGTTATTAGTACTTTTGACATTATACATCCTAATTTTGGAGGATTTGAACTCAGAGAAAAGGCAGCACCTAAATTTATATTAATGACCACAGAAGGTGAGTTTGGTAAACCTCAAAAAATACGAATACCTGAAAATACTTTTGAATTTGAATTTAAACTCATGCTTAATCTGATAGCACACGAGATGATACATGTAGGACAAAAAGCACCTAATAACTTAGTTTGGGATAAAAATGAAAGAGAATGGCAAGCCTATTATGAAATGCTTTTTCATAAAACTTATTCCAAAATACCTAATCCAGCTAACAACCAACAACTCTTTTTTGCCAACAAAGCACTAGAATACTATAACCGTATGGAAAAAGAAGGTCTTCTTCAACAAAAATATGCTAAACAAAAAAAAGAAGTAGACAATTTTATAGCTTTATTACCCCAATAACTTGATTTATGAAGACAAAAAAGCAATGGTTCTTTTTATTTATTAAAATATTACCTATTATACTTGTACTATTCTTAAGTGTCATTTACTTTTTTCGTGATTCCTTGTTAGAACAAGCTATTTTAAAAACTCAAAACAAGTTTAAAATAGATTACGAAACGACTTTCCAAATACAAAAAGCCTCATTTACAGGCACCTCTAGTATTACCTTAGAAAATATTCAAATACTTCCCCTAAATAAGGATACATTACTATCTGTCAAAAAAATTGAAACAGAAATTAATCTTTTTAAAATTATTACAGGCGATCTACAACTTCAAAATTTAAAAATTGAAAATGGTTTTATCCAATTAGTAAAAAATGAAAGGGGTACTAATTTTAGTACTTTTCTTAAAAAAGACAAATCGGAGGAAATAACTAATGGAAAACGCAATTATGCTAAACTAGCTAACCGTGTTTTAACCCAACTACTAAACCTCATCCCAACCGAAATGCGCTTGCAAAATTTAACACTTCGAGTACAGGATATGGATAAAAAATTAACTTTTCAAATGCAAAACCTTTCTTTAAAAGATGAAAAGTTAAACACTCAAATACAAATTGCAACGGATCATTTTTATCAAAAATGGAATATACAAGGATACGCCAATGCTCGTAAAAAACAAACTGATTTACTAATACAGTCTGCTGATACTTCGCAAATAACACTTCCTTATTTACAAGAAAAATGGGGGCTTAAAACGGGCTTTGATAAAATTCGTTTAAAAGTGGATCGGATTGATATGAATTTTGGCGAATTAACGATTAATGGATTAGCATCTATAAATAACTTAACGATTAACCATCCTAAAATAGCCCATAAAGATGTCGTTATTAAGGAAGCTGAATTTGACTATCAATTTGTATTAGGTAGTAATTTCATTTCACTTAGCCAAAATTCTTTGGCTAGACTGAACAAAATAAAAGTCAAACCTTATTTAGAATATAATACAGCCGAAGATACTCTTTATAAACTCAAATTAGATTTAGAAAAAATCAGAGCACAAGACTTTATTACATCACTTCCTACAGGACTTTTTAGCCATTTTGAAGGAATGGAAGCACTGGGTGATTTTGACTATCATTTAAACTTTGAAGTGAATATTAACAAACCACATCAATTAATTTTTGATAGTAAACTAAACAAGAATAATTTATATATTTTAAAATATGGACAAGCTAATTTGGAAAAATTAAATTCTGAATTTGAATACAGAGCTATTGAAAATGGAATCCCTCAACGTCCTATTTGGGTAGGTAATAGTAATACTCATTTTACGCCTTATGATTCTATTCCTGCTTATCTCAAAAATGCTGTCTTAACAAGTGAAGATCCTTCTTTCTTTAGACACCGAGGATTTATTACAGAAGCTTTTAAACAATCTATTATTAAGAATATCCGTACTAAACGTTTTGCCAGAGGGGCCAGTACTATCAGTATGCAATTAGTAAAAAATGTTTTTTTGACACGCGAAAAAACATTATCTAGAAAACTCGAAGAAATACTACTTGTTTATATTTTAGAAAACAATCAAATTGCATCTAAACAAAGAATGCTGGAGGTCTATTTTAATATTATCGAATGGGGACCTAATATCTACGGAATAAGTGAAGCCGCAGCGTTTTATTTTCAAAAAAAACCACAATACCTCAACTTAAACGAATGCTTATTTCTAGCTTCTATAGTTCCTAAACCCAAAAAGTTTATGTACCAATTCAACGAAGAGGGAAAACAAAAATCAGGTGCTGAAAGACATCAAAAATTTATAAAAAATCTAATGTTAAAAAGGGCTTTAATAAGTACTGAAGATACCATTGGACAATCAATACCTATATATATATCGGGAAAAGCAAGGAATTTACTACGTATTAGAATACCAAAAGATACAACCTTTTTAGACAGTGCGATGCTTCCTGTAAAAAAGATTTTAGATTAATTATTCTTTCATTTCCAACCTTTTGCAGTAAATTGTCTACTTATTAAGATACAAACTACATATTATGCAAAAGATTTTTATAAAATTTATTTTATTGACTTCTTTTTTTGCTTGGGCACAAAAACCTATTTTTACTCAAGCAAAAATAAAAGAAGCAACTGTTTATTTCAATTCAGCCGAAATAATTCATCAGACCCATATCCCGTTAACAAACGGTACTCATGAAATAGTCATTAAAAATGTGGCCAATTATTTAAATGAAAATTCTGTTCAAATAAGTGCCCCTTCTCATGTTACTATTTTATCTATACAATTTACTAATGATTATATTTCTGAATACGATACAAATGAAAGTTCTCCTGAAATAAAAAGAGTAAAAGATAGTATTACACTACTTCAAAAGGAAATAAATAAAGTAACGAATATTCGTATTTCTGAACAAAAAACAATTGAACTATTAGATAAAAATCAACAAGTTTACGGTCAAAATTCAGGTTTAAATGTTCTAGAACTATCTAAAATGGTTGAATATTACAAAATAAAACGAACTGAAACGAGTAATAACATTAACGTTCTTGAAGAAAAAGAAAAAAAATTAACAGAACGATTAAAACTGTTAAATACTAAACTTGAGATAGATAATTCAAAAGATGAAAAAATAGCTACAGGTAAATTAGTTTTGCAACTTATGAATACTTCAGCAGGAAACATACCTTTAGAAATTTCATATATAACGCCCAACGCTAGCTGGATTCCTTTTTATGATCTTCGTACAGAAAGTATAAAAGATTCTATTAATTTAATTTACAAAGCACAAGTTTATCAAACTACTGGAATTGACTGGAAAAAGATTAAACTCACATTGTCTTCTGGAAATCCCAATCAAAACAATCAAGCTCCTATTCTAAACAGCTGGTTTCTTACCTATGGATATTCACAATATCAACAAAAAAAAGGAATATCTAATCAATTACAGGGTCGAGCAGCAGATGTACAAATGAGTAAAATGGAAACAGAGGCAGCTCTAGAGGTTCCTTCTTCTATAAGTAGTTATACAGATATTGTAGAGAATCAATTACAAACTTCTTTTGAAATAGATATCCCATACGATATTATATCAAATGGTAAAGCACATAGTGTTTCTCTTAAAGATTTTAAAATTCCTGCTTCATTTAAATACTATACTGCTCCAAAAATAGAAAAAGAAGCTTTTTTAATGGCTGAGATAAAAGATTATACTAAATACAATCTCTTGGCAGGCGAAGCCAATATTGTTTTTGAGGGACTACATGTTGGAAAAACATATATTAATCCGAATCAAACATCAGACACTCTTCATTTAAGTATGGGACGTGACAAAAAAGTATCTATTAAAAGGGAAAAAGTAATCGATAAATCAGGTATTCGTTTCTTATCTTCTAAAAAAGAACAAACATTTACTTATGATATTATCGTTCGAAATAATAAAAAAGAATCGATTAATATTATTTTAAAAGATCAATACCCTCTTTCAACGGACAAAGAAATAGAAATAGAACTTACAGAGAAGGATGGCGCAAAAGTAAATCAAGAAACAGGAATTTTAACTTGGGATCTTCAATTAAAACCAAATGAAACTCAAAAAATACGAATCAGTTATACTGTTAAATATCCTAAAGATAAAATAATTAATAATCTATAATTTATTAAAAGACTGTTCAAGAATATCTTAAAACTTATAAAAAATAAGGATTGATAATTCCTTTTATTTTTTTAGATATTGTTTCATTTAATGCTTGAACAGTCTTAATTATGGTATATAAAACATTCCTATTCTATGGTGCTGGATTAGGATGTAGCTCTTGTATTTTATTAACCTCTGCTATTACCTCATCAGTAAGTCTAACCTCAAAAGCATTAATATTTTCTTCTAACTGGTCTAATGAGGTTGCCCCTATTATGGTAGAAGTTACAAAGGATTGATGATACACAAAGGCTATAGATAACTCGGTTAAAGTAAGCCCAAGACTATGGGCTAATTCTTGATATTTGGCTGTTACCTTATAACAATTTTCATTGGTATAACGAGTAAAATTTGGAAATTTCCCCATACGTGAATCCTTAGGCGTTCCGTTTAAATATTTCCCTGTAAGAAATCCAAATGCTAAAGGAGAATAAGCTAGTAAAGCTAACTTTTCACGCATACAAATTTCTGAAAGTCCCACTTCAAAAAGTCTATTTAATAAAGAATAGGGGTTTTGTATACTGGCTATTCTAGGCAAATTATGCTTTTCCGCTTCTATCAGATAACGCATAACTCCCCAAGGATTTTCGTTAGAAACTCCAATATTTCTAATTTTTCCTTCCTTAATCAAACCATCAAAAACCGTTAATATTTCAAAAATAGAATCTTCCCATTGGCTATCCATTTCGGTCATACCTCTTTTACCAAACATATTCATAACCCTTTCAGGCCAGTGCATTTGATAAAGGTCTATATAATCTGTTTGTAGATTTTTTAAACTTAAATCAACTGCTTGGTGTAAACTTTTTTTTGAAAAATCTAATGGTTGACGAATATAATCTAAGCCTCTATTGGGCCCCGCAATTTTGGTTGCTAAAATAACTTGATCTCGCTTTCCTTTTTTTTTAAACCAACTTCCAATATAGCGTTCTGTATTTCCAAATAGTTTCGCATTTCCTCCTATTGGATACATTTCGGCTGTATCAAAAAAATTAATTCCTCTTTCAAAGGCATAATCCATTTGAGCATGTGCCTCTGATTCTGAGTTTTGATTTCCAAAAGTCATTGTTCCTAAGCAAATATCACTTACTTCTAACCCAGTGTAAGGCAATTGGATATATTTCATTTATAAACTTTTAATTTATTTCACCTAAAAGGCATTTCAAATTTAAAGAACTCACTTTCTATTTAAAGTCTTTACTCCGTGTTTCTTTATAATTCATTTAATGCTTTTGTTAATTCATCTAATTTAGGGGTTAAAATAATTTCAATACGACGATTTTTAGCTTTCCCCTCTGTCGATTCATTTGATACTAATGGGCTATATTCACTACGTCCAGCGGCTGTTAAGTTTTCTTTTTTAATCTTTGGATTAGACGATAATAAATTTACAATAGCTGTAGCTCGTTTAGTAGATAAATCCCAGTTATTTTCAACTCCTCCTCCTAACGTTCCGTTTATCTTATCGTTATCTGTATGTCCTTCTATTAAAATTGAAATATCAGGATTATCAGCTAAAACTTTTGAAACTAAATCAACTGCTTTTTTACCTTCTGTTCCTACTGTCCAACTTCCTGATTCGAATAATAATTTGTTTTCCATCGAAACGTATACTTTACCGTCTTTCTGATGGATTAAGAGACCTTTCCCTTCAAAAGCTTTTAATGATTTTGCTAAAGTTTCTCTTAATTTCTTCATAGAGGCTTCTTTAGCAGCCACTAAATTTTCTAGTTCTGTTACACGATCTGAACGATCTTTAAACTCTTTACTTAATTTATCTAAACGTGCTTTTTCAGCAGCCAAGGCTTTTTCCTTTGCTTCTAATTGTGCTAACAACTCCCGATTTTTATCCATATTAGCCTTTAATGCCTCGTCACTATTCTTTTCTAAAGCATTATATGAATTTTGTAAAGTAGCTAAGTTGTTAGAAGTAGCTGTATAATCTGCTGCTAATTTATCGCGTTCCGCTTTTATTTTTTCTAGCTCTGCTTTTACTTTTGTTAAATTTAAATCTGCTTGGCTTTTACCTGATTTAAGCAATTCATTTTCATCTGCTAAAGCATTACGTTCTTTTTTAAGTTCAGCAAACTTATTTTCTAAATCAGTGTATATCTTTTTTGAAACACAAGAGGAAGTACTTAGTGCTAACAATAGTAATCCTATAGAAGTTTTTTTTATCATAATTCAAAAGATTTGGGGTTTATTAAAATTCTACACACACAGGACAATGATCAGAATGTTTCGCTTCTGGCAAAATATAAGCGCGTTTCATTCTATCTTGTAATTTTTCATTTACCAAACAATAATCAATCCTCCAGCCTTTATTATTGGCACGTGCATTAGCACGATAACTCCACCAACTATAATGATGCGGATTTGTATTAAAAAAACGGAAACTATCTATAAATCCTGATTTTATAAATTTATCCAGCCATGCTCTTTCTTCTGGTAAAAATCCAGAAACTTTTGCATTTCGTATAGGATCATGTATATCAATAGCTTCATGGCAAATATTATAATCACCACAAATTACAAGATGAGGCACCTCTTTTTTAAGTTCATCTATATAACTATAAAAGTCATCCATATACATAAACTTATGTTCTAATCTATCTATATTCGTACCAGAAGGTAAGTATAAGCTCATAATAGAACAATCCTCAAAATCTAATCTTAAGTTCCGTCCTTCCTTATCCATGTGTTCAATACCTGTTCCGTACACAACCTTTTTAGGTTCTATTTTGGAAAGAATAGCAACTCCGCTGTATCCTTTTTTTTCTGCGGGAAAATAATATTGATAAGGATAACCCGCTAATTCAATATCCTTTACTGGAATTTGATCTTGTGTTGCTTTTATCTCTTGTAAGCAAATTACATCTGGATTTGCTGCTTGCAACCACTCTAAAAAACCTTTTGTAATGGCAGCGCGAATACCATTTACGTTGTATGATATAATTTTCATTAAAAAGAATTAACAAATTAAAACTAAATCACTCATTATGAATACTATTAATCCATTATTCATAGCATAATTGATTTTTCCAAAAGTATAGAATATTTTAGGAGTCTCGACTATTTTTTTTAAACAATTAACAAACATTTGAATATCAAACAAATCTGAACGGATTTAATAAAAAAATAAATGATTCATTGTTAAACCATTACATATTATACGACTTTTGCTATATTTGCAACTTGCATTAATCGTAAATATAAATGGGTTTAGTAACTGCCAAAGAAGTAGCAAAAGCAATTAAAACGGATAATTATGGCCCCGTAGGGACTTTTTCGGGTTGGTTGTTAATGAAAGCGCTTCAGATATCAACATTAAATAAAATTTATGATAGGAATAAACATCTATCGGATGTAGAATTCTTGAATGCAATTTTGGACGAATTCCAGATTAAGTTTGAGATTCCCGAAGAAGATCTAAAGAGATTACCTAAGGAAGGTCCTTATATAACTATTTCCAACCATCCACTAGGAGGCATAGATGGTATATTACTTTTAAAATTAATGCTTGAACGTGAGCCTAATTTTAAAATTATTGCCAATTTCTTACTACACCGTATAGAACCTTTAAAACCTTACATTATGCCTGTCAATCCTTTTGAAAATCATAAGGATGCTAAATCGAGTGTAATTGGTTTAAAAGAAACTTTTCGTCATTTAAGTGACGGCAAACCATTAGGTATGTTTCCTGCTGGTGAAGTTTCGACCTATAAAGACGGAAAACTTATAGTAGATAAAGAATGGGAAGAAGGGGCTATTAAAGTTATCAGAAAAGCACAAGTTCCTGTTGTGCCTATTTATTTTCACGCTAAAAATAGTAAATTATTTTACTTTTTATCTAAACTAAGTAGCACCTTACGAACAGCCAAACTTCCTTCTGAATTATTAACTCAAAAAGATCGTGTCATAAAAGTTCGAATAGGAAAACCTATTTCAGTAACCGAACAGAATGAATATACGACTTTAGAGGACTATACGGATTTTTTACGCAAAAAAACGTATATGCTTGCTAATGCTTTTGCCGAAGAAAAAAAGCTTTTTGAAGCACCTATTTTAAAACCTACTTCAAAACCTGCAAAAGCAATTGTAACAGGAGCCAATCAAGAAAAAATGATTGAAGAAGTAGCTAAACTTCGAAAAAAAGAGGCTCGATTACTTCAAAGTAAAAATTATGAAGTATTTCTAACAGAAGCCGATGAAATACCTAATATCCTACACGAAATAGGACGTTTAAGAGAAATCACTTTTAGAGCCGTTGGCGAAGGGACTAACGAATCTATTGATTTGGACGAATTTGACAACTATTACCATCACATGTTCTTATGGGATGATGATACGAAACAAATTGCAGGTGCCTACCGCATGGGATTAGGATCTAGAATTTTTGCCAAATATGGAATAAACGGTTTTTATTTACAAAACTTATTCCGTTTTGAACCCGAACTTTACGATATGATGAGCAAGTCAATCGAAATGGGACGTGCCTTTATATGCAATGAATACCAACAGAAACCAATGCCTTTATTTTTATTGTGGAAAGGAATTGTACATACTACTTTAAGACATCCTGAACACAAGTTTTTAATAGGTGGAGTAAGTATTAGTAATCAGTTTTCAGAATTTTCAAAATCATTGATGATTGAATTCATGAAATCTAATTTTTACGATCCTTATATTGCACAATATATTCATCCTAAAAAAGAATACAAGGTAAAATTAAAAGACGCTGATAAAGATTTTGTATTTAACGAAGCAGAATCTGACTTGAATAAATTTGACAAAATCATAGACGAAGTAGAACCAGGTAATCTACGCTTGCCTGTTCTAATCAAGAAATATATCAAACAAAATGCTCGAGTAGTTGCTTTTAATGTAGATCCTCTCTTTAACAATGCTATTGACGGACTGATGTATATTCGGATTGCTGATTTACCAGAAAGCACTGTAAAACCTGTAATGGAAGAATTTCAAGCAGAACTGGAAAGAAAAATGAATGAAGAACTACAGTCTAAATGATAACTGTAGTCTTTTTCAAACAAGACATGTACCTCAATTTTTCTATTCATCTATTTTTTTAACTATATTTGTGTAAACCAAAACCTTTAAAATGTACGAATTCATACAAAAATTTCATTCAGGATGGGCCTATGTAGCCTTAACATTATTAGTTTTTGCTATTATTAATAGTTTTTTAGGCAATTCTTCTAGTAAAGAATTTACTGCTAAAGATAGAAAAATTGCTCTATTTGGCTTAGTCGGCACACATATTCAATTTTTAGTAGGGATTATTTTATACTTTGTTTCCCCACTTGGCTTATCAGGCTTTAATATGAAAGAAGCCGCTTTAAGACTTACTTCTATGGAGCATCCTTTAATAAATCTAATTGCCATAGCTTGTATAACAATTGGATGGTCAAAACATAAAAAAATGGAAACAAGTCATGATAAATTCAAAAAAATAGCTATTTTTTATAGCATTGGATTTATCTTAATATTATCTCGTATTCCATGGTCATCATGGTTATCATAAGAAACTTATAAGCCCTTTTAATGGGCTTATTTTTTTATATAGTATAATACTTAATGAATAAAATTATGATTAATCGTATCTTAATGGGCATATCTACACTACTTGCCCTTCTTATGACATCAAAATTTTCATTTAGAAAATTTGATTCTGCTCGTTTTGAGCCGATTAAAATTGTTCAGGATACGATTAAAAAAGATTCTTTGCCTCTTTTAGATAGTTTATCCACAGAAGAAGGTCTTTATAATTATAAGCTTTACAAAAGCAAAGGACATGCCTCTTATTATGCCAATCGCTTTAACGGGAGAAAAACAGCTAGTGGTGAACGTTTTTACAATCATAAACTAACTGCTGCACACCGTAAACTTCCATTTGGAACAAGGGTTCGAGTAACCAATTTAAAAAACGGTCGTAAAATAATTGTAAAAATAAATGACCGTGGACCCCATATCCGCGGTCGGGAAATAGACTTATCTCATAAAGCTTTTCATCAATTAGCTAAAGGAAAAGGAGCAGGAGAAATGCCTGTAAAGATTGAAATAGTATTAAAAAAAGAAAAAAATTAAACTTTTTCTTGCCAATCTTTATAAGGATGTCTACTCAAATAGGCATTATAAAAACGGGAATCCGAAGTAACTTCCAATCCTAACCAAGAAGGTTTTTCAAAAACTTCACTTTCTGTTTGTAATTCTATTTCTGCCAAAACAAGTCCTTCATTTAAACCTAAAAAAACATCTACTTCAAAAAGGTGTTTTTCAAAAAAAACTTCATAGCGTACTTTATCAATCACACCTTTTTCACAAAGAGGCAAAAGTAGTTCTGCTTCTTTTAAAGAAATTTCTTTTTCCCATTCCAATCTAGAAGTTCCGGATATATTACTAGCTCCTTTTACCGTAATATATCCTTTATCTCCCTTTATTCGTACTCGAACTGTTCTTTCTGGAACTGAACTCAAATACCCTTGAACAATTCTATTTTGAGACTGACACTTTTCTAAAAACTGATTATTTGTAACTAAAAATTTACGTTCTATTTCAATCATATAATTTTGTAAATAAGCCCACGAAGATACTCTAAGTTTTTAAAATCTATTAACTTTTACTTAAACATTAGTAATTTTGCAATATGGAAAGCCTTATTCGTAAAATAATTCATATAGACATGGATGCCTTTTATGCGTCTGTTGAACAAATGGATCATCCTGAACTGATAGGTCTTCCAATAGCTGTGGGAGGTAGCGAAATTAGAGGAGTGGTATCTGCTGCTAGTTATGAAGCTAGAAAATTTGGTGTACGAAGTGCCATGACGGGTATGCAAGCTAAACGATTATGCCCTAACTTAATCTTCATAAAACCTCGATTTGAAAGATATCGAGAAATTTCTTTAAAGATTCGAAAGATATTTTTTGAATATACTGATTTAGTAGAGCCTTTATCTTTAGATGAGGCTTATTTGGATGTCACTCAGAATAAAAAAAACAATCCTAGTGCAACTCTTATAGCTTCCGAAATTAGGTATCGTATATTTAATGAAGTAGGATTAACTGCTTCTGCTGGTATTTCCGTTAATAAATTTGTAGCTAAGATAGCTTCTGACTACAACAAACCTAATGGTCAAAAAACCATTCATCCTGATGAAGTAACCATTTTTTTAGAAAGTTTAGACATTAAAAAATTTTATGGTATTGGAAAGGTAACTGCCGAAAAAATGTACCAATTAGGAATTTACACAGGCCAAGATTTAAAATCTAAAACATTAGAATATTTAGAAACATATTTTGGTAAAAGTGGCAAACATTATTATTATCTCGTTAGAGGTATTTCTAATAGTCCTGTTAAACCCAATAGAGCTTCTAAATCTGTTGCAGCAGAGCACACTTTTTATACTAATTTAACTTCCGAAATTTTTATGGAAGAAAAACTAGAACGTATTGCTAATGAATTAGCTAAGAGGCTTCAAAAACATAAATTATCTGGCAAAACAATAACTCTTAAAATAAAATATTCTGATTTCACACAACAAACAAGAAGTAAAACACTTCCTTATTTTGTTTCCGATCAAAACTTACTCTTAGATACAGCTAAAGAACTTCTTTATCAAGATCGCATGAAGGATTCTGTCCGTTTACTCGGTATATCCGTTTCTAATTTAAATACAGAAATAAAAAAAACCGTAGTAATTCAACTACGGTTTGATTTCTAATAAGATCTTTTTTTATTCTATTTCAGAAATTCTTAAGGTATTTACCATTCCTTTTGCTACAACAGGCATTGCCGCTAAATTGACAAGGATATCTCCTTGACTTACAAATCCTTTTTGTACCGCTATTTCATTAATGTCATCTATTGTATCATCTGTACTAACAAATTTATCATACATAAAGGCATGAACACCCCATAACAAATTTAACTGAGTCAAAATACGAGGATTAGATGTAAAAACTAAAACATGTGCATTAGGTCTCCAAGCAGAAACTTGAAAAGCTGTATAACCACTATTTGTTAATGTTGTAATCGCTTTAGCTCCTATATCGCCCGCTAAAATAGCTGCGTGATAACAAATATGTTTTGTTATAAAACGATTTGTTTTTACTTGTGGTTGTTTTTGAGGCACATGAATTAACGGCGAATCTTCAACTGCCTCAATAATTTGCGTCATTTTTTCAATTACTTGTACAGGATAATTACCTACTGATGTTTCTCCTGATAACATAACGGCATCTGCTCCATCCATTACTGAATTGGCAACATCATTTACCTCTGCACGAGTAGGAGTAAGACTTGTAATCATCGTTTCCATCATTTGAGTTGCTACAATTACAGGTATACGAGCTAATTTGGCACGATTAATTAATTTTTTTTGAATTAATGGCACTTCATGTGCTGGCATTTCTACTCCTAAATCGCCACGTGCTACCATAAAACCATCACATTGGGCTACTAATTTATCTAAATTTTCAATAGCTTCTGGTTTTTCTATCTTAGCTATGACAGGAATTTTATGATCAGAATTTTCTTCAATCAATTCTTTTAGATCTTTAAGATCCTCTGGTGTTCGTACAAAGGATAACGCAATCCAGTCTACTTTATTTTCAATTGCAAATAAGGCATCTCGGATGTCTTTTTCGGTAAGAGCGGGTAATGATACTTTTGTATTGGGTAAATTAACTCCTTTTTTAGATTTTAATGGCCCTCCTTGGATTACTTTACAAACAACTCGACTCGTTTCAATATTACTTGATACTGCCTCAAAAATTAGTTTTCCATCATCTAATAAAATACGTTCTCCTGGATTTACATCTTGGGGAAATGCCTTATAGGTCATGTATATATTATCAGGAGTTCCAGGTACATCTTCTACTGTTTGAAAAGTAACTAAATCGCCTTCATTTACAACCACATCCTCTTTCATTACTCCTACACGCAATTTAGGCCCTTGTAAATCCGCTAGTATGGCCGTTGTATAACCATATTCTTCATTTAATTCTCGAATAATACGTATACGTTCTGCAACATCCGTATAGTCTGCATGGGAAAAATTGATACGAAATACATCAGCACCAGCATCCATCATTTTTTTAATCATTTCTTTAGAACTACAGGCTGGACCTAGAGTTGCTACTATCTTTGTTTTTTTGTGTGTACGCATTCTTAAAATATCAAATTATTTTTAGATTTAATTTCATTTGGATTTACTTCATAAACAGCAGAAATCAAATCAATTTTATTCAACTTATAAATTATTTCTTTTATTTCTATTTGTTCATCATGTTCTATTTTTAATACAAAATCAACTTTTTTTAAATCTGTTACCAAATTTACCTGGGTTATAATGCTATTTTCTTGAAATAATGAATTTCCTATAACAGAAGATGGTAGTTCTATTTCTTGTTTATTTTGTATTAGATCCCAAATCATCATTGCCTCATCATCTTCATAAGTAAATCTAGAAAAAGTAGCCAATTGTTTATTGATTTCGACAGGAATCTCGTTTTCATTTTTGGAAAGTAAAATTCCTAAATTTTGATTGATCTTATAAGCCAATCTATAATCTTCTAAACTAGTATGAATAGCAAGTAGGTCATAATCTACTTGATCAAAATCCCCAAGATGAATTTGATGTTTAAGTTTAGTCATACTATTCAACATTAAAACAAAGGTAAATCTTTTTTAAAAAAGCATTCCTATTTATTTTTAAAAAAAATCGTACAAAAACAATACTGAATAGAATCTATTTTGTTTTTTTATTAAAAGAACTCAATAAGATTGAAGTAGTTTAAACTTTTCAATTGGCTGCAAGATGGTCTTTCTGCTCGATATTTCACCTATTATTTACTCTGTACCGAACTGTGCTGTACAAAAGCTAGATGTGGAACAGTAATTCCTGTTTTTTGCTTCAATCAAAAAAATTCAAACCACTTCATTGTAAATAAGACTATTTTCAAAAACGTATTTTACGCTCCGCTATCAAATATTAAGTATTATAAATTACAACATAACAAAAACGTCTAAAAGCAATCATTTCATGCCTAGTTTATTTCTAACGGACAACAGAAACCCCAAAAACTTTGCTCGAACAACTAAAATAAGCTATATTATAAAAGTATGTGATTTACTTTGCTTATTCACTTCGTTTGAGCCTCCATTTGGTTGAAACAACAAGATTGCGATCTTTTTGTCCCTATAATAAAGTATTATCTATTTTAAACAGTCCTAAATGATAGAGTAAAACAACCTTTAACTTTATAGAACATACTAAATTTACGTTATTTTTTGTTAACTAGATTAGCTTACGATCTCTTTTAAGATAAGTTTGTGTTTTTTAACGTTTTTTTTGCAGTAGAATTATATAATTTCTAGTGCTTCTTCAATCGTATCATATATCTTTTTTAACTGCTGATTTGTTATGATATAAGGCGGTAATATATACACTATATTCCCTACAGGTCGGAGTATAACTCCTTTATCTATAAAAAAGTTATATAGTGTATTACGAATAGATCCATAATAGGTAACTTCTTGATCTGTTACAATTTCTAAAGCAAAAATTACCCCCATTACTCGGGTAGTTTTAACTTTTGGATGTGAATTAATTTTTTTTTGAAATATTAAATGATTTTGATAAATTCTATCAATATTTGTTTGTGTTTCACTCCTTTGTAGTAATTCAATACTCGCTATAGCTGCGGCACAACCTGTTGGATTGGCTGTAAATGTATGCCCATGAAAAAAGGCATGATTAACGGATTCATTTTTGAATCCATTAAAAATGGTTTCTGTAAAAGACGTGATAGCCATTGGAATTGTTCCTCCTGTTAATGCTTTGGATAAGCACATCATATCAGGATTTTCTTTTAAATAATTACAGGCAAAAAGTTTACCTGTTTTACCAAATCCTGTCATAACTTCATCCGCTATAGTAAAAACTGAGTTGTGCTGGCAAATTGTAATTAATTCATCTAAAATAACAGGATCATACATTATCATTCCTGCTGCGCCTAACACCAGCGGTTCAAAAATAAATGCTGCTACTTGATTGTCTACTAATGCTTGTTGAAGGGCTTTTTTTGTTTCTTCTTCTTTTCCCTTTATAGGAACAGGAATTCGAATAACTCTGATTAATGAATCTTGAAAAGCTTCTGTAAACAAACCTATTCCACTTACTGCCATAGCACCAAAGGTGTCGCCATGAAAAGCCTCTTCAAAAGCTATAATGGTATCTTTTTTAATTCCTTTATTAAAAAAATATTGAAATGAAGCTTTTATAGCTACCTCAACGGCTGTTGATCCATTATCTGAATAAAAAAACTTTTTTTGATTAGATGGTAATATTTTTACTAATTTTTCTGCTAATTGTACAGCTTTGTCGTGTGTGAAACCACCAAATAAGACATGCTCTAAAGTGGTTAATTGATCATAAATGGCTTTTGCTATAAATTCATTTGAATGTCCAAAAGGATTTACCCACCAAGAAGCAATAGCGTCTATATATTCTTTATTTTTTTCATCCCATAGCAAGGCGTCTTTTCCTTTTACTATGGCGGGTAGTATCCCTATGGTTTGATGTTGTGTATAAGGATGCCAATTATACAGTTGATCTTTTTCGGATAGAGTCATAAAATAGTTTTGTTTAACGAGGTAAAACGTGATATGTTGGAAGACTTAAATTTTCAACAAATTTTCTCTAAATTTATCTGCATAGTACGAAATTACATTTTCATCAAAATAAGGTTCATTATCTATGCGCCCGATCATTTGTATTCCTGTTTTATCTAGTATAATTGTTTCTGTTGAAGGATTTTGATCACCTGAAAAGATAATTCCTGCAACTTTTATATTTCTATTTTTAAGTAACTCTAAAGTCATTAAAGTATGATTAATACTTCCTAAATAATGTCTAGAAACGACCACTACTTTATAATCTGGTTGAATCAAATCTATAACACAATCCGTTTCATTTAATGGTACTAAAACCCCACCTGCCCCTTCAATTACTAAATGATTGTTTGTGGTAGGTTCTATAATTTTTTTTAAATCTATGGTAATATTATCAATTGTTGCTGCAAGATGTGGACTTGCTGGCGTATTTAACGCGTAAGCATTGGGGTGAATTTCTAGATTGGTATTTGCTACTCTTGCCTTTATTTTATGGCTGTCGGAATTATCTAAATCACCTGCTTGAATGGGTTTCCAGTAATCCGCTTTTAAAGCTTGTGTAATAATAGCTGATGCAACTGTTTTTCCTACATCTGTTCCTATTCCTGTGACAAAAATTTTCATTTTATAAGAATCTAATTTCTTACAAAAATAGAAAAAACGCCTCTTTTTATTGCCCTTTATTTTTATTCTTTGACAATTTGATTTTTGAAAACATATTTTAAATATTTAACCCCCAATTTCGCATTAGACTCAAGGTATAATTAACGGAGTAAATCTATTCCTCTTTATTTTTCTTCTAATTCAAGCACGTACTCAAATTTTAATCATCAAAATGGTTTTTTAATTCTTCTTCTTTTTTTTGAGGAGCACTTAAATTTATTGAAAATTTTGTTTCACAACGAAGTCTAATACGGAATCTGGGTTAAATGAAATATGTTTTTGATCTGAACCGAAGTGAATAGGCAAATTACATAGCCTTTATAATTAAGACTTCTACTGTCCTCGAAAAACTGGAAAGCTAGGTTATTTTTAGATGTCGCCTATAATTCAATTGATAAGTACGTATTATGAAAATATATGGCGATTAAAAAAACTGTCCAGAAAGACGACTCGTTTTTTACTTCATTTCTATTTTTACTCCATTAAATTAAAGATTCAGGAAGTAAAAGGGTCTAATAACAGATTATATTAATTATCTTATGTTTTTAGGTTATTGAAGAAGTAAACTTAACGTTAGTTGGTTACTTTTTGGACAGTTTTAAAAAACGAATATTTTATACTAAAAAGCTTTATTAAAATCCATAGTTAAAGCCTAAACCAAACACTTGTCTAATTTGAAAAGCTCCTACTGCATTGTCATCATAAATCGCTTGAAAGGCTAGGTTTGTAGATATATATTTATTAATCTTCATTGCTAAATTTGCTTGGTAATCAATATCTATATTTCTTGGTTTATCTAAGTAATTAGAATATAAGTTTAAAATATTTTCCCAAGTAACATTTTCCATTAATTTAAACTTATAATATCCTTGTAAACCAGCACCAAATTCAAAACGAGTTGTTTTTCCTTGTTCAACACCGAAAGAACTACCATTTTCAGTAAAATGAGAATGTACTACTACTAAACGAGCCGTTGCCGGAGCTATATTAAATTTAAAATTTTCATGTTTTTTCCACATCATACCAGGTCCCATTTGTAAATAAGCTGGAGAGAAAAAATGAGATATTCTACTTCCGTTGGTATCAAAACCGGAATCCATTTGTGTTTTAAAATCTAAGAAAGCAGAATAAAACCAATAGCCTTCTGCTCTTTTTCCTAATACAGAATTATAGAGTAATCGGTCATCTGACTTTCGAATATTAGCCTCTTTTATTTTAGTTAATCCGTAAGCAACTATAACTTTATTATCCCAGATTAGATCTTTTGATTTATAATTAAAATCGTAATTAATGTTTATATTACCTGCAATACTAGAGGTACCTCCCGCAAGCCATTTGTCATTAAATGCTGATTGGTTAAATAAGAAATTGAAATTACCTCCTTTTTTCCAGCCTACGTTAGTTGTGTCTTGCGCTTTTTTTTCAGTTTCAGAAGTTCTTTTTATTAATTCGCCCTCTGTTGTTTGTGCATTGAAGAAAGTTTGACAAAGTAAAAATGTCAAACATAAAAGTGATTTTTTCATAATGTGAATTTTTATTTAGTTCTCTTAAAAATTGGAACCGCAGAGCAAGCTTCACCAAACATTATACTTTTTGCAACTTTTTGCAATTGTGTAATTGCCATGATGTATGCTTCTTTGGGAACAGGTTTTTTTGAACAACCTTTCAAAATTACTGGTTTATCAATATATTTACTGAAATCAATTCGTAGAATTTCTTCTATATATAAGTTTACATCAATTTCTTCTTTATTTCCTAAAATAGTTTTTTTGGCGTATTTAGCTAAATATGAAGCTACTAATATAGGAGCCCAAGTAGGCAAAATAGCATCTGAACTACAATAAATGGCACAATAATGATCTTGATATTCTGACCAATTATGATTTTTTAAAGCTTCTCTAAAATCTTTTTCTCTTAACAAAAAGCCTTCTGTTAACCATTGACTGATATCAATGGCTGTTCTTATTCCTGTTGGATAATAATCCTCAAGATCAAATATTTCTAAGGAACTATTTGCTACTTTGTTTAATATTTCTTCCATATTTAGGTTAAAATATTCGTTTTCAATCTTAATAAAACGGTTTATTTTGAACTGAAAATGAAATTCTTAATTAAAGCATTCCTAATTCTAATTTTGCTTCTTCACTCATTAAATCTTTGCTCCAAGGTGGATCAAACGTTATTTCTACTTCGCATGATTTAACGGCTTCTAATTTTTCAATTTTTTCTTTTACTTCATTAGGAAGTGTTTCTGCTACGGGGCAGTTTGGAGATGTTAGTGTCATTAGAATTTTTACATCCATGTCCTCATTTACAAAAACATCATAGATTAAACCTAATTCATAAATATCTACTGGAATTTCAGGATCATAAATTCGTTTTAAAACTTTTACTACTTCTTCTCCTAAATTAATGTTGTCGTTGAATTCTTCCATATTTTTTTGAACCTTGTAAGGTATTTAAGTTTTTGTGATTAACATTTTTTTGATAATCTAGGTTTACCTTTTTTATAATTTTATAAATACTCTTTTTTCTAAACTAAATCTTTTTGATATTTATTAAAGATTTATGTGTTTTTAAAAAACTATTTTTTACTCAAAAATGCTAAGGCGTACATTTTTATTTGTTTAATCATAGATACTAATCCATTAGCTCTTGTAGGAGATAAATGTTCCTTTAGTCCTATTTCATCTATAAAATCTGTTTTGGCATCTAAAATAGCTTGTGCGGGTTGATTAGAAAATGTTCTAATTAATATCCCAATAATTCCTTTTGTTAGAATAGCGTCACTATCAGCTGTAAAAACAATATTTCCTTCTTTTTCTTCAGCATATACCCAAACTTTAGATTGGCAGCCTTTTATGACGTTTTCCTCTGTTTTGTACTGCTCTTCAATTAAAGGTAATGATTTTCCTAATTCGATTATATATTCGTAGCGTTGCATCCAATCATCAAACATTGAAAACTCATCTACAATTTCATTTTGAATTTCTTCTATAGTCATTCTTAATAGAATTTATTTCTGTTAATTATTGTTCTTTTTATAAGAAAGTAATTTGGATACAAATTTTTCAATTTCTACAGGTGGATATCCGTGATCAAACCCTGTTGATTGGTATTCTTGACCATTTTTTGTTATCTTCATATCTGCATGCGCTGCTCCATCATGGTGGCGTAATTCTGTAGGTGCTTTTAATTTTTCTAATGCTGCTAAATCAATTTGTTTTAGTAACGTTTGCAATTCGTCTATTTGGTTAGATGTTAATCTTATTGGTTTAAAACTATCTGTATCACGATTTTCGGTATAAGCCAAAGCGTTTTGAGTTAGTTTAATTCTTAAATAATAGCCCCTTGTATTGGCTGTATATTCAACGAGTGTTCCGTTATCTTGTTTCTCTTTTATTAGGTCTTCAGCTGATTTTGATTCCATCTCTTTCTGTTTTTCATTTTTTACAAGAGTTGATTCTGTTTGGGCTAAGGTTGTTTTTTTGCATTTACAAGAAACTAATAAAACGAAAACCGAAAATAAAGTGAGTGCTATTTTTTTCATCTGTATGATTTTTTTAAGATAACATAATTTTTGCTTTTTTAACAGCTTCTATAAAGGTATCTATTTCTTCTTTTGTATTATAAAAGGAAAAACTTGCTCTTACCGTGCCTGGAATTTGAAAGAAATTCATGATTGGTTGTGTGCAATGATGACCTGTACGAACAGCTATACCTAACTTATCTATAATTGTGCCAATATCGTATGGATGAATGCCTTGGATATTAAAGGAAATAACTGAGGTTTTATTTTCTGAGGTACCAAATATTTTTAATCCTTCTATTTCTAATAATTTTTCAGTAGCATAGGATAGCAGCTCTTTTTCTTGTTTTTGAATATTTTCAAAACCTATTTTGTTTAAATAATCAATAGCTGTACCTAAAACAATTCCATCGGCTATGTTAGGCGTACCTGCTTCAAATTTATGTGGTAATCCTGCATAAGTAGTTTTTTCAAACGTTACTTCTTTTATCATTTCACCTCCTCCCATATAAGGAGGTAATTTGTTTAACCATTCTTCTTTGCCATATAATATACCAACCCCTGTTGGGCCACAAATTTTATGTCCTGAAAACACATAAAAATCACAATCTAAAGCTTGAACATCTGGTTTTAGATGTGGAGTGGCTTGTGCTCCATCAATTAAAACGGCTGCCCCTACTTGATGTGCTTTTTTTATAATATATTCAATAGGATTTATTGTTCCTAGTGCATTTGAAATATGATTGAGTGAAACAATTTTTGTTTGATCAGAAAGTAATTTATCAAATTCCGAAAGGATTAACTCTCCTTTTTCATTCATTGGAATAACAACTAATTTAGCACCAGTACGTTCACACAACATTTGCCAAGGCACAATATTACTATGGTGTTCTAATGCCGAAACCATTATTTCATCCCCTGTACTTAACAATGTTGTAAAACCATTTGCTACTAAGTTAATTCCTTGTGTAGTTCCTGATGTAAAAATAACCTCATAATTATGTTTTGCATTAATATGTAATTGTATTTTGTTTCGAGATTCTTCGTAGGCATCTGTTGCTAATTGGCTCAATGTGTGTACACCACGATGAATATTTGCATTGATTTCATTGTAGTACTTAGAAATAGCATCTATGACTACCTTTGGTTTTTGAGCGGTAGCTCCGTTGTCGAAATATATTAAGGATTTTCCATTTACTTTTTGGTTTAAAATAGGAAAATCTTCTCTAACTTTTTGGATATCAAACATATTATTTAGAAAAATTCTAAATGCAAAATTAGTTAATTAGTTAGGATTTTTTATTAAAGTTTTCAAAAACTTTCACCGCTCCCTCCTCCGCTAAAATCCCCTCCTCCAAATTCAATAGGTGATTTTTGTATTATGGCTGTACTTGCATTAACATGGGTATTAATTAAAATCGCTTTTATTAAATCAAAAGTCATAGGATTTAGGTTTTTATCTTCTTTGAAAGTTATTCCCTTCGTATTGTTTTTAATTTTCTGAATCGAAAAATAAACTATTATAAATAAGATTATTCCAGTAAGTAATAATACGTATTCTGTTGGTAAGAAATAATAATATCGAATTGTTTCAAAACTTAATCCTAAACTTAGCAACCCTATACAAAAAAAAATTCTGTCTCTTATTTTTAATCCATAAAAAATATAAAAAATGGGAATAAAAAAGGTTGCAATATAAAACAATGTCGCCAAAGGCATTTCTTCGGTATTAGAAAGTTTGTTTTTGACTAAAATATTAGATAATTCTTTGACTAAAAAATAGTTGAGTGATGCGTATGCTAATAACACACTAAATATTTTTGCTGTAAAAATTACATTTTTATAGATAAAATATTTTATATGCTGTTCTATTTTGAATAGTAAAAGGTAAATTACTAATGCCAGTATAAAAAATAATATGGGAAATAAAAAGAAAGGTATTATTTTCTTTTCAATGACTAAATAACCCATATAACTGGTAAAGCTTATTAAAGAAATAAAAACAGAGGGAGTATGTACATAACGAATGGTTGATATAAGTGAGGTTAAAATAATGGTTATAAAAACAAGATTTATGCTTTCAGTAAATAGGGCTATAGAAGTCCCAAAAAAAAGAGGGATGGATAATATAAACGAATCATCTAAACCGTAAGAAAAATATTTTTTATTACGTAAAATTTCTGAGATAAGAACACCTAAAATTCCTAAAATAAATAAATAAGAACCGTATATTTTAAAGTTATCTCCAAAATATAAAAATAAAGTATAGGTACTTAATATGATCGATATTAAAAAATTTCCTAATAAGAAAAATCCGATTCTAATTAAAATATTAGAGTTGGTTTTAGTTGTAATTATTTCTTTTTTTATTTTTTCATATTGATTTTGATCTATAATTTCTAGTTTAATCAATTTTTGTGTTTCTTCTAAAAGAAAATGATTTTGAATTGTATTAAAATTACTGGCTAGCATATATTTTCTTTTTAAAATCTCGAATTTGTTTAATAAAAAAGATTATTGAGCCCACTACATAAAATGGCATTACTGAAGTTAGAAATTCTGTAATTATATGTAAATCATATTCATATATTACTTTGAAAAATATTATATTAAGTCCTATATAACTATAAAACAGAGTAAATATATAGCCTGAAATTGTGATATACTGTAAACTTTTTATATAAAAATAGTACGTAACAAGCCCTAGAATGAGGCTATATAAGATCCAATTTTTTTCTTGTACTATTCCTATTAAGCAAGTCAAAAAGAGTAAATGCAACGCAAATGTTAGTATAACTAAACTGAAATGAAGCTTTAATTTGTTTTTTTCTGAATAATATTGCCAGATTATTAAAAGGGTTCCAAATACTAATCCTGAAAAAAGTAAATGTTTATCATTTAAAAAATTGTATCCTAATATGTTTTGAATTTTTAAAGTTAAACCTACAAAACTTCCTAATGCAGTAATACTTATTATAAGGGCTTTCTTATTATCAAAATAATAGGCTATTCCTAAGGATATTATCCCGCAAATTAAGGTTGTTATGCTATAATCATTCTCTTTTATATGAAAATTATACTGAAAATAGCTTATCAAGGTACAAATTAAAATGGTTGTAAAAAGTACTAAATAATCATATAAAGGATTTTCATAAAAAACTTCTTCTTTTGAAAATCCTTTTGATTTTGTATAACTAAAATAGCAGCTAATAGTTGTAATAATACCTAACAATAGCAATAAAAGGATATGTCCTATGGTATCTATATTTTTATAAATAATGATTCCTATTCCACTTGTAAAAAACAAAATAGACAAATAGATTAAAAACAACAACTCGTTTCTAATAGAGAAGACACCTAATTTAGAATATTCTTTTATTGCCTTATATTGCGCTTCTTTAATAAATTTCTTCGTAAAAAGTAAATCAAAGATTGTAGTCATAAAAATTTATTTTGGAGTGGCTTAACTTTTTTGATTGAAGCGAAAAATTGAGATTTTGTTCCAGATTTTATTTTTTTACATGGCATAGCAGGACTACAAAAGTAAAATATGAGCATAGAAAAATCTTTTTGGAGTCAACTGAAAAACTGTAAATCACTTTCTTTATCAAATATAAAAGATAATGGAGATATTTTTTATAATTTTAAAAAACTTTATCTTGCACTTAGTAAATGTTTTTTAAGAAATACCTATTGTAAAAAACAACTCTATCAAAAGAGATAAAATGTGTATTGTATCTTCCTTAATTTAAAATTTATATAAAATGAAAAAGATATTTGGGGTTATTGTCCTTCTTTTTATAGGAGCCACTGGGGTTTTGATATTTCAAAATTATCCGAAACTTGATTTAATTTCTGGATTTTCAGCAAAAAGTGTGGCTTCTGCTCATTTTTTAGACAATCGTTCTCTTTCTGTTATTGAAAAAACAGACAATGATATTAATTTAATTGATTTAGCTAAAAATGAAATCAGTGATGAAGGAAAATTTGCGGAAGCTTCTGTATATGGATTAAAGAAACGAAAAGCAGTATATCGTGAGGGCTTAGGTAGTGTATTAGTAAATGATGATTACGATCCTAAAAAACCTTATTTAGTTCCTAAAAGGAATTTTATTCTTGATACTAAAATTCCTTTTCCTTATGGCAATGGAGAACCTTTAAAACCTAATTTTCTAAACATTGATTATAACCGATTAAATAAAGCTATTTTTCAAGCATTTGAACCAAATAAAAAAGGAAAAAGATCTTCTCGTGCTATAATTGTAGTTTATAAAGATCATATTATTGCCGAAAAATACGCTCCTAATTTTACAAAAGATTCAAGATTACTGGGGTGGTCTATGACTAAAAGTATTACTGGAACATTTTTTGGTATTCTTCAAAAACAAGGTAAATTAAATATTAATCAGCGAGCTCCTATTTCTGAATGGAAAAATGATGCACGCAAAAACATCACTATTCACAATTTATTACAAATGAATTCTGGTTTAGAATGGGATGAAAATTATGATGAAATATCAGATGCTACTAAAATGCTTTTCCAGGAAAGCGATATGACAAAATCTCAAATAAAAAAACCGTTAGTTAACAAACCGAATACTAGCTGGAATTATTCTTCGGGTACTACAAATTTACTTTCAGGAATTATCCGCAATCAATTTAAGACACATCAAGAGTACTTAGACTTTTGGTATACTGCTTTGATTGATAAAATCGGAATGCACTCGATGGTGGTTGAAACTGATTTAGCAGGTTATTATATAGGGTCTTCCTATGCTTGGGCCAATGCTCGTGATTGGGCTAAATTTGGTTTATTGTATTTACACAAAGGCAATTGGAATGGAGAACAATTATTTGATCCTAGTTGGTCTAATTATGTTGCTACTCCTACTCCTACTTCTAAAGGAGAATATGGTGCTCAGTTTTGGTTAAATAGGTCTGGAATATTACCTGATTGTCCCAAAAATATGTATTATGCTGATGGATTTCAAGGACAGCGCGTATTTATTATACCTTCTCACGATATGGTAATTGTACGTCTAGGTTATGGTCATATTGATTTAAATGCCTTGGTAAAGGAAGTATTAGCTAGTGTAAAATAATTAATATTTTAAAAGGATGTCTTTTTTCATATAAGATAAGCTGCAAGATTGCAGGTAGACACTTAATTTTAAAACAATTTTCAAGGTAGTTATCAAATAATCAAAGAAAAGTAGCGTTATACTCTCATTTTTGGATTTATTACTTCTTAAACCTAAATTCTGCATTAGAACTCAAAGGGAATAGACTTCGTCAATTCCCCTTTATTTTATTCAAGTCCAAGAATGTACTCGAATTATAATGATCAAAATAGTTCATTATTTCTTTTTTTAAAATTTTCTGTGAGCACTTGAATTTATTGAAAAATTTTGTTTCACAACGAAGTCTAATGCGTAATCTGGATTAAAATAGCCTTTTATAAAAAGTATTTATGAAATAACTAATCCCGTTTTTAGAACAGAAGTCTTAAAAACGGGATTTTAAATTCAGACGTAGGAATTTTAAAATTTAATTTTGGTCTATTTTTTTGAATATGTTTTTAAATTTTATGCTGATAAACATAATTCTTAAGAGAGTATCTTTACTTTTTTATTTCTTTTACGGTACTTCTATCAAGCCAGCCTTCTTTTAAATCTGCTATTTGAATTTTGTAAAAATTATCTAGAGTTTCAATAATTTTTACTTTTGTACCTGCGTGTAAAGTAAAAACATTAGTAGCCGTGGCGTTTGGTTCACTCTTTACATTTATTATATCAGCAAAAACAATAGCTGGATTTTCTTTTTGATAACGATTTTGCTCGTAAAAGCCAGCTGAAAGGCTTAATAAAACCATGAATAGACCACATACGATTCCGGTAAAGAAAATTCGTTTTAAATTGGTGCTATAGGAATAATAATAAATCACAAAAGAAAGTAATGTGAAAATGGCTAAAAAAATAGTTATCCAAGCCCAAGTATCATAGCAAAATATTGAGGTGAAATCTGCTATAATTTTTGAAAAACCAACTTGTGGTATTTCTTGAATATCATCAATTGCCATTTTTTGGGCAAATATTAAATTGTTTTGTATTTCTGTATCATTAGGATTTAATAACAGTGCTTTCTCAAAGTTAAAAACAGCTGGTGCAACTCTATTTAGTTTATAATAGCAATTGCCTAAATTAAAGTATAGTTCTGCTGACTCTTGTCCTTGAGCTAGTATATTTTCATAGGCTTGAATTGCTTCTTGATACTTTCCTTTTTGATATAGATCATTTCCTTTTTCAAACGCATTATTTGCCCAAACAAATTGAGAAAGAAACAATAATATGTATAATATTTTTTTCATTTTATTTAACCGCTAAGAACAAAAAGTACTATACGTGGCTATTTGTTCATCATTTAAATTTCTTTTTACTCTCTTAATACTTAAACTATCTGCTTTTCTAAATTGGAAATAATACTTACCGCTAGATTATAATCATTTTGAATACTTGTACTAGTTGAAGGTGCATATCGAGCAAATTCACAACTTTCTACTAGCGCTATAAATTGGGCTACAGTATCTTCGTTTGCTTTTTTCTGAAGTAATAATTCACAAATTTTATCTTTGCTCATATCTGATGTCTCTATATATAATTTTGCTTTCAGAAAGTTATGTAATGCCCGTTCTAGTGCAATATAAAATGGTTCTTTATTGGCTAATTGTTTCTGAGCTTCTGACAAATATTTTTTTGCTAATTTATTGGATAGCTTGATTTTGTTTCCTGTAACATCCGCATCTCGTTCTTCTTTCTTACGACGTAAAACTATAATAAGTGGAATGGCTAAAAATGGGATTATTAGTAAGATATAAAACAAACCTGATCCTAAAAAATCTGAGGTAGCTTGTGATTGTAAATGGGTTTTTGTTTTTATAAATCCAAAGGTAGAAGCAGCTGTTACTTTAGATTTGTTTGAACTTATTGTATTGCCAGCTAAGTTATTTCCTTTTTCTACAAATAGTGTAATTTCTTTAGAAGTAACTGACTTGTAACTTTTTGAAGTTAAATCAAAATAAGTAAAAGTCATAGGTTTAATTAAATATTTCCCTTCGCTTTGTGGTATAATTGTATAGGTATCTTGGATATTTCCTGTCATACCCGAAAGTGCTGTTTGTACGCTTTCTTGATGTTGTGGATCGTACATTTCTAATGAAGAAGGAACAATAGGTTTGGGTAATGTGAAGAGTTTTAAATTTCCTTTTCCAGAAACTGTTATTTTTAAATCAATAGACTCTCCTGCTTTTACACTGGTTTTAGATGGATTTACTTTAAAGTCAAAATTACCTACTGCTCCTGTAAAATCAGTTGGTTTTCCTGCTTCAGGAAGCGCTTTAACTATAATATTTTTTGCTCCTGCCGAAACTTTTTTATGTCCCATAGTCATAATAGGACGTCCAAAAAAATCAACATCGCCAGAAGGTACCTCAACTTCTACATCTAAAGTTAGAGGTTCTATAACTAATTTACCTGTTTTTTGAGGATACAGTACTGTTTTACGCAATATGGCATAACGATACATCTCTCCTTTAAATTTTCCTTCTTCTACTTGTAATTGTTTTATATCAATATTTTGGCTCCAAAAATTATTATATTTAGGATTTTGTGTTTCTTGCCATCCGCCGACACCTGAACGATGACTTACATAAATTTTATAAACTACAGTAATAGGTTCGTTCAAATACGGATTATTATTAGATATTTCAGCAACTAAATGTACTCCTTCCTTACCCATAGCTGATGAAGGAGGTGCTTGCTGACGCTGTTGTTGATAATATGGACTCCCTCCTCCGTATGGATCGTATGGATCGTGTTCTTCTTGAACGGCGTTACCAATGGTTATCTTAACGGCATTAGATCTATAAACCTGACCGTTTATTTCAATGGAAGCTCCTTTAATAAGAAAGGTTCCTTTTTTAGTAGGTTGAAGAAAATATGAATAGGTTTTTTCATACGATTTTCTTCCGTTAACCCACGAATAGCTAACGGATTGGTTCGGTCCTCCTATAATTCGGAAACCATCAAATGTCGGAGGATCAAAATTATCTCCATCATCATTCATTGTAAAATCAATTCGTAAACGCTCGTTTATACCCAAATTGTTCTTACTCACATTCGTTACAAACTGTACTTGAGCTGTAATTTTTACACAAAATAAAATAAGTATAAAAAATAATTTCTTCATTCTTTTTGTTTTCTTTTCTACCAATCTTTTCCTTCTTGTCTTGGAGCTCCTTTTACTTTTCGAGCATTCACTCTATCTTGTATTTTTTTCTCCTCATTATTTACCGCATCTAACAAATTTTGCATCCTATCTTTGGGTACATTATTGGGTTTAGGCTGCGGGTTATTTTGATTTTGATCTTTGTTTTGATCTTTATTATTAGGCTTGTCTTGTTTGTTTTTGTTTTTATCGTTCTGCTTTTTGTCCTTATCTTGATTGAAGTCTTGATTTGGTTTTTTATCAGGACTATCTCCTTTTTTATCCTTTTTTTTATCATCATTTTTTGAAGGGGGATTTTCCTTCAATAATTTTTTTGCTAAAGCATAATTATAACGCGATTCTTCATCCGCTGGATTGTTTCTTAATGCGTTTTTATAGGCTTCAACTGCTTTATCATACGTCTTTTCTTTCATATAGGTATTCCCTAAATTATGATAAGCGTACTGTTTTTCGTTCTTTGTCTTGGCAATTTCCGTAGCTTTAATGTAAACTGTCTTAGCCTCTGATACTTGATTTTGTTTGTAAATTGCATTTCCTAAGTTATAGGCCGATACCGCTTTTTTAGGATTATTACTTTTTGAAATTCTAAAATTTGCTTCTGCTTCAATATATTGCTTCTTTTCAAATTTTGAAACACCATTTGGCAATTCAAAATCTTTTTTCTGCTGCGCAAAAATACTAACAGAAATTAATAAAACGATATGTAAAATAATTCTTTTCATTTTGTTAACCTTAATGGCTTTACTTATCTACTTGGCGCAATTATAAAAATTACGATATTTTTATAAGGATTAAAAAAAATGGGATTTTTAGTTATTCTTTTTGTTTACTTTTTTCATTAAACAAATCTAATTTTTGAACCCATTTTGTTTTTGTTTCTAAAAGGAATACATCGAGTAATAACAAGAAAAATCCAAGTCCTAAAAACCATTGAAACTGCGATTGAAAATTAGCCATTTCTGTTGCTTCAAACTGTGTTTTTTGAATATTATTAAGGGATTTTCTCATAAAATCAACCACTTGTTTGGTATTGGTTCCGTTAATATAGCCTCCATTAGCGGCCTTAGCAATTGCTTCTAAAGCTTCTGGACGTAATTTAGTCGTAACGGTTTCTCCTGTTTCTTTATTTTTATGATATGATACAGCATTCCCATTTCTAATAGGAATAGGTCCTCCATTTAACGTTCCAACTCCAATTGTTATAATTTTTATTCCTTTTTTTCGTGCTTGTGCAGCTGCATCTTGGGCTTTTTCTGAATGATCCTCTCCATCAGTTACCATTACTAAAAGCTTACTAATATTGCCGCTTCCTTCAAAATATTTTTCGGTTAATTGAATTGCTTCATCAAGATTACTTCCTTGTGATGAAATCATCCCTGGATTCATACCTTGTAAAAACATTTTAGCCGCATTATAATCCGTTGTAATGGGTAATACGGGAAAAGCACTGCCTGAATAAGCTATAATTCCTATACGATCACTTCCTAAACCATTTATAACTTGTGATACTAATTGCTTACTTTTTTCTAATCGACTTGGTGCTATATCTTCACAAAGCATACTTTTTGAAATATCTATTGCAAAAACAATATCAATTCCTTCTCGTTTTACTTTTTCTACTTTTGTTCCTATTTTAGGATTTACCAAGCCTATAATTAACATTCCTAATGCTGAAAGGAATACTATAAATTTTAAGGTTGGTTTGAATGTTGATTTTTGAGGACTTAATTTTTTTATCAACTCTAAATCGCCAAATTCTTCTTGTTTTTTTCTTTTCCAAAATTGATTCCAAAGAAAAAGTCCTATTAATAAGGGTAATAGAAATAATAAATACAAATATCTTGGTTCGTCTAATTCGTACATTTTTTTTAATTTCAATTAGCAATAACAGTATTTTTTGAATTATATAAAACTTCTAAAAATGGTTTTTCTCACTATTAATTCAATCAACAACAGTAAACTGGCCAACCAAACCCACGGTCGGTATTTTTCATCATAGTTGACAAACTTCAACTCATCTACTTTTGTTTTTTCTAACTTATTGATTTCATTATAAATATTCTCTAAACTCGAATTATTTGTTGCTCTAAAATATTTTCCTCCTGTTTTTTTTGCAATCCCTTTCATTAATTTCTCATCTATTTGTACAGGCATCATTTTAAACAAAAATCCGCCATTAGGAGCATACGCGTAGGGAAATAAAGCATTTCCGTTTGTTCCAATTCCTATGGTATAAACTTTAATTCCTAAGTCAGCTGCAATTTCGGCAGAAGTTTGAGGATCTAAAAAACCAGCGTTATTTACACCGTCTGTCATTAAAATGATTACTTTACTCTTGGCTTTACTATCTTTTAAACGATTAACAGCAGTAGCCAGTCCCATCCCGATTCCTGTTCCATCTTGTAGAACGTTGTCATATTTGATATCTTCTATAGCTTGCAATATCACTGCTTTATCGCTTGTTACAGGTGTTTTCGTATAGGATTCAGCAGCGTATACGACTACTCCTATACGATCATTTAAACGTTCTTTTACGAAATTAGATGCGACTTCTTTCAAAGCTTCCATCCGATTAGGCTTTAAATCTTTTGCTAACATACTTCCCGAAACATCAGAAGCTATGACAATATCGATACCGAAGGTACTATTGGTTTTATTACTTACATCTACTGTTCTAGGTCTTGCCATAGCCACGATTAAGGCACTTAAAGCAAGTAACCGCATAGCATAAAGCAAGGGTTTTATCTTTGTTAAAATAGATGTTGTTCCTTGAAAACCTCTTAGTGAACTTATCTTAAGTGTTGGTTTTTCTTTTTTATTCATAAAGAAATACCATACGACTATTAAAGGTAATAGTAAAAATAACCAAAGAAATTCAGGATTTAAAAATGTTACATTCTTCATTACGGTGCTTTTTTAAGTTCAACGGATTGTAACATACGATTGGCAATTTTTTCTCCATTTTCGTCTCCTTCTTTAAAGGCTACCATTATTTGTTGTAATCCTCCTTCTTGACTAAATAATAATATTTGATAAATCATTTTTTCTCCATTTTTTGTCAAACTACCATATCCTTTCAGTCCTTGTAATCCTTCTTTGGTTTTAAAATCTTCTTGTTTTACTACTACATTCTCACAATCTTGGTTTTGTAAGGTTTGAATCATTCCTCCCAAAGCTTGTCCTAAATCTATATTGTTTTTTTGTTTAAATTCTGTTGAAGAAATAGCCATGTAAAAACCTTGAGTTAAACTACCATAATCAAACATTTGGGTACTTTTTACGATTCCTACTGCAACATTAGGAATAGCTTTAGACACATCATTACGTGTTAATACTTCAGGGGTTTCTATTATAATTCCTGGATTTCCGTATTCTGATTTTATCCAATCTGTATGGACTAATTCTTTAGTTGATGGCCCTGTAAAACCATTTTTAATAAAGTCTATCCCTTTTGTAATTCCAATAAATATGAATATTGATAAGACTAAGAAACTTATAATACCTACAATAGCTGTAATTTTCTTTTTACGCTCTTTTTTTATACGTATTTCTTCTTGTTCTTTTTGCCATTTTACACTGGTTTGATCTACTATTACAGGAATTGACTTATGAATATTAATAATAGTTGATTCTATTTTTTTTCTATCCTCTTCTATTTCAAAATCTAATGGTTTTGATTGTGCAAATTTTACTAAGTCAGCTTGTTTTAAAACTTTTTCTAAACTTTCGACTGTTTCTCTAGAAAGTTTTAATTTTCTTTTTTGAGCTGCTTGTCTTAAACTTAAAATAAGTTCTGAAGTGGTACTTTCTTTGGCAGGAATTTCAATAGCTTCTTCTATATATTCACGAGCAATATCAGTCAATTCAGAATAATAGGCTTTAATTTCTCCTTTTACTAAAAGTTCTTTTTTCTCTAATATTTGCAGTAAGCTTGTTGCTTTTTCTATAGGCGTACTATATACAGGCTCAATTTCTATTGTTTTTTGATATTTTTTATATAATTTGTATCCTACAAATCCTAAACCAACTAAAATTAATACTCCCAAAAGATATTTCCACCAATCTCCTATTGGTTTCTCAGCCTCTATAATGGGTTTAATATCATACATTTTTTGTTTTAAAGTATCTACTTTAACGTTGAATACTTCTACCTTTATACTGTCTGAAAAATGAGGTTTGTTATTAATCAAAATAGGTATTTTGGGGATAACAAACTTACCTGAATCAAATTGAACTAAACCATATTTTTTGATTAGTTCAAACTTTGATTGTTCTTTTACTGTATCTATAGGATAGGATTCTATTACTTCAAATGAACCAAAATTTTTGTTTTTTGGAAAAATAATATTGTTTTTTGTATTTGACTTAACTTTAACAGTTAAAGTAAATTGAGCTCCTACTTTATTTTGTTTTTTATCAATAGAAGTTTCGATCTTTTGTGCAAAACAAAATGATGAGAGGAGCAATAATATGTATAGTTTACCATTCATTGATTAACGATTGAAGATTAACGATTTTTGATTTCTAAATTATTTTGAGTAGATGAATATCTGCAATGGATATTGAAATCAATTCATTTGCTTCATTTTTTATTTGATTAATTTTTGAATCATTTGGATGTGTATTCCTTTTTTTATAGCTTTTAAACGATTAAGCGTTTTTTTTTAGGTGGTTGAAATAATTTTAATTGCATGAAAAAGCGGTCTTATTATTTCAATATTTTGTATTTCAAGATAGTTTAGTCTTGGCAATATTAGGATAACAAATAATCTGACCTAAAAAGTAATTTTCTTTAAAATTACTTTGACCTTTTTCTTTAAGAAAAATTAGGGCTAATAGTAAATTTATTGATCCCTTTTCCAATTCATTGTTCTCCATTCTTGCCTCTCTATCTTGACTTAAAATAACCTAATAATTTTGTTACATAACTTTCATCTACTCTTGTGTGTACTGTACCCGCACCACATTTTGAAAAAATGTCTTTAAAATAGTTTACTTTTTCTTGGTAATATTTTTCATATTGCAAACGAACGTTTTTAGAACCTGTATTTATCCATTGTGTTTCTTCTGTTTCGGCATCTTTCATGGCTACTAAACCGATATTGGGCATTTTTTCTTCGCGAATATCAAATACTCTTACGCCTGTTATATCATGTTTTTTACTTGCAATTTTTAATATTTTTTCATAGTTATCCTCTGTAATAAAATCGGATATCATAAATACAATGGCTTTTTTCTTTTGTGTGGCTGAAAGAAACTCTAGAGCATTTCCTATATGGGTTTGCTTGCTTTTAGGTTCAAACTCAATTAACTCTCTAATGATACGCAATACATGCGATTTCCCTTTTTTCGGAGGGATATATAATTCTATTTGATCTGAAAATAAGATTACTCCTATTTTATCATTATTTTGAGTTGCTGAAAAAGCTAAAGTCGCTGCTATTTCAGTTACCATTTCGCTTTTTAACTGATTTTTAGTGCCAAAATTTTCTGAACCTGATATATCTACCATTAGCATCATGGTAAGTTCTCGTTCTTCTTCAAAAACTTTTACATAGGGTTCTTTATATCGTGCTGTTACATTCCAATCAATTGCACGTACATCATCTCCGTACTGATACTGACGTACTTCTGAAAAAGTCATTCCTCGTCCTTTAAAGGATGTATGATATTCTCCCGAGAAGATATGATCACTAAGTCTTCGGGTTTTAATTTCTATTTTTCGAACTTTTTTGAGTAAATCTTTTGTTTCCATTTTTTAAATGCATTAGACAAAAGGCAATAACATAGACTAATCACTAATGGTTTTTGCCTAATTACTTGCTATGGTACTTCAATTTCGTTTACAATTTTATTTATAATATCTACTGATGTTACATTTTCTGCTTCTGCTTCATAAGTAATACCTATACGATGGCGTAATACATCATGTACTACGGCGCGTACATCCTCTGGAATAACATAACCTCTACGTTTGATAAAAGCATAGCATTTAGCCGCTACAGCTAAGTTAATACTACCACGTGGCGAGGCACCAAAACTAATCAAAGGTTTCAGGGTTTCTAATTTGTATTTTTCTGGATAACGTGTTGCAAAGATAATGTCTAGTATATATTTTTCAATTTTTTCATCCATATATACCTCTCGAACTGCTTCTTGAGCACGAAGTATTTGTTCTATGGAAACTACAGGTTTTACTTTGTCAAACCCTCCGTTTAAATTTTGACGGATTACCATTCGTTCCTCTTCCATTTTAGGATAATCTATTACCGTTTTTAGCATAAAACGGTCAACCTGTGCTTCAGGCAGCGGATATGTTCCTTCTTGTTCTACTGGATTTTGAGTAGCTAATACTAAAAAAGGTTTGTCTAACTTAAAAGTACTATCACCAATCGTTACTTGTTTTTCTTGCATTGCTTCTAGTAAGGCTGATTGTACTTTTGCAGGAGCGCGATTAATTTCATCTGCAAGTACGAAGTTAGCAAAGACTGGTCCTTTTTTAATAGAGAAGGCATTATCTTTGATATTGTATATCATAGTACCGACTACATCTGCTGGTAATAAATCAGGCGTAAACTGAATACGACTAAAACTACCATAAACAGCTTGTGATAAAGTATTTATTGCTAAAGTTTTTGCTAATCCCGGTACTCCTTCAAGCAGAATATGTCCTTGTCCTAAAAGTCCTATTAACAAACGTTCTACCATGTGTTTTTGTCCAACGATGACTTTATTCATCTCCATCGTTAATAGATCTATAAAAGCACTTTCTCTCTCTATTTTTTCATTAATTGCTCTAATATCTAAAGTAGTGGTATTCTCTTCCATCTATTGTAATTTTAAAGTCGTGAAATTAACATCTTATTTAATACGATGCAAATTGAAAATTTAATTGATTTTAGGCTGTTAACAATCAGTTAAATATTTTACACAATCCCTTATTAAGACTGATTTTATGAAAGCTTTTTAGTATTTTTAAGTAATTTTTAGGATTTTAAAGACATGATTAATAAACGACTCCTCATAAAAAACTTATTGGCTCATAATGATGAAAACAGTTTTTATGACAAAAAAAGACAACTCAATCTTCATAATCAAGAAGGAAAGGCCAAGTTTTTAAAACATATTTGTGCTTTATCTAATTCTAATCCTAACAACAATTCTTATCTTGTTGTTGGGGTTGAAGATGAAAGCAATGAAATTGTAGGAGATGATTTTTTTGACGATAGTCGAATTCAAAATTTGGTAAATGCTTTTCTTCAAAATCCTCCAAAAATACAGTATGAAAATATTCCTTTCCCTCATTTACCAAAAGAAAAAGTGGTGGGATTAGTTACTATTAAACCCAATCATAAGGTGTCTTATTTCAAAAAGAGAATAAACACTATAGAAATAGGAAGTACCTTTAAAAGAATCGGTAGTAATACAGTACCTACACATGACAAGATAGCTTATAGTAAACAAAACACGCAAACTGTTATTAGTATTGAAAATAATTCTAGAAATAGCATTGAACACACACTAGAGGCTGTTTTAGATTTTATCAACATTAGACACAAAGACATGGAAACACAATATAAAGTTTTTAAAGAACTTTTTATTGTATGTTGGGCTGGTAACAAAAAAGTATGGAAAGGGGAAACCTTTTTTTCAAGAGTGGATATTGAGTTAATCAACGAACAAATCAAACTTTTTTATTCTGCATTAGACGAAGTTACAATTGAGTTTTCAGAAAACAATTTTATGATTACTGAATTTATACAACTAGGTCTTAATGATAAAACGAGTTATTATCCTCTTGAAAAGGTTAATATTTCTTTTTTTGAAAATGGATACTATAAAATAGAAAATGAGATTCTTTTTGAACCTCCACAGTTTAACAAAAAGTTATTACATCACGTTTATAAAACAAATTTATTATTACTAGAGAAATTAAACAACAAAAACGACCTTACAAAAAGAGATTTAATCAATCTTGAAAATTTACCCCATACTTTTATGCTCTGTTATTTAAATGGTTTTGAAAGTGCAAAAGAAAAGCTCATTGATTCTAAAGCTCTTTTAAAACCTTATCACAAGGTTTATATTGCATTCAAAGAAGCTTTAAGAGTATTACGAAAAATGAAATACAATCATTGAACGTTGTTTTTATCAAAGTATATTATTTATTATTAATTTGTGATTGAAAAACATAATAAGCTCTTTTAGACGCTATTTCTTCGGCTTTCTTTTTAGATGTGGCACGAGCCTTCGCGATGACCTCTCCATTTAAATGTAATTTTACGGCAAAGTATTTTACATTTCCAGCAGCATTATCATCATACGTTTCATAATGAAAGGTCTTTTTTTCTTTCTGACACCATTCAATAAAAAGGCTTTTATAGCTGATTACCTTACCTTCTAGTCGATCAATATCTACATAAGGTTTTATTATCTTTTTTTGAATAAATTGTTCACAAAAAGTAAACCCTTTATCTAGATATATGGCTCCTATAAAAGCTTCAAAAATATTTCCGTGTACATTTTCTCCAAAATGTTGCGATGAAACTTTAGTTTCTACGAATTGAATTAATTTAAAATCTTTTCCTAATTCATTTAAATGTTCACGCGAAACAATTTTAGAACGCATTTTAGTTAAATATCCTTCGTCTCCATTTGGAACTTTACTAAACAAATGAGCTGCTATAACGGATCCTAGCATTGCATCTCCTAGAAATTCAAGACGTTCATAATTTATTGGATAACCGTTTTCATCTGTTTTATTCATCGATCTATGCGTAAAAGCACGACGATAATGGTCTATATTTTCGGGTTTAAAACCTAGGATGGATGTCATTTCTTTAAAAAAAACCCCGTCTTCAGGATTTTGAAGACGGTTTTTTTTAAATATTCTTTTAATAATTCTCATACGATGAATTATTCTATTTTTTTAAATAAAACACAAGCGTTGTGACCACCAAAACCAAAAGTATTGCTCATTGCTACTTTAATATCACGTTTTTGTGCTTTATTTAAGGTTAGGTTTAAATTAGGATCTATATTTTCATCCACTACATTATGATTGATAGTTGGAGGAATAATTCCCTCTTTTATTGCTAAAATAGAAGCTATTGCTTCAATAGCCCCAGCGGCACCTAATAAATGCCCTGTCATGGATTTAGTTGAATTAATGTTGATATTCTTGGCATGTTCACCAAAAACAGAGCTAATTGCTTTTAATTCTGCCACATCTCCAAGAGGAGTAGAAGTACCGTGAGTATTAATATGATCTACGTCTTCTGGTCTTAATCCTGCATCATGCAATGTATTGTTCATTACTGCAATAACTCCAATACCTTCTGGGTGAGGAGCCGTTAAATGATAAGCATCTGAAGACATTCCACATCCTCCTACTTCGCAATAAATTTTAGCACCACGAGCTTTTGCATGTTCATATTCTTCTAATACTAAAGCTCCTGACCCTTCCCCTAAAACAAATCCGTCACGAGTAGCGTCAAAAGGTCTAGATGCTGTTTCAGGACTTTCATTTCTTGTTGATAGTGCTTGCATTGAATTAAATCCTCCCATACCTGCAATAGTAACGGCTGCTTCAGATCCTCCTGAAACAATTACATCACACATGCCTAAACGGATGTAATTAAAAGCATCTACTAAGGCATTGGCTGATGAAGCACACGCCGAAACGGTTGTATAGTTAGGTCCCATAAAACCATTACGCATAGAAATGTGCCCAGGAGCAATGTCTGCAATCATCTTAGGTATAAAGAAAGGATTAAAACGTGGGGTTCCATCTCCTTTGGCATAACTCAGAACTTCTTCTTGAAAAGTTTCAAGTCCTCCAATTCCTGCTCCCCAAATAACGCCAACACGATATTTATTAATTTTATCCAACTCTAAACCAGAATCTTTAATAGCTTCATCACTTGCTACAATAGCGTATTGAGCAAATTTGTCCATTCTTCTAGCTTCTTTTCTATCAATAAAATCCTCTACTTTGAAGTTTTTTACTTCACAAGCAAATTTTGTTTTATGTTTTTCCGTATCATAATAGGTAATGGGAGCAGCACCGCTTTTTCCATTAACTAATCCTTCCCAATATTCTTGAAGGTTATTTCCGATAGGCGTTAAAGCGCCTAATCCGGTTACTACTACTCGCTTTAATTGCATAGTTTAGCTGGTTTTGTTTTAATATAAAAAACCCCAAAGAACTTTTAATAATAACTAAAAGAAACAATGGGTATTACAGAATATGATATGATTGTAATACAATCAATGTTTGTCCAAATCTAAAAAAGATCTTTATAAAGTCAGTAAAAAAATAAGAACATCTGTAAGCTATTTACTTACAGATGTCATTATTTATTATTTTTTAGCTTCTTCGATATAAGAGATAGCTTGACCTACAGTAGCAATGTTTTCAGCTTGGTCATCTGGAATTTGAATATCAAACTCTTTTTCGAATTCCATGATTAGCTCAACAGTGTCTAATGAATCAGCTCCTAAATCGTTAGTGAAGCTTGCTTCAGAAACTACTTCGTTTTCGTCAACACCTAATTTGTCCACGATAATCGCTTTTACTCTTGATGCAATGTCTGACATAATCTTTAATTTTAAATTTTAATTAGTTGGCAAAAATAAAAAAATTATTTAATTACTCCTTTTTTGTTTCATAAATCTGATCACGAAATTATAAAATTAATTTTATAAAGGAGATGCTTTTTTGATTATTTGTCATGAATTATTCTTTTTTTTGCATTTTAAATGCTTTTAAATTTCTGAAATACTAAATTTACTGCTATAACAACATGTAAAACAACTATGAAAAACATTGTACTATTTGCCTCTGGATCAGGATCTAACGCTGAAAAAATCATATTGCATTTCAAAAATAACGCTAAAATAAATGTAGCTCAAATTTATTCTAACAATATAAACGCCAAAGTTTTAGAGCGAGCTAAAAATCATGAAATTCCAACTCTAACTTTTACAAAAGAAGAATTGAATTCAGATTTTATCTTAGAAAAATTAAATGATCTAAAACCTGACTTAATTGTTTTGGCTGGCTTTTTATTAAAATTCCCCGAAAATATCATTAATGCTTATCCTAATCAAATTATCAACATACACCCTGCACTTTTACCTAAATATGGAGGCAAAGGAATGTATGGTATGAATGTACATCAGGCTGTTTTAGAAAATAAAGAAAAAGAAACAGGTATTACAATTCATTACGTAAATAAATATTATGATGAAGGTGCTATTATTGCACAATACATTACGAATATAGAGGGTTGTCAAAAAGCGGAGGAAATAGCAACAGCTGTTCACCTACTAGAACACACATACTTTCCTGTTGAAATAGAGAAACTTTTAAACTTTAACTAACAAACACACAAAATGTCACACCAAGTACATATTTATACTGATGGAGCTGCAAAAGGAAATCCAGGACCTGGAGGTTACGGAGTGGTTATGGAGCTGGTAGGAACACCTTATAAGAAGGAATTTTTTGAAGGCTTCCGATTAACTACTAATAACCGTATGGAACTATTAGCAGCAATAGTAGGCTTAGAAAAATTAAAACAAGCCAACATGAGGGTCTTAGTTATTTCCGATTCAAAATACGTAGTAGATGCTGTGGAAAAAAAATGGGTAATAGGCTGGGAAAAGACGGGTTTTAAAGGAAAGAAAAATCCTGATTTATGGCAACGTTTCTTAAAAACATATCGTCAGCATCAAGTTGATTTCAAATGGATAAAAGGTCATAATAATCATCCTCAGAATGAGCGTTGTGATCAATTGGCTGTAATGGCATCACAACAAAAAAAACTTTCAGTTGATCAATTTTATGAAGAAGAAAGTAACAAATTGTTATAAATTAAAATCTTCGTTATTCTTTTTTAAATAAAAGAATCGTAAAAAAGTAAAAAAATACTACTTCTTCAATAAATATTAATTTTAACTTCTACTAAAAAACAGACTACAAATTTTTAAAATAAGCCAATACACTCATCGTTTACTCTATTCCTTTTTGATAATCACACATAGCATTCCAAAAGAAGGTCAAACATATTATTTCTAAAAACACATACAGTCCTCCTTTATCTGGATTCTAAAACATTCCGCATAATATTTCTTTAACCCAGATTACGTATTAGAAATCTATTACACTTTGTTTTCTTCCAATTCAAGCACGTACTCAAATTTTATTCATCGAAATAGTTGACTATTTCATCTTCTAGGATTTTCCGTGAGCGCTTGAAGTTATTGAAAAATTTTGTTTCACAACGAAGTCTAACGCGCAATCTGGGGTTAATCTAAATTTGCATTAGACTTCATGGCAAAGATGAAAAGGCAAAGAAAATAAAAATGTACGGGAATTTTTCTTGTAGATATGGAATCCAAAAGCTGCAATTTAACGCTTGGTTTGTCCCTTCGAGCAAAGAGAGAAGTCACATTATCAATAGTATGTCATTACTTCCGTTATATAAATGATAAGATTGCAAACTTTTAAGACAAGCTAACCAAGAACAAAAAAATATACTTTTTTTAGATTTAAATAATAAATGATTTCCAGCATCAATAACAAAAAATGGAAGGTCTAATTTAGCTTGTTTCTTCTCTTGGCATAGAAGAAACATCATCTGCACTATAGAATTAGATTTATCTATCATTTCGCTCAATCTTTCTTATAATGAAAATGATGAGAATGCAAACTTTTTAAAATACTTTCCTTAATAAAATCTCAAACACTATTTATTTCCAAATACTTTTTTATTAAAAACTATTAATATACCTACTCCTGTAGATATAGCAATATCAGCTACATTGAAAATGGCATTGAAAAAAGTAAAGTATTTTCCCCCAAAAACAGGCAACCAAGAAGGCAGTTCTCCTTGCCAAATAGGGAAATAAAACATATCTACGACTTTCCCATACAACCAAGTCCCATAAGCCCTATTTGAAAAAGCTGTTGCTAATTGTCCTTCACTATGATCAAAAATAACACCATAAAAAACAGAGTCTAAAATATTACCGAAGGCACCTGCTAAAATTAGTGAAATAGCTATGATTAACAAATTAGAAGCTTTTTCTTTTACTGATTGCCATAACCAGTAGCCAATTCCAAAAACGGCAAAAATTCTAAAAGTTGTCAATATTAATTTACCATATATCCCTGGCAATTCAACTCCCCACGCCATACCTTCATTTTCTACAAAAAGGAACTTAAACCATTTTGTTACAACAACCTCTTCATGTAACATGAAGTTTGTTTTTACATATATTTTGGATATTTGATCTATTAATAAAACTAGGAAAACTATTAAATAGGCTTTTTTTAGATTCATTTTTAAACTTTTGATGGGCAAAAATAAGGAATAATGTAATACAAATTAAGGAAACTTGAATAAGATAAAAAACGCTCCTTTTTTAGGAGCGTTTAGTAAATCGTTTTCGATATGTTATTTTTGCATATTTTTAGCTTCGATACTCATCGTAGCATGCGGAACTAATTTCAAACGCTCTTTTGCTATTAATTTTCCTGTTACTTTACAAATACCATACGTTTTATTTTCGATACGAATTAAGGCATTTTTTAAATCTCGTATAAATTTTTCTTGACGGGTAGCTAGTTGAGAGTTTGCTTCTTTACTCATGGTTTCGCTTCCTTCTTCAAATGCTTTGAAAGTAGGTGAAGTATCATCTGTACCATTATTCAAATCATTTAAGTAAGCACTTTTAATAAGTTCTAAGTCTACCTTGGCCTTTTCTAATTTAGTCTGGATTAACTCCTTAAATTCCGCTAAATCTGAATCCGAATATCTAATTTGTTCTTCCACCATAATTTAATGCGTTTTTGGTTAATATCTGGTTTAGTTTGTTTTCTAAAAACTTTTTTATTTTGTTATATAAATTTTTGTTTTGAGATTATCGAACTCAATTTCTGTGCCATTTTCTACATTTTCAGCAAAGATTAATTCTTCTGTTAATGTTTCGGCTTGAATATATTCTAAATTATTTGCAACAGCTCCTTTTATTTCATCTTGGTTCATCATGGTAACCTTAATTTTGTCTGTTACTTCAAAACCAGAATCTTTACGAATATTCTGGATGCGGTTTACCAATTCACGTGCAATTCCTTCTTTTCTTAACTCATCTGAAATTGTAATATCTAGCGCCACTGTTATTCCTCCTGAATTAGCTACTAACCAACCTTCAATATCTTGCGATGTAATTTCTACATCTTGGATTGTCAAGATAGTACTATTTCCTGAAATAACAACTGCTATCTCTCCTTTTCTTTCTATTTCTGCTATTTGTTCTTGCGAAAAAGCTTGTATTTCTTTAGAAATCAATCCCATATCTTTGCCAAACTTTGGTCCTAAAGCTTTAAAATTGGGTTTAATTTGTTTAACCAAAACACCTGAAGCATCATCTAAAAGCTCTATTTCTTTTACATTCACTTCGGCTTTTATCAAGTCCGCTACTGCCTCTATTTCAAGCCGTTGAACTTCATCTAGTATCGGAATCATAATTTTTTGTAACGGCTGTCTTACTTTTATCATTTCCTTTTTACGAAGTGACAAAACTAATGATGAAACCGTTTGCGCTTTCAACATTTTGCTTTCTAGCGTTTTATCTATACAACTTTCTATTGAAACTGGAAAATTTGCTAAGTGTACACTATCAAAATTTTCTTTTTGGGTTGTTGCATTTAAATCTTTATACAAACGATCCATGAAGAATGGAGCGATTGGAGCCGATAATTTAGCAACTGTTTCTAAACAGGTATAAAGTGTTTGGTAAGCTGCAATTTTATCGGTACCATAATCCCCTTTCCAGAATCTACGACGACATAAACGCACGTACCAGTTACTTAAATTTTCTTGAACAAAATCAGAAATTACACGGGCAGCTTTTGTTGGTTCATAATCTGCATACGCTTCATCTACTGATTGAATCAAAGTATTTAATTCTGATAGAATCCAACGGTCAATCTCAGGTCTTTCGTTTAATGGAATTTCTGTTTCTTTATATTTAAATCCATCAATATTAGCATATAACGCAAAGAAAGAGTAGGTATTATATAATGTACCAAAAAATTTACGTCGTACTTCGGCTACACCCTCAATATCAAATTTCAGGTTATCCCAAGGATTTGCATTTGAAATCATATACCAACGTGTAGCATCTGGTCCATATTCTGCTAATGTAGTAAATGGATCTACTGCATTACCTAAACGTTTTGACATTTTTTGTCCGTTTTTATCTAATACTAATCCGTTTGAAACTACATTTTTATAGGCTACTTTATCAAAAACCAAAGTTCCAATAGCATGAAGTGTATAAAACCATCCACGCGTTTGGTCAACACCTTCCGCGATGAAATCCGCTGGGAACGATTGATTACCATCTATCAAGTCTTTGTTTTCAAATGGATAATGCCATTGTGCATAAGGCATTGCTCCCGAATCAAACCAAACATCAATTAAATCTGTTTCACGATTCATAGGTTTTCCAGAAGCCGAAACTAAAACGATATTGTCTACTACATTTTTGTGTAAGTCTACTAAATCATAATTTGTTTCGTCCATATTACCAATCACAAATCCTTTGAATGGATTTTCGGTCATTAGACCTACTGTAATGGCTTTTTCGATTTCGTTATATAATTCTTCAACAGAACCGATACAGATTTCTTCGGTTTTATCTTCTGTTCTCCAGATTGGCAATGGAATTCCCCAATATCTTGAACGTGATAAGTTCCAATCGTTGGCATTTTTTAACCAATTTCCGAAACGTCCTTCACCTGTTGCTTTTGGCTTCCAATTGATGGTTTCATTCAAATCAAACATTCTATCTTTTACCTCAGTTACCTTAATGAACCAAGAATCTAAAGGATAGTATAAAATTGGTTTATCAGTTCTCCAACAATGAGGATAACTGTGTACGTATTTTTCAACTTTGAAAGCTTTGTTTTGCTCTTTCAATAAAATCGCGATTTCTACATCAATTGATTTTTCAGGAGCTTCACCTTCATTGTAATATTCGTTTTTAACATATTTACCGCCAAATTCTCCTAGTTGCGCTACAAATTTACCTTGTAAATCAACTAAAGGAACTGGATTACCATTCTCATCTAATATCAACATTGGTGGTACTTCTGGCGTTGCTTCTTTAGCCACTTTTGCATCATCGGCACCAAAAGTAGGCGCTGTATGTACGATACCTGTACCGTCTTCGGTAGTAACAAAATCACCCGCAATTACTCGGAATGCGTTTTCTGGTGTTTGATAAGGCAATGCCCACGGTAATAATTGTTCGTATTTGATTCCAACCAAATCAGCACCTCTTGTTTCAGCCAAGATTTGGTAAGGGATGAGCCCCCTAGCCCCCGAAGGGGGAACATGTAGAAACTTATCTTCTAAGTCTTTAAACTCTTCATTAGTTTCTACTGCTTTATATTTTTTATCAAATTGCTTTGAAATCAAGTTTTTAGCCAATATAACGTTAACTGGCTCAAAAGTATATTGATTAAATGTTTTCACTAAAACATAATCGATTTTAGGACCTACCGTTAATGCTGTATTACTTGGTAACGTCCAAGGTGTCGTTGTCCAAGCTAAGAAATGAAAACCAGCCCCCTCTAACTCCCTCAAAAGGGGAGAACCCAAACGAAACGCTTTAGCAACGTCATTTCCCCCTTCGGGGTTTAAGGGGCTCTTAAATTGGGCAACTATCGTGGTATCCGTAACATCACGATACGAACCGGGTTGGTTTACTTCGTGTGATGATAAACCTGTACCTGCTTTTGGTGAATACGGCTGTATGGTATAGCCTTTATATAACAAATCTTTAGTATAGATTTGTTTTAATAACCACCAAACCGATTCCATGTATTTAGATTTATAGGTCACATACGGATCTTCCATATCTACCCAGTACCCCATTTTTTCGGTAAGGTCATTCCATACATCTGTATAACGCATCACGGTACGCTTACACGCTTCGTTGTATTCTGTTACAGAAATACTTTTACCTATGTCTTCCTTGGTAATTCCTAATTCTTTTTCAGTTCCTAATTCTACAGGAAGTCCGTGCGTATCCCAACCTGCTTTACGCTTTACTTGATATCCTTTTAGAGTTTTATAACGACAAAAAATATCTTTAATCGCACGTGCCATTACGTGATGAATACCTGGTAATCCGTTTGCTGAAGGAGGCCCTTCAAAAAACACATACGGGGTAGCTCCTTCACGCGAAGTTACCGATTGTTCAAAGACATTGTTTTTTTTCCAAAAATCAAGTACTTCAGAGGCCACTGTTGGCAAGTTAAGTCCTTTGTATTCGTTGAAATTCATATCGTTATATTCTATTAAAAATCAATCGGCGAATGTAATGATTTATAAATCAATGGCAAAAAAAAAAGACATATTTAACCCAAATTCCGCTTTTAGACTCGAACGAAGTAAATTGGCAAAGCTAATCTTTTTCTTTTTCTTCCAATTTAAGTACGTACTCTCATTTTAAGTATCCAAATAGCTCCTTGTTTCTTATTTTAAAATTTTCGTGAGATTTGATTTCAAAAACGAAGTCTAATACAGAATCTGGATTTAATACAATGACCGAAATAATTATTTGTTTAAAAAATTAAAAAAAATGTATTTTTACATTCATACTTAAAGGATTCTTAAATGATAAAAAAAAGTACAGTTTTTCTTCTTTGGTTGTGCACAATCATTTGCTACGCTCAATCAAACGTTGGGATTAATACCGCAGCTCCTACTGAGACATTAGATATTAATGGTGATCTAAGAATACAAAACTTACCTGACGGAAATAATGCTAATACTTATTCAAAAACATTAGTAACGAACACTTCCACTACGACACTAATGAATGGAGGAGCCTATACCGACGGGCATGTTTTTTTAGATGTTTTATCTACCTTGGCGGTATATTATTGGAACACAACAAGTACAGCAGGTTTTGATATGATTACGCAAAATTTTACTACTATAAAATCTAATCAAGTCGTTGATGTTAATTTAGATCTTCCTTTTAGAATATCTGCTTTTGCATCAACTACTCCACCTGGACACAACGGAACTCCCTTAGTTTTTAGCGCAGATACTCGTGTTGTAAAAACTTTTATTTACCTAAATGGAGGCTCTTACACCAACAAATTAATTGCAGCAAAAACTCAATATCTTAGTGGAAGCTTCAAAGAAACTGGAATTTATGGCACTAATTTAAGTTCTCAAATTTCATTACCTACACTGGGTACATATACAATTACGGTTCGTGTAGAAACTAATTGTATAGACGGGTCTTCATTCAGGATAAACTATAATCCTACTACTGTGGGAAAAACAAATTATTTAAAACTAACTTCTGTAAATTAAGAGATATGAAAAATATCATAAAAATAGTTATTCTTTTCGTTTTTAATTTTTCAATAGCGCAAGTTGGAATTGGAACCGATACACCGACAGCAACCTTAGATGTTAATGGAACGGCAAGGATTAGAACCTTAAATGACGGTTCTAACAGTGCTACTTATCCCTATTTTATCGTGGCAGATCCATTAGGAAATCTGGCAAAAGCAGACAGACCATCTAAGTTATTCACTTCTTTAGAACCTACTTTTACCTTGAATACAAATATAACGAGTGATACGCAAACTACTAATACTTTATACAGTACTACTGTAACGACAAGTGTGGCTAATCAGGTATTACAAATTAGTTGTTTAATTCCCTATCGCCTTTGCGATAATACCATTACTACCAATCCCCCTACTTATCATGCTTCTACTAGAGTTTTAACCTACGAATGTATTTTAAACACGGGAAGTGATAATACAATTGCACATGAAACTGTTTTCTTTAGTGGAGGAAATCGCTTGAAGGAAACTCATTATTGCAACCTATCAGGAAATATCACAGTTACGACACCTGGTACCTATACCTTACGAATAAACTCGAAAGCGGACGCTCCAAGCGGTGCAGCTTATCGAGTTGAACATAACATTAGTGGCACTACAGGCAGGATTTTTATTTACTCTAGCAATTAATTAAATTAATCAGGTATGATAAAACTCTTTTAAGACCTCTAAAGAGTAAGGCTTTTTGAAATTTTCTATATGTAGGGCGTAAAAATCTAAAAGAACTTCTAAAAGCCTTTGACGTTTTAAATAATCTAGTTTAAAATTAGTAATATCATCAAAATTTGAAGACATAAAAAGTTTTAAGATATGTGAGGTTTCTTCATCTATAACAGAAGAAGTAGCTTCTAAAACGAAACAACCTTCATTTAAATCAAAAAAAGGGAAATCCTCATTAATTAAATCTGGATAAAAACCTAAAAATTTAGTTAATTCTATTAAAAAGTTAAGATGAAAATTAACGGCATAATCATGGGTATCTAACCATGTCATAGCGGTTTCTAAAAATAAATAAAGGGGCTCATTTTTTTCTTCTTCTTTAATTACATAATGCAAAATTTCAGATAAAAATAAAGTAATAGTACTTTTAACAACATCAAAAGGGATGCTATGATAAGGAACAGCTGTTTTAACTTCTTTAAAATACTTCAACCCTCCTTTCCCTTTATGATTAACCTCAATTTCAAGAATAGTTAAAGGCTGAAAGTACGCTATACGTTGACTATTTTTTTTATTAGAAAAAGCAGAAGGTACGAAATAAGAAACTACACCTTGACTTTGCGTAAAACATTTTACTATTAAGGATTTTTCTTGATACCGAATGGCACTTAAAACAATTGCTTTTGTCTTGGTTAGCATAAAATTACTTGCGATTTAAAAAACGTTTTTCTACCAAATGCCATGATAAATAGGCAAACAGATAAGTTATTAGTATTAATATTACACTAATCACTACGGGATTATATCTTTGAAAAAATCGAAAATGAACAAAAACTTGTATTATGGGAAAATGATATAGGTAAATACCATACGTATAATCTGCTTTGGCACTAAATTTATTTAAAAAAGGAAGTGAATAAGCTAAAAACAAAACCGTAATTCCTAAAGTAAAAGGAAAGAATAAATCGTTATTTAAATAATATAGTTGAATAAAAAATAAAAACCACGCTCCTACCAAAAATGCTTTTTTATTTTGAATAAAAAAATCGAAATTTAAATAAATATAAATCCCAATAGCAAAATAAGCTAATTTTCCTGGAAGTTGTTTTTCTAATAATGGTAAATGTAAAAGCTCTAACATTATATAGGAATATAAAATAGATATGAAATAAACAAAAGCTAATACTAGGGTTTCTTTTTTACTTTTTTTGATGAAATAAAACAATATGGGAAGGGTAAGATAAAAACCTTCTTCTATCTTCATAGTCCACAAAGAACCATTTACAAAAGGAAGTGGATTTGTAGCAAATACATTAGGAAGGCAGGGTTCTAGAAAATTTAAAAAAAATAGGTTCCAAAAAAAATAACGGCATGTCATCTTGTTTGTAAAATAATCCCAAAAAGAAAGGGTTGAAATACTGGAAAGAATTACAACTGAAAAAATTATTGTTATTATATATGCAGGTAAAATTCGTTTGGCTCTTTTTAGAAAGTAAATTTTCAAACTAGGTGTCCTTGTTAAACTTTTACTAACCAAAAAACCACTTAAAACGAAAAAACTGCTAACAGCTAAATTGGATTTACAAAAAAGACTTAGTAGATATAATGTTTTATCTTTTGTTAACTCTACTAAATGAGCTAACATAATGATGTTAGCCATTAAAAAACGGAGAAAATTAATACTGTTTTGTTTTAACATTTCTTATCGAATAATCAATAATTTTTTAACAACGGTATCTTCTCCTTCTTCATCTGAAACGAGCACAACATAAACCCCTGATGATACTTTTGTTTTAGCAAAAGATAGGGTATCCCATTCTATTGTTCCTCCTTGTGAAATACTTTCAAATACTAGATTTCCTTCTATATCTGTAATTTTAACATTACTTTTATCTTTTAATCCTGTAATTTTAACCATTCCTTTGTGTTCTGGTCTATAAGGGTTAGGGTAAATATAGGTATTTGAATAATCTTTAGTACCAGCTGTAGCTAAACTTTGATAAGAGACAGTTCCATTATTGGTAGCAAAATAAACCTTTCCTGTTGTTTGATCAATTTCTATATCATCTACTATATTACTGGGTAAAGGTGAATTTTCTTTTGTAAAATGTAATTTTGTTTGTTGTCCGTCTGGCGAAATCAGAAAAACCCCTGATTCTTCAACTGAAACCCATTTATTATTAGCTCCATCTACTTCTATATCTAAAATATTAGATTGATAAAAAAGTTCTTGAGCGGTTCCATCTTCTAATAAAATAATTTGTTTTGTATCTAACGTAGTATCTGTTAAAAATGAATTAACATTTGGTAAGTATCGTAAACCATTAAAAGTACCAATCCATAATTGATTGTTGTTGTCAAGAGCTAAAGAACGAACATCACTATCAGGCAAGCTTCCTTTTCCTTTTATATGATTTATAACTATGTTTTTATTTAATTTTTCATTAAATCCTATTACTCCTGTTTGTAATGTTCCCAACCATTTTGTCCCATTTTTATCAATTTTCATGGAGGAAAAATTATCTTCTTTGGGTTTTACCGAAATATCTTTTATTGAATAGCTTTTCCATTTATTATTTTTATCAAGAGAAAAAAGTGCATTTTCTGCTCGGCTACTTGTCATCCATAAATCGCCATTCGAATCAAAATTGGGAGTATTTAAAAGAACAACATTAGGTATTAACTCATCTTTTAACGGGCTATTTTCTTTATTATATAAATTAGTAGCTATAAAATTATCTAATTTTAGTAGTCCGCTAAAAAAAGAGCCTATAAATACTTCATTTTTATTTTTAGGATTAAATGCAATACTTGAAAGTGCTCTTGCTTCTAACAAATCTTTGTAATCGAGATTCGTCCATTTTTCATTGGAATAAATACTAATTCCAGATCTACTAGGTCCTCCACAGCAATACTGATAAGGGTTATATTGTTTGCTATATCCACCGAAAACCACCCAAAGCACATCATTGACTGCTTTTATCCTAAAAAAACGATTTTTTTCTGGACAGCTAGGAGTTAAATTAGTAATCAACTGAGGAGTATTTAAATCTATTGAATACAAACCATTGCTTTCTGTTCCTGTATAAATCTTATTATTTCTAAAAGAGGAACTGGTAAAAAATGATTTAAATTGATCTCCCCAAATTAGTTGTTTAATTGATGTTCCGTTTTCATCAAAAATATCAACGTAATTAGAAGAGGTTATAATTAATTTATCTTCATTATAATTGATATCTTTTGGATTTTGTAAAACGGATGTTATGTACGAAATGGAATTATCTTCTTTTAATTCATGTATCGCTCCTGTTTCTGATACTAAAATTTTTTTTGTTTTGGTTGGTTTTAAATTAAACCAACTTCCAGGTTGTATGATTTTCCACTGATTAAAATCAATTAAAAAAGGATTACTTAGTTTAGCGGCATAAAGACCATTAGATTTGACAATTGCATAAATAGTATCATTGACTATTGTAGTACTTATAATTTCTTGCTCTGAACCTCCTGTTCCTATAAAAAATGTATCTCCGAACTGGGAATTATTCATATCTAAAACGGTAATACCATATCCTGTAGAAATATACACTTTCCCTTTATATTCTTCAAAGTGATTGATTCTTTTTTTACTTGCCAAGATATTAGGTTTATCCTCTATTCCTTTTAGATAAAACATCGAACCATCTGTTTCATTTACAATAATAACTAAACCGTTAGAATGACCTACGATTGTTTTATTATAAGTTGGGCTATAATGAATTTGGGTAATAGGATCTCCTGAAAGACCTTCTATTGTTGATTTTTTTTCTGATTGGTTTGTATCGAGATTAGATAAAAAATAGGCATTATCGGCCGCTATTACTATTTTGTTTTCTACTAATTGAAGATCTTTAACTGCATTATAAGAATAATAGCCTTTCCAAGGATTGGCTTCTTGTGTAAAAACGTAAGAAAAGTTTAGGAGTATAAATAAAAATGCAGCCCAATTCTTCATATCTTTTTGATTTCTGGTCACAAATATACTCTAAAAACGAAACAAGTTTATTTTTTGGTATCAATAAAAAAGCACTTGAAAAAACAAGTGCCTTTTATTATTCGAAATGACAGGTATTATACTACTCCTTGCGCTAACATAGCATCTGCTACTTTCACGAAACCAGCAATATTTGCTCCTTTTACATAATCTACAAAACCAGATTCATCTTTACCATAAGTAACACACGCTTCGTGAATATCACTCATGATACGTTGTAATCTTTGATCTACTTCTTCTCTAGTCCAACTTAAACGTAAAGAGTTTTGTGACATTTCAAGACCAGAAGTAGCTACTCCTCCTGCATTAGAAGCTTTACCTGGAGCAAATAAGATTTTGTTTTTGATAAAGATTTCAACTGCTTCTGGAGTAGAAGGCATGTTAGCACCTTCAGCTACACAGATACATCCGTTAGTTACTAATAACTGTGCTTCTTCACCATTTAATTCGTTTTGTGTAGCACACGGTAATGCAATATCACATTTTACTTCCCAAGGACGTTTTCCTTCAACGAATTTAGCGTTTGGATATTTAGCTACATACTCATTAATTCTTCCATAACGTTCATTTTTGATTTCCATAATGTACGCTAATTTGTCAGCATCAATACCATCAGCATCATAGATATATCCTGAAGAATCAGAAGCTGTAACAACTTTAGCTCCTAATTGTGTTGCTTTTTCGATAGCATATTGCGCCACATTACCAGAACCAGAAACAACTACTGTTTTACCAGCAAAGCTTTCACCTCTTGTAGCTAACATATTTTGAGCAAAATATACATCCCCGTAACCTGTAGCTTCAGGACGAATTAACGAACCACCAAAAGTAATTCCTTTTCCAGTTAATACACCTGTAAATTCATTACGTAATTTTTTGTATTGACCATACATATAGCCTACTTCACGACCTCCAACACCAATATCACCAGCAGGAACATCTGTATCAGCTCCAATGTGACGTGCTAATTCTGTCATGAAAGCTTGACAAAAACGCATGATTTCATTATCTGATTTTCCTTTAGGATCAAAATTAGAACCACCTTTACCACCACCCATTGGTAATGTAGTCAAAGAGTTTTTGAAAACTTGTTCAAAAGCTAAAAATTTTAAGATGCTTAAGTTTACAGAAGGATGGAAACGTAATCCTCCTTTGTATGGACCAATAGCCGAATTCATCTGAATACGGTATCCTTTATTAACTTGTGTTTGCCCTTTATCGTCTACCCAAGCCACTCGGAACATAATTACTCGCTCTGGTTCTACCATACGCTCTAACAATGTCTTTCCTTGGTATTTAGGATTTGATTCAATGAAAGGTATAACTGTTTCTGCAACCTCTCTTACAGCTTGTAAGAACTCAGGTTCATTTGGATTGTTTTTTGCAACTGCTTCAACAAAAGCTTCAATACTTTGTGACATAATTTTATTCTTTTATTTTCGTTTTAATATAAAAAACGTTTTTTCGTTTGGTGAGCAAATATACAGTTATCTAAATAATTTACATAGTAAAAAATTAATAAACTTCGCGCTTTTTTTTAAATATTTTAAACAATTTATCTCCAAAATGGGTGATGTTTTTATATATTTGTCTAATCAAGCTAAAAATGAGTTTATGCTAAAAATATATCGTTTTGTTTTACTTTTTCTTTTAGGAACGAATTCTAATTTGTTTGCTCAATCTGGTTTTTCCAATGAGCTAGGATTGGTTATAGGCCCTGTTGCTTTTCAATCAGATTACGGAGAGCGTAATAATTTAGAAACAGATGCAGGAAACACAGGAATAGGTATTGGGCTTGTACATTATATAAATTTTGCCTACCGATCTGACTGTAATTGTTATACACATGACACTTATTTCAATGATCACTTTAAAATAAGAACCGAGTTATCATACAATAAAACAAAACTAAATCATTTTGGTAAATTAGCTGACAAAACTTCTATTGGAGGCAGACAACTAAATGCGATGGAAGGATCTTCTTCAATAACTAATATCGGAATGCAGTTAGAATATTATCCTTTAAGCATTCGTGATTTTTCTTCTTACACTGGAAATTTTGCTCCATACATTAGCTTAGGCGCCCAATATAGCTTTTTTAATCCTCAAGTTAAAACTTCTTATGGAAATGGAGTTCTTTTAAATCAAAACAATATTTTTCCAAAATACTGGAGTCCTTCTGACGGAAAGCCTCATGGTTTTTCTAATGATTCTGGAAGCACTTGGTCTGTCGTTGGAAGTGTCGGATCAAGATACAAGCTAAATCTGATGTCTGACTTAATAATTGATTTACGTTGGCAATATTTTAATTCAAACTGGGTAGACGGATTAAATCCAAACCAAAATTTATACCCTGAAAATAAAGCCAATGATTGGCTAGTTTGGTTAAATTTTGGCTATATTTATTATTTAAATTAGCAGGAAATACAAAAAAACTATCTAAAAAGCAATAAATAAACATCTAGTTTATCACTTCGACAAGGGGAGAAGTCACATTATCAATATTATGCGATTTCTCCCGCTGATCGAAATAAGAAAATGACTATCTTTCTGAGCAACCTTATTTTTTACGCAAATGCTTGCTGTAAATCATCTATCAAATCTTGAATATCTTCAACCCCAACACTCAAACGTACTAAATCATCCGATATTCCTATTTCTTTTCTTTTATCTTCTGGTATTGAAGCATGGGTCATTAAAGCTGGATGATTGGCTAATGATTCTACTCCACCTAAAGATTCTGCTAGTGTAAATACTTTTAATTTCTTAAGAAAACTAACGGCGTCCTCCTTAAGCCCTGATTTAAATGTAAAAGTCACCATACCACCAAAACCTCCTATCATTTGCTTTTTTGCTACCTCATAAAAAGGATGGGTTTCTAACCCAGGATAATACACCTTTTCAACTTTGGGATTATTTACTAAAAATTCTGCAATCTTGGCTCCATTTTCACAATGACGCTGAACACGTAAATGCAAAGTTTTAATTCCTCTCAAAACTAAAAATGAATCATTAGGCCCTAAAGTAGCTCCTGTAGCAAATTGTTGAAAATGCAACTGATTTCCTAATTCTTCATCTTTTACAATTAAAGCGCCTGCAATTACATCAGAATGCCCTCCTAGGTATTTAGTAGCTGAGTGCATTACGATATCCGCTCCTAAATCAAGGGGTTTTTGCAAATAAGGTGTTGCAAATGTATTATCTACAGCAAAAAGAATATTAGAGTACTTTTTAGTAATTTGAGCAATCGCTTCAATATCAGCCAATTTCATTAATGGATTAGTTGGTGTTTCAACCCAAACTAAACGTGTATTTTCGTTAATTAATGATTCAAATTTAGGCAGATCATTCATATCTACAAAATGAAACTTTATACCCGATTCTTTATAAATACGGGTAAACATACGATAAGTCCCTCCATATAAATCATCCATAGCAATTACCTCATCACCTGACTTTAAGCCTCTTAAGACACAATCCGTAGCTGCTAAACCCGACGAAAAAGCTAATCCTCGTGTTCCGTTTTCTATACTTGCCAAAGCATTTTCTAAGGCTGTACGAGTAGGATTTGCTGCTCTACTGTATTCATATCCGTTATTTGGAACACCTGGATCATGTTGCGCAAAAGTAGAGGTATTATAAACAGGAGGCATAACAGCTCCTGTACTTGGGTCATGCTGTTGACCACCGTGTATGGCTTTTGTATTAAATTTCATATATTTAAATTTTATTTTTAGAAAACATTGTATTGCCTTTTATCATGGGCATTTAAATATGCCGACTAATAGTTTATGATTATTTCATCATTTTTATTTAAAATCAAAAAACAAACCGTTTTGTCTGAACAAAAATAATTAATTAAACACTTGTGCGCCATTTTTTATAAAGGTTTCTTCTGCTGCAATACTTTTCTTATTTTTATTAATAGAATACCTTAGAAGAATTTGTTTATATTTTGAATTAACGAATTTTACTCGTTATTCATTTCCAAGAGGGTTTTGTTAGTATGTAATAATTCAGGCAGAGTAACTTCTATTTGATACATCTTATAAATCAGTTCTATGGCTTTATCTGGCGATAGCGCATATTTTCATTTTCAATGACCTTTCAAGTTTTTTTATGAACAGTATAAACAGCAAACAACAGGTAAATGTAAGCTTCGATTCTTTTTGTAAATGATGATAAATGGAACCAGTTCGTAAATCCGTTTTGACATTCTAAAAGCTCTTTCTATCTACCACGAGCTTTTATCGCTATCCATGATTCCCTCTGGTTTTAGGTTCTAATTTGGCTACATAGCTTTTCAAACCCAGATTATGTCTCAGAAATTTATTATAAATAAAAAAGACTTTGAATCTAAAAAAGTGTACTTTTTACCTTCTATTAGGTTATCTTGAAAGTTTGTAATCTTGCCATTTACACAAAAGGGGAGATTATATAATATTAATAATGTGACTTCTTCATTCAGCCTAAGCGGACAAATGAATCGTCAATTTATGGATTTTACCCACACCTCTACAAGAAAATTTTCCTTGCCTTTTTATTTTCTTCATCTTCTCATCTTCACCCCGAAATCTGGATTACCTCCTTCTTTCTTAGAATCATCTATACAAATACTAGTTCTATAAATGTCTGAATATTTTAAAAAAAAGAGGTTGTCTAAAAATTTAGAACAACCTCCTAAAAAGATATTATAACTTATATTACAAATCAAATTTTATACCTTGTGCTAAAGGCAAATCCGTTGTATAGTTAATTGTATTGGTTTGTCTTCTCATGTATACTTTCCAAGCATCAGATCCAGACTCGCGTCCACCACCTGTTTCTTTTTCACCACCAAATGCACCACCAATTTCTGCTCCTGATGTACCAATATTTACGTTAGCAATACCACAATCAGAACCTGCGTGTGATAAGAATGCTTCTGCTTCGCGTAAATTATTTGTCATAATTGCAGATGATAAACCTTGCGCTACACCGTTTTGAATTTCAATAGCATTCATAACGTCTCCACTATATTTCAATAAATATAATACAGGTGCAAATGTTTCGTGTTGAACGATTTCAAAATGATTTTGAGCCTCTGCAATTGCTGGTTTCACATAACAACCACTTTCATAACCTTCTCCTGTTAATACGCCTCCTGACACAATAACATTACCTCCTTCTGCCACTACTTTTTCTAATGCTTTGTTATAAGCTACAACAGCATCTGTATCAATAAGTGGTCCTACGTGATTATTTTGATCTAATGGATTCCCTATTCTTAACTGACCATAAGCGGCAACAATAGCATCTTTTACTTTATCATAAATATCTTCATGAATAATTAAACGACGAGTAGAAGTACAACGTTGACCTGCTGTTCCTACTGCTCCAAACACAGCACCAATTACAGTCATTTTAATATCAGCATCTGGAGTAACAATAATTGCGTTGTTTCCTCCTAATTCTAGTAATGAATTTCCTAAGCGTGCAGCACAAGCTTGAGCAACTATTTTACCCATACGAGTTGAACCTGTAGCAGATACCAAAGGAACTCTAGTATCATGTGTCATTAATTCACCTACTTTATAATCACCATTAATGATACAAGAAATACCTTCTGGCAGATTATTTTCTTTTAAAACTTCTGCTATAATATTTTGACAAGCTATTGAACACAAAGGGGTTTTTTCAGATGGTTTCCACACACATACATCTCCACAAATCCAAGCTAAAGCAGTATTCCAAGACCAAACCGCTACAGGAAAGTTGAACGCTGAAATAATCCCTACTACTCCTAGTGGATGGTATTGTTCATACATTCTGTGTCCAAAGCGCTCAGAGTGCATCGTTAAACCATGTAATTGACGAGAAAGACCTACTGCAAAGTCACAAATATCAATCATTTCTTGAACTTCTCCCAAACCTTCTTGGTATGATTTACCCATTTCATACGAAACTAATTTCCCAAGAGGTTCTTTATATTTTCTCAATTTTTCACCAAACTGACGAACGATTTCACCTCTTTTGGGAGCTGGCATCATCTTAAAAGTTTTAAATGCGGTAGTAGCCGCTTCCATTACTTTTTCATAGTCTTCTTTTGTTGAAGCTTTTACTTTTCCAATTAATTGACCATCTACAGGTGAATACGACTCCATGATTTCACCATTAGCAAACCAATTAGATCCTGTTGAGGTACCTAAATTGATATCTTTTACGCCTAATTGCTCTAATGCTTCAACAATTCCAAATTGTTGAGCTACTGTTGATTGTGTTATTGTTGACATTGTAACTTTTTTATCAAGTTTTGTTAAAATAGATTGCAAATTTATAACTTATTATCTAAATAATTAAGTCTATGATTGTTAATCTTGAACAAATCGAGAGTCTGTTTCCATAACATGACTACATTTCGTACAAGTTCTTTTTTCTTTGGAAGAATAAAATGCTTTAAAATGGCTCAGAAAATCTTTTTCAATATCATTTAATTCAAAATATACCTCGTGTAATTTTTCATTACAATTATCACAAAACCACAACAAACCATCTGTGGCTTGTGTTCTTTTACGCTCTATTACTAAACCTATAGAGTTTTCTGTACGACTAGGTGAATGTGGAATTTTAGCTGGATGTAAATACATATCGCCAGCGGCAAGCTTTATTTCTTTTTTTTGTCCATTTTCTTGAATGTAAATGGTTATTTCTCCTTCTAGTTGATAAAACAATTCTTCTGTTTCATTGTAATGGTAATCTTTACGAGCATTAGGTCCGCCTACTATCATTACAATATAATCGTCTGAATCAACATACAGGTTTTTATTAGCAACAGGTGGTTTTAAAAGATGGCGATTATCTTCTATCCATTTATTTAAATTGAATGGTTTTTTCACTGACATTTTTTATGTAAAAATATGAATAAAAAAATCCCGAATAAACGGGATTTTATTTTTTTTAGAATTCTTTTATTAGGTAAACATAGGAAGGAAAGTGATCAGAAAACCCAGGCCCTTCAGTGGTATTCCTAAGAGCATATCCTTTATATTGTCCCGTTTGTTGAATCATAAATGATTTATTATACACACCTGCTTTCCAATATTTCCAAGTTGAATAATCATTGTTATGTGGCAACAAAGTTTCTGTAAAAATAATTTGATCAAAAAAATCCCAAGCATCACGATGTGCTAAGGTGCCAATTCCTTTTTTTAACATTTTTTCTGCTGGATTATATAACCCTTGTGGTTTAACATCCTCTATCTCTCCTTTAGCTCCTAAAATTTCTTTAACACTCTTATTAAATGGTCCATCATTTAAATCCCCCATTGTGAAAATTTTCGCATTGGGATTAACAGTTTGTAAAGAGTCTATGATTTTCCTATTTAAAGCAGCAGCAGCTTCGCGTAATGGGCTACTAGCTTTTTCTCCTCCACGACGTGAAGGCCAATGATTTACTATAAAACTCATTTCTTCACCATCTAAAGTACCTGTTACCAAAATTTGATCTCTTGTATAAATCCTTCTAGTTTTAGTATCTACACTATTATCATCTGTTTCTCCTTCATTTTTATCTTTATCTTTTGCTTTTTTATCTTGTTGATCTTCCGATATAATTAAAGGGTAATTTTGATAGCTACTTGGATTAAAATGTTTTTTTTGATATAAAAATCCACAATCAATACCACGACGATCTGGAGAGTCAAAATGTACAATTCCGTAATTTAAATTAACCAATAATGGATGTTTAATAAGATCTTCTAAAACACGACGATTTTCTATTTCAGCTACACCTAACACTACGGGAGCGTTTTTTTGTTTATCACTTGTTCCTAACTCCGAAATAACATGAGCTAAATTATCTATCTTCTTTGCATAGTTCTCAGGAGTGTAAACAAAATCTTCATCATTTGTATTGGGGTCATTTACAGTATCAAAGAAGTTCTCCAAATTGTAAAATGCTATTGTATTAATAGCCACTCTTTTTGCCTGCGCAACACCTTCTATCGCCAATATCATAAAAAACAGACAAGTAATTTTAGTAAATTTCATATCTTTATATTAAAAAATCATTAAAACATAGAATATTTTCGCACCAAAAGTAAATAATTATATCAAATGTCATACATTTGTCGCCCTATTTTTAACCATTTAAAGTAGGAAAAGTAAATTAATTTTTAATTTTATTTATGAAAAAACTAGTTTTTAGTACCTTATTGGTACTACAGGCAGTTTTAGTTTTTGCACAACAACCAACAGGAATTTCAGGAAAGGTTATTGACTACAAAACTAATAAGCCTCTACAGAATGTAGTGACTACTATTGAAAACACTAACTTATCGCAGTTAACAAATTCGGAGGGTAAGTTTACCATTAAAGGCCTTCGAGCTGGTAAGCAGCTATTAAAAGTTAAAAGTGATGGCTATAAAGAACAACTTTTAGCCTTAGAAATTATCACTAATCAAATTTTAGATTTAGGGGTAATTATTCTTGAAGATGATTCTCAAAATCAAGAACAACAATTAAGTTTAGTTACTTTAACAGAAAATGATTTAGGTGACGACAATAGTGGCTCTGAAAGCACTTCTGGCCTTTTACAAGCCACCAGAGACACTTATCAACAGGCTGCTGCATTTAACTGGGGAGGAGCTCGTTTTAGAATTAGAGGATTAGACAATGAATACGGGAATACTATGATAAATGGTGTTTCCATGAACAAAATATGGGATGGTCGTGCTCAATGGAGCAATTGGGGTGGCCTTAATGATGCTACTAGAAATCAAGAATTTACTATGGGAAGCACCGCTTCCGACTATACATTTGGTAGTATATTAGGCACTCAAGAAATAAATACTAGAGCTTCTTTGTACAGACCTGGAACGCGAATTTCTTTTTCAGGAACTAACACTAATTACAACTGGAGAGCAATGGGTACTCATGCTTCTGGTTTAGACAGTAAAGGATGGGCTTTTGTGGTATCTGCTAGTAGAAGATGGGCTCAAGAAGGACATTTTGAAGGAACGGATATGGCGGCCAATTCATTATTTGCAAGTGTTGAAAAAAGATTGGGTAAAAAACATGTTTTAAACTTCACTTCCATTTATGCTCAAAATAGAAGAGGCAGAACCTCTCCTAATACAGATGAAGTAACAGATATTAAAGGATATAAATACAATTCTTATTGGGGTTGGCAAGAAGGAAAAAAACGCAATAGTAGAGACCGTTTTATAAATGAGCCTATCGTAATGTTAAGTCATTACTGGAAATTTAGCGACAAAACCAGATTAAATACGAATTTAGCATTTCAATCGGGTTCTATTGCCAATGCTAGACTAGCATATCCTGGCGGTAATAATCCAGATCCTACATACTACAAAAAGTTACCAAGTACTTATCTAAACCTAACAAATGAAAATACGGGTGCATGGATTCCAGACTACACAAGAGCCGCAAACGCTTTAGCTGATTTTAAAAACAATGGTCAAATCAACTGGGATGAAATGTATTATGCTAATACAAACCCTAACAATGTAGCTGGAAAAGCCTATTACTTATTGACTGAACAAAGAAATGACGATACACAAATTACCGCCAACTCAATATTAAATTCTCAATTTTCAGAAAAAATAAGTTTTAATGCAGCTGTAAATTTCAAAAATTTAAAATCACATCAATATGCTGTGGTAACAGATCTTTTAGGCGCTAAATACACCGAAAACTTTGATCCTTTTTATATATCAAAAGGTGATTTTGCCCAATTTGACCTAAATAATCCTAATCAAAAAATTCAACTTAATGATATTTTTGAATATAATTATAATTTAAGAGCTACTGTAATTGACGCTTTTACGCAATTTAAATTTAACTTCAAAAAAGCAGACTTCTACCTATCTCAAACTTTTTCCAGATCGGAATATGAAAGAGAAGGCTTATACAGAAATGGAAAATATGCCGCTAACTCATTCGGGAAAAGCGAACGCCCATCTTTTGACAACTATGGTTTTAAAGGAGGTATAACATACAAATTATCAAGCCGTCATTTATTTGACTTTAATGGTGCCTTTTTAACCAAAGCTCCTAACTTAAGAAATACGTTTGCTAATACTCGCTACAATAACAATGTAACGATTGATCTTGCTAGTGAAAAAATAGTTAGTGCAGATGCCAGCTATATCATTCGTACCCCTAAATTTAAATCTAGAATTACAGGGTTTTATAACAAAGTATCAAACACAACAAATGTAGCTTTCTTTTTTGCCGAAGGAGTTATTGACGAAGACACAAACAACGGTAATGACGATGCTTTTGTAAGTGAAATTGTAACAGGTATGGACAAAAAGAGTATTGGTAGTGAGTTAGGTATAGAATACCAAATTAGCTCCACAATCAAAGCTTCATTAGCTGGTTCATACGGTGAATACACTTACGACAACAATCCAACACTAAGACTTAATAATGATGCTGCGGCTACAGAATCTAACAACTATCCAGTTGAAAATTTTGGAAAAACATATCTAAAAGGATATAGAGTTGGTGGCATGCCACAAATAGCAGGTTCATTTGGTTTAGAATATCGTAATCCTAATTTTTGGTATGTAAGTGCTAATTATAACTATTTTGATCAAACTTATGTTGGCGTTTCAAATATTTTAAGAACAAATAATTTTACTATTGATGATAAAACAGGTATTTCTTACGATGGTGTTAATGAAAATTCAGTAAGAAAAGCCTTACAACAAGAGCGTTTGCCAGCGTACTTCTTATTAAACTTAAGCGGGGGTAAATCTTGGAGAGTAAAAAAAGGAGTTACCTTCGGTTTTTTTGCCACAGTTAACAACGCTTTAGATAAAATATTTAAAACAGGTGGTTTTGAACAAGCAAGAAAAGCAACATTCCCTTTACTAAACCAAGACTCACAAAGTGGTATCAGAACTTTTGGTTCAAAATATTTCTACGGTTATGGAAGGAACTTCTTTGTGAATTTATATGTTAATTTCTAAAAACACAACTATGAAAAAATTTTTAAAATCAATTATTACTTCAGTTATCGCTGCTGGATTATTCATAGCTTGTGATAAAGAAAAGGATTTTGACATTCCTGAAATTAAAGTGGCCTATTTATTTGAAAACTTTGAAGCAACAACATCAGGTTCAGGATCTACAGAAATACCCATTAATATTAAAGGTTGGTCTAATTATAATCTAAGTACAACAGGAACTAGATTATGGAATAGCCGTTTAGCAGACTCTAATAAGTATGCCGAGTTCTCATCTTTTTATTCCGCTGCTAATACAACAGATGAAGCATGGTTAATCACTCCAAATACACTACTTGACTCTCAAAAAGAAACTTTTTTCTCTTTCGACACCAAAGTTAGATTCTGGACAGGTAGCAATTTAACTGTTTTGATTTCCGAAAATTACGACGGTACAAAAGCAGGTATCAGTACTGCCACATGGACTCCTTTGAACGTTAAGTTACCCACTTCTACAGAAGTAGATAAATTCATTTCAAGTGGAATCCTTAGCTTATCAGCTTATAAAGGCAAAAATATCCAAATTGCGTTTAAGTACGCAGGAAACAAAACAAACGGTTTAACTACTACTTATCAGTTAGACAATATTAAACTTTTTATGAACTAAGACGTTATGAAAAATATAAATATTAAAAGTTTTTTAGTTTATTCGTTTATACTATGTACAAGCGTAGCCTGTGTAAATGAAAAGTTCGATACACCCAGTACGAATAACCTTTGTGAAAGTCTAACGCCTAATAAAAAAGTTACTGATTTTACAAATCAAGCTCCTACCAATGGTTTTACAACTCATAAAGCAGATGATATCATTGAGGCAATCGTTACTTCAAGCGACGAAGGAGGTACTTTTTACAAATCCATTTCATTTGAATCAGTTGATAATGGATCTGGTACTGTAGGCTTTAGTATACCCGTAGATCAAAGCAATTTACATACTGAATTTGAGCCAGGAAGAAAAGTTTATATAAAAATGAATGGCCTATCCTACACCAATAAAAACGCTTCTACAATAATAGGTGAAATATTTAATAATGAAACACCTAATAATACCGCAGACGATCAAGTTGGAAGAATTTCTTTCGTTACCTATAAAAATATTATCAAAAAGTCATGCGAAAACGTAGGAGAGGAAAAAATTGTTAAAAAACCTTTATTTATCAATCAAATATTAAATGATTCTTATATCAACAAATTAATTGAATTAAAGGATGTTCAATTTTTGGATGCTTCAGTTGGTAAAAAATACTTCGACCCTACTCTTAACAATTTAGGTAGTGCGACAAACCATTTAATAACAGACTTAAATGGTAATAAAATTATTGTAAGAATTAGTGAGTTTGCAAAATTTGCTAGTAAAACCATTTCTAACAAAAATGGTAAAATTAGAGGGGTTTTAACAAAATTTGGTTCTGATTACCAATTTATACCACGTACAGAAAGAGACATTCAGTTAACTGAAGACAGAAAAGAAGTTGATTTAGCTCCTGCTTTAGGAGGTTCTGCTTTAACCTATTCTGGCTCTTTTACAGAAAATTTTGACACCTATACTGCTGGAAGTATTACAACTGGAACAAAAGATTTCCCTAAATATATTAATGACCCTTTATTAGGATCTAAATATTGGTATGTAACGAGCTTTAGCAGTAATAAATACATCGTTATGTCTGCTTTTAACTCTGCATCTAGCGGACAAGAACAAAACAATAAATCTTATTTTATTGTTCCTGTAGATTTTACAGCAGCAAATAGTATGTCATTTAAAACACAGGATCGTTTTAATACAGGAAATGTTTTAAAAGTTTATTATTCTACTAACTATGTTCCTTTTTCAAAAGTAAGTGATGCTTCTTTAACAGATATTACTTCTAATTTTACAATTGCTTCAGGTACTTTAACGGGAACAACAAAACCTTTCGTTAATAGCGGTGTATTTAATTTCCCCGTTAATTTAACAGGTAACGGTTATATCATCTTTGAATACTCAGGAGGCTACAGTTTTAGTCCAGCTAGAACAACTACAATTCACCTAGATGACATCGTAATAAACTAAATAAAAAAATAAATTTAGTATAAAAACCCAATTCAGATTGAATTGGGTTTTTTATTTCTATCATTTTATTGCTTAATTTTGTACCTCAATTAAATGAAATGTTAGAAAAAGAAAAACATATTTTTGAAAGAACAGTAATTGTAGGGATCGTAACTCAAAGTCAAAACGAAGACAAACTAAATGAATATTTAGATGAATTAGAATTTTTGACCTTTACTGCTGGTGGTGAAGTGGTAAAACGTTTTACGCAAAAAATGGACAAACCTAATCCTAAAACATTTGTTGGTACAGGAAAACTTGATCAAATTAATATATACATCAAAGAAAACGATATCAAAACGGTTATTTTTGATGACGAACTTTCACCCGCACAACAAAAAAATATTACCCGCGAATTAGATTGTAAAGTATTAGATCGTACCAATCTTATCCTAGATATATTTGCCCAACGTGCTGAAACCTCGTATGCTCGCACGCAAGTTGAATTAGCACAATGTCAATATCTACTCCCAAGACTAACTGGTATGTGGACCCACTTAGAGCGTCAACGAGGTGGAATTGGAATGCGTGGTCCTGGAGAAACAGAAATTGAAACCGACCGTCGTATTGTACGCGATCGCATTGCGCTATTAAAAGAAAAAATTAAAACCATAGACAAACAAATGGCTATTCAGCGCAGTAATAGAGGAGCTATGGTTCGCGTTGCCTTAGTTGGTTATACGAACGTTGGAAAATCTACTCTTATGAATGCCGTTGGAAAAAGTGAAGTATTTGTTGAAAACAAATTATTTGCAACTTTAGACACTACAGTAAGAAAAGTAGTAATCAAAAATTTGCCCTTCCTCCTTTCAGATACAGTAGGATTTATTCGGAAATTACCTACTCAATTAGTCGAATCTTTTAAAAGCACACTAGATGAAGTACGAGAAGCTGATCTCTTACTACATGTAGTAGATATTTCACATCCTGAATTTGAAGATCATATAGAATCCGTCAATCAAATTTTACAAGACATCAAGAGCTCGGATAAACCCACTATTATGGTATTTAACAAAATAGACTCTTACCAACATTTAACCATCGCAGAAGATGATTTGATTACAGAAAAAACAACTAAGCATTACACTCTTCAAGATTGGAAAAACACATGGATGAATCGTTTAGGTGAAAATCATGCCTTGTTTATTTCAGCTACTGAAAAACATAATTTTGAAGAATTTAGAGAAAAAGTTTACGAAGCCGTAAGACAAATTCACATTACACGATTTCCTTATAATAATTTCTTATATCCTGATTATAAAGAAGCTGATGGAGAATAAAATAAACGAGAAAGCATCCAAAAAGTAAAACAATTAGTTTACAACTTTTACTTACCTAATCATCTTGTATTCTAAAATTTTTCAATCTTTAACCAATGATAACAAATCAATTAAAGAAAACACAAGATTTATTTTTTTTGGATGCTTCCTCATTTTATTATCTTTTTCACAAAGCTTTAGAACGATTTCTTCTTTATTCTTTTTCTTAAATTAACGCCTTTCCTTTTTCTAATACTTAAAACTTTGCACTTTACAACTTATAATTGTAACTTTGCGCTCTAATTTTCAATTCGTTTATGAACAAATTATTGATTGTAGGAACAGTAGCTTTTGACGCTATTGAAACGCCGTTTGGTAAAACTGATAAAATTTTAGGAGGAGCTGCTACCTTCATCGGTCTATCTGCTTCTAATTTTAATTTACAATCAGCCATCGTATCTGTTGTGGGAGAAGATTTTCCTCAAGAATATATTGACTTATTAAAATCTAGAAACATAGATGTAAATGGCTTAGAAGTGGTAAAAGGAGGCAAGACTTTTTTCTGGAGTGGAAAATACCATAATGACTTAAATTCTCGCGATACATTAGTAACTGAATTAAACGTATTAGCTGATTTTAAACCTGTAGTTCCTGATAATTTCAAGAATGCAGATGTCATAATGCTAGGTAATCTACATCCATTAGTACAGTCAAGCGTATTAGATCAATTAACCGAAAAACCCAAATTAGTAGTTCTGGATACAATGAATTTCTGGATGGATTGTGCTCTAGAAGAATTAAAAGCCGTAATGAAACGTGTAGACGTAATCACAATCAATGATGAGGAGGCACGCCAGTTATCAGGTGAGTATTCTTTGGTTAAAGCTGCCGCTAAAATTCATGAAATGGGACCTAAATATGTCGTAATCAAAAAAGGAGAACACGGCGCTTTACTTTTCAATGAAAAAGAGGTTTTCTTTGCACCCGCATTACCTTTAGAAGAAGTGTATGATCCAACAGGCGCTGGTGATACCTTTGCTGGAGGATTCTCTGGCTTCATTACACAAAGCGAAAATATTTCTTTTGAAAATATGAAATCAGCAATTGTACATGGATCTAACTTAGCTTCTTTTTGTGTAGAAAAATTCGGTACAGAACGCATGGTAAACTTAACAAAGGAAGAAGCCCAAACTCGATTAAGACAATTTAAAGCCTTAACACAGTTTGAGATAGAATTATCATAAATTTTCGCCCCGTTTTTTCGGGGCTTTTTTAATTAAAATTTTACGACACCGATGCTTTTCGGTCTTAACTACACACAACCAACAACACAATGAGCGATGCAATTAAACACGAGTGCGGTATAGCACTTTTGAGATTAAAAAAACCCTTAGAATATTATAAAGAAAAGTATGGCACTGCTTTTTACGGGGTTGAAAAAATGTACCTGCTTCTTGAAAAACAACACAACAGAGGTCAAGACGGTGCTGGATTAGCAAGTATTAAATTAGATGTAACCCCAGGAGTACGTTATATCAGTAGAATACGTTCTAACCAAGCACAACCCATTCAAGATATTTTCGCACAAATTAATTCACGCATCAATCAAGAACTAGAATTACACCCCGAATATAAAAATAATATAAATTTATTGAAGGAAAACATTCCTTATATAGGAGAGGTTTTTCTTGGACATGTTCGCTATGGGACATTTGGCAAAAACAGCATTGAAAATGTACATCCTTTCCTTCGCCAAAACAACTGGATGAACCGCAATTTAATTGTGGCTGGTAATTTTAACATGACCAATGTAAAAGAACTTTTTGGCGACTTAGTTCGTTTAGGACAACACCCTAAACAAATGGCTGACACAGTAACCGTTATGGAAAAAATAGGTCATTTCCTTGATGACGAAGTAACCGATTTATACCAGAAATGCAAAGAAGAAGGCCTTAGCAAACAAGAAGCATCCCCTGTAATTGCTGAACGACTGGATGTTGGACGTATTTTACGAAGAGCTTCTAAAAATTGGGATGGCGGATATGCCATGGCTGGTTTAATAGGTCATGGAGACGCTTTTGTTACACGTGATCCAGCAGGTATACGCCCCGCTTTTTATTACCATGATGACGAAATTGTAGTAGTTGCCTCTGAACGCCCTGTAATTCAAACTGTTTTCAATGTTCCTTTTGAATCTATTCAAGAAATTACGCCTGGGCACGCCATTATCATTAAGAAAAACGGCCTTGTGATTGATGAAAAAATAAGAGAAGCTACTCTAAAAAAGGCATGCTCTTTTGAACGTATTTATTTTTCTAGAGGAAGTGATGCCGAAATCTATCAAGAGCGAAAAAATCTAGGAAAATTAATCCTTCCCGAAGTTTTAAAAGCAATTGAAAATGACACCGACAATACCGTTTTTTCATACATCCCTAATACAGCTGAAACTTCTTTCTTTGGAATGATAGAAGCCGCTAATGACTTCTTAAACCAACGCAAAATAAACACCATTCTTGAGCAAAAAGAACAATTATCACCCGATCGTCTAAAAGAAATCTTAGATGTTAAAATACGTTCTGAAAAAATTGCGATCAAGGATGCTAAACTTAGAACTTTTATTACAAATGATGATTCTCGAGATGACATGGTAGCTCATGTATACGATGTAACTTACGGAGTCGTAAAAAAATCTGACAATCTCGTAATCATTGATGATAGTATTGTAAGAGGAACAACCTTAAAGAAAAGTATTATCAAAATGATGGATCGTTTAAATCCTAAAAAAATCATTATTGTTTCTTCTGCACCACAAATACGCTACCCCGATTGCTATGGTATTGACATGGCTAAATTAGAAACTTTAATCGCCTTTCAAGCCATGTTAGATTTACTAAAGCAAACCAACAAATACCATCTGGTAGAAGACATTTATACAAAATGTAAAGCACAAGAACACAAGCAAGATTCAGAAGTAATAAATTATGTAAATGAGTTATATGCTCAATTTACAGATGAACAAATTTCAGATAAAATTGCTGAAATGCTAAAAGAATCTACCATAAATGCCGAAATAAAAATAATTTTTCAATCAGTAGAAAACCTACACAAAGCCTGTCCAAAAAATTTAGGCGACTGGTATTTTACTGGCAATTATCCTACGGATGGAGGAAACCGTGTGGTAAATAGGGCTTTCATAAACTTCTACGAAGGAAATAACATGAGAGCATACTAAAAGTGTATTTTATCGTGTTTTTAGGTATTTCATCGATTTTATTTCAATACCACTCCTTCTCTCCATAAATTTGAGGCACCATTACAATAAGTAGGTTAAGTTTATGGTAGATTTGGGGCAAAAAAGACAGAATTAGGTTCTGTCTTTTTTATTTTACTCCCTTTTCAACTCAAAAATAAAGTTCATACAAATTAGATTTTCCCATTCGCTTCGAATCTAACAAGAAATCTAAGTTAAATTTAAACCATCTTCCGAAAGAACAAAAAATGCTAAAAATAACACTCTAAATGATTAATTCTTATTCCCTAAGTACAGAAAAAGAACCTAACCATTAATCAAACCTACATTTTTTCTTCACTTTTATTTTTTTCTTCACTTTTTGTAGACACTTCCTTTTTATCCCAATTTGCCGTTTTTTCTTTTAAATCAGTAAACCAATCTCCTAAAATAGGCAATAAAAAATACGACGTTTTCATACAAGGATTAAAAAATAAAGAACTTTCTTGTGTCTCCTTGCTAATCATCATATCATTTATATTTACTTTTTGAAAAAGATTTAAAAAAATACCAATTAATAAGGCCGATTTTATAACAGCAAAAACGCCTCCAGCTAATATATTAGCCCAGCCTAAAAATGCAAAATTAGCAACACTAGAAAGTAATTTTGCAATAAAATGAATTCCTAGCACAACAAATACCAAAGTAAGGACAAAAGCAAAAACTTGAATAGTTTTAGATGACCATAAAAAAAAATCTTTTAAAAGATCACTTACAGCATAAGAAAATTTAATAGCAATAAAAACGCCTATAAAAAACGCTATTAACGAAGCTAGTTCTACAAATAAGCCATTTTTTAAACCTTTATAAAAAGCAAAAACTAATAACGCTCCTATTATAATATCTACAAATCCCATTTTTTCTTTTTTTCAAATATAACAAAAAGAGAAAAGAAGAAAGAAAAAAGATAGCTATGCTTTATTAGTCTTATATTTGCACAAAAAAAGGGAGTATCTCTAAAAGATCGCGATCTTGTTATTTCTCCCATCGTTGAAGAGATAAACAAGACGTTAAATTACTACTTTTTAGATACTCTAAAATTATTCTCTATATTAAAATGAGTCGAGATATACAATTGAAAAAAAGATGGGAACAAATTACAAGTTTCTTATCTAATAAATTTGCAGATGGGGATGAGCTAGACTTAGACGCTATTATTTATTTAATAGGAGTACAAGAATTAGGTAAATTTAACCAGACCTTTAAGAAAGACGAAAAGGTTAATTTAATGCATATAGCCATTTGTAGATTGTTAGAACCTTATGGATATTATGAATTTGATTATTTTGATCAGGAAGGCTGGCCTCATTATAAGATAAAAGAAGAACTACCACCGTTAAAAGCAGGTGAACAATCCGTTTTAATGAAAGAAGCAATTGTAAACTATTTTGTAGAGAAAAGAGTTATAGATTAATTAGATAATGGCTACTGTTGTAATGCTATAACTAATGACTATTTACTTTTGTCTAATACCTAAAAAACCTTAAATTAGCACCTTCAAAGGAGAACCGATGATAGATAAGATTAAAGAATACATTGCAGAAGCACAAACGTTTGATACACAAGATAAGGAAAAATTAGAAGCATTCCGAATTAAATTTCTTGGAAGTAAAGGATTAGTAAAGGATATTTTTGCTGAATTTAAAAATGTTCCAAATGATCAAAAAAAAGAATTTGGTCAGATTATTAATACATTAAAAAAGACAGCCGAAGAAAAGGTAAAATCAATTCAAGAAGACCTAGAAAGCAAAGAAGAAGTTAAGGGGTTATACGGCGATTTAACACGCCCTGCAGAGCCTATTAAGTTGGGGTCAAGACATCCTATATCATTAGTTAAAAACCAAATTATTGATATTTTTTCGAATATAGGTTTCAATGTTTCAGAAGGGCCTGAAATTGAAGACGATTGGCATAACTTTACAGCCTTAAACTTGCCAGAATACCATCCAGCAAGAGATATGCAAGACACATTCTTTATTCAAACCAATCCTGATATTTTATTACGTACACATACATCATCAGTACAAGTGCGTTATATGGAAAATAATACACCTCCGATCCGTACAATTTCTCCAGGACGTGTTTTTCGCAATGAAGCCGTTTCCTCTCGTTCACACTGTATTTTTCATCAAGTAGAAGGTCTTTATATAGACAAAGATGTTTCGTTTGCCGATTTAAAACAAACCTTGTTGTATTTTACAAAAGAAATGTTTGGTAAATCAAAAATCCGTTTGCGTCCATCTTATTTTCCATTTACAGAGCCAAGTGCAGAAGTAGATATTTATTGGGGGTTAAAAAACGAAATTGATTACCGAATAACTAAAGGAACAGGCTGGTTGGAAATTATGGGATGCGGTATGGTAGATCCAAATGTATTAAAAAACTGTGATATTAATCCTGATGACTATAATGGTTTTGCTTTTGGTATGGGAATTGAGCGTATTGCCATGTTATTATACCAAATTGGAGATATTCGTATGTTCTATGAAAACGATGTACGTTTCTTAGAACAATTTAAATCAAGTATATAATAACTATTAAATCTAGATTCAGTATTTGAAATCTATTCTAAAATTATTTTTTTAATAAATTAAAATGCTTACGGCAAATCCTGTATAGAAGAATATATTATTACATGAAGTAATAAAATCAGTATACATACTTGAATTTGAAACAAATAAAATAGAATAGATTTCCAAGATTGACTTTAGATTAAAGTCAAAAATAAAAATCAAAAGTTGGTTTTTAAACTTTTGATTTTAGCCTTTTAAACTAAAGACTAAAATGAAAAAAGACATTATAATCCCTAAAGTAGAAAATGTATTTTTAGCCGCTATACAAGAATGGAATGATGACTTTATGGATAAAGTATGGAACGTCTACCTAATTAATGATTCCGATTACGATTTAGAAAATATTATAGTAGTTTCTAAAGCTTATGGTAAAATAGAAGGCGAAATGCGTAAAACATCCTTATTACGTCACGGATTTAAAGCTTTACCAAGTGTTTCTGCTTTAAAAATAGAAATGATAGAAAATAGTGTTTTAGTACTTAATAATGAGTTTATGGTGACTTATTTTATAGGAAACACACTTTATGATAAAAAATTCACTTTTCGCTCCAATACAATTAATGAGCGAGCTACAGAAGAAGTGCCTCATATATGGCAAAATGGAGTGGTCGTAAAATAAATAAAAAGAAGAGAAAAGAAGACTATAAATTTCAGTATTCTTTTCTCTTTCTTTTTTATATTGCCCTAAAAATCAATCTAATTTTTCAGTTAGTTTTTTAAAGACCTTTTTAGCCTCTTTACCCTCATACAAAACCTGATAAACAGCATCTAATATAGGTGTTTTAGCTTGGTATTCTTCATTTAGTGTCCAAGCACTTTTAGTAGCATAATACCCCTCAGCAACCATACTCATTTCCATTTGAGCTGATTTTACAGTATATCCTTTGCCTATCATATTACCAAACATCCGATTTCTTGAAAAAACAGAATAACCTGTTACAAGTAAATCACCTAAATAAGCTGAATTGTTTATATTACGTTTCATACGATGTACTTGTTTAATAAATCGTTTCATTTCACGAATGGCATTACTCATTAAGACCGCTTGAAAATTATCACCATATCCTAATCCATGGGCAATCCCAGCTGCAATGGAATAAATATTTTTTAAAACTGCAGCATACTCTGTACCTACAATATCATCTGAAGTTTTAGTTTTAATATAATAACTAGAAAGATTAGTAGCTACAATTTTTGCTTTTTCCATATCCCCACAAGCTATAGTTAAATAAGAAAGACGTTCTAATGCAACCTCTTCAGCATGACAAGGTCCTGTAATTACCCCTATATTTTCATAAGGAATAGAATATTTTGTGTGAAAATGTTCCCCTACTATCAAGCTACTTTCAGGAACAATTCCTTTGATAGCAGAAAAAACTACTTTATCTTTAAGATCTTCCGTCATTTTTTCAAGTTCCGTACTTAAAAATGCAGAAGGTATTGCAAAAATCACATAATCAGCGTCTTTAATCGCTTGATTAATATCATTAGTAAGTTGTAATTGGTTAATATTAAATGCTACAGAACTTAGATAATTAGGATTATGTTTGTGCAATTTCAAATGCTCTAATGCGTAAACACTTCGCATATACCAAGCAATTTGATCTACATTTTCACATAACATTTTTACGATTGCGGTAGCCCAACTACCACCACCAATAACAGCAAATTTGGGTTGTGTATTCATATTTTATTACTCCCGATCAATTTTACCACGCTCAGGATAAACGCTTCATCACCTATCTATTAGATTAAGATAAAATATTTTTATGCGTAAAGATGCAATTCTAAATAAAAATCCAAAGTTACAAAAAAATGGCACGTATATTGGTTAGCTAAGTTAGGAAACTTCAAATTCTTAATAGTATGAAAATGATAAAAATATTTTTATTGATAATAATAATACCCTCCTTATTTCAGTCGTGTACTAACGAAGCTATAATTGAAGACCATAGAGAACCGGCTGCAACGAATACAAGCATATCAAAACGAATAGAAAGTTATGATTTATGGTATATAGATTATAATGCTACAGAAGGTTCAGGTAATATCCCTTTCATAACACGCGCTTTCACCATTTCTTTTTTAAATGGAGCTTTATATACTAATAATAACTTAGCAGGAATCGGCTCTACAGGCAATGGATTTGGAACAAGAGTAGGAGCGTATAATTACAACTCCAATTCTATTCGTGTTTTTCACGATGTATACGGAACATTTGAATTACAAATAAGCCAACTAACAAAAAATAAAATAAGATTATATGATCCTTTTCGCAAAGTAAGCTACTACTTAATAGGGTATCAACGAAGTAACTTCGATTACGATAAATTATTTAATGATAATATTCATTACTTCTTACAAGAATACAAAGCATGGGAAAAAGTATATACCAGCAGAATAGGAGCTTTAAATGATTTTGATAAGGAAAATTTTATACAATTTTTAGCAGGAGGAACCGACAAACGTTTTCGTTCATCTAAAGATTCACCCAGAACGAATGTAAACAACATTTATTGGGATTTTACAGGTCTGTACGGTATTTCAAATAATCTGAATCCATACACTAAAAAATTAACATTAGATTATGATTTTTGGGGCAATGAATCTTTCACACTAAGCGTTATTAATGACCATCGAATTCGATTGTTTCATAATACAAGTGGAACAACGTATGAGTTTGAAGGGAGAGGATTCATTGAATATCTTCGATTGACTGTTAGCAAAGCAAAAACAGATGTAGAAAAATAATTGGGTTAAAAGTTAAGTTACGTTTTGTTTTTGGTGTTTAGTAAAAAAGCGCACATTGAGTAAATCAAGTGCGCTTTTTGAATTATAATTCAAGTTTTTTAAAAAAACGTTTTAATAGCTCATTTCTATGATAGCTCTTACTTTTTCAGGAGTAATATTTTGTTTTTCCCCTAAAGCTTCCCAGCCTCTTTCTTCAAAACGATTCACAACAATAGAAGCTGTTTCTGAGTAGTTTTCTGTATTTTCAGATAAACGAGTAAGCATTCCCATTACATGAAAAAATGCCGTTGTCTTTTCAATTGCTTTTTCAGCAATTTCATCGTCAGATCCAGTCAAATCCCAAACTCTTTTTCCATATTGTGCTAATTTTTCTTTTTTCGTATCAAACATTACTCTATACAAATTAGGCCCAATAATTGCTAAAGTTCTAGCGTGATCTATTTCATATAAAGCCGTTAATTCATGACCTATCATGTGGGTAGCCCAGTCAGAAGGTACTCCCTTTTGAATTAATCCATTCAATGCCATTGTACAACACCACATAAAATTAGATGCCAGTTTATAATCAGCTGGATTTTCAACTATTGAAGGTCCTATTTCTACTAAAGTTTGTAAGATACTTTCTGCTATTCTATCTTGTAATAACGCATCATGTGGATAAGTTAAATATTGCTCCATAACATGTGTAAAAGCATCTACTACACCATTTTGTAACTGACGTTTAGGTAATGATTCTATCACTGTTGGATCACAAATAGAAAATTGCGGAAATAAAGCACTACCTCCTAAAGTTAGTTTTTCTTGTGTTTCTTCAATTGTAATTACAGCACCCGAATTCATCTCAGATCCAGTAGCAGGTAAAGTTAAAACAGTTCCAAAAGGAACTACCTCGCTAAGCTCTTTAAATAACACTCTTTGACGAAGAATTTCTACTTCATCTCCTTGATATTTAACGGCTCCTGATATAAATTTAGTCCCATCTATTACACTACCACCTCCAACAGCAATAATAAAACCTATATTTTGTTCACGAATAATCTGAACTGCTTTCATCAACGTTTCAAAACGCGGATTGGGTTCAATTCCTCCAAATTCGACCACATCAAATCCCTTTAAAGCAGTTTTAACTTGATCATAAATTCCGTTTTTAAAAATACTCCCCCCACCATATGTAAGTAAAATCTTGGTGTTTTGAGGAACTAATTCTGTCAATTTTGTTATCTGCCCTTTCCCGAAAATATAATTTACAGGATTGTATAACTCAAAGTTTGTCATGTTTTTTGTGTTTAAAAACATAAAATTAGGAAACAATTTATCGGGATATTATAAAATAAAGTTAAAATTCAATAGAGAATAGCTTCAAAAATATAAAAAACTGTATTGCAGTTAATTAGCTTATTAATCCAAACCATTCATTTGTTTAAAACATAAAAATATAACCTAAATTATATTGAAAACGGAATTTTGCACTACATGAAAATCTTTCAGATTTCCAAGATTAATACTTTTTGTATAGAGAATGAAAATCCTCTTTTACTTATATACTTTTACGACATCATAATTTTAAAATCTGTTGTACGATATTATTGTACAACAGATTTTAAAAATGCCTTTTTCAAAAAATTAAAACATATTTTCTAATTTTGCGTAAAATACACGCAAGATATGAGTTTCTCACAAAATATAAAAATAGCGGTCGATGCAGTCGTTTTTGGCTATGCAAATTCGTCGTTATATGTTTTACTTATCCAACAAAAATTTGGTACAGATACCTTACATTGGGCTTTACCTGGAGGTTTAGTAAAAGCCAATGAACCTTTAATCGATGCAGTTAAGCGTGAATTAAAAGAAGAGACTAATGTTACAGTAAATTATATAGAGCAACTTTATACTTTTGGCGATGATGTGTATCGCGATTCTCGAAACCGAGTAATATCGGTTGCTTATTTTGCACTTGTTAATCCATCTAAATTAAAATTAATTGCCGACACGGATGCTGACGCTGTTTGCTGGGTAAAAGTAGATGAAATCCCAAAAATGGCATTTGATCATAACAAAATTGTGTCTAAAGCATTGGAGCGTTTGAAAGCCAAATTAACTTACCAACCCATAGGTTTTGATTTGCTCCCTCACGAGTTTTTATTTTCTGATTTGGAACATTTATATACTTCTATCATTGGAAAAGAAATCGACCGACGAAATTTTAGAAAAAAAATACTCAGTTTAGGTTTTATAGAAGAAACAGATCATATACATCACCCCAAATCGGGTCGCCCAGCTAAATTTTTTAAATTTAACGTTGCTAAATACGAAGAACTTTCTAAAGACGGAATGGTTTTTGAAATCAAGTTTGCGTAAAGCTTTTATTTCAATAAACTTTTGTTATTGAATTAATTAATAATTCATATAGCACATTTAAAAATTACCACAGATACACCGATTAAAATCATTCATTTAGTTTATTTTATATTTATTACACCCAAGTTTAAAACATAATATAAATTTGGAAGGTAATTATTGCAAAATCTGTGCATCTGTGGCAAATGAAATTATTTTATTATAGTAGTAATACAATTCTTAAAAAAATATACGTTTTAAAAGATGTTATCTGTGCATTTGTGCTATCTTATAAACCATTCAACGATTAAATTTTTTCAAAATTAACTTTGCGTAAAAAAAACACAAAATATTTTGTCAGTAAAAAAATACGTTTTATATTTGCGTAACATTAACGCAAACCTATATAAATATGTTCGTATTAAATTTAGATAAAGACTTCACTCCCTTTGGAATACAAAACCAAATTGAATGTCAAACATTCACTTTTTCTGGAGGAGAACCACATATAAAAATTCAACCGTTTGATACTACTCAAAAAGTTATCATTACACATCGTGCAAATAGCTTTAACGATTTTGGATTAATCATTTTAACGATTGATGCCTTAAAAAGAATGGATGTAAAAGAAATTGAACTTTTCATTCCGTATTTTCCAGCAGCAAGACAAGATCGTGTGATGATTCCTGGCGAACCACTTTCAGTTAAAGTATATGCTGATATTTTGAATAGCCTCAATCTTTCTAAAGTATATGTTTTTGATGCGCATAGCGAAGTAACTCCAGCCGTTCTAAACAACTGCCAAGTGGTTACCAATTATAAATTTATTGAAAAAGTAATTGAAAACATAAGACAAGAAGTAATTTTAATTTCACCAGATGGTGGCGCTTTAAAGAAAATTTACAAAGTGTCTGAATATTTAGGCGGTGTGGAAGTAGTTGAAGCAAGCAAAAGCCGCGATGTAAAAACAGGAAAACTAAAAGATTTTAAGGTTTATACCGATGATTTACAAGGAAAACCTTGTTTGATAGTAGATGATATATGTGACGGAGGCGGCACTTTTATAGGATTAGCCGAAGCATTACAAAAAAAGAACGCTGGCAAATTATATTTGGCCGTAAGCCACGGAATTTTTAACAAAGGATTCGATCAATTACAAATTTTTGAAAAAATATTTACGACCAATTCATTTAAGGATTTTGATAATGAAAAAGTAGAAACAATTAAGATTGAAATGAAATGCAATACACAATAGAAAATATAGATAAAAATGCGAAGTTCCTTTTCTTTTGGGGGCATCAACCTTCAAATGACGGAAGTATAACCAAAACTTGTTTTAGTCAATGGTGGCAGAGTTCATTTACTGTGGACGGGATTACGTATCCCACTGCCGAACATTGGATGATGGCACAAAAAGCGAAATTATTTAACGATGAAGAAATGTTTGATAAAATCATCAAAGCAAATTCTCCTCATCAGGCTAAAAAATTAGGTCGATTGGTAAAAGGTTTCGATAATGAAATTTGGAATGCCCAACGTTTTGATATAGTAGTTCAAGGGAATTACCATAAATTCTCTCAAAATGAAGCATTGAAAGAGTTTTTACTAAATACCAATGACAGAATCTTAGTCGAAGCGAGTCCCGTGGATAAAATTTGGGGTATTGGTCTCACAGGTGATGATCCAAAGGCAAATAATCCTAAAACTTGGAACGGACTAAATTTATTAGGATTTGCATTGATGGAAGTGAGGGATATATTAATCGGAAAAAAATGATTTTACAAGCAGCCATAGGAGACGCATACGGAGCTGGTTTTGAGTTCCAAAAGCAAGAATTTATTGATGATACTAATGATGTAACAGCCTATTATCCACACGGATTGTATTCAGAAATTTACAAACGATATACTGATGATACACAAATGGCGATTGCTATCACAGAACTAGTTTTGGAAGACCTTGATTGGACCGAAGAACGAGTGGCTCAAAAATTTGTAGAGGTTTTTCATAGGGATAAACGAAAAGGATATTCGGATAGGGTTTATAATGCACTTGACCAGAGCAACAATGGAAATGAATTTATGTCAAATCTAACTTTTCAAAGTAGTGGTAATGGTTCAGCTATGCGGGCGTATCCTATTGGATTTGTAAAAGATATTTCAATGTTGTTGAAATGTTGCGAAATTCAGGCTAAAACGTCACATAATACGATAGAAGGAATCCAATGTGCGAAACGTATCGCTTTGGCAGTGCATTTTTACAGATATGGTTTAGATGGGAAGTATGATTTAATTGAATTTATTAACACAACATTAAATGAACAGGAAACGTATGAAATTATCGCTCCCATTGATATGCACGGTTACCCTACTACAAAAGCAGTGATTAAGTTGGTTTCAGAAGCGACTTCAATGCACCAATGTTTACAAGAAGGGATAAGTTATGGGGGAGATACAGATACGGTTGCTGCTTTATGTATGGCCATTTTAAGTCAAAAAACGAATTGTGAAAAATCACTTCCAGCGTTTTTATACGATGAATTAGAAAATGGTTTATACGGAAAAGAGTTTTTAATGAATTTGGATAATAAATTAGAAGAGAAGTTTAAAAATATCAATTAAACGAAAAGGTTTTTATTATATTAATTAACCATTAAGTTTTAGATTTCTTAAAGCAACTTTATCTCTTAATGGTAAAATTAAAAATTATTTAAAGTTGAAAATAGTCATTAAGTATTTAGAAAATAAATGAACTTAATAGTTATAAGAAGAAAATGAGAACACTAGTTTTTGGCGATATACACGGAGGACTTCGTGCCTTAGAACAATTGATAGAAAAAGTAGGAATTACTCCGACTGATAAATTAATTTTTCTTGGTGATTACGTCGATGGTTGGAGTGAATCAGCCCAAACTGTAGAATATCTTATCCAATTAAGTAAAAAATATCATTGTGTTTTTATACAAGGAAATCACGATTTGTGGTGCGGACGTTGGTTAAATTTGGGAGTATCAAACCCAGTTTGGGAAGAACACGGTGGAAAAGCAACCATTCAGAGTTATATCCAATCAGGTTTACTAGCTTCCGCTGAACACAAGAGCTTTTATCAAAATCTCCAAGAATACCACATCGACAAGGATAACCGACTTTATATTCACGCAGGTTTTACCTCTATGCACGGAGTAGAAAAAGAAGAAAACCGATTGGATTTTTGCTTTGACAGAACCCTTTGGGAAATGGCATTGACAATGGACAAACGAATTAAAAAAGATTCCAAATTGTTCCCAAAACGATTATTGCATTACCACGAAATTTTTATTGGACATACACCTACCTTGAATTATGATATTGATGTTCCTATGCAAGGTTACAATGTTTGGAATGTCGACACTGGAGCAGGTTTTTCTGGTAAATTAACCTGTATGGATGTCGCTACGAAAGAGTTTTGGCAAAGTGATATCGTGTGGGAGTTATACCCAAATGAAAGAGGGAGGAATTAAACGCCCCTTAGTGTAACTTTGTGAAAAACTTAGTGTACTTTGTGTAACAATACTTGAGTTACACAATGTCACACAAAGTACAAGCACAAAGTTTATAGAAGTTTTTAATTTTATAAAAGAATATATGAACCCATTATTATTAACAGACGGCTACAAAGTAGATCACCGTCGTCAATACCCAAACAACACTACTCTAGTCTATTCCAACTGGACGCCGCGTAAATCCAGAATAGAAGGTATAAACGAAGTTGTATTTTTCGGCTTACAGTATTTCATCAAAAAATACATTATCGAAGATTTTCAAACCAATTTCTTCAACCAACCCAAAGAAACTGTGGTGTCGCGTTACGCCCGACGTATCAACAACTACTTAGGCGAAAACCAAGTCGGTACAAAACACATCGAAGACCTACACGATTTAGGCTACATCCCAATGGTTTTCAAAGCCCTACCTGAAGGCGTGAGCGTGCCTGTTCGTGTGCCAATGTTTACAATGTATAACACCAAATCCGAATTCTTTTGGTTGACCAATTATTTCGAAACCCTATTATCTGCCGTGGTTTGGTTGCCTTGTACCTCTGCAACTATTGCTAAACAATACAGAAAAGTATTGGGTGCTTATGCGCAAGAAACATCTTCAATCCCCGAATTTGTCGATTGGCAAGGACACGATTTCTCAATGAGAGGAATGGGCGGAATAGAATCGGCGGTGATTTCAGGAATGGGACACCTGTTAAGTTTTACAGGAACTGATACCATACCAGCGATAGATGCATTGGAAACCTATTATAATGCCAACTCCGATGCTGAATTAGTGGGAGGATCCGTAGCAGCAACAGAACATTCGGTAATGTGTATGGGAACAACCGAAGGCGAGTTTGAAACCTTTCAACGTTTAATCTGCGAAATTTACCCTAAAGGAATTGTATCCATCGTTTCAGATACTTGGGATTTATGGAAAGTATTAACCGATTATATGCCTCGACTAAAAGAAACGATATTAGCAAGAGAAGGTAAAGTAGTCATCCGACCTGATAGCGGGAATCCAGTGCTTATTTTATGTGGTAACCCTGATGGAAAAACTGAACAAGAACGCAAAGGAGTAGTAGAATTACTTTGGGATGTTTTTGGAGGAACAACTAACGCTAAAGGGTATAAAGAATTAGCACCACAAATTGGCGCTATATATGGCGATAGCATTACAGTTGAAAGAGCTACTCAAATTTGTGAAAAGCTAAAACAAAAAGGGTTTGCTTCAACTAATGTCGTGTTAGGAATTGGTTCCTATACTTATCAATATAACACTCGCGACACCTTTGGTTTTGCAATGAAAGCAACTTATGGCGAAGTAAACGGCGAAGGACGCGAAATTTTCAAAGATCCAATTACAGATGACGGTACTAAAAAATCAGCTAAAGGATTAATGAAAGTCGTTTTAGAAAACGGAACGTATCAGTTAATAGATCAAGTTTCTTGGGAAGAAGAAAAACAAGGCGAATTAAAAGAGGTTTTTCGTGATGGGAAATTGACAATCGACCAAAGTTTAAGCGAGATTAGAAGCCGAATCAAATAATAAGTTTTTAACCACAGATGCACAAATGCAAGAGATATTCAATAAGTAATAATTAATCGTTTATTTGTCACTTCGACAAAAGGAGAAGTCACATTACGAATATTATGCGAATTACTTTGTCAATCTAATAATTGTTTTCAAATAAGGTGAAATAAAGTTATATCATTTGAAAATTGAATATCTGTGCATCTGTGGTTAATAATTACAAATAAAATCAATGGAAGGAATCCTGTATATAGAAAATTTCATTAGAAGGCAGAATGAGTTTGACTTTTAGGAAAATTAAATAAAATAGAAATAGACAGAGAAAAGTTCAAAAAATTATTAGGAACAAATTGGTTCAGATTTTATTTAATTAGTATATTTGAATTTATAAATCAATCGCAATACAAAAGATTCAATTTTTATCTTTTTTAAGATTCACTTTGTTTTCACTTAAACTAATTGGGCAAAATTCAATAATGGATATGGCAACAATAAAAGAATGAGCCTAATAAACCAAATGAGCCTAAACCTACACAAAGCACTCTAAAACCGTCCTCTAGTGAAGAAACGGCTAGCAGAGTAATGGAAAATCTTAAAACAGAAATGAATTTGGATGCTTTGCAAAAGATTGTTATTAAAAACATTTTGATCCAAAGTCTAAATACGCGGACGTAATTCTAAAAAAGGGTTCTAACGAAAGTAAAAGCGAGGGTATTAAAGTGATCTCTTAAAATACCGACCAAAAACACTAGAGTTATTAAATCCAGATCAAAAATATATTTACAAAAAAATTATTGCAGTAGGATTCAAAAAGAAATAAAAGAAGCCATACTAGCTATAACAACTAATCAACTTACAAATGTACAAACAACTTTTACTTAGTATTACTTTGGGCTTACTTATAAGTTCATGTGGAACTAATCCTTATAAGGAAAGCAATAAAATATACACGCAACAACTAAAAGTTTTACAGCAAAAACTAGCCGAAAAAAAAGCTATTACCCTAAAAAAAGTAGAGACTAGCACCACTTCTTTGGACACGCTTTACACGAAACAAATTAAAACCCGAAAGGATTCTATCTCTAAATTTAACCCAACTGCGTCAGAAAATGTAAAGACAGAATGGATTGGAACAGTAAACTTTAATCTAAGGAAACCAAATTTTGTAATTATACATCACACCGCACAAGATTCTTTAAGACAAACATTGAAAACCTTCACATTAGCCAGTACACAAGTTAGTGCACATTATGTAATCGCAGAAGATGGAAAAGTGGTACAAATGCTAAATGATTACTTAAGAGCATGGCATGCAGGCAGTGGAACTTGGGGAAGAAATAGCGACATCAACTCTGCTTCTATTGGGATTGAACTTGACAACAATGGACTTAAACCCTTTTCAGAACAACAGATCAATAGCTTATTAGCTCTGTTAACAAAATTAAAGAAAGACTATAATATTCCTACACAAAATTTCATAGGTCATTCTGATATTGCTCCAACTAGGAAAGTAGATCCTAGCGCTTTATTTCCTTGGCAATTATTAGCTGAAAAAGGTTTCGGAATCTGGCCAGATGCACTATTAGAAACAGCACCTACAGATTTTAATGTCGAAATGGCTTTACGCATAATTGGGTATGATACCAAAAACTTGAGTGCCGCAATCAAAGCGTTTAAATTGCATTATATCAAAACAGAAATCGACTCGGTTATAGACCAAAAAACATTAAATGTTATCTATGCGATTTATAAAAAACAATAAGAGTGTTATCTAAATAAAAAAAGGGGGTGAATATCACCCCCTTTTTCTTTATTACTTAATTTATTTCCTATAAAACAAATTATGCTCCACATAACCCCAAACTTTATTGGGTAGCATGGGAATTACATTTTTGTTATTCTTAATACTTTCACGGATAAATGTTGAGGATAGTTCAATGACAGGTGCATCTACTCGGTGAATTTTAGGGTGAGCCACAAATTGACTATCTAGTATTTCCGAATTCATTCTTGGATACACATAGATTTCATGATTTTGAAGAATGACCTCATAGTTCTTCCATTTATGAAACGAATTTAAATTGTCTTCACCCATAATCAGCGAAAACTCATGATTTGGGTGTTTTTCTTGTAAATGAGCCAATGTATTTACGGTATAGTTAGGTTGTGGTAACTTGAATTCAATATCACTGGCCTTGATTTTTGGATAATCTTCAGTTGCTAAATGTACCATGTGTAAACGATGGTAATCCTCTAACAAAGTGTTTTTCTGTTTGTGAGGATTATGAGGTGTAACGACCATCCAAATTTGATCTAAATCAGAATGCTCCGCTATATGATTAGCAATAATCAAATGCCCAATGTGGATGGGGTTAAAAGTTCCAAAGTAAAGTCCTATTTTCATTTTTTGGTTCTTAGTCCTTAGTTCCTAGTCCTTAGTTCAGTATATGGTATTGCTCAGGACAAGTAACCAAGTATTTATAATTCTTTAAGTGATTTAGAGAATGTATTTAGCATTTTAGATTCTTCTTCTATTAAAGAAATAACTTCTTCGAATAAAATTTCGTCAGTAATAAAGTTTAACTCTTTGGCTATGAATATTTGTGTTTCCAATTCATTTAAAGAACCTCTGGAAATATTCAAAAAATGACCAAAAGATTTGTCAGTTCTTCTTCCAAAACCCTCAGCAATATTTGATGGAATTGAGACTGATGCTCTTTTAATTTGACTAGTAAGTGCATAAATCTCATCTCTGGGAAATTTTTCAGTAAGTTTATATACTAGAACTACTAATCTGATTCCCTTTTGCCAAATAATTAGTTCTTTGTAAGTATTCACTCCACTCATTAGGTGTTCTTTTAATGTTTTATTACTTTTTGTAAAAACTAAGTACTGTGAACTAAGTACTGTGAACTAAGTACTGATTACTATTTGGATATAAACTCCTTAACCAATTCATACGCTTCTTGCTTTGCCACATCAAGATCATAATTTTTAATGATGGTGTCAAACTGTGGTGCTGTAGCTAATTCTACGTGTGCTTTAGCAATACGCATATTAATTTTGTCTTCACTTTCGGTTGAACGTTCTTTTAAGCGACGTTTTAATTCGTCCACACTTGGCGGTTTCACAAAAACAGCCAATGTTTGTTCAGGGAATTTCTTTTTGATACGTAACCCACCTGCTACATCAATGTCGAAAATTACATTTTTACCCATAGCCCAAATACGTTCTACTTCCTTTTTTAAAGTACCATAAAAGTTGTCACGATACACTTCTTCCCATTCTACAAAGTCTTCCGCTTTAATATGCTTTTTGAACTCTTCAATTGATATAAAATAATAATCTTTACCATTAATTTCTTGTCCACGAGGTTCACGCGTGGCTGCGGAAATTGAAAATTCTAAATTTAGTTCTTCAATCCCTAATAAATGTCTTACAATAGTGGTTTTTCCAGATCCTGATGGTGCTGAAAATACGATTAATTTGCCTCCGTTATTCATAATTTAGTAATTAGTGAAAAGTGAAGAGTGATTAGTTTTGATTTGCTATTTACTAATCACTCTTTACTTATTACTTATAAAACATTCAATACTTGTTCCTTAATTTTTTCCAATTCATCTTTCATCATTACAACTATTTTTTGCATTTCAGAATGGTTTGATTTAGATCCCATTGTATTAATTTCACGTCCCATTTCTTGCGTGATGAATCCTAATTTTCGTCCGTTAGCTTCATTTCCATTTAACGTCGTTAAAAAGTAATCTAGATGATTTCCTAATCTAACTTTTTCTTCTGTAATATCATATTTTTCTAAATAAAATATCAATTCTTGTTCAAAACGATTTTCATCTACAGTTGCTTCAAGTTCATCTAAAGCGGTACGTAACCTTGTTTTTACAGTTTCTATGCGTTCGGGATCATAAGATACAGCACGATCCATTAATTGTTGAATATTAGCAATTCGTGTTTTAAATTCATTTTCAAGAGCTTGTCCTTCGTCTTTTCTAAATTGATTGATATTAATCAGTGCCTCACTAATAGTTTTTTGAATTTCAGCCCATTCTGTTTCTTCTATTTCTTCACGTTCTGTTTTTAAAGCATCTGGCATACGTACTGCCATCTTCATTAATTCAGTAAGATCTGCTTCGGGTAGTATTTCTTTCATTTGGGCTATATAAGCCTTTATGATAGGAGCATTTATTTTAGAAGTGGTTTCTTCACCTGTTACTTCTAGATATAATGAAAAATCAATTTTACCTCTTTCTAAACTTTGAGAAATTTGATTACGTAAGCCAAGTTCCATCTCACGATAAGTAGAAGGCATACGAACATTTAAATCTAAACCTTTACTGTTTAAGGATTTAATCTCAACGGTAATTTTTTTGGTAGGCAATTGTAATGTTGCTTTTCCAAACCCTGTCATTGATAGTATCATTCTTTTTTATTTGGTCTCAAAGATAATTATTTTTAGTTGTAGTTATCGATTCTTTGTGTAGTTTTCGAGGTTAATTTTCAAGTGATAAAAATCATTTTTTTGGTTATAAAAATGAAGTAATTTGGTACAAATTAAAATAAACAACTACGAAATTGTATCAATAATAAAAAGTGGTAAAAGCTTTAATAGAGATAAACAATTTCCTGCTATTAACTAAATTTTTTTTATGAAAAAAATCGTATTTTTAATTCCGCTAATTTTGACCACTTGTAAAAAGGATCATCAAGAAGATTTCTCTAAACCAACTGAAAATAAAGAGTCTAAGAGTGAATTATTAATTCAATCTTCTCGTTTTTTCAAGTCAATTTCTACAGTTTCGGAAGAGAATATTCCCGAAGAAAAAATCAATTTGGGTAAAAAATTGTATTTTGATTCTTCGCTTTCTAAGAATGGAACTATTAGTTGTAACTCTTGTCACAATTTAGAAAATTTTGGTGTTGATAATAAACCATTATCTTTAGGAGATACCAAAAAAATGGGAGGTAGAAATTCGCCTTCTTCTTTGTATGCTTCCCTGCATTCCATGCAGTTTTGGGATGGAAGGGCAAAGGATGTAGAAGAACAAGCAGGAGGACCTTTGTTAAATCCTATTGAACACAGTATTCCAAATAAAGAGTTTTTGGAAGAAAAATTACGTAAAAAATCAGATTACATAATGTTATTTAAGAAGGTTTATCCAGATGAAAAACAACCTATTACTTTTTTAAACATAACAAATGCAATTGGAGCTTTTGAAAGGAAACTACATCCTAAAAGTAGATTTGATGCTTATTTAGATGGAGATGAACAGGCAATATCCGATACAGAAAAAGAAGGACTGAAATCTTTTATGGATAATAATTGTGTAATGTGTCATAGTGGGGTTGCTTTAGGAGGGCAAATGATGCAAAAATTCGGAATTTATGGGGACTATTCTAAACTTACACATAGTAAAAAAATAGATAAAGGTGTTTTTGAAAGGACTAAAAAAACAGGTGATGAATTTATGTTTAAAGTACCTAGTTTGAGAAATGCTGAAAAAACATATCCTTATTTTCATGATGGTTCCGTTGCTTCATTGTCAGAAGCTATTAAAATAATGGGGAAGGTACAGCTCAATAAAGATTTATCAAAACAAGAAATTAGTAGTATTGAAGCGTTTTTAAAGACATTAACAGCTGAGGTAGATACAAAGTATAAAAAATCATAAATATACTTATAAAGGGGCTATTTTGTAAAAGTATAAATTAAGGCATTTTTAAAACCCCGTTTTAGTTATTCTTGCTAGAAACGGGGTTTAATATTTTCAGAAAAATACTTGATGTAATTTTAGTTATTTGTTTTTAAGGGTATTTGTATTTTTTTTACAGATCAAAACCCATATTGACACCTAATTTAGTGGCAATAATTTTTCCAATTTTTTCTTTTAATTCAGGTATTTTAATGCTTGAGGTTACTTCGCTAGTAAAAGCATACATTAATAATGCTTTAGCTTCTTTTTTAGGAATCCCTCTTTGTTGCATATAAAACAAGGCTTTTTCATCTAACTGACCAATTGTGCATCCGTGTGAACATTTTACATCGTCAGCAAATATTTCTAATTGTGGTTTTGCATTTATCGAGGCTTTTTCGCTTAGCAAAACATTATTATTTTGTTGGAAAGCATCTGTTTTTTGGGCTTCTTTTTCAACATAAATCTTTCCATTAAAAACACCTGTTGACTGATCATCTAAAATACATTTGTAATTTTGATGACTCTCGCAATTGGGTTGTGCATGTTGCACCAAGGTGTAATGATCTACATGTTGTTTATTTCCAATAATTGTAATTCCTTTTAAAGTAGAGTCAATACGTTCTCCTTGGTGATAAAAATTTAAATTATTACGTGTAATGTTTCCCCCAAAAGAGAATGTATGTACGGAAACTCGACTTTCTTGTTTTTGAGCAATATAAGTATTGTCTACCAAGTTAGCTGATTGTAAATCGTTTTGAATCTTATAATAATCAACAATTGCTCTTTTTTGAGCAAAAACTTCTGTCACTGAATTAGTAAAAACAGGATTTTCATGTAAACTCTGATGACGTTCTATAATTTGTACATGTGCATTTTCGCCTACTACTATTAAATTACGAGGTTGTACCATTAAGGCACTTTCGACTCCAGTTGAAAAGTAAATGATTTCTATTGGTTTTTCAACCACTTTACTTTTTGGGATATTTACATAAGCACCTTCGTAAGCAAATGCTGTATTTAAGCTTGTTAATGTTTCTTCTTTGCTCGCAATTTGATTAAAGAAGGTATCAATAACCATTTTATATTTTGGTTTTGTTAGTGCTGAAGACATTAAACAAACATCTAATCCATCATGTGTAGTTGATGATAAGAAGGTACTAAAAACACCGTCAATAAATACTAATTTATAAGTATCTACATTGTTAACGAAATATTTTTTTACATCCTTAATTTCTACTGCATTTTCTTTTTTAGGAAAAATACTAAAATCGTTTTTTAGTACCGCATTTAACGATGTATACTTCCAAGCTTCCTCTTTTTTTGAGGGGAAACCATTCGCTTCAAAATTCTTTAATGCTGAAGTACGAAGATCATGTAATTCGGTTGTTACATCTACCTTCTCTTCAAATGCCATAAAAGAGGAAAGTAATTTTTCTTTTAAATCCATATTAACTGTCGAAAGCCGAAAGTCGAAAGTCAAAAGACGTTCGTAACGACTATCCTATTTTGCTAAATATTTAATAAATCCGTTTATTAACCTCGATGTTTCTAAAACTTTAAAAGCTCGTCTTTTAAAGTTATCTTCATTAATATAATCTAAATCAAAAGTTAAACATAATCATGATTTTACTTTATTACTAAGGCTTTAGCAGTGTAAAGAAAAAGGATCATTTTTTATCTGTATTTCTTTCAAAATTTCCAGCAATATTAGAAGAATTTAAAAAACATGTTCTTCTAATTCATTTGTTAAAATCAATTTTTATTTGAAATTATCTTAATTTACTTTTGACTTTAGACTTCTGACTGTTATATTAATTCATTTTTAATCCAATCATACCCTTTTTCTTCTAATTCAAGGGCTAATTCTTTGGTGCCTGATTTTACAATTTTACCATCCATTAGTACATGAACAAAATCTGGAACAATATAGTCTAACAGGCGTTGATAGTGTGTAATTACTAAAACCGCGTTGTTTTCATTTTTTAATTTATTCACCCCATTTGCTACAATGCGTAATGCGTCAATATCTAAACCAGAATCTGTTTCATCAAGGATTGCGATTTTTGGTTCTAGCATTGCCATTTGAAATATTTCATTTCGTTTTTTTTCACCGCCAGAAAATCCTTCATTTAAGGCACGAGAAAGGAATTTTCTATCCATTTCTAACAATTCTGATTTCTCACGGATTTTTTTCAACATTTCGTTAGCAGGCATTTCTTCTTCACCATTTGCTTTACGTTTTTCATTAATAGCTGTTTTAATGAAATTGGTCACTGAAACTCCTGGAATTTCGACAGGATATTGAAAAGATAAGAAAACTCCTTTGTGTGCTCTTTCTTCAGGAGCCATTTCTGAAATTTCTTCACCATCTAAGATAATTTCACCTTCCGAAACTTGGTAATTTTCATTTCCTGCAATGATGGAAGAAAGTGTTGATTTACCAGCACCATTAGGTCCCATAATTGCGTGAACTTCTCCTGCTTTAATTTCAAGGTTTATACCTTTTAATATTTCTTTGTCTTCTACCGAAGCGTGTAAGTTATTAATCTTAAGCATTTTGTTTTTATTTTATAAAAAAGCTAATTCTATGTCGTTTAATTCTTTTGGATCATCTGCATTAATATGCTTATTTCCGAGATATTGTATTCCTAAATATGCTGCTGATTTTTGAAAAGGTATATAGAAGTTATAATCTAAATCTTTTTCTAAATCATGTGAATTCGATATCACAGCCATTTTTTTTTGTCTTAATTGTCTGCCTAAATCTTTTTCAATTCGGATTAAATCTGAAAATCGGTCAAAAAAAACTTTCATGATACCACTCATATTGTACCAATATATTGGAGTTGCAAATAGGAGTGTATCGTATTTTTTTATAATTTGCTTCATTAGTGGAAGAAAATCATCGGTTTTATTCTTATTTTCATAATCATAATAAGAAAATTGATAATCACTTAAATCAATCACATCCATTTTATATTGCTTTGCGATTGTTTCTGCAATTCTGGCCGTATTACCATTCTTACGAGATGACCCCACTATAATTACTGAATTACTCATTATCCTACGGAACCTTCTAAAGAGATTTCTAATAATTTTTGGGCCTCTACAGCAAATTCCATAGGCAATTTATTCAATACTTCTTTACTAAAACCGTTTACAATTAACGCAATCGCTTTTTCTGTAGGAATACCGCGTTGGTTACAATAAAAAATTTGGTCTTCACCAATTTTTGATGTGGTTGCCTCGTGTTCGATTTTTGCTGTTGAGTTATTGGATTCAATATAAGGAAAAGTATGTGCTCCACAATTGTTCCCCATCAATAAAGAATCACATTGAGAGAAGTTACGTGCATTCTCAGCACGTGAACTAATTTGTACTAATCCTCTATAACTATTTTGTGATTTTCCAGCGGATATCCCTTTAGAAATGATCGTTGACTTGGTATTTTTGCCCAAATGAATCATTTTGGTTCCAGTATCTGCTTGCTGAAAATTATTAGTTACTGCAATAGAGTAAAATTCGCCTATTGAGTTATCTCCTTTTAATATACAAGATGGGTATTTCCAAGTTACAGCAGAACCAGTTTCTACTTGTGTCCAGGAAATTTTGGCATTTTTCTCGCATAAACCACGTTTGGTTACAAAATTATATACCCCTCCCTTTCCTTCTTTATTACCTGGATACCAGTTTTGAACTGTTGAATATTTAATTTCAGCATTATCTAGTGCAATTAATTCAACAACTGCTGCGTGTAATTGATTTTCATCACGACTAGGTGCTGTACAACCTTCTAAATAGGAAACGTAACTGCTTTCATCTGCAATTACTAAAGTTCTTTCAAATTGACCTGTTCCGCCTTGGTTAATACGGAAATAAGTTGATAATTCCATAGGACAACGAACTCCTTTTGGGATATAACAAAAACTTCCATCAGAAAAAACAGCAGAGTTTAGAGCTGCATAAAAATTATCTGTTTTTGGCACTACGGTTCCGATATATTTACGAACTAATTCAGGGTGTTCCTGAATAGCTTCTGATATCGAACAAAAAATAATACCTTTTTCAGCTAAGGTCTTTTTAAATGTAGTAGCAACTGAAACGGAATCCATTACGATATCAACCGCAACGCCTGCCAATTGTTTTTGTTCATCAATTGATATTCCTAATTTTTTAAATGTTTCTAATAACTCTGGATCTACTTCGTCTAAACTGTTGTATTTATCTTTTTTCTTAGGTGCTGAATAATATGATACGGACTGAAAATCTGGTTTTTCGTAATGAACATTTGCCCATTCTGGCTCTGCCATTTCGTTCCAAATACGAAATGCTTCTAACCGCCATTCCGTCATCCATTCTGGCTCATTTTTCTTTTTAGAAATAGCACGAACAATTTCTTCGTTTAAACCCGCAGGAAACGTTTCTGATTCGATGTCAGTATAAAAACCGTATTCGTACTCTTTGTTTTCTAATTCTATTTTTAAATCGTCTTCGGTATATTTTGACATAATTTATCTAAAAATATAAAAATTTAAAAAATCTAAAAAACTATGAAAACTTGGACATAATGCCTTACTCTTTTTGTTTTTAAACTTTTTATTTTTTTGATTTACCTTATTCTTTTTTACTATTAAAATATTTAACGTTATTCTCTGATTATATGAAAATTCTAGTATTTTACTTCTTTTTCACGAATAACTTTTTTACTAAAAATTTCAAACTAGAGATAATTAAATATAATTTATATTACTAGCTTATACTTTTTGAAATGCGTAAATAGAATTATATCTTTTTATTTATTTCTTAAAATCATTCAGCCATATCGTTTAAAACGGATAGAACGACTCTCTAATAATTAATCCTCGTTAATCTAAAATATTAAATATTGTATATATTTCAATTCTAAAATGAATATCTTTATTATACTTTACTTTTTTAAATTTATTTTTTTTGATTTTTAGATTTAATTATAAAGAAAAACTTTCTCCACAACCACAAGTCCTTTGCGCATTAGGATTGTTAAAAACAAAACCTTTACCATTAAGACCTCCTGAGTATTCGAGCACGGTACCTATTAAATACAAATATGATTTTTTTTCAACAGCTATTTTAATCTTATTATCCTCAAAAACCTTATCATTTTCAGTGGTTTCTTTATCAAATTTAAGTTCATAAGACAAGCCCGAACAACCTCCGCTTTTTACCCCTACTCTTACGAAATCTTTTGAAGCATCAAAGCCGTCTTCTTTCATCATATCCATGATTTTCTTACTTGCTGATTCTGAAACTTTTATCATTTCTTATTTTGATTTTGTCTAAATTAATGACAAAGGTACAACATAAAAATTCTTTTTCATAATATCTAACATTTTTGTAATCAATTTTATAATAAAAAATAATTATGATACATTATTGAAACACTTTACTTAACAAGACAATTTAACTATTATAAAAAATATGAACGAAGTCTAATACGAAATCTAGTTAAAATAATTTCACCATCATGAAGGCCTCTTCTAGTGTTTTCTTATGATCAATGCCTTTTAAAACATCATCAATTAAACCCAGATTACGCATTAGACCCGAGCGTAGCGAATAGACGAAGTAAATCTATTCCACTTTATTTTTCTTCCAATTCAAGCATGTACTCAAATTTTAATCATCAAAATAGTTCACTATTTCTTCTTCTAAAATTTTCCGTGAGCACTTGAATTTATTGAAAAATTTTGTTTCACAACGAAGTCTAATGCGTAATCTGAGTTAAACAAAAAATGATATAATTTTGTTTTTACTAACATCGGTTTTGTTTCTGGTTCGCAAAAAAATTACTTAACCCTTATTTTTCTTCCTTACCTCTTTTAAAGTAGCAACTTGAGTTAATTAATTAGATTTTTTTTAGAAATCAATCCAAAATATAAAATTTGATATTAACAGAAAAACATACTACACAACAATATCTCCCAATAATGATTTGTAAGTAAATAGATTTTTAAGAAAAACTCCAATAGGTTTAGTATATTTGACACAAACTAAAGATATAAACACCTTCTCAAAATCAAGCATACAATAACAATAACTTCATGTATAAACATAACAATTAAAGTTTAAACAGTATGAAAATATATCCCATAGAATCAGGTAATTTTAAATTAGATGGAGGCGCCATGTTTGGAGTTGTACCCAAAACTATTTGGAATAAAACCAATCCCGCAGATGCTAATAACTTAATAGATATAGCAGCTCGTTGTATGTTAATTGAAGAAGGAAACCGACTAACTTTAATTGATACAGGAATGGGTAATAAGCAATCTGAAAAGTTTTTTGGTTATTATTCTTTATGGGGAGACGATACTTTGGACAAATCATTAGCTAAACATGGTTTTCATCGTGAGGATATAACAGATGTATTCATGACCCATTTACATTTTGATCATTGTGGAGGATCTGTCAATTGGAATAAGGATAAAACAGGATACGAAGTTGCTTTTAAAAAAGCAACATATTGGTCTAATAAAAATCATTGGGAATGGGCTACAAAACCGAATCCGAGAGAAAAAGCGTCTTTTTTGAGTGAAAATATTATCCCTATACAAGAAAGTGGTCAATTAAAATTTTTAAACAAACCTGATTCTGACTATGGCTTTTCAGAAGAATTAAACTTTGGAATTTTATATGTTGATGGACATACTGAAAAACAAATGATACCGCATATACAATATAAAAATAAAACAATCGTTTTTATGGCAGATTTGTTAGCTACTGCGGGACATATACCGCTGCCTTATGTAATGGGATATGACACTCGCCCGTTGTTAACATTATCAGAAAAAGAAAAGTTTTTAAACATAGCTGCTGAAAAAAACTTTTATTTATGGTTAGAACATGACACATATAACCCGATCATAACCGTAGAAAAAACAGAAAAGGGAATTCGACTAAAAGAAAAATTTCAGTTAGACGATATATTAATCTAATGTTAAAACAACTTTTTATATTAATATAAATAAGATATTTACAGCCTAAAATTATATTTATGAGAATTTTAAAAACGATAACTTTTACAGGTGCTATAGGAATGATGATGGCTAGTTGTAGTACGCCAAAAGGAATTGTAAGCATTGATCCTAAAAAAATTGATCAAATGCCTTTAAAAATGACTCCTATAAAAGAAACAGATTTAAAACGTTGGAGTCATTTAGATCTTGTTAAGGATACCGTTCCAGGAATGGGAGTGGATAAAGCCTATGCTGAATTATTAAAAGGTAAAAAAGCAAACAAAATCATTGTAGGAGTTGTCGATTCAGGAATTGATATAGAACATGAAGATTTAAAACCCGCTATTTGGAAAAATGCCAAAGAAATTCCAGGTAATAAAAAAGACGATGACAACAATGGCTATGTTGACGATATACACGGATGGAATTTTTTAGGAGATGCCGATAATGAACAATTAGAATTAACTCGTATTGTTAAAAAAGGAAATGATGGTTCAGCTCAGTATGAAAATGCTTTAGCCCTTTTAACCCAAAAAAAATCTGAATTAGAGCCTCAAAAAAATCAAATAGATGCCATTATAAATGCGGATAAAAACATTACTGAATATTTTAAAAAGAAAAATTATACACTTACAGATGTCAAGTCAATAAAAACAACTGACCATACCCTACTTCAATCCCAAAATATTATTGGTCAAGTATTGAGTAATATGGGAGGTGATAAAACCAAATTTGATACTGAAATAGGAGAATATAAGGATTACGTTTATGACCAATTAAATTATAATTTAAATACTGAATTTAATGGACGTAAACCTGTAGGAGACAATCCGTATGACATTACCCAAACACAATATGGTAATAATAATGTTATAGGACCTAAAAAAGAGAGTGGTAAACACGGAACACATGTAGCAGGTATTATTGCACAAACTAGAAATAATAATAAAGGAGGAGATGGTGTAGCGTCAGAATTCGTTCAAATTATGGCATTACGGGCTGTCCCTAACGGAGATGAATATGATAAAGACATTGCGTTAGCTATTCGTTATGCAGTAGATAATGGAGCCAAAGTAATTAATGGTAGTTTTGGAAAAGCTTTTTCTCCTAATAAAGAATGGGTACAGGATGCCATTAAATACGCCGCATCCAAAGATGTTCTTTTTGTACACGCAGCAGGAAACGATGCGGAAAACATTGATATTAAACCTAATTTTCCTAATGATACTGAAGGAAGTAATCCTGAATTTGCGGACAATGTTATTACCGTTGGAGCTTTAAATTATGAATATGGATCTAAGGTTATGGCTAATTTTTCTAATTATGGAAAAGTTAACGTAGATGTTTTTGCCCCAGGAGTTAAAATATATGCAACAGTCCCTAATAATCAGTATGAATATTTACAAGGTACTTCTATGGCATCTCCTAATGTAGCGGGAGTAGCGGCTTTAATAAGGGCTTTTTACCCATCTTTAAAAGCAGCTCAAGTAAAACAAATTATAATGGACTCTGGTATTCCTTTGACCAATACTTTTGCCTTAGCAGGTGAAAATAGCGAACCGACTACATTAGACAAAATATCAAAATCAGGTAAAATTGTAAATGCCTATAACGCTTTAAAGATGGCTGAAAAATTAGCAAAAAAATAATTATTAGTTTTAAATGTTATATTTGGAAGGGATTTTATCCCTTCTTTTTATTTAATAGATATGAAAAAATACGCATTATTCCTTTTCCCCTTATTATCCTTAGCTCAAAAAAATCCTAATCCTGGTTATTGGCAACAACATGTTGATTACAAAATGGAAGTCAATATGGACATAAAAAAATATCAATATAAAGGAAAACAAACTTTAGTTTATACTAATAATTCACCTGATACTCTAAAAAGAGTATACATTCATCTTTACAATAACGCTTTTCAACCTAACAGTCCTATGGATGCGCGTTTAAAATCAATTAAAGATCCTGATGGGCGCATGGTAAACAAAGTAAAAGTAGATGGTAAAGAAGTAAAAGAAAGTAAAATTAATAACCTACAACCAAATGAAATAGGATATTTATATGTAAACAATCTGAAACAAGACGGTATAACAGTTACAAGTAAACAAGTTAGTACTATTTTGGAAGTAGATTTAGCAAAACCTCTAATTCCTAAATCATCTACTGTTTTCACAATGGATTTTGACGGACAGGTTCCCATTCAAATTCGTAGAAGTGGTAGAAACAACAAAGAAGGAATCGAACTATCTATGTCGCAATGGTACCCTAAAATGGCCGAATATGATATAGATGGGTGGCAAGCAGACCCTTATATCGGCCGTGAGTTTCATGGCGTTTGGGGGAATTTTGATGTTAAAATTACCATTGATAAAGATTATGTTTTAGGAGGAAGTGGTTATCTTCAAAACGGAAATGAAATAGGAAAAGGCTACGAAGACAAAGAGTTTAAAGTAGTATATCCTAAAAAAAGCAAAACCTTAACTTGGCATTTTATAGCTCCTCAAGTTCATGATTTTACTTGGGCTGCTGACAAAGAATATCTTCATGACAAATTAATTCGACCTGATGGCGTTACTTTACATTTCTTATATCAAAACAAACCCGAAATTATTCAAAATTGGAAAAATTTACAATCCAAAACTTCTCAGTTAATGGATATATATAACAAAACCGTTGGCTCATATCCTTACAAACAATATTCTGTCATACAAGGCGGTGATGGGGGTATGGAATATGCAATGTGTACTTTAATTTTAGGAGAAGGAACTCAAGAAGGCTTAATTGGGGTTACCGCTCATGAAATGGCACATTCTTGGTTTCAACATATTTTAGCAACTAATGAAAGCAAACACAGCTGGATGGATGAAGGTTTTACAACTTGGCTGGAAAATTATGGGCTAAATGAAATAACGGAAAAAAAAGCAGAAAATCCTCATGAAGATTCCTATAAAGCCTATTTTTCATTAGTCAAATCGGGAAAAGAACAACCGCAAACAACGCACGCTGATCATTATGATGAAAATAGACCTTATAGCATTCAAGCTTATAGTAAAGGTAATCTATTTCTAACTCAATTAGAATATCTTATAGGAAAAGAAAATTTACTAAAAGTTTTAAAACGTTATTATGCAGACTTTAAATTTACACATCCAACTCCAACAGATATTATTCACACAGCCGAAAAAGTAACAGGAGCTAATTTAGATTGGTATCTCACAGAATGGACTAAAACAACCAATACTATTGATTATGCGATTAAACAAGTCATTGAAGAAAATGAACTAACAAAAGTTACTTTAGAGCGAATAGGTAGAATAGCTATGCCTCTTGAAATAACCGTTACTTATGAAAACGGAGTACAAGAATTATATTATGTACCCCAAACAGCTATGCGCTGGTCCAAACCTAATGATTCTGATTTAAAAAGACACGTTTTAGAAGGTTGGGATTGGGCCTATCCAACTTATGATTTTAAAATCCCTTCTTTAAAACAAAATATAAAATCAATAACAATCGATGCAAAAGGAAAAACAGCTGATATAAAAAAAGAAAATCAAATCTATAAATCCTAATTTTACAAGGGCTTGAATAAATCAAAATTATTTAAGCCTTTTTCTTTTCATAACTAGATTAACGAATTCTTACTAAACCCAAATTGCGCATTAAACTCAATCGAAGTTAATTACTGAAGCCTATCTATTCACTTTATTTTTCTTCCAATTTAAGCACGTAATCAAATTTTAATCATTAAAATAGTTCTCTATATCTTCTTCTAAAATTTTTCGTAAACACTTGAATTATTATTGTTTTTTTTTTCACAACAAAACCTAACCTAAAATCTGAGTTAAAAGTTATATTTTCTGCTTGATTTCAGCTCTAAAAGTTTCCGCTTGCTCTTTTTTATTCAAAATATAAATAAAAAAGACAGAATTATATTCTGCCTCTTTTGCCCCAAATTTACCATAAACTTAACTTACTAAGTGGTACCCCAAAGCTAGTCTTGTAGTACTTTTTTTCCAAAAATAATCGTTAAAGAGGATGAATAATCGTTGAAAATATAATAGTTATTTTTATAGAACAAAGAAATGAAATAAAAAAAGACAGAACCGAGTCCTGTCTTTTTTGCCCCAAATCTACCATAACTTAACCTACTTACTGTAATGGTAGATCAAAACTACAATGAACGTCCTTTTTATCCAAAAATAATCGTTGAAAGAAAAGAATAATCGTTAAAAGCACTATGACGTTATCTAACTGATTATCAAAAGATATAAAATAAAAAAAGACAGAACCGAGTCCTGTCTTTTTTGCCCCAAATCTACCATAACTTAACCTACTTACTGTAATGGTAGATCAAAACTACAATGAACACCCTTTTTATCCAAAAATAATCGTTGAAAGAAACGAATAATCGTTAAAAGCACTATGACACTATCTAACTGATTATCAAAAGATATAAAATAAAAAAAGACAGAACCGAGTCCTGTCTTTTTTGCCCCAAATCTACCATAACTTAACCTACTTACTGTAATGGTAGATCAAAACTACAATGAACACCCCTTTTATCCAAAAATAATCGTTGAAAGAAACGAATAATCGTTAAAAGCACTATAACGCTATCTAACTGATTATCAAAAGATATAAAATAAAAAAAGACAGAACCGAGTCCTGTCTTTTTTGCCCCAAATCTACCATAACTTAACCTACTTACTGTAATGGTAGATCAAAACTACAATGAACACCCCTTTTATCCAAAAATAATCGTTGAAAGAAACAAATAATCGTTGAAAGCATTATAATTCTATCTAACTGATTATTAAAAAGATAAAAACAAAAAAAAGACAGGACTCGGTTCTGTCTTTTTTTCCAAAAATCTACTAGAAAACTGATATTTTATTTTTTTAACAAACTTGTTTTTTGTGTTACAAGATATATTCCTATAAAAATTAAAATAGCTGAACCTACTTTTATCCAGCTTAATTCATCTTTACCTAAACCAATAGCAAAAATTGAAGCGAAAAACGGTTGTAAATAAATAAAAGTAGCGACAGTCGTTGGTTTTAGTTCTCGCATTGACAACAAATTTAAAAGGTAAGTTAAAAAGGTTGAAAACACTATTACAAAACCTATTTTTAAAAATGCCGATGTAGGAACAGTAGCCCAATTTACTACTTGAAATTCATCCCATCCAAATGGAATAACCATTAAAAAACCGAAGAAATAAATCCATTTTACAAAAGACAAAGCATGATATTTATTCATTAGTTTTTTAACAATAATCAGGTAAAAACCATACGAAACGGCATTAACAAAAACTAAAAAATTACCGAAACTAGCATTCGGAGCATTCTTTAAAGATTTCCCATAAAGTATTAGGCTCATGGTACCTGCTAAACCTAATAATATTCCTATCACTTTTTGTTTTTCCATTCTTTCTTTCATAATAATTGCAGAAAGTACTAAAACAATCATCGGTGTAGTTACCATTAAAACAGCTCCCATAATAGGAGAAGTATAACTAAGTCCTTTAAAAAAGGTTAGCATATTAAATGCCACTCCAAAAAATGAAGCCGCAATAATTCTTGGAAAATCTCTTTTTTCTACACGTTCCGTTTTAACAAACAAAGTGACTAGCCAAAATAGAAATAAAGTTCCTCCAACACGTAAGAATATAAAACCAAAAGGATTGATATACTTTGGCATTACGTCTTTTGCAACAGTAAAAGTTATTCCATAAATGATAGCCACACACCAAGCGGCTATTAAAGCCCAAGTTCTTTTACTCATTTTTTAAGAAATTTTGGACTGCTTCTATAACTTTAGAACTATTCCCTACAAATATTTTTCCATCAACGATCATTATAGGACGTGATAAAAACGTATAATGTTCTAAAATATATCTTTTATAATCTGCTTCTATTAAGATTTGATCTTTTAATCCCTTTTCTTTATACAAGGTTGCTCTTTTACTAAATAAAGCTTCATAACTACCTGCCAACTCTTTCATTTCATCAATTTGTTCAACCGTCATTGGTTCTGTCTTGATATCCTGCAAAATGAAGGTATCTAATGCCGGTAATGTTTTTAGTATACGTTGACATGTACTACATGTTTTGAGATAATATATTTTTCGCATAAAAAATCTTTATTTGCAAAATTAAGGAAGTAAATTTTAAAGTAGTTCTACACAATCAAAAAATACATAGTGAAATGGTTTAAACTTTTTGGATTAAAGTGAAAGATAGGTATTTTCTTATAAATCTTTGCTTTCTTGCGCAATATAACAAGGCTACGAAGTAAAGACAGTTGAAATATAAAAAAGACCTTTACAAACAATTATAAACCCTTTATTTAAATCAAAATTTAGTATTAGAACAAAGTGAATAAGCAAAATCTATTCGACTTTATTTCTTTTCAAATTCAAGCATGTAATGTACTCCATTTTAACCCCAAAAAGTTCCCTATTTCTTTTTCTGAAATTTTCAGTGAGGAGTTTAATCTATTGATTTTTTTGTTTCTCAACGAAGTTCAATATAGAATCTGGATTAAATTCCGTTATTAAAATCTTATGAAAAGATTTATTTTATAAATTTGATAATCAAAAATATATGCCACGTGAAAAACATATCGAATATAGCTCGTTTTGCCCTACAATTTGTCAATCAGACTCATAAAAACGTTTTTTTAACGGGAAAGGCAGGCACTGGAAAAACCACTCTTCTTAAAGAAATTATTGCTACTTCTCATAAAAATACTGCTGTAGTAGCCCCTACAGGAATTGCAGCTCTTAATGCTGGAGGTGTTACAATTCATTCTTTATTTCAGCTTTCTTTTTCGGCATTTATTCCTGACTATGCTTCCAATTCTTTACAAAGTGAATCCATCCGCTTTGAAAACAAAACAAGTTTGGGAAAATTATTTAAAATGAGTGCTACAAAAAAACAAGTTCTTCGTAATCTTGAATTATTGATTGTAGATGAAGTTTCAATGTTGCGTCCTGACGTGTTAGATGCAATAGATTTTATATTACAAAAAGTACGCAGATCTAACCAAGCGTTTGGAGGAGTTCAAATACTTTTTATTGGCGATTTATGGCAATTACCTCCAGTCATAAAACAAGAAGAATGGTCTATTTTACAAAAATATTACCAAGGGACGTACTTCTTTTACTCTAAAGTTTTACAAAAAGAGCCTCCTTTATACTTAGAATTAGATAAAATTTACAGACAATCCGATTCTTTTTTTATTAACATACTTAACAATTTAAGAAACAATAGCATTACTCCCGAGGATATTGCCGTTTTAAACAAACATGTTCAACCAAATTTTGATATTAAAAAAGATAAAGGCTCAATAGTTATTACGACTCATAATGCAAAAGCCGATAGCATAAATAGAGAAGCTTTAGAAGCTTTAACTTTTGATAGTGTTTTTTATAAACCTGAAATTATTGGTGATTTTCCTGAAAAAATGTATCCTTTAGATTCTATTTTGGAACTAAAAATAGGAGCACAAGTCATGTTTATTAAAAACGACACAAGCATTGAAAAACGTTATTACAATGGCAAAATAGGAATTATTAAATCTCTTTCAAAGGAAGAAATTTTGGTAGAATTTCCTGAGGAAAATAAAATCATAGAAGTTGATTTATATACATGGGAAAACATTCGCTACGAATTAAATAGCAATACACAAGAAGTTGAAGAAAAAATAGAAGGCACTTTTAGTCAATATCCACTAAAATTGGCTTGGGCTATAACAGTACACAAAAGTCAAGGATTGACTTTTAAAAAAGCGGTATTAGATGTGGCATCTGTATTTGCTCCTGGTCAAGCTTATGTAGCCCTTTCTAGACTCGAAGATTTAAACGGACTTACCTTATTAAAACCAATTAATATACAAGGAATTCCATCTGATCAAGCTATAATTAATTATGCACAATACAGGGCTAACACAGCTGTTTTATCTAACACACTTGATCTAGAAACTAAAAATTATTTAGTTACAGAAATAATAAGAGCTTTTGATTGTCAGAATATGACGCAATTATGGCGTAATTTTTCTTTTTCATTTAAAGAAGAATTACCCAATTCCCAAAAATTAAAATATAAATATTGGGCTGAAAAAACATTAACAAATTTAACAGAACTTACTGAAACATCTAAAAAATTTATTTCCCAATTACAAAAAATAGGAAATCAACCTACTATAGATCTTACTTTTTTAGATGAACGAAATCGAGCAGGATATCAGTATTTTTTCAATCAATATGACATTCAATACAGCGAATTATTATTAAAAATAGTAGAAGTAAAACAACTTAAAAAAATAAAAACCTTTATAGATGAATTATTACTTTTAGAAGAAGCACTTTTAAAATCAATTTTAGGACTAAAAAAAGTGCGATTACTTGTTAAAAACATGCAAGAAGGAGTTCCTCTCACTAGAAAGAGCATGCAGTCAGATGAAATATTATACTATAAAATTAATAAAGTAGCTCAACTATCAGAAAAATTCAAACAAATAACGGGGCTTATAGATGAAAACTATATACCTGATTTTACTGAAACTAACAAAAATAAAAGAAAACCATCTAATGAAACTAAACAAAATACTGTGGAAGTAACACTTAATTTATGGAAACAAAACAAATCTATTCTTGAAATTGCTAAAGAACGAAAACTTACGAATCAAACTATATATAATCATTTTTCTAAATTAATTTTAGTGGGACAAATTCAGTTATCTGATTTACTTACGTTAGAAAAAATAAAAGAACTCGAAATGGCATTTGAAGGATATCAAAATGAAAGTTTAGGTCTTTTAAAGGAACAATTTGGAGATCAGTTTACTTGGGATGAATTAAGATTATATATGGCTAGTATAAAAAATAATAAACCGATTTAGCAATTCCATAATTTCTTCAGTAGTATTATACGAATGCAAACAAAATCGTAAGCGTTCTTGCCCCTCAGGCACTGTAGGTGATAATATAGGTTTCACATCAAAACCTGCTTGCTGTAATTGAGTTGCTAACGATTTAACTCTTTCATTTCCTTGTATTATAGCACATTGTATAGCAGATTTACTATAAACAAATAAAGGCTTTATTCCTAATATTTGTTTTGTTTGATTAAAGCAAGTAATATTAGCTCTTAATTGTTCATTTACAACTGATTGAGCTGACAAGATCTTATAAGCGGTATAAATAGTGGCTACAGTATGAGGTGAAAGGCCTGTAGTGTAAATAAAGCTTCTAGTAAAGTTAACCATATAATCTTTCAACTTTTGGCTTCCTAAAATGGCTGCCCCATGACATCCTAGGCCTTTTCCAAAAGTCATAATACGAGCAAAAACATGATCTTGTAGACCTAACAATTGAATCAATCCTTCCCCATTATTTCCAAAAACGCCCAAAGCATGTGCTTCATCTATTATTAAAAAACAATTGTACTTTTCGGTTAAAACAGTCAGTTCTTCTAGATTAGGAGAATCGCCATCCATAGAATAAACAGATTCTACAACGACATAAACATCAATTGGTTTAATGTCTGATCCAATTTTATATTTTTGAATTAATCGTTCTAAATCTTCTATATCATTATGTCCAAATTTATATGATTTAGCATTACTTAACCGGATTCCATCTCGGATAGAAGCATGAGATAACTCATCATATAAAATCACATCTCCTCTTTGTGGAATACTTTCAAAAAAACCTACATTCGCATCATAACCTGAATTAAAAATTAAGGCGGATTCAGCCTTATGAAAATTAGCAATAAAATGTTCTACTTCTGTGTAAAGCAAATGGTTTCCTGTTAATAAACGAGACCCTGTTGCGCCATTTATTTTAATATTTTTTTGAAGTAGGAGCTCATGTGTTTTATCAAAAAGAATTTCTGATTTTGAAAAACCTAAATAATCATTTGAAGAAAAATCAATTAGAGATGATTGGGAATTAAGTGTTCGAAAAGCATTAATTTCTGCACGATGAGTTAGTTTATAACTCAATTTATCAGGAAATTTAACCATAATTAAAACTCCACTCCTAAACGCTTAACATTTTTAAGATGATCAACATCAATAAAAAGGAAACCATTACTATCCTTAATTTTAAACTTATAGTCTGCAAAATAGATTTTTTTAATTTGCTCATATTTAGTTTCTACTTCTTCAAATAAAGTACCAATGGTAATAGTATTAATCTTCCATTTTTTATTGGTAATTGTAACATTTTTAAACTGATTATCTTGCATAATCATGGTTAATCCATCATAGGTAAAATTAAACACGGGTGGTTCGTTTTTTTCTTGAATTTCTTTATCAAGAGTAATCGCTTTACCTAAAATGGCCTCTACTTTATCAGGATCTATTTTTGTACAAATATTAATTTTCTTTCCTGTTTTGACATTTGATAATTGTAAAACACAATTAGTTTGAGCAATTGCCGTGCTTATCATTAAGATTAAAAAGGGTAAAAGAAAGTATATCTTTTTCATTCGTTTTTTATAATATAAATAGATTAAAATTATAATTAATTTTGCTTACTTTTTATTTCATTTTAATTATTATGAAAAACTAAATTAATAAAAAAAAGCCAAACATTACTGTTTGGCCTTCTTTTATCATATTATCATTTTAGTCTGCTAAAACAATAATTCTATTATCATTCATTTCAATAGTTCCTGAATTGATAGGTAACCAAAATGTTTGTTCATTAACCTTACTAAATTTATCTTGAAATTCTTTAGCAATTTTAACATTTGAACCTACAATTTTTACATTACCTTTTGCTAACAATGACACGATAGGCGCGTGATTATTTAGCATTTGGAACTCTCCATTAACGCCAGGAACCGCTACTGAAGTAACTTCCCCTTTGAATAATGTAGCTTCTGGTGATACAATTTCTACTATCATTTTTATTTGCTTTAGGCTTTAAGCTTTAGGCTTTAAGCAATTAAAATTACGCTTCAGCTAACATTTTTTGTCCTGCCTCAATTACATCTTCGATGGTACCTTTCAAGTTGAAAGCAGCCTCTGGCAGGTGGTCTAACTCACCATCGATAATCATATTAAATCCTTTGATAGTATCTTTAATATCTACTAATACACCTGGAATACCTGTAAATTGTTCTGCTACGTGGAATGGTTGAGATAAGAAACGTTGTACACGACGAGCACGTGATACGGCTAATTTATCTTCTTCTGACAATTCTTCCATTCCTAAGATAGCAATGATATCTTGTAATTGTTTATATTTTTGTAAAATTTCTTTTACCCTCTGAGCACAATTATAGTGATCAGCACCTAATATTTCTGGCGTTAAGATACGAGAAGTAGAATCTAGTGGATCTACCGCTGGATAAATACCTAACTCAGCAATTTTACGTGATAATACAGTAGTAGCGTCTAAGTGAGCGAAAGTTGTAGCTGGTGCCGGATCTGTTAAGTCATCCGCAGGTACATAAACAGCCTGTACAGATGTAATTGACCCTTTCTTAGTAGAAGTAATACGCTCCTGCATAGCCCCCATTTCAGTTGCTAATGTTGGTTGGTAACCTACAGCAGATGGCATACGTCCTAATAATGCTGATACCTCTGAACCTGCTTGTGTAAAACGGAAGATATTATCTACGAAGAAAAGAACATCTTTACCTTGATCTGAACCTGCTCCATCACGGAAATACTCAGCAATAGATAAACCAGATAATGCAACACGTGCACGCGCTCCAGGAGGTTCATTCATCTGACCAAATACGAAAGTAGCTTTAGAATCTCTCATACCAGCTTTATCAACTTTGGTTAAATCCCATCCTCCATTTTCCATAGAGTGCATAAAATCATCACCATATTTAATAATGCCTGACTCTAACATCTCACGTAATAAGTCATTCCCTTCACGTGTTCTTTCTCCTACTCCTGCGAATACAGAAAGACCTCCGTGCCCTTTTGCAATATTGTTGATCAACTCTTGAATTAATACTGTTTTACCTACACCAGCACCACCGAATAATCCAATTTTACCTCCTTTTGCATAAGGTTCAATCAAATCAATTACTTTGATACCTGTAAATAAAACTTCAGAAGAAGTTGATAAATCTTCGAATTTAGGAGCTTGTCTGTGGATTGGTAATCCATTAGCACCTTCTTTTGGTAAATCACCTAAACCATCAATAGCATCACCTACTACGTTGAACAAACGACCGTAAATATCACCACCGATAGGCATTTGAATAGGAGCACCTGTAGCTACAACATCAACACCACGGCTTAAACCGTCAGTAGAGTCCATAGAGATAGTACGCACTGTATTTTCTCCAATGTGTGATTGTACTTCAAGTACTAACTTAGTACCATCTTGATTAGTGATTTCTAATGAATCGTAAATTTTCGGAAGTTCAACTTCTGCAGCATTGAAAACCACGTCTACTACGGGACCAATGATTTGCGCAACTTTTCCTATTACCTTAGACATACTTATGTATTTATTAAATAGCTATTTAGTTATAAAAAACGCTGTGTTTTTTCAGATTGCAAAGATAATTTTAATATTGTGATTTCCAATATAAAAATTTTCTTTTTTTTAAAATATAAATTCTGTCCTCAATATAACAAAAAAACCTCCCATTTTAGCAGGAGGTTTTTTATTGAATCGTATATGAATTAGTTGATATAACTTCCAGCAGGAATATTAACTGAAAACAAAGCGGGTTTTTTCCCTAGATCTATCATTCGTAAAGTAGATTTATACTGTGTATTAATTGCTTCCATCATTTTATTGGCAATAAAAGCATACCCTCTGGGACTTGGATGTACACCATCTAATGAAAAAGCGCCTCCTTTAATAAAATCAGCTGTCAAACTATAATTTCCAAAACGTACATTTCCTTTTACTAACTGATCCATTGCTGTTTTTGCATCAAAAAACGCCAATCCTTTTACTTTGGCTGTATTTTCTATCACTTGATTATAGGCTGCTGTAGCTGTAGCTATCTTAGATGCCTCATCAATTGTTAGAACCCAAGCATCTTGTAAAGGATAAGAAACTCCTCTAATTGCAAAATCACTAGGAACATTTGGCTGTATATTATTAGGGGGAGCAATTAAACTTCCTGTAGACAACAATATATAGTCTCTTCCTGTTGCATTATTTTTAGCATGACGTGCTCTCCCATAAAGATTACCTACAAAAGTGGCTGTTTGCAAACCCAAAACAGGAGTTAAATTATCTCTTATAGCCCCCGATAAATCCGCTAGGGTTTCATCAATAATTAACAATGGATTTGTTTTTTCAACTGTATTAGGGTTATTATCATCTTCTGAAATTACTTCAAATCTATTAGGAAGATTCAATGCTTTTGTAATTTGATTTACAACTCCAAATAATTGATTTAAAGAAGCGGCTTTACTTTTAGGCAAAGCTGGAACTGGATTATAGGATACCGTGGTAAAAAAAGGCAAAGTATTTACATTTGGCAAATTGGCTACTACTCCTTTTCTTCCATTTACAGTTAAACGATCAACAGCTGTATTAAATACATTAGCAAAAACAGCCGGATCTGTAATATCATTACCATTATAAGTAGCTGGATTAAGATTTCCTTTTTGATCCACCCCAATTCCTCCAGAAGTAGCATAAGTTAAAACATCATTACCACCTATCCATAACGAAAAGAAGGTAGGTTGTTGTAATAATGCGTCTGACAGCATAGTTGCGCCTGGAGAAGAGGCAAAACGTCTGAAATAAGGATTTCCTTGAGCGCTCCCGTATCCCACAAGGTCAATATGATACGATTTAGCTCCTGGTACTGATACATTATTAAATGCTCCCGTCATAATATTAGTAGCTTCTGTTGTTTGAGTTCCTTGATTGGAAACTAAATTCACAATTGGCTTACTTGCATCATTATCCAAAAAACCTCTAAACACTAAACGAGGTGAAAACTGTGTTGGATCAAGAGGAAAGGGAGCCCCTCCAAACAACAAACCTCCTGTATTATCTGCCATTAATGGTGATTTAAAGGCTCCTCCTCCAGCTGCTACAAATTGCCTAGCTATTTGTTCTGGATACGAGTTTAACTGTCCTGCAATAAACAATGCTCCATCGCTAAAACCAGCAGCATAAGAATCTCCAATTGCTACATATTTTGAAAAATTAGCATCTCCTGCTACCACAGGCACATCTGTTATTGCTTCCTCTTCAAGATTGGTTTCACATGCTACAAATACACAAGAAACCAATAAGATCCATTTTATATTTTTAATCATAATCATTCTTTTTTCATTAAACATTACGGATTGATCGTCCATGAAATATAATACTGTTTTCCTATCATACCCGCTCCTGGCACTTGAATATAGTCTTTCCCAAACAGGTTAGTCCCTCCTATTTTTATGACTGATTTAAGAACAGGAATTGCGGTATTAACCTGCGCATCATAAACGTAATTTTCCGGAACATAAGCATCTATCATGGTTGATTCCCATAAATATTTAGAATTATAACGTGCATTGACATTAAACCCAAATCCTTTTAATATGTTTTCTCCTCCAAAAGATGCTTTTGCTCGATGCTTAGGAGTGTTAAAACCTGCTTCAAAATCAGGATCTAAACTGTCATCGTATTTAAAATCGGAATAATTATAGCTTGCACTCAAATTAAATTTACCAATCTTACGATTTACTCCTATCCCTACTCCTAAAGATGTTACTTGTTTTTTAGAATTTGTATAAACTTGAAATAAGCGAACATCCGCATTCTGCAAGGCAGATATTGCTGTTGGCAAATTAGTTCTAACATCTCCATACAAAGGCGTTACTACATTTGAGCTGCTTATAAAATCATTATAAATATTATAATAAGCATTCAAATCAAATGAAATTTCTTTAAAAATTGAACGATATCCCACTTCAAACGCTTGTACTCTTTCGGGTTTTACTAAAGACACATCTGCTACTTTTAAATCTGCTGGATTTAACGATTGTCTAAATACTGTAACTGAAGTAGCTGTAAAAGACCTAGTATAAGCATCACGTCCTGTTACGGTTGCAAAACCAGGATTTGCGTTTAACTTAATCGTTTCTGAATATCGGTCTAAATTATCGGGAGCTGATCCTATTAGCACTAAGGGACCTATATTTAGCCCTATATATTGGTCTTGTGTTGTTGGATTACGAAAACCTGTTTGATAAGAGGCTCTAAAATTGTGTTGTTTATCTTTACCTCCTGCATAAGATACAGATAATCGGGGAGAAATATTTCCGCTAAAATTTTGTGATTTATCATAACGGACAGAAGCTGTTACTTTTACTCTTTCATCATGGATTTTTTTCTGAATTTGTGTATAAACTCCATATTCATCATAAGTAATAGGTTCATCTAATTTATCTGTAAAAATAGAACCTGCTGAGTTCATCGTATATCTACGAGCGGAACCTCCTACTTGAATTTCTGCAAATTTGATTACATCTTTAAAATTATAATTCAAATCTCCATGATGAATTCTAGAACGATCTACCAGTTTAGCTCCTACATTCAAATCTGAATTTGCTAATACTTTTGTTAATGCCTGATTAAAAGTAGCTGTTCCTGGCACTAAACGAGGATTACCATTTGGAGTGAGAGGTATTTCAAATGGTGTATTATAATCTGCAAAAGCACGAGCTCTCTTATCTGCTTGATCTGCTGGTAAACCCAATAATGTACTGGACAACACATACGCTGTTCCATAATCCGTAAACCAAGCTTTATCTGATTTAGCTTCTCTATTCACATTCCAAGCAGCAAAACCTAAATTATATGAATCTCCAGCATCTTCTCCTGATCTATAAATCCGAGCAAAAAAGTTATCTCCTTTTACTTCTAATTTTATTTGATCCATGAAAAAGTTTTTCAACGCATAACGATTAGCTCCTTGATATAAAGTATTTCCAATTCCTACTTTATATTGTCCTATAATCTCAATATTTTTAGCAAATTTAGAATCTCCATTTACCCAAGGACGTATATGAATTGAAGCGTCAAACTTCGCACTATTAATCTTCCCATCTGTTAACTCTTTTTCAGCATATCCTGTACGACTTACTTGTCCTACATTAGGAATAAAGGTACTTACTTCATCTCCATAAATATTCAATCCGTCATAATTTCTATTTACTTCATGTCCAATCCCTCCTGGCGTTAGACTACGTCTATCATTTGCCATCCACTCAGTTGCTTCCATATAAGAAAAATTAGCTTTGGCAGCAAAATGATCTGTAAACTTTTTAGCAGCTCTAATTCCTAAATCAAAATAGTTATTTGTACCCGCCACATCTTGAGTAGTCTGACCATATTTAAAATAAGTTGACAGACCTTCTTTAGCGAAGGGACTACGACTGTTCATAAACATAATACCATTAAATGCGTTAGCACCATAAAGGGCAGATGAAGCACCTGGCAAAACCTCTACACTTGCCACATCTAAATCAGAAATACCGAGGAGGTTTCCTACTGCAAAGTTTAACGCAGGGGATGCGTTATCCATACCGTCTACTAATTGCATAAAACGAGTATTTCCAATTGTAGCAAAACCACGTGTATTAACTGATTTAAAGTTAAAACTAGAAGTATTAAAATGCACATCTTTTAGATTTTCTAAACCTTCATAAAAAGAAGGAGCCGTTGTATTTTTCACTTCTTTTACCCCCATTCGCTCTATCGTTACAGGTGACTCAAGGATTCTCTCAGGAGCCCGTGATGCTGACACTACTATTTCATTTAAGGAAGTAGATTGTTCAACTAGAACGACCTCTACTTTTTGATCTTTTGAATTGATTTTCAAACTTCGACTAGAATAGCCCATCATCGAGACCTCTAAAGTAAAGGGAAACTGACTATTTGTTTTTAATGTGAATTTTCCATCAAATCCAGACGATGCACCTGATGCAGACCCTGCAACTTTTACATTTGCGCCTGGTATAGGCTGATTTTTATCATCAGTCACACTTCCTGTTATTGTATTTTGCGCCAAGGTAAGTACGCTAAAAAACAATGTTAAAATAGAAAAACAGACTCTCATTCGTTGAAGATTTTGATTGGTTTATAGTTAGCAAATTACAATATATTTTTTGAAAAAATTAAACAAAACATAAAAAAAGTATAATTTTTTATTAACACTCGTAAAGAATATCCATCATTAAAAAATATTAAAATTACGAGTACTACAATTACAAAAAATATTTTTACTCATTACACTAACACCATCTATCTATATATCAATGTTTTATGTTTTTGAAAAAATAAATTATTTAATCAAACTATTTAATTGTATTAAACGATCTTACTATAATTATTTGTTTTAGCTATCTTTACGATTCTTAAAATTGCTCTTTATAAATTTTAAGAATATAACTTTTTTGAAAACAAAATGCTTTATCCTTCTATATTAAAAAAACTAGAATCATACTGTGCTTACCAAGAGAGATCACATCGAGATATTAGACTCAAATTAAAACTATTAAATGTAGCAGAGGAATCAATAGAAGAATATATTGTTTATCTAATTGAACATCATTATTTGAACGAAGAACGTTTTGCTTGTTCTTTTGCTCGAGGTAAACACAATTATAAAAAATGGGGGAAAACACGGATTATTAATGAGCTTAAATTACACGGAGTATCTAATTACAATATCAAAACAGCTCTTAACGAAATAAAAGAAGTGGATTATTTAAAAAATTTTAATGATTTAGCAGAAAAAGAATGGAATAATACAAAAGAGTCTCACCCTCAAAAAAAGAAACGAAAAATAGGCGATTTTCTTTTTAGAAAGGGTTATGAATCTTATTTAATTTTAACAAAAATAGAAGAATTATCTTCTTCAAACGGACAATAAAACACTTACTGCATTTCCTCCAAAACCTACTGCATTCACTAATACTTTTTTGATTGCTTTGGTTTTATTAGCAATATTTAAATACGGAATTCCTATAAAATACTGTACTTGCATCATTAAAACAGCCATTTCTACACTTAACAAACCAGAAGTCCCAAACGTATGACCTGCCTTCCATTTATTAGTTGTAAGCAAAGGCAATTGGTTATTAAAGATTTTTTGTATCGCCTTATATTCTGACCGATCGCCTTTGATTGTTCCTGGCGCGTGCATAACAATAACATCAATAGAATCTAAAGGGGTTTCTCCTAATGCCATTTGCATTGATTTTTGAAAACAAAGTGCTTCTTCTGAAATAGATATATTATGTTGTAGTTCATCTGTTGCAAATCCTATTCCTTCAATATAAGCTAATGCGTTAGTTTTCAAATTCACATCTAAACAAATAGAGGTAGCCCCTTCTCCCAGCACCATCGTATTTTTATTTTTTTGTAAGTCTAGCGCAAGACAAGGATATTGTTGATTTTCTTTTGCATATATTTTCAGTGCATTCATTTGGGCAAGGGTAAAATCTGTCAAAGGTGCTTCACTGGCTCCTACTAAAAACTTGTCCATCATTCCTGCTTGTAACCAAGCTACCCCATTTAGTAAAGAGTGTAATCCTGTAGAGCAGGTTATAGAATGGGAGATAGCTAATCCTTTATTCTTCAAATCATGTGCTACCCATGAGGAAATATTTCCTAAAGTAGTTGTTGGAGAAGCAAGTGTAGCTGTTTTTCCTGTTTGCAAAAAATCTTTATGATAGTATTCAAAAAGCTGAGTTGCTCCTCTAGAAGAGCCTATATTAATTCCAAAGTCATCTTTTTCGGTCCATCCAGCTTGCTTTATAGCATCACGAGAAGTTAAAACAGCCATTAAAACGGTCTGATCTAATGTTTTATATTTTGAATCGGATTGACGTAAAACATCTAACTCTAGATTACAATCTGCAGGCAATTTAGCTACATATTCTTTTTGATTATTAAAGTTTTCGAGAGTAATACAAGTAGAATCTGATAAATAATGATTCCAAATTTGTTCTGGTCGATTGCCCAAAGCGGACATAGAAGCTACAGAAGTGATGGCAATTTTTTGTTTCAAGACATAAATTTTACGCAAAGTTCGCAAAGTTTTTAAAAAAATACTAAAAAACTTCTTTTTTTAACCCAGATTCCGCATTAGATTTCATTGTGAAACAAAATTTCCCAATAGAGTCAAGTGTTCACGGAAAATTTCAAACTTGATCTACACTTTTGAAAAACAAAAAACAACAAAAAACCCAAGTGTACACTTGGGTTTTATTTGGAGCGGAAGACGAGGCTCGAACTCGCGACAACCAGCTTGGAAGGCTGGAGCTCTACCAACTGAGCTACTTCCGCATTGCTGGTGCAAATATAAGCACATTTTCCTGATATTACCAAACTTTTAAAGCTTTTTTTTACAAAAAAAACACATTACTCACACAAAAAACTAATAATCAACAATATAGATTTACAAAAAAAAAAAAAACATTTTATCTGCTATCATCTCAAAAGGCAAAATTATAGAATCAAATCTTTATTAGATCCAGTTCAAAACCTATAACTTATATAAATCATGTATATTTTTGGAAATATGGATAAAAAACAGCTCTATATATAGCTATTTCTCTTATTTTCAGAATTTATTTTTTAATGAAGAACAATCTAAGTTAGGCTTTAGAAATTCATTACCATGTTATTGTATAATCTAGAGTAAAAGAGAGAAAATAAAATAATGTTTTAGATTTGTTTGTCCTTCTAACAATAGAAGACATTACATGATCAATAAAAAGAAAGACATCACGTTATCATACCCCGTCTATACCAAATAACAAATGCGGTATTGATTGATTAAATCTGCACGTGTTTAGGTTCATCTTTTTTACCTCAACATAAAAAGGAGTTGCATTATTCAAAATACATTTGATAATGAATCTCATGCGACTCCTTTTTTAGAATAACAATTACTGAATGAGTTAAAAAATAAGATCATTTATTCTGATATAAAATACGATGATCTTCTAAAAACATACTTTATTGTTTTTCAATAAAAAACGATCTTTGAACCTGTTAAACTGTTCTTATTTTGTTTTTTTAACGTATTGAGTTAAAATAACAATATACTGTCCTTCCACTCTACCTTCAATTTGTTCAGGATTATCCCAAACCAATTTAATATTATGCACAGCGGCTCCTCTTTTTGCGGTAAAATTAGCTCCTTTAACGTCAAGATCTTTAATTAAAACAACTGAATCTCCATCTTGTAGTACATTTCCATTAGAATCCTTATGTACTATTGTATCTTCTTGCACACCTTCTCCTGTTGCTTTAGCCCATTCTAACGATTCATCATCTAAATACATCATATCAACTAAATCTGTTTTATTTAATCGAGTAAGCATACGCCAAGATACTATTTGTACTGGTAAATGCTCATTCCACATAGAGTCAGATAGACAATGCCAGTGATTTGCATCTGTTAATTCTGGGTTATTAATTTGATCTATACAGGTTTTACATGCTAATACGGAATCTTCTAAACTTTCAGTTGTTTTAGGTAGTACTGTATAAACTTGTAAATCGTGTTCAGTTCCGCAAAGTTCGCATTTAGAATTACTACGATCTTTTAACTTTTTTTCAATAACACTCATTACAGATTAAAAACAGCACTTAAATTAACATAAAATTGATTATTTAAGCGATCAAATCCTACTGGATCTTTTTTGTATTTAGCAAAAGGAACTCCTGTTTCTACTTGTAATCCGAATCCTTCTGAAAAGAAATAACGAGCACCTAAATGTCCTCCAAAGTTTCTTAATCCTAAATCTAAACCAGGGTAAACATCTATTTGTTCGGGCAATGTAACTACCTTACCTATGTTTGCGTTAAATCGAGCTTTAAGATCTGCTCTATCTAAAAAATCATAGTCATCACCGTCAATTGGTTTTACACCTAACAAATAATTTGCTACAACTCCTACTGAAATATTTTCTCCTAATCCGATATCAGTTCCGACATTTAAACCTGTCCCGCCTGATTGTAAATTAGCTCCTACGTGAAACTTTGTGTCTCCTTTTCCTTTATAAGCTTCTTGAGCCTGTGAGGCAAATCCTATTAGAGAGGCTACTAAAACAAAAATTTTTTTCATAATTATTTTTTTGACAAATATATAAACTTGTAATTAATTTCTACCTTTTTCATTAGGATAGAGTGTATGAATCGGTTCGCTTTGCCAAAATTGATTGCTCTCAATATTTAAAACCGTAATACAACCGTTAAAAGCGGCTCCTGTATCTAAATTCCAAACATTGGCTTTTTTTAACGGGACTGTAGCACCTACATTTGTAACAGGAGTATGTCCTATAAAAATTTCTTTATATGCTTTTAAGCGTTTTGGAAAAAGCGGACTTTCAGGACTTATAGCAGGATCTAAACACAATGCCATTTCCCATAATGTCCTATCCCAATAGAGCAATCTAGGATAATATTCATACGCTACCCCTTTTAAATTAGTAAATCCTGCATGTACAAAAAGCTTATTATCTTCTACATGATATTCTTTTAAATTAGATAAAAAATGAATGTGTTTATCTTTAACCTCTCTACTTATATTTTGATAGGCTTCAATAGTGGTCTTACCTCCACTGGCATGCCACATCGTATTTTCATTCTTATTTTGTAACCAATCTAAGAGCAATTCATCATGATTGCCTTTTATATATATACAATTATAATTTTTTTTTAAGTCTATTAAAAAATCTAAAACCTGAGGACTTTCGCTCCAACCATCTACATAATCACCTAAAAATATCAGTGTATCACCTGGTTTTAAAGGAGTTATTGCCATTACTTGTAATAATCCTTTATAAGCCCCATGAATATCTCCTATACTATAAATCGCCATAATTGTTAAAAAAATTAACAAAATATACGGAAAAACCGTAATTTATTCAAAAAAAAAACATCTAATTTCACACCCTAAGTAATCAACTTAAAATCAGCTAATTATGAAAAAAATTTATTTATTTTCAGGTATGTTTTTATTATTTATTTCTCCTATAACTTGTACTGAAAATGGAGATGGTTCTTATTCTATAGATCCTACTGCTAGAATGACTGATGAACAGAGCGCTATCCTAAATCAATCTAATTACTCATTAGAGAACGATGCTGACGGAGAACCAATTATTAGACCTAAGAAACCAGAATAAGATTATACCAAACTTATTCAAAAAACACTAAACAACCACAAAAGTTCATTTTAATTAATTTATCGCAATTTAGTAATATATTATCATTAAAAATAACAAATCAAAAGCTTTGCCATTATTTAAAGAATATATCAACAAAGTTTTTCTTAAATTTGGTAAAAAAAACTTGAATAGACGTTTATTACTAATTTCTCTTATGTTCTTTCTCTTTTCTTGCAAAAAGGAGGTAGAAATAGGTCATGATTTAAACATTGAAGATTCTTCAGCTAATACCAATAGTCCTATTTCTTTACAAGAAGACAAGAAAAGAGATGCTATTATAATTGAAAATGAGCTACAAAAAAATACACATAATACTTCCAGCCTAAGAAAAAGTTACTTTAAACTGGCTGGAAGGTATTATAATCTAGAAGATTCCGAAAACTACCTCCGTATTTCAAGAATAGCTTTTAAGCTTGCAAAAGAAGCTCAAGATCCTGTAGACATTGCAAAGGGTTATCATTATATTGGTGATTATTTTTATTCTAAATACAAAAATGATAGTGCTTACTACTACTATACTAAATCTGAAAAAAATTATGACTTATTTAAAAAAACCAAAGAATTAACTCGTGTAAAGTTTTCTAAAGCAGAAATTTTATTATATGAAAAAGATATTTCAGGTGCAGAAGTTGAATTTATAAAGGTTTTAAAAATTGCAAAAGAAATTAACGATACGAGATTAATATATGATTGTTACTTAAATCTTGGAAATGTACTGGTAGGCTTAAATAGCCCTGATGAAGCTATTGCATATTATAATAAAGCGTTATCTACCATCAATTTATTAACAAAAGATCCTCAATATGAAACTCTAAAAGCACAAGTATATATATATTTAGGAAAAGCCTATTCTAAAAAGAAAGCTTATCATGAGGCAATTGTTCAATATGATGAAGGATTGTTATTTTCAAATCCGGAAAAAATTGGGTCTTATACATACTCATCCCTTATTAGTAATAAAGCTTATGCCGAAATGCAGTTGGATAATTTAGAAATAGCAGAAGAAAAGCTTTATGAATCATTAAAAATCCGAAAAAAAGACAACAATATCCCTGGAATTGTACTTTCAAATATTTATTTAGGAGAGCTTTATTTGTATAAAAAAGATGTTCCAAAGGCTATTTCTTTTCTTAGAAATGCAAAAAAAATTGCTTCTGAAAACAAAATTCTTGAAGATGAATTAAGAGCACTAAGACTTCTTTCTAAAATTGATAAAAAAAATCAGTATGACTTATACGAAGAATATATTAATTTAAGCGATAGCATACAAACGGTTGAATTTAACAAACGTAATAGTTTTGCTCGAATTGAATATGAAACGGATGAAATACTAACAGAGAAACAAATTATTCAAGAAGAAAAGGAGCAAATTTCTTCTCAAAGATGGCTCATATTATTTGGTAGTTCTGGCATGATTATTTTATTAATCTTGTTGTATAACAACAAAAGTCAAAGTAGTAAAAATAAACAACTTCAATTTGAAAGGGAACAGCAAGAAAGTAATGAGCAAATTTATAAACTAATGCTCCAACAACAGCATTTAATAAATGATACCAGACAACAAGAAAAAAAGAGAATATCGCAAGAGCTACATGATGGGGTTATGAGTAAATTAACGAGTACTCGTTTAAATTTGTTCATATTATCAAAAAGACAAGATCAGGAAACTATTGAAAAATGTTTAAAGCATATTGAAAACATTCAAAATATAGAAAAGGAATTACGTAATATCTCACATGATTTAAATCAAGAAACTTTCTTAGAAAAGGAAAGTTTTAAATTAATTATTCAAAATTTATTTGAAGATTATTGCAATGCAATTAATATAGAATATATATTAGAAATAGACACCAATATTGTTTGGGAAGCCATTGAAACTTCTGTAAAAATTGACATTTATAGAATTTTACAAGAATGTCTTCAAAACACGTATAAATACTCTCATGCAACATTGGTGATTTTATCAATAAAAAAAGTACTTGATAGATTAATTATAGATATAGAAGATAATGGGGTGGGTTTTGATATAAATAAAGTAAAGGAAGGAATAGGAATTAAGAATATTAATTCAAGAGCTAAATCAATGAATGGGGAGGTTAAATTTTATTCAACTATAAACAAGGGTACTCATATTAATCTATCATTGCCATACTAACAAAATTAACACTTAAAATAACATGGACATTAGAATACTTATTGTGGATGATCATCCTTCTATGATTGAAGGATATAAAGTAATTCTTTCATATAACGATTTTGGATACAACATCGATACTACGGCTGCTTATAATTGTGAAAGTGCTTTAAAGATAATAGAATCAAATGCTCATTTTGACGTTGCTTTTCTAGATCATAACTTACCTGCATACAAAGAAGGTCATATAGAAAACGGAATTGATCTAGCTAAAATAATTAGAAAAAAAAGACCTAATACAAAAATAATCTTTCTTACGTCTCACTCTGAATCTATTATTTTATTGGATATGATAAAACGCGTAAATCCAGATGGAATACTCGTAAAAAGTGATTTCACAGCTGATGAATTATTAATAGCTTTTGATAAAATAATAAAAGGAGAAAATTATAGAAGCGTTACAGTGGATCATAATGTAAAGGAATTATTATCCAATAAAGCATATTTAGATGAAACAAATCGTCAAATTATATCTTTACTTTCAAAGGGTATCAAAACAAAAAATATTCCGAACTATCTAAATCTTTCTATGAGTTCTATTGAAAAAAGGAAAGCAAATATAAAAAAGTTTCTAGATATTGAAATAGGGAGTGATGAAGATATAGTAAGAGCAGCAAGAAAAGCAGGAGTTATTTAACCTCCTGCTTATTTAATTGTTCATTAAATTTGATTAACAAACTTTTTATCTTATCATTAATTTCATGAAAATCTAATCGTTCTTTGGTTTGATACATGAGCATCATGATGTATTTTTTTTCCGAAATCACTCCTTTCAATTCGTGTTTGTTTAAACGATATATTTCTCTTAGTACTCGTTTATAATAATTTCGATCTACAGCCTTTTTAAAGTATTTTTTAGAAACGGATACCCCTATTTGTATGTTTGTACGCGTATTTTTTAATTCCGCTACTTCAGCAAAAACTAAACGCAAAGGGTATTTTGAAACGGATTTTCCATTTGTAAACAAATAGTCTATCAGTGTTCTACTTTTTAATTTTTCATAATTAGGATAATTCTGCTTCATTGGAACAAAGATAAAAAGTATATTAAAAAGTCCATAATTTATAATAAAAAAGACCGCTTAAAAGCGGTCTTTTTATAAAAACTAACACATGTTATTTAATAACAATTTTTTTGCGTATTTTATTTTTGGCATCAGTAGTTACTTCTAACAAATAAGTACCTGGTTTTAAACCTGATGAATTAATTTTATTAATTTTTTCTTTAGATTCTATAACTTTTTTTCCAATTAAGTCATATAATACTACTTCGCCTTCTTTACTTAAGGATATCATTTCTCCTTCAGTTACTGGATTTGGATATACAGCCATTATTTCATTTTCAAAACTATCATTAGAAAGAGTTCTTTCTATATTTATTTCATAGTAAGTTTTTGACAATGTATTTTCTGCCACCACACAAACAATAACTGATTGTCCTTCATAGCTTAATGCAACTGTTTTATTGTTTAATTGTTTTACTCCATCTACAAAAACAGTGGCTTTTGGAGACGTTTCAAAAGTTGCAATTAAATTCGATAGATTTACATTTCCTGCTCTTCCGACTACATTTACTCCGTTAATAGCAGTTTCTAAGTTTTGACCTAAATCATTGTTATCTGTAGTTAGAAACTTGTAGCTAATTAATTTTGATTCTGTATTTAAACCTTTATTAATTTTTATCCTGTAGTTTTCAGATAATTCAGCGTTTAATCCTGTTCCTTGAATTGTTAGTACAAACTCTGTCGCAACGTTATTTTCAGTTACTCCTGAAACTTGTACAACATTATTTATCAATGCGTTAGAAAACATGTTAGTCGTAAAATCAAAAACTGCTTTAGTTAAATCAAATGTATCAGATACATGGAAAGTAAAGGACTTATCTGCTTCGTTGTAAACATTTTTTAATTGTCCCACTAAATTAAAATTGCGTAATAATTTAGGTGTCTCAAAAAAGTTTGTTCCTGTATTAATAGCTATAGCGGTATTATCTAAAGCTGATTTATCATAAGTAAAAACTTCTTCTGTTTCGGCTATTGGAAGATAGCACAATAAGCCTGCTTCATTTCCTACAAACTTAGTGTTTTGATTATTTATAATATCTGCTGCTGATCTTTCAGTATTCCAAACTCTGACTTCGTCAATGTTACCATTAAATCCTCTTGTTAGAGCTAAATTATTACCGATCAGTAAAGGAGAGGTATTATTAGCTTTTGGTGCTCCAACTGTTCCAGAAACTAATCTGGCAGGAACCTCCACTCCGTTGATATATACCTTATACTGATTGGTTTTACTTGCTGTTACTGCAATATGCATCCATTCATTTAACTTAATCGTATTTGTTTCAGTATTTAAAGCAAATGATCCAGAATCTTTTGTTACGCTTATAATTAAACTATTTTCTTTATAAAGTGAATGTCCTGCATTGTTATTGATAAATGCGACAATACTTCCTTTATCAAAGAACCTACCAAAACTAGGAGCTGGTGTTTTTTGATTAATCCAAGTTTCGAAAGTAAATCCATTCCCTAATTCAAACAACGGATTTGTTTTAGTAATTAACACATCATCATTACCATCAAAATTAGCTACTTTGTTTGGTATATTTTGTGCTACGTGCTTAATTGTTAAGACTTTCTTATCATTACTAATATTTTGATCACCTACTAATTGAGTATAGGCTTCTATTGTATATTCTTGAATAGCTCTTAAATCAGCTTCTGTTGTGAATGAAACAATAGCTTCACTAGCAGGATTAACATCTGCTGTTATTGTTTGTTTAACTTCTGCACCGTTATTTATTTTATAAGCAATATCAAAGTTTTTTAAAGCAACGGATGAATTATTTCTTAATTTAACGGTTACAACGCTTGTATTATTAAGTCTTGGACGTAAATCAAGAATTTCAACTAGTTCAACGTCTGCTGTTGGAAGTTCTTGGACATTTAAGGTGTATTCTTCAATTTCAAAATCATTTCTTGAAGTTGTTAACCCGTCTTTTGTTGGTCCTAACACTACATTAAAAGATTCTGCTTTATCTCTAAACATGTGTATAAAACGAACGGCATGATTTCCTGTTGGCACATCAGAAGGAATAGCAACTCCTACTGTATTTTTTTCAACATTTTTAAAATAGTGGGTAGTTCTTGTAGATGCCAAACTAGCTTCGTTTGCTTCTGTATTTACCCAATATTTACCTGCATAATATTCATCACTAAAATTACCATCATTATTTAGATCTATAACCATAATGGTAAATACGCCTGTACTTAACGTTAATGATCTAGTTAAAGGTAAATCTGCTTTAGAAATAGTCACATTAGGATAATAAGCCTTTGTTTTGAATACAGGAATAGATAAATTTTTAAAATCTGAATATCCTGTTACTCCACTTGCATTAGAGAAAGTACTCCAATTTAGGTTCGTAATTGCATATCCGTCTGTATTAACGTTTTGTGGTAAACTATATCTATTGTATACTTTTTTCTCTTTCTTATTATTAGTTAAATTAGTATCCACTTCATTGATACCTGCATTAATTACATAAGCAAATTTTTCATCAGGATTAGTGCTTAAATCTACCGGAGTAGTAAACGTATATTCTTTTTCTTCGAAACCGTTAATAGAGGCTATAACTTCTTCAACTTTTGGTCCTCCATTAATCTGATAAAATACAGGTAAATTGTTTCTAGTATCAGATGAATAGTTTTTAACTGCAATTGTTATGGTGGTGTTTGCTGATTTTTTACCTAGTATTTCGGGTTTTATAATAGATGTAATTCCAGCATCTACAAAAGGTACATAATCAACACAGGTAATATTAGCTACCCAACCACTTTCTGCTACTGCATCATCAGGTACAAATTCAAATGTTAATTCTCCATTAGTAGCGGAAGAAGTTATAGAAGCAGGTATCGTATTTCCTGTATAAGATGCAATTAATGGTGATTTTTCATCTGGTCCATTGTATATTTTTAGAAAATCATAACGATCTTCTAAATTAAAACTTGTAAAATCTACTTTAATTTTTTTACCAGCAATAGCGGGTTTAAAAGTAGCTTTTTTTGCAGCTGCTGGGACTGGTATACTTTTATAGTCATCAAAACGTCCTCCATCGTCTGTAAAACTTATATCACACCCAGTATGTACAAGTTTAGAAGAGCTGATTGCTATATCTGAACCATTATTAGTACGGTTAAAACTATAGGTGTTATTTGCTGGATTAGTATCACCAACCATGTTAGCTTTTACTACTATAGCATATTTTCCTAATGCACTCATATTTTGAGTTGTTGTAAAATCATAGCTAAAACGTCCCATAGGGGCAATAGGTCCTGCTATAACTTCATTAATAGGTGCTCCTCCATTTATTGTATAAGATACTGGTATATTCGAAATTTCATTAGCACTATAATTAAGCAAACTAACAGAAACCTTTACAGCTGTTGAAGTACTTGAAAGTGTTGAAATACTAGTATTAGCAAAACTAATTCCTAGATCATCTGTTGCTTCATAAAGCATTATATTGTCTAAACTAAGTGTACTTGTTTTTTTAGATGTAGTATTAACATCACTATCATCCATAGCTGTTTCAAAAACAAGGTTTATCTTACCACCAGCATAAGCACTTAGATCATAAATAGGCGATCCTGAACCTGCCATTCCTGTAATAAATTTATATCCTTGATCACTTACTAATTCTGTTCCATTAACAAGAACTCTTAAGAAAATTTTATTTGAGGAGAAATTAGGATTTTCATAACGCACATCATATTTTAAGCGTATTTTTTTTCCTGCAAGAGCCGTAGCATCAAATTCACAAAATGTAGCTTTTTTGATATACGTTGGATTGTCTTTAAAAGCATTTGTAGTTGATGTATCACCAAATCCTAATACAGAAGACGCAACCCATGGTGTTGCTCCTGCTACTCCATTACTTGAAAATACAATTCCATTTCTACCTTTTGGCGTTGCATAAGTAATATCCGCTTTACCTGTTGGATTACTTGTTAAGGTAATATTGGAAGGACTTAATGTTTCGAAATCTTCTTTATATGGTAAACTAACAGCTGTTAATTCTTTTGAGTTTAAAGGATTTAATATTATTGCAATTGCTCTTTCAGAAACAGCATTAGTTGTTAAACTGATTGCTCTTACTGTATAAACATCTTTATTTGTAGTATTTATAGCATATTCATTTGTAGGCGTTTCTGCTATAACTTCAAAATCTTCGCCATTAGCACTTAATTTTAAAATTTCATATTTCGCATTAGGAATGACATCCCAAGTCAATTTAAAATCTGTAGTACCACAATTTGTTACTGTTTCTGATTTAAAATTTTCTGGCCTAGGCATTAACGTAAATACTTGTTTAGAAGATACTACTTTTCCTCCGCTTAAAATTCTTATTTTGAAATTAGTTCCAACTTCATTGGGTACTGTCCAAAGATAAGTTCTCGCTTCCGTAGGCAATTCAGCTATTTGTTTATAGTTATTCCCACCATCATTTGAATATTCTAAAACAAAAGGTTTTGCCTCTCCTACATAATCCCAACGAATAAATTCTTTTGTTCCTGGGATTAATTTTTCATTTCCGATAGGATATGTTAATTTAAATTCTGGTTTTATATAATCATACGCTACTGAAAATTCTTGTGAATCTAGTGGAATATTTTTACCATTGATTATGATAGTATAATCCCCTGGTTCAGGATTATCAATTGTAACCTGCTCTATATTATTTAAATCATCAATTCCTTTAGTTGCTGGATTATTAGGCATAGAAGGATTTAACACCCAAGGTAAATAAATTTGCCCATTACGTAATACTTTTAGGTCTAAATTATTAACCAAAATAGAATTTGTACCTGGTACACCTGGCAAGTCAGTATAACATAACATAACTTTTAATTGCTTTGTACCTGTTGGAACAGTAATCACTTTTTGATTATCTACTCCATTTGCAATAGATGCTGTATAAAATCTATTTTCATCAATTGCTTGGACTGCACGTAATCCATTTATTTTACCATATCCATATTTATAATCTGGTCCGACATTCCCTAACTCATCGGCTGTGTTACACACAATGGCTTTCATTAAAGATCCTAAAGGTCTTTGTCCGAACTTATTTTTGTAACGTTCATACAATAATGCTACAGTACCGGTAACTCCTGGGGTTGCCATAGAAGTACCACTCATTACTTCGTATGAATTATTATAACTCATAGAATACACATCTGAACCTATACCTGAAATTTGAGGAACTAAACGCCCATCTGCTGTAGGACCAAAACTACTATAATTACTTATACTTTCATTAGGATCATTTGCTGCCACGTGTAGCGCATTTTTAGAATTTTTAGTAGAAGTATAAAACCCTCCAGCAGCAAGATTTGCTGATTGTGCATTTCCATTTGAATACATGGTTAACAAATAATTTTTTCTAACCATTACCTCATCATCTCCTCTATCAGAAACATCATATCTAGTGGTACTGTATCCTTTATCAAGATTAACACCGTAAGAATTTTGCGTCAATTCAATTCCATCATTATTAGCGGATAACAATCGTTCTTCATAGACTTTTAATCCATTCGATTGAACGTTAAAATTCCAAGCGTATACGGTCGCTTTAGGAGCCATTCCTTTTGCAAGAGGATCTATGATTCCCGCTCCTGCCATAGTTCCAAAAACGTGACTACCATGTGTACTTGCCGACTCATATTCTCTGGTAAAGAGTCTATTGGTTGCATCTTTATGGGGCTCAACATTACCATCCCAAATACCAATTTTCACACCATTACCTGTTAATCCGTATCCTAACCCGTTTAAATTAGATGATAATACATTTACCTTATGAGAGGTTCTTCCTGGATTATTTTCTAAAACTGCTGGTGCTGGAGCTAATTCAACATTTTGAATAATTCCTAATTCTACTAATTCTAAAATTTTTTGTTTTGATAGCTTACAAAAAACTTGATTAAAATCTTCATTTATTCTGAAATTTTTCAACCCTATATTACGAAAATCTTCATCTAAACGTTTTTTAGTACCATCTTTATGATACGTAATTACTAAATCTAGTAATTCTCCTTCCTTAGCATAAGTAGGAATATCATTTTCAACAATTTCCGATGCGATTTTGTGTTCTGGTTTGAGCACAAAAATTGTTTTAATATCAGAATTGTTAACATTCTTCTCATAAAAACCAGGTGTTAATCTAGCATAGTAAGCGTTATCCGAAAAATAGCTTAATAAATTAATTCCTTTTTGAGATAAACTTTTTTGCTCATTTTTACTCAAAGGTTTTTTAAATTGTACGATCAAAACGGGATCTTCTGTACTTTTTTTTCTTGCAGAAATCATTTTTTCTTTTGAATAAGCTGACTTTAATTTCCTGAAATCATCAGTCGAATTTATTCTATTACCGTTGATAGTTATAAAATTTCCATCTTGGGCAAAACTAAAAAATGAAAATGCAAAGAAACTAAAGCTTAGTAATTTTCTTCTCATTTTATTATTTTTTTCGCAAATCTACCAAAAAATAATAAAATAAAAAATTACAAGATAAAAAACAAATAAATTACATAAAAATAAACCAAAAAGAATAAAAAAAAAGCAATCCAAAATTAGATTGCTTTTTTTCCTTTTTATTAGACTATTCCTATATTATTTTACTCAACCTTATAGGTTTTTCCATCAGCAACACTTTCTATAAACCTAGCTAATGATTCTTTTGTATGTATGGTTTTATCATATTCAATTGTAGCCAATTTTGTGTTAAAATCAACTTTAGCTTTCTGAATACCGTCTAATTCGTTTAATTTATTTTCAATAGTCTTAGCACATCCAATAGCACAAGTCATTCCTTTTATTTTTAATGTTGTTTTTTCTATTTTGGCTAATTCTTTTTGAACATTTGATTCCGAATTTGAATATGTTGCTTTGTTTTCTTCTTTACAGCCAATAAGGATAACTGTAGTAGCTATCATACAAAATAGTTTATTCATAATTTCTATTTTTAAATTATCTGTAACAAAAATATACATATTTGATAGTGTAATTAAAAATTTTAGTAGATTTTTGGCTTTTAAATTTTTCATTATGCTGAACAAAAACAACAAATGGCTTCTTTTATTTTTACTATCTTTAATTTGGGGTAGTTCGTTTATTTTAATAAAAAGAGGACTGGTTGGGCTGAATCCTTTTCAATTAGGTGCTTTACGTCTTGTTTTTGCTTTTATTTTTTTAATATTTATTGGTTTCAAATCTCTTTTAAAGATTCCTTCTTACAAATGGAAATACGTAGCCTTAACTTCTTTATTTGGAAATGGTTTACCCGTATTTCTTTTTGCATACGCACAAACTGGAATGAACAGTGGCGTAAGTGGTGTACTTAATTCTTTAACTCCTCTTTACACTTTATTAATAGGTGTTTTGGCTTTTGGCTTAAGTTTTGTGAGAAATCAGATTACAGGGATATTATGGGGACTTATGGGGTGCTTATTTTTAGTGTATTTTGGAAAAGAAACCAATGGTGAAACTCATTATTTTCATGCTTTATTAGTTGTTATTGCTACTATTTGTTATGCTTTGAATGTAAATTTAATCAAGAAGTATTTACCTGATGTCAGTCCTCTCAGTATTTCTACAGGGAATTTTACGATCATGTTAATTCCTGCTCTTTTCATTTTATTCTATAATGGGTATGGAGAAATTATCACACAACCTGAAACTATAAAATCAACTCTTTTCATATTATTGTTAGGTATGATAGGAACGGGTATTGCCAATATCTTATATTATCAACTCATACAAATATCTTCTCCTTTATTTGCTTCATCAGTTACATATTTTATTCCTATTGTAGCGTTAAGTTGGGGAATATTAGATGGTGAAAATATCAATTTCATGCAACTGATTAGTGCTGGAATTATACTAAGTGGGGTATACTTGGCTAATAAAAAATAAAAGGTATTCTAAATTAAACCCAGATTCCGCATTAGACCCGAGCGTAGCGAATAGACGAAGTAAATCTATTCCACTTTATTTTTCTTCAAATTCAAGCACGTACTCAAATTTTAATCATCAAAATAGTTCACTATTTCTTCTTCTAAAATTTTCCGTGAGCACTTGAATTTATTGAAAAATTTTGTTTCACAACGAAGTCTAATGCGGAATCTGGGATTATTTTTTATTGGATTGCTTTTACAACAGCTTTTTCGGCTTCTTTTCTGGATCCATCAAATCCATCAATACCTGAAACTGTGGTATATTTTAAGACGTATTTTTTACCAGGATTTAACTTGTTATAAACACTCTGACACATGAGGGTTGCCTCATGAAAACCACACAGTATTAATTTTAGTTTACCTGGATATATATTTACATCTCCTATAGCATAAATACCCTCTATATTGGTTTGATAGTCTAATGCGTTATTTACTTTTATTGCATTTTTTTCAATTTCAAGGCCCCAATTAGCAATCGGCCCTAATTTAGGCGTTAATCCAAAAAGAGGGATAAAGTAATCACAAATTACATTCATTCTAGCTGTACCTACTTGAATGTCTACAGACTCGATTCGTTCAGAGCCTTTAAAGCCACAAACTTCTGCTTCTGTAATCAATTTTATTTTTCCTTTTTGTTTTAGTTCTTGTACTTTTTCAACTGAATCTAAAGCCCCTCTAAATTCGTTACGACGGTGTACTAATGTTACTTCTGATGCTACATTTGATAGGAAGATAGTCCAATCAAGAGCGGAATCTCCTCCTCCAGAAATTACAATTTTTTTATTGCGGAATTTTTCAGGATCTTTTACAAAATATTCAATTCCTCTGTCTTCTTGCTCGTAAAATTCTAAATCTTTTAAGGCTGGTTTTCTTGGTTCAAAAATCCCTAGTCCTCCTGCAATAGCTACTGCTTTAGCATGATGCTCTGTTCCTTTATTAGTGGTTACTATAAAGGTTCCGTCTTCTAATTTTTGGATTTTTTCAGCTACTTCATTTAAGGTAAAACTAGGTTGAAATTGCTTGATTTGTTCCATCAGGTTATCTACTAAATCACCCGCGTTTACAGAGGGAAAACCAGGAATATCAAAAATAGGTTTTTTGGGATATAGTTCGGTAAGTTGTCCTCCTGGTTGAGGCAAACCATCTATTAAATGGCATTTTAACTTTAGCAATCCTGCTTCAAAAACGGTAAAAAGTCCTGTGGGGCCTGCACCTATAATAAGTATATCTGTTTCTATCATTTCTTTTAAATTTTAAAACGAAAATTAAGACTTTAAAGTTCTATCAAATATCTGATGTAACTCATGATATTTATCAATAAAAAGGTCTTTATTTATGGTTCTTTTTATTGATTAACGTTAATGACACTTTCAATTTGTGGAGCATATTTTTTTATTGTTGTTTCTACTCCTGCTTTTAGTGTACTGATGCTTAAATTACAATTTGTACAAGCTCCTTCTAATCGAACTTTAACTAATTTTTCGTCTTCAATGCTAATTAGCGTTATATCTCCTCCATCTGATTTAAGAAAAGGACGTATTTCATCTAAAGCTTTTATAACGTTTTGTTCTAATTCTTTATTTGTCATCTTTTTTCAATTGTTTTGTATGGTTTAAGACCATAAAATTGGTTTACTGTGACTATTTTTTAGTGGCTGAACATCCAGCCATTGTTGTTATTTTAATAGCTTCTGTAGGAGGAAGGTCTTCGTTTCTCTTAACTGTTTCTGCTACTACATTTCGGGCAATTTCTTCAAATATTTTTTCTAAAGGGGAAGCTGTTTGTAAAGCTACTGGTCTACCATAGTCACCTGCTTCTCGAATGCTTTGTACAATTGGTACTTCTCCAAGAAACGGTACTTGTAAATCCTCGGCTAGATTTTTAGCTCCTTCTTTTCCAAAAATATAATATTTATTGTTTGGTAATTCTTCTGGTGTAAAGTATGCCATATTTTCAATAATTCCTAGTACGGGTACATGAATGCTTTCTGATAAAAACATGGATACTCCTTTTTTAGCATCTGCTAATGCAACGGCTTGTGGAGTACTTACCACTACGGCTCCTGTAATTGGTAAGGATTGCATGATTGATAGATGAATATCTCCTGTTCCAGGAGGTAAATCTATTAGTAAAAAGTCTAACTCTCCCCAAGCTGCATCAAAAATCATTTGGTTTAATGCTTTTGCTGCCATGGGACCTCTCCAGATTACGGCTTGACTAGGTGCTGTAAAAAATCCAATAGAGAGTAATTTTATTTCATAGCTTTCTATTGGTTTCATTTTAGATTTTCCTTCTATTTCTACTGATATTGGTTTTTCATTTTCAACATCAAACATGATAGGCATAGATGGTCCGTATACATCGGCATCTAAAACCCCCACTTTAAAGCCCATTTTACCTAAAGTAACAGCTAAATTTGCTGTTACTGTTGACTTACCGACTCCTCCTTTACCTGAAGCAACGGCAATAATATTGGATATTCCAGGAATGGTTTTTCCTTTTATTTCATTTTTTTCTGGCACTTCTACTTTAACATTTACTTTTACTGTAATTTCAGGGGAAAATGTTTGATGAATTAACCTACGAATATCGTCTTCTGTTCTTTTTTTTATGTGCATGGCGGGAGTTGCTAAAGTAACGTCTACAATAACTTCGTCTCCAAAAGTTAATACATTTGTAACAGCACCACTTTCAACCATATTTTTTCCTTCACCTGCGATGGATATACTTTCTAATGCTTTTAATATTTCTTTTCTATCTAGTTTCATTTTAATAACTATTAACAGTCTACTAAGTACTTTATCTTTATTTAAACTGATTTTAGATTGCAAAGATAATGAGAAGTTTAGGAGTTTAAAACTTTAGAGGTTTAAAAGTTTTTATGTTGTAATAAATGAAAACAATAAACTTGTAATTTTGAATAATTTTGGTGTTTATTATGACTTTATTGAGGGTTCCCAAAAATGTTTTTTAAAGTCTATAATTTGATTATTCATTACTTTTATTCCCTCATTTTCTAATAATTGTTGCATTAAACTAGATCCTTCAAAATGATGTTTGCCTGTTAACACTCCGTTTCTATTGACTACTCGATGCGCTGGAACATCATTCATATCATGGCAAGCATTCATTGCCCAACCTACCATTCTAGCGGATCTGGCAGTACCAAGAGCTCTTGCTATAGCGCCATATGATGTTACTTTTCCATAAGGAATTTGTCTTACTATTTCGTAAACTCGTTCAAAAAAATTTTGATCAAATGTTTTGGCTACTACCATTTGTATAATGTAAAAAGAGCTATTATTCCAGTAACTGTGGCTATAATAAAATTAACATTTTTTATAAAAAATGAAATTTTATTTTCCCATTTTTTAAAAAGGAAGGCGTATAAAACATACACTAAAGCACTTCCTAATGTAACACCTGAAACATAGGCTATACCTACAAGAGGGGTAAAAAAATCAGGAATAAATGCAGAAAAGTACAGACTTAAAAATGCGTAATAAGGGATAGGAAAAACATTTAATATGGATAATGTAATTCCTTGATAAAAAGGAGAAAATTTACTTTTTGTATCGCTTGTTTCTAATTTACTTGCTTGAATTACGTTTTGTATTCCTTTTCCTAGAAAAAATATAGTAAGTGCAATAAATATAATTATTCCTACTAATTTTAAGTTTTTTGTTAACTTTGGATGGTCTTGAAAAAAGGTAGCAAAATAAAATCCTAAAAAGCTTTGTACTACTACTATAATAGACACGCCTAATATAAATTCTTTAGCCCTTTTTATAGATTTTTTAATACTAATAGCAGCTACACGCATATTAAGCATGCCAGGTGGTAAAACTCCCATACTTGAAAAAAAAGTGGCTAAAAAAAAGGCTAAAAGAATAGACATTTTATATTATTTAGTTTAGTTGAACTCGTTCAGGATAAAATCTATTGATTTTCTGATCGAAAATAATGATTAGGTATTTTATTTTTCTTTTAAATAAGTTTCTTATAAATCAAAAGGATATTTTTTTATAAATTAAAATAGTTTTATTGATTTGTTTAAACATGTCGCTGCTTCAAGAAGTTTCAATTTTTCGATACTGTTAATTCCAAAATCTAGACAAATTTTAGTTTCAAAAACTAATCATTTTATAAAATGGTTACGGGCAATAGTTTATTCTATTTGATCAAATTCACTGATTCCAACATGGTTGTCAACTAATATCATTTTAGGTCTACCCATAATAAGACCTAAATTAATACTACATTTAACAAAATATTCTTTTCCTTTTTCGATATTGATTTTTATTTCTTCTTTCGTTTCTAAAGCTGCATAAAAGCTTTGGTCTCCAAAATTTTCGGTTTTATAAACAAATTTTTGTCCATTTCTTAATCTACCAATTATAGAATCATTTGCGTTTTTGATACTGTAACCTAATAATGCTCCTACTCCAAGACTTGGTCTATAAAAATGAATCAGGGCGTAATCACTATTTTCTGGTAGTCTGGATTTATTCTTCTTCTCTTCTATTCCTTTTATTTTTGCGAGAAATTCCGAATCAAAATTTCTATATATCTTGGCTTTAATTCTATAACAACTACTTACTAAAACATTTGGTTTTTTTACTTCAATTAATTGTATCATATTTCCGCCTGCATTTTTGGCTGCATTTTTGGCATCTGTAATGACTTTGTCATATCCACAGTCAGTGGTAAATCCAGTATCCCCAATTTTGACATCTCCAATAAATTCTGAATTATTTGGTAAAATATCTTCTCCTTTTAACACTATTACTTGACTATTGTCATTTAATTTTTGATAGCTTTTATTTGTTAATTTGGTAGAAATACTGGTTGAACAGCTTGATATTATAAAAACAGTTAGTAAAAATAATACCTTTTTCATTTTCTTCATTTTTAATTGTTTTTTAGGTTAATTTTCTTTCAGCATCTCTTGAATTGAAATTTTAAATTAACACTAATGATTGTTTTTGTTGAGATTTCAAAATTACGTGATCTATACTTAATAAGAGATCAGAATTTTGTAGTAATTCTTCTAAAAAAATTATTCAAAAAAGGGCAATCGACTGCCTTTATTTCAGAAAAATCGTTTTATCTCTTACTTATTATTTAATTCTAAAACGGATATAGGTAATTACTTTATTAATTTCTAAATATTGTTGTTCGTAAAAGGTTTGTATTTCTAAAACTTCACTTGGAGCGCCTTCATTTTTGTATACGTTGTGATTAGCATATAGTACTTCGTGTCCTTCGCCATGTAGTAATCCTAAAGTATATCCGTGCATAAATTCACTATCTGTTTTTAGATTTACAATTCCTTCTGGTTTTAAAATTCTCTTATACATTTTCAAGAACTCACTATTGGTCATGCGGTGCTTTGTTCGCTTGTATTTAATTTGAGGATCAGGAAATGTAATCCAAATTTCATCTATCTCGTGTGCATCAAAAATATCTTCTATTAACTCTATTTGAGTACGAACAAAGGCTGTATTATTCATATCGTTTTCTACAGCGGTTTTAGCACCTCTCCAAAAACGGGCTCCTTTTACGTCTATTCCTATATAATTTATATTGGGATTTCTTGATGCTAAACCTATTGTATACTCGCCTTTACCACATCCTAATTCTACAATAATAGGATTATCATTTTTGAAAAATGTTGAACGCCATTTTCCTTTGTAAGGAAAAGCCCCATTAACTACCTCATCACGAGTAGGTTGAATTACATTATCAAAAGTTTCGTTTTCTTTAAAACGTTTTAATTTATTTTTACTTCCCACAATTTCTTAAAGTTTTGACAAAATTAAATAAATATGTCGTATAATAAAGTGTTTTATTGTTACCTTAATTTTATAAATATAACATTTGAAAACAAGTAAAAACATATTGGTTGCTCCTCTTAATTGGGGCTTAGGTCATGCTACACGCTGTATCCCTATCATAAAGGCTCTTTTAACACAAGGCATGAATCCTATTATAGCCTCTGATGGAGAAGCTCTTGAATTATTAAAATTTGAATTTCCTTCTTTGACTTTTATTACACTTCCTTCTTATAAAATAAAATATCCAAAAAAGGGTAAATATTTTAAATGGAAATTGTTCCTATTTAGTCATAAAATTTTAAGAGCCTATTTTTTGGAACGAATGGCTACAAAAAAAATTATTAAGGCCTATAATATACAAGGTATTATTTCGGATAATCGGCTGGGTATTTATTCAAAAAAGAAACCGAGTATTTTTATTACTCATCAACTAAATGTTTTAACAGGTAATACTACATGGATTACATCTTGGTTGCATCAACAAGTGATTAAACAATATGATGCTTGCTGGGTTCCTGATTTTTCGGGAAATCAAAACTTAACAGGTCTTTTAGGTCATCTTAAAAAGCCTTTGCCAAATGTTTTGTATTTGGGTCCTATCAGTCGTTTTAAAAAACAACTATTAAATATTCGGTATGATCTTATGGTTATATTATCAGGACCGGAACCACAAAGAAGTTTGTTGGAAGAAAAATTAATTAGAGAACTACAGAACTATAATGGTTCTATTTTATTTATAAAAGGAAAAGTTGATAAACAACAAAAAATTAATACAGAAGGTATTTTTACTTTTTATAATTTTATGAATACGCAACAACTAGAAGTAGCTTTTAACAGTAGTCAATACATTATTTGCCGTTCTGGTTATACAACTGTTATGGATTTAGCCTATCTAGGTAAAAAAGCTTTTTTTATTCCTACTCCTGGTCAATACGAACAGGAATATTTAGCACATAAACTAAGTCTTGAACAAATAATTCCATATTGCGTACAAGATGAATTTAGCCTTCAAAAACTAGAAAAAATAGTTGATTTTAAGGGTTTTATTCAATTTAATAATAAAATTAACTGGGAAAAATACTTTGAAATATTTGATTTAGAAGACAAATAGTGATTCTTGAACAGACTCTATTTGTCTTCTTTTAAGGTAAGATATTGACACATAATAGGTAAAATATATTTATCTATTTTTTTAAACAATTATCATTTTTTAAAGCTAATTAATTGATTATCATTATAATTTACTTGAGCAATAGTTCCGTTCTCTTTAAAAATCCAAGTACCTACTTTTTTCCCTAATTCGTATTGTCCTATAGCGGACTCATTTCCTTCTCTAGTATAGGAAATCCATTTTCCGTGAACTTTACCCTCTTTATAAAAACCTTCTTGTCTTATTTTACCATTGTCATAATAATAAGTGGTTTTTATTAAATCATTTTGAATCTCATATTTAGGTTCTATTAACTGAGCAAAACTGATTACTGTAAATAAGAAAGTAACAATTAATACAAGGTTTTTCATAATTTAAAGTTTTAAAGGTTTTACAAATAGTCTTTATCAAAATTAAAAAAAACTTATATATTTAACAATTAAAAAACATTTTATTTACAATTTAATAACATTAAGGATAAAAAAAAAGCCCGAAGGCTTAATTCATAAATTTATTTTATCAGCACTTTGCAATGTAAATAAAAATTCGGAACCTTTTTTGAAAGTACTTTTTACATATATTTTTTGATGATGAGCTTCTATAATATGCTTTACAATAGACAATCCCAAACCAGAACCTCCTTCCATACGAGATCCACTTTTATCTACTCTAAAAAAGCGTTCAAACAACCTAGGAATATATTTTCGTTCAATACCTTCGCCATTGTCCATAACACGTATCAAAACCTTGTTATTTTCTAGCTCATCTATACAAATTTCAGTTGATCCTTTTTCTTTTCCGTATTTAATAGAGTTTACGACTAAATTAATCAAAACTTGTTGAATTTTTTGCTTATCGGCCGCTACTTGAATAGGTTTAACATATTTTTCATCAAAACTTAAGGTAATTTCTTTTGTATTGGCTTTAATTTCTAATAAATCCATTACGTCTTGAGCTAATGATACGATATCAAATGATTCAATATTTAGTATTTCATCGCCTAATTCTAGTTTTGCAATCATATCTAGATCATTAACGATATAAACCAAACGCTCAACACCTTTTTCTGCTCGTTCTAAATATTTTTTTCGAAGTATTTTATCTTTATGTGCGCCATCCAATAGAGTTGAAATATAGCCTTGAACTGTAAAAAGAGGGGTTTTTAGTTCATGTGAAACATTTCCTAGAAATTCTCTTCTGTATTCTTCTCGATCTTTTAGCATTTCAATTTCTAATTTTTTATCCGTTGCAAATTTTTTAACTTGTTTAGTTAGTGTAGCCATATCAGTAGTTATGGCTTGATTTTTAAAATCTACTGCATCTAAAAAGGAAATTTCGTCATAAATTTTTTTTACTCTTTTATAAATAAATTTTTCTACTCGATATTGTAATACAAAAAATGAGAAAGACATCGTTAAAAAAGCAAAAGCAATTATGAATAACCAATTGATTGAAAAAAACAGATAGGTTAGCACAAACACCAATCCTGTAGAAAACAGGGTAATATATATTGAAGATCGAAAAGCAAATTTGTATGATTTCTTAAGCCTTAATCCCATTAGTATTCAAACTTATATCCAACACCTTTGATTGTTTTAAACAAATCTTCTCCAATCTTTTCACGTAATTTTCTAATATGAACATCTATAGTTCTTCCTCCAACTACCACTTCATTGCCCCAAACTTTATCTAGAATTTCTTCTCTTTTAAACACTTTACCTGGTTTAGATGCTAATAAATAAAAGAGTTCAAATTCTTTTCTTGGTAGTATAATTTCCTTTTTATCTTTGTATATTTTATATTCTTCGCGATTGATTTCAATACCTCCTAAATCGAGTTTTTCAGCAGGTATTTCTATTTCTTTAAATCTTCTTAACAAAGCTTTCACCTTACTAACTAATACTTTGGGTTTAATCGGCTTGGCTATATAATCATCAGCTCCTGCATCAAAGCCTGCAACTTGTGAATAATCCTCACTCCTAGCCGTCAAAAAGGCAATAATAGTATTTTGTAATTCTGGCGTATTACGAATAATTTCACAAGCCTCCATTCCATCCATTTCAGGCATCATAACATCCATTAATATCAAATGAGGCAAATGTTTTTTTGCTTTTTCTATTGCTTTTTTTCCATTTTCGGCTGTGAAAATTTGGTACCCCTCTTGAGAAAGATTGTAGCCTACAATTTCTAAAATATCTATTTCGTCGTCTACTAAAAGAATTCTAATGTCCTTCTTTTTCATTACTTTGTTTGTGTTTGTTCGAATGTAAAATTAGCTATTATTCGAAATAAAAACTTAACCTTACATAAATTTAATATATTAACGATTAGATAACCTTTACTAAACTTATTTATAATGTCTCAATAACTTCTTTTTTACACAGACAAAATTACTTTGCATCGAAATTAAACACACAACAAAATGAAATTTAAATTTTCCTTATTGTTTCTTTTTTTTACGATGATAACATTCGCTCAAAAAGCAACTATTACTGGAACAATATCAGATAAAGATCTAAACAATGAAGCATTACCATTTGCTAATATTGTTTTAAAAGGTAGTGCTACAGGAACTACTACTGACTTACAAGGTAAATATAAATTAAGCGTTCCGTCAGGAATCCACATCTTGGTATTTAGCTTCTTAGGTTATGAAACTAAAGAAGTTAAAATTACGATTCATGCAGGAGAAACAAAAGAAATAAATGAAACTCTTGGTTCTGGCAGTGTAACAATGGAAGATGTAGTAGTAAAAGCCACTGTAAGTCGCGAAAAGGAAACAGCATTATTATTGGAGCAAAAGAACGCTGTAGAAATGAAACAGGTAATTGGTGCTCAGGAAATGAGTCGAAAAGGAATTAGTGATGCCCAAGCCGCTATTACTAAAATTTCGGGAATTTCTAAACAAGAAGGTGTAAAAAATGTTTTCGTAAGAGGTTTAGGAGATCGTTATAATTCAACCTCATTAAATGGTTTTCCTATTCCATCAGAAGATCCCGAATATAAAAACATTTCCTTAGACTTTTTTGGCACCGATATTATTAAAAACATTTCTGTCAACAAAGTATTTAATTCTAGTAAAATCAGCGATGTAGGGGGTGCTAATATAGATATTTCATCAAAAGAACTAAACACTTCATCTGTTTTCTCTCTAGATCTTTCAACAGGTAGTAATACAAGAGTATTAGGTACTGATTTTAAACAACAAACTGGCGTAGATTACTGGGGTATTTCCAATACAATTAATCCAGGCTTAACAAATCAAAAATATAATTTTCCAAACAAGTTAACTCCTATCACAAATCAATCACCCTACAATCATTCATTTGGCCTAACAGTTGGAAAAAAAATCAGATTTGGAGAAAATAGTTTTACGGCATTTCTTGTAGGATCACATTCAACTGATTTCAATTACACCAAACAGTTTTTAAAAAACACAACTACTACAGGAGTTATATTTAGAGATCAAGTAGGAGACAAATTTAGTCGTAGTATTAATCAATTAGGGTTATTGAATTTATCATTAAAATTAAACAAATATCGTTTTGATTATAATGGTATGATTATTCATAATAACAATCAATACTATTCTAAATTTTATGGAGTAGATAATGATAAATTTCAAGGAGGAATTGATGATAAAGGATTAATGATTAGACAACAAAACAATGATAACTTATTAATTGTAAATCAGCTATTAACTCAATTTCAATTAGGTAAAAACACAAACTTTAATGCTGGTCTATCATATAATATTACTTCTGGAAAAGAACCCGATAGAAAAGTAAACAACTTAACACAAAGAACTGAAAAAGATTTCGTTTTTACAGGTGGAGATGGCAGACAAACCAGAACTTTTTTGAATTTAGATGAGACTGATTTAAATACAAAATTAGAAATTTCACACAGATTAAATTCAAAAGATACAGATGATAAAAGTTCTGTCTTAAAGTTGGGTTATAACGGCAGACAAGTTGACGATAAATTTTCAGCCACCTTATACAATTTTAGAGCCATATCAGGGTTATATGACGAAAATGTTAATCTAGACATTGTTTATGGCAAACAAAACTTTATAGATGGAAAATTAACTTTTGACACTAATAGAGATCAGTACAGTGCTCAAAAAAATATACATTCTGGATATGCTGATTTAACCTACTTAATTACTCCTAAATTAACCGTAAATATGGGAGCCAGTATAGATTATGTAAATCTAGCAGTACAATACAATGTTAACGAAGGAGGTACTACTGGGAAATCAACGATTAAAAACACCTTTGTACTCCCTAATGCTAGTTTAAAATGGGATGCTTCCGAAAAAAATTCATTTCGTTTAGCAAGTAGCAAAACTTATACACTTCCTCAAGCTAAAGAAATTTCACCATATATTTACATAGATGTAAATTTCAATAGTCAAGGAAACAAGGATCTAAAATATTCAGAAAATTACAATTTAGATGCTAAATGGGATTTTTATATCAGTAAATCAGAACTCTTTTCTTTAACTGGTTTTTACAAGCACATCCAAAACCCCATAGCTCGTGTAGAAGAAGGAGGCTCAGGAGGTTATCTAACATACAAAAATATCTCAAACGTAGCTAAAGTACTAGGAGCAGAAATAGAAGTAAGAAAAAACATTCTTGAAACAGAATTACATCATTATGATACTAAATTAGCATTAGGTTTTAACGCTTCTTATATCTATTCAAAATTAACATTAGATGTATTAAACACACCTAAAAAAGAAACACAATTAGAAGGTTCTTCTCCATTCTTAGTCAATTTTGATTTATCGAGTACTTTTTCAAAAGAAGAGAAAAGCTTTACCAACACACTTGTATTAAACTATTTCAGCGATCGTATTTATACCATTGGTACTTTGACTTACGAAGACATCATAGAAAAAGGGGTTCTTGGGTTAGATTTTATTTCTACCTCTAAAATCAATAAACATCTTGCTATCAAAATAAAAGCTAGAAACTTACTGGATCCTACCTATTCATTAAGCCGAAAAGGAATTAATGGAGGTGAAAACGTTGTACTCAAGTCATTTCAAAAAGGAATCAATTTCAGTCTAGGGCTAACTTATGATTTTTAAAACAATATAATTACTAATTAAAAACAACTAATCAAAATGAATCAATCAATTTTAAGCCTATTTGCATTACTAATAATTTCGGGAACGATAACATCATGCACAAAAACAATGGATGACGAAGCTATTGCTAATAGTACTACACCTATCGGAACAGAAAATTTATCTGGGACTATAACAAATAATACAACACTTACTGCTTCTAAAACATATTATTTAAATGGATCTTTAATTATAGACAATGGAGGAACTCTAAACATACCTGCCGGTACTATCATTAAATCAAAAAAAGGATTTAGCAATTACATTTTAGTTCTACAAGGAGGCAAAATAAATGTAAATGGTACAGCTGAAAAACCTGTCATTATGCAAGCAGATATAGAAACAACAGAATCTGGCTACTGGGGAGGACTAATCATTAATGGTAAAGCAAAATTATCCGATGCAACCCCTACAGGCTCAACCGAAATCAACTCCGCTTACACCTATGGTGGTAATGATGACACCGATAACTCTGGTATAATTCGTTATTTAATACTAAACAATACAGGCGCTAAATCATCTGCCAATATTGAACATAATGGCTTAACCCTAAACGGCGTTGGAAATGGTACCATTATTGAAAACGTATTTGTAAAAAACTGTGCTGATGACGGTGTCGAATTTTTTGGAGGAACTGTGGATATAAAAAACATCTTGTGTGTTAATACAGATGACGATATGTTTGACTATACACAAGGATGGAGAGGTACTTTAGATAATGCTTACGGCATCTGGGAAAAAGGTTTTACAAGCACAGAAGCTGATCCAAGAGGTTTGGAAGGGGATGGCAATCTAGATGGTAATGCGCCTACTTGTGGCTTACAATCCGACAATAATATAAAAAATCTAACCATTGATCTTAAAATTGATCTTGTAACTGCCAATGATATCACAAAACAAATGATGGATGTCTTTATGATTCGTCGTAGCGCAAAATCTAATATAGCTAATGCTCTTGTAAAAGGAACAGGTTATGTCGTAACTTTACTTAATATGAATGATAAAAAAGGAGCTGGCAATCCTAACTCCAATATTAATGTTAATATTAAAGATTTAACGACAGCTCCTGGTAAGGAAATAAATGGAACAGGTATTTTAAACAAAAATGAAACAAATATAGGTGCTGATAAAACAGCCTTTAACTGGACAAAATATGCTTTTTAATTTTTAGCCTTATTTAACTACATAAAAGCTTCTATTTTGAGGCTTTTTTTTTATCTAAAAAAAAAAATCACTAACTTTGTAGAAAGTAATATTGAATGAAGAAAAACTACTTATACAGTATTTTTATTTCCGCTTTATCTGCTTTAGCTTTACAGGCTCAAGAAAGCAAAGATTCTTCCTATAATGGAAAATTTCAAGAACAACCTCTGGATAATCTTACGATATATCCAAACCCTTCCAATACAGGTAGAATTTACATTACGTCTAGATCCGCTTCATCAAAAGAAATTGAAGTTTACGATGTACTCGGAAAATTAGTACTCCAAACATTACTAAACAGTAAAGAACTAAACATATCTAATTTAAACGAGGGCGTTTACATTATAAAAATAAAAGAAGGAGATCAAAGAATAACTAGAAAACTTATTGTAAAATAGTCTATTAAAAACAATCTATCCTTTTTTAACCCAATCGCTATAAGATTTAGTAAGACTAATTCATTAAAAAAAACACCCTCATTCTTCGTGAATAGATCTACCTATAAATTATTATAGCGTAATAAAAGATAGCTTCTTTCAAAGTCATCTACAAAATCTATTATTATTCCCTATTTGGCATTTCTTATTAAGTAGAAAATCGATTAATCCTCTTATAAAATATAGATTATTCTTACAAATAAAACAGAAAAACATTATTTAAATTTAAAAATAATTAAAAAAAAGACAAAAAAATAAATTTAATTTATTTTTTAATTAAATTTATACCAACAGTTTTCTAAACCAAATTACAAACAACAACAACAACAACAACAACAACAAATGAAAAAAATTTACGTATTAGGAACATTATTACTAGCAGAATTAGGCTTTTGTCAAGTCTCAATTTCAGCATTAAACACACCGTATACTCAGGATTTTAATACCATGACTAACGGAACAACACCTCCTTCTTTACCTCCAAATTGGTTCATAGCAAGACTTTCAGGTACATCAACTACAGCCCTAACATTAACAAATAATGATGGATCCGCAAATAGTGGAGGTGTTTATGCTACTGGTACTAACTCAAGCAACGAAAGATCCTTAGCAGTATTAGCCTCATCAGGCACAATTCCTGGAATTGGCTTAAACCTTATCAACAATCTAACGCAAAATATTACCCAAATAGAAATTAGTGGAAAATCCGAACAATGGAGATTAGCCACCAGTACTGTAGTTGAAAAAATAGCCTTTGCTTATAGCTATGATGCCACCTCATTATCAACAGGTACCTGGACTACAGTAACCAACTGTGACCTAGTCGAACAAAACGCAACCACAAACACAAGTCCTCCTACAGTTGCCAATATAGACGGTAATGCACTTGGAAATAATAGTAATTTTACTTACACTTTCGGATTAACAGGCAATGGTTGGTCAGCCAACGGAGGCTCACTCTGGATTAGATGGTCTGACACAAACGACGTAGGAAATGATGCCATGATAGGTTTAGATGATTTTAGCATTCAAGCAAAATCTACCGATCCACAATTTTTATCTAATGAAAAATTAGACGCAATTTCTGGCTTACAGGTATATCCCAACCCAACCCATTCGGTTCTAAACATAACATCCAATAGCTTTTCTGAAAAGCAAATAGAACTGTACAACTTATTGGGCAAAATAGCTTTATCTACCAAAACAACCAATCAAATCGTTGATATTACGTCTTTAGCCAAAGGTGTTTATATCGCTAAAGTAACAGAAGAAGGTAAGGTAGCTACCCGAAAAATTGTAATTGAATAATCACAAATAAAACAAAAACAAAGCCTATCCTCTTTCGATGAACATCCAAAGAGGATTTTTTATACTTTTGTAAACAAAAACAAAACTATTAACATGAAAAAAAAATCTTTATTTCTCCTATTCAATTTATTCGTTTTTATTACTAACATCTCCGCACAAACAACAGTAACATCTTGGAGTTTTGATGCACAAACAACAAATCCTAATTTAGGCACTGGCACATTAAGCCTTATTGGAGGTGTAAACGCTAACACTTATCAAAGTGGCAATAATGGCGGATTTGCACATAGTATAAAAAATTTCCCTGCTCAAAGCACCGCTTCTGGAACAGCTGGTTATCAATTTATGGCTAGCACTAGTGGCTATTCGGGCATCATTATAAAATTTGACCCAAGAGGACAAGACACCTCTTCTAAATGGCAGCAGTATGAATACACTTTCGATGGTGGAAATTCTTGGATATTATTAGCTAATAATAACGGCGATCTAACAAATGGCTTTACAGCTTCACCAATGAAATCTTTTTTAATCAACGATCCTAGATGTGACAACAATCCTAATTTTGGTTTTCGAATTGTTTCTATTGTAAATCCAAACAACAACACCTATGAAGCTATATTAGGTCTTTATGATCCGTCCGCTAACTGGAGAATAGACAATGTAAAAATTGAAGCTTCTGGCCTATTAAACAATGAAAAAAATAATGAAATTGAAGGCTTATCAATTCATCCAAACCCCGCCAATTCAGTTGTAAACATCACTTCACCAAATTTTGGAGAAAAACAAATAGATTTATACGACATCTTCGGCAAAAAAACTTTATCATCTAAAATAACAGATCAAAGTCTTAATATTTCTTCCTTAACCAAAGGAATTTATTTTGCTAAAATTACAGAAGGAAGCAAAATAGCAACTAGAAAAATTATAATCGAATAATTTTTTTACCTACCAGATAAAAAACAAGAGGCTGTCCTAAAAGATCAGAATTTTATTATTTCAACCGAAGGGAGAAACCACATAATACAAATAATGTGACTTCTCCCTTTTAGTTCGAAATAAAACTAAGTATTGAATTTTGACTTTTTAGACACCTTCTTTTATTTGACCCAGATTTCAAGAAAGTATTGTTCTTTGACAAATGAGAGCTAACTTGCACTTGCGAGCAAAGCCTATGTATAAAATGGTGAATTTATCCCCTCCCAGATTTTGGCTGAAATGTAAAAAGGCTTCCATTTGGAAGCCCTTTGAGACAATCAATGATGAAACACCATGTTATCTCGTATAGAATAATTTAAGCAAAGATATTACATTTCCTCGCATTTTAATAAAAAGAAAATTTATGAAAAGTTTCGAAAAAATGCGAATTGTAAATCCCAATGTGGCAGCAATTAATGTCGGATCACGTTCTCATTTTGTAGCCATAGGACAAAATAAAATCAAATTAGAGATTTTAATTTTTATCAATTACTTAAAATAAGTTAGATAGAATTCAGCATTAGAAATCTATTCAGCTTTATTTTTCTTCAAATTCAAGCACGTACTCCCATTTTAATCATTAGAATAGTTTCTTATTTCTCCTTCTAAAAACTTTTTATGAATACTTTGATTTATTGATTTTCTGTTTCACAATGAAATCTAATGCAGAATCTGGATTAAAATCCAAGTATATTAAATTTAAAATATAAAATAAATTAAAAAACCATAACCGAAAATCATAAAAGTTATCAAAATCAAATCTCTTTTTCATCAAGTATTACTATTTTTACCCCTCAAAATATTAAAATTTAAAAACTATATGTTTAAAATTAGAAAAAAACTCATTCTTACTGCTTCATTTATTATAACAGTCAATTCGTTTGCACAAGACAACTTAGTTAATTCATTAAAAATAAATGCCAGCGAAAAAAGTAAAGAATCTTTCAAATTTACTGATGTTATAAATATCGAAAATACTCCTATAAAAAATCAAGGTTCCTCAGGAACTTGTTGGAGTTATTCTGCAAACTCTTTTTTAGAATCAGAAATGATCCGCATGGGCAAGAAACCTGTTGAGTTGTCTCAAATTTTCTCTGCACGTAATGCCTATGTTGAAAAAGGAAGAAACTATGTTCGTATGCACGGCTCATTAGCTTTGGGTGATGGTGGTGCCTTTCATGACGTAATTAACATGTATCGAAAATATGGCGCAGTTCCTCAGTCAGTTTACACTGGTTTAAACTACGGAACTGACAAAAATAAATTTGCTGAAATGAGTTCTCTAACTGAAGCTTTCTTAAAAGCTGTTGTTACCAATCCTAATGGAGAACTAACACCTAATTGGGAAAAAGCATATACTGCAATCATTGACAGCTATCTTGGACAAGTACCCAAAACATTTCAATTTGAAGGAAAAACATATACACCAGAAACTTTTGCTAAAGAAATAGTAGGAGTTAATGCTGATGATTATGTAGAAATTTCTTCTTTACAAGAATACCCATATTACTCTAAATTTGTCCTAATGGTTCCTGACAACTGGAACTTTGATTTAGTTTATAACGTAAAAATGAATGAACTAACTGAAGTTATAGATAACGCACTTAAAAATGGTTATTCAGTTGCTTGGGCTGGAGATGTTAGCGAAAAAAGTTTTTCTTGGAAAAATGGAGTAGCTTATGTTCCCGAGAAAAAAATTGAAGATATGACTGCTGATGAAAAATCAGACATGTTTAATGGCCCTAAAAAAGAAATGGTTGTAACGGAAGAAATGCGTCAAAAGGCATTTGACAATTACACAACTACTGATGATCACGGTATGCACATTGTTGGTATTTCTAAAGATCAAAATGGAAAAGAATATTACATTGTAAAAAATTCTTGGGGTACAACAAATGATTACAAAGGATATTTGTATATGACTAAAGAGTTTGCAAAATACAAAGCAACTGCCATCATGCTACACAAAAAAGCGGTTCCTTCATCAATTGCCTCCAAATTAAAATTATAAATAACACAAAACAAAAGAGACTATCTAAGAGAAAATAACGTATTCATTTTGTTTCTTCTTGCAATTTGATCTCATAAAATCACAAACAAACGAAGTTCCTCTTATTATCAAAACGTTAAGTGAATATTTCTTTTAGATAGTGTCTGATTTTTACTCAATATCAGCACTTATTTTTTTACCTTCTTTACTCTTTCCCATCTATCAAAAAGACTATGTAATATGGTAAAATAAAGTTTACAATAATTCTATCAACATAAAAAAACCTTGAATTTTTTGTTCAAGGTTTTTTTTATTAATTTTATTTGGGTTATTTCATTTTGAAAGTTTCCATAAACTTAGTGGTATAATTTCCAGCTACATAATCTGGCTCATCCATTAATTGTCTATGAAAAGGAATTGTGGTTTTTATGCCCTCTATTACAAATTCATCTAGAGCGCGTTTCATTTTAGCAATTGCTTCTTCACGAGTTTGGGCTGTTGTGATTAATTTAGCAATCATTGAATCGTAATTAGGCGGAATTGTATATCCTGCATACACATGAGTATCTAAACGCACACCGTGACCTCCTGGAGCATGTAAAACGGTAATTTTACCTGGCGAAGGACGGAAATCACTGTAAGGATCTTCAGCATTAATACGGCATTCGATAGAGTGTAATTGAGGTAAATAGTTTTTACCTGAGATAGGCACGCCAGCCGCTACTAAAATTTGCTCGCGAATTAAATCGTAATCAATTACTTGTTCTGTAATAGGGTGCTCTACTTGGATACGAGTATTCATTTCCATAAAGTAGAAGTTACGATGTTTATCTACTAAAAACTCCACTGTACCAGCGCCTTCATAACTGATATATTCAGCTGCTTTTACAGCCGCTTCTCCCATTTTTTGACGTAATTCATCTGTCATAAATGGCGATGGTGTTTCTTCTGTCAACTTTTGATGACGACGTTGTACAGAACAATCTCTTTCTGATAAATGGCAAGCTTTTCCAAAAGAATCTCCTACAATTTGAATTTCAATATGACGAGGTTCTTCAATAAGTTTTTCCATATACATACCATCATTACCAAATGCGGCAGCAGCTTCCATACGTGCACTTTCCCAAGCTTTATCAAGCTCTTCCTCTTTCCATATAGCACGCATCCCTTTACCTCCACCTCCAGCAGTAGCTTTCATCATAACTGGGTAACCAATTTCTTTGGCTACTTTTTTAGCTTCTTCTAGTGATTCTAAAATCCCTTCAGAACCAGGAACACATGGTACTCCTGCAGCTTTCATTGTAGCCTTAGCAGTTGCCTTATCGCCCATTTTTTCGATCATTTCTGGGGAAGCTCCAATGAATTTGATACCATGCTCTTGGCAAATCTTAGAAAATTTAGCATTTTCAGATAAGAACCCATATCCTGGATGAATAGCATCAGCATTGGTAATTTCAGCAGCAGCAATAATATTGGACATTTTTAAATAAGACTGATTGCTGGGTGCTGGCCCTATACATACTGCCTCATCAGCAAATTTTACATGCAAACTATCCGCATCAACTGTAGAATATACTGCAACTGTTTTAATTCCCATTTCACGACAAGTTCTAATTACACGAAGTGCAATTTCTCCCCTGTTAGCGATTAGTATTTTTTTAAACATCTTAATAAAATTTTAAATGTTGAATTATAAATTTTAAATTACCTGAGAATAAATGATATAAATTTATTGCTCAAAATTTAGCATTTAAAATACCTTACGATGGATCTACTAAAAATAATGGTTGATCAAACTCAACAGGAGAAGCATCATCTACTAAAATTTTAACGATTTTACCTGATACTTCACTTTCAATCTCATTAAACAACTTCATTGCCTCAATAACACATAAAGTATCACCTTTAGAAATTAAAGAACCTACTTCTACAAACATTGGTTTATCTGGAGCTGGTTTACGATAAAATGTACCAATCATTGGTGATTTTACAGTAACAAACTTAGAAGTATCTTCAGCAACTGATTCTGTTACAACTGGTGTAGCTGGAACGACAGCAACTGGTGCTGGAGCAGCAGCAACTGGCATTTGCGGGATAGCTGCCTGCATTGGCACCTGTTGTACAAACGTAGTGGTTTCAGCACCTTCAGGTGTAGTTTTGATGGTGATTTTAAAATCATCCATCTCTAGTTTTACCTCAGTAGCACCTGATTTAGCTACAAACTTAATTAGGTTTTGAATTTCTCTAATATCCATGATATTTCGATTTTGGTTTATTATGTTTTTATGAATTATATGCCCATTTTAGATAAATGGCTCCCCATGTAAAGCCTCCTCCAAATGCAGCAAAAACGATATTATCTCCTTTTTTTAATTGTTTTTCAAAGTCACACAATACAAGCGGCAAAGTAGCGGATGTAGTATTACCGTAACGATGAATATTAATTAAAACTTTAGATTCATCAAGTCCCATTCGTTCCGCCGTAGCATCTATTATACGTTTATTAGCTTGATGAGCAACTAACCAATTTACATCGTCATGTGTTAATTTATTTCGTTGCATAATTTTTTCACTCACATCAGCCATACCTGAAACGGCATACTTAAAAACTGTTTTTCCATCTTGAAAAACAGTGTGCATTCCTTTCTCTACCGTATCTTTAGAAGCTGGCAAAATAGAACCTCCTGCATCAATTTTAAGATATTCGCGACCAATTCCATCACTTCTTAAAATTTCATCTTGTAATCCTAAACCTTCTTCATTAGGTTCAAAAAGAACAGCACCTCCACCATCACCAAAGATAATGCAGGTAGCTCTATCTGTATAATCTATAATCGAAGACATTTTATCTGCTCCAATCAACAATACTTTTTTATATCTTCCTGATTCTATATAGGCCGCAGCAGTGGACATCCCATATAAAAAACTAGAACAAGCAGCATGAAGATCATAAGCAAATGCGTTAACCGCACCTATTTGTGATGCAACATATACTCCAGTGGATGCAACAGGCATATCAGGAGTGGCTGTTGCCATAATGATCATATCAATATCCTTCGGATCAATTCCTGATTTTTCAATTAGGTTTTTAGCAGCTTGTATAGCCAAATAGGAAGTACCTGCTCCTTTTTCTTTTAAGATTCTTCGTTCCTTAATACCTGTACGAGTGGTAATCCATTCATCTGTGGTATCAATCATCGTTTCCAAAACTTGATTGGATAAAACAAAGTCTGGAACATAAGAACCTATAGCAGTAATTGCGGCAGTAATCTTATTCATAAAGTCTTATTTTGAACCCTTAAAAGGTCAATTCTAAAAGTTGATGAAATTACAAAATTTCTACAAAATAGATACAAAAATGGGCTATTTTTTTCAAAAATGAAGCATTTTCAACAAAAAAACTCTCACAATGTGAGAGTTATTCATGTATCTTTTTTAAAATATATTAAGCAACAGCTACTGATTTATCAATAACTACTTGACCTCTATAATACATTTTACCTTCATGCCAGTAAGCTCTGTGGTACAAATGAGCTTCACCCGTTACTGGGCAAGTTGCGATTTGAGCAACAGTTGCTTTATAATGAGTTCTTCTTTTGTCTCTTCTTGTCGACGATTGTCTTCTCTTAGGATGTGCCATTTTACAAAATTATTTATCCGTTAATAGTTTTTTTAATGCTGCCCAACGTGGGTCAATTTCTTCTTCTTTTATTTCTTGCTCTTCCGCAATTCCAATTTCTTCTAAGACTTCTTCTTGCTCTAAAGCCTCAGGACTTACTCTTTTTAAGGGTATTGAAAGAACAATCATTTCATATATATATTGTGCTATATCTATTTGATGCTCACCAAACGGAAGAATTAATAGTTCTTCATTTTCATCATTATATGCTTCACCAAAACGTACAATCAATTTTAATCTCCCTTTAATTGGAAAATCAAAAGGTTTGCCCGTAACATCACACAACACATTGATAGTCCCTTTATGCTTAAAGTTTAATTCAAGCATACTACTTTGCTTTTCTAATACCAAACTTACTTTTATATCTGCCGAATCAAATTCGTCATACTGAAAGTAATCAAAGAACGCCTTACTAATTAGGTATTCAAACTGGTGCTTTCCTATCTTTAATCCAACATAAGGGATTAAATACTCATTCGTAACTTTCATCAGATAAACCTATATTTTTTAATAGATTCAGAAAAAACATCATAAAAAGCCCATTTCATCAAAAACTTGAACTCTATTATGTTTTATTCCAACAACAATTTGCTCCTTAATTAGGGTGTGCAAAGATATAAATTATTTATAAAACCAAAAGGGTTATAAACATTTTTTTGTTTATAACTCATTTTATTTTGCCTTTAATGGGTTTGCCGTTATTTCTTTATAAATATTTCTAGCTTTAAAAATATCTAAAGCAGCATAAATAGCTTCCGTAAAAGAAGTATGACTTGCAACTCCTTTTCCTGCAATATCAAATCCTGTTCCATGATCTGGGGAGGTTCGAATCTTATCTAATCCCGCAGTATAATTAACTCCTTTTCCGAAAGATAATGTCTTAAAAGGAATTAAACCTTGATCATGATAAACTGCCACTACAGCATCATATTTTTCGTATTGACCACTGCCAAAAAAACCATCGGCCGAAAAAGGACCAAAGACCAACATTCCTTCTTCAAATAACTTTTTTAGGGTCGGTTTTAAGATCATTTCTTCTTCTTGACCTATTACACCATGATCTCCTGAATGTGGATTTAAACCAAGCATTGCTATTTTAGGCTTGTTAATCTGAAAATCTTGAATTAAGGATTGGTGAATTGTTTTTACTTTTTTAGAAATTAATTCTTCTGTAAGGTGAGAAACTACTTCGTTGATAGGCACATGATCTGTTAGCAAACCAACTCGTAACGAATCTTGAATCATCAACATTAATGCGTCACCTTCTAATTCTTGGTTCAAATAATCCGTATGTCCTGGAAAAGAAAAATCACCACTTTGAATGTTAACTTTACTAACAGGAGCTGTAACTAAAACATCAATCTTACCTTCTTTCAAAGCTTGTGTAGCTGTTACAAAAGATTTTACAGCATATTTTCCAACATTTTGATCTTCTACTCCCCACTCTAAATTAACTCCTTCTCTCCAAACGTTTAAAACATTTACCTTACCGACTACAGCTTGATCAAGCTTATCAATGCCATGTAAATTAACATTTAAATTAAGTTGTTTTTTTAAATAAGAAATAATTTTAACATTAGCAAAAATAATAGGCGTACACAATTCAAGCATACGAGTATCTTCTAATGATTTCAACACAACCTCACTACCAATACCATTTAGATCTCCTATTGAAATACCGACCATTATATTTTCAGGCTTTTTTGTCATCGCTTTAATATTTGTACTAATTTTGAATACAAATTTACTAAAATTAATCAGTTAATGTTTACAGGAATTATAGAAACTATCGGTAAGATTGTGGCTCTTGAAAAAGAAGGTGAAAACATTCACGTATCAGTACAATCTTCTATCACAAAAGAACTCAAAATAGATCAAAGTGTAGCTCATAATGGAATTTGCTTAACCGTCGTTAATCTACACGACGATATATATACTGTGACTGCAATTAAGGAAACGATTGATAAAACTAATTTAAATCAATGGAAAATAGGGGATTCTATTAATTTAGAGCGTGCTATGAAATTAGGTGACAGATTAGATGGCCATATCGTACAAGGACATGTAGATCAGACAGGGGTTTGCAAACATATAGAAGAAGTAAATGGCAGTTGGTATTTTACATTTGAATATAGCAAAGCACTCAAAAACATTACGATTGAAAAAGGTTCTATAACGATTAATGGCACCAGCCTAACAGTAGTTAATTCAAAATTAAATGAATTTAGTGTAGCGATTATCCCTTATACTTATGAAAATACTAATTTTCATACATTTGAGATAGGCACTATAATCAATCTTGAATTTGATGTAATAGGAAAATATGTTGCTAGGCTACAGTCGTTAAATTTTTAAAATAAAAAAGTCCCAAACAATTTGGGACTTTTTTATTTTGATTTGAAGATATTATTCTACTATCCATTTAAGGCCTCTGCACCACCAACAATTTCTAATATTTCGCTAGTAATAGCGGCTTGACGTGCTTTGTTATAAGTTAACTTTAACTGATTTCTCAATTCTGTTGCATTATCTGTAGCTTTGTGCATAGCTGTCATACGTGCACCATGTTCAGCAGCAAATGAATCGCGGATAGCTTTATATAATTGTGTTTTTAATGACTTTGGAATTAAAGTCATTATAATTTCTTCTTTGGAAGGCTCAAAAATATAATCCCCTGCCGCTAATTCTTCTCCTTTAGCAATTGGTGCTAATGGCAAGAATTGTTCTGTTTTTACTACTTGTGTGGCTGCGTTCTTAAATTGATTATAAACCAATTCAATTTTATCATACTGTCCTGTAGTAAATTTTTCAGTTAAATTGGAGGCAATAGTTGCAGCATTTTCAAATGTCAAATTATCAAATATTGAACTTTCGTTAGCCACTATATCATGTGTTTTACGTAACACATCATTTCCTTTTTTACCAATTGTTAAAACATCTAGAGTAGCACCTTGGTACTTATCTGTTAAGTTTTTAACTTCTTTTATAACATTAGAATTAAATGCACCACACAAACCTCTGTTTGAAGTAATTGCTACTATAAGTACTTTTTTTACTTCACGTTGTGTTGTATAATCTCCTCCTACTTCTCCTTCAAGGGTAGCTGAGAGATTTTGCAATAATTCTGTTAATTTTTCAGCGTAAGGACGCATAGCTGTGATAGCATCTTGTGCTTTTTTTAGCTTTGCTGCCGAAACCATTTTCATTGCTGATGTGATTTGCATCGTTGATGAAACGGATGTTATTCTATTACGGATTTCCTTTAAATTCGCCATTGTTTTCTTTAGTAAATAGTAATTAGCAAATAGTGATTAGCTAATTACTAATCACTACCTACCATTTACTCTAATTAGTTATACTTTGCAGATACTTCTTTTGCTACTTTCTCTAAAACGTCAGTGATGTTATCATCAAACTTACCTGCTTTAAGAGCGTCTAAAGTATCTCTATGTTTATTGTTTAAGAACTCTAAATAATCTTTTTCGAATTCTTTAACTTTAGCTACAGGTACATTTCTTAATAAGTTTTTAGTACCAGCGTAGATAATTGCAACTTGGTCTTCTACAGTAAATGGAGAGTTTAAACCTTGTTTTAAGATTTCTACGTTACGTTTACCTTTTTCAATTACGTTTAATGTAGCTGCATCTAAGTCAGAACCGAATTTAGCGAATGCTTCTAATTCACGGAACTGAGCTTGGTCTAATTTTAAAGTACCTGATACTTTTTTCATAGACTTGATTTGTGCATTACCTCCTACACGAGATACAGAGATACCTACGTTAATAGCTGGACGAACCCCTGAGTTGAATAAATCAGACTCTAAGAAAATCTGTCCGTCCGTAATCGAAATTACGTTAGTTGGGATATACGCAGAAACGTCACCCGCTTGAGTTTCGATAATAGGTAAAGCTGTTAATGAACCACCCCCTTTAACGATTGGTTTTAATGACTCAGGTAAGTCATTCATATTTTTAGCGATATCGTCATCAGCGATAACTTTTGCCGCTCTTTCTAATAAACGAGAGTGTAAGTAGAATACGTCTCCAGGGTAAGCCTCACGTCCTGGTGGTCTTCTTAATAATAAAGACACCTCACGGTAAGCTACAGCTTGTTTTGATAAATCATCATAAACAATTAAAGCTGGACGACCTGTATCACGGAAATACTCACCGATAGCAGCACCTGCCATTGGAGCATACACTTGCATTGGAGCTGGGTCAGAAGCATTAGCTGCAACGATAACTGTATAAGCCATTGCCCCTTTTTCTTCTAATGTTTTAGCAATTGAAGCTACTGTAGAAGCTTTTTGACCAATTGCAACATAGATACAGAAAACTGGTTTACCTGCATCGAAGAATTCTTTTTGGTTGATAATTGTATCCAAACAAACTGTAGATTTACCCGTTTGACGGTCACCAATTACTAACTCACGCTGACCACGACCTACTGGAATCATCGCATCTACTGCTTTGATACCTGTTTGCATTGGTTCAGTTACTGGTTGACGGAAAATTACCCCTGGTGCTTTACGCTCTAAAGGCATCTCGTATAAGTCACCACCAATAGGACCTTTACCATCAATAGGCTGTCCTAAAGTGTTTACTACACGTCCTACCATTTGCTCACCAACTTTTAAAGAAGCAATACGTTGTGTTCTTTTAGCAGTAGAACCTTCTTTGATACCTGTAGATGGACCTAATAATACTACCCCTACGTTATCTTCTTCAAGGTTCAACACGATACCTTCCATACCGTTTTCAAAAACCACTAACTCACCATATTGTACATTAGAAAGCCCATAAATACGAGCAATACCGTCACCTACCTGAAGTACAGTACCTACTTCTTCTAAAGTAGCACCAGATTCAAAACCTGATAATTGTTGCTTTAATATTGCTGAAATTTCAGCTGGTTTAATTTCCGCCATTGTTTTATAATTTTTACACTTTCGTGTTATAATTAATTACTCAATTCTCTCTTTAATGTTAATAAACTATTAGCTACTGAAGCATTGTATTGCTTATCGCCAATTCTTAATACAAATCCGCCAATGATAGCTGGATCTACAATATTTTTTAAAGTAACTTTTTTAGTTGTTAAAGTAGCTGCTTTAGCTAATACTTTAGCTTCTAATTCTGGAGTGATTGCAAAAGCTGTAGTGACTGTTGCCACTTCTACTCCATTTGCTTCATCATACAATTTTGTATACTGCGTAGCTACTTTGTCTAAAAGTTCAAAACGTTTGTTTTCTAATAATAACTGGAATAATGATTTAGTTACTGCCCCTGTTTCTTTAAACACCTCTAACAAGGCATTACTCTTTACTTCGATTTTTAAAGTTGGATTAGCAATAAATGACGCTAGTTCAGCATTATTTTGGATCGTTTTAGCAATTAAAGTCATATCGTTGTTTACTTCTTGAGCAAGACTCTTAGAAGTAGCAATATCTAAAATTGCTTTTGCGTATCGTATTGCAGCTCTATTACCTGACATACTTCTCGTATTAGTTTAATTTCACTTCATCCAACATTCTCTCAACTAATTTTACTTGAGAGTCATTGCTAGACAATTGGTCTTTTAATATTTTCTCTGCAATTTGCAAAGATAAAGCAGAAACTTGTGTTTTTAATTCCGCCATTGCTGCATTCTTTTCACTTTCGATAGCAGCTTTAGCTTGTTCGATTAAACGAGCACCTTGCGTTTGCGCTTCTTCTTTAGCATCAGCAATCATTTTTTCTTTAATCTCACGCGCTTCTTTTAACATTGTATCGCGTTCAGTACGTGCTTCATTTAAGATACGCTCGTTATTAGCTTGTAATTCTTGCATTTCTTTTTTAGCATTTTCAGCTGCTTGTAATGCACTACGAATACCTTCTTCACGAGTTTCTATAGATTCCATGATAGGCTTCCAAGCGAATTTAGCTAATAATACAATTAAGATTGTTAAAATTACAACTAGCCAAAAGAATAGACCGTATCCAAAATCGTTAAATATTTTTTCCATTGTTGATTTTTCTGTTTAATTAATAAAAATAGGTTAAATAAAATTACACTTTGCAACCAACCGTTGCAAAGCGTAATTTAAATTCTGATTAAGCACCTAAGATTAAGGCACCGAATGCTAAACCTTCTAATAAGGCACCGATGATGATCATCGCTGTTTGGATTTTACCAGCAGCTTCAGGTTGACGAGCAATAGCATCCATTGCAGATCCACCAATTTTACCTAAACCTAAACCAGCTCCGATTACGATTAAACCAGCACCTACTAAATTTGGAATTGTCATAATAAAAGATTTATATAATAATTAAACAATTTTTTTAAAAAATTCTACTTTTTTATTCTATTAATGATGCTCATCGTGGTGGTGATCTTGAACCGCCATACCGATAAACAATGATGATAACATAGTAAAGATAAATGCTTGTAAGAACGCTACTAACAACTCAATTACTGAGATAAATAACGTTAAAGCTAACGACACTCCTACAGCTCCACCTGCTGTTAATTGTTGTTTGAATAAGAAGATAATCGCAATTAATCCCATTACTACAGAGTGACCTGCTGTGATGTTTGCAAATAAACGAATCATTAACGAGAATGGTTTTGTGAAAATACCTAATACTTCAATTGGAGCTAAAACGATTTTCATTGGCACTGGTACACCTGGCATCCAGAAAATGTGCTTCCAGTAATCTGCGTTAGCACTTACATTTGTAATAATTAAAGTACATAATGCTAAACATAAAGTTACCGCAATATTACCTGTTACGTTAATTCCTAATGGAGTTAAACCGATTAAGTTTAAAGCCCAGATTAAGAAGAATACTGTTAATAAATACGGCATGAATTTTTTGTATTTTTTCTCACCAATGTTTGGACGAGCAATTTCATCACGCACATAAATTACTAGAGGCTCTAACACACGACCAAAACCTGTTGGAAGTGGATTTCCTTTTTTATACGTTTTAGCTAACGAAGTGAAAGCAAAGAAAATTAAGATTGCCGTAACTAATAACGAAAATACGTTTTTAGTGATCGAAAAATCCAATGGTTTTGCATTCGTTGGGTGACCGTGTTTGTTATTGGTAATTGTACCTTCAGCATCTGATTTATAAATCACACCGTGTACCATTTTGTAGAAGTTACCATCTACTTCAGCTAATTCTTTTTCGTTATGAAAAGCAGATGACATAAACACATGAAGACCATTATCAAATAAGATAACTGGCAACGGGAAACCTACATGATGTCCCGTTTCTCCATCTACATATAGATTAAAATCATGCGAATCTAATAGGTGATGTTTGATAAATGCTTGCACTTCTGGTTTCTGATCAACAGGACCTCCATGATCAGCAGTTGCATGTTCACCTTCAGCGTGTGTAGCTGTAGCTTCAGCATGAGCTGTGTCATGAACAATTGCATGTTTTTCATGAACTGATTTTTCAGTTACATGAGTAGAATCCTTCATAGGGTTAGCCATTGCTACCCAAGAGAATAAGCCTATAAAGGCCGACATTAGTAATGATACAGGTTTTCTTGTAATCATCATAGGAATGAAAAATTTCTATGTTCGTAAATTTCGGTGCAAAGGTACATTTTTTATTTATATGAAAAACGATTGCTTAAAAAAAAATATATGAATCTTTCTTCAAATTTAAATTCAATGTTTACACAACCCCTTTAAACCCCTTTAAATACATCAAATCAGTTAGTTAAAATTTAATTTGATTTAATTTTTTAGCCACTAAAAAAGTTGTTGTAGTTAAATACGCCATAAATAAAACAAAGAAGTTCCATTTAGAAAAGACGAAATTATTTTGGATTAACCATTGATTTAAAATATATGTAAATATAAAAAGATTGGTAATTACTACTAAAAAACCTACTCCTACTATATCTTTTTTATTTTCTAACAGAAATGCCATGATTGTAATTGCTAATAGGTAAAAAAACAAAAAGAAACCGTGTATTATATGTAAAGCTGGCACAATGACTTCATTTGATAAAAGTAAATAACCAATATTAAGCAAATAAAAAGCCAGCCCTATAAGGAATAGCTTTTTAGAAAATTCTTGAATAAGCATTATTTATTAATTTCATTAACTTGTTTGATAACATTATACAAAGCTATAAAGACTCCGAATAGTGTTAATATTTTATCATAATAAAAATAAGGATTAGGATGCGATTGATCTAACCATGCTCCTAATTTATAAAATAGATAAATGGTTACTCCCATTTGTGAGGGAATAGCAACTAAGGAGAGCCATTTATTTCCTTTAAATTTTTCTTGTTCTTCCTTGTTATTCTCCATTTACTACATTTAATGAAGGGGCTATTGTTCTCATCACACAAGTTGCTGTAAATTTAGCTCCAGGTTCGACTGCTAACTTCCCACAACTTACATCTCCATTTATAGTAGCTGTTGCTTTTACATTTAGGATTTCTTCTACATTTATTCTACCTTCTGCTTTTCCTTCTATATCTACATTTTGGGCGTTTATATCCCCCAAAACACTTCCTGCGGGACCTACCACTAATTTAGCTTTCGAGTTAAAATTACCTATTAAGTGACCATCTAGTCTAAAATCTGCAATTGATTCAATATCCCCCTTTATTGTAGTTCCTTCCACAATACGATTCGTTTTCCCTAGTAGGTCTGTGTAATTTTTGGGTTTTTTGTCAAACATAAATTAAAGTTTTAGTTGTAGATATTCATTTAAATTTTTCTTGGTTTGAATGACTGAATAATTTTGACTTGAAATAACAGTCGCGTTTTCTTTTACTTCGTAACCTTTTGTTTTAGCCAATAATTCGATTAGAAAACGTGCATATTCACGAGAAGATATGCCATGAACTACGACAAAATTATCAATTTCATTATATATATCGTAAGATACAAAAAACTTGTAATATTGTTTCTCTTTTATATATTTTTCTAACTTTTCTATTAAGTTTTTTGTAGCTTTATCTTCTTTAGGTCCTACTTTATACAAAACTTTCCACTTAGTAGAAGCTGTATCTGCTGACAAGGTCATTTGTTCCATTTTTGGAATATCTATATGTAAAATTTCGTCTGCCTTTGTTGCTTCTTCTGTATCAGGGTAAGTTTTTAATATTTTTTGTATTCCTTCTCTATAAGCATTTAGTCCTTGTAATTTACCACAAACTAAAACTTTTAATAATTCAAATTTAGGTAATAACGGATCACCTGAAAATAATACTACGGACTTATCTATCTTGTTTAATACTGCTTTATATTCTTGTTTTTCAAACATTTCAATACAATCCTTATATACTTCAATAGGAGCTTCTGGATCTCTATTTTCGGATATTTGCCCACTAACTAATTGTGCATATCGGGTATTAGGATAATTAGCTAAAATAGCTAGTTTTAATTTTTGTGCTTTTTCTGAATCAGAAACTTCATATAACCGAAATAAATTATATTTAGCTGGAAGGATAAAACGTTCCTCGGGGTTATTTGCTAATAATTTTTCGAAACGTTCTTCTGATACTTTATTTTCAAAGAATTTTTCTTTATAAATTAATCCTAAGTTATAATAGGCATTATTTCTTTCTTTTATTAGGCTATCTATTATTATTTTTGATGTAGGTAGCTTATCTATATAAAATTTTGGAGTGTATTTTTCGTCAACAATTTCTTTATCTGATTCTTTTTTAGCTGTTTCTGAATCTATAGAATTTATCTGCTCTTTTTTTTGATTTTGCGTTTGTACAATCCATCTCCAATTATCAATTAATGCGCGTTTACCCCATTTTTTTGTGAATTCAATTTTTCCGTAAGCTACAGTAGAAGGATTGTAAAAATAAAATGAATTTTTTGAATTATTTAACTGTAATGAATTAATTTCTTTTCCTCCTCCTGGAGTAGGTACTACATTGGGATCAAAAAATAAATTTTCATTTTGTTGACGGTTTTGTTCACGATTTTCTTCTATTGTCTGTTTTTTTTGATTTAGTACAACTTGTAATGAATCTGTTTTTTTTATTTTTTGTATATATTTTTGAAAGTAAGAGGTACGTTCTTCATCTGACATGGCTGTCAGTGAAATAATACTATCATTCTTTTTAGCTATATTTTCATACTTTATAACTTCATCTAAATTTTTCCTTTTCTTTTCTATTATAAAATATTCTTTATTCTTTTTAGTGAATTTAGTTAAGGTACTATCATAATACTTCCCTGCTGTTTCATATTTTGTTTGATCAAAATAAATTTTAGCTAAATTTCTATAATTAGAAGCTGTTAGGTAGCTATCACTTGAAATCGATTTTAATGATTTATTATAATATTTTTTAGCTCTTTCTTGCATTTTTAGTTGATCATAAAAGAGTGCAACCTGATGATGTAGAAGATCTAAATATGGACGATTTTCTCTGTTTTTCAATAATTTAGTATATTTCTTAACAAAAAGCAATGTATCTTTTGTATTATCTATTAAACCTGCTTGTTTAGCATGGGCTTGCATAACATATATACGAGGCGACTGCCTTTTCATATTAATAACCTCTTGAAAGGCTAAATAAGCACTATCTTTATGTTTTAGTTGTTCATATAGTTGACCTAAAATAAAGCTATAACGGGATTTTTCTTCTTTGTTGGAGGTATATTCAATTGCTTTTTTTATGGGTGTTACTGCTTTTTGTTTTTCTTCTAAATTAATGTAAGCTTGTGCCAATAGTGCATTAGCATCCGCTTTTATATGAGGCGGTAAATCATATCTTTTTAAAAGTAAGGTCAGATTTTTAATTGCTAATGCATCATTTTCTAATCGAACATTTGTTTTCTCTCTCCATACTTTAGCTTCATAAATTTTATCTGAATTAGAGTACTTATATAGGATATAGTTAAAAGCTTCTAATGCGGGAATAAATCTTTTATCATAATAACGGGATTTCCCTAGTAATAGATGTGCTTCATCCATTTGGGAATTCCGTTCACTACCTTCAATATTCATAGAATGTTTTTGAATCGCTTTTACGGCTTTATCTTCTGCACGTGTGAAATTGGCGTTTTTCCCTTTTTGTCCAGGTAAGACGTTTTCTTCTTCTATTTGCATGCGTTCAACGGGTAAAATTTCCCAAAAATCATCTACATATCCTTTTTTTAACTCTTCTATTCCTGCCTGCAGGGCCACCTCTCCGTTATATACCGTATTATACTTAGAGTTTAAAGCATGCCAATTTCTGGTGATTAATGTATCTTTTTTAGTTGAACAGGCAATTATTAATGCGCACAATCCAAAAGATGCTATATATATTAAACGATAATTTTTCAAACGACTATAATTTTTTTAATATAAACTCTAAAAATATTTTTTTAGTATTCTGACTGGTAAAAGTACACTTCTTTTAAAGAGTAATAAAATAAAATTAAAAAAACCTTTTTTAGGTTACAAAAATATAGGAGAAAACACGTCCGTAAGCGTGTTTTTTAGTATTTTATAAAAGCAACCCATTTTTGAGTTGCTTTTTGCTTTTATTTATCTCTTACCACACGAAAGGATTCGGGCGGGAACGGGGGATTTCATATCAGGTAAAGATGCAATTCTTGTTTTTAAAACATCAAAACCTCTTTCTCTTAACCAATAAGTAAGTCGACCATTTCCAAGATTATGTTTTAACTCAGCTTCTTTTTTGGTCATTGAACCGGTTAGATAATCATTACAAACAAATCTTTTAAATTCTTCTGAATATCTTGATTGCCACTTTGTAGAATATTCTACTGAGTATCTTTCCATATTTTTACACTTTTGTGTAAACCTATTTCAGGACAAGACAGTTATCTGGGAGATTCACTTTACGTTATTTCCGTTGCGACGAAAAAAAATATAAATAGAATCTCAAAAACAGTCATAACTATATAAAAAATATTTATATCCAATTGAAAATCAAGAATAATTTTAAATGGGTTAATTATTGCATATCCGGTTGTTTTGATTAAAAAATCCAATAAATATTCATACAATATTAGAAATTTTAAAAAAAGTAATAAAAAAAAATCAATACAAATGAGCACAGGTAATGCTTCTGTAAGCCTATTGTTTTTCCAAAAACTATTTAAATAAAACAAAAGAAAAAGCATGAAAAGGTTAATAATAAAAAACTGTATTTTGAACCCCCCATATCTTTTATAAAAATTAACAAAAAAAAAGTTTTTAATAAGTACTAAAAAAAATATAACATCATCCTCATATTCTAAATAAATTAATCTTTAAACAAATCAACATAAATTCCATAATCAAATTTTAAATTAACTCCTGCTTTAATTCCTAAAATCCATCCAGCATTAGCGTCAATATTCATGTCAAGCATCCTTGTTTTGGTATTTAAAAGTAGATGTGTATTATAACCAGCATGAACACTTGATACAGTACCTCCTGCACTCGCATTAAAATTAAAGCCTAAAAAATTCACACCCACATTTAAATTTCCTTCTAGTGCAAGCGCTCCAGCTCCCATGCCTTGTTTGTAACCGTAAACTCCATTATCACCTAAGGAAAAACCATTTTTTGTATTTGCAAATGCTTTAAAGGCGCTTCCGTCTGCCCCACCTTTTATCCCAATCCAATTTTTATAACCTAGAGAACCATTTAATTTCCCTTCAACTCCAGAAACCTCAGCACTAAAATCATAAGCCGCTTCAGAAGAGTTATTAGATAAATTAATATTAAATGACTTTAATTCTGTATTAAAGTGGTTAACATCATCATCTTTACCAGCTCTAAAACCAACTTTTACACCTGAAAATTGAAAGTTATTTTCATCAATTTTGCTCTCCAATGGACCTCCATAGAATCCTTTCTTTTGATAAGTCCCAGTAACAGTAATCTCATTAAGCTCGGTTGTGGGATAAGCTCTACCTGTATAATTACCTTTAGAATCGGTTTTTTCCCAATAATCTCCTTTAGGTTGTGAACTAGTATTTACTTTTGTATTTGTAGGTTCTAATCCTTCCATTTCAATCATATCAACAACGCGATTTCCACTAAATTGATAAGGAGAATAATATGGGTATTTATGAGTTAAAGGGTCAATCGCAAAAAACCTTCCCACCCTCGGATCGTGCATCCTAAAAGTATAATTCAAAGAATTCCCTTCACCTTTCAATTCATCATCTTTCTCCTGTCCTTGGAAGCCATAACGGTAGGCTGTGCTTGAGCCGTGGCGGTTTGGAATCAAGCTACCAAAAGGGTAATAGTCATTATAACTAAGAACGTCTGACATAAAGGTAAAATTATTTGCTGGATTTCCAATAGATAATTTACGATCTGTAATAACTGAAAGCACATTTCCTAAATGATTGGTTAATTCATAGTTTTTATCTCCTACAAAACGATATGTCTCTTTTGCTGGTCTTTCTATTTCAACTATAGCTTTTCCTTGATCAATACCTTCACAAATATCCCCTATCCCGTCTTGGTCTGCATCTAACTGATTCCCATTAGCGTCTGTTTGTCCTTCTAATTTACCGTTTTTAGTATCAATACAATTATCACATCCATCTCCAAATCCGTCTTCATCTCTATCTGATTGATATTGATTGCTTATAGATAAATAGGTAGGATTGCCTTTTCTTTTAGATAAAGCTTCTTGATCTTTTGGATCTATTATTTCATAATCTATTCTAGGGTTGTACTTGTATTTACAGTTGTCACAATCGTCACCTACACCATCTCCATCGGTATCTAATTGGTAGTCTAAATTCGTTGGATTGGGGGTTGGATTGTACTTTTCACAATTGTCACATACATCGCCATAACCATCTCCATCAGTATCTTTCTGATCAGGATTAAAAGTAAAACGACAGTTATCTAAACGCTTACCGTCTTCTTTAAAGTCAAGTACTCCGTCTTTGTCTGTATCTAATACTTGAGCTCCACAATAGGTGTCTGAATAATCTTTGGGAAAATTTCCAGATATAAAATAACCACTTGCGATGGTGTTACTGAATCCAATTTATCAATACTAAATAATCTACCAAACCTTCTTAACGATTTCTGCCGATGCTTTATTAAGCCATGATATCACCACTATAAAAGATAAAGAATTGCTTAAAAAGTTTGAAGTCATACAAGATATGAATGAAGAAGACAAAGCAAGGGTTACTCGTTTTCTTGATTTGACCATTCGTGATTATAAAGCCAAGCAAGCTTACTCCTCATAAAAACCCACAAAAAAACACGCCTAAAAGCGTGTTTCTTTTTTATAACCTTTTATTTTATCGTAACTCAAAGTGAGGACACTTTGCGTAGCGTGGGCGGTCGGTTTTTTTAAATTTTTAAAACCATATCATCCTGCATTTCCTCATCAACAAATTTAATTATAATTTCTTCTAACGAGTCTGAAATTTGAAAATCGAGAATATTATGCTGAATAGAGTTAAAATCATAAACAAAAAAATAAGTTTTATTAATTTTAAAAATAGTTGTATCAGTTACAACAACGAAAGAGTCTTTTAATCTTTCAACCCCTACAAAAGCATCAAAAAGTCCTGAATAAAATAAAATTTCACCATTCTCAATAGAAAAAATAACAATCTTATTCCACATATTAATTATTAAAATTTTATCAGCTTCAAAATAAAAATCTTGACAAAAATTTGAAAAACAATACTTTTTGCCACTCAAAACAAGTTCATAATAAGTTTCATTTTTATCCAAATCCTTTTCTTCAAAAATATATGTAAAATCCTTTTTAAAATTATTTTTGTTTTTCTCAATAAATCTATATTGCATATTTATTATTTTATAGTTTTATTTCCAGATTCAATTGCTTTATCCTTCAATTCTTTTATTTTTTCACCTAATTTCTCTTTATTGATTTCTGGTAATGAATAAGATGTAACCTCTGGCAATGCTCCTTCTTCTCTAACAAGAAAATTAACATTTACTTTTGTTCCATCTTCCAATTTTGTTTGTTTTGTAAACTCTTTTCCATATTTTGTATTTCGTGAAGCAACTTCAACACCTTCATTTAAAGCCTTCGATGTTAAGCCTAATAGTTTTTCTGAAGTATCAATTCCCTGTTCTTTAAGTTTATCGCTTCTTATTATAGATTTAGCCATATTCTCAATTTCTTTCATGGTTGCTTTTGCTAAATCTTTACTAACCGTTGTACCTCTACCTAAACCAAAATCAAGTTTACCAAGCATAACGGTATATTTTTGAGCAAATTTACTCTTAACAAAATTTCCAACAACAAGTTTTGTTGTTCGGGTAAAATCATCAATTGGTCCAGGTGTGTCAATAGTTCCGCTTTCATCTAAAAAACCTACAGCTATACTAGCTGCACCATTTGCAGCGCCAATATACAATAATTGATGCCTAGCAAAATTAGCCGTTGTAGTCCAAAATAGACTTTGCAGAACAGGTGTTGCTCTACCAAAAGTCAAAACTGTCGCCCAAAAAGCAACTCCTATTGCACCTCCTTTTATTATATTTTTATTATAAGAACGGAAAAAGGCATCTTTTTCATTTCTAGATAAATTTTTAGGTAAATGGACTGAAGCAGTTTCTAACCCTTCCATTTCAATACCATCAATCACTCTATTTTCACTAAATGCGTAAGGACTATTCCATGGATATTCGGGTGCTAACGGGTCTCTTGCGAAGAAACGGCCCACCCTTGGGTCGTGCATTCTAAAAGTATAGTTTAGCGAGTTTCCTTCCCCTTTTAACTCATCATCTTTTTCCTGTCCCTGGAAGCCGTAACGGTAGGCTGAGCTTGAGCCGTGGCGGTTAGGAATCAAGCTACCGAAAGGGTAATAGTCGCTAAAAGATATTATCTCCGCCAAATATTTAGTATTTTTACCTAAATTGTAATCTATAGGTCTATCAGAAATTACATTTAATATGTTACCTAAATGATTTGCTAATTCATAACGTTTGTCACCCACAATTGATTTGTATTCAAATTGAGTCATTGGTACAATGGCATCGAAATATTTACGATTAGCGTCCAAATAATTAGGTGTTTTATCATTATTTGTATCTTCAGTATAGGCAAGTCCTGGAGTTTGATTTGGTTTACCAGGTCCTCCTTCAACTATTTCCCAAGTTTTATAACCATCACCATCATCATCATCATCTAAATAATCAGGCATCGTGTTTGTTAATGCTTGATCATTATTTGGATGTGGATTTGCATTTGTATTAAATGCAGGCACACCTGTTATTGGATTATGATCCTTATCAGAATCTGCATTTTCATAGTTAGTTAGTATCCCATCTCCATCATCGTCTGGATCTAAGTGGTTTAGCAAACCATCTTTATCAACATCTATTGTAATGTTTGGAACAGAATATTCATAAATATCGTACAAGCCATCTTTGTCTGAATCGGGCATACAACTACTAAGTTCTCTCACTACGTAAGGGGTTACAGTCATGGCAATATTACGTGTAATCGTTCTTGGCGGATTGTTTGTAACGGTACTACTTGTCACATCATCAAAGGTGAAACTATGCGATACACCATTGTTGTATAATGTTTTTAAATCATAATTGAAATAACAACTGCTAAAATCTAATGGTTTTAAATTATCAAATGTGCCTCCAAGTTGGAAATTATTAGTTGCTGGTGCTTCATTTACTAATGTTTCTTTACCAAAATAAGGTTGTAAAGCTGTATCAACTCCATTTACCTGAATGTATCCACTGAAATTATTAAAATTAACATTAGTTTTAACTTCTAATCCATCGGTAACGATAGTAGTAGGTGTTGAAACTGCTTCATATGATCTCCTTGTAATAGGAGAGCCAACCGTTGAAGATTTTGTTTTATAAATATCAACTTTTATCTTATGTTTGAATCCTTCACTATCTTTTATAAGCGATAATTTAGTGTTATTTGTAATTTCAAAAACATCTTTGATATCTTTAATTACAAAAAGATCGTAAATATGAAATCCTGACCACAAATACCAGAATTCATTACTAAAATTTGAAATTTTAAGTTTTAAATTCATAGGATTAGTTGTAACTGGTCTTGGTTGGCTAGCAAGTACTTTAGAGTCTGCTTTTAAAATAATTTCATTCTCTTTTAATTCTAATTCGAAATTTGTAACTGTGGGCAATTTTTGATTTATTAAATCACCTTTACTTATGATATTAAAAAGATTTCCATTAAAATCAAAACCATACTCTTTACCATCAACTTCTAAGGTAATTGCCCCCTTGTTTCTTAAGGAAACATAATTACTTATATTGAAAAATACACTTCCTGTCTCATTGGGATTAAAAACCGCTGGTTGAATTGCTAAGTATTCTCTTTGACAAGAAGGATAATTCCAAGTTGAAATACTTAATAATTTATCATGATCATAACTCGTTAAATCTGAACAATTAAAATTGTTAAAATACTTTTTTAAAACATTTAATGAGATTAATTCTTTGCTTAATTTAGTCTCATTCGTTTTGTATTGCAATTGTGTTATACCGTATTCATCATTGGCAATGTTTAGATTCATCAAGTTGTACTTAATATCAATTCCAACAGTGTTTAAATTTTGATTTGCGAATGACTGAAGTTCTCCACTTAATAAATTCCACTTAGCATTAGCTGTTTCGGTTAATTTTAATGCGTAATCAGGCTTTATCCCTAAAGAAGTAACATCTATGAAAGAAGCTGGAACTGGAGTTGAAACATTATCACTAATGTTTGAATTATTAGCTTCTTTAGAAAGAGCTAAAATAGTATCTTTATTTGCAATTTTATTAGCTTTTCTATTAAGCTCACCCGTTAAATTATGCTGATACAATAGCATATTTTTTTCTTCTATCCCCAGTCGGCTACTACCATAAATATCATGCTCTTTTAGCGTAAGTGTTGACGGTATGTCGACAACAGTATTAGGTACTGTAGTCACTTGAGCTAAGAAATTTGAACCTGATTTAATGGTAAAATTCCCAGTTAAGGTAATACTTTGAGAGGCAACAAGAGTTAAATCACCTGGAACATTAACAGCAGATGTACCCTCTACTTTTATAGTATTGAAGGCTTTTTTAAGCTCTTTATTATCTAATACATAATTAGTTAATACCAATTCATTTTTAATTGGGTCAACAGGCTTGTGTTCTTCGTAACGTTGTTCATAAACTGCCAGCACATTTCCTTGGGCGTCTCTTGCATAAACCGTTTTAATTACATTTCCACCTTGGGTTACGGCTTTTGCAATTCGATTACCTAAACCATCGTATTCAAAGTCAATGGTCAATTTAGATTTGCTGTTTTCTACACGGCTCACTTTACCATCTACTCGCCATTGTATTTTAAGCCCCTCTGATTTATCTTCAATCAATTGACCTATAGCATCATAGATATAGTTATGGGTGCTGGTGTTATTAATATTGTACGTAATTCCTAATACATCACTTAAATATTTTTCCTGACTCTCTAAATCAGTGGTATAACTTGTAACAGGTACACTATCCTCAACCAATCGCAACTGATTATTCACCTTGCCTGGGGTATAATCATATCTTAAATTATCCATAATAACACCGTTAGTATCAGTGGTTTTTTGAGACAGGATGTTACCATTGCGATCGTAAGTGTAATTGGCACTTACACTAGGTCGTGGAATTGGCTTTACCATGTCATCTCTATCTACGTTAATAGCAACAGAGTTCATAGCTACAATTCTATTTAATTGGTCATAGGTGTAATTGTTTTTCTGTGTTGGCAATAATTTTCCGTTTAATTCACTTATTGAAGTAACCATTTGTTTAATGTTACCATTATATAAGTTGCTTCCGCCACCTAAGACACTAGTATTTCTACTATACACAAGAGGTAAGAAACCGTTATCGATAGTTGTTGAATTAGCATTTTGTAATGGATAGCTATCATTTGAGCTAATAGCTCTATAATCATTATCGTTATAACTTAATGAATATCCGAAGGCATCTTGAACATTAGATGTTTTTGGCATACTAGGAGTACCAGCAGTATAACTACCATCAGGGTACATTACTAAACCATTATTAGAAATATTCTCGCCGTTTACCATTTTTAGCCAACCTTGAAGCGTATAGGCATAATCAATCCCCTGAACTTCTTTATTTCCAAGTACAGTTCTCGATAATGGACCATGAGGATAATATTTATACTCTGCATCTTTTTCCCAAATTGCTCCATCTGGAGAGGTTTCAACACTCACAATTCTATTATCAGCATCATAATTATACCTATGGATGAACTGATCTGCCTTATTAGGCTGGAATATTACTTTGTTTACCTTACCACTGATTAAATCATAATCGTAGACTACTCTTTTTAAATGCGCTTCACAATCGTTCTTTCTTCCAGAATCTGAATCTATTACAGTTTCCTGACAATTATAATTTTTTAATGATCTATTGTATGAAACTTGTTCCTTTACATTACCATGAATATCATAATTATAAAGGATAGCATTGTCAAAATTTAAAGTCGAAGAATCATTAATTACATTATAATAAAAAACTCCAGTAACTCTATTTCTGTTTGAAAGCGCAACATTATTTGTAGCGGTACGGAATAAATTGGAAGCTTTTAAATTAGCTTCAACTTCTGGATCTTGACTGTATATAGTTTTTGTTACCTGATGTTTAGAGTATAACGCGTCTTTAAATGTGTTTACTCTAATATTCTTCTCAATTAAACGACCATTATCATCAATTGAATAAGATATATCCGTATGAATTTCTCCAGCTTCGGTTATTCTTCCTAATACATCATATTTGGTATAACTAAAATGATTTTTAGCCAATTGTTTTTCATTTTGAGAAGCTATAATGCGCCCTAAATCATCGTAGGCAAATTTAGTAGTCCCTCCATCAGGCGTTTGTTGCCAAATTAACTGATTTAATGTATTATAACGATATTCCGTTTTGAACTTATGATTCGGTAATAGCGTAGCATTATCAAGTTTTTGATCTCTAGATTGATTTATTTGAGTATCTAAAACCGATGTAATATCAAAACGATTTACGCCTTCCGGAGCAACAGTTTTAATTAAATTACCTGCTTGGTCATAATAATATAAGGTATATTGATATTCCTTATCCGCATAATTTACATTAAATTGCTCTACCACAGTACTCATAGCCGAAGCTATATAGTTTTTGATAAATTCATTTTTTTGTGATTGAATATATCGTTCATAAGCATCTGTTTTGTATACAGAATTAAAATAAGCGGCCAAACCATCACAATAGCTTTCTGTTTTTATATCCGGGGAAACCATAGGCATAGCTGGTGGTGGACACGGCTTATAAGTAGGAATATACTCTTTATTTACATAATCATTCCAAGTTAATCTTTTAGGGTTGGTGCTATTTTCATCACAATATTTCTTAAATAAATCAATAACATCTTTTATACCATCATAACCATAATGCAATTCAGTTTCGCCAAATCTTACTAGGCTTAAAAAGTCTTTATCAGTGGTTTTTGTGATTTTTAAGGTGTTAATGTAATATTCATAAGAAGCATAAAGATACTGTAAGTTAGCATCGCAGAAATTTTTCTTATTTAAAAAGTACGGTGCATTAGCTCTGTTAAGACCTTTGATTTTTTGTGAATTACCTGTGCCATCAAAATTCAAGAATAGCATGTACTTGTCAAATTCTTCATCACACGCAATAGGCTGTACTGGTTTAGGGATACATTTGCAAGTGGTCTCATCAATGGTTTCATTATTTTTTTCAAAATTTAATAAATCTGTTTCAAACTTACCTTCATAATTAAAAGATATCTGAATTCCATTACAATCGATATCGGCCAATAGATTTTTAAATAGATTAGTTAATTTACCCAAAACAATTGGGTCATCTAATTCACTGACTTTGAATTTCGAGAAAATAAAAGACTCAGCATGATCATTTAGAATTATCTCATGATCATAAAGCTTAGAAAAAAACCCATTAGGATCTTTAAGTTCACCATTAATTCTTATTTTATTGTCATCATCTGTTAATAAAATATAATAATATTTTATTAACGAATTATTGCTTAAATAATTTTCGAATTTTATTCTTGCTTCTTCAAATTGAGAAAAATCTTCGTTTAAATCAGATATAACAAAAATCATTTTGTCAAGTTTTTTTGTCATCTGAAATCCTGGTTTTTTAAAATTGTTCATTAAATAATTTAATGAATTTGATAAAAAATTAGAATATTTTTCACCTTGAATTTGCAATACATTTTCAGAATTCGAATCTGTAAAAGTTATTTCGTTGGCATTACTATCCTTAATATTTTTAGAAGTTTCTCTTTGTATACTTCCCCATCTACCAATTGTAGTATTATAAAAATCATCTCCCGTTGTAAAATAAAATTTTTCAACAGTATTACTGTTTTGCTGATCATTATAAAAATTCGCAAAGGATTGGGCTACATTTTTAAATTTTCTTTTTAAATTTTCTTTACCTATAAATGGAAAATAATCATTTTCCAAATAAGGGGTTCTAAAAATAACACCTAAATGTTTACAAGTTGGTAAAACCTCTTTTTGAATACATTTATCCCCATACCCATCTCCATCAAAATCGTTTTCACCACAAGGAGAACAACAAGAAAAATAGAGTGGCATGCTTTGTGAGCGGGTATTTTTGATTACTGCTTCATAATGAGTAAAACCGAAAGTAGCATTCAATACATTAGCTGGGTTAACATTGTGTTCTGCCGCATCGTTATTCTTTTGGGTAGTTACTGATAGGTGACGTGCATTGTTTTGTGTAGCGTCATTTTGTATTTTACCTCCCACTTTTACTACTACTACAGGATCAGTATTGTTTAATACTTTATCAGTAGTTACAATTGAAAATACTGCGCTATTATTTACTGCCAAAGTGTAAGTGGCTGGTACACCTGTGTTGCCACCACTCCAAGTTACTGTGTCGGTAGTTTTTGTATTAAAATAATAAGCTAATGAAGCATAGTTTGTGTTAAAATTATTTAGGGTTACATTAGCTTGATCAATTTGCTGCTGCTTTTGTAAATCAATCATTAATTTTTTAAGCTCAAGAGCAAAAGTATCTTTTTTATCACAAGTAGCATCTTCGGCTACTATAGAGTCACCAGGTCCTGGTTGGCCTTCAAATTTACATTCTCCAATACGGGCAAGTGTTTTACCGGTTAAAATGATTTCACGGGAGTTATTAATATCTGTAGAACCAATTTGAATAACCGCAACACATTTAAAATTAAACACTGGGTTAGGAACTGTTAGATCGCTATTTGGATCTTTAATGTATACCAGTTGTTTAATCTCTTTGATCGACCAACCTGATGGGGTAAGGTAGTCACTCCAGGAGTATCCTGAAGGAGTAATAATTTCTAAAGGAGTAGGAGTATTTGAAGGGAAGGTTGAGCTCGTATTTGAAAAAATAAAGCGCAAACTATTACCATTGATTTGATTAGCAAAAGTAGGGTTGTAATTTGCAGGATACGGTTGCTGAACACCTGTAAACTCAGTATATAACTTAGCTGTTAGTCCTTGTACTATCTGGGTAAAATTATTCAGATTTGCATTTGGAGTGTTGGCTATGGTATTAAAATGATCTTTAATATATAAACTCAAGTCATCTACAAGTGGGCAATTACCTGTTTGAACGTAATTTTGATACGTATTTGAAGTACCATATTGACTGATTAAGTCATTATCGTTACTACTTGAATAAGGACTAGAAGTGAATCTGCGTATTTTGTATTTGAAAAGTTCATGATTAGGATGAAAAAAGAAATTTGTAGTAGCAAGATCAAAATGATTTGCCCAATTCCATTGATGCATTAAATGGAATTCATTTACCAAGTCCGTTAATTCATTTTGATAGTTACGTAACGGATGTACATAATTATAGAAACTAGGTCTATCCGAACCAATAGGGTAATTGTATCCCTTTAGTTTTAGTGCATGAACATGCATATATAAATCCTTAATATTTGTTTTTAAGGAAATATAGTAGTTTTTGAAAGTATTCCAAACTCTATTTTTTTGAGAATCAGACAGGGTAGAAAAACTAACGTTTGGATTACAAGTTTGAATACTATTACACAATATGGTTCTCATAGCCACTTGAAGCATATTCAGATTTGTATGATTTTTATATTGTGTGTTAATAGCCTTTTTCATTATAAGTTGACGCGCTTCAAAAGTTACAGCAGACTCATATTCTAAAGTCCAATTTGCATAATAAGGTGTAAAAACGCCAGGTACTTTTGCTGAAAAGTAAGGGTCCTTTTGGTATAGTACTTTACCATTAGCTAATAAATCGAAGCCTGCACGAGTTGCTTTGTCATAGGTATCAAGATTTTGCAAATAAGCATCAAATTCATCTGAACTTAAGTTACGATTACGTTGAATACGATTAGGATCGGAAGTTCCGTCGGGTTTAAATTGATATACATCAATAGGACTAGTTAATGTACACAACTGTTTAGCGTACTCATAATACGGGTATTCAGGATGATACTGGATTAATGAATTGGCCCAAGTAGGTTTCCAAAGACTAATAAAATCAGTAACTTTAGCTAAATCTTGAGGTAATACTGTATTTTCACTATCCAAAGCAGTAGCATTTGCAATAGCTGGTGAATAAGTTATAGCACCATTTAGGGGATCAACTATTACTTCAATTGGAATTCTAGAGATACTTCCGTCTAAGTTTTTATAGGGTTCTGTAGGTTTTTTCCAATGCATATCTCCAGTAACCAATGCACCAGGAAATGTAGGATTTGCTGTTTTTACTAGTCCATTTACAGTATTAAAAACACTTAAAGCCCAATCAGAACTTTTATCATCAACTCCTCCATATTGTCCGTTAGGAGAGACATCATCTAACAATACTTGTTCATTAATTTCACAAGAAGTAGCTAAACCTTTTCCACAGATATACTCACAAGCTTTGCTAAGTACTTCCCATTCCTTTTTAAGCGATTCTACATGTTTTTTTAATTCAACGTCAGTAATTGACATTCCATAATTCACCGTCACATCTGCAGGAAGAGCTGAGGAATTTTGAGTAACCGAAAGAGTATTAGGATTGACAATAAAATAAGTTGCGCCAGCAATTAATTTATCGGTAGGGACTTGATAAATTCCGTTTAAATTATTTAAAATAAAATTTGGAAGTGTACCTACACTAGCCTCACATTCTTCACAAGTAGTTTTACAATTTATATTAATATTAGGATTAAAATCCTCAAGTTTTACACAACTTCTAAGGTTGGCTACATAATCATCAGCGAAACCTTCTAATGTTTCTTTGTTAACTTTTAAAGTTTTGGACAACTTGTAATCGCCTACTTCTAATTGTAAATCTTTAGGTAAAATAGGAACCTCAATTGTAAATGGTGAAGGGCCTATTTTCATTTTTTGAATTAGCCTATTACCTGTAGTAAAGATTTTATCCGTATTACATTGGTCTTTCAGTGCAATATCTAAATCATATACGAAAGGATACGATTTTGGGCATACCGCAGGAGTAAATCCACTATTATTTTCTACTTTATAGAAAAAGTTATGTTTAGCAGTTTTATCCGTAACCCCTAAAACTCTATTCACTGATAAAACATCTTTATAAGTTTTAAAATTATAAGAAGTTTCTAGTTTGTTATTATCTAAAGGAGTGTCTGTGTCTGTTTGATTTTTCTTGTTTAACAAATCAAAGCCTAAGTTCTTATGCAAATTAGGATCGCTTTCATCCTGTAAAGGCTGCAACACAGGATAAGGAACACCATTGATAACAATATTAGGACTACTACCTGATAATGCTGTAGCGATTGTTTTTCCAGCGTTATCTACATAACTTACAGATACTTGACCGTTAGGATCAACCACAGTGTTTTTCTTGTAGAAATTAGAATAACCAGCTTCGTACCCAAATAGACGATTTAATTCACTTTGCTGAGGGTCACCATAAAAATATTTCATTTCATGACCAGAATCTAATCTGTGTTCAGTACCTACCCCACTTTTTCTGAGTATTCTCCCCGTATTATCAGCAGTATATTCTGTTTGACTATATGGATAATTAAAAGCGTTAGGTATAAAGTTTCTAAAAGGAGTCGTTATATCATTGTTTGGAGAATAGTATTTACTTGAACCGGAAGTATTTATCATACCACCTAAGTCACTTTTACAATAATCCCCACTTTTATCGAAATCGAAGTCAAGATTCGAGAATTGCTTGTTATTTAGATTTCTATTAAAGTCTTTAAAATAACGCAAAAATGAATTTGAAGTAGGTGAAGGTAATACTTCAATTGCAGCTCTTCCTTGTGCATCATAAATAGTTTCACCAACTATTGCATTATTTTCAGTATTTATTTTAGTAACTGTTTGTCTATTTCTTAATGACCCATCAAAAAAACTAACAACTTCTTTTTTCTTTCCTTCTTCGGCATAACTTGCTTTGAAATCCCAGTTCATAGCATCCAAGCTTGGATTTTCACTAATAGGAAAAAAGGTCCAATCCTGAACTGTATTCTTTATTAAGTTTCCTGTGCTCCAATCGCCAAAAAAATCTTTTTTAACATCTGTTTCTTCAGGTTTTCCAATAAATTTTCCTATGGCTCTAACACGGTATAGTAAATAGCCTTTAGAATAAATTAAAGGAATTTCGTATTGATCATTAGAAGTTATGACCTTGGTATTATTTAAATCAAAGTCTCTATCAGTAAAAGGAATTTGACCTGGTGCTTTGTTTACTTTATTATCGGCCGAGAAGTTATCGACCCAAGTCCATTGTAATTCATATTTAACAGCACCTTTTAATTTATTCCATGCTAATTTTACAGTACTTTGCACATTGTTATTAGTTGGATCTAATATTGGAGTTGCTGTTACATTTAAAAGTTGCTGACTTAACTTATAGTAGCGTTCTGCGCAAAAATCTAACTGTAATGAAACATTTGGATTAATTGCTAAAGGGGTAGAAGAGTTTACTTTAATGATAGCACCATATCGATTAAGTAATTCAATTTGTGATAAATCAGTATACACAGGCGAATTAGACATTAGGGAGTTTTCAACAACTAACGTCTTATTAAATGGGGTGTCTTGACTTCCGTCTTGATGAAGTGGAGTGATGGTTAAATTCAGAATTGTTTTCCCAGTGAAACCTTTGTAACTATCACTCTTAAGCTTAATAATAACTTTAGGATTCAAAGTGATCATTGCAGGAAAACCAGCTTCACCATCCCCTTTATATGTATAAGTAGCTGTGGTAGATTGTAAATCTACGTTATTTAATACTTTGGTGTTACCGTTGTAAAAATTCTGTTGTGCAATTCCTGTGCAACTTGCAAGTAAAAAACTACATACAAGTAACAATCTAAGGACATTAAATTTTACTACTAATGGGTGCATATTAAATTATGATTTAATAAGTTGAAAGTTTGAATATTTTTTTGATAAAATGACATTGTTGCCATTTTTGATAATATAATTCTTTTTGTTAGTTAAGTTTTGATCAACCGCATTATTTGAAACACGTTTTTTATAAGTTGTCTCAATTCTAGGGACTACTTTAATTGGCTTTTTCCTATCAGATTCGTCAATGGTTTGTGTTAAATAAGTGATTTGTTTTGTAATTAATAAATCCGATTTATTAATGTAAAAAATTACTTTACTCAACATAATCTGTGTAATATTTTTTGGTGAAAATTCACAAATATACTGGGTAGGTGTTGTCTTTAAGTTACATTTAAAATCTTTAAGAAAGACTTTTAAACTTACATCAGTGGGCAACATATCTGATTCCATTTTGCCTTCAGAATACAGCGCCATTTTTTCTTCATTACTTATTTTTAAAGAACAATCATTGAAACTTAAAAGCTCCATTCCTTTTACTTTAAAATAAATACCATTTGGCGTTTTTACAATTACACCTTCGTATACCTCTTTGGGTTTCTTATCATTATAATTTTTAAACATTGTAACATTTGTAAACAATGATAGACTTGCTTTTTTGTTATAATTTTTAGAAACCTCTTCTAACAACTCTTTTGCGTTTGTAAAATCCTGTGCAAACCCAGCAATGGACGAAAAAAATATACCGACAAAAACTAATAAATATAACTTATTCATCATTTTGTTTCTTTACTAATTGTTGACCCTTTTCTTGTTTCTTGTATCGTAAAGACTCCTTTTTCGGTTTCTTTTTTAATTCGGATTAAACCTCCTTCTAGATCGTATTCGTAAAAAGTAGAATAATTATTTTCATCTAACTCAGCCATAAGGCGTTGGGTTTTCTGATCATATACAAAACTTTTCATATTACCTTCGCTAGGAATGATACGAATGTCATCAAAGTATGAAAGTGTCCCATCTTGATTTGTTGATGCATTAGAGTCATTAACTAATTCTAAATAAAACTCAGCACTTTCTTGAGGAACAGTAAATTCTCCTATTATTCTCTGCCAGCCATCAATAATTTCACCTGATGGAAGGAACTTAATGGGATCTTGAAAAGATTCTTCATATTTATCTGTAAAAGCTATACTTATATATGATTTTTTAAAATTTAAATACTGTTTTGAGGGTTCCTTTTCACTTTCCTCACGTACCCAACCTGAAACTAAATACTTTTTATCTTTAATTAATTCAAAAGAACTACATTCGTTACAAGGTTTAGGAGGAGTCATTTTACAACCTTCTTCTGTCTTTTCAATATCCATTTTTTGAATTGGCGACAGCAAACAATTATCGTTAGTGTCAAAAGCCAAAGTAGCGAAACTATTTCTTATTGTTCCAAGTTCATTTCCAGTTGCTTTAGCATTATAAACAACTTCAATAGTTTGACCAGGTTTAAGTAGCAAGCCCTGTTTAAAATCGACCTTCATCCAATTTGAACTATCTGGGTTACAACTATTCGAAAAATTAGGTATAGAACCATTTTGTGAATAACTACATACTAAACTTTGCCTATTCATATCTACACCATTTGAGGCAAAATCTACTTGAACTTGTGTATTGTTTAGCTGATTTCCATCTAAATAAACAGTAGGGTTTTTTAAACAATCATATTTTAATTCAAAAGGCACATTTGTATTTCTAGGATCTGTATTACTTTCAAAAGTATCATTAGCCAATGGTCTTAAATTAAGAATATTTTGTAATTTAATATCTTTCGTACCTGTATTGATTACTCTTAATTTTAATTTAGTATTCTCATTTCTTCGAATCATTACATAATCGTCATACCACTCTTGATTGTCCTCACACCAAACTAAAAACTGAGTTTTATATTCAGTAATGGGTATCAAATCAATTAATGTTTTATTACTCGACATGCTATTCGTTATTATTTCATTTTCTATTCCATTTTTAGGATCTGCGTAAGTCCCTGGTTTAACTTTAACTTTAAATTCAATAATTAAAAACATATATAACTCGGATGGCAAATCAAAATTTTCAAAAGTTAATTTACCTCCTCCATTAGAATCATTTATTGATGGAGTAGTAATTTTAATAGTATTTTTTGTACCAGGAAAAGTAAAACTATTCCTATAAACTAAAGGTATATTTGTTAATTTTGAATTAGAAGTATAAGCTATTTTTAATCCTCCTAAATAAATTAATCTTGGATCTAATTGATCTCTCAAAAAAGTATTTAATTGATCTTTTTCTCCTGTATTACAAACTTCCATTCTATAAATAAATACATCATTAGAAACACCTATTGATTTTGTCTGATAGGAACTCGCTTCCCCTTTAGTAATTTTTTTTAAATTATTAGAAATTCTAATATTGGGTTTACAATTATTTATACTTGCTATAAGCTCTTTATACGGAATAGTGATCTGTTCATTAATTGAGGATGTAACACCAAAAGTAAATTTATCATTACTTGTGATTACAGAAGGATCAGTATAATTAAAAAATATCCCAACGGATACTTCTTTAGAAAAATCAAGGCACGCTATTTTAATAACTATATACTTAGCATTCTTTTCATTAGTAGGAATATTATTTCGATCTAAATAGTATTGTTGAATTTTATCTCTACAGTAATCTCTTCCTCCATTAAACCCTACGTAAAAAAGTTTTATTCCGTCTGGAAGGGTAATCTTATAAAGTCTTGTGGGTTGTTCAGTAGAAATAGTATTCGAAATATTTGGATCTGAAGAAGTATTAAACCGAATACTGACGTTACTTGTAGTATAATTGTATGAATTAGGACATGACAAATTATAAATAAAATGAACATCATTATTGCTATTTACTGGATTACAAGAATCATCACATTTAGGAATTATATTTGTATAAATTGAAGATCGAAGGGTCTCTATGCTTTGATCATTGCAATCTTTACCTATTGCATAAGTAGAAAGTTGAGATTTACCAATACACTCAATATTCGCACACGGATATTCAACTTCAATATCATAAGAATCATTAATAGCCATAGTATATACTGATCTAAATGGAATATCTTTTCCTATCCAAGATATTGTTTTAATGTCGCCATTAATAGTTTCTTTAAAACCACCATTGATTTTATGATAACTATTACGATCATATACTCCTCGTATTATAGCACATTTAGGTAAATCAAGACAAATAAGAGGTGAGTTAAAATCTGCTCCATCAAGATTTAAATTGTCGAAATTTGTGTGTTGTACTGAATAGCGGACTATTTTACCTAAACAGAATGCATCATTTCCATAACCATTCTGACTAGACTTCTTATCATAAGAAGTAACTTGATTTAAAGTCAGTTTAGACCTGTAACTTGAAGAAGCTATTATTTCAATTGGATTAGAAGTAACAGAAAGCTTATCACAATCAAAAAATTTACCTTGTATTACTGATTTTGAACCATTACAAGTTACACCTTCTCTAAATCTTACTCCAATTTTAAAGCTAAAATGCGAACCTATTTGAAAAGGAATATTAGTTAATGTCAGTATATTATCACTATTAACCGTAGAAAGTACGGCTTTAGCATTTCCAATCACCGTTGCGTTAGGCAAGAATTCTAGTTGTCCTAGGTTTAACTCAATTTTCTTTTCGTTACAAGATGTATTTGCATTTACATATTCAATATTAATTAAAAATGTTTTACCACTTGGCTTTGGAGTTGAAGCATCATCAATACTTACCTGCATTTGCTGAGCAATAGTACTAAAACTAATAAGAGCAAATAGATATATAAATATATTTTTCATTATAATTTCTTAAAACTAGTTATTCTTACAAGGTTCTATTTTTCTTTTATACGTTGCTCTATTTCCAGGCTTAACGACTAAACTTTTTACACCACTATGTGATTTTTTATCAGTTACAAAAATGGTATTATTAATTAAACCTTGAGAAAAATTAAAATGCGGTCTATAAATAGTTGGATTTAGATCATCGTAGTAATCTTCAAAATTATCCGCACCAATTTCTTGATATTTTGTATTTGAACCTACTGCAACAGGCAATTTATAATGATAACCATATTGAGCAGCAGAATAACGATTTAGTGCATCTTTGTTTTCAACTTCAACACCATAAGGATTATATTTAGTTATGGCACTTGCAAATGTCCAATTTTGCTTATCCATTAACCATTTACCTGTAACATTGTCAATCTTATAAAAAGCATTGTAATCTTTAAAGTGTCCTTTATTTCTGCGATTACTTTCTTCTTGGTTAATTCTGCTTGAAAGATATGCGTATGATCTTATTGGTTTCCATTGTCCTTTAATATTATATAAATATGGATTTACGGGTTTACCTTGACCGTTTAATAACCCAAATTCATTAGGCAAATTATTTTCACATTGTGACTTCCAATCATCAGAGTATTCTATAGCGCTGGCATTGATTACTTTAGGTTTGTTAGTATCCGTTGGTAAATATGAAAATGGATTGATTATTTTACCACCTATTAATTTATCTAACGGATTTATCATTGCGGTCACAGTTGCCATATTTGAACTCTGTAAATTTTTATTACCCGAATTTACAATCCTTACATTAAAATTACCTGTGATTTTAGGATCTAGATCATTTCCATCCTTGTCCATAAGTTGTATACCATCTGAAGCGACTTTTATCACCCAATATTTAGTAAAGTCATTCAATTGCAATTCGTCTCCTACTTTGAATATTTGCGTAATTTCTTGTTGACCAGGATTTAAAATTGCAAATTTATTACTTGAAGGAGATTTTGTTAAACTACATTCAAAATCAATATTTTCCGATGCTAACCCCATACTAGCATAATACCAATATGCTGGATAGTTAAAACTATAATAGTTGTCTTCAAATTCATTTGAAGTTTGTGTTAAAAGGACTTCTCCAGTTTTTGCATCCCATGCCAAGTTTTTAGTAGATACCTTTGAATTGTTATCGTATACGATTTTTTCAGACAAAAGTCCCATTCTGTGTGTAACTTTTGTGGTAGTAGCTGTACGCATTCTATTCTTCTGATATTGCATATTAGGAATAGGCATTGAAATTGTAATAGGGAAAATACCTATAATAAATATAGCCAAGTTTACATGTGTTCCAAAAGTTTTGGTAATTGATTGACTTTCATTGAAATCATTAACCAAATCTCTGGTTACTCCTATGGTGTTTGTTGAAACATTACCATTTTCATCAATTGTTGTAACATCGTTGTTTAATCCATAGTTACTATCAAGGCTGTAAATATACTCTTCTTTACTTATAAAATTTTGGTCATTTGTAACTCCTTCTGCGTATACTGATGTAGATTTAGGTTTACCATCCATATCATTGGTTTCAACAGAAAATCCTTGTGAAAATGTCAAACTATTATATGAATATATTTTTGGCAAAAAAGCTGAAAGTAGACTGTCTTCAGTGGTATCTACCCAAGGATCGATGTTTGTGAAGTCTGTTTTTGTAGGAAAATCAAGACTTGTATAAAAACATGATACTACTTGTCCTGTTGCATGCTTTTTGACTACTTTATTCGGAACTGATGAATCTTGTTTAGCTAAGTTAGCGACAGTAACACGAGAATAGGTTACCTTAGGAGACGGGAAAAAGGATTCACCAAATGGCAGTTCTACATAATTATTCTCAGCAGGTTGCGAAATCCTATCGGCATAACTTTGATCTTCATAACTATAAAATGGTTTTTTAAATGGATTTTCTTGTGATCCATTGGGTTCAAAAGTTGCAACCCCACTAGATGATGTTCCATCATTCAGACTATATGAATAATTCTGTCCATACATTTCTTTATAAATAGGATTATCTATTTCGCTATTCATCACGTCCCAATTATCACTTAATTGGATACTTTTAACTCTTAACCCCCCACCAAACTTAACTCCTGATGGATTCTCTAAACGAACCCAAGATTTAGAAGTGTCTATTTTGTTTGCTCTTCCTTTCATTTCAAGCATACCGTTAGGGCCTGAGATTATTTCAGCCATCATTGCAATACTGTTCACTAATTCTTTACAAGCAGCAATAAAAGATTTAGTTGTAGCATCACCCTCCATTTGATACATTCTACGGTTGATATTTTGTCTACCGAATCCCCATGCGGTTTTGGATATTGGATTTACATGACTAGACCCTGCAATTCCCCCATCTCTCTTAACAGACCTCAAAGGTATAGCTACTATTCCATTACTATTAACTGTCATTTCATTTAGTTTGTCAGTATTAATTAAGAAATAGCCTTTTATAGGTTCATAATCTCCATTCACTAAATCAACATGAGCATTAAAGAAAATAGGCTCAGACAGATTTTCCGAAAGATATTTTTTTCTAAATTCAACTGCACTTAAATTGGCATTTGGTATTTTAACATAGATATATTTAATATGTCCTTTACCAAGCATATCATATAAAATTTGATCCTCAGTTGGTGAATTAGTGTAGCCTACTCCAGATATTTGAAACATCTGCATGGCTTTTTTATTTTGCACATATTTGTAATCATCACTTTCTGTTTCGATATTAATCTCACCTCCAGAAGGTAATTTTATTCTTTTTAACACCCAAGTGCTAGTGTTTTTGTCTGCCGTTGCTTTATCTTGAAATACATAAGGATATTCCGTATTACTTATACCACTAGGGTTTACACTTTTATCTTTAAAGTTATTCCATACATCAAATGATTTCATGTTATAAGCTTGATTGTTGGCATACTCAAAAGCATAAGGAGTATATTTACCCATTAAAGAATTTCTATAAGTAAAATAGATTTTTTTTAAGGTTAATTTTCCTTTTGCTTTATTTATGTTAATGGTATTTATAATTTCATCTTCTCCACTGTTACTAGGTACATTAGGGCATAAAGAGTAATCATATTCAAAATGTGCCGTTTTGATAGGAAGTGCATTTGAACCATTTTTTAAATAATCTTCCTTGGCATATAACATGATTTTTGATATATATTTCATTCTTTGACTAGTATCTGCCCCACCATCTTCTCCAGTTACTCCTAAAGCGTCTTTTCTGTCCTTTAACTCAAATACTGCAATATGAGTTTTGGTTACAATTTTGTTTAAGTATACTAGTTCTTTACTTCCATATAAATAATGCCCTTTTTGGTCATTAGGATTAGATTTAACTCCAGCAGAATAAGAGGCTGTCTTAATTTGAGTTGGAACCCTCCAATTATATGTTTTTGGTACGCTATATTCAAATTTAGTGTAATTACCTAAATCCATATCAGATGGCCCATTATTATCAATATCCTGATAATCTGGAGATAAAACACTAGTTATTAGGTAAGAATGAGCGTATTTAGGAGTGGTGGTTTTGTTGTAAAAATGATCACTATCGCTATTTCCAGAGTTTCTAGAATCAGTATAAGTAACTAATTCTTTATCGCTATCTACTACATTTCCATTTAGACCCGAAACATCAAAACTAGCTTCAATTTTAGTATTATTATAAGCTGCTTTTCCATAAATGTAGCTAGATCCATCCGTTTTGATAATTTTTATACCTGCTGTATGATGACCTGGAGCGTTATTCTTAAAAATAAACTTGCCGTCAGCCTTGTTGTTTTGTATTTTTTGTACAACTTGATTTTTTAATTCTCTTTTTGCTCTTGAGATAGGATTGTTGTTAACACTTGTACTGTATTTGTAATAATCCAGTTTTTTCACATCGTATCTTGATTCTAGTTTTCTATTTCCCCATTCTCCAGAAATACCTAATTTCATAGGGCTAGATCCTTCAAATCCATTTATATAATTTTTATCAGTATCCACTCCAAGTTCACCCACCATTCTATAGGATACATTTTGTAGTAGACCCATTTTTCCATATTCAGTAAATCTACCAAGAGCATGATTATGCGTATACCAAGGTCCAGTTACACTTTCTGTAGGTGAATTTTGAAAATCTACACCTATATGAACCGTTTGCCCTGATCCAATTTCAATTCCAAAAGATTGGCTACTAGATTGGTCAATAGTAACATCATTAAATAAGTATCCTACTTGGGTATGATGGGGCCTAAACATACCTGATATACCTTGACCTTGAATAGAAAAAGTGTCATAGGTATAATTGGTTAACGGTAAAACAGTAGAATTTTTGTTTATGGTTGTTTCATTTTCTCTGTTAAAGTCCAAAACACCTTCTCGATTCCCTTTAAGGTGCGTATTGTCATACCCAAATCCTGAAACAGTTTTATCTTTTTCGTGAATATTCTGAAAAGAACCATACCCAGAAATTCTTAATTCACCTTCAATTCCAATAACTTCTCCTCCGATAGTTGCATTGTAGGTTTTGTTGTTGTTTATATAAGATACACGTTTTGTTGGTGTGTAATTATGAGTGTTGTTTAATGATAGGCTTGCCGTTCCATAACCATTCCTATTTAAAGTGTTTCTTGCAAACACAGCAAAGTTACCTCCTCCCTTTAGCATCATGTCGCTATTAAAACAAGAAGCACTTATATTTTGTAATCCTTGTCTACTACTCAAATTTGCAGAAATATTGGCAGTAGTTTTTTCATTTCTAGACTTGTATTTTGCGTCTAATCCTAAATTTGCTCCGCCTTCAGTAGAACCCGACAATGTAAAGCCTACACTAGAATCCATTCCCATTTTAAAACTCATACCAATTGAAGGTTTAAAGCTTAACCCTACATAATTGTTATAATCAACTCCTAATCCCATACTAAATGGGAAGTTGTTACCCAACAATGCAGGACTTACATTGAAATTTGCTCCAATGGTTTTATTTTCACGCATATCGTTCTGATAATTCATCAAATCGCCATTGAAATCGTCTGGTAAACCGCGTACTTGCCTTTCAATTTGTCCGACATTTAAATTCCAACCTAATCCAACCCATGAAGCTTCTTGATCCATAGTAACCCCTGAATTATAGGCCAGGTTAATTGGGTAGCCCCCTACATCCATAATTGGTATATTGTAGTTAAAATCTCCACTTGATAAATCTACCATATCCGAAGTAGCAATTGGAGTAAATGAAGTAAATTCAGGCTGCTTTGGGCCAGAAGTTAAAGCATAAGCAGCTGTTGGAGCTATTAGTTCCACTATAAGATTGACTAATAAATAATACGCAACAATCTTTGAAAAATGACTTTCTCTAATTTTTCTCATAGTTTTATTGAAGTGTCGGCACTGTTAAATTTAAATTTTAAAGTCCCTTTTTTGAATAATTTATCTTTGTATATTAATTGAACCTGTTCATTAGGTTGTATTCCCGAGAAATACAAAAGTATTTTTTGGTAAGGTGCTATTTTATAGGTTCTTTCGTAATTAACTCCTGCACAAGGAATTGTATCTTTTGTAGAGGTAACTACACAAAAATCTTGATCAATTCCGAAAGCTAGGTATTTTAAGCCGTCTTCATAACTAATACCTGTAAAGGAAGGATCCAGTAACTCTTTTTCTTCTTCTTCTTGGAAAATAAATTCTATGACTCTCTCTGTCTTATTCATTCTATAAATAGAGTCGATAGCAAACAGATCTTGATTTCCTTCGTTTTTTAATAAATAGTATTGTATAGGAACTTCAGTTGCTGTAAAACCTATGGCTCCTACTTTTTGAGTACGCATACGGGATTTCCATCCACGCCCTTCTAATTCAAAGAGTTGATAACGTATATCGGAATCATCTTTGGATCCTTTTTTACAAGAAATTAAAGATAATAAGGCAACTACTAAATAAAGTAGAACCGACTTAATTTCCTTCATATTTTTGATTTGAAAATTGGATTAAATCAAGTGTAATATCTGCCTTGGAATTAGCATAAATAATTTGTTGCTGCTCTGTAGAACCTATCACTATTTGGTAATTTTTTTGAACAGCATATTCTTGAACGTATTCTTGTAGTCTTTTCCAAATTTTAGCGGACTCTTGCATCACAAATGCTTGACTAGCTTGCTCAAATTCGTTACGTTTTAATATGAACTCCTTGTTTAAATTTTGATTGTTTTCGTTTCCAGGTGTATTAATTTTAGCATATAAAGAATCTAGAACCGCTTTTTGAGTTCTAAATTCATGCTCTCCTGCTTTCTTCATTTCTTTGGTCATATTAAACCCTTCGAAAAGTTTAGCATTATCTACACATACTACATCAGGTGATTTGAACACCTGAAAAACAATCAATAACAATACAATGAATATGAAAAGAATTAACCCAAGAGGTAGTATTTTGTTATTGCATTTTTCCCAACTAAAACGCATTTTCTTAAAATTTTCCCAAAAGTACGATTTTTAAAGGCTTAAAAAAAGTCTAAATCCCTATTTTTATATTTTTATGTACAAAAATTTATTTAAAGAAAAATTGGTTTAACTTGCACATTTTTAATTAATGAATCCAAACTTTGAAAACAAGTACTTTAAAATCCACTTTCTTATTTTTTACTTTTCTCCTATTATGCTCCTTTCAAGATTCTTTTCTTATAAAGAGAATTTCAGATAAAGATTTTCGCTATGAATTCTTTACTACAAACAAAAAGAAAAAACCAGACATAAAAAAAGAATATTTTTGGTTTAAAGGAGGTATGATACATCATGCGCAATATGGATCGGCAGGAGAATTATTGGATGGTAAATTTTCTAAGTTTTACCATAGTAATCAATTAGCTGAACAAGGTACTTTTAGAAAAGGATTAAGAATAAAAGAATGGAAATTTTGGCATCCAAATGGTAAAATTTCCAGTATACAACATTGGGCTTCTGGTGTAAAACATGGAGTATGGCTTTCATTTGACTCAGAGGGTAAGATGATTGAAAGCGGTTTTTATAAAAATAATTTAAAGTCGAAAACTTGGATTAATTATGAACGAAAAGATACTTTAGTTTATAAAAAAGGAGAAATTGTTACACCTAAAATTAAAAAAGAAATACCACAAAAAACAGAAAGCAAAGAAAGTAAAAGAAAAACAAAAACAATAGAAAAATCTTCTGATACGACTAAACCTAGTTTTTTCAAACGCTTATTTAGCAAGAAAAACAAAACTCATGATGCTCAAGGCACATAGTCTACTTTACGCTATTTACATCTGTTTGTTGGTTTCCATAATTTGTGGTGCTTTACTGTATTTCTTCAATTTATACAGTTTGTTAAATCTGCATTATAATCTGGAAGAGGAATTGTATATTCAAAATCAATCTACTTTAAATTTTGCATTGGGCAATAATTTAAAGCCTATGGATATACCTCTTGACGAGGAAAATCCTTTTTTTAATACCTATGAGGTTAAGCCGTACGGATTGTTGCATCTGGTTACAACACAATCGGTTTTTAAAAATGACACCATCACCGCTACACATTTAGTGGGGGGCTATAATCACTTGGAAACAGCACTTTATATTGCCAATTTCACCCAGAATATTGGCTATCAGGGTATGGTGAAAATCAACGGAACTACTTATTTCCCGTCTCAATATGTTTCACCAACATATCTTACTAATGAAGTAAATACATTCGCGCACACAGGAAAGAAAGAAATTTCAAAGCTTCAATTACCTGAAATTAATCCTAAATTTGACCGGATTTTAGAAGGTATGCCGGTTAATAAAGGGAATATAAATAATGCAGAAAAGGTTAAAGATTCGCTGTTTTTTAATTCATTTACTAAACCAACTCAAGAAATTCAAATAGCAAGTCAAGTTCGTAATGTTGTTATAAAAGGTAATTTTATATTACGTAATAGTGATTCTATTCGGATAGCTAAAAATGCTATTTTGGAAGATGTAATGGTTGTTGCTCCTAAAATTTCAATTGAAGAAGGTTTTAAAGGGAATGCTCAGTTTATAGCCACCCAAAAAATTGACATTGCCCCTAAGGTGACTTTAACCTATCCTTCTGCGGTGATTCTAAAAAGTGATGCACAAGAGGAAACCGAAATCAAAATCCACAAGGAGACCAAAATACTAGGCACTGTGGTTTTATTTGGTTCTAGTTTTGAAAATTTAGCTAAAAATAGTTTACGTATTGAGGAAAAGTGTCTGGTAGTGGGTAGTATTTATTGCACGGGTAAACTCGATTTGCAAGGCACAGTATATGGTTCGGTTTTTACCAATAAAGTTTTTCGAAAAACCAATTCCTCAGTTCATGAAAACATCTTACACAATGTAACCATTGATGTTAGTAAAAAGCCAAGTTATTTTATGGATTTTCCGTTATTTGACGACCCCAAAGCACGTTATGGTATCATTAAAAAACTTAAGTAAGCTAAGAGCCAATTCTATTTTAGAATCGGTGGTGGCCTTATGTATTATTTCCATCTGCCTTTATATTGCGATGGTTGTTTTTTCAGTTGTTTTAAGTCCAAAAGCATCGCCAAAATTTTACAATACCCAACACAAAGTCAACGAACTTTTTTATCTAGCACAGGTCAATAGCGACTCATTGCATACGCAAGCGGAAGAAATAGATATTGAAGAAGAAATGGCAACGGGACAAGTAAAACAATGGAAAGTTACTTATAAAGATAGCACGAATCAGATTTTTGAAAAGCAATTTTACCTTATCAATGAAGAAGAGTAACCCTTACTTAAAAGCTTTTTCGCTATTGGAAGCTATTGTTTCTATGGCTATCGCAGCTATAATTATGGGACTCACTTTTGTTATTTTTTCAATGATTACGGAACGTATGTTGGATTACAAAAAGCAAAATCAAGCTACCCATGATGTAAACCGACTTACGTATAGCCTACATAAAGATATTTTTGACAGTGATAAAATGGAATTTTTAGAAAATCAACTTCATTTTTCTAACTATACGGGTTCGATTGTGCGATATTATTGGGAAGAACACTATATAATAAGGCGTAACGAAACTTTTGTAGATACTTTTGATATAGCTGTAAAGCATTTTCAAATAGATTCGTTGCATAATCGTTCAGGGAAATTGCATTTTCAAAAAATAAAAATGAAAATAAGTTCGGACAGCCTACTAATGGATTTGAATTTTTACAAACCTATTTTTGCTCAGGACTTGATACAAAAAAAATATAAAGATGAGTTTTGATTTAAACACCTATAAAAATAATACTTCTACTACTTCGGAAAAATCTTCGGATACCTTTTCTTTTTCGTTGGGTAAAAAATTCTCTGACAAACAAAAAGAAAATTTTTATAGAGAATTAGGTCTTTTGTTAAAATCGGGCGTTGATTTCAAAAAAGCTTTAGAGATCCTGAGTCAACAATCGACACACAAAACCGAAAAGGAAATTATCGTTTCGGTAAAAGCAAAAGTGAGTCAAGGACGAACCATTTATGAATCTATAAAAGAAACCAATCAGTTTTCACCATACGAATATTATAGTATTCAAATAGGCGAAGAAACACGTAAGTTGGAAGAAATTTTATTGGAACTTCAAAAATACTTCAACCGAAAAATTCAGATGAAACGACAAATTGTTTCGGTATTAACCTATCCTGTCATTGTGTTAGTAGTTACTTTTTTGGTACTGTATTTTATGTTGAATAAAGTAGTTCCTATGTTTAGTTCGGTTTTTAAACAATTCGGAAATGAATTACCCCAAAGTACTCAACTCATTATCAGTTTATCGAATCATTCGGGTACGATATTTGGAAGCCTTTTCTTTGTAACCATTGCCGTAACGCTGTTACATTATAGTTTAAAAAACAAAGCTAGTTATCGTGCTTTTATCAGTGCCTTACTCTTGCGCTTACCTTATTTTGGAAAACTGATTCAGAAAATATACCTGTCTCGTTTTTGCCAAGCCATGAGTTTGCTAATCACTTCGCGCACTACATTAATCAATGCTTTATCACTTACCTCAAAAATGATAAGCTTTTATCCCATTGAAAGTTCCATTGAAACCATAAAAAAAGACATTACTAAAGGAGCTTCACTGAGCGAGAGTTTGCGTAAACATACCGTTTTTGAAACAAAAATGATTTCAATGATTGAAGTTTCAGAACAAATCAATCAGTTGGACAGTATGTTTGAAAAACTTACCGAGCAATACAACGAGGAAGTCAACCATCAAACAAAAATGATAGGTGTGGTACTCGAGCCATTACTCATTATTATTATAGGCGTAATTGTAGGGGTTATTATGGTGTCTATGTATGCGCCTATGTTTGACTTGAGTAAGATTATCAAAAATTAATACTGTCTTGTCCTGAGATAGATTTACACAAAATTGTAATTTATAAAATATACTCACGTTATCATGAGGTGATTTGTATACAACATCAACTACATAAAAAATTATACTTTTAGAATAATTTTTTGAACTTTTAGAGTAATTTTTCAAAAGCACATTGTGATTAGATTCGCAAAAAAAAATGCTTATGAAAAAAATTTACACATTATTTTATGCTCTCTTACTAAGTTTAACAACAAATGCTCAAGAGACCGCTTTTTTTGTCCACGCTCATCAGGATGATGCAGTATATTTTTGTGGCGTTCCTCTTTTTAACAAAGTTAGTTCTGGTATAAAAACAGTTGCTATCGTTACTAGTGCTTCAGATCAAGGTGCTCATGACGGGGTTTATACTCCAGATGTAGGTTCTGGTATAACTACTCCTTTCTATCAAGCACGAGATTATGGTTACAAAAAAGCCTTGGAATATTGTTATACTAATTACAATACACCATTACCTTTTAAGGAAAGTACTACTGAAGTTTTAATGGCTGGAAAAAAAGTTAGAAAATGGACTTATGGAAATAATATAACTATGTACTTTCTTGATCTACCAAATGGTCAATGTTGTAGTTTAGACATGGGAGGTTATCCAGCAAATGATAATCAGTCAATTGAAGGTTTGAAAAAAGGTAAAATAAAAAGTATTACGAATGTAACTGGAACTTCAACATATACATGGGCTGAATTAAAAGCAACAATCAAAGCAATTTTTAATACTGAAAAGGGCAGTACATCCAATGTTTATTCAACTGATGTAGATATGGCAATTAATCCTGGTGATCATGCAGATCATTATATTACTTCTGTATTAGCATTGGAAGCTATGGATGGCATGACAGATTTTACGTCTAATCAACATATAGATTATCAATTATCAAATTTGGATATACCCAATTTATCTAATGCAGATGTTATAAAAAAGATATCTACTTTTGGTGCTATGATTTCGGGGATTGGAACCAAAGGATATAGAGCTTCACGTCACTTTGACTCACATTATGAAAGATGGTTTTTAACAGAAAGTATTAGGACTGTTAAAGATACTCATGATCAATTAGTTAATTTAAATTCAGATTTAGGAGGAAATCCATTTATAGTAAATACGAATATTGCTTTAAATAAACCTACAACTGTTAGTGGTTCAGATATATCAAGCACCGATGGACCTAAAGCTAATGATGGCAATTTAAATACATATTGGGGTAACACTGCTTATCCACAATGGTGGAAGGTAGACTTGGGTACCAATTACAATGTTGATGATATTACTGTTGTCAATTATTTTAAAGATACAAGATATTATAAATATACGATTTCAAGCTCTGTTGATGGGGTAACTTGGACTCAAATTGCATCTAAGTCTGATACATCTGATGCTACACAAGCAGGTAATAATTTCACTTTTAGCACTCCTGTTTTGGCTCGATATTTAAAAGTAGATATGACTTATAATTCAGTAAATCAAGGAGTGCATATTTCTGAATTTATTGCTAAAGGTTCCTTAGCTAATGTATCTTCACGAATGAGTATTAAAAACACTATTTCAGATAAAAAATATTTTAAAAACCCGATAAAGAAAGGAGAGATTTTAAATATTGTTTTTGATAATTCTACAAGCAACATTATAAGACTTTTTGATTTGAATGGTAAACAATTATTCAATGAAATTTTTAATCAAATTTCTGCTAATATTAATACAGATTTTCTTGAAAAAGGGATTTATATACTAATGATCAATGATGAAAAAACTAAATTAGTTGTTGAATAATCAAAATATATCTTTTTTATAAAATTCCAATGCTCGGAAATGACGCAAAGTCAGTCTCAACACAATCGTTCGTACAATTTTACAAATCGTGTCTACAATAGTGATAAAGACAAAAGCAACTCGCAAGAGTTGCTTTTGTCTTTTATAGTGCTAACTTCGTTTTATGAAAATCTAAAAGCTTATTTATCTTTTGTTTTTTTAATGAAAGTAGAACGTACTAAAAAGCGTGTATTTTTCAATTTAAACACTATACAAATAGCAGCAGAATTTATAATTTATAAGCTGTAAAAATTAATATTTTTTACATTTGTATTATAAAACAAAACCTATGTCATTATTTTATAAATTATCTATAAAGGAAATAAAAAGAGAAACTCCTAACTCTATTTCAGTAGCTTTTAACGTTCCATCAGAGCTTAAATCTTTTTACAAATTTACTGCGGGGCAATATGTTACCTTAAAACTAACATTAGACGGTCAAGAAATACGAAGGGCTTATTCCTTATGTTCAGCTCCATCATCTGATGAGTTCCGTATAGCTATTAAAGCCGTAAAAAATGGGAGGTTTTCAAAATTTGCAAATGAGCAATTGAAAGAAGGTCATATACTAGAAGTTGGTTTACCAGAAGGACGTTTTATTTTTGAGCCACAAACTGACCGCCAACGAAACTACATAGGATTTGTAGCTGGGAGCGGTATTACACCCGTAATGTCTATTTTACAAACCGTTTTATTACAAGAACCTAAAAGCTCATTTACACTTGTTTATGGAAATAAAACCCCTAATGAAACTATTTTTTATCATCAATTAACTGAATTACAAAAACAGTTTTTGGGTAGACTAACCATTCATTATGTATATAGTCAAGAAGAAGTAGAAGGCCAACTAAAAGGTAGAATTAACAAATCAGTTGTTAATACCATTCATCAAAAACACATCGGGCTAAAATTTGACAACTATTTTTTATGTGGCCCAGAAGAAATGATTGATAGCGTTAATAGTGCTCTAAAAGAAAAAGGTATTGCAGAAAAAGATGTTAAATTTGAATTATTTTCTACTTCACCAACCATTGAAAATACACCAGCTAATTCTCCCCATTCTTTGGATCACGCAAGAATTAAAGTTATTTTAGATGGTGATGAAGCGTTTTTTGAAATGTCTACTAAACAAACCTTATTAGAAGCTACTTTAAAAAAAGGCATGGATGCTCCTTATTCTTGTCAAGGAGGTGTTTGCAGCAGTTGCATTGCTCGGGTTACTTCTGGAAATGCTGTTATGAAAAAAAATTCAATTTTAACGGATAAAGAAATTGCAGATGGATTAATTTTAACCTGTCAAGCACATCCTACATCAGCTGAAATCACAATAAATTTTGACGATGTATAAAAGAATAAAAGGATTTGGTTTTTATAAAGCTAAATCCTTTTTTATTTTATCAATTATTATTTGTGGCGCTATAGTACGCATTACATCCTCATACCCTTCTACTTTCTTATTTCCGTAAACGGAAGTCGGTAATAAGGGATATTTTTCTCTATCAGCTATCAGACAATTTTCTAAAGGTTGGTTAAATGGGCTAAATCCAGAATATGGGTGTGTTGCTCCCCAAAGAGTGATTACATTTACTCCTAACATAGAAGCTATATGACCATTTCCTGAATCCATAGAAAGCATTAAATCTAAATTAGAAATCAAATCTAATTCCTCTTTAAGATTAATTTTACCTGCTACTACTTCTACATTAGAATAATCTTTCTTAAGTTGATATAGTTTTGCTGTTTCTACCTTTCCCCCACCAAATAAAAATATCTTAATTGGTTCTTTTACTAAACCTTCTATAACTTCTTGCATTAAATCTAAAGGGTATATTTTAGACTCATATTGAGCAAAAGGTGCTATTCCTATCCATTTTTTATTCTTATCTCCTGTTATTTTAAGAATTGTATCCGATAACAAAGCTTTATTAGGAAATTGTGGGTTTAACAAATCAAACGTGAAACCCAACATAAGGAGTGTATCTCTATGTCTTTCAAACATAGATTTTACAGGTGCAAAAACTTTATTATTAGCTCGAGTTAATGCCCTATTATCCTTACGCTCTTTGTCTGTAAAAGCTACTTTTTTTCCACTAACAGCAAATAATCCTCTAATAACTTTTGAACGAAGTACATTGTGAAAATCCGCAACAGCATCAATATTCATTTTTTTCAAATCATTATACAAACGTACAAGTCCAATCATCCCTTTGTGCCTATTGTTAAGATCAACTGAAAAGAAATAAACATTTTCTAAATCGTTAAAAAAAGGTTTAAAAAAGGGACGTGAAACTATTGTAATTTTCAACTCAGGATAATTTAAAGACAATGCTCTTAAAACTGGAACTGTCATCGCAACATCTCCCATAGCTGACAAACGGATAACCAATAGATGCTTCATATTACATTTTAAAAAACAAAAACCATTAATAATTTCAAATAAAATAAATACTTAAAACTTCATTTACTAATGGTTTTCTGAAATGAAATTAAAATCATTATTTATTTTGATACAAAACGGGGTTTAAAGCCTCATCATTGTACATTTTCATCTGTTTATAAACTTTCATATACTTATCTCCATTTTCAATATCTTCAATTAATTGACTGATTGAAATAAACATATCGTTTTTTTGTTCTAATAACACATTCAATTTTTCTTGGCATTTTGCTCTATGCTCTTCTGTAGCTGTTAATCGAGTAGCCTCTTCATTCATGTGATAAATCTTTAGAGCTAAAATAGATAATCTATCAATAGCCCAAGCAGGACTTTCTGTATTAATACGGGCATTGGACTTTACTTCAATAACAGCATATTTTTTAAGGAAATAACTATCTATATATTCTACCATATCAGTACGTACCTGATTTGAAGCATCTATTTTACGTTTTAAATCTAACGCTTCTACAGGATCAATATGGGGATCTCGAATGATATCCTCATAATGCCATTGAACTGTATCAACCCAATTTTTAGCATAAAGCAAATGCTCGATAGAACCTTTTTCATAAGGATTTATTATTTCTTGACAAACATCGTCTTTTATATGATACTCTTGAATACTTCTTTCAAATATAGGAAAAGCAAATTCTGCGAACATAGATCAGTTATTAAAATGTTCCACAAAATTATGTATTTTTACGAAATTAATTCATCTTATATGAACCTTAATTTTTTATTTAATAGTGGAAAAAATCCTAAATGGAAATACTATCTAAGTAATATTATGTTAAATTCTTTGCCAAATTTTATATTTAGAAGGCAATATCAAAAATTAATCACTGATTTTAATTCAAGATCTGATAAAGATTATATACTAGAAAGGGTAAATTACTACAACAAATTAGAGCAAAAAAATAGTTTACCCCTGCACGCTAAACAACTAAAAGAAAACAAAATAGAAAAAGCTGGATCTGTATATTATTATGACACGGAATTCATAACTAGATATTTTAGCCCTACTCTTAATTTTTTTACCTGCTATGGCGATATAACGCATATCCCTAATGAACCTTCTATTTTAAAAAGTAGGCCTATTGTTGGAAATAATGAGAATAGCGTATTACTAAATCTTGATAAAGTAAGACACTTTATTTTTTTAAGAGATAAGAAGAAATTTGAAGAAAAAACCAACAAAGCAATATTTAGAGGAAAAATAATAGGCAAACAACAAAGAATTAATTTTATGAATATTTTTTTTGGAAATCCTTTATTTGATATTGGAGATGTTTCAAAACATATTACAAAACCCGAATGGAAAGTTCCTAAAAAAACATTATGGCAACATTTAGATTATAAATTTATAATGGCATTAGAAGGCAATGATGTTGCAAGTAATTTAAAATGGGTTATGTCATCTAATTCTATTGCTGTAATGCCAAAACCAACGTATGAAACATGGTTTATGGAAGGAAAACTAATACCTGACTTTCACTATATTGAGGTTGATGCAGACTTTTCTAATTTAGAACAAAAATTAAATTATTATATAGAAAATCCATCAGAAGCAAACCAAATTATAAGAAACGCAAATACTTATTGCAAACAATTTTATGATTCAAAAAGAGAAAAAATAATAGGATTACTTGTAATGAAAAAATATTTTGAAAAAACCAATCAAATTTAATCTATGAAAATACACCATATAGCTGAACAAAATAGCATTTTAAATCATTTCTTAACAGAAATAAGAGATCTGGATGTACAAAAAGATCGTATGCGTTTTAGAAAAAACATAGAACGCATAGGAGAAATCATGTCCTATGAAATAAGTAAAACATTAGATTATCAAGATATTGAAGTAAAAACACCTCTTGGCATAAAACATACATCTAAATTAGCTACTCCTATTGCTTTATGCTCTATATTAAGAGCTGGACTTGCTTTACATCAAGGTTTTATCAACTATTTTGATGAAGCTGAAAATGGTTTTGTATCAGCTTATAGACATCATTATAATCATGATGACAATTTTGAGATATTAGTAGAGTACCAAGCCATTCCTTCCTTTAAAGATAAAAATCTTATACTGATAGATCCTATGTTAGCAACTGGTCAATCTATAGTTGCTGTTTTAAACAAATTACATCTAGAACATCAACCTAAAGAAATTCATATAGCTGTAGTTATTGCTGCTCCAGAAGGTATTCAATACCTAAAAAATAACTTACCTAAAAACAGCCATTTATGGATTGCTTCTATAGATGAAAAACTAAATGAAAAAAATTATATTATTCCAGGCCTTGGAGATGCAGGCGATTTAGCATACGGTGAAAAATTATAATATTTGTAACAAATAAGTAACTAAACTTGCCAATACTAATAAAAGAACAATCCCTTCTTTTAACCAGATTTTCTTGATCGTTTCTAAATAATTAGTTAACATAATAGCTACGGGTACAAAAGTATATATCAAGTAGCTATTGTGTTTTTCGGGCATTACAAAGTAAACTGCTAACGCTATTAAAAAAGCAAATATAATTTTACGATAAGAAGAAATTAAATGAGACATTTTACTTTGTAAAATAAATAACATACTTACAAAGGCAATTAAAGATACCACAATATAAATTGCTACTGCTATATTTTGAAAGATATTAGTCAAATCTTTTACCTTAAAGTCAACATAAATCTGCTTAGGATATAAGGTCAAAAACGCTGGATATAAAGCCAAAGAAAACATTAAACCAATTACTAAAACAGTAAAGAAAGCTATAAAAGGAATAAGCCAATTACGATAATCTCTTGATACATGAAGTATAATAGATGAAAAAACAAGTAATAAAAAAAGAATACACCAAAAATTAATCAAGGAAGCTAAAAAAATCCATAATGAAGCATCAAAAATTTTTTCTTTAGGCGTAATCATAGAGTGCATAGAAATCAATCTTCGTAAAGCCAATAATATAAAAGCGTTGGATAGGATTAATTTTAGATCCGATAGTGTATCTGGAAATAATATTAAAAAAATAAAAAACAATAAGAAGGTATAACTATTATCTTTACTCAAACCATTTTTCTTTGTAATAAAATTGGTAATTAACAAAGACCCTACTAATAGTAGTAACAATATGCTTTTTTGCCCAATTTCTATTCCTGTTAAATCTAGAGAACTAGTATTGAATTGGTAAAACAAAAAACAAATCACCAATAAAATTATCACTATTACATAATTTATTGGTCGAGATTTACTAAAAACACTTGTAATCATAAGTATATTTTATATTTTTGCTGTGTAAATATAATACATTCATCATGATGAAATCAATTTTTGAAGCAATTCAATGGTTATTTGAAGCTGTTTTATTTGCTCCACACGACTTAATGCGCTCCATGGAGTTAGAAAACTGGTGGGTTGCAAACCTTATTAACTGGGTATTATGGGCAATTATTTGTTATTATATTTGGTATTGGATTAAGCAATTAAAAATATTCAAAGATAATAACGAAGACCAACAAGATACTACAGCTCATTCGTTTTTAAAATAAAAAAAATGCCACGATAACTTTATCGTGGCATTTTTTTACTCTTTAACGCCGCTATGCAATGCAAAAAAGCTAAAATTTAGAATAAAAATCCTTATTATTTTGCATCCAATCAAAAGTTTAAATCACTTCAATACAAATAAAAAGAATAATCTAATATTTTTCCTTTAGATCCTTGCCTATATCTTTTCTAAAATACATTTTATCAAAAGAGATTTTGGCTATGCTATCGTATGATTTTTCTAAAGCCTCCGCAAAATTTATACCATAAGAAGAAACAGCCAACACCCTACCTCCACTCGTTACAATTGCATCATTTTCATTTTTAGTTCCTGCATGAAAAACAATTGAATCTGTTACTATATTATCAAATCCTGTAATCACTTTTCCTTTTTCATAATCTTCAGGATAGCCTCCTGAAGCTACAATTACTGTAGTAGCTGCTCTTTCATCCGTTTCTAAAATAGCTGTATATAATTCTTCTCTTGCTACAGCTTGAAATAATTTAACTAAATCTGATTTGATACGAAGCATTACTACCTCCGTCTCTGGATCGCCCATACGTACATTGTACTCAATTACCATAGGTTCTCCTTTTACATTAATCAATCCGATAAATATAAATCCCTTATAATCAATACTATCTTTTTGTAAACCTTCAATTGTTGGTTTTACTATACGTGTTTCTACTTTTTCCATAAAAACGGAATCAGCAAATGGTACTGGTGAAACAGCCCCCATACCTCCTGTATTTAGTCCTGTATCTCCTTCACCTATCCGTTTATAATCCTTAGCCGTTGGTAAAATTTTATATGATTTACCGTCTGTTAAAACAAAACAACTTAATTCGATACCATCCAAAAATTCTTCAATAACTACTTTTGAAGAGGCTTCACCAAATTTAGCATCCACTAACATATTTCGTAATTCTTGTTGTGCTTCAACTAGATCATGTAGAATTAAAACCCCTTTTCCGGCAGCTAAACCATCCGCTTTTAAAACATACGGGGACTTAAGAGTTGTTAAAAATTGACAACCTTCCTCTACTGTTTCTTTTGTAAAACTTTCATAACGAGCGGTTGGAATATTATTTTTTACTAAGAACTGCTTGGCAAATTCTTTACTCCCTTCTAATTGAGCTCCTATTTTTGAAGGCCCTATTACAGGAATATTTTGTAATTGTAAATCGTTTTTAAAATAATCATAAATACCATTTACCAATGGATCTTCTGGACCTACTACAAGCATTTCAACCTTGTTTTCTATTACAAAACTCTTTACTGCATTAAAATCTAATGGATTAATAGAAACATTTGTTGCTATTGATCCTGTTCCTGCATTTCCTGGTGCAACAAATAATTTTGTGCATTCCAAACTTTGGAGCATTTTCCAAGCTAAAGCATGTTCTCTTCCGCCTGAACCTAAAAGTAAAATTGTCATAGTGTTGTGTTGTTATATCCTAACTAGCTATTTGAGTATAATATAAGCTCGTTCTAGGATTCATTTGCGGTACAAAAATAATGGGTTTAAAATGATTATGAAAGCTTGTATTTTCTTATTTTTGGAAAAAAACAATATGTTTCGTTTTTTCGATTGGGCTTTAAAATTAAATGGTTTCCCTATGAAGGAGGCTAAAACAGAATTTAATACCATAATGGCTCTTCCCGTAGAATCCCGTACAGATTTTGTTGAGAAGAAAAAAAAGGAAATTTTAAAATATCACCTTCAAAACAATTCTTATTATAAGAACTTTATAGGAAATAAGAATATTAAAAATTGGGAAGACATTCCTATAATGACTAAAAAAGATTTTCAAAAACCTTTACAAGAAAGGCTTTCAAAAGGTTTTACTGAAAAAAATATTTTTAAAAACAAAACATCAGGTTCTAGTGGTGATCCTTTTATTTTTGCAAAAGACAAGTATACTCATGCTATTACTTGGGCATCCATTATTTACCGATTTAACTGGTATAACATTGATTTTAATAAAAGCTACCAAGCTCGATTTTATGGTATTCCTTTAGATTTTTTTGGATATACTAAAGAAAGAATTAAAGATTTTTTCAGTAATCGTTATCGGTTTTCTATTTTTGATTTATCCGACAAAGTTCTAGAAAATATTTTACAAAAATTTAAAAAAAAGAAATTTGATCACATCAATGGATATACCAGTTCCATTGTACTTTTTAGTAAATTTTTACAAAAAAAAGACCTAGTCTTAAAAGATCTTTGTCCTACTCTGACGGCCTGTTTTGTTACTTCTGAAATGTTATTTGATGAAGATAAAATTTTAATTGAAAAACAATTTGGCATTCCTGTAATTAATGAATATGGTGCTTCAGAATTAGATTTAATTGCTTTTCAAAATACAAATAACGGTTGGCAGCTTAATAATGAAACATTATTCATAGAAATAGTAGATAAAAACAACCAAATATTACCTTTCGGTCAAGAAGGTCGCATTATCATTACCTCCCTTTACAACAAAGCCCATCCTTTTATACGCTATGATATAGGAGATATAGGGATTATTGATGAAAAAAGTTCCCCTACAAAACCTTTACTAAAAAAATTGGTAGGACGGACTAATGATATAGCCATTTTACCAAGTGGAAAAAAAGCCCCTGGTCTTACTTTTTATTATGTTACAAAAAGCATCATAGAAGATGACGGAAATGTAAAAGAGTTTATTATTAAACAGACTAAAATCAATACTTTCGAAATTGATTATGTTAGCGAAAAAGAATTAACTCTAGAACAAATTAATAAAATAAATGAAGCTATTAATTTATATTTAGAACCTAATCTACATTTTACTTATAATCGAAAAAACGTACTACTAAGAAGTAACAGAGGCAAATTAAAACAATTTCAAAGTCAACTTTAATTTCTATATTTCAAAAAACCTCTAAAAGTCCATTGAATCATATAATGAATAGATTCTAAAATAGATAATTTTTCAACTTGTCTATAAAATTGCCATTGATATTTGACCAATGCTTTTTTATTTCGAGATAGTGAATTTTGTCTAATTCTATAAATTGCTTGTGGTTCTTGAATACCATAAGCATAGGGTATTTCTTTTAGATATTTCAACCACAATCCCATATCCTGCCTTTTTAAAATATCAGGCATTTCCTTTACTCCTAACACTTTTACATTTAAAAAAGCTGTTAAGCAGCTAATAGAATTTGTTTTTAATATATCTGTATAAGTAACTTTTTGTGGAACTATAAAATCGGAATAAACAAACTCTAAGTTTTCATTTGATCTTTTGTATGAAGAAAAGACAAAATTAATTCCAGTTTGTTCTATTGTCTTGATACTTGTGTCAATAAAAGAAGGAAACCAAAGATCATCAGCATCTAAAAAAGTCATATAATTACCCTTTGCTAATTTTATTACTTCATTTCTTGCTTTTGATGCTCCTGAATTTTGATTTAATTTTATCAAGTAAATCCGTTTGTCATCTTTCATAAAACGTTCAATAATCCCTACCGTTTCATCCGAAGAATAATCATCTACAATCAACATTTCCCAATTTGTATATGTTTGTGATTGAACTGATTGTATTGTCTCTGCTATGTATTTTGCAGAATTATGAGCAGGTGTTATAATAGAAACTAAATCATTCATTTAATACGCTTTTTCATCTCCTAAAATGAATTTTTTAAGAGTCACTAAAATAATTTTTATATCAAGTAAAAGAGTCCAGTTTTCAATATAAAACAAATCGAATTTTAATCGGTCTTCTATGTCTTGATCCGTAAGAATTTCTCCTCGACATCCTTTAATTTGAGCGAGGCCTGTAACTCCTGGTTTGATATAATGACGCTCCATAAACTTATCAAATCGTTGTGCATAATCTTCATTAACGCTTAACATTTGAGGGCGAGGACCAACCACTGACATATCTCCTAATAAGACGTTAATAAACTGTGGCATTTCATCTATACTTGATTTTCTTAAAAATTTACCAAGTGCGGTAACACGCTCGTCATCTTTAGACGCTAATTGCCTATCTGCCAAATCATTGATTTTCATTGAACGAAACTTAAAACAATCAAAACTTTGATTATTAATTCCATGTCTTTGTTGTTTAAAAAAAATAGGACCTTTGGAATCTATTTTAATTAAAAGTGCAATCAAAGGAATAAGCCAAGAAAGCACGAAAAGGATAACTAAAAATGAAAAAAGAATATCAAACAAACGCTTTATCCAATGATTAAACCATAATTCCAAAGGTGTTTTTCTAATTGAAATCAACGGAATATATCCATAATAATCTAAAGACATATTATGAGAAAGTGCGGAATTATCTGGTATTAATTTTATGGTCTTAAAGTGGTTATGCGCATAGGCAATGACATCATCTGAATACTCTTTTGAAATACTATTCAAATCACAATAAATTTCATCTATTGACTGTTCTTTAATTATTTTTTTTAATTCTATAAAAGAAATATTCTCAGAAATCATGGAGTATAATCTATACCCCAAGTCTTTATTTTGTTTAAAAAAATCAGCTAATTCTATTGCTTTTTCTTTTTGACCTATAATAATTACTCTTCTATAGTTACCTCCTAAAAGTTGACGATATTTCCTTAAAGAATAATATATACCGAATTTAAAAAAAGTAACAAAAAGGGTTAAACAAAAAAGGTATTTAAAAACTAATTGATGAGTAACTCCTTTTTCTAAAATAAAAATAAGTGTAATAAATATGGAAGAAAATATTGATAATTGCTTCAGAGTCTTAAAAAAAATTTTAACAGGTGCTGTAAAACGATATATTTCGTAAAACTCTGTAAAATTAGATGTAATCGTCCAAACAATAAGTAAAGAGATGATTTCTTTTAGATTAAATGTAAGAACAGGAAACAACAACAGCAATAGCCAAACAATCAAAAGAAAGTCGACTAAATAAGAAATAGGTCTAATATATTTTGAATATCTACCTACTGCCATTGATTAACGGATATACTCTTTAAAATCTTTATGTTCTTCTTTTAATAATTCTTCTTTAGGAAGTGATTTAAAATATTCATACGTCAATTTCATACCTTGACTACGTGATACTTTAGCTTCCCATCCTAAAATTTCTTTTGCTTTTGTTGTATCAGGTTGACGTTGTAAAGGATCATTTTCTGGAAGCGGTTGGTATACGATTTTCTGATCTGTTCCCGTCAGCTTAATAATTTCTTCTGCAAAATCTTTGATTGTTATTTCATCCGAATTACCAATATTTACAGGGTAAGAATAATCTGACAATAACAATCTATAAATACCTTCTATTTGATCATCTACGTAGCAAAAAGAACGTGTTTGACTACCATCACCAAAGATAGTCAAATCTTCGCCTCTTAAGGCTTGACCAATAAAAGCGGGAATTACACGACCATCGTTTAAACGCATTCTAGGTCCATAGGTATTAAAAATTCGTACAATACGTGTTTCTAACCCATGAAAACGATGATATGCCATCGTAATGGATTCTTGAAACCGTTTGGCTTCATCATATACACCACGGGGTCCTATAGTATTTACATTACCAAAATAATCTTCCGTTTGAGGATGAACCAACGGATCGCCATATACTTCTGAAGTTGAAGCAATTAAAATACGTGCTTTTTTTACTCGAGCTAACCCTAATAAATTATGCGTTCCTAAGGAACCTACTTTTAAAGTTTGAATAGGAATTTTTAGATAATCAATTGGTGATGCTGGAGAAGCAAAATGAAGAATATAGTCTAATTCTCCAGGGACATGCACAAACTTTGAAACATCGTGATGGTAAAAATCAAAATTTTGAAGCTTAAATAAATGTTGGATATTTTTTAGATCACCTGTTATCAAATTATCCATACCAATAACGTGGTAACCTTCTTTGATAAAACGATCACATAAATGAGAACCTAAAAATCCTGCAGCTCCAGTTATAAGAATTCTTTTCATTGTAATTTTGTTTGCGCTAATGATTCTTTCCAATCTTTAATACTAATGCTAAAATTAGTTTTAATTTTTGTTTTATCCAACACACTATAATTAGGTCTCTTAGCTGGCGTTGGGTAATCCTTCGTTGGTATTGGATTTACTTTTATAGATATTGAATTTTGTTTAAAAATTTCTACTGCAAAATCAAACCAAGAACACACACCTTCATTACTAAAATTATAAATACCGAATGAATTATGAATTGTAGATTGCTGTTCTAAAATTTTTAAAATTGCATCTGCTAAATCCACAGCATTCGTTGGCGTTCCAATTTGATCTGCCACTACATTTAGTTCCTCACGTCCTTGAGCCAATCGAAGCATTGTTTTCATAAAATTATTTCCGAACTGAGAGTACACCCAAGAAGTTCTAATAATAAAATGTTTGGTACAATTGGCTATTACCTCTTTTTCTCCCTCTAACTTAGTTTGTCCATACACGCCTAATGGATTCGTCTGATCTGTTTCTAAATAAGGTACGTTATTCAAACCATTAAAAACGAAGTCTGTTGACACGTGAACTAATGTAGCTTTTACTTTTTCACAAGCTATAGCTAAATTTTTAGGACCAACTACATTAACTAGATATGCTTTTTCTTGATCTGATTCCGCTTTATCTACAGCTGTATAGGCAGCTGTGTTAATACAGCAATCAATTTCATTATGATCAAAAAAAGTATTTATTTGATCTTGATTTGTAATATCTAAATCTTGTGAGTTAGCAAAAATAAATTGCATCTCAGCGTACTGAGATGCAATAAATTGTAATGACTGGCCTAGTTGTCCTGAAGCTCCTGTTACTAAAACTACCATACCTTTCGAGCATTTTCTAGAGTTGGTAATATTTTATCTTTTCCGGATATAATCAACTCTGATTCAGGTATACCCCAATCAATTGCTAGAGTTGGATCGTTATAAATGAGTCCTCCTTCACTTTCTTTGTTATAAAAATTATCACATTTATAAAAAAAGGAGGCCTTATTACTCAATACAATGAATCCATGAGCAAATCCTCTTGGAATATAAAACTGTTTTTTATTTTCAGCCGTTAATAAGATACTATAAGATTGACCATACGTATCGGAATCAGGACGTAAATCTACCGCTACATCTAGCACTTCACCTTCTAGTACACGTACTAATTTAGCTTGGGCATATTCTCCGCATTGGTAGTGTAATCCTCTCAAAACGCCTTTTGAAGAATACGATTGATTGTCTTGTACAAAATTTACTTCTTTCCCTATTCCTTTATTAAAAGTGTTTTGATTAAAACTTTCCATGAAATAACCTCGTTCATCATGAATAACATTAGGTTCTAATACAAAACAACCTCTTAGTTTGGTCTCTATAAAATTCATTATTAGAATATCTTTATTGTTTTATTTTCGTTAATTTTTAATATAAGAATTCCTTCTTTACCAGCTACATCTACAGATACTTCACGATCATTAACATTCTTTCTTGAAAAGATCATTCTACCATTAATATCATATAATTCTATATTTCGCATATTCTCTTTCGATTCTATTTTTAGTTTCCCTTCTGATTTTGTAATATTAATATTTTCTTCTGAAGATAAACTATTATTTAATCTTGCTTGAATAACACCAAGACTTGAATAAGCATATTCAAATGTTTTACCACTTTCATTTGATTTCATGATTTTAATATCATTATCAAACAAAGATCTTGAATTTTTAGTAATAGACAATTTTATATTTTGGAAACTTGCATTTTCACCATACGGATTTGAAACATAAAATTTATTAGCATTATTATTGATTATTAGCATACACGGATTATCTACTTTAACAACTAATCCGCTCGACAAATTTAAGGTATATGGTTTAAAAAAAGCAATATAATACTGAGAAGTTGTAGAATCATATACAGCATGACAAAATTCATTTTGAGATTCAATTTTTAAATTGCTTTTTGCTTTTGCTGCTTCACTTACAATAGTAGCATCCGTTACATTTGGCATTAATAAATACGCATATTTTAGTTTACTAGGATTAACACCATGATTTATATACATTTTAAAAAGATCATTTTTCGTAGAAATAGTATATGTATTACTATCAAAAGGTACATACCCAATACCAGAAGATAACACAAATGTATTAGCGTTATTTGTTATATCTACATTAGCACTTGGTTGGAAACGATTGTTATTTTGAAAATATGACACTTTAGACAAGTCTAAATTTGTTTGGTTAAGCGTTGTATACACATCCGCAGTTCCATTCGTTTGATATATTTCTGAACCTAATGCAAGCACTAAATCTCCTATAAAAAACCATGATTTATTAGCGGTTATACCTTGTTTATCATAGATCATAGCTGATGCTCCATTTTTTCCATCAGATACTCCTCCTGCAAAATCATTATTGTTTTTACCTTCTTTTCCCCAATTAGGTACAGGTAATGTTATTGTGTTTTGTTCAACAGTTGTTCCTGGAAATTGTCTTGAGTTAAATTTAGAAAAATATGTTCCATTGTATTCATTTCCTGTATGAATTGTGTAATTCACTCCTGCCCCAGCATAATAGTTATAATTACCTGAGTTATTACCTGCTTCAGCACCTACTGTTCTAGTTGAAGTCATTCGCACTGTAGATAAGAAATTTGATCTTTTATGTGCCATATAATCTCCTCTCCAGAACATTTTATTACCTTCTAAATCCTTTTTTTGACCTGACATTCTATCATGGGCATCTTGTAATGCTGATTTATTAGCTGTATTTAAGGCAACCATTTTAGTAACGATATTTTTTAAATCATTCATATACTCGAAAGTATTATTGTATCTTCCTGTTGGGTTAGGATCGTAATTTCCCGCATGAAAAAGATATTGGGCATGATCAATTACCATTTTTTCTAAATTCACTAACGTTTGAACATTGTATTGTGTTCCTTTTGTAAATACGAAATAATCAAGTACTGACTTTAAATATTCTTTTCCGTATCCAAAAGTGTATATTTGCCTACCGTTACCACTGTGACTATAAAATCCATAATCTTTTTCAATACCTTCTCCTCCATCTTGAATAGATGTTAATCTCCTCATCAAATCACTAAAATCTTTTAGTAATTTTGCATCTTTTTCTACTACTGCCGCAACAAATGCCCCTATGGTTTTATCTGCTCCATTAGCGCCTTCCATGTGGTCTTGTTGTAAATAAGCCCATTCTTGATAATCAATAATTTGCTTATAAAGAGCTGCATTTTGGGTTTTAATTTCTTCAATTACAAAGACAAGTCCTTTATTCATCTCTTTAGGATATGCAATATGTCTATACCACCAGTTTGAAGGAGTCTGATTTGTGGTAATCCAGAATTCTATAGATTTAATATAATCGTTATAAACAGATTGATCATGATAATATGTATTCTTCGAATTTGAATAAGCTTGGGCTAAACGAGATATTCTACTAAGGTGAAGTCTTAAATCCTCATCCTTTAATGTATAATCAATATCGCTAAAAGAACCGTCCGTCTTTAAGAGTAATCTAATAGCATCAATGTTCTTTTTATTTGGATTTAGGGTGTATTCACTTTTAATATTATCTAGCATTTTATCAAAATCGGTACTCTGCGCATTAATTCCTAATGCAAACAGAAAAAATAGAAAAATTGTTTGTCTCATAATTTTTTGAATTATAAAAACAGCCCTATATAATAAGTGCTTGCTTTTAATTTATTAATATTTGATTTATTTGTGTACTACAATATGTACAATAAGGAATACATATTGTAGTACTTTTATTTTTTTTAAAGTCTTTTAACGGAAATCATTCATTTAAAATAAGGGGTCATTTTAAATTTTTACGAATGATTTTGATTCCATTAATTATGTCTAGTATAAAGTTTAAATAAGAGGAAATGTTATATTCTAACAGAATATTTGCTCTAAAATTTTTATTGTAATTAAATAGGTAGGTTTTACACCTGTAGTTCCTAATCCTCCTGAAGCCAGTGTACTTCCTGTTTCTAACGGATTATCTGATGCGTAATACGCATAACGTACTTTTACATCGGGGTTGATGCTTTTACGTATTTTGGAAGCTGATTGAATAGCTTTTTGATAATACGCTCCTTCCATTTCTAAACCTATAGCTGCCCAAGTAGATTCGTGGAAGAATTTAAGCAAATCTCTATTTTGTAAAGAAGTTCCTAAAACGGTTATCATAGGACCTTCGTAGACTGGGATGTCGTTTCCTTCAAATAGTTCTTTTGTTAGTTCATTTTCAAAAGGATAATTATCAGCTGTTCCTTCATTAACATGTGAATTAGGGATCATAATATCTCCTTTGCCTCCTTCAAGGATTCCTGCTTTCCCCATGATGGAAACGGATTCTACATTCAAAAACACCTTCCCTTTTTCTGTCTTATAGGGCTTTAATAATTCATCAATTGTTTCAAAAGCTTGTTCACCAAAAGCATAATCCATTACAATTAGAACAGGAGCTTGAGTCATACTATTTGTTAAAGGGAAAGCTGTTTTTTTCCAATCAAATTTAGCTGTATCAAAAATCTGAACATCAATATTGGTTCCTGATGTATCGGGTATTGAAATCATACCATTTTGTAGAGCAAAATCTTCTACTTTTTTACGCAGTTCTTTATTACCAGATGCCGATAAATCTTCATAAATTTGGTACTCTCCTTTTCCTTTGTATTTAGAGGCTAAAACATAAGGTGCAAATACTGAATTCATTACACTGTGCATATTAGCACTAATGATATGAATCGGTCTTTCTAACAAATTATTATCAGCTAATTTCTTTTTAATGTTTGTTGCCCAAATATCTCCATAAATATGGTGTCCTAAACGTTCTCTTAAAATTGGACTAAAAGTAATTGTGCGTTTATTGTTATCAACAACTTCTTCTATTGCTAATTTTCCTAACCAATAGATTACATGCAAAAAACGATCTGGTTGTGACGCGTTTCCGAAAGAATCATAAATACTGTTTACTTCAGCAAAAGTTCTTCCTAACACATTAGCAGCATGAGAAATAGCTTTTTCACGTTCTATTAATGTTAATTTTTTGGTTTGTAATGCTGCTTGTTCTAATTTTTGCCAATCACGTGATACTTTTCCTTCATCATCAATTAACACACGATCTTTAATTTTGTGTGATTCTACAAAAATAAACGTCAAGTGGGTTAAAATATCATAAATATCTGAACGTCCTCTTGTAATTTCTACATTCATTTGTTCATCATCTATTCTGTAGCAATTTCTACGACGTTTAGGAGGAACAATAGGTTGAAAATGAGAATTAGAATAGCCTTCATCAGAAGTTAGGTTGATATAACGGCATTCTTCAATTCCTACAGGTAACCGTTCAATTACATACAATAAGCCGTTTAATTCTACTTTTTCTTCTGCAATGGAACCATAAATTTCTGGACGAAGTTCTAATAAAGCTTCGCGTAAAGTATCGCCTGAAACGCCCATCGGTTTATAAAACCCTCTGTTAAACAAATGTCTCATAGTAATGTACAGTCGTTCGATAGCCGCCGACGACTCTTGCGCTCTGGAGCGCGAAATGTTCTTGATTTCTATCATCATTTATATTTTTCTAACCTACAAATGTACCATTTTATTTGGGCAATTTATAATAAAAACGGATAAGAATCAAAGTACTTCACAATATTGTATTTATTTTAACACTTTAGATCTGGATAAAAAAAGCCCTTGAAGGCATGATATCTTCAAGGGCTTACAATCTTATTGAATTATTTTAGATTACCAAATTTTAATTCTATTTTCAGGTTTAACAAAGAGTTTATCTCCTTCTTTAATATTAAAAGCTTGGTAAAAAGCGTCTACGTTTGTAAGTGGTATATAGGCGCGATACATTCCTGGAGAGTGTGGATCTGTTTTTACTTGATTTTTGATTGCTTCATCTCTCATTTTAGAACGCCATATAGTTGCCCATGAAATAAAGAAACGTTGTTCTGGCGTAAAACCATCAATTGCAGCAGGTCTACCATTTTTACTTAAGAATAATTGTAATCCATCATAAGCGGCATTAACACCTCCTAGATCGCCAATATTTTCACCTAGAGTAAATTTTCCATCAACAAAAATACCTGGCAGTGGTTGTAAAGCACTGTATTGTGATGCTAAAGCATTTCCTAACCCTGTAAATTGTTTTAAATCTTCATCTGTCCACCAGTTTTTTAAATTTCCATCAGCATCATAACGAGAACCTGAGTCGTCAAAACCATGTGAAATCTCATGTCCTATTACGGCTCCAATTCCACCGTAATTTACTGCTTCATCTGCTTTGTAGTCATAAAATGGCGGTTGTAAGATAGCGGCTGGGAATACAATTTCATTATAGGTAGGGTTAAAATAGGCATTAACCGTTTGTGGAGACATGCCCCATTCTGTTTTATCAACAGGTTTATTTAATTTTTCTATATCATCTTGATACGCCCATTTTGCAACATTTTTCATGTTTTCAAAATAATTCCCACCAGCTTCCTTGGCTACAATTTCTAGTTTAGAATAATCTTTCCACTTATCAGGGTATCCAATTTTAATAGTTGACTTGCGTAATTTTTCAATCGCTCCTTTACGTGTTTCTGGAGTCATCCAAGGAAGTTTATTTATACGATTTTCAAAAGCTAGAAATACATTTTCAATCATTGCTTTTGCTTTTGCTTTTGCTTCTGCTGGGAATTTTTTTTCAACATATAATTTCCCTAATGCTTCCCCTACAGTGGCATTTACAACTTGTAAAGCTCTTTCTTCACGGGGTCTTTCTTTTAAAGCACCTTGTAAGGTTTTACTGTAAAAATCCCAATTTGCTTTTTCTATTTCAGTAGTTAATTCGCTTGATGATTCATCTAATAAAATCCAACGTAAATAAGCTTTCCAATCCTCTATCTTATTAGCTTTAAAAATAGCTTCTAAAGCTTCCATATATTTAGGTTGTGAAACAATAACTTGGTCTATTTTACCAATTCCTATTCCTTGTAAATAAGCAGCCCAGTTTACTGATGGTGTTAATTTTTGTAAATCAGCAACAGTCATCGGGTTGTATGTATTCCTCCTATCACGACGCTGTACTCTATCTAATCTAGGTCTAGCCATTTCTATTTCTAGAGCTAAGATTTTCTCTGCGTTTTGTTTTGCTAATTCTGGTTTTTCACCTAAAAATTGCAACATACGTGTTAGGTGTAAAACATATTTTTCACGTTTTTCTTTAGAATCTTTATCATCTGAAATATAATAATCACGATCTGGCAGACCTAAACTTCCTAAACTAATGTAAACTACGTTTTTATTAGAATCTTTAGCATCGGGACCAACACCTGCATTATAAAATCCTATACCGCCTTCTGGGGTTAATTCTGTAATTAATTTATTAAGATCTTGTACATTCTTAATAGCATTAATTTTTTCTAAATAAGGTTGTAAAGGTTTGATACCTCTTTTATTTCTTACAATGGTATCCATGTAGGTTTTATAAACATTTACTGCCTTTCCTTGATCTGATTTTGCATCTAAATTTTTAGATATAGCTTCTTTAAGGATTGCTAAAGCATCTTTATCTGTGTTAAAACGCAACTCATCAAAACTTCCCCAACGTGTTTTATCTGCGGGAATTTCTGTTTTATCATACCAAGCTCCGTTTACATAGCGAAAGAAATCATCTCCTGGTTTTACCTTTTTATCCATGTAATTTAGGTTAATTCCTGGTTTTTCTTGTGCTATAGCACTTATCGAAGTCAAGGATAATAGTGCCATGGCACTCCATACAGTTCTTCTCATATTTCTGTTTTCTTCTATATTATTTAATGACAGTTAGTATACTTTATCGCTTTTTTGTTACAATATATATTCAAAAATATTGTTTAGTCATCTTCTAAAAAACTAATTTAAGAAAGAATTAGTATTTTGCTCCTTAATTAGGTTTTATACCTTTGTATAAAGTTAAGTTATGTTATGATTGAAAGAATAAAAAAGTATCGTATTTTTCTCATTACACTAAGTGTAATTTCTGTGTTATGTATTTCTCTTTTTTATATGGTTTTAAAACCTAAGAAAACATTGCCTATTTATACCCCTTCAATGGTTAATCCTGAATTAGTAGATACTACTGTACAACATATTGCGAATAAACATTTGATTCCTGATTTTGCTTTTACTAATCAAGACGGAAAAATTGTAACTCAAAAGGATTATGAAAATACAATTTATGTTGCCGATTTCTTTTTTACAAGTTGTCAAACTATTTGTCCCTTGATGACGAATAATATGTCTTGGTTACAAGATCAAATTAAAAATAATCCTAAAGTTATGCTCCTTTCCCATTCTGTAACACCCGATATAGATAGTGTTCCTGTTTTAAAAAAATACGCATTAGAAAAAGGTGCTATTAGTGGTAAATGGAATTTAGTTACAGGTAATAAAAAGGATATTTATTATATTGCTAGAAAATCCTATTTAGCTGTTAAAACAGGCAAACCTGAAGAACTTTATGATATGGTTCACACAGAAAACTTTGTACTAATAGATCAAAAGAAGCGCGTAAGAGGATTTTATGATGGCACCAAAAGAGAAGAAGTAGAAAAATTATTAAAAGATATAGAATTTTTATGTACTGACGAAAAATAAAAATAAATTAACCAGCCCCAAATTATACATTATGATCAAAACATTAAATGGAGTAAGCACTTTACTTCTGCTTTTTAGTATTTTAACAAATGCACAAAGTAATCAACGCGTTGAAAATGATTTATTTTGTGAAAACCCTGCAACTGTAAAAATATTAGACTTATCCAACAAACAAATGACCAAGATCCCTCCTGAAATTGGCTATTTCGTGAATGTAGAAAAGTTATATCTCAAAAATAATTCAATTGTTTCCTTGCCTATTGAAATAACGAATTTAACCAAATTAAAAGAAATTTATTTAACCAATAACCTTATTCAACGTTTTCCTATTGAAATATGCAAATTAGCTTGTTTAGAAAAATTGGATTTGAATAAAAATAAAATGGAATATGTTTCTCCATCAGTCGCTAAGTTAAGTAAGTTAAAAAAATTAGATATTAGCTTTAATAAAATTTCTGATTTGCCTGTAGAAATGGCAGGTATGATTAATCTTACAGAATTAAATTTTTCCAATAATACGGTTAAAACTTTTTTCCTAGGTATAGAAAACTTGAGAAATTTAAAAGTATTAAATGCTGAAAAAAATAAAATAGAAGTATGTCCCGTGGAAATAGGACTACTTATGAACCTCACAACACTCAATCTAAATCAAAACAAAATAACAGTATTACCCGAAGAAATAGGTAATTTATCCAAATTAGGTTATTTGAATTTAGAAAAGAATATGATAAAAAAAATACCTACATCAATTGGTAAATGTACTATGATATCTTATCTTGATTTAGATGAAAATCAGCTACGTACTTTACCTGAGGAATTAAATCAATTATCCTTATTAAAAGAACTCTATTTAGGCACTAATCCATGGATTTCTTTTCCAGAGTCATTAAATCCTTTATTAGAAAAAATGCTTTATGGACAATCCGATGACGTAAAAAAAATAGTCACTCAAAAAAAAACCGCTGCCGACTAATCGTCGGCTTTTTTTATATAAATTAGTATATTTACCCATCAAAAACATATATAAATGGACTTTTTATACCAAGATCCGTATCCTATTTTAAAAGATGATACGCCATATAAAAAATTAACTTCTAATTATGTAAAGACAGAACAATTAGGAGATCGCGAAATCCTTAGTGTAGATCCTAAAGGATTAGAATTATTAGCCGAAGAGGCTATGAAAGATGTTTCTTTTATGCTTCGTTCTTCTCATTTAGAAAAACTTCGTAACATAATTGATGATCCAGAAGCAACGGATAACGATCGCTTTGTAGCTTATAACCTATTACAAAATGCTGTTGTTGCTGTAGATGGTGAATTACCTTCTTGCCAAGATACAGGAACTGCTATTATAATGGCTAAAAAAGGCGAAAATATATTTACAGGTACAGATGATGCTGAGTGGTTATCTAAAGGTATTTTTAATACCTACCAAAACAAAAATTTACGTTATTCGCAAATTGTCCCCATATCAATGTTTGAAGAAAAAAACTCAGGTTCTAACCTACCTGCACAAATTGATATTTACGCAAAAAAAGGAAACTCATACGATTTTTTATTTTTAGCAAAAGGTGGTGGTTCTGCAAACAAAACCTTTTTATACCAAAAGACAAAATCACTCTTAAATGAAAAATCATTAGATGAGTTCGTTCGTGAGAAAATCATGGATTTAGGAACGGCTGCTTGCCCTCCTTACCATCTAGCTATTGTCATTGGAGGCACTTCTGCAGAAGCTAATTTAGCAGCTGTTAAAAAAGCATCTGCTGGTTATTACGATAATCTACCTACATCTGGTAATATGTCGGGACAAGCTTTTCGTGATTTAGATTGGGAAACTAAAATTCAAAAAATTTGCCAAGAGAGTGCTATTGGCGCTCAATTTGGCGGTAAATATCTAGCACACGATGTACGAGTAATTCGTCTACCTCGTCACGCAGCTTCTTGCCCTGTTGGTATGGGAGTTTCTTGTTCAGCAGATCGAAACATTAAAGGTAAAATAACAAAAGACGGTATATTTCTAGAACAATTAGAAACCAATCCAAAACGTTTCTTACCCGAAACAGCTCCTCACCTAGAAGAACCTGTTACAATAAATTTAAATCGACCAATGAACGAAATTTTGGCTGAACTATCTAAATACCCTATTAAAACTCGCCTAAAATTAAATGGTACTTTAATTGTGGCACGTGATATTGCACACGCCAAAATTAAGGAGTTGTTAGATGCTGGTAAACCAATGCCTGAATATTTTAAAAACCATCCAATATACTATGCTGGTCCAGCTAAAACGCCACAAGGAATGCCTTCTGGTAGTTTTGGCCCTACTACTGCAGGACGTATGGATGTATATGTTGATGAGTTTCAATCTGTAGGCGGTAGTATGGTTATGTTAGCAAAAGGCAATCGTAGCAAAGATGTAACAAACGCTTGTCATAAATACGGCGGTTTTTATCTAGGTTCAATAGGAGGTCCTGCCGCTATTTTAGCTAAGGAAAATATCCTTTCTGTAGAAGTAGTTGATTTTGAAGAATTAGGTATGGAAGCCGTTAGAAAAATTGAAATAAAAGATTTCCCTGCTTTTATTATTACAGATGATAAAGGAAACGATTTTTTTGCTAATTTATAAAAAAAATAGACTTCTTTATTTCATTTTAGCGGACTTATTTTTATGTAAATTTGTCCGCTAAACTCTTTTAAATAAATGAAAAAAGTAACCAGCCTCTTTTTATTATTATCTGTTTTGGGTTTTTCTCAAAATTTTGAGGAGCATAAAACAGAACGAATAGCTGCATCTGAAATGAAAGTTGCAGCAAAAAAAATGAATTTAAAAGTAAATCCTAGTACCCAAAATTACGATTTAACTTATGGAAAATTAGAGTTTGATGTTGACCCTAACATCTATAATATTAATGGCAAAGTAACGCTAACTTTTAAAGCTTTAGAAGACATAAACACTGTTACTTTTGAACTTTCTAAACCTTTAATAGTTTCTTCTGTAAAAAAAGGAAATACTAATTTAAATTTTGTTCACAACGCCAATGGCAACCTTATAATTAATTTACCTACTATCCTTACAACTGGTAATAATGAAACTGTAGAAATAAATTATAACGGAGCTCCTTCTTTCACAAATGACGCGTTCACCTCTTCTACACACAACAATGTCCCTATCATCTATACTCTTTCAGAACCTTACGGTTCAATAGACTGGTGGCCTTGTAAACATGATTTAAATGATAAATTAGAAAGTATTGATGTATATATTACGGCACCATTACAATACAATAGTATTTCAAATGGTCTTCAGGTATCTAGAATAATTAATGGTTCAAATGCCACTACCCATTTTCATCATAACTACCCTATTCCTGCTTATTTAGTTGCTATTGCTATAACCAACTATACTATCAAAAATACAGGTACAGCAGGAGGCAACAACAATCCTCCTACTCCTACTTTTCCAATCATAGATTATATATATCCTGAATTTGACAATTCAAATACTACCAATTCGTTAGCAAAAACCATCCCTATTATGAATTTTTTTGAAACAAAATTAGGGGCTTATCCATTCAATACCGAAAAATATGGTCATGCTCAATTTTCTTGGGGAGGAGGAATGGAACACACTACGACTTCATTCATGGGAAGTTTTGATAGAAGCTTAATAGCTCATGAAATGGCCCATCAATGGTTTGGTAATAAAGTAACCTGTGGCTCCTGGAAAGATGTATGGCTAAATGAAGGACTAACGGAATATATGTCGGGTTGCTTAATTCAGCACTTAGATGGTGCAGCTAATTTTAATTCATGGAAATCTTCAAAAATCAGCAACATTACATCCGATAAAAAAGGTAATTTATATTTATATGATTCGCAATTAACAGATGTGAATAGAATATTTAGTAGTCTTATTACTTACGATAAAGGCGCTATGGTTACTCACATGCTGCGTTATATAATGGGGGATACTAATTTTTTTCAAGCACTACAAAATTATTTAAACGATCCTATTTTAGCCTATAAATATGCCCTAACCCCACAATTTCAAACACATTTAGAGACTGTTCATGGTAGTAGTTTACAAGAATTTTTTAATGACTGGGTATACAAAGAAGGATATCCTATTTATACTATTGGAGCATATAATTCAGGTATAAATCAAGCAAAAATAAAAATTGATCAAATACAATCTATTACTAATAGCTCTGAAACAGGATATGTTTCTTATTTTGAAATGCCAGTACCTATAAGATTAACATTAAATAATGGAACATATTTAGATTTAAAACTAAATAACACTTTTAATGGTCAGCTCTTCACAATAGATTTACCTGTAGGAACAGCTGTTACTCAGGTAACTTTTGATCCAAATAAAGATATTATTTCAAAAGGAAGCATTGCCTCTTTATCTAATGAAAATTTCGAATTATCTGCAAGTACAAACTTATTTCCAAACCCAAGTAAAGATCAGGTAAATATCCAATTACCTGATACAGCCAAATTACAAAAGGTTAGATTTATAAACCATTTAGGTCAAGAAGTCTTAAAAACGGATCAAAAAGAAATCAATATTAATCATCTTACCAATGGTCTTTATCAAGTATTAATACAGACTACAGAGGGTAATGCTCATAAAAAATTCTTAAAAAAATAAGACTCAATTAGATATTTTTAAAAAAGTAAGACGAAAGTCTTACTTTTGCTTTTATAGAAACACTAAAAAGTAAAAATGGATACACTCATTCAAATCGCACAAATTCTATTTATTCTTTCCGTTCTCGTTATTTTACATGAGTTTGGACATTATCTACCTGCTAAATTATTCAAAATACGAGTTGAAAAATTCTATTTATTTATGGATCCTTGGTTTTCCTTGTTAAAAAAGAAAATAGGCTATACTGAATGGGGAATTGGATGGTTACCAATTGGGGGCTACGTAAAACTTGCAGGAATGATGGATGAAAGCATGGACAAAGAACAAATGGCTCAACCCGCACAACCTTGGGAATTTCGTTCAAAACCAGCTTGGCAGCGTCTAATTGTTATGTTAGGAGGTGTAACCGTTAATATTATATTGGCTTGGTTTATTTATATTATGCTATTTACCACTTATGGTCAAAAATATATTGCTACAGACAAAATTCAAGAAAACGGATTGGCTTTTAGTGAAGTTGGTAAAAAAATTGGTTTTAAAAATGGCGATAAAATTATAGCTATTGATGGAGAAATAGTAAATAAAAATCTTAGAAAAGCAGGTATTGATATATTGTTTGCTAATACTGTTACTGTAAAAAGAGCTAACATTAATTTAGATTTACCTATAACAGACATACACAAAAGAGAAATCATTTCATCAGAGGGCAAAAACTTCATCTCTCCTAGATTAGAATCAGTAGTAGTAGACTCTATTATTCCTGGATTACCAGCAGAAAAAGCCAAATTACAAAAAGCAGATAAAATTATTTCTATTAATAATAATAAAATAAAATATTTTGATGAAGTAAAAGATATTTTACAAACTTATAAAAATCAAAAAATACAGCTGGGTGTATTACGAAAAGGATCACCCATTATCCTAGAAGCACAAATTAGTTCAGAAGGAAATTTGGGTTTTACAAACAAAATGCCTTCAGATGAAGAAATGAAAACAAAATACTTAGTAACAAATCAAATAAGTTTTTTACAAGCTATTCCAGAAGCAATTAAAGAATCTTATAGCCAGATTAAATATAAAATAAAAGAATTCAAATTATTATTATCACCCAAAACAGGTGCTTATAAAAAAGTAAAAAGCCCTATTGGCATTACAAAAATGTTACCTACCGTATGGGATTGGGAATTTATTTGGGGTTTTACAGCCATGTTTTCTATAGGATTAGCTTTCATGAACCTACTTCCTATCCCTGGTTTAGATGGCGGACATGCTATTTTTACCTTAGCAGAGATGATTACTGGAAAAAAATTAAATGATAAGGCCGCAGAAATTGTTCAAACCATAGGAATGGTTATATTATTGAGTTTAATGGCTTTAACATTTGGAAAAGATATTTTCGAAATAATTGCTCAAAAATTTTTTTAACTTTTTCGCTAAAAGTGTTTGTATAATTAAAAATCTATCTTATATTTGCACTCGCTAAAACGGCAATAACATTCCTCCTTAGCTCAGTTGGTTAGAGCATCTGACTGTTAATCAGAGGGTCCTTGGTTCGAGCCCAAGAGGGGGAGCAAGTTTTAGCAAACAAAAACCATGAGGTTATTCCTCCTTAGCTCAGTTGGTTAGAGCATCTGACTGTTAATCAGAGGGTCCTTGGTTCGAGCCCAAGAGGGGGAGCATTTTTTTAGCATTACACCAACAAGTAATGCTTTTTTTTATAAAAAAGCTAAGACAAATTGGATTATTCCTCCTTAGCTCAGTTGGTTAGAGCATCTGACTGTTAATCAGAGGGTCCTTGGTTCGAGCCCAAGAGGGGGAGCATTTTTTTAGCATTACACCAACAAGTAATGCTTTTTTTTATAAAAAAGCTAAGACAAATTGGATTATTCCTCCTTAGCTCAGTTGGTTAGAGCATCTGACTGTTAATCAGAGGGTCCTTGGTTCGAGCCCAAGAGGGGGAGCAAAAAAAGGTTTTACGTTTTGTAAAACCTTTCTCTTTTTATACGGGTACAACAATTATTATTTACCTCCACATTACTATTATTCTTTTTTACTACATTTAATTTGTGGAAAATGTAAACAAAAATCCTTTAGAATATTTTCAAAGTTTATTAGAAAAAGATAAATCTAATGAGCTTAAGACAACTTATATTTCAGAAATAATTGAGCATTATGGTTCAATGATTGAAAAAGTTGATAATGAAAATGGAATTGTTACGGATCAAGAACAAAAGTTAGGGATTAAGCAAAAAGATTGGATAATCTGAATAAGAAAAAATCGATATTTCTCACCCCTCTAAACTGACTTCTAAAGAATCAAGAACAAAACTTTGAAGGTTGATTTATTGATACATTTCACCCTTAAACAACATCTTTTTAACTCCTCATAAAAAAACAACTATTTTCTCACTCCCTAAACACTTCTTAGTAAAAACTAAACACTCAAAAATTCACCCATCTCCACATAAAACAAAAGACTATTAACCAAACAGTTAAGTTTGAAACGATTTTTTTTTAAAAAAAATCGTTTTTTTTACTTGCAGATCTAAAAAACAGTTGTATATTTGCACTCACAAAACAGAAACACTGTTAGCAAGGTTTGGTAGTTCAGTTGGTTAGAATACATGCCTGTCACGCATGGGGTCGCGGGTTCGAGTCCCGTCCAGACCGCAAAACCCCCTAAAAATTAGGGGGTTTTCTTTTTAAAGTACTTATTTTACTGGGGTTTTGTCTTTTTTTGACAAATAAGAATATCAAAGAATATCAATATATTTTCTACCCATTTTCTACCCAAATTTTAAATTTTAGTTTGTAAGTTTGTAGTAAGAAATACTTACTTATTATGAATAAAACTAAATTTAATACGGTTTTCAACCGTAAGAACAAGCTCAATAAAGATGGTAAAGCTTTAATACAAATTGAGTGCTATCTTAACGGTAAGCATAAATATTTTTCTACTAACATTTATATTGAGCCGAAAGACTGGAACAACAAAACACGAACTATTAAGACTGACTACCCCAATGCTATTAAGCTCAATAAACAAATTAGTGAGACCCTCCGAGATTTAGAAAATTTTGAACTTGACAGAATCAACAACGGTAAAGCGTTTTATCTTAATATGTTAGATGATTTTTTCAAAGGCGAAGCCGTTAAAACTTTTACTGAGTTTATGGAAATTGAAATTTCTCAACTCGAAAATTGCGAAGAAACTAAAGCTAGTCAATTAGCTACTTTGAAAAAATTAAAAGAATTTAGGAAAGTGATTTATTTTGAAGATTTAACCTTTGAGTTTTTGCACGATTTTAATTTATATCTTTCAAAACAAACAGTTACTTATAAAAATTTTCCATCTAAAAAATTAGCCCAGTCCACAATTTCAAAATATTTCAAAAATATTAAGCGTTTCGTTAATCTTGCTATAAACAAAGATTTGATTAACGTGCAAAATTACCCATTTCGAAAGTTTAAAATTAAGCAAAGTGAAAGTAAAAAGGTTTTTTTAACTCCGAATGAAATTGAAAAGATTGAAAATTTAGAATTGATAGGAGAAAACAAAAAATACCAAACTGTAAAGGATTTATTTATGTTTTCTGTTTATACTGGATTGCGTTATAGTGATGTTTTTAGTTTGCAAAAAAAAGAAATTGTTTCTATTACTGGCAATGATTGGCTGATTAAAACAATGGAAAAAACAAACGAAAATATAAGAATTCCTATATATGCAATATTCAACGGTAAACCTATCGAGATACTGAACAAATACAAAAAGTTTGGCAGTGCATTTTGTTTTGAGCACTTGACAAATCAACACTGTAACAGACAATTAAAGGAAATTTGTAAGCTGGCAAAAATTGAAAATAAAAATTTGACTTTTCACGTTGCACGCCACACAACCGCAACATATTTACTATACAAAGGCGTTTCTATAACAACAGTTCAAAAGATTTTAGGACACAAGAAACTAGCTACTACGCAAATTTATGGGCATATTATGGATACAACTATTGAAAACGAATTGAAAGCCGTAAATTTTTAAATTTTAAATTTTTTATACTATACAACCGTCCATAATTGGGCGGTTTTTTTGTTTAGTTCAGTGCTGAACTCTTCCAATGCGAGCCAACGAGCTGAAGAACTGCAAGAACTGGCAACCGGTGGACTAGTGAACTGCTCCAATGCGAGCCAAAGAGCTGAAGAACTGCAAGAACTGGCAACCAATGGACTACTGAACGGATCCAATGCAATGCTAAACTCTTCCAATGCGAGCCAACGAGCTGAAGAACTGCAAGAACTGCAAGAACTGGCAACCAATGGACTACTGAACGGATCCAATGCAATGCTAAACTCTTCCAATGAGAGCCAAAGAGCTGAAGAACTGCAAGAACTGGCAACCGGTGGACTAGTGAACTGCTCCAATGCGAGCCAACAAGCTGGAGAACTGCAAGAACTGGCAACCAGGGGACTACTGAACGGATCCAATACAGTGCTGAACTCTTCCAATGCGAGCCAACAAGCTGGAGAACTGCAAGAACTGGCAACCAATGGACTACTGAACGGATCCAATGCAGTGCTGAACTCTTCCAATGCGAGCCAACGAGCTGGAGAACTGCAAGAACTGGCAACCAGGGGACTACTGAACGGATCCAATACAGTGCTGAACTCTTCCAATGCGAGCCAACAAGCTGGAGAACTGCAAGAACTGGCAACCAATGGACTACTGAACGGATCCAATGCAGTGCTGAACTCTTCCAATACGAGCCAACGAGCTGGAGAACTGCAAGAACTGGCAACCAGGGGACTACTGAACGGATCCAATGCAGTGCTGAACTCTTCCAATGCGAGCCAACGAGCTGGAGAACTGCAAGAACTGGCAACCAGGGGACTAGTGAACTGCTCCAATGCAGTGCTGAACTCTTCCAATGCGAGCCAACGAGCTGGAGAACTGCAAGAACTGGCAACCAGGGGACTGCTAAACTGCTCCAATGCAGTGCTGAACTCTTCCAATGCGAGCCAACGAGCTGAAGAACTGCAAGAACTGGCAACCAATGGACTGCTAACCTGACCCAATGCAGTGCTAAACTCTTCCAATGCGAGCCAACAAGCTGGAGAACTGCAAGAACTGGCAACCAGGGGACTAGTGAACTGCTCCAATGCAGTGCTGAACTCTTCCAATGCGAGCCAACGAGCTGGAGAACTGCAAGAACTGGCAACCAATGGACTACTGAACGGATCCAATACAGTGCTGAACTCTTCCAATGCGAGCCAACAAGCTGGAGAACTGCAAGAACTGGCAACCAATGGACTACTGAACGGATCCAATGCAGTGCTAAACTCTTCCAATGCGAGCCAAAGAGCTGAAGAACTGCAAGAACTGGCAACCAATGGACTACTGAACGGATCCAATGCAGTGCTAAACTCTTCCAATGAGAGCCAAAGAGCTGAAGAACTGCAAGAACTGGCAACCGGTGGACTAGTGAACTGCTCCAATGCGAGCCAAAGAGCTGAAGAACTGCAAGAACTGGCAACCAATGGACTACTGAACGGATCCAATGCAATGCTAAACTCTTCCAATGCGAGCCAACGAGCTGGAGAACTGCAAGAACTGGCAACCAATGGACTACTGAACGGATCCAATGCAGTGCTGAACTCTTCCAATGCGAGCCAACAAGCTGGAGAACTGCAAGAACTGGCAACCAGGGGACTACTGAACGGATCCAATACAGTGCTGAACTCTTCCAATGCGAGCCAACAAGCTGGAGAACTGCAAGAACTGGCAACCAATGGACTACTGAACGGATCCAATGCAGTGCTGAACTCTTCCAATGCGAGCCAACAAGCTGGAGAACTGCAAGAACTGGCAACCAGGGGACTACTGAACGGATCCAATGCAGTGCTGAACTCTTCCAATGCGAGCCAACGAGCTGAAGAACTGCAAGAACTGCAAGAACTGGCAACCAATGGACTGCTGACCTGACCCAATGCAGTGCTGTAGAAATTGTATAAACGATAAAAGCCCCAAATTGGGGCTTTTATCGTTTGGGCTGGATAGGGTATTTCACCGCTCCTGCTTTTTAAATGTCTTTTAATTTATCGGTTGTGGTAGGGTTTTCGCCTACAACTCCAAATCCGTAGAATCGGTATCTATTATTTTGATTGATACACAACCGAGATGCAAATATATAAAAATATTTTAATCTTTATAAATACCCTCGTGGCTAAGAATGGCGTTTACAGTTCGTGAAGATAAATAAAACTTTTGCGCTACTTCTTGAATGATGTATTCAATTTTATATTTTGGGTGCTTTTCTTGTGTCGAATAAAAACAATCCCTTACGTTTTTATTTCTTGCGTTAAGTCTTTCTTTTTTTGTTGCTTGTTTTTGTATTGCGTCCTTCATAGAACAAAAATAAAAAAAAGAACGTAAAATACTATCCTTAGTTATTCAATACTTTTAAAAATTAACCCCAAAAAACGGCTTTTTTTGTCCTCATTTTCTACCCACTAAAAAGCAAAACCATTTAAAATACTTAAAGTCAAATATTTAAAATGAATAATTCAAGTACTATAAGGACTATATACCCAAAAAGCACAAAAAAAACCGCCTTATTTTTGCGGTTCGTTTCTTAGTGCTTCAATTTCTGAATCTAGCGTTTTTGTGTTCTTTCTGTAATCGTTTAAAAGTTCCTTGTTGCTTTTCTTTCGTAACGGGATTTTTATGTTTAAACCATATTCATTTACTTTTTGTTGTAGCATTCTTAATTTGTCTGTTTTAGTTGGTGGTTTTGGTTTAAATGGTTTTACTTTCAAAATTCCGTTTTCAAAATCCTGCAAACATTCACATATTAATAAATTCAAATATTTGTTTATTGCGTTTTTACCGTTGGTAACTGTAAAATTGAATTTTTCAAAAGTGCTATTTTGATTTTTTGGAAAAACCAAAAAATCTGTTCTTGTGTATTCTAAAAACATATCAAAATCAATGCCCTTGTATTTTAGTTCAAATCCTCGTTTTTTTATTATTTCATACAAATAGTATTTAATCATAAGGCTTTTGCTTTTTAGTTTCTTATCGACTTCAAAATAAAATCGTATGCACTTTATTAAATCGGCTGTATTTGGTGTCGGTTCTTTCTCGGTGCTTTTGTATTCTAAATTATCAGCAGTGAAATCTTTTGTATTGCCATTTTTGAAATTTATTTGACCGCTCCTAAATGGGATTTTGCTAAATGTTTCTAAAATCAATTTTGCAAAGTTGTAGCCTTTGCCGTTTATTACTATCACCCCCTTTGCGGTTGGTGTCAAATATTGTTTACTGCCGTTGTTGTATGCTTTGCCGTATTTCGATACATACAAGCCGTTTATTTTCGTCCTTTTAAATCCTTTGCGTTGTAGTTCTCTTATTGTTTCCTGCGTTGGTTTTGGCTTTTTGTAATCTATGCGCTTTGTTTTTACCTTGTTTTGGCTACTGTGTTCAATCAATTTCTTTAAGTCGTGCAATTTGTCGTTAAATCTGATTTTACCCTTTGAATTGGGTTTTATTTCAATTTTCAAATCATTTCGCCACGCTTTGCCGTCTGCTGTTATATAAAGTCCCTTGTATAGTGTTTTAGTTAGTTTCATTTCGTGCAATTTTAATATACCGCCCTATTGTGGGTAAACTTTTATTTAAAATCTTAGCTATGTCTTTGTATGATTTTCCACTATCGTATAAATCCAATGCTTTAAGATGCACGGCTTTTGTTTCTCTTTGAGGTTTCCAATTTTCTGAAATATACCACTTTTCAACTGTACGAACTGGTGCATCTACAATTTTGCTAATTTCTGAAAGTGTTAATCCTATCAAATATAATCTTAAAGCGTTCGCCTTAGTTTCTAGGGTGTAGGTTTGCCTTTGCTTTGGTGGTGTGGGTTTTTTCTTTGTTTTTTTCATTGTAAGGGGTGTTTTAATATCGGTATTCGTTTTCGAGTAAAAAACCCGTAGTAAGGTGGTAGAAAAACGAAACTAATATCTGTTATTATGCGTTTTTGGTGTGGGTTTTTGCTTTGGGTAATTTTTGATTTTATTTCTTATATGTTTTTAGTTTTATGCCCCCCTCTGAAAATTTTATCTTTTAACTGCCTTGCTATGGTTATACAAGGTGTTTTTTACCTTTTTTTGGCTCGAATTACTTGTTTTTAGGCTTGTTTTCACTGTTAATCAACTACTTAAATGCTAAGCATCTATTTTTTAGGGTTGTTTTTGATTGTATTAGTAAAAAACTACCTATTTATCAAAATTTCGGGGTTTTTTATGATTTATGTGTTTTACTTTTTGGATAATGCTCTTTTTACGCTGTGAGTGCCTTTGTTTACTGTATTGCTTCCTTTCGGAAGTTAACGACAAGCTTCCGACAAAAAAAATAACGGTACTTATAAGCTCCGCTATCGCAAATATTTTTATCAAAGAATATCAATACAAATTTATTTTTTCATTATATATCTGTTTTTCAGTATTATACAATATTTCCCACTGGGAAAAAACAAGGCTTTTGGTCGGTGTAAAATTTATTTTCTCGTTATCCCAGTTCTCTATGAACCTTTTTAATGTGTAATAAATCTTTATACTGATTGTGTTATTCTTGTACTTCTTTGTAATTTCATTCAAAATCTCGCACGGCTTTTTTTTATACAACTGACTAGCTAACTCAATTTTTGATATGCTTGTTTTTGGTGGTGCTATTATTTCAATTGAAAAATTAAGCTTATCCCAATTATTAAAGAAAATCTTTTGTAATCGCTTTAAATTTTCATTTGCAAAAAAATCAATCAAATAGGTTTTTTCTACCCTCTTATGTATGGTTTCAATACGCACTATTTTAACTCCATTGGGAGGATGCTTTTTATTATCTTTCATTTCGTGTATTTTGTCGTATATCTTGTTTACTATTCTATAGTCTTTGTGATATTCGGTTATTACTTGGCTTTGGTTTTTATATTTTGGGTCTATGTAAAAAATCTTTTCTTTGTCCATATCTCCGATGCTGTAAACGTTTTTTAAAATCTCCTTTGGTTCAATATCTGTGATGATATTCAAACCTATCTCGTAAAAATTAACGGTTACGTTATCAGGTTCAAACCCTGTTCTTTCAATCAATTTCAATAGTGTTTCTTTGGCTTGACGCATCGTAAAACTATCGTAATTGTTTAGCTCCTTGTTTTTTAAATACGTGCAGTATTTGTGTAAACTGCCCTCAATTTTCAAACTTTTATCTGTATCAATTTTTATTAACATACCACCGTTAAAGTTCTTAGTTCGTTGGTTATGGTAATGCTTTAATCCGTCCGCACTGTATGACTGTAAACGGCTTGTATTTACTATTTTTTGTATTTCGCATTCCGATAGGTTTTTTTTTGAAAACCTTATTTTATCAATCATTCGTTTTTACTATATTTGCCCAACTACAAAGGTTTATTCTTTTGTAAGTATTTCTTAACTCTCCTTAAGTAAGAGAGTTGAAAACCGCCCTTAAGTAAGGCGGTTTTTTTTATTCTTGTAAGTAAGTATTTCTTAATCCTTTAAGTAAGGGAGCTGAAAACTGCCCTTAAATCGTTTTGTATTCGTATTCTTATTTTTTTCCTATGGTTCCATCTGTAAAATGACTATATCCAACCTGATAAAATATATTTTTCCAACCTTTGTTGTTTCGTAATTTTAATGCGTTTTCGTAAGTCATATTATTTTTTACAACCTTTTCGCCTTTAATGCTTATTACTTCAATAATAGTATCTTTTGGTAAAGTAAAAACATCGATTCTGCGTTTTTTTGCCATTGGCTTAGTTTTTATTTTCTGAACGGCTTAACAAAAAATAATCAACATCTGAACGCTTCACAAGTAGCTTGCTGTACTTTTTAGTGTTCATTCTCACTGGTTCTAAATATCCCTTTTCAATGTAACTCTGAAAAGTATTGCGGCTACACTTTAGCAACTCGCAAACCTCTTTAGGTGTCAGAAATTCGGGTTTGCCTATGCCTTTTAACTCTATTAAATTTTTGTTTATTGTGGTTATATTGTTCTTAATTTCATTCCATTCTGTAAGAGGGATGGTTATAACTGCTATATCTGAACTCATTTTAAATAGGTTTTAAAGTTGATTTAAACGGTAATTTAAAAACCACTTTGTTAAATAGTTTAACTCTAATTTGTAAGCTTTCACTTTGTAGGCAGTGTATTGTTTCTATTCTTAAAATCTTCATCTTTTAAAATTCTTCGTGGTTGTTAAATTCTTGTTTTTGAAATATTGAAAATTGTTATTATCTGCGTTTGTTTACCGTTTTCAAATTCTACATCTGTAACCAGTGCGTTACTAAATGGGATTTTGTTTACTGCTAATTCTTGTACTGGGTTAGTTCCTAAACTCATTTTACAAATCCGCTATTTTACTGAATACTTCTTTTGTATTTTCTTCTTTGATTAGTAAACTATCTAAAAACAATAGTTCGTTTGTAGGTATTAACTTTTGAGCTATAGACGCTAATTCAGCACAAAGGATTAAGTTTTTGTTTTCGCCTTTATACCCAATACATTCAATAGCGTTTAAAATTATCATTAAATCAATCCCAAGACTTGTAAAATCCTCATAATGGATTGATTTTTTTACTGGTAAGTTTATGAAGTCGCCGCTATTTTTTAAATGTTCGTTAATGTTAATTAGTGTTTTTTTGTTGTATTCTGTAAATTGTTCTGTATTCATTTTGAAAGTGTTTCTATCTATTTAATTTTAATTTTTGCTACTTGATTTGTGGCTTTCTATGGGTTCATTATTCCATTTTATGGCTCTGTTCTTTGCGTTCAAAATAGCGTTTTCGTACTCGCATTCACTTTTATAGTTTTCCGCTATTATATTGCAAATTTGAAGTTCTAACCGTTCTAAATTTGCCTTTGCGTTGTTCAGTTGCAGCTGCTTTTCTTGGACTTCAAAAGTCATTTCGTTTGCCATTTTTCCCAGTCGTTTGGTGGTGTGGGTGCGTGTGTTTAGGAAATCGCTCCAGTGTTTCATATTGTTTTAATTAATGCGGTTAAATCGTCGTTTTTAGTGTCGTCAATCAAAAATTTTTCAATCCCAGTAAGAAAAATGCTTCTGTATTTTTCCGCTGTTTGTTTGGTTCTTAATACATCAACGCCCTGATAACAAATGCAATCAATTTCGTGATTTAACCACTCCCAAAACTCTCTTTTATGCGTAATTCCCTTGCTATTTGGATGCGTATTTTGGTTCTCCATCTTACAACCAAAATCAAAGATTATTTTGTTAAATGCCTCATTTGTCAACTGCATTAACTGTAATGCTTTGGCTCTAAATTCGTTTTTTGTGTTTTGTTGAAATTCAAAAAATGGTAAACCGTCTATTGTGATAATTTCTCCGTTTATTGTTTCAACTTTTATTAGGTTTTCCATTACTCCAGTCGCTTTGTGTTGTTGTCAAATAAATTCAGTTGTTCGTATTGGTTTTGAAGTTTTTGAACTGTTGTAATATCGGTTTTACCTAAAATCAAACAGTTTAATTTTTCCTTTCTCTTTTTTGCTTTAATTTCTAAAAACCTCATTTCTTTAGCACTTTCTCTGTTGATAATTTTAACGGCTTCATATCTTTCGGTTTCTGTTAAATCTTCCTGAGTGAGTAGGCTAATTTGTTTTTCTTTTAGTTCGGTAGCTTTTTTATGGTTTATAAGTGCCTGTCTTACCTCGTGTGCTATTTGCGTGCTACTTTGTAAAGTCAAATGGTAAGCCATGTCGAAAGTTAAGGCGTAATCTTTTTTTATTCTGTTTGGTATTTGCTCTCCATTAATGTCGAGCGTTTTTAAATTTTGCTCTACATCTGTGTCGAGGTTTTTGTCGTTTTCTTGTTCTAAATCTCCATCACTGTTAAAGATTATAGTCTCAACTTTGCACCAATCCGTATTTTCAAAAAAATAATGATTATCTTCGATGTTCTTTTTTGACCATCTTGAAAATTGACCATTTGCATAACCTAATGCGTTATACAATTTTCGTGCATCAATTGGCTGTTTGCTCTCGTTGTCTGTTGTAATGTTCTGTAAAACCATTTTTTTAATTATATTCTGTTAAAATGCTTTTGCGACCTCTTGAAGTTTCTTTGTAGTCTTTAAAATTCTTTTTCATTCGATTTTCTTAAATTGCTTTTGCGACCTCTTGGAGTTTTTTCGTTGCTTTGTTTTTTTTGGTTTTATAATTTTCTAGATATTCAGCTGTAACTTGGATAATTTTTACATCTTCTTTTGTTTTTTTTCCCTTAAAAAAACCTTGTACGGTTGCGTAATGCACACCACTCAGAACTGAAATTTCTTTAATACCGCCAGTTGGTAACTGTTCTTTAATTGCTTTAATATCCATTTTTTTTGTTGTTTTAAAAAGTTGTTATTTTTAATAAATATTATGCAAATCTAAAACTTCAATTTTGAAATACAAGTTTTTTTAATAAAAATTTCAATTTTATTATTGAAGTTTTTGGAGCGTAAAAAAAGCGGTTATATAACCGCTTGAATATTAATCTTTTAAATTATTTTTACAAATCAATAAAATATCTAAAATTTTCTATACATTTTTTTAAATATTCATCATTACCTATAAAAGTATCCTCGAATACTTCGTAAATTTCTAAAAATTTATCCCCATAAAACAAGTCTATATAACAATAATCCTTATTATAAAATTCAAATAAATTAGAACGTAAATTATTTATTATCATCCATACACTGCTGATTTTATCATTCATTTGTAGTTTATCATAAGCACCTACACCTAAAAAAAACAATAAATGGTTAATTTCCGTATAACTTAAGTCTGTTAATAGTGGCGGTGCATCGCTAAACTCTTCTTTTATTAATTTTCCTAAATTTTGTTCAATAATTTTATCTAACGGCTTTGACCATTTAAAAATCTCTTTACTGGTTAATAGTTTTGTATTGTTTTGCGATATCAAACTAACGGTTCTTTCAATCCGTTTTATTTCACTTTCTAACATTTTACAAATAAAATCATTCTCTAAATCTTTTTCATCAACATACTTAAAATAATCGTCTTCCGATTTGAATTTATAAGGTTTGCTTTTGTAAATGACCTGTACATAAAGCGGATATTTTAGTTTTCCGTTTTCGCTTTGCGGTTTTAAATTTGTGTTTGGATAGTGCTTAACTGTTATTTTGCTTTGTTTACTCATTGGTTTTTGTTTTTGTTTGTAAGTGTTCCTTTTGTGCGAAAATACAAAAAACTTTCTTTTTTTATCAATACATATCAAACCGCATAACGCATGATTTAATTAAACAATTCTTTTGCCTTATTTTTATCAAATATTATTTGTAATCAATATAAATTAGTGCTTTGTACTGGTTTTCTACCGTTGAGTAAATACTATTCATAAATCACTGCAAATCAATAAACTAAGAAATATAGTTCATTTACCGTCCAGACCGCAAAAGCTCTTCAGAAATGAGGAGCTTTTCTTTTTAAAATTCATTTTACATATTATTCAAATACTATAGAATATTTTGGATCCAGTTTAAAACCTATAATTTCATAAATTTACAAAACCTAACAAAAAAGAATTTTTATATTTCCTACTCCTCTAAATTTACTCCTGAAAACTTTATTTTTACATTAAACCATTCAAATGAAGTATTTGTAATTCTCTTGTCAAAATAATTTAGCACTATGTTTGGTAATTAAAAAAAAATCTACTTTAATTTATAAAATATTTTAATATATTTCAGTTAAAAATTCTCTATAGCTATTTTAAAACACAATTTAAAAACAAGTAATATGAATAAAACTCTTTTACTATCATTACTTACAAGCTCTTTTACTTTAGCTCAAACAAAAGAAAACATTGAAATTAACGTACTACTAAACAACTGGCACAAGGCTGCCTCAGAAGCAAAATATGCACCTTATTTTAAGGCTATGGCAACGCAATCCGTTTTTATAGGTACTGATGCTACAGAAAATTGGAATAAGGAAGCCTTCATGAATTTTGCTAAGCCTTATTTTGATAAAGGAAAAGCATGGCATTTTTCAGCTTTAGAAAGGAATATCTATTTATCTTCCGATAAAAAAATGGCTTGGTTTGACGAATTACTCAAAACTCAAATGAAAATTTGTAGAGGTAGTGGTGTTCTTATTAAAGAGGGAAAGAACTGGAAAATTAAACACTATGTATTGTCTATGACAATACCAAATAACAATACAGGTGAGGTAATAAAAATTAAAGCGCCTATAGAAGACGCTTTAATTGAAAAGTTAGAAAAATAATATTAATTCGATTTATTTATAAATATTTTCTTTTAATTGCTTAAACATTTCTATTGTCATTGATTCCAAATCAAAATCATTTTGCCAATTCCAATCTTGTCTTGCAAAAGAATCGTCAATACTTGCTGGCCAACTATCAGCTATTTGCTGACGAAAATCGGGCGCATAATTAACAGTAAAATCGGGATAATGCTTTTGAATTTCTGTAGCTATTTGCGCTGGAGTAAAACTCATAGCTCCTAAATTATAAGAAGATCTAATCTTTATATTCTCAGCAGGAGCTTGCATGATACTTATAGTTGCTTTTATAGCATCATCCATATACATCATGGGTAAACCTGAATTTTCAGATAAAAACGAGGTAAATTTCCCTTCTGTAATTGCCTTATGATAAATATCTACTGCATAGTCTGTCGTTCCACCTCCAGGAGGAGTACTCCATGAAATTAATCCTGGATAACGCAAACTACGCACATCAACACCATATTGTTTGTGGTAATATTCACACCATCTCTCACCTGTTTGCTTACTAATTCCATAAACTGTCGAAGGTTCCATAATAGTATACTGAGGCGTATTTTCTCGTGGCGTCGTAGGACCAAAAACAGCTATACTTGATGGCCAGTATATTTTTTTAATTTTTCCAGCCTTAGCCAAATTTAAAACATGAAAAAGCGAGTTCATATTTAAATCCCATGCAAAAGCAGGGTTCTTTTCAGCGGTTGCTGAAAGCAGAGCGGCCATTAGATAAACATCTGTAATTTTATACTTTTCAACCAAAAACTCTATTTGATTGTAATCTAGCGCATTAACAACTTCAAAAATACCATCATTTACCACATCAATATTTAATTTTCTGATGTCAGAAGCAATTACATTCTCCACACCATATAGTTGGCGTAATTTTTGTGTAAGTTCGGTGCCTATTTGTCCACAAGCTCCAATAATCAAAATTTTCGTGTCCATTCCTAAATAGTTAGGGCGCAAATATACGGAATTATGACCATGCACTTTCAAGATCTTCTATACATTTAGTTTCCGTTACACAAAAGTTGTATTTTTGTAATCTCTAATTTTTTAAAATGAAATCTTTTTTTCTCTATAATTTAGGATTGATCTTCGTTCTTTTTTCCTGTAAAAAAGAAGAGCAGGATAACGCTATTGAAATTCAAAAATCAATTAAACAAAAAGAATTAGTTTTTAATTCTTTAGATAAGGCTTGGATTTTTTCTGAACAAAAATTAACTCCTGAATCTGAAATCATTGCTTTAAACTGGAATGAATGGCGTTTATTTATAAAAGAATTAAACCAAAAACCGAAGAGTTCTCTTAATGCTTTTAAACTAAAAACCAAAGATTTAGTACAAAAAGTAGATATTTTACCTAATACGATCCCTACAAAGCTTCAAAAGCCTCAAATTAATGTACGTCTTTCTGCCATCATTACAAAGGTAAAAGCTTTAAATATGTTTTTAAATATTGATCGTATTCCTGAAAAACGAGTGGTTGAATTAGTTTCTGATCTAAATATAGAAGTAAATGCTTTTAACGATCAAATAGAAGAAATCGTCCGCCGTAGCCATATCCAAATGGAAGAAGGTGAAGAAGATATGATTAAACACATCAGTGGAAAAAAATCAGAATCCTTAATTAATCCTGATATTCAAAATCCACAAAAAGAAGAAGTTCCATCATTTGAAGAAATAAAGTAATTATTTTGAATACAGATTATATCAAACAGTTATTTTCTAACCAATCTAAGATTAATCAAATAACCGATTTACTAAATAGCGATCACAAAATTCATCTTAAAGGTTTATTAGGTTCTTCCTTATCATTTATTATAGAGACCTTATTTAGAAAAGCAGACAAAACTTTTTTATTATTAGCAAATGAAAAAGAAGAAGCTGCTTACTTATTAAATGATTTAGAGCAATTGGTTGGCGAAAAAGACGTACTATTTTACCCTAGTTCATACAGAAGACCTTACCAAATTGAAGAAACGGATAATGCTAATGTTTTGCTTCGTTCAGAAGTTTTAAACAGGATTAATTCTAGAAAAAAACCTTGCATTATTGTTTCTTATCCTGAAGCTATTTTTGAAAAAGTAGTTACTAAAAGAGAATTAGACAAAAACACGTTAAAAATTAGTGTTGGTGATAAAGTTTCGATTGATTTCATCAACGAAGTATTATTTGAATACGATTTTAAACGCGTTGATTTTATTACTGAACCAGGTGAATTTTCAGTGCGTGGTGGTATTTTAGATGTATTTTCTTTTTCTAATGACAACCCATATCGTATTGAATTTTTTGGTAACGAAGTGGATAGTATCAGAACTTTTGATGTAAGTACTCAATTATCCATTGAAACCAAAAACAAAATTACAATTATCCCCAATTTTGAAAATAAATTATTAGAAGAAAAACGCGAAAGCTTCTTAGAATATATTAATCCTAAGACTACTATTTTTGTTCAAAATGTAGATTCTTTATTAAATAATTTAGACAAACTTTTTGCAAAGGCAGAAGAAACTTTTCAAAAATTATCTCAGGATATTAAACATGCTTCTCCTGATGAATTGTTTGTGAACCAAGAAACTTTTATTAAACAAGCATTAAACTTTTCAGTAGTGGAAATGTCTAGCAGACCCACTTTTAGAGTTCAAAACACTTTTGAATTTAATACAAAACCACAACCTTCTTTTAATAAACAATTTGATTTATTGATGGAAGATCTAAAAAACAACCGTCAAAATGGTTTAAAAAATTACCTATTTTGCGCTAACGAACAACAAGCTAAACGTTTCCATGATATTTTTGAATCAATGGATGAGGAGCAGCATGAACATTTTGCTAAAGATTACGAAACCATTGTACTCCCTTTATATCAAGGTTTTATAGATGAAGAAAACCAAATAGCTTGTTATACAGATCATCAAATTTTTGAGCGTTATCACAAATTTTCTATTAAAAATGGATATGCTAAAAAACAGAATATTACATTAAAAGAATTAACTTCTTTAACTGTAGGTGACTATGTTACACATATTGACCATGGAATTGGAAAATTTGGAGGTTTACAAAAAATTCAAGTTGAGGGCAAAACACAAGAAGCTATTAAACTTATTTATGCCGATAATGACATCGTATATGTGAGCATTCATTCACTACACAAAATATCAAAATACAACGGTAAAGATGGGGCTCCTCCTAAAATATACAAATTAGGTTCAGGAGCTTGGAAAGCTTTAAAACAAAAAACAAAAGCACGTGTTAAAAATATTGCATTTAATTTAATTCAATTATATGCTAAGCGTCGTTTAGATAGAGGCTATGCTTTTGCCCCTGATAGTTATTTACAACATGAACTAGAAAGTTCTTTCATTTATGAAGATACACCAGACCAATTAAAAGCTACTCAGGATGTAAAAGCAGATATGGAAAACGAACGACCAATGGACCGTTTAGTATGTGGTGATGTAGGATTTGGAAAAACAGAAGTTGCTATTCGTGCCGCATTTAAAGCTGTAGATAATAGCAAACAAGTTGCCGTTTTAGTTCCTACTACAATTTTAGCTTACCAGCATTTTAGAACCTTCAAGTCACGTTTAAAAGACTTACCCGTAAACATTAGTTACCTGAATCGTTTTAGAACAGCTAAACAAAAAACTGAAATTTTAAAAGATTTAGAATCTGGCAAACTGGACATTATAATAGGAACTCACCAATTGGTAAGCAAAAATGTTAAATTTAAAGATTTAGGTTTACTCATTATTGATGAAGAACAAAAATTTGGCGTAAACGTAAAAGATAAGTTAAAAACTATTGCAACTAATGTAGATACATTAACATTAACAGCCACGCCTATCCCAAGAACTTTACAATTTTCTTTAATGGCAGCAAGGGATTTATCTGTAATTAGCACTCCCCCTCCTAATCGTTACCCTATAGATACACAAATAGTTGGCTTTAATGAAGAAGTCATTCGCGATGCTATTTCATACGAAATAGAAAGAGGAGGACAAGTCTATTTCATCAACAATCGTCTCGAAAATATTAAAGAAATTGCAGGCATGATTCAACGTTTAGTTCCTAATGCCAAGGTTGGAATTGGTCATGGGCAAATGGAAGGAAAACAATTAGAAGAAATTATGCTTTCATTTATGGAAGGCGAATTTGATGTTTTAGTTGCTACTACAATCATTGAAAGTGGTTTGGATGTACCCAATGCCAATACCATTTTTATTAACAACGCTAATAATTTTGGTTTGTCTGATTTACACCAAATGCGAGGACGTGTAGGAAGAAGTAACAAGAAGGCTTTTTGTTATTTCATAACACCACCATATTCGGCAATGACAGAGGAAGCGCGTAAACGAATACAAGCATTAACTCAATTTAGCGAGTTAGGTAGCGGATTTAATATTGCAATGAAAGACTTAGAAATTCGTGGTGCTGGTGATTTATTAGGTGGTGAACAAAGTGGTTTTATTAATGAAATTGGTTTTGAAACCTATCAAAAAATCATGCAAGAAGCCATTGAAGAATTAAAAGAAAATGAGTTTAAAGACCTGTATCCTGAAGAAAGTAATCTTGAAACTAAGGAATATGTTAAAGATCTTCAAATTGATACAGATTTTGAATTACTTTTTCCTGATGAATATATTAATAGCGTAACGGAGCGTTTGAGTTTGTATAATGAATTAGCTATTATTAAAACAGACGAAAAATTACAAGAATATCAAAAACAATTAGAAGACCGTTTTGGTAAATTACCTAAATCTGGTTTGGCTTTATTAGATAGTTTACGTTTAAAATGGAAAGCTACTCACTTAGGTATTGAAAAATTGGTATTAAAACAAAACAAAATGGTATGTTATTTTATAGGTGACCAACAAAGTGACTATTATCATTCTCCTCGCTTTCATAAGGTTTTACAATTTGTACAAATGAATAGTACACTCTGTAAAATGAAAGAAAAAGAAACCAAAAATGGCCTTCGTTTGTTACTATCTTTTGACAATGTAAAATCAATTAAAAAAGCATTGGAATTAATGGAACTCATTTAGTAAGTTAGTAAACTCAAATTATGCATTAGAAATTTATTATGAATAAATTAAGAACTTTTAATCTAAAAAGGGGGCTTTCTTTTGTCCTTAGTTAGGCTGGGTTGAAGGAATGTGTTGGAAAGATGCAATCATTAAAAACGAAAAAATCATCAGAAAAATAAATATTTTTTTGATGATTTTTTTGATACGTTTGAAATGAATTACTTAGTCGAAATTTTATTTCGTTAACTTTAAATCCTTGATTATTTTAAAAGCTTTATCTACTACATTGTCATCTACTAATACCGTAAATTCATTAGAAGTAGAAATGACTTCGTATATTACAATACCCTCCCAAGCAAGGCGTTGAAAAATAAAATAATAAATACCGGAAGTAACGGTATTTTCTTTAGGAAGTTTTACAGTTATAGAAGAAAGGTTTTCTAATTTTTGAGTTAATCTTTCCTCTTTAAAATACTTATCAATAAGCTCGCTTACTGAATCACTCACAACTATGTTTGTTTCATTAACACCTCTAGAAGAAGTAAAAAATACATCCTGACGCTTATTTAGCTCCGTTATCAATTCAGCTTGTTTTTGAAAAATACTATCAGAAACTAAGTACGTATAATCATTCAAAGAAGACCGAACTGTTATTTCACCTATTTCTCTTAAAACCTTTGTGATTTTATGATTTACTTGAAAGTTTAAATCTTCAGATAGTCTTTTCAGAGCCATAATAATAGCGCCTTGCTTCACATCTTTTCCTAATTCAACTTCGAGCTCTTCAGTGATTAATCTTGCTAATGAAGTAAGATTAATAATACCTTGCGACAGCGCATTTAATAAAAATGGCTTAGACTTGATGTAGTTTTCTACTACAGAAGAAATTGTTTTCATTTCTGGGGAATTTAAATTTTAATTTTCACTCATTGTTAGTTTGTTTTTTAGAATGTATAATTTAAAATAAAAACCTCTCGGGACGCAAATATATTCATAATTCACCAAAATAAATACAAGATTTTTACTAAATATAATTTATTGTTTGTTTTTCTTGATTTTTATTAAAAATAATAAAACGCATCAACTAAGTGTTCTATTGTGTGAATTTCATTTTTTTTTATTATTGATATGATATCAAAACGAATTTCAAGATCTAAATCTGTTTCTTGAATATATTCGTCTATCGCTTTTACCAATAATTTTATTTTCTTTTTATTAACAAAATCTTCAGGATTTCCATATTCAATAGAAGTTCTTGTTTTTACCTCTATAACAATTAACCAATCCTCTTTTCGAGCAATGATATCTATTTCAGCCTTTCTAGCTTGATAGTTTTGTTCTAGAATTTGATATCCATTTTTTAACAAATATTCAACCGCTATCTTTTCACCTTGTTTTCCTATTTCATTATGTTCCGCCATACGATTTAAAATTATGGATTAACAATCTTAGATTTGTAGAAGTACAATCTTAACAATTTGCCTATTACTGTTCAAAAATCACCTTAGAACACTCTTTATTGATATCTAAAACAATCTGAGAGCCTAATATTAAAGCTCTATTGTCTCGAATATGTCCAGCTGGAAATTCAAAAACAATAGGGATATTATATTTTTTAGTTACATCATTTACAATTTGAAGAGCATCTTTACCCCATGGAATTTCATTATCTTTCATTTTTGTCATTCCTCCTACAAGAATTCCTTTAATACTTTCTAAACAACCATTTCGTTTAAGATTCATCATCATTCTATCAATATGGTACAAATATTCATCTAGATCTTCGATGAATAATATTTTATCCGTACAGTCAATAGCAGAAGGCGATCCTAATAAACTGTATAAAATAGACAAGTTCCCTCCTACTAATTCTCCTTTGGCCTGTCCGAATCGGTTCATAGGGTGAGGTTCTAAGTCATATTCTAAATATTCGTTTTCAAATAAAGTAGTTTTTAAAGATTCTTTTGCTTGTGTCGTAGCTTTTGCCACAGTTACAGGCATAATTCCATGGATAGACTTATATCCCATAGTATTTAAATGACTATGTAAAACTGTAACATCACTAAAACCAACAATCCATTTTGGATTTTCCTTAAACTTGGTAAAATCTAATAAATCAATCATTCGTACAGTACCATAACCGCCTCGTACACACCAAATCATTTTAATATTGGGATTGTCTAATTGTTCTTGAAAATCTTTTGCTCGTTGTTCATCGGTTCCTGCTAATTGATTTAAATCTAAACCAATTGTGCTCCCTATCTTTACTTCTAACCCCCAGCTTTTTAGTAGTTCTATTGCTGGTTTTAAATTATCATCAATATTTTTACGAGCTGTGGCTACAATAGCCACAGTATCTCCTTTTTTTAAATACGGTGGTGTGATCATGTTTTTTTGTGAGTAAGAATAACTAAAGATTAAAATAAATAAAAGATAAAATTTCATGTTTTTGAAAAATACTTATAAAATACAAAACTAAATAATAAACTGAAACAAATAAGTATGAAAAATATTGGTTATTAATAATCTTCTTTTCTTTATCTAACTAAGTATTTTCTTTTAGTCTATTTTTTTAAAAAAAAATGATCATTTTAAATTTGCATTCCATTCATTATTCTTCAAGCATTAAATCATAGTTTTTTATTTTATATAATACTTTTTTTACCTGAATACAAAAATAGAATAGTATTTTTGTAGCCTTAAAATTATACTTGTTTCAAATCGTTTTTAAAAAATTGATTTACTATGATAATAAATCCAAAAAGATATACAATTACAGCAGCCTTACCTTATACTAATGGGCCTATTCATATTGGACATTTAGCAGGGGTATATGTACCATCCGATATTTACGCTCGTTATTTACGTTTGCAAGGTAAAGATGTTGCTTTTATTTGTGGAAGTGATGAACATGGTGTAGCTATTTCTATGAAAGCTAAAAAAGAAGGAATTACACCTCAGGAAGTAATTGATAAATATGACGGAATTATCCGTAAATCATTTGAAGATTTTGGAATTTCATTTGACAACTATTCTCGTACTTCTGCAAAAATACATCATGAAACAGCCTCTGCTTTCTTTAAAAAAATGTATACCGAAAATAAGTTTATAGAAGAAACTACTGACCAATTATTTGATGAACAAGCACAACAATTTTTAGCTGATCGTTTTGTTACAGGAACTTGCCCTAAATGTGCTAATGAAGAAGCTTACGGTGATCAATGCGAAAAATGCGGAACTTCTTTGAACGCTACTGATTTAATTAATCCGAAATCAACAATTACAGGATCAACTCCTATTTTAAAATCAACAAAACATTGGTTTTTACCTTTAGATCAATACGATGCTTTCTTAAAAGAATGGATCATTGAAGGTCATAAAAACGACTGGAAATCAAATGTATATGGCCAAGTGAGTTCATGGTTAAATGATGGTTTAAAACCTCGTGCTGTAACACGCGACTTAGATTGGGGAATTGATGTACCTGTAGAAGGTGCTGAAGGCAAAAAGTTATATGTTTGGTTTGATGCTCCTATAGGCTATATTTCTTCAACAAAGGAATGGGCACAAAGAGAGGGTAAAGATTGGGAACCTTATTGGAAAGATCAAGATACTAAATTAGTCCACTTTATAGGAAAAGATAATATCGTTTTTCATTGTGTAATTTTTCCTGCTATGCTAAAGGCGCATGGTGATTATATTTTACCTGACAATGTACCTGCCAATGAGTTTTTAAATTTAGAAGGGAATAAATTATCTACTTCTAAAAATTGGGCAGTATGGTTACATGAGTATTTATCTGACTTTCCAGAAAAACAAGATGTATTACGTTATGCTCTAACTGCTAATGCTCCAGAAACGAAAGATAATGATTTTACATGGAAAGATTTCCAAGCAAGAAACAATAATGAGTTGGCCGCTATTTTTGGAAATTTTATTAATCGAGTAGTTGTATTAACAAATAAATACTATAACGGGATTATCCCTACTCCAAGCACGTTTACAGAAGTTGACGAACAAACGTTAGCTGAGTTAAAAGCCTATCCAGCAGTAATTGCTTCTTCTATTGAACGCTATAGATTTAGAGAAGCTTTAGGCGAAATGATGAATGTAGCACGCTTAGGCAACAAATATTTAGCTGATGAAGAACCTTGGAAAATGGTTAAAACAGATCCAGAGCGTGTAAAAACACAAATGTATGTAGCTTTACAAATAGCAGCTGCTTTACGCGTATTAGCTGAACCATTTTTACCCTTTACAGCTAATAAATTGGCTAAAGTATTAAATCTTGAGCAGTTGAACTGGAATAAGGTAGCCCAAGTATCGGATTTATTACCCCCAGGACACCTAATTTTAACTGAAAAAACAGCTGTTTTATTCGCCCAAATTGAAGATACTGAAATACAAAAACAAATTGATAAATTAGAAGCAACCAAAACGGCTAATGCTGCTGAAAAAGCTTCAACAAAAAATACTATTATGCCGCAAAAAGAAACCACCACTTTTGATGATTTTTCAAAAATTGATTTACGTGTAGGAACGATCATCGAAGCTGAAAAAATGCCAAAAGCAGATAAGTTGTTAGTGTTAAAAGTAGATACAGGAATTGATGTTCGGACTATCGTTTCTGGAATTGCAGAACATTTCACACCAGAAGAAGTAATAGGTAAACGTGTTACTGTTTTAGTAAATTTAGCTCCTCGCGCATTACGTGGAGTAGAAAGTCAAGGAATGCTTTTATTAACTCAAAATGCTGAAGGAACATTAGTTTTTGTTAACCCAGAAGCTGAAGGAGTAGAAAACGGAGCCACAATTGCTTAATAAATTTTAAAGATAAAGCGTGTTCAAAAAATCTAATTTATTTCTCTAAACAATAGAGGGAAATTATTTTAAAAAGTCTTCATTTTTCCATTTCAACCAAAAGGAGACGCAAACAAAATAAACAGGTGAAAAAATCGCATAGTGCTGATAATATAACTTCTCCTATCGAAGTGACAAACTAACCGTTGAATTAGTATTTTTTGAACCTCTTTTCTTTATATTGAAAAGAGGATACAATTACACATTTTTAGAACACCTCTTTTTATTTTTGAAGTACGTTTTAAAAAAATCTTATATATATTCCAATAGAAGTAAAAACTATTGATTTAATCTTCGAATTTTATTCCTCTTTAAAAAACGTTAGAATTTCATTTTAACAACTATCAACTCATCTAAAGGAAATAATTAAATAACTTAATAGATGAAGCCACATTTTTTTGTAAATTTGACCAGTAAACAAACCTATTTTTATGTTACAAAAGAATATTGAAGACGCGTTAAACAAACAAATTAGAATAGAAGCTGAATCATCACAGGTATATTTGTCTATGGCATGTTGGGCAGAAATACATGGTTTTGAAGGAATTGCTCGTTTTATGTATTTGCAATCAGATGAAGAACGTATGCACATGCTTAAATTAGTTAAATACGTTAATGAGCGAGGAGGACATGCCTTGATAACCGATTTAAAAATGCCAAAAACATCGTTCAGCACTTTTCAGGAAATGTTTGAAGAGTTGTATAAACACGAATTATTTGTATCTGATTCAATTAATGAATTAGTCCACATTACTTTCGAAGGAAAAGATTATGCCACCCACAATTTCTTACAATGGTATGTAGCAGAACAAATAGAAGAGGAAGCTCAAGCTAAATCTATCTTAGACAAAATAAATATGATAGGTGATGATAAGGGCGGGTTATATTTATTTGATAGAGATATACTTCAAATAACAAATAAGAATAATGAAGTAAAATAACGCTTATTTTGAGCAAAAAAGAAAAAAACAAAAGTAAAGACAGTCACGAAAAAACGCTTGAAAAATTACATAAAAAAGCGGAAAAGTGTAAGTCAAAATGCTGTGAAAAATATAAAAAGAAAGAATCAAAAAGGTGCAAACGTTGCCCTATGTTTGATTTAATCGAAAAATTTAAAACTCCCTCCAAATGAGGGATTTTTTATTTAAAATAACTTATTTTTGAAAAAATCATTAATCGAATCGAAGATGGCACTCAAAATAATAGCTTTTGATGCAGATGACACTTTATGGCATAACGAACCCTACTTTGACGAAGCACAAGAAAAATTCTGTGCTTTATTTCATAGTTATGCTTCACATCAAGAAATTCTGCAATTGATATTAAATAATCAAATCAAAAATTTACCCCTATACGGTTTTGGAATTAAGGGTTTTACTCTTTCTATGATGGAATCAGCCTTACAATTAACTCAAAATCAGATTTCTGGAAATATTATCAATAAAATTATACAAATAGGAAAAGATCTGTTACTTAAACCTGTAGAATTACTTCCAGAAGTAGAAGAAGTACTAAAACAATTAAAAGATAATTATAAATTAATTGTAGCTACAAAAGGCGATTTAAAAGATCAACATCGTAAATTACATGATTCAGGATTAGGGCATTATTTTCATCATATTGAAGTAATGACTGATAAAACCGAAATAGACTACACTAAAATGCTAGGACGATTGGATATACAAGTTCAAAATTTTATGATGATTGGAAATTCCTTAAAATCTGATGTATTACCTGTACTAAATATAGGAGGTTATGGCGTACATATTCCCTATCATACCACTTGGGCTTATGAGCAAATTGATTTTGAAATTAAACATGATAAATTTAAAGCATTTGAATCTATTAAAGACATACTCCTCGTACTGTAAATCTTATATTTATTATATCATCGTATTTTTTAAACCAGATTGTGTCTTAAAAATTTATTACAAATAAAAGGGAGTTTAAACCTAAAGAAGCATTCTTATTTTGTCCTCAATTAGGTTATCCTAAAAGGTCTCAATCTTATCATTTCTGCAACAGGAGAAATCACATAACCTTGATAATGTGACTTCTCCCTTTGGTCAAAGTAACAAACGACATGTTAATTTACGGCTTTTGCCAGCTCGTATCTGCAAGAAAAAATTTCGTTTATTTTTTTCTTTATTTTTTCATCTTCTCCACAAAGTCTAATCTGAAATTTGTAATTAAAATATTTCAAAACAAAAACAACAAGAATCTAATAATTAAAAAGTACAATTCAACCAAAAAAAAGTTATAAAAACCTGATTTTAAAACAAATAACTATTTTTATTAAAATATATTATATTTCTAAAATAGTTATAATCTTCTCATTTTCATCGATACATTTGAGTCATTAATCCTTTTATGCCAACCAATCAACTAATAAAAATTAAGAAAATAATATCTAATTCTTATTTTTGAATCTATACTGCCATAATTTTTTATTAAATAACTTTCTGAAATGAAAAAATTACTAACTATTCTTCTTTTAGAAGATGATAAAATTGAGGTTATGAAATTTAATAGAGTGATTAGTTCTTTCAATTTGATTCATAAAGTAATTGAAGCAAATAATGGTATTGAAGCTCTAGATATTTTAAAAAACAAAGAAATTTTGCCCGACATTATCGTGTTGGATCTAAATATGCCTAAATTAAATGGGATTGAATTTCTAAAAATCTTAAAGGAAGATGAAAGGTTAAGATATATCCCCTCGATTATACTTTCAACCTCTAGTAATCACAAAGATTTATTGGAATGTTACAGGATAGGAATAGCAGGCTATATTATAAAGCCTCTAAAGTACGATGAGTATGTTGAAAAAATTCAATCTCTTTTTGAGTATTGGAGTCATAATGAGTTAATTTCACATTGATTTATTTTTATGTATGGAATTGTAAACAAAGCTATTCAAGATTTAATTATATCAAATTTTGGAGAACAAAAATGGGATGAAATCCGAGACAAAAGTGGTGTTGATCACGATTATTTTATAAGTGGACAATCTTATGACGATGATGTAACTTACAAATTAGCAAGTACAACTGCTCACGAATTAAATATTACTCTTGAGGAAGTTTTCGTGACTTTCGGAGAGTGGTGGATTTTAAAAACAACTCAAGAAAAATATCAAGGTTTAATGCAATCAGGAGGGACTTGTTTAAAAGACTTTTTAATTAATTTACCTTTATTTCATAATAGAGTTATGCTTATTTATCCTAACTTAACTCCTCCTGAATTTAAAGTATCGGATATTTCTGAAAAAAGTCTTAACTTACACTACTTCTCCGTAAGAGAAGGTTTACAGGCTTTTGTAAAAGGTTTAATTCAAGGTCTTAGTATTTTATTTAAAACTCCTGTTGAAATTAAAATAATCAAAAGCCGTGATAAAGGCGATACTCACGAGATTTTTAATATAAGTTGGTAGGACTATGCGTAATATTCAATTCAATTTTAACGTAGATGAGTTTAATTCTATTTTTCCTTTTCATATTTTAATTGATGATCAATTAAAAATTCTAAGCTTAGGAAAAACATTAAATAAGTTATTACCCGAAATTGAACTCGATACATCTTTCATAAAATCGTTTGATTTTCAAAGACCTCATTTTGAAAACATTAACGCTACTAATTTTATTCAAACATTAAATCAATTAGTTGTACTACACGCAAATAACAAAAAGGTAATTCTTAGAGGACAAATAAATCCACATGGCAAATTTTATCTTTTTACAGGCTCTCCTTGGTTTAATTCTATACAAGAAGTTGTAGAAAACAATTTAACATTTCAAGATTTTGCCTTTAATGATCCGTTAATAGATTTATTACATGTTTTAAAAAATCAAGAAATTCAAAACCAAGAATTAAATGAATTAGTTATTAAGATAAACGAACAACAAAAAATACTTGAAAAAGATAAAGAAGAGCTTCAAGTTTTATCTTCTATTGCAAAAGTTAACCTCAACGCTGTTATTATTTGTGATAAAGAGGGTAAAATAGAATGGGTTAATGAAAGTTTTGAAAAAGTAACAGGCTATAACAATCAAGAAGTTATAGGGAAAAAACCTGGTTCCTTTCTACAAGGTAAAGAAACATCTAGGGAAACCGTAGCTTATCTCAAAAAACAACTAAGTACAGGTGAACCTTTCAACTGTGAAATATTAAATTATACCAAAGATAAAACAAAATACTGGGTTAGGATTCATGGTCAAGCATTAAAGAATAGCGACGGACAGATAATAAAATATTTTGCAATAGAAGAAGATATTAGCAACGAAAAATCATATCAAGAGGCTTTAAAATATGAAAAAGAAAAGTATAGCAGTATCATTGCTAATATGAATTTAGGTTTACTTGAAGTAGATAATAATGATTTCATACTGTTTTCGAATCAATCATTTCTTGATATGAGTGGTTATACCGCAAATGAAATAATCGGTAAAAATGCAACCGATTTATTAGCAAATGAAAAAAGTAAAACTTTATTAGCAGACCAAAATAAAGCAAGAAAACAAGGCATTTCTGATTCTTATGAAGTTTTAGCTAAAACTAAAAAAGGAGAGGATCGTTATTGGGTAATTAGTGGTGGCCCTAATTATGACGAAAAAGGAAATATAATTGGCTCTATTGGTATTCATTTAGACGTAACTCAACAAAAAAATCTTGAACTACAAAAAGAACGGTTATTACTCAAACTCAAAAAACAAAATCAACAACTTAATGATTATGCTCAAATAGTTTCACACGATTTAAAATCACCACTTAGAAGTATTCATTCTTTAATTTCTTGGATCAAAGAAGATAATCTAAAAGAATTTAGTGAGCAGACGCTTAGTTACTTTGAAATGATTGAAAGCAAAGTTGAAAAAATGGATCATTTAATTCAGGGGATATTAACCTATTCCAAAATTGACACATTAGAAAATGTTTATGAAGAAGTTAATATAAATGAAATCATTCAAAATATAATCCAAATAATTCATATTCCAGAAAATGTAAAAGTTACAATAGCTAATGTTTTACCCATTATTCAAGCTGATCAGTACAGAATACAACAACTATTTCAAAACTTAATTAGTAATGCTGTTACTTATATAGATAAACCACAAGGACAAGTAATTGTGGATTATAAAGACAATAATGACAGTCATTTGTTTAGTATAAGTGATAACGGTCCTGGTATAGCTCCAGAAAACCAAGATAAGATTTTTACAATATTTCAGTCTTTTACCAAACACGAAAAATCTACAGGAATAGGACTTTCAATTGTAAAAAAAATTATTGAAAACTATAAGGGCGAGATATGGCTTAAAAGTCAAGAAAATATAGGAACCACTTTTTTTATTAAAATTCCCAAATCAATACAATGAAAATAGTACAAGCAATTCTGGAAGAAAATCTTGCATGGAAATATATAATTCCTAAACAAGAATTAAACAACCCGTTTATTTTGATTTTTGGTAATAGACAATTATTAGAACAATCTGTCGTTATACAAAAGATAAGAGAAGAATTTCCCTATGAACATTTGATTTTTGGTTCTACTTGTGGTGAAATCGTTGATAATAATGTAATCAATCATGTTGTTCATGTCACAGCAATAGAGTTTGAAAAATCTACTTTTATTATAAAAAATGGTAATATCAAAGATTATAATTTAGACGCTTATTTACTAGGAAAAAAATTATCTAGCGATATGCCTAAAGAAGGCTTAAAACATTTGATAGTAATTTCAGAAGGTAGCTTTGTTAATGGTAGCTCTTTAATCGCTGGAATCGAAGCTATACAACTTAACAATATTCCTATTTCAGGAGGAATTTGTGGTGATGATGATCGATTTCAAAAAACAATCGCTTCCTATAAAGAAAACCCTAAAACTGGGGAGGTCATTTTGGTCGGATTATACGGTAAAACATTGGAAATATCCGCTGCAAGTTACGGAGGATGGATTACATTTGGTCCCGAAAGGCTAATTACAAAATCCGAAGCTAATATTTTGTACGAAATAGACGACAAACCAGCTCTAGAGCTTTACAGAAAATATCTTGGAGACAAAGCAAATGAATTACCTAAAGCCTCTTTATTGTATCCATTACATGTGAAAGCAGAAAATAAAGAAAAAGCTGTGGTAAGAACAGTACTCAATATAAATGAAAATAATAATTCTATGACCCTTGCTGGTGACGTTCCTATAAACTCCAAAGTACAATTAATGATGGCGTCTGTAGATGGTCTTTCAGAAGGAGCTAAAAAAGCGGCTCAAGAAGCAATGGAAAATAGAATAAAAAACCCCGAATTTGCATTATTAGTCAGTTGTATAGGTAGAAAGTTAGTAATGGATCAAAGAGTAGAAGAAGAAATTGAAGAAGTAAAAAAAACAATAGGAAATCAAACTGTTATTAGTGGTTTTTATTCCTATGGCGAAATAGCTCCTTTTGGAAAAAACTCTAATTGTGAGTTACACAATCAAACAATGACTTTAACTTTAATAAGTGAATAATGAACTCTCTACTAAGTAGACAAATAGATAAATATCTAAAAAAAGGAGGAACTGATTTATCACTAAATCAGGACTTTATTAATGCTATTAACGATTCATACAATAATTATGACGAACAACTAAAAATGTCCCAAAGAGCTATGAAAATAAGCTCCGACGAACTGTATGAAGCAAACGATAAATTAAGAATAGAAGCCACTAATTTAAAAGAAATTAATAAAAATCTTGAAGAAATTATTAATTCTATGGCTATAAAATCTACTCTAAATGAAATCGAAAACGAAAAAGATCTTGTAGAAAAATTAAAAAAACAAACTATAGAAATTATTTCTATAAATAAACAAAGAGAAGTACTCTTAAAAGATTTAGAAGAACAAAATCAAGAATTAAATGAATATGCGCATGTCGTTTCACACGACCTAAAAGCTCCTTTACGAAATATACATACATTAGTTAGTTGGTTCATTGAAGACAACAAAGATAGAATAGGAAATGATTGCCTAAATTCTCTTAATTCCGTACTACTTAACGTAGAAAAAATGGATCTTCTAATAAAAGGTATTTTAGACTATTCTACCATAGATAAATTAGAAACCAGTGATCGTTTAGTTGATTTTAACATCTTATGCGAAGAAGTTTTAAAAACTTTTCATGTTACCCCCAATTATACTATTTCTATATCTAAAAATCTTCCAAAAATTTATGGAAATACAATTAGATTTAAGCAAATTTTTCAAAATCTAATTGATAACGCCTTAAATTCTATTGATAAAGAAAATGGTATAATAGAAATAGATTACGAAAATCGAAAAGAAGATCACTTGTTTTCTATAAAAGATAATGGAAAAGGAATTAGTCCCGAATATTTTAATAAAATTTTTAATATTTTCACAAAATTAGAAAGTGATAATAATTCATCCGGTATAGGCTTATCTATTGTGAAAAAAATTGTCCTTTTTTATAACGGAAAAATCTGGGTTGAAAGCTTAGAAAACGAAGGATCAACATTTTATTTTACTTTACCTAAACAATATGGAAGAACCTAACGAAAGTTATATCAAACAATTATCAGGAGATAATGTTGAATTTAGAACCAAAATCATTTCTGTCATAAAGAAAGAATTACCCGAAGAAATTACAGCTTATAAAGACAGTATTAAAGCCCTAAAATTTCAACTTGCCGCTTCATGTGTACATAAACTTAAACATAAAATTTCTGTTTTAGGAATGGAAAAAAGTTATTATCTTGCTGAAGAGTTTGAAATAAATTTATTAAAACAATCAACCAATTTACAGGTAGAATTTGAAACTATTTTAAATACTATGTTGCAATTTGTTGATCAATTGTCCTAATTAATGAATTGTATTATTGTAGATGATGAAACTTTAGCAAGAACCATAATTTATCAAATGGCTTCTAATTATTCCGAAATTAATATAGTTGAAGAATTTTCTAATGCAATTCAAGCCATGAAATATTTAAATCAACATACTGTTGATCTTATATTTTTGGATATTCACATGCCCGATTTTACAGGTTTTGATTTTATACAAACTATTAAAAACCCACCCAAAATAATTCTAATCACATCTGACAAAAATTATGCAATAGAAGCTTTTGAATACGACTGTATTGTAGATTATATCATAAAACCTATTACCCAAGAGCGTTTTGATAAAGCAATCCAAAAATTCAAATCCTCTTTAATAAAAATAAATGATCCAGTACCAAAAATTGAAAATACAATCAAAATTCAAGATCAATCGAATGATTTTTATATAAACATTGATAGACGACTTATAAAAATTAATTTTCATTCTATCAATTTAATAGAAGCAAAAGGCGATTATATCCTTATTAAAACAGAAAGTAAAAATTATACCGTGCATTCAACACTTAAAAAAATTGAAGACAAACTTCCTCATGACTTATTTTTAAAAGTACATCGTTCTTACATAATCAACGTAAAAAAAATTATAGATATAGAAGATAATAGCGTACTTATAGGTAAGGAAGTAATTCCTGTTAGTCGATCAAATAGACCCGAATTAATGAATAGACTCAATTTACTTTAACATTATAATACTCATCTATAGATAATTACATTTTATCTATACTTTATATACAACAAACCAAAATCAAATTTAATCACTTATCTTATTTCTAACTTTACCAATAATTTAAAACAGTAAGGTCATGAAAAATAGTGTTTTATCATCAGTAAAATATGGATTAGCTGTTATTTTAAACCTTGCTAATCTATCTTCATTTAGTCAAAATCAGCCTTTTAATTGCGATTATAACGCTTATCTTTTTCAAATGAATGATTTGTATGCTATAAATTTAGCATCAGGTACAGCAACTTTAATTGCCACTGATATTACCCCTGGAACAATTAATGCGGCAGGATATAATCCGACCGATGGCTATATGTGGGGTTCATTAAGTACCCCTGCCAATACTATTGTAAGGATAGGTGCTGATTTTCAAACTACCTCATTTTACATACCTGAATTACCGCTAGGTAATAGATTTGTTGGGGATATTCGTTCAGATGGGGTTTATTTTTTAAAAATAGGAAGTTTTATTTACCAAATAGATGTTAACCCCAATTCTGCTACTTACGGACAATATATTACGTCCTATCCGCTCAGCACTTCTATAAATATTTACGACTGGGCCTTTAATGCAGCTGATGGATACTTATATACTGTGGAAAAAAGTACAAATATCTTATATAGAATTACCCCTTCAACTGGAGCTGTACAAAATTTAGGTGAGGTTCCTATTATGGCAGGATTAAATTATACTTATGGTGCTGTATATTTTGATGTAGATGGTAATTTTTATGTTTCATCAAATGACACAGGCACTATTTATATTATAAGAACCGTTCAAAATTTAACTGGTTCAAATATGATTAATTCTAACTTATTTGCTTTTGGCCCATCCAGTTCCAGTAACGATGGAGCTCGTTGTCCTACAGCTGCTGTAGCACAAGAAAATTGCTCAAACGGTATTGATGATGATGGTGACGGATTAGTTGATTGTGATGATCCTTCTTGCTCTGGAACTGGATCTTGTCCTGTTGTTGATGAAACTTCAGGTGGTAATAATGGCGGCTTGGAAAGTAATAATAGATTAGGAGATATCATAAATAAACGTAATTATAATCGAGTAAAAACGAATTATAGCTTTGATCGTAACAAAGCGGCCAGAGTAGAAAAAAACGCACGCTATGCAAATAGAAATGCGAACTTTACTCTACAGTCTTTCATACCTTTACAAGTAATTAAAGAAGATGCTGTTATTGAGTCCACTCCTTTTGATTTAACACAAATTACAAATGCAACAGCTATCTATTCTGTAGATTATATCAAAAACAGTAAAACTATAGGAAGTATAATTGCAATCAAAACTAATAATAGTGTGTACGAACATACTAAATATATTTGTGATCGTTTATTAGGTGCTGAAATTTTATCTGTTTCTACCATACAGTTAAATGAACAAAATTTTATTCGCACTATCTTAAAAAATGCTGACGGAAATATTGAATATTCTATGAGTTTAGCTGCTAGATTGACCCATAATGAAAGTAATTTTTCAATAGATAGCCATTGGAATTTAGATAAATATCAAAAAAATGCAGATTATTATAATTTTCAAATTTGGACAAATTCATTAGATAATTTATATAAATTGGGTTCTGAATTACTTACACTAATAAATAACCAGAAAACAATTACAGAATATAACGTATCTAATCCACCTACTGTATTTGTTAAAAAAGGTAAATATTCCAACGGAAAACTATGTTTAGATATTATTAATCCTTCTGGTTTGCAAACTGTAGATTTTGATGGTGGAAAAAGACTATCTGAAACGGCAACTTTTGAAAATTTTACGGCAAGTATTAACTTAGATAAAAAGTTTTTAGTACAACATGATTATCCTATTGGTTCTTTATTTGATATAGGCATGAGAATAGGTAAAAATACGGCTATACCAGACGACTTATTCTTATCTGATGGTCCTTGGGGATTAGATAGTTCTGCTAAAGGAACGACCATTTTAAATTATCAAATAAAACCTAATAGTTATGAAGCTTTAAGTAATGAATTTCCTATTGAACGAAACGTAAATTTAAATGCAAAAGTAACTAATTATGTAAGTGTATATCGTGCTTTAACACCTCGATTTAAAGCTGTTGATTTATCTGATTACAACTGTTTTAAATTTAAAGCTAAAGGCAATGGTCTTTTAGAAATTCGCTTTATAAAAGCCGGTATTTCAAACTGGGAAAATCAACCCTATACTACTGTAAAACTAACCTCTAACTGGCGAGAGTTCAGCTTACCTATTTCTTCATTAATTGGGCTATCTGACAAAACAAAATTAAACGATGTTAAAACAATTGTATTTATTATGGCTACAGAAAATGGCCAGGAGGTTGTAAAGGAATTAGCATTAGAAGAAGTTCGTTTTTCAACAAATATGTCTTTAGTTCATGACGAATCATCAGAAGTAGCTATTTATCCTAACCCTGTGAGCAATGACGCTACCATTGAATTTGTAGCAAATGATTCTAGTTCTATGAAAATACAAATTGTAGATTCACTAGGAAAAGTTGTTACACAATTTGATATTAATGCAAAGGCAGGATTTAACTCTATCTCTTTATCTAAAAAAGAATTACCAAAAGGCCTTTATTTTTGCAAAATTATAGACTCTAATAATACGTATAGAATAGCGAAACTAATGATTAATTAACTCTAAAAATACTTTCTTAAAAGGTTGCTCATTATTTGAGCAACCTTTCATATTTTAATGGTTTTGCAAACAACCACTTAAATCCTAAACCTATTTCAGTATATGTAAACCCAGCAGCAGTACTTGATGCAATATTACTTTTTAATCCATATAAATGTAAATTGATACGAGGATTAAATTTATAACCTATTTTACCTTGAAGTCTATAAGTAAGTTGATTTTGATTATCTTCTATAAACTGGGTTCCTCCCGCTACAATAACATGATAAAAAGTTCCTTTTGACTCAATAACTTTATCATCTTTAATTATATCAGTAAAAATTTCGTAGGCATTAAATCTTGCAGGACTAAAATAGAATAGTGGTTTTTGCTCACTAAAATTAATAAATTGATAATTAGCTCCTACTTTGATGGTAGGTTTTGATAATAATGTATAATATACTGATGTAAACAAAAGATTTCGTTTATTATCATCACTCTGTAATGTCTTAAAGTATTGAACAAAACCACCCCAGTTAAGATTGGTTCCAATATTATAATTGATATAAAAATGATTATTTACAATTTTTCTATTTAGAAGCTCTGCGTTAAAATTCTGGATTTCGCGTAAATATCCTCCTTCCACTTCTTGAAGCTTAAATGGCTTTGTTTTTAATGCAACCTGTCCTAAAAATTCCTTGTAGTCTTGCGAATACGAATTTACGGATGTTATCCCTCCTAAAATGGTTAAAGTTAATTCAGAAAGCAACGTCTGATTAATTCCTAGTATAAAATCATTTGAATAAGCTAATTGATCATTAATACTGTTTTTTGTTTTTCTATAATTGTACTTAGCTATCAAAGATGTTTTTAAATTAATAGGGTAATTTAAAATAGTTGAAGAGAAAATAGCTGAATTTTTGTTATTATCAAATGAGTAACTCCATTTTTCATCAATAGAAGGACTCCATTTTTCATTTAATTTACATAATAAATTATTTGCATCTTTTTGTCCTTCAAAAAAAGTTAATGTTTTATTTACCGCTTTATATGCTTCAATCATTTGATTATTTGCATAATAAGCGTTAGCAATTCCTAAATTTCCATCAAAGGAAACAGAATCTTTTACTAATAGATTTTTATACTCTCTAATTGCACTGGGAAAATCATTTTTATAAACATTCAACATAGCTAAAAGCCCAATACTTTGTGCATTGTTTTGTGTTTTTAATTTAAAATCATTGATTTCTATTTGGGCTTTTTTGTATTTTTTATTCCAAATTAATGCTTGAATATATCTTTCTGTACTTTGATTAATCAATAATTTATCCGATAGTTTATCTGATTTTGCTTTGGCTATTAAAGCAAGACGTAATGCTTTTTTTTCATGATTAGCTAAATGATTGGCTAATACCAATCCATTAAGAGATACTATAGAATCATTTTGTGTTTTATTTAATTTAAGATAGTTTTTTTTCGCATTTGAATAATCGCCTTTTATTAATAATAAATTGGCTTTGTTTAAAAGTGTTTCTCTATCATCAGGTGTATCCTTTAAGTTATCATCTAATAGTAGTAAGGCTTCATTTACTTTATTTTTTTTAGACAATTGATCTGCGTATCCTAATCGTATATATTTTCTAGAGATAAGTGCATTGGAATTATTTTTTGACAATTCTAAAGCTTGATTTACATAAGATAGTGCATTTTCATATTCAAGTAAATTAGAAAGACAATTAGCATATCCTAAAACTGCTGGAAAACTTTTTGAATCTAGCATAATTAAGTTTTCATAGTAAGTTTTTGCTTCTCTAAATTTTTTATTCCATAATAAAGACTCTGCATAGTTTAATTTAATTTCAAAATCATTTGGATACTCATCCTGCAATTTTGCAAATAAAACAATTGCTTCCTCTGGCTTTTTGTTCAAACCTACAGCCCTTGCATAACATAGTTGAGCTGTTTTATTTTTAGGATAATCTTGAAGGATGTTTTTAAAAAAAAGTTCTGCTTTTTCAAAATTTCCTTTTTCAAGATAATCAAAACCAGACCTCATTTCTTGAGCAAAACAATTACTAGTAAAAATTAAAATACTGATATACTTTATAAAATTTAGCATAGATATAATGTATTATATGACTAAGTTAATCATAATTCGTCGTAATTTAAACTAAAGGAAACTGTTATTCGTCGAAAAATAAGTCTTCTATCTTTTTGTATTTAGAAATTTGTAAAATGAACGGAGTATAAAATTTTAAAATCATTAGGCTATGTCACTTAAAATTACTTACAATTCAGGCGTTTATGAAATAAATGGAAATATGGGGTCACAAAATGTAAACTCTGTAGTTAATTATTTCAATTCATTAATAGGAACCCATCCTAAAGAGATTCAAATTTTATTTGAAAAAAATCAAGAAATAGACAAAACATGTGTAAGAGCTCTGTATTTGTTATACAAGAAGGCCATTTCAGAACATGTGATTTTTCAAATATTTTCAAAAAGTAAAAAAATTGAAAAGATGTTTAAGGATGAAAAAATTAATCATATCTTAAAAAAGGTAAACCTGTGAAAAAATATATAATGAATGCGTTGTCATTAAATAAAACCTTTTTCTCATCATTCACATTAAGTAAAGACAGGTATTTTATGTTTGTGATGTTGATTGTAAATTTAGGAAACTATTTTTATAACTTAGGTTTAGGAAGGATCTTGGGACCTCAAATTTTTGCTGATACTGCCATTTTAATTACGTTATTATTGGTTTTATCCTTTTTGGGTATGACTTTTCAAATAGCAACAACTAAATTTACAGTTACCTTACAAGATACAGAGCGTTCCTCTCTTATTGTGTTTTTTAACAAAATTGCAATTATTTTAGGTGTTACAATTGGTTTATTATTTTTCCTTTTTTCAAAAAGTCTAAAAGAAATATTTCAAACTGAAACAGCTACAATGTTTGTACTCTTTGGTATGGCAATTCCATTTTATTTCTTAATGAGTGTTAAACGTGGAATAGAGCAAGGGAAAAGCTATTTTTATAATTTATCTAAATCTTATTTATATGAAATGTTAAGTAGACTAATAGTTACTTACGTATTGTTATTTACATTTCCCAAAATAGCTGTATCAAACATTGTGGCATTCGGTATTTTAACTTCAATAATCTGTGGTTTAATTCCGTATAAAAGAGTAGAATTACAAAAATATTTTTATGCTACTAAAACTTCTAATTGGATTAAAGAAGTAAGAGTGTTTTTTTTAATTACCGCTTTTTATGAGTTTACTCAAATTATTATTAACAATAGTGATATTATTCTAGTTAAACATTATTTTCCAAATTACGAAGCGGGTTTATATTCATCCATTGCGTTAATAGGAAGAGTCATTTATTTTGTTTCTTGGATGTTTATAATGTTATTATTACCCAGAGTTATATTGCTAAAAAAGCAAGGTAAAGAAACGAGGGGGGTATTACTTAATTATATTTTTTATATAGCTATATTATCCTTATCTATAATCATTTTTACTGCCTTTTTTTCCAGTGAAATTTTATTAATCATGTTTGGAAAAGAATATTTAGTAATAGCTTCCATTTTATGGAAATATGCTTTAGCTACTACTATCTTTGTTATTGCAAATCTCTTAACTTATTACTACTTATCTATTAATAATTATATTCCTGTTTTTATCTCCGCTTTTTTTGGATTCATTCAGGTAATATTAATTGCCTTTTATCATGAATCTTTAAATCAAGTTGTCTATGTTCAAATAGTTAGTATGCTTCTTTTATTATTGTTTCAGGTCATTTATTCCCTAGTTCATATTAGATTTAAAACCGTTAAAGCAGATAATGTATAAACAAAGCAACTACAAACTAAAGAAAAAACTATGAAACTAGCAGTTATAACATCATTTCCTCCTAGTAAGGTTACACTTAACGAATATGGATATCATTTGGTAAAAAATTTTGTTCAAAAAGAGGACGTAACAGAGCTTATCTTAATGTGTGATAAGACGTCTGAAAAAAAAACGCTGGATTTTGATAATAGCCAAAAAGTTAAAATAAATGAGTGTTGGTCTTTTAATAGTTACGGAATTATTTTTACAATTTGCAAAACCGCTTTAATAACAAAACCAGATGCCATATTATTTAATTTACAATTTGTAAAGTTTGGTGACAAAAAAATACCCGCTGCATTAGGTTTACTATTACCTTTTATATTACGATTATTAGGCTTTAAAACTATGGTATTGATGCATAATATCCTTGAGCAGGTTGATTTAAATACAGCTGGATTTACAAAAAATAAAATAATGCAATGTATTTATAATCTCATTGGAACCAGTCTAACTTATTTTATTTTAAAAGCAAATAAAATTTCTGTAACAATAAATAAGTATGTCGATATTTTAAAATCTAAATATAAGGTTAGCAATGTAGTTTTAATACCTCATGGCTCTTTTGAAACCGTTTCAAAACCTAATTTTGATTTACTTCCTGGTCCTAAAAAAGTGATGGCTTTTGGAAAATTTGGTACATATAAAAAAGTTGAAATTTTGATAGAAGCTGTACAAAAAATTAAACAACATTATACAGAACCTATTGAAATAGTCATTGCTGGCACTGATAGTCCCAATACACCAGGGTACCTTGAAAGTGTTCAAAAAAAGTACGCACATGTAAAAGGATTAGTTTTTACTGGATATGTTGAAGAAAAAGACGTAGAAAAAATCTTTACTGAAAGTACCGTCATTGTTTTTCCTTATACATCAACCACAGGTAGTTCTGGAGTATTACATCAAGCTGGAAGTTATGGTAAAGCAGTTGTAATGCCTAATCTAGGAGATTTAGCATTACTTGTAGAAGAAGAAGGATATAAAGGTGCTTTTTTTGATTCAGATTCTGTTGAATCTTTAGCTCAAGCTATTTATAAAATTTTACATGATGATGATTATAGAAGAGAATTAGCTTATACTAATTATACCGTAGCCAATGCTTTAACAATGGATAAAATAGCTGATAAATATCTGCATGAGATAAATCTTTTAATTAATAATATGTATTGATAAATTATTTTTACCCCAGATTCCGTATTAGACTTCGTTATGAAATAATTTTTTTAGTCAATTAAAGGACTCACCGAAAATTGTAAAAGAAGAAATAGTCAACTCTTTTAATGGTTAAAATTAGCTTACTTGAATCGAAAAAATAAAGTGGAATAGAAGGCTTCTCCCTTTCACTTCGTTCAAGTCTAATACAGAATCTGGATTTAATCGCATACCATTTTAAAATGACAATTGACTTAATAACTCGTCTAAATCACTTCTGTTTTCAAAACAGATTATTAGAATACTGCATTATATACGGGTAATATAAAAACGCACTATATAGTTAATGTGATATGAATAAAAACGAAGGTTTCTTTTTTCCGTTCTTATCAATAAAACCAAAATTTTTCTGTTTATTTTTTATCCAAAATCTATTCCCAAAAACGCTGTCAGGTACAATTGGAAAATCATAAAGAGTCCAAGAAATAAATGAGATATCGTTATTCCTAAAATATTCTTGCATTCCTTTATGATATTGTGCCTGACTTTTTTTAGAGTTTCCAAACCAGTTCCAAAAGTTTTTATTAGATGATAAACCAAATTCACCCACAATAACAGGTTTTTTTGTCTTTTTTACTACTAAATGATATGAATCTAAAAAAGTTTTGGGTTCTTCATAATAATGAAAAGAAATAAAATCTACTTTATCTTTAAGAATTTCTGCTGATTCTTTATTAGAATAACCAATTGTTAGGAGATGTTTTCTATCTATTTGTTTTATCATATCAATCATATTTTCTAGCCAAGGAATTACGTTTTGTTTTTTCCTTTTTTCAAAATCTAAATTAGGTTCGTTTTTTATATCCCAGGCTAATATATTGTCTAATTCAGTACATGCTGTAACAATTTTTTCGGCATGACGATGCGTTAATGTCCAACTTTCAATAGAATAATCACTATAAAAATCAAACAATGTTACAATAACAAATAAATTATTATTCTTTGCCATTTTTATAATTTGAATTAATTTATCTAGTTTATCTTTTTTAATATCTGCTTTTCCAAAATCTTCATACGGCACAAAAATTCTGATTGTATTTAAATTAGCTTTTTTAATGATTCTAAAATCTTTATTGATAACTGTAGAATCATATTTTTTCCCATACATATCCCAAGGCGAATCTTTGGGATAGTAATTTATTCCTTTTATTTTAAAAGGAATTCCTGACTTACAAATTTTTTGGTTTTGGATAGTAAAAATTCCTTTTTCGTTTTGTTCGCTTTTTTCGGGTTCCTTCGTCATTTTTACAATATGTCGTACTCGCCAGTAACCATCTTCTAACAATAAGATGACTTTATACAAAGAAGTGTCTTTAACAGAAGCTATAAATTTTTTATTTTTATATATATTTTGAAACTCGACAACATTTTTATCTGTTATAACAACTTGTTGTCCGTCTTCACTATAAAATTCTAGCTTTAAATGATGCTTCAAAGTAGTGTTATCTATCGTAATCTTTTGGGTTTTATTTTCTTTTATAATTTTTTTTAATTGATTGTAACTATTTTGAGTAAAATAATCTGCTAAACCTGCATTTATATTTTTATTTAAAGCATTATTTTTAACATACCAAGAAAATAGATACTGTTTTTCTATAGTTTTTAATGTTTGAGGTTCTATTTCTCTACCTTCATTTCCATCTTTTTCCCATTCAACTTTAGGTAGGTAAGTATTTATAGGTTCTTTATCTAAATGTAATATGGCAGCTCTATCTGCCCCTGAATTCATAAAGGCAATTATAGAACTTAGTCCATATAATATTAATAGGTTGAGCAAAATAAAGGAGCTTATTAAAATGAAACGATAACTATTTTTGTTATTTATTATAGCCATACAAGATCTTCTGTGTTTTTATTGTCTTTCCTAAAACTGATATTTCAAATGAATAGGCATCCGCTCGGAATTCTTCTTCTTGAAAATTAAAATAGGCAATGCCTTTTAAAGTATTTTCTTTAATTTCAGCAACAAGGTTCTTTTTTCTATATACGTTAACACTAACTGCAATACCATCCGGAACTAATTGTTCCATATAGCTTCTTATAGGTCCTACAGTTAGAGTTCTATTATTTATAAATTTGTAAGGAATTTGAACTGTAATATTTTTATAGTCAATATTTATGGTATTACTTTCTGCCATACCATTTACAAACGCTTTTACATTATATTTTTCTTTATGATCTGGATGTAAAATTTGAGTTGTGGCAATTCCTTTTATTGTATTTCCTTGTGTAGTAAGAAAAATACCTTTTGAATTTTTTATTAAAAAATTTATTTGAGTTGCATCACTTACAATATTTCCAAATTTATCTTTTATTGTACTAGTAGACAATGTGGTTATTTGATTTCCATCGGCAAAAAAATGAGGTCTTGTATAATTAATAGAAAAATCTGTTGGTATATTAGGATAGATTACAGCTTCAAATTCTTTTGTGGTTGAAGTATTAACTAAAGCGGATAAAAATATTTTACCTGATTTTGTTGGTGCAAATGTATTTTTCCAAGCAATCAAATTTTTTGTTAAAATTATATCATTCTGAATATTGTTAAAAAAATGTTCTTTATAATCGACCCTTGTATTGGTAGGCATTGGGTTATCGTAAATATCTGATGGTATAGTAACAAACATTACAAAGTGGGGAGGTCCTGCCAAAGTACTTGGAGGTCCTAAATAAGCTTCTAAAGGTTTTGATGAAATGATAGTAGGATAAATCTCTGTATTTCCTTTTAATATAATTTTTTCTTCATGTATAAGACACCACGAAATATTACCTGTTTTTTGGGTATATATAGCAGGTATTTCAAAAAAAAGAAAATTGTTTTTCCGTTTTCCATACAAAATTGTTTTTCCGTACGAATGATTAATAAAAAGCCAGCTATTATCAGGTGCTATAAATTGAAAAGAAATTTTCTTTCCTGCCTCACTTTTAAGTATTGGATTAATTAATTCATATCTTCTAGAAGTATTATAAAAGCTTGTAAACCCACAGAATAGGACAAAAATAATAAAAGTAAAAATGCTCTTTTTTTGCTTCATAACCTTGGATTACCAATAAAATTATTTAAACTTATTTTGATAAATGCAAATCCTTTTCCTTCAACTTTTTGTAATTGATTTAGTTCATTTCCATTATTTTTTTCAAAAACGAATCGAGCAATTGATTCGTTTGAAATACCATTTATAAAACAATTTTTAATATTTGAATTAATTATTTTTATATTACTTAAATCTAGTAATTTATAATCAAAGAATTGTTTTCTTTGAATTCGTATTCCTTCATTTATAAAATAATGATCCACATAAATAAGTTCTTTATTATCGTTATAATAGGATATAATTAATTCTGATATTGTAACTTCTTGTGTTCCGAAATTAAAAAGGCTTCCTTTTAATCTATCTTTCTTTATTTGTAAATCATAAAAAGATACAAAATTGTACAGATCAGTCGTAACTACATTTCCTTCTCCATGTAAATTGAATCTAACAGGTTTTGATTTAAAAATTTTGGGTGAAAACTCATTAGGATTAAAAGTCTTCGGTTTTACCTCTGTATTTTTTAACCAAGCAATCTCTTCAAATTCTATCTTAAAAGGAGTTGTTTCTTTAGGATTTAATTTATGCTTTATGGTATATTTTGAATTATAAGAAGCTACCATAACATTATTATCATCATACAACTCTCCTTTTAGAATAACATCTGCAGGAACATTATCAATGTTTTGAAGGGTTCCAATAACTTCAAATCTATTATTTTGCTCTACTAGTGAAGCTGAAAGAATTTCTAAATCAGGTTGTCTTAAAACATCTTCATGATATGTTTGTTGGGTTGTAATTCTTCTTCTTCCTTGTTTATAAAATACTGTTTGATTATTACTAAAAAGTTCATCGGGAGGAATATCTGTATCTTTTTTATCTGGTACTATATACCATTTTCTGTTTTTTTTATTTACAAAATGAGTAAATGTTTTATAAATCATTTTTAATGGAGTAATCCATTTTGTTTGGGCAATAACTTTTGCATTTTCAGGCCCAATAAATACCGTTTTAACAGCAATAGAATCTAGTTTTCCATAGGAATTTATAATACCATCACTTACTGAAATTTCGAGCATAAACTGTGAAAATGGATAATTTTTTTGGGGAAATGTTAAGTTATAAGCTTCTTTAAAATTTTTATGATCTAAATCATTATAAAAGGATTTAACTACATTTTCAGGTGTCAGTTGTTTATCAACATCTCTATAAAGGAAATATAAGCTAATTATAATAATTAAAGAAAGTAAAATCCCCCAGTAATGTAAAATTAAAATCATTTTTTGATTAAATACATCGTAATATAATTTATATTCTTTAAAATTGGTTAAGTTTTTGGTATTTGTTTTTAAGGCTTGCATCCAAATCATCTGTATATTGAGTACAAAAGCTATAATAATGGTGAGCATAGGTATAATCCCCCACATTAATTTTAAATAATAAGGATTTTCATCTTTTGGTAAAATTTTAGAAAGAGGTTTTACACTAATTTTTTCCCAAACCATAATACCATTTTCTAGTAAACCTATTCTGTGCCAACCGCAGAAATAAAGTATGGGATCGTAAAATTTATCATTTGAAAAAATGTATTTCAAATTATATTTTTCAGGAACTGTAAGAAACTGCTGTAAGGAACCTATCCCTTCTAATCCTCTGAATTTTGAATTTTCCAAACGTTCAACTGCTCTAGAAGTTAATTCTGGAAGACGCCTTGCAGAATGATAATTCCCATCCACTGTCATAGCCTTTGTTAAAGTGGATAAATAAGCCATTTGATCCCCAAAACCTAATGGCAAAAAACGCCATTGATCGTGTTGATCTTGATTTAGAAAATTAACAATAGGCAACATGTCAATTTTTTTAGGTTGTAACGGTCTACAATAACTTAAAGTAATTGTAAAGATGGCTAGAAATATCATCCCACCACCATACAAGCCAATAATAAATTTATGATATACACTTCCATATTTGTCTTGTATTGCTTTTTTTAAATCACCTTCAATTAATCTATAAGCAAATTCTCCAAACATAGGTAAACACATAATACTTCCCCAAAAAGTAAAACGATCTAATGTTAAAATATTAAAAGCATTAGATCCTAAAATTTTAATGGGTAACGGAGTCGTTCCTCCTGTTCCTAATAAGGTAAGAATTGCTAACGATAAACCAAAGAAAATGTAACGTTTAGAATAAAATCTGTAAAAAAAATAAGGCAATAGAAATAATAATATTCCCCAAGGAATTACAAAAAAAACCAATCCTGATGAAGTCACTTCAATAAAGTTATCTCTACTCCCATGCGGAATTGGAACTTGAGTAATGGGATTTTTTTTTGAATTAATCCAATAAGGTAAAATACAAAAAACGATTAGTACAATAACACTAAAACCAAATACAATAATTCTTTTTAATAGTTGAACTAATGTTCTTAGAAAAAGTTGAATTCTAACCTCTTCAAATGAGTTAGTTGATTCACGTGCTTTATCTATAATTGTCATACCTATAAGTGGTGCTATAAAAAAAACCATTCCAAATATAGGCGTAACATGATGAGAACAAACTGTTACAGCAATTAGTGATAATGCGTTTAAGTAATGTTTGAGATGTCCTTTCCTTATAAATAAATAAATTTCAGGTAAGGAGTGCATTAATATAGAAATTCCTATTATACTGGGAAGCTGACCAAAAATATGTAGCGCTTCTACAAACGAAGAAGAAATTACTGCAATTATTGACGCGTGTCCAGCTACAAATCTATTATTAGAAATGAGTAATGAAAATCTGTAAACACCTGTAATAAATAATATGACCCCTGTAATAGCTATCAAAAACAAACTAATTTTTAAACCTACCACATAAGACAATAGCCCAATACACTGATGTACTAATGGGGGATAACTCATTACACTAAAACCTGTGTACCAACTATAATTCCAAGATTCAAACCAATTTTGAGCATAATGATTACCAAAAAAAAGATGAATTAGTGCGTCATACGTATTTTCTAAGGTAAAAAATATTGCACTACCATGAAAAACGACCCCAATTAAAAGAGCTGAAATAAGATATTTATTTGAAGGTTCTCTCACACTACTAAGAATAAAGCTTGCATTGTAAATGTAATAGCAAAAATTAATTTTCGAAAATATTGTATCGTTATAAACCAACCATTCGTCGAAACAAATATTTATATTTATCTAAAATACTAAAAATGACGTCTACTTGAGTTTAATTTAGTTATACAATCAACTAAAAAACACAAAAATGAAAAAAATATTAACTATAGATGATCAACAGCTCGTATTATTATCTTTAGAAATGTATTTAACAGATTTAGGATTTGAGGTTTATAGTTGTAATAATGTTCATGATGCTATTCAATTATATGATCAGATTGAACCCGATTTGGTTATAGTTGATATGAATATGCCAGTATTACCCTCTTCTATTTCTAATATCTCTAAAGAAGATATTGACAATAATGCACACGGTCTTAAGATCGTTAAATATATTAAAATGGGGAGAAAAAGTAACACTCCTGTTATTGTTTTATCTGGTAATACGCAAGAAAATGTCATATTAGAGGGATTTGATTTGGGTGCTGACGACTATTTAAAAAAACCACTTAGTTTAAACGAAATAGGAGCACGTGTAAAAAAAATACTTGGAACTCCTAAGGTTGTAGAAAATATAGATCATAATAATCAATTTCTACAAGAAAAAGTTATAGGTGTTGTCATTCCCTGTTATAATGAAGAAAAAAGATTACTCAGTACTGAATTTAAAAGCTTTATCAAAACAAATTTGGGCTATCACCTATGCTTTGTAAATGATGGGAGTACAGATAATACCCTAAAAGTTTTAAATGAATTATGTGAAGGAAACCTTAATAATATGAGTGTTTATAATTGTTCAAAAAATGGAGGTAAAGCAGAAGCTGTTCGATTAGGAATGCTGCACTTAGCATCACTTAATCAATTTGATTTCATCGGTTTTTTAGATGCCGATTTGTCTACAGATTTTACAGATTTTCACAAATTAGTTGACACAATCAAGGGTTCTGAATACAAAATTGTGAGTGGTTCTAGAATAGATAGAATGGGGGCTGAAATTACAAAAGAATCTGCTAGAAAAATCATCTCGATGACTATAAATTTTATCATTAGAAAGACGCTAGGAATGGAATTTAAGGACACTCAATGCGGAGCCAAAGTCATGATACCAGAAATAATTGAAAAAACATTTCAAAAAAAATTCATTACAAAATGGTTGTTTGATGTAGAAATATTTATGAGAATGAAAAAAATTTATGGATCTGAAAATGCCCAAAAAATCATTTGTGAAGTTCCTTTAAAGAGATGGGTTCATGTGGATGGCTCAAAATTATCTTTTAAGGATTCTTTTAAAATAGTTTTTCAATTAGGAAAAATAGCTTTTTACTATAGATTGTTCCCCAATAATTAACAGTGAATTAATTTAAAAAAATGTTCAATTGATTTTAAATGTTTTAGAATTTTGTTTGTTTACTCGTTTTATGTAAGTTTTTGTCTTGTCCTAAAATAAGTTTATATAAAAATATAAACTTATTCGGACGAGACAAATCTTAATTTTATTCTGGGTGCCTGAAAAGTTAAACCCAGATTCCGCATTAGACTTCGTTGTGAAACAAAATTTTTTAATAAATTCAAGTGCTCACGGAAAATTTTAGAAGAAGAAATAGTGAACTATTTTGATGATTAAAATTTGAGTACGTGCTTGAATTGGAAGAAAAATAAAGTGGAATAGATTTACTTCGTCTATTCGCTACGCTCGGGTCTAATGCGTAATTCTATCTAACTTAGCTAAAATTATTATATACGAGATAACACGATGTTTGATCATTAATTGTCTCAAGGACTTCCAAATGGAAGCCTTTTTACATTTCAGCCAAAATTTAAGAGGGGATAAATTCAACATTTTTTGCATAGGCTTCGCTGACAAGTACAAGTCAGCTCTCATTTGTCAAAGAACAATACTTTCTTGAAATCTGGGTTAAAACCAACGTCTAGTCTATCTCTTCTTTTTTGGTCTAATTGATATTATCAGTATTATATGGTTTCCTTATGATCGAAAATGAACAAAATTGCAATTCTTTTATGACAGCTTCAATTATTCTACATACAAAACAAGTCCTTTTAAATAATGACCTTCAGGATGATAAATATTAGTTGGATGATCAGGTCCTTGTCCCAATTTGTGTAAAACTCGAATAATTCTACCAGATTCTATGGCTGCTGCTGCTATGGTATTATAAAATAATACATCATCAATAACTTGTGAACATGAAAAAGTAAAAAGAATTCCCTTAGGAGCTAAAGCTTTTAACCCCGCTATATTTAATCTTTTATATGCTTGAGTTGCGGTATGCTTACTCTTTATACTTTTAGCAAAAGCAGGAGGATCTAGTACAATTAAATCATATATCTGATGATTTTCTTTCATAAAATTAAATACATCATCTGCCACAGGTTGATGATTCGCATTCGAAAAATTTAATTCCATATTTTTAGCCGCTAAATCAACCGCTTTTTGCGAAATATCAACAGACGTTACTAATTCAGCACCTGACTTCATAGCATAAATTGAAAAACCTCCTGTATAACAAAAAGTATTTAATACCTTTTTTCCTTTTGAAAATTCAGCTAATAATTTTCGGTTATCCCGTTGATCTAGAAAGAAACCTGTTTTTTGTCCTTCTACCCAATTTACAGAAAAAAGGATATGATTTTCTTTAGCTATTGTTTCTTTGGTATTTCCATATAAAAAGTAATCAGTTCCTGTATTAGGGAGTGTACCACTACTTTTACAATAGATCGTTTCACAATATGTTGGAAAAGCAGATTGAATAGTTTGTGCTATTTTTTCTATCTGGTAATAAATCCCTGATGAATGAGCTTGTAAAACCCAATGATTATTGTAAAAATCAATAATTAAACCAGGTATACCATCCCCTTCTCCATGAATAACACGAAAGGCATTAGTTACTTCTAAATTCAATAATTGAGTTCTTAAATTCCAAGCAGAAATCAGTTTTTGAGTCCAAAAATCATTTGTAAATTTTTCACTTCCAAAAGTAAGTAATCGTACTACAATACTGCCTTTATCACTAAAATAACCAGTCCCTAGTAATTGATTTTTAGCATCAACAACTTCTACCATTTCGCCATCTGCTATTTCTTGAGATACTCCGTAAACAGCTCCACTAAATACCCATGGATGACGACGTAAGATTGATTTTTCTTTTCCTTGTTTTAAAATTACTTTTGGAAAACTCATGATTCTTTTTTTTGCAAATGTAACTATAAAAAAAGAGACCGAACAAATTCGGTCTCTCAATATAGTTTTAATTACGTTTTATTTTTTAGCAAATTTCTTCGTTAATGTTTTTTGACCATCATTAATCTCAATTACATACATCCCTGTAGCTAAATCAGAAACATTAATTTCTTGATTTAATTTCCCTGATTTTAAAGGTTGTCCCATTAAGTTATAAATTTGATATGAAACGGCTCTATTATCTAGTAATCGTATATTTAGCACACCATTTGATGGATTTGGATAAATTTCCATATTATAATTGTTCGCTTCATCTGAAATTTCTGTACCAGAAGTAAGACCTGCAACGGCTGTAGCACCTATATTAACTGTATAATCTTCTACTTCACCATAAGGGAATGTTTCACAAGCTGTAGAAGCAGATCCATATTTCATTTGAACTCTCATTCTTGTTTGTCCTGCTAAAGCTGTAGTAGGAACTGTAAAAGTACCCGTTAAATTTCCTGAACTAGAAGAAGAACCTGATGCTACTTTTTCTGTTGATTCAAATGTACCATTTTTGTTATAGTCAACCCATACTGACCAGTATTCAGTATATGCAATACCCGCAAAACCTGCACTAAATGTAATAGTATTAGAGCCATAAGGTAGAGGTGCTACTTTAGACGTAAAGTTGCCATATCCTGCATTAGCAGCTGTTGCATTTGTCATACCATTTAATGCTACATAATCAATCCATTCGTCTGCTTGACTAGATCCTTTAGATGCACAATAAACAAGAGTTGAACCCGCAGAAGTAGTAACTGAAACAGCATTACTTGCAGCTGATAAATTGCCTGCTGCATCTTTCGCTTTTACAGTAAAATTATATGTTGTAGATGCTGTTAATCCTGATATAGTAGCACTAGTAGTAGCTGAAGATGCTAAAAGAGTAGTTCCATTATAGATATTATATCCTGTAACTCCAACATTATCAGTAGAAGCTGTCCAAGATAAAGTAGTAGATGTAGATGTAGTAGCTGAAGCCGCTAAGTTAGTTGGAGTAGTTGGAGCAGTCGTATCTGAAGTACCTCCTGAATAAGCTGCACCTATACCTACAGCATGCCAAGCATTAGTAGTAGCGATAACTTCTGGTGATCCTGCACCGTATAAATCAGTAGCTGCTTGAATAGCTCCTGTTCTTGCACTAGCATAATTTGAATTAGATGATAAATATACACTTTCTGTACGGAAGGCTATTTTTTCTGCTTTTGCAATAGTTATTCCTGTTACGTTAAAAGCATTTCCTATGTCGTTAGTTCCTGATCCTCCAACAGATAACAAATAAAACCAGTAATTCAATACTCCTGAATTGGTATGTACACCTCCTGAATCACCAGTTCCTGAATACCAATTAGTTCCTTTGTATGTGTCAGGCTGTCCTTCTGCATTAGGATTACTCATAGATCTTAGTGCTAAATGTCCTGATCTTCTTTCGATATCTTCTCCTATTAACCAAATTTGTTTATTTGCTTGTGCATAATTTTCAATACATGCTCCCCAGATATCAGAAAATCCTTCGTTCATAGCTCCTGATTCATTTTGGTACACAAGATTTGCTGTTTTTTCACAAACAGCATGTCCGATTTCATGACCACACACGTCTAATGAGGTTAGTGCATCAAAATAAGTACCACTCCCATCTCCATAGGTCATTCTAGTTCCATCCCAATAGGCATTATCATAATTATTTCCAAAATGCACATAACTATTAATTTTTGCCCCTACATTATCATAACTATTTCTACCATGAATATTTTTCCAATAATCATAGGTTTTTTCTGCTCCCCAATGAGCATCTAAAGCTGCATTATCTTTATTAGTATTGTTATATTCTGTAGCTGTCCAATTATTATCAGCATCTGTAAAATTTACAGCTGAACTATAGGTACTCCCTTTTTTCATGTTATAAGTTTGAATACCATTTCCTCTTCCCGTTTCAGATAATATATAAGAAGATCCACTTAAAGATGTTTCTATGGTTTGTGAACCACTATAACGAGTTGCAGCATTTGCTGCTACAAAAGCCATTGTATTCGTTTTAAACATATTTACATAAGTTCCTTCTGATGATCTTTTACCGTGGCTATGTTCACCTAAATGTTTAATAGTTGCATTATACAATAATATTTGACCATTTTGAGCGTCTACATACACATCACCTCTACTCAAAGGTTTTGTAGCGTAAATATCAAATTTATAAGCTAATTTAATGGTATTATTCTCAATTGGTAATAAAACTAACTCTCCTTGAGGTTTAGAATATTTATTAGCATTTGCCTCAGCAAAATCATCCCATAAGAACTCTTGTGCTCCCAAATGAGAAATAGCTCTTTGTAAAGCGACATCTGCTTTTATAGATGGATTAATATCTATATCACCAATATTATAATATTCCCCATTCATTGAATTTACTCTACCATTTTTAGAGTGTACTGAATAGGTAGCAAATTCAACTTTTATTCCTTTATGATATAACTGGTATTTGTCGTGAGAAAACCCCAAGTTATCAGAATCTGATTGCATTTTAGCTAAATCTTGGTTAGCTCTTAAACCTAGTTGCTCTTTAAATAAAGTTTTAACATCGGATGTTTTATAGATAGAGGACTCTTTAAACGAAACAAATGACGGCGTTCCGTTATCACTTTTTTCCTTTGTTCGAATATACTTATTGCTTTCCTGAGCAACGGTTGATAACGTAACTAATGACAATGCCATTATAGATGCTACGTTGTGTAATTGTTTTTTCATAACTAATAGTTTGTTTTGTTGATAAAATATTATTTAAATTATTTCACGACTAATATAGTATTTTTTTTTAAAATAAAAATATATAGTTATTTTTTTTATGTTTTTGCAATTAAAACATCTAAAAAAATAAAAAAATAAAAAAGGCGATAGAGAAAAATCTATCGCCTTTTTTAAAGAAATTTTTTTATACTAAAATGTCATTTCAGGTATATTTCCTTCAATGATTAATTCTGCTTCGGTAGCTTTTATAATTTCTTCAACAGATACACCAGGGGCACGCTCTAACAGCTTAAATCCTTTTGTGGTAATTTCTAAAACAGCTAATTCTGTAACTACTTTCTTAACACATCCCACACCAGTTAAGGGTAAAGTACACTTTTTTAGTATTTTTGATTCACCTGCTTTATTTACATGCATCATGGCTACAATAATATTTTCCGCAGAAGCTACTAAATCCATAGCGCCTCCCATCCCTTTTACCATTTTTCCTGGAATTTTCCAATTAGCAATATCACCATTTTCAGAAACTTCCATAGCTCCTAAAATGGTTAAGTCTACTTTTTGAGCGCGTATCATACCAAAACTGAATGCTGAATCGAAGAAACTTGCTCCAGCTAGAGTGGTTATAGTTTGCTTTCCTGCGTTGATGATATCAGCATCTTCTTCACCTTCAAAAGGGAAAGGTCCCATACCTAAAACACCGTTTTCCGATTGAAATTCAACAGAAATATCTTCACGAACATAATTGGCAACTAATGTAGGAATACCGATTCCAAGATTTACATAGTAGCCGTCTTTTACTTCTTTTGCTATGCGTTGTGCTATTTGATTTTTATCTAATGCCATAATAATTTATAAATTTATAAATGTAAAAATGTACTAATTTTTTGATTTACTTGTTGGTAGAATTTTATAAATTATTAGCGAAATCTCATTTATTTGAGTTTTCAAATTCTCATTGAAAGGATAAGATTTAGCTCTTTCACAAAGAATTAACCAATATTTTGTTTCTTCAACTTCTTTAGCAGCAATTTTTACTTTATGTATAAAATCTATTCTACTCTCAGCATTTTGTGCTTCATGAATATTAGCTCCAATACTCGTTCCACTTCTTAAAAGCTGATTTGCTACAACAAACTTCTTTTTATTTTCTAACTCTTCACAGAATAATTACATCTAATGCAAAATTTATGGTCTTAACTAAAATAACATTGTCATTACTCATAAATTATTACATTTTTAAATTGATGAATTATTGAATTATTGAATTTTAGTACGAACCGTACGTTGTTCAATTCTTTTTTCAAATTTATCTCCTTGAAAAATACGATTGATCATAATTCCTGGAATATGAATTTCATTCGGATCTAAAGTGCCTGCTGGTACCAATTCTTCTACCTCAGCAATAGTAATTTTTGCAGCGCCTGCCATAGGAGCGTTGAAATTACGAGCTGTTCCTTTGAAAATTAGGTTACCTGCTTCATCTCCTTTCCAAGCTTTTACAATCGAAAAATCAGCTTGAAACGCATGTTCTAAAATATGCATTTTACCGTTAAATTCGCGTACTTCTTTTCCCTCTGCTACTTCTGTTCCGTATCCTGCTGGGGTAAAAAACGCTGGAATACCTGCTTGGGCAGCACGGCATTTTTCAGCCAAAGTCCCTTGTGGTGTTAATTCTACTTCTAACTCACCTGAAAGCATTTGACGTTCAAATTCAGCATTTTCTCCTACATAAGAAGAAATCATTTTTTTTATTTGATGTTTTTGTAATAGTAATCCCAGACCAAAATCATCTACGCCTGCATTGTTCGAAATACAAGTTAAATTTTTTATACCTTTATTTACTAATTCTGTAATACTATTTTCAGGAATGCCACAAAGTCCGAAACCACCAAGCATAATGGTCATTCCGTCTTGAATTCCTTCTAAAGCTTCTTGTACGTTGTTAACTTTTCTTGATATCATAGTTGTGTTTATAAACCAAATTCGTCTGTGTTTTGTTCTTCTTCAGGTTTTACTCTTATGGAGTCATTAGCTGTACTATCATTTTCTCTTCTTGAATGAGAAGGTGCTGAATAACAGTCTACTTTAATTTTCAAATCGCTTGGTTTTTCAAAAGCTTCTTTTGAAATATTGAGCGTTGGATCTGCATAACATTTTTTCATAAAAAGTCCCCAAATAGGCAACGCCATAGTAGCACCTTGACCTGCTGCTAACGTTTTAAAATGGGCTGATCTATCTTCATTTCCTACCCAAACACCTGTTGCTAAATTAGGTACCATCCCTATAAACCAACCGTCTGATTGATTTTGCGAAGTACCGGTTTTTCCTGCAATAGGATTTTTAAACATATAAGGATATCCCGTTACTCTATTGTATTTCCATCCACCTCCTTGTGTACGTAAACGATCTCCAGAACCTGATTCTGTAACGCCTTCTAATAATTTAATAACAGCATAGGAAACATCTTTACTTAATACGTCTTTGGATTCTAATTTAGGTTCAAAAATTACATTTCCGTTCTTGTCTTCTATTTTAGAGATGACTTGTGGTTTTAAATAAATACCTTGATTGGCAAAGGTGCTAAATGCAGCAACCATATCTCTTACGGTAATATCAACGGCACCTAAAGCAATAGAGGGTTGTGAGGGGATTTCTGTTTCTACTCCTAATTTTCTTAATAACGCAATTACAGCGTCAGGACCTGTCTTATCAATTAACTTGGCAGATACTGTATTAACAGAATTTGCTAGTGCTCTTTTTAAGGTCATCATTCCTCTATATCTTCTATCAGAATTTCGGGGTTCCCAATCTTCTGTAACATTATGCTTTCCTTTACGAATCATAAATGGGCCGTCTAAAATGGTATCACAAGGAGACATTCCTAATTGTTGTATAGCGGTTGCGTATACAAAAGGCTTGAAAGTAGATCCTACTTGACGGGCACCTAAACCTACGTGATCATATTGAAAATAACGGTAATCTATACCTCCCACCCAAGCTTTTACATGACCTGTTTGGGGTTCCATAGCCATTAAACCTGGCTGCAAGAAATGTTTATAATAACGAATGGAATCATAAGGGGTCATAAGTGTATCACGATCTCCTTTCCAAGTAAATACAGTCATTTTTGTTTTGATGTGAAAAGATTTTTTTATATCATCTTCTTCCATACCATTTTCAGATAAAATTCGCCAACGTTCAGAATTACGCATAGAACGATCCATTACTTTTTCAATTTCAGTATCCGTTATATTAACAAAAGGAGCTGTTTTATTTTTCTTTTGTTCTATAAAAAATTCTTGTTGTAAATTAGCTAAATGTTCTTTCATTGCTTCTTCTGCATACAACTGCATACGAGAATCAATAGTGGTATAAATTTTTAATCCATCTGAATAGATATTATAATCAGAACCATCTTCTTTTTTGTTTTCTTCAACCCATTTTTTCATATAATCACGAAGATATTCTCTAAAATAGGTAGCGGTTCCTTCATTATATTTTTCGGGCGAAAAGGTTAGTTTTATAGGTTTTGCTTGATAGTTTTCTTTTTGTGTAGTGGTTAAAAAACCATTTTTTTCCATTTGTTTCAAGACTACATTACGACGATCCCGTACTTTTTCTTCACGTTTTAATGGGTTAAATAGAGAAGGATTTTTTAACATTCCTACTAACATAGCTGATTCGTCTATTGTAAGTTGTTTGGGTTCTTTTGCAAAATATACTTTGGCCGCAGAACGTATTCCTACTGCGGTATTTACAAAATCAACTTTATTAAGATACATTGCTATAATTTCATTTTTGGTATATTGACGTTCTAAACGAATTGCAATAATCCATTCTTTTGCTTTTTGGATGAGTCCTATAATTTTAAATTTGGAACGTTCTCCATGAAAAAGTAACTTTGCTAATTGTTGTGTTAGGGTAGATGCCCCCCCATCTGTACCTAACTTTAAGGCTGCACTTAGCGTTCTTTTTCCATCAATTCCTGAATGTTCATAAAATCGTTCATCTTCGGTGGCTACGAGTGCTTTAACTAAATGTTTTGGTAAATCCTCATATTTTACGGGTGTTCTATTTTCATTAAAAAATTTACCAATAACCACTCCATCTGATGAAATAATTTCAGTAGCTAGATTGGATTCTGGATTTTCTAATTCTTCAAAAGATGGCATGGAACCGAATAAGCCCCAAGAAGCAAAAAGGAAAAACAAAAAAACACCTCCAAATGCGTAGAGAAAGTATTTCCAAAATTTCTTTACATAAGGGTCATAATCTGGTTTACGAGTGTTTAATTTTTGAGCCATAATTATTTATTTTCTTCTGTTGATTCTATTCTAAAACCTAATTCAGTAACACCATTTAAAACTTCAATTCCTTTTAATTTTCCATTTTCACGAACTGCTTGTTGAATGGTTACTTTGTATTTTCCTTTTTTAGGGAATATATAATTTTCTTTGTACCACAATTTACTTTCTTTTACATCAGAAAAGCCTTGTCCCATAAGACTACCATCTGGATTTGCCATTTGATATTCTAATGTATCAACATATATTTTTCCTTGTGGTTGTTCTAGTTTTACGATTAAAAATAGATTACTAAATTCATAATCATCATTATTACGTACATTAATAAATAAGTTCAATGGTTTTTTTGAAGCTTCTTGTTCAAACTCAAAACTTACTGCTTCTTTTTTTGCCCATCCGTTTTCAAAAGTCTTATACTGGTCAAATACTTGTGATTTGTCACAAGATACCAATGCGATTCCTAAAAGGAAACCGTACCAATTAGTTTTGATCATCTTTTTTATCATTTCTATTTTTTGACCTATTATTTCTGGGTCTTGGTCTATTGTTTCTAGGCCTTTGCCCTTCTGTTTGATTATTCTTATTATGATCTTCTTTAGAGTTCGCAACTTCTGGTTTAGATTTAGTGCCTCCTTCTTGTTTTAATTTACGTTCTTCTAATTTGGGTTTAATCGCTTCTGGTTTAGGTTTAGGTTTGGGTTTATGCTTATGTTCTGGCTTGAGTTTGTTTTGTTCAAAACGAGGTTTTATTATTTTTTCGGTTTTATTTTCAATAGGTTTTTCGTTAGAAATGGTTGTACTATTTGTCTTCTTTTTCTTATTTTTTTTCTTAGGTTGATCAAAACGGGTTAGACTGTCTTGCCCCATTGCATTCTGAAATGTTTTTTCTACTGTTTCCTTTTCTTCTTCGTAAACAAAATCTTCTAAAGTGGCTATTTTTTTTCCTTCTTTATTTAGATCTAAAATTTCTTTTACTTCACTCACTTTAAGCATGTGCCAAATAGCCATATTATCGGGGTAAGCAAACCACATTAATTCTTTAAATATATCAATTTTTTGGCAAGTAGCTTCTCCTCTATCCGTTAATAATTTAGTTTCCATATCTGGAAAATCTTTTAAAGCATCCATATAGGTATCCAACTCATAATTTAAACAACATTTGAGTTTTCCACACTGACCTGCTAATTTTTGAGGATTTAGTGATAATTGTTGATAACGAGCTGCTGAAGTATTAACACTTCTAAAATCGGTTAACCAAGTTGAACAACATAATTCACGTCCACAAGAACCTACCCCTCCTAAACGTGCTGCTTCTTGACGAAAACCTACTTGTTTCATTTCAATACGAATCTTGAATTCGGCTGCATAATCTTTAATTAATTGTCGAAAATCGACACGATCACTGGCGGTATAATAAAATGTTGCTTTAGATCCATCTCCTTGAAATTCAATATCAGATATTTTCATTTCAAGATTTAATGCAATAGCCAGTTCACGAGCGCGTACTTGTATTCCTTGTTCTCTATTACGTGCTTCTTGCCAAATATCTATATCTTTTTGTGATGCTTTACGATATATTTTAGGTGTTTCAGTTGTGTAATCTACTCCTTTTTTTTTCATTTGTACTTTAACTAATTCACCAGTTAAAGTAATAATTCCAACATCGTGTCCAGGATTAGCTTCTGTTGCTACTATATCACCAATGGAAAGGCTTAGTTTTTCAGCATTTTTAAAAAATTCTTTTCTACCATTTTTAAAACGAACTTCTACACAGTCAAAAGGTTCTTGTCCTCCTGGAAGGGACATATTAGAGAGCCAATCGAAAACGGTTAATTTATTGCAGCTATCAGTGCCACAAGTTCCATTATTTTTACACCCCTTTGGAGATCCAGAAGAGGTTGAACAATTAGTACATGCCATAAAATTTGAATATATATTGGTCGTCTCATTTTGAAGTGAGACTACTACTGCCAATTTACTTTTGTGTGTAAAGATACAATTTTTAAGCACCAAAATTCAAATGACATTTTTCAAAATAAAAAAACCTGTTGTATTTATAACACAACAGGTTTAGACTTCTATTTTTTATTTTTTAAGTTTCCTTTACTGTAATTATATGCACGGGACAGGCTTTTTCTGCTAATTCGCAAGCATCAAAAATAGTATGATCATGTGATTTTAAGGTATGAAAACCTTTTGTATCAACGGATTTTATTAAGACAGATTTTCCATCTTTTTTAGACATTTGAAATTGTGCTGGTGCAAACTCTACACAGTAATTACATCCAATACATTTATCTCTTTGTAAAGTTACTATAATCATTATGCCTCTACAATTTTGTATAATTTATCGGACAAACGTATTCTGAAAGGTAATTTAAAAGTACAACTATCTCCTTTTGTTGCTTTATCAGCCACTAGATCATTTACATACATTTCTTCAATAATCATTTCCTGCGCTCCTGTGCTAGGTCCTGTTATTAAAATTTTATCTCCTTGTTTAATATCGTAAGCTTCTATTTTAAATTCACCAATACTTGCTTTAGGAAAATAATGTGTACCTTTACCTACGTATACTTTTTTTTGTGTTGCGTGACTTCCTGGATCTTTACTCCATTCTCCTAATTTCTGTCCTAAATAATAACCACTCCAGAAACCACGATTATAAACTGTTTCTAATGTTTCCATCCAACTATTAATTTTTTCCTTAGAAAAAGTCCCATCGTAATACGCATCAATCGCATCACGGTATGTTTTGGTAACGGTTGCTACATACTCGGGAGCACGTCCGCGTCCCTCTAATTTTAGTACTTTAATTCCTGAATCTATTACTTGATCTAAAAAATCTAGGGTACATAAGTCTTTTGGAGACATCATATATTCATTATCAATTTCAATTTCAAAACCTGACTCTTGATCGATAACCGTGTATTTTTTTCGACAATTTTGTTTACATGCACCACGATTTGCCGAAGAATTGTGAGAATGTAAGCTCAAATAACATTTCCCTGATACAGCCATACATAATGCGCCATGACCGAAAATCTCTATTTCTACTAAATTACCACTAGGTCCTTTAATATTTTCTTTTTCTATTTGTTCTGTAATTTTTTTAACTTGACGCAAACTCAACTCACGGGATAAAACAATAGTATCTGCAAACAAGGCATAAAACTTTACTGTTTCAATATTTGTTACGTTTAATTGAGTAGAAATATGTACTTCCATACCTGCTGTCCTTGCTGTCATAATTACGGCTTGGTCTGATGCAATTACGGCTGTAATACCTGCTTCTTTTGCTTTTGTAATTAATGTTTTAACTATTGACAAATCATGATCATAAATAATCGTATTTAATGTAAGATAAGTTCTTACCTTTTTTTCTTGGCAACGGCGAGCAATTTCAGGTAAATCATCTAGAACAAAATTTACGGTTGCACGTGCACGCATATTTAATTGCTCAACACCAAAATAAATAGAATCACAACCGTTATCTAAAGCAGCTTGTAGGGACTCAAAATTTCCAGCAGGAGCCATTAACTCAATCTTTCCTGTAGTGGTCATATTATTTTGTAAATTTAAACAATTTATCCGAAGCTCTAATTTTAAAAGGAACGGCAAAAGTCACTTTATCACCCGCTATAGCAGTAGTTCCTTCTTGACCATTTACAAAAAGTTGTTCCACAATTAGTTGTTTCTCACCCGTAGTAGGCCCTTGAATTAACACCTTATCACCTACTTTTAATTCGTGATTGGTTAATGTAAATTGACCAACTTGTGCTTTTGAATAATAGTGTTCTCCTTTTCCAATCATAACTTTTTTAACCGCAATGCGTTGGCGTAATGTTTTTGGTTTTGCTTCTCCTTCTGTAGCTTTGGCTAGCGTAATCCCTTCTAAAACACCTGATTTTTTGAACTTTAAAGCTGCTGATTTTCCTTTACGGAAAATTTTATTACCCACTTGGATTCCTTTACGCAATTTTACCTGTTCTTCTAAAGGAAGATGTGTTGTTTCTAAGCATTCATTTGAACAACAATGCTCCATTTTCTCTGCACATTCATCACATTGGATAAATAACAAATGACAACCATCGTTAGCACAATTGGTATGATTATCGCAAGGTTTTCCACATTGGTGGCATTGTGCAATAATATCATCCGTGATTCTTTCTCCTAAACGGTGGTCGAATACAAAATTTTTACCAATAAATTTGCTCTCCAAACCTTGTTCTTTGATTTGACGCGCATAGTTGATGATACCTCCTTCTAATTGGTATACATTTTTAAAACCTTGATGCTTGAAGTAAGCCGATGCTTTTTCGCAACGAATACCACCTGTACAATACATCACTAGGTTTTTATCTTCTTTAAACTCTTTTAATTGCTCGTTAATAATGGGTAACGACTCACGGAATGTTTCCACATCGGGAGTAATTGCCCCTCTGAAATGTCCTACTTCGCTTTCATAGTGATTTCTAAAATCTACTACTATAGTGTTAGGGTCGTCTAAAATAGCATTGAAAGCTTTTGCTTCTAAATGCACACCTTTATTAGTTACATCAAAAGTTTCGTCGTTTAATCCATCGGCAACGATTTTGTGACGCACTTTTACGGTCAGTTTTAAGAAAGAATGGTCATCGTGTTCCACTGCTACATTAATACGAAGCCCTTTCATAAAATCGTAAGCTTCTAGTGTTTCACGGAACGCTTCAAAATGCTCGGCAGGTACACTCATTTGCGCATTAATACCTTCTGTAGCCACATATACTCGGCCTAAGGCTTCAAGCTTGTCCCAAGCGACATATAAATTATTACGGAATTCTTGCGGGTTTTCGATGTGCGCGTATTGGTAGAAAGAAATTGTAAGGCGTTGTTTCCCCGCTTGGTCAATCAACTCGGCTCTTTCTTCTGCGCTTAAGGTGTTATACAGTTGCATGCTATACACTTAAGTTTGAGATTATACAAAATGTTTAGAACTAGCTACGCTCAGTTCGGCTTCGCCTCGAGTCTAATTGGAAGATTCGAGGATGCAAATTTATTGATTTTTAGATGATTTCAAATAAAAATCTCAAAGTATTAAACCAAACTTTGTTTGCTCCACAAGGCAGCATATTTACCGTCTTTTTCAATAAGTTCAAAATGATTTCCTTTCTCTACAACTTTCCCTTCATGCATAACTAAAATAGTATCAGCATTAGCAATAGTACTCAATCTATGTGCTATTACTATAACCGTTTTCCCTTGGGATTTGAAATCTTGTATCGCTTTTTGTACTAATTGTTCCGATTGTGTATCCAAAGCAGAAGTTGCCTCATCCATTAATAAAATTTCTGGATTTTTATATAATGCTCTAGCAATAGCAATACGTTGTTTTTGACCACCTGATAACATGGCACCGTTTTCTCCTACTTGTGTATTAAATCCATTAGGCATTTTCTCTACAAACTCTGTAATTCCTAACTGACCACATAAATCGACAACCCTTTGTATATTAGGAAAAGTATCGCCCAATGCAATATTTTCAATAATATTTCCTGAAAAAAGATTCAATTGCTGAGGAATAACACCAACCATATTGCGCAAACTTGCATAATGAATATATTGCAAATCATAATTTCCAATATAAATTTTTCCACTCTGTATTGGATATAGACTTTGGAGCAGTGAAATCAATGTTGTTTTTCCACTTCCACTTTCTCCTACTATAGCAGTGGTCTCATTTCTTCTAAACACTGCGCTAAAATCAGTAAAAATTTCCTGACGAGAACCATATCTAAAACAAACTTGCTCAAAACGAATATCGCCTAAATTGTCTTTATCTAATTCCATTTTATTTTCAGTTGCTTCACGTTCCAAGTCCATAATCTCAAATAAACGATCCGCAGCTATCAATGCATTTTGCATTGTTTTATTCATACCAATTAACGAAGCAACAGGTGAAGTAAAATAACCAATAAGTGCATAGAAAGAGAATAATTCACCTGGGGTAATTGCACGATCCATGACATAACCAGCGCCAATCCACATTAAAACAACAGTAAAAATAGAAGCTAAGAATTGAGTAGATGTTCCAGCGAATAAAGTATTTGCTCCAGACTTATAGACGGAAAAAAGTAATTTTACAAATCGATTTTCAGTTTTTACATTTGAGAATTCTTCTATGCCAAATTCTTTAACCGTACGTATGTGTGTAATACTCTCCGTTAACTGTGTTTGCAGTTCAGCTCCATTTTCCATAATGTCGCGTTCCACTTTTTTATTAAACTTATTCAATAAAAAGTACACCAATGCATAAAAAGGAATAACTAATAAAATAATCAATGCTAACTTCCAATAGTACGTAAACATTAATACAAACGAAAAAATAACAATAAAAACATTTACGATTAATTCTATGGCTACATCATTTATAAAAGAGCGAATCTTTACTGCGTCATTTATACGTGAGGTAATTTCACCGATTTGCATGGTATCAAAAAAACGCTGTGGCAATCGCAACAAATGCTTATAGTAACCTAAAATTAACTTAGCATCAATTAACTGACCAGTTTTCATGACCAAGATACTCTTTTTTGAACCAATGTATGCCTGAAGTAAAATGATCCCAATCATTGTTACACTCAATAGATTCAAAAGTTTACGATTACCTTCAACGAGTACATAATCCGTAATCTTTTGAACATAAATAGACATGGCAAGTCCTAAAATTGTGAAAACAATAGCTCCTACTAAGGCTTGTATTAAGATAATTTTATGTGGCTGAATTAAATCCCAAAATCTTTTCAATGGGCTAATTTTTTCGCTATAGGTTTTGAAATGATCCGCTGGTGCAAAAAGAATGAGTACTCCAGACCATATTTTTTTAAAATCTTCATAGGTATAATGCTCCATAGTACCTGTCCCAGGATCCATTACCAGTATTTTTGATTTTAAACTATCGATTTCAGAATGGGAGTTCTTTACAAGATCTACTTTATAAATTACAACATAATGATGTAGTTGCTCTTTTATAATTACATGTGCAACAGCGGGTAAAGGAATTTTATCTAATGCGTCCAAATCACCTTTTACACCCTTAGCTGTAAAACCTATTTTTTCAGCAGCCTCAATCATTCCCAATACATTGGTACCTCTTTTATCAGTACTTGCTAATTGTCTGATACGGGCTATAGGAAGATTAACCTTGTAATGATTCCCGATTGATACCAAACAAGCTGCACCACAATCGCGAATATCATGTTGTTTTATTTTTATAGACATTTTCTTATTATTATTTTTACCATAAATGGCTCAAGGAGAGTACAACAGTAACTACTTCAATAAATCCCTGATTACTGAATACTAAAAAGCAATTACTGAACACTAACTAATTTTGGATTTAACCAATCGTCCATCTTATCAAATAGTAAATCAAAAAGACTTCTACGTGTTAGAGTATATCGAGCAGTAAGTGTCATGCCGTTAGTAGCACGGGTCGTATATCCTGATTTAAGTTGTAAAGTGGGAGCGTTTAAAGCACAACGTACTTTAAAAAAAGCTTGATTTTCTTGTAACGTAATATTTTTATCAATATCGATTACTCTTCCTGTTAATAAGCCCCATTGGTTATAATTAAAGGCATCCATTTGAAACTTTACTTCTTGATTCTTATGTATCAAGCCTATGTCATCTGGGCTAACCGTACATTCTACTAACTGCTGATCTATTGGAGTAATAACGGCAATGGGTTGCGAAGGAGTGAAAAAAGAACCTACTTGCACACCCGAAAATTCGGTAATTACACCTGAAACTGGTGCAGTAACATAATAGTTTTTAGATTCGGTAGCTATTTTTTGTATCGTCCCGGTTAGATTTTTAGATTGGACCAACAGTTCGCGGTGACGATTTTGCCACTGTGCCTTTTGACTTTTTTCTAAAACAGCTACAGCTTGTTGAGCTGTTTTGGCAGCATGAAGGAATTTTTCGAATTCACTTGCGGAGATAACCCCTTTATCAAACAGTTTTTTCTGACGATCATGTTCTTGCTGGGCAAAATGATATTTTTCAAGTAACTCATTCCGACGACTGGTGTAACTGTACCATTCTTGTACCATAACAGCGGTACGCAACCGCTCACCTTGTCCTGATACAGCTTGTTGCAAATCGTTCAATAAAATTTGATTATCGTTAACAGTGGCTTGCGTACTGGCTTTTTCTGTTTGTAAAATATCTTGCGCTATTTGTACTAAAGTATCCCCTTTTTTTACAAGTTTATTATTTTTTAGTAAGCAACTAATAATCTTGCCACTTACTACTGTTTGCAAAGGTACTTTATCCTGCTGACTACGAATAATACCACGGCTCTGGCTACTAATGTCTACATAAATAAATGGTAATGCGCCTAATACAACTAGTACTACTACTACCATTACTATATATAAAGACTTACTCCGTGTGGCATAACGCGAGATAAGGGTTTCTTGGGTGTGGATAGGGTCTTGACTGAAATTCATTTTTAATACAAATTAAAATTTAAGACTTTCTACTAAAGCCTTAAATTTGAAACTTTTTCATCTATTTATTATTACTATCCACTTTCCATAATTATAAGAAAGTATAAATAATACAACAAAAATTAATATGGCCAATGATACTAGTTTCTTCTTCATTATTAATGTTATTTTAATCTTCTCTCTCTTTCTGCAGCGTCTTTACCAAAATCGTACGCCCATATAGAAAGTGCTAGAAAATTTATTAATGGATTAAGCTTATAAACTAAATTTTTCAAATTCTAGATAAAAAGCACTTTCCATTTAAATTAAATTCAAAAGTTTTTTAAATAATTTTTCTATGTAAATCCAATTGGAAAATATCGTCAATGAAATCACAAAAATCACCAATCTAATTACAATTTTTTTCTTTAATCTTGATTTTGAAATATTTTCCATACTTTATTTTTTATCGGTCTATTCCCTTTTAAACCTGCTTCGAAATTTTCCCAGTCACCCGCTACACAAAGTCGGGAGACTTTGCGTTATTTATATCATTCTCTATCATAATCTTTTTTCCTGTTTTTCTTTTATTTATCGTTTTACACAAAGTCGGGAGACTTTGCGCAGCATATCCATCCTAAAATTTGACTAGACTTCGGAGAGCTGAGATTTTTACTAAAGCTGAATTCAAGCAACACATGCAACATTAAATTATTTTAAGAAAAATAAAACTTGACAATAAAAATAAATGTATTTAAAAAAGCATGTATAAAAAAGACTTGTATAGAGGCAAAAAAATGATTTGCTCTATGTAAAAAATATAAATAAGCAACTGAAAAATACACTCCTAATATTATAGTCGCAATAAAATAATGAGTGCTATAAATATGAATCAAACCGAAAAAAAGAGCTGATAAAAAAACACTAACAAAAGTTTTATACTTATTCTTTACACTTTCAAAAACTTGATATATAATCAAAAATTGAAAAAAAAAGGTTTCTAATAAAGGAGCTAGAAATAAATATAAAAGCAAATTAGAAATGTCCATTTTAAAATCATTTTGTTTCGAAATTGTGGTTTCGAAAAAAAAATTAAGACTATAACCAATTATAAAATTCAATAAGATTGCTAAGACTGAAAACAAAAAAATGTTTTTAATCAGTTGTTTCAGTAATGGAATCATTAATAATAATTTTATATTTAACCATTAAAAAAATCAGCAAACCTCCAACTGAAAGTCCAAATATATCTTTCAGATCAAAAGTACCAATGCCTTTAACGAAAAATGATAGTATTTCAACTAATGAAAGCAAAAAAAAGTGAAATAAAATTTCGTTCGAAAAACTCTTAAAAAACTTATAATTAAAAATTTCACATAACAAAAAGGTTATAGGTATAAAAACAATATTATTTCCTATATCAGCAACAATATTTAAGAAAAAATTATTAACTGAATATATTTCAGTCCTAAAACTATTTACACAGTAATTATATAGCAACAAAAAAAATAAAATAGAGGTTTTTATAAAAGAAGCGTTATTAAATCTATACATAACTCGTTTTTTTATTCATTTTTTAATATAGAGGGACTATTTTATAATGAAGTCCCTCTATATACTTCAACTCCTTTTTTATGCAAAAAATATAATATTTTAAACCTTTAACAGAATAAGTTAACTATACTTTAAAAGCATAAAAATTAAAATCCCGTCTTAATGTAATTAATTAAAACGATTTGCAGAACCTTTTACTGCTCCAGCTTGAACACCTTCAAGACATCTTACAACTACTCCTACACCATACCAAAACGCATCTGATATCTCACTACCTCCAGAAATATCAACTAATTCTCTATATTCTAAATTTTTCATATATCTTATTTTAATTATGAGAACTATAACCAGCCTTAAATGCATTATATGACGCTTTTGGATTTCCAACAGTCTCAACTATTAGATATTCTATTGCAAATAATAAAGCAGGGTGTATCCCTCCCTCAACGTTTTTCAATTCCTGAGCATTCAGCTCAACTACATTTAAATTTTTCATAAATTTGTTTTTTATATTATCCGCAGTCTTAGTTGTCGTCCAAAACAAATGCTAAGGCTGCTTTTTTATAGTCTGTTTGTTCACTTCCTTTTTGGTAACAGACTTTTAAACCCAAAAAAGCTATCAAATTATTTTAACTCATTTTATCAAGTAATTCCTATCATTGCAAATACAAATAATACTATGATAATAAGTATAAGTATTATTCTAAATGCTCTTTTTTCAGAAATAGAATTATTAAAATTCATTAGTATTATTTTTTATTCAAGAAAACAAAAGTAACTATAGTCACCATTATCCTTTAATTATGTGATAGGCTTGACACAATGGTTTATTAGTGCCAATTGACAATTAATATCCTAAGCCATTATATTTTTTGGATATAATGATCCACCATATTGGAAATCAAAACCAAGAAACCCTACATTTACTAACCAATCGAACCATACGCCTCCCTCAACATTTTTCAATTCCTGAACATTAAGTCTCATTCAATTTAAATTTTTTATGTTTTTTTAACATTAACCGCCTTAGTCTCCTACAAAACAGATACTAAAATTGCTTTTGTAGTCTATTGATTCACTCCCTTTAGAGTATATTAAAAATAGTGACTTAATAAATCATACTTAGAATTTCTATACCCTTTTTCGAATTCTGATGAACTTATAAATTGCTTTATCACTTTAGAATCATTCCCATATCCACTAAAAAGCATCCTTGAGCTTAAATTTAAAAGTTCATATTTTCCAGCAGAATTTTTAATAAAATTAACCTCTACTTGATTCCTTTTTATATCATAATATCTTTTTGCCTTTTTATAATTATAAGTTTCAAAAGACTCATATTTAATTTTTGTGACTGCGTAATCAACTGAATTCAATTGAATTACCCCTTTAAAAGGTGTTTTTTTCTTCTTTTCTTCGAATTCTAAATGTATTTTAGAGTCGTACCATTCTATATTAAATTCAAAATCTTGAGGTCTGTCGAAGCATGGAATATTTTTTAAAGCAATCATTTCAATTGATCGTGACATATAGAAAGGAAAATGCCACGGAACACATTCTTCTATAGGAGTTCCTTTGTCTTTTGGAAACCATATTTCTTCAATAATTTTTTTATTGTATTTAGCAACTGTTTCATCAGTACTGCAAAATATCTTATCATATAGAACCTCTCTTAAATTTATATAATTTGGTAACATTACTTTTGCATTACCCTTAAAAAAAAGAACCGTATCTTTATCCTGCATTGCATAATGAATTCCTTTTAAAAATAGTGAATCATTTTTTAAATAATTATTTTCAGCTTTACGTAAAATTTTTTTGATCAATTGTAAAGGAGTTATTTTTTTTTCTATTATAACCTCATCTAACCCAATTGTATTCTGAGAAAAACTAGTAAAACTCAAAAAAAATATAAAAAGAAAACACCTCATAAAATCTTAAATTCTATTCAATAATAAGTAAAAAAAATTGATCAAACTTTAAAAATAAATATAATTACCAAGAGAATCATGAAATCTTTAATAATAGACTTCATGATATTCGATTTTATTTACCACAAATCTGTTCTCCAACGATTCCCTCCTCCTGGTTTTCTATCATCATCATAATTAACTATTGAAAAACCGAAAATCGCAAAATTAAAAGAGAATCCTCCCTCAACGTTTTTCAATTCCTGAGCATTCAGCTCCACAACATTTAAATTTTTCATAAATTTGCTTTTTTATTATTGGCAGTCTTAGTTGTCGTCCAAAACAAATGCTAAGGCTGCTTTTTTTATAGTCTGTTTGTTCACTTCCTTTTTGGTAACAGACTTTTAAACCCAAAAAGTGTTTTTGTTTTTCGTTTACTTAGGAGAAAAACCATCCAAGAGTAGTAGCTACTTACTGTTTTTATTTACTTGAAATTCTTTGAATGTGCAAAATTCAATGGCAATTTCAATAAAAATACAATACTAATTTCAGTCACTTACTTGATGCAATACTCCAAAATTAAATTGACGATATATTGAATCAATGCTATTAAAAATGCTAACATTTGTCTTTTTTTATTTATTAATTGTAAAATATACTATTTTAATCCTAAAAGCTATTACGTACAAGCTAAAGGCAATTTTCATAAACCTAAAAGGTATTCATTTGAAGCTAAAAGCTATTATTTAATACCTTTTAGGCATTATTTAGAAGGAAAAAGCTACGCTATAGGAACTCAAAGCTATTAGGAATAGGCTTTTTGCTTATTATAGTAAGTTATAAGCTCGTATTTCCTCTACGTCTTTTACTAAAACGTTGGCTTAAATCTTCATAAATTGGTTTGGCAGTTGGTATTCCTTTAGTATGCGCCTCTTTTACCTGACCGTAATATAATAAAGCACTATATATAGCTTCGCTACCCGCCAACATTACCGTGTCATTAAGATCACGTGTAAGTTGTTCTGCTATATTGGCTAATGGAGACAGTTGGGTTACTACCGCTTCGTCTTTTAAAAATTCCGTTTTGTCCATATAAGTGGGAGCAAATTCAGGATTAGTTTCTAAATACGACTTTACCTTTTGAGCAGTTGCCACTGTTTTATACCCCATCTTAAAAATTTCCATGCGCTCCGTAGGAGTAAGCCCTTGCAAAAAAGGAGCTAATAACCTTTTGCATTCTTTCAGTTTAGTTTGCACTTCGTCTAAAACACTTTGTGGTATTTCAAGACTGATTTGATTTTTTATCCCCATAGTTTATGTTTGTTTTTTGATTGCCTAGTTAGTTTAATTGTTTGAATATCTCCACCCAATCGACAAACAATCCGGAAAAAGTTTAAAAGACTTCTTGCTTTTGTATCTTTGTTTCAGAATTGCGATGCAAAGTAAAGGGAGGAGATTGGGTTGTGCAAATCAACATACTCGAAATTCAGGAATTCTAGGTCGAAATTCAGGAAAAACAAATTTACACGACAAACATATCGCTGAAAAACAAGAACTTAACCTCTTAATTAAATTATCAAATTCTTTTTTGAATTTTGGCAAAATATATAAAATGAAGCATTTATACTCAATTATTTTCCTTGTTATACTATCAAATTATAATATAACAAAGGCACAAAGTAAAGAAACCAATTTAGCCAAACTAAATTTTAATAAATTAAACGATCTTTATTATGATAATGCTAGCAATGAAAAATTGCGTTCTAAAATATTAAAGATTTATTATAATAAGGCTGTAAAAAGTGATAGTTCAATTTATGTGGCACAATATTATTATATGTTGTTATATAATAAACCTGCTTCAGTATCCATCAAATATTTTGATAGTGTAATTAAATATACTAAAGGTTCGAAAAGTAAATTTTTTCCATTTACAGGATATCGAGAAAAAGCCTTTAAATTGATACAATTAGGCAGGTATAATGAAGCTATGGAAAATTTTAATCTGGCTGTAAAAGAAGTAAAAAATAAAGACCTTGATTTATATTATAGAAGTCGTTTAGATATAGCAACTTTTATTTCAGAACATTATGGTGATGTAATGGAAGCTTTGCCTATTTATAAGGAATGTTATAATTACAGTAAAAATCAGAAATATGAGGGAAATAATTTTTCATACTTGCATACTAATGTTTTATTTTGCCTAGCTGACGCTTATAGAAGTCTTAAAAAGACTGATTCTTGTTCATATTACAATAGAATAGGTTACAAATTAGCTCTAAAGACAAATGATGAATATTATAAATACCTTTTTGTATTAAATGAAGGTTCAAATCAGATAAACAAAAAGAAATACAAAATTGCTTTAGACAGTATAAATAAATCATTGCCTAAGTTTATCGAATTTAAAGACAGTACAAATGTTATTGCTGGCTATTATTATAGAGGTAAAGCTTACGAAAAATTAGGGCTGAAAAATCTAGCAGTAAAAAACTTTCAACTGGTAGATTCTGTATATAGAAAAACTAAATCTATTTTTCCTGAATTTACAGATGGTTACACCTACCTAGTTGATTACTATAAAAAGACTGGTGATAAAGAAAACCATTTGAAATATTTAACTCAATTAACCTCTATTGATAGTCTAATCAATAAGAAAAATCATTTATTAAATAAGGTTATCATCAAGAAATATCAAATACCTAATTTAATTGAGAAAAAAGACACCACCATTCAAAGTTTAAAAAGTAACTATATTATAGCAATCATAATTACTATTTTATCTATTTGTTTCGCATTAATTCTTTTTCTGAATAATAAAAAACAAAAAAGACTGTATAAGCAGCGTTTTCAAGAATTATTAAAGGAATTAGATAACAAAGCAATTATGGCTGAACCAGTTGCTCAGAATAAAAAAATTATAATTGAAGAAAATGAAAAAGAAATTGGTATAAATGAAGAAAAGCTAAACGATATTTTAGAAAAACTGACTGCCTTCGAAAACGAGAAAGGGTTTTTAAGAATTAATTTGACCATTCAGAATGTAGCAGATGAATTTCAAACAAATACAAAATATGTTTCGAAAATCATTAATGAGTACAAACAAAAAACATTTATACAATATATAAATGATTTGAGAATAGACTATGCTTTAACAATTTTACAAAAAGATACCAAAATAAGAAGATTTACTATACTAGCTCTTGCTAATGAATTTGGCTTTAACACGGCAGAATCTTTTTCCAATGCTTTTTTTAAAAAAACTGGAATAAAACCAAGCTATTTTATCAAAGAATTAAATAGCTCTCAAACATCAGTAAATTAATGAAATAAAAATGAGTTAAACTCGGAATTCAGGAATTTCGAGTTTAACTCATTTAATTTAAAATTAACAATAGATATTTTTGCACGAAATATTATTTAAGATTCTATGAAAAAAAAATCAAATTCAATTTCAAAACTTATGTTAAACAAAGTTACTGTTGTGGAATTAAACAGTAAATCATTATTAGAAATAAATGGAGGTGATCATGATAATACAGGTCAAACAAGTGGTAATGACGGTCAATCTACGAGAGCATGTAAAACTATTTACGAGATACCATTTAATTGATGATCTAAATTTAAAAGTTATTTTTCAAGCTATTTAATTTGAAAAATAACTTTTATAAATTATGAAATAATGAAAAAAATATATTTGGCGTTTTTATTTAATATCAGTTTAGTATTTTCCCAAAATTGTACTATTCAAAAAAATTCAATACAAGAACAATACTTCAACATTAAAATAACAGATGAATACAGAAGTTTAGAAAAATTGGATGATAGTACTACAAATTGGTTAAAATGTCAAAACGAAAATTCTAAAAACGTTTTATCGCAAATAAAATCAAAAGATAGTCTTTCTAAGACTTTTTATGAGCGAGTAAAAGCAAGAAAAGATCAAACTTTTTATTTAACTTTTAAGAATAATGATCATTACTTTTTTTGTAAAAAACGAGTAGGTGAAAATTATGCAAAGTTGTTTTTAAAAAATCAACAAAAGGAAGAAATACTTATTTATGACCCTAAGAATTACAAACCAGAATTAGGCAAACAATTTGTAATCAGTTTTTATCAGCCTAGCAATAAAGGTGACAAAATAGCCATAGCCCTGACAGAAGGAGGCAAGGAGGTATCAGATATGATTATATACGATTTAACTACTCACACTTTGTTATCTGATGTTATAGAAAATAGTTGGCCATCAGAAATGGGGGGTATAAGCTGGTTGCCTGACGATAGCGGTTTTATTTATACAAAAATGGCAAGTAACAATAACAATGACCCTGATTTTTTATTAAATTCTGAATCTTGTTTACATTTACTAAATTCACAAGGAAAAGACAAAGTTATTTTTTCTAGGATTTTAAATCCAGAAATAAATATACAAAAGGAAGATTTCCCTATTGTTCAAATTAAAGAAGATTATTTGATAGGTTTCCTAGGTGGTCCTACAGAATACAAAGATTGTTATTATACATCATTAGAAAAATTAAATGAGAAAAAATTAGACTGGAAACCTTTGTTTAAAAAAGAAGAAAAAGTGACACCTAATTATTTTGTCAAAGGGATGAATATTTTTTTCATGGTTAATAACAAAGAAATATTGATTCAATCATTAAATGATAATGAAAATTCAAAGAAAAAACTTGTTGTAACTACGAAAAAAGAGGAATATCTAAACAATATTCTTCCCACAAAAGAAGGGTTTTACTATTCGACGCTTAAAAATGGGATAGAAGCAAAATTATATTTTTACAATGGTAAAAAAAGTAAGGAAATAATTTTGCCTTTCAAAGCTGGTGATGTATCATTAGAGAATATAGATGCGACTAAATCTGAATTATGGGTTTATTGTTCTGGATGGACTCAAAGAACAAAGATTTTTAAATATGATTTAAAAACTAATACTTTTACTGAAGAAAAAATCAATGAGGAGAACACCAAATATAATGACTTAGTAGTTGAAGAATTAGAAATAAAAACACACGATGGTTTATTAATGCCTGTTTCAATAATAAGACAGAAAAATATCAAGAAAGACAAGAAAACAAGAACCATTATAGATTCTTATGGTGCTTATGGTTCAATAGGAGCACCCACTTATTCTGAAAACATGCTTGAATGGGTGTATAATGGTGGGATGTATGTTTATGCTCATGTGCGAGGCGGTGGCGAAAAAGGAGATGATTGGCACAAGGGAGGTTATAAACAAACAAAACCTAATAGCTGGAAGGACTTGATTAGTTGTGCTGAATATTTAATACAAAAAAAATACACTTCTCCAAAGCATTTAGGAGTTTTAGGAGTTAGCGCTGGTGGTATAACTGTAGGAAGAGGAATTACAGAACGCCCTGATTTATTTAAAGCTGCTGTTATAAAAGTTGGAATATTAAACCCTTTACGTTTAGAGACTACTCCTAACGGCGCTAATAATGTAAAAGAATTTGGAACCACGAAAATTGAAGAAGAATTTAAAGCATTATATAAAATGGATCCTTATTTACATTTGCAACCTAATACAAATTATCCTGCTACTTTACTCACAGCAGGTATGAATGACGCAAGAGTTCTATACTGGCAACCTGCTAAATTTGTAGCAAAAATGCAAGTTTGTCAAAAAAATAATAATCCTGTATTGTTTAGAGTTAATATGGATGGTGGTCATGGAAGTGGTGTTACAGTAAATAAATCACTGGAAGAAAATATTGATGTTTACACTTTCTTTTACTGGCAACTAGGACACCCTGATTTTCAGGTTAAAAAGTAAAATTCTATAAACACAACCACCCTAAAAAGAGGCTGTCAAAAAATACAACCTCTTTTTAGTATCAAAACATTCAGAGACAAGTATCAACTATTTTAGCCTAATGAAAAACTACAGTTTCACTAACACCGTAATAGTTCGTAACCCTATACAAGACAAACAGCTCGATTTGAGTTGGGAAAAAATAGTAGCCCTTTTTTCAGAAAAAGCTCATAGAGAAGCGTTGTTTTTAGGATCGCCAACGGTTTATGATACTTTAGTGGCTTGGGAAAAAGGAGCAAATACTTTAGAAACTATTGCTATAGAAAAATTAAAAATTACCCTCTATAAGTATGCCTCTAGATTAGCGAATCGAGCTACCCCATTCGGGATGTTTGCCACAGTGGCAGCTGCAACTATCAGCGCAAACAGCGCTTTAGCCGTCCAAAATAGTATATTAGGAAGGCATACAAAACTAGATATGTTTTTTTTAGGCAGTTTGTTGCCTATCATTACAAAAAACGAGGATATCCGAAGTGTCTTACAATACTACCCTAACAACTCTCTGTATGAAGTGGTAGATAAATACAGGTATGTAGAGTATTATTTTAAAGACAATGTACGGTTTCATAAAATTTCTGAAGTGGAAAAAACGGAGTACCTAGAAGCTGTTTTGACTATTTCTAGAAAAGGGACTTCCATAAAGGCGTTAATCGAATTGCTTGTAGATGAAGAGGTGACAGTAGAAGAGGCAAAAGAATTTATTGATACGCTAATTGAAAATCAGTTTATTGTAAGTGAACTAGAATTTACCGTAACTGGGAAAGACTATCTCGAAAAACTAATTGACACCTTCCGCGAAGAACGTTTTGCTTTTTATGAAGCAACAGTTATCAGCAAGCTAATTACTACCCTCAAAGAAAAAATAACAGCACTGGATACAAACGGCACAAATACTAGTGATGTCTATCTCGAAATTTACAACCTCCTTCGTAATCAAATAGGTAACGAAGTAGATATTGCTAAACTTTTCCAAGTAGATAGTTATAGAAAAATGACAGGCAGTGTAAGCTTTAAAACACTAAAAAGTCTAAGAAGTGCTATTACTGCCTTAAATAAATTACAGTCTAGTCCAGAAAATGCCACTTTAAAAGAATTCAAAAAACGATTTTTAGAGCGGTATGAAGAATACGAACAACCACTGGCTGCAGTTTTAGATCCAGATATTGGTCTTGGATATGCCAAACAAACGGGTGCCAAAACACCTTTATTAGACAACCTAGCCGTTATGCCTCATAAACAAGAAGAAAAGCAACTCTTTTTTGACAACAAAAAAACATTTCTGTTAAAAAAATTATGGGTTGCATTGCAAAACAATGCTACAGTTATTGAAATTACAGATGAAGAACTGAAGGATTTTCAAGAAAATGAATTGCTATATCCCGATACCTTTTCGGTTTTTACCAACATCTTTACCGAAGCGGGCAACGAAAAAATCAATTTGAAATCGGTTTCAGGTACGTCTGCTAATGCGTTAATAGGGCGATTTACCCATCTGGATGCTAACATTTTAGCCTTAGCCAACGAAATTTCGAATCTAGAATCGCAATTAAATCCTGATAAAATCATTGCCGAAATTGTGCATTTGCCTCAGGCGCGTACAGGAAATATTTTGTACCGAAACTTTCAACGCGACTATGAAATTCCGTACTTAGGAAATGCTTCGGTCCATCAAGAACATCAAATACAAATAGACGATTTGTATGTTTCGGTCAGAAATAACAAAGTGGTGCTTCGATCAAAACGGCTGAATAAAGAAGTTATTCCGCGTTTGAGTAATGCGCACAACTATAGTGCTAATGCGTTGCCCATCTATCATTTTTTATGCGATATTCAAAACCAAGATACTTTTGGACTGAAATTTAGTTGGGGTCCTTTGCAAGCAGAATTTGATTTCTTACCTCGAGTACAGTACAAAGATGTACTTTTTGCACGTGCTACCTGGAATATTAAAAAACAAGATATAGAGACGATTCTCACTACCGAAGAATCAAAAATCGTAGAAGTCGTAAGAGCCTATCAAAAGAAAAGAAAGATTCCTAATCTAATTTATAGTACACAAGGAGATAATGAAGTATTGATAAACTTTGACAACGCGTTAAGCTGCAAGGTTTTTTATAGTATGCTTAAAGGGAAAAACTTTTTACAACTTAAAGAGTTTCTTTTTGAAGAAGAGAGTATTACAGGCAATTATTGCAACGAAATTATTTTAAGTGCCCATCGCAATGTTCCTATTACAATAGCTACTAGTATTACTGATTTTACTTCAGAAGAAATTCCAGATGTAAAAGAGTCTTTCTCTATAGGTGACGACTGGTTGTATTACAAGTTTTATTGTGGCGAAAGAGCGGGAGAAGAAGTACTAACTAGAATAATCAATCCGCTGGTAGGTGAATTATACCATAAAAATCTTATTACAAAATGGTTTTTTATTAGATACAACGACACATTAGGTCATCATATCCGATTCAGAATTTTACTCAACAATTTGAATAATTTTACAGACTGTATCCAACTTGTCAAAAAATATACAACCGAATTTGAAAAATCGAAGGTAATCTGGAAAGTACAAACGGATAGTTATTTGCGAGAATTACAGCGTTATGGCCATTATGCTATTGAGGCGACAGAATCCTTATTTCATTATGATAGTTTTTGTACGTTACAATTTACAGCTATGATTGAAGGAGATTCGGGTGAAAAAGTAAGGTGGTTGTTTGCTATGCTTTCTATCGATCATTTGATGAATGATTTCAACATTTCACTCGAAGACTGTGTAAAATTATTCAATGCAGCTAAAACTTCATTTGGAAAAGAATTCAACAGATCAGGTAAACTAAACAAAGACATCAATACATTATTTGCCGATAATGAACTCGAAATAGAACGCTTCTTGGATAAGAATAACATTGAAGAAATGTACGAACCTTTATTGCAAATTTTAGCAGTACGATCACAAAACAATATTCCAGTGATTGAAGTACTTCAAAAGTTTGATGCTCAAAACAAATTACCACGTCCGTTACACGAAGTTTTATTGAGTTATGTGCACATGATCTGCAATCGTATTTTTCTTTCTCAACATAGAAGACATGAAATGGTGGTTTATGATTTTATGTATAAATATTATAAAAAAAGAAGCTATTTAACCCCTATTACGTGTTAGAAATTTATTAGAAAAAAAAGGATTTTGAAACTAAAAAAGATATTTTTTGTCCTCAAATTAAGTTCTTTTAAAAGTTTGCAATCTGGTCATTTGTAGAACAGGAAAATCACATACTCTAAATAATCTGACTTCTCCCTTGGGTCGAAGTGACAAAAGAGGTGTTACATTATGGCTTTTGCTCCCATATCTGCACAATTTTTTTTCGTGCCTTTATATTTTATTTGTCTTTTCATCTTCACAACCAAGTCTAATACAGAATTTGGCTTTAAATCAATAAAGTATATTAAATAGCTAAATAATATTACTATCATCTTACCATTTATTTTTTCAACCACATCTAAATTACTTCAAAATATTTTCCGGGTAAAGGTCGTACTACTCCCTTTAGTTCCATATTAAGTAATAAAGAGGATAATCTAAAGACTGTTAATTGAGAATTTGCCGCAATATTGTCTAAATGTTCTTTTTCTTTTCCTTTTAAATAATCAAAAACAGATTGTTCTTCATCTGTTAGGGAAACAAAAAGTTGTTTTTGGATTGATCTTATTGATTTTTTTAAATCCCAATTTAAATGATAAACTAAATCTGTGGCATTGGTTATTAGTTGTGCGTTATTTGTCTTAATTAAATTATTACATCCTTTACTATACTTATCCGTTATTCTTCCAGGAACAGCAAAAACATCTCGATGATAATTATTAGCCATTTGAGCTGTTAATAAAGATCCTCCTTTTTCCGCACTTTCAATAACCAAAGTAGCCTCTGAAATACCTGCTACTATTCGATTGCGTTTTACAAAGTTTTCTTTATCAGGATTAGTTGTACTCCAAAACTCAGTTATAAAACCTCCATTTTCCTCCATTTTTTGCATATATTTTTTATGACATTTAGGATAAATTTGGTTTAAACCATGTGCTAAAACACCTATTGTTTGTAACCCGTATTCTATAGCATATTGATGTGCTACTATATCTACCCCATAAGCAAATCCGCTTACAATAATGGGATTTAGTGGAACTAGATCTTGAATAAAGTTTTTACAAAAATCAATCCCTTGAGGTGTTACTTGGCGTGTACCAACTATACTGATAATTTTTGGATTATCTAATCGTATATTTCCTGTAGTAAATAACAAAATAGGAGCATCATAACATTCTTTTAGTCTTGTTGGATATAAAGAATCCTGAAAATACCACACATTAATAGATTCTTTTAATAGAAATTTTTGCTCTTTTTCGGCTTTAATAAAAGAGCTTGACTTTTTTAAATTTTGTATTAATGTAGTTCCAATTCCTTCTATTTTGGCTAAATGGGTTGGTTTCGCTTTAAAGACTTCTTCTGCAGATCCACAATTTAATATCAATCTTTTAGCTATTATATCTCCTACTCCTTCTGTATTTAAAAGGGCTAAGGCATAAAATAAATCAGTATGTAACATGGCGTATAAATAATAATACTACAAGTTACACATTTTTTAAATTGTTGATAACATTTGTTAATAAAATTTTTATTTCGGCTTGTAATTTTTAATTTTGTTCCCAATAAAATGAAGGTAGTTTACGTTTATTTAATTCAAACAACTTGGTTTTTAAAAAAGAACCCTAGTTTTCACTCGAATTACCTCTAATAATATCATTTAAAATAGATGAATATCGAACAATATATATCCGAATTACTCTATCGTTATCAATGTGTAATTGTACCCAATTTGGGTGCTTTTCTAACTGAAACTATAACGACTACGGTACAAGAAAACACCACTACTTTTTTTCCTCCTAAAAAAATCGTTTCGTTTAATAGTTATATAAAAAATAATGATGGTTTACTAGCTAATCACATAGCCTTACAAGAAGGAATAAGTTATGTGGTAGCTGTAGCAAAATTGGATTCTTTAGTAAAAGAATGGGAGCAAAAATTGCAGAGACGTGAATTTATTGTTTTAAAAAATATTGGTATCTTAAAGTACAATATTGAAAATCATATTGTATTTGAAGCTTTTGAGCATACTAATTATTTAACCTCATCGTTTGGATTTACTTCATTGGTATCCCCTACTATTAAGCGGGAGGTACTAAAAACAATAGTTCCTCAGGAAACTATTACAATACTGGAGGAGGAAGAGAAAACGGAAACTACATTGACGTTGGTTCCTCAAAGGAAAAATCCTTTTAAAAATTTTCTAAAATATACAGCAGTCCTAACCGTAAGTATAGGAGCTGGAACTTTTGGATATTTAGGTTATCTAGAACAACAAGAACAATCTAAGTCGTTAATGGTACAAAAGGAAGTTCAAAAAGAAGTAGAAACTAAATTACAAGAAGCTACTTTTTTTATAGAAAATCCTGTTCCTCTTCATGCTGAAGAAAAAACATTAGCATTTCATTTAGTAGCTGGTTCTTTTAGAAGTTTATCAAATGCTGAGCGTACGGTGAATGAATTAAAAACTAAAGGGTTTTCTGAAGCTAAGATTATGCCACAAAATGAACAAGGTTTATTTCCTGTTTTTTATGGCAGTTATGCTACTTATACGGATGCACAACATCAACTAACTACAATTCAGGAAAAAGACAATCCCGAAGCTTGGTTATTAATTAAAAATTTATAATGCACAAAAAAGGGATCTAAAAAGTTGCCATTTTATCATTTTCGACGAAATGGAGATTCGAACAAAGTGAATAGGTGGAGCAAATCACATAATTGTGACAATGTTACTTCTCTTGTCGTAGAAATAACAAACGAAATGTCTAGTTACTACTTTTTAGACACTCTCTTTTAATTTTTACACAACAAAAACATTGTATCTTTGCAAAAATTTTAAATTATGCAACCTAAATCCCCTTCAGAATCTCTAACTGTTATTACTGACTTAGTATTACCAGGTGAAACTAATCCATTAAATAATTTATTTGGTGGTGAACTTTTAGCAAGAATGGATCGTGCTGCAAGTATAGCTGCTAGAAGACATTCAAGAAGAATTACAGTAACTGCTTCTGTAAATCATGTTGCTTTTAATCGTTCAATTCCTCTGGGAAGTGTGGTAACTATTGAAGCCAAAGTTTCTAGAGCTTTTAACTCTTCTATGGAGATATTTTTGGATGTATGGATCGAAGATCGTGAATCAGGTAATCGAACGAAAGCGAACGAAGCTATTTATACATTTGTAGCGGTAGACGAAACAGGGAGACCTGTTGAAGTGCCTCAGATAATTCCTCAAACAGAAGAAGAAAAATTGCGATATGATGCTGCTTTAAGAAGAAAACAATTAAGTCTTGTATTAGCTGGAAAAATGAAACCAGATGAAGCTACAGAATTAAAAGCTTTATTTATTCAATAATAAATGCCCCGAAAAGTTACATTCTTTTTGGGGCATTTATCAAAATTTTTATTTTAATAAATATTCTTCCATATATCTTATTACTGCTAAACGCTGAAAGTCAACATTTGATTTTTTACGAAATCCATGTCCTTCATCCTTTGCTTCTAAATACCAAACGACATTACCTTGACTTTTTAACTTATCTCGCATTTGGGTAGCTTCGGTTACAGGTACACGTGGATCATTCGTACCTTGAATGATAAACATTGGTTTCTTAATTTTATTTGTATTATTTAAAGGTGCTATTTTATCTAAGAAATCATACATTTTAGGATCTCGTTCATCACCATATTCTACACGACGTAAGTCACGACGATAATCTTCTGTATTTTTTAAAAATGTATTAAAATTAGAGATTCCTACTACATCTACACTGCAACGAATTTTATCAGCATAGTGAAAAGCTGTCGCTAAAGTCATATATCCTCCATAACTTCCTCCCATAATCATAATACGATCTTTATCTAATTCTGGTTGTTGTGCTATCCAATCTAATAAAGCTCCAATATCCTGTACAGAGTCTTCTCTTAAAAAACCATTGTCTTTAGCTAAATAAGTTTTTCCAAATCCTGATGAACCTCTAACATTAGGATAAATTAGTACTATACCCATTTCATTTGTATAATAATTACTTGCTCCTAAAAACGATGCTAAAGATTGCCCTTCGGGTCCTCCATGAATATTAATCATTACGGGTCTTTTTCCAGTAAATTTTTTTGAAGCAGGGTAATAAAAGCCCGAAATTTTCATTCCATCAAAACTTTTCCATTCAATCAATTTAGGAATTGCCATATCTGCTTTTTGCATTTCACCTAACTCACTCTCTGTCCAACGTATTATTTTATTAGTTTTTAAATTTAGTTTATACACATCAGAAGAAGAGTCTGCTGTAGATTGTGAAAAGAAAATACTCTGACCATCTTTAGTAAATCGGACACTTCCTGTTAATCCTATTGGAAGATTAGGGATAATCTTAATTTGCTTAGTTGCTGTATCCATTAAATACAACTTATGTACCCCTCCTTCATTGGTCATAAAAACTAATTTTGTTTTATCTTCATTCAAATCATAACTTTCTACATCCCAAGGAATAGAAGACGTAAAATATGTAATTTTTTTATTTTCAATATTAAATGTTGCTAAACGACGAAATTCATTATCACGATCTGTTGTAAACCAAATTTCGTTAGTAATTTTTGAAAAATTTGCATTTGTTTGTACCACTCCCTTATCTTCTCTATTCGTAACTTGTGTCAGTTTACCTGTTAATATATCTAACATCCAAATATGTGATTCATTAGCTGAAATACCTTCTATTACTAATAGCTTTTTTCCGTCTTCTGAAATATCTGCAATATTCCACCCTCCTCCTTTTACTTCCAAAATTAATTTGGTTGATGAAGGATCATTAGGATTCATATAATAAATATCACGATCGCCTCCATTGCGTTTTGTTGAAGAAAAATAAAATCCAACTCCTTCTTTTTCCCATATTATATTTCCATTTTGAGAACGTCCTCCATCTGTCAACAAATTTGATTGTCCTGTCTTTAGGTCTAACTTATATAATTGTCCAAACTCATTTCCTCCTGTATCACGACTATAGACCAAATACTCTCCTTTGGTTGGCTCATAAGATGCTGCAACAATAGGTTCTTCAAAAAAAGTAATTTGTTTACGAGCGCCTAAAGGTTGTATTACTTTATGTAATTGATTTGTTGAACCAAATCGAGTAGATATAATTACTTCTTCTTTTATAGGATGTATTGCTGATAAACTGGCTCCTCGTGTTTCTGTATATTTTTTAACCTTTTGAGCTAATTCTTTGGATATGGGGGCAATGTTTTCTGTAATTAAATTTTCATTCGGTACAACTACATTTTTTTTGTCTTGTGCTATTGTATGAATCGCTAGGGAAAGCACGAACAACTGTAATGATGTTTTCTTCATATTTAAATATTGATTGATTTTTTTAAGTTAAGAATATATATTATGTTGTATTATGATCCTTTTTTAATACCTCTATTAATAAGATAAATTCCAAGAATAACAACAACAACACCTATTAATAAAGTAATAGTAAAGGGTTCATTAAAAATAATTGCTCCTAAAATTACAGCAACAATAGGATTTACATAAGCATAAATACTACTTACTTCTGTAGGTAAGTGTTGCAATATATATATTAAAGCTATAAAAGTAGTAATAGAACCAAACACAACTAAATAAGCAATAGACCACCACGCTTGGGATGGAATTTGAAATAGGCTTATGGACGTTCCTGTAGCACCTGTATATGCAAAAAGTAAGATACTAGAAATAAGCATTTGGAGTCCTATACTGAAATAAGGATTAAAATTTTTTGCTTTCTTTTTAGTATACATACTACCTATAGCCCAAGTAATTGTAGCTAAAACGGAAAGAAAAATACCCAATTGAAAATCAGGTTTAATAAAATCCGTTAAATAATCAAAAAACACGATACATACACCACTAAAACTCACTAATAAGCCAACTACAGCTAATTTTGATAATCTTTCTCCATTAAAAAAACTAATAATTACGATCCATAATGGAAAAATAGCACCTATTACAGCTCCTAATCCACTGGAAATATATTTTACCCCCCAAGTACTCAGTCCGTTGCTCAGTACAAAGTTTAAAATACTCAAAATAAAAATAGTTCTCCATTGCTTGGCTTTAGGCCATGGAACTTTTTTAAACCAAAAATAACTTATATAAAAAAAGGCCGCTATAAACTGTCGGATAGCAGCTAATTGTAAAGCAGGCATTACTTTTACTCCTTGTTTTGAAGCCAACCAAGTTGTTCCAAAAAAAAAGCAAACCCATATAAGAGCTAAAATAGGTAATCCTAGGGATTGTATTTTTTGAATTAGTTTCATTAATAGAGATCTAAATTAAATTTGTATGATAATTCATTTATTAAAAAGATTGAATTTATTATTTTCCCTTGTGCTTTTGAGTTGACAAACTTGGGTATTTCTAATTTTTTTTCTATTGCTTTTTTTGTATAATATTCTCTTCGTGTAGGATGAAATGGAGCGACAGCATTTAACGTCATTCCCCATATTTTATCTGAATTATTACGATTTACTATTTTTTCAATAATGGATAGAGCTTCTTTTTGATGGATTAAGTTAACTGGAGCTTCTGGATTTTCTAAGTTTTCTTTCCCTGCTAAATATTTTATAGGGTGCCTATCGTATCCTATCAAACCTCCAAAACGTATAACAGTTGTTTTAAAATTTTGATTTTTTTGTAATATTTGTTCTACTTCTAGTAATTGTTTACCTCCTTCTGTAGAAGGAATAGCAACATTATTTTCAGTTATGGTAACCAATTCAGACGTATCTCCATATACAGAAGTAGAACTTACAAAAAGGACTTTTGATATACCCGCCGCTTCTATATGAGGTATAAGGTGTTTTATTTTAATAACGAAATTTTCATGGTTGGCCTTTCGCAACTTAGGAGGTATAGTAATAATTAAAATATCTGATTCTTCTAAAAATTCTGAAATAGTTCCTGTAATTTTATCTTCGGATAGTTGAATTAAGTAGGATTTAACATTTAATTTATCTAAAATCTCTAATTTATCTAAAGATGTTGTGGATCCTTTTATTGAGAATCCTTTAAGATTTAAACTTTCTGCTAAGGGTAATCCCAACCAACCACAACCTAAAATAGAAATTGTTTTATTTGTATTAATCATTTTTCAAGATTCTTTTTTAACTAAAATGTAAAAATCATTTTCGATCGCTCTATATCCTTGATCATATAAGAAATAATAAATGTTACCCGTTTTAGTGGTATATATTGAAGTGAAATACTCAAAATCAAATCCTTTACTTATTAACTTCGTGCGGTTTATTTTAGTCTTACCGTCTGAATTAAGTTCAGTTAATACACGATAATTTTTACGAAGTTTATTGTTAATATTACGCATTAGATTGGTACAATCTTTATTCATGCGATTGTTATAAGCATTACGACATGCGTCAGTACAAAACTTTTTATCTTCTCGACCCATAAAGTTTTCATGGCATTCCAAACATTGTTTCATATCTATTGCTATTTTGTGATTATCTATTCAATCCAACTCTAATATTTTTTTAATTTGCTATTTCTTCAAACTTAAGGATATTAAATATATTCTTTTGCATCTGAAAAGCTTTTGGATAACTTCTTATACACAATTTACATCATAACTCACATATTACCTTCAAAAAAGATAAAAGAATTACATCTTTAAATTAATAAGCACAAAATATTTTTGTAATCTAAATAAAAAAACAAACAAATCACTATTATTCAAATAGTTATTGCTTTAAAATTAAAAATATAAAGATACTAAAAAATTATTTGTAAACGACAACAAATAATTACAACCGATAATAAATGATGAGTGACCGAATCATTATAAAAAAATGCTACAAATTTGCAATGTTGAATAAACGAAAGAATAAATGATTTTTAGATTAATACTAACATTAAATTTTAAACGCCATGAATGCATTAAGAAACAAAGTACAATTAATTGGTCATGTAGGACAAGAACCCGAAATTAAAATCCTTGAGGGAGGAAGAAAATTAGCTAAACTAACATTGGCAACAAACGAGGTATATTATAACGAAAATAAAGAAAAGGTAACGGATACACAGTGGCATCATATTACAGCTTGGGGGAAAACTGCTGAAATTATTGAAAATTTTGTCAATAAAGGCAAAGAAATAATGGTAGAAGGTAAACTAACTTATAAAAATTGGGAAGATAAAAATGGAGAAAAACGCAACTCAACAGAAATAGTTATAAATGAATTATTACTAATGAATAAATAAAAACTAGAGAGATTATAATTTAAATTGATATAGACACTATCCCACAAATTGTACTCATTTAAATTATAATCTCTAAATCTATTCCTAATATTTATTCGTTTTCTTAAGATCATTAGAATTACTGAAATACAAAATTAAAAGATGTTTTTAATTGGTTAATACTAGGCTAATTGCGGGTTCAAAAACTCGATTTTTTGTGGTAAAATCTGTTGTCTTTTTAAATTCTTTATACCAATTACCTCCATAGTATGTATAAATAAAATCTTTTTCTACAAAATTATAAAAAAGTAAAGGATAGTAAACCGTTTGTGTTTTTAGTGTACCATCAATGGCCATACTATTTTTAATCCATTTATTTTTTTCTATCAATAAACGTTCTACTGCTACAAATAGTCCTTCTTTTGGAAAAACAAGATTATAATCCGATAAATCAAAATAGGATTTTCGACTTCCTTTTTTGACCTGAACAATCAAATCTTTTGTTAATAGCTCTTCACCTGGTAATTCACTAGAAGTTACCTTATAAAAATGTATTTTAACAGTAGCTGTTTCGATATTACTTTCTGTAAATAATCCAATTTTTTTTAAATACCTGTTTTTCTTAATTTTCGATTCATAAGGAAAATAAACAGCTTCTATTTTTGGTCCATTTTCAAATGCCTGAGCAATTCCTTTATTGAATGATAACTCAAATGTCTTTGTTTCCTTTTTATTCATAACAACCACTTCATTTAGTTCATAAGTAGTTGAAACAAGTTGTACTGTTTGAATAGCTGAAGATGATATTATTTTTTTTTCATAACCTAATGCTGAAAATACAATCATTTTTTCTTGTTTTATAGGCAAATAAAAACTCCCATCTTCATCTGATGTAGTACCTATAGTTTCATTTTGCACTCCAATATTTACATAAGGAATCGGTTGATTATCAAGATTAACCACCTTTCCTTTTACTTGAGCAGTAGCCATTGTTGTTGTTACTAAAAGGAATATTAATATTTTTTTCATAATTTAATTTAAAAGACTTTTTAAAATGATAAAAGTACAATTATCTTATGAATACTATTTCATATCACTTCCGTTTAAAAGGCTAAAAAACCAATATATCTTAAACTCAAATTCCATATTAGAAATCTAGTTTATTTCTTTTCTAATTTAACTTGGATTCTGCGTTAGAATTCAGTACAAATAAAAAATACTTTGAATTTAAAAAAACACTCATCTTTTGTCTTTAATTAGGTTGTCCTAAAAGGTCGGAATCTTTTCAATCATTCAAAGGAAAACTCGAAGTGAATAGATGAAGTCAAATCATATTACATAGTACTGATAGTACAACTTTTTCTTTGATTGAATTAAAAAATAATACATTAAGTTATTACTTTTTAATCTCAAAATGTGTAAGAAAAAATTTCTGTGTATTTTTATTTTCTTTCCTTCTTTATCTTCATTACAAAATTTATCGAAAAATCTGATTTTAAAAAATGGCCAGTGTTTTCACGTGGAACTAACGCTCTATTAGAATAAACAGAAATAATTTATTTAAGTTATAATTATTTACTTTTTATTTCATTCTAAACTTGTAACATATCAGACAGTTATAGTCTAAATCAGGCATATAATCCATTATTTTTAAGAATATTTTATTAACATTTTGTTTTATTTTTTAAAACACACATTTGTTTATTCAACTTATTTTTTTATTTTTGTAAGAAATTACATCTTACGTTATGATTTTTTTAACAGATATTACAGTTGTAAATTGCTTTCAAATTTTTGTATCTTTGTGACATGTCACAGCTTAAAACCCTTTTAATCAGTTTTTTTATTTGTTGTGAATTGCTTTCAAATCTTGATATTTTCATAATGAGTTAGTCTCTATTAAAAGAAAATTGACAATCAGATGCTTTAAATATTTATTCTAAATAAATTAAAAGTTGTAAGAGTTATTGGTTGATGAAGTTTTTTATCTTATTATTAATAAAAAACTTCTATAACTCGTTTTTTTGGTAATAAAAATGCTTGTTTTAACTTATTTTTGCACTCTTTCTCCTTTCTTAAAACCGATCATCTGTTAATCTTTGTAATGAAGCAGAAAAGTAGAATGTACAGGATTTTTATGTCTATTTGGTTTTACTAGATTGAAGAGACAAACAGTAGTACTTTTTAAAAATTTAATAGTGAATAAAAACGAAATTAATAGACCGATTCACGAGTAAATACTTAAGTCTTTTCTACACTTTAATAAGAATAATTTCCAAACTAATTTTTAAAATATTGAAGGTGAAACTATAATTTATTTTTTTAGATTTTTACTTCTTGAAATGGCATCCTTCAATATATTTAACCCATATTACGCGTTAAACTCAAAGTGAATTAGATTACGGTTTCTGCCCCTTAGATCTACAAGAAAAAATTCCGTATATTTTTTTCTTCCCTTTTCATCTTCATCACGAAATTTAATACGGGATCTGGGTTTAAAAAATATAAAACCCGTTTTTAAGAGTAAACTCTTAAAACGGGATTAAAATTAAAAATAAGGAGGTCTTGAATCTTAATTTTATTGATACATTTTACCAAAGAAAAATATAAAGATTCTTTTATTCAAAATCCTTTTTATCTATCATTAAATAATATATATTATTTAGTTACTCTTGTAATCGTTCCTAATCTATCTAATTTGAGCTTCCAACATGTAGATTTAATTTGAGTTCCTTCAATAGCGTTTTCCATTTTATTAGAGCTAGTAAACTCCATTTTATTTACAATAGATGATGCTATTTCCGCTTTAATAAAAAAACATTGTTTTCCGGAGGAACTCACCATTTTATAAATTCTACTTGTTTGTTCTTTTGTCAAATTTTTGAAATCTACAATATCTGGATTTTCTATTTCATCTGGTGTAGGTACAAATACTAAATCTTGAGGAGATAATGCAAAAACTAAATGATTCCCTTCTTGATTTCTTTGAGGAACAGCAGGTAGTCCTTGCTTTAGCATTTCTAAAACGTCATTAAAAGGGATTGTTTCAAAATAACGATCATTTTCTTCATTTTTATAAATAGCAAAAAATAAATTAGTTCCTTTTTCAGCTTCTACGTATTTATTTTTTTTATTTCCTTTAATTCCTAGAGGGAATTTTACTCCTTCTTCATAAATACGTACTTTATAAATAGGTTTATGATCAAAACCATCATTATATTGTGCTATATTAGTATTCAATTCTTCTATTCCTTCAGGTGAAAAGGCTAATTCTGGACTTCCTTTGTATTCTAAATACTTTTTAAGTATTTTTTGAATTCCTGTATCTGTTATTTTTTCAATGGATTTAAAATCTATACTAGAATCTAGGAATTTACGAGTTGCTGTTAAAATTTTACCTTTTGTTGGTGTTTTGTAAGACAAATATACTTTTCCTGAAACCGTTTCTTTATGTAATGGTTTACGAATGGCCCAATTATCTCCTTTTGTTTGTCTTACTTTTACTTTTTTTCCGTTTTCATTATATTTTTCGTAGTAGTTTACCGTTTTGTTTATAATTCTCAAATTTTGTTTAAAAGATGGGATCATAAACTCTAGAATATCTTTAGTTTCTTGGCTAAAATCCGTCCAAGGTTTTGTAAAGACCCAATTGTATTTTGTTTGATCTTGTTTATTATATTTTTTTTCGCATAATTGTGCTCTTAAATCCAATCTTGTTTTTTGAAATATTTCACGATAGTTTTCTTTATCTATTTTTATATTTTTAAATTTTTCCCCTTGTACATTTTGGTTATTCATATAGTTAATATGATGACGAGTTATACAAGCTATGACAATAGCATCTAGAGCATGATGACGATGATCCAATCTTTTTTTACGAAATCCCTTTATGTATTGATCAGGTACTATAGGAGTCATTTTTTCTTTTTGTTCGTTATAGGTCGTAAATAAATTTGTTTTTGTGATAGTATTTAATCTTTCAAAACGATATAATAGTAAATCATTCCAAACATCGTTAAGATCCCAATCATTTTTAAGTGCTCTAGTCATTTTTCCTGAAACGGATAAGATATTTATTGAGTTTGTTCCGTTATCTGTTCCATCTTCTTTTCTAACTATTTTAGACAATAATTGCATGACATATTTACTTACGTAACGTGTATCATTTAACTGTCTTTCAACCATTTCTATAGGAAGTTCTTCCAATAAAAGGTTTTTTCTTTTTATTTTATTTTTTGCATAATGTGTATTAACAAACTCTAAATATTGCTTTGGGCTTAATAATCTTATTGTTTTACCATCTTCTAAAGTTATCTCTCTTACTTCATGGGTACTAATAAACTCGTATCCTAATTGATTATTTTTTAATCTATTAATTTCCGTTTCACATATTACTTTATTAAACAAGCTATCATCATAATATTTGCTTCTAGGTATAATATGTTCTATTTCATAATTAGGTGTAAATAGCTTACTCAAAGGTATAATCTGACCTGTGTAGGGCGATTTATATTGTTGTTCTAACCAAATTCTATATTGTTGCAATTGCTTTTGGGTTGGCTGCGCAATCTGACTGATCTTTATAATTTCTTCTTCTATTTCAATTCCTGAATTTAAAATTCCTTCTTCAAATATTTTTAAAAGTTCTTGATGTTTGGTTGAGTTTGGTTTTACGTGTTCAACGCCTTCATTAAGTAACTCTGTAAGGAGTGCCTTTATTCTGATATTTGTGGATTCATGTTTGGAATTAGTACTGGATATTTTTCTACGTTTATCAACCGGATTTTTTAGATCTTTTCCTAATTCTATATGTATTTCGTTAAAAAAATCTTTTTTACCTTCTCCCTTCTTAATCCATATATCTCTTACCACGCGAAGCGTTTCTGTTACGACTTGTTCTACAATCGGATTTCTTAAGGCATGTCTTTTAAATTTTTTTAAAAAAATATCGATATCTTGAGGCGATTTCCATTTTTCAATTTCAGTACTTTCATTATGACTATTATATATTATATGTCCTGCTAATCCAATTGGTAAATTTTTAAAATTATCTTCTTTAGAAAAATTACTTGTTTTTTCTCTTACTAAGGTAGAAATGGTGTCATCTACTTCTCCATTAATAATAGATTGAATTTTTTGCTTTGTAATTGTATCAATATTGTCATAACTCCAATACTTACCCAATCGCATTAGGGGTAATAATTTGTTTATTGCTTTTAAAGAGTAAATGGCATAATCATTTTTAAAAGGAGGTATTCTCTTGAAAGTATTAACAAAAAGTTTTACATCAAGTTTATTCTTGATAGCAAATTTTGTTAACGCTTTTTCGTATTGTTTTTTATCTGTTACGGAATAAATTATATGCCAAAGATGATAAAGTCTTTTTTGAGTTAAAAAATCATTTTGAATGTTATTGATTTTATCTAATCTGTTTTTTATTAAAAAATAGGTTTCACCACAGGGATAGTTTTTGGATTCATCTTTTTCATGATCGTACACATAATTCCAACGATATTCTTTTATTTTATTTTTAATTTGCTTGGTTTTTAAATCTGGGAATTTCGTTTTTATTAAATATTCTAAGAGCCCTTTATGGTCAATTTCTTTTTTATTCCACAAGAAATCAAAAAGATTTTCTAGATCTTGCTCATCTTTGAGGAAAAAATTAGTGTAATTATCATTGGATAATTTTTCATATATCTTGAGATTTTTGATCCATTGCCATAACCGAAATTCTTGAAATAATGGATGTGATTTAACAACTGCTGGGATAAATTCTGTAATTTTTTTACCTTCTTTTTTAAATGTACGACTTTCATAGGTACATTTTCCAATATTATATTTTGGAGCTTTTAAAGGACGTTGATAATATAAAATATCGTTAATAAAAAGGTACGCAATATCTTTGTTTTTTAATACATTTTTATATATTTCATTCTTAGGATATAATTCTTCTAAACAAGCTTTATAGAGTTTAGTGTTATTTAATTCGGGATGGTACTCTTTTTGTTTCGTAATAATTTGTAAAAGTTCTTCTTTATAAATACTTCTATCAATAGTTCTTACAAAAGCGCCTTTAATTTTAAGATCTGGATTATTAAGTAATGCGTCATAAATATAAGTTCCTAGAGTTTTTCCTGATTCTAGAATTTCTTTTTCTGTTTTCTTTTTAAGCAAAGTCCAATCACCTTCACTAGGAGATCTAAAGCTTCTTTTTTCTTTTCCGTCTTTATCTTTTTTGATTGAACCATCTTGATTCAGATCAGTAGTTACAATAAAATCTTTTATTTTTCCTTTCCAATTAAATAATGGAATTTTACTTTCTCTTCTATAAATCCATCCATTTTCTAGGTTAATACTATACCATATTTTTTCATTTCCTCCTTTAACTTCATCTGCTACAACCTCTATAACTTGTAAGGAGTAAAATTCGACTAATTTATTAGGGCTATTTTCTTCATCTTCATCTCTTAATTGATTATAGCCTCTTTTTTGATTAAACTGAAGTAATAACCAAGCTAATTCTTCTTTTTCTATTTTCTGATGAAGTGCTTTTTTTCGCAGATAATAAATAGTCCAATCGTAAGGAATTTTCTTATTATTTAAAAAAAGATCTGGATATTTTTCATAAAATTCTTTTAGCATTTCATGAAAAGAATTTTCAAAAATAAATTGATTTTGTTTGTATGCTAATTTAGGTTCTGTATTTGGTGAGAATTTTCCTAAATATTTTTTAAAATCAATATTTTCAGCATAATGCTTAGGTAAAAAATGAAGTACATTTAAAACTCTATGCAAACGTTCTCTTCTTAATAAAAATCGTTGTATTAGTTTTCGTTTACTACGATAATCTGTTCGTAAAGCTGTTTGTGTTTCGGTAATAGTTCCTGAACCAAATTTATCCAAAACATCTTGTGTCATAGGTATAATCCTACTACCTGCTCCTAGTATTTTACCTCTTTTATTTTCATAGTCTTCATTTACCAGAGCCCAACCTATAGAATTGGTTCCTATATCTAATCCTAAGTTAAATTTATTCATTAGTTTATTTATTTATAACAATATTATTATAAAAAAGAAACTAAAACTATTTTTTTAAATCAAAAAAATGTATATTCGTATAACAAAATTTGAAAGCAATTCACAATAAGGATTATTCCGTTGTGAAAACATTTAGGTTGCCTCTTGCCTATAACTAGGAGGCTATTTTTATTTAAAGAAAGTGGCTATTTTACGATCATTGCTTAAACGTGGTAGTTTGTTTTGTCCGCCCAATCTTCCGATTGATTTCATATATTCTTGAAAGCCATCTTTTCTTACCTCAGTAATTAGAAGAGTTCTTAATACGTGACCAGCAATTAAATCATCATAATATACATTTTGTTTACGCATGGCAGCGTCTATCTTTAAGGCAAAGGCATTTAAATCTTGAGGTTTATTTTCAAATTCAATCAACCATTCATGATAAGGTAACCCTTCTGTGGGATTAATTTGAGGCGCTACTGTAAATTCATTTACTCGCACTGTTGTACCTTCCATAGCTTCTTGCAAAGCATTTTCTACTTCTTTGCCTATAACGTGTTCTCCAAAAGCTGAAATATAATGTTTGATACGTCCTGAAACTATTACTCTATACGGACTTAAGGAAGTAAATTGTACTGTATCTCCTATATTGTAGGCCCAAAGTCCCGCATTGGTAGATATAATTAGTACATAGTTTATCCCAAGCTCTACTTCTCCAATAGTATATCTTTTAGGTTTTTCAGTAAAAAATTCCTCCGCTTTTATAAACTCATAAAAAATTCCAGAATTCAATAATAAAAGCATTCCTTTTTCTTTTTGAGAATCTTGGTATGCAAAAAAACCTTCGGATGCTGGAAACAATTCAATAGCATCGACTTTACGGCCTATTAAGTTTTCAAATTTTGCTCGGTACGGTTCGTAATTCACTCCGCCATAAATAAATAAATTGAAGTTTTTAAAAACCTCTCCAACTGGTTTTTTAGCTTTTTCTGAAAGTTTTTCAAAATACATTTGTACCCAAGATGGAATTCCTGAAATAATAGCCATATCTTCTTGAAAAGTTTCTTCAACTATAGCATTTACTTTAGTTTCCCAATCTTCTATACAATTGGTTTTCCAAGAAGGCATTCTATTTTTTTGCAAATATTTAGGCACATAATGCGCCACAATTCCTGAAAGTCTTCCTAATTTAATTCCATTTTTTTCTTCTAGAATTGGACTCCCTTGTAAAAAAATCATTTTTTTATTAACAAAATCCGCTTTTCCTGTTTCGTATACGTACTCCAAAATTGCATTCCGTGCTGCCTCTATATGATACGGCATCGATTCTTTTGTTAACGGAATATATTTTGCTCCAGAAGTTGTTCCAGAAGTCTTGGCAAAGTAAATGGGTTTACCGATCCAAAGAATATCTTCTTGTCCCTTGACTACAAGGTCTATATAGGGACGTAATTCTTCATAATCCCGAACAGGAACTTTTTGAACATAATCATCAAATGATTGTATTTGTTCAAATTGGTGATCTTTACCAAACTGTGTGTGTTTTGCTTTTTGGATAAGTTGATCAAAAACTTTTTGTTGGGTTTCTATTGGTTTATTTACCCATTTTTGGGTCTTATGATGAATGAAGGAAGCAAATAATTTTGCTCCAATACTTTTTATAGACATTATTTACTATCTTTTTTTGCTGCTGCTTCTACTTGTTTTCGCAATTCTTTTTCTTCTTCAGATACTTGCATGTCATATTCTGATGGATCAACATAATCAGAAGCTAAAATAGAATCTTTGTTTACTTTGGCATATTCTAGATCACCTGTTAATACTTTTTTAACTGATTCTATATAAGCATTATTCTTTTTTATCTCAAAATCTAATGAATCTGATTTTAACCCCAATAACAGTGCTTTTTCTTTTAATTCGGTTGAGGAATAACCTGGAATATATTCTCTCAAAGTTGTAAAGGCAATAATATAGGTAGTTATCGAAATCAAAAAAATTGCTCCAATAGATAGTAATAAAAAAACATTCAAAATAGTCAATCGAAGTGAAAACTGCTCTTCAAAAGTATCTTCATTTAAGATAATTAAACGTCTTTTTGTAATAATTTTATCAAAAAAATCTTTGCGGTTAAATTTTTTAAGTATCGACATAAACCCAATTTATACGTATCACAAATATAGGAAAATAGAATTGCTGTTGGGTATATGAATAATAATTCGTTAAAAATTACATTTGAGTTTTTTCTTTATTATCTTTGCATCTTAATTTAAATGCAACTTTTGCGAAATTTTTAAGAATATGGGAAGATTAGGTCCAACTGAAATTATACTAATAATTGCAGCTTTGTTATTATTATTTGGCGGTAAAAAAATTCCTGAATTAATGAAAGGTTTAGGAAGTGGTTTGAACGAATTCAAAAAAGCTTCTAAAGGAGAAGATACTGCAACAAAGAAAGAAGAAGAAACTAAAGAGTAAGTAATATTGTACAGCCAGATTGTACCCTTTCAGTAAAATATGGTGGGGCTATGATAGGGCTTTCTTATACTCCAAATCTATAAAAGAATTAAACATCATCAAGAATCAGGAGTTATCAAGAAAAGTACTGTTATTCTGAATCCTTCAAAAATGGGTATATAGTTTTTTACATATTGTAATATAACTCTTAAAAAACAATCCTTAGAAAATTTAAAAAATTTCAAGTAGGAATGAATGAAAATACATGAAATACTAGAAGTAATCAGTATTTCATGTATTTGTGGTTATATGTTAAAAATTGCAGTTACAGATATTGAAACTTACAATAATTTGTGGTAACAAGTTAACCAATACTTCAAATGATGGCGATATAGCAGTAATATTGTGATGAACACGGTCAAAAACAAAACTTCTTATTATTTAACTGAGATTTATTAATGTTTTTTTGATTCTGGTAAATTCTTCGATTTATCTTATTATTTTGTAAATCATCTTTTATTACCTCCGCATTTGAATAAGATATTTATATTGTATACCAACTATTTTTCTTTCAGTTGTTTTGAAACGATTTCATACACTTCTCTAAAATCCGAAATTCTAACTCATATACGTACCTATTGAAAATATTGTGAGAGTAGCAACAATACCATAGCGGTTACTTTTCCCTTTTACCCCCCTCATCATCTGCACATACAAAACATTGTAACTCATCTATTCAAAATTGAGTAGCAAGGTTATGAAAGATCTATTTAAAAAAAAAGAACTATACCAAACTCCAGAACTAATGGAAACATATTTTCTTCTTTTATATTACTATTATCACTAATTTCGAATTGAGTTCATTACCACTAAACTTGTAATTAATCCAAAATTCTTGATTTTGATTGTTACGGCTAATCTTCTTTAACGTAATTCTCATGACATAATCAAATCCGAACCAAGCACATATTAGGTATTTTTCTAGATTTCGATATAATCAAAACTTTTCATTCTTTATCTTCTCTTAAATTAATCTCCTCTTTTCTTCTTGATTTTTTTCAATAATTTATTCAGTTGATTGTTTTTAAATACCAGTTACTCCTACTTTCACAGACGTTTTCATATTATTTTATATTGTCTGAGCTAAGTGAATATAGTTCTTATTTCGATATTTAAATACCAAACACAAATTGAATTTTTATAAGATATAGAAATAAAAAAGATGATATACTATAAAAAGTCCTTTTTTAAATATAAATTTATAATGTATTTAGCTTAATATATAGCCTTAAAATAAGAAGGAGAGTAGGATACAGTCTACTGGAATAAAAGTACTTTTATATTGAATTAAGGACTCATCTATATCAATCAACAATAAAAAACAAAACATAAGAATTAACGTAAAAATATTTTTATTTTTAACTGTTTTTTAAAAAAGTTTTATTATTTTGAATAAAATTTTAATAAATTACATTTTAAGACAACCTTTAATATCTAAATAAACTATAAATCTGAAATATTACTAAAATATCATTAATTTATATAATTGATTTTTTCAAGGATTTTTTGATTATATTAATAACAAATAACTTGTTTAATGAATTTATAATAAAACTAGCTGAAAGATTTTAAGACAATATTTATAATTATTATTTTTGTACTAAAAAACTAAATAATTACTTGATATGGAAATGAAAATTAGCTTTGAACAAGCACGTTTAGATCATTTGGGTTGGATGCACAAAATGAGGGACTTGTTAGATGACAAGATAGAATTAGCTGAAAGTGAAATTGTATCACACTTACAATGTCGTTTAGGAAAATGGTTTGAGTCAGAAGGTCGCGACGAGTTTGGGGAATTAGAAGAAATCCAAAGGTTTGATGTAAAACATGTTAAACTTCATAAACTTGCTAAAGAAATTTATGTTGAACATAAATTAGGCAATAAAGCAATTGCAGAAGAATTATTTTTAGATCTGTCTAGTACTTCTCAAGAAATTGTAGCACTTTTAGATGAAGCTGAGAATAAACTAAATATTGGTTTAACAAAAGTAGTAGAAAGAGAGATTCCTGTTAAATTATTAGATGATGCCGCTCCTTGGGATAAAAGCAACACGCTTGTAATAAAAATCTTACCAAATAATGAAATTGAATATGTAAATGCGTATTTTACTGAAGTTTCAAGTTTTGAAAATAAAGATTTGATTGGTAAAAATTTTAATTCTATACTTCATCCTGATATTCCAAAATCTATTGAAAAAATAATAATTGAAGATAATAAAATAACAGAAAGAAATACTAAAATTTTAAAGTTTGTTACTTATAACGGTAAATTCATTTGGGCTATTGCTGACTTTATACCTGCTATAGTTGATGACGAAATAGTTGATATTACCGTAAAATTATCAGGTGTTAACAATGCTATTTTAGCTAAATTCATCATTCCTTTGTACGAAGAAGTTAAAATAATAGAAGCTAAAAAAGGAGAATCGAGTGGTATTTCTTTCTTAAATAACTTTTTAGAAGAACGTAATCGTACTATGGATGAATATATTCAAAACCTTATCATAACAGGACGCGATTCTATTAAAAGTGCTGAAAAAAGAACTTGGTTAGGTAAACTATTTAATATTAGTTTGTAAATCATGCGTTTTTTAGCCCCAAAAATCCTTAACAACAGTAGAAAAATAAAACTCTACTGGTATTCTACTGCAAATTATTTAGGCTTATTCCTAAGTATAATCGCTGGTTTTTTCTTATTTCCTAAATCTCTAAGTGTATTAGGTGAAATTAAATACGTAGAAACTATCGGTTATTTTGTTTTTCCATTTTTTCTTTTTGGATTAGCACAAAGTTTAGTAAAATTTACACCTTATTTTGAGAAGTTTCATGTTCCTAAATTACATGGAACTTCCTTATTAATATCAATTGGAATTTTTTTCATTTTTTTCATAGGTTTTATTATAACAAATAAACTGAAACCTTTTAATAATGCCGTCTATTATGAATTTGGTCTTATACTGGGTTTAATTTTAGCCCTGATAGATTTAACCAAAAGTGTATCTATCATATATAATCGGGTAAGTTTTGTTATAATTTTAGAAAAAGTTGCCCCTCGTTTATTTTTACCTGTCTTATTTTATTTAAATTATATAAAGGTAATTCCAAATAATGAACTTCTTTTATTTTATGTTATTTGTTATGCTGTATTAACGTTCATTATGCACTTTTATGTAACCAAAGAAAGTAATACTAATTTTTCTCTCAAATACTATTTCTTATTTGAGAAGGTGAGTATAAGAGAATTTTTTGAATATTGTTTTTTTAGCTTTTTAGGTTCTTTTGCGTTGCTATTGATAAACAGAATTGATAGTATTATAGTTCCCAGCTACTTATCGATGAGTGAAAATGGTTTATATTCTATTTTAACAACATTAACCTCCATCATTTTTATGCATACTACAGGTATAAATGCTATTTATGGTGTTGCCATTTCGAAATTACTTTTAAAAAAGAAAATTTATTTACTAAGTAAATTATATAAAAGTTCTACTTATCATGCTTCCTTCTATTCTTTAATATTTATAGGTGTTATTCTTATAAGTTTACCTTATATAAAAAATACCTTAGATCCACAAAATCAGTTTTTAAATATAGAAACTATTGTTTGGATTTTATGCTTAGGCGCTTTTAGTAATGTAGCTACAGGTTTTAATAGCGAAATTATTGCTTATTCTAAATACTTTAAATTTAATTTATTTATTGTAGCTATTTTGTTATTACTAAATTTAACTATGGTTATTTACTTTTTAAAATTTACACAATTAGGTCTGTTAGGTGTTGCTATCAGTTCTACTACTTCTATTGTTTTATATAATATTTTTAAAACATACTATGTGTATACAAAATATAATATACTACCTTTTAGTAAAAGTTATTTACAAGTTATTTTTTTAAACATAGTACTTTTTGTAGGAATTTTAAATATGCCTTATCAAGAACAAAATATATTGATAACATTCTCTATACTATTCGTCTACCTAGCCTTAAATATTATTTTCTATAAAATATTTAGAAGAAATTACTTAAAAAAATCAGAAATTTAAATAAATAAAAAAATCGTTCTTAGGAGCGATTTTTTTATTTACACGAAATTATTTGTCATACAAAAAAGCATTCTTTTTTTAGTACTGTGTCTCTTTATTAAATAAAGCCAAAACTGAAGAACCAATTTCTTTATATTTTGTATTCTTTATTCCTTTTATCCTCATCCAAAAGTCTCATCCAAAATCAGAAATAAAGATTTTATATTCATCAATTAAAACGCTTAATTTTTACATTATTTACCTTATTTACAGATATTTATATTTTACTTGTTTTTATAGGCTTATTTATCTAATTTAGAAATTTAAATACAACTTATGAAAACATATTTATATCTTTTAATGTTCTTTACACTTATTGGTAATGCGCAAAATCCTGGACAAATTGCACAAAAATTTGGTTCAACAAATGGATTTGATGGTACAGTAAGTACTATTACTGTACAACCTGATGGAAAAATACTTGTAGCGGGTACTTTTCATAAATATGCTGGACAACCAGTCAAAAAAATAGTACGATTAAATGGTAATGGTACGATAGACAAGTCTTTTTCTACAACAATACTTCTTAACGATGATATAACTTGTATTGCTGTACAACCTGATCGAAAAATACTTATAGGCGGACATTTTACCACTTATAATGGAGCAAGTCAAAATAAAATTATACGACTAAATAGTAATGGAACTAAAGATAATAGTTTTATAATTGGAACTGGATTTGATGCTAGTGTAACTAAAGTACTTGTACAACCCAATGGGAAAATTATTGTTGGAGGCAATTTTAACAATTATAATGGATCCATTCAAAATAAAATAGCTAGGTTAAATGGTAATGGTTCTAGCGATACTTCATTTATAACAGATACGGGATTTAATAATTTAGTGACTGATATGGCACTTCAAGCTGATGGAAAAATTTTAGTTACAGGTTTATTTTCAACATACAAAGGTCAGAACGTAAATAATTTTATACGTATCAATACAAATGGTACAAAAGATAATAGTTTTCATAATGGTAGTGGTTTTGATAGTACAATTAACTCTATTGCTATACAAACCGATGGGAAAATTATTGTTGGAGGCAATTTTAAAAATTTTAATGGTGTTTCTCAAAAATATTTAATTCGATTAACTAATGATGGATCAAAAGATGCGACTTTTAATACAGATGTAGTGTTTGATGGTGCTATACGATCATTAGCAATTCAAAATGATGGAAAAATTGTAATAGCTGTAATAGGAAAACCTTATGTACATGTTGGCCCCATAGAAACAAATATAATTCGTTTAAATCCTGATGGGAAAAAAGACAACAATTTTAGCACGGGGAGTTGTAAAAGAAGCCTTATTTGTCTTTCACTTCTTCCATGTGGAAAAATTATAGCTGGAGGATATTTCTCTATTTATAATCAAGGATATTCAGCTAATAATATAGTTTCAATAAATACAAATGGAACATTTGATTTAAACTTTAACCCTAATATAGGTTTTGACAAGACCGTACTAGCCGCAGTAGAACAAAAGGATCGAAAAATAGTTTTGGGTGGTCATTTTACACGTTATAAAAACAATTTATCAAACTATATTATCCGTCTAAATCCTAATGGATCTAAAGACACATCTTTCAATATAGGAAATGGATTTGATAAAAATGTATCAGTAATTGTAGTTCAACCAGATGGAAAATTAATTGTTGCAGGCTCTTTTAGTACTTACAAAGGAGTTACAGAAAATCATATTATTCGTTTAAACTCTAATGGAACTAAGGATATAACGTTTAATACAGGAACTGGATTTGATGGAAATATTAATACTATTCTTTTACAACCTGATGGAAAAATATTTGTAGGAGGTGAATTTACACAATATAATGAAGTTACTGCTAACCGAATTATTAAACTAAATTCCAATGGTAGTATTGATACTACATTTAACACAGGTACTGGTTTTGATACAGATGTATTAACAATGGCTTTAGAAACGAATGGAAATTTAATTGTTGGAGGTGAATTTAATTCATATAATGGTGAAACTGAAAAAAATATAATTCGATTAAAAGCAGATGGGGTTAAAGATACGTTATTTAATACTGGTACTGGCTTTGATGCTGCTGTAAACAATATTACTTTACAAGCTGATGATAAAATTTTAATTAGTGGTTACTTCTCCAATTTTAACAATTCCTCTGCAAATTATTTCGTGAGATTAAATACAAATGGTACTCGAGACACAACATTTAACATTGGAACTGGTTTTAACAGTTCACCTTCTACTATGCTAATACAAACAGATGGAAAAATTATTGTTGGAGGGTCTTTTACGAGTTTTAACGAAAATCAAGAAAATTATATTATCCGTTTAAATCCTAATGGAACTAAAGACAGTACATTCATTACAGAAAATGGTTTTAATAATTCTGTCTTATCTATTACCCCTCTTCGTAACGGAAAAATTTTAGTCTCAGGTCATTTCAATAACTATAACAACTCTACGGATACCGCTTACTTAATAAGTTTATATAATAACTCTAGTTTACCTAAAATTACTGTTGCCAAAGAAGCCGAAAATAATACTTTTGAAATAAGTCGTACCCATGCTTCTATTTTTCCAAATCCAACTAATGATATTTTAAACATTAGTTTAGATAATAACTATTTTATCTCTTCTATCCAAATACTAAATTTAGAAGGTAAGATCATACATGAAGATATAAATACAACTATAAATGTTCATGAATTACCAGCAGGATTGTATATAATTAAAATCAAAACGGATAAAGAAGAAATAACTAAAAAGTTTATTAAACAATAAACTTTAAAAATCCTAATAATTAAAATCCCAAATTCCAAGACACTTCGACAAGCTCAGTATGACTATGGAATTTGGGATTTTTTTTAATGTTTTACAAAATCATCGTTAACTGAATTCTTTTCCTAGCTTCATCCACCTCAACGACTTTTACTTGTACGTGTTGATGTAATTTTACTACTTCGTTTACATCACTTACATAGCCTTCTTTGAGTTGGGAAATATGTACAAGTCCGCTTTCTTTAATTCCAATGTCAACAAAGCAACCAAATGCCGTGATGTTATTCACTATACCAGGCAGAATCATTCCGCTGCGAACATCGGCGATGGTTTTTACATTCGGGTCAAATTCAAAAACTTTTGCCGCTTTGCGTGGGTCTAGTCCTGGTTTTACTAATTCCTTTAAAATATCTTTGATACCTAAAATACCAACGCTTTCAGAGATATAATTTTCTGGTTTTATTTTGTCTATCTTTTCTTTGTTTCCAATTAATTCGGCTACTTTGATTCCTAAATCTTTGGCCATTTTTTCAACCATTTTATACGATTCTGGGTGTACCGCCGAATTATCTAATGGGTTTTTCCCGTCTTTAATTCGGATAAAAGCGGCTGCTTGTTGGAACGCTTTATCTCCTAAACGAGGGACTTTCTTGAGTTGGCTTCGTTCTTCAAACGCACCATTTTCTGAACGGTAATTGACAATGTTTTCTGCCATTTTTTCACCAATTCCAGAAACATAACTCAATAACGATTTACTTGCTGTGTTGATATTAATCCCCACCGAATTTACGCAACGTACTACCGTGGTATCCAATTCCTCTTTTAACTTGGTTTGGTCTACATCGTGTTGGTACTGCCCTACTCCTATGGATTTTGGATCAATTTTCACCAATTCGGCTAAAGGGTCAGACAAACGGCGTCCTATAGAAACGGCACCACGAACGGTAACATCGTAGTTTGCAAATTCTTCTCTTGCAATTTTTGATGCTGAATATACGGAAGCTCCTGCTTCTGAAACGACAAATACTTGAACAGGCTTGTCAAAGGCAATTTTCTTGATGAAAAATTCGGTTTCACGACTCGCGGTACCGTTGCCTATCGAAATAGCTTCGATATTATAGGCATTGACCATTGATTTTATTTTTTTCATCGCCATCGTGGTTTCATTTTGAGGTGCGTGCGGAAAAATAGTTTCATTATACAGTAAATCTCCTTTTTCGTCCAAACAAACCACTTTACAACCCGTTCTAAATCCGGGGTCGATGGCTAAAATTCGTTTTTCTCCTAATGGTGGTGCTAATAACAACTGACTTAAATTCCCTGCGAAAACATCAATTGCTTTAATATCGGCTTTTTCTTTAGCTTCTTGTAAGGTTTCGTTAGAAATAGCAGGTTCTAATAATCGTTTGTACGAGTCTTTGATAGCTAATTCAATATGTGAAGTCGTGCTATTATTTCCTTTAATGATGTTGTCTTCAATAAAATGAATAGCCTCTTCTTTTTCTATTTCCACATTCAATTTTACAAAACCTTCGGCTTCTGCACGAAGCATTGCTAATAATCTATGCGACGGAGCTTTGCTTATAGGTTCTGCCCATTCAAAGTACTGATTGTACTTTTGCGCTTCTTCCTCGTCTTTTTTTGCTTTCACTACTTTAGTTGAAACTTCGGCTTTACGCTGAAACATTCGGCGTAGGTTTTTACGAATAAAAATATTTTCGTTAATCCATTCGGCTATAATATCACGAGCTCCTTGCAGGGCTTCTTCCTCATTGACTACTTGATCATTTAAATATTTACTAGCTAGAAAATCGACATCATCATTACGTTGTGACATAATTATTTTAGCGAAAGGTTCCAATCCCTTTTCGCGAGCCACATCAGCTTTCGTTTTCTTTTTCTTCTTATAAGGCAGATATAAATCTTCTATTTCCTGAAGATCATAACTGGCTTCCATTTTATTTTTTAATTCGGGAGTTAATGCGTTTTGTTCTGTAATCGAATTTAAAACACTTTCTTTACGCTTTACAATTTCATCGTATTGCTTGTTTAATTTGGCTATTTGCTCAATCACCACCTCATCCAGATTACCAGTAGTATCTTTTCGATAACGAGCAATAAAAGGAATCGTACAATCTTGTGAAAGTAGTTCGAGTGTATTTTGAATATTTTTTGCGGCCGTTTGTACTCTCTGTAGTATAAAGTCAATGTTTGTCATTTCATAAAAAAATAAGAGTGCTAAAATACCATATAAATTAAAAAATGTAAAATTTTAAATCAGGATATTATTTTTTATTTAAGATGTAATATTCTGTATTTTCTTACTTTTTTTTTATTTAAAAATTTATTTTTGCATGATCAAACAAACATTATATGAAAAAATTTTTTTTAGGTTTAATAACCTTACAGTTTCTGTTCAGTTGTTCAAAAAATGAAGAAGCAATTGAAGAAACTCCTGTGTCAACAATTAATTTACTGAACGCTCCTTATTCTTCTTTGTCACCTGAGCAGCAAAAATTAAAACTAGAAAGTGAAGCAAAATCAGTGATTACTGAATTTGATAAAACTAAAACATCTTCAGCTATAGAAGCCATTCAAAATTTAGATAATTTATTAGAAATTAATAGAATTGATATCGTAGGTGGTAAAAATAATAATGGCTTAAGTGATATTTTTAATGTATCTGATGTTTTTGGTATATATACTTGGAATAATGCTATTAAAAAATGGGAAAAAACAGTTTCAAATAATAACTTAACTTTTAGATATCCTTCTAAAATTTCAGGAACTATCAACGACGCTGAAGTAGTTTTAAACGCAACAGCTTCACCTATTAAAGTTGACATAATTGATACTCCTAAGCGTTATCAATGGGTATATGATGCAAATGTAGGATATGCGGTTCCTGTTTTAGTATCGAATGAAGTATTAGATAAAATTCATTTGCCTTTAACTGTTGATGCTACAATTAAAATAAAAGGTATTGATTCTGGAAATATTAGTGTTGTAAATACATACAATAACAACAATCATATTCCCACAATATCTAATTTAAAATTAACATTAAACGATGGTTATGCTTTAGAAATCAAAAACAATAGAAATAGTTCTCCATCCGTTGCTAGTGCTTTATTAACATATAATGGTAAATCTATTTTAGGCTATAATTTTGATTCAAGTGGTAACATTGATCAGTTATTAAATAATCATAATTCTTCATCAACAGATTATGGTAAGGCTAACACTTTGATAACTATTCTAGATAATTTTGCTATTTTAGGATCAGGTGATATTGAATCTATTACAACAGAACTTGAAAAAACTGAAAGCAGTATTCCTCAACCTAATTATTTTTCATCTGATTATTATATAAAATTTAATGACAGAAGCAAAAAAATAAGCGATTTAAAAGCTGAACTTTATAATAAATATAGCAAATTGGTTTTAGTTTCTAAAAAGGATAAAAATAAAATTGCTGATATTGTAGCAAAATCTGAACTCGTATCTTCAACTAATATACCTTTTGTTTGGAGAAATGGAACATGGGAATTTAGTATGGGAACCGTTTTTCAAAAAATTGAACGATACGATGTTAAGTATTATATAAAATTTAATGATAATTCAGTAGTTGCAATGAATGTGTATTTTTCTACTGGATTTGATTCTTTAAAAAATCAAATAGAAGATTTTATAACTTTTTTAAATAAATAAATAAATAAAAAAGCTGTCAAAGACAGCTTTTTTTATACTATTTCATTTTGATTACCTTTGTATCAGCACCATAACCAGCCCAAATTCCTAAGCCTCCTTTTATATTCGATTTTAGATTAAAAGTGGCTGGAAACAATGGATTTTGGCCATTTAAAATATCATTTTGCCAGCTGTTCCAAAATTCATAACTCTTTTTTTCTAATGTTCTTAATTTTACTTCTACAATTTTACCTGATGGAAAATAGGTTTCGGTATTTTCTACTGGATAAAATTGAATGCCTTTTAGTAAATTCAACTTTACATTTTTTGTAGTAAATGTTTCGTCATCAATTGTACCATATAGAGTCGGGATAAATAATGAGTCTTTTCCCACTATTTTAGTTGCTATTTGATAATAATTTTTGCTATCAGGATCTATAAACGCTATTCCTATTTTTCTTTTAAAATCATCTATTTTTTCAATAGCTAATTCTTTTATCGATACAGATTCAGGAATAGTTGTTTCAGCTCTTAATTCTTTTCCATTAAATTCTATCGTTAAAGTATAAGTAAATCCTTTTTTACCTATTATATTTTCTCCTGTATAAATAAAAGGAGGAATATAACCATTTACCATTTTTAGATGCAATATTTCAGCATTTATCCCATCTGAAACAGTCACTTTAGCTGCTCTTATAAAATATTTATCAATATTATTTTGGTTAAAATTAGTGTTAGTGGGTATACTTTTTGATAAAATTACATTTGCCACACCATTTTCTTCAATCCAACCTTCAACGATTAATTTGGACTCTGAAACTTTTGTACTATTTGTGTCTTCTTGGCAAGAATAAAAAGAAAACATAATTACAGTAACTTTTAAACTAAAATTTAAAATACCAATTAATCGAGGGGATAATTTTATAAAATACTTTATCTGTTTTAGTAATAGATAATTGTTCTTCATTTTTTTCAAAATTGATAGATTGATAAACTGGATTTTTGACATTAAATAAGTTATAAATACTAAAGGTAATCTTACTTTCTTTTTGTACATTTTTAATAATCCAGAAATTAAAAGAAAGATCTGTCCTATTATAAAAAGGAAGTTGAGCTTTATTGTATTGATTATATTCTTTTACAGGTACATTGTTTATGAAATAAATCTGATCTGAAGAAGTAAATCGGTTTCCCGAACTTACTATTTGTGTCAATCCTACTATAATTTTTGGAGTAAAACTATATGTTAAAGTTGTAGACAAATTATGTCTCCTATCATATTTAGCATAAAAACTACTTCCTCCATCTATATCAGGAAAATTTCGTAATGATTTACTCCAAGTATAACTCATCCATCCTTTAAATTTGCCATTTTCTTTCTTCAATAAAAGCTCCAAACCATAAGCTTTACCATTACCTATAAAAATATCTTTTTCTATAGAAGAGGCTTCATTAAATTGAGAAAGTGCTAATGGATAAATTAATACATTCTTCATTTCATTATAAAAAAAATCAAAATTTAGAATAACATTCTTATTAAAATGATGGTTTATACTAAAAGAGACCTCTTTTGATTTTTGAAAAGGTATATTATTGGTAGATGCAATCCAAAAATCAGTCGGAATTCCTATACTAGAAGTAGTAACTAAACTCAAATGTTGGGTTTTTTGAGCTAAAGTAATATAATAATTTGTACTGCCTTTTTCATTAAAATAAATACCTAGTTTGGGTTCAAAAGAATACTTATTTATATTAGAATGATTAAAATAATTGAAACGAACTCCTGATTTAATATGTATATTATCTACTATAAAAAAATTGAAATCTTGAAAAATTGAAAATAAGTTAGAATTAGTATCCGCATATTTTGTTTTGGGTATAAATCCAAAATTACTCAAATTTAAATTATATGGAGAAATAGAATAATTATTATAACTTAGTCCTGCTTCAGATTTTATTTTATAAATATTATAATTAATCGTGTTTTTTAGGCCAAAATCAACAATGGAAGCATTTATGTTTATAGATAAATCATGCTGAAATATATTCATTATAGATAAACTCTTAGAAAAATATGCGTTTGTAAAAAATTTAAGCTTCTCGTTTTTTTTATAATTAAACTGAGTAGTCCCAATATAGTTTTTCCAAGTTAAATTAATATCAGCAAATAACTCTTGACTATTATATTTCAAGTTATCCTTACTTGTCATAAAATCAAAAATAACACTAGATTTATTATTTATTTTATGTGAAGAAGAAAAATTAACATCCTGAAAATCATAGTTTACATCATTTTTAATATCCAATAATTTAAAGAACTCATCCATATAAGTTTTTCGATATGATAAAGAAAACATCGACTTTTTAAATGGTAATTTTATATTAAACTGTGAAGCTAGTAAACCTAAATTCGCTTGAAAACTAAATTTATCATTAGTTAAAATATTACTCTTAGTGTTTACATAAGCCCCTAAAGTATTACCATTGGCAGAATTTAAGTTTGATTTATCATAAATTAATTCACTTAAATGAAACGAATTATAATAGGGAAATATTCCAAAAAGATGAGTAGAACCATAAACCGGTACATCATTATATTTAAAAATAGAGTGTCCTGCATCACCTCCTCTAATGTATAAATAGCCATTAACATCACCAGAATTTTGAACACCAGGGGTTAGTTGTAACATTTTTGAAACATCAAGAGTACCTGTTAAAGAAGGTAACTCGTTCAATTGAGGTATATTCAGTTTTAAAATACTCTTTTCGTTTTTAAATAATGTTTTTCTTCTATCTTCATTAATTATAATTTCATTAATTTTTGGATTTTGTTTTAAAATAATATTTATATATATATCCTTAGTAATTTTAAAATCAGATTCATAATTTGTATAACCTTCTGCTTCTACTTTAAGATATAGTTTATCTCCCGTTATTTTAAAATTGAAATTACCCAAACTATCCGTTGCAATAGTTTCACTAAAATCTTTAACAGTAAAAGTAACTAATCCCGAAATTGCTCTCTTATTTATATCCTTTATACCACCTTTTATTTGAAAAGTATTTTGAGTCCAAGCAAATGTATTTAAAAGTAGTGTAGAGTATAAAAAAATGGCTTTCAACGGTTTTAATATTTTAAAATTTAATTAACAAATATAACTATTATGACTACTTTTGAAATCTTTAAAATCATTGATTTAATGAAAATATTTCTACCTTATCTACTAGCAGTAAATATCATTTCGTTATTCTTATTCGGTATTGACAAGTTCTTAGCTATTAAAGATAAAAGACGTATACCCGAAAAAGATCTGTTGGGCATGTCACTAATAGGTGGAGCTTTTGGTGGTTTATTGGGGATGTTTGTATTCAAACACAAAACGTCAAAAATGAGTTTTATTTGGCGATTTGCAGTAGTTTTTATTGTTAATGTAGTTGGGGTTTATTTTTTGTTGCGATGAAATTGTAAATTGAGACACAATTTTAATCCACTTATTTTCTTTTAAACCATTTCCTTAAAAGTTTTCAATGCCTTTCCCTAAAAAAATAGTGACTAAAGAAACAAAACTATAGCATGAAAATCAGTTTTTAAAATCAAAACGCCATATTTTGTCGCTTTGGTATACTACATTTGTTTTCAAATAAACAAATATGGCAAAAAAAGATTACCTCAGTCGCTACACTATAATAGTAGATTTATTACGAAAAAGACCTTTAAATTTTGAAGAAATTGATAGCAGTCTAAGAAGTAAAGACATCTATATCAGTAAAAAGACATTTCAAAGAGATAAAGTTGACATTGAAAGTTTGTGGGGCATAGAAATCAAATTTGATAGAAAACAAAATGCTTATACAATAAATGAAGAGTTACTTGATGAAAAATTTGATAGAATTGCCGAATCATTTAATATCATTTCTGCTTTAAATCAGCATACCGAAATTTCAAAATATATTTTTTTAGAACAACGAAAATCTAAAGGTAGTGAACTATTTTATGGAATTATTCATGCTATTCAAAACCAGTTGATAATCACTTTTCAACATGAAAGCTATTGGAATAATGATATAAAGCAAAGAAAATGTGTACCTATAGCCATCAAAGAAGCACAAAACCGCTGGTATTTAATTGCATATGACCTTGAAAAAAATGACTTTAGAAACTTTGGTCTAGACAGGATTTCAGCATTAGTAATAACAAAGAATATACATAAAGCACCCTACTTAGACGTCAAACATGCCTATGAAAATGCTTTTGGGATTGAATGTTATGAAACAGCTCAAAAAGTAGTGTTAGAAGTAAACTTATCTCAAAAAAAATACTTCGAATCCTTACCATTACATCATTCTCAAAAAATAACAACTATAAAAGAGAATACTTTTATAGTAGAATATTTTATACATCCAACCTATGATTTTAAAATGGAATTATTGCGTTTTGGTGATAACTTAGAAGTCTTAGAACCTGAATGCTATAGAAATGAAATAAAAAAAATTGTGCAAAAAATGTTAGAGAATTATCAAAACCTTAATAATTGATAAAAAAAACATGAAAAAACTAAATACATTTACGGCTATAGATTTTGAAACAGCAAGTGGAGAATCAGCATCAATCTGCCAAGTAGGACTAGTACGAGTAGAAAACGGGGTTTACACAAAAGAGATTAATCTGTTAGTGCAACCACCTAATAATTTTTATTGGAGTAGATTTATTGATATACATGGCATTACTCCACAAATGACTTTAAATGCACCTTTATTTAAAGATATCTGGCATGAAATTGAACCTTATATAACTAATCACGTCGTGGTAGCACATAACGGAAAGTCATTTGATTTTCCCGTTTTAAAAAAAACTTTAGCTTTTTACAATATAGAAAACCCTAATTACGTGATGCAGGATACATATAAAATTTACGGAGAAAAATTATCCACATTATGTAAAAAACATAAAATAGAGCTTAAACATCATGATGCTTTAAGCGATGCGAAAGCCTGCGCTGAATTATATTTAAATCACCTAAATAACTAAAAAATGAATGAAATTAAAAACTTACTAAATAGTGTTAATTCAATAAAAAATAAATACGATGATTTAGCTGAATATAGTGGAGAAAACTTTAATGTTTTTGATATACTTGGAATATATTCAGATGAACTAAGTCATTCGGCAATACTCGGTCATTTATTAAATACAAAAGGAAAACATGGTCAAAAAGACATCTTTTTAAAATTATTTTTAAAGGAAATTGAAAATTCATTTGATAATAAAAATAAACAAAAAATTATCAAAGAATTCAACACAATGAACGCATCAGTTATTGTAGAAAAACATATTGACAAAGTAAATTACGAAAATGAAGAAGGTGGTAGGATAGATATAGTTATAAATGATGGTAAAAATAATATAATTATTGAAAATAAAATTTGGGCAGGAGATCAACCTCAACAATTAAAAAGATACTATAATTACGATAATAATGCACCTATTTTATATCTAACATTAGATGGTAAAACTCCTAGTGATGATTCAAGAAAAGATTTACAAGATACTCAAGATTTCATTTGTGTTTCATATTCAAAATTGATATTTAATTGGCTTGAAAATAGTATAAAAGAGATGACAAACAAGCCAATAATACGAGAAACTTTAAACCAATATTTAGTTACTATAAAACAATTAACAAATCAATCAAATAATAATAAAATGAATAGCGAATTATTAAACTTAATTATAAACAATGAAAAGAATTTTGAAACTTTTAAAACACTATTATCTATAAAAAATGAACCTCTGAAGTTTTTTTTAAAAGAAAAGTTTGTACCCTTTTTAAAAGAAATGGAAGAAAAGTATAGTTTAATACTAAACATTAATGAAGAACCCTTTATAAATTTAGAACAAAATTGGGGAGGTTTTAATTTTTCAAATGAAAAATTAAAACTAAATAATGATTTAAAGATTCAATATTCGTTTAATAATGGAGGAGCAGGTACCTATAATAATTTCATATTTGGATTTCATCCCAAAACTAACGATAACAACTTAAATAATCAATTATTAGAAAAATACAAGCAAGCATTTGGAGCTTATAAATCAAGCCACTGGTTATGTTTTAAAGGCTTTGCAAAATATGAACATTGGCTTGATTTAGAAGTTCAACAAAACCTTATATTTGGAGACTTCCTTACTGATTTTGAAGAAAATTTAAAAAAAATGGTTGATATCGTTAATACAACTTTGTAATATTTTACAATATATTTCGTAACCTTAGTTCAATCTTATATTTAATAACCTCCAAAATAAAAATCAATGAAAAAAGATACCCCTCAACAAACCTCATCAGAGTTCATAAAGAACTTTACTGAAAAAGTACAAATTATCATTGATGAAGCTAAAACCAATCCGAAATCTAACGAAAAAGGTGAGAATTCATTTTGGGAAAAATACCAAGAAAAAATTAAAAAATAGTTTTTTAAGAGACGTCTTTTGACCACCTGACAAGATACTTTTGATGCACTAACTAAAATAAATAAAACATGGGAACAATGGTATCGCATCAAGGCTTATTAATCAGAATTAACACTGTTAAAAATTCTATTGAATTTTCAAAAAATGACGGTAGAAGTTGGCAACATCAAATAAATGTTAACAGCGCTTATGGTCAGTTTTTAGACTTAGTAGATAATGGCTCTGAACTTTTAGCTACTTCTACAAAAGGGATGTATTACTCCAAAAACGCTGGCAAAAGTTGGCAAAAAAGATAATTGAGCCATAAAAAAACCATTAAGTCTTTTGTACAGACTTAATGGTTTTTACAAATTACTGTTATGAAACTGCCAATGGATTCAATTCCAAAAAAGATAAAAAAGCGCTTAAATCTCTATTATCTTCCTTCAAACACAAAGATGTATAACACAAAGATTTTAAAGGTATAATTTTTATTTGCTTTTTAAAAAATTCAAACTCACACATATCGCGAATTATTCCATTCCAATGTACATAATGTACATTTTTCCGCATTAGCGATTTTGGATATTCTTCTTTTTCAAAACCAGAAAATAGAATGATAAAAATTGTGATTTCACTGTTACTTATTTCAATAGAGTGAGGATGTGGTTTAACTTCTAAATTATCATATAAACAATAGTCTATCATATATGCTAATGCTTGTGCATAATTTTCATACCTCAAATAATCCATGAACAAATTGGTATCCATTCTTTGATAATATAATTCCATATCTTTATTTTTTTTCAAATTTGAAAATTGATAAAGACGTAATGCGTCGTTTATATTTAAAAACTTCAATATTTTATAAAATGTTGAAGGATTACAATATAAAATCCAAATAGTTTTTCCTATTCACTACTTCAAAAGTCGCATCGGGATAGGCTTTGGCAAAAGCAGTAGGAATCTTAGCTTTCTTACTTTCATTCCATTTGAATTCAAAACCAGCCAAATCATCAGCGTTTTCTTCTAACCAATCCAATTCTTGTTGGTCGTAGGTACGCCAGAAATAATTGTTTCTATGCATTTTATGATAATGCTGTTTCTTCATACGTTCAGAAACTAAATAGTTTTCCCATAAATCATCTATATCAGTGCGGTTTTGAAAACTATTAAAATTTTGAATAATAGCATTTCTAATCCCATTATCATAAAAATACCAACGACTGCTTTTGGTTACCTCCTTACGCAAATTTCTCGAAAAACCTTCTACTTTGAAAAGTATGAATACTTTGGTTAATAAATCTAGGTACCGTTCTACTGTATTTTTTGACATCTGAAGTTGATTACCCAGTTCTTGTAGCGAAACTTCTTTACCAATTTGAAAAGCTATCAAACGCAACAAATCGTAAATTTTATTGGAATTCTTAATACCATCAAAAGTCAATATGTCTTTCAATAAATATGAATTTACCATTTCACGTAAATACTTCTGCTTATCGTAAGTAATATCCAAATGTTCTAATTCAGGATAGGCACCATAAACCAAACGTAATTCTAATTTTTCAGTGGTTTGTTTGTAGTTTTCATAATTAGCTAATTCCAGTTGTGCAAATGGATATAAATACAACGTATTTTTTCTCCCCACCAAAGGTTCACCCAACTGATTACTCAAGTCAAACATACTTGAACTAGTAGCTAAAACCTTAATTCCGTCAATGGAATCGACAATTAACTTTAATATCAAACCAATTTCAGGCACGTTTTGCGCTTCATCTATGACTAACAAACTGGTATTTTGTAGCAATCTTTGATAATTTGCTACACTTCTATCTTCTAACAAACGAGCATCAACACTATCTTCTCCATTCAAATGTAAAAACTTGTCTTTGGTTGTTTTTAGATATTGATTAATTAGCTGTGTCTTGCCCACACGTCTTGCTCCTAGTAAAATAAGTACTTTATTAGGTTGCAATAACGAATCAATATCGTCAAAAACGGCTCTTTTATAATAATGTGCCATAGCTTTTATTCTATTCTACAACACAAAGGTAATAAAAAATGTAAATTCAGTCAATGAACTGACGCAATTTATATAAATTCAGTCAATCACGAAGTCTTATTACGGTAATTTCGCTTCATAAAATGTAGTGCTGAAGCGATAACATCACCCATGGAATGAGCTTTTTTGAAATTTACGTCACGGGTAAATTGGTAAATTTCTTGTTTAAGTTGCTGAAGCTTTTCATTTGATGATAACTCCATTGATTTCATGGCTTTCAATAAATCGTTTAAACGCTCTTCTGAACCAACCATTCTTTTAACCATAACCGAACGTTCTTCATTTTGATATTGTTCTATTGAATTCGCTTCTAATTTATCACTTACCAATTGACTGAATAAAAAATTCTCTTTGAATAAATGGGGTTTATACAATTTGAAATCGCCTTCATAACATTGTTGGTCAAAATCGATAGCGCGGATTTTAAAAACCAAATGGTCGTAATCATAAATAGGAATCACCACAAAATTATACGAACGCATATCACCCAACAACCCTATCATACAACGTTCATTGAATTTTACAAACTCTTTGGCTATCTGTGCTTTTTCAGATTCCGTACAATTTTTAAGATGATGTTGCAAAAACATATCACCTGGAATACCAACAATATGCTCTTCAATAAGTGTGTCTTTAAAAACCAAATAATTGATGCGATTGGGCGATAAGATATCTTCTAGTTCTAAACCGAAGATACGCGAAGCGTCGGCTTTTTTTACATAAAAATGGGTGTAATTATCGTTAAGAATGTTACGAACTTTAACACGGAAAGGCTTTGAATTTCCGAAAGTACAGAAATCTATATGGTCAACATTCAAGAACTGAATCTTACTCTCATCACCATCGGCATGTAGTAAAGTATAAATCTTCTTTAAATTATAATCCATTTCAGCCTTTTCATGTTCGTTATAATACACACGAACCCAAAGAGAATCATTTCCTTTGGCATCATATACCACAATCGAACCTTGAAAGCGGAGCAAGTCGTCGTAAAACACATTCGTTTTAGTCAAACGACGGTATTTTTCTAAATAAGTATACAATTCCTCATTGATGGGGTAATACTGTTTTTTAAATAAAGGTTTATCAGAAGACATAATTAAAATATAACATTTTTTTTCTACATTGTTATAAGTAAATATACTATTATTTATTACAGAATTCGTCTATATCTTTGCAGAAAAAAGTTATGGATACCCTACAAATTTTTAGTTACACAGGCGTTTTTGTATTTGCTGTTACAGGTGTTTTAAAAGCAAGAACCAAACGTTTTGATATTTTTGGAGCATCAGTACTTGCTTTTTGTATGGCGTATGGTGGTGGTACACTACGCGATTTGCTAATTGGCGTACGACCTGTTAATTGGGTACACGATAACGTAGCAATTTTCATTGTATTGGGGTCAACAATTATCACTTTTTTCTTCAAATTGAATTCAAGTCTTATCAAAAAATTAATCTTTTGGATAGATGCTTTTGGTATTGGACTATTCACAGTAGTCGGAATACAAGTAACTTTACGAAATGGCATTTCTGATGGTTATGCTTTAATTATGGGAATTATTACGGCAACTTTTGGTGGTTTGTTAAGTGATGTATTATGTAACAAAGTTCCTGCCTTGTTAAAACCTGGTCAATTATATGCTACCGCATGTATTATTGGAGGCGGTTTTTATTTAATTATGGTAAATTATAAAATTCAATCAGAAACCAATATGATTTTAAGTGTCCTAATTACCGCTTCGATTCGTATTTATGCGATTAGAAGAAAATTACAATTGCCAATAATTTAATAAAAGGGCTATTCAAATAAAAATAGCCCTTGAAAAAAATTACTTCATTTGAAGTACACAATCATCTTGCTCTACCATAGAATTTTCTTTCAGTATAACTTTTTGGACTATTCCTTTTTGTGGAGCACAAATTGTGGTTTCCATTTTCATTGCTTCAATAATAAATAACGGTGTATCTTTTTGGACTTCTTCATTTTCGCTAACTAAAATTTTTACTAGTTTGCCTTGTAAAGGTGCTCCTATATCATGGCTTCCAGCTATTTTTACATTTGAAACTTTAGTTGATTGTATTGCATTATCTTTTACAAGTATATTTCTAGTTTGCCCATTAATTTTAAAGAACACTTCTCTAAAACCTTCTTCATTAGGTTCACCCATATAACTGAACTTAATTAGAAGATTTTTTCCTAAGTCTAAATTTACTAAAACTTCTTCATTAGATTGAAGCGGATAATAAAATTGTGGTGTAGGTAATGTTTCTACCAAACCAAAATATTGTCGGAATTTATAAAAATCTTCAAAAACTTTAGGGAACATTATATATGACAATAAATCTTCGGTTGTAAGTGTATCGTCAAATTTTTCTCTAAGTTTTTTTAATTCTATTTCAAAATCAATTGGTTGCAAATGCGCATTTGGTTTATTAGTAAATGGCACTTCATTTTTTAAAATCAATTTCTGAAGTTCTTTAGGAAAACCACCAAACGGTTGACCTAATTCTCCCCTAAATAATTGCTTTACAGATTCAGGAAAAGCTAAGGTTTCTCCTTTTTCCATAACATCTTTTGCTGTTAGATTATTAGATGTCATAAACAAAGCCATATCACCTACTACTTTAGAAGAAGGGGTTACTTTTACAATATCGCCAAATAATTCATTTACGACCACATAATTATTTTTTATAGTTTCGAATTTTTCTTCTAATCCTAAACCACGCGCTTGAGGTAATAAGTTAGAATACTGTCCGCCAGGAATTTCGTGATCATAAACCTCAGCAGTACCCGCTTTTAACTCGCTTTCAAAAGGATAATAATATTCTCTAACCACTTCAAAATAATTAGAATACTCATTTAATTTTTTTAAATCGATAGGACATTCTCGTTCCGTTCCTTGAAGCATAGCTACTACCGAATTAAAGTTAGGTTGCGAAGTTAGTCCGCTCATAGAAGCTAATGCCACATCAACCACATCGACTCCTGCTTCAATAGCTTTTAAGTACGTTGTTGATTGTATAGAAGAGGTGTCGTGCGTATGTAAATGAATAGGAATGGAAATATGTTTCTTTAATTCCTTTATCAAAACCTCAGCCGCATAAGGCTTTAATAAACCTGCCATATCTTTAATAGCTAACATATGTGCACCTGCTTTTTCTAAAGCAATAGCAAGATCAACATAATATTGCAGATTAAATTTAGATCGGTTTGGATTTAAAATATCACCTGTATAACAAATACAAGCTTCGGCAATTGAATTGGTTTTTTCGCGAACCACTTTTATACTATGAGTCATGCCTTCAATCCAGTTTAATGAATCGAAAATTCGGAATACGTCAATTCCGTTTTCGGCACTTTTTATAATAAATTGCTCAATTACATTATCAGGGTAAGCAGCATAACCTACGGCATTACTTCCTCTAAAAAGCATTTGGAGTAAAACATTTGGCACTGCTTTGCGAATCATACGTAAACGTTCCCAAGGATCTTCGTGAAGAAAACGCATCGTAACATCAAAGGTAGCTCCTCCCCAAACTTCTAGCGAAAACAATTCAGGGAAATTTTTACCTATACCTTCGGCAACTTTCATAATATCATTATTACGCAAACGTGTAGCTAATAACGATTGATGCGCATCACGCAATGTAGTATCAGTATAAAATATTTTCTTTTCGTTTTTGATATATTGTATGAACCTATCTCTACCTAATTCATTTAATAAATCTTTGGTTCCTTTAGGATATTCAACAGAATCAACTTTTGGTACAATGGGTTTTCTAAAAACTTTCGTTTTATCAACATATTTCACATCAGGATGGCCATTTACTCTTAATTCTGCTAAATATTTTAACAGCTTTGTTCCTCTATCTTTTGAATAACCATATCTAGGAATCAATAAACTAGGATTATCCTGAATAAAGTTTACCGTAGTTTCTCCGTTTCTAAACGTTTCATTAGACATTACATTTATAAGAAACGGAATATTTGTTTTTACACCCCTTATTCTAAACTCTTCTAAAGTACGACGTAATCTATCTGAAGCGCCTTTTAAAGTTCTTCCACTTGAAGAAACTTTGACTAACATTGAATCGAAAAAAGGCGAAACTTTTACTCCAGGATAACAACTTCCTTCATCTAAACGAATTCCATACCCCCCCGCATTACGATAAGCAATAATAGTTCCGTAATCTGGTTTAAAATCATTTTCTGGATCTTCGGTAGTAATTCGGCATTGTATTGCCCAACCATTACATTTTATATCTTCTTGTTTGTGGATAAAAATTTGACTATGGGTTAAAGGGTGTCCAGCCGCTATAATAATTTGAGAACGTACTATATCTATACCTGTAATTTCTTCTGTAATAGTATGTTCTACTTGAATTCTTGGGTTAACTTCAATAAAATAAATATTCTCTTCTTTATCAACCAAAAACTCAACAGTCCCAGCATTGCTGTAATTTACGTGTTTAGCAATTCTAGTAGCATAATCAAATAATTTCTCTTTTGTTTCAGGTTTTAAAATAGAAGGGGCAACTTCTATAACTTTTTGAAATCGTCTTTGTACGGAACAATCTCTTTCATACAAATGCACAATATTTCCATAATTGTCACCTAAAATTTGAACTTCGATATGTTTAGGGTTTTCAACAAATTTTTCAATAAACATCGTATCATCACCAAAAGCTTTTTGTGCTTCACTTTTAGCATTAACAAATGCCATTTGCATTTTCTCTGCATCGTGAACCACACGCATTCCACGACCACCACCTCCAGCAGCCGCTTTTAGCATTACTGGATAACCTATAGCTTGTGCTTCGTGTAATGCATTTTCAATAGTTACTAAATCTTTTTTAGAATCCTGAATTAAAGGTACTCCTATTGCTCTCGCAACTTTTTTTGCCGCTACCTTATCACCTAATTGTAGCATTGCTTCTACCCTTGGCCCTACAAAAATGATTCCTTCTTCTTGACAACGTCTGGCAAAATCTACATTTTCAGATAAAAAGCCATAACCAGGATGTATTGCATCTACTTGATTTTCTTTGGCAATTTTGATAATTTCTTCAATGTCTAGGTAAGGTTTTAAAGGCTCTGATTCGTCGCCTATTTGAAAACTTTGGTCGGCTTTGTAGCGGTGTAATGAATAACGGTCTTCAAAAGTATAAACGGCTACGGTGCTAATTTTTAATTCGGTTGCTGCTCTAAATACACGAATAGCAATTTCTCCACGATTAGCTACTAGTAGCTTCGTAATAGTTGTAATTTTCATTTTGTTATATTGTTGTAGTTAAAACGTAAATATATAATTTTTTATTATGCGTGCATAATAAAAAATATTAAAATAACATTTCTTCTAACCAATCAATATACTCATAACAAATAAATTATATGGTAGTAATACAATATCTAATTAATCTTGTACAATAAACTCCTTAGGGTCTTCTTTTTTATATTCGGGTTGGATATTAATGTGATTTATCCCAAATTTTTGAAAAAGTACACTTTCTATTTGGTGAAGTAAATCGTTAAATTCACTCATTCTAATATCTTCTGCACAATCTAAATGAGCTTCTAAATGCAATTCTTCTTCGTTCAAATACCATACATGTATATGATGTAACTTACCTACACCTGGAATTTTATGTACTTCTCTTACTATTGTTTTAATATCTATTTCTTCTGGTGTAAAGAGCATCAACATTTTAGTAGAAGATTTTAATAAATCGATACCCACATAAATCAAATAGATAGATATTAACAAAGTCATTACACTATCTACCCAAAACCATCCATAGAATTTCATCAGTAAGCCACCAACCAAAACCGCAACCGACGCCATCATATCGGTCAACAAATGCAGATAAGCCGATTTCATATTCAAATTATGTTCTGCATCTTTTTGTAATAAAAGTACCGAAAGTCCATTCGCAACAATACCTAAAAGTGCTAACCAAATTACCAAATTAGATTGAATGGGCTCAGGATGAAAAAATCGTTTGATAGCTTCAAAGCCTAAGATAACGGCAACAATTAACAAAGTCATCGCATTGACAAAAGCCGAAATTAGCTCGGCACGTTTGTAACCAAAAGTTTGGTCTATCGATGCTTTTCTTCTGGATAATTTATGCGCCACCAAACTAAAAACAAGTGACAATACATCCGAAAAATTATGCAACGCATCTGATATTAATGCTAAACTTCCTGATAACAAGCCTCCAATTGCTTGAGCAATAGTAATTAACATATTTAAGAAAATAGAAAAAACTAAATTCTTACCTTTTACTTCGTGTTTATGAATGTGGACATCACGGTGGGAGTTCGACATAAATTACAATTTTATTGACAAAAAAAGTCACTTCTCCATTTAGAAGAAATGACATTAAAAGAATTATTATTAAAAAATTACTTACAAGCTATCTTCTTTACTCTATTAGCGTGTCTTCCTCCTTCAAATGGTGTATCTAAAAAGGCTTCCACCATAGCAACTGCTTGAGGAATTGAAGTGTAACGTGCTGGAATACTAATCACATTCGCATCGTTATGTTGACGCGCCAATTCTGCAATTTCTACAGTCCAACATAAAGCACAACGAATATCTTGGTGTTTATTAGCCGTCATAGCAATTCCGTTACCACTTCCACAAATTACAATACCAAAATCAGCTTTTTTACTTTCCACATCATAAGCAACTGGATGTCCAAAATCAGGATAATCCACACTATCAAAAGCGTCTGTGCCATGATTGATTACCGTATGGCCGTTGTTTTCTAAATATTGTACAATAGCATTTTTATAATCAGGACCTGCGTGGTCGTTTCCAATTGAAATAATCATAATTAAAATTTTGTGTTGTCCTACAAAAGTACAGAATTATCTATGATTATATCTAAAAATCACGAACAGGATTCGATTTCTAATAATGAAAAATGATAGACTAGCAAAAATCTAAAATCAATAAAAGTCTAGTAATTAAAATATATAAAAGGTTATAATTGAAAGTTTCTTTCCGTCCAAAAGTGTCATAATTTATTTTTTAAACAAACCTATTATATTGAAATTTTCTAATTTAAATAAAAAATATCAACAAACTTTTTAGATAAAAAAATGATATGAAGTAAAAATAATGGCTCATTTAAACATAAACTCGTTATGCATTTATATCTATCATTTAACCCAGATTTCAAGAAAGTATTGTTCTTTGACAAATGAGAGCTAACTTGTACTTGCGAGCGAAGCCTATGTATAAAATGGTGAATTTATCCCCTCCCAGATTTTGGCTGAAATGTAAAAAGGCTTCCATTTGGAAGTCCTTTGAGACAATCAATGATGAAACACCATGTTATCTCGTATAGAATAATTTTAGCTAAGTTAGATAGAATTACGCATTAGAAATCTATTCCACTTTATTTTTCTTCAAATTCAAGCACGTATTCAAATTTTAATCATCAAAATAGTTCACTATTTCTTCTTCTAAAATTTTCCGTGAGCACTTGAATTTATTGAAAAATTTTGTTTCACAACGAAGTCTAATGCAAAATCTGGGTTTAATCCTCTACCTTTGCACAAAAAAATTATAATATATGAAAAAAAAACACATTACACTACTTCTACTTTGTTTGAGTACATTATCGTTTGCTCAAACATTTCAAAACAACGGTATATATTATACAATTATAGATACAATGAATTTTTATGCAGAAGTTGGTAATAATCCAGGTTTTAAAGGGGTTGCTAATATTCCTTCAACAGTAACATATAACAATCAAAGTTATAAAGTAAAAAGTATAGGAGATTATGCTTTTTATAATTGCTCTAGGTTAATTTCAATAAATATTCCCAATTTAGTAACAAATATTGGAGCATTTGCTTTGGGAAATTGTAATGCAATAACTTCTATAACCATTCCTAATTCGGTAACAAGTATTGGTCGAGGTGCCTTTGGTGGTTGTGAAAACTTAACATCTGTAAACATTCCTAATTCAATAACGAGCATTTCAGGATCTGTATTTACAGGTTGTCAAAAATTAACTTCTGTAACCATTCCTAATTCGATAAAGAGTATAGGAGATAATGCGTTTAGTAATTGTACAAAATTAACTTCTATTACCATTCCTAGTTCAGTAACGAGTATTGGTGATTCTGCTTTCTTTAATTGTTATGGATTAACATCAATTACCATTCCTAATTCGGTAACAAATATTGTATCATATGCTTTTGCATATTGTACTGGATTGAAATCTGTTAACATTCCAAATTCAATAACGAAGATTGATAGCTCAGTTTTTTCAGGTTGCTCCGGATTAACATCTATTTCTATTCCAAGTTCAATTACGAGTATCGAAGATTATGCTTTTAGTAATTGTACAAAATTAACTAGTATAGAATGTGCTATTGCTTCTCCACTTTTCATTAATTCTAATGTTTTTCAATATGTTAATCAAAATGCTTGTACTTTAAATGTTCCTTCAGGTACTAGAACCGCTTATCAAGCTGCACCTGTATGGCAAGATTTTAATCCTATTAACGATGGTACTTTAGCCTCTAATAGCTTTGTAAAAGATAATTTCACTATCTATCCTATTCCAGCTAAAGATTTTATAAATATTGCTATAGAAAACAATTTACAATTAGAAAAAGTTACTATTTACAATCTTTTAGGGCAAGTAGTAAAAACTGGAAATACTACTGTTATTTCAACTAACGACTTAACAAAAGGAACTTATTTTACTGAGGTAGTTACTACTCAAGGTAAAGCTTCAAAACAAATTGTTGTGGAGTAAAACTAAAAATAAATATGTTTTAAAAGTCAGCTTACCAGCTGACTTTTTATTTTATTTGTTATAAAAATAAAATAAAAATGAAATTTTGTGCAACTATAGAAACTTTTTTACTTTCCACATCATACGGCTACTGGATGTCCAAAATCAGGATAATCCACACTATCAAAAGCGTCTGTGCCATGATTGATTACCGTATGGCCGTTGTTTTCTAAATATTGTACAATAGCATTTTTATAATCAGGATCTGCGTGGTCGTTTCCAATTGAAATAATCATAATAATTAAACGTTGTTTTGTATACTACAAAAATAAATAATAATACATTATTTATACATTACTCTTTAGCTATTTTAGTAAAAGGTAACTATATTACATTTTGTAATTCTTGATATTAATAAGGTTTTTATACACATATCTTGTATCATTACAACAATTATCTAATAATCAAATACTTGCATAGTTATTAACAAAGTAGTTAATAACGTAAAATCTTATTTTTCAATGATTTATAAATTTAAAAAGACAGCGTTTTTTAGGTTGTTAACAAACCAAAAAACAGTCTTGATTTTCAAGGGTTTGTCGTCTAATAAAAATTGTTAATAAGTATTAAGAGAAAAATAAAACTTTTTTTGGAGGATATTGTTTTTTTTACAATTGAAAATTGTTTCTGATTACGCAAGAAAAGTTTTAGCAACTTTTAGAAAAAATATCCAATGCTTTTTTATAGTTATTAACAACAATTAACAATCTAAGTTTTTAAAAAAAAGAACCAAAACACAAAAACAAACAATTGTTAATAACCTACACCAAATAACTAAAAAACAATACATTAATCATTTAATAAACTGTTAATATCGTTGTATAACTTCATAAAACTCAATTATCAAAATATAAATTAAAAAGTTTTAAGCCTTATTAACATCCTATCATAATCATCAAATTTTATTTTTTTAAAAAATCTTCTTTTTTATTTTTTTAGTTATTGTTAAAAACTTTAATTTTTTGAAAAAGATAAATAGATGTATTTTTTTCAAATGTTAGTTTTATATTAAAACTTGTAACTTATAACTTATAACTTATAACTATTTTGTACTTTTCAGCGATATTTAAAAATTAAAGATGAGTAAAAAGCCTAGAAGATTTAGTAAAGGAGTAAAAGACTTTTCGGGAAAAATTTTGAAAATACTTTCTAAAGAACCTAATAAGCCGTTTAATTACAAGCAAATTGCAGCTCGTTTAGATGTAGATGATACTAAAAGTAGAAATGAAATTATAAAAGATTTAAAAATTTTAGCTTCTAAAAAACAAATTCTTGAAATAGAACCTGGTAAATATATTGTAAAAGCACAGAGTCAGGATTACTATGAAGGGATTATTGATATGACTACCCGTAAAACCGCTTATTTGTTATGTGAAGATTTTGAGGAAGATGTGTTTATTCCTTTTGCCAATTTGAATCATGCTTTACATGGGGATAAGGTAAAAGTGTATGTGTACAACCGTCGTAGTGGGAAACGTCCAGAAGCTGAAGTGATTGAAGTAGTGGAACGTGAACGCATGGAATTTGTTGGTGTTATTGATGTTCAAAAGAACTTCGCTTTTGTAACTACTGCCAATCCAAAGATGTACACCGATATTTTTATTCCAAAAGAAAAAATGGGAGAAGCTAAAAACGGTGATGTTGTTTTAGTAAAAATTGAAGATTGGCCTAAAAAAGCCGATTCTCCTTTTGGAACGGTGGTAAAAGTATTGGGGCGTCCTGGTGAACATGATACCGAAATTCACGCCATTCTTGCAGAATATGGTTTGCCTTATGATTTCCCAGTAGAAGTGGAAGCCTATGCTAAAAAGTTGGATACTTCCATTCAACCCGATGAAATTGCGAAGCGTCGTGATATGCGTAACGTATTGACTTTCACGATTGACCCGAAGGATGCCAAAGATTTTGACGATGCGCTTTCTTTCCAAGTTTTAGAAAATGGAAATTATGAAATTGGCGTGCACATTGCCGATGTATCGCATTATGTGCAGGAAGGAACTATCCTTGATGATGAAGCTTTCAAACGCGCTACTTCAGTATATTTGGTTGACCGTGTAGTACCTATGTTGCCAGAAGTCTTGAGTAACTTCGCATGTTCGTTACGTCCGCATGAAGAAAAATATACGTTTTCAGCTGTATTTGAAATCAATGCAAAAGCACAAGTGGTAAACCAATGGTTTGGTCGTACGGTTATTTATTCTGACCAACGTTTTGCTTATGAAGAAGCGCAACATATTATCGAATCGAAAGGAAATACTATTCCAGCTGAAATTTCATTGTCTGGAGAGGAGTATATTGTTAAAAATGAAATTGTTGAAGCTACTTTAAAATTAGATGAATTGGCTAAAATTTTAAGAAGAAACCGTATGAATAATGGTGCGATTTCTTTTGATAAAGTGGAAGTTAAATTCAAATTAGATGAAAATGATGAACCTGTTGGCGTGTATTTTAAAATAGCTAAAGATGCTAATCATCTGATTGAAGAATTCATGTTGTTAGCTAACAGAAAAGTGGCTGAATTCATTGGGAAACAAAAGAAAACTTTTGTGTATCGTATTCACGATGAACCAGATGAAAACAAGTTAATGAACTTACAAGGTGTCATTTCTAAGTTTGGTTATTCGTTAAATTTCAAATCAAAAGATACGATTTCTAAATCCTTGAATAGTTTATTAGAAAATGTTGTAGGGAAAAAAGAGCAAAATATGGTGGATACTTTAGCTATCCGAACCATGAGTAAAGCCAAATATTCTACCGACAATATTGGACATTACGGATTAGCTTTCGATTATTATTCGCATTTTACTTCACCTATTCGTCGTTATCCTGATGTTATGGTACACCGTTTGCTACAACAGTATTTGGATGGCGCTAAAAGTGCCGATGAAGAAGCCTATGAAGAAAAATGTGTGCATTCATCCAATATGGAAAATAGTGCTTCAAATGCCGAACGCGATTCTATCAAATACATGCAAGTGAAATACATGCAAGACCACAAAGATCAAGAGTTTTTAGGTGTTATTTCTGGAGTAACTGAATGGGGGATTTATGTAGAAATTGTTGAAAACAAATGTGAAGGTATGATTCGCATTCGTGAAATAAAAGAAGACTATTATACGTTTGATGAAAAGCAATATGCTTTGGTTGGTCAAATAACTAAAGATTTATTGCAGTTAGGTGATGAAGTTTGGGTAAAAGTGAAGAATGCTGACTTAGTGAAAAAACAATTGGATTATCATTTTATTAGAAGAAATTAAGTGATTATTCAGTGTTCAGTAGCAGTTTTGAATTGAAGAATGAAGTTAATTTTCAAATAGTACAAAATTTTAAATGTTAATGAATTTTATAAAAAAGAATATTTCTGTTTTTAACTTATTAGCATTTCTATTTTTTCTGTTTATAATTTTTATAAATCCAGAAGGAAAAGTAGGTGGATGTGGTAAAGGATTTATTTTTTTAGGAAAAATAATTTTTGGTTTTCTTGCCTTGGGTTTGATTGCTTTTGACTTAGTCTTAAAAGCAATCATTAAATCAAGAAGTAAATTAAATGTTGTTGAGTTAATCATTTTTCTATTGTTTACCTTATTGATTTTTATATAATTATGAAAGAACATGTAATAGCCTTTTCCTTATTTGCTGTAAGTTTGATGAGCGCACAAACCAGCAAATCATTAGGAACCATTTCTAAAGTAACTGGATTTGACCAAATTGAAATTCATTTGGTTCCTTCCAATGAAAATAAAATTGAATTAACAGGAACAAATTCCGAAGCCGTGGAATTGGTTAATAAAGACGGCGAATTGAAAGTTCGTATGCCTTTTGGACAAATGCTAAAAGGGAATGATATTAAGGCCACTATTTATTTTAAAGACCTAAAAGCAGTAGAAGCTAATGAAGGAAGTTTTATAAGTAGTGAAGTTAATTTAAAAACATCCATCTTTGATATTATAGCTAAAGAAGGAGGTAAAGTAGATTTAATACTAGAAACTTCTAAAATCAACATTAAAACCTCTAGTGGAGCTGTCGTTAAATTAGCTGGAAAAACACAAAATATAGATGCCGTTTCTACAGCAGGTGGAATTTTAAATGCTATTAATTGCGAAACACAACAAGCTACAGTAACAGTAAATGCTGGTGGTCAAATAGATATAAAAGCTTATGATATAGTGGATGCTAAGGCACGAGCTGGTGGGAGCATTATGATATATGGAAAACCTAAACAAGTAAATCAAAAAACTATTTTCGGAGGAAATATTATAATACGTAAAGACAAAAATTAATGTAAGTATATTGATTAATAGATCTTTTAAAATAAAATATTCTTAAAATCACTAAAAATTAGATTTTTTGAGAATATAGAATTAAATTGCCAATTCATTCTAGCAGTTAATTTATGTTGCAATATATTTTAAGCAATGGAATTCCTTTAGGTATTTTCTTGAGCTTTATGATAGGACCTGTTTTTTTTGTACTATTAGAAACCAGTATAACAAAAGGCTTTAGAGCTGCTTTGTTTTTTGATTTAGGGGTCGTTCTTGGAGATATTTTCTTTATAGGTTTAGCTTATCTAGGCAGTTATCGTTTAATTCAAAGTTTAAAAGATGATCCAGCCTTATTCATATTTGGAGGTATTGTTATGTTGGCTTATGGTATCATTTCCTATGCCAAATTATATAAAGCTAGTAAAAGCATCGAAGAAGATGAAGAAGTAGTTGATTTAATTAAAAAAAATTACTTTAGCTTATTTATCAAAGGTTTTCTTTTAAACTTTATTAATATTGGCGTATTAGGATTTTGGTTATTAATTATCATTACTTTTGGTCCTCGTTTGCAAATGGATAGTTCAAATGTTTTTTGGTTTTTTACTACTGTTATAGTTTCCTATTTAAGTACTGATATTTGTAAAATATTAGCAGCAAAACAATTGCGTTCTAAACTTACTCCAATTAATATCATAAAAATAAAAAAAGTGAGTGCTATATTGTTAATCATTTTTGGAGCCATATTATTAGCCCAAGGTTGGTTTCCTTCTGATAAACAGTTTGTAAAAGATACGATAGAAAAAATAGAAAAAGAGTAATGGTAACATTACTCTTTTTTTGTATAATCAATATTCAAAATACTTATTATATTTTTGGTAATTTCATGCCAAATAAATAACCCCTTAATCTAAATAAACTAATATGAAAAAAATTTTACTTCTAATTCTTTTACCCTTTGTTCTTTACGGTCAAAATGATTCTATTACTATTTCTAAACCCAATTTTTCTTTAATAGGTTTAAATAAATTGAATATTGTGTATAAAGGTATTCCTAATCCAATTTCTATTCAGGTAAAAGATTCAAAACCTTTTAAGATTAAAGGAGAGGCATTATTTCAATCTGTTGATGGTAACTATACCCTTCAACCAAAAAATGGCAAGGAAACCAAAGTATTTGTGGAAATAAACACTTCTGATAGTACAAAAGTAATTGAAGAACATATTTTACGAGTAAAAGATTTGCCTTTAGCCGCTTTATTAGTTAATCAAAAGGGATGTATTAATAGTGATTGTGTTTTAGAAATTCCTACTAAAGAATTATTAAATGCTGAAATTACCTTTAAATTGATTGACTTTTTATTGGATTATAACATTACTGTTACAGGATTTCGCTTGCATTTGACTAATATAGCAGGTGAATTTTTAGACAGTTTTGAAGTTAAAGGGAATAAAATACCAGCAGAAGTTTATGAAGCTATATTAAATAAGGATAAAGGGACATTAATTCAAATTCATAAAATTACCTTTTTATCAGATTTAAATTTAGCTATTTCTAAGACTCCTATGATAAAAATTAAAAAAGTTTAATTTTTTGTATGCTTATAACGTTCTATTATTTAGGTATTTATATTATAATATATATTTTTTTTAGAACAAGAGACTAAAAGTAGTTTGCAAATATAAAAAACTGTCTTATATTTGCACTCGCAATACGGAAGTAATGCGAGATATACTGGAGAAATGGCAGAGTGGTCGAATGCGGCAGTCTTGAAAACTGTTGACTGTAACAGGTCCGGGGGTTCGAATCCCTCTTTCTCCGCAAGCTAAATAGGTTAAAAGGTCTGATTTTTCAGACCTTTTTTTATGCTCAAAATGTATTGATTAATACCACGAATACACGAATATTAGTTTATAAATTATTCGTGTATTCGTGGTTTTTTATTTACAATAGGGTTGACTTTAGATTTGAAGTATAAAAAAAACCTCCCAATTTCTTGGAAGGTTTTGAGGCATCGCCCGGATTCGAACCGGGGTAGACGGTTTTGCAGACCGGTGCCTAGCCGCTCGGCCACGACGCCATTGCGATTGCAAATATAGTGAAAAGTTTAAATTTTAAAAGGATTCAAACCAAAAGTTTATCTTTTTTTTGTCAATAAAATAGTAACTTCTTGAACATCACCGCCTATAGGAGGGTTAATTTTTGCTACTTCCACCGTAACTTTTTCCACTAATTCTAGTTCATTTAACGTTCTGTCGATAATTCTTTGAGCTACATGCTCCAATAATTCCGATCGAATAGCCATTTCTTCTACTACAATCTTGTTTAAATGAACATAATCTACCGTATCTCCTAGCCTATCGGTTTGTGCTGATAAAGTCAAATCAGCTTCAATTTCTAAATCCACTCGGTATTGACTCCCTATTTTACTCTCTTCAATTAAACAACCATGATTCGAAAATGTACGGATGTTCTTTAATTTTATGATTCCCATTACTTTTTTTAAGTTTAGGAGTTTATATTTAAACGATAACATCAGTCTACTAAACCTACTAAACATCTAAACTTATAAACTCTTTTTTCTATCTTTGTCAAAAGTATAAAAATTAAGATGTCAAATACTGAAAAATCACTGAATTTTATAGAACAAATCATTGAAGAAGACTTGAAAAATGGTTTGTCTAACGATAAATTACGTTTTCGTTTTCCACCGGAACCCAATGGCTATTTACATGTAGGCCATGCTAGTGCTATCTGTTTAAATTTTGGTTTAGGATTAGATTATAAGGCACCAGTTAATCTTCGTTTTGACGATACAAATCCTTCTAAAGAAGAGCAAGAATATGTAGATGCTATTAAGCGTGATGTAGAGTGGCTTGGTTTTCAATGGAATAAGGAATGTTATGCTTCGGATTATTTTCAACAATTATATGATTGGGCTGTCGTTTTAATTAAAAATGGTAAGGCTTATGTTGATAACTTGTCATCTGAAGAAATGGCAAAGCAAAAAGGTACACCAACACAGCCAGGTGTAAATAGTCCTAATCGAGATCGTTCCGTAGCAGAAAATTTAGATTTATTCAACCGTATGAAAAACGGTGAATTCCCTAATGGTTCTTATGTTTTGCGTGCTAAAATTGACATGGCATCACCTAATATGTTGATGCGTGATCCTTTGATGTATCGTATTATGCACGAGCATCATCATCGTACTGGTAATCAATGGTGTATCTATCCTATGTATGACTGGGCACATGGTGAAAGTGACTATATGGAACAAATTTCACACTCGTTCTGTACCTTAGAATTCTTGCCTCATAGAGAATTATATGATTGGTTTTTAGATAACATTTATGATAGTTCAAAAACACGTCCAAAACAACGTGAATTTGCTCGCAGAAACTTGTCACATACGGTAGTTTCTAAACGTAAATTATTGCAACTAGTTCAAGAAGGGCATGTTACAGGTTGGGATGACCCACGTATGAGTACCATTTCAGGTATGCGTCGTCGTGGTTATACACCAGCTTCAATCCGTAATTTTGCTAAGACTATCGGTATTGCTAAACGTACCAATTTAATTGATGTTTCTTTATTAGAATTCTGTGTTCGTGAGGATTTGAATAAGACAGCTCCTCGTGTTATGGCGGTTTTAGATCCTGTTAAATTGGTCATTACCAACTATCCAGAAGGACAAGAAGAGTGGTTAGAAGCTGAAAATAATCCAGAAGAAGAAGTAATGACTTTCAGAAAAGTACCTTTTTCTAAAGTATTATATATTGAAAGAGAAGACTTTAAAGAAGAAGCAGATAAGAAATTTTTCCGTTTAAAATTAGATGGTGAAGTACGTTTAAAGAATGCTTATATTATTAAAGCTGAATCAGTTGTAAAAGATGAAGCGGGTAATATCATAGAAATTCATGCTACTTATGATGAAGATTCACGCTCAGGTAGTGGTACTGAAGCTTCTAAGCGTAAAGTAAAGGGTACGATTCATTGGGTTTCTGCTAATCATGCTATTGAGGCAGAAGTTCGTATTTATGACCGTTTATTTACGCATGAAAATCCTGATGGAAACAAAGAGGTTGATTTTAAAGAATTTATCAATCCTAATTCACTTTCGATTATTAAAGGTTATTTAGAACCAAGTTTAGCAACTGTTAAAGATTTAGAACATTTCCAATTTCAACGTTTAGGTTATTTTTGTGTTGACAAGGAATCCACTTCTGATAAATTAGTTTTCAACAAAACAGTTGGACTGAGAGATACTTGGGCTAAAGTTGAAAGTAAAGATGAATAATTTTTGGAATACCTAAAATAATAATAAAAGCATCTCTAAAGGATGCTTTTATTATTATTATTTATTATTAAAAAGGATATTAATAAGTAATGCTTATTATAATTTTTATTTATTAATTATTGTTAAATAATAGATTTTGATTAAAAAAAATGACTTTCATATTTTTATTTTAAGCTATTTTTAAAATGTAGTAAGGTGATTTTATTAGTTGATATAAAAAAGTTTCTTAAAACGCTTTAAAATAAAAAAGTGGTCTTTTGACCACTTTTTTTATTTTTTAGATATTTTTTGGAGTATCATTGTCTCCAAAATTTTCTTCTGGGAATTTTTTAAGATTTTCTTTTTGTTTTCTTCCCGTATTTTTCATTGATTCTGCAATTTGATTTGAAGCCGTAAAACTTGCCACCATATTATTTAACATGTCTGTAGCTGCTTGTGGAGAATTAGGTAATAAAATTAAATTTGAATTTGCATCAGCACCAATTGCTTGTAAGGTATCATAATGTTGGGTAATTACAATTAAAGCTGAGGCTTCTTGTGAATTGATGCCCACTTCATTCAATTGGTTGACTGATTCTACTAAACCTCTAGCAATTTCTCTTCGTTGATCTGCTATACCTTGCCCTTGTAGTTTTTTACTTTCTGCCTCTGCTTGTGCTTTTGCTACAATTCTAATACGCTGTGCTTCACTTTCAAATTGTGCTGCTGTTTTCTCTCTTTCGGCTGCATTAATTCGATTCATAGCATTTTTTACTTGAATATCAGGATCTATATCGGTTACTAAAGTGTTGATAATATCGTATCCATAAGCAATCATCGCTTCATTCAATTCCCTTTTTACCGCAATGGCAATATCATCTTTACGTACAAAAACGTCATCTAAAATTAATTTAGGAACTTCGGCGCGCACTACGTCAAAAACGTATGCTGTAATTTGATCATGTGGATATTCTAATTTATAAAAAGCTTCATATACATGCTCTTGAATTACTTTAAATTGTACTGAAACTTTCATTTTAACGAATACGTTATCTTTCGTTTGTGTTTCAATAATTACATCTAATTGTTGGATTCGTAAGTTAACTTTACCCGCAATTCGGTCAATTAATGGAACCTTGATTTGTAAACCGGAGTTTCTAATACTTTGAAATTTACCAAAACGTTCAATTATTACAGCCGTTTGTTGTTTGACTGTAAAAAATGAAGATAAAAATAAAGTAATACTAAAAATGATAAAAGCAAAAAATAGTAAGCTCATAATAAAAATAATTAGTTTGTTAAATATTTATTTATACGTAGTAAATACGTTTTTGTTACATTTAACCAAGATTCAACATTAGATTTCGTTGTGAAACAAAATTTTAGAAGAAATAATAAGACTATTTGGATGATTAATGGGTACTTACTTGAATTTGAGGAAAAATAAAGTAGAATGGATTTGCTTGACGAATTCACTTCGTTCGAGTTTAATAAGATATTTGGATTTAATTTTAAATGAAACATATAAAAAAGCCAGCATTTTTATTGCTGGCTTTTTCACTTATATAGTAGTTATAGCTGTTTCTAAACGTTTGATAGTTTCTTCTTTTCCAAGAATCTCTACGATATCAAACAAATGAGGTCCCATCATTTTTCCTACTAAACTTAATCGAAAGGGTTGCATAACTTTACCCATTCCAATTTCATTAGTGGTCAACCATTCTTTTACTAATTTTTCAATATTTATACTTGTAAAATCAGTAATATCTTCTAAAACTACAATTAATTGTTTTAATAATTGAGGGGTTTCTTCTTTCCAATTCTTTAAAGCTTTTTCATCATAGGATGTTGGATTAACAAAGAAGTAATCGGTTAAATCCCATAAATCAGTAACAAAATTCGCTCTTTCTTTATTTAATGAAACAATTCTTTCTAAGTCTAATGAAGTCGAAATACCTCTTTTATCCAATTCTTTAGTAAAACTATTAGCTAATGCTTTATCACTTTTGTTTACTAGATACTGATGATTGAACCATTTGTTTTTTTCTGGGTCAAATTTTGCACCTGATTTATTTACTCGAGCTAAATCAAATTTAGTAATTAACTCTTCTAAAGAAAAAATTTCTTGTTCTGTACCATCATTCCAACCTAATAAAGCAAGGAAATTTACTACAGCTTCTGGGAAGAAACCATTTTCACGATATCCCATTGATGTACTTTCTTCTGTTTTCCACTCTAATGGAAATACTGGGAATCCCATTTTATCGCCATCACGTTTTGATAATTTACCGTTACCTATCGGTTTTAAAATCAATGGTAAGTGTGCAAACTCAGGCGCATCCCATCCAAATGCTTTGTATAATAATACGTGTAATGGTAAGGATGGTAACCATTCTTCTCCACGAATTACATGCGATGTTTCCATCAAATGGTCATCTACTATATTTGCTAAGTGGTAAGTAGGCATACCATCGCTTTTAAACAATACTTTATCGTCTAACAAATTAGTGTCAAATTTAATAGCACCACGAATGATATCTTTTAATTCTAAAATTTCATTAACAGGTGTTTTAAAACGTACTACGTAAGCTTCCTCATTGTTAATACGTTTTTGAACTTCTTCATCAGAAATAGTTAACGAGTTTTGTAAGGTTTCACGTATAGTATGATTATAAATAAATGTTCTTCCTTCAGCTTCAGCAGCTTTTCTTAAAGCATCTAATTCTTCAGCAGTATCAAACGCATAATACGCCCAACCTTTTTCAATTAATTCGTCAGCATATTGTTTATACATTGGCTTACGTTCACTTTGACGGTAAGGTCCAAATTTTTCATTTTTACCTACAGTTTCATCAGGAGCAATGCCCAACCATTCTAATGCTTCAAAAATGTAAGCTTCGGCACCTGGTACAAAACGGGTTTGGTCTGTATCTTCTATTCGTAAATAGAAAGTACCGTTATGTTTTTTAGCAAATAAATAATTAAATAAGGCTGTTCTTACACCGCCTATATGTAAAGGTCCTGTTGGACTGGGTGCAAAACGCACTCTAACTGGCTTTGACATTTGTTCTTGATTTTTGTTATTTATTACATAAAGCATCGTTTTACTAAAATTAATGTGCAGTATGTTAATGCAAAGATACATTATACTGTTTACATATTTGTTTGATTTAGAGTATTGCTATTGTATTTGATATTTTATTAACTTTATAGGTTATAATTAAAGTATTGAATTTTGGAATCAAAACAACTCATATTTGCTAAATTAGAAAGTTTTATTAAAAAGTATTACACGAATGAATTGCTTCGTGGTAGTTTATTTTTTATAGGATTAGGTTTATTTTATTTTTTATTTACAAGTTTTATTGAATATTTTCTATGGTTACAACCTACAGGAAGAAGTATTTTATTTTGGTTATTTATTATCGTAGAATTTTTTTTATTGATTCGATTTATTGCAATTCCACTATTTAAATTATTTAGACTTCAAAAGGGTTTAAGTTATGAAGAAGCTTCTTTTATAATTGGTAAACATTTTAATGAAGTAAATGATAAATTGGTTAATTTCTTGCAGTTGACTAATGATATTAATCAATCAGAATTATTGTTAGCTTCTATAGATCAAAAGGCAAAAGGTTTACAACCTATTCCTTTTTCAAATGCAATAGATTTAAATAAAAATAAAAAATACATCCCGTTAGCTTTAATTCCCTTCTTGATCATTTTATTTTTTATGATTTCAGGTAAAGAAGAATATTTAGCTCAAGGAATACATCGTGTGATTAATTATAACAAACACTTCTCCCCTCCTGCTCCATTTGAATTGTATATTAAAGATTCTTTAGTTACACAGCAAAATAAAGATTTTACTTTGACTGTTTTTTCTAAAGGAAAAATAAATCCCGATAAAGCAGTTATTGTCATAGGGAATGAACAATATTTTATGGAAAATACAGCTCCAGGTATTTTTCAATACACTTTTGAAAATCCACTAGCTAATACTCAATTTTATATACAATCAAATGAAGTAATTAGTAAGAATTATAATTTAAAAGTGGAAGCAGTTCCAGCTATTACTCATTTTGAAATGTTGTTGAACTATCCCGATTATTTAGGTAAAAAAAATGAATTAATAAGAGGTACAGGTAATGCGGTTATACCAGAAGGTACTACTATAACTTGGGGAATTAGAGCTCAATCAACAGAATCAATTCTTATGAATATGAATAAGTCTTTAAATAGCTTTAATTTACGCAATAACAACTTTGTTTTGACTAAAAAAATTAATCAAAATTCAGAATATCAAATAGTTACTTCCAATAAAGCAATAAAAAACTTTGAAAAGCTTACATATTCTTTAAATATCATTAAAGATCAATATCCAACGATTAAAATAGAAAGTACTCCCGATAGTTTACGTATTTCAAAGCCTTATTTAATAGGCCAAATAGCGGATGATTATGGATTTCATAATTTAAGTATTGTTTATTTTCCTAAAGATAAAACACATCAGGCAAAACGGGGAACACTGTCTTTTAAACAAGGAGTTTATGATAAATTTATATTTAGTTTTCCAGGCTCACTCCCTATTCAAACAGGAATTGAATATGACTATTATTTTGAAATTTCTGACAACGATGTTTTACATGGATTTAAAACTGCTAGAACTTCTGTTTTTTCTCATCGTGAATCAACAGAGCAAGAAAAACAAGAAGAGTTTTTACAAAGACAAAATGATAATATCAATAGCCTATCTAAAACTTTAAAATCACAAGATAAACAACAAACTGAATTGGAAAAACTACAACAAGTAGGTAAAGAAAAAAAAGAACTTAATTATAAAGAGCAACAAAAAATCAATGATTTCATTAAGCGTCAAAAACAAGAAGAAGAATTATTAAAAAAGTACGCTGAAAAAATAAAAGAGAATTTAGATCAGTTTAAACCAACCTCTAAGGATCCTAAAAAAGAAGAATTAGAAAAACGGTTAGATAATGTACAACAAGATTTAGAAAAAAATAAGAAATTATTAGATGAGTTAAAAGAATTAAATGAAAAGATGCAGCATGAAGATTTATTTGATAAGATAGAAAAATTCCAACAAAAATCTAAGAATCAATCTAAAAGTTTAGAGCAGTTAGTAGAATTGACAAAGCGCTATTATATTGAGCAGAAAGCAAAACAATTAGTTGATAAATTAGCTAAACTAGCAGATAAACAAGAAGAATTATCTAATAGTAAAGAGAATAATGAAAAGGAACAAAATGAATTAAATACATCTTTTGATCGTATACAAAATGAATTAAATAGTTTAGAGAAAGAAAATAAGGAATTAAAAAAACCTCTTTCAATACCTTCTGATGAAGAAAAACAAAAAAGTATTGATAGTGATATGAAGAATGCAAGTAATGAATTAAAAAATAAAAATAATTCTAAAGCTATTGCAAAACAAAAAAGTGCAACACGTAAAATGCGTCAGATGGCACAATCTATGGAAAAAGATATGCAAGGAGGTGATAAAGAACAAATAAATGAAGATATTAAAATGCTTCGTCAAATTGTAGATAACTTGTTAGAATTTTCCTTTTCAGAAGAAAGGCTTATGAATAATTTTAAGAGTATGAATGGTTCATCATCATCATTTTCTAAGCATATTAAAACACAACAAGATTTAAAAAATCAGTTTAAACATGTAGATGATAGCTTATTTGCAATGTCATTGCGTAATCCTAAAATAGGAGAAAAAGTAACAAAAGAAGTGGGTAATATTTATTATAATATAGATAAATCAATTGATTATTTTACAGACAATCAAGTTGCTAGAGGTATATCTAGTCAACAATATACATTTGCTAGTGCTAATACTTTAGCTAATCTATTAGCGGATGTTTTAAATAATATGCAAATGTCTATGTCAGCATCTGGATCAGGTCAAGGGAGTCCTAGTCCGGGTAAAGGGAAAGGTTCAGGTATGCAATTGCCAGATATTATTATGAGACAAGAAGAATTAGCAAAAAAAATGAGTAAAGGTAATTCGCAAAAGCCTAGTTCTTCAGGGACATCAGGTAGTGGTGAAGAAAAAGAATCAGGAGGTAATAAATCAAATAATCAAGGAGGTTCCGATTCTAAAGATGGTAAAGGGAAACAAAATATGACAGGAGAAAATGGAGAAGGTAACGCACAAAGTATTATAGATATATTAAAGCAACAACAACAATTACGCGATGCTTTAGAAAAAGAATTAAACAAACAAGGCTTAGGTACACAAGGTCAGAATGTTTTAGACCAGATGAAGCAATTAGAAAAGCAATTAGTAACGAAAGGATTTAATCAACAGTTAGTACAGAAAGCATTGAATTTAAAGTATGAATTACTTAAATTACAAGAAGCAGCACAGCAACAAAATCAAGACAGTAAAAGAGAAGGTACGACGAATAAAAAAGAATTTCAAAACACCTCTTCTAGCCTACCGCAAAACTTACAAGAATATTTGAATAGTATAGAAATATTAAACAGACAAAGCTTACCTTTGCGCTCGCAATTTAACAAACGTATTCAAGAATATTTTAAACAAAATGATAAATTATAATTACGAAGTTGATTTCTTATTAGATAATGAAGTTGATTATACAAAATGGATTGAAGCAGTTATTAAATCTGAAAACAAGGAATTGAACGAAATTAATTACATTTTTTGCAATGATGATTACCTATTAGAGATTAATAAACAATATTTAGAACATGATTATTACACAGATATTATCAGTTTTGATTACACTGAAGGGGATGTAGTATCAGGTGATATTTTTATTTCTATAGAACGTGTCAAAGAAAATGCTATTGATTTGAATACGCCTTTTGATGAAGAATTAAAAAGAGTTATTATTCATGGAGTATTGCATTATTGTGGATATAAAGATAAGAGCGCAAAAGAAGAAGAAATGATGCGTTTAAAAGAAGATGAAAAAATAAAAATGTTTCACGTGAAACATGATATCTAATTTTAGTTCCACGTGAAACAAATGAAATTTGTTTCACGTGGAACTTTTCTTTTCTTTATAGTGTTTCACGTGAAACACTATAAAGAAAAGATTTTTTATAAAGTAATTTATTTTAAAAATATATAATGTTTGTAGATAAATATGATGTAATTGTGGTTGGCGCAGGTCATGCTGGATGTGAGGCCGCTGCTGCTGCTGCTAATTTAGGTTCTAAGACTTTGTTGATTACAATGAGTCTTCAGAATATTGCTCAAATGTCCTGCAATCCAGCTATGGGAGGAATTGCAAAAGGACAAATTGTTCGTGAAATTGATGCTCTTGGAGGTTATTCAGGTATAGTGTCTGATAAAACAGCTATACAGTTTAAAATGTTAAATCAGTCTAAAGGACCTGCAATGTGGTCACCTCGTTGTCAGAGTGATCGTATGCGATTTTCAGAAGAATGGCGTTTAATGTTAGAGCAAACGCCTAATCTTGATTTTTATCAAGAAATGATTGTTGGGTTAATTACAGAAGGAGAACGTGTAATAGGTGTTAAAACAGCTATTGGTATATCTATTTTTGCAAAGACTGTTGTTTTAACTAATGGTACTTTTTTAAATGGTTTAATTCATATTGGTGAAAAACAATTTGGTGGAGGAAGAGCTGGTGAAAGTGCTTCTTATGGGATAACAGAAGATTTAGTTCGTTTAGGTTTTCAAGCTGGTCGTATGAAAACGGGTACGCCACCTCGTGTAGATGGTCGTTCTTTAGATTATTCTAAAATGCGTGTAGAGCCAGGAGATTTAAATCCAGCTAAATTTTCTTTTTCAGATATTACAAAACCTTTAACAAAGCAACGAGATTGTTATATGACTTACACTTCTTCTTTGGTGCATGATTTGTTACGAGAAGGTTTTGATCGTTCTCCGATGTTTAATGGTAGGATTAAATCTTTAGGACCTCGTTATTGTCCTTCGATAGAAGATAAAATTAATCGTTTTGCAGATAAAGATCGCCATCAACTTTTTGTAGAGCCAGAAGGATGGAATACAGTAGAGGTTTATGTAAATGGTTTTTCTACTTCGCTTCCAGAAGATATTCAATTTAGAGCATTGCGTTCTGTAGAAGGTTTTGAAAAGGTTAAATTTTTTAGAGCAGGTTATGCAATAGAATACGATTACTTCCCTCCTACTCAATTAAAGCATACTCTTGAAACAAAAGTGATTTCAGGTTTGTATTTTGCAGGACAAATTAATGGAACTACAGGATATGAAGAAGCAGCTTCTCAGGGGTTAATAGCAGGTATAAATGCCGCTTTAAAAGCACAAGAAAGAGAGGAGTTTGTTTTAAAAAGAGATGAAGCTTATATAGGTGTTTTGATTGATGATTTAATAACTAAAGGAACAGAAGAGCCTTATCGTATGTTTACTTCTCGTGCAGAGTATAGAACTTTACTTAGACAGGATAATGCAGATTACCGTTTAACACCTAAATCAAATGCAATTGGTTTAGCTAGTGTAGAACGATTGAAGAGAATGGAATATAAGTTTGATCAGGCTGAAAAAATGGTTGCTTTTTTTAGAGAAACATCGGTTTCTGTAAAAGAAGCAAATCCAGTTTTAGAATCTAAATTGAGCTCACCTATTACGCAAGGTGATAAAATGTTTAAGATTTTTTCTCGCCCTCAAATCCAAATGGAAGATATGATGAAGTTTGAAAAAGTTCAAGATTATGTTACTTCTAATGATTTAGATGAAGAAATAATAGAACAATCCGAAATTCAAGTTAAATATTCCGGTTATATAGAAAAGGAACGAGCAAATGCCGAAAAGTTACATCGCTTGGAAAATATTCGTATACCTGAAAATTTCGATTATGATCAGTTAAAGTCTTTATCTTATGAAGCACGTGAAAAATTAAAAAAAATTCGACCTGTTACCATATCGCAAGCATCACGTATTAGTGGAGTATCACCGAATGATATTTCAGTTATGCTGGTTTATATGGGAAGATAGTTTTTTGTGAAATCAATCTAAAAAATATTTTGTTTCACGTGGAACTATTTAGTGGCTCAATATTTTTTTAATTAAAGTTTTATTATACAAATGAATTTTTTAGAACAAAATAGTTATATAGAAGTACAAGATCATTCTGTTTCTAATGAAAAATTTAAATTATTATTAGATTCCGAAACAGAATTATTAAAAACCTATCCTCAACCTTCTTTAGGAAAATTAGGATCTTATTATGAAAGTGAAGATTATATATCACATACAGATGGCAAACGTTCTTTCTTTGAGCGTTTATATCATTTAATAAAATCTTATGCTTTAATTAAAAAAGTAGCTTTGGTTAGTAGTATTCATAAATCAAAAGGAATTATTCTTGATATAGGAGCAGGAACGGGTGATTTTTTAGTTACAGCCAAAAATGCAGGTTGGATAACTAAAGGATTTGAACCTAATACAAATGCTCGTAATTTGGCCTTATTAAAAGGTATTGAATTAGTTGATACCACAGAGTTAATAGAAAATAATACAATTGATGTTATTACAATGTGGCATGTTTTAGAGCATGTGCCTAATTTAGAAGAACAGATTAAAGAATTAAAGCGTTTACTGAAACCTAACGGAACCTTAGTTATAGCTGTACCTAATTATAAATCTTATGATGCTCAATATTATGGCGAATTTTGGGCTGCTTACGATGTACCTAGACATTTATGGCATTTTTCTAAAAAAAGTATAGAGAAATTATTCGGAGAAAATAAAATGAAAATTATTCAAATTCATCCAATGATATTTGATAGTTTTTATGTTTCCCTGTTATCAGAAAAGTATAAAACAGGAAAAATGAATTTTTTAAAAGCATTTTGGATTGGATTAAAATCAAATATTAAAGCTGGAGATAAAAAAGAATTTTCTTCTCATATATACATTATAGAAAATAATGATTAATTCATTACATACTAAAAAAGCGAATCGTTAGATTCGCTTTTTTAGTATACTTTAATAAATCAAAAAATCAAGTTATTTCCTACCTCTTCCCTTTTGACTTTTGACTTTTCCCTTTTGACTTTTCCCTTTTGACTTTTCCCTTTTGACTTTTCCCTTTTGACTTTTCCCTTTTGACTTTTCCCTTTTGACTTTTCCCTTTTGACTTTTCCCTTTTGACTTTTCCCTTTTGACTTTTCCCTTTTGACTTTTCCCTTTTGACTTTTCCCTTTTGACTTTTCCCTTTTGACTTTTCCCTTTTGACTTTTCCCTTTTGACTTTTCCCTTTTGACTTTTCCCTTTTGACTTTTCCCTTTTGACTTTTCCCTTTTGACTTTTCCCTTTTGACTTTTCCCTTTTGACTTTTCCCTTTTGACTTTTCCCTTTTGACTCTTCCCTTTTGCCTCTTCCCTTTTGACTTTTCCCTTTTGACTTTTCCCTTTTGACTTTTCCCTTTTGACTTTTCCCTTTTGACTTTTCCCTTTTGACTTTTCCCTTTTAACTTTTCCCTTTTAACTTTTCCCTTTTGCCTCTTCCCTTTTGCCTCTTCCCTTTTGCCTCTTCCCTTTTGCCTCTTCCCTTTTGCCTCTTCCCTTTTGCCTCTTCCCTTTTGCCTCTTCCCTTTTGCCTCTTCCCTTTTGCCTCTTCCCTTTTGCCTCTTCCCTTTTGCCTCTTCCCTTTTGCCTCTTCACTTTTGCCTCTTCACTTTTGCCTCTTCACTCTTCCCTCTTCCCTCTTCCCTCTTCCCTCTTCACTCTTCACTCTTCCCTCTTCACTCTTCACTCTTCACTCTTTTATTATACTATTTTCGTTCAAAAATGATTTTTTTTGAATAAAAACTTCATTTTTTATTTTAAAATTGAATTTTTTCATGAAAATGTTCCACGTGAAAATTTTAGAGAGATAATCTCTCTTTCATAATTTCATCAAGCTATTTGTTCCACGTGAAATATGAAGATTAGAAAATAGACAAAATTTTTATAAACTTTATTTATTCAATTTTAGAAAATATTATTTACTAGTATAATTATCCTATATAAGGAATAATTAATTAGATAATGAATATTATAAATTATTTTGTTTCACGTGAAATATATAGTATTAATTCAAATGAAACGATAAACTTTATAAAAGGAAGATAAATGATATAAAGTTTTAGTTTGGCTACAATTTTACTACATACAAGAGTATAAGAAAATATTTTATAGAAGATAAGTTTTCATCTATTATGAATTTACTTCACTTTTGTTACTTATTTTTTATAAGTTATTTCAAAAGCTTTTAAGACACTTTATAGATTGATTAGGTACTTTGTATGATTTATTTTTAAAAGTCTTTTAAAAGAGATTTATTGTGCTAATTTTTTAATTCTGCAATATTGCTTAACATTGCTATACTTCATTTATTGGACTAGATTAAAAAAATGTTTCACGTGAAAAAGAGATTGAAAATTTAATATTTCTTAAAAAGTGCAACAATTATTATTATTTATTAATATATATATTGTTATCATTTTTATTTATTTTAAAAATAAAATCACTTTATCTATTAAAAAAATAAGCGCTATCTCCCTCTTTATATATAAACTCCTTATAATTCTTTATATTTTACTCTAAAAACGATTTTAAATAGATTTAAGAGGTTTTTGCATCTCTAAGTGTAATTATAAGTCTCTAATTTGTAAAAGCTTCTAAAAACGCATTTATTAAAGCGTATTTTTATCAGAAAATATTATTATTATCATTAGATAAATAGTTTTTTATTATGTTTATTTTAAGGTCTATTTTTTCTTACTTTTTTGTTATAAACTCATTTATTTTTTGTATTGAGTATTTTAGAATAAAAGTTTACTTTTACAAAAAATTAAAATCATAAATAGAATGAAAAAGCTTGTAATGATGGCGGTTGTTTTATCTGCCGCAGTAGCGTGTAATAAGACACCTGAAGCTAAAGAGGTAAAAACAGCTTATATTGATACTGTAAAACTCATGGAAGATTATACTGAAGCCAAAGAATTACAGGATAAATTTAAAACCAAGGGAGAAGTTAAAGGACGTGAATTAGAAGTTGAAGCTAGAAAATTAGAAGCTGAAAAAGCTAATTTTCAACAAAACGCAATGGCTAAAGGACAAGCTTGGGCACAACAAAAATACGCTGAATTACAACAACGTTCACAACAGTTAGCTTACGCTGAACAAGCAGTAGCACAACAATTACAGGCTGAAGGAGGATCTAAGAGGGATTCAATTGTTGAAAAAGTGCGAGTTTTTATTAAAGATTACGGTAAGAAAAATGGTTATGATTACATATATGGAACAGGTGATGCAGCGAGTGTTTTATATGCAAAAGACAGCTATGATATAACAAAAGAAATAGTAAAAGCTCTAAACGAAAAATATGCTTCTGAAGATAAAAAAATAGAATCCAAAAAAGAAACGGATGCTAAAGAAGTTAAGAAATAAAAAGAGGGGTTCCAGAAAGTAGGAACCCCTCTTCTCTTTTCAAAAAAGATTATTGTAATATATATACAACTAATACAGCTGGTATAAAATAAATAACGATAGTTCTTGCCCCATCATAATCTTTAGCAATTCTTTGGCCAAATAACAGCATTAATAATGTTACACATGAAACAACGGCTCCATACTTACCAAATGTAGTACCTCCGTTTACTAATAATTCTATTCCTCCTACTACACAAAGAATACCAGCTATAATCTCAAATGCTAATAAAATATTTAGTGAAAGAGATACTTTGCCCTCAAAAAAAGTATTTTTAAAATGCTCTTTTAACCAACTTATATTACCTTGATAATCAATGAATTTATCATATCCTGATTGTAGAAAAGTAATAGCTAAAAAGGCCAAAATAAGTAAACTAGCTAGATGATTGTTCATAATGTTAATTTTTATGGATTAAACGTGTTAGTTTTATAGATAAATCAGTTAATATAATTTTAGAATTTCCATTACGTTCTATATGATAAATAGCATCATTCAATTCTTTGTATATTTCCTGTATATTCCGTCCTGTTATGAAAGGGGCAAATTTTTTCAAATCAAATCCTTGTATGCTTGATTCATAGTAAATTAATTCATCAGCCTGATAATTTAATAAAAGAGCTTGACGAAATAAATCGATGCAATAACTCAAAAACTTCTTTTGATTTTCCCTTCCTAGTTTAGCAATTTCTTCACTCCAATTGATTAAATCGTGTATGGCACTTGCATTACCCTTTGCTCTAAAAGCAGCTCTTACCCAATTAACAAACCATTGTTCAAATGAAGTATCTTCATTTTCATGATGGCTTAATTGTAAAGCTTTATTATAGTTACCTTGTGATTTATGCGCTATTTTTATAGCTTCTTTTTCATCAATTCCTTCATATTCAATTAAATGCTGAGAAATAGCAGATTCACTTAGTTTTCCAAAATTTATTACTTGGCATCTTGATCGTATTGTTTGCAATAAATCCTCTTCGTCCTCTGTTATTAAGATAAAAAGAGTCTTATCAGTAGGTTCCTCAAGTAATTTTAATAATTTATTAGATGCGGCAATATTCATCTTATCAGCCATCCAAATAATCAAAACTTTATACCCTCCTTCGTATGATTTAAGAGCCAGTGATTTTAAAATTTCTGAAGCATCTTCTACCCTAATTTCACCTTGTTTGTTTCCTACCCCCAATTTATCATACCAATCAAATAGACCTCCATAAGGTTTTTCCTTTAAAAAATCTCGCCAAAGAGGTAAAAAATCTAAACTTTTAGGCTTTGATTTTACGTCTTCTGTCGTAACTGTCGGATAAACAAAATGTAAATCAGGATGCGAAAAATGATCAAATTTTATATTACAACTATCTATACCTCCTTGATTTTCAAATCCTTTATTTAGACATAATATATACTGAGCATAAGCAATAGCAATTCTTAATACGCCACAACCTTCTGGACCAACAAATAATTGTGCATGAGGAATTCTTCCGTGGCTTGCACTTGTTAATAAATGGTTTTTTACATGTTGATGTCCTACTATTTCTTTAAATAACATAAAAGCAAAAATAACGACTTAAACCATAAAGTTTTATAAAATAAATAAAATTTATAATCAGAAAAACTTTAATTAACGACAATTTATTTGATATATATTAAGTCCTAAATCATTTTAATAGAAAATATTAGTTAAAAAATCCTAATCATACCTCTTTAAATACTTACCTTACTAATATTTTTTAAAAAAATAAAATCCCAAAATATTAAAAATAAGAGAAAAAAATCAGTACTTTTTTTTAAAAAACTCAAAATTCAAACCCTGTAAAAGTTTTATATCCGTTAATAAAATATTTTTTTTAACTATATTTTATAAAAATGTAAAATATAACAATAAATGATTATATTTGTACTGATGTAATTTATGTTTCTATTGGCGAAATTATATGAGTTAAAGAATATATTTTTTTATGTTGAAATGAATTTTTGGCACGCTTTTGGTATTATAGTTTAAAAATTAATGCATTTATTTTTAGATTACTTTTTTATTTATTAACAAATTCAAATAAACAATTGTTAATTCAATTTAAAAGTATATTTTTGAACAATTAGAACTTTAATAACTGAAATTAGAAGAATAACCATGAAGAAAATTATCTTTTTAAGCTTATTTATGCTTTTTGCAGTAGGAAATATAAACGCTCAAGCAAAAAAGCCAAAAAGTATCATCAGTACTAGTGGTGCGGCAATTAAAAAGTTCCATGAGAAAAGTGAATTAGATGGTATGCCTAAGGGACAGCTTTTGGAATTGTATAAAGAACGAATCAGAGTTCTTGTTAACATATTACCTTACCTTGCATTAACGAACAAACCAGGTATGACTATGCAAGATGTAGGTATTCCAGACACTTCCGATAACAATAGTGCTTTGGATAAACAACAAGAAAATATCGTTGCCTTTGTTAATTCAACAATTGCTTTTCAATCAACGATGGTACCCTATGCTGATAAAGGAAATTTGGTAGCCTCTATTCTCTATTATGAAAATATGTTACGAGAATTAAATCAATTGTACGAATAAAATTCAAAAAAAAATAGGATTAATAAAAAAAAAGAACTATATTAGCTTAAGTTTCTAATAAAAATCACCCCATGAAGAAATTGCTTAACTTAAAATGGATCGCTTTGTTTGCAGTTATGACTGCAAGTGCACAGCAAGAAAAAGGTATAATAGGATCTTCTAACTGGTTAAATAACTGGACAGATTTTAAACCTTCAAAAACAGAATATAACGAGGCTACTGAAATTTTGTACGGGAAAATCACAGCCAATAAAACATTACAAAAAAGAAATACGTACCTGTTACAGGGACCTGTATACGTAACAGCAGGTGTAACCCTTACTATTGAACCAGGTACAATTATAAAAGGTGATTCAGAAACTAGTGGATCCCTAATCATATCTAAAGGGGCTAGATTAGAAGCTAATGGAACAGAAACAGATCCTATCGTGTTTACTTCTAATAAACCTGTAAAAAAAGCAGGTGATTGGGGAGGAATTGTAATCTTAAATGATGCACCAATTAATAAATTTGGAGGAGTTTCGTCTATAAATTATGATTTAGATCCAGCTCAAACAATTTACGGTGGAACCAATTCTATGGCTAATTCAGGAGTGTTACGCTTTTTAAGAATAGAATTTGCAGGAAAAAAAATAAAAGGATTTAAAAATTACAATGCTTTAACTTTAGGTGGGGTTGGTAATAAAACAGTAATAGAACATGTAATGACCAGCTTTTCTGCTGGAAATGGTGTAGAAATTTTAGGAGGTGATACAAGTCTTAAAAATATGGTTACTTTACGTGTTTCCGGAGATGATTTTAAATTTAATCAAGGAGCTCAAGTTAAATTAGATAACTCTTTAGTAATTAGACACTCCTTATACTCAGGAGCTTCTAGAACTCGCTGTATTAATGTTGTAGGCTATGATAAAAAAGAAGAAGCAGATTTTTCTAAACCATCAACTAATGTTGTGGCTACCAATTGTACGCTAGTTAATAATTCTGAAAGTTTTGATTTAGATTTAGCTAGTGGATTAGTAAAAGAAGGCGTATTTGTAGGAGCTAATACTTCATTAAGTCTAAAAAGAAGTTTGATCTCAGGATTTGCTCCTGCAACCATTTTAGATAGTGAAATTAATCCAGAAGCTGGTGGACTAAAAAAAATAGGTTTCTCTGAGGTATTCTTTAATAATTGTAAAGGAAATATATTTCTAGCTAATTCTTCTAGTAATGACGATTTAGAAGATTATTATGGTAATCCTCAGTTTTTAAACTTATATGAAAAAACACCTAATACTGAGTTATTTATTAACCCAGTAGAATCTAAGTCTCCAGACTTTAGATTAAAAGTAGGTAAATTTACTGCTGGCAAATAATTTATCTCTAGATTATAATTATATTATTATAACATTAAATCCATTGGCAGTAAATCTACCAGTGGATTTATTTAGTTTAAGATCATATTTAATTTAGATTAGAAGTTTATGAATCATACATTATTTTGTAATTTTTTTAACAAATATTTTTTGATAGTTTTTTTATTTTCTTTTATCTCAGAAAATAAAGCGCAAACTTTTGTAAATGCTCCTACTAAAAACTTTGGGAATATTTGTGCTTCTTCTAACTTTAATAGTTATTCAATTAATTTTGATTTTAATGGATTTAATGCAGGAAACATTTTTACATTAGAAATGTCTGATCCTGAAGGAGATTTTGCTAAATTAACACCTATTACAATTCTTTCTTCACAAGTTAGTACTAGTCCAGGAAAAATCACCTTTAAAGTACCTGAAAGTGTTAATACTGCAGGGAAATTTTATAGACTTAGGATAAAAACCAGTTCTCCAAGCATGACTAGTTCTCCTACCCTCCCCTTTCATGCTTATTTTTGGATTTATAACGATAAAATTAATATTTTAGACGACGGAAATGGTAGCTTAAGTATTTGTGGAGCAAATGGAATATTAGCTATAAGCGAAAAATCACCATCACCACTACAATATAAAACATTACAATATATATGGAAAAAAGATGGAATTGTAATACCCAATGAAACAGGAGCCAAATTAAGCGTTACCCAATCGGGTAAATATAGCGTGCAGGTAGATTATGGAAATTGTAATAGTACAGTTGGATTTATAGCTTACTCACAAGATGTTAATGTATCGTTTACAAACAACACAATTCCTTATTCCATATCATCTAGTTTGGGTACAACTATTTGCCCTAGTAATCCAACCACTTTAAGTACAACAGCTGGACAAGCTTATCAATGGTATCGTGATAGCGAAGGAAATGGAAACTTTGTAAAAATTGAGGGAGCCACTTCTTATAGTTTTAAAACAGCTGATCCAGGTACTTATAAAGTAGTAATTAGTCCTGGTACCGTTTGTGAATCTACTTCTACTAACACAATTACACTTCAAGCGACCAATTTTAACCTAGGTATAGATGCTAAATCAGTAAATTATTTAAAGAAAACAGAAAGAATTGCTATAAATGCTACTACTACGGCGTTAAACCCATCTTATGAATGGTTTTTACCAGGAGGAACTGCACCTATAAATACCACTTCCAATTTTACAGTAACTAATGATACCAATTTTAAAGAAGGTATCTATAAATTAATAGTTAAACAAAATGATCCGACTTGTGTCTATACAAAAACGATACAATTTAAAATAATAGAAGGAGTAGAATCGATCAATATTCCGAATGTAATAACCCCTAATGACAGCAATAATGAAAATGATACTTGGATTATACCCACAGAATATAAAAATGATTCTGTCGAAGTGCTTATTTTAGATAGCTATGGAAAAGAAATTTTCAGAATGAAAAACTATGATGATTCTTGGCCTAAATCAGTTATAGAATTTAAAGACGTTAATCCTATTTATTATTATATTATTTCCAAAAATGGTAGTCCTTTAAAAAAAGGTTCTATAACCATTCTTAAATAAATTACATATTAAAAACTATGAAGTTAAAGAATTTTAGCCTTTTCATTATCAGTTTAGTTACAGTAGAACTAAGTGGTCAAGCACCTACAAATGGAGTTAGACCATTTGATGTTTTAGCTAAGAATTCTTTAAAATTTAATAAATTTATTATCAACCCTACCTTTAGTCATGTTCGAGAAGACGAGTCTTTTATTAGTTTCTATAATAAAAGAAAATGGATTGGTTTTGATAATTCAAGAACAGATTATTTTTTTAGTTTATCCAGTAAATTTCAAGATTTGAATGCTTATGGAATAGGTTTATTTCAAAATAATGAAAGTATTTATTCTACATTCGGAATAGTAGCAAATTTTGCTAGAAATGCAGAAATTCTTCAGGACTCTAATCTTACTTTTGGTCTAAATTTAGCTTATGTTAATAGCGGGATTAATTCAGGAAAAATAATAACAAATGTTCAGGAATCTAATCTTAGTAATTTGCCCAAGTATTCTTTGATTTCAATTAATCCAGGAATTAATTTCGGGACTGGTTTTTTTGATATGGGTATAGTAGCTAATAATTTGTTTTATTACAACTTTAATCCATCTGGTTTAGTTCAGGGAAATCCCGCTAAAAATTTTGGATTACATGCCATGTATACAGGCTATATAGACCGTGATGGAATTTTAGAAAAAGCAAAATTTTCCGCATTAGGTAGAGCAGAAATTGGAATAGGATATACTGGATTTGGCGCATCATTACTTTTTAATGCTCCTAAAGCAGGTTGGATTCAAGCAGGTTATGATAGTTTAAATGGTATAAATGCAAGTATTGGATTTATATTGGCTAAAAGAATTTCTATTGGATATGGAGTTGAAAAACCTTTAGGAAATATTGCTAATTTTGGTTTATCCCATGAATTCACATTGGCATATAAATTAAAAGGTTATGGCGATTATGAAGATGAACAACCAATTGTAAAATCAAGTAATAAAACAAATCCAAAAGCTAACGACAAAGCTGTGGCTGTCAAAAAAAAGAACCCACAGGAATTGGCTAAAGAAAGAGCTGCTGAGTTAGCATTAAAACAGCAACAAGAAAAAGCACGTCTAGAAGCAGAACGTTTAAGAAAAGAGAAAGAATTAGCAGAAGCAAAAGCAAAAGAAGAACAAGAAGCACGATTAAGAGCAGAAAAAGACCGTTTAGCGGCTCTAAAAGCAAAAGAAGAAGCAGAAGCAAGAGCTAAAGCAGAAATGGAGGCTCGATTAAGAGCTGAAAAAGATAAAAATAAAGCTTTATCAGAAGCAGAACGTCAACGACAAGAACGTTTAGCTAATGAAGCGAGATTAAAAGCAGAAGCGGCTGCTAAATTAAAAGCAGAGCAAGAACGTTTAGCAAAAGAAAAAGCAGATGCACTGGCACGTGAGAAGATAGAATCCGAACGCATAGCAAAAGAAAAGGCAGATGCAGTACGTTTGGCTAAAGAAAAAGCGGAAACAACACGTCTAGAAAAAGAAAAAGTAAATGATGAAATAAAGAAGAAGACAGAATCTTTAGTACGAGAAAAAGCAGAAGCAGCACGTTTAGCTAAAGAGAAAGCAGAAGCAGAATCAAAAGCTAAGGCAGAGTCTTTAGCACGTGAGAAAGCAGAAGCAGCACGTCTAGCTAAAGAGAAAGCAGAATCGGAATCAAAAGCCAAGGCAGAGTCTTTAGCACGTGAGAAAGCGGAATCGGAACGTCTAGCTAAAGAGAAAGCAGAAGCGGAATCAAAAGCCAAGGCAGAGTCTTTAGCACGTGAGAAAGCGGAATCGGAACGTCTAGCAAAAGAGAAAGCAGAAGCAGCACGTTTAGCTAAAGAGAAAGCAGAAGCGGAATCAAAAGCGAAGGCAGAGTCTTTAGCACGTGAGAAAGCAGAGGCAGAACGTCTAGCTAAAGAAAAAGCAGAAGCGGAATCAAAAGCCAAGGCAGAGTCTTTAGCACGTGAGAAAGCAGAGGCAGAACGTCTAGCCAAAGAAAAAGCAGAAGCGGAATCAAAAGCCAAGGCAGAGTCTTTAGCACGTGAGAAAGCGGAATCGGAACGTTTAGCCAAAGAAAAAGCAGAAGCAGCACGTTTAGCTAAAGAGAAAACAGAAGCGGAATCAAAAGCCAAGGCAGAGTCTTTAGCACGTGAGAAAGCAGAGGCAGAACGTCTAGCTAAAGAGAAAGCAGAAGCGGAATCAAAAGCCAAGGCAGAGTCTTTAGCACGTGAGAAAGCAGAGGCAGAACGTCTAGCTAAAGAAAAAGCAGAAGCAGCACGTTTAGCTAAAGAGAAAGCAGAAGCGGAATCAAAAGCGAAGGCAGAGTCTTTAGCACGTGAGAAAGCGGAATCGGAACGTCTAGCCAAAGAAAAAGCAGAAGCAGAACGTCTAGCCAAAGAAAAAGCAGAAGCGGAATCAAAAGCCAAGGCAGAGTCTTTAGCACGTGAGAAAGCGGAATCGGAACGTTTAGCCAAAGAAAAAGCAGAAGCAGCACGTTTAGCTAAAGAGAAAGCAGAAGCGGAATCAAAAGCTAAGGCAGAGTCTTTAGCACGTGAGAAAGCAGAAGCAGAACGTCTAGCTAAAGAAAAAGCAGAAGCGGAATCAAAAGCCAAGGCAGAGTCTTTAGCACGTGAGAAAGCGGAATCGGAACGTTTAGCCAAAGAAAAAGCAGAAGCAGCACGTTTAGCTAAAGAGAAAGCAGAAGCGGAATCAAAAGCGAAGGCAGAGTCTTTAGCACGTGAGAAAGCGGAATCGGAACGTTTAGCCAAAGAAAAAGGAGAAGCAGTACGTCTAGCTAAAGAAAAAGCAGAAGCGGAATCAAAAGCGAAGGCAGATTCTTTAGCACGTGAGAAAGCAGAGGCAGAACGTCTAGCTAAAGAAAAAGCAGAATCGGAATCAAAAGCCAAGGCAGAGTCTTTAGCACGTGAGAAAGCGGAATCGGAACGTTTAGCTAAAGAAAAAGCAGAAGCGGAATCAAAAGCGAAGGCAGATTCTTTAGCACGTGAGAAAGCAGAGGCAGAACGTTTAGCTAAAGAAAAAGCAGAAGCGGAATCAAAAGCGAAGGCAGAGTCTTTAGCACGTGAGAAAGCAGAGGCAGAACGTCTAGCTAAAGAAAAAGCAGAAGCAGAACGTTTAGCTAAAGAGAAAGCAGAAGCGGAATCAAAAGCGAAGGCAGAGTCTTTAGCACGTGAGAAAGCGGAATCGGAACGTCTAGCCAAAGAAAAAGCAGAAGCGGAATCAAAAGCCAAGGCAGAGTCTTTAGCACGTGAGAAAGCAGAAGCAGAACGTCTAGCTAAAGAAAAAGCAGAAGCGGAATCAAAAGCGAAGGCAGAGTCTTTAGCACGTGAGAAAGCGGAATCGGAACGTTTAGCCAAAGAAAAAGCAGAAGCAGCACGTTTAGCTAAAGAGAAAGCAGAAGCGGAATCAAAAGCGAAGGCAGAGTCTTTAGCACGTGAGAAAGCAGAAGCAGCACGTCTAGCTAAAGAGAAAGCAGAAGCGGAATCAAAAGCTAAGGCAGAGTCTTTAGCACGTGAGAAAGCAGAAGCAGCACGTCTAGCTAAAGAGAAAGCAGAAGCGGAATCAAAAGCTAAGGCAGAGTCTTTAGCACGTGAGAAAGCAGAAGCAGCACGTCTAGCTAAAGAGAAAGCAGAAGCGGAATCAAAAGCTAAGGCAGAGTCTTTAGCACGTGAGAAAGCGGAATCGGAACGTCTAGCCAAAGAAAAAGCAGAAGCAGCGCGTTTAGCTAAAGAAAAAGCAGAGGCTGAAGAATTAGCGCGTAGAGAGGCTTTAAAAACAGCAGAAGATAAAGAAATAGATAATTTATCAGGTGTTATAGAAGATTCTCAAAAATTACAATCGGAATCAATTAAAAAATTCCAAAGTATAGTAGCAGAAAAAGAAAAAGAATTAATAGCTATGCGTAAAGCAAATGATGATTCTGAAAAAGGAATTGTAGCTCCCGTTCAAGAAGTAGAGTTTAAAAGCATGAGTCAAGCTAACAAAGCCATTGAATCATTAAGAAACGATATAGCATTAAATATAAAACAACAAGATCAGTTTATTACTGAGTATCAAAATTTAGCAGCAGAAAGGTTGAAAAAAATACCAAATAAAAATGATGCGATTAATCAATCTTATACTAAAACAATAGAAAAATTAAAGCAAGATAAAGCTAGATCAGAGGAAGAAAGTCGACAGTTAATCACTAAATTAGAAGAGATCAAGACTCAAACTGAAATAGAAAAAAGACGTCGTATTAAACGAGCTAACTTTGAAGATGCTTCAACTAAGTATCAAAAAGATCGTGCTACCTTGAGTCAAATTAAGGCAAGTACAAAATCAACAGGTCAAATTTATAAACCAACTGAATTTGATTATGGCGATAGTGACCAGATCAATATGCAAATTGTGAAAAATGTAACGAATGAAAAACCTGGTTTTTATATGGTATTAGCTACTCACAAAGATGAAGCAAGACGGGATGCTTTTGTGAAAAAGGCAATTTTAGCAGGAGAGACTAATATTGATTTCTTTTATGATGTGAGTACAGGTACTTATTTTATTTATAGTAACCATTATGAAGAAATAAATGAAGCAGATGAAGCTATGAAAAATAAAGGAGATAAACCTTATAATGGTAAAATGGTAATTATTAAGATAGAAAAATAATTATTTTATGTTGATATATGATTTGTTACTAAAAACAATTTCATGAAAAGATAAAATTATATAACTTTATGAGTTTTAAATAATAAACGAACGCCCTATGAGATCGAGTTATTACTTATGTATTTTATTGTTTTGGAGCTTGGGATTTCATCAATCCTTTGCACAAGAATTCAAACCTTTTTCTGTAGTTAATCAGACAAATGGTCTTAATGCCGATATTTTATTAATAGGAAATAATAATTTATCACAAGACGCTTTTTTACCATATAATGATACGGAACCTAATGATAGGATTAGTATGGTATATGTTAATGTGGATACTGCTAATCGAACTATTTACAATTCCAGTAGGGCTAAATTAACAATACCTACAGCTTATCAAGCCTGTTATAAGATAAAATATGCAGCATTATATTGGGCTGGAATTTATAATAAAACAAGTTTAGATATTACAAAAGTTAAATTGAAACTTCCAGGATCTGCTATTTATGAAGATATAGCAGGGACTCTTATCTATAATGAAGATCTCGAGACAAATAAGCCGTATGCAGCTTATGCTGATGTTACTAATTTGTTGAATAAAGGAGGAGATGTTCAGGGTGATTATACTGTGGCTAATATTGTTTGTTCACAAGGTAAGGTTCAAGGAGGTTATTCAGCAGGATGGCATTTGTACGTTATATATGAAAACCCTAATTTACCAGCTAAAAATATTACTTCTTTCAATGGTTTTACCAAATTGAATAATACTAATGAATTAGATGTAAATGTTAGTGGATTTAAGACCATACCTACTGGAAACGTAGGGGCTTGGGTGGCATTTGGAGCATTAGAAGGAGATCAGCAGATATCAGGTGATTTTTTTAAAATTAATAATGTATTAATGCAACCTCCTTTTAGAAAAATTGATGATTTTGTTAAAGATAGGAAACAGAATTTCTTTAATAGTACTTTCACTAATCCTTCAGGACTTTTACCAGATAGAGAGCCTAATAGTAGGAATACTTTAGGGTATGATGCTGGTATTTTTAAAGTAGATAATCCCAGTAATTCTGTAATTAAAAACAATGATACATCAGCTTCTATTAACCTAGGGACAAGTGGTGATCAATACTTTGTTTTTTTTACAGCTTTTGCTGTAGATGTTATTGGACCTAGAATTATATTAAGAAAAAATGTGACAAATAATGCGGGTGTAGATATTTCAAATCAGACAGTAGATATATGTGATGAAATTAATTATAATATATTCTTTGATAATATAGGGAATGATGATGCACAAGGTTTAGCATCTCATAAATATGGTAGTAACTATGTATTACTAAAAGATATTTTACCTCAAAATGTACTTTTACAAAGTGTAATATCTACCAATACAGCACTTAATACTTCAATGAAATACGAAGTAAACCCTGCCAATCCTAGAGAGTTGTTTATTTATATACCTAAAGCCTATCTAAAAAAAGATGCACCAGAATATTCTATTATAATTAAAGTAAAAGTAGCTTGTTCTTGTGATCAGTTTACAACAGCTTGTTCAAATGAAATTAAAAATCAAGCTTTTGTTGAATATAGGGGGGTTATTAATAATGTAGAAAATCACAATGATCCGAGTTATTCACAAATAGATACTAATTGTTTGGTAGGTTCTACAAATTCGACAAACTTTATTGTTGGTTTAGATAAAAAGTGTAACTTCAATACAGAAGTTTATTATTGTGGAACTACAACTACTCTGAAGGCTGGAAATGATTATGATGATTATCTTTGGACGGGTCCTGCTGGAGCAACTTTTACACCTAATAAGACAAGTCAAGAAGTAACCGTAAATTTACCAGGTATTTATACGGTAACAGGTAAGGATGCTATTTGTAGATCTATTGTTCAAACATTTAATGTTAAACTGTATGGATCGGATCTTCAAAATCCTTTAATTAAGTATGATCAAAGTATCACGCCTGTTAATTGTACTGATTCAGGAGAAAGAATTCCTAGTATTTATCTATGTGGTAAGGATGATAATAAGTTATTGCAACCGAATATTACGGGAACCATAAAAGTAGAATGGCAATTGTATGATGAAACAAAAGCAGGCTGTGGTCCTTATAATCCTATAACTAATTGTCCTGTTACAGCGGATTCATGTTGGAATAAAATAGTTGAATCAAATGAATATACGGTTTTAAATGAAGGGAAATATAGACTCATTTATACTTTTTTAGGAGGATGTACAAGAACTTTTTACTTTAATGTATATAAAAATTTAACAGAAACAGAAGTTAAAGTATTACCTATTGTATGTGGTGCCCCTGGTTCTATAACAGTTATAAAACCTATTAATAGTACTGGTAGATTTCAGTTTCAATTAGTACAACCAAATGGAACATTGGGAGTATGGACTGTTAATCCTGTATTTCAAGTATTAGTCCCAGGTAATTATACGATAAATGTAAAAGATAATTCAGTACCTGGCTCATGTCAAATTCCTATTAAAAATATTGGAGTAGTAGCTAATAACATAACCGTTTTAGCAACGGTTACACAGCCTAAATGTAATGGCGATTTAGGATCTGTTAATTTAGGTGTTTCAGGAGTAGATGGTCCTTATACTTATACTTTATATCAAGGAACAAATGCTTCTGGGTTAATTGTAGGTAATTCTGTTACGACTACAGAAGCGTACAATGTTTTTGATAAACTAACGCCAGGTTTGCCTTATTATTGGATAGTTACGACTCCAAGTTGTACAAAAGATGGAACATTTGTTTTAGCTAATCCTGCTAAATTAGTATTAAATGCTTCTCTAACAAAAGCTTTAACGACTTGTGCAGACGGTGAAATTACAATATCAGCAACAGGAGGAACTCCTCCATACTTTTTCTATTTGAATAGTGCCCCACCAGCTCCATTCTTAACAACTAATGTTATTCCAGTTACAAGTCCAGGTATTAATACTATTACAGTATACGATTCTAATAACTGTACTCAAACAACACAAATTAACGTAGTAAAAATACCAGCTCCTGAATATACAGTAAGTTATACCGATGTAAAATGTTATAACGATAATTCAGGTACCATTACATTCAATGTTACGAATGCAAATGGAAATACATTGGGATACAGTATTACTGGTGGTGCGCCTTTTACTAATAACCCATTATTTACAAATTTAGCCCCAGGCGTTTATACTCCTGTAATTCAGTACACAATAGGTACCGCTGTTTGTACAAAAACAGAACCCAATATTACAATTTCTCAACCAGCAACACCATTAACCGCTTCTGGTGGTGTAATGGCGTTAGCATGTAATACTACAGGCGGAACAGGTATTATACGCATTACTAATGTAGAAGGAGGAAAGCCTTTTACGGGACCTTTTCCTTATCAATATAATTTTGGTAAAGGTTGGACTAACGTAAATCAGGCATCAGTACCTCCAGGTACTTATACTGTTCAGGTTAAAGATGCCGTTGATTGTATATTTTCAATGACCGTTACTTTAGATCCTATTCCACCAGATCCTACAATTAGTGTTTCAGCACCTGCATTTAATTGTAATGGTTCTGCTACTAGTACCGTTACAGTAAATAATGGTTCTACTGCGTATACGTATACGTATTCTATTTCACCTGCTTTAAATCCGCCTCATGATCCTAATTCTAATATTTTTAAGAATGTTCAATGTGGAAATTCAACTATAACAGTAAATTATAATTTAACGAATCCTCCTACTTTTAGTAATTTATTAAAAGAAGATTTCGGATCGGGTCCAGATGTATCTTCACCTGGTATTAATCCTGCATTCTGTTGGGAGCGTCAAGTTGAAGCAACAAAATGTCATGGTAATAAACTTTTTGGCAACGGTGAATATACAGTTACACAGTTTTTACTTAATAATCCTTATTCTGGTTGGTCTATTCCTTTAGATCATACTACAGGCACAAGACCTGGTAGATATTTAGCAGTAGATGCAGGAAATGCTATACCTAATAATGCTGTTTTATATAGAAAAACAATAAAAGATATTATTCCGAATCAACCAATTCAAGTTCGTTTTTATGCTAGAAATTTACTTAGAATTGGAAATACACAACCTGATGCTTCTTTAACCGTTGAGTTACAAAATAGTGCAGGTGTGGCTTTATCTTCTAGTTCTACAGGTCCTATTCCTAAAACGGAAAAATGGGAAGTATATAACAAAACTATAAACCCAGGAAATAATACAACACTTGATTTTGTTTTAAGATTAGAAGTTGCACAAGAAAATGGTATTGATTTTGCTGTAGATGATATAGAAGCTTATCAATTACCTATAGCTTGTATAGCAACTAAAACTATTCCTGTAAACATTCCATGTGGACAAGCTTTTACCGCTCAAATTACAGGACATAAAGATGTAAGTTGCGCAGGATTAAATGATGCTACAGTTACAATAGCAGCACAAAATTTCAATACGGTTTCTGGTTATCAAGTTTCGATGAATAATGGAGCTACTTGGACATCTTATAATACATCTCCTGCTACAGTGCCTGTTCCTTCGGTAGGATATCCAGGATTTGTATTAGTAAAATATGACTTAACTGCTGCTAATGCAGGTTGTAGTTTTAACTTGCCACAAGCCATAATTGTACCAGCTCAATTACAAGTGCTGACCAACATAACCCCTGCTACTTGTACTACTGGAGCTGTTGTATCAGTTACTGCTACTGGAGGTACTCCTGCTTATCAGTATCAATTAGAAACTACTACAGGTGTTCCTATTATAAGTTATCAACCAAATAATAAATTCAATAACGTTGCACCTGGTACTTATGTAGTTGCTGTAAAAGATGCTAATGGATGTATAAAAACAGAAACAATTACTATTGGGGTTGCACCTAAACCAACTATACAAGTACTAGCAACATCTGATTTTTGTTATGATGGAACTAATGCTGCTAGTATAGCAGTAAGTGCGTCAGGTGGTACGCCTGGTTATCAATATCAATTAGAAAATAATGCAGGAACTATTTTAATTCCTTTCCAAAATAACGCTACTTTTTCAAACTTAACACCAGGAAGTTATGTAGTAACAGTAAGAGATACTTTCGGCTGTACAGCAGTTACATCAGTACAACAGATTAATGCGCAATTAGTAGCAACAGCTGCTTTAACAAAAGATGCTGATTGTAATCCATTAAATCCAAATGCAGAAATTACACTTACTATTTCAAATGGTTATCCTGGTTATTCTTATCAAGTGAGTACCGATGGAGGTGTAAATTACACGCCAGCCATACCTACTCCTATAGCTAGTTTGCCATTTAAATATTCAATACCTCCAGTTTCAGCTAATACAACATATCAGTTTTTAGTGAAAGACAGTAAAGGTTGTCAAGTAGTTACCAACACTGTAACAGTTAAAAAATTAGAACCTATAGTAGCTAATCATTCTACTGTAGCTGTAACTTGTAATGGCGGAGCGAATGGAAGTGTAACCTTTGCTCCTACTGGCGGAGCAGGTGGTTATCAAATTAATTTTAATAACGCTGGTTTTTCTAATCAAACGACCTATGCTGGTTTGACACAAGGAACGTATAATTATACTATTAGAGATCTTAAACTATGTACTATTACAGGTACTATTACAATTACTCAACCTAATATTTTAAAAGCTACAGCTGTATTAAATCCAAATTATACTTGTAAGAATGATGCTAGTATTACGGTTACAGTATTACCAAGTGAAAATGGTGCAGGTGGAGTTGAGTATAGTAATAATAATGGTAATACATGGCAGTCATCTAATATTTTTAATAATTTAAAAGCAGGGACTTATACTATAGTAGTACGAGATAAAAACGGTTGTACTTTTACAATCAATCCTCCATTCGTAGTTGTTCCATTAACTCCTCCAACGGATTTAACGGTTACTCCTACTTCTTCTATGACTTGTCCTGCTAAAACAATTAACGTACAAGTGACCGTTACAGGAGGTAGCTTGCCTCTAAAAGAGTATGCCATAACAGATCCAGTAGCTTCGGCCGTAACAAATACTACAGGTGCTTTTACTAATCTATCTGCAGGTACCTATACCTTTGTAGTTACTGATGCAAAAGATTGTACATATACTGAAAAATATACTATTAATCCATTACCAGATATGTCAATATCTAATAGAGTTCTATCAGATATTAAATGTTTAAATGGAACTGAAGGATCTGCTGAAATATCAGTATCAAATTTTGGAACAGGCTATTCATACGTAGTAACAGGTCCTACTCCTTCCGTAGGTGCGAAGACTACATCACCTTTTGTATTAAATAATCTATTAGCAGGAAATTATACAGTTGAAGTAACTAATACTACAACAAAATGTAAGATAACTTCTTTATTTGAGATAAAAACACCTACAGTTGCTTTAGATGCAACATTAGATAAAGATCCTATTACTTGTACAAAACAAGGAAGCATTATTGTTAATGCTACTGGTGGATGGGGAGGTTATACCTATACAATTAGTCCAGTTGCAGGTACTTTAACAGGTAATGTATTTAGTAATTTGCCAGCCAACAACTATACTGTTACTATTAAGGATGCAGGAGGATGTCAAGTTATTAAAACAATTAATTTAACGAACCCAAATAATCCTACGCTTGCTTTAGGAGCTTCTGATTTTTGTTATGACGATACAAATAAAGCATCTTTAGTTGTATCTGCTTCAGGAGGTGTTGCACCTTATAGTTTCAGTTTGAATGGAGGGGCTTTTGTACCAAGTAATACACCTACTGATAGCCATACTTTTAATGGGCTAATTCCAGGTACTTATGCAATTTCCGTACGAGATGCTTATGGATGTACAAATCCGGCAGTATTTCAACAAACTATTAATAACCAATTAAACGCAACCATTGTTTTAAACAAAGGCTACGATTGTACAGTTACACCAAATGCTGTTATTAGTGGTACAATTTCAAATGGTTATTTGCCGTATGGTACGTATGAAGTAAGTTATAATGGTGCTGCTTTTACAGGAGTCGGTACTATTACAGGTTCTACCTTTACATATCCCGTTTTATTAGCAAACCCAGGTACTTATAAATTCCGTATTACAGACGCTAAAGGCTGCCAAATAGAGACTAATACATTAGATATAAAACCACGTTCATTACCTAATTTATCATTGACTGTTACTAGTCCAACTGTAAAATGTCATGGTGATGCTACAGGTGCATTTACTTGGAGTGTTATAGACGGTACACCTAATTATACTATATCAGTTCTAAATACGACAACAGGTACTAATTATGGTACACAAACAGCTGGTTTACCTGCTGGTAATTATTCTGTTACTGTTACAGATGCAAAATCTTGTACTGATACTAAAACTTTCAGTATTACAGAACCAGCCTTACTAAATTATACAGTTAAAATAAATCCTCTTACTTGTAATATTGGAACGAAAGATTATATAAAAGGATCTATTTGTATAAATACAGATTTAACAGGAGGAACATTACCAATTACCTTTACATTAACGAATGCATTAGGTGTACAAGTAGGGGCTCCGATTGTTGTTAATTCCTTACCATTAGCAGCTACAGTTTGTTTCCCTAATATTGATTATGGTGTTTATACTGTAAAGGCAGTTGATGCTAATGGTTGTTCAAAAGTAGTTCCAAATCAAATTGTATCTAGTCCACCTTCAGGTTTAACATTTGCTTTTACAGGTGTAGCTACTTGTGCAACAGGTGCAAGCTTAAAAGTAGATATTTCAGGAGGAGTTATAGGTCCTGGTACTTATCAGTTTGGTATTGTTGATTTACCAGCTGCTCCATGGTCAACTACTCTTGTTAATTCTAATAATGGAGCAGCTTCTCATATTTTTAATGGTTTAATTCCAGGTGCTATTTATAGTATAGTAGTATATGATACAACAACAGGATGTTATCACTTCCAAACAGCCCCTGGGACACCTTCGTCTATTAATCCTACTTTATCTACGATTATTAATAATGTAACGTGTAGAGGTGCTGCTGATGGATCTATTAAATTTACTTTAAGTAATTTAAGTGCAGGTGTTACTCAGTTTTCATATCAATTAGTTAATGCGGCTACCAATGTAAACATCGGAGCTCCTGTAATAGTTAATTCGCCTTTTGTTTATCCATATTCAATTAATCCTTTGGCACCAGGTTCGTATAATATCTTAATACGTGAAATCAATGGAGCAAATGCAGGATGTGGAAAGACATTCGGTCCTTATGAAATAAAAGAGTCTGCAACAGATTTAACCCTTAATTTGACAAGTACAAATGATAATTGTAAACCAAATGCAGGTATTATTACAGCAGCAGCAGCAGGTGGTACAGGTCCTTACTTATATCAAGTATTTGTTGATTCTGGTGCAACTGGGGTAATAGATGGTGCTGATCCTGTAACGACAAATGCTGCATTTATTGGTTCTTTTGATCCATTAACCCATAAACCTAATGTGTTTAATTTAGAAGGAGGAAAATATATAGTATATGTAAAAGATGCTAATGGTTGTATTAAATTTAATTTTATAACCGTTACTGTAGACTCAGAACCAGTTATTTCTGCAACGGTTAATAATTTATGTGCTGCTGAGGGTAATTTTGCTATTGATGTAGCACTTACGACTTCTGGTATTGCACCTCATGTGTACAGTGTAGACGGTGGTGTTTTTCAAGCACAAACAGCGCCATTTACTATTTCTAATCTTTCTTCAGGAGTGCATACTGTGGAGGTAAAAGATAAAAATGATTGTGGTAACAAGGTAACAGTTACAATTTTGAAACCTTTAAAAGCAATTGGTGATTTTACTTTAGTTCCTACTTGTAATACAGCTACAGGTACGATTACTATTAAGGCAAATGATGGAAGTGGTAACTACAGTTACAGTCAAACAGTTCCTGTTGGAGCAACTAATTTAAATGGTATCTTTAATTCTTTAGCTCCAGGTAACTATACTTTTGAAGTAACAGATCTTACAACGAATTGTAAAGTAACCGTTCCTGTAAATTTAGCACCTGCTAAAGATGTTCTTTTTGTGGCAGCAACAGTTACTAATACTAAGTGTATTGGTAGTAATGATGGTAGTATTACTGTAAATCTAGATGCTACGAATACAGATAAACCATACAAATATAGTATAGCTCCTGATCCAAACGGTGTAGGACTACAGGATACGAACCTTTTTACAGGTTTACCTTTAGGTAATTATGTTATCACAGTAACTTCTGCAAGAGGTTGTTCGGCTACTCAAAACGTAAGAGTAGATGAGCCAACACCTATTAATATAACGGCCGTAGCTACTCAGTTTACATGTAATGTTACGAATGCTTATAATCCCGCACAAATAAATGTTACAAATGTTACAGGAGGTACAGGAAAATATACAACCTATGAATTTGAACTGGGTGGAGTTGTCTTACAATCAGGCGCTAGTACTGTATTTAATACACTAAATACAGCTGGTGGTTCTTACACAGTAAGAGTGTTTGATTCTAACAGATGTATCGGAACTACAAAAGTTGATATTAATGCTATAACACCATTAGGAGCAACCATAGTTAAAAATCAAGCTATTGATTGTACTCAAAATGAAATTATTAGTATTAATGCTACAGGAGGATCGGGTAATTATACTTACCAAGTAATTCCTTTTGGAACAACCAATGTGGTTGCTGGACCAACTGCTAATCAATTTACAATTAGTGCAGCAGGTTCTTATACTTTCCAAGTAACAGATGCAACTACTGGATGTTTTATTCAAATAGGACATCAAATAAATGTATTTAAAACATTAACCGCTACTTTAGCACCTGATGCAAGTGTAAAATGTTTTGGTGACACTACTGGTGGAAGTTTATTATTAAGTGTTCAAGGTTATTCAGGACCTTATACTTATACTTTATACGATAATACGAATACAGTAGTTGCTGGACATAATGGTATTATAGTTGATAATACAGTAACTAATCCTTTTACTATATCAGGTCTACCAGCAGGTACTTATACAGTTAAAATTAAGGAAAATAACTTTCCTAAGTGTGATATTACAACAGCTTCTGCTACTGTAGGTACTCCTACACAGTTAGCAATAACAGCTACTGTAGATAAAAATGATAATTGTAATCCACTAGCAGGTATTATTAAAGTTTTAGGTAATAATGGTACTCCTACCTATTCATATATTGTTGCGTTAGCTACTGATCCTGCCCCTACAGCTGCTTCTGTAGGATGGACAACTTCTACCGTATTTAATCGTGATGGAGGTAATTATATAGCTTATGTAAAAGATGCCAATAATTGTATCGCACAGGTGCCAGTTATTCTGCCTACTGATACGAATCCTGTACTAACACTTCCAGTTTTTGCTGCTAATCAATGTACTTCTGATGGTACTGATTATGTAATAACAGCAACTAGTGTTGTAGATGGAATAGCTCCTTATACTTATAGTATTACAAATGCTAATGGAACTAGCTCATTTGTAAATGTAATTGCACCTTATACCTTTAATGGATTAATTATAGGAAATAACACGATTACTATAAAAGATGCTAATGGATGTACTGATAGTAAATCAATTACAGTGTATCCTCCATTAAATATTAATCCTACTATTGTTGCACAACCTACTTGTAATACTAATGATGGTAAAGTAACACTTATTGCTGTTGGTGGATCAGGTAATTATGAATATACGTATGGAGCTACAGTGAATAGCACAGGTATATTTACAGGTTTACCATTTGGAGATTCTGTTTTTACTGTTAGAGATTTAACTACTGCTTGTACTAAAAATATTACAGTTAAATTAGAAAAACCAGAAGATATATTGGTAGATTCTATTGTACCAACTTCTACTGTTTGTAATGGAGATAGTAACGGAACGATTACAGTAAATTTGAAACCAGCTCCTTCCAATGGAAACCCTATTTATACTTATGCTTTAGTTTTCCCTTCTCAACAATTGAGACCAGCACAAACTAATAATGTATTTACAGGATTACCAGCGGGTAATTATACTGTTGAAATTACTTCAGGTAGAAATTGTAAAGAAACAAAATCAGTCACAATTTCTCAGCCTAATGTGATGACAGTACCACCTCCAGTTGTTAATCAGTTTGCATGTACACTAAATACGAATTCTGTTAATGCAGCTTCAATTACTGTTAATGGCGTAACAGGTGGTTCTGGTAATTATGTAAACTATGAGTTTATTTTAAACGGAAAACAAGTTTATTTTGGTCCAGAAAAGACTTATTCAACAACGGATATAGCAGGTGGAAAATATACCATAAACGTATATGATGATAAAGGATGTAAAGGGACTGTTACAACTGATGTGATTCCTTTTGTTAGTATTTCAGGACCTAATATTTTCGTAAATAATGATATTACTTGTACAAAAGGTGAGGATATTACGGTAACTGTTACGACTAACGGAGCACCAGTTCCTGTTTATAACTACAATGTAACGAATATTCTAACAGGTATATCTCTTACTAATACTACAGGTATTTTTACTAACTTGGGAATTGGTAATTATATGGTTACAGTTACAAATCCTGTGACAAATTGTAGTGTTCAACGAATACATTATATAGCAGATCCGAATACATTTAATATACAAATAACAAATATTAAAGATGTAACTTGTAAGGGTAGCTTTACAGGTAGTGCAGAAGTTTCTGTAGTTGATACAATATTAAGCAATGGAAACCAAGCAGGAGAGTTCAATTATAGTATCACAAATAATAATACAGGATTCAATTTGGTAGGAAATAGTATTAATGCAGGTCCACTACCTATTAATGGACTTTCTGCTGGTACTTATACTCTAAATGTAACCTTAGTTAAAAAGCCTAATTGTACTTTTTCTTCTAACTTTATAATTAATGAACCAATTAACGCGCTTACTATTACTACTACTAAAGGATTATTGACTTGTACACCTGGTAATGATGGTTCTATTAACGCAGTTGCAGCAAATGGTTGGGGTAATTATACTTATACTATATCGCCAGTTGAAGGACAACAATTATCTCCAGGTATCTTTACAGGATTATCAGGTAATTCTGCTTATACCATAACGGTTAAGGATGCTAATGGTTGTTCTGTAAGTGAGATAGTTAATCTATCAAAACCAGCTATTATTGATGCGTCTACTATTGCACCAGTACAGTTACGTTGTTTTGGTGTAAATGATGGAGTAGTACAAGTAGTTGGCGTAACAGGTGGTTATAATGTTCCTAACGGATATAATTATACCTTACATTATGTAAATCCTGTAGGAGTTGCTTCTGGACCTCAAGCATCTAATACATTTACTAATTTAGGACCTGGACGTTATTATATTATTGTAAATGACGCTTCTAATTGTCCTTCTAAGCAGTTATTCTTCGATGTATTACCTGCTAAAGAAATTAAAACGTCTTTATCATTAGTTGCTAATTCACAAATTTGTGATACAAGCCAAGCTAGTTTAATACTTACTGCTAGTGGAGGTACAGGTGTATTTGAATACAGTAATTCTCAATCAGGACCATGGACTCCATTTGTTTCTCCATTAAGATTAAATAATCTAGCTGCTGGTATAACTTATAAATATTATGTTCGTGATACAAATAGTTGTGCAGGAGTTGAAACCAATGGATATACAATTAATAGTTTATCACCATTTACTATCGATCCTATTGCACCTATCCAGGTAAGTTGTTCGTATGATACAGCTAGAGTTGTTGCACATGCAAGCGGTGGTCAAGGAAATTATACATACGTATTATTACCTTCAAATATTTCTAATACAACGGGTATATTTACGAATGTTCCAGTAGGAAATCATACTATACAAGTTAGAAGCGGTAATTGTACTTCTATAAGTACTCCTGTTTCAATTAAGTCACCAGCTGAATTAAAATTTGATTTGAAAGCAGTTCAAACAACTTGTTCATACAACAGAGATGGAAAAATTGTGGTAACCTTAACAGGTATTGATAATCGTAAATTACAATATTCTATTAGTTCAGCAGATGGTGCTTATACACATCAACAAGTTTATACAGTTAGTGATAATGATTTAGCTGCGGGTACTTTTACAATTAGTAATCTGAAACCAGATACTTATGAAGTAAATGTGTTTACAGTTGCTACTTCATGTCATCCACCAGTACAATCTGTACGTATTACAGCACCAGCAGAACTGAAAGGAACTGTTACAGGTATTGATGAAATATGTGCTAGTGAAAATAGAGGAGAAATTCATATCACGAATATTCAAGGTGGTACAGGACCTTATTTTGTAACAAAAGAATATAAAACAAGTTTTGATAATTCAACCCCACCAGTTGAAGTCGATGATTCAATTTACGAACCAATTAATAATTTAGATGGTGTAAATTCTCATGTATTTAATGGATTAGATGGTAAAAAGTATTCTATTGCTATTAAAGATTCTAATGCTACAAATTGTAAAGCACTTTATTTTATTACAATAGGTTCTGGTGATAGTTTTGAGCCTGTAATTAATGTTACTTATCCTTGTAATCCAGTAACTAATAAACCAATGGTTAAAATAGTGGTAACAAATAAGTTAGATCCAAAAGGTGCTTTTGTTGGTAATTATAAATTTAGTTTAGATAATTTACCTGCACAAACTAGCAATATATTCTTGTCTACAGATCCAAAATATACTAAACAGTTTTTAGCACCAGCTTACCATACTGTGTTTGTAGAAGGACCAAATGGATGTCCAAATAATAATGTACTTCCAACACCGTTTATGGTAACTCCTTTAAACGAATTAGATGTTACATTAAGTATTTCAGGTCTTAATACAGCAATGGCAGTTGCTACAGGAGGTTCAGGTAATTATAAATATACATTCTTTGCAGATGGAGAACAAATGCAATCAGGATCTAATAATACCTTTATTTATTACCAACAATATGAACAAATACGAGTAATCGTTACAGATGATAGCGAATGTAGTGATGTAGATGCTAAACGTTTAACTTATATACCTATTTGTGTTCCTGATGTGATGACACCAGATGGAAATGGAGAAAATGATGATTGGGGACCTGGTTGTGTTGACCCTACAGTTTATCCAAGATTAGTAAGCCATGTTTATGATCGTTACGGTCGTCTGATTGCTACATTACCAGTAGGAGCAAGATGGAATGGAAAATATAATGGAAAAGAATTGCCTTCTGGTGATTACTGGTATGTTATAAAAGTAGATAATAATGATGGTAAAGAGTTTGTTGGTCATTTCACTCTTTATAGATAATTTAACTTTTGAGTTATGATGGTTAGTACACTATGTAGTCAAACAAAAAAAGCTTTTACAATTTTAGCTTTTTCTATAATATCCTCAAGTATTGCTCAGGAGTTACATTTGCCTGCAGCTACTCAATACTTAGCAGATAATCCATTTGTTTTATCACCTACCTATGCTGGGATAGGTGATAATGCAAGGATTCGGGTTAATGGTTTCTTCCAATGGGTAGGAATTAAAGATGCACCCAATAACCAAGCTGCCTATTTTGATATGCGTATATTAGATCAATCAGGTATTGGTTTTCATGTTTATAATGATAAAAATGGAAACAGTCGTCAGATGGGAGCCAAACTTTCATTTGCACACCACATTATTTTGGATTATCCAAGCAAACAATATTTTTCTTTTGGTATGTCTTATAACTATAATAATTTTAGACATGAAATTGAAAATTTTCAAACCGCTGATGGTAGTGTAAATAATGATCGTTTTATTAATAATAGTAATTTTGATGTCGGTTTCTTGTATAGAAAAAGTAAATTCTATATTAATTTGAATTTTAGTAATTTATTACCAAAAGATCTTAAAAAATTTCCTGTTTCACCAGAACCTAATCAGTTGCGCAACTATCAACTCTATACAGGTTACCTTTTTAAAGGGAATAAAGATTCAAGAACTGAAATAGAACCTTCCGCTTATTTTCAATATTTTGAAAGTGATGGACGTTCTTCAACAGATATTAATCTTAAATATCGTTATATAGATTATCAACGTACAGGTTATTTCTGGTTGGGAGCAACTTATCGTTTCCTAAATGATCAACCCATGAAGCCATTATCAGTAGGTCCTATGATTGGTCTAAAAAAAGGAGGTTTTTATGCCGGATATGCTTATCAAGTTACAACCAATGAATTGGTAAAATATAATTCAGGAACACACATGATTACTTTAGGATGGGATTTCTTTCAAGGAATTAGTAATTGTCCTTGTACTCAAAACTCTTTGTCAGAAGACTAAGCGTTTAACTTAAAAATTTTTAGGCTAAAAAAATAGCTAGATTATATGATTTAGCATTTTTTTAGCCTTTTTTGTTTTATTTTTGTATAAAAAATTGCAACACAATGAAAACTATTTCTGATATTAATTTTAAAGATAAAAAAGCACTTATTAGAGTTGATTTTAATGTCCCTCTAGATCAAAATTTTAATGTTACAGATGCAACTCGAATTGAAGCAGCTAAGCCTACTATTGAAAAAATAATAAATGAAGGAGGAGCAGTTATCTTATTATCACATTTAGGAAGACCAAAAGGAAAACAAGAAGAATTTTCTTTAAAACATATAGTATCTAAAATAGCTGAAATTTTGGGGAGACCTGTAATTTTTGCATCAGATTGTATCGGACCTATTGCTCAAAATGCTGCTGCAAATATCAAGGCAGGCGATATTCTATTATTAGAAAATTTACGTTTCTATAAAGAAGAAGAAGAAGGAAATATTGAATTTTCTAAAAAATTAGCATCCTTAGGAGATGTTTATGTAAATGATGCTTTTGGAACAGCACACAGAGCACATGCCTCTACAACTATAATAGCACAGTTTTTCCCTAATGAAAAATGTTTTGGAACTCTTTTAGCTAAAGAAATAGAAAGTTTAAATAAAGTTTTAAATAACAGTGTAAAACCTGTAACAGCAGTATTAGGCGGAAGTAAAGTATCTTCAAAAATTACAGTTATTGAAAATATTTTAGACAAAGTTGACCACATGATTATTGGTGGAGGTATGACTTTTACCTTTATTAAAGCATTAGGTGGTCAGATTGGTAATTCATTATGTGAAGATGATAAGTTAGATTTAGCTCTTGAAATTCTTGAAAAAGCAAAATCAAAAGGTGTTCAAATTCATTTACCTATAGACGTGTTAGCAGCCAATTCTTTTTCTAATACAGCAGATACACAATTAGTTAATGTTAATTCTATACCAGATGGATGGCTAGGTATGGATGTAGGACCAAAATCCTTAGAAACAATAAAAGAAGTTATCCTAAATTCTAAAACCATTTTATGGAATGGTCCTTTAGGCGTTTTTGAAATGGATCATTTCGCAAATGGTACAATTCAGTTAGGAAATTATATAGCCGAATCAACTCAAAATGACGCTTTTTCATTAGTTGGAGGTGGCGATAGTGTTGCGGCTGTTAAACAGTTTGGTTTCGAACCTAAAATGAGTTATGTTTCTACAGGTGGTGGTGCTATGTTAGAAATGTTAGAAGGTAAAATATTACCCGGAATTTCTGCTATTTTAAATTAATTAAGTGAATTTTAACATTTTTTATTATTGTAAATCAAAATTAGGTTTTATGTTTGTAAATCTAATATAAATAGCTGAAAATAAGCTATTTAAATAAATTAAAGCTGATGATTAGAAAAAAACTTGCCCTCAATCTATTTTTACTGGTATCTGCTTTTGGAACTTATGCACAAGATAAGATTCCACAAGATTCTATTTTAAAACCTACAAACAAACATTCCTATTTAGATTCTATTAAAGGCACCTTTGTAGTTAATGAAATATTAGATCGTATTGAAAATCAACATATAAAAGAATTATCTAATACACAAGATATTTTTGATGGAATCGTTTCAGATATAAAAAATCTTGATTTAAATGTTAAAGTCGATTTTGATTTACCAACAGATCTATTCAAAGAAAGATTACGATTATTAGACGAGAAATCACCTTTTAATATTGAATATAATCCACAATTAGAAAACTTGGTTAAAAATTTTCTAAAAAATCGTAAACGCTCTTATGAACGTTTAATGGGATTATCACAATTTTATTTCCCTCTATTTGAAGAGGCAATGGCTCGTTACGATGTCCCATTAGAAATAAAATACCTCTCAATAGTAGAATCAGCATTAAGATCTAGCGCTGTATCTAGAGTAGGCGCAACAGGTCTGTGGCAATTTATGTATGAAACAGGGAAACAATATGGATTAAAAATAGATTCCTACGTAGATGAACGTAAAGACACCTTTAAAGCTACTGATGCAGCTGCGCGTTATATGCAGAGTATGTACAAAATATTTGGTGACTGGGAACTAGTTTTGGCTTCTTATAATTCAGGTGCAGGAAATGTAAGTAAAGCTATACGCCGTTCAGGAGGACTTCAAAATTTTTGGAATATTAAACATAAACTGCCTCGCGAAACCCAAGGTTATGTACCTGCATTCTTAGCAACTATGTATATTTTTGAATATCATAAAGAACATGGATTAGTACCTTATAAACCCGTTGCAAAACATTTTGAAACTGATACAATTGCTCTAAAAAGAAAAGTAAGTTTCAAACAATTAGCTAATTTGTTAGACATGCCAGAGTCTGATATTGAATTTTTAAACCCTTCTTATAAAATGAAGGTTATTCCTTATGTTACAGGTAAAAGCAATTTTATTTGTTTACCCAAAAAGAAATTAGCTATTTTAGCATCCAATGAAGACAAAGTATATGCTTATATTGATTACCAAGAAAGTAAGAGAGAAAAACCTTTCATAAGACAGTTCAAACCTCGAGTTATTAAAGAAATATTAGGTGCTGAAAAAGAAGTAGAAGAAAACATCGCATCGTCTAATAAAATAGAACCTAAAAAGCCCTTACTACAAAAATTACACATAGTAAGAAAAGGAGAAGACGTAAAAAAATTAGCTGAAAAATATAATGTAGCAATTGCTGATATAAAAAGATGGAATAGATTAAGAGGAATACACCTTTTAAAAGGTTCTAAAATTCGTATCAAATACGATGAAAACAACAGCATTGCAGCAAATGCAGTTCAAGAACCAGAAAATCATAATCCAGTTGCATTAAATACAATAGCAAATTCAAATATTTCAAAAAATAAAATAGTAGATGCAGCCACTAAAGAGACTAAAGATAAAAATGAATTAACAGTTAGTACTGATACACCTGTTTATGAACACCTTGTTTTACAAGGAGAAACACTTTATAGCATAGCCAAAAAACATCATTTACTTGTATCCGATTTAAAAAAATGGAATCAAGTTGAAAGCGGTGTTGTAAATGAAGGCGATATTATAAAATTAGTAGAACCTAAAAAAGAAATTATAGTTCAAACAGATTCATACACAGTTAAAAAAGGAGATAATTTTAGTAAAATTGCTAAAGTACACGGTGTAACCGTTGAAGAACTAATGCAATGGAATGATAAGACATCAAAAGATGTTAAAGTAGGGGAACAACTAAAAATTGAAAAATCTATTGTTGCTAAAGTTGAATTACCAAAAAAGAAACTACCATTTGATGAACAAAAATTATATATAGTTCAAAAAGGAGATTCTTTATTCAAAATCTCTAGAAAGTATAATACAACAGTTGCAGAATTAAGAAAAAAGAACAACATAAAAGAAAATGATCTACAACCAGGAATGAAAATAAAAATATAATATTTCAAGGACGCTTAAGCGTCCTTAATTTTTAATAAACTATATATTATGCAAAAATTCAAAATAAAGCATTTTAACGAACTTTCTATAGATGAACTATATGAAATATTGTATTTACGATCAGAAGTCTTTGTAGTAGAACAAAATTGTCCTTATTTAGATGTTGATAAAAAGGATTCAAAAGCAATTCATGTTTTAGGCTATATAGATGATGAATTAGCTAGTTATTGTCGTTTGTTTAATCCAGGTGATTATTTTCAAGAATCTTCCTCAATAGGTAGGGTAGTAGTTTCCCCTAAACATCGGAGTCTTAAGTTAGGACACGAACTTATGAAAGTAGCTATTGATATTCTTGAAACAAATTATTATCAGAAAGACATTACAATATCAGCACAAGAATACCTAGTAAAATTTTACCAAAGCCATGGTTTTGTAATAACTTCAGAAACATATTTAGAAGACGCTATACCTCATGTTGAGATGAAAAGAAAGAAAACACAACAAATATAACGCCTCTTTATTTCATTAGTAAGAACCTTTTAAACCTAAATTTAGCATTCGAATTCATGATGAAGATAAAAAAGCAAAGAAAATAAAAATACGTAGAAATTTTTTCTTGGAGATCTGGGGGACAAAGGCGTAATTTAACACCTCATTTGTTACTCAGACAAAAGGAGGACTCCTATAATCCAAGTCAAAGTCCCAGTTTGTCACTCCAAAAAATCACCATCGCGTTTATCAAGTCAAATTTTGTCAGGGTTCATAGTACAACAGTTGATCCTTCTATTTTTTGATTTACTAAAAAAAATCTTTAACAATTGAGTCAGATTGGAACTCTAAAGGTAAAAAAGTATACCAAACTTCTCCAAGAAATGAGACTAAAATGAGTCAGTATATTCTTCCTAATGACAAAATTGATTACTATCTCTACAAGAAACTCAAATAGTATTGAAATAGATAAAAGAGAAAATAAAAAGTATCAAAATACTATAGAGTAACAAAATAAATGTTTATCTATTACGAAAAATTAGAGTTAATAACATTTATTACTATATGTAAATAAATGTCAAATTGACATTTATGTAAAATGGCTTAAAATTTGTAGTTTTATCAAAAAAATGAAATTATGATAGGATATTATATTTTACTTGGAGGTATTGCGCTAGTAAGCTGGTTGGTAAGTAATCGTTTACAAAATAAATTTGATCATTATTCAAAAGTACATTTACGAAATGGATTAAGTGGTGCCGAAATTGCAGAAAAAATGCTGCATGACCATGGTATTTACGATGTAAAAGTAATTTCAACGCCAGGTCGATTAACAGATCATTATAATCCCGCAGATAAAACGGTAAATTTATCAGAAGCGGTGTATAATCAAAGAAATGCAGCTGCGGCAGCTGTAGCAGCGCATGAATGTGGTCATGCTGTACAACATGCTACGGCATATAGTTGGCTAACAATGCGCTCTAAAATGGTACCTATGGTAAACGTTTCATCTTCGTTATCACAATGGTTAATTATGGGAGGGTTAATTTTAGGAGTTGCCTCAAAAGGATTGTCTATAGGATATATTGTAGCTCTAATAGGTTTAGCCCTAATGACCATAGCAACTGCTTTTTCACTGATTACATTACCTGTAGAATATGATGCAAGTAATCGAGCATTAGCATGGCTAAAAAATAAAAATATGGTAAGTCAGCAAGAATATGCAGGAGCAGAAGATTCTTTAAAATGGGCAGCTCGTACATATTTAGTTGCTGCTATTGGTGCGGTTGCTTCTATGCTTTATTGGGCAATGCAAGTTTTTGGCAGAAGAGATTAATCTTTATAACTGAACTAACAAATAGCCTTAAAGAGAGATTCATAAAGGAAAGATCGAATATTTAGTTTGTCAATCCGATAATAGGAAAATTATGATCAATATATGATTTTTCCTTGTGGCGAGGATAACAAAATCACGGACTTTTTGAATCCCTTTTTAAGGTTTTCTTTTAAAAATAAATTATAATTGTATTTGTCTTTCTATTTGTTGATCTAATGATATAAAAGTTTCGGTTCTAGAAACCCCTTCTATAGATTGAATTTTACTATTTAGTAATTGCATTAAATGTTCATTATCACGACAAATCATTTTTATTAAAATACTCCAATTACCTGTAGTATAATGACATTCTAATACCTCGGGTATTTTACTTAATTCTTTAACCGCTTCTGAATTTCGAGCAGCACGATCTAAATAGATCCCTACAAATGCCATAGTACTATATCCTAAAACTTTTGTATTAACAATGAATTTTGAACCAGAAATAACCTTGGCCTCTTCTAATTTTCTTAACCTCTGATGAATAGCAGCTCCCGAAATTCCTATTTTATTCGCAATTTGTAAAATAGGTTTACGAGCATCTTCCATTAAAAAACGTAAGATTTCTTTGTCTATACCGTCAATTTCAATTTGTAAATGATTTACTCGCATTAGTTTAAAAATGAAATCGAAAGTTAACTTTTGTTTCTAAATAAAACAAAAAAAAGAATATTATTCTCTTGTTGAAAAATTAAGAGGAAAGATGATTGATAAGACTGGGTTGAAACGAAAGTAATAAAAAATAGGTGAGCCTTTTTACACACTATATAATCTATTACATAATCTGAATTAAATTCAGATTCCGTATTAGACTTCGTTTTGAAACAAAAAAATCAACAAATTCAAGTACTCACAGGAAATTTTAGAAGAAGAAAGAGGAAACCTGTTGATACTTAAAATGGGAGTACGTGCTTGAATTGAAAGAAAAATAAAGAGGAATAGATTGGCTTCCTCCAATTCACTTCGTTCGAGTCATGATGGAATTTGGATTTAATAAAAAACCCCGTTTTAACTCTTTTTGAGCTTTTCGGGGTTCTATTTTTTGATATAAACTTTTATTTAATTATAAACCTAAGTAGCATTTTATTTTAAAATAGCTTTTAGAAGCTATCCCACTAAATTAATAATTTTACCAGGAACGATAATTACCTTATTAGGAGTTTTACCTTGTAATTGATTTTGTGTACGCTCATCTGCCATTACGATTTCTTCTATTTGAGCGGTTGTTAAATCTAAAGGTAACTTAATCGTGAAACGCATTTTCCCATTGAAAGATACTGGATATTCTTTTTCGCTTTCTATTAAATACTTTTCTTCAAATTGAGGAAAAGCAACGGTAGCAATTGACCCTTCGTGTCCTAATGCACTCCATAATTCCTCTGCAATATGTGGCGCATAAGGCGAAACCAACACCGCTAAAGGCTCAAGAATCGCACGGTGATTGCATTTTTGCTGTGACAATTCGTTCACACAAATCATAAACTGTGACACCGAAGTATTGAAAGAGAAATTCTCAATATCTTCCGTTACTTTCTTAATGGTTTTATGTAACGATTTAAAAGCCTCCCCCGAGCCCTCCGAAGGAGGGGCGTCAGAAACGTAAAAACTATCGTCTGGACCTGTATGGTATAATTTCCATAATTTTTTCAAGAAACCGTAAACACCTGTAATACCAGCTGTATTCCAAGGTTTTGCTTGCTCTAATGGCCCTAAGAACATTTCATATAAACGTAGTGTATCTGCTCCGTATTCGTTACAAATATCATCTGGATTGACTACGTTGTATTTCGATTTCGACATTTTTTCGACTTCGCGTCCTACAATGTATTTACCGTCTTCTAAAATGAATTCTGCATTTACATAATCCGAATATAAAGGATGTGCTTTGAATTTTTCTATATCTAATTCATTGGTAATATCATTGATGCAAGATAAATCAACGTGAATAGGATATATATTTTTGTTTTTAATCAATCCTTTTGAATAGAATGTTTTTGAATCCTCACTTCTATATACAAAGGCACTCATCCCTAAAATCATTCCCTGATTAATCAATTTTTTGAACGGTTCTTCCGTTGGAGCGAAACCTCTATCTTTTAAGAATTTGTTCCAAAAACGAGCATACAATAAGTGACCTGTAGCGTGTTCGCTTCCACCGATGTATAAATCGACATTTTCCCAATATTGTAAAGCTTCTTGACTTGCAAATTCATTTTCGTTAGCAGCATCCATATAACGCATCCAGTACCAAGACGAACCTGCCCAACCTGGCATGGTATTTAGTTCTAAAGGATAAGCCTCCCCTGACCCCTCCTTCGGAGGGGAAACCACTTTACCTAAAGTTGGGTTCCAATACCATTCTTTAGCATTACCAAGTGGTGGTTGTCCGTCCTCTGTTGGTAAGTATTTTTCTACTTCTGGCAATACAATTGGTAAATGTTTTGAATCAATCATTTGAGGCATGCCATTCACATAATATACTGGAAATGGTTCTCCCCAATAACGTTGACGTGAGAATACCGCATCGCGTAAACGGTAATTTACTTTGGCTTTTCCTGCTCCTATTTTTTCTAATTCTTCGATTACTTTTTTCGTTCCGTTTTTGTAATCCAATCCGTTTAAGAAATCAGAATCAACCAATTCGAAACCACCTTTTTCGCCGTAAGCTGCTTCAGAAATATCTTGATTGAAAATATTTTTAATAGCTGGCATTCCATTCGCTCCTTTGAAGAAATTTGCAAACGCATAATCACGTTCATCCCCACAAGGAACCGCCATAACCGCTCCCGTTCCATATCCAGCCAATACATAATCGCCAATCCAAATTGGAATTGGTTCTTTAGTAAATGGATGTTCTGCATAGGCACCCGTAAATACCCCAGAAATAGTTTTCACATCCGCCATACGTTCTCTTTCTGAACGTTTTGCTGTTGCTTCGATATACGCATCTACGGCAGCTTTTTGCTCTGGAGTGGTAATTTTTGCTACCAATTCGTGCTCTGGTGCCAATGTCATAAACGTCACCCCGAAAATCGTATCAGGGCGAGTAGTGAATACTTCAATTGTAGCTGGGAGTTGGAAGTTGGAAGTTGGAAGAACTTTGAACGAGACAGAAGCACCAACTGATTTTCCAATCCAGTTACGTTGTGATTCTTTCAACGATTCTGTCCAATCGATGGTATCTAAACCTTGCAATAATCGTTCTGCATACGCCGAAATTCGCATCGACCATTGGGTCATTTTTTTACGAATTACTGGGTGACCACCACGTTCTGAAACACCATTTACAATTTCGTCATTGGCTAATACTGTTCCTAAAGCAGGACACCAGTTTACCTCAGTTTCGGCTAAATAGGTTAATCTATATTGTAATAAGATTTTTTGTTGTTCTTCTAATGTATAAGATTTCCATTCATTAGCCGTAAACACAGTAATGTTATCATCGCAAACTGCATTTATCTTATTATTTCCTTCTTTTTCAAAAACAGAAACTAAAGTTGAAATAGCTTCCGCCTTATCTGTATTCTTATTATACCACGAATTGAATAATTGAATAAAAATCCATTGGGTGTGTTTATAGTAATCTGGATTAGAAGTACGTACTTCACGCTCCCAATCAAATGAAAAACCAATTTTATCTAATTGTTCACGATAACGAGTAATATTTTCAAGTGTTGTTTTTTCAGGATGTTGACCTGTTTGAATGGCATATTGTTCTGCTGGTAAACCAAAAGAATCATATCCTTGTGGGTGTAATACATTGTATCCCTGATGACGTTTATAACGTGCGACAATATCTGAAGCAATATAGCCCAACGGATGTCCTACATGTAATCCAGCTCCTGATGGATATGGAAACATATCGAGTACGTAGTATTTAGGTTTGTCTGAATTATTTGATGCAGCAAATGTTTTATGGTCTGCCCAGTACTTTTGCCATTTGGCTTCAATTTCGTTGTGAAAATATTTCATCTTTATTTTTATTTATTTGGAGTGATACCTAATGATTTTTTTAAAATAATACAAGCTTTAATTAAGCTTTCCAATAAAACCTAAACCATACGCTTTTTCATTTAAAATAGGATAAGCAATATAGCTCATTCTTTTATCTTTTTTTGCTTGATCCCATCTAAAAGGACTCCAATAATGTACTACAATGGCAGATGCCATTCCTATTCCTGCGCCCGCAGCAACATCGCCTGGCCAATGACGCGTATTAGCAACTCTTAAGACTCCTGTAGCCGTTGCAAATAAAAAACCAGAAGCAGCATACCATTTGTTAGAATCTTTATATTCTAAATATTGAATCATAGCATTAGTGAAAGCAGTTGCTGCATGCCCTGAAGGAAATGAATTATTGGCAGAACCATCAGGACGCAAATCTTTAACAGAATTTTTTAGTCCGTGTACAACAGCAGCACTAATAGCATTCGAAATAATTTGATTGGTAATCATTTGTTTATATCCGTGCTTACTTTCAATACCTATGCTTTTACCTCCTAAGGTTTGAATAATAGGAATATACTGTATATAATCGTCTACTTTCGTACTAAAAGAAGCTCCAAATAATTGGTTTTTAAAATCTAATAATTGATTACGCCAAGCAGGTGTACGTAAGATAATACCTGATGTTATTAATGTAGCTGGAATAATCATTTTTTTTACACTAAAAATATCCTTTTGTTTTTTTTCATGTATTGTATCTGTTATTTGTGCAAAACCAGAAAAGGCACAGATATAACTAACTAATAATAAATAAATCAATTTTTGTTTTTTCATAATCTATCTAAAAAGTAATGGATAATCCTAATGTTTTAAAATGGGGTGTATTAGAACCTATTATATTCATTTCATATTTAGGTTTATTAAGTTGTAGTCCTATATTTTTGTTAACATCTTTAAATCTTCTTTTAGCAATATTTTTACCTGAAAAATATCCGATCAGTAACGCTAAAGGATAATCAGAAATCCAATGTACTTCACTTTGAACCATTTGAAAACACATACCTGCTATTAGCGTATATCCAACAGGTTTAATCCATTTATAGTCTGGATAATTAGTTGTAATTACAGTTAAGGCCGACATAATTGTGGTGAGATGTCCTGAAGGCATAGCATCATAATGTGGTGTAGATTTTGCATAAGCTGAAAAACTAGGAAAAGGATTCCAATCACCACCAGGGTTGCCATTTTCGCGCGCAATAAATGGGCTTTCTCGTCCTGTAACGCGTTTTAAAAATTGAACATATACACCTGATAAGGCTAAACTTTCAATCAATCCACTAGCTGTTGACAAAGCTCTATAATCATTACTCAGTAAACCAAAAGTTGTAAATCCAGCAGTTAATAAAATAACAGTGGTACCATTCCCAATTAAATAAAGACCTGCTCCTAAATTCTTAGGAATATTTTGTAAGGGACCAAACTTACCGTATGTATTGTTAGAACTTAATCCTATACGATCAGAAAATTCACGCGATGAATTGGTAATAGATTGATCAAAAGGAACTAAAACAGCAGTACCTGCAACCGCTCCACCTAAATACCAAGCATGATCTTTAGCTACAAAGTCTTTACTCGTCGTGATAAAATCTTTTGGTAAAAAGGTAATAGCGTCTAAAATTCGAGGCTTATTATAAATTCGACTAGTGTTAAAATCAATTGGATAGGATTGTGTTTTGTCTTTTGTTTCAAGTTTATCGGTTTTGATTGCTATCAAGGTATCATTTGTTTGACTAAATAAACCCCAATTTAATAGCAAACAACAGTAAAAAGCTATTTTTTTCAACTCTTTTTTATTTAAGATTTGTGCAAATTTACATTTATTATAAGAAAGTGGAAACTTTGCGCATTATTAACTTTACATAAAGAAAATCTTTGTTATTTTTACCCCAAATAAATATACTGTATGAGTTCATCTTTTGATAAGTTTCAAAAACGCCGATTAATTACATCGTATTTTTCAGTGATATTAAGTGTAGGTTTAGTACTTTTTATGTTAGGATTGTTAGCATTATTCATCGTTAATGCCAAAAAATTGTCTAATGATTTCAAAGAAGGAATTACAATGACTGTTTTTTTCAAAGATGATGCTAAGGATACCACTTTAACAAAATATGGCGAAATGCTTAAGGAAGCTAAGTTTGCTAAAGATTATGTTTTTATATCAAAAGAGCAAGCTGCTAAAGAACACGAAAAAACATTAGGCGAAAATTTTACGGAATTCTTAGGCATGAATCCTCTAAAAAATTCTTTTGATATTCATTTACGTGCCGACTATGTTGAAAATGATAGCGTAGCAAAAATTGAACGTAAACTAAGAGAAAATCCTTTAGTAGCAGATATTTTTTATGATAAACAATTAGTGAAAATGGTGAATGAAAATGTTAAAAAAGCCAGTATGTGGATTCTTATAATAAGTGGTTTTTTAACGGTAGTGGCTGTTTTATTAATTAATAGTTCTTTACGCTTGTCTATCTATGCTAACCGATTTATTATCAAAACAATGCAAATGGTTGGAGCAACTAAAGCTTTTATAAGAAAACCTTTTATAATGAGAAGTGTAAAATTAGGCATGATAGGAGCTGGTGTGGCCATCATAGCACTATTGGGTGTGTTATTTTACATAGATAATATTTGGCCAACTTTAGGTGTATTTAATGATATGGTTTCCATAATTTTCATACTATTAAGTGTATTTGGAATTGGTGTTTTAATTACTTGGTTAAGTACTTATTTTGCCACACAATGTTTTTTAAATTTAAGAACAGACGATTTATATTAATCTTTTTAGATGATAGATTGTAGGATTTATACGTAAACTGTTCATCCTGAAATCTAAAATTTGAATGCTATTATTTTTATGGAAAATAAAAAACACGAATTTCTTTTTGATAAAGTAAATTATAAATTTTTACTTATAGGTATTGCCGTTATTGTTTTAGGTTTTATACTAATGGCCGGCGGAGGTAGTGATGACCCTGCAGTCTTTAATCCTGAAATTTTCAGTTTTAGAAGAATCAGATTAGCACCAACTGTTATTTTAGCAGGCTTTGGTGTGGTTATCTATTCCATTTTTAAACAAGACAAATAAAACAAAGCAGTAATTTATGAAGGGGCTCTAATCGAACTAATTAAGCCTTCATACTTTACCAATCCTCAATGTAAATATGGATTTACTTAAAGCAATTATTATAGCTATAATAGAAGGTTTGACAGAGTACTTACCTGTTTCCTCTACCGCTCACATGATTTTTACAAGCTCTTTTTTTGGGATTCAAGAAGATGATTTTGTAAAACTCTTTCAAGTTTCAATACAATTTGGTGCTATTCTAGCAGTCGTCTTTTTGTATTGGAAAAAATTTTTTGATTTTACTAAATGGAATTTCTATATCAAATTAACAGCGGCAGTTATTCCCGCCCTGATATTGGGTAAGCTTTTTGATGACAAAATAGAGGCTGTTTTAGAAAAACCAGTTCCAATTGCTTTTGTACTCATTCTAGGAGGTATTATTTTATTATTTATTGATCGTTTTTTTCAAAATCCTCAAATTACCTCAGAAGAAGATCTTTCTATTAAAAAAGCCGTAACCATTGGTTTTTGGCAGTGTTTGGCTATGATGCCCGGTACTAGCAGAAGCGCTGCTTCTATAATTGGAGGTATGCAACAAGGACTTACGCGTCATGTAGCCGCTGAATTTTCTTTCTTTTTAGCCGTTCCTACTATGTTAGCTGTAACCTGTTACACTGTATTTTTAAAAACGTATGAACATAGTCAGATGAAAGGATTTGAATTAATTTTACAGTCAAAAGAGACCATCACAATGTTCGTAGTAGGAAATATTGTAGCCTTTTTAGTAGCTGTATTAGCTATTAAACTTTTTATAGGTATTATTAAAAAATACGGTTTTAAACCTTGGGGATGGTATCGTATTATTGCAGGCACATTATTATTAATCTATTTTTCTTTTAATAAATAATAACATTTTGTACACAAAAGAAGATATACTAAACGGACAAATTTTACTGATAGACAAACCTTTAACTTGGAGTTCCTTTCAGGCTGTTAATAAACTGAAGTACGTATTGAAAAATCGTTTGGATTTACCTAAAAAATTCAAAATTGGTCATGCAGGAACGTTAGATCCGTTAGCTACAGGATTACTAATTGTTTGTACAGGAAAATATACTAAAAGGATTCCTGAACTAATGGGACAGATTAAAGAATATACTGGAACTATACAATTAGGAGCCACAACACCTTCTTACGATTTAGAGACTCCCATAAATGCTACTTTTCCTATTGATCATATTACACCACTACTTATAACAGAAACAGTTAAACAATTTATAGGCGAAATAAATCAAAAACCTCCTGTTTTTTCTGCCTTAAAAAAGGATGGAAAACGCTTATATGAACACGCTCGAGCTGGTCAAGAAATAGAAATTGAAGCACGTAAGACTACCATTTACGAATTTGAAATTACTCGAATAGAATTACCAGAAATTGATTTTAGAGTTAGCTGTAGTAAAGGTACTTACATTCGTTCTTTAGCTTATGATTTAGGTCAGGCCTTACAATCTGGAGGACATCTGTCTGCTTTACGACGTACAAAAAGTGGCTCTTTTTCAGTAGAAAAAGCATTAACACCTGATTTTTTTTCAGAATTAATTCCTAACAACCAATTTTAGGTTTACTAATCAATGCAAAGAAATCCCAGTAAAAAATGTTGGATTTACTTTTAAAAAATAATTTCGTTACATTAATCGCTCCTATAAAAATTAGAATAAGATTTATCAAAATAAGATGACATAACGCAGTTTGTCACTTTTATTATAATGAAAGTGACAAACATTTACGTTATTTTTTCGGATGGCTATTTTTTAAAATTTTAATTATAGATTTTATTTACGGATTCTTCTATACGCATCATGATGGATATCAGCTCCTCCATTGTGCTTTTTCCTTTATCATGTAGATACCAAAGTTGTAACTCTTTTTTTGCGGTTTGATCTACTACTCCATATTGTGCCTTATAACTTTTTATAAGATTAGTAGCTCCTTCAGGTCGAGGTCCCCAGGTTGCTTTTAATTCATAATCTTCATTATCTAGAATAATGAGTTTAGGTATGGCACGCGCATCATTAGTTAAAAAACAATTCATTAAAGGATCATTTGCATCTCTAAATACAAAACGTAAATTAATTTTATCCGTTACGGAACTTATTTTAGACAAAATAGGCGCTATCTGAGCAACATCACCACACCATCCTTCTGCTAATACTAACCAAGTATATTCTTTTTTTATTTTATTTATATTATTAAAAACATCCTCTGGAATCTGTAAAGTTTTATCTAAACGATTCATACGAGTTTGATTCAATTGACTATAATATAAATGATCTTCCGACTGATCATTACCTGAAGACTTCCCTTGAACTAATAAGTCAGCTACTGATTTTCTATACTCTGAATAGGTATAACTATTCAATAGGCCTTGGATAATTTCTGCTTTCATAATAGTTAATAGTTTGTGTGTTTTTTAGGTTTTACGAAATTATTATTTTATAATAAAAATATTAAGTTATAGTACAATAGATATACATCATTAATACGTAAATTTATATATAAAAAATTACTTTTTTTGTAATAAAAATTACATAATATGAAAAAAAAACGTTGTAGCTGGTGTGAAAAAGATAATTTATATCGTAACTACCATGATAATGAATGGGGTAACCCAATTTATGATGATGAAACAATTTTTGAATTTTTAGTATTAGAAACTTTTCAAGCAGGTTTAAGTTGGTATACCATTCTTAGCAAAAGAGAAAATTTTAGAAAAGCCTTTAATAATTTTGATTTTGAAAAGATAGCACAATATAGTCCAAAAAAATTAGAATTGTTAGCAGAAGATTCTGGTATTGTTAGAAATAAGCTTAAAATAAAAGCAACAGTAACAAATGCGCAAGCTTTTATTAAAATCAGAGAAGAATTTGGAACTTTTTCAAAATACATCTGGGGTTTCGTTGATGGTAAACCTATAGACAATAACCCCAAAACATTAAATGATGTTCCTGCTACGACTGAAATATCTGACAAATTAAGTAAAGATCTAAAAAAACGTGGGTTCAAGTTTGTGGGTTCAACCGTTGTGTATGCACACATGCAGGCAACAGGAATGGTAAATGACCACGTGGAAGATTGTTGGAAGAGGGAATAGTTTTTAGTAATCAGTATTTTAGTGCACAGAATTACGTTTTTAAAGTTCTTAGAAACAAATTTTATTCTAAAATTACGGATCGTATTTAAAAAACAACCACAGATGCACAGATTAAAATAACCTATAAAAAATAATCTTTTAATATTTATTTCCGCAAAGCGGAATTATAGAATCTGTGTATCTGTGGTTATTTCTTCCATTTTTTTAAATGTTTTAAACCCAGATTCCGCATTAGACTTCGTTGTGAAACAAAATTTTTCAATAAATTCAAGTGCTCACGGAAAATTTTAGAAGAAGAAATAGTGAACTATTTTGATGATTAAAATTTGAGTACGTGCTTGAATTGGAAGAAAAATAAAGTGGAATAGATTTACTTCGTCTATTCGCTACGCTCGGGTCTAATGCGTAATTTGGGTTAAAAGCGAATGCCCTGATAAAAATTTAATTTTTTTATCCCTAAAACAATTTTATTCTATCTTTGCTACACACTTTAGGGGTGTCTGCATAGCAGGCTGAGATTTTACCCTTTGAACCTGATCTAGTTCATACTAGCGTAGGGAAAAGTAAATGACTTCTTGTATAGTATTATTAGCTGTACGTGTAGCCATTCCTAAAGTTTTAAAACAATATGGAATGGAACTTATAATTAATCAAGAAAAAAAAATATTTGAGAATGATGCGCTAACCGTGCAGCAACTCCTCGATATCGAATTACCTAATAAACAAAAAGGTATTGCGATCGCTATTGACCAACAAGTTATCCCTAGATCGCAATGGGAAAACACTACTGTACACTCTAATCAAAAAATAATCATCATTAAAGCTACGCAAGGGGGGTAATTTTTGTTTCAGGTTTCAAGTTTTTTTAGTTTATAAACTGTAGTCTAATAAATCTACTCGTTAATAAAGTTTTCAACTAAACTTTCTGTAAACTTACTTTATGAGACCTCAGCCTCAAACCTGAAACTTGAAACCTGAAACTTTATCACGAAGCTTCGGGACTGAAACTTTAAACTAAAAATATATGGAAAATACAATCACAAGAGCACCTTTTCCTAATTCGAAAAAGGTGTACATTCAAGGAGAAATGCACGACATTCAGGTCGCTATGCGTGAAATAACATTATCAGATACTAAACTGACAAACGGACAAGTAGAACAAAATCCGCCCGTAACGGTTTATGATACTTCTGGTGCTTATACAGATCCTACTATCGAAATTGATGTCCGCAAAGGATTACCTCGTTTGCGTGAGCAATGGATTTTAGATAGAAATGATGTCGAAATTTTAGATGAATTAAGTTCAGATTATGGAAAACAACGTTTAGCCGATGAAAAATTAGATCATTTGCGTTTTGAATATCTGCACCAACCTATGCGTGCCAAAGAAGGGGCTAATGTAACCCAACTATACTACGCAAAACAAGGTATCATCACGCCTGAAATGGAATACATTGCTATCCGTGAAAACCAACGTATAGAACAATTAGAAACGGCACAAAAAGCAATGTGTCATCAGCACGCTGGAGAAAGTTTTGGTGCAAGAACTCCTAAAGGTAAAATTACAGCCGAATTTGTTCGTAGTGAAGTTGCTGCTGGGAGAGCGGTAATTCCAAATAATATCAATCATCCAGAAAGTGAACCTATGATTATAGGGCGTAATTTTCTAGTAAAAATCAATGCTAATATTGGTAATAGTGCGGTGACTTCTAGTATTGAAGAAGAGGTTGAAAAAGCCGTTTGGGCTTGTCGCTGGGGAGCGGATACCATTATGGATTTATCAACTGGTAAAAACATACACGAAACCCGCGAATGGATCATTAGAAATTCACCTGTGCCTATAGGGACTGTGCCTATTTACCAAGCCTTAGAAAAAGTAAAAGGGGTGGCTGAAGACTTGACTTGGGAAATTTTCCGTGATACTTTAATAGAACAATGTGAACAAGGAGTTTCCTATTTTACCATACACGCTGGGGTTTTATTGCGTTATATTCATTTAACAGCAAATAGGGTAACTGGTATTGTTTCTCGTGGTGGTTCCATTATGGCAAAATGGTGTTTATTTCATCACAAAGAAAATTTCTTATACACACATTTTGAAGACATTTGCCAAATATTAAAACAGTATGACGTAGCCTTTTCTTTGGGTGACGGCTTACGTCCTGGATCGATTGCTGATGCCAATGATGCGGCACAATTTGCCGAATTAGAAACCTTGGGTGAATTGACAAAAATTGCTTGGAAACACGATGTGCAAGTATTTATTGAAGGTCCTGGTCACGTACCTATGCATTTGATTAAGGAAAATATGGAAAAACAATTAGAATGTTGTTCCGAGGCTCCTTTTTATACTTTAGGACCATTAACTACCGATATTGCACCAGGTTACGACCATATCACATCGGGGATTGGTGCGGCAATGATTGGTTGGTTTGGCTGTGCAATGCTATGTTATGTTACACCAAAAGAACATTTGGGTTTACCAAATAAAAAAGACGTAAAAGATGGCGTAATCACGTATAAAATTGCTGCACACGCTGCCGATTTAGCAAAAGGTCACCCAGGAGCGCAATACCGTGATAATGCGTTAAGCAAAGCCCGATTTGAATTCCGTTGGGAAGATCAATTCAACCTTTCTTTAGATCCTGATACAGCACGTGAATTCCACGACGAAACACTTCCTGCGGATGCAGCAAAAGTAGCTCACTTCTGCTCGATGTGTGGTCCTAAATTCTGCTCGATGAAAATTTCACAAGAAATTAGAGATACTGCTGTCGAAGAAGGACTTAAAGCTAAATCGGAAGAATTTATTGAAAACGGTAAAGAGATTTATGTCTAATTTTTATTTGTGAACCTGACCGCAAAGTACGCAAAGGTTTACGCAAAGCTCGCAAAAAAATTGAGAAACTTTGTGAAGCTAATCGCAAAAGGCGCAAAAAAAGCTTTGTGAGACGTAGTGAAAAACTTTGTGAGACTTAGTGAACCTAACCGTTAAGCTCGCAAAAACTTTGTGTGACTCTGTGCAAAAACTTTGTGAAACTTAGTGAACCTAACCGCTAAGCTCGCAAAAACTTAGTGAACCAAAAAATGATGCTACTATCAACAGAACATACTATAGAAAATGAAATCCAAACCCTGCATCAACTATTTGAGGCAGGGCTTACTCATTTTCACATTAGAAAACCTAACTATACTTTGCAAGAAACAAAAGCATATCTAGATAAAATTAACTCCGCTTTTCATCCATTTTGTGTGGTATATTATCCTGAATTAGTAAATGAATACGGGTTGAAAGGAATCCATCAAACTAGTCATAACAGAAGTTTTCTTGTACCAACTACAAAAAGTTTATCCACCTCAACGCATAGTATTACAGAATTTAATGAACTTGATTCAGCATATCATTATGCCTTTTTGAGTCCGGTCTTTCCTAGCCTTTCAAAAGCTAATTATCACCATCCTGAGATTCTTCATCAAATTGCTCAACGTACAAATTTTAACACCCAACTAATAGCTTTGGGAGGAATTTCAGAAAAAAATATTTCCGAAGTACTTCCGTATTTTAACTCGGTTGCTTTGTTAGGTGCCATTTGGTTACATCCTAATCCTATAGAACAATGGAAAAAATGTCAAAACATCGTCCTTTCGTACTCAGCCTAGCGGGCTTTGATCCTTCGGCTGGAGCGGGTGTTCTTGCTGATGTTAAAACATTTGAAATGCATCAGGTATATGGCTTAGCTGTGATGACTGGCAATACGATTCAAACGGAAGACACCTTTCTCAAAATGGAGTGGATAGATACTTCTTGGGTAATGGATAGTCTTAACCATCTTGCGGAACAATATGAAGTACAAGCAGTGAAAATTGGAATTATTCCAAGCTTAGAAACATTGGATACTTATCTAAAAACCATAAAACTTTTGTGGCCAAAAGCTAAAATTGTTTGGGATCCTGTTTTGAAAGCTACGGCAAACTATGAATTTACTTCACTTATTGATGATTATTTACCAACTATTTTGAAACAAGTTGACCTCATCACTCCTAATCATAATGAATTAGATATCCTAGTGCCCCAAGCTATTACTCCACAAGAAAAAGCTAAACTATTGGCACAACATAGTACGGTTTTATGGAAAGGCGGACATAATATATCCCAACTAGGAACAGATTATTTGATTATAAACGATGAAACGCATATTTTGAGACCTTCTACTAACAAAATATATCCCAAACACGGTTCGGGTTGTATTTTATCCTCTGCCATCACGGCACAATTGGCTTTAGGGGAATCACTTCTAGATAGTTGTAAAAAAGCCAAACAATTTATAGAACAAACATTAAACACCAACACCAATTTATTAGCCTATTATGTTACCTAGAATTCAATTTATTTCGCAAGGAACTTCAAATGAAGCCCAATTATATTCTATTCAAAAAGCGCTTGATGCTGGAATAGAATGGGTGCAATTACGCTATAAAAATGTGCCCGAAATAGAAGTATTTCGATTGGCAGAAAAAATAAAAAAAGAAACAGATCAATACAATGCTTTATTGACTATTAATGATTACCAAACCATTGCTAAAGCCATAGATGCACACGGTTTACATTTAGGACTTACTGACGGGAGTATTGAAGAAGCTAGAAATTTATTAGGCAATGCTAAAGTAATAGGTGGTACTGCAAATACTCTTGAAGATGTACAGCAACGCATTTCCGAAAAATGTGATTATATAGGTTTAGGACCTCTAAGATATACTAGCACCAAAGAAAAATTAAGTCCCATTTTAGGATTTGAAGGATACCAATCGATAATTGATAAAATTCCTAAAGTCAACCTATCGAAACCTCTTTTTGCGATAGGAGGAATTGAAGAAAATGACCTTCCTAGACTAATGGAAATTGGATTGTATGGCATAGCCGTTTCTGGTTTAATTTGTAATGCTACACAACCAAGTCAAATTGTAAAACAACTCAACGAAACACTTTATACGTATGCTTAACATAGGAAATACCACTTTTAGCTCCCGATTATTTGTTGGCACTGGAAAATTTGGTTCTAGTCAAATAATGGAAGAAGCAATTTTAGCCTCTGGTTCAGAATTAGTAACGGTAGCCTTAAAAAGAGTCGATTTTGAAACCGAAACTGATGCGATTCTTTCGCACCTCAACCATTCCCATATTCAATTATTACCCAACACTTCAGGAGCTAGAAATGCAAAAGAAGCTGTTTTCGCAGCCCAATTAGCTCGCGAAGCGATGGAAACGAATCTTGTAAAACTCGAAATTCATCCTGATCCAAAATATTTACTTCCTGACCCCATCGAAACCTTAAAAGCTACGGAAGAACTTGCTAAACTAGGATTTGAAGTCTATCCTTACATTCACGCCGACCCCGTTTTATGTAAATTACTGGAAGAAGTGGGTACCGCTGCCGTGATGCCTTTAGGCTCTCCCATAGGAAGTAACAAAGGACTACGAACTATCGATTTTTTAGAAATTATCATCGAACAAAGTAAAGTACCTGTAATTATTGATGCAGGTATAGGTGCTCCGTCTGATGCTGCTAAAGCAATGGAACTAGGTGCCGATGCTGTGTTAGTTAATACCGCAATTGCCGTAGCTGGAAATCCAGTGGCTATGGCACAAGCATTTAAAGAAGCCGTTATTGCAGGGCGTAGAGCTTTTGAGGCCCAGTTAGCCAATCCGCTAGCACAAGCCGAAGCCTCTAGTCCGTTAACATCGTTTTTATAAACTCACTATTTAAACCTAACTTTAGACCTAACAGGTTTTAAAACCTGTTAGGTCTGGATAAAAGGATTAGTAAAAATTATGACCTTTAAAACTGTATTTGAAAACTATTCTTGGGAAGCTGTTGCCAGCCGAATTGCCTCGGTAACGCATCGTGATATACAAAACGTTTTGCGTAAACCTAAACGAAGCATCGAGGATTTTCTAGTCCTTCTATCTCCCCTAGCCCAAGAGTATTTAGAATCTATGGCGCAACTGGCTCATCAACTCACGCAAAAACGCTTTGGGAAAACCATTCAGCTGTATGCGCCTATGTATTTGAGTAACGAGTGCCAAAATATTTGTACCTACTGCGGATTTAGCCTTGACAATAAAATCAAAAGAAAAACACTTTCAGATAGTGAAATTCGGCAGGAAGTAGAAGCACTAAAAGCGATGGGCTACGATCACGTTTTGTTGGTAACGGGTGAAGCTAATTATACCGTTCACATTGGTTATTTCCTAAATGCTATTGAAGTCATTAAAAACGATTTTGCGAATATTTCCGTTGAAGTGCAACCGCTTTCACAAGAAGAATACGAACAATTGCATCAAGCAGGTGTGTATTCTGTATTAGTATATCAGGAGACCTATCATAAAGAAGTATATAAACAATACCATCCTAAAGGAAAAAAATCCAACTTCGATTTTAGATTAGAAACGCCTGACCGTATAGGGAAAGCAGGTATTCATAAAATAGGATTAGGAGTTTTATTAGGACTTGAAGATTGGCGCGTAGATAGCTTTTTCAATGCCTTACATATTGATTATTTGCAAAAGACCTATTGGAAAAGTAAATATTCGGTTTCTTTTCCTCGCCTCCGACCAGCAGAAGGTATTATCGAACCTAATTTTATAATGGAGGATAAAGACCTGCTCCAACTCATTTGTGCTTACCGTATTTGGAATGAAGATCTTGAAATCTCAATTTCTACGCGTGAAAATGAACATTTTCGGAATCATATTATTCCTATTGGTGTTACCACAATGAGTGCAGGGTCTAAGACCAATCCAGGAGGTTATGTTGTCGATCCACAAACTTTGGAACAATTTGAAATTAGTGATGAACGACCCGTGGCTGAAATTGCGCAGTTGATTAGCGCAAAGGGTTATCAACCTGTTTGGAAGGACTGGGATAGGGCTTTTAGAAGTTGAGTTGGAAGTTGGAAGTTGGAAGATGGAAGTTGGAAGTTAGAAATGGTCTCTGTGAAACTTTGTGCTTTACTTTGTGAACCTCTGTGTAACAAAAAAATAGAATTTAGAAGTGAAAAAGATGGAAGATGCAAGTTGGGTGAAGCTGAACTTGAAACTTGAAACAAACCTTAAACTTTGAACTTGAAACAAATAAACCTGTAACCAATTTAAAAAAAAGGAGCGAAATATTATTTATGCTTACGATACCAGATTATTTACGTTATTCTAAACATCTTCTTGTTCCTGAAATAGGGGAAGAAGGTCAGTTAAAAATCAAAAATGCTAAAGTGCTCGTGATTGGTGCGGGTGGCTTAGGATGTCCCATTTTGCAATACCTCACTTCGGCTGGTGTAGGTACGCTGGGTGTAATTGATTTTGATACGGTGGCATTGCATAATTTGCATCGCCAAATCCTATATACCGAGATAGATATTGATTTACCAAAGGTTAACCAAGCAAAAATGGCGCTTGAAAAACTAAACCCACTAATAGAGATTCAGGTATTCAACCAAAAACTAACCCTTGAAAATGCTCCTTCCCTATTTGAAAACTTTGATATTATTGTAGATGGTTGCGATAATTTTACTACTCGGTACCTAGTAAACGATATTTGTGTACAATTAGGAAAGCCGCTGGTTTATGGAAGTATTTTTAAGTTTGAAGGGCAATTAGCAGTATTCAATCATAACGGAAGCAAACAACTACGTGATCTATTTCCAGATTCACCCAACCCTGAAGATGTTCCTGATTGTTCATTAAATGGTGTAATTAGTTCGTTACCTGGTATTATAGGTACAATGATGGCACAAGAAACGTTGAAAATGATTATAGGTTTACCTGTGTTAACCAACGAATTGATTGTTTTTTCAACATTTAACTGGGAGTTTCAAAAGTTTGCGTTTTAATTATCTTTTAAAAATGTATACTATATATTCTTTTTTTATTTTTGCTAAAAACACAAAAAATTGAATACATACGAAGCAATATTAATACATCCAGATGTTACAGGCGGAAGAGTGTCTGGAAACTTACAGATTAAAACGAATGGGATTTTCTTTGAATCAGGTGTTATAAAGTATCATATTGGTTTTACTTCACTTTCCATTACTGTGGGAGGTGCAGCAAATAGATTTATCTTTTTTTTAGATACAAGTATTAATTCTATTTCTATTTACACTGCTGATAAATCCATTTTAAAAGACAGCATCTTAGTATCAAATAATAAATTCAAACAAGAAATCAAAAAATCAAAAAGCGCTTTAAATGGACCATTTAGAGGAATAATAATAGCTTTAATTATAATTGGATTCTTCATCGGTTCTCTTTATGTTTTAAAAGACAAAATGGTAGAAGGTATTGCCAGTCAACTCCCTATTTCTTGGGAACAAAAAGCGGGTGATAAACTATTTAATACCTTATCATTACAATATCATTTTATAAAAAATGATACCTTAAAAAATGAATTTATAAAAGTTGCTAAACCTTTATTTAACCAAATAGAAAAAGAAGGTTATGAAGTAGATTTATATTTCGTTAAAGACCCCACTATAAACGCATTTGCCCTTCCTGGTGGCAAAGTAATTATTCAAACAGGATTGATAGAGAATGCTAAATCTTGGGAAGAAGTTATGGGCGTACTTAGTCACGAACTTTCACACGTTACTAGACGTCATCATTTACGAGGAATCATTAATAATTTAGGCATTTTTGCCCTTTTATCAGCTACTGTTGGCGATGTAAGTGCCATAGCAGGTACATTTATCAATATGGGCGGCGAATTAGCCTCCTTGTCTAACAGTAGAGATTTTGAAATAGAAGCAGATGAAACAGGAAGGCAATATCTAGTAAATGCTAAAATTAATCCAGCTGGATTACTATCATTCTTCAAAACTTTAGAAAAAGAAGAAAAAACAATTTTAGATTCGACTGCGGTTAAAGATATAGATTTATCTTTCCTATCAACGCATCCTGATACAAAAACCCGTATTAAAAAATTAAAAGAAAAACAAAAAGAAGATAAAACCCCATATCCCGTATTACCTAACACTTTTAATGATTTTAAAGCCAAACTTTTAAAAATAAAATAAACGATGAAAATTAAAACAGAAGGAAAACCTGCTTTTGCTTATGTGATGGTCGAACTCGAACCGGGAGAAACTATTATTGCAGAATCAGATGCAATGTCTAGTATGTCGGCAGAACTAGATTTAGATGCTAAGTTCAATGGGGGATTTTTGGTAGCATTAATGAGAAAATTCTTAGGAGGTGAAAGTCTTTTCATTAATCATTTTAGGAATAATACCAGTAAAACACTTTCGCTACATTTAACTCAAACGACACCAGGAGATATAGAAATTAAAGAATTAGACGGTACCCAAAGTTATTGCATACAAAGAGGTGCTTATATTGCTTCTGAAAAAGGAGTTAAACTAAGCGTAAAATGGGCTGGTTTAGGTTCATTAATTGGAGGCGAAGGTTTATTTAAACTAGTAGTATCTGGAACTGGAAGAGTAATTTTTGGTGCTTATGGCGGAATTCTTGAAAAAGAAATTGATGGCGAATATATCGTAGATACAGGACATCTTGTGGCCTATGAGCCAGGAATGAAACTTAAACCCCAATTATCAGGCGGTATTTTTAGTAGCTTCTTTGGCGGTGAAGGCTTTGTTACGAGAGTAGAAGGAAAAGGAAAAATATATATCCAAACAAGAAATATATCTGGTTTAGTTTCTTGGATTAATAGACAATTATAATTGAACGTATGGATACACAATATACAGAAATACTGGGAAAATCGACTACTTTAAATGTTGATTTACAAATGAGACCAAGTTCTACCGCTGCGGTAATCAAACTAAAACCAGGAGAAGAGTTTACTGCCGAAGGAGGATCCATGATTGCTATGAGTCCAAGTATCACTATGACTACCTCAACACAACAAAAAAAATCAGGTGGTTTTTTAAAAGGTCTTAAAAGAATGTTATCTGGCGAAAGCTTTTTCTTAAATCATTACAAAGCAGGAAATGAAGGCGGCACCGTTTTTTTAAGTACAACACTAGCTGGAGATATGATGGTCAAAGAACTTCGTGGCGAAGGTATCATTGTACAAGGAGGATCTTATGTAGCGAGTTCACCAGACATTACAATCGATATGAGTTTTCAAGGATTCAAAAATTTGATTTCTAAAGAAGGACTTTTTTGGTTAGCAGTAAAAGGACAAGGAACCGTAGTTGTCAATTCTTTTGGCGCTATTTACCCTATTCAAATTGATGGTGAATATATAGTAGATACAGGGCATATTGTAGCTTTTGAAGAACACCTAAATTTTACACTTACAAAAGCGGGTAAAAGCTGGATAAATTCAATTTTAGGAGGAGAAGGATTGGTATGTAAATTTAAAGGTCAAGGAACCGTATGGGTACAATCTCATAATACGTCAACATTTGGAGCAATACTAGGGCCTAAACTTAAACCAAGATAATATTTATGGAAACGCAAAATAAAGGATTCAAATTCAAAATGGATTGCAAACCAGATTTTGGTTTTGTAACCATCAATATACCTGCTGGAGAAAAATTAAAGGTGGAAGCAAGCGCAATGGCCACTATGGATACTAATCTTGAAATGAAAACGACACTCAAAGGTGGTTTTTCAAGATTTTTGACAGGAGAGTCATTATTCATCAATGAATTTACGGCAAAAAATGGATCAGGAGATATTCAATTAGCACCTGCTTGTCCAGGCGACGTAGAGCATATTTATCTAAACAGCGAAACGATCTATATTCAGAATAGTGCTTTTTTAGCTTCCTCAGAAAATATTACCGTTGAATCAAAATTTCAAGGCTTGATAAAAGGTTTCTTTTCAGGCGAAAATTTATTCTTAATCAAATGTTCTGGCGATGGCGATCTTTGGTTTAATTCCTATGGCGGAATCATTCCTATCGATGTGGAAGATGGCTATGTAATAGATACAGGTCATATTGTAGCCTTTACCGAAGGGCTAACGTATGATGTAACCAGAGTAGGTGGTTACAAATCACTTTTCTTTTCGGGCGAAGGATTGGTATGTAGATTTGAGGGAAAAGGAAGAATCTGGATTCAAACTAGAAAAATAAATCCGTTCTTGAGCTGGACATTCCCTTTCAGACCACAGAAAAAGAAAGACTAAAAGTTTTAAAAAGAGGTTGTCCTAAACCCTTTTGGATAACCTCTTTTCACTTGCTTTTCAAGATTTCAATAAAAGCCTCTCTTGGTATTTCCTGACACCCCAATGATGCCAAATGATCATTATAGATTTGGCAATCCAATAGTTTATATTTATTTTTCTTCAAATGAGCAACTAATGAAATAAAAGCTATTTTAGACGCATTACTTACATGTGAAAACATGCTTTCTCCACAAAAAACAGTATCCATATCAACACCATACAATCCTCCCACTAACTGCTCATCCAACCAAACCTCTACTGACATTGCTTTTCCTATTTCGTGTAAATGCGTATAGGAATCTATCATTTCATCTGTAATCCAAGTACCATACTGACCTGGACGATAAATTTGTTGGCAATTGATCATTACCTCTCGAAAAGATTGATTAAAAGTCACCTTAAAGATACCTTTATTCATTATGTTTCGCATACTTTTAGAAGGCTTAAACGCATCTGGAAACAAAACCATGCGTAAGGGAGGGCACCACCACAAAATAGGATCGTTATCATCAAACCAAGGAAAAATACCATTTTTATAAGCCAATAATAATCTTTCTGGTGACAAATCGCCTCCCACGGCTAATACGCCTTCTTTTGAAGTTTGTTCAACGGGAGGAAAATATAATTCTTTGGTTATAAAATACATATTCAAATTTAATATTTATGTCAATAAAAAAAGTCATTCAAAACGAGGAATATCAATAAAGATTTTTCACTTCGTTCCGAATGACATTCTTATATCTGAGTTCTAAAAATTACATTCTGAAATTAGAAAGGTAAGTCATCATGTTCTTCTTCATTAAAACTGGGTGCTGGCTCAAAAGCTTGTGCAGCAGGCATTGGAGGCATTTGTTGAGACATGGCTGGTTGAGCTGTTTGCATAGGTTGTACTCTTTCAATTCTCCAGCCTTGAATGGTATTAAAATATTTAGCTTCTCCTTGTGGGTTAATCCACTCACGACCACGTAAGTTAATGGATACTTTTACTTGTTCTCCCACTTGAAAGTTATTTAAATCATCTACTTTTGCTTGAGTAAACTCAATCATGATGTGTTGTGGATATTGCTCCTCCGTTGTAACTACTAACTCTCTCTTCTTAAAAGATGCACTAACCTCTTGTGTTGGGTTAATCATTTTAATTCTTCCTGTAACTTCCATGATAACGTGTATTAATTATTTTGCTAACAAGACTTTCCATGCAGAAAGTATGTCTTGATTTTTTAAATATTCTTTTGCTAACTGTTTGATTTTTAAAGTGTCTTTAGTAATTAAAGCTTCTTGTAATGAACTATTTTGCTGTGCAAAGATAATGATTTCTTCTTCTTTTGGCAATGCTTCTATATTTCCTAGCATACCTAAATCATTTCCAGTAAAGAAAGCATCCTCTTTTATATAACTAGGAATGGCATCTACTCCAATGCCTAAAGTGATCAAAGGTTTTGGTACTTCAAAAAGACCTCTATTAGAACGCGAATACCAATTTCCACCCAAACGAGCTACTAAATCAATTTTGTGTTGATCAATTATACCATTTTCATCTAAAATAGCTTCCTCTATATGAATCTTAACAACTTCACAAATGATAAGATTACCTGCGCCTCCTTCTTTTCCTAATGCAATTACCTCGTTAACTTTGCACTCAAATTGTACAGGAGATTCTGCAACCCGAAATGGTTTGACAAGGTCAGAGGGTAGGGCAGTAAGACCTGCTTTTTCAAATTCATTTACGCCTTCTGCATATTCAGTACTAGCAAGTGACATTTGTTGCACAATATCGTAATTCACGACATTTATTACAACCTCTTTCATTTCTAATGCGTTTTCTAAAGTATGTTTGGTCGTATTTCCTCTGACTCTTCTGGCTGGAGAAAAAACTAAAATAGGCGGATTGGCACTAAAAACATTAAAAAAACTGAAAGGTGATAAATTAGGCCTTCCTTTTGCATCTATCGTACTAGCAAAGGCAATAGGTCTTGGTGCAATAGCACCTTGTAAATAGGACTGAACTTGTGGTGTAGATAATTCAGCAGGAATGAAACTTTTCATTTATAAATTGGTTTTTAAACAAAAATAAGAAAAGAAGCTATAAAATAAAGTAAAGGAAATAGACTTTTATTATATTTAGGCTCTTAACTATAAATATGAATTTTACCAATAAAAGCAATTCTATTCGTTGGCTGTTAGTAGGTTTTTCCTTTCTAATTATAAGTCTCATTTTATGGAATACCTATACTTTAATGCAGATTTTTAGAAAAGAAGAACGCCATAAAATGGAACTTTGGGCAACCGCTCAAAAAACCTTACAAAATGCAACAGATGAAACAGAGGTAGACTTACCTTTACAAATACTAACTAATAATGAAACGATTCCGACCATATTATTAGACGGAAAAGATAGTATATTGAGCTTTACAAATTTTGATGAATCCTTGTTAAAGAATCCTAAAAAAAAGAAAAATCTTATTTTACAATTCAAACAAGCTAACAATAAAATTAATATTGAATATGACAAAGGAAAACGTCGTTATTTGTATTATATGGATTCCGCTTTATTGAGCCAACTAAAATATTACCCTATGGCACTCATTACGATTATTTTGTTATTTGGTGCTTTAGTTTATAATTATTACCGAACGAATAAGATTTCAACGCAAAACAAACTCTGGGCCGGTATGGCTAAAGAAACAGCGCATCAAATAGGGACCCCTCTTTCATCTTTAATGGGGTGGATAGAAATTATGAAAGCCGATCAAATAGATGAAAATATCGTTTCTGAAATTGAAAAAGACCTTCTTAGACTTCAAAATATAACAGAACGTTTTTCCAAAATAGGCTCCGAACCAAAATTAGAAAATAGAAATATTGTAGAAGAAACCAAATTAGTATACGACTACTTAGCGTCTCGATTTGAAGGACAAGTAAAATTTCAGTTTTTTTCAACAGAAACCGTATCATTTGCTAAAATAAACCCTACGTTACACAGTTGGACTATAGAAAATTTAGTAAAGAATGCTATAGATGCCATGCGCGGCAGAGGAGATATAGATATTATCATTGAAGAACAAGAGGAGTATATCAAAATTAAAATAGCAGATACAGGTAAAGGGATTCCGCGAAGTCAATTCAAAAAAATATTCGAACCTGGTTTTACCACTAAAAAAAGAGGGTGGGGGCTTGGATTATCCTTAACCAAACGAATAGTAGAAGAATATCATAAAGGTAAAATAAGAGTTTTGCATTCTGAAATTAATAAAGGAACGACCTTTCAAATTAGTTATAAAAAATGTATTTAAGTTATTGGGAAATAAAAAATTGGTTTACAGCAATTGATTTTACCATAGTAGGAAGTGGTATAGTAGGCTTACACACAGCTCTACGCTTACGTGAACGATTTCCTAAAAGTAAAATTCTTATAGTAGAAAAAGGAATGTTGCCAGAAGGTGCCAGCACAAAAAATGCAGGATTTGCTTGCTTTGGTTCACTATCAGAAATTTTAGATGATCTAAAAAATCATACAGAAGAAGAAGTAATACAATTAGTTCAAAAACGTTGGAATGGATTGCAATTATTACGTAAAAACCTCGGAGATGCAACTATTAATCTAAAACCCTATGGAGGCTATGAATTATTTTTATCAGAAGAGGATACTAGTTATCAAGAATGTTTAGATAAGCTCCCTTTTATAAATGATCTTCTTCATCCCTTATTTAAAACAACTGTTTTTAAAAAACAAACAGATCATTTTGATTTTAAAAATATAAAAGAATACACCGTTTTTAATCCATTTGAAGCCCAAATTGATACAGGCAATATGATGCAAGCATTACTAAAAAAAGCGCACACAAACAATATCTTGATCTTAAATAATCAAATGGTTAAAAATTATATAGAGCTAGGAAATGCAGTAGAAGTAATTTTGTCTGATTATACATTCAAAACCAAAAAACTACTCTTTGCTACCAATGGATTTGCAGGACACCTAACAAAGGATGAGGTAAAACCAGCTAGAGCACAAGTACTGATAACAGAACCTATATACAATTTAGCAATTCAAGGTACTTTTCATTTAGATAAAGGATATTATTATTTTAGAAATATAGACAATCGGATTTTATTAGGAGGCGGACGAAATTTAGATTTTGAAGGTGAAACAACCACTTCATTAAACCCAACAGGTTTAATACAAAACAAATTGGAAGAATTATTAAAAACTGTAATTTTGCCGCAAACAAAAGTGGCTATTGCGCATCGTTGGAGTGGTATTATGGGAGTAGGTACTCATAAAAAACCAATCGTACAATTTCTTTCAACAAATGTTTGTTGTGGTGTACGAATGGGAGGTATGGGAGTTGCAATAGGAAGTTTAATAGGACAAGAATTAGCAGATTTAATATAAATGACAACAAAAAAAAATACGAATACCAAAACAAATACCAAAACAAAGTCTAAAAACCAATCATCTCATTTCATGACGAAGATGAAATTATTTTTATGGAAATGTTTCCTGTATTTTAATATAGTTTCAATAGCATTTGTCTTTTTATTTAAATATGTTCCCGTTCCTTTTACCCCTTTAATGATCATACGAGCCATAGAAAATAAAGCAGCTGGTAAAGACGTTATCTTTTCACATGATTGGGTACCCATTGATGATCTATCCCTTAATTTACAAAAAGCCGTAATATCTAGTGAAGACGGTCTTTTTCTTCAACATAATGGATTTGATTTTTCTGCTATGAATAAAGCATTCAAAGGAAACCTAAAAGGAAAAAAATTAAAAGGAGGAAGTACCATTTCACAGCAAACAGCTAAAAATGTTTTCTTATGGCAAGGGCGTAGTTATTTACGTAAAGCATTAGAGGCTTATTACACCGTTCTAATTGAATTAATTTGGGGTAAAAAACGAATTATGGAAGTTTATTTAAATAGTATCGAAATGGGTAATGGCATTTATGGTGCAGAAGCCGCTTGTCAATACTGGTTCCATAAAAGCTCTAAAAGTCTTACCAAATACGAAGCCGCTTCAATAGCCGCTATACTTCCTAGTCCAAGAAAATACAAAGCCGTTGGATCTTCTAACTATGTTGAAAAAAGGAAAAATAAAACCATCCGAGTAATGCGTCATATAGGAAATTTAGAATACTAATTCAGAATCTTAAAATTTAAATTAAAAATATTATATTACAGAGTTTATTTTATAGTTTTATAAAAAAGCTATAATTTTTTCATCCCTTATAAAGTATTTTAGTAAACAGTATACTATGAATCTATTTATAAAAAAAAGATATATTATACCTGCAATTGCAGGAGGTTTTTTATTTCTAGGAGCCAGTTTTAAAGAAGATTTTTTTGAAATAGCTAAGCAAATTGAAATCTTTACAACTTTATTTAAAACGGTTAACATGAACTATGTTGACCAAACCAATCCAGCCGAATTAATGGATAGATCTATAAAGAGCATGTTAGCCGAATTAGATCCTTATACAGTCTATTTTAATGAAGCAGATGTAGTTCGTTTCAAAATAAACAATACAGGCGAATATACAGGCATAGGAGCTATGATAACTCGAAAAGAAGGTAAAACATATATACGCGAACCTTATAAAGGATATCCTGCTGATAAAGCAGGTTTAAAGGCAGGCGATGAAATTATCAAAATTAATGATGTCCTTTTAGCTGATTTTAAAGAAGATGTATCCCAACTTCTTAAGGGGAGTAAGAATACTAAAATTTCGATACATTATAAAAGAAATGACGAATTAAAAACAACTTCATTAATTTTAGATGAAATAGATGTAAAAGCAGTTCCTTACTATGGTATGGCTGACTCCAAAACAGGTTATATAGTGCTGTCACAATTTAATGCAAAAGCTTCCAGCGAAACACGTGAAGCATTAGAAAACTTAAAAGATCAAGGAGCAACCCAAATTATATTAGATCTTAGAGGGAATCCAGGAGGTCTTTTACACGAAGCGGTTAATATATGTAATTTATTTGTCCCTGCCGGTGAAATAATTGTAACGACAAAATCCAAAGTAGAAAAACACAATAACGTGTATAGAACATCTAAACAACCTGTAGATCTCGAAATTCCGCTGGCTATAATTGTTGATGGCAAAAGTGCCTCCGCTAGTGAAATCGTTTCGGGTGCACTTCAAGATTTAGATAGGGCCGTTATAATAGGTTCTAGAAGTTTTGGTAAAGGATTGGTACAGCGCCCTATTGATCTAACCTACGGAACACAATTAAAGGTAACTATTTCTAGGTACTATACACCATCAGGGCGTTGTATACAAGCGCTAGACTATTCAAAAAAAGACGCGAATGGTAAAGCCATACGGACAGATGCAAAAAATTATAATGCTTTTAAAACACGAAAAGGCAGAACAGTATATGACGGTGGTGGCATCCTGCCTGATATTGAATTAGAAGAAAGTAAAACAAGTACTATAGCCGATGCCTTGCTAAGAGCAGATGCTATATTTAGTTATGCCAATCAATATTATTATAAAAACCCCAATTTAGGCAATACAATTCCTAATTTAGGAGATACTGATTTTATCCATTTTAAAAATTACTTAAAAACACAAAAATTTTCTTTTGATACAAACACAGATCGAGCACTCAAAGCCGTATTAGAACAAGCTAAAAAAGAAAAAATGGATGTGCAAATTAAATCAGAATACGAAGCTTTACAACAAGCTTTGCAAAAAGCAGATGAGGTAGCGTTAGATAAAAATAAAGTTGAAATTATAAATTTATTAAAAGACGAGCTTATTAAACGATATCAATACAAAGAAGGACTTTATCAATATTACGCAAAAAACAATAGTATTATAAAAACAGCAACGGATCTGTTGAACAATACAGCAGAGTATAAAAAAATTTTAGTAAAATAACGTGAGTTCGACTTAATAAAACTTTTAACATGCTAATAAACAGTTCTTTCGTATTTATTTGAGAAACTTTGTGCAATTCTTTGTGTAATAGCTATACGACGAAAAACACAAAGAAAGCACTAACGGAAGCACAAAGATTCTATGGAATATACTAAAAATCAATGTTTTTTATATAGAACTCACGTTATTTAGCGTATGTGATTTCGATCCTATTTTATAAATGACAAGAACGCCGAACAATTTTTTATAGTAAATAAATCACCATTCTGTTTGTCACTCTTCACTCTTCACTATTGGCTCTTGCCTATTGCCTATTGCCTATTGGCTATTGGCTATTGCCTCTCCACTCTTGCCTCTTTTGAGCGTGTTATGTTGTTTACTTTATGTGATCCCTCCTTGGGTCGGGATGAACTGTCTAAGTTCAAAAGCAGAGAGAGAAAGGAACTAGCATCGCGAACAGTCTTTTGACCCATGACAAAATTTAGCTTTTATCTTTCTCTTTCTTCTGTTGAAATAAATTTATAAATATTCAAAGAACTTACCTATACAAACATAGGATGACAAGAGCGCCGAATAATTTTTTATAGTAAATAAATCACCATTCTGTTTGTCACTCTTCACTCTTCACTCTTCACTATTGCCTATTGCCTATTACCTCTCCACTTTAGACTTGTGTGAAAATCGTTGCGCTATTTTTGCTAATTCTAGTTCTTGTTTTATATAGCACTAATAATCAATAAAATATGTTTTTTAAAAAATTTCTAAGACCTAATTTGAGTTTAACGCAGATTCCGCATTAGACTTCATGCGCGAGATGAAAGACAAAAAAGGACTTTAGAAGATATTAAGTTCAAGTCCTTTTGCCAAATATAAAAGCATACTTTCTCAATTTTCATTAGCTCTAACAACTTGTAATTTTTTCTAAAAACCAATAAAGAATGTTTTAAAAATAAAACATTCTCTTTTTTAATACCTAGTAAACAATGTAAATTCATGAAAAATCCTGCATTTTTACTTCAAACAAAACAAATCAACACCTAAAATTAAATATAAATAATTTTGTTTTTTTAAATAAATTTTGTTAAATTTGAGTCATATATGTTTCCATAAGTGGTTTTTATTGTTAAAAATAAATATATGAATGATACTTCAAGCACAAAATAATCTTTTCGCAATAGTTTTATACAAACTAGCGCTTATTCTCAAAATCATCTTTTGTAGTATTTCCTATGTCTATTTAAGACATACAATATCTTTTGTAATCTTTAAACTTTTATAACATGTCATTTAAAACTAAACTATCAGTAGCAGGAAAAGAGTACAACGTATTAAACGTAAATTACGGATTATTTCAAGAAACAGACGCAACAGGCAGACCTTCTACTGTTACCAGAGGAGGCAAAATCGAATTAACCATTGAAGGAACAGCAGACACTTCGTTCTTTGAATGGATGACCAACTCTTTTGAAAGAAAAGACGGAAGTGTAAAATTCTTAAAAAGAGATAGCGATGCTGTTTTAAAAGAATTAAAATTCTCAGAAGCTTATGTTGTAAAATTCAGAGAAAACTTCGACTCAACTGGTGTAAACCCATTAACCGAAACCTTTACTATTTCAGCTAGAAAAATTGAATTAGGATCAGGCGCTTACGAAAACGAATGGGTTTAATATATTAAAAAAGGGTGTCATAAAGACTATAATCATTTTTTACTTTGTTAGTCCTCTCTTCTATTCCATTATGAAATCCCTATTAACAATAGGTTTATTACAAACAATTGAAAAATCATCGAACAGGAATGAAAAACAAATTCAAGACCAGATAAACACCGATGATTAAAAAGAGGAGATCATAAAGTACCAATAGCGAGATAAAAAATTAGAAAAGTAAATTATGTAATTATAAATCATTTGATTTTTCAGCTCATGAAAACAATAAATTCAGTATTAAATGATCGCTTTCTGACACCCTTTTTTTAAATAGCAGTTTACATCTACAGCCCGTTACAAGCAAAACTAAAATTAGAATCTCATTAAAAACATCTAATAAATATGAGTGAAAAAGTAGCTAGAGAGGCAGAAAAGATAGCCAATGACTCTGTTATAATGAACAGTTATAAAGATTTTTACGAAAACAAAGGCTATTTTTTAACAAAAAATGGAGAATTGGCTAATGCCAAAAGAAAACCTCTTCATTTTCCATCAACCCCTAATGGATTCAGTAAAAAATGGATGGATAGTTCCTGGTTTGTACTAACTCAAAGAAAATATTTACTCTTATTAGCTCAATTTGATAAAGACAGAAAAGTAACCGACGCCGATTATTACGCTTTAAAAAGAGCTTATGATAATTGGAAATCAGGATATTATGTTGTTTTTTACGGAGAAGATGCGAAATGGTCCTGTAATCTTTTTGTAGGGGAATCTTTATTTATGGCAGGTTACACCATCTTATCTAATGGCAAGTACTTATCTGCCAGACAAATATGGAATGGAGAAAAACTTAAACCCGTAAAAAAAGAAAACGTGCAAATAGGCGATATAGCCGCTTTTGGAGGAACACATGTAGAAATTGTAACACAAGTTAGGAGAGGACAACTATTTGAAGACGACGAATTTTGCTCCAGAGGAGCAGGAAGAGGAGCCTCTGGTAATGGAACCGAAAAATGCGATGCCAGCAGCTGGGCCTCAAGTAGAGAAATAAACAATGATAACATTAAATTTTTTAGACCTTGAAATCCTATACATTATTATATCTCTTATTCTTTTTTAGCCTAACAACTTGTAAACAAGAAAAAGCCTTGTATAAAGCAGTAGTTTATACAGATGTCGCCTTTTTGCAAAAAAAAGATTCTCTATTAGTTGATAGTATACAACAAGTAAAACAAAATGGTTTTATTAGAATATTTGAACAGGATTCAAAATCTTTTGAACAAGGCCTTCTTCTGAATGGAATGAAAGTAGGAAAATGGCAAAAATACTTCGATCCAATCAACCAAAATAATAAAAGCCAAGAATACCTTTACTCCAACAAAGGCAAGCTAATAAAAGCGAGAACATTTGACTCCAAAACGCAAAAAATAATAGAAGAACGAAATTATTTAAATGATAATTTAGTTGGTATTCAACAAGATTTTTACCCCACAGGATCGTTGCATATAAAATTTGAAACAGACCTAAACGGACATTTCATCAATCATTACATCGTTTTATCACAAGAAGGAAAAAAAATATACCAAACCTCTTTAGGACAAGAAGGAACAGGTTATATAAAATACTATGATCAAACAAACCACCTAATTTGGGAAGGACCATTTAAAAACAAAAAGAAAGAAGGTTGGCACTACCAATATCTAATAGATCATGAAGGAAAAACAACAGAAAAACAATCCGATTACTACAAAGAAGACAGCTTAATACAAACAAAAACAGAAATTTTTTAAAAACGTAACACTATGTCATTTTTAGCTAAATTAGAATTAGACGGCAATATGTACAACATTTTAGAATGCAAGTACAATTTTACCCAATCTATAGATAACACAGGTAAACCGCAAGGAATGCCACAAGGAGGCGAAATATTTATTCGACTTGAAAGCACAGGCAATCCTGACTTTTTAGACTGGATGTTGGATCATAACAAAGCCAAAAACGGTAAAATAATATTTTATCGCCGAGATGCTATGAGCAAACTACAAGAATTACAATTTGAAAAAGGTTATTGTATTTTCTTTGAAGAACACTTTACTTCAGAAAGCACAGAACCGTTACAAATAAGCATCCGAATTATTGCTAAAAATTTTGATGTAAATGGTGTATCACACGACAAAAAGTGGCGATAACTGATTTTTAAAAATCCTAAATAACATTTTAAACGCTAAAAACTAAGGATATGTCAATTAAAGATACGCATTCAAAAAATCCAATAAAAGAAGAATTAGACGGAGTTAAAACACAACTTGTTGAACAAATTAAACAAGAATCTACAGAAGTCATTACATCAGAAATAACACAAAAAACCACGGAATCATTATCTAATCCTGCACTCAATAAATTAGTTGAAAACAAAGACACCATAAAAAGCGCAGGACAGTATATAACCCGTCAAAAAACAAATGAAATGGAAGATCTTGATAATCAAAATAATAATGACGGTATCATAGGTCGTCTAAATCATCCTGATGATATAAAAAAATATTTTTCAAAAAAAACATTCCATGATTTTTTGAACGACAAAGACAGTCCCTTAGTTTATTGTACCCTAAATATAGAAGGAAAAGATTTTTTGGCCAAAAATAGTTATGTTGTAGAATTAAGACAAATGACCAATGATCATGACAGCTTTACAATCATAACACCCGATGATTCTTTAGATAGTTTTGAAGGATACGTAATGGAAAATTCCAAAAACATACTGGGAAAAAAATTAAGCATCCACTTTCATCGTTTTGGAAGTATTACCCAAACCTTTACAGGAATAATAGCCAACATTCGAAACAAAAAAGACGAAGGAGGAGGATATGGGAAACTCTATATTACAGGTTATTCTCCTAGTATCCTATTAGAAAACGGGAAAGACTGCCAAAGTTATGAAAACAAAAAACTAGATGAAATCATCAAACAAGCCCTAGCAGAATATAATGGCGAAGTAGCAATATCGACTAAAAACCTAAATACAGATTACATCATTCCTTATTGCGTACAATACAAAGAATCCGATTACCAATTCATTAAAAGATTGGCCCATAGATACGGTGAATATTTTTATTATGATGGTCAGCATTTGGTTTTTGGAAATGAAATAAAAGACACTGTAGAAATTGCTGAAAACATAGACCTAATAGATATAGAATTTGAAATGATGATTAAACCTCAACTATTCAAATACCTAGCATACGACAGTATTTCCGCCGAAGTAAAAGAAAGAGACGCAGACTCCTTGAAAAGCGATGTACAAAGAAAAGTAAACCCTTTTCAACAAGCAGCCATAGAAGCTTCTGAAAAAGTATTCAGAAAAAAATCCGAAATGCTTTTTAACGCCACTTCCCAACAAACCGTAGAAAAAGATTTAAGAGAAATGGCCCGTCGTCAGAAAGAAAGTAGAGAACACACCATGCAAGTAAGAGGCCGAAGTCGTGATCCCAAATTAAGAATGGGAGGCAAAGCCAAAATATCAGATATTAATGCAAAAGCCATGGAAACCTACCGTATTATCGAAATCTGCCATTATCATGACGGCAACGAATACTACAATGAATTTGTGGGCATACCCGATATCTTTATTTCCCCATTCTTTGATGAAGACGCTTTTCCTATTTGCGAAGAACAATCAGCCATCGTTATGCAAAACGACAACCCCCAAGGTATGATTAAAGTGCAATTTCCTTGGCAAAAGAAAAAAGGCTTAACAACCCCTTGGTTAAGAGTCGTAACCCCTTATGCAGGAAAAGGCAAAGGAATGCACATCATTCCCGAAGTTGGTGAAGAAGTGATTATAGGTTTTGACAATGGCAATGCCGAAAGACCCTTTGTATTAGGTGCTATGTTTAACGGAAAAGCCAGTGCTGGCAAAGGCGGTTCTGGCAATTATATTAAAGGTTTGCAAACAGCCAGCGGCAACAAACTCCACATGGATGATAATGCCGGCAGTGTACACCTTACCGACAAAGGCAGTGTTGAACTAAAATTTGATGGCGCTGGAAACGCCACCGTCAACGCAAACGAAAGCATTACATTTACCTGCGGAGGAACTGAAATTAAAATGACAAAAGACGGTACCATTGTAATTAGCGGCGATGTAAAAGTAAAAATAGAGACAAAAGAAGCCGAGATAACCGGAACCACATCCGTTAAAACAAACAGCGAATCACTTATTGAAGAAAAAGCCCCTAAAATAGGAATTAATGGCGAAACAGAAGTAGCAATAGAGTCTACAACAGTTAACGTAAATGGTTCTGGGATGACCAATGTAAAAGGAGGAACCGTAAATCTGAACTAAGAAGATGCAAAGTAACGAACACAACCCCATTGCCGTTGGGATAAGCAAAATAGCCAAAATATGGGATAATACGCGAAAAAAAAATCCCCAAGCAAGGCTATTTCAATTCCTATGCCATCAAGAAGATTTTATCTTAATTAACGGATTCATCCAAATAGAAGCATCTGCACACGGCAAAAGCCCCGATTCATTCCTTTTGTTTTCTATTCCATTTGAAAATGAAAACCAGTTTTTATATGACCTTCTAAAGGAGTGGATAACCGCGTTTGATAACGACCTAAAAAAATACCCTCAATGGAAATGGGAAGACTTTGAAGAACTAAAAAATCAATTTCATACCCTATCCCATAAAAACTCAAATGAACTAAAAAATCTTTTCATTCGACTACTTATAAGTTTTAAAAAATTCGAATCCAAAAAAGACAACCTCATCCTCCTAGGTCTGGTACCTAAAAAAGTATCCGATTATGATGATTTTAATCTTTTTATAAAAAGTCTAATGACTCCCATACTCCAAGATTATGGCATACTACTAATTGACTTTAAAGGAAAAGAAAAACATACAAAAACGGTAGAAAATCTCCAATCCCGAGCTGTCACTATGGATATTCCAGATCAAAATATGACACGTTCTTACAAAGAATTAGCCACCCAAGGAAACCCCAACGATCCACAGGTTAAATTCAGGAAATACCTTTTTGAATTAGGCGAAAGCGCCGCTAAAAAAGATAAAGAACAAATACATTACTGGGGAAAACAAATGCTTTCTTTAACAAAATCTACAGCAGACCACTCCTTTTGGGCATCTGCTCACCTGATTTATGCGGGATTTTTATTTCAGTTTAAAGAAGAACCCCATATCCTCAGACTCTTAGACAAAGGCATTCTAATTGCTGAAAAAGAATACCCAAACCAACCAATATTAGCCGGCACACTTATACAACTCTATTCTTATAAAGCATCCTATTATAGCATGATAGGGAATACCGAAAAAGCCGTAGATAATTTTGTTAAACAAGCTCAAATAGCCGAAAAAGCACAGCTGATAGAACAAATGATTTTGGCCCATATTTACGCCCTACTACTCCTTAAAAATGATCGTAGCGCTGTATACCAAAAAATCATACAAAACAGTTTCGAAAAAGGATACCCTCTATCAGATGAATTATTAAAAGGGATCAATTTTGCATTTATTACAGAAAAATACCTTGCACTAAACAGTGCCAACATAACACCATCTGAAAAAAATCAGATTGAAGAAAGAATGCAATCCATTTACGGTCAAGAGTGGCGAGAATATGCCAAAAAAATAACCTCCTCTACTCAACCCATCTATGAAAACACATAAAAAAACACGTTTCGAGTATGTTATTAGCAGATAATCACTTTACCCCCATAATAGGTATAGACATCCATTTTACAACGATGCCGCCTTTCAATCCCTTTCATCCCTATATTGGAATAGTCATAGATCCGGCCGATTATATTCCTTTTATAGGAGCCACGGTACATGTTAATGGAATTAAAAGAGGCGTTTCAGACACCAGCGGGATCATTATTCCTTTAGTGCACATCCCTCTCTTTACCCCACCTTGGTTGATGACCCCGATCATTGGACACGAAAGCATGAACTTTTACGCCTCACAAAACGTATATGCAGACGGAACCCGACTAAGCCCCAAAGGATATGCCGTAATGACCTGTAATGATATAGGCATGCCCCTTTCTCTTAGTTTAGGAAAAACCAAAATAGGCAAAAAAATGCTTCCTTTTGCCCCCACTTTATTTGCCCCTACCTCTTTTTCTATCCCCATTCCTACAGGCCTCCCTGTTCTAGTGGGCGGACCTTATGTACCTGATTGGGGCGGTGCGTTAGCAGGCCTATTATCCAGCATTGGCTTTAGTACCTTAATGAAATACGGAAAAAAAGCATTCAACCATTTACTACAAAACGCTATAGGCCCCAACTGGCTTAGCAAACAACTTTGTAAAGCAGGTTTTGAACCCGTAAACCTTATTAACGGAGCCGTAATTTATGAAGGCACCGATTTTGAAATCCAATCGCCAAACCCCATAAAATGGGAAAGAAAATGGTATTCTGACTCCGCCTTTAATGGCTGGTTAGGACACGGTGTACATTGTAATTACGACCGTTGTATAACGTTATTTCCAGAAGAAGAGGCTCTAGGTCTAAGACTAGAAGACGGCCGAATAGTCGCTTTTCCTTTATTAGAAGAGGGAGACGATTTTTATCTACGACAAGAAAAAATAACCCTAACCCGTTTTGAAAACCATTTCCAAGCTTTCGATCACACCTCCTTTACCACCTATATCTTTGATCATTACAACGGCTATAATGAATACCGTTTAACTCAAATTATAGACAGAGCAGGACTGACAACCCGATTGTACCTAAAAGGCAACCATCTTTTTATGATAGAAGACTGTGCGGGTAGAAAAATAAAAGCCTATACCGATTATTCAGGCCTAATTACACAACTTACACTCCTTCACGAAAAAGGAGAAGATACCTTAATAAGCTATTCTTACGATCAAGATCAAAACATGGTCAGCATTACAGATGCTTTACAAAAAAGCACCCAGATTAAATACGACCATCACCTTATGATCGAAAAAACCGATCGAAACGGACAGACCTTTTATTGGGAATACGACGGCAATAAAACAGGTGCAAAATGCACCCACACTTGGGGCGATGGCGGTTGGCAAGAAGGATGGATAGAATATTTTCCTGAAAAAGGATACAACCTCGTTACCGATGCTAACGGTGCCGTAACCACCTATTACTATGAACCCAACCAACTGGTAACCCAAGTTACCGATCCGCTCGGAAATAGCCATTTTACCGAATATACCGAGTATATGGAAGTCTATCGTGAAATAGACCCAGAAGGACACATGACCGGTTATACCTATGATGATTTTGGAAACAAAACCGCTGTTGTATACCCTGATACCAGCGTAGCACACTATATTTACGACAAAGAACAACGCCTGTCTATTGCCATAGATCCCCAAGGCAATCAAACAACCTATACCTACAAAAAAAAGCAAAAATACCTCCTTAACAGTATTATAGAACCCGATAACGGTATTACCCAGTTTGACTACAATGCCCAAGGACTCATTAGCGAAATATCAAAAGAAGGAAACCGATCTGTTTTAGAATATGATGCACAACACAATTTAATTTGTTTTATAGATCAAGAAAAAAATAAGACCCAATGGCGCTATAATCACCGTGGAGAAGTCCTTAGTGTTCAAAGTCCTGGTAAAAACCCACAAACATTTATATATGATGTACTAGGTCGAATAACCTCTATAAAAGGAGCAGACAACAACGTTACAACACTCCTTTACAACGGATATGATGAAATCATTGAAGCCAACGACCAACACCATAGTATAAAATTTGATTATACCCCTATGGGAAGTCTTAAAATGCGCGAAGAAAACAAAACCAAAGTATTTTTTGACTACGATAAAATGGAACAGTTGGTCAGCATTACCAACGAACACAACGAAAAATACCGTTTTACAAGAGACAAAGCAGGAAACATTACCCAAGAAGAAGGTTTTGATTTTTTAACCAGACGATACCAACGCAACGCAAACGGATGGGTAATACGTACCCAAAGACCCCATAACAACTGGACCGAATACCAATACGATGCGCTAGGACGCATTATACGAGCGCATCATAATGACGGAACTTGGGAAAGCTTTGCTTACAACAAACTAGGGCAACTCCTACAAGCCAAAAACCAAGATGTGAGCATTCTTTTAGAGCGTGATAAAATGGGACGGGTGATAAAGGAAACCCAAACCAGCGATTTTAAAGACGACCAAGGCTTTACGATCATTTCTGAATACGACCGAAACGGGAACCGTATCAAAATGACCTCTTCTTTAGGTGCCGATTTACAAAACACCTACAACAAAAAAGGACTTTTAGAAAAAATAACAGCCCAAACAAATACTCTAAAAGAAGCGCAAAAACAAGCCTGGGAAGCCCAACTAAAATACAATGCACTAGGGCAAGAAATAGAACGCAGTATAACAGGAGGCATAACCATAAGTAACCAGTATGATGCAGCAGGAAGACCCATTGCCCAAAAAGTACATCGGGGTCATAAAGACACCTACCACCGCCAATACATCTGGAATGCCAACCACCGATTACAACAAACCATTAATGCCCTTACAGGAGGACAAATACAGTACGTATACGACAGTTTTGGTAACCTTGCCTCTGCCCAATACGAAGACGGAAGTTATGACTACAAACTACCCGATGAAGTAGGCAACCTTTATAAGACCAAAGAACAAAAAGATCGGGTATACGGCAAAGGCGGCAAACTCCTAAAAGACCTCAACTGGTATTATGTATACGATGGAGAAGGAAACCTACGTTTAAAAAGCAAACGCAATGTAGCACACACACAAATACAAAAACGCCAAGAGGAAAAACAAAAACCCACTAAATTTTCTTTCTTTATAGAAGAAATTACAGAAGACAAGCCCAAACGAGGAGAGCTGGCCTATTATTTGCAAACAGACCGTATTTATACAGAAAAAGAAAAACAAGAATACACCCAACTAAAAGAAAAACAAGAACAACAAGAAATTGCCTACCAACAATGGCAACAAGGCGATTGGGAGTACAATTGGTATGGCAACGGGATGCTAAAAAGCGTTAAAAAACCCGATGGTACCGTCATTGGTATGGAATACGATGCTTTGGGTAGAAGAATAAAAAAGATTATTGGTAATGAAAAAACAAATCGTTACCTTTGGGATGGGAACGTTCTTTTGCATGAGTGGACATACTCAAAAGGGCAGGAGGCAGAAACTTCTGTTAATGAATTAGGAGAAGTTTATTTAAGTCAAAAAGAGGCAATTAATGATCTGGTAACTTGGGTGTATCAGGAAAATAGCTTTGTTCCTAGTGCTAAAATACAAGGAGAGGCGCAATTTAGTATAATTTCCGATTATATAGGCAGACCCGTACAATGTTATAGCGAAAACGGTTCTTTAGTTTGGAGCACAGATTATGATATTTACGGAGGTTTACGTGACTTAAAAGGAGAAAAATCCTTTATTCCTTTTAGGCAACTCGGACAGTATGAAGATCTGGAATTAGAAGGGCTGTACTATAATAGGTTTAGGTATTATGATTGTACTATTGGGAATTATATTTCTCAAGACCCTATTGGTTTACTTGGAAATAACCCGACTTTTTATGCGTATGTACACGATTCTAATTCGTGGGTGGATCCGTTTGGGTTAAGTTCAAACCCATTAAGTGTTGTCAACTTCACTGATAGTGCTGGAACATCTTTACAGGTAAATGGTTATACAGATATAAGTCATTTGTCTGATAAGGAATTGACATCCTTGTATTATGCTAATAAAAGAAGTGGATTTGGTTTGTCTCCTAAAGACAAACAAGGTAATGTTATTGTTTTACATCATTATAAGCAAAATGCTAATGGACCAATAGTTGCTATGCCAGCTAAACATCATGATAAAAAACATACAAATCCTGGTCAACATCCATTTGGTAAAACAAAAGGAGGAGGGTTAACAAAAGCAGAAAGAGATGCATTTGATAATTGGAGAAAAGAATATCATACTCATTTAGCAGAAACTGAACTTAATAAAAGAGGTATAAAATGTAAATAGCAAATATGAAACAAGAAATTATAGATAAAATTAAATCAATACTATCTGAAAATGAATTGTTTGCAGGAAAGCCTGTTGATGAAGAAATAATTAAAAATGCAGAAAAAGAGCTTAATGTCAATTTTGATAAAGATTACATACAATTTTTAAGTCTTTTTGGTGGTAGTTTTACAGGTTTTCCTGTATATGGTTTTAATAATTGTGATATGTTGTCAGAAGAAACTGTGGTAGATTTATCAAATGATTTTAGAGATAATTATTTAAATGATAATAGATGTGATTTAATACAAGAAAGCTATGTTATTTCTATAAGTGGAAATGGAGATCCTGTTTTTATATCTCCAGACAATAAAGTTTGGATATATTATCATGATAATGATGAAACTGAAGAATTAAATAAATCTTTTGAAGAACTTATTGAGAAAAACCTATTAAACTAGATTGCTCTGCTATTTCTACGATCTTTTTATAAAAAGAGCTGCTACTTCTACGATCTTTTTAGAAAAAAGAGTCCCTTATAAGGGAAGTGTTTGAGAATAAGAATATTACAAAAAAGTGATTTTTAAACGATAGAAATTATAAAAGTAAAAAAGCTGTCATTTTTGACGGCTTTTTTATTATAAAGTAGCTACATTTTTATTAAAAAAGTCTTTGAATTTTTTGTTAGTGAGCATCTTCTCAACTAGTTTAAATATTGTTTGCTTGTCTTCATCTTCAAGCTGTTGTATTAGTCTTATTTGCTCTAACTCTGTTTTATCTTCTAAAATTACCTCTTTAGGTATTGAACCATCATAATGTATTATTTGGTCAATTGTCATATTGAAAAGTTGTGCCATTTTTTCAATCTCTTCAACAGCTAGGCTTCTAGTTCCTTTTTCTATTTTAGAATAAGCAGATTTATCTACACCAATATAGTTAGCGACCTCAATTTGTTTGAAATTTTTCTGCTCTCTTATATTCTTTATGTTATCAGCTAGACTCATACTACAAAAGTATTGAAAACAAATACTATTTGCAAATAGTTGTAATTTTAAAAACAATTAAGTTGTTATAATAAAAACTTTATTTTATTTTTGTTGTTGTGAAATTAAACACAAATTTTTTAAAGCCTTTATTTATGGACATCCAAGACATCAAACAAACTTTAAGTTTAAGCCAAGTATTACAACATTACAACCTACAGCCAAACAAAAACAAAATGTTATTTTGTCCTTTTCACCTGTCATCCCGAACTGGAGGGAAGGAACAAACCGCCTCTTTACAAGTCAATTTAGAAAAAGACTTTTACAAATGCCACGCTTGCGGAGCAAAAGGCGACCAAATCCAATTTGTACAAGACTTTGAATCCGCCACAGGCGGACAGGCTTTCTCAAAACACCAAGCCCTTTTAAAATGTACAGCACTTGCAGGCAATCCACCCGAAATAAAACACCAACCCATAACCACAAAACCAATGGATCAAGAAAAACGAATTGAATTTTTAGAAAAACTATACGAAACCTTTATAAAATCAGTGTATTTAAGTCAACCAGCAAGAGACTATTTACAAAGCAGAAATCTACTTTCATTACTAGAAAAAAGAGGCTTAGTCGGTTTTAATTCGGGGCAGTTCCATCACGCAGGACGCTTTGAAAACGAAGCCAATCCAGCAGAAGCTCGAAAAGAAGTAATCGCCCAGGGGTTAGAATTTGGTTTACTATCAGAATCAAATATATTATCTAAAACAGGCGAAAAGGCTTATAATGTATTTGGTTTAAAATCCATTGTCTTTGCTCTTAGAAACCAAGCCAATCAAATCACAGGCTTATATTATCGTATAGCCGACGATACTAAAAACTACAAACATTTTTACTTAAAAGAATCAAAAGGATTATTCCCCCATTATCCAAACCCCGAAACCAAAAAACTCATTTTAACCGAAGCTATTATCGATTGTGCCAGCCTTTTACACATTCCCGAAATCACAAATAATTATAGCCTTTTAGCGTGCTATGGTACAAACGGCTTAACACCAGAACACCTAGAAGCCATCAAAAACCTAAAAGAATTAGAAGAAGTAATATTTTTCTTTGACGGAGACAAAGCAGGTCGCACGGCGATAGCAAAATACGCAAAGGAATTACTCGCTCTTATTCCCCCTTTGGGGGTTAGGGGGCTTACCCGAGTTGAAACGCCCGAAAATGAGGACATCAACAGCCTTTTAGTCGCTTATGAAAAAGAAATTTTTATGGAACTATTGGAGAAAAGAAAGGCTGTCATTGCGAGGAGTTGCGAGGAACAAAGCAAAGCAATCTTATATGAAAAGGCAATAGTAAAATCCTTAAAATCTGTGGCTAAAAACACAAAACCCCTCGACTTTTTAAAAACCCCTAATTTACTACACAATACTAACGACTTACTAGGAAAAATAGGCATTGTAGGAGAAGAAGATAACAGGCTATTGCAATATGTAACGGCAACTACCTATAAAATGAATTATAATTTACACGTATTATACCAGGGAAGCTCAGGAAGTGGCAAAACACACACCATCAAACAAATAGCCTTACTCATACCGCCCGAAGATGTGATTTATTTAACTAGGGTTACAGAAAGTAGTTTGTACAATTATAAAAATGGAGAATTTATGTATAAGCTTATTGTTTTTGAAGATTTAGACGGACTAAAAGAAGAAGCTTTACTGGCAGTGCGTGAAATGATCTCTAATAAAAAATTATCCTCCTCGACTTCTATCAAAGACAAAAAAGGCAATGCCGACGGTAAAATAAAAGAGGTAGAAGTATCTTTTGCTAGTCTATCAGCCACCACCAAAGGCGAACTCTACGAGGATAATATGAGTAGAATTATAGTGTTATCGGTCGATGAATCCAAGGAGCAAACCAAACGAATCATTGAATATAAAAACAAAGTCTATCAAGGCGAAATCAACAAACAAGAGCAAGAACAAATAAGGCTATTTTTAAGAGAATGTATCAAATTATTACAAGTCTATGAAGTCATAAACCCTTATGCAAATCTGGTGGAACTGCCCGAGAATGTTCACAAACCCACCCGAATGCACGACATCGTTATGGGGGTAATCAATCAAATAGTACTGCTCAATCAATACCAACGAAACAAAACCCCACAAGGGCAATTAATCGCCGAAAAAGAAGACGTAATCAATGGTTTATTATTAATGAAAAACAGCATTATATTAAAAATGGATGAACTGGAGGGGAAAGTCAGAACCTTTTACGAATCCTTAAAAAAGTTTGCAGAAAAAAAGGCTAAAAAAGAAGACAAGAAAAAAGAAGATGTAAAATTTACACGCTTCGACATTAAAGACCATTACACGCTAAGCAAAGCACAAATAAACCGATATTTAACCGATTTAGTATCTTGTGAATATTTATCAAAAATTGGTAAAATGGGCAAAGGCAATCAATACAAAATAGCCCATTGGGACAACTTTAAAACATTGAGCGAAGAACAATTACAAGTAATGTTAGACAAGTTAAAAGAGTAATAAAATGAGTCTAAAGTGAGCCTAGAATATACCTATAATGAGCCGATAAAATAAGTGTAAAGTACTGTAAAACAAGAAATAAAAGTAATCGGCGCATCATTTTAAAAAACAGTGTAGGACAATGATAAACACAGCATCGTATAAAGAAGAATTACTCATACTAGGTTACCATAAATTATCTGTCGAACAACGAATAAGGAGTATCCACCATTTTATAAGAATCACCCAAAAAGAACTCCAACAAGTCAAACCTTCAGATCTAAAAAAATACGTAAATCATTATCAACAAAAGGCATTAAATACTCACACCATACAGGGATATTACAGAAGTATAGAACATTATTTTAGTTACTTAGAAAGAGAAAAACTCATTAAAAAAAATCCATTTAATTATTATGAGCTTCAACTCCCCAAAGCTACAAAAGCAGAAAGAGAAATACTCACCCAGCAAGAAATAAAACAACTCTATACAAAAGCCAACTTACAACAAACTATCATTTTACATCTGTGCTATGGCTGTGGGCTTCGAGCCTTCGAAATGGAACAAATCACGGTAAAAGACATCGATACTCAACAAAAAACAGTAACGGTTCAAAAAGGCAAAAACAACAAATACAGAGTCATCCCAGTAAGTGAAAAAATAAACCAGGACCTAATCAATTATTTAGAAACCATAAAATACACCACAATGAAAAATCAACACATTTTATACAACAAAGCAGGCACCCCACTAAAAAGATACACCGCTTTAATGATCCTAAAAAAACTAGCCATAAAAGCCAGTGTAAAAGCAAAAATAACCCTGCACGGTTTGCGTCATTCCATCGCTACACATCTACTGGAGAACGGCGTACAGCTCCCACAAGTACAAGCATTTTTAGGACACTCCCAAATGGAAACCACAGAAATATATACAAGAATAAATAAATACCAACTCAAAAAATTATAATTATGATGACTCTAAAAGAATATATCCAAAACAACTTTAGTCCATCCAATCATAAAAGTTTATACTGTTGCATCAAGAAGTACCAACAGCACACCATTAATCACGAAAAAGCTACATTAAATGACATATTGCGTTACCTTAAAATCCTTAGAGAAAGCAACAAAAAATACAGAACCATAGCCAATCATCTTCATAGCATCAAAGTATATTACAGATATTTACAATACAGTGGAATAAGAAAAGATCATCCTATCAAAAAACTCATATTAATAGATAAAATAGACAAAACCATTAAAACCCAAAATCTATGCACCACCAAACAATTAGAAGAATATTACCAACAAACCCCCAAACATAAAAAACTAATGGTGAGTTTACTCATAGAACAAGCCCTGACCACTAGCGAACTGATAGCCATCAAAGTAAAAGACATCAATCTAGAAAAAGCAGAAATCACCCTAAAAAACAGAACCCTACCCTTAAAAGCCTATCAAATCTATCTCTGTACAGAATACATTAATTACATAGAATACCTCAAAGAAAAAAAGCCAGAAGATTATTTATTTACCACAAGAACCAACAAAGCCTACAATACCAATGACATTGGCGAATACCTCAATAAATCTCGAACAAAAGAAAAACAAATTACACCGCTCAAAATAAGACAAAGCGTCATTAAAAACTTATTAATACAGCACGATGTAAGAGTAGTACAAGTCTTTGCAGGACACAAAATAAGTGGAACAACACAACAATACAAAACAACTCAGTTCGAAGAACTAAAAGCAAAAATCAATCTTTTGCATCCTTTACAGTAAACATTTTAAATTTTATAACTATGGAAAACAACAAGAATCCGAATCAATCGGACAAGGAAATCTATTACCTTTTATTAGAAATTAATAGGACAAAGTCAAACCCTAAGCCTTCTCTTTAAAAGTTACAATGACCTTTTAGAAATTAACAATGAAATTGTTTTTAACATCAGAGAACAGATAATCCAGATAACTAAAACTCGGGAAGTCTAGCAAGAAGTAGAAAAAGAACTTGTAAAAAAAACAATCGCTTAAAAGTGCTAAACTCGAAGTAAAACTCGGGTTTTAGCCGTTCCAATTAATTAAAAGCGGTGTGCTTCGCACCAAGTATTTTCACCCGCCCGTCCAACGCTCCCCAACGCTCCGGCGGTTTTTTCCCCACCCTCACAGCCGTTGTTTTCCCCACGCTACAAGCCCATAAAAAAAGGCTTTTTGTTTTCCCAACCCCTCGCACACAAAAAAGCCTTTTTTTATTAGCTTGTCTTCCCTTTCCAAAAAACAACCGCTTGCCAAGGCTCAAACCGCCCCAAAGCTATATTTACATAATTGGCAGTTATAGTTCAAGCCCTGCGGGTTCGCTTCGCCTTGAAAGCTATAACTGGCATTTATGTAAAATAGCCCCTCTCCAACGCTCCCGCCCGAAAATAGGAGCTTCGCAAGAGTTTGCATTTTTAAATTATTTGTTCAAAAACCTGCACAAAATCCTCGTCTAGTTCGCCTTACGGACTTCTAGCCTCGCATCTTTGTTTGGTTTTTATCACAAAAATTTAAAAAGGTAAGACGTGGTAAGATTAGTGGTTAACTGCTCCGCAGAGCTCGTTTTTTTAAACGATTGCTTTAGGATGTTAATCGTTCCAAATCAAATGAATCCTCCAGCAATCGTTTAAAAAAACAAGCACCACAACACTAAAGCACCTGTAAACCAAAGGCAAACACTCAAAGTTAGTTTTGTGTCTGCCTTGTTTAATCGATCAAAAAACAATCTTTTTTTTTCAGATGAAATAAAAAATAAGCTATTTTTGAAATAATGAAACTGCTAAAACTGCTTTTAATCCTATTGCTGATACCTTTGAACTTGTACCCACGAGAGTCAAAAGGATGTCTGTCGATGGCTCAAAAGGGTATTGTACAGGGTCAAAAAGTGGTACAGTGTTATCTCTCTCAAGACCCTATTGGTTTACTTGGAAATAACCCGACTTTTTATGCGTATGTACACGATTCTAATTCGTGGGTGGATCCGTTTGGGTTAAGTTCAAACCCATTAAGTGTTGTCAACTTCACTGATAGTGCTGGAACATCTTTACAGGTAAATGGTTATACAGATATAAGTCATTTGTCTGATAAGGAATTGACATCCTTGTATTATGCTAATAAAAGAAGTGGATTTGGTTTGTCTCCTAAAGACAAACAAGGTAATGTTATTGTTTTACATCATTATAAGCAAAATGCTAATGGACCAATAGTTGCTATGCCAGCTAAACATCATGATAAAAAACATACAAATCCTGGTCAACATCCATTTGGTAAAACAAAAGGAGGAGGGTTAACAAAAGCAGAAAGAGATGCATTTGATAATTGGAGAAAAGAATATCATACTCATTTAGCAGAAACTGAACTTAATAAAAGAGGTATAAAATGTAAATAGCAAATATGAAACAAGAAATTATAGATAAAATTAAATCAATACTATCTGAAAATGAATTGTTTGCAGGAAAGCCTGTTGATGAAGAAATAATTAAAAATGCAGAAAAAGAGCTTAATGTCAATTTTGATAAAGATTACATACAATTTTTAAGTCTTTTTGGTGGTAGTTTTACAGGTTTTCCTGTATATGGTTTTAATAATTGTGATATGTTGTCAGAAGAAACTGTGGTAGATTTATCAAATGATTTTAGAGATAATTATTTAAATGATAATAGATGTGATTTAATACAAGAAAGCTATGTTATTTCTATAAGTGGAAATGGAGATCCTGTTTTTATATCTCCAGACAATAAAGTTTGGATATATTATCATGATAATGATGAAACTGAAGAATTAAATAAATCTTTTGAAGAACTTATTGAGAAAAACCTATTAAACTAGATTGCTCTGCTATTTCTACGATCTTTTTATAAAAAGAGCTGCTACTTCTACGATCTTTTTAGAAAAAAGAGTCCCTTATAAGGGAAGTGTTTGAGAATAAGAATATTACAAAAAAGTGATTTTTAAACGATAGAAATTATAAAAGTAAAAAAGCTGTCATTTTTGACGGCTTTTTTATTATAAAGTAGCTACATTTTTATTAAAAAAGTCTTTGAATTTTTTGTTAGTGAGCATCTTCTCAACTAGTTTAAATATTGTTTGCTTGTCTTCATCTTCAAGCTGTTGTATTAGTCTTATTTGCTCTAACTCTGTTTTATCTTCTAAAATTACCTCTTTAGGTATTGAACCATCATAATGTATTATTTGGTCAATTGTCATATTGAAAAGTTGTGCCATTTTTTCAATCTCTTCAACAGCTAGGCTTCTAGTTCCTTTTTCTATTTTAGAATAAGCAGATTTATCTACACCAATATAGTTAGCGACCTCAATTTGTTTGAAATTTTTCTGCTCTCTTATATTCTTTATGTTATCAGCTAGACTCATACTACAAAAGTATTGAAAACAAATACTATTTGCAAATAGTTGTAATTTTAAAAACAATTAAGTTGTTATAATAAAAACTTTATTTTATTTTTGTTGTTGTGAAATTAAACACAAATTTTTTAAAGCCTTTATTTATGGACATCCAAGACATCAAACAAACTTTAAGTTTAAGCCAAGTATTACAACATTACAACCTACAGCCAAACAAAAACAAAATGTTATTTTGTCCTTTTCACCTGTCATCCCGAACTGGAGGGAAGGAACAAACCGCCTCTTTACAAGTCAATTTAGAAAAAGACTTTTACAAATGCCACGCTTGCGGAGCAAAAGGCGACCAAATCCAATTTGTACAAGACTTTGAATCCGCCACAGGCGGACAGGCTTTCTCAAAACACCAAGCCCTTTTAAAATGTACAGCACTTGCAGGCAATCCACCCGAAATAAAACACCAACCCATAACCACAAAACCAATGGATCAAGAAAAACGAATTGAATTTTTAGAAAAACTATACGAAACCTTTATAAAATCAGTGTATTTAAGTCAACCAGCAAGAGACTATTTACAAAGCAGAAATCTACTTTCATTACTAGAAAAAAGAGGCTTAGTCGGTTTTAATTCGGGGCAGTTCCATCACGCAGGACGCTTTGAAAACGAAGCCAATCCAGCAGAAGCTCGAAAAGAAGTAATCGCCCAGGGGTTAGAATTTGGTTTACTATCAGAATCAAATATATTATCTAAAACAGGCGAAAAGGCTTATAATGTATTTGGTTTAAAATCCATTGTCTTTGCTCTTAGAAACCAAGCCAATCAAATCACAGGCTTATATTATCGTATAGCCGACGATACTAAAAACTACAAACATTTTTACTTAAAAGAATCAAAAGGATTATTCCCCCATTATCCAAACCCCGAAACCAAAAAACTCATTTTAACCGAAGCTATTATCGATTGTGCCAGCCTTTTACACATTCCCGAAATCACAAATAATTATAGCCTTTTAGCGTGCTATGGTACAAACGGCTTAACACCAGAACACCTAGAAGCCATCAAAAACCTAAAAGAATTAGAAGAAGTAATATTTTTCTTTGACGGAGACAAAGCAGGTCGCACGGCGATAGCAAAATACGCAAAGGAATTACTCGCTCTTATTCCCCCTTTGGGGGTTAGGGGGCTTACCCGAGTTGAAACCCCCGAAAATGAGGATGTAAACAGCCTTTTAGTCGCTTACGATAAAGAAATTTTTATGGAACTATTGGAAAAAAGAAAGGCAATAGGCAGTAGTGAAAAGGCAATAGTAGAAAAAATTGAACAAGAAGTAAAACCAATTCTATCCACACCAAAGAAAGTCCTACCATTACAAGGATTAACAAAACCCCTCGACTTACTAAAAGCTCATAATTTATTACACAATATCAATGACTTACTAGGAAAAATAGGCATTGTAGGGGAAGAGGATAACCGATTATTACAGTTTGTAACAGCAACCACCTATAAAATGAATTACAATTTACACGTATTATACCAGGGAAGCTCAGGAAGTGGCAAAACACACACCATCAAACAAATAGCATTACTCATACCGCCCGAAGATGTGATTTATTTAACCCGAGTTACAGAAAGTAGTTTGTATAATTATAAGAACGGAGAATTTATGTATAAGCTTATTGTTTTTGAAGATTTAGACGGACTAAAAGAAGAAGCTTTACTGGCAGTGCGTGAAATGATCTCTAACAAAAAATTATCCTCCTCGACTTCTATCAAAGACAAAAAAGGCAATGCCGACGGTAAAATAAAAGAGGTAGAAGTATCTTTTGCCAGTCTATCAGCCACCACCAAAGGCGAACTCTACGAGGATAATATGAGTAGAATTATAGTGTTATCGGTCGATGAATCCAAGGAGCAAACCAAACGAATCATTGAGTATAAAAACAAAGTCTATCAAGGCGAAATCAACAAACAAGAGCAAGAACAAATAAGGCTATTTTTAAGAGAATGTATCAAATTATTACAAGTCTATGAAGTGATAAACCCTTATGCAAACCTCGTGGAACTGCCCGAGAATGTACACAAACCCACCCGAATGCACGATATAGTAATGGGGGTAATCAATCAAATAGTACTACTGAATCAGTATCAAAGAAACAAAACCCCACAAGGGCAATTAATCGCAGAGAAAGAAGACGTAATCAATGGTTTATTATTAATGAAAAACAGTATTATATTAAAAATGGATGAACTGGAGGGGAAAGTCAGAACCTTTTACGAATCCTTAAAAAAGTTTGCAGAAAAAAAGGCTAAAAAAGAAGACAAGAAACGAGAAGATATAAAATTTACACGCTTCGACATCAAAGACCATTATACACTAAGTAAAGCGCAAATAAACCGATATTTAACTGATTTAGTATCTTGTGAATATTTATCAAAAATTGGTAAAATGGGCAAAGGCAATCAATACAAAATAGCCCATTGGGACAACTTTAAAACATTGAGCGAAGAACAATTACAAACAATGTTAGGTAAGTTAAAAGAGTAGTAAAATGAGTCTAAAGTGAGCCTAGAATATACCTATAATGAGCCGATAAAATAAGTATAAAGTACTGTAAAACAAGGAATAAAAGTAATCGGCGCATCATTTTAAAAAACAGTGTAGGACAATGATACATAAAGCATCGTATAAAGAAGAATTACTCATACTAGGTTACCATAAATTATCTGTCGAACAACGAATAAGAAACATCCACCATTTTATAAGAATCACTCAAAAAGAACTCCAACAAGTCAAACCTTCGGATCTAAAAAAATACGTTAATTATTATCAACAAAAGGCATTAAATACTCACACCATACAGGGATATTATAGAAGTATAGAACATTATTTTAGTTACTTAGAAAGAGAAAAACTCATTAAAAAAAATCCATTTAATTATTATGAGCTTCAACTCCCCAAAGCTACAAAAGCAGAAAGAGAAATACTCACCCAAGAAGAAATAAAACAACTCTATACAAAAGCCAACTTACAACAAACTATCATTTTACATCTGTGCTATGGCTGTGGGCTTCGAGCCTTCGAAATGGAACAAATCACGGTAAAAGACATCGATACCATACAAAAAACAGTAACGGTTCAAAAAGGCAAAAACAACAAATACAGAGTCATCCCAGTAAGTGAAAAAATAAACCAGGACCTAATCAATTATTTAGAAACCATAAAATACACCACAATGAAAAATCAACACATTTTATACAACAAAGCAGGCACCCCACTAAAAAGATACACCGCTTTAATGATCCTAAAAAAACTAGCCATAAAAGCCAGTGTAAAAGCAAAAATAACCCTGCACGGTTTGCGTCATTCCATCGCTACACATCTACTGGAGAACGGCGTACAGCTCCCACAAGTACAAGCATTTTTAGGACACTCCCAAATGGAAACCACAGAAATATATACAAGAATAAATAAATACCAACTCAAAAAATTATAATTATGATGACTCTAAAAGAATATATCCAAAACAACTTTAGTCCATCCAATCATAAAAGTTTATACTGTTGCATCAAGAAGTACCAACAGCACACCATTAATCACGAAAAAGCTACATTAAATGACATATTGCGTTACCTTAAAATCCTTAGAGAAAGCAACAAAAAATACAGAACCATAGCCAATCATCTTCATAGCATCAAAGTATATTACAGATATTTACAATACAGTGGAATAAGAAAAGATCATCCTATCAAAAAACTCATATTAATAGATAAAATAGACAAAACCATTAAAACCCAAAATCTATGCACCACCAAACAATTAGAAGAATATTACCAACAAACCCCCAAACATAAAAAACTAATGGTGAGTTTACTCATAGAACAAGCCCTGACCACTAGCGAACTGATAGCCATCAAAGTAAAAGACATCAATCTAGAAAAAGCAGAAATCACCCTAAAAAACAGAACCCTACCCTTAAAAGCCTATCAAATCTATCTCTGTACAGAATACATTAATTACATAGAATACCTCAAAGAAAAAAAGCCAGAAGATTATTTATTTACCACAAGAACCAACAAAGCCTACAATACCAATGACATTGGCGAATACCTCAATAAATCTCGAACAAAAGAAAAACAAATTACACCGCTCAAAATAAGACAAAGCGTCATTAAAAACTTATTAATACAGCACGATGTAAGAGTAGTACAAGTCTTTGCAGGACACAAAATAAGTGGAACAACACAACAATACAAAACAACTCAGTTCGAAGAACTAAAAGCAAAAATCAATCTTTTGCATCCTTTACAGTAAACATTTTAAATTTTATAACTATGGAAAACAACAAGAATCCGAATCAATCGGACAAGGAAATCTATTACCTTTTATTAGAAATTAATAGGACAAAGTCAAACCCTAAGCCTTCTCTTTAAAAGTTACAATGACCTTTTAGAAATTAACAATGAAATTGTTTTTAACATCAGAGAACAGATAATCCAGATAACTAAAACTCGGGAAGTCTAGCAAGAAGTAGAAAAAGAACTTGTAAAAAAAACAATCGCTTAAAAGTGCTAAACTCGAAGTAAAACTCGGGTTTTAGCCGTTCCAATTAATTAAAAGCGGTGTGCTTCGCACCAAGTATTTTCACCCGCCCGTCCAACGCTCCCCAACGCTCCGGCGGTTTTTTCCCCACCCTCACAGCCGTTGTTTTCCCCACGCTACAAGCCCATAAAAAAAGGCTTTTTGTTTTCCCAACCCCTCGCACACAAAAAAGCCTTTTTTTATTAGCTTGTCTTCCCTTTCCAAAAAACAACCGCTTGCCAAGGCTCAAACCGCCCCAAAGCTATATTTACATAATTGGCAGTTATAGTTCAAGCCCTGCGGGTTCGCTTCGCCTTGAAAGCTATAACTGGCATTTATGTAAAATAGCCCCTCTCCAACGCTCCCGCCCGAAAATAGGAGCTTCGCAAGAGTTTGCATTTTTAAATTATTTGTTCAAAAACCTGCACAAAATCCTCGTCTAGTTCGCCTTACGGACTTCTAGCCTCGCATCTTTGTTTGGTTTTTATCACAAAAATTTAAAAAGGTAAGACGTGGTAAGATTAGTGGTTAACTGCTCCGCAGAGCTCGTTTTTTTAAACGATTGCTTTAGGATGTTAATCGTTCCAAATCAAATGAATCCTCCAGCAATCGTTTAAAAAAACAAGCACCACAACACTAAAGCACCTGTAAACCAAAGGCAAACACTCAAAGTTAGTTTTGTGTCTGCCTTGTTTAATCGATCAAAAAACAATCTTTTTTTTTCAGATGAAATAAAAAATAAGCTATTTTTGAAATAATGAAACTGCTAAAACTGCTTTTAATCCTATTGCTGATACCTTTGAACTTGTACCCACGAGAGTCAAAAGGATGTCTGTCGATGGCTCAAAAGGGTATTGTACAGGGTCAAAAAGTGGTACAGTGTTATCTCTCTCAAGACCCCATTGGACTGGCTGGAAATAACCCAACTTTCTATGCGTATGTACACGATTCTAATTCGTGGGTGGATCCGTTTGGGTTGTCTTCATTTGATCCATTTCAATTTGGTGAAATTACAGATTTTCCAAAAGATTTACATTTTGGTCAAAAGCGAATTGGTCCAAATTTTAGTGATATTGGTTCACAAGCTGATGATGCTATAAGAGGAAGATCAATTAAAGATGTTGCTGATGATTTAAAAGCTAATAAAATTGATCCGAATGTTTTTCAGATATCATATACAATTGACCCAACAACGGGCAAGGCAGTTACTTTAAATAATCGAGGATTAGCAGCTTTGGCAGAGTCGGGTAAATTTCCTACTAATGCTATTTTGGTTCCTTTTGACAAAGTTCCACCACATTTAAAATCTGATTTTGGATTAAAAGGACCAAGTGGGGATATTGTACCATCAAAAACAATTGCTGTAACAAAAAATAAAGACGGTTCAGGACTTTTAAGAATAATAAAAAATTGTAATTAATGTATAAATTGATATCAGAAAAAGTTGATTTTCAAATATCTTGTACAGATATTGAATTAATCTACACCGAAACCAAATCAAAGGTAAATGTTGAAGGACAGACTTTGAAACAATATTTAGATGGTGAAACCTATTCTAATATTAAAATTATTTTTGAAAAAGTGGCAGAAGTAAAATGTACAACTTTAAATTTTTATGAGTTCAATTATAATGAATTTGAGATTTTAAAAGATGATTATGATATTGAAAAGGTTGAATATTGGAAAATAAATAATCACAATCCTGATTCGGGTTTTTATAGAGTAGAAAATTCTGAATGGTTACAGACAAAGTATAAACTTTATGATCCAACAGGAAATTTAAATTTGAAGCATTATTTAATTATAGGATATGATAGTTATATAGAAATATTAGCTTCAAGATATAACTATATGTATGAATAAACCCAGCTCCGCAAAGTCTCCTGATTTTGAGGTAAAATAAAACAAAAAAAGCTGTCGTTTGACAGCTTTTTTGCTTTTGTAAAATATATAAAAAAAATGAAAAAATGGTTTTAATTCTTGGTTTTATTTAACATCATTTAGAACATTAGATAAAGTTTCTTTTAATTTTTTCTTTCCTATAAAAGCATCTAGCATAGTGTAAATAGTTTGCTTTTCGTTTTCACTTAAACTTTCCATCAAAGAAACTTTTTCCATAATTGTTTTATCTAAAGAATTTATTTCTTTCAATTCGTCAGTTGATGTAAATAAATCTGCTAAAGAAACTCCTAGAGCTTTTGCAATTCTTTCTAGGGTTGTTACTGATGGGTCTGTCTTTCCATTTTCTATCCTACTATATTGGGCAGTATCCAGTTTAGCATTTAAAGTAACTTCTTTCTGTGAAAGATTCTTCATTGTACGTATTCTTTTTATATTTTCCCCTATATTCATAATAACAGACTTTTTATACAACAAATTTAGCTAATAACACCATAAATTAAAAATGTTAAAATATATGCTTGCTGAATAATACAATTTTAAATACATTTGCTTTATTGTAAAAAAACACAAAAAATATTTTAAACCCTTATAAATGCAAATCAACGACATCAAACAAACTTTAAGTTTAAGCCAAGTACTCCAGCATTACAACTTACAACCAAACAAAAACAAAATGTTGTGCTGTCCTTTTCACGATGACAAAACAGCTTCATTACAAGTCAATTTGCAAAAAGATTTTTACAAATGCCACGCTTGCGGAGCAAAAGGCGACCAAATCCAATTTGTACAAGACTTTGAATCCGCCACAGGCGGACAGGCTTTCTCAAAACACCAAGCCCTTTTAAAATGTACAGCACTTGCAGGCAATCCACCCGAAATAAAAAACAAACCCATAACCACAAAACCAATGGATCAAGAAAAACGAATTGAATTTTTAGAAAAACTATACGAAACCTTTATAAAATCAGTGTATTTAAGTCAACCAGCAAGAGACTATTTACATAGCAGAAACTTAACCGCATTACTAGAAAAAAGAGGATTAGTCGGTTTTAATTCGGGGCAGTTCCACCACGCAGGACGTTTTGAAAACGAACCAAACCCCGAACAAGCAAAAAAGGAAATGATACAAGACGCTTTAGAAGTAGGGATGCTAACCCCTTTAAATAGAATGAACAATCAAACAGGCGAAGCAGTAACCTATCAAGTCTTTGCCAATAAAAGTATTGCTTTTCCATTGCGAAATAACAAAAATCAAATCGTAAGCTATTATTTAAGAAGCATAGACGAAAAAAACGGCAAACATTTTTATTTAAAAAACCGTCAGGGCTTATATCCAAATTATCCAAAACCCGAAACCAAAAAACTCATTTTAACCGAAGCCATCATCGATTGTGCTAGTTTATTGACGATACTCAACGACCCTAACTCCCCCTTTGGGGGTTGGGGGGCTCTTGCATGCTATGGTACAAACGGCTTAACTCCAGAACATTTAGAAGCCATCAAAAACCTAAAAGAATTAGAAGAAGTAATATTTTTCTTTGACGGAGACAAAGCAGGTCACCAAGCCATAAACAGGTATGCAGAACAATTTAAAATTCAACATTTAAAATTTAAAATAACAAAAGTAGAAACCCCCGAAAATGAGGATGTAAACAGCCTTTTAGTCGCTTACGATAAAGAAATTTTTATGGAACTATTGGAAAAAAGAAAGGCAATAGGCAGTAGTGAAAAGGCAATAGTAGAAAAAATTGAACAAGAAGTAAAACCAATTCTATCCACACCAAAGAAAGTCCTACCATTACAAGGATTAACAAAACCCCTCGACTTACTAAAAGCTCATAATTTATTACACAATATCAATGACTTACTAGGAAAAATAGGCATTGTAGGGGAAGAGGATAACCGATTATTACAGTTTGTAACAGCAACCACCTATAAAATGAATTACAATTTACACGTATTATACCAGGGAAGCTCAGGAAGTGGCAAAACACACACCATCAAACAAATAGCATTACTCATACCGCCCGAAGATGTGATTTATTTAACCCGAGTTACAGAAAGTAGTTTGTATAATTATAAGAACGGAGAATTTATGTATAAGCTTATTGTTTTTGAAGATTTAGACGGACTAAAAGAAGAAGCTTTACTGGCAGTGCGTGAAATGATCTCTAACAAAAAATTATCCTCCTCGACTTCTATCAAAGACAAAAAAGGCAATGCCGACGGTAAAATAAAAGAGGTAGAAGTATCTTTTGCCAGTCTATCAGCCACCACCAAAGGCGAACTCTACGAGGATAATATGAGTAGAATTATAGTGTTATCGGTCGATGAATCCAAGGAGCAAACCAAACGAATCATTGAGTATAAAAACAAAGTCTATCAAGGCGAAATCAACAAACAAGAGCAAGAACAAATAAGGCTATTTTTAAGAGAATGTATCAAATTATTACAAGTCTATGAAGTGATAAACCCTTATGCAAACCTCGTGGAACTGCCCGAGAATGTACACAAACCCACCCGAATGCACGATATAGTAATGGGGGTAATCAATCAAATAGTACTACTGAATCAGTATCAAAGAAACAAAACCCCACAAGGGCAATTAATCGCAGAGAAAGAAGACGTAATCAATGGTTTATTATTAATGAAAAACAGTATTATATTAAAAATGGATGAACTGGAGGGGAAAGTCAGAACCTTTTACGAATCCTTAAAAAAGTTTGCAGAAAAAAAGGCTAAAAAAGAAGACAAGAAACGAGAAGATATAAAATTTACACGCTTCGACATCAAAGACCATTATACACTAAGTAAAGCGCAAATAAACCGATATTTAACTGATTTAGTATCTTGTGAATATTTATCAAAAATTGGTAAAATGGGCAAAGGCAATCAATACAAAATAGCCCATTGGGACAACTTTAAAACATTGAGCGAAGAACAATTACAAACAATGTTAGGTAAGTTAAAAGAGTAGTAAAATGAGTCTAAAGTGAGCCTAGAATATACCTATAATGAGCCGATAAAATAAGTATAAAGTACTGTAAAACAAGGAATAAAAGTAATCGGCGCATCATTTTAAAAAACAGTGTAGGACAATGATACATAAAGCATCGTATAAAGAAGAATTACTCATACTAGGTTACCATAAATTATCTGTCGAACAACGAATAAGAAACATCCACCATTTTATAAGAATCACTCAAAAAGAACTCCAACAAGTCAAACCTTCGGATCTAAAAAAATACGTTAATTATTATCAACAAAAGGCATTAAATACTCACACCATACAGGGATATTATAGAAGTATAGAACATTATTTTAGTTACTTAGAAAGAGAAAAACTCATTAAAAAAAATCCATTTAATTATTATGAGCTTCAACTCCCCAAAGCTACAAAAGCAGAAAGAGAAATACTCACCCAAGAAGAAATAAAACAACTCTATACAAAAGCCAACTTACAACAAACTATCATTTTACATCTGTGCTATGGCTGTGGGCTTCGAGCCTTCGAAATGGAACAAATCACGGTAAAAGACATCGATACCATACAAAAAACAGTAACAGTTCAAAAAGGCAAAAACAACAAATACAGAGTCATCCCAGTAAGTGAAAAAATAAACCAGGACCTAATCAATTATTTAGAAACCATAAAATACACCACAATGAAAAATCAACCCATTTTATACAACAAAGCAGGAACTAGATTAAAAAGATACACCGCTTTAATAATGCTAAAAAGACTAGCCCTAAAAGCCAGTGTAAAAGCAAAAATAACCCTGCACGGTCTGCGTCATTCCATCGCCACACATCTACTAGAAAACGGCGTACAGCTCCCACAAGTACAAGCATTTTTAGGACACTCCCAAATGGAAACTACCGAAATTTATACAAGAATAAGTAAATACCAACTCAAAAAATTATAATGATGATGACTTTAAAAGAATATATCCAAAACCACTTTAGTCCATCCAATCATAAAAGTTTATACTGTTGCATCAAGAAGTACCAACAGCACACCATTAATCACGAAAAAGCTACATTAAATGACATATTACGTTACCTTAAAATCCTTAGAGAAAGTGACAAAAAATACAGAACCATAGCCAATCATCTCCACAGCATCAAAGTATATTATAGATATTTACAATTTACTGGAATTAGAAAAGATCATCCTATCAAAAAACTCATTTTAATAGATAAAATAGACAAAACCATAAAAACCCAAAATCTATGCACCACCAAACAATTAGAAGAATATTACCAACAAACCCCCAAACATAAAAAACTAATGGTGAGTTTACTCATAGAACAAGCCCTAACCACTAGCGAACTGATAGCCATCAAAGTAAAAGACATCGATCTCGAAAAAGCAGAAATCACTCTAAAAAACAGAACCCTACCCTTAAAAGCCTATCAAATCTATCTCTGTACAGAATACATCAATTATATAGAATACCTCAAAGAAAAAAAGCCAGAAGATTATTTATTTACCACAAGAACCAACAAAGCCTACAATACCAATGACATTGGCGAATACCTCAATAAATCTCGAACAAAAGAAAAACAAATTACACCGCTCAAAATAAGACAAAGCGTCATTAAAAACTTATTAATACAGCACGATGTAAGAGTAGTACAAGTCTTTGCAGGACACAAAATAAGCGGTACAACCCAACAATATAAAACTACCCAGTTCGAAGAACTAAAAGCAAAAATCAACCTTTTGCATCCACTACAATAAACTTTAGGTAAACAAATCTAAACGCCTATTAACGGTGCAAATCCTTAGCCAAAGTCATAATTAAGACTTATCTTAGAAAACCTCCAAAACACCAGGGAAAAAGCAGAAAAAGAACTATTGCAACAACAAACCTCTTAAACAACCGACTAATTATTTTAGTTGGTTGTTTTTATATAAAAAGCGGTGTGCTTCGCACCAAGTATTTTCACCCGCCCGTCCAACGCTCCCCAACGCTCCGGCGGTTTTTTCCCCACCCTCACAGCCGTTGTTTTTCCCACCCCTGCAATGCCAGTAAAAAAAGGCTTTTTGTTTTCCCAACCCCTCGCACACAAAAAAGCCTTTTTTTACTCGCTTGCTTTCCCCAACCAAAAAAACAACCGCTTGCCAAGGCTCAAACCGCCCCAAAGCTATATTTACATAATTGGCAGTTATAGTTCAAGCCCTGCGGGTTCGCTTCGCCTTGAAAGCTATAACTGGCATTTATGTAAAATAGCCCCTCTCCAACGCTCCCGCCCGAAAATAGGAGCTTCGCAAGAGTTTGCATTTTTAAATTATTTGTTCAAAAACCTGCACAAAATCCTCGTCTAGTTCGCCTTACGGACTTCTAGCCTCGCATCTTTGTTTGGTTTTTATCACAAAAATTTAAAAAGGTAAGACGTGGTAAGATTAGTGGTTAACTGCTCCGTAAACTCCGCAGGGCTCGTTTTTTTAAACGATTGCTTTAGGATGTTAATCGTTCCAAATCAAATGAATCGCCCAGCAATCGTTTAAAAAAACAAGCACCACAACACTAAAGCACCTGTAAACCAAAGGCAAACACTCAAAGTTAGTTTTGTATCTGCCTTGTTTAATCGATCAAAAAACAATCTTTTTTTTTCAGATGAAATAAAAAATAAGCTATTTTTGAAATAATGAAACTGCTAAAACTGCTTTTAATCCTATTGCTGATACCTTTGAACTTGTACCCACGAGAGTCAAAAGGATGTCTGTCGATGGCTCAAAAGTGTGTTGTAGAGGGGCAAAAAGTGGTGCAGTATTATCTCTCTCAAGACCCCATTGGACTGGCTGGAAATAACCCAACTTTCTATGCGTATGTACACGATTCTAATTCGTGGGTGGATCCGTTTGGGTTGTCTTCATTTGATCCATTTCAATTTGGTGAAATTACAGATTTTCCAAAAGATTTACATTTTGGTCAAAAGCGAATTGGTCCAAATTTTAGTGATATTGGTTCACAAGCTGATGATGCTATAAGAGGAAGATCAATTAAAGATGTTGCTGATGATTTAAAAGCTAATAAAATTGATCCGAATGTTTTTCAGATATCATATACAATTGACCCAACAACGGGCAAGGCAGTTACTTTAAATAATCGAGGATTAGCAGCTTTGGCAGAGTCGGGTAAATTTCCTACTAATGCTATTTTGGTTCCTTTTGACAAAGTTCCACCACATTTAAAATCTGATTTTGGATTAAAAGGACCAAGTGGGGATATTGTACCATCAAAAACAATTGCTGTAACAAAAAATAAAGACGGTTCAGGACTTTTAAGAATAATAAAAAATTGTAATTAATGTATAAATTGATATCAGAAAAAGTTGATTTTCAAATATCTTGTACAGATATTGAATTAATCTACACCGAAACCAAATCAAAGGTAAATGTTGAAGGACAGACTTTGAAACAATATTTAGATGGTGAAACCTATTCTAATATTAAAATTATTTTTGAAAAAGTGGCAGAAGTAAAATGTACAACTTTAAATTTTTATGAGTTCAATTATAATGAATTTGAGATTTTAAAAGATGATTATGATATTGAAAAGGTTGAATATTGGAAAATAAATAATCACAATCCTGATTCGGGTTTTTATAGAGTAGAAAATTCTGAATGGTTACAGACAAAGTATAAACTTTATGATCCAACAGGAAATTTAAATTTGAAGCATTATTTAATTATAGGATATGATAGTTATATAGAAATATTAGCTTCAAGATATAACTATATGTATGAATAAACCCAGCTCCGCAAAGTCTCCTGATTTTGAGGTAAAATAAAACAAAAAAAGCTGTCGTTTGACAGCTTTTTTGCTTTTGTAAAATATATAAAAAAAATGAAAAAATGGTTTTAATTCTTGGTTTTATTTAACATCATTTAGAACATTAGATAAAGTTTCTTTTAATTTTTTCTTTCCTATAAAAGCATCTAGCATAGTGTAAATAGTTTGCTTTTCGTTTTCACTTAAACTTTCCATCAAAGAAACTTTTTCCATAATTGTTTTATCTAAAGAATTTATTTCTTTCAATTCGTCAGTTGATGTAAATAAATCTGCTAAAGAAACTCCTAGAGCTTTTGCAATTCTTTCTAGGGTTGTTACTGATGGGTCTGTCTTTCCATTTTCTATCCTACTATATTGGGCAGTATCCAGTTTAGCATTTAAAGTAACTTCTTTCTGTGAAAGATTCTTCATTGTACGTATTCTTTTTATATTTTCCCCTATATTCATAATAACAGACTTTTTATACAACAAATTTAGCTAATAACACCATAAATTAAAAATGTTAAAATATATGCTTGCTGAATAATACAATTTTAAATACATTTGCTTTATTGTAAAAAAACACAAAAAATATTTTAAACCCTTATAAATGCAAATCAACGACATCAAACAAACTTTAAGTTTAAGCCAAGTACTCCAGCATTACAACTTACAACCAAACAAAAACAAAATGTTGTGCTGTCCTTTTCACGATGACAAAACAGCTTCATTACAAGTCAATTTGCAAAAAGATTTTTACAAATGCCACGCTTGCGGAGCAAAAGGCGACCAAATCCAATTTGTACAAGACTTTGAATCCGCCACAGGCGGACAGGCTTTCTCAAAACACCAAGCCCTTTTAAAATGTACAGCACTTGCAGGCAATCCACCCGAAATAAAAAACAAACCCATAACCACAAAACCAATGGATCAAGAAAAACGAATTGAATTTTTAGAAAAACTATACGAAACCTTTATAAAATCAGTGTATTTAAGTCAACCAGCAAGAGACTATTTACATAGCAGAAACTTAACCGCATTACTAGAAAAAAGAGGATTAGTCGGTTTTAATTCGGGGCAGTTCCACCACGCAGGACGTTTTGAAAACGAACCAAACCCCGAACAAGCAAAAAAGGAAATGATACAAGACGCTTTAGAAGTAGGGATGCTAACCCCTTTAAATAGAATGAACAATCAAACAGGCGAAGCAGTAACCTATCAAGTCTTTGCCAATAAAAGTATTGCTTTTCCATTGCGAAATAACAAAAATCAAATCGTAAGCTATTATTTAAGAAGCATAGACGAAAAAAACGGCAAACATTTTTATTTAAAAAACCGTCAGGGCTTATATCCAAATTATCCAAAACCCGAAACCAAAAAACTCATTTTAACCGAAGCCATCATCGATTGTGCTAGTTTATTGACGATACTCAACGACCCTAACTCCCCCTTTGGGGGTTGGGGGGCTCTTGCATGCTATGGTACAAACGGCTTAACTCCAGAACATTTAGAAGCCATCAAAAACCTAAAAGAATTAGAAGAAGTAATATTTTTCTTTGACGGAGACAAAGCAGGTCACCAAGCCATAAACAGGTATGCAGAACAATTTAAAATTCAACATTTAAAATTTAAAATAACAAAAGTAGAAACCCCCGAAAATGAGGATGTAAACAGCCTTTTAGTCGCTTACGATAAAGAAATTTTTATGGAACTATTGGAAAAAAGAAAGGCAATAGGCAGTAGTGAAAAGGCAATAGTAGAAAAAATTGAACAAGAAGTAAAACCAATTCTATCCACACCAAAGAAAGTCCTACCATTACAAGGATTAACAAAACCCCTCGACTTACTAAAAGCTCATAATTTATTACACAATATCAATGACTTACTAGGAAAAATAGGCATTGTAGGGGAAGAGGATAACCGATTATTACAGTTTGTAACAGCAACCACCTATAAAATGAATTACAATTTACACGTATTATACCAGGGAAGCTCAGGAAGTGGCAAAACACACACCATCAAACAAATAGCATTACTCATACCGCCCGAAGATGTGATTTATTTAACCCGAGTTACAGAAAGTAGTTTGTATAATTATAAGAACGGAGAATTTATGTATAAGCTTATTGTTTTTGAAGATTTAGACGGACTAAAAGAAGAAGCTTTACTGGCAGTGCGTGAAATGATCTCTAACAAAAAATTATCCTCCTCGACTTCTATCAAAGACAAAAAAGGCAATGCCGACGGTAAAATAAAAGAGGTAGAAGTATCTTTTGCCAGTCTATCAGCCACCACCAAAGGCGAACTCTACGAGGATAATATGAGTAGAATTATAGTGTTATCGGTCGATGAATCCAAGGAGCAAACCAAACGAATCATTGAGTATAAAAACAAAGTCTATCAAGGCGAAATCAACAAACAAGAGCAAGAACAAATAAGGCTATTTTTAAGAGAATGTATCAAATTATTACAAGTCTATGAAGTGATAAACCCTTATGCAAACCTCGTGGAACTGCCCGAGAATGTACACAAACCCACCCGAATGCACGATATAGTAATGGGGGTAATCAATCAAATAGTACTACTGAATCAGTATCAAAGAAACAAAACCCCACAAGGGCAATTAATCGCAGAGAAAGAAGACGTAATCAATGGTTTATTATTAATGAAAAACAGTATTATATTAAAAATGGATGAACTGGAGGGGAAAGTCAGAACCTTTTACGAATCCTTAAAAAAGTTTGCAGAAAAAAAGGCTAAAAAAGAAGACAAGAAACGAGAAGATATAAAATTTACACGCTTCGACATCAAAGACCATTATACACTAAGTAAAGCGCAAATAAACCGATATTTAACTGATTTAGTATCTTGTGAATATTTATCAAAAATTGGTAAAATGGGCAAAGGCAATCAATACAAAATAGCCCATTGGGACAACTTTAAAACATTGAGCGAAGAACAATTACAAACAATGTTAGGTAAGTTAAAAGAGTAGTAAAATGAGTCTAAAGTGAGCCTAGAATATACCTATAATGAGCCGATAAAATAAGTATAAAGTACTGTAAAACAAGGAATAAAAGTAATCGGCGCATCATTTTAAAAAACAGTGTAGGACAATGATACATAAAGCATCGTATAAAGAAGAATTACTCATACTAGGTTACCATAAATTATCTGTCGAACAACGAATAAGAAACATCCACCATTTTATAAGAATCACTCAAAAAGAACTCCAACAAGTCAAACCTTCGGATCTAAAAAAATACGTTAATTATTATCAACAAAAGGCATTAAATACTCACACCATACAGGGATATTATAGAAGTATAGAACATTATTTTAGTTACTTAGAAAGAGAAAAACTCATTAAAAAAAATCCATTTAATTATTATGAGCTTCAACTCCCCAAAGCTACAAAAGCAGAAAGAGAAATACTCACCCAAGAAGAAATAAAACAACTCTATACAAAAGCCAACTTACAACAAACTATCATTTTACATCTGTGCTATGGCTGTGGGCTTCGAGCCTTCGAAATGGAACAAATCACGGTAAAAGACATCGATACCATACAAAAAACAGTAACAGTTCAAAAAGGCAAAAACAACAAATACAGAGTCATCCCAGTAAGTGAAAAAATAAACCAGGACCTAATCAATTATTTAGAAACCATAAAATACACCACAATGAAAAATCAACCCATTTTATACAACAAAGCAGGAACTAGATTAAAAAGATACACCGCTTTAATAATGCTAAAAAGACTAGCCCTAAAAGCCAGTGTAAAAGCAAAAATAACCCTGCACGGTCTGCGTCATTCCATCGCCACACATCTACTAGAAAACGGCGTACAGCTCCCACAAGTACAAGCATTTTTAGGACACTCCCAAATGGAAACTACCGAAATTTATACAAGAATAAGTAAATACCAACTCAAAAAATTATAATGATGATGACTTTAAAAGAATATATCCAAAACCACTTTAGTCCATCCAATCATAAAAGTTTATACTGTTGCATCAAGAAGTACCAACAGCACACCATTAATCACGAAAAAGCTACATTAAATGACATATTACGTTACCTTAAAATCCTTAGAGAAAGTGACAAAAAATACAGAACCATAGCCAATCATCTCCACAGCATCAAAGTATATTATAGATATTTACAATTTACTGGAATTAGAAAAGATCATCCTATCAAAAAACTCATTTTAATAGATAAAATAGACAAAACCATAAAAACCCAAAATCTATGCACCACCAAACAATTAGAAGAATATTACCAACAAACCCCCAAACATAAAAAACTAATGGTGAGTTTACTCATAGAACAAGCCCTAACCACTAGCGAACTGATAGCCATCAAAGTAAAAGACATCGATCTCGAAAAAGCAGAAATCACTCTAAAAAACAGAACCCTACCCTTAAAAGCCTATCAAATCTATCTCTGTACAGAATACATCAATTATATAGAATACCTCAAAGAAAAAAAGCCAGAAGATTATTTATTTACCACAAGAACCAACAAAGCCTACAATACCAATGACATTGGCGAATACCTCAATAAATCTCGAACAAAAGAAAAACAAATTACACCGCTCAAAATAAGACAAAGCGTCATTAAAAACTTATTAATACAGCACGATGTAAGAGTAGTACAAGTCTTTGCAGGACACAAAATAAGCGGTACAACCCAACAATATAAAACTACCCAGTTCGAAGAACTAAAAGCAAAAATCAACCTTTTGCATCCACTACAATAAACTTTAGGTAAACAAATCTAAACGCCTATTAACGGTGCAAATCCTTAGCCAAAGTCATAATTAAGACTTATCTTAGAAAACCTCCAAAACACCAGGGAAAAAGCAGAAAAAGAACTATTGCAACAACAAACCTCTTAAACAACCGACTAATTATTTTAGTTGGTTGTTTTTATATAAAAAGCGGTGTGCTTCGCACCAAGTATTTTCACCCGCCCGTCCAACGCTCCCCAACGCTCCGGCGGTTTTTTCCCCACCCTCACAGCCGTTGTTTTTCCCACCCCTGCAATGCCAGTAAAAAAAGGCTTTTTGTTTTCCCAACCCCTCGCACACAAAAAAGCCTTTTTTTACTCGCTTGCTTTCCCCAACCAAAAAAACAACCGCTTGCCAAGGCTCAAACCGCCCCAAAGCTATATTTACATAATTGGCAGTTATAGTTCAAGCCCTGCGGGTTCGCTTCGCCTTGAAAGCTATAACTGGCATTTATGTAAAATAGCCCCTCTCCAACGCTCCCGCCCGAAAATAGGAGCTTCGCAAGAGTTTGCATTTTTAAATTATTTGTTCAAAAACCTGCACAAAATCCTCGTCTAGTTCGCCTTACGGACTTCTAGCCTCGCATCTTTGTTTGGTTTTTATCACAAAAATTTAAAAAGGTAAGACGTGGTAAGATTAGTGGTTAACTGCTCCGTAAACTCCGCAGGGCTCGTTTTTTTAAACGATTGCTTTAGGATGTTAATCGTTCCAAATCAAATGAATCGCCCAGCAATCGTTTAAAAAAACAAGCACCACAACACTAAAGCACCTGTAAACCAAAGGCAAACACTCAAAGTTAGTTTTGTATCTGCCTTGTTTAATCGATCAAAAAACAATCTTTTTTTTTCAGATGAAATAAAAAATAAGCTATTTTTGAAATAATGAAACTGCTAAAACTGCTTTTAATCCTATTGCTGATACCTTTGAACTTGTACCCACGAGAGTCAAAAGGATGTCTGTCGATGGCTCAAAAGTGTGTTGTAGAGGGGCAAAAAGTGGTGCAGTATTATCTCTCTCAAGACCCCATTGGACTACTTGGAAATAACCCAACGTTTTATGGGTATGTTTATGATTCTAATACTCAAATTGATGCACTTGGATTAAGTTGTACAAAAAAATTAAGAAAGAATATCAATAAAGCACAACGTGATCTAAGAAAAAAAGGACTTATGAGAAGAGGCTGGAGAAAAGAAAAAGGTTCTGCTGCACATCATATAGTTGCAGGTGATGACCTTAGAGCACAACCAGCTAGAGATATTTTAAAAAGACACGGTATAGATATTGACGGTGCTGATAATGGTATATACTTAAAACATATAGACCCTAATAGTTCACAACCAGGCGCATATCATAGAGTAATACATACTGATCGATATTATGGAAATATTAATCAAAGGATTACTGATGCAGATGCATTGGGTGGCAAGCAAGGTGTTTTAGATGAATTAAGCAGTATTTCAGATGATCTTTTATTTAATAATAAAATATGGTAAAAATGGAAATATATAGAATTTCACAAAATTATGATGATTTTAAGTTTTTTGTTTACAATGAAAATAGTAACAGTTCACAAAGAGCTTTAGACTTTAAGGGGCAAATATTAGGTAACGATTATGAAAATTTAGACCTTAAAATATTTGTAGATCCAAAAAAGAAAAAAGACGTTAGAAATACAGATTTTGATGCAAGTTGTTATTATACTGGGATATTGTTAGTAAATGAAAAATTTAAAAATTTATTAATTGAAAAATTAAATTCTGATATTGAAATTTTAAATGTTAACACAGGACTTTCTGAAGTGTTTTATTTTGTTAATTTATTAAAAATAATTGACTGCATTAATAAAGATAATAAGTCTAATAGTGAAATTATGACAATGGTTAGAGAGAATAATATAACTTTTAAAAAAGACAACGTTCAAAACGACCTCATTTTTAGAGATAATAAATTAACTTCATCTTATTTCTGCACATCAGCATTTGTCGATTTTGTGAATACAAATAATATTAAAGGATTACGATTTGAAAAAGTAGGAAAAGCCGAATAATATAAAAACAAAAAAGCTGTCGTAAATGACGGCTTTTTTGTTTTTATATTTTCATTGCATTACTTAGAGCTTCTTTTAATCTTTTATTGGCAATTGCCGTGTCGATCATATTACAAATAGAATTTTTTTGTACTTCGTCTAATTCTTCAAGTAACCTAACTTTTTCTAATAAAGATTCATTAATTGTTTGAACATCAATATTTTTATTTTTTGCTTCAAAAAAATCTACGACATTGATATGTAAAACTTCTGCAATCCTTTGTAGAATGTTCATTGTAGGGTCGCTTTTTCCTGTTTCTATACGATTATATTGCACTCTATTCATAGAAAGTTTATCAGCAACATCCTGTTGTGAAAATCCTTTTTCTTTTCTAATTCTTTTTATTTGTTCTGCAATATCCATCATTTAGAATAAATTTATTGATACTGCAAAGTTACAAAATAGCTAAAATAAATCAATATGTAAAAAATAAGTGAATTTAATATGTAACAATATAGTTTCTTTTTATACTTTTGTGATGTAAAAAAAATGTAACATAGTATTTAAATCCTTACAAATGCAAATCAACGACATCAAACAAAATTTAAGTTTAAGCCAGGTACTACAGCATTACAACCTACAGCCTAACAAAAACAAAATGCTATGTTGTCCTTTTCACGATGACAAAACTGCGAGTTTACAAGTCAATTTGCAAAAAGACTTTTACAAATGCCACGCCTGCGGAGCAAAAGGCGACCAAATCCAGTTTGTACAGGATTTTGAGAAAATCACCAAACACGAAGCTCTTTTAAAATGTGCAGCTCTTGCAAACAATCAACCCGAAAATACAATCAAACCAATAAGCACAAAACCAATGGACGAGAACAAACGAATTGAATTTTTAGAAAAAATCTTCGACACCTTTACAAAAGCGGTGTATATGAGTCCGCCAGCAAAGGAGTATTTACAAAGCAGAAACTTAAGCGCATTACTAGAAAAAAGAGGATTAGTCGGTTTTAACTCGGGGCAGTTCCACCACGCAGGGAGATTTGAAAACGAAGCCAATCCAGCAGAGGCAAGACAAGAACTAATCGCCCAAGCCTTAGAATACGGATTATTATTAGAATCCAATCTAACAGCAAAAACAGGCGAAAAAGCATATAATGTATTTGGTTTAAAATCTATTGTCTTTGCCCTTAGAAATCAAGAAAATCAAATCACAGGCTTATATTATCGTATAGCAGACGACACCAAAAACTACAAACATTTTTACTTAAAAGAATCAAAAGGATTATTTCCCCATTACCCAAAACCTGAAACTAAAAAACTAATCTTAACCGAAGCCATCATTGATTGCGCCAGTTTATTAACGGTACTCAACGACCCTAACTCCCCCTTTGGGGGCTGGGGGGCTTTAGCGTGTTATGGTACAAACGGTTTAACCCCTGAACACCTAAATGCCATCAAGAACCTAAAAGAACTGGAGGAAATTATATTTTTCTTTGACGGAGACAAAGCAGGTCGCACAGCAACAGCGAAATACGCAAAGGAATTACGCGCTCTTATTCCCTCTTTGGGGGTTAGGGGGCTTACCCAAGTTGAAACCCCTGAAGGCGAAGACATCAACAGCCTTTTAATAGCTTACGAAAAAGAAATATTTATAGAACTATTAGAAAAAAGAAAGGCAACAGGCAATAGTGAAAAGGCAATAATTGAAAAAATCACCATTAAAAATCTTCCCGCTCCCAGCTCCCAGCTTCCAACTTTAAAACCCCTCGACTTTTTAAAGGGAGCAAACCTACTCCACAACATCAACGAATTACTTGGAAAAATTGGAATAGTAGGCGAAGAAAACAACAGGTTATTACAATATGTAACAGCCACCACCTACAAAATGAATTACAATTTACACGTACTTTATCAAGGAAGTTCTGGTAGTGGCAAAACCCACACCATCAAACAAATATCCTCACTCATACCACCCGAAGATGTTATTTATTTAACCAGAGTAACAGAAAGCAGTTTGTACAATTATAAAAATGGAGAGTTTATGTATAAGCTAGTAGTTTTTGAAGATATGGACGGATTAAAAGAAGAAGCATTAATGGCAGTGCGTGAAATGATCTCTAATAAAAAATTATCCTCTTCGACTTCTATAAAAGACAAAAAAGGCAATGCTGATGGAAAAATAAAAGAGGTAGAAGTTTCTTTTGCCAGTTTATCCGCCACCACAAAAGGCGAACTTTACGAGGATAATATGAGTAGAATTATAGTGTTATCGGTCGATGAATCAAAAGAACAAACAAAACGAATCATTGAGTACAAAAACAAAGTTTACCAGGGCGAAATCAACAAACAGGAACAGGAACAAACCCGGTTGTTTTTAAGAGAATGTATAAAATTATTACAAGTCTATGAAGTCATAAACCCTTATGCAAACTTGGTAGAGTTGCCCGAGAATGTACACAAACCCACCCGAATGCACGACATCGTTATGGGCGTAATTAATCAGATTGTACTACTTAACCAGTACCAACGGCAACGTATCAAAAGCCCCTCTTCTGGAGGGGGAGGGGAGGCTCTTATCGCAGAGAAAGAAGATGTTATCAATGGGTTATTATTAATGAAAGACAGTATTATTTTAAAAATGGACGAACTGGAAGGGAAAGTGAGAACCTTTTACGAATCCTTAAAAAAGTTTGCTGAGAAAAAAGCTAAAAAAGAAGATAAGAAAAAAGAAGATGTAAAATTTACACGCTTCGACATTAAAGACCATTACACACTAAGCAAAGCACAAATAAACAGGTATTTAACCGATTTAGTTTCTTGTGAATATTTATCAAGATTAGGCAAAATGGGCAAAGGGAATCAATACAAAATAGCACATTGGGACAACTTTAAAACCCTAACAGAAGAACAATTACAAACAATGTTAGATAAGTTAAAAGAGTAATAAAATGAGTCTAAAATGAGCCTAGAACACACCTATAATGAGCCGATAAAAAAACGTAAAACATTGTAAAACAACAAATAAAAGTAATCGGCGCATAATTTTAAAAAACAGTGTAGGACAATGATAAATAAAGCATCGTATAAAGAAGAATTACTCATACTAGGATACCATAAATTATCAGTCGAACAACGAATAAGAAACATAAACCATTTTAGAAGAATCACCCAAAAAGAAATCTGCCAAGTCAATCCTTCAGATATAGAAAAATACGTTAAACATTATCAAAACAAAGGATTAATTAGCCACACCATACAAGGATATTATAGAAGTTTAGAACATTATTTTAGTTATTTAGAAAGAGAACAACTCATTAAAAAAAATCCATTTAATTATTATGAGCTACAACTCCCTAAAGCAAAAAAAACACAAAGAGAAATACTCACACAACAGGAAATAAAACAACTCTATACAAAAGCCAACTTACAAGAAACCATCATTTTACACCTATGTTATGGCTGTGGGCTTCGAGCCTTCGAAATGGAACAAATCACCTTAAAAGACATTGATACAGTTCAAAAAACAGTAACCGTTCAAAAAGGTAAAAACAATAAATACAGAGTCATTCCATTAAGTGAAAAAATAAACCAGGACCTAATCCATTATCTAGAAACCATAAAACACAACACAATGAAACATCAAAACATTTTATACAACAAAGCAGGCACCCCACTAAAAAGATATACCGCTTTAATGATCCTAAAAAAACTAGCTATAAAAGCCAATATAAAAGCAAAAATAACCCTGCACGGTCTGCGTCATTCCATCGCCACACATCTACTAGAAAACGGAGTACAACTCCCACAAGTACAAGCGTTTTTAGGACACTCACAAATGGAAACCACAGAACTATACACTCGCGTAAGCAACCATAAATTAAAAACTGTGGTTCGTGAATACCAAAAAGAAAGCGAAGCCACTAAAAACTAATGAACAAACCACAGAAATATATACTAGAATAAGTAACTATCAACTCAATAAATTATAATTATGATGACTTTAAAAGAATACATTCAAAACCACTTTAGCCCATCCAGTCATAAAAGTTTATACTGTTGTATCAATAAGTACCAAGAGCACACCATTAATCACGAAAAAGCCACACTAAATGACATATTACGTTACTTAAAAATACTTAGAGAAAGCAACAAAAAACAAAGAACAATAGCCAATCATCTACATAGCATCAAAGTATATTATAGATATTTACAATGTATTGGTATTAGAAAAGATCATCCTATCAAAAAACTCATTTTAATAGATAAAATAGACAAAACCATAAAAACCCAAAATCTATATTCCACAAAACAATTAGAAGAGTATTACAATCAAACCCCTAAACATAAAAAACTAATGGTTAGTTTACTCATAGAACAAGCCCTGACCACTAGCGAACTTATTGCCATCAAAGTAAAAGACATCCATCAAGAAAAAGCAGAAATCACCATAAAAAACAGAACCCTACCCCTAAAAGCCTATCAAATATATCTTTGTACAGAATACATCCATTATATAGAATACATCAAAGAAAAAAAGCAAGAAGATTATTTATTTACCACCCGAACCAATAAAGCCTATAGAGAAAATGATATTAGCCAGCTCATCAATAAAAACCGACCTAAAGAAAAACAAATTACACCACTAATAATAAGGCAAAGCGTCATTAAAAATTTATTAGGACATCACGATGTAAGAGTAGTACAAGTCTTTGCAGGACACAAAATAAGCAGTACCACACAACAATATAAAACAACGCAGTTCGAAGAACTAAAAGCAAAAATCAACCTTTTGCATCCACTACAATAAACTTTAGGAACAACAAACCTAAAGCCTTAATTAACAATTTTAATTTATTTACTATGACAAACAAAAATGAAACTCCCAAAACTTGGGAACAGGAAAAAAACGCCCTATTAATGGCACAAATCCTCACACAAAGCCATCAATTAGCAATTATCTTAGAAAACATCCAGCTGATAACTAAGGGTGTAGAAAGAATCCAAAACACCTGGGAAAATGTAGAAAGAGAAATATTGCAACAACAAACCTCTTAAAAACACTTAAACAACTGGCTAATTATTTTAGTTGGTTGTTTTTGGTGTTGTTCAAGCACCTATCCAAATAATTAAAAGCGGTTTGCTTCGCAGTCGTATTTGCGCCCGCCCATCCATCGCACCCCAACGCTCCAGCGGTTTTCCCCCTCCCTTTAAGCCGTTGTTTTTCCCACGCTACAAGCCCATAAAAAAAGGCTTTTTGTTCTCCCAAACCCTCGCACACAAAAAAGCCTTTTTTTATTAGCTTGTCTTCCCCAAACAAAAAAACAACCGCTTCCCATCACTCAAACCGCCCCCAAAGCTATGTTACATAATTGGCAGTTATAGTTCTCGCCCTAAAGGGTTCGCTTCGCCTCGCAGCTATAACTGGCATTTATGTAAAATAGCCACTCCCCAACGCTCCCACCCTCTGCCGACGCTTCTGCCACCGCACTACGAAAGTGTTTGCATTTTTAAAATTCTTTGCTCAAAAACCTGCACAAAAAGCCTGTGTACAGTAGTTCCCAGCCTTATTTGTTTGCTTTTTATCACAAAAATTTTAAAAACGAAAGCGTGCTAACTGCTCCGTAAACTCCGCAGGGCTCGTTTTTTAAAACGATTGCTTTATGAAGCCAACCGCTCCGAATTAAACATAATCCTCCAGCAATCGTTTTAAAAAACAAGCTACAACCGACTAAAGAACCTGCAAACTATCGGCAAACACTCAAAGCCTGTTTTGTACTTGCCGACTTTCAACGGTAAAAAAACAATCCATTTTTTTTTCATCTGAAATAAAAAATTTGATTTATTTTTGAAACAATGAAACTGCTAAAACTGCTTTTTATCCTGTTGCTGATGCCTTGGAACTCGTACCCACGAGAGCCAAAAGGATGTTTGTCGATGGCTCAAAACCGTGTTGTAGAGGGGCGAAAAGTTGTACAGTGTTATCTCTCTCAAGACCCCATTGGACTACAAGGTGGAAACCCTACACTTTATGGGTACGTGTTTGATAATAATACGGAGGTTGATCCCTTTGGATTGGATTGTAAATTGAGAGATTCTAAGGGTAAATTTAGAAAGGCATTAACAGCAGCTGAAGAGCTTAATGTTTTAGGTGGTTTAAATGGTAAAAGCAGACGTAAAATTGAAAATAGATTAAAAAAGCGAGGATATACTTCAGTTCCTGCAAGATCAGGAGGTAATGTGTGGACTAAACCTATGGCTGACGGTAATACAGTAGTAGTACGTGTCGACCCTGCTATGTCTAGAACTCCAGCAAGAGGTTTTGCAGATGAAGTTCCGCACGCTCACAAAGAAGTCGTTTCAACATCTGATATTTCTGCTGGTGATTATGGAAGAGGAGCTTCGGTTACAAAATATGATGATTTAAATAATGTTTCAACAAATCCTAGGGATATACATATTCCTATAACTTGGTAAGTAAAAAATGGATTTATACGATTTATACAAAGAAAAACTCAATAGTTTAGAAATAGATTTTGACTCAAATAAAGTTCAAACTTTAAAAAAGATGATAGAGCTTTATATAGAATTGGAAGAAACAAATTTTCACGATTTAGCAGATTCGATTGAGATGTGGGTATATGAGGAAGGAAATGAAGAAATTCTAAAACACTTAGTTTCGTTAAATAATAATGTTACAGATAGATTGTTAATTATTTTAAAAGATAAAATAAGAATTTAACTGGCAAAGTCCCACCGCTACCGCACGAATCCTTTCGTGTGGTTTAGAGTAAAAACAAAAAAGCTGTCATTTACGACAGCTTTTACACGTTCTTTTAAATACAATCTTAAATTTCCCTTTTAGGCAACTCGGACAGTATGAGGATCTGGAATTAGAAGGGCTGTACTATAATAGGTTTAGGTATTATGATTGTACTATTGGGAATTATATTTCTCAAGACCCCATTGGACTGGCAGGAAACAACCCAACTTTTTATGGGTATGTACACGATTCTAATAGTTGGGTTGACCCTTTTGGATTGAAAAAAAGAGATTGTACGCCTTCAAAATTGAATATGACAAATGATGGAGTTGATCACGTTTTAGACAGGCATTGGGGTAATCATCCTGATTGGACTCATAAAAGTAAATGGAATGGAAATAGATCTGAATGGAAAACAAAATCAAGGGAAACTTTTAAAAATCCTGATAGAGTAAGCAGAGATGGGGATAGGTATATTTTTGAAAAAGAGTTTAAAACTCCAATAGGAAAAGACGCACAAGGCAATGATTTATATTATTCAAGAGTTGTAACTGAATCGAACGGAGATTTAGTTACTGCTTTTCCACAAACTATTTGGAAATAAATTTTAATGAATATGGGATTAGATATTGTTATTTATAAAAATGACGCAAGAGAAGTACTAGAAATTAAAGAGAAAGTACATAAAGAAATTTATAGGGGAAAAATTGATTTGTCTGAAATGATTTTACTCCCTATGCTCAGTGATTATTATAAAACAAATGTTTTTTATGACTCAAAAGACATTCAAAAATTGATAGTAGAGTTGAGTTCCATTTCTTCTAATATGGATTTTTTTATTAAAAATGAGATAAATCAAATTATAGAAAAAATTTCAGCTCCAGATATTTCTAAAATCCATATAGCTGGAGATTAAAACCTCACCACCGCTACCGCACGAATCCTTTCGTGTGGTTTAGAGTAAAAACAAAAAGCTGTCATTTACGACAGCTTTTACACGTTCTTTTAAATACAATCTTAAATTTCCCTTTTAGACAACTCGCTGCTATTTCTACCATCTTTTTAGAAAAAAGTGTCCCTTATAAGGTAAGTGGTTAGAAATAAAAATGTTACAAATAAGTGATTTTTAAACCATAGAAATTATAAATGAAAATCAACTTCAATTTACTTTCGATTGAGGTTGGTTTTCTTTCTTTGTTACTTCCTACATTTTATCCTTTCTTGAAGATTCATTTAAATAGGTTGCTTTAGCAAGGAGAATAAAAAGATTATTGTTAATGAAAAAACAAATCGTTATCTTCGGGATAGAAACGTTCTTTTGCATGAGTGGACATACTCAAAAGGACAGGAGGCAGAAACTTCTGTTAATGAATTAGGAGAAGTTTATTTAAGTCAAAAAGAGGCAATTAATGATCTGGTAACTTGGGTGTATCAGGAAAATAGTTTTGTTCCCAGTGCTAAAATACAAGGAGAGGAACAATTTAGTATAATTTCCGATTATATAGGCAGACCCGTACAATGTTATAGCGAAAACGGTTCTTTAGTTTGGAGCACAGATTATGATATTTACGGAGGTTTACGTGACTTAAAAGGAGAAAAATCCTTTATTCGCAGAAATAGGATTGTATTTAAGTCAAGATCCTTTAAAATATTGGGGAGGTTTAAATTTATATTCCTATGTTCAAGATAGTAATAGAGAAGTCGATATATTTGGCTGGGAGGATATATGGTTTAGAGCTTTAAATTCTAATGATATGAGTAGTTTAAATTCTGGTGGAAACATTATTCCTAAAGACCCAACAGCAACCAGAAGCGCCTATGACCATGTTTTAAACGGATCTACTGATGGTTATGGAGATCAGTATGTTTCATTAACTAAAAATAGAAAATTTGCCGAAAAATGGGCTAAGAATTCGGGAACAGATGTTGTCGAAATTGACTTAGATAAAGTTTCAAATAATAAATTTGATCTTTCAACAGCGGAAGGCAGAAAGATACATTTAGGTGATGTAAGTAACAATCCAACAGATGAATTGCGAAGAGTTAATAAGTGGGCTAAAGGGGCTGAAGAGCTTTTAGTAGAAGGAGAAATAAATAATAGTTCAATTGTAAATAGATACAAACCAGGTTGCTCATGAGAAAATATTATAAAGATTTTATCGAATATGATGAAAGTGATGATGAACTAGAATATTATTTCAGAATGAATGCTGAGTGGAATGAAGAAAGTTTTAATAAGCTATATAGTATTTTGATGTCTTTTTTTGAAAATTGTAAAAATGAAAAAGAAATACCAGAACAAATTGATTACTTTTTCACCAGTACAATAAGTAGAATCATTGGAATAATGTCAAAACCAGAATTTTGTAATAGTAATATTATAACAATATTTAATTCAAAATCCAATGATAATAAACACTTGGTAAATTTCATTAAAAACAAAATTTCTATTTTAAATAGATTAAAAGACATCTATGAAAATCGACTTTTTTTGAAGTATTCTTTTTTCTATGGTTATGATAATCCGCTTTCACAATGGTATGCATCTAATTTTGTTATCAATAACATAAATTTCGCATCTGCTGAGCAATGGATGATGTATTCAAAAGCTAAATTATTCAATGACTCTGAAAAAATGATTGAAATTTTAAATGAATTAAGCCCTAGTAATCAAAGAAAATTAGGCAGACAAGTAAAAGGTTTCAAAGAAGATATTTGGGTATCTAAAAGAAGAGAAATTATATATGAAGGTAATTACGCTAAACTTTCACAGAATGAAAATTTAAAATCATTTTTAAAAAATACGAATAAAATGATTTTAGCAGAAGCAAGTCCTGTTGATTTAATTTGGGGGATAGGATATTCAGTAAATGATCTTGAAAGATTTGATCAAAGTAAATGGAAAGGTTTAAATTTATTAGGAGAAATCTTAATGGATATAAGAGAAAAAATATAATTGGTATAACCCGATGGCTCTCTATTACTACTTCCACGATCTTTTTATAAAAAAAATCCCTTATAAGGTAACCATTTAAAAATAAAAAAGGTACCGTACGTGATTTTTAAACGGTAAAAATTAGAAATAAAAAACCAACTTCCATTTACTTTCGATTGAAGTTGGTTTTCTTTCTTTGTTACTTCCTGCATTTTATCCTTTCTTGAAGATTCATTTAAATAGGTTGCTTTAGCAAGGAGAATAAAAAAGATTATTGGTAATGAAAAAACAAATCGTTATCTTCGGGATGGAAACGTTCTTTTACATGAGTGGACATACTCAAAAGGGCAGGAGGCAGAAACTTCTGTTAATGAATTAGGAGAAGTTTATTTAAGCCAAAAGGAGGCAATTAATAATCTGGTAACTTGGGTGTATCAGGAAAATAGCTTTGTTCCTAGTGCTAAAATACAAGGAGAGGCACAATTTAGTATAATTTCCGATTATATAGGCAGACCCGTACAATGTTATAGCGAAAACGGTTCTTTAGTTTGGAGCACAGATTATGATATTTACGGAGGTTTACGTGAATTAAAAGGAGAAAAATCCTTTATTCCTTTTAGGCAACTCGGACAGTATGAAGATCTGGAATTAGAAGGGCTGTACTATAATAGGTTTAGGTATTATGATTGTACTATTGGGAATTATATTTCTCAAGACCCATTATCCCTATATGGAGGTAACCCTACATTATATGCGTATGTAGGAAACAGCAATAGACAAATTGATCCTTTTGGCTTATCTTCATTCGATCCTTTTGAATTTGGAGAAATAACAGATTTCCCAAAAGATTTACATTTTGGGCAAAATAGAGTAGCTCCAAATTTTAGCTCTATTGGTTCTCAAGCTTCGTCATCAATCGCTGGAAGAAGTATTTCTGATGTTGCTAATGACCTAAGCACTGGCAAATTAGATCCAAATGAATTTATAATTTCATACACTAAAGACCCTCAATCAGGGAAATTTGTAACGCTTAATAATAGAGGACTTGCCGCATTATCAGAAAGTGGGAAATTCCCTAATTCATCTATCTACGTACCATACGAAAAGGTTCCTAAACATTTAGTAGCGGATATTAAAACTAGACCTCCTCTTAAAACTATAGATGTTACTTTAAATAAAGATGGAAGTGGATTATTAAGAACTATTAAAAATTGTAATTAAAATTATGATAACATTAATTCCAGAAGAAGTTAATTTTAAAATTTCGACAACTGACATTTTAGTAAAATATGTTGAAAGAGACGTTACCGAGATTAGCATAGATGTTTTAACATTGAAAAATTTTTTTCAAAATTTATATACTGAATATACAATCCAATTTAAAGATGTAGCAGAAGTAAAATGCATATCACTTAATTTTTTCGAGCATAATTATGACAACTATACTATTTTTAAGATAGATGAAACAAAAAGTGATATTGATTTTTGGAAAGAATTTGGATATTCACCTGATTCAGGCTTTTATCAGATTGATAATTCAGAATATCTTAAAGAAAGAAAATATATATATGACCCAAAGAGTAGACTAAACTTAAAACACTATTTGGTAATTGGTAATGATAGTTACATTGAAGTTTTAGCTTCAAGTTATATATAATTCCTGCTGGCCCACCGCTACCGCACGAATCCTTTCGTGTGGTTTAGAGTAAAAACAAAAAAGCTGTCATTTACGACAGCTTTTACACGTTCTTTTAAATACAATCTTAAATTTCCCTTTTAGGCAACTCGGACAGTATGAAGATCTGGAATTAGAAGGGCTGTACTATAATAGGTTTAGGTATTATGATTGTACTATTGGGAATTATATTTCTCAAGACCCCATTGGACTACTTGGAAATAACCCAACGTTTTATGGGTATGTTTATGATTCTAATACTCAAATTGATGCACTTGGATTAAGTTGTACAAAAAAATTAAGAAAGAATATCAATAAAGCACAACGTGATCTAAGAAAAAAAGGACTTATGAGAAGAGGCTGGAGAAAAGAAAAAGGTTCTGCTGCACATCATATAGTTGCAGGTGATGACCTTAGAGCACAACCAGCTAGAGATATTTTAAAAAGACACGGTATAGATATTGACGGTGCTGATAATGGTATATACTTAAAACATATAGACCCTAATAGTTCACAACCAGGCGCATATCATAGAGTAATACATACTGATCGATATTATGGAAATATTAATCAAAGGATTACTGATGCAGATGCATTGGGTGGCAAGCAAGGTGTTTTAGATGAATTAAGCAGTATTTCAGATGATCTTTTATTTAATAATAAAATATGGTAAAAATGGAAATATATAGAATTTCACAAAATTATGATGATTTTAAGTTTTTTGTTTACAATGAAAATAGTAACAGTTCACAAAGAGCTTTAGACTTTAAGGGGCAAATATTAGGTAACGATTATGAAAATTTAGACCTTAAAATATTTGTAGATCCAAAAAAGAAAAAAGACGTTAGAAATACAGATTTTGATGCAAGTTGTTATTATACTGGGATATTGTTAGTAAATGAAAAATTTAAAAATTTATTAATTGAAAAATTAAATTCTGATATTGAAATTTTAAATGTTAACACAGGACTTTCTGAAGTGTTTTATTTTGTTAATTTATTAAAAATAATTGACTGCATTAATAAAGATAATAAGTCTAATAGTGAAATTATGACAATGGTTAGAGAGAATAATATAACTTTTAAAAAAGACAACGTTCAAAACGACCTCATTTTTAGAGATAATAAATTAACTTCATCTTATTTCTGCACATCAGCATTTGTCGATTTTGTGAATACAAATAATATTAAAGGATTACGATTTGAAAAAGTAGGAAAAGCCGAATAATATAAAAACAAAAAAGCTGTCGTAAATGACGGCTTTTTTGTTTTTATATTTTCATTGCATTACTTAGAGCTTCTTTTAATCTTTTATTGGCAATTGCCGTGTCGATCATATTACAAATAGAATTTTTTTGTACTTCGTCTAATTCTTCAAGTAACCTAACTTTTTCTAATAAAGATTCATTAATTGTTTGAACATCAATATTTTTATTTTTTGCTTCAAAAAAATCTACGACATTGATATGTAAAACTTCTGCAATCCTTTGTAGAATGTTCATTGTAGGGTCGCTTTTTCCTGTTTCTATACGATTATATTGCACTCTATTCATAGAAAGTTTATCAGCAACATCCTGTTGTGAAAATCCTTTTTCTTTTCTAATTCTTTTTATTTGTTCTGCAATATCCATCATTTAGAATAAATTTATTGATACTGCAAAGTTACAAAATAGCTAAAATAAATCAATATGTAAAAAATAAGTGAATTTAATATGTAACAATATAGTTTCTTTTTATACTTTTGTGATGTAAAAAAAATGTAACATAGTATTTAAATCCTTACAAATGCAAATCAACGACATCAAACAAAATTTAAGTTTAAGCCAGGTACTACAGCATTACAACCTACAGCCTAACAAAAACAAAATGCTATGTTGTCCTTTTCACGATGACAAAACTGCGAGTTTACAAGTCAATTTGCAAAAAGACTTTTACAAATGCCACGCCTGCGGAGCAAAAGGCGACCAAATCCAGTTTGTACAGGATTTTGAGAAAATCACCAAACACGAAGCTCTTTTAAAATGTGCAGCTCTTGCAAACAATCAACCCGAAAATACAATCAAACCAATAAGCACAAAACCAATGGACGAGAACAAACGAATTGAATTTTTAGAAAAAATCTTCGACACCTTTACAAAAGCGGTGTATATGAGTCCGCCAGCAAAGGAGTATTTACAAAGCAGAAACTTAAGCGCATTACTAGAAAAAAGAGGATTAGTCGGTTTTAACTCGGGGCAGTTCCACCACGCAGGGAGATTTGAAAACGAAGCCAATCCAGCAGAGGCAAGACAAGAACTAATCGCCCAAGCCTTAGAATACGGATTATTATTAGAATCCAATCTAACAGCAAAAACAGGCGAAAAAGCATATAATGTATTTGGTTTAAAATCTATTGTCTTTGCCCTTAGAAATCAAGAAAATCAAATCACAGGCTTATATTATCGTATAGCAGACGACACCAAAAACTACAAACATTTTTACTTAAAAGAATCAAAAGGATTATTTCCCCATTACCCAAAACCTGAAACTAAAAAACTAATCTTAACCGAAGCCATCATTGATTGCGCCAGTTTATTAACGGTACTCAACGACCCTAACTCCCCCTTTGGGGGCTGGGGGGCTTTAGCGTGTTATGGTACAAACGGTTTAACCCCTGAACACCTAAATGCCATCAAGAACCTAAAAGAACTGGAGGAAATTATATTTTTCTTTGACGGAGACAAAGCAGGTCGCACAGCAACAGCGAAATACGCAAAGGAATTACGCGCTCTTATTCCCTCTTTGGGGGTTAGGGGGCTTACCCAAGTTGAAACCCCTGAAGGCGAAGACATCAACAGCCTTTTAATAGCTTACGAAAAAGAAATATTTATAGAACTATTAGAAAAAAGAAAGGCAACAGGCAATAGTGAAAAGGCAATAATTGAAAAAATCACCATTAAAAATCTTCCCGCTCCCAGCTCCCAGCTTCCAACTTTAAAACCCCTCGACTTTTTAAAGGGAGCAAACCTACTCCACAACATCAACGAATTACTTGGAAAAATTGGAATAGTAGGCGAAGAAAACAACAGGTTATTACAATATGTAACAGCCACCACCTACAAAATGAATTACAATTTACACGTACTTTATCAAGGAAGTTCTGGTAGTGGCAAAACCCACACCATCAAACAAATATCCTCACTCATACCACCCGAAGATGTTATTTATTTAACCAGAGTAACAGAAAGCAGTTTGTACAATTATAAAAATGGAGAGTTTATGTATAAGCTAGTAGTTTTTGAAGATATGGACGGATTAAAAGAAGAAGCATTAATGGCAGTGCGTGAAATGATCTCTAATAAAAAATTATCCTCTTCGACTTCTATAAAAGACAAAAAAGGCAATGCTGATGGAAAAATAAAAGAGGTAGAAGTTTCTTTTGCCAGTTTATCCGCCACCACAAAAGGCGAACTTTACGAGGATAATATGAGTAGAATTATAGTGTTATCGGTCGATGAATCAAAAGAACAAACAAAACGAATCATTGAGTACAAAAACAAAGTTTACCAGGGCGAAATCAACAAACAGGAACAGGAACAAACCCGGTTGTTTTTAAGAGAATGTATAAAATTATTACAAGTCTATGAAGTCATAAACCCTTATGCAAACTTGGTAGAGTTGCCCGAGAATGTACACAAACCCACCCGAATGCACGACATCGTTATGGGCGTAATTAATCAGATTGTACTACTTAACCAGTACCAACGGCAACGTATCAAAAGCCCCTCTTCTGGAGGGGGAGGGGAGGCTCTTATCGCAGAGAAAGAAGATGTTATCAATGGGTTATTATTAATGAAAGACAGTATTATTTTAAAAATGGACGAACTGGAAGGGAAAGTGAGAACCTTTTACGAATCCTTAAAAAAGTTTGCTGAGAAAAAAGCTAAAAAAGAAGATAAGAAAAAAGAAGATAAGAAAAAAGAAGATGTAAAATTTACACGCTTCGACATTAAAGACCATTACACACTAAGCAAAGCACAAATAAACAGGTATTTAACCGATTTAGTTTCTTGTGAATATTTATCAAGATTAGGCAAAATGGGCAAAGGGAATCAATACAAAATAGCACATTGGGACAACTTTAAAACCCTAACAGAAGAACAATTACAAACAATGTTAGATAAGTTAAAAGAGTAATAAAATGAGTCTAAAATGAGCCTAGAACACACCTATAATGAGCCGATAAAAAAACGTAAAACATTGTAAAACAACAAATAAAAGTAATCGGCGCATAATTTTAAAAAACAGTGTAGGACAATGATAAATAAAGCATCGTATAAAGAAGAATTACTCATACTAGGATACCATAAATTATCAGTCGAACAACGAATAAGAAACATAAACCATTTTAGAAGAATCACCCAAAAAGAAATCTGCCAAGTCAATCCTTCAGATATAGAAAAATACGTTAAACATTATCAAAACAAAGGATTAATTAGCCACACCATACAAGGATATTATAGAAGTTTAGAACATTATTTTAGTTATTTAGAAAGAGAACAACTCATTAAAAAAAATCCATTTAATTATTATGAGCTACAACTCCCTAAAGCAAAAAAAACACAAAGAGAAATACTCACACAACAGGAAATAAAACAACTCTATACAAAAGCCAACTTACAAGAAACCATCATTTTACACCTATGTTATGGCTGTGGGCTTCGAGCCTTCGAAATGGAACAAATCACCTTAAAAGACATTGATACAGTTCAAAAAACAGTAACCGTTCAAAAAGGTAAAAACAATAAATACAGAGTCATTCCATTAAGTGAAAAAATAAACCAGGACCTAATCCATTATCTAGAAACCATAAAACACAACACAATGAAACATCAAAACATTTTATACAACAAAGCAGGCACCCCACTAAAAAGATATACCGCTTTAATGATCCTAAAAAAACTAGCTATAAAAGCCAATATAAAAGCAAAAATAACCCTGCACGGTCTGCGTCATTCCATCGCCACACATCTACTAGAAAACGGAGTACAACTCCCACAAGTACAAGCGTTTTTAGGACACTCACAAATGGAAACCACAGAACTATACACTCGCGTAAGCAACCATAAATTAAAAACTGTGGTTCGTGAATACCAAAAAGAAAGCGAAGCCACTAAAAACTAATGAACAAACCACAGAAATATATACTAGAATAAGTAACTATCAACTCAATAAATTATAATTATGATGACTTTAAAAGAATACATTCAAAACCACTTTAGCCCATCCAGTCATAAAAGTTTATACTGTTGTATCAATAAGTACCAAGAGCACACCATTAATCACGAAAAAGCCACACTAAATGACATATTACGTTACTTAAAAATACTTAGAGAAAGCAACAAAAAACAAAGAACAATAGCCAATCATCTACATAGCATCAAAGTATATTATAGATATTTACAATGTATTGGTATTAGAAAAGATCATCCTATCAAAAAACTCATTTTAATAGATAAAATAGACAAAACCATAAAAACCCAAAATCTATATTCCACAAAACAATTAGAAGAGTATTACAATCAAACCCCTAAACATAAAAAACTAATGGTTAGTTTACTCATAGAACAAGCCCTGACCACTAGCGAACTTATTGCCATCAAAGTAAAAGACATCCATCAAGAAAAAGCAGAAATCACCATAAAAAACAGAACCCTACCCCTAAAAGCCTATCAAATATATCTTTGTACAGAATACATCCATTATATAGAATACATCAAAGAAAAAAAGCAAGAAGATTATTTATTTACCACCCGAACCAATAAAGCCTATAGAGAAAATGATATTAGCCAGCTCATCAATAAAAACCGACCTAAAGAAAAACAAATTACACCACTAATAATAAGGCAAAGCGTCATTAAAAATTTATTAGGACATCACGATGTAAGAGTAGTACAAGTCTTTGCAGGACACAAAATAAGCAGTACCACACAACAATATAAAACAACGCAGTTCGAAGAACTAAAAGCAAAAATCAACCTTTTGCATCCACTACAATAAACTTTAGGAACAACAAACCTAAAGCCTTAATTAACAATTTTAATTTATTTACTATGACAAACAAAAATGAAACTCCCAAAACTTGGGAACAGGAAAAAAACGCCCTATTAATGGCACAAATCCTCACACAAAGCCATCAATTAGCAATTATCTTAGAAAACATCCAGCTGATAACTAAGGGTGTAGAAAGAATCCAAAACACCTGGGAAAATGTAGAAAGAGAAATATTGCAACAACAAACCTCTTAAAAACACTTAAACAACTGGCTAATTATTTTAGTTGGTTGTTTTTGGTGTTGTTCAAGCACCTATCCAAATAATTAAAAGCGGTTTGCTTCGCAGTCGTATTTGCGCCCGCCCATCCATCGCACCCCAACGCTCCAGCGGTTTTCCCCCTCCCTTTAAGCCGTTGTTTTTCCCACGCTACAAGCCCATAAAAAAAGGCTTTTTGTTCTCCCAAACCCTCGCACACAAAAAAGCCTTTTTTTATTAGCTTGTCTTCCCCAAACAAAAAAACAACCGCTTCCCATCACTCAAACCGCCCCCAAAGCTATGTTACATAATTGGCAGTTATAGTTCTCGCCCTAAAGGGTTCGCTTCGCCTCGCAGCTATAACTGGCATTTATGTAAAATAGCCACTCCCCAACGCTCCCACCCTCTGCCGACGCTTCTGCCACCGCACTACGAAAGTGTTTGCATTTTTAAAATTCTTTGCTCAAAAACCTGCACAAAAAGCCTGTGTACAGTAGTTCCCAGCCTTATTTGTTTGCTTTTTATCACAAAAATTTTAAAAACGAAAGCGTGCTAACTGCTCCGTAAACTCCGCAGGGCTCGTTTTTTAAAACGATTGCTTTATGAAGCCAACCGCTCCGAATTAAACATAATCCTCCAGCAATCGTTTTAAAAAACAAGCTACAACCGACTAAAGAACCTGCAAACTATCGGCAAACACTCAAAGCCTGTTTTGTACTTGCCGACTTTCAACGGTAAAAAAACAATCCATTTTTTTTTCATCTGAAATAAAAAATTTGATTTATTTTTGAAACAATGAAACTGCTAAAACTGCTTTTTATCCTGTTGCTGATGCCTTGGAACTCGTACCCACGAGAGCCAAAAGGATGTTTGTCGATGGCTCAAAACCGTGTTGTAGAGGGGCGAAAAGTTGTACAGTGTTATCTCTCTCAAGACCCCATTGGACTGGCAGGAAACAACCCAACGTTTTATGGGTATGTACACGATTCGAATAGTTGGATTGACCCGTTTGGGTTAAATACCTTTAATCCTATTCAGTGGACTGCTCCATCTTCAGGAACAGGAAATACTTATACAGTTTATCAGCAAAATATTGATTGGGATAAAGTCGACCCTAAAACAGGTAAAACAAATCTCGAATTAGCTTCTAAAGGTCGTGCTCCACTTGGAAATGATGGTAAATCTATTAATCTGCATCATTCTAAACAAAAAGCTCACGGTCCTTTATTTGAAGTAACAGCAAGTACGCATACTAAATATGGTCATAGTAATGCTTTACATCCTTATAGGGTAACACCTGTAAATGGTAGTAAACTTAATCCATTTGACCCTGTCAACAGAGAATTATTTGACAAAGATAGAGGAGAGTACTGGAAGCATAGAGCAGAGATGGAAAAACAAAGAAGGTTAAAATGTAAATAAAAAAATATGATAGATGGTAAAATAGTTTCTTACTTAAAAGAAAACGATGAATTCGAATTGTTACCAGAATATAAAGAGAAATTTTTAGCAATTCTTTTAGATGCTGGGATCAACAAAAGTTCGGCTTTAATTGATTTAATGGCGAATTATTCAGGCGAATTTAATGGTAATGAAGGATTTATTATTAATGTAGCTGATGATTTGTCAGATTATGAAAACAGTGTAATAAAAATCCTAAGAGAAGAAGAAGGTGTGCCTAATTTTTATTTATCATTATTCAATTTTGAATTTGATGATTATTTGCTATACAATATTGAAAATGACAATGTTGTTTTGATAGAAGGTGGTAATATTGAAAAATTGAAAAATAACGACTTTACAAAAAAGTGGAATAATTTTAATGATTTTCTTTTGGACTTTTTTGAATTGAACTAAAAAAAAGAGCTGCTATTTCTACCATCTTTTTAGAAAAAAGTGTCCCTTATAAGGTAAGTGGTTAGAAATAAAAATGTTACAAATAAGTGATTTTTAAACCATAGAAATTATAAATGAAAATCAACTTCAATTTACTTTCGATTGAGGTTGGTTTTCTTTCTTTGTTACTTCCTGCACTTTATCCTTTCTTGAAGATTCATTTAAATAGGTTGCTTTAGCAAGGAGAATAAAAAAGATTATTGGTAATGAAAAAACAAATCGTTATCTTCGGGATGGAAACGTTCTTTTACATGAGTGGACATACTCAAAAGGGCAGGAGGCAGAAACTTCTGTTAATGAATTAGGAGAAGTTTATTTAAGTCAAAAAGAGGCAATTAATGATCTGGTAACTTGGGTGTATCAGGAAAATAGCTTTGTTCCTAGTGCTAAAATACAAGGAGAGGTGCAATTTAGTATAATTTCCGATTATATAGGCAGACCCGTACAATGTTATAGCGAAAACGGTTCTTTAGTTTGGAGCACAGATTATGATATTTACGGAGGTTTACGTGAATTAAAAGGAGAAAAATCCTTTATTCCTTTTAGGCAACTCGGACAGTATGAAGATCTGGAATTAGAAGGGCTGTACTATAATAGGTTTAGGTATTATGATTGTACTATTGGGAATTATATTTCTCAAGACCCCATTGGACTACTTGGAAATAACCCAACGTTTTATGGGTATGTACACGATTCGAATAAATGGTTTGACCCATTTGGTTTAGCTGGTGAAGATGTTGATTGGGGTAAATATTTTAGGGAAATATCAGGGACAGAACCCCCTTCCGATATGATAAGACCTCACGCTCACCACATTGTTTTTAAAAATGGGCATCCTAATCAACAAGGAATCTTAAAAGAAAGTAAATCTATACTTGAAAAACACAATATTGATTGGTTAAAAGGTAAAGAGAATTTGGTTTGGGCACCTAACAAAAACCATAGTAAAGAAGCAGCACAAAAAGTTTTAGACGAATTAAGGGAAGCTGATAAAAAGGGAACTAGGCAAGCAATCGTTGATGCTCTTGAAAAGATGGGTAAAATGTTTGCTGATGGTAGTATTTGTAGTTAGTATTTAAAAAAAAGTAAAATGAATTTGAATCCATCACAATTTGAAAATTTATTAGAAAACTCTACAATTAGAGTAATAGAGAACATAAAATTAAAAGAAGATTTAACCGATATAATTGGGTTTTGTTTATATTCTGACAGTGATGCCAGTAGTATTTCTATATCATATAATACTCAAACATTTCTTGAACAAAAAATCAATAAAGATCCTAATGAAGATAAAGAATATTTTAAATGGTATCCTGCTGAATGGAAAGAAGAAGGTGTAGAAAGTAAAGAAATAGATGCGTTAAGTAGAATGATGTATGATGTATCAAAATCAAGAGAAATATCTTTAGAATTGTATAGAAAACAAATCTTTGACTCAATTGTAAACACGTTAATTAGCATTAAAGAAAAAGGCTATTTTACTAATTTAAATAAAGATTTTGCACTTGTCTTTTATGCAACTGATTACTTTGTTGCTGAGGAAGAAATAGAATGGATAAGAAAACTAAATGATGACAAATTATCCATAGAATTTCAAAATTGGAGAAGTAAATTTTAAGACTCTACCCCCACCGCTACCGCACGAATCCTTTCGTGTGGTTTAGAGTAAAAACAAAAAAGCTGTCATTTACGACAGCTTTTACACGTTCTTTTAAATACAATCTTAAATTTCCCTTTTAGACAACTCGGACAGTATGAAGATCTTGAATTAGAAGGGCTGTACTATAATAGGTTTAGCTATTATGATTGTACTATTGGAAATTATATTTCTCAAGACCCCATTGGACTGGCTGGAAATAACCCAACTTTCTATGCGTATGTACACGATTCTAATTCGTGGGTGGATCCGTTTGGGTTGTCTTCATTTGATCCATTTCAATTTGGTGAAATTACAGATTTTCCAAAAGATTTACATTTTGGTCAAAAGCGAATTGGTCCAAATTTTAGTGATATTGGTTCACAAGCTGATGATGCTATAAGAGGAAGATCAATTAAAGATGTTGCTGATGATTTAAAAGCTAATAAAATTGATCCGAATGTTTTTCAGATATCATATACAATTGACCCAACAACGGGCAAGGCAGTTACTTTAAATAATCGAGGATTAGCAGCTTTGGCAGAGTCGGGTAAATTTCCTACTAATGCTATTTTGGTTCCTTTTGACAAAGTTCCACCACATTTAAAATCTGATTTTGGATTAAAAGGACCAAGTGGGGATATTGTACCATCAAAAACAATTGCTGTAACAAAAAATAAAGACGGTTCAGGACTTTTAAGAATAATAAAAAATTGTAATTAATGTATAAATTGATATCAGAAAAAGTTGATTTTCAAATATCTTGTACAGATATTGAATTAATCTACACCGAAACCAAATCAAAGGTAAATGTTGAAGGACAGACTTTGAAACAATATTTAGATGGTGAAACCTATTCTAATATTAAAATTATTTTTGAAAAAGTGGCAGAAGTAAAATGTACAACTTTAAATTTTTATGAGTTCAATTATAATGAATTTGAGATTTTAAAAGATGATTATGATATTGAAAAGGTTGAATATTGGAAAATAAATAATCACAATCCTGATTCGGGTTTTTATAGAGTAGAAAATTCTGAATGGTTACAGACAAAGTATAAACTTTATGATCCAACAGGAAATTTAAATTTGAAGCATTATTTAATTATAGGATATGATAGTTATATAGAAATATTAGCTTCAAGATATAACTATATGTATGAATAAACCCAGCTCCGCAAAGTCTCCTGATTTTGAGGTAAAATAAAACAAAAAAAGCTGTCGTTTGACAGCTTTTTTGCTTTTGTAAAATATATAAAAAAAATGAAAAAATGGTTTTAATTCTTGGTTTTATTTAACATCATTTAGAACATTAGATAAAGTTTCTTTTAATTTTTTCTTTCCTATAAAAGCATCTAGCATAGTGTAAATAGTTTGCTTTTCGTTTTCACTTAAACTTTCCATCAAAGAAACTTTTTCCATAATTGTTTTATCTAAAGAATTTATTTCTTTCAATTCGTCAGTTGATGTAAATAAATCTGCTAAAGAAACTCCTAGAGCTTTTGCAATTCTTTCTAGGGTTGTTACTGATGGGTCTGTCTTTCCATTTTCTATCCTACTATATTGGGCAGTATCCAGTTTAGCATTTAAAGTAACTTCTTTCTGTGAAAGATTCTTCATTGTACGTATTCTTTTTATATTTTCCCCTATATTCATAATAACAGACTTTTTATACAACAAATTTAGCTAATAACACCATAAATTAAAAATGTTAAAATATATGCTTGCTGAATAATACAATTTTAAATACATTTGCTTTATTGTAAAAAAACACAAAAAATATTTTAAACCCTTATAAATGCAAATCAACGACATCAAACAAACTTTAAGTTTAAGCCAAGTACTCCAGCATTACAACTTACAACCAAACAAAAACAAAATGTTGTGCTGTCCTTTTCACGATGACAAAACAGCTTCATTACAAGTCAATTTGCAAAAAGATTTTTACAAATGCCACGCTTGCGGAGCAAAAGGCGACCAAATCCAATTTGTACAAGACTTTGAATCCGCCACAGGCGGACAGGCTTTCTCAAAACACCAAGCCCTTTTAAAATGTACAGCACTTGCAGGCAATCCACCCGAAATAAAAAACAAACCCATAACCACAAAACCAATGGATCAAGAAAAACGAATTGAATTTTTAGAAAAACTATACGAAACCTTTATAAAATCAGTGTATTTAAGTCAACCAGCAAGAGACTATTTACATAGCAGAAACTTAACCGCATTACTAGAAAAAAGAGGATTAGTCGGTTTTAATTCGGGGCAGTTCCACCACGCAGGACGTTTTGAAAACGAACCAAACCCCGAACAAGCAAAAAAGGAAATGATACAAGACGCTTTAGAAGTAGGGATGCTAACCCCTTTAAATAGAATGAACAATCAAACAGGCGAAGCAGTAACCTATCAAGTCTTTGCCAATAAAAGTATTGCTTTTCCATTGCGAAATAACAAAAATCAAATCGTAAGCTATTATTTAAGAAGCATAGACGAAAAAAACGGCAAACATTTTTATTTAAAAAACCGTCAGGGCTTATATCCAAATTATCCAAAACCCGAAACCAAAAAACTCATTTTAACCGAAGCCATCATCGATTGTGCTAGTTTATTGACGATACTCAACGACCCTAACTCCCCCTTTGGGGGTTGGGGGGCTCTTGCATGCTATGGTACAAACGGCTTAACTCCAGAACATTTAGAAGCCATCAAAAACCTAAAAGAATTAGAAGAAGTAATATTTTTCTTTGACGGAGACAAAGCAGGTCACCAAGCCATAAACAGGTATGCAGAACAATTTAAAATTCAACATTTAAAATTTAAAATAACAAAAGTAGAAACCCCCGAAAATGAGGATGTAAACAGCCTTTTAGTCGCTTACGATAAAGAAATTTTTATGGAACTATTGGAAAAAAGAAAGGCAATAGGCAGTAGTGAAAAGGCAATAGTAGAAAAAATTGAACAAGAAGTAAAACCAATTCTATCCACACCAAAGAAAGTCCTACCATTACAAGGATTAACAAAACCCCTCGACTTACTAAAAGCTCATAATTTATTACACAATATCAATGACTTACTAGGAAAAATAGGCATTGTAGGGGAAGAGGATAACCGATTATTACAGTTTGTAACAGCAACCACCTATAAAATGAATTACAATTTACACGTATTATACCAGGGAAGCTCAGGAAGTGGCAAAACACACACCATCAAACAAATAGCATTACTCATACCGCCCGAAGATGTGATTTATTTAACCCGAGTTACAGAAAGTAGTTTGTATAATTATAAGAACGGAGAATTTATGTATAAGCTTATTGTTTTTGAAGATTTAGACGGACTAAAAGAAGAAGCTTTACTGGCAGTGCGTGAAATGATCTCTAACAAAAAATTATCCTCCTCGACTTCTATCAAAGACAAAAAAGGCAATGCCGACGGTAAAATAAAAGAGGTAGAAGTATCTTTTGCCAGTCTATCAGCCACCACCAAAGGCGAACTCTACGAGGATAATATGAGTAGAATTATAGTGTTATCGGTCGATGAATCCAAGGAGCAAACCAAACGAATCATTGAGTATAAAAACAAAGTCTATCAAGGCGAAATCAACAAACAAGAGCAAGAACAAATAAGGCTATTTTTAAGAGAATGTATCAAATTATTACAAGTCTATGAAGTGATAAACCCTTATGCAAACCTCGTGGAACTGCCCGAGAATGTACACAAACCCACCCGAATGCACGATATAGTAATGGGGGTAATCAATCAAATAGTACTACTGAATCAGTATCAAAGAAACAAAACCCCACAAGGGCAATTAATCGCAGAGAAAGAAGACGTAATCAATGGTTTATTATTAATGAAAAACAGTATTATATTAAAAATGGATGAACTGGAGGGGAAAGTCAGAACCTTTTACGAATCCTTAAAAAAGTTTGCAGAAAAAAAGGCTAAAAAAGAAGACAAGAAACGAGAAGATATAAAATTTACACGCTTCGACATCAAAGACCATTATACACTAAGTAAAGCGCAAATAAACCGATATTTAACTGATTTAGTATCTTGTGAATATTTATCAAAAATTGGTAAAATGGGCAAAGGCAATCAATACAAAATAGCCCATTGGGACAACTTTAAAACATTGAGCGAAGAACAATTACAAACAATGTTAGGTAAGTTAAAAGAGTAGTAAAATGAGTCTAAAGTGAGCCTAGAATATACCTATAATGAGCCGATAAAATAAGTATAAAGTACTGTAAAACAAGGAATAAAAGTAATCGGCGCATCATTTTAAAAAACAGTGTAGGACAATGATACATAAAGCATCGTATAAAGAAGAATTACTCATACTAGGTTACCATAAATTATCTGTCGAACAACGAATAAGAAACATCCACCATTTTATAAGAATCACTCAAAAAGAACTCCAACAAGTCAAACCTTCGGATCTAAAAAAATACGTTAATTATTATCAACAAAAGGCATTAAATACTCACACCATACAGGGATATTATAGAAGTATAGAACATTATTTTAGTTACTTAGAAAGAGAAAAACTCATTAAAAAAAATCCATTTAATTATTATGAGCTTCAACTCCCCAAAGCTACAAAAGCAGAAAGAGAAATACTCACCCAAGAAGAAATAAAACAACTCTATACAAAAGCCAACTTACAACAAACTATCATTTTACATCTGTGCTATGGCTGTGGGCTTCGAGCCTTCGAAATGGAACAAATCACGGTAAAAGACATCGATACCATACAAAAAACAGTAACAGTTCAAAAAGGCAAAAACAACAAATACAGAGTCATCCCAGTAAGTGAAAAAATAAACCAGGACCTAATCAATTATTTAGAAACCATAAAATACACCACAATGAAAAATCAACCCATTTTATACAACAAAGCAGGAACTAGATTAAAAAGATACACCGCTTTAATAATGCTAAAAAGACTAGCCCTAAAAGCCAGTGTAAAAGCAAAAATAACCCTGCACGGTCTGCGTCATTCCATCGCCACACATCTACTAGAAAACGGCGTACAGCTCCCACAAGTACAAGCATTTTTAGGACACTCCCAAATGGAAACTACCGAAATTTATACAAGAATAAGTAAATACCAACTCAAAAAATTATAATGATGATGACTTTAAAAGAATATATCCAAAACCACTTTAGTCCATCCAATCATAAAAGTTTATACTGTTGCATCAAGAAGTACCAACAGCACACCATTAATCACGAAAAAGCTACATTAAATGACATATTACGTTACCTTAAAATCCTTAGAGAAAGTGACAAAAAATACAGAACCATAGCCAATCATCTCCACAGCATCAAAGTATATTATAGATATTTACAATTTACTGGAATTAGAAAAGATCATCCTATCAAAAAACTCATTTTAATAGATAAAATAGACAAAACCATAAAAACCCAAAATCTATGCACCACCAAACAATTAGAAGAATATTACCAACAAACCCCCAAACATAAAAAACTAATGGTGAGTTTACTCATAGAACAAGCCCTAACCACTAGCGAACTGATAGCCATCAAAGTAAAAGACATCGATCTCGAAAAAGCAGAAATCACTCTAAAAAACAGAACCCTACCCTTAAAAGCCTATCAAATCTATCTCTGTACAGAATACATCAATTATATAGAATACCTCAAAGAAAAAAAGCCAGAAGATTATTTATTTACCACAAGAACCAACAAAGCCTACAATACCAATGACATTGGCGAATACCTCAATAAATCTCGAACAAAAGAAAAACAAATTACACCGCTCAAAATAAGACAAAGCGTCATTAAAAACTTATTAATACAGCACGATGTAAGAGTAGTACAAGTCTTTGCAGGACACAAAATAAGCGGTACAACCCAACAATATAAAACTACCCAGTTCGAAGAACTAAAAGCAAAAATCAACCTTTTGCATCCACTACAATAAACTTTAGGTAAACAAATCTAAACGCCTATTAACGGTGCAAATCCTTAGCCAAAGTCATAATTAAGACTTATCTTAGAAAACCTCCAAAACACCAGGGAAAAAGCAGAAAAAGAACTATTGCAACAACAAACCTCTTAAACAACCGACTAATTATTTTAGTTGGTTGTTTTTATATAAAAAGCGGTGTGCTTCGCACCAAGTATTTTCACCCGCCCGTCCAACGCTCCCCAACGCTCCGGCGGTTTTTTCCCCACCCTCACAGCCGTTGTTTTTCCCACCCCTGCAATGCCAGTAAAAAAAGGCTTTTTGTTTTCCCAACCCCTCGCACACAAAAAAGCCTTTTTTTACTCGCTTGCTTTCCCCAACCAAAAAAACAACCGCTTGCCAAGGCTCAAACCGCCCCAAAGCTATATTTACATAATTGGCAGTTATAGTTCAAGCCCTGCGGGTTCGCTTCGCCTTGAAAGCTATAACTGGCATTTATGTAAAATAGCCCCTCTCCAACGCTCCCGCCCGAAAATAGGAGCTTCGCAAGAGTTTGCATTTTTAAATTATTTGTTCAAAAACCTGCACAAAATCCTCGTCTAGTTCGCCTTACGGACTTCTAGCCTCGCATCTTTGTTTGGTTTTTATCACAAAAATTTAAAAAGGTAAGACGTGGTAAGATTAGTGGTTAACTGCTCCGTAAACTCCGCAGGGCTCGTTTTTTTAAACGATTGCTTTAGGATGTTAATCGTTCCAAATCAAATGAATCGCCCAGCAATCGTTTAAAAAAACAAGCACCACAACACTAAAGCACCTGTAAACCAAAGGCAAACACTCAAAGTTAGTTTTGTATCTGCCTTGTTTAATCGATCAAAAAACAATCTTTTTTTTTCAGATGAAATAAAAAATAAGCTATTTTTGAAATAATGAAACTGCTAAAACTGCTTTTAATCCTATTGCTGATACCTTTGAACTTGTACCCACGAGAGTCAAAAGGATGTCTGTCGATGGCTCAAAAGTGTGTTGTAGAGGGGCAAAAAGTGGTGCAGTATTATCTCTCTCAAGAGCCTATTGGACTGGCAGGAAATAACCCTACGTTTTTATGGGTATGTAAGTGATAGTAATCACAAGCAGATATATTAGGATTAAATCCTTGGCCCAAAGGAGGTTTTAATGAATGTTTTAATAATGCTTCTGTTCAAGATATTGCTAATAACAAAGATGCTGTTTCAGAGGCTTTAAGAAAACCAGGCGGTAAACACGAAATGTTTCCTGTATCTCAAGCAACTAAAGCCAAAGAATTAGGTTTTACTGCTGAAGAAATAAAAAAGATGACTGTTGATACAGATAGAATAACTTTTACTGGTGTTACTGATTCGGCTGGTAATGTCTTACCTGATGGAGCTCATCACGGTAGTAGAGCAGGTAGACATTTTCATAATAAACTAATAAAAGATTTAGAAGGAGCGACCTCCAAACTTGAAGCGAAAAAAATTATTGCAAGACATCATAAAGCACATATGAGATTAAGTTGTAAATAAATTATAATTATGGATTATTTAGATAAAATTTTCCTTTGGTTAGGAAACAGTACTAAAACGGAACAAGAGTTTAATAATTATTTTAAATTGGATTATTCAGAAAATGAAAATAAAAAAATATGCGGTTTTTGTTTAGATATAGGTAAAAAATGGTATGATGAAGATTTCATTGGATACTTAAGATTTCCAGACAATACTAACATTTTGGAAATATTAGAACACGTTCCTATTAATCCATCAGAAAAAGAAACAGTAATAAAAAAATGTAATGAGCTGGGTTTAAATGCAGCTAATGCTGTTTGTTGGTATTCGGGAGAAATTGAAACACCTAAATTTGACAAAGATTATAATGACTTAAAGTACATTGGCGAATTTATCCTTGACTAATTTACTTAAATTTATTTCTACATTAAAAACTAATAGCTGTTAATTCCGACAGCTTTTTTGCTTTTGTATAAAAAGGGAAATGATTTTTATCGTTCTAAAACATTAGAAAGGCTATCTTTTACTCTTTTTTTACTTATTGCGATGTCAAGAATGTTGTAAATGAAAGTTCTTTCGTTTTTGTCCAGTTCATCTAACAACTTTATTTGTAATAAATTTCTAACGCAGAATCTGAGTTAAAAAAATCAAGTTTATTCTCAATCTACTACTTTATTTTAGGGTCTTTTTATAAAAAAAGGTGATCGGAAAGGATCACCTTTTTTTATTTATAATAGAGCGTATTAATCATTTAGTTTCAATACCGCCATAAATGCTTCTTGAGGAATTTCAACGTTACCTACTTGACGCATACGTTTTTTACCCGCCTTTTGTTTTTCAAGTAGTTTACGCTTTCTCGAAATATCACCACCATAACATTTTGCTGTAACGTCTTTTCTAAGTGCTTTAATCGTTTCTCTAGCAATAATCTTAGCACCAATAGAAGCTTGAATTGGAATTTCAAACTGCTGACGTGGGATTAATTCTCGTAATTTTTCACACATTTTTTTACCAATATTATAAGCGTTATCTGCATGTATCAAGGCAGAAAGTGCGTCTAATTGGTTTGCATTTAGTAAAATATCCATTTTTACTAACTTGGATTCTCTCATTCCAATTGGATGATAGTCAAACGAAGCATATCCTTTAGAAACCGTTTTTAATCTATCATAAAAGTCAAATACAATCTCAGCCAATGGCATATCAAAATTCAACTCCACACGTTCTGTAGTTAAATATGTTTGATTGGTGATTTGTCCTCTTTTTTCAATACACAAACTCATCACATTACCCACGAAATCCGCTTTGGTAATAATGGTTGCTTTAATATAAGGTTCTTCTACGCGGTCTAATTTAGTCGCATCAGGTAAATCACTTGGATTGTTTACAATAATAGGTGTTGTAGGCTCTTTTTTAGTGTAAGCTAGATACGACACGTTGGGAACAGTAGTAATAACGGTCATGTTAAACTCACGCTCCAAACGCTCTTGAATAATTTCCATGTGTAACATTCCTAAGAAACCACAACGGAAACCAAATCCTAAAGCAGCCGAACTCTCAGGAGCGAAAACCAATGAAGCATCATTTAATTGCAATTTCTCCATAGAAGCACGTAACTCTTCATAATCCTCTGTATCTACAGGATAAATACCTGCGAATACCATTGGTTTTACATCTTCGAAACCTGTAATCATATTCGTAGTAGGCGTTTTAGCATCTGTAATGGTATCACCTACTTTAACTTCTTTAGCTTCTTTAATACCTGAAATTAGGTAGCCTACATCACCAGTAGAAACGGTTTGTTTAGGTACTTGATTTAATTTTAAAGTACCAATTTCATCAGCAAAATATTCCTTGCCCGTAGCCATGAATTTTACTTTCTGCCCTTTTTTAATTTCCCCGTTAACCACACGGAAAATTACTTCAATACCACGAAACGGATTGTAATGCGAATCGAAAATCAAAGCTTGTAAAGGTTCTTCAGGATTTCCTTCTGGTGCAGGAATACGCTCCACGATAGCTTCCAAAATTTTATCAACCCCAAAACCTGTTTTACCAGAAGCATGAATAATATCTTCTATATCACAACCTAATAAGTCTACGATATCATCACTCACCTCTTCAGGATTCGCACTTGGTAGGTCTACTTTATTTAAAACGGGAATAATTTCCAAGTTGTTTTCTAAAGCTAGGTATAAGTTAGAAATCGTTTGCGCTTGGATACTCTGCGCTGCATCTACAATCAACAACGCCCCCTCACAAGCAGCAATAGAACGCGAAACTTCGTAAGAGAAATCCACGTGTCCAGGAGTATCAATTAAGTTTAAAATATATTGCTCTCCTTTGTAGGTATATTCCATCTGAATCGCGTGACTCTTAATGGTAATACCACGCTCGCGCTCCAAATCCATGTTATCCAACAACTGCGCTTGCGCTTCACGAGCCGTTACGGTTTGTGTCGCATCCAATAAACGGTCAGCCAAGGTACTCTTACCATGGTCGATATGTGCAATAATGCAAAAATTTCTAATTTTCTTCATCGTTCTAAATATCATTTTGTCACAACTGACGTATCAGTTTTTTGGGCGTTTCCTGTCGGCTTCGTGCCTCGCTACGACAGGTCAGGCTTTCCGCTTTATCTTCAAGAGGCATTTGGTTTCACCATGCTTCTTGAAGGATGCCGCTTCAATCCTTAACGCAACTAATATGCAAATATAGTTTAAAATCGTCATTTTCAAAGCACTGATAAGCCGAAACTAGGAATATGCTTTTGCTATTGCGTTAATTATCGTAATTTTGCGCCAAAATGTAGTCAGATGGTTAAGATAGGCAATATAGAATTACCCGATTTCCCTTTATTATTAGCTCCCATGGAAGATGTAAGCGATCCACCTTTTCGTCGTTTATGTAAAATGCACGGAGCCGATTTAATGTACTCCGAATTTATTTCGAGTGAAGGTTTGATTCGGGATGCCATCAAAAGCCGTCAGAAATTAGACATTTTTGATTACGAGCGCCCCGTAGGGATCCAAATTTTTGGTGGTGACGAGGAAGCTATGGCCATGAGCGCTAAAATTGTTGAAACTGTACAACCTGATTTATTAGATATCAATTTTGGTTGCCCCGTAAAGAAAGTAGTTTGTAAGGGTGCGGGTGCAGGGGTTTTAAAAGACATCGATTTAATGGTGCGTTTAACCAAAGCAGTTGTGAATAGCACCCATTTGCCTGTAACTGTAAAAACTCGTTTGGGTTGGGATGACGCTTCTATCAATATAGACGAAGTAGCCGAAAGATTGCAAGATGTAGGGATTAAAGCATTGACAATTCACGGGCGTACACGTGCGCAGATGTATAAAGGACATTCTGATTGGTCACATATAGCACGTGTTAAAAACAACCCAAGAATTCATATTCCTATTTTTGGAAATGGAGATATCGATTCTCCTGAAAAAGCATTGGAATATAAAAATACGTACGGATTAGATGGTATCATGATTGGTCGTGCTGCCATTGGTTATCCTTGGATTTTTAATGAAATTAAACACTATTTTGCCACGGGTGAATTATTAAACGCTCCAACTATTAGGGATCGAGTAGAAGCAGCTAAAAACCATTTAACTTGGTCGATAGACTGGAAAGGTGAACGTGTTGGAATTGTAGAAATGCGCCGTCATTATACCAATTATTTTAAAGGCATTCCTCATTTTAAAGAGTATCGTAACAAATTAGTTACATTTGATAATTTTCAAGATTTGTTGGTTGTTTTTGAGGATATTATTCAGGCGTATGCAAAGTGATAAAATAAAAATAGGCTCTTCCTTTGAAGAGCCTATTTTATTATTATTTATAACTGAGGACCTGCTTTTACTAAACCTTCTCCTTCTTCATTATCCGTGTATTGAATAAAGTTTTTAATGAATCTTCCTGCTAAATCTTCTGCTTTAGCTTGCCATTCTGAAGCATCAACATAAGTATTACGAGGATCTAAAATTTCAGAATTAACATCATGTAATGCGGTAGGAACTTCAAAATTAAATACTGGTACAACAGTTGTTTCAGCATTTTCAATAGAACCGTCTAAAATAGCATCAATGATAGCTCGTGTATCTTTAATAGAAATACGTTTTCCTGTTCCATTCCAACCTGTATTTACCATATAAGCTTTGGCATTATGTTCTTCCATTTTTTTTACTAACTCCTCACCATACTTTGTAGGATGTAAAGATAAGAAAGCCTTGCCAAAACACGCTGAAAAAGTAGGTTCAGGTTGTGTTACGCCTCTTTCAGTACCGGCTAATTTAGCTGTAAATCCTGATAAGAAATAGTATTTTGTTTGTTCAGGAGTTAATTTAGAAACGGGAGGCATTACACCAAAAGCATCTGCTGTTAAGAAAATTACTTTAGTAGCATGTCCTGCTTTAGATACAGGTGTTACTATATTGTTAATGTGGTAAATAGGGTATGAAACACGTGTATTTTGTGTTACAGAACCATCTTTGAAATCAATTTTACCATCAACATCAACCGTTACATTTTCTAATAAGGCATCCCGTTTAATTGCTCCAAAAATATCGGGTTCATTTTCTTTGCTTAGATCAATTGTTTTTGCATAACAACCTCCTTCAAAGTTAAAAACGCCATCGTTGTCCCACCCGTGCTCATCGTCTCCAATTAATTCACGTTTAGGATCTGTAGATAAAGTTGTTTTTCCTGTTCCTGATAAACCAAAAAATACGGCTACATCACCATCTTTTCCTTTATTTGCAGAGCAGTGCATAGAGGCCATTCCTTGAAGAGGTAAATAATAGTTCATCATTGAAAATAAACCTTTTTTCATTTCTCCTCCATACCAAGTACCTCCAATTAATTGTACTTTTTCTGTTAAGTTAAAGGCAATATATACTTCAGAATTTAAACCATGTGCTTTATAATCTGCAAAACCGCGTTTTGAAGCGTTCATTACCACAAAATCAGGTTCCCCATAGTTTGCTAACTCTTCTTCGGTTGGACGAATAAACATATTTTTTACAAAGTGTGCCTGCCATGCTACTTCTACGATAAAGCGAACTTTTAATCGTGTATTTTCATTAGCGCCACAAAAAGTATCAACTACAAAAAGTCTCTTTCCTGATAATTGCTCAACTGTATTTTGTTTTAGAGCAGCCCAAGTATCAGTACTGATAGGTTTATTATCGTTTACAGCTTTTTCAGAAGTCCACCAAATCGTGTTTTCTGTTACGGCATCTTTAACAATATATTTATCTTTAGGAGAACGACCTGTAAACTCACCTGTCATTACATTAACTGCCCCCAATTCAGTTAACTGCCCTCTTTCGTAACCTTCTAATTCAGGGCTTAATTCTTCCTGATACAACAATTCGTATGTAGGATTATATACAATTTCTTTAACGCCACTAATTCCGTATTGATCTAACGAAATCGTTTTCGTAGGTGGTGTGTATGCTTCCATAAAATTTATGATGTGTGTGTTCAATTTTAACGACAAAAGTATAAATATTATTTAAATAGACTCATAGTTTACATTTTTTTTGTAAAAATGTAATAAAATGCGATAACCCAAGCAGATATTAACAATACTCCTCCTACAGGCGTTATAGGGCCTAAAAATTTGAAGTTTAAACCTGTAATAGATTGTGTCGAAAGCAAAAAAATAGATACGGAAAAAAATAGGACTCCTCCTACTACTAAATTAAAAATCACATTTTTTTGTTCAGGTAAGATTATGCTTGTGGTGCCTAAAAACAATAAAAAGAAGGCGTGATACATCATATAACGTACTCCAACCTCAAAAGAAACTAATTGATCTGAATTTAAAATTTTTTTAAGAGCATGTGCTCCAAAGGCTCCTAAAATAATTGAAACTGCTCCAAAAAGTAAAGCGGTTAATAGAATTTTTTTATCCATTTATGTGTATTTTTTTTTCAAATTTAATGTAGTAATGGTAAAAAATCATATTATTTTATAAATTTCGCTTTTAAAAAAATATCATTTCATTAAATTTGTGTGATCTTTTATCAAACCCAAAATGAGAAATGTACTAATTATAGGAGCAGGTCGTTCTGCTTCCTCTTTAATAAAATATCTTTTAGAAAAATCTGAAAGCGAAGATTTACATCTTACCATTGGTGATTTATCATTGGAATTAGCACAACGTAAAACATTAGGCCATAAAAATGCCACTCCTATTGCCTTAGATATTCATAATACAAATCAGCGACAAACCGAAATTCAAAAAGCAGATATAGTAATTTCAATGCTTCCCGCTCACATGCACGCGGAAGTAGCGAAAGATTGTATCCTATACAAAAAACACATGGTTACAGCTTCATACATTAGTGATGCTATGCAAGCTTTAGATGAACAAGCAAAAGAAAATGGTTTAGTATTCATGAATGAAGTAGGGCTAGATCCTGGCATAGATCACATGAGTGCTATGAAAGTGTTAGATGAAATTCGTGATCAAGGAGGTAAAATAATTCTTTTTGAATCATTTTGTGGAGGTTTGGTAGCTCCCGAAAGTGATAATAACCTTTGGAACTACAAATTTACTTGGGCACCAAGAAATGTTGTATTAGCAGGTCAAGGTGGAGCAGCTAAATTTATACAAGAAGGAACTTATAAATATATACCGTATAATAAACTATTTCGTAGAACCGAGTTTTTAGAAATTGATGGATTTGGTCGTTTTGAAGGCTATGCGAATCGCGATTCATTAAAATATAGAAGTGTTTATAATTTAGATGATGCTTTAACTCTTTATAGAGGAACTATTCGCCGCGTAGGTTATTCTAAAGCTTGGGATATGTTTGTTCAATTAGGTATGACAGACGATACTTATATGATTGATGATTCTGAAAAAATGAGCTACCGTGAGTTTGTGAACTTATTTTTACCTTATCATTCAACTGATTCTGTTGAAATAAAATTACGCCATCAACTAAAAATAGATCAAGACGATGTTATGTGGGACAAATTAGTGGAGTTGGATTTATTCAGTAATCAAAAAATACTGGGTATTAAAAATGCTACACCAGCACAAGCATTAGAAAAAATTTTAACAGATTCTTGGACATTACAATCAAATGATAAGGATATGATTGTAATGTATCATAAATTTGGATATGAATTAAACGGAGAACGCAAACAAATAGATGCTACTATGGTTTGTTTGGGGGATGACCAAACCTATACTGCTATGGCTAAGACAGTAGGACTACCTGTAGCAATGGCAACGTTGCAAATTTTAAATGGTAATATTACAACACCAGGTGTACAATTACCTATTAAAAAAGAAGTTTATACACCTATATTAAAAGAATTAGAAGAATATGGTGTTGTTTTTATAGAAAAAGAGGTTCCATACAAAGGTTATAATTAATCTGCCTACCTACTTATTTGTAGAAGGTGTCCTAAAAAAATAAAGGCATGATCAACGAAGCGCTGATTCTTTATTTTTTGGACGCCTTCTTTTTTATTTATTTTTTCGGATTTATTTACTAAAATAAAAGAAATTTCAAGTTAGATTATGCGATAGGCTTTCTAATGCTGAATTTGGGATTATGTGGCAAAAAAATAATACCATTTAAACTTTAACCCAGATTCCGCATTAGACCCGAGCGTAGCGAATAGACGAAGTAAATCTATTCCACTTTATTTTTCTTCCAATTCAAGCAGGTACTCAAATTTTAATCATCAAAATAGTTCACTATTTCTTCTTCTAAAATTTTCCGTGAGCACTTGAATTTATTGAAAAATTTTGTTTCACAACGAAGTCTAATGCGTAATCTGGGTTTAAAAATACTGTAAAAAAGTATTTAAGTAAAACGGATAACCCGTTATAGACTTAATTGTTTTATTATCCGATATTTTTGATTAATTCTTCCATTTTTGGTTTAAGTCGGCTAGAGTATCATCAATTTTCATTGCAATTTTATCTTTCATCCATTGCCAGACTTTCTCGTAAGGATTAAGTTATGGGCAATAAGGAGGGATTGGCAAGAGAAAAATAGTATCCCATTTTTGTTTTGAAATTATCTAAACCCAAACTCACTACAGAATACACGAATCAAGAGGTATTACACGCTGTTATTATAGTAAATTTGCACCTTAAATGGTATGATTATTTTTTTAGATGATACTTCTCTATAAAATAAAGCCTTCTAGTTAAAGTTTGCTCTTTAAATAGAAGGCTTTTATTTAAAATAAATAGTTGTTATTCTTTATTGTTGAGTTTGCTATTTTTTTTGCCGTATATAAAATATATAATAATACCTAGTGCCATCCAAATAATTAAACGCATCCAGCTTTCAAGTGGTAGTGAATACATTAAGTAAAGACAAACTAGGATGCCTGCTATTGGAACAAAAGGGACTAATGGTGTTTTAAAGGCTCTCGGGATTTCAGGCATTTTTTGACGCATTACTAAGACTCCTATACAAACTAATACGAATGCTAATAAGGTGCCAATACTTACCATGTGACCTAAATCAGATACAGGAACAAAACCTGCAAAAATGCTAACAAATACTAGGAAAAAAATGTTTGTTTTCCAAGGTGTTCTGTATTTAGGGTGGATAGTGCCAAAAAAATTAGGTAATAAACCATCATTACTCATGGTGTAAAATACACGACTTTGCCCCATTAGCATAACGAGCATAACAGAAGTATAACCTGCTAGTACCGCAACTATTAAGCCAGTTTGTAAGAAAGTGTAAGGTGTTTTTGCAAATGCAGTTGCAGCAGGTTTTGCATCTCCAGCAAATTCATAATAAGGAACTAAACCTGTCATAACATGAGCAAAAAGAACATATAATATTGTGCATACAATTAATGAACCTAATATGCCTATTGGCATACCTTTTTGAGGGTTTTTTGCTTCCTGTGCTGCTGTAGATACAGCGTCAAAACCTATAAAAGCAAAAAAGACAGTTGCAGCACCTGCGGCTATACCTGACCATCCAAAATGACCTTTAACTCCAGTGTTTTCTGGAATGTATGGGCTATAATTAGAAGGATTAATGTAATTCCAACCCAATATAATAAAAAGTATAACAACAGTAACTTTTAGGATTACTAAAAAATTATTTAGATTGGCAGATTCTTTGGTGCCTCTAATTAACAATAGGGAAAGTAATGAAACGATAAGAACAGCGGGTAGATTAATAATTCCTCCTTCTATTGTTGTACCATCGCTTAGTTTTAGTGTTTCCCAAGGTGAACATATCAAACTATGGGGTAGGTGAATACCAAATTTATTTAATAATTCTAAAAAATATCGCGACCAGCTTACTCCTACTGTAGCGGCACCCAATGCGTATTCTAAAACCAAATCCCATCCAATGATCCAAGCCATAAATTCGCCCATAGTAGCATAAGAATAAGTATATGCACTTCCTGCAACAGGAATCATTGAAGCAAATTCTGCATAACATAGTCCAGCAAAAGCACAACCAATTGCAGCTAAAACAAAGGATAGAGTTACTGCAGGACCTGCATTTTCAGCAGCAGCAATACCTGTTAATGAAAATAGGCCTGCTCCTATAATGGCTCCAATTCCTAAGGCAACTAATGCACCCGAAGACAACGTTCTTTTTAGACCTTTTTCTGAATCAGAAGCTTCAGCTAATAAAAGATCAATAGATTTTCTTTTCCAAATAGACATAAAATTTAAAAGTTTGGTTTATATCGTTCCAAAAATAGCTTTTTTAAGAATAATAAACCAATAAAAATAAATTTTATAGAAATCTTTAACATAAAAATTAAAAATAAAATCCTACGCTAAAAAAAGTATAATGTTTAGTGGTTTCAGGAGACCAAGAATGTTTAATTTCAATTGGGCCAATAAGCGTTTCTAATCCGTATCCTATACCATATCCAGTATAGTCGGGTTTTGTAATCCATTCGCCATCATTAAATATCTTTTTTCCTATATTTGAAAAATTAGCGGTAAAATTAAGATGGTGCTTTTTGTAAAATATATAATCACAACTTAAACTTCCTTTTACATAACTGTCTCCGCTTTTTGATGAAAAATCATATCCTAAAAAAGGTCTGAAATTTCCAAAATGATGAAATCCATAACCACCTAATATAAATTCATTAATATTATTAAGTTTTTTGCCAATGGTAAAACCTCCTTCGGATTGTATTTTTATTGAAAAGTGATTCCAAAAAGTTTTTACGTATGCCATATCTGCCATAAATAATGAAGCCTTTTCAAAATCACCAGAGTAATTTGACGAATGAAAAATACTGTTAATATCACCAAAAAAATACCAACCTGATTTAGGGAAATATTTGTTATCAAATGAGTCAAATCTCATAAATCCTATGGCACTTAAATAGTGGCTTTTATCTAATTGAGAAGGAAGATTACCTGTTGAGTTAGAAGTTATATTTATGTATTTATGTTCTATTCCTGCTCCGATTAAAAATTTTTGTGCGAAAATTGTTTGTAGGTACGTTTTGTTAGATAGTGATTTATAACTAATTTCGACTGAATTTTTTTGAATATGATTTATTAATTTATTTCCCTTAAAATCTACTTCGCTATTTCTATTAAACTGGTCGTAGTTACTTTTAAATCCAAAACTCCAACGATACCCATTGTCAATATAATAATCTAAATTAAATCGTGTATTATCTCCTAGTATTAGATCTAAGGAGCCCACATCATTTTTGAAAATTAAATTTTTATGGGTTATATTAAATAGGACTCCGGATTTAAAAACATCATCATAATGTAATCCTAATTTGAGATATGTTTTAATAGGGTTATCAACCACATTAATAATTAAATCGTCTTTATTGTTGTTACGTATAAATTCATACGTAATAGATGTGAAATTTTGTGTGGCATTTAGATTGTTTAGTCCTGAATGCAATTGATTGTATGTAATTTTGTTTTCAGGAAGAAAGCGTAATTTTCCCAAAAAATAACTTCTTGTATAGTTTTTAGAACCTTCAATGCCTATACCATTTATATTTAGTATACTTTCTTTTTCTTTTTTTAAAATAGGTGGGATATGAATTATACCTAGTGATTTTAATTTTTCCCAATGTGGTTGACAGGCATCTACGCCTGTTTGTATGATGTCTTTACCTTCTTCGAATGAAATAACGGAGTAGGGATTAATATTTGGTTTGATGTAAATATCAATTAATTGTTTTTTCTTTTCAATATTTTGTAATGTGCTAAAGTTTGATATTTGAGATAATATACCCGTAGCCCCACTAATATTATCAATGTCTTTTAGGTTATCCTGTACATCTATAGCTATGATTATATCAGCTCCCATTTTTTTGACTTCTTCAACAGGAAAGTTGTTTGTTACTCCGCCATCTATATAGAAACGATTTTCTATTTGTACAGGAGAATATAATGAAGGAAAAGCACCACTTGCAGATAAACTTAATGGTAGGTTTCCTTTTTTTAGAACTATTTCTTGACCTGTTTCTAGATCTGTAGTAATACATAAGAAGGGGATCTTTAATAAGCTAAAATCTGTAATATGGCGATAAGGATGGGTTAATTTGCTGATTAAGTTAAAATTATAAAGACCTTTTGAGATTCCTTTAGGAACTGATATTTTAAATTTCTGGAAAGGAAGTGTTACGGCATATACTTCATTGTTGTATTTTTCGTAAAAAGTTTGATTGTCTCTAGGTATTCTGTCGCGTAAGATAGAATCAGGATCTGTTTCGCTAAAAATAGAATCAAGTTCATGTGCTGTATATCCACAAGCATATAATCCGCCTATAATAGCTCCCATGCTGGTACCGCCTATATAATCTATTTTAATTCCTGCTCTTTCTATTTCTTTTAATGCGCCAATATGAGCCAAGCCTTTAGCGCCACCTCCACTTAAAACAAGACCAATTTTTGGTTTTTTACTAAGGTCTTGTGCGAAAATGGGGACGTTAAAGATAATAGTGCATATAAGGAACCATAAAAAGCTACTCGAAAGTAGAATTACTAAGTAATTAGTAGATTTTTTATTAAGCATATAGCTATTTTTTAGTATAAAATTCGTGAATTTTTTTGGCTTTTGAAAGTCCTATAATATCAGAGATTTCTTTTTCTGTAGCTTCCTTAATTCTTTTTACGCTTTTGAAATGTTTTAGTAAAATTTCCCTTGTTTTTTCACCAATTCCAGGAATCGTTTCTAATTCTGATTGTATAGCATTTTTACTTCGTTTATCTCGGTGAAAAGTAATACCAAATCGGTGGGCTTCATTCCGTAAATATTGTATCGTTTTAAGTGTTTCTGATCTTTTGTCAAGGTACAAAGGAATAGAATCGCCCGGATAAAAAATTTCTTCTAATTTTTTAGCAATACCTATTATGGCAATTTTGCCTCTTAAACCTAAATCATCTAAGCTTTTTAAAGCAGAAGAGAGTTGGCCTTTTCCTCCATCAATTATGATGAGTTGTGGTAAGGGCTCTTCTTCTTCTAATAAACGTTTATATCTTCTGTATACCACTTCCTCCATAGAAGCAAAATCATTAGGGCCTTCTACTGTTTTAATGTTAAAATGGCGATAATCCTTTTTGCTAGGTTTTCCATTCTTAAATACAACGCAAGCAGAAACAGGATTAGTACCTTGTATGTTAGAATTATCAAAACATTCTATATGACGAGGTTCTACGGCTAAACGTAAATCTTTTTGCATTTGAGCCATTAGTCTATTTGTGTGTCTTTCAGGATCTACTATTTTAATTTGTTTTAATTGATCTAAACGATAATATTTTGCATTGCGTTCGGAAAGATCTAAAATTTGTTTTTTATCACCTAATTTAGGAATTGTAATGGTTATTTTATCACCTAAATTTACTTCAAAAGGAACGATAATTTCTTTAGCGTTTAAATGAAAACGTTCGCGTAATTCAATAATGCCTAGCTCTAAAAGTTCCAAATCCGTTTCTTCCAATTTCTTTTTAATTTCCATTGTGTGAGATCGAATAATGGCACCATGTGATATTTGTAAAAAATTGATGTAAGCCATTGTTTCATCGGAAATAATCGAAAAAACATCAAGATTAGTTATTTTAGGATTTAAAATAGTAGATTTCGCTTGGTAATTTTCTAAAACTTCTATCTTTTCTTTTATTTTTTGAGCTTCTTCAAATCGCAAGTCCATCGCTAATTCCTGCATCATTTTCTTAAAGTCCCGTAATGAATCTTTAAAATTACCTTTTAAAATTTCTCTGATAGCATTTACTTGCTGATGATAATGAGCCTGTGTTTCGTAACCTTCACAAGGGCCTTTGCAATTACCTATATGATATTCAAGGCAAACTTTAAATTTTTCAGATCGAATATTAGACTGACTTAAGTCATAACTGCAAGTACGCAAAGGATAAAGTTCTTTGATGAGTTCTAAAATAGTATTTACCGTTTTAAAACTAGTGTAAGGGCCAAAATATTCTGATCCGTCTTTAATCATTCTTCTAGTAGGAAATATTCTAGGAAAAGCTTCGTTTTTAATACAGATCCAAGGATATGTTTTGTCATCCTTTAAATTAATATTATAACGAGGTTGTAGTTTTTTAATTAGATTATTCTCTAATAGTAAAGCGTCTGTTTCAGTTGGAACCACTATATGTTTAATTTCTACTATTTTTTTTACCAAAACATTAATTCGGGCTGTATCATGTGTTTTGGTAAAATAGGAAGAAACTCGCTTTTTTAGGTTTTTTGCTTTTCCAACATATAAAATCTTTCCTTCTTTGTCAAAATATTGATAGACACCTGGTTGATCGGGTAATGTTTGAATTTGAAGTTCAAGTGAAGAGCTCATGTAAGATAATATAGGTCTGGTTTAGTACGTGAAAAACAAACAAATTTAATTTATTTTCTTTTACATTTGTCTTATGAATAAAAAAGACCTTAGAGAAAAATATAAAACATTGCGTAAAGCACTTACTTTTGATGAAATTATGAATGATAGCTTGAATATAGCGAATCATTGTTTGGATTTGCCTATTTGGGACAAGACGTATTTTCATCTTTTTTTGCCTATAGAAAAACAAAAAGAAATTAATACTGAATTTATTCTTCAAATTTTATCCGGTAGAGATAAAGAAGTAATCGTTTCTAAATCTAATTTTAACACGAGAGAAATGATACATTATCTCTTAACCGATAATACACACTTTCAAATTAATAGTTATGGTATTCCAGAGCCAATAGAGGGTATAGAGGTTCCTGTTTCTAAAATAAATGTAGTTTTTGTCCCTTTATTAGCGTATGATAAAAAAGGCAACCGTGTAGGTTATGGGAAAGGATTTTATGATCAATTTTTATCAGGTTGTAAGCCTGACACGATAAAAATAGGACTTTCTTATTTTGATCCTGAAGAGGAGTTGGTATCGGATATTAGTGCTTCTGATATTGTTTTAGATTATTGCATAACTCCTTTTGGTATTATACAATTCAAATAGTACTATTTAAATTGTAATACATACGTTAGTGATTATTTTGTTAATTCGACCAAGAGGAAATACTTATTATCAGAATAATTTTTCCCTTTGGTCGAAAATGATAGGATTAGCGTCTTTCTAGACAGCCTCTTTTATTTTGCTTCGTTATAACGTCTAGTTACTTCTTCCCAATTAATAACATTAAAGAAAGCCTCCATATAATCTGGACGACGGTTTTGGTAGTTTAGGTAATAAGCATGTTCCCAAACATCCATTCCTAAAATAGGTGTGCCACCACAACCTATACCAGGCATTAGCGTGTTATCTTGATTAGCTGTTGCGCAAACCTCTAATTGTCCCTCTTTTACACACAACCAAGCCCATCCAGAACCAAACTGTGTAGCACCTGCTTTTGTAAAAGCTTCTTTAAAAGCGGCAAAACTTCCAAAAGCTGAATTAATGGCCTCAGCCAATTCACCTGTAGGCTCTCCACCACCATTTGGAGACATCACAGTCCAGAATAAGTTGTGATTATAAAAACCACCTCCATTATTACGGATAGCAGCTTTTGTCATATCTAAATTTTTTAGTATTTCTTCTATTGACTTACCTTCTAATTCAGTACCTGCAACAGCGGCATTTAAATTAGTTGTGTAAGCATTATGGTGTTTTGTATGGTGGATTTCCATAGTTCTCGCATCAATATGAGGTTCTAACGCATCATACGCGTAAGGTAATTGCGGTAATTCAAATGCCATAATATTATTGTTTTAGTAATTAATAAATTTGATTTCAAAATTAATCAATTAACTTTGGATAAAGAAATAGTTATAATTTATTTCTCTATAAAGATTAATGAACCCCTTGTTTTTTATTACTTTATATACTTGTAAAATTTTAAAATAGATAAAATATTCTTCTAATTTTTTTTTAATGACTAAACAAAATTCCGCTTTCACCATTTATAACGCATCAGCAGGAGCAGGTAAAACGTATACTCTAGTTAAAGAATATTTGAAAATTATTTTATTATCCTCAAAAGAGGATGCGTATCGAAATATTCTAGCTATAACATTTACCAATAAAGCGGTTCATGAAATGAAAAGCAGAATTGTAAGCAGTCTTTTTGACTTTACAAGTGATAATCCAGCAGCTAAGACACTTGATTTAATGCAAGACATAGCGGTTGACACAGGATTAAGTCTGAACCAAATTACAACAAAAGCGCAGTCAATTATTAAAAATCTAATTCATAACTATGCTGCTTTTGATATTTCAACTATTGATAAATTTACCCATAAAGTTATTCGCTCCTTTGCAATTGATTTGAACTTGCCTATAACTTTTGAGGTGTCTCTAGATACGGATAATTTACTTCAAGAAGCAGTAGATGCTATTGTAGCACAAGCAGGTAATGATCCTGAGTTAACCAAGCTATTGGTTGATTTTACAATGGAAAAGACAGATGATGATAAATCTTGGGACGTATCCAATGAAATTTTTAATACAGGAAAATTAATTACGAATGAAAATAATCGTGAAGAAATAGCATTACTAAAAGATAAATCTATTCAAGATTTTGTGTTATTACGAAACCGTTTGTTGGAGCAATGTGAATTAATACTTCAAGAAACAAAGAATGAAGCGGTTTTATTGTTAGAGTGGATGGAAAGTAAAGGAATTGATTTGAAATCATTTTCAGCAGGACATTTTCCAAAACATATACAAGGCATTGCAGAAGGCAATTTTAATCCAAATAATAAAACATATCATGAATTGGATGATGTAAGAATTAATAAATCAGCCAAAGATAAAACACTTATAGAATCTTGTGTTCCAGAACTATTGAGTGTTTTAGAAGGGATTTATAATCAACTTCAAAAAAAAGATTTGTATGATGCTTTTCTGAAAAATATTACACCTTTATCATTGCTAAATACGGTTAGTAATCAATTAAAAAATATACAAGAAGATCAACAAATTTTATCTATTGCAGAGTTTAATAAATTAATTAACGAACAAATTCAAAATCAACCAGCACCCTTTATATACGAACGTTTAGGCGAAAAATACAAGCATTTTTTTATAGATGAATTTCAAGATACATCAGAAATGCAGTGGCAAAATTTAATTCCCTTAATAGATAATGCACTTTCAAGCGAAGATTTGCAAGGAGTACGAGGATCATTGCTCTTAGTGGGTGATCCTAAACAGTCTATTTATCGTTGGAGAGGTGGAAAAGCAGAGCAATTTATTCGCTTAGCTAATCAAGCCAATCCTTTTAGTAATAAAGATAAAAAAGTAATAGACCTAGATACTAATTATAGAAGTTGCGAAAACATCATTCATTTTAATAATGCCTTTTTTAAACAGCTGTCATCTAAGTTTGAAGAAGCATCTTATAAAGATTTGTATGAAAATAAAAGTTTTCAGAAAGTAAAGAATAAAAAAGGAGGTTTTGTTAATATTCATTTTTTGCCAAAAGGAAGCAATGTAAACTTAGATAATGATGAAGATGAAATCTCACAGGATGATTTATATCTAAAAAAAACAAGGCAGAGTATTTTAGAAATTCAACAAAAAGGATATTCATACAATGAAATGGTTATTTTAGTTAGAAGTAATAGTAAAGGAGTCTTATTAGCTAACTATTTAACGCAGCAAGATATACCTGTTATATCTTCCGAAAGTTTGTTGTTAGAAACCGCCTCTGAAGTCCAGTTTTTGCTAAATATGATGCGTTATCTGACTAATACAAAAGATCGAGAAGCATTAGCATCCGCATTGTACTATTTAGCAATAGAATTTAATACCGTACTGCCCATTCATGATTTTATAGCAGAAGGGATAAACAAGTTAAATGAAGAAACATTACAAAAATGGTTAATGGATTTTCAAATAACAATTGATTTTCAAAATATACGTCGTAAATCATTATACGAACTTGTAGAACATTTGATTTTAAATGGTATTCCTGTGGAAAAAAATAATGCCTATGTGCAATATTTTTTAGATGTTATATTAGAAAAAGATGTAAAAAATCAATTTTCAATACCTGATTTTCTTGATTATTGGGAAAAGAATGGTCATAAATTAAGTGTACCTACGTCAGAAGGAGCTAATGCAATTCGTATTATGACGATACATAAATCAAAAGGTCTCGAATTTCCTGTTGTCATTTTTCCTTTTGCAGATGAAAACTATAGTAGGAACAAACGCGAAAAAATGTGGTTAGATGCACCCGAAGAAACAAAAGAAATTGAGAAATTTCTAATAGATAAATCTAGTAAAGTCACAAACTATGGTTCGGAAGCTTCTGAGGTGTATCAAGAAAAAATGCAAGAAGATTTGTTAGATAATATCAACGTTCTTTATGTTGCTTTAACTAGACCAGAAGAACAATTATATATTATCTCTTCGTGGAAAGAACGGAACAAACAAGGCCATTTACCCAATACTTTAGCTTCTTTTTTTATTGAATATGTAGAGAATCAGAAAGAATTCAATGTAGAAGAGAAGACATACTATTTTGGTAATTCAGAAAGAATATCCATTCCACACATTATAACAAATCCAGTAGAAGTCATCCCTCCTGTAACCACTACAATTGCTACAGAAGCCATTAAGATTGCACAGCGAGAAGCCATGATGTGGGGAAGTAAACAATTAGAGGCTATTGAATTTGGTAATACGCTACATGAAATATTATCCTATATAAAAACAAAAAATGATATAGAACTAGCCCTAATTAAAGCAATTGAAAATGGCTTGATTGTTAAATCACAAGAAAATGAAATAAAAATAACACTAACAGAAATAATAGAACATCCTGATTTATCTGATTTTTTTGCTGAAAATGGTGTAGTGTATAATGAAAAAGTAATCCTGAAAAAAGGCGAGTCCAATCATGTGCCAGATAGAATAGTTATAAAAGATAATAAGGCTTTTTTATTGGATTACAAAACAGGAACACCACAACCAAAATATATACAACAACTCCTAGACTATGAAAAAGCTTTAATAGAAATGGGGTATCAAATTGAAAAAAAAGCATTGGTTTATGTTGGTGAAAAGGTGGAAGTGGTAAATTTGTAAACCAAAAATAAAAGAAATTTTTTTGTAATACTAACAGATTACAATATTGTATTTAAAACTTTGAATTTAAAAAATATGTACGGAAAGATTAAAGATTTTTTAAAAGAAGAATTAGCAACCATCGAAGCTAATGGATTGTATAAAAAAGAAAGAATTATTACTTCGCCACAAGGAGCCGAAATAAAGGTTAACGGTAAAACAGTGCTTAACTTTTGTGCTAATAATTATTTAGGGTTATCATCACATCCTGAAGTTGTACAAGCCGCGAAAGACGCATTAGACACACATGGTTTTGGTATGTCGTCTGTTCGTTTTATTTGCGGAACACAAGATATACACAAAGATTTAGAAGCTGCTATTGCTAAATTTTATGGAACAGAAGATACTATTTTGTATGCAGCTGCTTTTGATGCAAATGGAGGTGTTTTTGAACCACTATTAGGCGAACAAGATTGTATTATATCAGATAGTTTAAATCACGCTTCTATTATTGATGGAGTGCGTTTGTGTAAAGCGGCCCGTTATCGTTATGAAAATAACAATATGATAGAGCTAGAAGAACAATTAAAAAAAGCCAGCCAAGCAGGACATAGATTTAAGCTAATTGTAACAGATGGTGTTTTCTCTATGGATGGGCTAGTAGCACCTTTAGATAAAATTTGTGATTTAGCAGAACAATATGACGCAATGGTTATGGTAGATGAATGCCATGCTGCAGGTTTTATAGGACAAACAGGTAAAGGTACTTTAGAAGCTAAAGGTGTAATGGGAAGAGTAGATATTATTACAGGTACTTTAGGAAAAGCTTTAGGAGGTGCTATGGGAGGTTATACAACTGCTAAAAAAGAAATTATAGAGATTTTACGTCAACGTTCAAGACCTTATTTATTTTCAAATTCATTATCTCCAGCAATTGTAGGAGCCTCTTTAAAAGTTTTTCAATTATTAGAGAAAGATACTTCTTTGCGCGATCAATTAGAATGGAATACGCATTATTTTAAAGAAGGAATGAAAAAAGCAGGTTTTGATATTATAGATGGAGATTCAGCAATAGTACCCGTTATGTTATACGATGCTAAGTTGTCACAAACGATGGCAGATAAATTGTTAGAAGAAGGTATTTATGTAATAGGTTTCTTTTATCCAGTAGTACCAAAAGACAAGGCGCGTATCCGAGTACAGTTATCAGCAGGACATACTAAAGAACACTTAGATATGGCCATAAATGCTTTTGTTAAAGTAGGTAAAGAATTGAAAATAATACTGTAGAAAAATTACTAAAGAATGCAATTTTTTTAAAATAGATTTTGTAATTAAGTACCTATCTATTACATTTGCTGACAATAACGTATTGTAATCAAATAAAAATTTAGTATGAAACATGTTAACAAACTTTTTGTTTCTATGATGATGATTGCTGGTCTAGGTGCTAACGCACAGAGCAGTGATAATCCATGGGCAATATCATTCGGTGTGAATTCTGTAGACACTAGAACGAGTGCTGGACCAGAGGGAGCTTTTGATTCTAAGGAAGGATTCTTAGATAAATTTGCTGGTTTTAGACATTTTGACAGAGACCAAAATATTATTCCATCTGTTTCTTATTTATCTGTTACTAGAAACGTAGGAGGAAACTGGTCATTTGGAGTAATCGGATCTGTTAACAAAATCACAAAATATGACTATGTTGATAGAAACCAATCTATACAAATTGCGAATCCAGATGTAATGTACTATGGAGTTGATGGTAAAATTGGTTATAGCTTTAAAAACCTAATCGGAGTAAAATGGTTTGATCCATCTTTACACTTAGGTGGTGGATACACTTTCTTCGGAAAATCATCTGGAGGAAATGCAAATGCTGGAGCAGGATTAACTTTTTGGTTAACAGAACAAGTAGGTCTTTCTTTCAGTACTACATACAAAAAATCTTTTGCTGATAGAGTTAATGTTCCTTCAGTATTCCAAAATATGGCAGGTTTAACTTTCCAATTCGGAGGTAAAGATACAGATAATGACGGTATCTATGATAAATACGATGCTTGTCCAGATGTAGCTGGTTTAAAAGAATTTAACGGTTGTCCTGATACAGATAAAGACGGTATTCAAGATAAAGAAGATGCTTGTCCAGATGTAGCTGGTTTAAAAGAATTAAATGGTTGTCCAGATGCTGATGGAGATGGTATTGCTGATAAAGATGATGCTTGTCCAGAGGTAAAAGGTTTAGCTAGCTTACAAGGTTGTCCAGATGCTGATGGAGACGGTGTAGCGGATAACAAAGATAAATGTCCTAACCAAGCAGGTCCTAGAGATAATGCAGGTTGTCCTTGGCCAGATACAGATGGTGACTCCGTTTTAGATAAAGACGATAAATGTCCATCAGTTAAAGGTACTGTAGCTAATAATGGTTGTCCAGAAGTAAGCGAAGAAGTAGTTAAAAAATTAAATGACTACGCTAAAACAATCTTATTTGATACAGGTAAAGCAAGTTTCCAACAACAAACATACCCAGTTTTAGAAGCTATGTCAGCTATCTTAAACGAGTACCCAAGTTCTAAATTCTCTATCGAAGGTCATACAGATAACGTAGGTAAAAAAGATAAAAACTTACAATTATCTAAAGAAAGAGCTGCAGCTGTTAAATCTTTCTTAGAGTCTAAAGGTATTGCTGCTGATCGTTTAACTTCAGAAGGTTATGGTGATACTAAACCAGTAGCTCCTAACACTACTAAAGCTAATAAAGCTTTAAACAGAAGAGTTGAAGTGAAATTAGTAAAATAATTTCTTTATAATATTATTTAAAAACGCCTCAATTTTCGAGGCGTTTTTTTATTTTTAACCCATGATTACTTTTCTTGATAAGCTGACTCTTTTTCTTTTTAATACACATTCAAGCGATTTAGAAAATATTGTAATAGTTTTACCCAATAAAAGAGCAAGCGTTTTTTTATTAGATAAAATAAAGCAACATTTTTCCCAATATGCTTTTGCACCCATCATTATAAGTATTGAAGAATTTGTACAAGATTTAGCTGGTATTCGTCCTTTAGATAATATTGAACTTCTATTTGCCTTTTATGATACCTATCTCGAAATAACTTCAATAGACGAACGACAAGATTTTGAACAATTTTCTAATTGGGCTAAAATTCTTCTGCAAGATTTTAATGAGATTGATCGCTATTTGATCAAACCTCATTACGTCTTTTCTTATCTAAAAGAAATAGAAGTACTCAAACGTTGGAATTTAGAACCTCATCAAAAAACAGAATTAATACATAAGCAAATTTTGTTCTGGGAAAAAGTACCCCATTATTATGAAATGTATTATGAATCACTCCTCTCAAAAGGAGTTGGATATCAAGGACTCATTTACAAAGAAGCAGTTCAAAATCTAGAATTTTTTGCACAGCAACTAAAAGCAAAAAAAATCATTTTTGCAGGTTTTAATGCGCTCAATCAAGCAGAAGAAAAAATAATTCAACATTTAGTTGCCATTGATAAAGCAGAAATCCTTTGGGATATAGACCGAGTTTTCTTAAACGATCCACAGCATGATGCAGGTCTCTTTATTCGTAGATTTAAAAATCAATGGGGACATTATAAAAGCAATCCTTTAGATTGGATAGTAGATGAATTTTCTCAGAAAAAAAAGATAGAAATCATCGGTTCTTCAAAATCAATCGGGCAATCTAAAATTGTATCTAATATAATCCAAAATATACTAAATGAAGATCCTAATTCACTTAACAAAGTAGCCTTAGTTCTAGGAGATGAAAATTTATTAATTCCCACCTTGCATTCATTGCCAGAAGGTGTTTCAAGTTTAAATATCACAATGGGATATTCCGCTCGTAATAATCCCATACAAATTTTATTAAACAAACTTTTTAGAATGCATACAAATGCCATTCAAAGAAATCCTAATAGTTATGTGTTTTATTATAAAGATATATTAGATGTTTTATCCAACCCCATTATTGAGAGCTTTGTAAAAGCAAAAGATTTAATTCAAATTATAAAAAAGAATAATCTTACCTTTATTACGCAGGAACGTTTGCTCGTACTTCATACTAATCCGTCCGATTTATTTAATTTATTGTTTGAAAGATGGGACGAAAAAGCATTGGTTATTGCGCAACGATTAGGAGGTATATTATTGCACATAAAACAATGTCTTTCTGATAATACAGCAGAAGATAAAATAACCAAAACATTTTTATATGCTATCTATAAAGTAATTAATAAACTAATTTCCTATTGTGAAAAAAATGATTTTGTACAGTCACCAGCGGCATTATACTCCATTTATAAACAAATAATTGATTTAGCAGAAGTTTCTTTTGAAGGCGAACCTTTGTCAGGTTTACAAATAATGGGAGTATTAGAAAGTCGTGTGTTAGATTTTGAAACGGTTATTATTACTTCTATGAATGAAGGAAAATTTCCTGCTGGAAAAGCTACTAATAGTTTTATACCATACGATGTAAAAAGAGAAATTGGATTACCTACATTTAAAGAAAAAGATGCTATTTATACCTATCACTTTTATCATTTACTTTTACGTGCTAAAAATATCTTTTTGATTTATAATACAGAAAATGATGGTTTAGATGGAGGTGAAAAAAGTCGATTTATAACACAATTACAAGTAGAAAAACAATCTAAACATCAGTTGGTTTTTAAAACCATGCAACCCGAAATCCCTACGATTGCCTACCAACCTATCAGAATTGATAAATCAGAAGTGGTAATGCAGCGATTATATGAAATTGCTTCCGTTAAAGGTTTTTCTCCATCTGCTCTAACAGCTTACATACGAAATCCTATACAATTCTATTTTCAACGCGTTTTATCAATCAAAGAAAGTGAAGAAGTAGAAGAAAACATAGCGTTAAATACCTTAGGAACTATTATTCATCAAACCTTAGAAGAACTGTATAAGCCTTATTTGAATGAATATTTAACAGAAAAGACCATACAAAAAATGGCATCTCTTGTAGATGATGAGGTTTATAAACAATTTAAATTGGTTTATAAAGAAGGAGAAGTTCAAAAAGGGAAAAATTTATTAGCTTATGAAGTGGCTAAACGTAATGTTTCAAACTTCCTTAAACAAGAAAAATCAAGTGTGCAACAAGGTGATGCAATTAAAGTTTTAAAATTAGAAACTACTTTGTCGGTTGAAATTAAAGATCCCCGTCTGCCTTATATACTAAAACTGTCTGGAAATGTAGATCGAATAGAGATTCGAAATAATGTGGTGAGGATTGTTGATTATAAAACAGGAAAAGTAGAAGCAAATAGCCTTAAAATAACTTCTTGGGAGGGTTTGACAACTGATTTGAAAAATGAAAAAATTATTCAATTACTTTGTTACGCCCTGATGTATCAACAAGAATTGAAAGAACTACCTATGGAAGTCGGAATTATATCATTTAAAAACATGAAAGCAGGGTTTATGCCTTTTGGTTTTAAAGTAGAAAAAGAATTAAAAACGCATATTACTTCTGAAATTTTAGAAAATTTTAAAACGGAATTAATTCAATTAATTTTAGAAATATTAAACCCAGAATTAGCTTTTGAAGAAATGCTCGTTTAACATTTACTAAAAAAATCCATCAAAATATTACCTAAAACATCTTTATTTTCGATATGACTCATGTGGCCATCAGGTAAAGTAATTAATTCAGTTGAAGTGCCCTCTAATTGCTTAATACTTTCATTGTAGTTAAGAATGCCATCTTTTTTGCCTAAAATAAGTAATGTAGGATATGATGCGGTTTGTAAAATTTTGACACGATCTTTTCTGACCTTCATCCCTTCCTGACAGGCTATATAACCTTGTAAAGGTGTTTTAAGCGCTTCGGATTTTACTTGGTTAATTTCATCAATAAGTTGTTCTCTATTTTCTGAACTAAATAAATTTGCTACAGAAATTTGTACCAATGAAGCGTATTCTCGTTGTGCCATTTTAATAGCTCTATTGCGATTTATTTTGCGTTCGTGATCATCAGCGTAAGCAGTAGAATTTAATAAAACGATACCACTCATCATGTTAGGGTATTTTTCAGCAAAAGCTAAAGAAACATATCCTCCCATTGAATGCCCTATAAAAGTAGCTTTGTCAATACTTAATTGAGACAAAATAGCCCATACAGCTTCGGCCATATCCTCCATTGTATGAATATAGCCTATACAATCAGATTGCCCATGGCCTAATAAATCAATACAAATAACACGATATTCTTTAGAAAAAACATCTTTGTAAAAATCCCACATACTTGAATTTTCTAAAAAACCGTGAAGTAAAACTATAGTAGAACCATGGCCGTCACAAGAATAAGCAATTTTGGTGTTTTTGTAAATAATATCATTCATGTTACAAAAGTAGCAAAGTACTCCTTATAATTTAACCTATTCTAAAGAAAGAGCATAAATTGCAAAAGAGGCTAACCAATGTTCTCCACCATATCCACCATCAAAAATAACTTTTAAGGATTTATAAATGAATTGATTGGCAATTTTGTTAAACCTCAGCTTAAGCTTGTTATGATTAGGTAGTTTTTTGGCAATTTTTTTCATATTCCATGCGCGACTAAAGGATAGACCATCAAGATGTACTATTTGGTAATCATTTCGATCACTCACCGTTGGTGTTTGACAAAGTCTTTCAATACCTTCTTTCGTTAAATATTTTTTCAACCAAACTTCATATTCTTTTACAGAAAGTATTCTAGTCATCAAGTCAGCAGCTTGTAGACTTGGTGAAAAGAAATCAGAACCATCTGGTTCTAAATGTGATGGAATTTGAGTGTTTTTTAAATAAAAATCCTTACTTTTTTTGATGATTAAATTTAAAAAATCTGTTTCCTTGTTATGATGGGCCCAATCATAAGCAAAACATAGTCCAAAAGCAGTATTAGGATGAACGCCTGTTCGGTTTGGATAAGTTTGTTTGGGTAAGTATTCTTTCCAGAGTGTTACTACTTTTTGAGTCAGAGGTTGTAATTCTTGATGCCATTTTTGACCTAAATCATTGTGCCAAGTACTTAATTCCAGATCTAATTTTAAGAGCCAAGCCCAACCATACGTTCTTTCAAATCCTTTTGAAGCAGTATATTTTCCAAAATATTCAGACTCTATTTGAATTTTATCTTTTTGAAATGAATTGTTTAATATTTTAATAATTTCATCTCTGTTCTCAATTGTTGGAAAATCTTTTAAAAGTTTAATTAACATCCAATGTCCGTGTACACTGCTATGCCAGTCTAAGCAACCATAAAAGGAAGGGTGTAATGCTTTAGGTAATAGAATGGCATCTTTTTCAGAATCAGAAAGATGATTTGTTTTATTAGGAAATTCAGTGTTAATACAATGTAAAGGCATTTTACTTAACTTTAAAGCTAAATCTTGCGTTAATTTTTCTTGAGCGTTCAAGGAAAAGAGTATTAAATGCAGCAGTATAGTTCCGATTTTTTTCATTTCTATTACTTTTTTGTTTTACTAAATATATAAAAGCCCCAAAAAAGTGAAGACTATTTGGGGCCTCTTTATCAAGAGTTTATTTATTAAAGACTAAGCATTCATTAAGCTTTCAATTTCATCTACTTCAATAGGAATATTTTTCATCAAATTGAATGGTTCACCTGATGATTGAATAACCACATCATCTTCTAGACGAATACCAAAACCTTCCGCTGGAATATAAATTCCGGGTTCAACGGTAAATACCATATTTGCTTGCATTGGTTCGTGTAATAAACCATAATCATGTGTATCTAATCCCATGTGATGCGAAGTGCCGTGCATAAAATACTTTTTATAGGCAGGCCAATCTGGATTTTCATTTTGTATGTCTGCTTTATCTAGTAAGCCTAAGCCTAATAGTTCAGAAGTCATTATTTTACCCACTTCTATATGATATTCTTTCCATAAAGCACCAGGTACTAATAATTTAGTTGCTTCATTTTTTACTTTTAAAACAGCATTGTACACCGCTTTTTGTCTTTCAGTAAAACGGCCATTTACAGGAATTGTACGAGATAAGTCTGAAGAATAGTTAGCGTATTCCGCACCAACATCTAATAATAATAAATCACCATCTTTACAAACTTGATTGTTTTCTATATAATGCAATACATTTGCATTAGTTCCCGAAGCAATAATTGGTGTGTAAGCAAAACCTTTAGAACGGTTTCGTAAAAACTCGTGAGCAAACTCTGCTTCAATTTCATATTCCGTTACGCCTGGTTTTACAAATCCTAATACACGACGGAATCCTTTTTCTGTAATATTACAAGCAGTTTGAATTAATTCTAATTCAATAGAATCTTTTAGAGAACGCAATCTTTGTAAAATAGGATTTGATTTCTCAACCTTATGTGCTGGATATTCATTTTTCCACCATTTGATAAAACGATCTTCACGTGTTTCTGTTTCAACACTTGCACGATAATGTTCGTTTGTATTGATATACATGGTATCGGCATACATCATAGCTTCTTTTAAAACCTTATGGAAATCTTGTAGCCAATACACGGATTTAATACCTGAAATTTCAAAAGCACGTTCTTTTGTTAATTTTTCTCCTTCCCAAATAGCAATATGCTCATTCGTTTCTCTTAAAAACAAAACTTCCTTTAAGTGTTCATAAGGGGCATCTGGAAATAATAACAAGATACTTTCTTCTTGATCCACACCCGATAAGAAAAGTATATCACGATGTTGAGCAAATGGTAAAGTACTATCAGCACTTACAGGGTAAATATCATTTGAATTAAAAATAGCTACTCCGTTTGGCTTCATTTGAGCCATAAAGTTTTTACGGTTTTTGATGTATAGCTCTCGGTTTATTGGTAAGTATTTCATTGGAATATTTTTTTAGATAGCCAAAAGTACTTAAACCGTTTTTATTTATAAGTAGCCAAATGGCGTAATTTTTAAATTCAATATGAATTGTAAAATTAGAATATTGTACTATTGTGATTGTAAACGGTTTTTTCTTATTCTACTCATGTGTCTATTTGAGATTCCTAAAAAAGAAGCTAAATAATGTAAAGGAACTTCATTTAATAATTTAGGTTCATTTTCTAAAAGTTTTTTATATCGTTCTTCAGGCGTTAAAGCCAATAAATCAATCCGATAATCATCAATCAAACAACTTTGTCGTTCGATTAAATCGTAATAAAATTGATTAAAATCTGGATTCTCATGTTTTAATCTTATAAAATCCTCTAAGGATAAAACCAACAGTTCCGTATTTACAAGAGCTTTAATGTGTTTTCGAGAACGTGTTTGTGTTAAAAAACTTTTTAATGAGGCAGTAAAAGTGTTTTTTAGTGATAAATAAGTTGTTTTTTCTTCATTATTTATTGCTATAGCATGTTGTAAAATACCTGAGTTAATGTAACAAAAATATTGACATACTTCGTTTTGTTTTACAAAAAACGAATTTTTTTTTAAATACAATGGTTTAAAATGACTTCGGAATTGTTGTATGACATCTGAAAAATCAATATTATTTGTGCTCAGTAGTTTATTAGTTTTAACCATAGACTATAAAAGTTAAACTTCTTAAAGTTGTAAATTTATAAAGGTTTATTGTATTATTTTTATACAAACTTTCAATCAATCAAAAAAAATGAAATTTTATACTCCCTTTTTTGTATTTATATCAGCTTGTATTTATGCGCAAACTAATGATAGTGAAGTTCAAAAAGCATTACAGGAAAAAGAAAAATTAGAAAAGACATCGTGGTTTAAATCACTAATTTTTCAAAATATTGGACCAACAATAATGAGCGGTCGTGTTGTAGATATTGCCGTTAATCCCCAAAAACCAACAGAATTTTATGTAGCCTACGCCTCAGGAGGGCTTTGGTATACAAATAATAATGGAAACTCATTTGAACCCGTTTCCGATTCAGCTCCTACACAAAATTGCGGATCACTAGCAGTTGATTGGAATTCAGGAACTATCTGGTTAGGTACAGGAGAGGTTAATTCATCTCGTTCTTCTTATGCAGGTATAGGCTTATTGAAATCTACTGATAGAGGTAAAACTTGGCAAAACATAGGATTAAAAGATTCACATCACATTAGTAAAATTATTGTAAATCCCAATAATTTAGATGAAATTATAGTAGGTGTTCTAGGACATTTGTATACCCAAAATCAAGAAAGAGGTGTTTTTAAAACAATAGATGGAGGAAAAACATGGAAACAAACTTTATTTGTAAATGAAGAATCAGGTGCTATTGATCTGACTTATACACCAAATAATTTTTCTATTCAATATGCTTCTGTTTGGCAACGTGATAGAAAAGCATGGCATTTTTTAGGAAATGGTATTTCTTCAGGAATTTACAAAAGTACAGATGGAGGTGCTACTTGGAATTGTGTGACTAATAATGATAGTGGTTTTCCTCATAATGAAGGAATAGGACGTATAGGATTAGCATCTTACAATGAAAATATTGTATACGCCATTTTAGACAATCAAAACAAACGACCTAATATTGCAAAATTAAAAACTAAAGATCCTAATGAAACACCACTTGAAGTAGATGTAATAGGAGCTGAAGTATATAAAACAGAAGATGGAGGGAAGTTATGGGTAAAAACAAACCAAAAATATATAGATGATTTATTTTATACCTACGGTTACTATTTTGCAAATATTGCAGTAGATAAAAATAACCAAAACAAAATTTTTATAGGAGGTGTACCTTTAGTAACATCAGAAGACGGAGGAAAGACATTTAAATCCATACAAGGAGAGAATACGCACGCAGATCATCATGTAGTTTGGATAAATCCACACAATCCTAATCATATTATAAACGGGAATGATGGAGGAATAAACATTTCATACGATGCAGGCAAAAATTGGGTTAAATGTAATAATCAAGCAGTAGGTCAATTTTACTCTGTAAATGTAGATGAACAAGAACCTTATAATGTATACGGAGGACTACAAGATAACGGCGTTTGGGTAGGGCCCAGTAATTATACACATTCTTTGGATTGGCAACAAGAAGGACAATACCCTTATCAGTTCCTATCTGGAGGTGATGGAATGCAAGTCCAGATTGATAACCGAAACCCCCACATTGTCATTACAGGTTCCCAATTCGGATATTACCAAAGAATTGATAGAGCCAAGAACAAATCAGTTACTATAACTCCTAAATCTAAGAAAGAAGAAATAACATACCGTTTTAATTGGCAAACCCCAATTTTATTGTCTTCTCATAATCAAGATATAGCATATATAGGTTCCAATTTCTTACATCGTTCAATGAATCAAGGTGATACGTGGGAAATTATTTCACCCGATTTAACAAAAGGAACTAAAAAAGGAAATGTAACTTTTGGAACTATTACCACTTTATCAGAAAGTAAACTACAATTTGGATTACTTTACACAGGTAGTGATGATGGTTTAATACATATATCAAAAGATGGAGGAGCTAATTGGAATAAAATATCCGATTCCTTACCACAAGATTTTTGGGTATCAAGAATAATAGCTTCAGTTCATAAAAAAGAAAGGGTATATGTAGCCTTAAATGGATATAGAAACGATATTTTTACCACTATGATTTACATTTCAGATGATTATGGACAAACATGGCAATCTATTGCTTCTAATATACCTAATAGTCCAGTAAATGTCATTATAGAAGATCATAAAAATGAAAATATACTATATGTGGGTACAGACAATGGTTTATATGTTTCTTTAGATAAAGGATTAACCTGGCAAGATTTTACATCAGGTATGCCTAAAGTAGCCGTGCATGATTTAGTTTTACAAAAAAAAGCCAATGATTTAATTGTAGGAACACATGGACGTTCACTTTACAAAGTAAATGTGGAAAAAGTACAACAAATAAATACAGAAATGCTAAAAAAAGATATTGTACTTTATACAATAAAGCCCATTATAAAAAATGAATATTGGGGAAATGCTTGGAGTATTTGGGCAAAATCCTTTGAACCTAAAACAGAATTTTGGTTTTACTCAAACAAAACGAGGAAGATTAGATTAAAATTAAAAAACAGCTCCAATCAAACTGTTTTTTTACAAGAAATGGAAGCGGTAACAGGATTAAACAAAGTAGATTATAATTTCGAATTATCAGAATCTATAGTTGAAAATTGGAGGAAAAAAGAGCCGAAAATAAAAATAGAAAAAGCAAAAAACAATCGTTTTTATTTACCCATTTCCAAATATCAATTAGTATTAGAGTCAGAGGGAATAAAAGAAGAAACGATCATGGAAATTGTAACTTCCAAGTAAATGAATGGTTTAGAATACGTAGCTCTAAATACCTTTTTTTAAAAAAGTTCCTTTTTATATTCATTATAAATAACATTTACTAGGTTGTAATTACCCCTAATTTCCTTTATTTTTGCTTGATTTTTTATAAAACTATACAATCAATCTAATACTATGGCAAAATCTGCACTTCTAAAGTCATCTATTGCAAAAAAATACTGGATGGCTCTTACAGGTTTATTTTTATGCTTGTTTTTGGCTGGTCATTTAGCGGGTAACTTACAGTTAATCTTTGGCGATGCGTTACAGTTTAATCAGTATGCGTTATTCATGACTACCAATCCAGCAGTAAAATTACTTTCGTACGTAACTTACATTTCAATCTTATTCCACGCTGTGGATGGGATTATGTTAACAATCCAAAACAAAAAAGCGCGTCCAGTAGCTTATGCTATGAGTAGTCCTCAAAATAGCAGCTCTTTAGCTTCAAGAAACATGGCGGTTTTAGGAACTTTGATTTTAGTTTTCATTATTACACACATGGTTAATTTTTGGGCTAAAATGCACTTTTCACAAATGCCATTACAAACCATTACAGTGGAGCAAATGGGGCAAAAAGCAGATTACATTATCGGTACGCAACCAGGACAATTCTTCCCTGCTGACAAAATGATGTTAGAACAACAAGGGATGGAAATTAAGAATGGTAAAGATATTTACAATAAAATGGCCAATATCAAAGTAGGGGAAGGGTATAAAGATTTACACAAAATCACGATTGAGTTCTTTAAAAATCCATCTTTTGGCTTAATCGCAACTATTTTATACGTATTAGCTATGGGTGTATTAGCATTTCACTTGTTACATGGTTTCCAAAGTGCATTTCAATCATTAGGAATCAATAACGGATTTACGCCAGCTATCAAAACTTTTGGGAAATTATTTGCAATCATCGTTCCTTTATTGTTTGCGATCATCCCAGTTTATATTCACTTTGTTAAATAATCAGCTTACTATATAAAGATATGAAGTTAGATTCTAAAATACCTGAAGGTCACATTTCTCAGAAATGGACGAATCATAAAAATAATTTAAAATTAGTGGCTCCAAACAACCGTCCAAAAATCGATGTTATCGTAGTTGGTACTGGTTTAGCAGGTGCTTCGGCTGCTGCTTCATTAGGAGAAATGGGATATAATGTAAAAGCATTTTGTTTCCAAGATTCACCACGTCGTGCGCACTCTATCGCAGCACAAGGAGGGGTGAATGCAGCTAAGAACTATCAAAATGACGGTGACTCAGTTTACCGTTTATTCTATGATACTATCAAAGGTGGTGACTACCGTGCTCGTGAGGCTAACGTACACCGTTTAGCTGAGGTTTCAGGTAACATCATCGACCAATGTGTGGCACAAGGTGTACCATTTGCTCGCGAATACGGCGGTATGTTAGATAACCGTTCATTCGGTGGTACGCAAGTACAACGTACATTCTACGCAGCAGGTCAAACAGGTCAGCAATTATTACTAGGTGCTTATTCTGCTTTATCTCGTCAAATCGGTTTAGGACGTGTAAAAATGTACAACCGTCACGAGATGTTAGAATTAGTTAAAGTGGATGGTAAAGCTCGCGGTATCATTGCTCGTAACTTAATTACGGGTGAAATTGAAAGACATTCTGCTCACGCAGTAATCATTGCTTCAGGTGGATATGGTAACGTATATTTCTTATCAACCAATGCGATGGGAAGTAACGTAACGGCTGCTTGGAAAATCCACAAGCAAGGAGCGCATTTTGCAAATCCTTGTTATGTACAAATTCACCCTACTTGTATCCCAGTACACGGAACAAACCAATCGAAATTAACGTTAATGTCGGAATCATTACGTAACTCAGGTCGTATTTGGGTTCCTAAAAAGATAGAAGATGCAGTAGCTATCCGTGAAGGTAAATTGAAACCAGTTCAAATTGCTGAAGAAGACAGAGATTATTTCTTAGAAAGAAGATACCCAGCTTTCGGTAACTTAGTACCTCGTGACGTAGCTTCTCGTGCAGCGAAAGAGCGTTGTGATGCTGGTTTTGGTATCGAATCTAATGATACTAACGAAGGGGTTTACTTAGATTTCGCTTCTGAAGTAATTGCTAAAGGTAAGCAAGCAGCTTATGCTAAAGGTAATCATAATCCTTCTCAAGAAGAAATTGTTACTTTAGGTAAAGCTTGGTTAGAAGAAAAATATGGTAACTTATTTACCATGTACCAAAAAATTACAGACGAAAACCCTTATGAAACACCAATGAAAATTTACCCAGCAGTTCACTATACAATGGGTGGTGTATGGGTTGATTATAACTTACAATCATCAATTCCTGGATGTTTCGTAGCAGGTGAAGCAAACTTCTCTGACCACGGAGCTAACCGTTTAGGAGCTTCTGCTTTAATGCAAGGTTTAGCCGATGGTTATTTCGTATTACCTTATACCGTTTCTAACTACTTAGCTGATGAAATTCGTACAGGTAAAATTTCTACTGATTTACCAGAATTCGTACAAGCTGAGAAAAACGTTAGAGACCAAATTAATGCTTTCTTAAACAACAATGGTTCTAAATCAGTTGACCATTTCCACAAACGTTTAGGGAACATCATGTGGAACAAAGTAGGTATGGGACGTAATGAAAAAGGATTAACGGAGGCTATTGCTGAAATTGATGCTTTACGTAAAGAGTTCTATGCTGATGTATATGTTCCAGGTGCTGCTGACGAAATGAATACGGAATTAGAAAAAGTATTACGTGTTGCTGACTTCATGGAGTTAGGTCAATTGATGGCTATGGATGCTTTACAACGTAAAGAGTCATGTGGTGGTCACTTCCGTGAAGAATACCAAGATGCTGAAGGTGAAACCTTACGTGATGACGAAAACTTCGCATTCGTAGGAGCTTGGGAATACCAAGGTGAAGACATCAACAAATCGGTATTACACAAAGAAGAGTTGAAATACGAATATATTAAGATTGCAGCTCGTAATTATAAGTAAAAAAGACAATAGCCATTAGGCATTAGTTATGGGGGATATCAGGTCTTATAAAGATTTATTAATTTGGCAAAAGGGTATTGATATAGTAGTTAGTATCTATGAGCTGGTTGAAGATTTTCCTAAAGAAGAAATGTATGCTCTAACTAGTCAGTTAAAAAGAGCTTCAGTTTCTATCCCATCAAATATTGCTGAAGGATATGGTAGAAGTTCAACGCAGAGTTATATACATTTTGTAAATATTGCACGTGGTTCCCTTTTTGAAATCGAAACAGAATTGATAATAGCCAATCGTCTAAATTTTATAAAAAAGAATGATTGTTTTAATCAGTTAATGTTGCAAATAGAAGAAGAATCTAAAATGATTAATTCATTTATTAATAAGTTAGAATCCACTAAAAACTAATGCCTTTTGCCTATTTGGCTAATGGCTTAAAAAAAAATAAGATTATGGCATCAAAGAAAACCATCAATATAAAATTAAAAGTTTGGCGTCAGAAAAAAGCTTCTGACAAAGGACAAATGGTAGATTATTCATTAAACAATGTATCTACTGACAGTTCATTCTTAGAAATGATGGACCAATTGAATGAACAATTGATTGCAGAAAAGAAAGAACCTGTAGCATTTGACCACGATTGTCGTGAAGGTATTTGCGGTATGTGTTCTATGTTTATCAACGGTCGTGCTCATGGACCTGATACAGGAATTACTACGTGTCAGTTACACATGCGTATGTTCAACGATGGTGATACGATTTATGTAGAACCATGGAGAAGTAAAGCTTTCCCTGTAATTAAAGACTTAGTGGTTGATAGAACATCTTTTGACCGTATTCAACAAGCGGGTGGTTTCGTATCTGTAAACACTTCTGGTAACACAATTGATGCAAACGCAATTCCAGTTCCTAAAGTTGATGCAGACAAATCATTCGAAGCGGCAGCGTGTATTGGATGTGGAGCTTGTGTGGCTACTTGTAAAAACGGTTCTGCTATGTTATTCGTAGGAGCAAAAGTTTCACAATACGCTTTATTACCACAAGGTAAAGTAGAAGCTACGCAACGTGTATTAAACATGGTACGTCAAATGGATGAAGAAGGATTCGGTAACTGTACAAATACAGGTGCTTGTGAAATCGAATGTCCAAAAGGTATTTCATTAGAAAATATCGCTCGTATGAACAGTGAATACTTAAAAGCAAGTTTAAAATAATAGCTTTAACATAAGTTTATAACCCTTTCAGTCTAACTTGGCTGAAAGGGTTTTCTTTTTTTAGTATATTCACCTAAAATTTTTTGAGAATGAAAAAGTTAGTACTTTGCTTACTCTTAATTGCTCAAGCGAACTTCGCTCAAACTACTGACGAAAAAGCCGAAGCTAAAAAGAAAGTAGAACAAGAAAAGGCTGTTTTAGCAAAACCCTATCATGAAGAAGAAGATGCCTCTATAAAAGTCGCTGAGCTTTTAAAAACGGCAAAAAAGGAGGGAAAAAAAATTCTGATTCAAGTAGGAGGGAACTGGTGTATTTGGTGCTTACGTCTGAATGATTTTATTAATAAAAATGAAACATTAAAACAATTGGTCGATACGAATTATATCTATTATCATTTGAATTGGTCAACTAAAAATAAGAATGAAAAGTTCTTTAGTCAATACGGTAGTAATCCAGGCGAAAAACACGGTTATCCTGTTTTTATGATTTTAAATTCTGAGGGTAAACTAGTTCATGTTCAAGAAACCGGCTCTTTGGAAGAAGGGAAAGGTTATAGTGTTGATAAAGTAAAAGCTTTTTTAGAAACCAATATTTCAAAATAAATCCAGCTTAAGACTAAACTAAATAAAAATGCGATTTCTAAAATTCACACTCAGTATTGTACTGGGTATTTTTCTTTGGAGTTGTAAGGATAAAACAATTTCTGAAAATACAATTTCCCCTACTAAAACATTGTCTAGCAACAATACTTCAAAAACGAAACTCTTTTCAGATGTTTTTGAATTTGTTAATTACAATGATGATGGCGACTATAGGCTGATTAATCTCCGAAAGAATAATGAGTTGTATTCTTTTATTAATGATAAAAATGACGATAGGAGTTTGGTACGTGGTGATAAAGTTGCTATTGAATGGAAAATGGATACTATTCATATAGCTGGTGATGGTGAAACACCTGAATTAGCCGAATGGTTGGTTTCTTTTAAGAAAATAAAAGAGGGGAAATAGGCTCGTTTTCGCAAAACTTATAAACTCGATTTCAAGTATCATTGGTATAATGAAAATGAATATTCCGACGGCTATTTTAAACATCTTTATGAACTAGTCGAGTATTATGTAGCTAATTCAAAAAATGAATTATTAAAATTACATATTGCAGATAATTCTCCTTTAGAATATTCTATAGAGCAACAAGAGCGCGATGGAAAAACATACACGGTTTTAGGGTTAGGTACTTCTTTTGAAGGGCGTATGACTAAAATTCAATGGTTGTATTATGATGCTGAAAAAGACGATTTATATGAATACGACTTGCCTAATGATAAATTAGTTCTATTTCCATAAATCTTGATAATATTTAAACAAATGAAACAAACTATTTTTATTGTTTTAATACTTTATCTTTTGTTTGTTAGCTGTAAAAATGATAAACCTATTGCAGATAAACCCACTTCTAAGCCTAAGTTAGAGAAAACGAATCCGAGTCCAGAGAAAACACCCAGTGTAATTCAAGAGCATATTCCTGAGGGTTTCGAGATTCAATACGAATGTGATGGCGATTTGAATCAAGATGGAATAAAAGATTATGCCTATGTTCTTAAAAATAGTGATGATGATACAGCTCCAAGACGCACTTTAGTCTTTTTGGGAAATAAACAGAAAGGGTTGGATTTGTTTATGCAATCCGATACGATTTTTCCAAATTCAAATTCAGAAGATGTTATGACAAATTTTGAATATGAAGACATTACTATTTCAAAAAATGAATTGCAAATCAATTTTAGTGGTCTAGGACCTTCTGGGAACTACGATTTTATTTTTCAGTTTGAAAATGGTGAATTGTTTTTGAAATCTATGGAGAGTTTTCACGCAGGTGCAGGCGGACAAACCGTGGGATATTATGAAGTGTTAACAGGTAAAATAGAAATGACCCAAGTGAATACAATGAAAGAGGACATGCCTTCTGAGACTGAAGTGAAGGAATTTGAACCGCTTAAACTAGCCTTTGATAAAGTAAATCCTTTTGAACTTTTTGACCAACAATTGTCTAACTTTGAATCCAAAAATTAATTAAACTAAACATGAAAAAACTTCTAAGCTTTGCGCTTCTTTTTTTAGTGCAAACTATATTGGCTCAAAACACAAATGAAATTCTTGTTTTAAGTGCCGTAATAAAAGACAAAGTTATACCTAATGCACAGGTTATCTTCCAAAAAAATGGAGAAACTTCATTGACTCGTACGACGAACGCTTCTGGAAAAGTAATGATTCCTGAAGAATTTCGTAATACCAACGATTTAACCATTATTATTAAAAAAGAAGGCTATTCTACTCTGGTTTCTAAATGTCCATGTGGTGGTCTGACCTATGCCATTAGCCCTTTTATGACCGAGTTAGACGGGATGCGTATCGTATTGAGTTGGGGGCAAAGACCTCTAGATATCGATTCGCATTTGTCCTATCAAGGTGGTTACGTATGTTATTACCAAATGGATGCTGTAAATGCTAAATTAGATGTAGATGATACGGATAGTTATGGTCCTGAAACCATAACGATTACTAAGAAGTTACAGGGGAAAAAGTATGTGTATGCAGTGCATAATTTTTCTGATAAAGATAAAACAGCTAATAGCAACTTGGCTACTATCAGTAGAGCAAAAGTGTATGTGTATATTGGTAATACTTTAATCAAAACCTATACACCGCAGGCGGGTAAAACGGGTACGGTTTGGATTCCTTTTATGATTGATGAAAATGGAAATCTAGCGGATATTAACGACTACAGAGAAGCTTCTTCTTGGGAAGGAGTGCGTACAATTTTACGTGAATATCGCCCATCGGAACAACAATCGGTTGTTACCTCTGCAGATGCTTTGACTGCCAAACAAATCAATAAAAAAGGCGAACAAGAGTACCATGCGGGTAATTACGAAAGTGCTATTAACTTTTATCAAGATGCTATTGAGTTAAACCCAAATGAAGGGTTGTTTTATGGTAATTTAGGATTGGTATTTCAAAAATCAGGCAAAGAAGCAGAAGCTTTATGGGCAAATCGTAAAGCAATTTCTTTAGCCAGCGGAACTACTGCAAATACTGTGAAAGCGGGTTCGTACTATAATATTGCGCGTATTTATGAAGCAAAAAACCATTTTCAAGAGGCTTTAGAAAATTATAAATTAGCCAAACAGCATAAAGAAAATCCAGTATATGACAAAGCGATTAGCAGAGTACAACAACGTTTATAATTTTAAAATATCCTTAGTTATTGGCTTCCTGTTTGCAATGCAATTTTGCTTTGCAAGTAATGGACCTGATAAAATTGCAAAAATAGATAGGGCTTTATGGCCCTATCCTATTAATAGTGCACATAATTTTGATGTCGCATCTAAGTGTGAAATGATTGCCTTTTCCAAAGCCTTCAAAGCTTACGAAGGACTTAATGAAACAGAGTTGCAACAAAAACTCGATTTAAAAAAAGTATCGGTGTCTTCGGTTCGAGAGTGGGAAACAAAAACAAAGCAAATTATACTTTCTAATTTTAAATCATTGACTAAAGCTTCGCTTCAAGATTTGATTGGAATTAATGAAATTAATAAATGGGAAGATGTTGCCAAGATTAATCCTGAACCAAAAATGCCTTCCGCGTTGAAAGCTTGGTATCATGCCAGTTTGGATTTTTATGATAAATACCTTTATGAGCAATGTCGTTTGGCATCGTTATACCCAAGGATTACAAGTGAAATAGGCTTGCTTTCTAAAAACGAAATCAATGGTTTTAATTTGTCAGAAAAACAATTTTTATTAACGTTTGATGATGGTCCAACGATAAAAAATGGAAATACCGATAAGATGATCAAAGTGCTAAATGAGCAACATCAGAAAGGTGTTTTCTTTGTTCTTGGCGATGCGCTACAAAAAAGGATGCAGACTGATAAACAAATTCAAAATCTGTATCAAGGTCATTTGTTAGCCTCGCATGGGAAAACCCATGTATCTCATCAAAAACTCGTTGATTGGAAGACTTCGCTTAATTTTACGAGCGGTTTAATTCAACAACTGACGGACTCGGATAAACCCGTGTATTTTCGTCCTCCTTATGGACAAAGAACAGAAGAATTAGCCAAAAGTTTAGGCGCAAGTCAGTCTAAAGTTGTTTTGTGGAATATCGATTCTCAAGATTGGAATGCGCACATTACAGCTAGGGAAGTAGCCGATAGACAAATTAGTTTAATGCTGTTATGGCGTAGAGGAATTCTACTTTTTCACGATGTACATGAAAAAGCACAAATTGCTGTGCCACATATTTTGAATTATTTTAAAGGAACAGGAATCCAATGGGTTCAACCTAATGAATTATAAGTTTTGGAAATGAAAATTGCTATCATACAAGCCGATTTGGTTTGGGAAAACCCACAAGCTAATCGCACACATTTTGAAAACGAAATCAACGCCATTTCAGAGCCCGTTGATTTGATTGTGTTACCCGAAATGTTTACCACTGGTTTTACAATGAATCCGTCCGCTGTAGCGGAAACTATGGAAGGGGCAACTGTACAATGGTTGCAAAAACTAGCCATTCAAAAATCTTGTGCTATTACAGGTAGTGTAGTCATTGAAGAAGCTGGGAATTATTATAATCGTATGCTATTTGTGTATCCGGATGGTTCTTTAACGTATTACAATAAACGCCATTTATTTACTTTGGCAAAAGAAGAAGCTGTTTTTACAGGCGGTAAAGAAAAGGTGATAGTGGACTACAAAAACTGGAAAATTTGTCTTCAAATTTGCTACGATTTACGTTTCCCTGTATTTGCTAGAAACGTCGAAAATTACGACCTGCTTATTTATGTAGCAAGTTGGCCCAAACCACGTATTCAAGCGTGGGATATATTGTTACCAGCCCGAGCCGTTGAAAATTTATCTTATGTTATCGGCGTAAATCGTGTAGGTACCGATGGCAGTCAGTTGGAATACGTAGGACATTCGCAAGTAGTAGATTATCTAGGGAACTACTTAGTAACGCCTAATGAAACTGCTTCAGTTCAATTGGTTACCCTTGATAAAGAAGCGCTGTTGGAAATGCGTACTCGGTTGAATTTTTTGAATGATAAAGATTCTTTTAACATTATTTGCTAATCAGAAGACAGTATTTAATACTTTTTAGATACTACTATTTCAAGAAGTAAAAATCAAAAAAGAACCATATAATTTTACTTTTCTTTGAATGTTTATTTTGAAAATTATATTTCTTTAAACCCAGATTCCGCATTAGACTTCGTTGTGAAATAAAAATTTTCAATAAATTCAAGTGCTCACGGAAAATTTTAGAAGAAGAAATAGTGAACTATTTTGATGATTAAAATTTGAGTACGTGCTTGAATTTGAATAAAAATAAAGGGCAATAGATTTACTTCGTTTATTCGCTACGTTCGGGTCTAATGCGTAATCTGGGTTAAAACCAAATTACGCATTAGAATCTGTCATAAACAGAAATAAAGTGGCATTGATTAGGCTTTGCCAATTCTCTTTCGGCTCGAGTCTGGTGCGAAATATGGGTTAAAGATATATTGCTCCTATTCTGTCAGATTAATTCATAGAATTAATTCGTATACTTGCTTTAATTAATGCGAGAGCTCTTATTTTACTTATTTCTACTTCTTTGTCTTGGTGATGTTTGTTTTGACTCACTAATTTTACAAAATTTATATTTTCTGATTTTTGAATGTATTTAACCATTACAAATTCTTCACCACTCATTTCAATACTCAATAAATACATTTCTCCCCAAAAAATTTCATTTTGAATATCATTTATTTCCTTATACAATACAATGTCGCCACTTTTTAATAAAGGATACATACTATCTCCTGTTACATAAATAGCACCATCACATTTAGGTAAATTAGGAATAGAAATATAATCTAAAGGAACATTATTTGAAGATTCAGAAAATAAAGGAACTAGGCCAGCTGTGGCTTCAATATCGTACAAAGGGATTTGCTGATAATGAAGAGCATTATCTGTTTTTAAAGGAAAAGCTTGAATGGATTTATTTAAAATAAAGTCTTCCTCTTCTTTTAACATATTTCCTTCTCCAGTTAATAACCAAGTAGGATTTAAGTCACTATATAATGAAAGAATATTTTCTAGCATACTAGAGCCGATGCTCTTTCCTTCTTTTACCGCCTTAGAAATACTTCCTCTGCCAGCACTTAGACTATTTTCAAAAGCATAAAAACTAATGCCTTTTCTATCCAGATATTGTCCTAATCGTTCTGAAACCATATAATAAATGTAAAATTCGGTGTAAAAATATGAAAATTTTCAATAATTAGTAGTTTAAAATCTTATAAAATATTTTAAAAGGGATTTATTTCTTATTTAAAAAGAAAAAAATCTAATAATTATTTGTTAGTTAGAAAATAATCTTTTATATTTGCACTGTTGAATGATTATAGTCAATGTGTTGTGAATATTTTCATCTAAAATAGATTGTAGGATTATTTTTTTAAACAATATGAAGCAAATAAAATACAAGGATAGTTCTTGAAATTGGTATTATTTCAATAGAAATTCTTGTGATCATTTTTGAAACTAAAAGACAAACGATAGAAAAATGGCTAATAAAATAAGAGTTTTAAGCTTAGATGGAGGTGGGATAAGAGGTATAATTACTTGTGTTATTCTTAAATATATAGAAGAACAATTACAAAAAGAAGATAACCCTAATGCGAAAATCGGAGATTATTTTGATTTAATAGCAGGTAGTAGTACAGGTGGATTATTAGCTTGTTTCCTTTTGCATCCAGATAATAGTAACCAAGCATTATTTTCTGTAAATAAAGCAATGGATTTATATCAAAAAAAAGGTGAAAAAATATTTAACACCTCATTTTGGGAAGAGATTTTTAATCCCTTTGGTTTATTTAATGAAAAGATATCTCAAAAAAATATTGAAAAACAACTAGATATTATTTTTGGAAATATAGAATTAAAAAAGCTGATAAAACCATGTCTTATTACATCTTACGATATTAATAGGAGAAAAGCCAAGTTTTTTTGTAGTCATGAAGCGCATACACCTTTAGAAAATTTTTATGTAAAAGATGTTTGCAGAGCAACAAGCGCAGCTCCCACCTATTTTGAACCAGCTAAAATAAAATCATTATATGGTCAGGAATTTACATTAATTGATGGAGGCGTTTATGCTAATAATCCTGCTTTGTGCGCTTTTGCCGAAGCTAGTAAAATTCCTTTTTCAAAAATTCTTAGTAATCCAAATAAAGTAGATTATCCAGAGGTTAAAGATTTGATAATCATTTCTATTGGAACAGGAGAGGTGTTAAAGCCCTATGCTTTTGAAAAGTTTCAAGATGCAGGCAAAATAAAATGGATTGGACCATTAATTGATATTTTATTATCGTCAAATGCTGAAACGGTTAATTATCATTTAACCAAAATGTATGAAGTGTTAGGTACGCGTAACTGTAAAAATTATTATCGCTTAGCCCCTTTACTACGAAATGCTTCTCCCGAAATGGATAATACCACGGAAAAAAACATTTACGAACTCATACAAGCAGGAATGTACTATGTAGACGAAAATAGAGAAAAACTAGATGAAATCGTAAGAAAATTAATAAAAAACAAATGATATAGTGTGCCTATACCCGATTTATTAATCAAAAACAAAAAATAATAACCAAATAGTAATTTTAAATAATAAAGAATGAGTACAACAGACAATGCGTCGCAAACGCTTTTTAGAATGGTGAGTTTAAGAAACCCACAATTAACCGAAACGAAACCTAACAATTTAAGCTTTATACAAAGACCTAAAGTAGCAAAAGGAATCTTTGATGAAGTGATAATGAATTGTCCACCAAACACCTCAAAAATTAAAGCAATAGAAGACTTTATTGAAAAAAGAGAATTTAAATTCACTCTTTTTAATTCCGAAAAAGAATTTGAAGATGAAAATTATAAGTATTTGTTATCTATCGGTAGAAAAATTACAAAAAGAGAAGAAATTACAGATCAAGATTGGGAAAGAACCAATTATTATTACACACAAATGATGGATTCTAATAAAGGATTAACGAGAGAAGCCATTAGTACATTAACAAGACTTTGGGATAATTTAATTTATCAAATTATAACCCAAAAAAACTTTTATGTAAAAGAAGCTATTTGCGATATACTAAAAGCTATCCACACAGGCTATGCACAAAATATAGAAGTTAACGAAGAATTTATAAAAATAAACGGTGAAGATCCTGTAAAAAATAGTTTGAATGGAAAAATTGTAATTCCAAAAGAATTGTTTTTAAATGAAGAAACAGCTAAAGAAACAAATGGAGGAACGAATGATCCTAGGTTATCAAGAGTTGATCAAGCACAATTACGACTAAATGCACAAAACAATTTAACAATTCAAACCGCTATTCATAAAAAAGAGGAACTTAAAAAATTAGATTTAGAACTCAAATCCATTCAACAAGACTATTTTAAAGAAAGGGAAGAAGCGTATAAAAAATCATATAATAATTACGCAGAGCAAAATAAATTGAAATTTCAAGAACAAAGTTTAGTATCGTTTGAAATTAATAAATTAATTGAGGCAAAAGCTTCAGATGAGGAATTACAGCCCCTATACGATAAATTAAAAAAAATAGAAATTATTCCTCATGAATTTGAGTATAAAAAGGAAATCGATTTAATAGTATTTAACTCTAAATTATCTTCGGAATCATTTGATACTTTAATAGGATCTTTTACAAATTCAGAACCTTCTGTTTTTTTAAATCAAAAGACTGTGTTAAAGCCAGAAAATGTATTGAGTAGAGAAATACAATTAGCAGAAAATATATATCAATTAGATGACTCACTAAAAACTATAGAAGATATATTAGTGAAAATTCAAGATAAAATAGTAAATATTGAGCAAATTATCTTAGACAATACACCATTAGTTCAAGAGCAATATATAAATCTAGAAGGAGCAACAATCCCACTGCGTAACAGTAATAAAAGTATGCCTTTGGCATATTCAGCAACAGTTGGTTTAGGAGATTCTGGTTCTTTTGTAAGCTTTTTATTTGATACTGATGAATTTGATTCAATCATTGTAAAAGCTAAAATTATTGCAGACACTGATTTAGGACATTTTGAGGAAATTTATACCAATATTCAAGGGAAAGAACAAAAAATGGTATTTCCGCCCATTTTAGTTAGGAAATTTAGATCTATAGCTAATTTTAGAGTAGAACTTATTTTTTCAGATAGTAAAGAATATTATGCTCAAATAGACAAGCTTACATCGGATGACGAAAAAGTAGGCATGTTAACTCCTCTTTATAAAGAAAGTATTTCCTCTAAAAGAAATAATTTCGGTATAAAAAGAGTTGGTATTGCAGATTACCTAAAAGTAGTTCAAAGCGTTCATGCCTATGTGCCAGGATTAGTTTCAAACATTGAAAACGTCATGGCTAGTGAGTTACGACATAAATCATCCGTTGCTAGAGATTACGCTGAAATTACAGATACAACCTCAAAATATCAGGAATCGGAAAAATTATCAGATACCTCTAAAACATCAAGAGCTGATATGCAAACTGAAATTGCAAAAGAAATTAAGAAAGAACAAAATATAACCTCAAATACACGATTTAGTTATAATTCAGGCGCTTATAATTTTGAAATGACAGGCGGTTATGCTAACAATTCAGCTCAGCAAGACAGTGTTCGTCAAGCGGTTATGAAGTCCCAGGAAATCACCGAAAAAGCAATGGAAAAAGTCGTGAGCAGAGTTTCAGAAGAACGTGTTCAAAAAATTATCAAAGAATATACAGAAACAAACGTACATGAATTTGATAATAGAGGAAAAGTAACAGAAACTAACAACCCAGAAATGGCTAAACCCAAACACATTTCAGGTATATACAGATGGATCGATATTAAATATAAAAATCAAATTTATAATTATGGTAAAAGGACCATGTTTGAATTTATGGTACCAGAACCAGCAAGACTGCATCGTTTAGCATTTATGGTTTCTAAAGGACAAATACTTACAACACCTGTAGATCCTAGAAGTGCAAGGGGAGAACTAAAAATGGAAAGTGGAAAAGAAGCAACAAGAAAATTATTAGAATATTGGGCTAAAATATATAAAGTAGAGCTAACCCCTTTAAAAGAATCAGATGTACAACATTATCCTTTTGTAGAAAGTTTTTATAATGAAGGTAATTGTCCTGTAGTTCAAAGAAATGTAAAAATAAACGATGGATATGTAGCTAAATCAGTGAAAATTGATTTTAGTTATTGGAGAAAAGGATCAGGATCTTCCAGTAGAATTAATTTAGATTTTAGTAATGGTATTAACAAAGAATTTTGGTTTGAAGAAATATCAGGAACAATAACAATTGATAACCTTCATCTGTCTGATACTTTTAGCTTAAAAAATTCAGGTTATAACTTAGGACAAATTGAATACAATATGTATTTTAATTTAAAAATAAATCCTAACAAATTAGAAGCTTGGCAAACAGAAAATTTCAATGCAATTATCAAAGCATATGAAGAAGCTTATAAAAAATTTCAAGAAGAACAAATCAAATTAGACGAAGAACAAAAGAAAAAAGAAAAAGAGGCGAAAGAAAAAATGAGTAATTTTTATCGCTTTATGGAACAGGATGTACTAAAACACAACTGTATAGCTTATTTATTACAAGATTATTTGGACACTTTAGGAGTCCCTTTTACTACAGGCGATAGAATGGAAAACTTTCAAGTACTTTTAGATAAAGATCTTGACAAATATACCGCATTGGCAAAATTCATGGAACAGGCGTTTGAATGGCAAATTATGGATTATACTTTTTATCCTTACTATTGGGGAAAAAGAGAACAATGGCAAGAAATGTATGTTTCTAATTCAGTCGATCCTTTATTTAGAAGTTTTTTACAAGCAGGATTAGCCAGAATCATCGTAACCGTAAAACCAGGTTTTGAAGATGCCGTACAATTTTTTATGACCACAGGAAAAATTTGGAACGGTGGCGAAGTACCCGTAATTGGTGATCCACTATACATGAGTATTGTAGATGAAATGCGTGCCCCAGTAGGAAAGCCACAAGGGAAATACTGGATTACGAAATTACCTACTACATTGACCATTTTACAAGATAAGTCAACTGGCTTAGCAGTAGAGCAACCTTTACCAATTTTCCCAGAAACTGACCCAGCTAATTGTGAAAATCCTAGCGAGTTGGAAAGTAAATCGAGTTTTGTAAGTCGAGATATTTCGCTAGCAATTAAAATAGGAAAAGAGAGTACATTGCCTAAAAATTAATGATATTCAAGAATTCTAGTGATGCGCAAAGCATCGCTAGAATTTCATTTAACAAAATCCACAAAAGAAAAATGAATCAGCCTAAAGCAACAAAACCCACAGCCTTACGTTTGCCTAAAAACACCATCGGCACCGTAAATCCAAGGTCTTCAAACGAAGGATATAGCGCTGAATTTTATGGAAATAAATCCAATGAAGGAGTTGATTTTTCCTCATTAATAAGGTTTATTAAAAAAGTAAGCACAAATCCTCAATGTATTTTTAATTGGAAAGATTTTGAAAGAGCACCAACAGTACAAACATACTCCACAAGAGATGGAGAAGGCGGCACTATCCAAAGAATGAAAATCATTAATAACAACATTCCTTTTACTTATAAAGATGAGTACGGAAAAACAAATACCTCCTTTTTGCAAGCCCGTTTAAACAAACGAATCGATGCTATTGATTACGATTGGGGTTTTTCTATTCAAATCGATGCCAAATCAAAATTGATTTTTGCGCAATTATCATTATACTATGTTAATACAGCTAAATTTAGAAATAAAGTAACAGCAACTCCAAACCCAAACGATTTTACCGTGAATGACCAATATCGTGGTATTGTATTTCAGTCTGAAAATTTAACCGATTTTGCCTATTTAGTAAATGCCATAGATCCTAGCCAATTTGAATTTATCAAGAATAAAATCAAAACCAAGTTCGTTGATGCCATACAAAAAGCCAAAAACGAAGACGAAATCGTATTTCTTTTTGAAAATACTCCTAATTGGATAGCCGAAAATTTTAAAAGTGATGAGTTAATTAACTATTTAAAAACTATTTTAAGTTATGATATTGAGGGATGGTTTAGCGGATATATAGACGGAAGCTGTGCTTTTATTAATGTATTACGCGGATTCAACACACTCGACAAATGGGTAGATTTGTATCACTTTTTCAAACAAAACCCTGAATTTGTCAAGAAAGCCTATCATGGTTTAGACAGTACTTCTATTTGGGAAGGTGTAAAACAAACAAATAAAACCATTTTTGCTTCCTTTTTAACCAGTCTGTCTTATGCCGTTATGGATTCTGAAAAAGTGGCTATTGAACCACCAACCAAAACGTTTTATTTAGGTGATGGATATACTATAAATACGTCTGCTTTAGGAGCCTTAGATTTTAATGATACGCAATACTTTTTAAAACAGGAAAGGACTAAGTTAGTAGGTATGATTCCTATAGCAAACTCATGGTTCTATCCTGTTACGTATGACGAAGATTTAGAAGAAGGGGCTTATTACAATCCATTGCAAATGGTACAAGTATACAATGTTGCTCAAAAAACAGCCATGGTAGTACCTGCTATATTCTTACACGATACGGCTTCTCGGGATGAATTAGCGCAAATCATGAAAGCCGTTCGTATAGGAGTAAATGTATTTACGATAGCAGTTTCCATAGCCTCATTAGGTTCTGCATCGCCACTCATCGCTTTAGCCGCAGCAGCAGATATTACACTTGCCACTGCCGATACTATTTTTGCCTTAGCCGAAGACCAACTTTCTAAAGAATTTGTCGAAACTTGGAGTAAAATCTACCTAGTAGGCGGAGCCATTACAGCAGGACCTGTATTGCTAAACAGCGTTTTTAAAGGAGGAATGAAAATCCTGAATGGCACCGCAAAAGCCGAATTTAAACATTTTGTCCGCGCTTTTATTTTTAAAGTGGTAATAGAAAAAAATATTGCTAATTTTACAAAAAACACCTTACGCTTTGTTACAGAAAATGTAGAGCTTATTTCCATAAGTAATGGGTTGCTCAACACAGCTAAGTTACAAGAACTTAATCAATACGGTGCGATACTTGTAGCTGGAGAAGTTAAAAACGCTGACAGAATAGTTACAGAATATGCGCTTGTTTATAAAGGGGAATTAGTAATAAAAGGTGAAAAAGCTAGTTTTGTAAAAAGAGTAGAAAGGTTCTTTGAAAAAGCAAAAAATAAAGGAATAAAGGAGTACCTTGAAAAAATTATAGAGTTTAGGAAAGTCGGCATAGGTTCTATTAAATATACAAAAATTATTTCTAGAAATATGCTTAAACAAGAACATCAAATGTCTTGTGCGGCAGCTTGTCTTAAACAATATTCAACTGATTTTGGTTTTAATTTTACAGAAGAAGTGATAAGAACAATGGCAAAAACCACTGAAGAAACAGGGACATTTCCTAGTGGAATGAAGAGTGCTTTTGAAGAAATTTTTAAAAATGATATTATTGATATTGGAATGAAATATGTTCCTAATATTTCTGATATAGATATGGCAAAAAAACTCACAAAAGATGGTTCTTGGATTGCTTTCGTATTGCCAAAGAATTCTAATGTACAACACTCAATAATCGTAGATAAAATTATTGGAAATAATGTACATATAAGAGATCCTTGGCCCTTAGAGAAAATTTTTTCAGAAGGAAGAAATGGTGTGGAAGCCATAATTGATATTTATGAATTTGAACATATGTGGATGTATGGACAAAATTGGTGTTTTAGAATAATCAAATAAATTTTTATAAATGGAAATTGAAAACATAAAAACAGCTCTAGAAATTAATAATTACGATTGTTATATTCGTGGAACAGAAAAAAGAAATAAGTTTATTATGGGCGGAATCAAAGATGAAAAATCTTTATTAAAGCCTGATAATAGTTTTAATATATTTATTGTTTTGGACAGAATTAAATTAAACTACTTTGAAGGTCAAATTTTAATAGAGAAAAAATTTGATGACATTGAGGCTCTAATAGATTTTATTAAAATAAAGTTTCCTTTAGACTAAATTCAATAAATTTTTATTATAAACTTCCCCCGATAACTATGGTTTTACCAAATAAAAATTGTTAAAATTTTCGGTTATTTTTTGCGAATAATTCAATAACTTTATGTTGGAAAAACACAAAGTAGTCTTGCGAAGGGGAAGAAGTTTTTTACTTCTTTCCTTACAAAAGAAAATATATTTGTTCTTTCTTTAAGCTACTTTTCTCTCATATAGCTTATTATTTCTTACACAGGCACAAACTCTATGTATTAGCTTGTTTCTAATATTGTTTATTACTAACATTTTGTTTTTCCCTTCAGCTACTTTTCTTTCAAAATAATCTTTCAACTCTCCTTTTGCAGTGATAGAAGAAAGTGCACACATATGTAATTGTTTTTTGAGTGTTTTATTAGCCATATAATGAACTTTAGGTTTGGCTCGTACACTTTTTCCAGAGCTGTATTCAAATGGAACTACGCCACAATAACAAGCCAATTGCCTTGGATTTTCATACATTGTAAATTCATTGGTAAAACAAATTAATAGTAAAGCGGTTACTTTTCCTATTCCTACTACAGAGGTTGCTTTTTCAAATCTTTTTCTATTCCTTGAATGGTTGATTTGGAATGTTTTTCATTCAACTTAGCAAGTTCTGGTTCAAAGCCTTTTAGTTCATTAGTGTTTTTGATTAACAAGGCTCTAGTGTTTACCAAATAGTCTCTAAGAGTCAGTAATTTTCTTATTTTATTGACTACTTTTCTTGCTGGCTGGTAGATTTGTGCCTCTTCTTGATTTTTCATCGCATAGAAAGCGATTCTTTGAGCATCCACTTTGTCGTTCTTCCCTCTTTGAACGCCTAAACTACGAATGATTTTTAATGATATTTCAACCCAAACATTGAATTCTTTTGCAAGTAAATGTTGAATGATAATTTTACCATACAAACCAGTGTGTTCCAAACAAACTAAGGTGTTTTGTGCATTTGATTGATAGGATTTTAGCCAACTAATCAACTCTTTCAGACCTTTGCTATCGTTGGTAAACTGATTATGAATAGTATTATTTTTATCACTATTCAAAATTACTACTGCATCAAAATATTCTTTTGACACGTCGATTCCTAGAAAATTACTAAATTTACTCATAGAAAAAGATTTTAATATTAGCAACCAAATCATTGAATCTTCTATCGAAGCCTTAATAATAGTCCTTTAAGACTGAATAACTATTTGATGCTGATGCAATAAAACTGACAAAGTCCTGATCGGGGGATAAGTCTTAAAACTTTGCGGCGCGAATGGTTTACTTTGTCAGTTTTGGTTGTTATTAAATTTACGAATTTTTCAAAGAACAAATCTAAAGGCTGGCGCGAGCACAATGTCATTAAGTTAAGCGTCTCGTTTGTCATTTCGACGTAAGGAGAAATCCGAAGCATATATATGAGATTATAAAATAATCTCCACTCCCGTACTAATCCATTCTCCTTTTTCTCTTTCGTGTGGTCAAAAAGTAAGCTAGTTCAATTTTAGAATTGGCTTTTTCTTTTTACTACTGGGCAAATCGTGAAAAATGGCAAGAAATGTACATATCCGAAAGTATGGATCCGTTGTTTAAAAGCTTCCTACAGTCTGGTATGGCACGAGTAATCGTAACGGTACGTCCAGGCTTTGAGGATGCAGTTCAATTCTTCTTAGAAACTGGAATTATCTGGAACGGTGGCGAAGTACCCGTAATTGGTGATCCACTATACATGAGTATTGTAGATGAAATGCGTGCCCCAGTAGGAAAGCCACAAGGAAAATACTGGATTACGAAATTACCTACTACATTGACCATTTTACAAGATAAGTCAACTGGCTTAGCAGTAGAGCAACCTTTACCAATTTTCCCAGAAACTGACCCAGCTAATTGTGAAAATCCTAGCGAGTTGGAAAGTAAATCGAGTTTTGAGAGTAGAGATATTTCTTTAGGAATTGAATTAGGAGAAGCGAGTACATTAAATTCTAAATAATAAACATTAAAGGTGGTGTATTTCACACCACCTTTTTAATTTTTTTAATTATGTTAAGCAAAAAAAAAACTGCAATTCCTCAATTGGGATTACATCTATCTCACAATAATGTTCCTATTCATAAGGTCTATAGATTAGGAATTGAAAACAATAAACTTTCTGAAGGTTATAAAGATAGCTTTAGTTTATTTTCGACGATTAATATAAAATTACTGTTAAATCATTTAAAAACCGATTTTTTAAAAATCAATGCTTTTAATGCAAAAACTTACATTGTAAATAATTTTGAAAAATTTGAAAATGAAGAATTTATCGAAAATGTTTCAATAAAGAAAGATAACATTCAAACAAAACAAATAAAAATAATTCCTCAAAAAGAAAAAGACTTTAACCAATTACAGCAGCAAATAGAAAATGACACATATAGTATTTTAGCTAAATCTATTTCATTAAACGAGACTATCGCATATATTGATAATGACCTTAGGAAAAATGGATATCGTGTGCATATCGATATAAACAGTAAAACAATTAATTACATATATAGTATTTATTACAAAGATACTAGTGGAGTAATAGTACGGTCAAATAACAAGATAAAGACAAGTGATGATTATAGAGCTATAATTGTAAAAACAGCTGGCGTTGAAACCTTATTTTTTTTCCTTGAAGAAGTATACGGCACCGATCATGCTAATGCTGTTCGTTTAGGAATATTTGAACGTATTAAATTAGAACTAGAAAAAGCTAATAATGTCAAAACGCTAGCCTTTTTGTATAAAAACCTCCCTAATTATATAAAATTAGGCTATAATGACGAATCAGAAATACAGACAAGACCCTACAAATTACCAGATGATTTACTTTGGAAACACCTCAATATGTTTGCAAATTTCGACAAAGGTTCAAAAGATGCAAGTTATTATGTTGTAAACACGATGTCACTCATTACTCCTAAGTTTTGTATCAATGAGTTTTTAAAAGATCAAAGTCTAGTGACAAAAATTTATAATGGTTTAGATGATCAAAATGCTATTGAAGCCTTGTTTGGCGTTTACGAATTCTCAAAAACTTTTGAAGGAGGCACTAATACATTTGAACCCACAAACAAAGATTTTTTTGTCTCACTCCTTCATTCTTATGCCCAGTTTCTCGAAATGGACTCTCAAGTAACCTCTTTCGAACCAACTGGCGTACACTTTCATCAAGGAAACAAAAAAGGAGGTAAGTATGATGCCGAAATAAAATTTACCCTAAATAGTAATATCCTTTTTTCAGATAAATATAAAAATAAAGTATTTATTAAAAATTATTGGGAAGGAAAAAAATATTTAGGTCAAGGGTATGACCAACAGGGGAATGTGCATGATCTTTATGAATATGGAAGAGGTGTTAACGAATATGGTTATTACAATCCTTTAGACCTTGTAAAATTTACCCAATACAATGATAAAGGCGAAGCAATAACAATGAATACCTATGCTATTTTTGTAAAATATGCTTCAGATGTTAAAGAATGGAAAAAAGTCAATGAAGGTGTTCGCCTTGGGTTTAATGTGATAATGATAATTGCAGGAGCAGCGACTATTACTTCTGGTGCTGGTTCATTACTGTTATATGCAGCCATTGCAGATATGGGATTAGCCTCGGTAGATATTATCATTCAAGGGGATAAGGATAAGGAATATTTTAGAACAAAAGAAGGCAAGGAGTTCTTAGAAAGCTGGGAAAAAATATATACTGTTGGAAGTGTAGCAACTCTAAGTCCTATTGCTGTAAAATTTGTTGCTACTTATGCGCCAAAATTGGTAAGTTCTGGAGCAAAACTATTACAAGTTCCTGGTACAATTATCAAAAATCTCGAGGTTCTTAAAAGGGTTGAAAAACTCACCACAAAAGCTATATATAGTTTAGAAATCCCTAATTTTAACAAAAGAGGTTTAGAAATTCTTAAAGTAGGCTTTACGGATTTTGCCGAATTAAAGAATGCTGAAAAACTTCAAAAATTAGGTGTTATATTTGTAAAAGGAGTAGAGGATACTGTTGCAGCTATTTATAAGGGTGTAACAATTGCAGGTGGTAGAGAAAAGGAAGTAGCAATTCAACTTAATAAGGCTCTAAATAAATTAAAGGGTAAAGAATTAGAGAAATATTTAGATGAATTAGTTGAATTGGCTGGAATGGCCGAAAATGTCGGAACTACAAAAAATGTAGATGCATTTTTAGCTAGTGCAGAAAGATTATCTCGTTTAACAATAACTGCGGAAAACGCAATGGATTATTTGGATGAGGTTTTAATACACTTAAATCATTATGTAAAAGATGGTAAAGTAATCAAAGTTGGTGATAATAATTGTGTTGAAGTAGTTCAAGTAGTTGACCACTATTTAAAAACAGGTCAAATTGTTCTGGCAAAATATTCAGAATATCAAGACATTGCTGTATTAGAGAAAATTTATGATCAAACATTTTTGACTTATAAATTGCCAAATTTAAAAAATGTTATGAAGGAGGGAGAAATAGGAATCATTTTTGGAGACAGAGGAATTGGAAAAAAAGGACATGTTTTTAATGTAATTAAAAAAGGTGAAGTACTTTTATACAAAGATGGACAAATAGGAAGAGACGCTATTCTTCCACATAATTTTTATAAGGAATTTAAATATTTAAAAACAAAGTAAATTAATTCATTATGTTGACAGAAAATGAAATGTTAGTTATTGCAAATAAATATATTGCTTTTATAGGAGAAAAAGCTAAAAAAGAAATCTTACTATACAAAGATGAAATTGTAAAAAAATCTTACGGTAATATTTATTTTTATGATAGTAAAAAATATATTGAAACTGGAACTTTTAGTTACAGAATGTTAGGTAACTCTCCTTTTTTAGTTGAAAAAAGAACAGGCAGAGTAGTCAATTTTGGAACTGCGATGGATGATGATTATTATATTAATGCTTATGAAAAAGGTGAATTAGAATTGAGTGCAGATAGGTATTGGTATCCAGACACAGAAACTTTTAGTTATGAGTAAATAATATTTATCTTAAAAAAGCTATAAAGTTACAAGTCCCGATCGCTGGGATTTATACAATCTAAATTTAAGCGTTTCGTTTTCAACGCAACAGTTAGCGCGATTTTGCAAATCGTGCCCACAACAGTGAGAAAAATAACAAAAAGTAACCGTCTCAAAATTTAATCTTGAGACGGTTACTTTTTTATTGAGATTCTAGATGGATACTTTTATATTTGTTTTAAAACCCAATAGGAGTGGGCACGGAAAGCATTTCCGCGCTAACTGTTGTGTTGAGAAATGCGTTGGGTAGATCTTGTCTCGTCCTAAAATAATTTTACACAAAAGTGTAAAATTATGGAAAGATATTCAGTAGAATATTCTACAAAGTGGCAATCAAGATATTCAGAAGAATTTAAAAGATTTGTTTGTAATGATTATCTAACTGGTTCAATGACCAAAAAAGAAGTTGAGTTAAAGCATAATCTTGGTAATGGTCGACTTACTTATTGGTTAAGAGAAAGAGGTTTTGATGTTTTAAAAACAAGAATTGTATCTTTACCTGATATGAAATCAGTTAAAATCAACACAAACGAAAAAGACTCTCAAAAGTCGATTACTGAACTTGAAAAAGAACTTCAAGAAGCAAAACTTTTAGCTGAGGCTTATCGTAGAATGATAGAAATTGCTGAAAAAGAGTTTAAAATCAATATTGTAAAAAAGTCCAATACCAAGTAATTCAGGAGATGAAAAACCACCACCCTAAGATTGGTTTAGGCATATTTTGCCGATTACTTGGTGTAACACGACAAGCATATTATCAACACTTTTGGCATCAAGAGCAATACGTTTTTGAAGATGAACTAATTGTTTCTGAGGTTTTAAAAATAAGAAAAAATCATCGTCATATGGGAGGTAGAAAACTATATGAGTTATTACAACCATTTCTACTAGAACATCAAATAAAAATGGGTAGAGACAGGCTTTTTGATGTGTTATCAGCTAATTATCTACTAGTTAAACGCAGAAAAAAACAAACAATAACCACAAATTCCTCCCATAGATTTAAGAGGTATCCAAATCTTATAAAAGAGTATGTTCCTAATGCTCCTAATCAATTATGGGTAAGCGCCATAACTTATTGGAAGATTAAAGGAGTTTTTGTTTATATAAGTTTTATTACTGATGCATATTCTAGAAAAATTATAGGATTTCATTTAGGAGACAGTTTACAAACATCACAAACAATCGAAGCTTTAAAAATGGCAATATCAGGTATTTCAATTGAAAAAAAAGAATTAGAATTAATACATCACTCTGATAGAGGAACTCAGTATTGTAGCAGTGAATATGTAAAACTTTTAGAAAATAATAATATAGCAATAAGTATGACAGAAAATGGAGATCCATTAGAAAATGCCACTGCAGAAAGAATTAACGGAATTATAAAAGAAGAATATCTAAATGATTATCAAGTTGATAGCATAGAAGAAGCTAGCGATTTATTGGAAGCTGTTGTTGATTTATATAATAATAAAAGACCTCATATGAGTATAGGAAATCTAACTCCAAATCAAGTACACCATAACAATATAAAAACAGAAAAATTATGGAAGAATTATTATATAAAAAGTCCTATTATTGTAAACCAATAGTAGGACTAAAAATGAGTTGTAAATATATTTTAGGATTAAGTATAAACATGTAAACTTATTTTAGGACGAGACAAATCTAAATTCTAAGCGTCTAGTTTTCAACGCAACAGTTAGCGCGATTTTGTAAATCGTGCCCGCAACAGTGAGAAAAAAAACAAAAAGTAACCTTATCAAAATTTAATCTTGAGACGGTTACTTTTTTATTGAGATAATTGACATATACCTTTATTTTTGTTTTAAAAGCCAATAGGAATGGGCACGGAAAGCATTTCCGCGCTAACTGCTGTGTTGAGAAATGCGTTGAGTAGATTTGAGCGATCGGGTAGAAAATGTGTTTTGGCAATAAAATCATTTAAAGATAATGCAATTGATATTACACATCCAGTTTTTAAAGCACTTCAAAGAAAGGGTGTGATAATTATAACAGATTTACAACAGATTAAAAATTTAAGATAATGGGAAATACAATTCATATCATAAGTAAAGAATATTTAAAAACGACAGAATTAATTAGCATAATTGAAAAAATTGCAAAGAAGTTAGTTTATCAAGTTGGAAAATCGTACTCAGAAGAATATGATATTACTGATATTGGTTTGTTTAAGGAAAATTCAAGTGATTATTTAAGCGTTAGAATTAGCTGTAAATCTGACTACAACGATACATTTAACAATCTTTATGGCATTAATAATTATGGTATTATGATAAGTATTGAGTATAGTTATGAAGATAAAATACTCATTGCTTTTCTAAAGGAAATAATGTCTGAAATACCAAATATTTTAATATACAATGAAGAAACTCCTAAAGGAATAGATAGTATTATATTTAATAAATCTCAAGTTTTGAATTTTCCTCAGAAAGATGCTTATAAACTTCTAAATACACCCTCAATTTAAGTTATCTATTTTAGAAGTAAGACTTGTTACTATTCTAATATTGATATTTTTAAAAACTGCAATATAAAAGTTGCAGTTTTTTTATTTAAGATTGTAAATACCTTTTACACTTTGTTTCAGAAAATGTAGAGCTTGTTTCCATAAGTAATGGTTTGCTCAACACAGCTAAGTTACAAGAGCTTAACCAATACGGTGCAATACTTGTAGCAGGTGAAGTTAAAAACGCTGACAGAATAGTTACAGAATATGCGCTTGTTTATAAAGGGGAATTAGTAATAAAAGGGGAAAGAACTAGTTTTGTAAAAAGGGTAGAGAGGTTCTTTGAAGTAGTTAAGAGTAAAGGTCTTAAAGATTTCTTAGAGGAATTTGTAGGAGGTAATAATTACGGAAAATCGATTGTTGAAACCAAAAACCCTGTTAAAGTCCAATAGTTTGTAGAAGGATTTGAAAATTTATCAAAAATAAAAATTGTTAATCCTCTTGAACATATAAAAGAAGCCATCGCTTATTTCAATCATAAAGCGATTGGTGATGAAATTATTCAAATTGGTAAGCTTAATTGTGGAAATACAGTAGAATCTGTTATAGTATTTCTCAAAACAGGAAAAATAAAATTGGCAGAACCTTCTTTGATGCAAGGTTTTGATGAAGTTGCTGCGAAATTTGGAGGGGGTAGTTTTATGCCATCAACAATTCCTAGAATGAAAGAATTAATGAAAGAGGGAGAAATGACTGTTATTTATGGTGTTAAAGAAAAAAATAAAATAACAGGAAGTACAGTGGGACATTATTTTGAAGGAATGAAAAAGGGAGGTGAATTACATTTGTTTGATGGACAAACAGGAGAATATGTAATATCTACACAAAGAACTGCTTATACAAATTTTATTAAAAGAGGTTATAAAGAATTTAGGTATTTAAAAGTAAGATAATAAACCAATAAAAAATAATAATATGTTAACAGATCAAGAAATGTTAAAGGTAGCAGAACGATATTTAGAAAAAAGAAAAGGGACCAAGACTATTGATGTAATTATAGAAGGAATTTATAAGAAACCTTATGGTAATATATACTCTTATCAATCTAAAGATTATATAGATACGGGTAATTTTAATAAATCGTTAGTGGGTAACGCACCTTTTTTAGTCGAAAAAGAAACTGGTAGAGTTGTTAATTTCAGCACTTCAACCATATTAGAAGAAGAAATTAAAGCCTATGAGAACGGAACAATTGGTAAAAGTTTGGATCTCTACTGGTATCCAGATGAAGATAGGTTTGATTATAAGTAATTTAGATATTAAAAAAACTGCAATTTTAAGATTGTAGTTTTTTATTTAAAGAATCTAAATCAAGGGCAGAAATTTTTTAAAGGAAAACAAAATAAAGAGCCCCATTATATTCTTAGATGATACGGCTTTTGAAAAGAATCATCACTCTATAATTATCTTTAAAGACCTGATTTATTCAATTTTACTAGAGAAACAAGTAAATTAAAATAATACGGATTCAATATTAGATGTCGTTATGAAATAAAAAAAGAATAAATTCAAATACTCACAGAAAATTTTAGAATAAGAAATAAAAACTATTTTGAAACCTATAATTGGAGTAGATACTTAAATGGGAAGAAACATAAAGGAATATGTTTAGGCTTCGCCAATTTATTTCGTTTGAGTCTAATGTGGGATTTGAGTTAAAATAAAATATTAATTGTTTGATTTGATTTTTTTCTAATAATTGTTGATTTTTTTCTTTTAAAATTTGTATTTAAGATTATTTTCTTTTATATTTAAACTTTAATTACAAATGTAAAAAATGGACAAAATAACCAAAGAAAGAATCCAAAAACTTCATCCCTCAGTACGCGATGAGGTTTCAATAATTATAGAGGAATGTAATCAATCATTAACAGGAAGAGCGCAAGTCAGAATTACACAAGGTTTGCGAACATTTAAAGAACAAGATGAATTATACGCCTTAGGTAGAACAAAACCTGGTAGAAAGGTAACGAATGCAAAAGGAGGACAATCCATTCATAATTATGGATTTGCTGTTGATATTTGTTTGATTATCGATGGAAAAGTAGCATCATGGGATACCGTAAAAGATTGGGATAATGATGGTGTTGCAGATTGGTATGAATGTGTGAAAATTTTTGCCAAACACGGTTGGAATTGGGGAGGTAATTGGAAAACATTTAAAGATTTACCTCATTTTGAAAAACGAGGTTTTTCAGATTGGGAGCAATTAAATAAAATTCCCTTAGATAATCAAGGCTATGTGAAGATATAGTTGAAAAACAAAGACTAAAGCTCAAATTATTTGACTGGGATAAAAATCTAGACTAGAAATAATAATGTATAGTAATTTTTATAATAGATGAAGAGTTATTGTACAAGATATAATAATAGCGTATTTCGTGAAAAAAAATAATCACCCGTTTTACTCAAGTATAGAAAGGTATTTATAATCAATATTATTATAATTTGCCCCATCTTTTCACTTTGATTTAAATCTTCTTTTTACGATAAAAATAAGCTAAACAAAAGTGAAAAGATTAATAGCCTTCAGACATTTTGCTTTATTAAAAATGTAAGATTATCTGAAATTATTATAAATCAAAACATCCAGATTATTTTCTTAAATCAATTTCTTGATTTACATCCCAGTTTGCTCGAACATCAAGTACAGTTGGAAATTGGAAAACCTCTTCTGGTTGTCTGTTCTCTAAAAAAGAACCTGCATCCCATTGTCCGTTGTTATTAAGATCATAAATAATACGGACATAATACTTTTCAGGTTCTATTAACAAAAAATCAACTTCTTTAGAAGAATTAGTAATAGATTTTGTATAAAAAACTTTTCCCTTCTCATTGGTGAGTTCTACTATGAGAGGAGTATTGTTTTTGTTTTTAAGTGTTATTTTTAAATTTCCATAATCAGTAATCCCTTTTGTTGAAAAATTAAATTTAATAGTATCTTTACTTTTATTGCCTATATAATCCTCTATTGCCCCAGGTAATAATTTTAAATCATACTTTTCGTTTTCTCCCTTTTCAAAATCCAATTCAAAATGTTGCGTATAATCTTCGTATACTACTTTAAATGGAACTTTTGTTTTATCCCCTTTTGTTAATAAGATCTTGTTAATATCCCATTTTTCAATAGGAGTTGATGATTTAATTATAAAGTTCTTTTTTAAATGTAAATAAGTAATTTTAGAGTCAAAATGTAATGTGTCCTTTTTATAAGTCTTAAATTTGACTGTATAACGTTCTTGATGTTTGTCTTTTAATAATTCTAACTCAATAGAATCATTTTTAATATAAGGAGTCCAAATTTGTAAGGAATCCTTATCCTGAAATTTTGAAATGCGTACTGGTATTTTGTTTCCTTTCTGCTGTGCCTTAATTTGTATATTTTCCGGTTTTCCTTCATAACCTAATAAAATACGATTACCAGATGCTTGTGTTGGTCTTTTAGATTTAAATTTTGGCTGCTCTTGATATAACTCTAATTCAAATATTGAATTGTCAGGAACATTAATAACTTGATTATAAAAACCTATCTTATCTTTTTTAGGATCGTATTTATAATTAGAAATATTCTCTTTTAGAGCTATTAATTTATATTGACCCGCTTTAATATTTTCAATTTTAAATGTGGTTGTACTATCTAAAGTATTAGTGATATAACGAGGTGTTTGTTTGTAAATCGTTGAGTCGTTATATTTTTCATTTACTTCATATAGCATTACATTTACAAATTTTGGTACGGCTTTTTCGTAAGCATCTTTTAATATACCTTGTATAGATAATGAATCTAAATCTTTTCCTGTTGAAAAAACATATTTGAAATTTTTTAACTTATTACCTTCATTATTATCTACAATGCTTTCGCCAAAATTAAGGCTGTATGTTGTGTTTGGAATTAATTCTTCATTGAATTTTATTGTTAATTGTTTGCTTACCCCTCCTTGTGGTTGAATGTTGGGTTGATTCTTTAAAGGAGGTGATATGATGAGGTTTTTTTGTAAATCGTTAATTTTTATATATTCATTAAAAGTAACTCGAATACTTTTTTCATTAAAATTAGTTGAAAAATTTTTAGGATAGCTACTAATCATTTTAGGAGGTGTTACATCCTTATCTCCTCCTGTTATAGAGCCTCTTTTAGCACAACTAATTAGATTTAAAGTAAAGAATAATAATAAAATAAATGACTTATTTTTCATTAGGATTAATTTTATGCTCGTTTAGATAACGGCTAACGATTAAATTTATTAGGACTACAAAATAACAACATTTATTTAAGAATGTGAAAAAGCCATAGTGACTATGCTAATTTTTATTTTATCCGATTGTTGTAAAGCTTTAGCACAGGCTTCTAGTGTGGCTCCTGTAGTTAAAACATCATCAACTAAAAGAAAATGTACGGGTTGTTCAAGATGTTCGAATTTACTGATAAAGTGATTTTTTTCTACTTTATTTCGTTCCATTAATTTTTTTTTAGACTGACTTATACTGTATTCTTCTCGGAATAATAGATTTTTATTGATAGGGATTTCTAATGTTTCAGATAAACTTTTGCAATAGGTATCAACTTGGTTATATCCTCGTTCTTTTAATTTTTTAGAATGCAGAGGTACAGGAACTATGTAATCTATTGTCCTAAAAACAGCAAGATGCTGTAAGTATTCAGCATGCCATTTGCCTAATAAAGATCCTATTTCAGTATGTCCTTTGTACTTTAAATTATGAATGAGTTGTTGACCTATTCCCGTTTTGTGATAATAAAACATAGAGGAAACATGTTCTAAATTTATTCTTCCATAAAATTTAGTAAACGCATCATTATTGATCTTGTTCCAATGATAAGTTAAAGGTAACTCATGTCGACATTCAATACAAATGACTTGTTCATTATTACCTAATAAATTTTGGCATCCCAAACACAAATCAGGGAAAAATATATTAATCAGTTTTTTAAGCATTTCGTCGATTTTTTTTTCTGTAATAAAATTATTAAAATACATTTGATTAGTAACAAAGTGAAATTAGAATGTTGTTAAGGGATTCGTTAACAGCCTATAAAATGGTTTCTGTGGGACTGCTTTCTGTAGCAGTTTCATTGAGCGTTAAATGCTATCAAGTTGTAGAAGAGAATTTAAAACTTCAAGAAGAAAAAGTTTTAGATCGAACAACTTATACTAATGATTTGAGTGAGATATTATTTCGATTTGATGCAGAAGTAAGAAAAAATAAAGAATTAGTTGATAAGCAAACAGAGCTTCAAAATGAACTGGTGAAAATAAAAAAGAAATCATCTTCATTTTAATAATTACTAATTGTAAATCAATTATTTGATTGTATTTAAAGATGATTTTGTTCTAAAAAATCAGATGAAAGTGAGATTCGATTGTAATTGTGCTGAAAATGCGAAATTATTGACACAACTTCTTAGGAAAAGATATACATAAAAAGTAATGATGAGATAAAAATTGTCTAGTAGAAAATTTATAAGTTAAAGAAAAAGAAGGGTAAGTCTTTTTTTACTTTTTAAAAGCAAAAATGATTAAAAATATTTAGTTAGATAACTAAGTTAGATAGCAAAGGTTAGATAAGTTTATATCTCTAGTAGAACCGAGATAAATATTAATAATAGAATATTTCTTAAGATATTGATCTGATAGGGGATATAGGATTTATACTTAAATAACTTTTTTAAAATTGTTGATTATATAAGGGAAGAAAACGGATTTTTTAAATCCGTTTTTTTATTTTTGCAATACTATGGCAAAACAAGACGATTTATTTAAGAATGTTATTTCGCACGCAAAAGAATACGGATTTATATTTCCGTCAAGCGAAATTTATGATGGTTTGAGCGCTGTATACGATTATGCTCAAAACGGGGTAGAGTTAAAAAAGAATATTCGTGACTATTGGTGGAAATCAATGGTGCAAATGCACGAGAATATTGTAGGGATAGATGCGGCTATTTTTATGCATCCTACTACTTGGAAAGCTTCAGGTCACGTAGATGCTTTTAATGATCCATTAATAGATAATAAAGATTCTAAAAAAAGATATCGTGCAGATGTTTTAATTGAAGATTACTGTGAGAAATTAAATCAAAAAGCACAAAAAGAAATTGAAAAAGCCAAATCCCGTTTTGGAGAAACGTTTGATGAAGCCCAGTTTGTTGCTACTAACTCTAGAGTAATTGAATATTTGTCTAAGAAAAAAGAAATCTTAGAACGTATGGCTCGTGGTTTGGATACAGGTGATTTGGCAGATGTTAAAGCCTTGATAGAAGAATTAGGTATTGCATGTCCAGAGTCAGGCTCAAAGAATTGGACAGAAGTACGCCAGTTTAACTTGATGTTTGGCACTAAATTAGGAGCCTCTGCTGATACCGCTATGGATTTGTATTTACGTCCAGAAACAGCACAAGGTATATTTGTAAACTTTTTAAACGTTCAGAAAACAGGACGAATGAAAGTCCCTTTTGGTATTGCTCAAACAGGTAAAGCATTTCGTAATGAAATTGTAGCGCGCCAGTTTATTTTCCGTATGCGTGAATTTGAACAAATGGAAATGCAGTTTTTTGTAAAACCAGGTGAAGAAATGAAATGGTATGAATATTGGAAAGAAACCCGTTTAAGATGGCATAAATCACTTGGTTTAGGAGCCGAAAATTACCGTTTTCATGACCATGAAAAATTAGCACATTATGCTAATGCTGCTGCAGATATTGAATTTAATTTCCCGTTTGGATTTAAAGAGTTAGAAGGTATTCATTCTCGTACTGATTTTGATTTAAAAGCACACGAACAACATTCAGGAAAAAAATTACAGTATTTTGATAATGAAGAAAATGCAAGTTATGTACCTTATGTAGTAGAAACTTCTGTAGGTTTAGATAGAATGTTTTTAGCGGTCTTCTCAAAATCATTACAAGAAGAAACATTAGAGGATGGTTCTACTCGTACAGTTTTGCGTTTGCCAAGTGTTTTAGCACCTACAAAAGCTGCGGTGTTACCATTAGTTAAAAAAGATGGTTTACCCGAGTTAGCAAAAGAAATTATTGAAGACTTAAAATGGGATTTCAATGTAGCCTATGATGAAAAAGATGCTGTAGGTCGCCGTTATCGTCGTCAAGACGCATTAGGTACACCGTTTTGTATCACAGTAGATCATCAGACATTAGAAGATAAAACAGTTACAATACGTCATCGAGATTCTATGCAACAAGATCGTGTAGCTATTGCTGATTTAAGAAGTATTATTAGCCATGAAGTTTCAATGCGTAATTGGTTATTAAAAATGAAATAAATTTATTTTCAATAAATATTGGAATACCCTCAAAAGTTACATACTATGAGGGTATTTTGTTTTATAAGATTAATTTAATCGGATTATTCGTTAGACTTTACGATGAAGATAAAATGAGAAGAAACCCTTTTATAGAAGTAAGTTTTACTAGCTTTATAGTAAAAAATAATTTATTATTTAGATTCAGATCATCTATCCGTAATGAATTTGTATTGTCTATTGACTTCGGATGTAATCACTATTTAAGAGAAATGGAATAGTTAGTAATAAAGTTTATTCAACCAAAGTGTTAACAACCACCATATATTAAAACAACGAGAAATTGGGCAAAAATATTCAACCAAAATTATACGGACTAGACCATTTAAGAACTTTTGCTATTTTATTTGTTTTTCTTTTTCATTATTTCATATTAAGTGATGAGCAGCCCGAATGGTTATCTAGATTTGTAAAATTTGGTTGGACAGGAGTAGATTTGTTTTTTGTCTTGAGTGGCTTTTTGATTTCCTCTCAACTTTTTGCTCAAATTAAGCAAGAACAAAATATTTTATTTAAACAGTTTTTTCTAAAGCGATTTTTTAGAATTATTCCTGCTTTTTTAGTCACTGTTGGACTTTATTTTTGCTTTCCCTTTTTTCGTGAAAAAGAAAGGTTGCCTCCATTGTGGAAATTTCTCACTTTTACTCAAAATTTTGGATTAAACTTAAATGATTTTGGAACATTTTCGCATGCTTGGTCGCTTTGTGTGGAAGAACATTTTTATTTATTATTACCATTCGTCTTAATTTTACTACAAATTACCAATCTTATAAAGAAATCATATTGGTTGCTCATTATCTTTTTTCTATTGGGTTTTGCAATCAGAACATACAGTTTTAATCAACTATATCTTCCGAAAATTGAAGACGAAATAAATTTTATGTATTGGTACAAATATATTTACTACCCAACTTATAATCGTTTAGACGGATTTTTGATTGGTGTTTCAATAGCTGGAATTTATCAGTTTCTGACAATTTTTTGGAACAAAATATCAATATATGGAAATCTATTCGTCGGTTTAAGTTTGATTGTTTTGACAAGTGCTTATTTTTTGTGTGAAGACCAAATGACTTTTAATGCTTCAGTTTTCGGTTTTCCACTAATTGCAATTGGTTATGGATTGATGGTCATTGGAGCATTAAGTCCGACAAGTTTTTTATACAAATGGAAGTCAAAAATAACAACATTTATTGCAACACTTTCTTATGCAATATATTTGACACACAAAGGCGTAATTGTTATGACACATAAGGTTTTTGAGGACTTTAATATTGATAGAAATTGGATGCTTTTAATCTCTACGGTAGCGTGTATAAGTTTTGCTTATTTACTATATTTGATAATAGAAAAACCATTTATGAAATTACGAAACCGAATACTTGGACAGAAATAAAACCTATCGCTAAAAAGAGTTTTACTTCAGATGGGCTGAGGAGCTAAATTAACTAAAATTTTTTGAATTAAATTTTAGTATAAATTGGACTTCTGTGCTTCTATTTTCCACCTGAAAGCAAAGTCCCGAAGCGATAGATCTAGAACTATTAATGCAATCAGAATCTTCCTATTTTAGATAGTAAAAAGTACGCTGGATTAATTTTAAAAACATTAAAAAAGCAAAGGAATTTGTGTTTAAGCATTAAGGAATCATTCTGATAAGGCATTCCATCCTCTTGCTTTTAATTCAATTTTTGTATTAGCACGAGTAACTAAATGAATACCTTCTTCTGGAGGAGCTATATGTCCTATAACGGTAAAGTTCGGATTTCCTTTTAGTTTGTCATAATCATCCATTTTTATTGTAAACAATAATTCATAGTCTTCTCCTCCATTTAGTGCTATTGTGGTACTATCTAAATTAAATTCTTCACATACGTTAATAAATTGAGGATCTAATGGAAGTTTTTCTTCATATACATTACAACCAACTTGAGATTGTTTGCATAAATGTAAAATTTCAGAAGATAGGCCATCAGAAATATCAATCATAGAAGAAGGTTTTATGTTTAATGCTTTTAAGATTTCAGGTATATCTTTTCTAGCTTCTGGTTTTAGCTGACGTTCAATCAAATAAGAATACGCATCTAAATCAGGTTGGTTATTAGGGTTAACTAAAAAAACTTGTTTTTCTCTTTCTAATACTTGTAATCCCATATAAGCGGCTCCTAAATCACCTGATACGACAAGTAAGTCATTTGGTTTTGCACCATTCCTGTATGTAATCTCTTTTTCTTCTGCTTCACCTAAGGCTGTGATAGATATAATCATGCCTTTTTGAGAGGAAGTAGTATCGCCGCCTATTACATCTACTCCATATTGTTTAGCGGCTAAAGAAATGCCTGCATATAATGCTTCTAATGCTTCTAAACTGAAACGATTGGATACTGCAATAGATACCGTAATTTGAGTTGCCTTTGCATTCATAGCGTAGATGTCGGATAAATTAACTACTACGGATTTGTAGCCAAGATGTTTTAAAGGCATGTAGGCTAAGTCAAAATGAACACCCTCAATTAATAAATCAGTTGAAACTACTGTTTGTTTAGAACCAAAATTTAATACAGCAGCATCATCTCCGATTCCTTTTAGGGTAGACGCATTTGTAATGTTGAAATGTTTAGTTAAATGTTCTATTAAACCAAATTCTCCCAATTGACTAATGTTTGTCTTTTGAGACATTTTATCTTCAATCATAACTTTTTAATTTACGAAGCAAAGGTACAAACTAAAAGGGAATTCATAGGTAATAGATTGGAAGTAAAAAAAGTATTGTTTTTTTGATTGATTTTTTTTGCTATAAAAAGGGATTAGAGTGTTGTTTTTTTGTGAGAAGGTTCTAAAAAGGAAAGTAATATTTTAACTTCTTCAGTTGTCTTGTTTATGTGAAAAAAAGAAGAGTTTGAAGCAAGTAGATAGAATCAGAAAATTTGTAGTATTGATTATGAAACTCTGTTTACTATGGAAGTAAGAAAAGGGTTGTTTCTTTGTTTTTACAAGGTTTTAACCCAGATTTCAAGAAAGTATTGTTCTTTGACAAATGAGAGCTAACTTGCACTTGCGAGCAAAGCCTATGTATAAAATGGTGAATTTATCCCCTCCCAGATTTTGGCTGAAATGTAAAAAGGCTTCCATTTGGAAGCCCTTTGAGACAATCAATGATGAAACACCATGTTATCTCGTATAGAATAATTTAAGCAAAGATATTACATTTCCTCGCATTTTAATAAAAAGATATTTTATGAAAAGTTTCGAAAAAATGCAAATTGTAAATCCCAATGCTGCAGGAATTGATGTTGGGTCACGTTCTCATTTTGTAGCCATAGGACAGGATGAAAATCAAATTAGAGAATTTAATGTTTATCAATCAGGATTATGCGCTTTGGTAGCTTATCTTCAAGAGAACAAGATTCGTAGTGTTGCTTTGGAGTCCACAGGGAGTTATTGGCAATCATTGTTTATGATCTTGCAGGGAAATGGTTTTGAAGTTCTTTTGGTTCAAGGGACTCAAACAAAAAACCTTAAAGCAAAGACAGATGTGAAAGATGCACAATGGATACAGAAACTTCATTCTTTAGGGCTATTACGAGGTTCTTTTTTGCCCTCTGAAACCACTTTGCAGATAAGAACACTTCATAGACATCGTTCTAGTTTGATTGAACAAAGTTCAAGCTTTGTAAACAAAATGCAAAAAGCATTACGTTTAATGAACTTCAGACTCGACGTTGTGATAAGTGACATCACAGGAGTTTCTGGAATAAGAGTAATTGAGATGATACTATCAGGTGAAACTTCAGGTGAAAAATTAGCTGAATATTGCGACAAACGAGTTAAAAAAAGCAAAGAAGAAATAGCCGACGCTTTGCAAGGTAAAATAAACAATGAATACCTACATGAGCTTTCCGATTGTTATGATATTTACAGACTTATTCAAGATAAAATAAAAAACACCGATACTCGTATTGATCAAGTGCTGAAAAATCAAACCAGAGAAATTGTTTTATCAGAAGATATCGAATTGGTAAAGAAACAGAATAAAGGGAAAAACCAACCCAAATTTGATGTACAGAAATATAGTTTAAAACTTTTTGGAGTAGATCTCTTTGCTATAGAATCAGTTTGCTCAGGAACCGTTACTAGTTTTTTAGCCGAAATAGGCACCGATATATATAAATTCAAGACCTCCAAGCAATTTGTGAATTGGCTCAGGTTAGCTCCAAATAATAAAATTAGTGGAGGTAAGGTTTTGAGTAGCAGAACTCCAAAAGGGAAAAATAAATTTGCATTGACATTAAGAAATGCGGCAAATACAATTGAAAGAAAAAAAGAAGGTTACCTCGTTATGTTCTTTAAAAGGATTTCTTTTAAAAAAGGAAGAGGTGCTGCAATTACAGCAACAGCAAGAAAAATAGCAGTTATAATTTGGAATATGATAGTCAAAAAACAACATTATATACCAATAAATACAGACCAATATATTCAAGAAATGAAGAATAAAAAAACGATACAAATTAAAAAAATGATTAAAAAATACGGAATCGAAACTACTTCTTTATCAATTCCTTAAATTAAGTTAGATAGAATTACGCATTAGAAATCTATTCCACTTTATTTTTCTTCAAATTCAAGCACGTACTCAAATTTTAATTATCAAAATAGTTCACTATTTCTTCTTCTAAAATTTTCTGTGAGCACTTGAATTTATTGAAAAATTTTGTTTCACAACGAAGTCTAATGCGTAATCTGGGTTTAAGGTTTCTTGGTAGTACTTATGATTTGTGAGTTTTCTGTGTAATCAATCAAAAAATCCCAAACTCTTTTGAAGTTTGGGACTTGTATTTAAGATTGCTTTTTTTCAATCAATAATTATAATTCCAATGCTTTTCTTGGATTGCCTCCCATTAAAATTTCTGCTGGGTTTTCTAAAGCTTCTTTAACAGCACATAAGAAACCTACAGACTCACGTCCGTCGATGATACGGTGGTCGTAAGATAAAGCAACGAACATTACAGGAGCAATAACGATTTGTCCGTTTTTAACAATTGCTCTGTCTACTACATTGTGCATTCCTAAGATTCCTGATTGTGGAGGGTTGATGATAGGTGTAGACAACATAGAACCAAATACACCGCCATTAGAGATAGTAAATGTTCCTCCTGTCATTTCATCAACAGTGATTTGTCCATCACGTGCACGAATAGCTAAACGCTTGATTTCAGCTTCAACACCACGGAAAGTTAAGTTTTCAGCGTTACGAACTACAGGAACCATTAAACCTTTTGGTCCTGAAACGGCTACTGAAATATCACAAAAATCGAAAGACACTTTTTCTTGTCCGTCAATCATTGAGTTTACATCAGGGAATAGTTGTAATGCGCGAGTAACGGCTTTGGTAAAGAAAGACATAAAGCCTAATCCCATTTGGTGTTTTGCTTTGAATTCTTCCTTGTACTCATCGCGTAAGGCGTATATAGCACTCATATCTACTTCGTTGAAAGTAGTTAGCATAGCGGTTTCATTTTTGGCTGAAACCAAACGCTCTGCTACTTTACGACGTAACATAGATAATTTTGTTCTTTGAGAACCACGAGAGCCACCTGTAGGTGTACCCATAGAAGCTTTTGCGTTTAAAGCATCTTCGGTAGTTATACGACCTGCTTTACCAGTACCTGTAACTGTTGTAGGGTCAATATCTTTTTCTGCTAATATTTTTTTAGCTGCTGGCGAAGCTGAACCTGTTGCATACGTTGTTGTAGGTGCTGGAGCTGACTTTGGCGCTTCTGTTTTTGGCGCTTCTGCCTTTTTCTCAGCTATTGGAGCTGCACCACCTTCTGGTTTAGCTGCACTCGTATCAATTAAACATACTACTGCACCTACAGCTACTGTGTCACCTTCTTCAGCTTTAAGCGTGATGATTCCGCTCATTTCAGCCGGTAATTCTAATGTTGCCTTATCTGAATCAACCTCAGCAATCGCCTGGTCTTTTTCTACATAATCTCCGTCTTGTACTAACCAAGTAGCAATTTCCACTTCCTTGATTGATTCCCCTGGCGAAGGGACTTTCATTTCTAAAATCATCTTTTATAATTTTATAAAGTGTTGTTATCTATCTATTTATCAAAAATATATTTTTTATTATATTAAGGTTTTGTCGAAAACCATTGCTATAGCATCAGCATGACGTTTTTTAGAACGTGTATAACTTCCTGATGCAGGTGCACTGTACGCTTTAGGTGATGCTACACGGAATTTCACTTCGTTGAAATTCATTAACATAAATCCATAAGCTCCCATATTTCTTGGCTCTTCTTGTGCCCAAACATAATCCGTTGCATTAGGATACGAAGCAATAATCGCTTTTAACTGTTCCACTGGTAATGGGAATAATTGTTCGATTCTTATTAAAGCTACATCGTTTCTTCCTTGTGCTTCTCTTGCTGTTTTTAAGTCATAATAGAATTTACCCGTACAGAAAACTAATGTTTTTACATCAGCTGGATTTACATGTGTATCATTGATAACTTCTTGGAATGAACCTGTAGCGAATTCTTCAATTGAAGAAACTGCTTCAGGATGACGTAATAAGCTCTTAGGAGTAAAAACCATTAAGGGTTTACGGAAATCTGCCAACATTTGTCTTCTTAATAAGTGGAAGAAATTAGCTGGGGTAGTACAGTCGGCCACATACATATTTTGTTCTGAACAAAGTTGTAAGTAGCGTTCCATTCGTCCTGAAGAGTGTTCTGCTCCTTGGTTTTCATATCCGTGAGGCATTAAGATAACCAAACCGTTTTGGTTGTTCCATTTGTCCTCTGCAGCAGAGATATATTGGTCAATCATAATTTGAGCTCCGTTAGAGAAATCTCCAAATTGTGCTTCCCAAATAGTTAATGTTTTTGGCGATGCCATAGCATAACCATAATCAAAACCAACTACACCGTATTCAGATAATAAGGAATTGTAAGCATTAAAATACCCTTTTTTGTTAGGTACGTCGTTTAATAAGATTACTTCTTCCTCCGTATCTTCTGTTTTTACCACAGCGTGACGGTGAGAAAAGGTGCCTCGCTCCACATCCTGACCAGAAATACGAACGTTGTACCCTTCTGTTAATAATGAACCATAGGCTAACATTTCACCCATAGCCCAGTCTAACTGGTTTTTCTCAAAATACATCGCTTTTCTATCGTTGATAAGCTTTTGTATTTTGCTGATATATTTTTTACCTTCTGGTAACTCTGTTACAATCTTAGCAATACCATCTAAAGTGTCTTTAGCTACAGCCGTATTCACTTTTTCTAGCATTTTAGCTTGATTTGCTTTAGAGAAACCAATCCACTCGTCTTGCATAAACGGTTCGATTACAGTTAAGGTTTCTTCGCGAGATGCAGTTAAATTTTCGTCTAATCTAGCTTTGTAGGCATCTTCAATTTCTTTTATATAAGAAGCTGAAATAACACCTTGTTCAACCAATTTAGCACCATATAAATCTCTTACATTTTTATGTTTTGAAAGGGATTTATATAAAACAGGTTGTGTAAAACGAGGTTCATCACCTTCATTATGTCCGTATTTTCTGTAACCTAAAATATCGACATACACATCAGAGCCAAATTCCATACGATACTCTAGGGCAAAAAGCATTGCTTTTACTACCGCTTCTGCATCATCCGCATTTACGTGGATAACAGGAGATGAGGTTAATTTGGCAATGTCAGTACAGTAAGTAGTTGAGCGAGAATCGGTGTAGTTAGTGGTAAAGCCTACTTGGTTGTTGATAACCACATGAATAGTACCTTCGGTTTTGTAACCATCTAAGTGTACCATTTGGGCAACTTCATATACGATACCTTGACCTGAAACTGCCGCATCACCGTGTACAATGACAGGTAATACTTTACTAGGTTGTGTTGGGAAGAAACGGTCTTGTTTAGAACGTGTAATTCCTTCTACGACAGCCGCAACAGTTTCTAAGTGCGATGGGTTAGGTACTAAGTTGATGTTGATGCCTTTTCCTTTACGAGTTGTTTTGGGTGTAGTAATACCTAAGTGGTATTTTACGTCACCATCAAAATGATCTGCATCGGCATAATCTTTACCGTCAAATTCGCTAAAAATCTTTTTAGGCTCTTTGTCAAAAACATTCGTTAATACATTTAGACGACCACGATGTGCCATTCCTAAAACTAATTGTTCTACACCTAGTTCAGCTGCTTCTTCAATTAAGATGTCAAAAGCAGGAACAACGGCTTCGTTACCTTCTAAAGAGAAACGTTTTTGTCCCACATATTTAGTATGTAAGAAACTTTCAAAAGAAACGGCTTCGTTTAATTTTTCAATGATAATTTTTTTCTTATCTGTTGTTACATCGTTTGCCATAGCATTGATTTTTTGCTCAATCCATGCTTGTGTTTTTGGGTCACGAATGTATTTGTATTCGAATGCCATTGACTGGCAATATAATTTCTTCAATAAAGCGATTAAGTCCGCTAAGGTAGTGGGATTACCTGTTACGAAACTTGTGGCTTGAAAAACAGTTTGTAAATCAGAAGCGGATAAACCATAGTTTTCAATTTCTAGACTAGGACTGTGTACTCTTCTATCTCTTACAGGGTTTGTACTGGCAAATAGATGTCCATTTGTACGATAAGCTTCTATAAGCTGAAGTACTTTTATTTCTTTTTGAATTTTTTCAGTTAACTGAGCGTTGTTTATAGCTCCTTCTGAAATAGAAGCTTGACCTTCAAATCCATTTGGAAATTCATTGGCAAAATCAAATCCTTGAAAGAAAGCCCTCCAAGAAGGTTCAATACTGTCAGGATTTACTAAATATTGATCATATAAATCGGCAAAAAAAGCCGTATGTGCTGCGTTTAAAAAGGAAAACCTATCCATAATGCTGTCTAATGACAATTTTTGGTTAAAAAATTATTGCAAAAGTAAAAACTTTTAGACTAATATAGCCAATAAAACTGTATATTTATATGATTAATTTTTAATTCTTTAAAATATATATCCAAAATTAGAGTCTAATGATAAAAAATGTATTTTTTTTCAGTTTTTTTTTGTTTTCATCTATTAATCAAGCTCAAAATTTAGAAACAAATTCTTCTGTAAACCGCTTTTGGGATCGTGTTCGTTTTGGAGGAGGATTAGGTCTTTCTATAGGGAATAATTATACTAATGTTTCAGTTTCGCCTGTTATGTATTATAATTTTGATGATAAGACTGGTGTCGGAGTTGGACTGACTAGTAGTTATGTTAAAAATTCTGGAAATTTTACCTCCTTTATTTACGGAATAACAGGTAGTGTTTTGTATAGTCCAGCTGAATATCTGCAATTATCAGCCGATATAGAACAATTACGTGTGAATTTAGATTATACGACTGCTTTAAATCGTCGTTCAAATGATTTTTGGAATACGGCTTTGTTTTTAGGAGGAGGTTATAGGATGAATCATGTTACGATGGGTTTGCGTTATAATCTTCTTTTTAAAAATTCAAACGATCTGTATACATCCGCTTGGATGCCTTTTGTTAGAGTTGTATTTTAGACCAAGTTGTGGGATAAATTTATTTCAGATAAAATAGATTTAGCATCTAAAACAGTATTTTTTGGCCTCAATTAAATTGTTCTAAAAGGATGTAATCTTAATTTATTCAAAGGAAGACTTGAATGAAATGAATAAACGAAATGAATTGCATAATCTTGCTAATGCGACTACTTTGGTTTGTTTGAACAAAGTTTTCGGAGCTCCTTCCGAATTGAGGAACTATATGTTAAGTTATTTTTTTAGATATCCTTAATTTGAAGGCAAGATTTCGGTGTATTTTTATCTTCTTTGTTCTTTATTGTTTTCATTATAAAGTTTTTTGTGTAGTTGGTTCTAATGAAGGAAAAATGCGAAATTAATTGCATGGTCTTTTTCGGATATTTATGTGAAAAACATTAATACATAAATAATGAAATCCAAATTTAGGATTAGACTCGAAGTGAATTGGCAAAGCTTAAATTTATTTTGCCTTGTTCTTCTTCCAATTTGAGTATGTACTCCAAATTTTAATTATGAAAATAGTTGGCTATTTCTTCTTTTAAAATTTTCGTGAGTACTTGAATGTATTGAAAAATTTTGTTTCACAACGAAGGCTAGTCCGGAATTTGAGTTAAAAGCATATAGTGTATTAATGTTTTTTGAGTATTTACGGAGTAATTAGAAAATATTGTTGAGATTCTTTTTTAGTTGATTTCAAAGCTATTACTTAATATAAGATTAGCAGCATCATAAATTTTTAATTGATAGACACCTGGAATAGGGTTTTTTAAGGGAATTCCTTTTTCTATTTTCATGGCCTTATTTTGGTAATGAACGAATGACATAGTTGTGTAATCTTCTATTCTTTCTCCAGTTGTAGTCATTTCGTTATGTGTTATTAGTTCATTGTTGGGGTCAAATAGCTGAAAATAAAAAGTTTTGTTCTGAGGATTTACGAGTTCGTTTTCACTAATTAAGAAGCTAATTTTAATTAAGTTTGTTTTGTTGGCTTTATCTGTCTGAATGAGTTCTCCTGATGATTTTATTCTAAAAGCGGCTATTTCTAGATTAGAAAAACTAAGCTTAGAGGCTTTACTTAGTTTTTCATCTACTATTTGTAGTTTTTTATTTAGATTTAAGTTGTTTGTATTTAAATCTTCATTTGTTTTTTTAATGCTTTTCAGTTCTGTATTAGAAGCAATCAGTTCACTTTCCGTACTATCTATTCTTTTTTTGTATCGTTCTATTTGATTCATAAGATAGCCTATTCTCAATTCTAAATTTTTTGATTCAATTTGATATTTAGCCATTTGAGATGGAGTATAGTTTTCATTTTTGATTTTTGCTAAAAGGTCATTCACTTTTTTTCTTTCCTCTAATAATTCTTTACTTAAGTGTCCTTCTTTAGTAAGGGTGTTTTCTAGTGCTAATTTTACTTTTTCTAAATCATTAGTTAGTTCTGCTTTTTCGCTTCGTAATGATATGATAATACCTTTAGAATGAGCAGACATCTTATAGATGTAAACCAAACTACTCAGTAATAATAAGGATAATAAGGTAATAATAATTTTAAAACTTTTATTGTTTATAGAGGTTGTCATGATATTACAGTTTGGTTAAAAGGAGGAGTTTGATTTAAATTTTTGTCTAGTTTGAAATAAATATAAATTCCTAAAATACCAATAAGAACCATAAAAATCCAATTAGCATTAAAACTATAGTTTTCAATGATGCTGAAACTGAGTTTTGAGCTTAAGATTTGAGCAAAACTAAAACTCATAGAATATAGTGCCATGTATTTTCCTTCTTGACCAGGAGTGGCTTTGTTGAAAGCAAAAGAGTTAGCAAATGAAAATATTAGAATTTGTCCTAAGGTGATGAATGCAATACTCAGCATGAGTAAAAAAATCCAATTGGCAAAAATTAAAAAGAAAAATCCGAGAGTCATAAATAGACTTCCTATTTGAAAAATTTTTGTGTTTTTGATTTTGATTTTTTCAAGATATCCAATGATTGGCATTTCAAAAAGAAATATTAATAATCCATTTAACGATAATAATAATCCTATTTGCATTTCACTAAAGTTAAACTTTGAAGAATTATATACGGGCAATGTGGTGAAAAGCTGAAAGAACAATAAAGCAGTAATAAAAGAACCCAAAAGAAAAATGACAAAATTAGAATCACTAAATATAGAGTTTTTTGTATTTGTACTTTCTTTTAGTTGTTCTACTCTTTTGGCATAAATGTCTATTTTTGTTTCATCTATTAAATACAAAAATAGTATTACTGCTATAATACAACTTATACCATCTATCCAAAATAAAGGATCATAGTTGTTGTTAGCAATGAGTACACCTCCAATAATAGGGCCTGTAAACATACCCAAGTTAGTTGCTAATCTTATGAGGGTAAGCGAACGGGTTCTGTTAGAAAAATTGCTAAAACATCCAATGGCCACATAAACAGCTGGTTTGTACATATCGGCTATCGCTGTTAAAATAAATAGTCCAATGCTTATTTCTATAAAGTCATATAAAAACATTAATGAAATGAAACCAAAACCAACCAATAATAGACTAGAAAGAATAACGGTGTAAAAGCCTATTTTATCGGTTAATTTGCCTCCTATCCAGTTTCCTAAAAAAGAGCCTATGCCTATAGAACTCATAAGCCATCCCACTTCTTGAAGTGTAAAAGAAAATCCTTTGTGTAAATAGTTGCTAAGAAAAGGCATAACCATGGCGCCTGCCCTATTAATGTAGGTGATGAATGTAAGAATCCAAATTTCTTTGGAAAAACCTTTGAAGTTATCCAAATAGGTAGTTGTTTTTTTCATATAATGTAGATTTAGGGGAAATCTTGGGCTAAGTTAATTAAACCTATTTTTTTGGGTATTTTTTTCTTTTTGTTTTAACAAAATATACGGTAAAACCGTAATGAATTGTGTTGTATTTCTATAGTCAAATAATATTTGTTATTTTTGTAATAAACAATCTTCAATAGGCAAAATTTGATTTAATATTATTTTTCAAATTAAAAGAAATATTAATTAATAAATTGCCTTGTAGTTAAATTTATTTTAGATGAAAAAAATTTTTTCTTTTTTCTTTTTGATTCAAGTCTTTTCATTATTTGCTCAAAGAGAAATGTTACAATCAGGTCCTATGGTGGGCTATTGTGAAATGACAGAAGCTGTAATTTGGTTGCAAACAACAACTAGTGCGAATGTGAAATTAGAATATTTTGAATTAGCAAATCCTGCAAAAAAAATGTTTTCAGAAGTTTATAGTACAAAGAAAGAATCAGGATATACTTGTCACGTTCTTCTAGAAAAATTAGAACCAGGAAAAAAATATGGGTATCAAGTATATCTAGATAATAAGCTTATAAAATTACCATATCCAACTACCTTTGAATCTAAGAAATTATGGCAATGGCGTGAGAAAGCACCTGATTTTACAGTTGCTTTTGGTAGTTGTGTTTATATTAATCAACCAGAGGTTGATAGACCAGGAAAGCCTTATGGGAGTAATTATAATGTTTTTACGAGTATAGCTGCTAAAAAACCAGATATTATGCTGTGGGGAGGAGATAATATTTATTTAAGAGAAGTTGATGAAAGTTTATCAGGTCTTTATCTTCGTTATACGCATACTCGAAGTGTTAAAGAAATTCAGCCACTATTAGCGAGTACCCAAAATTATGCTATTTGGGATGATCATGATTTCGGTCCTAATGATGGAGATAGAAGTTTTAATTATAAAATACATACTCAAAAGGCATTCAAAGATTTTTGGGCTAATAAATCTTATGGTTTAGATGTTGCTCAAACACAAGGCATTTACTCTACCTTTAATTGGGGCGATGCACAGTTTTTTTTATTGGATAACCGCTTTTTTAAATCACCCAATGATCGCAAAACAGGAGAAAGAACTCTGCTGGGTAAAGAACAATTAGAATGGTTAATAGATGCGTTGTCTTCTTCTAAAGCTACTTTTAAAATTTTAGTTGTGGGAGGTCAAGTGCTGAATTCAGCTTCAAAATTTGAAAATTATGCAACCTATCCTCAAGAAAGAGAATATTTACTTAATGAAATTGCTAAGAATGAAATTAAAGGAGTTTTATTTTTAACAGGAGATCGTCATTTTGCAGAATTATCTATGTTAAAGAGAGGAAGTAATTATGCGCTGTATGATTGGACTGTTTCTCCACTAACTTCAAATCCTTCTAATTCAGGATTAAAAGAAGATAATAAAAATCGTGTGGAAGGTAGTGTATTTGTACAACATAATTTTGGATTGTTATCTTTTTCAGGTGATAAAGATGATAGACAAGTTAAGCTATCTTTGTTTGATCATGAAGGGAAAGAGTTGTGGAATAGGGTAATTACTAAAAAAGAATTAGGGTATTAGTATCGATTTCGATACCATACTTTTTGCCATTCTCTTTTTAGAATAAGATAACTTACTTGCTCGGCGAGTTCAGCTAGATTGAAACCGTCGAGTTTTTTTATCTCATCTTCTTTTACATCAATAATATATAAAAGGTTTAAATACTCGTTGAATTTATTTTGTACTAGTAGGTAAACCTTTTTATGTAACTGTATTTTTAACTCAATGGGAGTAATGGAATCTGCTATATCTAAATTTTCATTAGCTAATAAAAAATCTTTACGGAGTTGTTCAATAAGTTTATGGTATAATTCTTCTTTTTGAGCTTCTGAAATTATTAAATCAGTATTCTGAGGAGCGATAAACTTGTTCAATTTTAATCAGTATTACTTAAGCTAAGAGTTTATGTTAAAAAATGTTTTCACAAATATCTAAGATTTTTAATGGCAATTTTGGGTGTGAAATAAAATAAAAGTATTTATGATTTTTTCGTTTCAATCAAAAAACAAACCATTTCAATAAGAAATAAAGCAATATTAAAATGGTCTTAGATAAAAGCTTTTTACTTGTTTATTGGATTAAAGATAGTTATTGGTTAAACATTTCTATTCATTAAGTTTTCTCCAAATGTTTTTAGAATAACTTTTTTTTCTTCGCTAATGTTTATTTTTTCCAGTGTGGCAAAAGATTTGAGTGTATATTCTTTGATGGCTTCTAGTGTGGCTGTACTAGCACCTGTAGAATTAAATATTTTTTTGATCGTTTCAATTTTATCTGTATTATTTTCAGATTGTATAGAATACAACTGTTGTAATTGATTTTTTTCTTCTTTAGAAGCAAACTCTAACGCCTTTATATAAAGATATGTTTTTTTGTTTTCTATAATGTCACCTCCTATTTGTTTTCCAAAGGTTAAAGGATCCCCAAAAGCATCTAAATAGTCATCTTGAAGTTGAAAAGCAATTCCTAAGTTTAAACCAAATTCATAAATTAAGTGGGCATTTACAGAAGAAGTTTGGGCTACTATAGCACCCATTTTTAGAGCAGCTCCTACTAGTACAGCTGTTTTGTACTCAATCATTTTAAGATATTCTGTAACACTTACATTTTTTCTAGTTTCAAAATCTACATCATATTGTTGTCCTTCGCAGACTTCAAGTGCTGTTTTACTAAATAATTGAGCTAATTCTTTAAAGATGATAGGTTCATAATCTTCAAAGTATTGATAGGCTAATATAAGCATAGCATCACCAGAAAGTATTCCTGTATTAATATTCCACTTTTCATGAACTGTTTCGTGTCCTCTTCTTAAGGGAGCGTTATCCATTATATCGTCATGAACCAAAGAAAAATTATGAAAAACTTCTACCGCTGTAGCTGCGGAAAGTGCTTTTTTATAAGAACAATCGAAAATTTCAGTAGCCATTAGTGTCAATACAGGGCGTATTCTTTTTCCTCCTAGAGATAAGATGTATTGGATTGGATCGTATAAGTTTAAAGGGTCTTTTTTGATGGATAAGTCCTCAAAATGTTTTGTAATGATATCTTGGTAGGTAGTAATTGCCTGCATTTTATTTTTTTTGCTAAAATAATTTAAAAGTTGAGAACTGCCTGTTTAATTAAATGTTAAAAAAAATAAAAAATAAAGAAACTTTTTAAGTGTTTAAAGTTTCCTGTGTATATTTGCCTGACTTTTAAAAGTATAGATTTAATAATAAAATAGGATGATGATTTTTAGATTATTTGAAAAATAGAGGAGATGAAAAAAACGGTTTTAATTACAGGAGCTTCAAGTGGTATTGGATTAGAATTAGCTAAAATTCATGCCGAAAAAGGGAATGATTTAGTACTTGTAGCTAGAAATGGACAGAGATTAGATGATTTGAAGATAGAATTAAAAGCTAAAAATAACATTCGGGTTTACACTATTTCTGAAGACTTAGCAAAGAGAGGTGCTGCTTTAAATATTTATAATGAGGTTAAAAAATACGGTTTAACCATAGATTATTTGATTAATAATGCTGGTTTTGGAGATTTTGGTTTGTTTACAAAATCAGATTGGAATAAAATAGATCAAATGATTCAATTAAACATAACTGCTCTAACACAGTTTACACATATATTTTTAAAAGATATGGTCAAACGTAAGAGTGGTAAGATTATGAATGTGGCATCTACGGCAGCCTTCCAACCGGGTCCTTTAATGGCAGTATATTATGCAACAAAATCATACGTTTTACATTTTACAGAAGCTATAGCTAATGAGGTAGAAGGAACAGGTGTAACGATAACAGCGTTATGCCCTGGTGCAACAGAAAGTGGATTTCAGTCAATGGCAGATATGGAAGATAGTAAATTAGTCAAAAATAAAAAATTGCCTACATCACGAGAAGTTGCTTGCTATGGGTACAAAGCCATGTTAAGAGGAGATACCGTAGCAATACATGGAATAAAAAATACACTATTAGCAAATACCGTTCGGTTTACCCCTAGGAAATGGGTTACCAAAATTACACGATTTATTCAAGAAACAGCATAGTATAAGATTACTACTAACAGTGGGTTATTATAAATAAACACCCATTGATTAAAAAAGCGATACTATTTGTTACCGCTGAAAAATAAATTTTAAGTATATGAAAGATAAAATTATTTCTAAGGCAGCTGATATGTTTTTGAAATTAGGTTTCAAAAGTGTTACTATGGATGATATTGCCTCTGAAATGTGTATTTCTAAGAAAACAATTTATAAATTTTTTAGTAATAAAGAAACCTTAATAAGAGCATCTACTTTTGTTATTCATGAAAAAGTACACAGGGTGATAGATGAAATTGTAGCAAAAAACTATAATGCCATAGAAGAAAATTTTGAAATACGTAAGATCTTTAAAGAAATGTTCCAATCGTATGATAATTCACCTCTATATCAATTAAAAAAGCATTATCCTGAAATTTATAATCAATTAATTGAGACAGAAATAGAAGATTGTAATGAAATGTTTGGGCAAAATATTCAGAAAGGAATTAAAGAAGGACTCTACAGAAAAGAGGTGCATATACCTACATATATACAATTTTATTATACACTTATATTTAGTATCAATGGAAATACACAGTTTGAAAGTGATACATTAAAATTAGAATTAGAAGCCTTAGAATATCATACTAGAGCACTTGCTACATCTAAAGGCGTAAAAGAGTTAGAAAAACAATTACTGAAATATAATAATTAGATGAAAAATTGGCATAAACTTTTATTAACGGTGTTTTTTTTAGGGCAAACTTTTGCACAAGAAAAAATGAACTATTCATTTAGTTTAAATCAAGCTGTAGATCACGCGACAAAAAATAACTATAGCACGATCAATGCAGCTAGGGATATAGAAATAGCTCAAAAGAAGAAATGGGAAACAACAGCCATAGGGTTACCTCATGTTAGTGCTAATGTGGGATATCAAAATAGTTTTAAAATTGCTACCAGTGTAATTAATATCAATGGAATGCCTACTGCATTACAATTTGGTCAATATAATTCTATGGATGCGAAGTTGACATTGAGTCAATTAATTTTTGACGGCTCTTATTTAGTAGGTCTAGAGTCAGCTAAAACATACCTAAAAATTTCTCAATACGCTAAAATTAAGACAGAACAAGAAATAAGGGAAATAACCACTAAAGCTTATGGAGATGTTTTGTTAGCACAAGAAAGTATCATGATTGTAGAACGTAATAGACAGGTACTTGAAAAAACATTAAACGATACAAAACAGATATATAAAAATGGATTTGTTGAAGAGGAATCCGTAGAACGATTACAAATTACATTATCAGAAATTAATAGTGCATTAGATTATGCAAAACGAATGGAAGTAATAGCAACTAATATGCTTAAACTTTTGATGGGAATAGAAATTGATCAAACAATTCAACTGACAGAAAAATTAGATGTACTAGCATCACAAAATGTAGATTTAGCTGTTCTATCACAAAACTTTGATACTAAAAATACAGTAGATTATCAAATTAATAATAATTTAGTAGAAACGAATCGACTACTATTAAAATTAGAAAGAAGTAAAGCATTACCCTCTTTAGGTGCTCAAATAAATTTTGGAGCGAATACTTTTGATAGTCGTTTTACTATGTTTAATGCAAATCAAAAATGGTATGACTACTCTACGCTTTCGATTGGTTTAAATATCCCATTATTTACCTCTTTTGGAAGACAAGCAAAGACAGATCAGGCAAAAATTACATTTGAACAAGCAAAAACCAAATTAATTGAAACAGAGCAAAAGTTAAAGCTTCAATATCAGAAAGCAAAAAGTGATTTTGAATACAGTGTGGCACAATATGGTAATGCAAAAAATACCTTACGTTTATCGGAAAGAATTGAAAATAAACAAAATGTTAAGTTTAAAGAAGGTTTATCTACCAGTTTTGAATTTACAGAAGCGCAACGTCAATTATACGCCTCACAACAAGCTTATTTACAATCTATGGTAGAAGTTATTACCAAAAGAGCTGCTTTAGAAAAATTATTATTAAAGAACTAAAATTATATACTATCACAAATGAAAAAAATATTTATACTTACCCTGAATACCTTACTTTTAGTTTCTTGTGGAAGTAAAGAAAAATCTATCACAATTGATGCGTTAATAGAAAGTAAAAATTTAATAGAAATAAAAAATAAAAGAGCTAGTCTTCAGTCTGATTTAGCAAAATTAGATGAAGCTTTGGCAACTTTAGAAAAGAAAGAAGACGAAGCTTTAGTACAAACCATTACGGTAAAGGACACCGTTTTTAATCATTATGTTGAAATTCAAGGTAATGTAGATACACAAAAAAATGTACTAATCCAGCCTGAAATGCCAGGGACTTTAGTCAATCTAAACATAAAAGCAGGTCAGTCAGTTGCTAAAGGACAAATTTTGGGAAGAGTAGACGATGCTGGTATGAGTCAACAATTAGCAAATGTTCAAACACAATATGAGTTAGCGAAAACAACTTATGAACGTCAAAAACGTTTATGGGATCAAAAAATTGGTTCTGAAATACAATACTTACAAGCACAAACTCAAATGATAAGTTTATCAAAATCTATTAATCAAATAAAGGCACAAATTGCAAAAACCATTATCCGTGCACCTTTTAATGGTGTAATAGATGAGGTATTTGTAGAAAGAGGACAAGTAGTATCAGCTACACCACAAGGATTAATGCGTATTGTAAATTTGAGTCAAATGTATGTTAGAACAGAAGTACCAGAAATGTATTTGCCAAGAGTAAAAAAAGGAACTTCTGTAATTGTAAATATAGCCTCAATTAATAAGAATAGCGTAGGGAAAGTATGTCAAGTTGCAAAAACAATAAATCCCGCTAATAGAAGCTTTACAGTAAAAATAGATGTGTCTAATCCAGATGAATTATTAAGACCCAATCAAGTGGCTAAATTAAAAATTATGGATTATTCGAATCCTTCCGTAATATCAATACCAACAAACATAATCCAAAAAGATGGAAAAGGAAATAATTATGTTTATAAAGTTATAAATGGAAAAAAAGGAGAGAAAGTTGCTGAAAAAATTATTGTTAAAATAGGACAAACAGCTAATAATTACACCGAAATCCTTTCAGGTCTAAATCAAAAGGATGTAGTGGTTTCAGAAGGAGCAAATATGATTTCAGAAGGAATGAAACTAACTTTTTAATTCTTAAAATGAATTATATATAAAACAATTTAATATTAACTAATTTTCCTATTGACCCCTAATAGGAATTCCCCTTTTTTGGGGTTAGGGGGCTGATATGTCACACAAGCAAAAAGAATTCAGTATATCGAGTTGGGCAGTAGACAATCGAGTGACTGTTTATATATTTACCTTAATAATTGTCATGACGGGGATATATGCCTATATAACGATGCCTCGTGAAGATTTTCCAGAAGTTATAGAAAATAAGATTTATATATCTTCTATTTTTCCCGGAAATTCTGCAAAAGACGTTGAAAAATTGGTAATAAAACCATTAGAAGATGAAATAAAAAATATTAGTGGAGTTAATAAAGTAACTTCTGATTCGTATCAAGATTATGGTATCATTGTTGTTGAATTTGATGATAATATTACAACCGATCAAGGAAAAGCTTTAATTAAAGATAAAGTAGATGTTTCTAAAGCAAATATAAATTGGCCCGTATTAGATAATGGAGGGAAAGTAGAACCAAGTGTATTTAGTCTAAATATATCAGAAGAAATTCCTATTTTAAATATTAATCTTCGAGGAAATTATACAACCCAGCAATTAAAAAAATATGGGAAATATCTAGAAGAAGAAATAAAAAGAATTCCTGAAATAAAAAAAGTAGATATACTAGGCGTTGATACCAAAGAAGTGGAAATTGCAATAGATGTTTATAAAATGAATGCGGCTCAAGTAAGTTTTGATGATATAGCAAATGCCGTTCGATATGAAAATATGTCACTTTCAGGAGGAAATCTTGTTTCACAAGGCATCCGTAATAACATTCGAATTACAGGAGAAATAACCAACCCGTTAGAATTAGAAAATATTATTGTAAAAACACTAGGAGGATCGGTTTACCTAAAAGATATTGCTACTATTACTTTTAAAGAAAAAGAAAAAACCACTTTTGCACGAGAAAGAAGAGAAGAAGTTGTAATGCTGAATGTGAAGAAACGTTCTGGGCAAAATATGATTTCTGCTATAGAAAAAGTAAAAGAAGTTATTAATAAAGCAAAAGAAACCGTTTTGCCTAAAGATCTAGAAATTAGCCTAACAAATGATCAGTCCTCTAAAGTAGAACATAAAGTAGAAGAACTTTCTAATCATATTATTTTTGGGATAATATTGGTTATGGTTGTTTTAATGTTTACAATGGGTTTACGCAACTCATTATTTGTAGGTGCCGCTATCCCTTTGTCAATATTTATAGCCTTTACTATTCTTCAAGGAGTAGGAGTTACGATGAATACAATGGTTTTATTTGGTCTTGTAATGGGATTAGGAATGCTAGTTGATGATGGGATAGTAGTAGTAGATAACGTATTTGCCAATATGCAAAAAGGAATGCCAAGAGTACAAGCTTCTAAAATTGGTATTGGTGAAATTGCGTGGCCTGTTATTTCATCAACAGCTACTACATTAATGGCATTTTTACCCTTTGCCTTATGGCCAGGAACTATGGGGAAATTTATGATGTATTTTCCATTGACTTTGTCAGTAACATTAGGGGCATCATTATTTGTAGCTATGGTCACAAATGCAGCCATGACAGGTGGATCTATGGATATTGTAGATCGAAACATTTCTGTTCAATCACTAAAAAATAATACCAAATTATTTTTAATCCTAGGGATTGTTTTTGTAGTTATAGGGTATTGTTTTGATGTTAAAATAGCGCGAGCAATAGGTCATATTTCTTTAATTGCAATTGCATTAATGTGGTTGTATTTTAAAAAGTTATACCAATGGACTCAAGATTTTCAACATAACTTCTTTCCTCGTATGGAAGAGAAATACAAAGAAATGTTGGCAAAAATTTTAACTGGTAAAAAAGCATGGAGAGCATTCGGAATTATTGTAATAATGTTGTTTTTCTCTTTTATATTAGTAGGTATTTTTCCAAGAAAAGTTTTATTCTTTCCTAATAATATTCCAAACCAAGTAATAGCTTATATAGAATACCCACAAGGAACCTCTATAGATAAAACAAATAAAGCCACAGATTATGTTGAAAAACAAATAATATCTGTTTTAGATAAATACGTAGATCCTAGTACTAAAGAAAATTTTCTAGCTAATTCCATTATAGCTCAAGTAGGAGTAGGAGCCATTAATCCTCAAATAGATTTAGGAGTACAATCCGAAACACCTCATAAAGGAAAAGTAACAATTAATTTCTCTGAGTTTAAATTTAGAAGAGGTATTAATACTGCTGATATAATGGAAGAAATCAGATTAAAAATCAGAACAATTCCAGGAGCTTCTGTAACCGTTGAAAAAGATGCAGCAGGACCACCCGCAGGCTATCCTATTAGTATTGAATTAACAGGAACAGATTATGATTTGATGCTAAAAGAAGCAGACAAAATGATTGATTTTTTAAATACAAAAAATATACCCGGTGTTGAAAAATTAAAAGTAGATATAAACAAAGAAAGTCCAGAGTTATCTGTAAAAATAGATAGAGTAAATGCAGGTAGCTTAGGTGCTTCTACAGGAATGACAGGTTTTACATTACGTCGTGCCGTGTATGGACAAGAAATTTCTACATACAAAGAAGGAGATGATAAATATGATATTGTAATGCGCTTGCAGAATGAACAACGTAAAAATGAAAGCACGTTATTTAATCAACCCTTAACATATCGAAACTCGAATACAGGGCAGATAATGCAAGTGCCAATTGCTGCCATATCAAATGTTGAAAAAACAAAAACATATAACCAAATAAAGCGTAAAAATTATAGACGAATTATGACCGTTTACTCCAATATCCTAACGGGTTACAACGGGAATGAAATTACTAAAATTATAGCCAATGAGTTAAAAAACTATAAATTACCAAGTGATATTACTTATGGGTTTTCAGGAGTACAAGAAGAACAAGGAAAAAATCAAAGTTTTCTATTCTTTGCCTTATTCCTAGCATTAGCAGGTATTACAACTATTATTGTTTTACAATTTAATTCTATTTCCAAAACTTTAGTAATCATGTTTACCGTATTATTAAGTTTTAGCGGTGTTTTTTATGGTTATGTGATAGCTGGAATGGATTTTGTTGTTCTAATGACTATGATGGGAATTATTTCATTAGCAGGTATTGTGGTTAAAAATGGTATCGTTTTAATGGACTTTTTTGTTTTGCTTATGGATAAAAAAGTAACAGATAACGGATTACAAAGTCATGATGACTTAACATTGGAACAAATAAAAGAAGTGATTATTGAATCAGGAAAATCTCGTTTACGACCTGTATTACTAACCGCATTAACTGCCGTATTAGGATTAATTCCATTAGCAATTGGATTAAATTTTGATTTCTTTGGATTGATTACAGATCTTAACCCACATTTGTATATGGGAGGGGATAATGTTATTTTTTGGGGACCTTTAGCTTGGACTATTATTTTTGGTCTTACCTATGCAACTGTTTTAACATTGGTTATGGTACCCGTAATGTTTTATTTAGTTAAACGCATTAAATATCGTTTAAGAGATAGAAAATTAAGAAAGGAATTAAATTAATGAATTAGGACTGTCCGAAAGTAATTGTGTAATACTAATTTTATGATTTCAATAAATAAAGCAAGTTATGTAATATGTTATTTCCATTTTAACTATTTACTCCTTTTGCTTTTTTGGGTAAACTCAAATGAAATAATAAAACAAAGCAAATACAATTTACTTTTGAACAGTCTCTTTTTTTATTCGTATAACTAATAGATAATTGTAGAGGAAGGATTAATAAAATGAAACTCTAATACCATTTTAGTTTTGAAATTACCTAAACCAAAACGCACTACAGAATACACGAATCAAGAGATATTACGCAATATTATTAGAGTAAATTTAAACCTTAAATGGTATAAGATAAAAGAGAAGTGGTAAATTTTCCATTTTTTGATTAATAAAAACATGTTCTTTTAAATAACAAGAAAAGAAATTCTACATTTATTTTGCATTATATCAATTAATTTATAATGATAAGGACAATTTCGAATATAAAAAGAATTTGAGAAAATTTTGTTAATTTGTCCTATGAAAGAAAACAAAAAACAAGCAGCTATTAGTTTTATTTTTATTACACTATTAATAGATGTAATAGGATTAGGTATTATAATTCCTGTAGTTCCAAAATTAATTCAAGAACTCATTAAAGGATCGGTTAGCGAAGCTGCAAAGTATGGAGGATGGTTAACCTTTTCTTATGCTTTAACACAGTTTTTATTTGCCCCATTAATAGGCGGGTTAAGTGATAAATATGGAAGAAGACCCGTTTTGCTCCTTTCATTACTAGCTTTTTCATTGGATTATTTATTATTAGCTTTTGCACCAAGTATTACCTGGTTATTCATAGGAAGAATAATCGCTGGTATTACAGGAGCAAGCATAACCACCGCATCAGCTTATATAGCAGACATAAGTACTATTGAAAACCGTGCTAAAAATTTTGGAATGATAGGAGCTGCTTTTGGATTAGGTTTTATTATTGGTCCTGTTATTGGAGGAATGCTAGGATATTATGGGGCTCGAATCCCTTTTTATGCAGCAGCTATACTTTGTTTAATTAATTTTTTGTACGGTTATTTTATTTTACCCGAATCATTAGAAAAATCGAATAGAAGAGCATTTGAATTAAAAAGAGCCAATCCTATAGGTATTTTTCTAAATTTAAAAAAGTATCCAAAACTTATTGGACTTATACTTGCTGTTTTTTTATTGCATACAGCTTCACATGCTATACAAAGTAATTGGAGCTATTTTGCTATGTACCAGTTAAATTGGAATGAGAAAATGGTAGGGATTTCATTGGGCGTAATTGGATTACTTGTAGCACTTGTGCAAGGAGGATTAATTCGTTGGGTAAATCCTAAATTAGGCAATGAAAAAAGTATTTATGTAGGGATGGCATTATATACATTTGGAATGTTTTTATTTGCTTTTGCCACAGAAACATGGATGATGTTTGCTTTTTTAATTCCCTATTGTTTAGGAGGTATTGCAGGTCCCGCTTTACAAGCCATTATATCAGAACAAGTACCAGCATCTGAACAAGGTGAAATTCAAGGAACTCTAACAAGTTTAATAAGTGCCTCATCTATTATAGGACCTCCCATTATGTCTAGTGTTTTTTACTATTTCACCCAACAGCAAGCTCCCTTTATTTTTGCTGGAGCACCATTTGTTTTAGGAGGTATAGGAATGCTATTAAGTACAGTTATAGCTTATTTTTCTATAAAAAAGTATCATTAAGTACTATTTTTACACAAAATTAAAATCATGTTTATTCATAAATCTAACAAAAAAATATATTTTGCCAGCGATCAGCACCTTGGAGCACCCACACCTGAAATGAGTTTTCCTCGTGAACAAAAATTTGTACAATGGTTGGATATAATCAAACAAGATGCAGCAGCTATTTTCCTATTGGGTGATTTATTTGATTTTTGGTTTGAATATAAAACCGTTGTCCCTAAGGGATTTGTACGTGTTTTGGGTAAATTAGCAGAAATTCGAGATAGTGGTATTCCTATTTATTTTTTTGTAGGGAATCATGACTTGTGGATGAATGACTATTTTGAAAAAGAGTTAAATATTCCAGTATACCACACAACTAAAGAGTTTACTTTCAATAATAAAATTTTTTTGATAGGACATGGAGATGGTTTAGGTCCTGGTGATAAAGGATACAAACGCATGAAAAAAGTGTTTACCAATCCATTTTCAAAATGGCTGTTTCGTTGGTTGCATCCTGATATAGGAGTAAAATTAGCACAGTATCTATCCGTAAAAAATAAAATGATTTCAGGAGCGGAAGATGTGAAGTTTTTAGGAGAAGATAAGGAATGGTTAATTCAGTATGCTAAGCGAAAATTAACAGCTAAACACTATGATTACTTTGTTTTTGGTCATCGTCATTTACCAATGGAAATTGCTTTAGGTAATAACTCTCAATATATTAATTTAGGAGATTGGATCGGGTATTTTACTTATGGAGTCTTTGACGGAACTAATTTTGAATTAAAAAAATATGAACTGTCTGAAAAGTAACAAATGAAGATCTAGTTTGTTACTTCGACGATAGGAGAACTCACATGATCAGTATTATGTGATTTCTCCTACTGGTCGAAATGATAGGATTGCGTCTTCTTCAGACACTCTCTTTTTTATTCCTAAATTCCGGATTAGAGTTCGTTGAAGAATGAAGTAAAATAGATTTAGCTTCGATAATTCACCTCAAGTCTAATGCGAAAAGGAGGTTTTATTCACACCTTATTAATTAGAAAAGTTGTTTATAGAAACGCCTATACAATTTTCAGATAATCTATTCCCTTTTTCTGAATTAATAAAATCCATTAAAATCCATCCACATGATTTTAACTTATTACCTTTGATATAATCCGCTACTTTGGGATTAATTCGATCGGCTACAGCTACTGGATAAGCAAAAGCACTAGCTCCAGAACAATAAGTTAAGTACGTATTGATAGAATTAGAATCAGAATTTGAACGATTGATATTATCAACAATACGATCGTATTTGTAATTAATCGACGCTGGTAATATTGTATTAACCGTATAAAAATCAGAAATTTTAAAAGGATTGTAGTGATCGTCGCTTATTAGAGTTCCGTTAGAAAAATTAGGATCTCCAGACCAACCTTGTACAAAAGTTGAATTTGTATACGTTTCTCTGGATAGAGGTAAAACTTTACCTCTACAATCTCCTAATAAAGTATTTGTATTCCAATTTTTCTTTACTAAGCCTTTGGATTCATATTCACTCATTTTAGTATTAAAATAATTAACCCAAATAGATTTGTCACCCCCATTCTCTTTTTTAAAAATAGTAATAATTACTTCCTTAGGATGTACTTTTAGAAAATCATTAAAATGAGACATTATTTGATCTAATGTTATATTAAGTTTTATGATTCCGTGATATCCCATAAATTGACCGTTTTCATAATTAAAACGTAAATCAAAAATCCTGGCGCCAGCCTCTAATTGATCTTTAATACTTCCGTATTGATTACTGCTAAATGCCCAATTGTTGATAGACATTGAATCATGTGTTCCAGGAATAGATAATTTAGATAAAGGAATGTTAGATCTAATGGCTGACATCCAATTATCTTTAGTTACATTAGTAGACACCCTGTCTTTTGAAAATGTTCTTTCTGTACTTTCATTAAACGTTGGAGTTAAAGAATCTGAAGTACAAGATTGTAAAATGGCTAACAAAGCCATACCAAGTATTGTTTTTTTTCATAAATAAGTTAAATTTTTTACTAATATAATGTTATATATAACAACAGGTTGTTATTTTTTAGTTAAAGTTATTATAAGGCTTTATAAACCTTAGATTTGCCCTCTTTGAATTTTTTAAATATTCAAGTATCTTTACACAGTCTCAAAAAGGGGTGCTTTGTTTTAAAAAAATGAACAAGGCTGAGATTATACCCAATGAACCTAGACAGGTAATGCTGTCAAGGGAAGGTCAAAAATCAACTTGTATTTTATTATAAGTTGGATTATTTATAAATACTAATGAATAATGGCCCCTTTTATTCGTAACAATTTGTAACGAATGAAAAATTCCAATCACAAGCAATTTCAACAACTGCTTTCCAATGCTGTTCTAATTACATTTACTCTAATAAGTATTACGGCATCAGGACAAGAAAAAAAAGTAGCCGATTCTACTAGGATGAATACCTTAGAAGAAGTTAAAGTTGCTTCTACTCGTTTAACTAAAAAATCACCATTTGCATTTACAGATGTTAAAAAGGAAACATTAGAACGAAATAATTTAGGGCAAGATCTTCCTATTTTATTAGATCAAATGCCTTCTGTAGTAACCACTTCAGATGCAGGAGCAGGCATAGGCTATACGGGATTAAGAATCAGAGGTAGTGATGCTACTCGTATAAATGTAACGATTAACGGAATTCCTTATAATGATGCTGAAAGTCAAGGTACCTTTTGGGTTAATATGCCTGATTTTACAACTTCTGTAGAAAATATTCAATTACAAAGAGGAGTGGGGACTTCTACTAATGGAGCAGGAGCATTTGGAGCTAGTTTAAATTTACGTACACTCACACCTTCTATAAAGGGATATGCTACCACTTCACATAGTATTGGATCGTTTAATACTCGAAAACATAATATTACTTTTGGTTCTGGGATCAAAAATGGTTTTTATGCTGAAGGACGTCTTTCTAAAATAGCGAGTAATGGTTACATAGATCGTGCATCGTCTGATTTAAAATCTTTTTACGCAGAAGCTGGGTTTGTTGATAAACAAACGGCCATAAAAGCTTTAGTATTTGGAGGAAAAGAAATTACTTACCAATCTTGGTTTGGCACTCCAGAAGCAGTAGTTAATGGTGATATAACGGCCCTACAAGCTTATATTAATCGTAATTATCCAAGCCCACAAGAAGTAGATAATTTGTTAAATTCAGGAAGAACATATAATTATTATACATACGAAAATCAAACAGATAATTATGAGCAAATTCATTATCAACTACATTTAACACATCAATTTACAGATCGTTTATCAGGTTCTTTATCTGGAAATTATACAAAAGGAAAAGGATATTATGAAGAATTTAAAGCAGATCAAAAGCTTAAAAAATATTTTCCGGATTATCCTAACGGAAGTTCTAAATCCGATGTAGTACGTAGAAAATGGTTAGATAATGACTCTTATACACTTATTTATACATTAAATTACAACGCGAAAAATTTTAATACTAGTTTAGGTGGCGGATATAATCTATATGATGGAAGTCATTTTGGAGAATTGACTAAGCATAAGTACCTAAATCTTCCAGTTACAAATATGAATTATTATAAGTCATTAAGTAAAAAAGAGGATTATTCTGTATACGCTAAAGCAGATTATACTTTTTTTTATAAACTACAATTGTTTTTTGATATTCAAGCGCGTCGTGTAGATTACACAACAAATGGGGTAAGCAGTGATTTAAAATGGTTAAATGTAAAGAAAACCTATGATTTTTTTAATCCCAAAGCCGGTGTGAATTTTGTTATTCACAAAAATCATACTATATATGGATCTTTTGCTCTAGCGAATAAAGAACCCAATCGTAACGATTTAACCAAAAACCCTATTGAGCCTCAGCCAGAACAATTATTAGATTACGAAGTAGGTTATCGATTTAAAAATAAAATAGCACAAGTTAATTTAAATGGATATTATATGCACTACAATAATCAATTAGTACTCACAGGAGCGTTAGATGAGGTGGGAGATCCAATTCGTGAAAATGTGAATAAAAGTCGCCGCATAGGAATTGAGGTAGAAACGAGTATTCAGCCTACTAAGTTCTTTAAATTAGATTTTAATATAACAAAAAGTGTAAACAAAATCAAGTCATTTGATTATTTAGTTGCTGTAACAGAATACGATGTAAATGGTAATGAAAGTTATTCAACAAATAGTACAAGATATGATGATACAGATATATCTTTTTCACCTAATTTAATAGGAGGAGCAACCGCCACTTTTTATCCTATTAAAAATTTAAGTATTGCTTATATCCAAAAATACGTGGGAAAACAATACTTAGATAATACCTCTTCAGAAGATAAAAAAATAAATAGCTACCACCATGGTAATTTAAGTATTCAATATCTTTTAAAACCTAAAAATTTTGCCGAAATTAACCTTCATTTGTTGATTAATAATGTATACAACAAACTATATGAATCAAACGGTTATACGTATAGTTACTATAATCGCCCCCTAGGTTCTAATCATTCTGCGATAACTGAAAATTTTTATTATCCACAAGCTGGAAGAAATTTTTTAACAGGAATAACACTCAAATTTTAAACCTATATTCCGCATCTGCGAGATAAAATTTCCGTTTATTTTATTTCTCTATCTTTCATCTTCATCACGAAGTTTAATGTGAAATTTGGGCTAAAGTAAAATCCTATTTGTTAGATTTTTCACCTAACAAATAGGATTTATTCATGATAATCAGCTTAAGCAGAAATTATGAATCAAAACGGTATACTAAATGCCTTATAAAATAAGAAAAACAGCTATATTATTCCAGTTTATTAATTTGATATAATGTTTTAATCTTATTGACAATAGTTTGTGCCAGTTTTTCTTTACTTTCAAAAGTCCAACCTGCAATATGAGGAGTTAGTAAAACATTAGAGGCATTCAGTAAGTATTCAAATGCAGGTGATCTTTGTTCTTCAAAGAGCGTTTCGAAAGAGAGTTTTTCATATTCTAATACATCCAATCCTGCTCCCAAAATTTTCTTTTCTTTAAGAGCATCAACTAAATCTGTAGTTACAACACTTTTACCTCTAGCGGTATTAATTAGCCAAAAAGGTTTTCTAAACCCATTAATAAAAGAGGCGTTAACCATTTTATCTGTTTCAGGAGTCCAAGGCGTATGTAAACTTAATACGTCGGCTTTGTTTTGAAGTTCTTGTAGATTAACTTGCCTTGCATTTTCATTACCTACATTAGGAAGAATATCATAACAAATTACTTCTACATCAAAACCACTTAGTTTTTTTGCAAAAGATTTTCCCATATTACCATAACCTATGATTCCAACGATTTTACCATCTAGTTCATGTCCGCGATTGGCTTCTCGGTTCCATAATCCAGATTTAACTTCTGTATCAGCTTTATTTAAATTATTAAAAAGAGAAAGGAGCATTCCTAAAGCTTGTTCTCCCACTGCATTTTGATTTCCTTCGGGAGCAGCTATTAAGTGAATACCTTTAGTTTGTGCGTAATTACAATCTATACTTTCAAGTCCAGCTCCTACACGTGCAATAAATTGTAATTGAGATGCTTTATCTAGAAATGTTTTGTCAATTTTAAATCGACTACGAATTATAATACCGTGGTATTCATGAATTTTTTTTTCAATCTCTTCTTTTGAAGAAGTAAAATCATCCTGATTTTGAAAACCAGCTATTTCTAGTTGTTTTTTTAATAGAGGGTGATTACTATCTATATGTAGTATTTTAATATTATGAGGTTCCAATGTTATAAGTTTTCTTCAAATATAAGAAGTTTAAAAACCTAAAATAAGTCGAGCAATAGTAAAATAGATTAAAATGCCTAAAATATCATTACTTGTTGTGATAAATGGGCCTGTAGCAAGGGCTGGATCAATACCATTTTTATTTAAAATAATAGGAATGAAAGTTCCTATTAATGAGGCAATTACAATAACGGATAATAAAGCTGTAGTAACCGTTAATCCGATATGAATTTCAAAACCTAATAAATAGTAACTTCCTAATAATAAGATGATAGAAAGTATTAAACCATTTAATAAACTTAGGGATAGTTCTTTTAATAAACGTTGTAAAACAGTTCCACTAATAGAATTGTTAGCTAAACCTTGTACAATGATAGCAGACGATTGTACCCCTACATTACCTCCCATAGCAGCAATTAAAGGAGTAAAAAAGAATAATTGAGGGTGTTCTTTCATAGCAGGTTCAAATAAGCCTAAAACACGAACACTTACAAAACCTCCTAAAAGTGCTAAAACTAACCAAGGTAAACGAGCTCTTGTAAGCTCTAAAATACTATCATCTGCCTCAACATCTTGTGAAATACCTGCCGCCATCTGATAATCTTTATCAGCCTCTTCTTTAATTACGTCTACTATATCATCAATAGTAATACGTCCTACTAAACGCCCCATTTCATCTACAACGGGTATAGCCTCTAAATCATATTTTTGCATGATACGTGCTACTTCAGTATCCATTGTATCTACTTTTACATAATCTACTTTTTTGATATATACTTCGCTAATAGGTGTTTTGGTAGATGTGGTTAGTAAGTCTTTTAGAGAAAGTCTCCCTTTTAAACGATCTTCATCATCTACAACATAAATGGAGTGTACTCGTGTAACATGTTCTGCTTGCATACGCATTTCTTTTACACAAGTTAGTACATTCCAATTTTCATTTACCTTTACTAATTCTTTACCCATTAAACCACCTGCGGTGTCTTCGTCGTAACGGAGTAATTCTACTATATCTTTAGCGTGTTCAACATCTTCTAATTTTAAAATTACCTCTTCTTTTTTAGACTGTGGTAATTCGGCAATGATATCAGCAGCATCATCTGTATCTAATTCGTCTATTTCTTCCGCAATTTCTTTAGCAGAAAGATTTTTAAGAATTTTTATACGTACTTCGTCATCTAGCTCTAAAAGAGCATCCGCTGTTTTTTCAGAATCTAATATTTTAAAAACATAATTAGCCCCATATTCATCTAATTCATCTAAAATTTCAGCAATATCTGCAAAGTGGATATCCTGCAACAAGTTTTCTAATTCCTGTGCACGGTTTTCATTTACTAAATGCTCTATTTGAGCGATGAATTCTGGGGTAATTTTAAACTCCATCTGCTTCAATTTTTTGAGTGAGTTCTATGAATTGCTCTACTGATATTTGTTCTGGGCGAAGGTCAAAGATACTATCTTCTCTTAAATTATCCGAAAGATTAAAGCTTTTTAAACTATTTCGTAATGTTTTTCTTCTTTGATTAAAAGCTGTCTTTACCACATTAAAGAATAATTTTTCATTACAAGGTAACGGAGCATTTTCTTTACGGCGCATACGCATAACACCTGACTTTACTTTAGGAGGAGGTGTAAAAACAAATTCTGAAACAGTAAATAGGTATTCTGTTTCATAAAAGGCTTGTGTTAATACAGAAAGAATACCGTAAGCTTTACTTCCTTTTTTTTCACAAATACGTTCTGCTACTTCCTTTTGAAACATGCCCGCAAATTCAGGTATTTGATTGCGCATTTCTAATACCTTAAAAACAATTTGGGAAGAAATATTATAAGGGAAATTACCAATTACAGCAAAAGAATCATTCCCGAAAATTTTGGTTAAATCAAACTTTAAGAAATCTTCGGAAAGAATTCTATTAGATAGTTTTAAATAATGTGTTTGAAGATATTCTACTGATTCTGTATCTATTTCGATTACATAAGTATCAATGGGTTTTTCTAGAAGATACTTGGTTAAAACTCCCATTCCTGGGCCTATTTCTAATACTTTATTATAGCCCTGTAAGCGGAGTGCATCAGCTATTTTTCCAGCAATATTTTCATCATTTAAAAAATGCTGACCTAGGTGTTTTTTTGCTCTTACTTTATCCATTGTTTTTTATTTCAAGTTTTACGTTTTTTAACACGTAAAACATTTCAGATTGAGATTAGACTTGTTAATTTACCATTCTTAAATTTTGCTTTGTATTTAATCCAAAATCAACTGCTGAATGTCTTCTAAAAGTTTAAAGCTCTTCTTATCATTAGCTTTCTTGCTCTATAGTTATTACTATTGAGTTGAGCGAATTATAAAATTTTCGTATTTCAATTTTCTATCATTTTCAGTTTTATATTTTACAAGAAATATATTTACCTGTTTTTGATATTTGATATGCACAAAGACGTATTTAATTCTTGATTGTTTTAAAAACGTTTTGCATAGTTATTTGTTCTTTTTTTTATTAGTAAAAAAATATAGCAACTTTTAATGTTCTGAAATGATTTCTAATTCAGTTCTAAATGCTAACATTTTATCGCCAAAAAGCTGTAATCCTTCTTCACGTAAACGAGGTGCATCTTCATCATAGTAACGTTGTAAAGTTTCTTTACTGTCTGTAAAATATTGAATGGCGTATGTTATTCCGCCCATTTCTTCTTCTACTAAAACTTTTACCATTTTAGCGGATGTAAATTTACCCGTTCCAATTACTTCTGCAATATGTTTCGTTTGCATCCAATTTAACCATTGGTCATGAATACTTTCATGAATATTTACAGTAACATTATATATGATCATTTTAAAAAAAATTATGAGGTTATATGTTTAGAAATCTAGAAGTTTACTTATGCAAAGATAATCAAAACGGATGAAGGCTTATACACTCTTTTATAAATTACTATCACCTCTTAGTTTCCTATAATTTAGTTGCGCTTCTACAAAGTAGATGCTATCGGGATGGTTTAGAATAATTTTTTCATATAATTCTTTGGCTTTATCGGGTTGTTGGAGGTGTTTTCTAAAAATTTCGGCACTAAAAAACAACGCTTCGTCTATATAAATTTCTTCTGAATGCTTTTCAATAATTTGTTGATAGTTGTTTAATGCTTCAGTATATTCTTGCCTGTTGGTGTACAATGCTCCTATTTTTAATAACACATCATCTTCAATACTTTCTCCTTTATGTTCTATTAAAATCTTTTTAAAAGCTTCCAAAGCTTCGGTTTGTTTGTTTTGGTAAGTTAAATAATCAGCTCTTGAAAATTTTTTTAAAGCTATTTGGGTTGAGTCTTCTACCGTGTTATCAGATATAAGTAAAAAAAGTTGCATAGCATCATTTGCAATAAGTTGAGAAGTAGATGATTTTAATACTTCAAATTGCTTTTTAGCCCATTCAAAGTCGCCTTTATAGTAACTTGCTTTTGCCATTTTTAAAAGAGCATCATGTGCTATTTCATTATTTTCTAATTCAGTTTCAACTTGTGCATAATAAATAATAGCTTGATTAAATTTTTCATCTAGAAGTAATATATCGGCCAATTCTAATTTAACGTCGGCTAAAGCATATTGATTTAAAGGTAACTGTAGCGATTTGAATAATAAAGTTTTAGCGTTTTCGAATTGTTTTAAGTAAAAAGCTTCAAAATGTGCTTTTAAAATTTGAATTTTAACGGTATTAGAACCTGTTCCAAAGTCAACTAAAAGTTTATTGAGTTTGTCTAAAATTAAAGGATATTCTTCTTTTTTAGCACGATCAATATCTATTTTTAATAAGTTGTAATTAACCTCTAGTTGAATATCGGGTTGAGTAGTGTATTCGAGTATAAAATTTAAGATTTCGCGTTCCGTATCTGTTTCTTTTTCTTGTGAAGCTAATCGTGCTAGATGAAATAGATTGTTAAAGCTTTCAGGATTACGACGATAAATTGCTTTTTCTTGTATAAAGGCTTTGTTGTATTCTTTTTGGTTGATAAAAAACCAACTCATGAACTCATTCCAAAATAGATCTTGATTTTTTTGAGTACGTAACAATAATGATTTTCGTAAAGTGTCTGCAAAGGTTTTGCTATGATCCTCTGTTAAAAAACGATTAAGCTGATTTTGTACTAATACGAGATTGTTAGGAAATTTGTAGGCATAATCTATTAATGATTCAATCATGGAGTCAATATTGCCTAATTGTCCCTGTAATAGGGCTATTTGATAATTAAAATTAGCTTCGGGATTTAGTTTTTGCGCTAATGTATAGGCTTCTACAGCTTGTGTAAGCAGTACTTTTTGTTCTAGCTCCCGTGCAATGCTGTATACATTGTTAGGGTTTTCATTTATTTTACTGATTGCTATTTTGTAATTTTTTTCGGCTAAATCTTGTTGTTTCTGGAGTTGATAATTATATCCTAACTCTACATATAAATTGGGGTATTTTGTTCTTTTTAGTTTTTCTTGTATTAACACATTTGATTTTTCAAATTGTTTTAATTGTTGATAGCACGCAACTAATTTTTGAAAAAAAGGATAATTATTAGGTTGTTTTTTGAGTAATTCTTCATAAATAAGAACCGCTTTATCAAACTCGCCACGGTCAAAATAATTTTGAGCCAAGTATTCATTGGGATTATTATTTTGAGGTACATTGACTTGCGGCGTTCCTCCAGGTGGTGGTGTTACCGTGTATACTTGGCCTACAACTAATAAAGGCCAAAATAATAGTATTTGGATTATTTTCTTCATTTAATCTAAAAAAACAATGTACTAAAGTTACAATAATTTAGTCACTTTAGTACATTATAATAAATTACTATATAGTTTAGTCTATAATATCAAAACCAGTATATTTTCTTAATACTTCTGGAATTATGATTCCTTCTGGTGTTTGATAGTTTTCTAAAATTCCAGCTAATACACGAGGTAGAGCTAATGAGCTACCATTTAGAGTATGGGCTAATTGCGTTTTTCCATCTTTCCCTTTAAAGCGTAATTTTAAGCGGTTCGATTGAAAGGTTTCAAAGTTAGATACTGAAGATATTTCTAACCAACGGTCTTGTGCTGTTGAAAATACTTCAAAATCATAGGTTAATGCTGAGGCAAAACTCATATCACCTCCACACAAACGTAAAATACGATATGGTAATTTTAACTCTCGTAAAATTTCTTTTACGTGTTCCACCATTCCATCTAAAGCTTGGTAAGAATTATCGGGATGTTCAATACGAACAATTTCTACTTTATCAAATTGGTGCAAACGATTTAAGCCGCGAACATGTGCGCCATAAGAACCAGCTTCGCGACGGAAACAAGGTGTATATCCTGTTACCATTACAGGCATTTCGGTTTCTTGTAAAATAACATCGCGGTATAAGTTGGTTACAGGAACTTCCGCAGTTGGAATTAAATATAAATCATCAATTCCTACATGGTACATTTGTCCTTCTTTATCAGGTAACTGTCCTGTTCCGTAGCCTGATGCTTCATTAATTAGATGAGGTACTTGTACTTCGTTATATCCGGCTTCTGTATTTTTATCAATGAAGTAATTGATTAAAGCACGTTGTAATTTAGCTCCTTTTCCTTTATAAACAGGAAAACCAGCACCTGTGATTTTAGTCCCTAACTCAAAATCAATAATATCATATTTTTTAGCTAATTCCCAATGCGGTAAAGCGCCTTCATGTAAGCTAGGAATTTCACCTTCTTGAAAAACATTTAAGTTATCGTCTGCTGTTTTTCCTTCAGGAACAATTTCAGCGGGAGTATTAGGTAACAGATATAGCTGTTGGGTTAGCTCTTCCGTAATACTATTTAACGTTTCTGTTAGTTCTTTACTTTCATCACGTAATTGAGTCGTTTTTTCCTTAATGATTTCTGCTTTGGCTTTTTCACCTGCTTTCATCATAGCTCCGATCTCTTTGGACAATTTATTAGATTCCGCCAATACATTATCTAACTCTACTTGAGTAGCACGACGTTTTTCGTCAAGAGCTACCACATTTTCTATCACGGCTGCGGCATCTATATTTTTTTTTGCCAAAGCGTTGATTACGGCTGCTTGGTTTTCTCTAATAACTGCTATTTGTAACATACTAATAAATTTTAACAATCGCAAATTTAAAAATTCTATTATAGCTTTCCTTAATCTAAAACATTTATTTTTTAGAAATTAATATAGAATAAAAAATATCTTAGTTTTTTTTAAATCCAAATTATACCTTTAGAAATTTATTTCAAATAAACATGCTTTGATTCTAAAAAGCCCTTTTTTGCCTTAATGTATTAAATCCAGATTACGCATTATAAAAAATAAATTTTATAACTTACTGAAATAGAAGGTTTGTTTGTTTGATAATTCTAGTTCGTAATTTTATATAGTACTAATAATCAGTAAAATATGTTTTTTTAAAATCTCTAAGGCGTAATCAGGGTTAAAATTAGTATTATACTAAAAAACCATGTATTTTGTCTTCATCATAAAGCTTATCCTGTAATCTGGGTGTAAAAAAGAGATAAGATAAAGAAAGTGTGGTAAAATAGAAGGAAAATGTAAAATGGTTAAAAATAGACGAAACCATGAGGCTATCCTAAAAAAAATAAATAGCCTCATGGTTTGTTTTAGTAACTTTATAGTAGATTAAAAAAACCAGGTTGCAACAATAATAGCTGCTAGTACGCAGATAAAATCAACTAAAAGCATTGTTCCTAAAGTATAGCGTGTATTTTTAATATTAACAGAACCAAAATATACGGCTATTACATAAAATGTGGTTTCGGCACTACATTGAAAAATACAAACTAATCGCCCTGTAAAAGAATCTACGCCTGAGTTTCGCATGGCATCTATCATAAAACCACGTGAACCTCCAGAGCTAAATGGTCGTAATAGAGCAACGGGAAGTCCGTCTGTAATTTCTTTACTGACTCCTATTTGACCAAATAAAAATCGAATGCCATTACTTACTATTTCAAATAATCCACTATTTCTAAAAAAAGATATGGCAACTAGCATTCCCATAACATAAGGAAATATTTTTACTCCCGTATTTAATCCGTTACGTGCGCCATCAACAAAAGTGTCAAAAATGGTCGTATTAGCCAAAGTAAATTTCTTTTCATGAATAAAAGAAAATATGAGGGTAAATCCTATAATGATTATGAGCATTAATCCAGATAAATTACCAGTAAAAGCGTTTTTTTCTATTAAATCCAGTGTATTGATGTAAAATAATAACCCTATAATGGCTCCTATGGTTCCCATTAAAGCGGCTAGTAAACTTATACTTTTAAAATTGATGCGTTGACGAATGCCAACTATCAGTAAAGCAGCTATTGTACCAATGAATGATGTAATGATACAAGGAAGCATGACATCTGCGGCATTTGCTGCATTTTCGGCTGCTCTGTATCCAATAATGGAAGTAGGAATAAGGGTAAGACCTGCTGCATGTAGACACATAAACATAATTTGGGCATCACTGGCCTTATCTTTATTAGGATTTAGTGTTTGTAAACTTTCCATTGCTTTAAGACCAAAAGGAGTAGCAGCGGAATCTAAACCTAAAAAATTAGCAGCAAAATTTAGTGTCATATATGATATAGATTCATGATTTTTGGGAACTGAAGGGAATACTTGTGCAAAAAAAGGACTTAGTTTTTGAGCTAATTTTTCAGAAGCACCAGAAATAATTAATAATTCCATTAATCCACAAAAGAAGGCTAGGTAGGCAATTAACGGAATAATGAGATCTAGTAAACTATTTTTGCAAGTGGGAAGTAATCCGTCTGCTTTTTGGATGCCGCTATATAACTTAACGGTTTTGTTTTTATAAATGTAAGTAGTGTCTGAGTCAAGAGTGTCTCTGTTGATAACGACTGTTTTTTCAGGATTTTTTTTAATACTATCTGCTATAAATTTAGGGATTTGCTCTAAATATTTTTCAGATAGTAAGATAGGATCGTCTTTTTTTCCATTTAAAATATAATCTGTACTATAACTACCTCCATTAAAAAGATTTATAACGATAAAAAATATAGACGATATAAAAATTGCTAACCAAAATCTGCTTAAAACCATAGCTCTTTTTTAAAAATAAGTAAAATAACTTTATGAAGGGTGTAAAAGTAATAAATCAAAAAATATTTTCGGGATAAAGTATTATTTTTCCAATATAAATGGGAGCGTCAAAAGTGGTCTTTAAAGCAGCTTTTGAGTTTAAAATATTTCGATATCCGATACCAGCTCCTAATCCTATCCATTTTAAAATTTTATAATTTGCTTGTCCAGAAATTTCATTTACGTATAAAGAAATATTAGTATTCCGAACAATATCATCGTTTATTTCTCGAACAAAACTAGGTTTTCCAAAGCCTATTTGTTCTGTTAGAAAGCATTCCCATTTGGGATTTTTGTAAAATATCCAATCAGTAAACAGGCTTCCATACCAAAGACTTACTTTATTGTCATTAATTAGTTGGGTTCTTTTATTAATGTAAGTGATTTTTACGGGGGATAAAATAAAGGATGTGCCTACTCCAAATCGAAATTTGTTTTTATATTGAAAACCTATTTTTGCGCCTAAAATAGAAATTTGGTTGTCTCTTAAGCTAGAAAGACGATTATCCATCTGAAAAATAAATCGGTATTTTTTATCAGAGTTAGGGATGATGGGATCCTGTGCATTACAATAATGACTCAGGAAAGAAAGGAATATTATAAATAGGATTCTTTTGTAAAGCATATAGAATTATGAGGGTATTATACAACAAAAATTTCGTCATCTATTAGTAAATCTTCTCCTCGTAATCGAAGGATGATTTGAGCAACTGCTATTACATCTTTTTCGCAATAGGATATAATTCTGTCTATATCTTGATCTTGGTAATATACTTTAGCAACATCACTACCTTCTATATCTCCTTTTGGGGAAGGAATGCCTAAGACGGTGGTTAATAATTTTAGTGATGTATAATGCTTGTAATCACCAAACTTCCATAATTCTAAAGTGTCCAAATGAGGGACTTCCCAAGGTTTTTTGCCAAAAAGATTTAATTTTTGAGGAATAGGAACTTTATTAATAATCATTCGTCTTGCTATATAAGGAAAATCAAACTCTTTTGCATTATGTCCACAAAGTAAATGTTGTGTGTGGCTATAATGATTATTTAATAAATTTGAAAAATCATTTAAAATGCTTATCTCATCACCCCAAAAACTGGTGACTCTAAATTGACGTATATCTTTCTTTAAAGAAAAATAGCCGACTGAAATACATATAATCTTACCAAATTCAGCCCAAATGCCTGCTCGATCGTAAAATTCTTCTACGGTAAAATCATCTTTTCGTTGATATTGTGTTTTAAGAGCATATAATTCTTGGCGTGCGGGGTCTAAAGAAGAAAAGTTTTCATGTTCAGGTACCGTTTCTATATCCAAAAATAAAATATTCTCAATTTGAAGTTTGTCTAGCATATTAAACCATTTTGACCGTATATACGAAAGTAAAGATTTACGATTAAAAAAGAAAAAAAATGAGGATTAAAATAATGTTTGTTGCTTTAAAGAATTTTCATGATCTAACAACCATTTTTTACGCCATAATCCACCTGCGTAGCCTGTAAGAGAACCATCGGTACCGATTACTCGATGGCAAGGAACCACGATCCAAATAGGATTTTTAGCATTGGCTGATGCAACAGCTCGAATAGCCTTGACATTACCTAGCTTTTTGGCTAAATCTAGATAAGAAATAGTTTTACCAAAAGGAATTTGACGTAATTCATGCCATACTTTTTTTTGAAAATCAGTGCCTTTTAGATTTAAGGTAAATGAAAAACTTGTTCTATTTCCTTTAAAATATTCCTGTAGTTGATTCACGGCTTCTAGAAGTTCTTCGGGGATTTGTTCAGACAAATAAGTTTCTGTTATTATTGAAATACCAACAATACCCTCTTGGTCTCCTGTTATTTTAGTAATTCCTAACGGTGAGTGAATAAATGCTGTTTTCATACGATCAAAAATTTATCTTTCAGCAATATAGAGTAACCTCTTTTTGTTAAGGATGTTTGTTTTTGTGTCTTATGTGGCGATAAAATAACTTTTGGTTGTTTTAAACAAAGTGAAGGAGTCGGATGTTAGTGGCTTCTTCACTTTGATTATGAGACGGTTATTTTATTAAAAACTTAAAATGTAAGCTTCTATTGCTTTTAACTCTTCCTCAGGAAGATTTTTGGTAATAGCAAAATTAGCTTTCATAGTATTATATTGACTTGGATCTACAATGGGTTGGTTTTTTTCTTGAAGAAAGGCAACTATGTTTCCGTTTTTTTCCTTGTATAACTTGGCGATTTCTTTTAAAGAGGGACCAACTGTTTTTATATCGGGTTTATGACAGGTATAACAAACGCCTTTGCCTTCAAAAATTTCTTTACCTAAATCAACAGGTTTTTGTGTAACCATTTGGGATGTTGATGTGCCAAAATTTTCTTGATTTTCTTTTTTACACGAAAGGAAAATTATAATAAATGGTACTAATAGTTTTTTCATATTTCGTTTTAGATTTGTCATGTTAAATTAAGTAAAAGTAGGCTAAAAAAATAAGAGATACGATTTCTTAATTCATTTGGAAGCAGCAAATTAGATTATTTGTTTAATAGTATGGCTGCTTCTTTAGCAAAATAAGTAGAAATTAAAGTAGCACCAGCACGTTTGATACACATTAATTGTTCCATCATGATTTTATCATGATCTAGCCATCCTTTTTCAGATGCCGCTTTTATCATGGCATATTCTCCTGAAACATGAAATACTGAAACGGGTACATTGACAGCATTTTTTACTTCGCGAACAATATCTAAATAAGCAATACCTGGTTTTACCATAACCATATCAGCTCCTTCTTCTACATCCCACAAAGCTTCTTTTACTGCTTCTATACGATTTGCATAGTCCATTTGGTAGGTTTTTTTATCTTTTGGGACCACTATATCGGCTTCTTTAGGTGCGCTATCTAATGCGTCACGAAAAGGACCATAAAAAGCAGACGCGTATTTAGCAGAATAGCTCATAATACCTACATTGTGATAACCAGCGGAATCTAAACCTTGACGTAAACGTAATACACGTCCGTCCATCATATCGCTTGGAGCAACAAAGTCAGCGCCTGCTTCTGCATGTGAAATAGCCATTTTAACTAAAGCATCGTTGGTTGCATCGTTTGTTACATCTCCTTTTTCTATAATCCCGTCATGTCCATAGATAGAATAAGGATCTAATGCCACATCAGGCATTACAATCATTTCAGGACATGTTTTTTTAATGGCACGAATAGCATTTTGCATTAAGCCATTAGGATTCCAAGCTTCTTTACCTGTATTGTCTTTTAAATTATCATTTACTTTTACATAAATATTTAAGGCTCTAATTCCTAATGCGTATAATTCTTTTACCTCTTCTAGCGTTAAATCTAGTGTGCGACGGTAAATGCCTGGCATAGAAGGAATTTCTGTTTTAGTGTTTTCTCCTTCCATTATAAACATAGGGAACATGAAATCAGCAGGGCTTAAGCTGGTTTCTCTTACGATATTTCGTATGGCTTCGTTTACTCTTAATCTTCTACCTCTGTGTATAGGAAACATATTTTCTATTTTTTTATTATATACCTAATTTATTTTCTATTTTTTCAAATACTCTTTTAACTTTTTTGACTTCATTAAAGCGATAACCAATAAAAAAAACAGCATTTATTTTTGAATTCATTATATCAGCAGCCTCTTTACTGTCATATTGATAGTTTTTGTAATTAACTCGAATGCCTGAAAAAAAATTTTCTTGATTATAACCTAATGAAAAATTTAAATCTAAATTGTAGTTCCATTTGATTTTGTTATCAATAATAATGGATTCGTTATTATTCATATAATAGTTTTTAGAATCATGAATCCCAATACCTGGATGTAATCCTCCAGTAGCAAACCAAGTTTTATTAATTACATAATTATACATATAACCTAATTGGAGGATAAAATCGACTGATTTTATTCGCTCTAAGTTTTGTTCAAAAGAATTGGGGTTATTAGTGTATAAATTATTTATGAAATAGGTGAGTGAGGGGATAAAACTTCCTGCACTTTTTATTTGTCTTTCTGTTTGAGATTCGTAAGCTCTGTATGAAAAATTATTATTGGTTATGTAAAAGGTTTTTCCTCCTATAGTATTGATTTCTAGGTCGTCAAAAACCTCAATTGGATTTTGATTATCGGGATTTCGTAAAGTGAATCCTTTTACTTTTTTGTATATTACTTCTTGTCTTAAACGATCAGAATAAAAAAATTTAAAACTTAAATCTAGCGTTTTTGTATTGGCTCTTTGATTGTTTAATTCAGGAATAAAATCAGGTGAAAAAGAATAACTAATTCCTAAAAATTTATAATCAAAAGAAAAACGAAGTTTTAGTTTTTCGTCGGGAGAAAAAATGCTTTTTTTGTTATTCGTATAGTTTAATTTAGGAATGTAGAAGTTGTCTACATCGGAATTAATATCTACTTTTAGAATCATTTTATCAAAATAATTCAAGCGGTAGTCTCGATTATATTTATGCCATAGGGCATGCTCAATTTCTCCTTTTTTTTCTTGAGCAAGAGAAACAGGATAGTATATTAATATTAAGAATTTTAACCAATTACGCATATTTATTTTAACCAATCTAGTGGTTTTGACAAAATTTTTATCAATTTTTCTTCTGGGCTATTTTCTTTTGGATGGTGATCGTATATCCATTGTACTTGAGGAGGTAAACTCATTAATATACTTTCAATTCTACCATTTGTTTTTAGTCCAAATAAAGTGCCTTTATCATGAACAAGATTAAACTCTACATAGCGTCCTCTACGAATTTCTTGCCAAGTACGGTTAGCTTCTGTATAAGGTAAATCTTTTCTTTTTTGTACAATTGGTAAATACGCATCTAAAAAACTGTTGCCTACTTCTGTAACAAAGTTGTACCAGTTTTCCATAGACATAGTGTCAGTTGTTTTTAAATAATCAAAAAACAAACCACCTATACCACGCGCCTCATTTCTGTGGCTATTCCAGAAATATTCGTCGCATTTCTTTTTATAATGAGCGTAAAATTCTGAATTGTGTTTATCACAAGCTGCTTTGCATGTTTTATGAAAATGAATTGCATCTTCTTCAAACAAATAATATGGTGTTAAGTCTTGTCCTCCACCAAACCATTGATTGATAATATTTCCGTTTTCATCATACATTTCAAAATAGCGCCAGTTTGCATGAACAGTTGGAACCATTGGGTTTTTAGGATGAATTACTAGACTTAGTCCACAGGCAAAAAAATCAGCTTCTCCAACGCCAAACATTTTTTGCATAGTATCGGGTAATGTTCCATGAACGGCGGAAATATTTACTCCTCCTTTTTCAAAAACAGCTCCGTTTTCAATTACACGAGTGCGTCCCCCACCTCCTTCGGGTCTATCCCATAAATCTTGACGAAATTTGGCTTTTCCGTCTATATCCTCTAAACCTTTGCAAATATGATCTTGCAGGTTTTGTATATAAGTATAGAATTTATTTTTCATTAATTTTTTTATTTTAAGATATATGATTTAGGTGTCTTGTATTCTATTTAGGATTAGGGGTTAGGATTAATTTTTACCCAATTTATAACAAATCATAACGCCTCCTCTATAAGGTAGCCATTCGCCACTTTTGTTGAAATTACTGGCTGTTTCGTAACGTTCTCCAGTTTCTAAAAAATAGCCTTTATAAAATCCTTGTTGAGAGCCACCGCCCATAAAAATATCTATTGAAAAAGCATTGTTTACAGGTACTTTAAAACCAACAGTCATCCCAAATAATAAGCTATATCCTTCTTGGTATCTGCCTGAATTAAGGTAGTTCCACTTTTGCATTTTATAGCTAGAACCGCCAATGTGTCCTCCTAAATAAAATCCTTTTTCAAGAGTATTAAAGTGGTATCTTACTTCTGGTATTACGATTACAAATTTCTGAGGAGCATTATTAACGGATTCCCATAATGAAGCCATTACATCTGCTTGAAAGGTTAACTTGTTGCCTATTTTTGTTTCTATTCCTATTTGAGGTAATCCTAAAATTGTTGTGATATTTCCTTTAACAGAAGTTTGAGAATAGCTATTTATGACAAAAAAGAATGTAAGGTATTTTATGAATATATTAAATCTGTTATTTAATTGAAATCGTGTTTGCATATTTTTAAATGGGTCTTGTAAAATATTTTAGGAAGTATTTTATAATTAATATTTAGGAAAAGATTCTAATGGGTTTGTAAATAATTTTCAAAAATAAACTAATAATACGGAATTATTAATAAAAGCAATAAAGCTAAAATAATTCTAAATAATTTAAAAGCTTAATTCTTTTTGTTTTGCTACCATTATCCTCTCTTTTATGTGATAATAGTGTGGGAAAATAAAAATTAAAACAATGTGTAAATTATTTGTATTATGCTAGCTTTATTTATAACCTTGTATTATTATTTTTGATATTCTTTTACGGCATCTATAAATGCTTTAGCATGATCTACAGGGATATTAGGTAAAATACCATGTCCTAAATTTACAATATATTTGTCCTTTCCAAATTCGTTAATCATTTCATGTACCATCTTTTTGATAGTGGGTATTGGTGATAATAGACGAGAAGGATCAAAATTTCCTTGTAATGTAATGTTTCCTCCTGTTAAGTAACGTGCATGTGTAGGAGAACAAGTCCAATCTACACCTAGAGCTGATGCTTTAGATTTTGCCATTTGGTTTAATGCAAACCAACAGCCTTTTCCAAAAACAATTACTTCTGTTATAGGGGCTAATGCTTCTACAATTTGATTGATATATTGCCAAGAAAATTCTTGATAATCTGTTGGTGATAGCATTCCTCCCCAAGAATCAAAAACTTGGATTGCATTACAACCATTTGCGACCTTTTCTTTTAAATATAAAATAGTGGTATCTGTTATTTTTTGTAATAATGCGTGTGCCGCTTCAGGTTGTGAGAAACAAAATCCTTTAGCAGTATCATAACTTTTGGAACCTTTCCCTTCTACGGCATAACAAAAAATAGTCCAAGGAGAACCAGCAAAACCAATTAATGGAACTTCATTATTTAGCATTTCTTTGGTTAATTTGATTGCCTCCATTACATAGTCTAAGGAATCTTTTATTTCTGGAATGTATACTTGATTTACTTGTTCTATCGAGCGAATAGGATTGGGTATAATAGGACCTATATTGTCTTTTAGTTCGACCTCTATCCCCATAGCTCTTGGAACAACTAAAATGTCTGAGAACAAAATGGCAGCATCAGGTTTTACTATGCGAATAGGTTGTACTGTTATTTCAGCGGCTAATTCAGGTGTTTCGCAACGAGTAAAAAAATCATACTTATCTCGTAAGGCTCGGAATTCTGGTAAATATCTTCCTGCTTGACGCATCATCCATACAGGTGGACGTTCAACTGTTTCTCCTTTTAATGCTCTTAAGAATAGATCATTTTTAAGTCCCTTAGCCCCCAAAGGAGTAATATTTGAATCGCTCATTTTATATCTTTTTTAAAATAATTAATTTTTATATACTAAACATTATGTAATTTCATTGCTTTCTTGTGTGGAGCAAGTCAATTTATAATAATTTAAACACTGAATAATTACATTTTCAATAGATGGTTGATTTGTAACTATAATATTTTTTGTTATGTTTTTTAGTGCTTTTGCGGTAGTAGTACCAATACAAAAGCATATTTCATCTGTAATCTTATTGTTTTTTAAATAACTTTTAACTCCTGATGGGCTATAAAATAAGATACCATCAAGTTTAGTGCTAATTTTTTGAGGTGCTAAAATAGTTTCATATATTTCTATTTCGTTGAAAATAATTCCAAAATCTTTTAATTTTTTAGGCAGTATATCTTGTCTTAAATTACCACTAAAAAAGGTATAATTCAAATAGGGGTAGTTTAACGAGATGATGTCTGCTAATTCTTCTGCATAATTAGTGTGAATTTCAACAACAAAATGGTTTTCTTCTAATAGTTTTTTTGTTTTTATTCCCACACAAAAAATCTTTTTGTTTCTTAGATCTTTTATATTTTCAGAATTTAAAATGGCAAGAACAGCATTTTGACTTGTAAAAATAAGAGCCTCTCCTAATTCTTTTATCGGAACCTTTTTTGTTTTAATTTCAATAAAATCAGCTTCAATGATAGAAAAATTTGAGCTTAACAAAAGATGCTTCTGATTAGGAGGTAATTTTTTAGTAGATAAGAGCTGTATTATTTTCATTTTTATACTAAAAAAGGTCTATATAAAATACAAAAAGCATTTGTTGAGTTACTATATTTTTATCATGTAAATTTAAAGGTAGAAGACTTATTTTTTTAATTGTTTTTTTATGGTATACATTAATTCACTACCTCCATTCTCTAAGATTTCTTTGGCGCAATTCAGCCCTAATTTTTTCCATTCTGAAATATCAAAAGAGCGTTTGATAGCTATTTTTTCTTGACCATCAATTGAAAATAGACCACCATTGAAATCTATTTGATCTGTTTTTTCGTTATAAGTTGCTAAAGCACCAATAGGAGCTGTACAACCGCCTTCTAAAGTGCGCAAAAATTGACGTTCTATATAGGTACAAATTTCTGTTTCGATATGATTTAATTCAGATAGGGCTTCTATTGCAAAGGTGTCTTCGGCCATTGCTACTACCATCATAGCTCCTTGTGCAGGTGCTGGAATCATCCAGTCTAGAGAAATGGTTGTTTCGGGTTTTAGATTTAAACGTTCTAAGCCAGCAGATGCAAAAATAGCACCTCCCCAATCATTATCTTTTAATTTTTGAAGACGAGTGTTTACATTTCCTCTTAAATCAACGGTTTTGTGTTGTGGATATTTATGTAGCCATTGCGCTTGACGGCGTAGACTTCCTGTGGCAATTAAGGTGTCAGTATTGAAAAAATCAGTATTCCCTTTGTGTACTAAAATATCAACAGTATTGGCTCTTTCTAAAACGGCAGCCTGTACGATACCTTGTGGTAAAGCAGTAGGTACATCTTTCATAGAATGTACAGCAATATCTACTTGACCAGATAGCATGGCAACGTCTAGTGTTTTAGTAAAAATTCCTGTAATTCCCAATTCGTATAAAGGTTTGTCTAGTATAATATCACCTTGTGATTTTACAGCTATAATTTCGGTTTTGTGGCCTAAATCATTTAGTTGTTTTTCTACAGTGTGTGCTTGCCAAAGAGCTAATTCACTATCACGAGTTCCGATTTTTATTACCCTATCTTTATCCTCCGAAGAGGGGATTTTTTTGTCTTTGTTTTTTTTCATGAAGAATTTTAATTTTGAGCCATCTAGGTGTTTATAAAGATTGTAAATCCTCTGTATGAACAGTTTCTGTTTTAGAAATATTTCCTTTTGGGATTGGTGGGCTCAATTGAAAAACGCGTTGTATCCAATCAACACTTTCATCAACCAAAGTGTTTTCATCTTTTAAATGATTAGCAAAATGATTGGTTATTTTTTGTATAATTCGATTGCTTATAATTTCTGCTTGTTCTTCATCAAAATTAGACATTTTTTTGCGTTGATATGCCATTTCTAATTCTTTGATAGATTGTAGTTTAGCTTTTAAGGCATGTATAGTGGGGGCATATTTTCGACCTTTTGTCCACGTAATAAATTCATCTTGAATTTCTTCAATGATGGCTTCTGCTTGTGGGATGAATTTTTTGCGGTTCTCTAATGTTTCATCTGTAATTTGAGACAAATGATCCATGTGAATTAGAGTCACCTCTGGGATATCCTGAACGTTTTCGTTTACGTTTTTAGGAATAGATAGGTCTAAAATTAATAATGGTTTTTTTAGATTTAAGATGGTTTTATCAACTGTTGGATTTTGTGCTCCTGTAGCAACAACTAAAACGTCTGCTTTGTGAATTTCTTCTTGTAAGTCAGCGTAATCTTTTACTATTAGATCTAATTTTTTAGCTAATTTTTCTGCTTTGTCTTTTGTGCGGTTAATTAATGTAATATGGTCATGTTTGCTGTGCTTTACCAAGTTTTCGCAAGTATTACGACCAATTTTACCTGTGCCAAAAAGTAAAATATTTTTATCAGAAATGTCGGGAACGGTTTTAAAAATATATTGAACGGATGCAAAAGAAACAGAAGTTGCACCTGATGATATTTCGGTTTCGTTTTTTACACGTTTACTTGCTTGAATAACAGAATTTACTAAACGCTCCATATAAGCATTAGCCATTTCGTGTTCTTTTGATAAAACAAAAGCATTTTTAATTTGTGAAATAATTTCAAAATCACCCAAAATTTGACTGTCTAATCCAGTTCCTACCCGAAACAAATGATTTATAGCCTCTTTGTTCTTATAAACGTAAGCTACTTTTTGGAAGTCCTCAACAGTACCTTGGCTATTTTCACAAAGTAATCTAATTAATTGAAAGGGGTGTTGTGCAAACCCATATATCTCTGTTCGGTTACAAGTAGAAGTAACGATTAAACTTTCTAAGCCATCTCCTTTGGCTTGTTGAATTAATTTGGATTTAGCTTGTTCATCCAAACTAAACTTTCCTCGCATTTCAGCATCCGCTTTCAGATAGCTTAAACCAATTGCGTAAAAAGTGGCAGATTTTGAGGGAATATTCTGTGTCATTAAAATCCTAATCAAATTTTCTACAAACAAAAGTATTTAGTTTTGTTTTTCCAAAATAACGCTATAAGTACTTTTTGTATCGCTATAAGTTATTTTGATAGTTGATTGGAGTTTTTAGCGATATTTATACTACTTTTGTTGTAAAATAGGCTGTTTAGAAGTTTGTTATATAGAATAATTCTAAATAATAAAACGAGTTTAAGAAAATTTCCTGTGTAAAAAAATGTCGCTATGGGTGCTACTGAAGAGATAAAAATGGATGATGAATTTGTTTTGTTAAGATTTCAAAATGACACAGAGGAAGTTGTTAAGTATGAACGTCCAGTAAAGACTGGATTAATTCAATTTCATTTTGGTTTAAAAGGAAAAGGCAAATTTATTTTTAATAATGGAAGTTATACTATAGGGTTAGAAGGTGAAAAATCACTTCTATTTTATAATCCAGAAAAAGAATTACCACTGCATATAGATATTGCACCCAAAACATGGATCATATCGATATTAATTTCTATTAAAAAATTTCATGGTTTGTTTACTAATGATGCTGATCATATTCCTTTTTTAAGTGAAGAAAATCGCGACAGAAAGTATTATGGAGAAGAAAATATTACACCTTCTATGGCTATTGTTTTAAATCAAATGTTTCATTATAATTTAAATCCAACTATTAAAAATTTATATTATAAAGGAAAAGGTTATGAATTATTAAGTTTATTTTTTAATAAAAACGAAGATCCAGATATTGAACAATGTCCGTTTTTGATAGATGAAGAAAATGTAAAAAAACTTAAAAAAGCAAAGGAAATTATTATTGCCAACATGTCAGAGCCACCAGGTCTAGAAGAATTGGCAGATCAAGTAGGTTTAAACCTAAAAAAGCTAAAGACAGGTTTCAAGCAAATTTATGGAGAAACAGTTTATGGTTTCTTATTTGATTATAAAATGGAATATGCCCGAAATTTATTAGACAGTGGGTCGTATAATGTAAATGAAGTAGGATTAAAAATTGGTTATAGTACTGCTAGTCATTTTATTGCAGCATTTAAAAAAAAATTTGGCACTACGCCTAAAAAATATTTATTAGAAAAAGTAAATTAAAAATAGATCAAAAGATTAAACATAATAAGATATAAATGGTTTTAAGTTTTATCTAATTTTCAATTTGAAGTCTCAAAATAAAAACAAAAATGAAAGGAGTATTATTAGTTAATTTAGGTTCACCCGACAGTACCGAAGTAAAAGATGTCAAGAAGTATTTAGATCAATTTTTAATGGACGAAAGAGTAATTGATCTCCCTTATTTATTAAGAGCTTTTTTAGTAAAAGGGATCATATTAAATACACGACCTAAAAAATCAGCAGCAGCTTATAAAAAAATTTGGTGGGAAGAGGGTTCTCCTTTAATTGTTTTAACTCAGCGTTTGCAAAAAAAAGTACAAGAATTAGTTGATTATCCAGTAGAAATAGCTATGCGTTATGGAAATCCTAGTATAGAATTTGGGTTGCAACAATTGCAGGACAAAGGAGTAACAGAAGTGCTACTTTTACCTTTATATCCTCAATTTGCTATGGCAACAACAGAAACTATTTTAGTTTTAGCAGAAGAAATTCGCGAAAGGAAATACCCTTCAATGACTTTTAAAACGATACCTGCTTTTTATAAAAGAGAAAGCTATATTGCTAATTTAGGAACTTCTATTCAAGAAGCTTTAACAGGTTTTGAGACAAATCATATTTTGTTTTCTTATCATGGGGTACCAGAGCGACATATAAAGAAATCAGATGTGACAAAATCACATTGTGCAATTGATGGAAAATGTTGTGTTACCCCTTCGGCTGCACATGAATTTTGTTACCGCCATCAATGTTATGAAACAACCAGACAAGTAGCGGAATTATTACAGTTAGAAGAAGGAAGTTACAGTACCTCTTTTCAATCTCGTTTAGGACGAGATCCTTGGTTACAACCTTATACAGACGCTACAATTGACGGATTGGCTCAAAAAGGGATTAAAAATTTAGCCGTTGTAACACCTGCTTTTGTTTCGGATTGTTTAGAAACTTTAGAAGAAATAGGGATGGAGGCTGCTCATAGTTTTAAAGAAAATGGTGGGGAAAATTTTTTAACAGTGGCTTGTTTAAATGATCGTGATGATTGGGCACAAACTGTAGCAAGTTGGATAAAGAACTGGAATTAATGGAATTGTATAACTACATAAAATCATTGCACCTTATTTTTGTAATTACGTGGTTTGCGGGATTATTTTATATTGTGCGACTTTTTGTATATCATGCCGAGGCTAAGGAAAAACCAGAGCCAGAACAAAGTATTTTAATTAAGCAATATCAATTAATGGAATATCGCCTATGGTATATCATTACCTGGCCAAGTGCTATATTAGCCAGTATTTTTGCCTTTTGGATGTTGCTTTTTACACAGGCTGGTAATGTATGGCTTACCCAAGCATGGATGCATGTTAAATTAACTTTTGTTTTTATTTTGTATGTATATCATTTAAAATGCCATCAGATTTTTACTCAATTACAAAAAAATAAAATAAAGAAAAGTGCTACCTTTTTTAGATTGTGGAATGAAGGAGCAACTATTATTTTATTTGCAGTCGTTTTTTTAGTAATTTTAAAAAATGCTATAAATTGGATATTTGGCGTGGTAGGTATCATCCTTTTTTCTATACTTTTAATGTTAGGTTATAAGTTTTATAAAAATATACGAGAAAAAAAATAATGATGAATGTATTCCTTCGGGGTAAAAATCTTTCCTTAAGAGCCAGAATTTTTCTTGCTTTGATATTTATAACATTAATATCTTCAGTACTGATTGCATTAGTATCAATACTTCATTTTCAATATGAAAGTCAGGAATACCATAAAGAACGTTTACTAAGAAAAGAAGAACAGATTAAGCAACATATAGAATACGTTTTAGAAACAACTCCTCATCCTTTAATAACAGCCAATTTAGCTTCTATTTTTAAAGAAAAAATATTTGAAATAGCAGATATTCATAATTTAGAAATTGATATTTATGATTTACAAGGACGCATGCTTATTAATTCAAGAGCTCCCATGATAGAAGGACAGATTACAATTAATATTTCAGATAATTTGTTGGATAAAATTAAGCATGCTGACAAAAATAGATTTATAGGAGAAGGAGAGGCAAGAGGAGATGTGTATAACTTTTCTTATAGCTATTTGATGGATCATATAGAAAAGAAACCTATTGGCATTATACGACTCCCCTACAAACAAGATGATAGTTATTATAAACAAGAAATAGAAAATTTTTTAGCCATATTTGGAAGCGTATATTTAGGAATGTTTTCATTAGCCATTTGGTTGGCTTTTTACCTATCGAGATATATTACCAAATCGTTAGAAACTATTTCGCGTAGACTTACAGAAACTAGCCTTACAGAAAAGAACAAAAAAATAGATTTAGTAACACATAGTTCCGAAATAGATAAACTTATTAAATCGTATAATAAAATGATTGATGAGTTGGAGGAAAGTGCTAATAAATTGGCACAAAGTGAACGAGAAGGCGCATGGAGAGAAATGGCTAAACAGGTAGCACATGAAATAAAAAATCCTTTAACTCCTATGCGATTAACAGTTCAGAGTTTTGAAATGCGGTTTAATCCTCAAGATCCGAATATTAAACAAAAAGTAGTTGATTTTTCTAAAACACTTATCCAACAAATTGATACTATGAGCGCTGTTGCTAATGCTTTTTCAAATTTTGCATCTATGCCAGCACAACAAAACGAAACACTAAATGTAGTCGATGTAGTAAGTATGGCATTGGATATTTTTAATGAAGATTACATAGAATATAATCCTTGTACAAAAGAAATTATTACCAAAATAGATAGAACCCAACTTATCCGTATTATTACCAATTTAGTAAAAAATGCCATACAAGCTATACCAGAAGGGCAAATAAATAAAAAAGTTTCAGTATCCGTAAAAAAAGAACAAAATAATACGATTATTAGTGTGTGTGATAATGGAAAGGGAATAGCGGTTGAAGATTTTGAACGAATATTTGAACCTAAATTTACAACAAAAACAAGTGGTATGGGATTAGGCTTAGCTATAATTAAAAATATAATTGAAAATTACCAAGGAAAGATTACTTTTGAGTCAGAATTAAATAAAGGAACTACTTTTAAAGTAACATTACCTATCATAAACAAATAAAAAGATGCAATTAAAAAATATTTTAGTAGAACACGAGAAATTTACAGCTACAGTAACAATTAATCGACCAGAAAAATTAAACGCATTAAATTCTGAAACGATTAAAGAACTTCACTATTGGTTAAAAGAATTAGAAGCAAATGAAAATATAAGAACAATTATCCTGACAGGGAGTGGCGAAAAAGCATTTGTAGCAGGTGCAGATATATCTGAGTTTGCTCATTTTTCTGAGGCAGAAGGAGCTGAATTGGCTAAAAAAGGACAAGAGATACTTTTCGATTTTATTCAAAATATGAAAACTCCAGTAATTGCTGCTATTAATGGATTTGCTTTAGGAGGTGGTTTAGAACTTGCAATGTCTTGCCATTTCCGAATTGCTTCTGAAAATGCTAAAATGGGATTACCTGAAACCTCATTAGGTGTGGTTCCAGGTTATGGAGGAACCCAACGTTTGGCACAGTTAGTTGGTAAAGGACGTGCTATGGAAATGATCATGACAGCAGGTATGATAGATGCTAAAACAGCCCAAGTGTTTGGCTTAGTAAATCATGTAGTGCCTCAAGAAGAGTTGTTTGCTACTTACATGGCAATAGTTGATAAAATTCAACGTAATTCTCCTGTTGCTATAGGTAAAGCCATTGAGGCGGTAAATGCAAATTATAATGAAGCGGTAAATGGTTTTGAAGTTGAAATTAAGAAGTTTGGAGAATGTTTTGCTACTGCTGATTTTAAAGAAGGAACTACTGCATTTTTAGAAAAACGTAAACCTGCTTTTGAAGGGAAATAATAAGTATAATGGAAGGTTTTAAAACAGTTTGTTTTAACCTAAATCAACATTAGAAATCTATTCCACTTTATTTTTCTTCAAATTCAAGCACGTATTCCAATTTTATTCATCGAAATAGTTGACTATTTTGTCTTCTAAAATTCTCCGTGAACACTTGAATTTATTGAAAAATTTTGTTTTACAACGAAATTTGGGATTAAGAAATCTACTTCATAAATAAAATTTTAATATTTTGATTTAACCCCGTTTTTTAATAAAAAACTTTAAAAAACGGGGGTTTTAAGGTGTGTTTGTATATTTAAAGTCCTTATTTATCCGTAATAAATTTCTAAACCCTAATGAAGAATAAGATAGGTTGTGAATGATAATTTTTAAAACGAATGATTTTTCCTTGATTTTTAAATAGTCACAAAAGGAGGTATTTTTATTTCATTCCTTTCCATTCATCGTAAAACTGTTCTAAAAATTGCTCCATGAACAAATGGCGTTGTGAGGCAATTCTTTTTCCCGTTATAGTATTCATTTTATCCTTTAAAAGAAGTAATTTTTCATAAAAATGATTAATAGTAGGTGATGTTGTATTTTTATATTCTTCCTTACTCATGGTTAAATTAGGTCTAATATTAGGATCGTATAGCTTCCTGTTTTTAAATCCACCATAATTAAATGTTCGAGCAATTCCGATGGCACCAATAGCATCTAAACGATCGGCATCTTGAACAATAGCAAGCTCCTTAGAATGAAAGGGAGAGGTGAAATTTCCTCCTTTAAAAGAAATATTTTCTATGATTTTTACCACATGGTCAATAATATCCTGATCGACATTTTGTGATCTAAGAAAATCACCAGCTATTTTAGGACCAATGGTTTCATTACCGTTATGAAATTTACTATCGGCTATATCGTGTAATAAAGCGGCTAGATAAACAACAGTTTCATTACATTCTTCTTCTTTTGTTATTAACTTGGTGTTTTTATATACGCGTTCTATATGAAACCAATCGTGTCCGCCTTCTGCTTCTGCTAATTGCTGTTTTACAAAATCAATTGTTTTTTCTATAATTTCCATAGAATATATATTAAAAAAGGCCGTCTTAAAAGTTGTTTGATTTATGATCTAACATTATTTGGCCTTTTATTTAGATTTGACAAAAAGGAGATTTAAATTTTGATTTTTACTTTTAAGAACCTCTCCTGTTCATGATTGATGTTTTAAACTATTAAAGATGGTTGAACCCATTTAAATAATTTTTCTTCTGTAGGAGTAACCATTCTTTCCGCTAGTCGAGTCATTCTTGCAGGCAGTTTCATCAGATAATCACGTGCTTTTTCTGCCTCATCTGTAAGATGCGTGATTTTGTCTATTTCCCACTTTTGAATTAATTTTTCCATAATTTCGATATAATCAGTGGCAGTATAAACTCCAATACGTTGAGCGGATTCAGAAAATTTTTCGAATGCGGTGCCTATAGCTTCTCCAGATTCGCGAATAAGATTTGCAGGCATTGTAATTTTTTGTTTCATCATATACTGGAATGCCAGCATCATTTCGCTAGGATCTACTTGGAAAATTCGGTTGACAAAATCACTATATGCTAAATGATGACGCATTTCATCACCTGCAATTAAATTACATAATTTGGCTAATTTTTTGTCTCCAAAATTTTTAGCTAGTTTAGAGACTCTCATGTGGGAAATATAGGTAGCCAATTCTTGAAAACTTGTAAACACAAAGTTTTTATAGGGATCACGATCAGTACCAGGATCAAATCCATCATTTATTAGATGCTGTGTAGTAATTTCTACTTCTCGCATATTTACCCGCCCAGACAGATACAAATATTTATTAAGTGCATCACCATGACGATTTTCTTCGCCAGTCCATTGACGAATCCATTTGGCCCAACCGTTATCTCCTGTAGGTCCTTTTTGTTGTATTCCTTCAACATCTAATAACCATGATTCATAAGTTGGTAAAGCTTCCTCTGTAATGGTATCGCCCACTAAAACTACCCAAAAATCATAAGGCAAATCTTTTGCTATTTCTCTAAGTTCTGTAACTTCTTCTATGAAATTTTCGCCTTCAGAATTGGGTAATAAATCACTTGGTTGCCATATCTTTTCTACAGGTAGTAAGTAGTTTTCTACGAAAGAATCTAAGCTCTTTTCTAGATACTGCATGACTTCCAAGCGGATATTGTTTAATTTTTCCATAAGATGAGTATAATTATTTTATATGTTCTTTGATTATAGTTTCTGTTTTTTGAAATAAATCTTCAAAACTATAATCGGATATTTTTAAAGGAGGATGAATGATATGCTCGATATTACTGCCTAAACCTAATGGAAATTGGCCATAGCGTGTCATTTTCCATGAGTTATTTATAGTTACAGGTAAAAAGTAGGCATCGGGAGCAAATTTATAAAGCATTTTTAAACCATTAATAGAAAAAGGTTTAGGTATTCCTGTTTTACTTCTTGTGCCTTCAGGAAATATCACGACGGAATAATTATGTTTGTTAATATATTCTGCTATGCGTTTTATTTCGGGTAAAGCTTGTTTTGAGTCTTTTCTGTCAATTAAGGCAGAACCGCCATGACGTAAGTTAAAGGAAACACTAGGAATACCTTTGCCTAACTCTTTTTTACTTATAAATTTAGGATGGCATTTTCGTAAGAACCAGATAAAGGGAGGAATATCGTATAAACTTTGATGATTAGCAACAATGATTAACGGTTTGTTTTTAGGTATATTTTCCATTCCTTTTATTTTATAAGTAGTTCCTAATATTTGAGTGGTTCTTACTAAAAAAGCATTAAGAACGGCTACGCTTACTCTGTGTGCGTTGTACCCAAATAGTTTTAAACAAATCCATTGTATAGGATGAAAAATAAGTAACCAAAGAAAAAAAAGAACTCCAAATAAGAGCGATAATGGGTAAGAAATAAGTTTTAGCATGTGCTCATTTAATTTGTAATAGCCAAAAATAATAAATGTCATCTAGATATCTTATTTCTAGATGACATTTATAAAAAATAAAAAAGGGATGATTTTAACAAAATTCGCTATAAGCATCTTTTAAGTTTTCAGCAATAATTTCCGCTGGTCTTCCCTCTATATGATGACGTTCTAACATGTGTACTAACTCTCCATCTTTAAATAATGCCATTGCTGGTGAAGAGGGCGGGAACGGAAACATTTGTTCACGAGCAGCGTCTACGGCCTCTTTGTCGACACCTGCAAAAACAGTAATTAAATGGGTTGGTTTTTTTTCACCTGATAAACTCATTATAGCTCCTGGACGGGCATTACGAGCAGCACAACCACAAACTGAGTTTACAACTACCAGTGTAGTACCTGTTGCTGTAATGGCGTTTTTTACGTCATCTGCTGTATATAAATTTTGAAAACCGTTGCTTGTTAACTCTTCGCGCATTGGTTTAACCATTTCTTCTGGATACATATTCTTTATATGTTAAAAGTTATTGTTTTACAAAGTTACAAACTTTTCTATTGTAACCTTTTTATTTAATATGATTTTAGTATTTTCTATAAACCTTTAATCCACGATTGAGGGTTTAGTTTTGTTGTATTTTGATAGATGTAGAATTTTAAAACTGCTTTGCCTGTGAAGCTATTGTAATGAATACTTCCTAAGGTTTGTTTAGTGCTTACTTTTTGACCTTTACTCACGTTTACACTGCTAAGATTAGAGTAGGAAGTAATGTAATCACCATGTCTAATGACAACTGTTGCAGTGCCGTTAGCGGCCATTTGTACATCACTCACCTCTCCTCCAAAAACAGCACGAGCTTGCGCTCCTCTTTCAGAAGAAATTTCAATTCCACTACTTTCAATCATAATTGACGGTTCTAAAGGGTGAGGCTGACGACCAAAACGTTTAGTTAAAGCGCCCTTTTCTACAGGCCACGGTAATCGACCTCGATTTGAACGAAAATCGTTTGCTAACTCTTTTGCTTCGGGTGTTAATACAAAAGTAGTGGTATTAGTCGTATTGCCTGCTTTTTTGTTAGCTGCAGCAATTGCTTCTCGTATTAAACGATCTATCTGTCTTTCAATAGCGCGGGATTCTTTTTGTTTTTTATGAATTTCAGCAATAATTTTCTTTTTATCTTTTTTAATGCTATTTAACAATCGTTCTTGTTCTTGACGTTCTACTTCAAGATCTTTTTTTTCTTTTTCGCTTATAGCGATTAATTTTTCTTTTTGTTTTTTTTGTACTCCTAATTTGGTATTGTAATTTTCTAGATCTTTTGTTTTACTTTTTATTTCTTCACCTTGCATTTTTCGGAAGCTAGAATATTGCTTCATATACTGTCCTCTTTTATAAGCTTGTAAAAAGTTGTCGGCTGATAGAATAAACATAGCCCTGCTTTGTTCTGAACGACTTTTGTATGATTTTTCAATCATTTCAGCATAATCTTCTTTAAGAATTTGTAAATCTTTTTTTAATTGATTTACTTTTATTTGATTAATATACATGCTGTTTCCTAAAACTTTCTTTTGTTTTTCTGTTGTACGGATTAGCTTAAGTTGCAGGCTTATTTTTTCTTTTTGTTGTGCAACAATTTTGGTTACATCTTTTTCTTTTCTTTTTTGTTCTCCTAATAAACGTTCTTTTTGGCGAATTTCTTCTTGAATTCTGGCTTTTTGTTCTTCTAATTTGCGTTGTCTATCTTCTTCCTGAGACCAGAACATGGTAGTACTAAGAATAAAAACAAGGGATAAGATATGTTTTAGCATAATTTATTAATTCTTTTAATTAATTTTTATGGGTTTATAACCTTCTGGTATACTATATGAAAACGTTAGTTCTTCATTGTAGTTAACGGATTCATTTTCTATTGTAATTTGCGTGGTTTTATTACCCTGAATTGCAAAAATAACAAGTTTCATTGGCAAAATAGCTTCTGGAGCTGAATTATAGTTTGCATATTGAACCATCATTTTTTGATCGGGTTCTATTTGTTTTATTTCTTGACTGTTTAACCAAAAATAATGGGGATCAAATGAATAGGATTTTATGAAATTAGGTGTTGTTGTTTCTATTAAGTTTATATTGTTCTCTTCTTGTTTCATAGTATATTGACCTGAGGAAAGATCATCTATAGATTTTCCTAAAAGTAAGTTTTGAACTTTTTGAAAATTTAATTCTGTACCTAACCAGTTGCTTAATATCGTATAGTTTCCATCAAAAAATTTTTGCCCTATTTTTTGGTAATATTTGACAGAAGTAGGAGTTAATAGTGCTTTGGCTACAGTAAAACCTAGTATTTTGACTGTTACAAGAATCATTTCATCTTTTTTGATGCGAATATCCGCGGATATGTTAGACGATTGTTGTTCATCTTTGTAGTCTATGTTTGATTTTATATAAGCGGTTTTAAAATTTCTTTTGAGAGTTTCATGATTTTTGATGACATTTTTCAGTGTTTCTGTAACAACTGGTATTTTGTTTTCTTGATGAATAACAAGATTTTGTTTCGTTTTACAGGAAACGACTATTAGTGCTATGCTTAGTGTACTTATAATCTTTTTGATCATTTTGTTTTATTTTTAATGCTCATTGCTTTTTTTTGCCATTCTTCTGCTTTTTTAGGTTCACCTAAAGCCATGGTAACTTCCGCTATTAAATTAAGAAAGTTGATTTCTAAAATAGGATTTTCTACTATATAATCTAGACCGATTTGTAACAATTCGTTGGCTTTTTTATAATTTTTTATTTGAAAATTTGCTTTTCCTGCAAAGTAATAAAATTCGGGTTGATTAGGGAACAGATCTAAATAATCTGTTGCTATTTTTAACATAATTGGATAGTCCTTTTTTTCTTCCTGACAAATAAGAAGGGATAGGGCTATTTCTATATCATTTTTTTGAAGGGTATTTGATTTTTCAAAATTTTGGATAGCTAAATCCCATTGCTTTTTTTTGAAGTAAAATTTACCTACTTCTTTGTATACATTAAATTCTGGATCGCCTTCAAAATAAGAAGTAACTTTTGATAATTGGTTTTCAAAAGCGGGGTTTTTAGAAGTAAAAATTAAAAATTCATTGAACATTTTGATTTTAATTTTTTTGTCTATTTTTTTATTTTTTAAGACAGTTTCAAGATTATTAAAAGCTTCTGTGCCTTTTCCGTCATTTATATGATACTTAAATAGGAATACAGCAGCCCACTCAGAGTTAGGGATGTTTTTTTGTAGCTTTTGGATTACTTCTTTTACTTTTTCTTCTTGGTTAGTTTCGGAGTATTGGGTGATCAAAGAAAGATAGTTTTCTTCGTTTAAAGGATTGTTGTCTATTGCTTTTTCTAGATCGGCTTTATGACCTGCATTATTATTGGTTTGCTTATTAATTTCGGCTCTATATTGATTCCTTCTTTCGGATTTTCCTTCAGATTCATCTAACTCGTTAATCAATAACAAAGCTTTGTCAAATTGACGAGTATACATATATAAAGCCAGTAAGTCTTCTTTGTATTTCTTATCCAAAGGAATGATTTTTTGAAGGGTTAATATTCCTTGGTTATAATTTTTAGTTTGATAATATACCTCATATAAATCAATCCAGTTCCATTTGTTTTTTGGCTCTATTTCAGTTGCCTTTTTATAGGCTTCTTCAGCGAGAATGTAATCTTTTTTTAAATAATAATTCTTGCCTAATTCATGATAAATAAAGGCATTATGAGGTTGGAGTTGCAAACATTTTTCTAGCTCAATAATGGCTTTGTCATAATTTTCAATTCCTTTTTGTTTTAATGATTCATAAAATGCTTCTTGAAAAGTGTCATTTTCTGAGATTATTTCTTCAGGGTTTACTTGGGCTAAAAGAGTATGTGTACTGGTTGCTAATATAAAACAGGTTAATTGGTATATTATCTTATGCATATATTGAGACTTTCTTTTTTAGCGGTAAAATAGGTATTACTTTTAATTATACCGGATTGTATTTACTATAAAAACGGATTGTTAAGATAGTATATTTTTGTTTTTAAAAGTAGAGGTTGTCCAAAAAGTAAAAAAATAACATTTTGTTTGTTGTTTTTGTTGGTCAGATTGCCAGCTTTTTGGACATCCTCTTTATGTTTTTATTCTAGTGTAGAATAGTCGCCTATACTGATGCTTTTGAAGTTTCCATCAAAAGTGGCATGATTACCAATCATGGCATTATCTAGATCAGCATTGCGTAAATGTGCATGTGTTTGAACTAAACTATTTTTGATGGTAACGTTTGTTAGATGAGTTGATTTTCCTAATGATACATTTGGTCCGATAGTAGAATTTTTTAAGACTACATCTTCTCCGATAAAGCAAGGAGGAATGATAGTAGAATTTTCAATAAGAGCAGAAGAAGCTACCATGTTTTCGTTATCTGCGTGTAAGAAATTGAGCATTCTACTATTGGTTTCTACTGTTACGTTTTTATTTCCGCAATCCATCCATTCTTCTACTTTTCCAGGAACAAATTTCATTCCTTTATCCATCATTTGTTTTATACCATCATTTATTTGGTATTCGCCACCGTGAATGATATTATTGTCTAAAACGGCTTGCAATTCATTTTTTAGGATGGCTATATCTTTAAAATAGTAAATTCCAATAACGGCTAGATCAGAAACAAAAGTAGACGATTTTTCTACTAGTTCAATGATTTCATTGGATTCGTTTAGATTAATTACGCCAAAGGCTTCTGGGTTTTCTACTTGTTTTACCCAAATAACGCTATCAGCAGCTGTGTCTAAAGTGAAATCTGCTTTAAAAAGAGTGTCCGCATAAGCAATAACGGTAGGTCCTGAAAGAGATTCTTTTGCACACATGATAGCATGTCCTGTACCCAATGCTTCGTTTTGATAGTAGATGGTTCCTTTTGCTCCTAGATTTTGAGCTATAGTGATTAATTCGTCTTCTACTTTTTTACCAAAACTTTCGTGAATTATAAAAGCGATTTCTTCAATATCTTGATTGATTACTTTGGCAATATCTTCTACTAATCGGTGTACGATGGGTTTTCCTGCAATAGGAATTAATGGTTTAGGAACGGTTAGAGTATGAGGTCGTAAACGTGAGCCACGACCTGCCATAGGTACAATAATTTTCATAAGATTAGTCCCTTGCCCTCAGAAGAGGATTACTACAGGGAGAGTAGTTTTTAAAATTTATTTACTATTTTTAATATTCGATTTTTTAATTATTTTATTGGGTATCAGTTTATTTTACTCCTGTACTGCCAAAACCTCCTTGACCTCGGTCTGTGTCGGAAAGTATTTCAACAGGAGTCCAAAAAATACGTTCATGTTTAGCAATTACTAGCTGAGCAATGCGTTCACCATCTTCGATGTCAAAAAAATCATTAGATAAATTAACTAGTATAATACCTATTTCACCACGATAATCAGCATCTATGGTGCCAGGTGAATTTAAAACAGTGATTCCTTTTTTGAGCGCTAAACCGCTTCTAGGTCTTATTTGTGCTTCGTATCCTTGTGGTAATTCTATAAACAAACCGGTTTTAATTAACACTCTTCCAAGTGGGGGTATTGTAACAGACTCTTCCAAATTAGCTCTTAAATCCATTCCTGCTGATAAATCAGTTTCATAATGAGGAAGTGTATGTTTTGACTTATTTACAATTTTTATTTCCATGTTATTTATATACTATTTTAATAATGGGAGATTTGTTAAAAGTATCGAATTTATTTGTTGATTATTTTTAAAAAAATTTCTTTTTCATTTTTGTAAATATAATATCCAAATAAAATTAAGGTAAATATTCCAAAAATATAACTTTGGCGTAAAAATGGGACATAAAATGATAGGGCGGATAATGTAATAGCGATTGTTATGTAGCTTGCAATTTTATTCATTTCATACGGAATAGGGTATCTTTTTTGTCCTAGGTAATAGGAAATGAACATCATACTTGCGTATGCTACAATGGTTGCAATGGCTGAACCGTAATAACTCATAATAGGGATTAGCCAGTAGTTGAAGAGTAAAGTTAGAAGGGCTCCTATAAGAGAAATTATAGTGCCTATATAGGTTTTATCGGTTAGTTTATACCATACAGATAAATTGGTGTAAATTCCTAAGCAAAAATTAGCTAAAACAATTAATGGTACAACTTTTATTGCATCCCAATAAGCGGCATTGGGTACTAAAGGTTGTTTAAGTAGATCTATAAAAACAATTACAAAGAGTAGAATAAAAGAACCTGATATTACAAAATATTTAGTTATCGTAGCGTAGGTTTTAGGGGCATCTTGGTTTTTAGCATGACTAAAAAAGAAGGGCTCTATCCCTAGAGTATACGCTGTACGAAATAGGACCATAAACATTCCTAGTTTATAGCAAGCAGAATAGGCTCCAATATCTGATTTAGAAACGTGCAATTTTTCTAATAGAATCTTATCAAAGTGCTCGTTAATTGCAAATCCAATTCCTGAAAAAAGAATAGGTAAACCATATTGGATCATTTTAAGCCATAATTTTTTATCAAAAATACCTTCTCGTTTTATATAATGATTGGATAGCATTCCTAGAGTAAATAAGCTAGCTAGAACATTTGAAATAAAAATATAGCCTACTTGAAAATGATCAAAATATAATGTGCTGATTGGGTTTTCTTTCGAGATGCGTGGTAATATTAGTAAGAAAAATATATTTAAACTGAAGTTAATGATAACATTCAAAATTTTGATGACGGCATATTGCATTGATTTTTTTTCAGCACGTAATTTTGAAAAAGGAATAACAACCAGTGCATCTAAAACTAATATCCAAATGGTGTATGTAATATATTCTTTTTTTACATTGATAAAATGGGCTATGCTTTCTCGAAAGATTAATGAAAATGCCAGAAAAGATATAGAAGACCAAAAAAGTGACACTAATGATGTTTTAAAAACGTTTTTTTTGTTTTCTTCTTGATTATAAAATCTAAAAAAGGCCGTTTCCATTCCGTAGGAAAGGACTACGTTAAAAAAGATGAGATAAGCAAAAATGATGGATACATCAGCAAATTCTGACTTAGGTAATTTTTTTACGTATAGGGGGTTCAATAAAAAGCTAATCATACGGGGTAATACCGTAGCTAAACCGTAGATTAGTGTCTGCTTAAATAAACTTTTATAAATGCCCAAAATGGTTGTGTTATTTTAAATGTACAAAAGTATTAATTTTTATCATTTTCATCTGTTCTAGCAGATGGATAAGCGAGTATTTCTTTTGCTTTTACTTTTTTAATTTTAAAAATAGCTTTGTTTCCTTTATAATAATATTCTAAAATAGCTTGCTTAGAAGTAATTTTTAAAGGGTTTTGTGTTGTGGTAGAAGGGCTATTTTTTTTGTCTTCTGTATTTTCTTCATTAGGGTGTCTATTAGCTTCTTCTTTAAAACTGAATAGATATTCTGTTGGGTTTATTTTTTTGGGAATAGCTGTTTTATTTTGAAAATAAATTTTACTTAATTCTAAGTCTTTTGGTAACTCATTTTGAAATAGAATATGAAAATCGGTACCTGAACCTCCACCTTTTATACCAGCTATCCAAGATTGATAGTAACATTCCTGAATAATAAAAGGTGCTTTTTTTTGTGAATATGCTATAAAAGATAGGAGGGAGAGTATGAAGAGATAAGTTGTTTTCATATTACTTAAACGATTAAAATGTTGAAAAAAAGTTTGTTGTTTGTTGTGGGGTTGTAATTTTTAACAAATATCTAAAACTCGTCAAAATTATCAAAAAATATACCAAACAAGTTAAAGGGTTGAATAATGGTTGTTTTTTATAAGATTTTGAATGCTAATTGAATCTAGATTCTGTATGGGACTTAGCTGTGTTAAAAAAAACAATAAATTTAGGTATTTGTGGGGAACTTTTGTTCTTGATCCCAAAAAAGAGGGTATTTTAAGGGTAAAAACAAAAAACAAAAAAGACCTAAACTCTTGATCTACAAGTTGTTTAAGTCTTAATTTTGTGCGGGTGATAGGACTCGAACCTACACGTCTTGCGACACCAGATCCTAAGTCTGGCACGTCTACCAATTTCGCCACACCCGCGAATTTTGGAATCTTTAACCGTTTTGTTTGGCTGCTGATTGCGAGTGCAAATATAGGCATATTTTTTAATTAACAAATAATTTATTTACTTTTTTTGTGATTTTTTTTTAAAAACTAAATTTTAAAAACATCATTAGATTGTTTTGATCAAGCAATTTGTATATTTGACTTTTACTATATGGACTAAAAATGGAAAATATTAAACAATACGTTCAAAATAATAAAGAACGTTTTATTAACGAATTAATTGAATTATTAAAAATACCTTCAGTAAGTGCTGATAGCGCATACGCACAGGATGTAATGGATACGGCGGATGCGGTAAAAAAGAGTTTGGAAGAAGCAGGATGCGATTTTGTTGAACTTTGTGAAACACCAGGCTATCCAATTGTATATGGTGAAAAAATTATAGACAAAAATTTACCTACGGTTTTAGTATACGGTCATTATGATGTACAACCTGCGGATCCTATTGAACTATGGGATTCTCCTCCTTTTGAGCCTGTAATCAAGAAAACAGCACTACATCCTGAAGGCGCCATCTTTGCTCGCGGTGCTTGCGATGATAAAGGGCAAATGTATATGCACGTGAAAGCTTTTGAATATATGATTCAAAATAACTGTTTGCCTTGTAATGTAAAGTTTATGATAGAAGGTGAAGAGGAGGTAGGTTCTAAAAGTTTGGGTTGGTTTGTCGAAAGAAACCAAGATAAATTAGCTAATGATGTAATTTTGATTTCAGATACAGGTATGATTTCTAATGAACAACCTTCTATTACAACAGGATTGAGAGGGTTGAGTTATGTAGAGGTAGAAGTAACTGGACCAAACCGCGATTTGCATTCTGGTTTATATGGGGGAGCAGTTGCTAATCCTATTAATGTTTTAACCAAAATGATTGCCTCTTTGCATGATGAAAACAATCATATTACAATACCTGGTTTTTACGATAAAGTGGAAGAACTTTCAAATGAAGAAAGAACCCAAATGGCAAAACGTCCTTTTAGTCAACAAGCTTATAATAAAGCTTTAGATATTGCGGAAGAATATGGTGAATTAGGATATACGACTAACGAACGTAATTCGATTCGTCCTACTTTGGATGTAAATGGTATTTGGGGTGGTTATACAGGCGAAGGTGCTAAAACCGTTATCGCAAGTAAAGCCTATGCAAAAATTTCTATGCGTTTAGTGCCTAATCAAGATTGGGAAGAAATAACACAATTATTCCAAACACATTTTGAAAGTATTGCTCCAAAAGCGGTAAAAGTTAAAGTTACGCCACATCATGGTGGACAAGGTTATGTAACGCCAATTGATAGTATAGGTTATCAAGCAGCTGCTAAAGCTTACAATGATTCATTTGGAGTTGAACCTATTCCTGTTCGATCGGGAGGTAGTATTCCTATTGTAGCCTTATTTGAAAAAGAATTAAAATCTAAAACTATAATGATGGGATTTGGGTTAGATAGCGATGCTATTCATTCACCTAACGAACATTATGGTATTTTTAATTATTTAAAAGGTATTGAAACGATTCCTTTATTTTATAAATATTTCACAGAATTAAATAAATAAAGTCGTTGCAACTTTTTTGATTGAAACCCAATTCTAGATTTTAGTTTTTTTGGACTGCATAATAAGACTGTGGATCAAAAACAAATGGAATGTAGAGCAAAAGACTATTTTACAGTTTGTTAAAAAAGTTTTAAGCTATTTAAATAGCTGAAATTCTCCTAGTGCTTTGTAAAGTGAATAATGCAGGATAGTCTCTTTGGTATTGAAAAAGATATATAAAAGATTAGATTGTAACTATTTTAAAATCTAGATTCTTTAAATTTAAAGTCCGTTTTTGAAGTAATTTTATTCAAAAACGGACTTTTTTAGATAATAATTTTTTAAATTGAGAAATAGATTATATTGATTTAATTTAGATTAAACTTTGAAATTTTGTTATAAATAAAAAAGGATTTCAATTAAAAAATATGTGTTTTTAAAAAATTGGATTAACCTAAAAGATTGTTATTTTAGTGAAAGGGAAAAGTAATAGAGGTGCATTAAGCTATTGTCATTTAAATGTATACATCTAGTACGAAAAAAACGTTTATTTTATTTTTTTTTATTCTTTTTATCTTCATCACAAAATCTATTGCGTAATCTAGGTTTAAGATTTTTTCCTTAATTCATGAAATATCGGATTCCTATAAAGCTTCTAATTCCTTGATTAGGACCATATACATAAGTAGGGTCAAATGTAAGTGCGTATGGGTTGTCAGGAGTTGCTATTATATTGCCTCCTTTGTCGTATTGTACATTTTTGTCAAAAGGATCATCTGAACGTGCAATAATAAAAGGATTCCCTTTGTTAGGAGTCCAATTTAAGAAGTTTTTAATTCCTAAATAAATTTCACTATTTTTAAATTTATTAATCGTGCATTGAATATTTTGAATGCTATATGTTGATGAATATGGTTTTCTTGGATCAGCATTGCCTAATAGAGGCAATTTCATAGGGCCATATAGATTTCCTGTGTAATCAAATGATAAAGACCATTTTGGAATGGTATATGATAAAGACCATGTTCCTGAAAACCGTTCTGTTAATAATGGTTTTGTTTGTATTCCATCTGTATTTTTAGATACATCCATAAAAGTAGCACCTATACTAGCTTTTAATCCATTGCCTAAAATTAGATCAAAGTTGGAGCTTATTCCTTTTGATTCGGCAAAACCATTTAAATTTTTATAAATAATAGCATTTGTATTGGTTTCGTAATCAGGTAAAATGGTATTAGTGAAATAGGTGTACCAAATGGTATTTTCCCAGCTGATGAAGCTTCCATTTGTTAAATACCATTTATGTAAAACATTAATATTGGCGTTGTATGATTGTTCAGGTTTTAGGTTGCCTACGATGATTATTTCTCTTGCGCCTGTTAGAGCAGAATGTTCTTCGGCAAATAAATTTACAACTCTAAAACCAGTTCCCATATTAAGCCTTGTTATGGTATTATTGTTTATTTTCCATTTGTATGCCGCTCTAGGTGTAAAGATATTTCCATGATTTTTGTTAAAATCATATCGTATGCCTAATAATATATTATGTTGCTTATTAAGTTTTATTTCATCTTGTAAAAAAGTACTTAAAATCCAGTTTTTATCTGCTAGATGGGTTACAACTGTATTGTCATCGTAAAATTGATAGCGTGTAGCAAATCCGAAAAGGAAATCGTGTTTTTTAATGTTTTTATCCCATGTAAATTGTCCGAATCCAATGTTTTGTTGAGCTAAATAGATTGTGGTACCATAAGCTGCGTTTTGATTGTGATTAGTATAGGAAAAATTTATTTTCATTTTTTCATTTATAGGGAGTTCGTATAGCCCTAATATTTCATAACGTTTTGTGTAAATACTTTCGCCGTATACTTGATTGCCTCCTCTAAAAGATTTGTTCCATTGCATTTGTCCGCCCCATCGATCTTCATAAAAATAACGTCCAGCAATAGAAAAAACTTTTTTTGACGTTCTATTGAAATTCCATTTTTGAAAGACTGATATGCGATCTTGTAAGGTAACATCTGTAAAGTTATCTTTATTGTTGTCTATTGGATTAGAATAATTAAAATAATTGATTCCTGTTAATACAGCCGTGTTTTTAAAATTAAATTTAAAACCTAAGTCTAAATTGGCTTCACCCCAACTAGTAGAAAATCCATCGAAAGATAATTTGGAAACATTTTTTGGGTTTTTAGTAATGATATTAATTAATCCTCCTATGGCTTCGCTACCATATAAAGAAGAAGCAGGGCCTTTTATAATTTCTATGCGTTCAGTTAATGAATTAGGTATACCAGAAAGTCCGTATACGGTTGAAAGTCCGCTGACAATAGGCATCCCGTCTATCAATACCAATGTGTAAGGTCCTTCTAATCCATTGATGTGGATGTCTCCAGTATTACAAACGTTACAGTTTAGTTGAGGACGAACACCATTTATGTTCTGTAATCCTTCAAAAATATTAGAAACAGGATTTTTTTTAAAAAAAGTAGGCTTAAATACTTCAACAGGAACTGCGCTTTCTAATCGACTTACGGGTTTTAAAGTGCCTGTTATAACAATTTCGTCTAAATCATTGTGTTTTTCTTTTTTAGAGATTAAAGAAATGGTTAATTGAGTAGGGTTGTTGTCTTTTAAATAAATTTTCTTGTTAAATTTTTGAAAGCCTTTTTCTGTAATTTCTATTTCATAGAGACCTTTTTCTAATAAAGGAGATTTAAAATAGCCAAGAGAATCTGTTTTTGTTAATCCCGCTTTATTTATTAGTATTTCCATATAAGGCAATGGAATATTGTCTTCCGTTCGAACAATTCCTTCTATATGAATTTGAGAAAGAGAGGTTATAGAATGAGAGAGAAAAATTAATACATATATAAATCTCATTTTATTTTTATTTAAAATTATTTTTAGACAAAACTAAAAATTTTATTATTTTAAAACAAAACTTATACTTATATTTGTGTAAAAGAAATACAAATGACTCATTCTGAAGAGAATTATCTAAAAGTAATATATCATTTAAACGGAGCTTCGCATAAAGGAGTTAATACGAATGCTATAGCCTTTATGATGGAAACCAAAGCTTCTTCTGTAACGGATATGTTAAAAAAATTAGCGGAAAAAGAATTAGTAGATTATCAGAAATACCAAGGAGTTACTCTAACTGATAAAGGTTTATATACAGCTAAGATGATTATTAGAAAACACCGATTGTGGGAGGTTTTTTTGGTAAATAAATTAGGTTTTGCATGGGATGAAGTTCATGAATTAGCAGAGGAATTAGAACATATAAAATCTGAAAAACTAACGGATAAATTGGATGAATTTTTAGATTTTCCAACCTTTGATCCACATGGAGATCCTATACCTAATAAAAATGGAGAGATAAAATGGATTCCTAAATTACTTCTTAGCGAAGCAGAATTAATGATTGATTATCTTTTTGTAGGGGTTAAAAATTCATCAACTGAATTTTTACAATATTTGGATAAGCAAAATATATCATTAGGTTCTACAATTAGTATAATAAGTAAAGAGGAATTTGATGCCTCCCTTTATATTAAAATAGATAATCGAGATTTAATGATTTCCAATAAAATTGCAGAAAATTTATTTATTAAATTAAAATAATCATGAGTAAATCATTAGAAGAAGTACATGAAAGCGTGTCAACACAAAACAAGACATCCTGGTTTAGACGTACTTTAGCTTTTTTAGGTCCTGCCTATTTAATTAGTGTTGGATATATGGATCCAGGTAATTGGGCTACGGATTTAGCAGGAGGAAGCCAATTTGGGTATAGTTTATTATGGGTCTTACTTATGAGTAACATAATGGCTTTGTTATTACAAAGTCTTAGTGCTAGATTAGGTATTGTAACGCAGCGTGATTTAGCACAGGCTTCTCGTGAAACGTACTCGCCTCTTGTAAACTTGTTTTTATATATATTAGCTGAAATAGCCATTGCAGCTTGCGATTTAGCAGAAGTTTTAGGAATGGCCATAGGTATTAATTTGCTATTCGGAATGCCTTTGCTGCAAGGTGTAATGATTACTGTTTTAGATACCTTCTTATTACTTTTTTTAATTAATAAAGGAATTAGAAAAATGGAAGCTTTTGTTATAACATTAGTTGCCATTATTGGAGCTTGTTTTGTTTTTGAAATGATGTTTGCTGAACCCGAAATGACTAAAGTTGTTAGTGGACTCATTCCGTCCATTTCAAATCAAACAGCTTTGTACATAGCAATAGGAATAATAGGAGCTACAGTTATGCCTCATAATTTATATCTTCATTCTTCTTTAGTACAAACACGTAAATTTGAACGAACTAAAGCGGGTATTAAACAAGCTATTAGGTATAATATTATAGATTCTACTATTGCGCTAAATTTAGCTTTTTTTGTTAATGCAGCTATCTTAATTCTAGCAGCAGCTACATTTTATAAGAATGGACTTTATGAAGTAGCGGAAATACAAGATGCACACCAATTGTTAGCACCGATGTTAGGTACAAAATGGGCTGCTTCATTATTTGCTATCGCTCTAATAGCAGCGGGGCAAAGTTCAACTATTACGGGTACATTAGCGGGACAAATTGTAATGGAAGGCTATCTAAATTTACGTATCCAACCATGGGTAAGGCGTATTTTAACTCGATTAATAGCTATAGTACCTGCTGTTATTATCATTACCATGTTTGGTGAAGATGTAACAGGAAAGATGCTTATTTTTAGTCAAGTCATTCTGAGTATGCAATTAGGTTTTGCAATCATTCCTTTAATTCATTTTGTGAGTGATCCAGCTAAAATGAATGGTTTTGAAATAAATAAGTTTACACAAGTTGTGGCATGGATTATTGCTTTAATTATCGTAAGTTTAAATGTGAAATTGGTTTTTGGAGAAATACAAAATGTACTTGAAATGTACAATAATGCAATTAGCCTATGGTTAACTGTGGTGCCTATTAGTATAGGTTTTGGTGTACTGCTTTTATATATCATATTTAAACCTTTTTTTAAACCTACGTTTAATGAGTATAAACATACGACTCATCAGAATAGTGTTCTTAAACTTAATACAACAAATGCCATTAGTAGAAAAAATATTGCCATTGCATTAGATTTTTCAAATGCAGATGAGCTAGCTGTAAAGCACGCTATTGAGTTAGGAGGAAAGGAAGCTAATTATACCTTGATACATATTGTAGAAAGTGTAGGCGCTATTTTTTATGGGCAGTACATAAAAGATCAGGAAACAAAAATGGATAAGAAATTATTAAATAAGTATCAAGATCATTTGATAGAGTTGGGATATATGGTAGAATGGCAACTCGGATTTGGTAAACCTACAAAAGCCATAGCTAACATTATTAATACAAATAAATTTGATATTTTAGTAATGGGAACGCATGGACATACGGGATATAAGGATATGCTTTTTGGCACAACAGTTGATAAGTTAAGACATGCGATATCAATCCCTTTGTATATTGTTAAAAAGGAATAAATGAATATAATTCTTATGAAAAAGACTTTTAACCTATTACTGTTTACAATCCTTTTTGTTAGTTGCGGAAGCAATCGTTCTATTTCTCAAATAGATCAAAAAATTGAGGGTACAAAAGGAAAAAAAATTGTGTTACAAAAGGTTTTTAATGATTCTAGATGCCCAGAGGGAGTAAAATGTATTTGGGAAGGAGAAGTAACAATACAACTTGCGTATTGTGAAGATGGGCAAATAAAAGAAGAAAAACAATTTATTGTAAGAGCAAACGAACAAGAAGAAATTTTAGAATGGTTTCGTTCCCATTTGCCTAAATCTGAGAAGATTTTACAAACCATAAGTGTTTTACCAGCTAAAAAAGGAGATGGCAAACAAATTCGTTCAACGGATTATACTATACTATTAGGGTATTAGTGGCAATTACAATTAGTATCACATGAATTCTTTGGTTTTTTTTTGCCAAAGAATTTTTTGTATAAGTAACTTACAGCTAAAATAAGTAGCAAAAAAGCAATTATTTCTTGTATCATAATTCTGGGTTTAAAACATGTTTTACTGATTTACTCAATTCAGTATTAGAAATCTATTTGTTTTTTCTATTAAAGAGTGTATTCATATTTTACCCATCAAAATAGGATAGTATTATTTTGATGAGTAAAATTTCCTTGTATTTTTACTTCTTTACTTTTTTAATCGTCATGGTATTCTATCCTGTAACCTGAGTTGAATAAAAAGTTATATGATCTGCTATTTTAAAACTTGATATGCAATAAAGGAAACTAAATAGGCAAATCCAGACATGAAGAGTAATTGTATTATAGGCCATGTCCAACTATTTGTCTCTTTTTTTGTAATAGCCAGTGTGCTTATACATTGCATAGCAAAGGCATAAAACAATAACAAAGAAACGCCAGTAGCGGTATTAAATAATTTTTCTCCTGTATGAGGATTTATTTCTTTAGCTAAACGGTTTTTAACGGTAGCTTCCTGATCTTCGGAGTCTTCAATGCTATAAATGGTAGCAAGAGTGCCTACAAAGACTTCACGCGCTGCAAACGAAGAAACAATGGCAATTCCTATTTTCCAGTCATAACCTAATGGTTTAATTATGGGTTCTATTCCTTTACCTATTTTACCAATGTATGAATTTTCAAGTTTATAGGAAGCTATCCGATTTCCTAAATCCTTAGTTGATTTAGATTGTTCTGTTATGATTTTTTCAGCATTCTTAAAGTTTTCTCCAGGACCATAGGAAGCTAAAAACCACAAAATAATAGATAATGCCAAAATAATTTTACCAGCACCCAAAACAAAAGATTTTGTTTTTTCAATTACATTAATTCCCACATTTTTAAACATAGGTAATTTGTAATTGGGCATTTCAATAACAAAATAAGAATTAGAACGGATGTGTAATGATTTATGCAAAATCCAAGCAGAAATGAGAGCCATTAAAAAACCAATTAGATACATAGCCATTAGAGCCAATCCTTGCATGTTAAAAATATACAAAATGCGCTGATTAGGGACTATTATGGAAATAATGATAGCATATACAGGTAGCCTTGCTGAGCAGGTTGTAAAAGGTGTTACTAATATAGATATTAAACGTTCTTTCCAATTTTCAATATTTCGTGTAGCCATGATAGCAGGAATTGCACAAGCAGTACCAGAAATCAAAGGAACTACACTTTTGCCAGAAAGTCCAAATCGACGCATTAATTTGTCCATTATAAACACGACTCGACTCATATAGCCACTTTCTTCTAAAATAGAGATAAACATGAATAGAAAGGCGATTTGTGGAATAAAAATAATAATACCTCCTATTCCTGGTATAATGCCTTGTGTAATTAAATCTGTTAAAATACCTGCTGGTATTTTAGTTGCTACCCAACCAGCCAAAGAAGTAAAACTATTATCTATAAAATCCATAGGAATACTTGCCCAATCAAAAATAGATTGAAAAATGAGCATTAGGATAAAAAAGAAAATAAAATATCCCCAAACTTTATGCATTAAAATACGATCTAGATGGCTACGTAAATCTTTGGCTTGATTAATATCAATCTTTTGTCCTATTTTGAGCGTTTGATTAATGAATTGATAACGTTTAATCGTTTCTTTGTGTTGAAGACGTTTTAATTGATCTTTTGATTTAGTAAATGAAGGATCGGGCAGTTCTTTACGATCTAAGTTAATAAAGTTTATATCTTGTGTAATTACTAACCATAGTTTGTATAATAATTGATTCGGAAAGGCCTTTTGTAGATCGTTAAAATACTCTAAATCAATTTCAGAAGCGTTTAAACAAGGTTCAATTGGTAGGTTTTTATAATTAATAATTAAATTTTTCAGCGTGTCTATTCCTTCTCCTTTTCGTGAACTTACCAAAGCAATTTTGGTTTTGAGTGTTTTTTCTAGATAAGGAATATCCAATGAAATCCCTTTGTATGACATTCTATCTGCCATATTGATGACCAAAATAGTTGGAATTTCTAAATCTTTTATTTGGGTAAAAAGTAGTAAATTTCGTTTTAAATTTTCGACATCTGTTACTACTATTGCTACATCAGGATAGTCTTTGTCATTTTTGTTTAAAAGTAATTCAATTACCACATTTTCGTCTAATGAACTTGCATTTAAACTATAGGTTCCAGGTAAATCGAGTATTGTAGCTTTTAGATTAGAGGCTAATTTAGATATGCCTACTTTTTTTTCAACAGTAATTCCTGGGTAATTTCCAACTTGTTGATTTAATCCTGTAAGTTGATTAAAAACAGAAGTTTTTCCCACATTGGGATTACCAATTAATGCAATGTTAATATTACCAACTTTCATTAATCAATATCAAAAAGGGTTACTTGAATAGCATCAGCTGTTTCTTTTCGGATAGCTAAATGAGAATCATTAACTAATAGATATAATGGATCACCCAGAGGAGCTACTTGTAATAATTGAACTTCATTACCAGGAAGACATCCCATTTCTAATAATTTTAAAGGTATACTGTCAATATCAAAATCGTCGATTTTTGCCTTTTGACCTTCCGTTAATTGGGATAAGTTAATCTTCACTTGTTTATTTAGATTGAATTAAGATTACAAAAATAGGAAAATATATTGATGAATAGACTATAAATTGATTGGATGATTGTAATTTAAATCCCAATTCTCTATTAGACTCGAACGAGGTGAATTGGCGAAGCAAATTTATTTTACTTTTTTTAAAAAAAAATCAAGTAGGTATGCCCTTTTAATCATCAAAATAGTTCTTTATTTCTTCTTCTAAAATTTTCCGTGAGTACTTGAACATATCCTAAATTCTGCATTTGACTTCGAGGTAAAGATGAAAGGTGAAGTAAATGAATATGCACAAAAAATTTTTCTAGCAGATGGGGGATAACTGCCGTAATTTGATGTTTGTTTTATCACAAAGTTTGAAGCACGAAATGAAATGAATCCTTTTTTATATTGATGCCAATTGAATCAAGTTTATCTTTTATAAGTACGAAATAGGTGAAATGTCATATTTTAAAAAAGTTAGGATTAACTGGTTCAAAATTATGATCCTGATATCCAATTCAGATTCCCGAATATATTTTGAATAGCTTATTTGATATAAATTAAGATTTTATATGAGATATTTCTAATTGTATTTTTTGAGTTAAGCTTTTAAATACTAAATCATAGGAATGATTAATTAATTCTACTATCATCTTATCAGAAACATCGTCTTTATATTTAATGGTATTCCAGTGTTTTTTATTCATGTGATAACCTGGTCGTATAGCATTATATTCTACGCGTAATTGTTGTGCTTTTTCAGGATCACATTTTAGATTTAGAGAAGGGCTTCCTTTTTCCCACTCGTTTAAAGAAGTTAAACAAAATATTTTGCCTCCTACTTTAAAAACTAAAATATCTTGGTCAAAGGGGAAATGCTCAGTAACGCCTTTTTTGGATAAGCAAAAATCATAAAGTTGTTCTATATTCATTTTGTATCATTTATTGAATTATTTTTTCCATCATTCGTTCAGGATAAGCAAGTTTTTTAAAACCAAATTTTTCATATAAAAAGTGCGCATCTCGGGTTGCTAAACGCCAAATTTTAACTTCTTGTAAACGGGGATCTTCTAACATTCTTTTTATTAATATTGAAGAGTATCCGTTTCCTCGATAATCTTCGTTTATAAAAACATCCATTACATAAGCAAAAATCACATAATCTGTGATTACTCTAGCAAAACCAATTTGTTCTTCTTTGCGATACAAACCAAAACATACGGAAGAGTCTATTGCTTTTTGTACTTCTTCTATCGTTCGAGGTGCAGACCAATAAATGTCTTTTAAGAAATGGTGAATAAAAGAGATGTCTAATCTGGATTTATCGGTTGAAACTTCTACTAACATTTTAGCGTGTTTTGGGATGGTTTTTAGCATACAAAATGGGCTTACTAGGGCTTGCATCATTTTCAAAAGAAGCTATTTGTAAATTTAGCAAGTAGGTACCATCGGTAATTATATTATCAACAAAAATCATTTCGGTAATTGTACAATCCATACGAGCATCAGGATTTAATTGATTTATATTTTTTACATTCCAAAATGCTTTATGAGCTAATAACTTGCCTTCATCATTTTCTCTATCTATACTAGGTAAATCAATTAACAGGTGTTTAATGCCTATTTCTCGTAAATAAACCGCCGTTTCTTCCGTTAGATAAGGAGGATTTGTGTTTGAGTACTTTTTTGATTTTTTATCTTTATTATTAGGGATAGTACGTATTATTAGTGCTTGAAAAGGATGAAAAGCTTTTTCTTTTTCACTTAAAGTTATGAGTTTGTCTTCTACTCTTTTTTTTGTAATAATAAAATCTTCATCCATTGGTTCAGGCTGTATTGTAATTACTTTGGCTATAAAGAAAAATTCTTTTAAACAGTCATTAATACTGTAAAAATTTCTTGTGATATGTCCTAAGCATTCCGTATGAGTACCATGTCCGTGGGGGTTGAAAAGGATGGAATTAAAATTAACTGAACTGCCCTCGGAGACTTTACCAACCCACTCATCAAAGCGAACGGGTTCTATTATTGGTTTTTCTATGTACCAAGCAATTGGATTTTTCTCGGTATTACTTAATGGGATCGAAATATCAAAGGGTTTTGATAAGTCGAAAATAAGATGGTCTACTTTTAAAATCATTTTAGTATAAAACGCACAAAAATTACACAAAAGCTATTGAAAAAGATCTTAATTTTGTCATTTCAATCAAGGGGAAAAATGGCATAGTCCTAAATAATACAATCCTTCCTGAAGTAAGGCGACAAATTAATTAGTACTACTTTTCTTATAATTTCATTTTAGATGTCCCTCGTGGTTATTCAAATTTAAAAAAAATAAATCACTTGCTATGCCATCACAAAAGAATTTTCCTTTGCGTGTGGTTTTTAAGATATTGTCTTTTAATATCAATTGTTCATTATTTAGGAATGGTTGTACATTTTTTATTAGATATTCAAAATAGTTATTTCCAAATTCTTTTCTAATTCGTTCTAAAGAAACGCCCCAAACAGTTCGTAATCCTGTCATTACATACTCATTGTAACGATCTGTTAACGTAAGAGTTTCTATTTCCGTTGGTAATTTGTTTTCTTGTAACGATTTTATGTATAGTGAATTATTGGTTATATTCCAACTTCGATTAATTCCGTTATAGCTATGAGCAGAAGGGCCTATGCCTAGGTATTTTTTTCCTAACCAATAGGCTGAATTATTTCTAGAAAAATAATTTTCTTTTCCAAAATTGGATAATTCATAATGTATAAAACCTTTTTTTTCTAAAGTGTCAACAAGTAACAAAAACTGTTCGTGAGCAATTTCTTCGTCTGGAGATGAAATTTTACCAGCTTGGATAAATTTTTGTAAAGCGGTTTTGGATTCAACAGTTAAAGCATAACTGGAAATATGAGGAATATTTAGATCTAATAAGACTTGAATATTGTCTAACCACATTTTATTTGTTAACCCTGGAATTCCATATATTAGATCGACTGAAATATTATCAAAATATTGGGTGGCCAATTTTAAACTTTTTTTTGCTTGATGTGCGTTATGTGCACGATTCATTAGTTGTAAATCTGCTTCATGAAAGGACTGTATACCAATAGAAAGACGGTTGATCCCAACGGATTTTAAATCCTGAAATAAATGACTTCTTTCTAAATCATCAGGATTAGCTTCTAAGGTGATTTCTGGATTATTAGCAACTTTATAATTTTTGTAAACTTCATTAATCAAAAGCTGTATATCCTTAATTGCTAATACAGAAGGAGTTCCACCTCCAAAATAAATGGTTTCCACTACCTCATTTCTAAATTCTATTTTTCGCATGACGATTTCCTTTACTAATGCTTCAATCATTTCGTCCTTTTTTTTAAATGAAGTTGAAAAATGAAAATCACAATAATGACATGCTTGTTTGCAGAATGGTATATGAATGTAAATTCCGGACATATTTTTAATTGTAGGAAAACTTTAATTAACAGTTAATTAGTTTGAAAAACGATCTAAAATTATTTATTTTTTATTCTTTCTTCATTTTGCTTTACAAATGCTTCCCAACCAGAATAACTTTTGCCCAATTCAATTTTTCCAGAGTTAAAAAAATGGCATACTGCGGCGGCTAAACCATCTGTAGAATCTAAATTTTTAGGAAGTTCTTTTAATTTTAAAAGCTGTTGAAGCATTTTAGCTACTTGTTCTTTACTGGCATTACCATTTCCTGTAATTGCCATTTTTATTTTTTTAGGTTCATATTCCGTTATAGGTATCTGGCGTGATAAGCCCGCTGCCATAGCGACTCCTTGTGCACGTCCTAATTTTAGCATTGATTGTACATTTTTGCCAAAAAAAGGGGCTTCAATGGCAATTTCATCAGGATGATACGTGTCTATTAATTCTATAGTCCGTTCAAAAATTTTTTGGAGTTTTAAATAATGATTATCATACTTGTTTAATAGTAATTCATTTAATTGAATAAATTCCATTTTTTTATTTACGACTTTAATTAATCCAAATCCCATAATAGTAGTTCCCGGATCAATACCTAAAATTATTCTTTCGTTTGTCAAATTTTTTATTTCAAGTTTTAAGTTTCAAGTTCAAAGTTTTGTTACTTTGCTCCAATGCAAAAAATACCCAACAAATCTAAACAATTCTTGACACTTCTTCTTAAACTAATTGTTGTAGGAGGAGCTTTTTATTTTATATATGAAAAGTTGTCAACTCAATCCGCTGTAGATTTTAATCGTTTTAAAAATCAAATTTTATCAAAACAACCTTGGTATACGATTGTTTTTATCTTATTTTTATCTGTTTTAAACCGGTTTATCGAAATTTTAAAATGGCAAAATTTAGTTCAAGAGATAAAGACTATTTCATTAGTTGAATCTACAAAACAGGTTTTAGGGGCCTTAACTTTAGCTTTGTTTACACCTAACGGAATAGGAGAATATGCAGGTAAAGCTTTGTTTTTTCAGAAGAGTCAAACTTCCAAGGTTATTTTTTTAAATCTTATTTGTAATGGTGTTCAGTTAATCTTAACCGTATTTTTTGGCATACTGGGATTGTTGTATTTTAATGCGCATTTTGAAGTCATAAGTTCTAAAATGATTTTTGCTATTTTAGGTTTTTCTATCTTTTTAATACTAACAATTATATTCTTAAAAAAGATTAAAATAGGAAAATATTCTATAGAAGGACTGGTGTATAAAATCAATACAATTCCTAAAAAGATACACCAAAAAAATGTGTTTTTGGGTTTTTTGCGCTATTTAACATTTTCTCATCAATATTATTTTTTGTTTTTATTTTTTGGGGTTGATTTACCTTACTTACTTCTGATGAGTGTAATTACATCGGTATATTTTTTAGCATCATCATTGCCTTCCTTTCAATTTTTGGATTTTGCGATAAAGGGAAGTGTAGCTGTTTTTTTCTTTGGGTTATTAAAAGTGAATGAATGGATTGTTCTTTTTATTAGTAGTTTAATGTGGATTTTAAATACTGTTTTACCTGTAGTTATAGGAAGTTATTTTGTGCTAAATTTTAAATTGATAAAATCAAATAAACAAGAACAATAATGGATGTTTTTGTATTGATAATTTATTTAATTTTAGTTGGCTATAGCATCAATATTTTTTGGTTATGCGTTGGTTTTACTAAGGTTAAAAAATTTTCATATAAGCAAGTCGATCCTAAAACTACATTTTCAATAATTGTTCCTTTTCGAAATGAGAATGAAAACTTACCCAATCTGCTAGCTTCCTTTAAAAAAATAAATTATCCGAGTTATTTATTTGAAGTTATTTTGGTAGACGATGATTCAGATGTTAAATTTGAGGTGTTAGATTATAATTATAAAATAGTTTTGATAGATACTATTCGAAAATCTGATGCTCCTAAAAAAGACGCTATTAATACAGCTATTGCTATAGCTCAAAATGATTGGATTATCACCACGGATGCAGATTGTATAGTGAATAAGGAATGGTTAACTATTTATGATGCTTTTATTCAGGAAAATAAACCTAAAATGGTAGCATCAGGTGTCTTATTTAATCCTATTAAAAATTTTTTACAAAATTTTCAGTATCTAGATTTGTTAAGTTTACAAGGTACTACTATAGGTAGTTTTGGGAATAGTCAAGCTTTTATGTGTAATGGGGCTAATTTTTGTTATCTAAAATCTTTTTTTGAGGATTTAAAAGGTTTTGAAGGAAATGAAAAAATTGCTAGTGGCGACGATGTTTTTTTACTTCAGAAAGCAATAAAAAAAGATTTAAAAAGAGTTTATTTTCTTAAAAATAAAAAAGCCACCGTTTATACAAAAACGGAACCTACCTTTAAAAGATTATTTTATCAACGGGTCAGATGGGCAAGTAAGACAGGAAATTATCAATCTATTTATAGTAAACAATTAGGACTTTCTGTTTTTTTGATGAATTTTGTTCTTATATTACTCGTTTGTAGTTCTCTTTTTTTTGGTTTTGGAGGTAAACTCTTAATTATGGTTTTAGCCATTAAGTCTTTAGTTGATTATGTTTTATTTAGAATATCTTCTCAATATTTTGAAAAACCATTAAGGTTTTTAATTCTTTCTATTTTTATTTACGCTTTTTTTAGTTCATTCGTTGTAATTTATTCCTTATTTGGTCAATATAGTTGGAAAGGAAGAACCTTTATGAAGTAAAAAACTATTTTAATTTAATTGGGATGAAAAATTCTGATTTTACTTTCATTCCTCTTTTTATAGCAGGTTCAATTACAGGAAAATGAACCAATTTAGAGCGTAAAATACTATCTGTGTATTCAGGATCCACCGCACTAGATGGTAATATTGTCGAAAAATCTACTTTTGAATTAGGATAAATTACAACCCGTATTTTTAAAGAATCTAGTCTGGGTAATAATGTTTTAACAGTATCGGTTGTTATTTTTTCATAAATATTTTTGGTTAATGTTTGAAAAAAGCATTCTTTTCTTAATTCTTTATCTGCTATAGATTCACATTCCATTATAGAAGGATATTCATCTACTGTATACCAATTTATTTTACTCAATTCTTTTTTTAAAAGATCTTCTTTGTTTGGTTCTTTTTTTTCAAAATATTGACAGCTCACTACAGAAAATGAAGCGATCAATACTAATAAATTATTTTTTATAAGGTTCATTATGTCAAATTCTTTTTAGTTTTTACATTTATAGGACAAAAATAATAAAATATTTTATGGATTTAGCATTGGTAATTATTGGTTTTTTATGTGTTTTAATAGGGATTATAGGAAGCGTTTTGCCTGCGTTACCTGGGCCAAGTTTGAGCTGGGTTGGATTGTTATTTTTGTATCTTACCAAAGCTATTCCTTTTAATTATTGGATTTTAGGAATAAGTCTGTTAGTCACTATAATTGTTATCATTTTTGATTATTTAATTCCAGCACAAGGAACAAAACGTTTTGGCGGATCTAAATATGGTGTTTTGGGAACAAATATTGGGCTAATTGTTGGTCTTTTTATTCCTCCTATTGGTTTTTTAGTAGGGCCTTTTGTAGGAGCTTACTTGGGTGAATTGTTTTTTGATTCTCAAAATCATAAAAGAGCATTTAAAGCTGCATTAGGTGCATTTGTTGGTTTTGTTACTTCTACACTAATTAAACTATTTGTTTGTATTGCTTATTTAGGTTTATTTGTTTATATCTTTTGGGGTTATAAAGACCAATTAATATAGCAGAACGTAAAGGATGTTTAGATATAGAAATTATTTCACCTAGAGTATTTACCAAATATAGAATGGATCTGTGCTATGAATGTATATTACAACCAGGATTTAACCTATTTTTCATGAACACTTGAACTTATTGGTATATTTTGTTTTATAACGAAGTCTATATGAAATCTGGGTTTGATGCTAAAGTTATAAGTGAAATATAATACTAATAATAAAAAAACCGCCTTTCTTATTTATTGTTCTCAATAATTAAGAAAGGCGGGGGCTTATTTTTATAAGATATATAGTGTATTAGAAGTTATAGGAAAACGTAAAGTTCCACGTTCTACCAAAACCAAAGAATACTTGATTGGCATTAGCTATTCCTTTGTACAAACGGTTTGAATTTGCATAAGTTGTACCAGCTGGAGCATTAGCTACTTGATCATCTGCAAAAATATTAGTTCTAGATTCAGAAATATAAACAGTATTTAAGACATTATTTATATTCACTCTAAAGTTAAAATAGTCGTTACTATCTTTTACTCTATATGTTTTAAACGAAAAACCAGCATCTAATAAACCATAACTAGGTAATTGTAATGCGCCTTTATTGTTAGCAGATGTGAAATTTTGAGTGTTTATAGCAGCATATAGTTTGTCTGTGTATAAATAGGTAGCATCAACTTTTAGTCCTTTTAGAATTTCATAAGTTGCACCTGCACTAGCTGTAGTTTGAGCTACATCACCTACTTTCAGGTTGTCTAAATACAACGTTTCTGGTTTTCCTCCTGTAATTTGATTATTGTTAGCATCAAAACGATCACTTGTAGCATTGTTTTTATATCTCCAATCACCGATAGAACCCATTAGGTTAATTGTTAAATTGTCAATCGGTTTTATGCTTGTCTCTAACTCAATACCTTTGTGTACTTGTTGAATACCGCTGAAGTTATAGTAGCCTCCTACATTTGCAACATCAAAATCTAATTGTCTTTGGAAGCGATCTTTCCAACTAGTATAGTATACATTTAAATTAGCATTAAAAATAGAAGATTTAAAACCATATCCACCTTCTAATCCTAGTATTTTTTCATTTGTAAGATTTCCTGCTACTATAGAAAGGTTGTTAGGGTAAACAGCGTTGTAAAAAGGTTGTTTTGAGTAATAACCTCCATTAACGAAAATATTCATTTTTTCGTTAATATTATAATTTAGTCCTCCTTTTATATTTCCGCCTATTATATTTTTGTAATCTGTTGAATATAAAGGATCTGATACTTTGTATGTAAATGTATCTACGCGTTTAAATCCTTGTTGTGATACTGCTCCTTGAAAAAAAGCTGTTAACTTATCTGTTGAATATTCTAATTGTGTAAATGCACCATACCATCTAACATGTCCATCATTATTATATTCAATTCTTTCTTGGTCTTTTACATTGCTCCAAGGGTTAAATGAAGGCTTTGCTGAGTATGTCTGATATAAAACTCTATTAGGATTGTTTATATCTCTATTATCTTTAAAACCATCTGCTCCTAATAAATCAACCAAATTTCTGAAATGGTAGCCTATATAAGTTCTTGCATCTATACCAAAATCTAAAGTTAATGTTTTACTTAACTTAGTATTTAAGTTTATAATAGCACCATACCAGTCGTGTGAATTTATATTAGCTCTTTTAGTAAAGCCTGTGGCTCTATCTGTTAGATATAAACCATTTGAATTGGGTGAAATTTGGGGTCCTGTTATTGGAGTTACAGATTCTCCTTTAGATGCTACATACTCTCCTCTATTGAAAGCTACGAAGTCATTAAACGGAACTAATCCACTAGCGGTCTTAAATGTTGTAGGTGTTTTGCCTGTAAAGCCTGAACCTGCCCCACGTCCCCAAGAACCGTAAAAAACAGAAGATAATTTTACTTTATCGCTAAATTTAATATCATAATTAAGGGAAGCTACAGGTTTGTGATAGTAGTTAGTAACCCAAGAATATTCTTGTCCATTCAAATAACCCCAATCTGAATTGTATTTTATATTAGGTTCTCCATTTGAACCATATTTAATATAATCAGCAATAGTATTTGCAAAACTTCTTTGGTTATGCCATTGTGGAGCACCTGTGAATGTAAATTGTAAATTGTGTTTTTCATTAATATCATATCCCAAACCAATGAAATAACTTTGCCCAAAATACTTAGTCCCATTAGCATATCCATTTCCTTGTGTACTACTTAATAAGAAAGAAGCAGATAGCCCGTTTTCGAGTTTACCTGTTGAATATGATGCCAATGTTTTTATATGGTCATTATTTGCAATGGTTGCTGATAAACTACCTCCTTTTTTAGCGTCTGCTGTTCGAGTAACAACATTAATTGTTCCTCCTACAGAAGATATTGCTAATTTTGAAGATCCTAATCCTCTTTGTACTTGCATAGCAGTTGTTACATCTGATAAACCAGCCCAGTTACTCCAGAAAACTAAACCATTCTCCATATCGTTTACTGGTACACCATTTATCATAACGGCAATATTTTTTTGATCAAAACCACGAATGTTAACACGCGAATCACCAAATCCCCCTCCCGACTTTGTTGCGTATACAGATGGAGTAGTTGCTAATATTTCAGGAAATTCCTTTGTTCCTAATTTTTCTCTGATTTCAGATGCTTTAATTGTTGAAACGGCTACAGGAGTTTTACGATCTTTTGCAATATCTACTACAGTAGATTTAATGACAACTTCTCCTAATACATTTCCTTTATCTTTTAATACTATAATGCCTAGATCTGCTTTTCCATTAGAAACGGTAAAAGCGACTCTTTTGGGTTCAAAACCTAAATAAGTAATTAATAAATTTCCTTTTGTGTTTTTAGTTTCTATTAAAAACCCACCATCAAAAGCTGATGATACATTTTGCCTCGTTCCTTCAAGAGCCACATTTGCACCAGGTAGTGCACCTGTTTCATCTTGGATCGTTCCCATGATCTTATTTTGTGCAAAAAAGGAAGCACAAGCTAACATCATAGTTGCCAAAAACCAATTTTTCATGTTCTTCATTTGTTGTGTTTTTAGATTTAAAAGTGATGGTACAAAATTCAAACATATTTAATGAGGTAATGTTAAGGCAATGTTAATTTTTAAAAAAACTTTAACACAACTATAGGTTGAATGTGATTTTTTTTGTTTATAAAATCACATTCAACTCTGTTTTTTGTTTTTTTTTTGCAAAAACTTATTCCTTTATAAATTTATTTAACAGGAATAGGGTGGAAGAATCGTGTGATTCAAAATGAGGTGTGTTAAATTCTTCTAAAATTTTATGGGCTAGTTCTTTACCTAATTCTACTCCCCATTGATCATAACTAAAAATGTTCCAGATGACTCCTTGTACATATATTTTGTGTTCATATAATGCAATTAAACTTCCTAATGTTTCGGGTGTAAGTTGGTTTATTAAAAGAGTATTAGTTGGTTTGTTTCCGTCAAATATTTTATATGGTAGTAATTCTTGTTGTTTGACTTTATCTAGATTTCGTTTTTCAAGTTCACTTATTACTTGTTTTTCATTCTTTCCATTTAATAATGCTTCCGTTTGAGCAAAAAAATTAGCCATGAGTTTTTGATGATGCGCTACATTACCATGTAATGATTTTTTAAATCCTATAAAGTCGGTAGGGATTAATTTAGTGCCTTGGTGTATAAGTTGGAAGAAAGCGTGTTGAGAATTTGTTCCTGGTTCTCCCCAAATAATAGTACCTGTTTGATAATCTACAGGAACACCTAAACGACTTACTTTTTTTCCATTACTTTCCATAATACCTTGTTGAAGGTAAGGAGCAAATTTTTGTAAATATTGCGTATAGGGAATAATAGCTTCTGTTTCTGCATTAAAGAAATTGTTGTACCAAATACTTAAAAGTCCCATAATAACGGGAATGTTTTTATTTAATGGGGTATCTTTAAAATGCTGATCCATTTTGTAAGCTCCAGACAATAATTGTTCGTATTGTTCGTATCCTATAGATAAGGCAATAGAAAGACCGACAGCTCCCCATAATGAAAAACGACCTCCTACCCAATCCCAAATGGGAAAAATATTATTAGTATCTATTCCAAATTCTACTGTCTTTTTTATTTCCGTTGAAACTGCGACAAAATGATTCTTTATAAATTGTTCATCAGTATGTGCTAATAACCATTTTTTAGCAATAAAAGCATTGGCAAGAGTTTCTTGTGTTGTAAATGTCTTTGAAACAACGATAAATAAAGTGGTTTCAGGATTTAAGTTTTTTAAGATTTCAAAGGAATGGTCTCCATCAATATTAGAAATAAAATGAATTTTAAGATGATTTTGGTAATAGGATAGGGCTTCCGTTACCATAGCAGGTCCCAAATCAGAACCTCCAATGCCTATATTTACGATGTCTGTAAAAGGCTTACCGCTATATCCTTTTCTTTTTCCAAGAATAATTTCCTCAGAAAATTGTTTTATCTTTTCTTTTACCTCCCATATATCTTGAATGATATTTGTATTATCTAAATGTAGTTCGGCTGTTTTAGGTGCTCTTAGAGCAGTATGTAATACTGCTCGGTTTTCAGTTTTGTTTATTTTACTTCCAGAAAATTGTAAGGTTATCGCTTCTTTTAATAAGCATTCTTCTGCTAATTCTATTAATAATGATAATGTCGTTTCGTTAATTCTGTTTTTTGAATAATCTAAGAGAAAATGATTCCATTCAACATGGAATTTTTCTGCTCTTTTTGTGTCATTTCTAAACATTTCTTGCATAGAAATGTCTTGTATTTCGGTAAAATGTTTTTTTAATTTATTCCAAGCAGTTGTTTTAGTAGGGTTTACGGAAGGGAAATTCATATTGAAGAGTTAAATTATATTCAGAGATTGTAAATATTGAGTTTAGTTTGGTGTAGGTTTTTTGAACGTATTTACTATACGTGTTCTCCCCAGTTTTTTAGTTCTTCTTCAGACCATAATTCGGGGAAAAATATACGGCGTTGGTAGCGTGGGTGCATATATTTTTTCCAATCGCTTCCTCCTGTTGCTTCGCCATTGCCTTTGCCGTTATCTATGTATTTTTGAGCTGCACGATAATGTCCCATTACCCAAGTAATGTTTACGGTATAATCGTAATGGCGCATGGCTTGAATTAGTTTCGTGTTTTCTTGGTCTTCAGTGGGTAATTGTTTGAACTTACGCCATAAATTTATAGTGTTATATTCCTCCATGATTTGAAGGAATTCTTTTTTATATTTTTCTTCAAACTGTTCTAAGAAATAGGATTTTTTACCTGTTTCATAGTTTTTGCCAGCAGCTTGCCAATACAAATGTTCAAAAGCATGAGTATAAGAAGTATTTCTGTCAATAGTTGATCTATAGCGGTAATCAATGAGATTAATTAAATCAGTCGAGCAAAACTCAATCATACGATATTGAGCGCTTTGAAAACCGCTTGCAGGGGTAAGCGTATGGCGAAATTTCATGTATTGTTCTACCTCCATGCCTTCTCCCATTATAGTAAAAGAGGTAGTTAGCATGTCAAAATAACGACTAATACGCATAAGTCTATCTGTAAAAAAATGAGTTGTTAGTTTTTCTGCATACGAAACCTGTTTTATTTCCCATAAGATCATTTTAAACAAAAGTTCGTTTACTTGATGATACATGATAAATACATTTTCATCTGGAAATACAGTTCTCTGATTTTGAAGACTTAAAAGCGTGTCTGTTTGTATGTAATCCCAGTATGTAATGGGTTTAGACCAAAGAAGCCCTTCTAAATAGGCTTCTGTTTTTTGATCTAAAGATTGGTATTTTTGATCAATTTTATCTACTAAGTTAGAATAATCATTCATTTTATTAATTTTTTACAATTAAAAAAGGGTTTTTAAGTCCTCTAAAATTATCTAAATCTGCTTTTAAAGAGCCTACTGCTAAACTAGCTTTGATTCGTAGTGGTATTTTGTTTTCGTCATCGCTTACCCATACGGTTAGGCTTTCTTCTTCCTTGAAAACTCTACCGTGTTGAACAAGTGGTCTGAATATTAATGTTTTAACTTCTCCGAATTTTGTGCTAATAGTTTCTCGACCTAGAAAACGCATTTTAAATTTGTAAACTTCATCATCAAAAAACATATCAATAATGATTGATTCACCTACTGCTAGTCCACTCGCTTTAGGATGATTTCTTAAATAATAAAATGATGAAACGATATCTTGTACATTTTCTGTAACGGATAAACTTTTTTCTGTTTTATTTTTATAATCTTTAACCAAAATCGAATTTTTAGCTTGATTAAAAAATCCCTCTTGATCTTTAGTGTATCCTCCTTCATCAATTTTTCGAAGATATTGATAAGGTTTGTTTGTTTCTTGGTCGAAAATGCTTTGATAATGGTCTTCAACTTTAAAAAAGAAACGGGACATTCCTGTTGTATATCCATGTCCTACAGCGTAAAAGCATTTTCGATTATTTCTAATCGCATCTTTTAATTCTAACGTTGCGTAGCCCGCATTTACTATACCGTAGTGAATTCTGTATTTTAACCATTCACCTACTCCGAAAGCTTCATTTTTTTGTTCTGCAATCTGAAATGATGATAAACCTAAAACGGCTATGAATAGTAGAAGTTTTCTTTTCATTTTTATATATTGATAGTTTGGATATCAAACATTACAATTTTTATTCCAAAAGTAATAAAAAACAAAAAAACCCAATCAGAAAATGACTGAGTTTTTATGTTATTAACCAACCAAAAAACTATAAATCATGAAAATTTATAAAGTTCAGAGGGAACCACCCCTCAAAAGCATAGTACAAAGATAGGTTAATCATTTATAAAAAGTGTAACAGAAAATTGATTTTAACAAATTTTTATCAAAATTAAGACTTTTTTAAGGTTTGTTTTTAAATTTTATTCATCAAAAAAAGCTTTTGAGTAATAATTTTTTATAAATTATTCAAAACCTAGTTTTGTCCGAACTCTTTTTATGACGTTATTTGCTATTGCAGAAGCTTTTTCAGCACCAATTTGTAATACGCTATCCAACTCAGTTAAATTATTCATGTAATAATTATAACGTTCTCTTTCAAAGGCAAAACGCTCAATGATTAAATCATATAGTGCTTGTTTAGCATGTCCAAATCCAAAATTACCTGCTAAATATTTATCTCTTAGGAGAGTTGTTTGTTCTTCGGTTGCTAATAATTTATATAAGGCAAAAACATTACACGTTTCAGGATTCTTAGGGTCTTCAAGTGGTGTACTGTCTGTTTGAATTGCCTTAATTTGTTTTAATAAGGCTTTGTCGTCTAAAAAAATATTAATTGTATTATTTCGTGACTTGCTCATTTTTTCACCATCCGTACCAGGAATAAGCATTGTATCTTCTTCTGTTTTTGCTTGGGGTAAAACGAAAGTTTCTCCCATTTGATGATTAAAACGTGAGGCCACATCACGTGTAATTTCTACATGTTGTAATTGGTCTTTTCCTACGGGAACAATTTCTGCATCATAAGCCAAAATATCGGCAGCCATCAGCATCGGATAAGTAAATAGACCTGCGTTTACATCTTCTAATCTATCTGCCTTGTCTTTAAATGAGTGTGCTAGAGTTAATCTTTGAAAAGGGAAAAAACAACTTAGGTACCAAGTTAGTTCTGTAACTTGCGGAACGTCACTTTGGCGATAAAAAGTTACTTTGTTAATATCTAACCCACAAGCTAACCAAGCGGCAGCTGTGCTATAAGTATTGTTTTTTAAAAGAGTTCCATCCTTTATTTGCGTTACAGAATGTAAATCTGCTATAAATAAAAAAGATTCGTTTTCAGGCTGGTTAGCCATTTTTATGGCAGGTATAATTGCGCCTAAAAGGTTTCCTAAATGAGGAGTTCCTGTACTTTGTACTCCAGTTAATATTTTTGCCATTATAATTTTAAAAATGATATTTTCGCAAAGGTAATTTTTTTAACTCATATTTAAAGTAAATAATCATTGTTATGCAAATGTTAAAAATTCTTTTTTGGAGTATCTGGCGTTTATGGTTTTATGTATTAGTTTTAATACCCATCCTTATTATGTCTCCTTTTTTAACTCTATCTCTTTCTAGAGACTCGTGGTATCCTTATTTTTTTAAGATGGCACGTTTGTGGGCTAAAACGGTTCTTTATGGTATGGGTTTTTATTATAAAATAAAAGAAGATGAAGAAGTTTTATCAGGACATAGTTATATGTTTATAGCAAATCATACTTCAATGACAGATATTATGTTGATGTTGGCTGTTGTGAAAAATCCTTTTGTTTTTGTAGGAAAAAAAGAATTAGTTAAAATACCTATATTTGGTTTTTTTTACAAGAGAGCTGCTATTATGGTAGATCGAGAAAGTATGAGAAGTCGATCAGAAGTATATGAAAGAGCGAAAGCACGAATAGAACAAGGATTGAGTATTTGTATATTTCCTGAAGGTAAGGTGCCTGATGATGAAAGTGTTGTTTTAGATGAGTTTAAAAGCGGAGCCTTTAATATTGCAATAGATCACCAATTAACCATTGTACCTATGGTTTTTTATGATAATAAAAATCTCTTTTCGTATACTTTTTTTAGTGGTAAACCGGGTTGTTTGAGAGTTAAGTTTTTATCTTTTGTGAGAACAAAAGGAATGGGGCACGATGATAAAAAAACAATTAAAGAGAAAGCAAGAGGACTTATTATGAAAGAATTAATGAGTGATTCTATTTATATGAAATGCTCTAATTAAATATCTTGAATATAAATATTCATCAATAAGTTTACTTTATATGAATATTGAAGAATCCATCCTGTTTTTGAGAAAAAAAATCTTAAAAACGGGATTTTTATTTTAACCTACATTACGCATAGACTTTGTGGAAATTAGAGGTATTTGGCGAGGCGTTTGTCACTTCGATCCAAGGGAGAAGTTCTATTGCCAATAGTATGTCATTTTTCCTGTTGTATAAATGACAAAATTATCAATTTTTAGGATAGATTAATTATCCTAAAAAAAAGAAGTGTTTTTTAGATTTAAAATCTTTTTTATTAGCACAATAACAATGCCTCTGTTTGCATATCCTTTTAACCCAGATTTCAAGAAAGTATTATTCTTTGACAAATGAGAGCTAACTTGCACTTGCGAGCAAAGCCTATGTAAAAAATGATGAATCTATCCCCTCCAAATTTTGGCTGAAATGTAAAAAGGCTTCCAAATGGAAGCCCTTTGAGACAATCAATGATCAAACATCATGTTATCTCGTATAGAATAATTTTAGCTAAGATATTACATTTCCTCGCATTTTAATAAAAAGAAAATTTATGAAAAGTTTCGAAAAAATGCGAATTGTAAATCCCAATGTGGCAGGAATTAATGTCGGATCACGTTCTCATTTTGTAGCCATAGGACAAGATAAAATCAAATTAGAGATTTTAATTTTTATCAATTACTTAAAATAAGTTAGATAGAATTACACATTAGACCCGAGCGTAGCGAATAGACGAAGTAAATCTATTCCACTTTATTTTTCTTCCAATTCAAGCACGTACTCAAATTTTAATCATCAAAATAGTTCACTATTTCTTCTTCTAAAATTTTCCGTGAGCACTTGAATTTATTGAAAAATTTTGTTTCACAACGAAGTCTAATGCGTAATCTGGGTTTAATAAGTTGAAAAATCTTACATTGTAATTTGGTGTTTTTATTAAAAATGTGTTTTTTTATAGTATTGTGTATTTTTTAAATCAAATAATTATATATTTGGCAAGTATTAACCCAAAAAACAACTAAATATGAAAAAAAGAATACTGCCCAGTTTCTTTCTTTTGTTTGGAGTGGCTCTAGGCTATTCTCAACATCTTGGAGATGTAAGTATATCAAAAGAAAAACAACCTGATAAAAAGCTTTCTAAAAAAGAAGCTAAAATCCTCAGAAAAAAGCATGAGCAATTTTTAGCCCATAACAAAATTAATAGAGCCTTTTATCTATCGAAACAACAAAGAAAAGAAGAAGGTATTCCGCCTAATAAATATAATGAACAAGAATGGCTACTGACTATGAATCCTAGTTTAGGTAGACCGACTAATGAAAATATTGAAGTAATTCGAAAAGATTTAGAAAAAGCACGTCAACAAGCTTTAGCTCAACGTATACCTGGAGATGCTACAACAAATAATTGGATAGAACGTGGACCAAACAATGTGGGAGGACGTACAAGAGCCATGATTTTTGATCCAGGAGATGCTACAGGAAATACTGTCGTAGCAGGAGGTGTTAGTGGCGGATTATGGAGAAATAATAACATTGCTAGTTCTACTTCATCATGGACAAAAATTGATACTTTTCCTGAACATGTAAACGTTCAAAACATAGCGATAGATCCTAACAACTCCAATGTTTGGTATGTAGGTACAGGAGAGTCGTATGTTTTTGGAGATGTAAATGGAAATGGAATTTGGAAAACAACGGATAGAGGCGTTACATGGACCAGAGTTTATGGAGGTGGAGCGGTATCATCAACCGTGAAGAATTTACAAAATCTAGAAATTGTTGCGCCTTCTGCTGCTGCTACAATAAGAACATATTCTACTGGTTCTGCTACATGGCCAGGTGGAGCTATAAAAAATGTGTTTACAGCACCAATCGTTTTAATGGATGATGGAGTAGCTCCTACAGATGATGCGTGTAGTGCAACCACTCAGAATTACGCAGGTAAAATAGTTCTAATAAGAAGAGGAACTTGTTCTTTTGAATCAAAGGCAGTAATAGCTCAAAATGCTGGTGCAGTTGGAGTTATTATAATGAATAATGCTGCTGGAGGTGCTGTTTTTAATATGTCAGAAGATGCAGCTATTGTAGGAACAATTCCTAGTATTATGATTTCTAAAGAAGATGGCGATTTGCTTATTGCTAACTTAGCAAATTTAACAGGTACTATAAAACCTTCTGGACCTCTTGAGTTTTCTGGTTTAGAAGTTTCGGGTGTTCAGTTTGTAAATGATCTAGTTATCAAAAATAATGGAGGGACTTCTGAAATTTATGCTGCTATGGGAGACGGACAATATTCAGAATCTCGAAATGGGACCTTATTTAACGCATCTAATTTTGGTTTATATAAATCTACCAATGGAGGTAGTACTTGGACTAAATTAAATTTACCTACTTCAGTAGCGGGACATCCAACATGTCCTAATGATATTGAATTAGGGGCAGATGGTGATATTTGGGTTTCTTCTACTGATAGTTGGACTTATGGCGATGGTGGCGGTCGAGTATTTCAATCAACAGATAATGGAAATACTTTTAATTTACGTCATACAATTGTCGCTGAAGGAGGAGGAAAGCGTGTGGAAATTGAAGCATCTAATACCACTCCAGATAAAATTTATGTATTATCACAATTAAAAGATGATCCTAATACGGCAACACAAGTAGAGATACAATTGGCTCTAACAACGAATGGGTTTAACACGTCTCCTACAATTCTCTCATTACCTGCTGGAAATGAATCACGTGAGACTACTTATGGATTTACAGGACAACAGGCTTTTTATGATATGATGATTGAGTCAGATCCTGTAGATGATAAGATCTTATATGTAGGCGGTATAGATCTTTATAGAACAGCTAATGCTACGGGACCTGCTGTAACATGGAGTACTATTTCTAATTGGACTACCAATGTTCATTCTGATCAGCATGCTATGGTGTTTAAACCTGGTAATAGCAACGTAGCTCTTTTTGGAAATGATGGAGGAGTATATTACACAAGTAATGCTGCTAGTACCACAACTCCTGCTACAGCTAGAAATACAGGTTTTAACGTTACTCAATTTGTAGGAGTGGCCGTAATGCCAAATGGTATTACAGGTGTAGCTGGCGATTTTTTTGTAGCAGGTGCTCAAGATAATGGCTCTCAATATTATTCGGGATCTTCTACTGCAGCTAATTCTACTTTAGGAGCTGCTGCTGGAGTTAATAATACTTTTAGAGTTCAAGGTGGCGATGGGGGAAAACCATTATTTGATCAAGGATCTGATAAATATTACATTACAAACTATGTATATAATGATAGCATGATCCTTAGAAATGTAGGAAGTACTACAACTAAAACTTTAAATGATAGTACTTCTGGTGCAGGTTTATTTTACCCTGCTATGACTCTAGATTCTACAAATGATATTTTATATGCTGATTTTACTTTAAATGGAACTTATCAAGTAAGAAGATATTCTAATATCAAAGGAAACACACAAGTATCTCGAACTAATTTATCAAATGCTTTATTAACGGGTTATGCAACCGCATTAGCTACCGGAAAAGGAACACCTACTACCTTATATATAGGTACTATGAATGGTAAATTACTAAAAGTTACTGGAGCCAATGGATCTGCTCCTGTATGGTCTAACATAAGTGCTCCGAACTTTGTTGGGAGTGTGTCCGATATAGAATTTGGAGTTAATGATAATCAAATCTTCTTAACAATGCACAACTATGGTGTAAACAATATTTGGTACACGTCAAATGGAGGTACTAATTGGTATCAGTTAGATGGTAATTTACCAGATTTACCTGTAAAAGCTATTTTACAAAATCCTCTTAATACAGCTGAAGTTATGATTGGAACTGACTTAGGGGTTTGGTATGTTAGCAATTTTAATAGTGCGGCAACTAGTGATCAAGCATTAAATTGGAAGCAAGCTTATAACGGCATGAGAAATGTAAAAGTTACAGATTTAGATCTTCAAGCAAATTCACCAACAGCTCCTAATGCTTATAAAGTATATGCTGCTACTTATGGGAGAGGTGTTTTTTCAGGAAGTTTAACCGCCGCTTTGGGAGCAAAAACAGCTGAATTATTAGTAGAAAAAATAAATACAATTAAAGTTTATCCTACGGTTTCAGAAGGAAATGTAAAATTAACTTCTTCTAATAATTATGGTAAAACAAAAATTGAAGTGTTTGATATTACCGGTAAACGAATTTTAGAAAATTCGATTATAGTTGATGGTAATACAAATGAGTTGGATTTATCAAGTTTAACTCCTGGGAATTATATATTAAAGATGTCGGGTGACCATTTTGAAGAAACCGAAAAGATTGTAATTCAATAAAAAGAACTAAAAATTCGTCTAAATAAATTGAATTAAAATTTTAGCTAAATTTATAACTGATTTTGATAGAAATGAGCCCAATATTCGGGCTCATTTTTTTATCCCAAATTTTGGCTGAAATGTAAAAAGGCTTCCATTTGGAAGTCCTTTGAGACAATCAATGATCAAATACCATATTGTCTCATATAGAATAATTTTAGCAAAGATATTGCATTTCCTCGCATTTTAATAAAAAGAAAATTTATGAAGGTCTTGAAAAAATGCAAATTGTAAATTCCAATGTGACAGGAATTGATGTCGGAACCAGTAAAGATATAACGCATTGTATTTTAATAAGTTATGAAATTTATTTTTTCTAATGCCGAATCTGGGTTTATACTAACATTTGCAAAAAACCTAATCTGCTCTTTGAACAATACTTCATTCTTATTTACAAAACCATTTTTTAAATGATCTATAATAGTTAATTCTTTTGTAAGCGGATTTACAATAACATTATGCTCAAAACCAATTTCGCCTGTTACGACTATTTCACCTGTAACTTTTAAACCTGCTGCGTTAAGGTATTTTTTGATTTTGGAGTTATTAGGCGCGTTTTAATACACTTTAAACTCTGTTTCGCCCTCTGGAATGTAGAAATAACGATTACAAAATAATGGGCGCATACCTCCATCGTGATTTACTCTAGCCCATAATGCCGTATTACCTCTATATCTATAATCCTCTGTATTTTGCATTAAAGCCACTAGTTTACCATCTGAAAAAAAAACTAGTCTGTAATCCTTGATAGGTTGCATTTGAAAAGTATCATTCTTATATGCACTTAGCAATGTTTCCCACATATTTTTAATAGATTTTTCGTCTTGATATTTTGTAATAAATTGGTCTTTTAAATTTTCATAGGATAATTTGGCAATATTATCATACTCTTTATCTTGATAGATATTCCATACTTTTTGGTAAGCACTTAATAATTTAGCCTCAAGTTCTTTTTTATCCATTTTTCGCAAATCCTTTCCTTTTTCAAAGGCAGGATGTATTTCATAAGGCACTTTTACCTCTATCTCAAAACTACCTTCATAATAGGTTTTACCAGCTCCTACAAATTTTTCTTGACTATACTTCTCGCTGATTTTGACTTTGTCCATTGGAGTTTTATAATGATTATATTTAATGTCTGATGCATTTTCATTTTTTAAATCATAAGAGGCAAGAGTAATATCTAAATAAGATTCGTCTATTAATGTGTTATAAATATCATTATCAACTTTTCCAACTGGATACATTTTAAATTTAACAATTGCTTTTCCTGACTTAAAAATTTTTGGATTAATTACAAAAGCAGAACTGGAAGAAAAATATTTAAATTCTTTTCCAACTGGTATATCATTAACAAAAATTTCAAAAAAACTATAATTTGATTTATAATCTAATGTATAGATTTTTTCTGATGGGTAATGTTTTATGTTTTTAATGATTTCAGTTACTAGTGTATTTTCGTTAATTTCAGTATTTTGCATAGCCTGTTCTTTTTTACAATTTATTCCCAAACTAATTAAAGTCATTATTAAAATTATTTTTTTCATACTTATTTATTTTAATGGTTATTAAAGAGTTGTATAGTCATTAAGTCCAGTTCAAATGGTTCTAAAAGTGTAAAAGGAGTTGGTTTTCCATTATTAGTCTCACCATCGATTTCTCCAAAAATATCACTTTCCATTCCATAATTTCCATAATAAACACCTTTCATTCCTGAAAAAAACAATGTTTGTTTAAAAAATACACCTTTAGGTTTATAATTCGGATTACTTACATCAAAATCAACTCCATAAGAAATTTTTAATCCTAAAGTTCCATTAATTTCAATCTTTAAATTTGCTTCTATTTTATTTTGAAGATTAAAAACTTTAAATTCATTTTTATATTTCCCTGTAATCTTTGCATCAAATTTAATCTGCTCTTTGAACAATACTTCATTCTTATTTACAAAACCATTTTTTAAATGATCTATAATAGTTAATTCTTTTGTAAGCGGATTTACAATAACATTATGCTCAAAACCAATTTCGCCTGTTACTACTATTTCGCCTGTAACTTTTAAACCTGCTGCGTTAAGGTATTTTTTGATTTTGGAGTTATTAGGCGCGTTTTAATACACTTTAAACTCTGTTTCGCCCTCTGGAATGTAGAAATAACGATTTAAAAATAACGGTCTAGTACCAATACCATCTTTTACTTTAGCCCATAATGCTGTATTACCTCTGTAGTTATTATCTTTAGTAGTGAGCATCAAAGCAACTAGTTTACCATCTGCAAAAAAATCTAGTTTGTAATCCTTAATAGGTTGCATTTGAAAAGTATCACTTTTATATGATGTTAATAATGTATTCCAATAAAATTCAACATCTTCTTTAGATGCGTATTTACTTACTAATTCGTCTTTCATACTATCAAACGAAATTCTAGCAATATTATCATATTCTTTATTTTGAAATATATTCCATACTTTTTGGTAGGTACTCAATAATTTAGTTTCAAGCTCTTTTTTATCCATTTTTCGCAAATCCTTAGCTTTTTCAAATGCTGGATGAATCTCGTAGGGTACTTGTACATCTACATCAAAACTACCTTCATAATACGTTTTACCAGCACCTACAAATTTTTCCTCGCTGTATTTTTCGCTAATTTGTACTTTATTCATTGGGGTTTTGTAATGAGAATAAATTACGTCTGATGCTCTTTCATTCTTTAAATCATAAGATGCTAATTTAATTTCTAAATAACTATTATCTCTCAATACATTGTAAATATCATTATACACTTTTCCAACTGGATACATTTTGTATTTTACTTTATATTTTCCGCTCTTATATATCAATGGATTAATTTCAAAAGCAGAACTAGAAGAAAAATCATCAAAATCATTATCAAGAGGATAGTCATTAATAAAAACTTCAAAAAAACTATAACTTGACGTATAATCTAATGTATAGATTTTTTCCTCATCGTAATGTTTTATAGTTTTACATATTTCATTTACAATATTGTTTGCATTTACTTCTGAATATACCATTTTTGTTTCTTTTTTTACACAACTTACATTTGTTGATAATAATATTGAAATTAAAATTACTTTTTTCATTATTATTCTTTTTTGTTATGATTAAACATTTGAATTGTTATTAAATCGAGTTCAAAAGGTTCTAAAAGCGTAAAAGGTGTCGGGTTACCATTATTTGTTTGATATTCGTATTTACCATATTTACTATTTTGAGCTTTAAATTGCCCTTTATATGTTCCTTTCAAACCTGAAAAATATAATTTTTGATTTAAAAAAAGGCCTTGTTCATTTTCATATCCATATTTAATTTTTAACCCTATGGCCCCTTTCATATCAACTTCTAAATTACCCTCTATTTTATTTTGAAGATTAAAAACTTTAAATTCATTTTTATATTTCCCTGTAATCTTTGCATCAAATTTAATCTGCTCTTTGAACAATACTCCATTCTTATTTACAAAACCATTTTTTAAATGATCTATAATAGTTAATTCTTTTGTAAGCGGATTTACAATAACATTATGCTCAAAACCAATTTCGCCTGTTACGACTATTTCGCCTGTAACTTTTAAACCTGCTGCGTTAAGGTATTTTTTGATTTTGGAGTTATTAGGCGCGTTTTGCTTTAATTGTTCTTGTACTTGTGGATCGTTAGGCGTTTTGGCGTTGGCTATATCGATTCCTTTGTCCATCAAATCGAGCAAATCAAATTCTTTTTTTATCTCAACGGCTACTATTGGGTCTGCTTTTACATTGACTTCATAGAACATTGCCATATTGCGGTTGGCTAATTGTTTGTAGTACATCCCTGCATTTATGGCAATACTTGGCGGGATAATTTCTATATCTACACCGCCTTTCCGTTCTGCTATTTTTTCAAGGGCTTTTATTTTGCGTAAAACCTTTTGAATTTTCTCTGCTTTTCCTGTTAGGTTTCTACCTCTAGTTAAGTAAGTGATAATGATTTCTATAACTATCGTAAGTAATACCATGGCATATATAGCATAAGCAGCGGCATACCTAGTATATTTTGTTTGAGTAATTAAATTTACTTCTGTGCCTTTTAATACTAATACTTCGCCCGCTTTTTCTATATCACGGTCGTGTATAACGTGTGCACCATATTTGTATATTTCTGCTTCTTTCTCTATGTAATTAAATAATAAGTCTTGCGCAAATCTTGTGGGTAAGTATTTTAGTATTTTACCCATTAAAGAATTTCTAAATTCGTCTAAAACTGTTTTTATACCCTGCTCTAATTCTAGTTTTTTATCGTGAAAAAAGTAATCGCCTTTTTCTTTAAAATTATATTGCAAATTGGCAATCCAAACCAAATCTGGATATGCTTGTATTTCTAAAGTTGGGTAAGTTTTATCAGCAAAATAAGCGCAGGTGTTCAAAAGCGATAATTTTTAATACACTTTAAACTCTGTTTCGCCCTCTGGAATGTAGAAATAATCATAAAAAAATGTTGCTCTTGTTCTTTCATCTATTTTATATTTACCCCACAATGCTGTTTTTCCTCTGTTTCTTCTGTCATTGCTTGTTTGCATTAATACAACTAATTTACCTTCTGCTAAAAATGCTAATTTATAATCTTTTAGAGGTTGCATTTCAAAAGAGTCGGTTTTTAAACCAGTAACTGTATTATCCCAACCCTCTTGTATTCCGTCTTTATTTTCATATGTTGCTATAAATTCATCTTTAAGTTTATCGAACGAAATTCGTGCAATATCATCATATTGTTTGTTGTTATACACCTGCCATACTTCTTGATACTTCGCTAACAATTTTTGCTCTAATACTTTTTTATCCATTTTGCGTAAATCTTGCATTTTATCAAATCTTTGCAATTGGTAAGGTACTGTTGCCTCAAAAGTAAAACTACCCTCATAATACGTCTTGCCATAAGCAATAAATTTTTCTACCTTATTGCCATACTGGTCTTTGCTTGTTATTACTGGTGTTTTGAATTTTTGATAAACAATGTCTTCTGCTTCTTTGTTTTGCTTATCATAAGATTTTAATTGAAAACTTAAATAAGCATCTTCTGTGAATTTTTCAATAGTAGGATTATCAGGTTCGGCTGGATACATTCTAAACGTTAATTTTTGTGTACCACTCTTAAAAATACACTGATTAATTTCAAAGGCTGAACCTACTCTAGGTTCAAAAAAATCTTTATAGCAAGGAATATCATTTACAAGAATTTCAAAATAACAATCAAAATTCTCGTACCTAAATTTATATATTGTTTCAGAATTATAATGCTTTACTTCTTTGTTAATTTCTTCTATTATATTTTTAGCAGTAATATGCGGGTTTTGTGTAATCATAGTAATTTCTTTTTTTTGTGAACAACCGCCACAAAAAAAGCCTATAATTAAAACCAGTACTTTGATATTCATTCTAATACACTTTAAACTCGGTTTCGCCCTCTGGAATGTAGAAGTAATTTTTAAACATTGCTGCTCTAACTTTTCCATCTTCTTTAAATTTTGCCCACAATGCAGAACTTCCTCTATTTCTTTTATCAAGACTTGTTTGCATTAATGCTACACATTTACCATCAGCAAAAAACTCTAATTTATAATCTTTTAAAGGTTGCATTTCAAAAGTATCATTTTTAAAGGTGTTTATAAAAGAAGCCCAATTCTCTTTTACTCCTTCGTTCGTTTCATAACTTGAAATATATTCGTCTTTTAATTTATTATAAAAAATCCTTGCAATATCATCATACTGTTTATTGTTATACACCTGCCAAATCTCTTGATACTTCGCTAACAATTTTTGCTCCAATACTTTTTTATCCATTTTGCGTAAATCTTGCATTTTGTCAAACCCTTGCAATTGGTAAGGCACGGTTGCTTCAAAAGTAAAACTACCCTCGTAGTAAGTCTTGCCATTAGCAATAAATTTTTCAATTATATTACCATACTGGTCTTTACTTGTTGTTACTGGAGTTTTGAATTTTTGATATACCGCATCTTCTGCCCCTTTATTTTTATTATTATAAGACTCTAATTGAAAACTTAAATAGGCATCCTCCGTAAATTTTTCAATAGTAGGATTATCAGGGTCAGCTGGATACATTCTAAACGTTAATTTTTGTGTACCACTCTTAAAAATACATTGATTTATATCAAATCCTGAACTTGAACCTGGCTCTGAAAAATCTTTATAACAAGGGACATCATTTACAAATATTTCAAAATGACAGTCTAAACTTTCATAAGCAAATATATATACTTTTTCAACAGGATAATGTTTGACTTCTTTGTTAATTTCTTCAACTATATTTTTTGCAGTAATATGCGGATTTTGTGTAATCATAGTAATTTCTTTTTTTTGTGAACAACCGCCACAAAAAAAGCCTATAATTAAAACCAGTATTTTGATATTCATTTTAATACACTTTAAACTCTGTTTCGCCCTCTGGAATGTAGAAATAACGATTTAAAAATAACGGTCTAGTACCAATACCATCTTTTACTTTAGCCCATAATGCTGTATTACCTCTGTAGTTATTATCTTTAGTAGTGAGCATCAAAGCAACTAGTTTACCATCTGCAAAAAAATCTAGTTTGTAATCCTTAATAGGTTGCATTTGAAAAGTATCACTTTTATATGATGTTAATAATGTATTCCAATAAAATTCAACATCTTCTTTAGATGCGTATTTACTTACTAATTCGTCTTTCATACTATCAAACGAAATTCTAGCAATATTATCATATTCTTTATTTTGAAATATATTCCATACTTTTTGGTAGGTACTCAATAATTTAGTTTCAAGCTCTTTTTTATCCATTTTTCGCAAATCCTTAGCTTTTTCAAATGCTGGATGAATCTCGTAGGGTACTTGTACATCTACATCAAAACTACCTTCATAATACGTTTTACCAGCACCTACAAATTTTTCCTCGCTGTATTTTTCGCTAATTTGTACTTTATTCATTGGGGTTTTGTAATGAGAATAAATTACGTCTGATGCTCTTTCATTCTTTAAATCATAAGATGCTAATTTAATTTCTAAATAACTATTATCTCTCAATACATTGTAAATATCATTATACACTTTTCCAACTGGATACATTTTGTATTTTACTTTATATTTTCCGCTCTTATATATCAATGGATTAATTTCAAAAGCAGAACTAGAAGAAAAATCATCAAAATCATTATCAAGAGGATAGTCATTAATAAAAACTTCAAAAAAACTATAACTTGACGTATAATCTAATGTATAGATTTTTTCCTCATCGTAATGTTTTATAGTTTTACATATTTCATTTACAATATTGTTTGCATTTACTTCTGAATATACCATTTTTGTTTCTTTTTTTACACAACTTACATTTGTTGATAATAATATTGAAATTAAAATTACTTTTTTCATTATTATTCTTTTTTGTTATGATTAAACATTTGAATTGTTATTAAATCGAGTTCAAAAGGTTCTAAAAGCGTAAAAGGTGTCGGGTTACCATTATTTGTTTGATATTCGTATTTACCATATTTACTATTTTGAGCTTTAAATTGCCCTTTATATGTTCCTTTCAAACCTGAAAAATATAATTTTTGATTTAAAAAAAGACCTTGTTCATTTTCATATCCATATTTAATTTTTAATCCTATGGCCCCTTTCATATCAACTTCTAAATTACCCTCTATTTTATTTTGAAGATTAAAAACTTTAAATTCATTTTTATATTTCCCTGTAATCTTTGCATCAAATTTAATCTGCTCTTTGAACAATACTTCATTTTTATTTACAAAACCATTTTTTAAATGATCTATAATAGTTAATTCTTTTGTAAGCGGATTTACAATAACATTGTGCTCAAAACCAATTTCGCCTGTTACGCCTATTTCACCTGTAACTTTTAAACCTGCTGCGTTAAGGTATTTTTTGATTTTGGAGTTATTAGGCGCGTTTTAATACACTTTAAATTCGGTTTCGCCTTTTGGTAAATATAAATAATGCTTTATACTTGATATTTGATTTTTATATTTTCCAGCAAGTGCTGGTTCGTTTCTAAGTTTAGGTTCTTTTGATTGTGAAATTAAAGCAACTAAACGACCATCATAAAAAAACTCCATTTTATAATTTTCTATTGGTAACATTGTAAAATCATCACTCAATAAAATATTTTTATAAAGTTTCCAGTATCCTGCAACTTTTTCTTTATCTGCATAAGTGGTTTGAAATTCTAAAATTGTTTTGGCATAAATTAACTTTGCAATATCATCCGCATTCTTTTTTGCATAAACTTCTCTAATTTGATTATACTTTTCTAAAACCTTTTGCTCTAAATGCTTTTTATCAAGTTTTGTTAAGTCTTGAGCGTTTTCAAAATCGGGAGTTATATTGTATGGAACTTCTATTTCTATATCAAAATTGCCCTCGTAATATTTTTTTTCTGCCCCTACAAACTTTTCTTCATTATAACTTTTTCTAGTCTCATTTTTTTTACTCTGAGTTTTATAGTGTAAATATGTTACATCATCATTTTGCTTATTTTTTAAATCATAAGAGCGAACAAATAAATCTAAATAGGAATTATTATTTAAAACATCATAAGTCTGATTATCTACTATACCTCCTGAGTACATTTTGTATTTTACAGAATATTTACCACTCTTAAAGATAAAAGGGTTTAATTCAAATGCAGAACCTTTTGAAAAATCTGAAAAATTTTTTTCTATTTGTAAATCATTTATAAAAAATTCAAAAAAAATTAGATTAGCATTATAATCAATTGAATAAACCTTTTCAGATGGATAATGTTTAATTTGTTTTGAGATTTCCTCCACTAAATTTTTATCATTTATATGTGAATTTTGCATAATTATATTTTCTTTTTTACAATTTACTGTTAAACTAATTAAGACTATTGTTAAAATTATTTTTCTCATTTTTAGTCATTTTTATTATGATTGAATAATTGCATTGTCATCAAATCTAGTTCAAAAGGTTCTAATAAGGTAAAAGGAGTAGGTTTACCCTCATTTGTTTCTAATTCAATATTAAACACCCCCTTTGAACTGAAATTTCCTAAATACGTACCTTTAATACCCGAAAAAAACAAAGTTTCTTTTAAGTATAAACCTTGTTTTTCTTTTTCTCTATTAATTGGCTCTTCTTTATTGTAATTATATTCTATTTTCATACTTATCGTACCTTGCATTTCAATATTTAATTTTGCTTCAATTTTATTTTGCATTTTGAAAAAATTAAAATCTTTTTTATACTCACCCTTTATTCCTGCAAAAAACCTAATCTGCTCTTTGAACAATACTTCATTTTTATTTACAAAACCATTTTTTAAATGATCTATAATAGTTAATTCTTTTGTAAGCGGATTTATAATAACATTGTGCTCAAAACCAATTTCGCCTGTTACTACTATTTCGCCTGTAACTTTTAAACCTGCTGCGTTAAGGTATTTTTTGATTTTGGAGTTATTAGGGGCGTTTTGCTTTAATTGTTCTTGTACTTGTGGATCGTTAGGCGTTTTGGCGTTGGCTATATCGATTCCTTTGTCCATCAAATCGAGCAAATCAAATTCTTTTTTTATCTCAACGGCTACTATTGGGTCTGCTTTTACATTGACTTCATAGAACATTGCCATATTGCGGTTGGCTAATTGTTTGTAGTACATCCCTGCATTTATGGCAATACTTGGCGGGATAATTTCTATATCTACACCGCCTTTCCGTTCTGCTATTTTTTCAAGGGCTTTTATTTTGCGTAAAACCTTTTGAATTTTCTCTGCTTTTCCTGTTAGGTTTCTACCTCTAGTTAAGTAAGTGATAATGATTTCTATAACTATCGTAAGTAATACCATGGCATAAATAGCATAAGCAGCGGCATACCTAGTATATTTTGTTTGAGTAATTAAATTTACTTCTGTGCCTTTTAATACTAATACTTCGCCTGCTTTTTCTATATCACGGTCGTGTATAACGTGTGCGCCATACTGATAATCTTCGGCTTGTTTTTCTATATAATCAAACAATAAATCTTGTGCGAATCCTGTAGGTAAATAACTCATTATTTTACCTGCCAACGAGTTTCTAAATTCGTCTAAAACTGTTTTTATACCCTGCTCTAATTCTAGTTTTTTATCGTGAAAAAAGTAATCGCCTTTTTCTTTAAAATTATATTGCAAATTGGCAATCCAAACCAAGTCAGGGTAGATAAGCATTTGTAAACTAGGGTAGGTTTTATCGGCAAAATAAGCGCAGGTGTGAAAGTTGATATAATATGAATAATTTAGGGTAGCACCAGGGGTTAAGTACTGTATTAGGTATGATAAATAAGTAGCAGTAAAATGTGGAGGTACAGAACTTTTTATACTCATATTTACCTGGCTACCTTTTACTAGAACTTTTTCTTCATTAACTTGTATTTGTATCTCTTTTTGATGGGGATCGTGATTACGCATACATTTTACCGTGTCATGGTCTATTAGAGTTAGCGTTATGTTTTTGGGTTTTAATGCGCTCCCTGCTAGGGTTTGATAAACTATCGCATTGCTATCGTATTCGTTATAATTAAATTCTATAATGGTACGACGATTTTTAGCGTGTTGGATTTCGGTAGTGGCTTTTATAGCGTTGCGTGCTTCGCCAAATCCGCGTGTTTTTATTCGCTCGTCTTTTAATCCTTTTTCAAGTAAATAGTTTTTTACGCTATGGGCTCTTTTTTCAGATAGGGTTTGGTTGTAATCTAGGCTTCCTCTGTCGTCTGCATGACCTTCTAGGATCATATTTAAAAAAGGATTATAAAGTAAAAAGTCTAGGAGTAGGTCTAGTGTTTTTCTGGCATCATTTCGTAAATGATACTGATCGTAATCAAAGTATACACTTTGACATACTCTTTTTAGGGTGGTGCGTTGTTTTTTTAATAAGGTTTCGCCTTCTTCAAAAATATAAAAAGGGTTTCCTGCTTCTGTAAGTTGTACTTTGCTTAATTTACAGGGATGGTAATTTTTTAGATTGGTTTTATTGTTACCTACTTTTAGAGCTGTAGTATTTTTGGGAGGCTCAGGCATTTGAAAAACTTGTTGGGGTTTTATACGTAGATATCGGGCGTGTATAATATCGCCGTTATGATCTTTTATGTACCGGCCGTTTGGTAATTTTACTTTTACATAAAATTCCATTACTTCTTTAGGAAATAAATGTTTACCATACCAAATAAGGGTATTGTTTATCTCAAGATTTATTTCGCCATCTGTTACATCAACTCCTACAATGGTTCTGGTAAGCGGATCAGATGCTAGTGTTTTATGAGCATATATTTCTATGGTCAGGTTTTTATAACCGTTTATACCTTCTGTATCTAAGTTTAGGTATACTCGTTCGCCATAAGCAAATTGTTTTTGTTGGGCTGCGGGAGTACCGTCACTACTTACAGCCCATTTACTAGCAGTTATGCGTGGTGGGCAGTATCCGCTAATGTGTAGGCCTTTATGATTTGTTTTGGAGTTGTTTCTATTGCCAGACAAACTAGCTTCAATAAAATAGGTAAATCCGCATAGTTTTTTGGGTATTTTGATACCATAAAGCATTGCACTATTGAGAACTGTTTTTTTTAAAACGGTTTTTCTATTGCCTTCTTGCCATATCCAAACGACATTTCTTTGTTTTTCTTTTTCTGGGGTTGTTTCTATCCACTCTATAGAAAACCAAACGAATTCATCGGGTGCAATGACCAGTATTTGGTTGGGAATTGATTTTTCTTTAAAAATAAGGCCTTTGGCGTAATGTATTTTTTTTATTCCTCCTATCATAATTTAGTTATTGTTAGGGGATTGGTGTGCTGTTTCTATTTCCTGGTGTAGAGCACTTTTTTTGTACATTTTTAAGGGATTTACCAAGGGATTAATTTGTTTAAGGATGTCCTTATTGGCATTTTTAAAATTTTGTGGACTGGCATTGGTGCGTTGCCCATGATCTATAATTTCAATACACGGAGTGCCAGCTATAGCACATACGGCTTTGCTGTTTTCTAAAATTAGGTTTCCACCGTTGCTAAGAGTTACTTTTTTATAAAAGTTTTTCCATTCTGTTATAACGGGTTTACAAGGAGGGGCGGGATTACCCATTTTAGGACAGTTTCCAAAGGTGTTTTTTTCTAAGGTGGCACTGCCTATTTCTTTTGTTGTTACAATGAGTTTTTGACTACCTTTAGGATCATTGGCGTATTCTTTTTTGTGTGAAAGAACTTTTATTTTATCAGGCATTTGCCCATATTGGCACTGGCACTTGGCTCCTTGTACCACTACATGTTTTTCTGACATTGATTTGTTTTTTAGTTTGTTTAAAAAAGATTTCCCCAAAAACCTTTTTTCTTGTTGTTTGTTGTATTTTCGTCTACTAATAAGTTAGAACTTTTGTGAACATAAGGTGTTTCTTTATTTGAAATATCAGATATAAGAACGGTTATTTTTTTGGTTTTGTTTAACGATATACTGCATTCTAAATAAATGGAATCGGGTACCGCCGTATTAGGATCTAAAAAAGCTTTGAGAAAAAAGTGTCCAGAGGCTTTTTCTTCTTCTTCGTTTTGTATAAATGAGTAATGTTGTTCATTTATAAATTCATTTTTTGTGCGTGGATCATGTAGTATTCCTTCATAGGTGATATGAATAAAATTAGATTCATTTAGATAAGGATTTATGGTAGCTTGTACTTTATAAGAAGGTTCTGTGTAATTGTTTAGAATAGGGAATGTTATTTTCTTTTCTGTTTGAAATTCTTTTCCGTATTCAAAGCAATAGCCAAGGAAGAGTGTTCGTAAAAAATAATCGTCTAGCATATAGGTATTAATCCTTTCTGGATTTTCTAGAATATTTTCAATTTCCTGAAAATATTCTGCTACCATGTTCCCTTCAAAGTTTTGGAGTATGTTGTTTTTTATGATTTTCCAACGTTTGGGATAAACGGTACATTTTGCGACTTGTTCCCAATTTCCTTTTTCGTCTACCATAAGGTGCATAGGATAGAGTACCTTGGCAGTTTCGTAGGCAAGGGTATCAGCTATGTTATTTATTTCTTCTTGGTTTACAAATGGTTTTCCGACAGGATTTATTTCAAAAATGTGACAGTTTTCGAATTTTTGAACCCATTTTACAGTGGTTTCATATTTTATTTCATTTTCTTCTTCCTCTTCTTTTATTGTAATAATAATGCCATACTTACAGAAGGTATTGATAGGATTATAAAATAATCCATTGTTAGATGAAAAGTTTACATTTTTTTGTTTTTGTAGAGTATTGGAATTTATACTTGTTTGCTCTTTTTCAGTATCGTTGGGTATTATAAGTTCTTTTTGGTGTGTAATATCATGATTTAATAAGTTTTCATAAGTACAATAGTTGTTATGATGCCATTTTAAGGTTTCTACACGAATACCTAATTCTTTTGCTACTGATTCTAAAGTGTCACCTTTTTTAACGCTATATGTAGGCCAAGTAAAACGCATACGTTGATTTAAATGGTATTGAGGGTATAAGGATATACATTAGAAGAGATTTTTTTTAAATTAATTAAGAAGCTATCGCATAGATAATGCCATTCTGATTCTTTCATTATATCGGTTATCTCTGTATTTTTATGTAGATATATATCTATTGTTCTGGCAAAACCTTCTTTTGTAGAACTTTCTTTTTTGGTTCCTTTTTTTATTTCAATTTTTGTAATAGTATTTTTAAAATGATTTAAGGCGTATGCCTTAATATCGGCTATTGTTACTATTCGTCCGCGGGTTAATAAGGAGTTTCTATATTCTAGTATTTTATCTTTGGTAGATAATCCTTTTCTCCCTCCAACGGTAGGGGTTACTAACATTATATTTTTTTCTAGTAGCATTATACCCCCTTCTTCTAGTGACAAAACGGAGCCCATTTTTATATCGTTTGCCTCATCTCCTAGGGTTGTCCAAAAGGCTATATTACAAAAGAAACCAGATTCATCTTTAGCGGTGGCATTAACGGTTAAGTAAGGATTATTGGGTCTTTCAAAATGTTTTTCTTTGGATAGCTGATACAAAGCGGCAACATTTTGATTAATCTGTTTTAGTGTTTCTCTTGTAGCATCGTTTCCTATACTCATAAAAGAAGCTGTTTCATCTTTGATAAGTTCTAGTAGCTGTTGTAAAAGATCGGAGGCTCTTCTTTGATCAAAACGAGAAACGCCACCGTGTCTGAGTGTAATGGATCCAGATTTGCTATCATCATAATTTTTTAAATCGTAACGATATCCTTCATCATTAGAAACATGGTCTAAGTCTAAGAAAAATTCATCGGAATCTATGGGAACTATGTTTAAGGCACCTGTAACTCGATGGGAGGCTTTAGAAATTTTTTTGTTTACGACAGGTAGACAGTTGAGTGTTATTGACACGTTTTCTAGCACGTCATTTCCTATTATTTCGGTTAATTCAACTCGTAGCCATATAATAGATTGTTCTTCTTCTAATTTGTGATTTGGAAAATAGTTTTGGAATAGCGCATCTGAATTGTTTTTTTCTGCTTGATTGATGGTTCCGCTTAGGGTGAAAAAATGAGGTAGATAAAAATTATTTATCCTGTTGTTTATTTGGTCTAGATTAGAGTAATTTTTATGAACAATATTTTCAAAATTAAAAGCTTCTTCAGTGGCATTATAACCTTCGTTAAAGGTAAATTCTTGATTTCCAAAGTGTATTTTAGCTTGTCGTAAATAGTAAAAAAAGAGATCTTTTTGGTAACTGTTATTGATGTTAACGTAAAATGTTGGGTTTATAATATTTTCAGTATCGGAACATTTTAGACCAATCCATAATTCACCTTTAGGAATAAAATTATTAGAGGAGGTGCTAATAATATCATTAAAAAAGAAATTATCTATTTTTTTTAAGGAATTTCCATAGGCTAAATATGCTACTTTAGCGGTAGTTAGTGTGGTTTCTATTGTGGGACCAAAAAAGACTTCTTTTTGTAAAACTTCGGTTGGATTATAAATATTGGTAATTTTTTTAGTTCCTTTAAACCGATTGTATTTTGATATTTTTACATTATTTTCTGTTGGGAATAATTGTACTATAGCACTGGAAGGCGTAACACCTGATACTTCTTCAGGAAACATTAGGTCGAGTACTCTTTCAATTATTCTTGACCTAGAATCTTCTAGGTCAGTGTTTAGTTTTTCTAATTCAGAAGCACAAGCTGTGAGTAATAATCCAACAATAGGATCAAATGATGATTCTGTTTGTAATTCATTAAAGCCCCATAGTCTAGATGCTTTTCTTAAAATACGATCTTTTATGCGTTCTTGATTCATAGGATTTTGTTTTAGATTGCGGAAGAAAATTAATAGGATAAGGGACCAACAAAAAATGAACTTTGGAAAAGGAAGGCTCTATTGGTTTCAAAAACTTGTCCTTTAACACTAAAAGAGACGCATTTTTTAATTCTTTTTTTACCTATGCTACCAATATTTATATCGGATATAACAACATCAACATCTTCTAGAGAGAGTCTCTTTTCATAAGTTGAAATTGCATTTTTTAATGTGTTTGTAATCGTTTCTTTTAGGATGTTGTCCGTTTTTAAAATATCAAAATCCATTTCCCATATTTCGGTTCCATAGCTGTCATTAAATTTGCATTCGCCAAAAGAGGTAGTGGCTATTAAAAAAATGTGTTGCGCTATTGATGTATCAATACTAATGTTAATAGCATCTTGTTTTCTTATGATTGCGTCAAAATCAATCGGTATTTTAAAATATGAACCTCTAATCATGCTTATAGATAAATTAATTTTTGAATACTTCCATTTTCATTTACTTCCATTTCTTTTGGAATTTTATTTCTTTTAATTATTTTTAGTTCGACTTTAGGTGTTAGTTTGAGGAATTTTTCTCTATAAAGAATATCACCAATAAAGCTTTTACCGTCGTTATTATCTACAATGATAAAATAGGGGTTATTTTCAGGGATTGTGATTTGATTAATATTACCCGAAAATAGATATACTTTTTCTGGATTATTAAACTGATATATTAAGCTATCATGCGAAATATTTCGATATTTTGATAGGTTTAGTATTTCGATTTCATCGTTAGGTTCATACGGAATGTTTTCATATAAGGATGAGGTTTTGTCAAAATTCTTAAATCCAAAAAAAGACAAAAGCCCTTTTTTGGTGTTTTTTTTAACGAAACTAAAAATATCTCTTGTTACTTGATAAACGGTAGTTTCGTTTGTTTTATCATCACTAACAATCATCTTGTAAGTTGGAATTTCTACATTTTGGTTGTTAATGGTTAGAGAAATTTTACCTACTTCTAAATCCGAAATGGTTAAAGAAATTTTATGTGTTCGAAGTTCTGAGTCTGTTTTTGAAACTTGTCCCATTTCTCCTTTTCCTCCATAAAAAGGGGATCCTGGGTTGTCGGTCATTCCTAAGGATAAATTAAGTTGAGGTATTGGACTCATTATTTTTTTATTTTATAAGTTTTTAAGCAAATTAAATCCTTTACTATTTCTTGGTTTTGAGATTTGTTTAATAAAATTTCATAATTTTTATGAACAGTAAAAACTTTTATACTATTTAATTCTAGGCTTGTGAGTCTTTTAAAAGTTCTTCTACTTAATTGATGAATAAAAATACCATCACAATTTATGGGGAAATGATTTTCTAAGTGTATCACATCCCCATTTTTAAAGTTGAAATCGAAAATCTTTTTTTCTTCAATGCAAACACTATTATCATGTACTTTGAAATACATGAATATTTTACGTTTACGTTTTCCAAATTGTAATGTAGTAAAAATACCATTACTATTATTTACTATTAAAAGTATAGGATTGGGACTGGCAAAAAAACGGCCATCTAATTTTTGTCTAGTTTGCGTAATGTGACAACTATCTATTACTGTGTTTTTTACATTTTTTTGAGCAACACAATAAAAACTTATCATGTAAAAACATAGAAATAATTTTTTTAAAATATTCATTGTTATGCTTTTAGGTGTTTATTCTGCTTGTTGATAGATTTGTCTACAAACTTCCAAATCACGCTTCATTTTGTCGTATTCATCTTTTAGCGTTTTGTTTATAGTACTCAAACTATCCATTAATTTATGGTTAGTTGCTAATTGTTTGACTTGCTTTTTTGCGTCAATCAGATCTTTAAATGCCATAATTGTGTTATTATACATTATTTTATTTTTTAATGTATCTTTAGGTAGTTGATTATACATTTCTGCTAATAACGAAAGGGCGAGCTTTTCATTAAAGAAATCATTTTGACCTGGTGCATTTATAGAGTCTACTGTTGTTTTAACTTTTTCTAATTGAAAAGAAAATTTGTTTTGAATTTCGATTTCCTTTTTTAGTTTGAAATTTTCTGTTTTTAATAACTCATTTTCTCTGAACGGGAAATAAGTGTTAAACAGTAGTGCTGACATAAAAACAGTTACGCTTATTACAAAAAATAGTACAAAAGATACGAACGCTTTAGAACGTTCTTTTTTATTAAGTATTTCCATGGGTTAATCTGCTAAAAAACTTTTACTTCTTTTTCCATACAATAGACTGTCTCTTTCTTCTGTAACTTCCGATACGAAGATATTACCATCTCGTTTCTTGCCTATATAATCTAATCGGCTTAGAGAAGATAATAGATTTTCAAATACATCTATAAATTTGTAGACTTTGGATACACTAACGTCTATTTGATTATGATTATAATTGTTATTTATTAGTTCTAAGAAAATATTTTCGAAAGATCCTTGATTAATATTACACCAATCTGCAAAATAGTTTAATAATTCTTCTTTTCCAGCTCCAGACTTTGAGTCAAAGAGGTTTTTAAGTATTCTAGCTAAACCAATAACTGATAACAACATTTCAGATGGTGATTTATGTTTTCCTAGCCATCTTGTTTTATTAATTTCTACACCTAAATAGTCTAATATTTTATCTGTTACTAATAACATCATCAGCGCTAATTCATTGGCTTGTTTTTTTGAATTAATTTTTTGAGCAATTTGTATAGAAAAAGCTTCTATCTGTCCGTAAAAACGGCTGATTTCGTTATATAATTCTTCTAATAGTTTATGACTTCCTACATATACAGATGGAGGGATATAAGTGTTGTCTATTTTTGATTCGTATGAATTTATTAAAACTTTTCCTATTATTAAAAAGTTTCCTCCTAAGCCTGTTTCATTCATTAATCCATTTTCAGGAATAAGGCTTAATAAGTATTCGGGTTTTGTAAAAGGATATCTAGGAGGGTTTTCTTCTGGGTCAGAATCTCCAAAAGGTACTCTCTTAAAGTAATTAACGGAAATGCAAACCCATAATTTTAATGTTTCATCTCCTTTAATTTCGTAAGAAGCTTCTAAATAGGCAGCGTTTGTATTTACTGTTTCGCTTCTGTCGTCTATTTCAATTCTAGATCCATTAGGTGTTATGGCATGACATTCTTGAACTTGTACTCTTAATGATTTATGACTATCTACCATCAAATTTAATTTGATTGGATTATCAGAAGGTAATAAGCCATAAGATATTAACGATGTGTGCAACCCCACTGCATCCTTTATCGAATCATTAATAAAGTTTTGAACAGAATTAAAGTGATTTTTATTTATTTTCATTCCGTCAATCCAATTGACAGGGAAATAATTTAGTTTTTCTATCATTCTTTTAGTTTTTTTGATTTTTTTAAATGAAAAACTTTTTTGTGTTAATTCAAAAAATGCCAATCAATGCTAATAAAAATACCGCTTAAATTTTAGTTTATTATACCCAAACTATATTAAAATTTAGGCTGTATTTTATTAACTTATAATAAGCTGTCTCAAAAGTCGATAGCTTGTCATTTTAACTTTTTCTGATTTCATCCTAGTCGACGAAATGAAGACTTAAGAGTGTTAACAGATAAGGTCAATCGCACGGTGTTATAATGAGATTCCTTTGGGTTAGGAAGACAAACTAAATGGTTTTTTGACTTTTGAGACAGGCTTATTAATTCTTATTTTTGTTCATATTCAGTATCCCATTCGTTTCCATCATCTCCTTTATGTCCATCCATTTTTATAAGGAAGTTTTTTGCAGGGAAATAAGGCTTCATGTGAATGTCTAAATGAATTCTATCTTTTTGTATAGGATCTTGTTCAAATCTTTTTACTTCAAAGTTTTCAATTAGTTTTCCTGGACCACTGATTGAATCTAAGAAACGAACAATTTGTCCCATAATTTCTTTGCGAGTTACGGCTGTAAAGTTTTCAAAGGCTCTTCTATTTAAGAAATCCATTAATACTTTTGTTACGTAATCAAAAACTCTAACAACAGAATAGGTTTGTAAACCTAAATTATCGCCATTAAAAAGTGTTTTGGCAGAAAATGCCATTACTTTTCCGTACTCATTTACCATAGGAATTAATCCAAGGCTTTCTAGATTTGCAATTTCACTTTTTTTCAAGTCAAATTTTACGCCATCTACTTCATTAATTCCCCCGTATTTTTTACCTGCTGTTACTTGTGACATTAATGTTTTGTACACTTTTCCTGCTAGGGCTGCTGAAGGGGCAACGTATAAATCTTCTGTTTCTTGAATTTCTTCAAATCGACCTCTACCAACAAGCCAATTACAAGTCATTAAAACATTTGAACGGTAAACTTCTCCTCCTGTTAAATAGGCCTGATCAAACATTTCCATAACATCATCTGGTTCGTCTAAGTGTTCAAAATCTGTAACCAGCATAACTTTATTTTCATGTGCAATTTTAGCCCATTTTTCTACTACTTTATTAGAACCTAAATAACCTGGAATTACTAAGATACCGTAATTGTTTTTTAAATCTAGGCGATCATAGTTATTTACTAATTCTGCATGAATTGTATCAATGAATCGAGTATTATCTAAATCTTTTAATTGTTCTAAATCAGAATTAATAACGGTAACATTTTTTACCTTATCCGTTTCTGTGTTTTTATAAAACAGAGCTATTGTACGGTAGTTGGTTTCTAATTCTTTGGTAACTTCTACTGCTCTTGATAAATTTTTCTTTAACAAATTTTCAGCTTCTTTTCTTTTGTCTTCGCAATTAGAAACGATATCCGTTATACTGGTTGCTTCTGAAAGGACATCAGACCAAAGTTTTAGTGTTTTCTTTAAAGATTCTCTTTCTTTTTCTTTATCCTTTTCAGTAAGAAAAATCTTTCTTCTTGCTTTTCTGTCAGGATTTAAATTTTGTGCTCCTTCAATGGTTGTTTCTAATAGATCAAAACCACCAAATTTTGCTAACTTTTCTAAGCTACTTTCTAAATTAGCTTGTCCCTTCTTTTGTTCTAAAACTGTACTGTCAACGTGTTGACTTTCTTTATTTTGTGCCATTAGTAGTTTGTTTATTTGTTTTCTTCTAGTTCTTTAATCAGTGATTGTAATGAATCTAATAATGATTTTTTTGCCTCAGGGTCTTCTAATGCTCCTTTTAAAATTTTGTTGCTCTTGAGTTGTTTGATAATTTTTTGATACTGGTCTTTTTCTGTTTCTAAACCAGTTAAGAAATTACTTTGTTGTGTAATTCCTTTTACTCCAAAATCGCCAAGATTTTTAAAATTTAAATTTTCCATTTTGGTAGAGCCATCTAAGTTTTCAAAATCAACTTTTATTTCAGGTTTAAAATGATCAAAAACCTTTTCAATAGTTGTTAATCCTTCTACTAGTTCTGGCTTTACAGGACTTTCTGCTGTTAATTTTTGTGCAATAATCGTTCTGTTTTGAGGGATTTCGCTTATTGCTTCGTTTGCGTCTAATGGTACTTCATTACCACCAATTCCATGATTTGATAACATAACACTTAATTTATTAGTTTAACTCTATATTTAATTTGATTTTTTCCCACAACAATGCTCCATTTTTTAAAGAAATTTTTACGGTGTCGCCTTCATTATATTCCATTGCAACTATTTTTTTAGCTAAAGGTCTTCTTAGTTTGCCTCTTATAATTCCTTTTAATGGACGAGCTCCGTATTTTGCATCATATCCTTGTTCTGCCAAAAATTCTTTCACTTCTTGACTTACGATTAAATTAATATGGATATTTTTTGCTAAATCTATTAGTTCCTTTTTTAAATGAATTTCAAATATTTTTAATGCGTTTTCTTTACTAATAGGTCTAAAAGGAATAGATTCTGTTAATCGACCTAAAAATTCGGGTCTAAAGTACCTGCTCATGATTTCAAGTAATTTTGCATGAGTAGGTATTTCATCTTTTTGAAAAGATTCAATAATAAAATCGGATCCAATATTGGACGTAAATAATATAATAGCATTAGAAAAATCGCCTTCTTTCCCTAATCTATCATGTAGTTTTCCTTCGTCCATTAATTGAAGGAAGACATCAAAGACAGAACTATGGGCTTTTTCTATTTCATCAAACAAGACAATAGAATATGGCTTTTGCCTAATTTTGTTGACTAACAATCCGCCTTCTTCATATCCTACATAACCTGGAGGGGCACCATACAATAAAGCAGCAGAATGTTCTTCTTTAAATTCGGACATATCAAACCGAATAATAGCATTTTCGTCTTGAAAAAGGAATTCTGCTAATGATTTAGCTAATTCTGTTTTTCCTGTTCCTGTTGGACCTAAGAAAAAGAACGAACCAATGGGTTGTCCTGCTTTACTTAGTCCTGAACGAGATTCTAATATGGCTTCTGAAACAATACTAATGGCATGATCTTGTCCAACTACTCTTTTGGCAAGAATTTTTTCCATGTCATTTAGTTTTTGTTTTTCTTCATCTTTTAATTTTCCTATTGGAATATTTGTTTTTTGTGAAATAATTAAAGCGAGATCAAGTTCTGTAATATGTGTTCTTTTTTCAGTCGCTATTTTTTCTAGTGTTTCGATATATTTTCGACAAAAATTTAGGATTTCAGAAATTCCTTCGAAGTGTAAATCCTGAATCGAAATGTCATGACTTGAGGTGGTGTAAAGAAAGCTTGTTTTGCTTAATAGATCGTTTAAAAACCATTCTGATTTTAACATTAATTCAGCTTCATCTATTTCACCAATATTATTCTCAATATTTTCAATTTGGTTAAGTAAATGCTCTCTTTCATTTATAAAAGTATCCCCTGTAGTTTTAATTACGGACATGGTATGATCTATCAAGTCAATTGCGGAAGCAGGCAGACTTTTTTCTTTCATATATCGTTTTGAAAAACGAATGGCTTCTTTTATAGTAGCATCATCTATTGTAATTCCGTGGTGTTTTTGATAATCTTGTAATGTTTGTTTTAACATTCTAAAGTGTGTTTCATCCTCTTTTTCCTCTAATTTGATGAGTTCAAACATACCTGATAGGGCTTGTTCTTTTTCAATTTTTTTAGTGTATTCTTCTATTGTTGAGGTTGCTAGGATCGTGAGTCCTTTTGATAATTCACTTTTTAACAAGTTTACTATGTTTGCATCAGAACCATTTCCTCCAAAAAGAGAGTGAAACTCTTCTATTATCAAAATAGATTTTGGAATGTATTTAAGCTCTTGTGCAATATTTTTTATTCTGTCTTCTATTTCACCTTTATATGATGCACCTGCAACTAAGGCTCCCATATCGAGTTCAAAAATTTCTATTTTAGATAGTAAATCAGGCACTTGATTTAATAATACTTTTTGTACAAAACCTTCTATTAAGGTGGTTTTCCCGATACCAGAATCGCCTAGTAGAATTACATTTTGTTTGCTGTATCTACAAAGTATTTCGGTAATATTATTAATTTCTAAATCTCTACCTATTAATAATTCTTTTTTGTTTTTTAATCGAACTTCTTGATTTTTGTCAATACAATATTTTTGCAAAAAGCCATTTTTATTGAAAGTAGAAGGGGCTTTTGACGTGTTTTTAACATCATCTTTAAGTAAATCATTTCTTGTTATAGGAAATGATTTCATTTTTTCAAAACTAAATGCAACACCAGGCGTAGAAATAGCAGCCATTACATGTAGTAATGTTATTTCTTCTTCTTGTAATTCTTCTCGTATAGAGTCTGCTTCTGCAAAAATTTCATCTATAATTTCGTCTGGTTCGCAATAATATTGATGGGTGGATTTTGGAGATTCTTCAATTTTAACTTCGGCCCATTCTTCAATATAATAGACATCCATTCCTAATGATTCTAATTTTTTTAGTAATGATAAATCTCTATTCAGAATAGCTTTTAGTAGATGCGCTCCATTGAAGTAAGAATTTAAATTGTCTCGCCCTATTTTTTGTGCAATATCTATTGCTTTATTGACTTCTGTATTATATGTAATTTCTTGATTCATTCTTAGTTTGTCTATTTAAAAAATAAATTATTTTACTCTTTTACCCAAATCATCCATTTTTTGGTTTTATATTTAATATTGATATTTTGAATACAGTTATTGCTTTCATTTCTGTTTAGTTGTAGGAATGTTATTTTAATTTGTTTCCCTGAAATAGATTTACACAATTCTGAAAAAGACATTACATTATCATCATTTACAACAACTGGAATTTCAAAATTTCCACACAAATACTCTTTAAAATCATCTTTTGTTTTTACTTGTGCAGCTACTTGTTTTAGTAATAGTTGAAATTGTTCATTTGAAATTTCGGTTGTCTTTACTTTTTCTGCTAATTCTTTATGACTATCATGCTTTGGAGAAACAGGAATATAGCCTAACATATCTTCTAGAGGATCTTTTTTAGCCAGCCCTCTCGGAAGAGAAAAAGTAGAATGGGGCTTTTCGTATTCATACGTTTCCATATCTATTTTTTGTTTGGCAACAATAACTTTAGGTGCAACATAAATTATTTTAGTGGCAATATGTTCTAAGTCTCCATTAACGATTAAGGTTATTTTCTTTTCTCCTGTTGTTTTAAATTTGTAGGATACATTTTGTCCCACAGCATCTAAAGATGTAGTTTCCCCAAAACTCCATTCCCAAGATTCTCCCCCGTTTTTTTGGGCACTAAAACGAACAACTTCCCCTAAGAAAGCTACGTTTGGAGCTTTTATTAAGGGTAAATAGCCTGTTTGTTGTCCAACGTTTGTTATTCTGACTAGTCTTTCGTAATAACAACTACCATTTACGATTAGTTTAACGACATAATCACCTTCTTTTTTGTATTTGTGAAATGTTCTTTGTCGGTTATCAACCGCTGTACTATCTCCAAAATTCCATTCCCAGCTTGAAGCTCCTTTCGTATTGTCAAAAAACTCTACTACCTCATCAGGTTTAAACTCATCAGCTGTAATTAAAAAATTACCATTATTACAATCTATATGTCGAGAATATTTAAATAAAAATATTCCAAAACCTAAAAGAATTAAAAATGCAAAACCTAAAAAGATTCTTATATCTATTTTGGTTAAATAATTAAATTTGTTAAAAAATCGTTTCACTCTAATTGGGAATAAATATTTGTTTGAACAACCTGTTACAAATATAGTTTTTTTATTTAAAAATTTTTATTTTTGTGAAAAAGATCTGATGAAAATAATTACAAATATCAAAAAGATACTGATTGCCTGCCTTTTGTGCTCCTGCTCGTCAAAGCAGTATTTAAAATACATCCCTTATCAATATTCATTTCAAGAAGTTATAAAACAAAAAAAAAGTGAATTAAGTAAGCTAACAAATGAAGTAATTGTAGATGATAATGAAGATCATCTAAAAGATGAAGATTTAAAACTAAAAGAAAAATATTCTATAATTTTAGGCGTAATGCCTAAAGAAATAAAAAATTATGAATTGTATTCGCATGTAGATAAATGGGTGGGGACTCCCTACCAAAAAGGAGTTTTAGATTTTAAAAAAGGGGCTGATTGTTCTTTTTTTGCACAAACTCTTTATAGCGAGGTTTATGATGAAGTACTGCCTAAAGATCCGGCAGGTATGTTTAGGTCTAAACTCATACAGCTTTTTACAGGGAGAACCTATTTACAAGAAGGAGATTTAATATTTTTTAGATATGATAAAGATCACCCTATTTCAGATGTAGGTATTTATCTAAAAAATGATAGAATCATAGCTTGTACAGCTGATGGACTTGATATTTATAATTTTAACGATAAATATTTTCAGTTACGATTCGTTTCTGCAGGAAGATTAATTAAATCAAAAAAATAAGCGGTATGAATCATTTAAGTGAAATCTTGGATTTAGTTAAAAGCATTAAATCAGATATACGAGCCGAAGTAATAGTAAATGATCTATTAAATAATAACATCATTTCAGATAATCAATTCATCGTTCAAAAAGAAAGTCAGTTTTCTAGAACTTATAGACGTGATATATTAGAAGTTGATATTAAAGATTTTAATTTAGATAAAACAGAGTATTTAAATTTTACCCTATCACGCGATGGTCTTTATGACTTACTTCCAGAAGGTATATTTCATCAGTCTAAAAACGAATACCCTGATAAAGGGGTTAGTAAAATGATTAGTGAATATCAAACGCAAAAAAAAGAACAAAAAAGGGCTCGAACTTTTTTTCAACCATTTGAAAATGAGTTTTTTGCACACGGTGTTTCACTTGAAAATTTTGAATCACTCTTTCTTTCCGAGTTAAATAATCCTTCCGTTTCCGACTTATTTTATGAATTTTGGGGTATTGATAAAGAAATACCAGAGCATCTAGCTTCTAAGTTAATACATTTTTTACCCTATACTTATCAAATAGTTGGTAATATAAATTTAGCTACCAAATTATTATCTTTCTTCCTTGATGAAAAAGTTTCTATAATTAATAAAGGATCCCAGCAATATTCAGATAAAAAATTAGCTATATCATTGGGAGAGGCGCAATTAGGTATAGATTTTATATCAGGGATAGAATACGATGATTATTCTCTACACCTAGAAGTACAAATAGGCCCTCTTAAAAATTCTTCTTTCCTAGACTACATATTAGAAGGTAAAATAAAGAAATTTTTAGACCTCTATTATGAATATTTCTTTCCTATGGAAACAGATCTTCAAACAAATATATTAATCCCTAAGGACCAACAAAATTTTGAATTTACAAACCAAAACACAATTCTTGGATACAACACAATTATTTAACAAATGAGAAAATATTTTATCAATCTTATCGAACTAAAATTATTGTCAGCAATTATTATTGCAATAGCTGTTTGTACAATACTAACCATGATTTTTATTCAAAAGACACCTGGTTTTAAAGAAAAATATAAAACCAAATTTATAATTTATGAGTTATCGGTTGCTCTAATTTATGTTATCATTCCCTTTTTAGGATTTAACAACCTATTGAGTAATAATGCTATGAATTGCTTTATTTTTTATCAAGTATCTTCATTATTTCTAGGCATACTACAAGTATATTTATATAAAAATTATTTTAATAGATTTGAAAAAAGTGAAGTTTGGTTTGTGTATTTCTTTACCCTTATAACCGTTACATATTCATTTTTTAGCTTTGCTATAACCCATACATTCTTAAATGGTCCTGATTTATTATATCTAATGGCTACCCATTTTATTTTATTTTTTATTCCCCAACTAATTTATGATACTTTTAATCTTGGTATGATTATACCTGCCAAAGTTTATAGAACTTGGCAATTTCCTGTTAACTATATAGAAATAGCAGGGGTAAGTGATTCTGAAATGAAAGACTTAGTTGTTATTACCTTTTTGATTAAAAGAGATAACGGTGATGAAAAATATAAACAATACAGAGCTAAAGGACCTACTAGACTTGATTTTGGTCGTTTGTTTTACAACTTTGTTCTAGATTATAATACAAAACATGAACAAGAACCTATTGCTATTCAAGACAAAAAAGGATTATACAGCTGGGTCTTCTTTTTTCAAACGAAATGGTATGAATCCGCTAGATATATAGATCCTACGCGAACTCTTTATATGAATGCCATTACAGAAAACGCCGTTATAGTATGTATGAGAACAGATGAAATTATACTAGATGCCGATGAAAAAAAGGACGAAACCCATGATGTGGCCTATCAGTACGATAGAGATCAAGATGATAAAAGAATTGGTGGAAAAGACAAAAAAGAAGCCGATCAATTGGAAACTATAAGCTAATAAAATGAATCAAAAATTTCAGATTTATAAGATAAAACCTAACAGTATACAACTAACACAATTAGCTAATAAGCTTAATTTAGTACCTGAAGCACTTAGATGGTTTCACAATCTATATTGTCCATTAGAAGATCTAATAGAATCCGAAATACAACCCCATGTAGTCAATATTTATATCCCTATTTCAGGAGTTCCTATTGATTTTTATGCTCAAAAACAAAAGAGCAAACCTTTTTATAACAAAATCAACACGCTGTATGTACCCCCGATGTTTAACAAAAAATATGGAATCATACAGCGTATCACAACAAATGATGAAGAAATAAGTACAATTCATTATCAAATAAAGCTTCAGAAAACAGCACTCGATACTATCATTATTGACAGACATCCTGTTTATATTAATTACCGAAGACCAGAACTGATGTTAGAACAAATAGTAGATGAAATAGGTCGTATTTTTTACCCTTTAGAACTCGAACTGTATGATAATGCTAAACTTAAAGTAATAGCTAATTTTTCGGATATACAAAAAAGATGGAAAGCTAAAAAAATACTATTAGAAAATTATTACAAAGGAAAAGTGATCGAAAATTTATTTAAAAAAATAAACGATCGATTACAATATCGAGGACAAACACAGCGCGGTATTCTTGATAGTTGGTTTTTTGTTCTGTATTTTTTTTCACTATACGAAACCTTTAATGATCAAAAAACATACACCTTTAATCTATCTCTCCCCATTTGGCCCAAAAAACCAAAAGTTTTGTATGAAATAACACTTCAAATAGAAGAAACCATTTCCGAAACCAATAAATTTAGAATTTATGCAAAAGGACACAGTATAGCTACTGAAATGCAAAAAGATAATACCATTCATAGTACAGAATTTACAGAAGAAAAAGGAAATCTAGAATTTGTTTATACACTAAATGCTCAAGATAATAGCATTTTTTCTATTTGCGGAAAAGTTGATTTAAAACACCATAATACCATCCGTCAAATTAATTTTGAATGTTACGAACAATATTAAACCCATTTTTATGAGCGAAAAACATCTTGTTTGCCAAGGAGCTACATGCCAATGTAATTTTGGAACAGCACCCGATAAATTAAAAGTATTGACCCAAAATAAACATTATATTAACGATCATAAAGGGACTCAAAAACTTATGGCAACCCATAAAGACATTGGTAAAACTTTTGAAAAAAACACCTTTGGCTCTTGCTCAAAGATGAATAATAATCCTTGTCAAGCTGTAGTAACAGAATGGAGTGGTTATTACAAAAAAATAACATTAGATATTAATAAAGGACATGCTTTGTTAGAAGACAATAAAGCGACTTGCCCTATAGGAGGAAAAGACTGTATAACCATTACAAACCACGGACAAACTGCTGAAGTATCTCAACAAAATATAAAAAATGTAAAACCCGAAGTAATAGTAGAACTATGTCCTTTTGTCGATTTTTTAGATGAAGATACTGATCCTGAACAAGAGGACGATACCTATGTAACACTATAGAAAATAAACAAATGAAAATAATAGGCGATATACGACCATATACTAACAAAAACTACACCTATACAGTACTTGATAACGATGGAGGACTAATGTTTGTAATTCTTTGGCAAGTATACCATCAAACTAAATTGATTACCGAAAATGGGACAGGGATTCTTAAATTCGGAATTAATACAGCAGGAAATACCTTTAAGCTAATTGCCAAAGTAAGAAATCCTGAAACCCATAAAATAGAGGATGTAACCACCGAAATACACCCCTTAGCAGGAATGCCTAAAATAGTCGATTTTTATTGGAGAGATGTAAATGGTGAAAAAATAGTAGAACGAGAAATAGCTTACTTAGATAAAGTTTCTTTAGTCATAAAAACTGAAAATATTCCAGAAGGAGACCTTCTGGAAGTAACAATTTTTGAAGATGAATACCTAGACGGTCATGGTGATAGCTCTCGGAATATGGGAAAATACTATACGAAAGGCGTTACAAAGAACGGTTACGCTTACTTAGAGCTTGTCAATATGAGCCTCTATCAAAAAAAACTCAATAATAGTGACTATATAAATGATAAGGTACATTTGTTTTATGCACAAATACGCTATTATAACAAGTTAAACCAAATAAAGGATAAAATACAACTAAAGGTTAAAAATGAACTAAGACAAATGGTACAACCCTATATGGGGAATAATCCAGCCAAAGTAGGACAAGTTGAAAGCAAAGAGAAGCAAAGGAAAAAAGCAGTTCATTTTACTTTTGGTGTTTTTTTAGATGGTACTCTAAACAATATGTATGATACAGAACTAAGACAGTATGCAGAAGGAAAAAAAGTAGTCAATACCAGTGGTTTAGGAGTAAGCCAATCTCAAGCTGTAGATATTTATCAAGACCACGGCGATCCTAATGGAATGCAAAGTAGCTACGAAAACGACCTCTCCAATCCCGCTATATTGTATAAGAATTATATTTCTAAATTAGAAGAAAAAAGATTTAGAGTTTATATAGGCGGTATAGGTACCAATACAGCACCTAAAAACCAAGGGCAAACCTTGCTGCCAGAGGATTATAAAGACAACGACTTTATAGAAGGCCCTGCTTTTGGTATGGGCAGTTCAGGTATTATGGATAATGTAAAAAAAGCCATTCTAGACGTTGTAAAAGAATTAAAAGTAAATATATCCAAAGAAAGGGAATATATTGGTACAATAACCTTTGATGTATTTGGTTTTAGCCGTGGTGCTGCTGCCGCACGGCATTTTGTACATGTAGTAACGCACCCTCCCTACAATCCGACTGTTTACCATAGAAAAAAGCGAGATACATTGGTATTAGACCTACAAAACAATAAATTACCTCTTTCTTATGAATATAAAACCATGCCCCATTTTGGGCTCCTAGGTCAGTTACTTCAAGAAAACGGGATTTTAGATGCACAAACACAAGTTAAGGTTCGTTTTGTAGGAATTTATGACACTGTTCCACATCATGGGCTATTTCAGGATAATGATATAAAAGATTTAGGATTGGACAATGTAAACAAAGCCAATTATGTTGTACACATGGTAGCAGCAGATGAGCATCGTGCCAACTTTAGTTTGACAGATATTTCATCCGTTACTAAAACCCATCCTGAAAGTGGTAAAAAAGGAGGAATAGAGCTCATCTACCCAGGAGTACATTGCGATGTGGGGGGGGCTTATGAAGAAGGTAGACCCGATAATCCTAAAAGAATTGCGGTAGAAAGGGATCTTCCTTCTTTGGAAAAAGTAAGAGAGGAACTCATCAGACAAGGTTGGTTTAAAGAAGATCAACTGTTTGTGAAATTTCAAAATGGAGGGGACTCAAATATGAATGGAGATAGATGCTATTTAGAGGGCAACAGAAAGTGGCTTAGCAATCAGTACAGCTATATCCCTCTGCATATTATGGCAAAAATTTGTGGTATAAAAAAGGTTCCGATTCAACTAGACAAGTTATTAATTTTTAAAAGATTTTATGAAAACACCTATAATAATCCGAAAGAACATACTTTAGGAAATCATATAGTTGGAAATATAGCTTTTTTAGAACGGATCAAAAAAAAGCTAGAAGACTATACGTTTAATGGCGGGATGCCTTTTGGCTTTATAGAATACAAAGAATCCGCTACAATATATGAAACAGATGCTCCTAAGGCAAGTGCGAATAAAGAGCGCGAAAAACAAAAGGAAGAAGAAATAAACAAAGATATTAAATTCCTACGCAACCACTATTTGCACTGGAACGCTACTTATGGTAGTGCAGGCATAGATCTTTTGGTAGAAAAAGATTACCCAAATATAGTAAATGGTAAAAGAAAAAGAAATGTATACTAAACTAAAAAAACTCTTTATCCTTTTGTTTGTCCTAGTATTAGCAGGATGCAAACACACAAATGAAAAACATGATAAAATGACACAAGAGAATTTTTCTTACGCAGTAACAGTATGTTCGCCTGAAGAATATCCTACGGAAGTACACATAGGTTGTCTGTTAGATCAAAACAAAAAACTTATTTGCGGAATGCCTCGATCTGGTATGGAACAAGGAGGATGGCATGGAGATGGATCAAAAGGCGGTATGGGGGGAAACGCTATCCCGTATTATTTAAACCTTACCTATGTGGCTTATGCCGAAAAAAAGTTTTATACGGTAGAAGCAGCCCTACCTGCTGATAAAATTTTGGCAGAATTTAAAAAAGGTTTTTTAATAGAAAGCAATCAAAAAGAAATTATAGATGGTCAAGAACATTATAAAATGGAACCTAGTACGTATGATGTCCTAACGGTAGGAGCAGCTCCAGGCGGTTGTATCGTGGTTTGGTTATCAGGTAATCATCATCGTACTGAAATTTGTCGTTTGCAAGCAAAAGAAACCGTTGTAGATAAAAATGATTTTTTAGGTTTTGTAGATAAAACAGAAAGTCAACAAGAATTTTTTGATACTTTGTATAAAGTAACCGTTCCCGATAGTATCAAAACGGAAATAAAACAAAAAGGCATCCCGTATGGTTTGTGGGATCAGTACAGAGAAAAATACAAGTACCGTTTTGTACTTAAATCTTATGATGAAAAAGATTATCTTACAGGTTATTATATAATTAATTATAATGGAGAGTCTAATTTTATTGCTTATAATCCCCAAGAAGTAGCACAATATGAAAAATCTTCTATTCCATATAATGCAAATCTTTATTTTAAAAAATATTTTACGGAAATCATTTTTAATGATCGAGAGATGTTGCAAGTGTTTGGGAAATTAAAGGCAAAATATCCCGAAAAGCCCCTAGAGGTCGTAATAAAGCCAACCTTTATGTACGACGATATGAAAATTCTGGTAAAATGTGCAACAGAAGAAATACCCCTTACAAAATACAAAGTAGTAGGTGTTTGGGGCGGATAAGAAATAACCAAATGTTGGGAGTTTTGTGATGTAAAAAAGATATGATAACAAGTTAAACGGTAAAAGAAATGTATACTAAACTAAAAAAACTCTTTATCCTTTTGTTTGTCCTAGTATTAGCAGGATGCAAACACACAAATAAGAACCACGATAAAATGACACAAGAGAATTTTTCTTACGGAGTAGGGGTTACTTCACCTACAGAATATCCTACGGAAGTGCACATAGGTTGTCTGTTAGATCAAAACAAAAAACTCATTTGCGGAATGCCTCGATCAGGAACCAATGAAGGAGGTTGGGAAGGAGAAGGAAAACAAGGCGGTATGGGGGGAAGTTCTATCCCGTATTATTTAAACCTTACCTATGTGGCTTATGCCGAAAAAAAGTTTTATACGGTAGAAGCAGCCCTACCTGCTGATAAAATTTTGGCAGAATTTAAAAAAGGCTATGATCGTATGACGCATAAGGGAGCTATTGTTCATCAAACGTATGATGTTCTAACGGTAGGAGCGGCTCCAGGCGGTTGTATCGTGGTTTGGTTATCAGGAAGTAATAATCGTGTCGAAATTTGTCGTTTGCAAGCAAAAGAAGTCTTTGTAGATAAAAATGATTTTTTAGGTTTTGTAGATAAAACAGAAAGTCAACAAGAATTTTTTGATACTTTGTATAAAGTAACCGTTCCCGATAGTATCAAAACGGAAATAAAACAAAAAGGCATCCCGTATGGTTTGTGGGATCAGTACAGAGAAAAATACAAGTACCGTTTTGTACTTAAATCTTATGATGAAAAAGATAAATTTACCCATAATTATTATTTGTATTACAATGCAGAAGCAGATGAGGTATTACAAAAAATATTAGATAAACAAGAGTATATGATAAAAGGGATTCCTTATACATGCAATTTTATATTTACCAAATACAGCACCGAAATCGTTTTTAATGATCGAGAGATGTTGCAAGTGTTTGGGAAATTAAAGGCAAAATATCCCGAAAAGCCCCTAGAGGTCGTAATAAAACCAACCTTTATGTACGACGATATGAAAATTCTGGTAAAATGTGCAACAGAAGAAATACCCCTTACAAAATACAAAGTAGTAGGTGTTTGGGGCGGATAAGAAATAACCAAATGTTTGGAGTTTTGTGATGTAAAAAAGATATGATAACAAGTTAAACGGTAAAAGAAATGTATACTAAACTAAAAAAACTCTTTATCCTTTTGTTTGTCCTAGTATTAGCAGGATGCAAACACACAAATGAAAAACACGATAAAATGACACAAGAGAATTTTTCTTACGGAGTAGGGGTTACTTCACCTACAGAATATCCTACGGAAGTGCATATAGGGTATTTGTTAGACCAAAACAAAAAACTCATTTGCGGAATACCCCGATCAGGAACCAATGGAGGTGGTTGGACTTATAAAGGAAAACAAGGCGGTATGGGGGGAAACGCTATCCCGTATTATTTAAACCTTACCTATGTGGCTTATGCCGAAAAAAAGTTTTATACGGTAGAAGCAGCCCTACCTGCTGATAAAATTTTGGCAGAATTTAAAAAAGGTTTTTTAATAGAAAGCAATCAAAAAGAAATTATAGATGGTCAAGAACATTATAAAATGGAACCTAGTACGTATGATGTTCTAACGGTAGGAGCAGCTCCAGGCGGTTGTATCGTGGTTTGGTTATCAGGTAATCATCATCGTACTGAAATTTGTCGTTTGCAAGCAAAAGAAGTCTTTGTAGATAAAAATGATTTTTTAGGTTTTGTAGATAAAACAGAAAGTCAACAAGAATTTTTTGATACTTTGTATAAAGTAACCGTTCCCGATAGTATCAAAACGGAAATAAAACAAAAAGGCATACCGTATGGTTTGTGGGATCAGTACAGAGAAAAATACAAGTACCGTTTTGTACTTAAATCTTATGATGAAAAAGATTATCTTACAGGTTATTATATAATTAATTATAATGGAGAGTCTAATTTTATTGCTTATAATCCCCAAGAAGCAGCACAATATGAAAAATCTTCTATTCCATATAATGCAAATCTTTATTTTAAAAAATATTTTACGGAAATCGTTTTTAATGATCGAGAGATGTTGCAAGTGTTTGGAAAATTAAAGGCAAAATATCCCGAAAAGCCCCTAGAGGTCGTAATAAAGCCAACCTTTATGTACGACGATATGAAAATTCTGGTAAAATGTGCAACAGAAGAAATACCCCTTACAAAATACAAAGTAGTAGGTGTTTGGGGCGGATAAGAAATAACCAAATGTTGGGAGTTTTGTGATGTAAAAAAGATAGGATAACAAGTTAAACCCCAATTCAATAAAAAAGTACGCTTTTTAGGGGTATTAATGGTGTTTCATGTGCAATGATTTTTGCAATCCTTTTGTTGTGCGATTTTTCATTTTGGTATACGAAAAAGCTTAATAAGTTTATTTTAACGCGTAATGGTAAATTTCTTTCGCTTATCGCATTATTGCCCATTGTACACAACTACTACCTAATAAAAGCACAACTTCTTCTGGAGTTAGCCCTCCTAATGATTTTATATTATTTTTTGGTTCGATTTTTAATTATGGAGCAAAAAAAATAATACCATTTTAGTTTTAAAATTACCTAAACCAAAACTCACTACAGAATATACGAATCAAGAGATATTACACGATATTATTACAGTAAATTTGAACCTTAAATGATATTACTTCGTCTATTCGCTACGCTCGGGTCTAATGCGTAATCTGGGTTTAAAAATAGTACCTCTACAAAAACAACAAAAATGAGTGTTCGTTCTCGATGCGCTTCGCACTCAATGTCATTAAGTTAAGCCTCTCGTTTCATCCCGACGGAAGGAGGGATCACATAAAGTAAACAACACAGCACGCTCAAAAAATGAATTAGATTAAGCGACTCCTCCTTGCGTCGGAGTGACAAACAGAAGGGTGATTTATTCAAGAAAATTTTTATAATCTTGTCATTTCGACATAAGGAGAAATCACATAAAGTAAACAACACAGCAGGCTCAAAAATTGAATTAGATTAAGCGACTCCTCCTTGCGTCGGAGTGACAAACAGAAGGGTGATTTATTCAAGAAAATTTTCATAATCTTGTCATTTCGACATAAGGAGAAATCACATAATCTTTTTAAAATCATCAATATAACAAAGTGATTTTTGAATTAAATTTCCTTAACTTAATGACATTGGCTTCGCGCTCAAACTAATGATCATTTCAATTATAGACTCAACCGTCTGTTCGAGTTCTTTTTAAAATAAAAAAAAACGTATCGAGAACTTCCTTTTTTAATCCAGTATATTTTAAGTCTAAATGGTATAATTTCTTCTTGTTCTGGAAAAAAAGTTGTAGTTTTTTCCAGTTTTACCGCACTATTTTGTGAAAACAGAGGTATAATAAATAGATTTAATAGTAAAAAAAGTTTAATTATTTTTTTCATTTTATATTGTTTACTTTTTAATAATTGAAGTGTTGCTAAACTGTTTTGTAGAAATAAAGCACTTGTATTCCTCGTCTATTTTCAGCTCTTTTAAGTGATATATTTCCTCATTTATTATTGTTTTATTATCTAAAATCTCAAAGGATTGTAAAGGAATCGTTAAACCATAACCGTGTGCTTTTATAACTGCTTCTTTTTGTGCCCAAAATTCAAAAAAAGTTTCTTCTCGTGCATTAGAATTTATAATCTTCGCCCATTCATTTGTAGTAAATTGTTTTTCAAAATCTACTATTTCGATATTGGATATCTTTTCAATATCAATACCTACTTCATTCTCTTTAGCGATAGCACAAATCACTATATCACCTGAATGTGAAATATTGAAGTGAATGGAATCGTTAAGAAAATAAGGCTTATTGAATTTTGTATAACAAACCTCTTTATCTGAATAATCCAAATTATAAACCTCTTGAATCCCTTGAAGCAATAATACTCTACCAGAAAGTGATAATTGAGCATCTTGCCATTTTCTGTATTCCTTAATTTTTTCTTGAAAAACTGTTGGGAATTTTACCAACTCATTTTTTAAGAAATTTTCATGATATTCTTCAGATATGTAAGCATAATAAATATGAGTCAAAACATATTTTTTAAAAATTAAAATCTAATGATGCACTCATTTCCTCTTCTTACTCCATTTAATTCTAAATCCAAAGATGCATGATATGCTTTTTCTATAAAGTCTGTCAATTTTTCTGAATGCTGATTAATAAAAAAATGATTCCCGCAGAATTGCTGATGCTCAAAATTGGAATGGGTATAGTTTTTCCAATTAGAGATATTAGATGCATTTTTTTCTTCTGATCCCATTACACAAAAAATAGGGCAATTAATTTTTCCTTCTGAAATGCTTTCGTATTCCTGTTCAACTATCTCAAAATCTGCCCTCAAAATTGGCTCAAAGAAGTCAAACAATTCTTCCGACTCATAAACTTCGTCAGGAATTCCTCCCAATTCTTTCAGAGCCATAATAAATTTATCTTTGGGCAAATTATAGCGAAATTCTCCTTCAAAAATCCCAGGACCAGTACAACCCGTAACAATCAAACAAGAAACCTCACTATTTTGTTTCTCAATTTTTTTACTAATTCAAATCCCAAAAGAGCACCCATACTATGCCCATAAATTGCAACTGGGGTATTTAGTCTTCGGAATTTATTAAATTGCCTCAATTGGTCCTCTACAGCTTCATCTCGGTTTTTAATTAATTCTTCTTCCATTCTGTCGCCTCTTCCAGGTAATTCAAGACTAATTATGTCAAAAAAATATTCCAATTTTTTCTTTAGAAAATTTAAAAAATAGGAGCTTCCTCCTGCATAGTGCATTAAAAATAATTGTGGCAGTTGTTCCTTATTCATGTTCAATCTTTTTTCGGTAATAAATGAATTCATTATTCGTTTGGTGATATTTTATCATCCCTATCATCCTATACATTTTTTTTCATAATAATTTACGACTCTAGTTTCTTTAAAACCTACTTTTTTGTATAAGTTATATGCCTTCTCATTCAAGCTATCCACTTCTAATTCCAATTCATAATTCTTATTCTTCAGCAGATTAAAAACTGAATTGATAAGATCATGCCCATGCCCTTTCCCCTGATAAACTTCACTGATACCCAATCCATATATAATCACCTTATTATCGGAATAAAACAATGTACAAATCCCGATAATTGTATTATCAATCTCTGCCATATACTGTTTTCTCTCATTTGATTGCAAGCAAGACATTATCATTTTTTCTGATTCTTCATGAGTTTCATGAAAAAGTTCTGAATTGATCCTTATAAAATCATCTACATCATTGAAATTAGCATCACGAAACTGAATTGATGAGTTGTATTTTTCTTTAAATTGTTCATATTTCATCAGGTACTCAATATGATCGCATTTTAAATTCAACTTTTCAGCAATTCCCATACCCGCTTTTGAATCATTATCAACAACAAACAAAACCGATTTTATATTATAGACGCTCAATTCATTATAGGAGGAAACAATTAATTCATTGAATTTCCCTTTATTCCTTTTATTAGGTTTAACACAACCTGATATTTCGGCAATTTCTGATAGCGGATTGAATATAGATATCATACCTATCAGTTCTTCTTCCTCAAAGTAGAGGAACCAGGAATTCATTTCTGAAAAATAGTTCAAACTATGATCAAATTGAACAGGAATAACTGAATTGTCATACTCTTCACACTCCTTTATTAAGCTTTTTACACTACTTTCTTGTTCGCTATCTAAGTTTATATATCTCTTTATCATAATTCGTCTTTTTTACTTTATTACTTGTTGAGTCGTTTTTTTTCTTCTTCGTTGCCAGTTGTTTTTCTTTCAGTAACTTTAATTTTTCCAAAGTTATAGTTAATACTTACAACTAAACGGCGGGTATCATCCTTAGCATTATAGTTCCAATTTTGATTTTCAAAATCAACTTTTGTCCTGCGTCGATTTGAATAAAATAAGTCGTTTACACCGGCACTGCAATCTAACTTTCCGTCAAAAAATGCTTTTTTAACAGCGGAAGAAAGCATTCAGCAAGATTTTATTTGTAGAAAACCATCATTCTTTGGGCTATTGTAAAATGCTATAACTTCTACTTTAACCCGTAGTGCATTATAAAAATAAGTTGCTCAAAATACTAAAAAATATTAAATTGTAATGATTACCAGTCGATTACAATCATGAGTAACTTACAGGCAACTTACGAAAATTAAAGAAAACTGAGAATTTCTATTTCAAACCCATAAAACCAAAATTATCTGATATTGAGGTGATTATTTTAATAGTTTTGGCTGAATTTAAATCTATAGATTCTGAACATCAGCTTTTTAGAGAAATTCAAGGGCTTGAGATTGGTTTAAAAATCGAGCGAAGTCTATACAATAGAAGAAAACGACAGTTGTTTCCTTATATCGAAAAAATCAGAATAAAAATGGTTGAAAAGTTTAATGAATTTGAAAATTATTTTGTGGTTGATAGTATGCCCTTGGAAGTTTGTAAAATAGCCCGTTCTTCAAGAAGTAAAATATGCAAAGAAGAAGATTATGCACGACCAAATAAAGGGTTTTGTGCTTCTCAAAAATTACATTATTACGGCTACAAATTACATGCAGTTTGTTCTATTGAAGGTGTTTTTTAGAGTTTCGATTTAACACCTGCTTCTGTTCATGATATTCATTATCTAAAAGATATAAAATCTCAACTATTAGACTGTGTATTACTTGGCGAAGAGGCTATCTCTCTCAAACCATTCAGCTTGATTTGTTTAACGAGGTTAATATACAATTAGATACACCAAAAAGAATAAACCTCAGTTTTATCAGTTCAAAAAATTCAGAAAACGAATAGAAACTTTATTCTCTCAATTATGCGACCAATTCATGATAAAAAGAAATTACGCTAAGTCTTTCCAAGGATTTAAAACAAGAATTCTTTCGAAAATAACAACACTAACAACTATACAATATTTAAACAGATTCGTATTCAATAGAAATATCAATAATTTAAAAATTAATCTAATTCAATAATGCACTACGGGGTATAATAATATCGTGTAATATCTCTTGATTCGCGTATTTTCTAGTGAGTTTTGGTTTAGGTAATTTCAAAACTAAAATGGTATAAACTATTTTGATAATAGAAGTACTAATGCAACTGCTGAATCTTTTAATGCAAAAATAAAAGCCTTTAGAAGTCAGTCTAGAGGGGTAAGAAATATCGATTTTTCTTATTCAGATTGTCCAATCTTTTTGCTTAATCCCCAACTTTATTTTCTTGATCCTGTTTTACAATACAAAAATCGTACAAGTTAAGAAACAAAAAATCCTTAACTCTCTAAATTTAAGATTGTTAAGGATTTTAATTCGTACCCGGAGTGGGAATCGAACCCACACACCTAAGTACACGAGTTTGAGTCGTGCGCGTCTACCAATTCCGCCATCCGGGCATCTGATGATTGTGAGTGCAAATGTAAACAAAAAAATGAATAATCATAAAAAAAATATCGAAAATTATGTTTTCAAGTTGATTTTAATTTCTAAATTTGCAACGCATTAAAAGCAACACAACACATAACTAACTACAATTAACTAAATTAATTTTAAAAAATTAGTTTAGCTAATATAAAAAAAGTAACCTAATGCCACATTTAGAACCAGAAGCAAAAATTTTTGCTTGTTCACAAAGTGTATACCTAGCTGAAAAAATTGCCGAAAAATACGGCGTAAAACTAGGGAAAGTAACATTTTCCCATTATAGTGATGGTGAATTTCAGCCTTCTTTTGAGGAATCAATAAGAGGATTAAGAGTCTTTATTGTGTGTTCAACATTTCCAAGTTCTGATAATTTAATGGAACTTTTGCTAATGATTGACGCTGCTAAAAGAGCTTCAGCAAGACACATAACGGCAGTAATACCTTATTTTGGTTGGGCTCGACAAGATAGAAAAGACAAACCAAGAGTTCCTATAGGAGCAAAGTTGGTCGCTAAGTTACTCGAAAGTGCAGGAGCTACTCGAATCATGACCATGGATTTGCATGCAGATCAGATTCAGGGCTTTTTTGAGAAACCAGTTGATCACTTGTTTGCTTCAACGATCTTCTTGCCTTATGTTCAATCATTAGGTTTGGAAAATTTAACAATTGCTTCTCCTGATATGGGAGGATCAAAGAGAGCCTATGCTTATTCTAAGTTTCTAAGCTCAGATGTGGTAATTTGTTATAAACAAAGAAAAGCAGCTAATATTATTGAATCAATGGAGTTAATTGGTGAAGTAAAAGGGCGAAATGTTATCCTTGTTGATGACATGATAGATACAGGAGGTACATTAGCTAAAGCAGCTGATTTAATGTTAGAAAAAGGGGCGTTGAGTGTACGTGCTATTTGCACTCATGCTATTTTATCTGGTAATGCAATAGAAAGAATAGAAAATTCTAGTCTAACAGAATTAATCGTAACGGATTCAATACCATTAAAGAAAGAATCAGCAAAAATAAAAGTGGTAAGTTGTACTGAATTATTTGCAGATGTAATGCGAATGGTACACTCCAATAATTCAATAAGTAGCAAATTTATTATGTAAATTATATTATTAATTTTTATATTTTTTTAAATGAAATCAATTACAATTAAAGGATCAGAAAGAGAAAGCGTGGGTAAAGTATCTACTAAAGCCTTACGTAATGCTGGAATGATTCCTTGCGTGTTATACGGAGGAGATCAACCAGTACACTTCGCTGCTGAAGAAAAAGCGTTTAAAAACTTGGTTTACACTCCTAATGCACACACTGTTGTGGTTGAATTAGAAAACGGTAAAACTTTCAATGCTGTATTACAAGACATTCAGTTTCACCCAGTGTCAGATAAAATCTTACATATTGACTTCTATCAGTTGTTTGAAAACAAAGAGGTTACAATGGAAATTCCAGTGAAAGTTGTAGGTAATTCTAAAGGAGTTATGGCAGGTGGTGTATTACGTCTTAACCAACGTAAATTGAAAGTGAAAGCTTTACCAGCTAACTTACCAGATTTTATCGAAACAGATATTTCTGAATTAGAAATGGGTAATAAATTATATATTACTAAATTACACACAGATGCGTACAAGTTTTTACACCCAGATAATACGGTAGTATGTCAAGTAAGAATTTCACGTGCTGCTATGAAAGCTGCTCAAGAAGCTGCAAAAGCAGAAAAAGGGGCAAAAGGAAAGAAAAAATAATTTCTTTAAAATATTTTGCAAAAGTGCTCACAATTGTGAGCACTTTTTTATTCGTTATACTCTCTTTATAGATAAATATTTTGATGTCATTTAGATGAAAAAATTTTTAATAGTAGGTTTAGGAAATATTGGTGCCGAGTATGTTAATACACGTCATAACATAGGTTTTAAAGTGCTTGATTTTTTAGCCAAAAAGCATAAGGTAGAATTTAATACCGTAAAACTGGGTACAATGGCTGAAATAAAACTAAAAGGGAAAACCTTATTTTTATTAAAACCTAATACCTATATGAATTTAAGCGGAAAAGCAGTTCAATACTGGATGGATAAAGAAAATATTGATAAAGAAAATATTCTTATCATTACGGATGATTTAAACCTATCTTTTGGTACTTTACGTATAAAGCCAAAAGGAAGCGATGGAGGACATAACGGATTAAAAAATATACAATTATTACTTAACTCAACTGATTACCCACGATTCCGTTTTGGGATAAGTGATGATTTCAAAAAGGGAAAACAAGTCGATTATGTATTAGGTGAATGGGATGAACAGGAAAAAGAAAAATTAGCTGAGCGTTTAGAACAGTCTGCCGCAGCAGTTGAATCCTTTGCGTTAGCAGGTATCGGAAACACGATGACCGTATTTAATGGCAAATAAAGAATTTCTTTTTGTTCCTCGTATAGAGTACTATTTTTTATATTAGATTGCTGTTTTCTCTGTAATGAGGATGTAAAGTGCTAGGGTTAATTGATTCGCTTAGCTCTTTTGGTGATTCTAATAATTTAACAGATGATGTCATCATTTTTTTTGAATGGAGTAGTTTTTATTTAACAAACCTATTCATTTCCTTCAAACTTTTTTAGTATCATTTCCAACATATCTAAATAAATAATATCTTATAAATAGCACTTTTGTAAATAATGTTATGTTTAAGTCTTTGTAATTTTTTTGATTCTCCCTAGTTCTCCTTTACAGTATTATTATAAACCCCGATTCTGTGTTGGGAATTTATTAGAAATAAAAAGGAAGTTTAAACGGTATTATTAAAAATATTAACTGAATTTCGAAATGAACAGAAATTATTCTGGTCAAAGAGATAAATGATAGGCTATATGTTACGTTTTTTGTTTTTAAGGTTTAATATTTGGAAAAAGTTTTATTTACTTTTTTATATCTGTCATAAAACCTATCGCGTAATCTGGGTTTAAAAAATAAAACAGGCGTATCTTGATGAACCAATAGATTTCGTCATAAAACCAAACTTATATGTACAGTTATTTAAAATTCGTGACAGAAGAAATATTTTTACTTAATACAAAGTGGTTGGAATTATTGGGAGTTTAAAATGAAATTCCTTGCTTTTGTATTCTATAGTTAATGCAATGTGATTATAATTTAAATTCTGTGGTCAATAAATTATTTATAGTATTTTTGCAAAAAATAAAAAATTAAAGAATGAAAAACAAAAAACATGTATGTATACTTATAGCCATAATGTCTTTTTTTTATACACAAGCACAGGTTTATAATAACAACAATAAAACTTTACAAACAAAATCAAATGCCTCAAAAATGGTATCAAAAAATGATGGGGGTAATACTGAAGTTTTTGTTCAAAAACCTTTATCTGAAGTAAAAGATGTCCCAACTTTAGGGATAACGAGTCCAAAAGCAAAATTAGAAGTAGATAGTGAAATAGATGGGGTTTCAGGGCTTAAGTTTACACAGTTAAAAAGTACAAGTTCAATGGAACAACCCAATGGTAAAGCTTTAACAGTAGACAGTCAAGGAAATGTAATATTAACTCCAATAGCTGGTTCAGGAGCTACCTATTCGGATATTTATGGTAGTGATGGTAAAATTCAAGGGGATAGAACAGTAAATATGGATGGTAAAAAACTAAACTTTATAAGTTCTTCAAATGGTTCTTCTATGCTAAATATTGATGCAAAATCTGGAAATATCGGAATAGGAACAGATATTTCATATTCAAAACTAGAGGTTGCAGGAAGTTTTCCAGATGGTCAAACGTTTACTGATATAAATGATAGAAATAATAAATGTAGAATTATAAATGCGGGCTACCCAGTAAGTACTTCAGGAGCTGATAGGACACTTCAATTATTTGATTTTCCTAAATCTAATATAAATCCAAATGAATCTTCCTTTTGGTTTAGTTTAACTGATAGAGCTGATGCTAGTCGTTTCATTGTTGAAGCATGGCAAGGAGGATATGGGTATTTTAAATTTACTGATGCAAAACAAAAAGATTGTTTTGCGGTTTCTAATAATGGTGCTGATTTTGTATTTCTGGAAATGCCTAAAAAAGATACTCACGTAATATTAGGAGGGACACAAGCTTGGCCTATTGCACATACTTTTTGGGTTAAAACAGGTTCTTCTAAATTTGATAGTGATGTTTTTGTGGATACACATATTGGTATAGGAACAGATAAATTTGTAGATCCTGTTGATGGCAATAAAGAATATAAACTTTCCGTTAAAGGACGTATAAGAGCAGAAGAAGTTAAAGTATACAATACTTGGGCTGATTATGTTTTTACTAAAGATTATAAATTACGTAGTTTGAATGAAGTAGAGACGTTTATAAATAAAAATAAACATTTACCTAACGTACCGTCTGCTCAAGAAATTACAGAAAAAGGTTTAGAATTAGGTGAAATAACTAAAATACAACAAGAAAAAATAGAAGAACTTACGTTGTATTTAATTCAACAAAATAAAGAAATTCAAGAACTAAAAAAACAATTGCAAACAATATTAAATAAAAAATAAAAATCTCTATTTTAAAGTTTTTGCTCTAAAATGGGGGGTGAATTCAGAAGTAAAGGGTTTTGAATCTTAAATTTATTTCCGAATCAGTCATACAGATGATATAAATCAGTTAATTTCTTATGCAAAAATACATTCAGAAGTAAAACCACATCAGCTTAAAAATGGATAAAAAAGACCGAAATTGATTTTCAATTTCGGTCTTTTTATTTTTTACGTCTATTTGGTTCGGAAATAGGGTTGAAAGCATCATGGTAAGGCACGTTTTCCTTGTAAAAACTATCGAAATCATCAAGAAGTGGTATTTCGTGTTGAAAGTTGTTTAAACGTGTTGTTTTATATGAGTTTTTAAATGAAAAACCCCAGTTTTGAATGTGCCTACAAAAGTTTAGGTTTAAAAATCCAAGCTTCCATTTTTAACTTGTAAACTTATTAGTGGAATTAGAGTCTGACTTCTCATCTTACACGTTTCATAATAAATAGTATATTATGTTAATTGCTTTTTAACCGAGTTTCGAGTTCTTTTATTTTCTTATTTTGTTCAATCACATAAAGTGTTAGCTCTTCTATTTTTTGCAATAATTTAATTTGAAATTCTCCCACATTAACCCCTTCTTTTTCCATTTCTTTTGCGGAGGCAATTTCAGGTAAATGTTTTTTTTCTTTTAGGTGTTTTTCAACCTCTTCTAGTTTTGGTAAATTATAATTCTCAGCAAATACAAAGTCTGCTGTTGGTGTTGTAGTTATTTTTAATTCTTTAGCTTCTAATTTCCCTTGAAGAGAAGCGTTTCCACTTGATTTTAAAGTAAAAACTTCTCGTCCAGGATTTCCGTTATAACCAACAAAAAAACGATGTTGTCCTTGTGAAAAGTAATCAAAACTAGCATTACTAACCCCTAATCCAAAATAGTTATTAGAGCCTCCATTCCATAAACAAATTTTATTAGGATAAGTCGAAGGTTCAGAATAATTTGTGCCAAGATCTAATTTAGATTTTGGAGTACTTGTGCCAAAACCAATATTGCCGCTTTCTGTTAACTGCATAATGTCGATATACTTATTTGGAACCAAATCATTATGTACCCTAAAGAAATAACCTCCTCCATAGTGTTTCTGAACAGAGTTGTCTGAAATGATATTGTCATTGGCTTTGTGGCCAATTCGAATATGAGTATGGTTTGATGATTGAGAGTCAAAAGTAATATGACCGTTCACATCAAGTGTGGTTATAGGAGTAGTAGTTCCAATACCGATATTACCATTTTCAAGAATTTTCATTTTAGTGGATCCTACAGTGTTAAAATTTATATTTCCATTTCCTCCACTACCATAAGTTGAACCAATGTTTGCTCCATTTTCATCTGCAAATAATTCAATGCGGTTATTTCTCGTACTATTGTTATCAAATAAAGTTATTTTCCCTCCAGATCCTAAGGATGTAGTTATGTTTCCGTTAACTTCTAATTTTGATAATGGATTATCAGTACCTATACCCACATTCCCGTTTTCTGATACAGCTAATTTTGCGTTTTGATAATCTCCTTTAGAAACAATCCATTTATCAGCATGTAAGTTTCCAAAAAACCAATTGGAAATTCCGTTTTTTAACTGTGTTTGAATTCCTTGTATGTATCCTCCTTGATCAGTAGATCTTTTTAATTTTAATAAAGGAGAATAATCGGTTATGGTATGTTCTTTAGAGAATGATTCTCCAATACCACTACTGAATGCCGGTAGTGTACTACATGCAATCCACCATTCTGAGCCTGTATTTTTATATAAATCAAATTCTTCTTGACTTGTAACTACAGAGCTGTAGTTTGTAAAATTACTTCCATCAAATACTTGGTCAAAAAAATTTCCTTTAATGGCACATTGAGCATGCCATGATGAATTAATTTGAATATTGGCATTTTCTTCTAAAGTTTTTTGCTTATCCCAAGGGATTACGAGTACAGAAAAACGGACATTTGGATTTTTTGAAGCTATAATAGCATAACCTGTAGCTCTTGCATTTTGCTTTTGAATTTCACGAAAATCCTGCGAAAAAATATTCAAAGTAAATAAAAAAAAGAATGCTGCTAATATTTCTTTAAGAAAGGAATTGATTGTCATTGAAGATCTTTTTAAAATGAAAATTTAACTGATTTAGTATTGATTAAGCGTGCAAAAGTAGCTAAATTTTATATTTTTTTCTAAGTAGTATACACCTTCTAAATATTTTTATAGAATATTACAATCACTTTAAATAGAAAAAACACTGTTTTCTCAAATACAATTCCTATTTTTGCGCCCGAAATTTCTCTTAAACCTATGAAAAATAAGTTTTTAGATTTCAATAAATACTTGATGGTCAAGGCGTACTCTTTAACAGAAATACTCATTGTACTTTGTATTATTGGAATCTTACTGCTGATGGTATTACCCAATCAGACTTCCGTTATCAGTCAAGCCAAATCTATTGAAGCACAAGCTATGTTAAATCAGATATATGGTTTAGAAAAAAGTTATTTTTATAGATATTCTAAATTTTCAAGCAGTCTGGAGGAATTAGGTTTTGAACAAGAAAAAACGGTGGATGAAGGAGGTCAAGCTATTTACCGTGTTGAAATTGTGGAATCATCAAATGAGAGTTTCCTGGCTAGAGCCACCGCGGTATCGGATATGGATGGTGATGGTGCTTTTAATACTTGGGAAATTAACAATACTAAAGTGCTAACTGAAGTTACGAAAGAATAAAAGTGGATTTGTTTTTACAGGTTGTACTCTTAAGTATACTCGGTTTTATTTTTTATCAAGATTTGAAATATAGAGCCCTACATATTTTGTTACCTATTTTAATTCTTATAGTAGGTAGCTTACTTTTGCATTTCCCGTTGAACTTAATTTTAAAAAACGCACTAGTTAACATTTGCTTTTTCCTTTTTATTTTTGGTGCCATGGTTCTTTATATGAGAATAAGACATAAAAATTTTGCAAATCCACTACAAGCGTATTTTGGCTTAGGAGATGTGTTATTTTTTGTATCCATTACGCCATTGTTTGAATTGAAAAAATATTTAGTATTCCTTATTACTAGTATGTTATTTGCTATAATACTTTATTTTTTATTCTTAAAGAAAAAAGAGATTAAGTCTATTCCATTAGCTGGTTTTTCGTCCATATTATTAGGATTTATATTGATTGTTAAAAATTTTCTAGAACCCTTTTTCCTATTATTATGTTAGGTATGGAAGATACTTTACTGGTAGATACCGAAAGTCTTTTAGCTATTTCAGGCGAATTGGCTAATCATTATCGTGTTATTCCAAAACAAACCAATGAGGATCTATTAGAATTATATATAGATACTAAAAATAACAATTTAAATACCCAAGAAGAGTTAGAACTTTTAACAGGTAAAAATGTCAAGCTTTTTGATTCCACAACTAATGCTATTAGCAAGGCATTGTCTATTTATTATAGAAAAGAACGTATAGATACTAAAAAGAGGAATTTTGATGTAGAAAAAAATGATTTTTTAGAATCTTTATTAGAAGAAGCAAAGGCACTAAAAAGTAGTGATATTCATTTTGAAGTATACGAAGATAACGCACGAATTCGTTTGCGAATTGACGGACAACTTATAGAAAGATACAAGATAGAAAAAGAAAACTATTTAGAACTTGTTAATAAAGTAAAAATAAAAGCAAAGCTTAATATTACAGAAAAGCGATTGCCACAAGATGGGCGTATTACAAATCAAACTTTTGATATTAGAGTGTCTATTTTACCCACCCTTTTTGGTGAAAAAATAGTAATGCGTTTATTGGGACAGGATGCTTCAAATATCGACCTATATGCGTTAGGCTTTAAAGATGATGAACTAGAAAAATATCTTCAAGCGGTAAAAAAGCCTAATGGTATAATTTTAATTAGTGGCCCTACAGGTTCTGGAAAAACGACCACTTTATACGCTACTTTAAAATTATTAAACGATACTAAACGCAATATTGTTACCGTTGAAGATCCAATAGAGTATACACTTAAAGGAATCAATCAAGTACAACTCAAAGAAGATATAGGGCTTACCTTTGCCTCAGCATTAAAGTCCTTTTTGCGCCAAGACCCAGATGTAATCATGCTGGGCGAAATTCGAGATTCTGAAACAGCCCTTATGGCTATTAGAGCTTCACTTACAGGGCATTTGGTTTTATCTACCATACATACTAATTCTGCTTTAGGTACCATGTCACGTTTGTTAGATATGGGAGTACCCGCTTATCTAATTTCGGAGACTTTAAACCTATCTGTTGCGCAACGATTAGTGCGAAAACTTTGCGAAAACTGCAAATCAGAAATTGTCGTTAACTTAGATGATTTTCCACTAAGTTTTCAATTCCCATATCCTATTGAAAAACATTATAAAACTACAGGTTGTAACCAATGTTTTCATACAGGTTATAAAGGTAGAACTGCTATTTATGAAGTAGTAAATGTTGATAATAAATTGGCCACGGCTATAAAACATAATCAAATGGCTGAAATGTTTGATAATAATAACAAATATCAAACTTTAGCGCATAAAGCTTTTGATCTACTAGCCAAAGGTGAAACCTCTTTAGATGAAATTTATCCAATTTTAATTGCACAATAAAAATGTTTAAAAAAATTATTTACTCCCTTTTAGGTTTTGTTTTATCTCTTTCAACTTTTGCTCAACAGGATATTAATCAGTTAAGTTATAAGTTTGATGAACTAGCAAAACAAAAAAAAGGAATAAATGAAGCCTTGAAAATTAATGTTTCTGGTCTTTCTTTGCATGATTTTATAGCTTCGATTGCTGAAGAACATCAACTTAATATTGATGTAGATACTGACTTAAATCAAACGGTAGTAAATAACTTTTATGATGTAACCGTTAAAGATGTATTCTTGCATTTAGTACAAAAGTATGATTTAGAAGTTGGTTTTTTAAACAATATTGTCGTTTTTAAAAAGAGAAAAGAGATTAAAGTAGTTGAAAAAAAGCAACCTAAACTTATTGATGTAAGTTATAACAAGGAAAATGATTTTCTTTCATTGCGATTAGAAAATGACTCCTTACCTGCTGTAGCAAAAACCATTATTGATAAATCAGGTAAAAATGTAGTTTTGGCTCCCGATATTAAGAATTTAAAAGTATCTTCTTATATACTCAATAGACCTTTTGAACAAGTAATACAGATGATGTCTAAATCAAATGATTTAGTTGTTTCAAAAGATGAAAATGGTTTCTTCTTCTTAGAAAAAAACAAAGAACCTAATAATCTAAATTCTTATTCTACTAATAGTTCTAATAAAAATAGACAAGCTAAAGCCAATCGAGGGAATCCTGGATATTATGATATAACATTGGATAAATCGGGTTTTTTAAATGTAAATGCAGATGTTGCCGATGTAAATGATATTTTAACGGAAGCAGCTGAAAAATTACATATTAATTATTTTTTATATAATAAACCTGAAAATGAGAAAGCAAGTTTATCAGCCGAACATATTAGTTTTGATGACTTATTAGAACATGTTTTTAAAGGAAAAAAATATACCTTTAAAAAACAGGATAATTTATATTTAATAGGTGAACACGCTACAGAAGGTCTTAGAGCTACAGAAATTATTCAGTTAGAAAACCGGTCTATCGAAAGCGTACAACAGTCTTTGCCCAGAGTTTTTGCAGAAAAACTAGAAATTAAAGAATTTGTAGAATTAAACAGTTTAATTCTTTCAGGTTCTAAAAAAGCTATTGATGAACTACGTCTTTATTTAAAGCAAATAGATAAAGTGGTACCGATGGTACAAATAGAAGTAATTATAGCACAATATAATAAAGGATATGATATTCAAACTGGTTTTAAAGCAGGGCTTTTAGGAAAAGGACAAACTCCTATTGGTACTTCGGGTACTTTATATCCTACTGCGGACATGTCTTTAAATAGCTCTTCAATAAATAGTTTAATTAATGCTTTTAATGGTTTTGGTTTATTCAAAATAGGAAAGGTAACAGAGAGTTTTTATGCTAATTTAAAATTGTTAGAAAACAACTCTATACTAAAAGTAGAATCAACCCCTAAAATAGCTACTATTAGTGGACATGAAGCTAAGTTAGCCATTGGCGAAACTAGCTATTATTTTGAGCAAAACAATCAAATTTTGAGTAATAATAACATAGGAAACAATATTTTGCAATCAGGCACTTGGAAACCAACGGATGCTAATTTGAGCGTATCTATTAAGCCTTTTGTTTCAACAGATGAAAACGTGACGCTAAATATTGCAGTTGAAAAAAGTTCATTCTTGGGTAGGGCGGGTGAAAATGCTCCTCCAGGTAAAGCAACCCAAAAATTTGAATCTTTAGTACGAGTTAAAAATGGAGAGATGATTTTATTAGGAGGACTTGATGAATTGAAAAAAGAAAATTCAGGTACAGGAGTTCCATTAATTTCTAGAATCCCCATTCTAAAATGGTTCACTAGTAGCCGAAAAAAATCGAAAAGCGATGCTAAGCTTCATATATTCATTAAACCAACTGTTGTATACTAATGTTACAATATTTAAGTAAAATAATTAAATTCAATAAAATAAATGTCGTCGGTCTTGTCAAAAAAGAACAGGCGGACATATTTTATGTATTGACAGTTCTTAAAAAAGGGAATAAACTCAATATAGTAGCTGCTAGAACGTTTGATAGTTTTGAAAAATTTTTAAAAGCAATTGATACCAAAACACCCATTGTATTGTCCATAGATGGTAAAGGAATATTAAACAAAAAAATAGATAATCAGAATGAAGCAGATGTTAATTGGTTAAAAACGGTCGATTTTAATAGTATATATCATACGACCTTTCAAAATGAAGCAGTAGGATTTATAAGTTTTTGCAGAAATGCTTTAGTTGAAGAAACTATTCATTTTTTTCATGCCAATCAATTTCAAATATTAGATGTGTATATCGGAGCTTTTCCAGTTGCTTTTTTGAAAAATCATATCAAAAATACCACGATTAAAGCAGGTGAATTAGAATTAATTTTTGAAGAAAATGAACTAGAAAGTTTTGTCAAAAATGATACAACAACTTCCATTCAAGTGGGAGAAGATAATCTGTTAAGCTCACATTTACCCCTTTATGCAAGTGCTATACACTTTTTCTTGCAACCAGAGGTGATTACTAAAACTGAAAATAAAATTAAACTAGAAGAAATAATTTATGAAAAAGCGTTTAATAAGCTAGGTCTAACTATGCTAGTATCATTTTTTATACTACTTTCCATAAGTTATACGGCTATTCAGTATTTTAACGGAAAGATTGCAGATCTTAATATGGAAGTCATTTACTCAAATCAATCATACAAACAAATTAAAAAATTAGAAAAACGAAGAGAACAACAGTTTATGATTTTAAATGAATCAGGACTAATATCCAATAAATTTATATCACATTATACTTTTGATATACTACAAACAATACCCCATGATATAAAACTCAATGAGTTAAATTATGCTCCAATAGATAAGGAAATTAGGATTGATAAAAAAATACTGATGACTCCTAATACAATTGTTATTAAGGGACAAACTTATAAAGAAGGTGTTTTTAATAACTGGTTAACCGATCTAAAAAAACTCAACTGGATGCGGAAATTTGAAATAGTTAATCTTAAAAAAGATAAAAAAAACAAGTCACAATTTGAGATTAAAATAATATTGAATCATGTTTAATCAGTATACTTTTAAGCAAAAATTTAAAGCACTACTAGTAGTGTTTTGCTTACTAGCTATTACAGCTTATAAGCGTTCATTTAGTCAACTTATAGCTTCTTATGCAGAATACAAGTCGCTAAATGAAAAATCATTAGAAATTGACTCTAAAACTTCAGGTTTAAGCAAGTTGAATGAAGAAGTTACCAAATTGGATCTCCTAATAGGTAAAAGTCAAAAAGAAAAAGAAATAGTACAACAAGAAATTATTGATTTCGTAGCAAAGAATCATCCAGAAGTAGCTATAGATGGGATAAAACCTATACATTATTTTAAAGATGAACATTTTTCAGCTATTACCAATAGCATCATATTATCAGGTAATACCAATCAGCTATTAAAAACAGTGTATGACTTTGAGAATCTATTTGAAAGTTCAAAGCTTGTTAGTCTGCATTTTTTCACTGAAAAGAAAAATGAAAAAGAAGAAAAATTACATTTAAAACTTATATTTCAAAATTATGAAGGTATTTAACAGCATATTGTTTTTATTTTTAGCAATTAGCATGATAGCATGTGAGGATATCTTAGAAAAAGATATTACGACCGATACGCTAAATGTTTTATCACCTAAAGAAGGAACATTTATAGAAAGCAATATTGTGGTTTTTCAATGGGAAGCCCTAAAAGGAGCCAATAAATACCATTTGCAAATTGAGGATAAAAAAGCGTTGATCATAAAAGATACCTTAACATCCAAAACGGCTTTAAAACTCTCACTACAACCAGGAAATTATAAGTTTAAAATTAGAGGCGAAAACGCAGGCTATCAGTCTAACTATACCGTTCCTATTTCTTTTGATGTAAAATTACCGACCAGCTTAGAAAACCAACTCGTAATTTTAAAGAGCCCTTCAAATGGATTCTTTACAAATAGAAATAATTTAACTCTAATTTGGGATCCCATTAAAATTGCCACAAGTTATACTTTAGAATTATACGACATGACAAATGGAAATTTGTTATTACTTTCTAAAGAAGGCATTACATCATCAACTTATGCTTTAGATGCCAGTATTCTTAAATCAGATGCTCTTTATGAATGGAGGATTAAAGCGATAAATACAACTTCAGCTACTGAATTTAGTAAAGCTGCATTTTCATTGGATACGACACCTCCCAATGCACCACAAAACTTATTACCCAATAATTCTGATTCACGTAAAGTAAATACAACCATAGATTTTAGTTGGAAATTAGATTCGGATGCAGGTGTTATTAAATCTCCAATTGATTCCTATATAATAGAGTTTGCAACGGATATTGATTTTACTAAAAATTTTGAAAGTCAAATTACCACTATAACAAGTTATCAAAAAAAAATGACCAGTACAGGAACTTATTTTTGGAGAGTAAAAAGTAAAGATAAAGCAGGAAATGTTGGATTAGGATATAGTAAAGCCAATAGTTTATTGATAAATTAATGATGAAAAAAAAAATAAATATTATCTTATTAATAGGAGTTCTAGGTCTATGGGGTACCGTAATATATAAATACATAAGTCATTTTTTTCAAGCTAAACAAACGGAAATTAACTATCAAAATAATATCTTAACAAAGTTGCCCGCCAAAATTGAAAAGGATACATTTTTGTTAAGTAGCCTTTCTATAGATCCTTTTTTAAAATCAAGAAACGAACCTAAAATAGAAAATACGAAACCATTCGTAAACAATAGTTTACCTAAACCTAAAAAAGAAATACCAAAACCTGTTAAACCTGTTAAAATAATTGAAGAAACGCCTTTTCCAGATGTAAAATTTTATGGCTATATAAAAACACAAGGAAATGAAGAAGAACTCATTTTGGTAAGAATAAATAATCACTTGTTTAAAACCCGACTAAATGCAGATTGTAATGGGGTTTTAATTAAAAAAATATACCGAGATTCATTGGAAGTGAAATTTGAAAAAAGAAAATTAATCGTTATAAGACAACGATAGTTTTGTAATAATTTACAAGAAAAGAATTTGAAAATAAAGAAAATGGTAAAAAATAAGGTACTTTATCTTTTACTACAAGTGTAGTTTTACTATACTATGAGCAAAAATGAGTACCTATTTCAATTTAAAGTTAATAAAAAGGTATAATCTCTTCACCTCTTGCATTATAAAGAATTTGTTATTGTAAGTTGATATGATCTAAGTTTTATTACCCCCATTTACTTAATTCTTGTAAAGATCTTTTCTAAAAAGAATAATTTAATCCAATACCAATTATTTGCTTGAATTGTATTTTGGCTCCAGAAGTAATTAATTGTCCATTTATTTCATTTTTAGTTTTTACATCGTCATCATATAATAAGTTAGCATTAATATTAGCAGAAACATATTTGTTTATAATAAAATCGAATTGTAATTGCCAGTTTATATCTATATTGCCAAAATTATTTAAGTAGTCCGTGTAAAGATTTATTTTGTTCTCTAGGTAAATGTTTTGGTATATTTCATCTCTATGAAAAGCTGTTATAAGTGCTCCAATTTCATTTCGATATTTTTTTCCTTTTTCAACACCAAAAGCGCCTTCATTTGCTAAATCAGTATTAAATACAAAAGTAGATTTTTCAGTTAAAGGTGATAAGTATATTTTAAAATTTTGTTCTTTATTGATATATTCCGTACCAAAACCTATAAATAAATAAGCAGGAGCAAAAAGACTGGAAATTGGTTTGTCAAAATTAGGATGCTTGTATCCATTTGTGAATTGAGTGTTGAAATTTAATTTAGCGGAATAATGCCAGTTGGAAATACTATCTTTTTTAAAACCTAAAGTTGAGTTAATAAGAAAAACATCCTCTGTTTTTCTTATTTCATGACCATCTTGCTTGTTTATACCATAACGGAATGAGAGCTCATTATGCCATTTTATATTTTTATGTTGAAAAATTCTTTTAAAATCACCTTTAAGTAAACCCGCTATAGAATTGTTACCACCAGCATTCCAGTTAATAAAGCTTATTTGATTGACTTCTAAAGCAATTTTGTTTTGTTTTTTCCAATGTGTTATAGTGTCAGGAAGAGTTGTGATAATTTCTTGAGAGTAAGTCTTTAAAAAACAAAATAAAAGTAAAATAAGTAGTTGACTTTTTTTCATTCTATTGTGAGATAAAAAAAACGCCTCTAACGAGACGTCCTTGGTTTTTGGTCTTGGTTAATTTAGTGGAGAATACCGGATTCGAACCGGTCGCCTCTACGCTGCCAGCGTAGCGCTCTAGCCAAATGAGCTAATCCCCCAAAGTTTTGCCAAATTTAATGTTTTTCTGTAAATATCGCTATTTTTGTAATAAAAAAATATGTCTTTAGATATTGTAATAAAAATAAAGGATAGAGAAGGGGTAATTCATGAGGTACAAGCGCCAACGGATATGAATATGAATATTATGGAGTTAGTTCGTGCTTATGAATTAGCACCAGAAGGAACTATAGGGATTTGTGGTGGAATGGCCATGTGTGCTTCCTGTCAGTGTTATATCTTAAATGAGGTAGAAGAATTACCTGAAAAAAATCCAGATGAAGAGGCAATGCTATGGGAAGCCTTAAATGTAAAAGAAAATAGTCGTTTAGGATGTCAGATTTTAATAACTCCTGAAATTAATGGATTAGAAATTGAATTGGCACCAGCTGAATAATGATTATTCTGCCCGAAAAAAATAGCGTTTAATTATTTTTTACCTATATAAGATTTTTTCGGGCAGTTTTATTTCTTTTATTATATAGAGTCAATTGCTTTTTCAATTGCATCCCATAAAGCGATTCGTTTTTCTAGAGCCTCAATTGCAATTTTCTCCATTTCATTCCATTTTTCTTGATTATCATTTGCCAAATACTCGATCATCTTCATTGCCATAGGGCCATGCTCATCTGCATCAAGTTCGATATGACGTTCGAAATAATAAATTAATTTAGAGAAATCTTTTTCAGGAAATGATTCTTTAAAATTTTTTAAAATAGCAGTAAACATGCTAGGAATTAAGTCTTCTCTTCCAAAGGTAAATGCACTTGCTATTTCATGAGCTTGTCCTTTTTCAATAACTTTAAAGGTAAAGGTTAAAAAATCTTTTACGGCCTTTCCTAGTTCACTTTGATTAATACTTATAAAGATATTTTGAGTTTCATCTGTGTTTTTTAAGAAACTTTTGATTTCATTAATAGAAGCGCCGCAGTCTTGCATAGCTTCTAAATACATTTCGTAGTGACTTAAACGTTTGCCATCCAAAGCCAAGTCAGATTCTTCTGCTAAAACAATTTCATTTATTAAATAACGAGTTTCAGGATTAGGAGAAGCCTTCCAAGGAGTCTTAGTACAGGTTAATTGATTTTGTAAAGCTTTTAATAAAGACATGAAATCCCACACAGCATAAATATGGTGTTCAAGGAAAATATTAAGGGATTCTAATGTTTTAATTTTGGGATATAAAGGATGATTTAGTAGTATATCCTTTTGCGATTGGATGTTTTTATGAATAGATGTTATACTCATTGTTTTAATAAATTTTAGCAAAAATAATAAATGCCTCTCTAAAAGGAGAGGCATTTATATCATTTTTATTTATTGGCATATTATTTAAAAGCAGGAAATCCTGTTACATCCATACCTGTAATTAACAAATGGATATCATGAGTTCCTTCGTATGTTACTACCGATTCTAAATTCATCATGTGTCGCATAATCGAATATTCCCCTGTAATACCCATTCCGCCTAACATTTGGCGCGCGTCACGAGCTATAGTTAGTGCCATATCTACATTATTTCTTTTTGCCATAGAAATTTGGGCTGATGTAGCTTTGCCTTCATTGCGTAAAACCCCCAGTCTCCAAGTAAGAAGTTGAGCTTTTGTGATTTCGGTAATCATTTCCGCTAATTTCTTTTGTTGTAATTGTGTTGCGCCTATTGGTTTGTCAAACTGAATGCGTTCTTTAGAATAGCGTAAAGCGGTATCATAACAATCCATAGCGGCACCAATTGCACCCCATGCAATTCCATAACGAGCAGAATCAAGGCAACCAAGAGGAGCTCCTAAACCAGATTTTCCAGGTAATAAGTTTTCTTTAGGAACTTTTACATTGTCAAATATAAGTTCTCCTGTTGAAGAGGCTCGTAATGACCATTTATTGTGTGTTTCTGGCGTGCTAAAACCTTCCATTCCACGTTCAACAATTAATCCATGAATGCGCCCTTCTTCATTTTTTGCCCAAACTACTGCAATTTGAGCAAAAGGAGCATTAGAAATCCACATTTTGGCACCATTTAAAAGATAATGATCTCCCATATCTTTAAAATGAGTAACCATACCTCCTGGATTTGATCCGTGATCAGGTTCTGTTAAACCAAAGCATCCCATCCATTCACCTGTAGCTAATTTTGGTAAATATTTTTGTCGTTGTTCTTCGGATCCGTATTTCCAAATAGGATACATTACTAAAGAAGACTGTACGGATGAAGTAGAACGTACACCCGAATCTCCTCTCTCAATTTCCTGCATTATCAAACCGTATGAAATTTGATCTAATCCTGCACCGCCATATTCAACTGGTATATAAGGGCCAAATCCACCTATTTCACCCAATCCTTTAATGATTTGATTAGGAAACTCCGCACGCTGTGCATATTCTTCAATTATAGGTGATATTTCCTTTTTTACCCATGTACGGGCTGCATCGCGTACTAATTTATGCTCCTCTGTTAGTAGATCGTCTAATTGATAATAATCAGGTGATTGAAATAAATCTGGTTTCATATCGTTTGTTTTTATTGTGAAAAATAAAGATGATAAAAATTTTATTAAAATCGTGTTTTTTAAAAACGAGATTCAACAAAAATATATAAAGATTTTTATCTAGCAACTGATAAATGTTATGAATAGGATAAATATTTTCTTAAATAAATTCAAACCCTGATTACGTGATAGGCTTGGTAATGAAGATGAAAGGATAGAGAATGTAAAAATATACGATTTTTTTGCCGTAGACCTTGTTTTATTAGATCGAGGATAAAAATAGTCTGCTTTCTCAGGATTTAAAGGCGTTTTTGTTTCTAATGTAGAGTTTGAGTTTAAATTCTAATTAGAGTTAAATCTAAAAGAATCTTATTTGTCATGTTTTTATTTTTAAAATTATTGGATTTTAATATTTTTTAAAGAATGATGATTATAAGTTTTAATGAGGTTTTTTTAAAAAGAAAATAAGAATAAGCTTAAAAACGTATTCGGACTATTTTGAAAACGTTTATAAAATAATTCTTGAACGATTTGAAAATGTGAAAAAGATAGTATTAAAGATTGTTGTTCAATAATTTTTTAGTTACTCTACTGCCTGCTATAAGAGATGCCATAAAGCCTAAAATGGTGATTGTGCCAAAAACAATTAGTATATTCTCGCTTTCTATTTTAACAGGATAAGGAAGTGATTCGGTTATCTTTATTAAACTGAATCGATCTTGAATGAAAACTAAAATAAATCCCGTAGTAATGCCTATTATTCCTCCTAAAAAGGTTATTAGAGTTCCTTGTAATAAAAATATTAATTGAATATTTTGGATAGTAGTTCCTAGGTTTAAAAGTGTTTTTAAATTACTCTTTTTCTCAAGAATCATCATGATAATAGCTCCAGCTAGAGTAAAAAGGGTCATAATGATTACCAAGGTAAAGATTAGATAAATAGCTGTATTTTCAGTATTTAACATTTTGTGTAGACTGTCATTGAGTTGCGTTCTGTTTTTTATGACGATTTGATGGTTGAATATTTTAGATAATTTACTAGTAAGAACGCCTTCATTAGCTAAGGTATCCATCTTTATTTCTATAGCAGATACTTGATTTTTTTTATATTCTAGCAGGTCTTGAGTTAATTGAAGATCTGTAAAGACGTACTTCGTGTCTAAATCATCGTTAATAGAATAAATGCCTATGGGGATGAGATTGGATTTGTTAAAAGCGGTTTCAGGATTTGTAATAGATCCTTTGCCTGGTCTAGGGGCGTATATTTGGAGCGTATTGTTTAGGTCAAAGAGACCTAATGATAATTTACTAGCAATGCCATTTCCTATAACAACTTGAGGTGTTTCAGGTATTAGCCATTGTCCTTGATAGATGGCTTTCTGGATTTTATTAACTTGATTAAACTGATTGTCTACGCCTTTAATTTCAGCCACTTGCTCTTTTCCTTTGTACACAAAAAGAACTTTTTCTTCAATTACATTACTATAGAATTTAATTTCGTTTAATTTTTTTAATTCATCGAGTTGTAAAGAACTAATTGTGATCGTCTTTCCTTTTTTTGGAAAGATCTTTAAATCAGGATCAAAATTGTTGCTGAAAGATAAACTAAATTCTTTTAATCCACTAAAAACAGACAATACGACAAATAATGACATAGAGCCAATTACGATTCCTACTGAAGCTATACGGCTAATAATGTTTATTGCATTGTTTTTGCTAGCAGTGCGTAAATATCGTTGTGCTATGTAAAAAGGGAAGTACAAATGCTTAAGATTTCTTTCTTTTATATAATAAATTAGGGTTTTCTATTGGATTGTCTTTTCCTGATAATGCGTCATCTATTTTTTCAATATAATCTAAACTATCATCTATGTAAAAGAGCAGGTTAGGGACACGGCGCAACTGTAGTTTTACACGTTGTGCTAAATCATGTTTGATAAGTGGGGTGTTTGATCTTACAGCATCTAGTATTTCTTTTGCTTTTTCTTGTGGGAAGATACTAAGAAAAACTTTAGCAATTGATAAGTCCGTTGTTACGCTTACTTTTGAAACAGATATAACAAGATTTGAAATACCGTTTTTACGAACCTCCCCCTGTAAAATATCCACCAAATCTTTTTGTAAAACGTTTCCTATTTTTTTTTGTCTATTAGTCTCCATGATGCAAACATACAATTTTTTGTAAATAGTGTTGCTATTTTCAGTTTGTCAAATGATATATTTGTCTAAATAAAAACAATAATAATGAGAAAAATAGAACACATAGGGATAGCGGTAAAGAATTTAGAAGAGTCAAATAAAGTTTTTGAATTGCTTTTTGGAAAGCCTGCTTATAAGGAAGAATTTGTAGAAAGTGAAGGTGTTAAAACGTCTTTCTTTATGAACGGACCTAATAAAATAGAACTTTTAGAAGCTACTAATTCAGAAAGTCCTATTGCTAAATTCATTGAAAAGAAGGGTGAAGGTATTCATCATATAGCTTTTGATGTGGAAAATATAGTGGAAGAAATAGAAAGATTAAAAAAAAATGGATTTATTGTTTTAAATGAAAATCCTAAGAAAGGAGCTGATAATAAGTTAGTTGCTTTCTTGCATCCTAAGAGTACCAATGGTGTTTTGATAGAATTGTGTCAAGAAATTTCAAAATAATTTTGTAGAATTAAAAAAATGTCTTAATATTGCAACCGCAAACAGAGAGCAACTCTGAGCTGCTAAAAGATTTACTAAGTAAATTGGTCCTATAGCTCAGTTGGTTAGAGCACCTGACTCATAATCAGGTGGTCCCTGGTTCGAGCCCAGGTGGGACCACAAGTAAAATCAAAGCCTCACAGATTAGTGAGGTTTTTTTATTTTAACAGGTCAAACATAGGTCAAACATTCTTTACATTTGACAAATGAATACAAAAAGAGTTTCTTCAAAAGTTAATCCTTTAGCTTTTTTTCAATATCTTTTTTCAAATGAAAATTTACTTGAATTTGAAAATGAGTTTTATGAAATTTGTGAAAAAATTTCAAATATTGAATGTAATAGAAAAGAAGGGTACAGAATAATACAACATTATTCAAGTGAGTCTGTTAATGATGAAATTATTATCAAAGATTTTTTTGAAGAAAAACAATATTATAGTGAATATTTAAAAGACATCACAGAAAGAGAATCCAGAAAATCTTATAATTTAATAGTTGAAAGAATAAATGAACTTGTTCATTCTAATTCTGAATATGATAAATATGTCAATTTTCATATTAATGAATTAACAGATTTACAAACCAAGATTAATAAATTAACTTCAAATAAAATTTTCTTTACTTCAACAATAAATGCTTTAGAAATAAAAATAAAAAAGGATATAAGAGATAAGGCACATGTACAAGAAGTGAAATCTGTTACAGCTTTTAGTCTAAAAAAATCTTATTTTGGAGCTGATAATTTAAAGAAAAGTCAAATTAGAGAATTATATCAAATTTCAATAAAGTATGATATTATTGATGAAATTGATTTTGCCGAAGATGATTTTATAAACTTCTTTTCATCTGAAAATCCGTATTTGGATAAACTTACATTTATATTTAATTGCAATAATATTTTTGCTATTAACTATTTAGATAAATTAAAACTATTATTTAAGAACTTCTCTTACTCTACCATTTCAAAAAGCGAATCATTTTTTAGTCAAAATGGTAAAACTTTATTAAAACAAACTAATCTTGATAATATGCCTAAAATTTCTAAAAGGCAATCTGATATTGATAGATTGGAAAAATTAAAATCTGAATTAGATAATTTAATAAAACAAGCTAATAAATAGTTGAATTTTTCAACCTAATACTTTACCTAACACTTTACCTAATAGCACACTCACACTTCCAAATTCCTTGGTTAATAATGCAATTTCTTTGCTTCATTATTAACAAGGAAATGCGCATTTCCATAATTTTTTTAAGTTATGGATTTTTCCAAAAGATTTGATGAAATTGAAGCATTATTAAGAAAACAATATGCTTTAAGCAAAGAGATATTAACTCTTGAAGAGGCAGCAGATTTTTTAAGTTTATCAAAATCTGCTATTTATAAACTAACCAGTAAAAAAGAAATTCCTTTTTATAATCCTGGTGGTAAAAAGATATTTTTCAAGAGAACTGAACTTGAAAATTGGGTATTATCAAGTAAATCATACTCTGTTGAAGAATTTGATGATGAAGTAACCTCATATTTAAGTCGAACTCAAAAATCAAGGTTATGATTGATTTTGTTAGAGTTCACTATAGAGATAAAAGCAGATTAGAAACTTTTATCATGAAACCTGAAAATTTCAAAAAAATGTATTCGGTTTTAGAATATCATTCAGGAGAGGTATTATATCCATTTAGAGTAAATCTTCAAAATATGGAATTGGTTGTAAATGAGAAATGTGGATATGTTAAAAATTCAATTCATAAGTTAAATAATGTTTTGTTACAAGGAGACGAACATAATTATAATGACTTTTCATATTCACAACTTTGTTCAACTATTGACTATTTATACAGCAAAGTAATTGACATAGCTTCAACAAGATTATCACAACTTGAGTTTGGTATGAACATTAAAATCCCTATTCCAGCAGAACAATTAATTTCCAATAGTGTTTTGATGCACAGATTTGAAAGACATTCTGGAATACACGAATATAGTAGTAAAGGTTATTTAATGACTTTTGAACATTCAAATTACATCATAAAAATATATGATAAAGCAAAACAATATAATTTGAAAGACCAAAATATTTTGAGATTTGAAATTAAGTTTTTAAAAGCTAAAGAGTTTAATTCACTTGGAGTTTACAATTTAAGAGACTTAAAGAATAAAGAAGTCTTGAATAATTTATTTCAATATTTATTAATGCGATTTGATGAACTTCTAATAGTTGATAATTATTCAGAGGAGTTAATTCCTAAAGAAGATTTTCAAAAACTAAATATGTATTCAAGTTTTATCTTTTGGGATAAGCTAACAAAAGCTAATAGAAGACAAACAAAGTTAAATCATAAACTAAAATATTTTTCTCTGTTAAACAAATACAATCTTTTAAATACAAGAGATTTTTTAAAAAACCAATTAACAGAAAAATTTCATCAATTAATAAACATATAAAAAATTGACAAATTCCCTACTTCCTATTAGTGGAATTTGTCAATACAAAATAGCAAATTATGGCAAGTATTAAAATTATTTTAAGAGACAAAGCTACAAAAGAAGGTGTATTTCCAGTAGTAATGAGAATTATTAAGAATAGAAAATCAAAATTAATTTCACTTGGTTTAGAATGTCTAAAAAAAGATTGGGATGAAGAAAATAATCAGTTTAAAAAATCACATCCAAACCAACTTCAAAGAAACAGACTGTTACTAAAACACAAAGACAGAGCCTTAAAAATTATAGATGATTTTAATTTAGATGAAATAGATTTTACTCTTGACCAATTTGAAGAAAAATTTAGAGGAGTAGAGCCAAACAAAATGACAGTTTTAGAATTTTGGGAAGATGTTATTTCAGACCAAATAAAATCAAGTAAAGCTGGAAATGCTAAAGCATTAAATGAAACAAAAAAGTCTGTATTTAGTTTTCACAAAAAAAACAATTTAATGTTTAAAGAAATTACACCAACTTTTTTAGAGAAGTATGAAGTGTATTTAAGAGAAAACAATAATGCTGATGGTGGTGTAGCATTTAAAATGAGAGAACTTCGCTCACTTTATAATAAAGCGATTAAGAAAAATATAATTGATGAAAAATATTATCCATTTAAAACCTATAAAGTATCAAAATTAAAAGTTGGCAATATTAAAAAAGCATTAACCAGAGAGGAAGTAAGACTAATTGAAAACTTTGATGATACTAAATATCAAAATCTTGCAGAAGCAAAAAGAATATTTCTATTCTCATACTATTGCAGAGGGATTAACTTTTTTGATATAATGATGTTGAAATGGTCAAATATATCTGGAGATAGAATTACTTACATTAGGTCAAAAACAAAAGGAAAATTTAGTATAAGTATTTTAAATCCTGTAAAAGAAATTTTAGAATATTATAAAAACTCTTTTACTACTACTGATTATGTTTTTCCAATTTTATTAAGTGAAAATTTAACTGCTTCTCAAATTCAAAATAGAAAACATAAGAAACTTAAAAAATTCAATAGTGATTTAAAGAAAATAGCAGAAATAGTTGGAATAGACAAACCTTTAAGTAGTTATGTAGCAAGACATAGTTATGCTACAAATTTAAAACAATTAGGAGTTTCAACAGATATAGTTTCTCAATCCATGGGACATAAAAATGTAGCAATTACAACAGCTTATTTAAAAGATTTTGAAGATGATGTTATTGACACTGAAAATGAAAAATTATTACAAGAAAGTTTCATCAATTATAATGTATTCAAACCTGCTTCATAGCAGGTTTTTTTATTAACTATTAAATTATAAATTATGCAATTAAGACAATCAGAAAGAAGAAAAGCCAAGATAAAAATGGCTTTACAAGGTTCAGCAGGTTCAGGTAAAACATATTCAAGTTTACTACTTGCTCAAGGAATAACAAATGGAGATTTAAGCAAAGTAGCCATTATTGATTCTGAAAATGGTAGTGCTGACTTATATGCACATTTAGGAAATTATAATGTGCTTACCTTAACTCCACCATTTACAACTGATAATTATATTAAAGCTATTGATGTTTGTGAAAAAGCAGGTATTGAAGTAATAATTATTGACAGCATAAGTCATTGTTGGGATTATCTATTAGACTATCATAGTTCATTGGCTGGAAATTCATTTACCAATTGGGCAAAAATTAAACCTTTGGAAAAAGCATTCATGGATAAAATTCTGCAATGTGATGCCCATGTAATTGCTACAATGAGAACAAAACAGGATTATGTATTAAATCAGAAAGATGGCAAATTTATACCTGAAAAAGTTGGATTGAAAGCTGTTCAAAGAGATGGTATTGATTTCGAATTTACTTTGGTATTTGATGTGGATATAAAGCATTTTGCTGTTAGTTCAAAAGACAGAACAGGTTTATTTATGGGTAAACCAGAATTTATGATTAATTCTTCTACAGGTAGAAAAATATTAGAATGGTGTAATAGTGGCACAAATCTACAAGATGCCAGAGAAAAGATTAAAAACACTAAAAATCTTGAGGAATTAAAAGCATTATACAACCAATATAGTAATTGGAGGGAATTATTAGAATATGATTTTAAAATTCAAAAAGACACTATTAATGCTAAAGAATTATTGTTAAACCCTAAAACATTCAGTACAAATGGAAGCACTTCTCACCATTGAATCAAAAATTAATCAAGATTCATACAGGTTAATTCCTGTAAAAGAAATTAATAATAGTATGAATCCTGGTACTTTGCAAACAAGTAATGTTATAACTCCTGGTATTTCAAAGTTTCCAGACAAACCTTTTATTGAAGCCAACACACAAGAAATTAATTTATACAACTTAAAAAATGATTGTGTAATTCCAGTATTCAGTAAGGATAATGAAAGGACAATTTCACACCAGGAATTTATAGAAATTGCACAAGATGCAGTTTTAAAAGTATTTCCACATCACACTTTAGAGAAACCTGAAATTAGAGTATCTCATCAAATTAAAGGTAGAACTCCAGAAGCAATTCATAAAAGTGTAAAAGATTTATTAGACCATGAAAGGACTCAATATTTTGAAAGAATGGCTTTTATTATTAGGGTTCCAAGTATTGTAGATACTATAAATGGCAATGAAGTTGCTCTTACAATTGGTGGAGTTAGAAGCTACAATTTGGAAAATCTGTATAACAAAAAGACATTTGAAAAATTCAAGTTTTTTATTGGATTTCAAAATAAAGTTTGTTGTAATTTATGTGTTTGGAGTGATGGTTTTATTGATGATATGAAAGTAAGTACTTACCAAGAATTACAGAGTAAAATAGTAGAAATAATTCAAAATTATAATGCTGAAAAGCATTTATTAGGAATGAAAGAATTTACAAAACATTCATTAACAGAAACACAATTTGCTCAATTAATTGGAAGAACAAGATTATATCAACATCTGCCAAAAAAGGAAAAAGCATTGATTCCAAATTTAAACTTTACAGATGGTCATATTAATACCATTGTAAAAGATTATTTTGAAGATGACAGCTTTTGTAGAAATGAGCAAGGAGATATAAATCTTTGGTCAGTTTATAACCTATTTACACAAGCCAATAAATCTTCTTATATAGACTCATTTCTTAATAGAAATGTGAATGCCTTTGATTTTACAAATGGTATTCAGAAAGCACTGATTGGTAATGGAGATTACAATTGGTTTTTGAGTTGAAAGTTTCCAGCCCCCAAGGGGGCTGGATTTACTTTTTGCAACATTTATTAATATCTTTTATTTTTTCTGTCTTTTCAATTGGATTATTATTATTTAAGTACTTAAAATTTATATAATCAGATGTTGTAAATAGAACAATTAAAAACACAATTAATGTTGAAATCCATAATTTGATATATAAATTTCTCCTTTTGTCTAAAAACTTGATTTCATCATTATATTCATTATCATCTTTAAGAATAATATCAATATCTTCTTTTAAAAGTAAATCTAAACTTCTATTCTTTATGTTGTTATATTTTTGATTAATTCTACCTTTTTCAAGTGATAATATCCAAACTGAAAACAATAAAAAAAGAAATGATAATATTAATAGCCCTAAAGCCATAATTGTTGCCTCTTTGTTAATCAAAGAAGTTACATCATTTTTAGCATAAACTTTTAAAACAAAAATTGTAAGATAAAATGATATGAATACAAAAATTGATTTTTGAAAATTACTATAAAATGTTTCTAATGAAGAATTAACTTTACTTGAAACTTGCTCAACTTGTTCATGTATTTTATTTCTGGCTTCAATATATTTTGAAATATTACCTTTTATATATGTGTTGTTTGCAGATAATATTGAATTAAAAGTACTTTCGTTTATTACAACATCATCATCTTTTAGATAAATTGAAAGAATATTTCTTGCAATTCCAATCTTATCTTCTATCTTGTTTTTTTCAGAATAAATCCAATTAAAAATCTTTTCATAAATAGGTAATGAATCTGTTTTTAATTTATCAAACTCTAAATTATATTCACTTGTTTTAAATCCACTTATCTTTAGATTTATATTGTTTTTTTTAAACTCCGATTTATCAAAAATATGTACATATATATAAGACAGAAAGATTTTATTGACAAGATTCAAAATGAAATTATTATTATTAATTTCATTCAAATAAAAATCATTAGGAGTAAATTTTAATTCAGAAAAATTATTGAAATGACATTGATTACTAATTTTAAATTCATTTTCAAAAGTTTGTTTTTCTTTTAAAACTAAATTATATCCTATATATGAAGAAGAAAATTGAGTTTTATCTTCAGAATTATAAAATATTATTCCATCTTGAAATTTATTTCCAAATAGCTTAAGTAAATCTTCTAAATTTATAGTTTTGATGTTTTTTATAAATTCATTTTCATCATAAATAACAACATTAATGCCTTTTTTAAAAATTTGTAAGTTTATATTTAGCTCTGTTATTTCTTCTAAATCAACTGTTTCTATTTTTACAAAGTTTGATTGACTAATTGAATAATTAATTTCTTCAATTTCAAAACTCCACTCATAATCATATTTTATAAGTTCTGAATTGAATTTATTATATAATTCTACATTAAACTTATCAATTGAGTTAACATCAACTTTTCCAATATATTTCAATTCATAAATATTCAGATTATCTGCAATACTTGAAATGCTTATAGTTGGAAAAAAATCTGTAATTAACCTTATCATTTTAGCATATCCTTTAAAAAATCATAACCATCAGAAGATAATATTTTAACATATTTTGAACCATTTTCTTCTACTGGTTCTATTAAATTTTTAAGATTTTCAACATAATCATCAATATTAAGATATAAATTATGTGCTAATCTAATTTTGTGTTGTGCACGTTTATTTATTTTCTTTTTTGTAATTACAAACTGTGTATCAAACCCTTTCTTTTCAGGTAATTCTTTAAGTTTCTTTATTATATTGTCTTTTGGAAATTCATTATTTATTGGAGTGTAATCTCTAAAGACTTCATCTAATAACTCTGTGTAATTGAATTTTTCTTTATTTCTATAATGCCCAATCATTGAATTTCTTAAAATTAAATAATCTGCATAATATTTTTTTCTGCTTGGTGTTAATATTTTATCAATTTCATTTAATGAAAGTTCTGTATTCTTGTCATCTGTGTTTTTTTGGATTAGTTCAAGAAAATCATCCCACCAATATTTACTTGAATTTTTATCAAACACATAATTAAAAGTAATGTTTTTATCATCATCAAAAAAGACTAAAATAGCTTTAAAAACTTTCTTCTTGGTGTTTAATCCTTTAATTATATCAAAATTTGTTTCGCTTAAAACCTCATCATGTTCAACCTTACATATTATTATTTGGTTAGTTTTATCTTCAACAAAATGCAAGTGTAATAAACTACCTTTCTGAATCTCAATATCTAACCTACTCATTCTTTCTTGAGATTTTTTTTCTTTCTCAAGTAATCTATTAGCATTGTTTAGAATTAAGTTATCAAGATTTTCAATGTTTTCTAATATTGAAGAAAGTGAATTTTTAATTTCAGTATTACCATCCTTAAAATTATACTCTCTCTTGTTTGGTTGCTCTAAAATTTCTTTAACTAATGAATCAATATATGTGTTTAAGTTGATTGATGACCCATCAAGAGCAATATTACTTACTAAATTATTTTTGACATCTATATGATGCAAAAAAATATTTTTTATTTCCATTATGTCGTGTTTAATAGTTATTAATTTTTAATATTATTTCATCACTCAAGATTTTACTGTTCTTAATATTAATTTTATCCAAAACACTCACAAAACCTAACTTACATTGGTTATTTAATATTTTAGATTCCTGGTTTATTTCAACTTTAGATTTGTAATAAAAATTTCCAAAGTCTGTTTTTTCAGATTGACCTACACTTGGATAAAGCAATAAACTTTTTTCTGCTTTCCAATGCAAATTATATGTAAACATTTGCTTTAAATCATCATCAGATGGGTTGTTTGCATCTACAATTTTCCATTTTGTGTCAATAATAAAAGTTTCAGTTTTATTTGTAATTACAATATCTGGTCTAATGGTTTTGTGTTCCCAAAACTTATTTGAATTTTGAAATGAAACTTGATAGCCTTCTGGTTTATGCTTTTGCAATATTCTATAAATGTATTCTTCCCATAATTTATTCATATCAAACAATAAAGTCAGCATATTATCATTACCAGAATTTAAGTTTGGAGAATAATTTAAAATCAACATTTTTGCTATATCTATTGCTCTTAAATAGGGTGTTGTTTTTCTATCATTAATCAATTTATCAAAGTGGGATTTGTTGATATTTATTTGCTGGTAATCTTGAAATTCAAATAACAATCTATTTAGTTTGTCTTTTAAATGGTTATTTAGTAAATCCTTTAAAATCAATAATCCTCTAAATATTATTTGATGTAGTAAATGGTCTTTGTCATATACTTGATGTTCACAATAAAATCTTTCTTTATGAACTACATTTTTTTGAATGTTTTGAGAAAACACCAATTTACCTTTTAAAGCATTTTGATTACTCTGAACTCTCCTGTACTTTTTGATTAATCCTTTTTTCACAAGGCTTTCTACTTCATTTAAGTACATTTCAAAATATACTTCTAAAATAGAATTGTATTTTTTATTTAAGTTGGTTTCTGAAACATTATCCACTTGAATATGTTTACAAACCTTTAGCATATTTAATAGAACATTTTGCCAAGTACCCTTATCAGGATTATCACTTTTATCAGCTTTTGGAAGTATTTCAATAGTTAATCCACCTATTTGTATCACTCCAACATAACTATTGAATAAAACTCCTTTATGAACTATTGTAAAGTATTTGTTTTGGTTCTTTTCATTGAATAGAACCATAGCATCAAAATGATGTTTTTTGAAATCTGAATTTTCATCATATTTCAATTTTTGATATTCAAATACTTGTATTAAGTTCTTTTTACTCATAGATAGAAATGAAATCTGCTGTTTCTAATTCATCACAATTTTTAATTTGATATACTTTCTTTTCAGTTAAAAAATCAGTGTCATCATAAGCTGAAAATTTTGCTAATACACCTTTGTTATCATTTTTTACACTAATAAAATTTTCTCCTAATACTAATCCAATTTTACCAAAATCTCCAAAAAAGTATTCTTCTAAAAGTGGTAAAATTTTATTTTTGAACACAAATTTCAACTCTTCAAAATTGGTAAGATTAATAAAAAAGGAATGTCCAATTTGATGGTCTTTATCAATTAATAATTCTATTCTTTTATTGATTACTTCAAGCATTTGTGCCATATCAATTTCTGAATCATCTAATTTTTTGTTTTCCAATAATTTAGGATTTGATGGCATTTCCACAAAAGAGAATCTTCTTCTTAAAGCTGTGTCTAAAGATTCTACACTTCTGTCTGCTGTGTTCATTGTACCAATTATGTATAAGTTGTTTGGTACTGAAAATTTATCTTGAGAATAAGGTAAAACTACCTCAATTTCTTCTTTGCTTCCTTTTCTTTTATCTTCTTCCAATAATGTAATTAACTCCCCAAAAATAGTAGACACATTACCTCTGTTTATTTCATCAATGATTAAGACATAATTCTTTTCAGAAGTTGTATCACTAATTTTTAAATTATGGTTTTCTTTTAAATACTGAATTACACTTGTAACATAGCCTTCCCAACCATTAAATTCTTGGAAACCGTTTACTTGTTTAAATAATTTTTCTTTTGTTAATGTACCTTGTTTATTAATATTTTCAGAAGTATATAAATTTAGGTTGTTGTTTGAATTTACATTTACTCTAAAAGTTTTGTTTTTAGGTGTATTTAAAACTAAATAATCATTACCTTTTTCTAAAATTTCTTTAATTAAGTTGTTGTAGGCTTCTTCAAAATTAGATTCACTTTTTGAATTTGCAAAGTCAGCAATTTGTTTAAAAATTCCATCTTTAACTTCATAAGTTACTTTATTATCTATAGTTTCAGGTTTTATTCCTTCAATAAAATCTTCATAACTCATACTTTGATGAAAAGTAGTAAACTGAATTTGATTAGTTTTTACCAACTCATCATATTTGTCAAGTATTGCATCTCTATCAGTATATTCTTTGCCTTCAATAATTTCAACAGCTAACTTTTTAGTGTTATAGGTTTTTCCAGTACCAGGAGCACCATATAATATTTGGTTTAGAGAGTGTTTTTTATTTGGTGTTGACATTTCTTTTGATTGATTTGTAGATGAATTATTTTTTAGTTCTTTTAGGATTCTATCAATTGTTTCTTTTTTTGTTAATTGATAAAAAGTAGTTTGAACACCATCTGTTAAGTTGAAATTTTTAATGTCTTTTTTTAGCCATTCCACTTCTCTATAATGTGAAAATGGCTTAGTATCATCATAATTATAATCTGTAATTATTTTACCAATTGCTAAAACAGAATTTCCATCCATTAATACAACAATGTCATCCATTGAAGCATTTGAGTAAAAATCATAAATTTCCCCAGCTTTTCTTGACAAAACATTAGTAGTTTTAAATTCAAAACCTTCATCAACAAGCAATTCTTGAACACCTTTTCTGTCTATAATTTCTTGTTCTTCTAAATCACCAATTTCATTCCAGCCTACACCAATAAAATTTTGATTTATCATTTCATTAAAATAAGATTTTTCACCATTATAACTACCAATTTTCCAATATCTAACTCCATTATTAAAATGATTTGCAATGGTGTAAATGAAATCTTGTGTTAATAAATGAAGACTTTCATCTTTGAAATTATCAGGTTCTGAAGTAAATTCTTTATATGAATTTATAAAGTCAGAATCTTTTTTTATAAACTCTAAAACATTATTTGATAAATCTATAAAATTTAGAAGATTGTTATTATCTCCTCCTTTAATACTGGGTAATTCAAGTTTTAAACTAAAGTTTTTAAACATTGTAAACTTGAACAAGAAATACTTTTCAGGATATTGTAATGTTAAATAAAGTGCTATTGCTCTTAAATCATTATGACTATGATAATTTATTTTCTTATCTGGAGCAATTTTTTGCAATTCAGGAAGTTTTAAATTATAAAAATTTATAAAACTTTTAATTCTTTCTTTTAGTTCAATTTGTTCATTAAATAAATTGTTGAACTCATTAATGGTTTCATTTTTAAAATGTTGAAACATCCATAAAGTATGCTTAATAGGATAAAAGTTTCCACTCTCCCAAAGGTTTTTTTTTCCTTCAACTAAAAAGGCATTGTTGAACATTTCAGCTACATCTTCTGAACTCCAATTCCATTTATCATACACTTGTTTAAGTACGCCCCATTTGTATTTTTCTTGGTGTTCAGATTTTGGAAGTTCAAAGTATTTCTTATAATCTTCCCAATATTTTTGAAGTTTAGTTATGTTCATTAGTTTTTTTCTTTTTATTTCAAATCCTAAACTTTCAAAAAATTGAAAAGTTTCCTCTCCAACTTTTGGAGTTTTAAAATTTACATCTAAATTTTCTGTATCAATTTGGTTATTAATACTAATTAAAATTAGTTTTGCTGGGTATGGCTTCCCATTATAAACTAAATCTCCAGTTCTACTATTGTTTACAGCATCCCATGGGTTTTTATCAAAATATTCAATTGCTTTAATGGTGCAATTTTTAATTATTTCTATTTCTTTTTGAGTCATTATGTTATGCTATTTTATAAACAACAAATACCAAAACAAGTAGTAATAACACATCATAAATTGAAAATTCTAATTCAAATGTGTAGTCTATTTCTTTGTTGTAATAGTTTTTAAACCAGTTAATTATTGCTTTTATCATAATCTATAATTTTTACCAAAAGGTGTTTTTCTTTTGAATTTTTAAAATTTTATGAATATCACTTTTTAGAATACAATCAATTAACTCTATAAAATCTTGCTCTAAATTTTCAAAATCAATTTTATCTATTGGAATAAATTCTATATAATAAAATGATTTGTGAGAGATTAATAATTCTACTTTAAAATCATGCTTAAATTCAAAACCAATAGTTTGTAGTTTGGTTAATATTTGCTCACAATCTGTTCTTTGTTTGTTAATTTTAATAATGAATCTGGTATCTACCATTACATCAGCAAATGGTAAAACATCATCACAAAAAACATAAGATGATGCTTTTTTAAAAAATGAGTTCGGAGAATAATTAATAAGTGTTTGCCAAAGCTTGTCTAATTGAAATTCTTTTAACTGTACTTTGGTATCATAATTTTGACTTTTAATTTTCTCAAATAATATAGTTTTCTTAGTAGATTCTATATTGATGACATACTTACTTATAAAATCAACAAGTTCCTTTTTTTCAGAATTACTTTCAGTTTGGTGTGCAATATCAATGGAATTTATATCTGAATAATAAACAAGGTTTTGTGAGGTAACTATACCATAAGTTTCATTCAAATATAGTTTAGCATGTAAGTCATTAATCAATATTAAATTAATTCCTAAATGCTCTAAAAAACTCAAATCCTGCTTTGCATTTTTTCTGGCAATAAATGTTATTTTTACTTTTCTATTTACAGCTCTTTCAAGGCATTTTTTCATTTTATCCCATTTTGATATTTCTACATAGGGAGATACTAAAATGAGTTCTTGATTTGCTTCTTCAATCAAAGTCATTATTTTAGAAGAAATTTCTAATGGAGGTATAAACTTCATAAATTTATTCTTTTAAAATCATAGCTTGATAAAAATCAATACTTTTTACTGCAACACCACCAAGAGGCATATAACCCTCTTTTATTTTTTGATTAACAAGTTCAATAAAAACATGTTCTTGATGATGTTTAACTAAAATATACTTTTCCATATTTAATTTTTTCTACTATTTCTGTTTACTAACTCTTTAATTTTTGTAAAAAACCATTTGCATTTAATTCAAAATGTTGAAAAAATTTGAATTTACATTTACATAAATATTTTGCCTAATAATTTCTTTTTCTTCATTAGTTAAATTGGATTTGTTAGACAAAAACTTTTCTTTTAAAATTCTTATTTCTTTTGTAATAAGATTGTCAAATAAAGCCCCTTCAACATTAAAACTTTTATGATATATTATTAATTTACAGTTTTGTTTCAATAATTTATTACAAATTAACTCCCACCAAAACATATCAGTTAATCCTAATGAACTTCCAAACACACAAATTATATTAGCATTATTTATTAAATCAACACATTCATCATCAACTAAATGACCAGAAGCCTTGTTGTATTCCGTTTTGATAAATGCTTCATTAAAATCTATTTCCTTTGTAAAATTTTCATTTGAAACTTGAGAATTATCATTTACACCAATAATTAATCTTTCATCTAACAATCCATGAATATGTTTAACAGGTTTAATTGTAGAATTTGAACTTATAGCCTTTGCAAAACTCATTGTCTTGTCAACAAAGTTTTGAATCAAATTGTCTAATATTGAAGTATAATTAAATGAAATAATATTTATACTTGACATTTCATGTTTTAAAGAAATCAATAATTCTTCAAAAATAGCTTTGTCACCATTTCTTAATTCAATATGTGGTGAACTTAGAAAAATGGAAAGTTCATGGGTATTTACATTTGACAAATCAAATGAAGATTCAATTGATTTTAAATAATTAGATAGATTTAAAATGATATCTTGTCTAATAATTTCAAACTCCTCAACGGTTGTTATTTCACTTGTAAATTTCCCTAATGCAAGTTCTAAATCTGACCAATTTTCTGTATTAGTATCAATTTCTTTTTTTAATAATTTTATATTGTCATTTTTACTTTCTTGCTTTTTATAATACTCATAAAAATGCTTATAACTTGTTTTTAAACCTAAATTTAAATCAAATCCATTTCCAATTATGTGAACAATATTCATTTTTATTATCTAACTATTCTCAACTATACTAATTTCTTCACTTGTAAGCTCATACAACTCATACACCATTTTATCTATTTCTTGGTCTGTGGTGGTTATTTGTTGTTTTAATGCTACTGCTTTTTGTTGTTCTTGTAAAAAGTAATCTTCCCATTCTGCTTCATCAGATAAGGACAATTTTATTTTCTTTTTGCCTAATTCTTTTACAAATTCTGAAAAAGATAACTCATACCAGGATTCTAACTTTTTATTAATTTCTAATCCTTCAAATTTTCTTTGTAGAGTTCTTTGGAATTTAGTAGAGCTTTCACTTAATAAAACATTATTGTTTATAATAGAGCTTACTTTATTTTCAATATTCTTTTTTAGAATATTGTCATATTTTAAAGGTAATTTTTCTATGTATTTTGGTTTTATATTATAATCAATATGAATGTTTTTAAAATAAAAATTCATTAAATTAGAATTTAATATTCCTTGAAGAAATTCAACAGAATTTTCTTCACTAATTTCTTCAACAAAAGAAAAGTTGTTAAGTGGATAAAACTTGCCCTCTTTATCCAAAGCAGAAACTATTCTTCTTTCCATACTTAATTTTCTAATATATTGAATTAGAATTTTTTTTCTTTCAAAAGAATTATTTGAAAATCCAGCTAAATGACTACCAAAATTCAGAAAGTCACCTTCCCAGTTTAATGAATATCTTTTTACACCACTTGCAGAAGAAACACACAATTTCCAGTTTTCACTTCCTTCATTTGTTTTACTCAAATACTTATTATTATTACCAGTTTTAATTCCATATCTAACATTATATGTGTTTTTTAATGGTTTTGAATCTTTTATAATTTTTTCCAATAATTTAACTTTTGATATTGTTAATTTCAAATTAAAAGTTAAATCATCAAATTTTTTATAATCATTAGAATCTATAATGTTTGATTCCATTATACTATTATCAATTAAAAATTTTGGAACAATTCCTTTTTTCAAAGAATGTGTTATGATTTTATTTTTAATAGTGTTGTTTTGAATAGTAAAAATTGCTGGAACAATATCTGGGGCATCCTCAAAAATATTTTTTTCTAATTCAATTAATTCAACAATGTTTTTATCAAGTAAAAACCTCCTTAAATCAATATATTTATCTAAATAATACCAAGTGTTTGGAGTAATTAAACTCATTAGTCCATTTTCTGATTTAATAAGCCTGTTAATTATTAAATCAATAAAATGTACATAAGTTTCTAATTCCCCTTTTTTACAAATAAACTTTTTAGTTATAAAATCTTTTTGATTTTTAGGAACTTTTGCACCCCATGGCGGATTCCCAATAATCACATCAAAACCACCTTTTTCAAATACTTTAGGAAAAGCATTTTGCCAATTAAAGGCTTTTTCTCCTGCAATTTCAGGGTCATCAATTAAAGAGTTGCCACATTTAATATTGCCACTTAAATCATTTAATTTTCTGTTAGGTTGTGCTGTTCTTAACCAAAGGGAAAGTTTTGCAATTTCAACACTTTCTTCATTTAAGTCCACCCCAAAAAGGTTGTTTTCTAAAATGCTGTTTTCCATATCTGTTAAAACCAAAGCATCTCCAAATAATTTGGCTTGTAGTTCATCTATATATTGGTGTTCTTCCATTAAAAAGTCTAAAGCTTGGTTTAAAAAAGCACCACTACCACAAGCTGGGTCACAAATGGTAAGTTGCAACAACCATTTTCTATACCTATCTAATTTATCAACTAAATCTTTAATGGTTTTCTTTTGCCTTTTCTTGTCTGTAATGTAATCTTCTTCATTTATGGCTAAAGCTGTTTTTTGTGCTTCACACAATTTGCCAATAGTGTTTTCAACTATGTATTTGGTAATGTATTTAGGTGTGTAAAAAACACCATCTTTTTTTCTCTTGGTCTTGGTTTTGTCTATTTCTTGTCCTTCTAATTGGGCTTTAATTTCATCTAACTCATTTAGTGAGTTTTCAAAAATATGTCCCAAAATATTCACATCTACTTCACTCACAAAATCATATTCAGATAATTTTATGGTGTGATTATAAAGCAAATTATCATCAATAGTAATATTGTCTAAAACTTCATCAGGTTTAAATAATCCACCATTATAGGCATAAACATCATAGTTTTTGCCTTTGTAGCCTGTGTTTAAATAACCAAAGTATTTTTTAAATCTGTCATATAATGGTGTGTATTCATCTAAATCTTGGAGTTGTTTCCATTGCTGTAAAATCAACCTTACAGAGTTGGGTGGTAACAACATTCTGTCTTCTGCAAAAAATATAAATAGAAATCTGTCTAATAGTTTTTGAGATTTTTTAAATAATTCTAATTGGTCAAAATTTGGGTTTAATTGTACCAAGTTTTGAAATAATTCTCTTTTGAAAAGTGAGTAATCTTTGTATAATTTTTTGGTAATTACATCTTCTTGGCTTACAGATTCTTCTTTTACTTTTTTAGGAATGTCTTTTGAAATATTTTCAACAGCCAAACACAAATACAAGGTTTTAAATTCGGCTTCTGTAAGTGTAAACAAATTAAATTCTATATGTTCAATGGCATTGTCTATATAAAATCTGATTTTCTCAAAGTTGGAAGTAATCACATAAGTACAATCTGGCTGATTGTTTTTATAACCAAAAGCTTGAGCTTCTATTTTACCTAAATCTGTAGTATTAGTTCCTTTAAGTTCTATAACTGCTCTTACTTTTTCTGAAACAATTATAGCACCATCAGCTTTTTTGCTGTCTTTTACATTTTTGTATTCTGTGGTAAGATTAAAGTTGGGTTCAGGGTTTAAAGTGTAACCCAATATTTTTACAAATAATTCTCTTAAAAATCCTTCTTGAAACTGTTCTTCTTTAGAGTTTCTAATATTTTCCTGTCTTTCAGGATTGTGAAAAAAAGCAACAAAATCATTCCATTTTTGGCTTAATACATCTTGGTTTGTGGCTTGTAAATATTTGCTGATTACAGCATTTTGAAATAATGACATAGTCTAAAATTATTATTACTTTTAAGTGAAGTTTTTTGAAGTAAAATGGGTTCACCAAAGTAGGAATAATTTTAGTTTTGTGCAAGAGGGGAGATTAAACCAAGATTTAAGGCAATTTATCAATTATGATAAAATTTCCATTTAAGAAACTCCCTTTACTAAATCTTTTAATTTTATCTTCTGAAATAAGTTTTCCAGCTTTATACAACATTAAATTCCAATCATAATCAACTGGATAAATTATTGGTTTTTGAGAAATGGTTTTAGGGTTTAATTTCCAAACATAATTTGGCTTTGCATCATTTTTTATATAATCATGACAATATAATTCAATATGATTTGGCTTACTTTTTAATGATTTTGTTGGTTTTTCAATTTCAACTAATATTTTATATAAGTATGGTGAAGAATTAGGGTAGTTTAAAAATCTATGGTTTTCCACTTCTTTAAGCTCTTTAAACCCTAATTTTTTCCAAATCTTCTTTGAACTTGAAGGAGAACATTCAAGGTCAATGGCTTTAATATTTTTTTTAATTAGTTTGTTCTCAAAATATTTTAATAATTTTTGACCTAAACCATTTCTTTGGTTTTCAAACTTAATATTGGCAATTGATATATGTGCTGTTTTATCATTAATTGAGAAAACAAGATAACCTATTGCTATTCCTTTTTCAATTATACAGATTAGTTTTTTTTCAGTAAAGGCAGTTTTAATAACATCAAAATTCCAATAAAAACCATTAATTTTTCTATCACTTTCATCTTTTAACCAATTATGTATTTGGTTTAAATGTTCAGTATTTGGGTATGAAGTTATCCTCATAAATTGACAATTTGCTTATTAGCACACAAACTACAACATTCAAGATTGAAATCTTCTAAAAAAACAATATCAAAATTCTTTTCTTTTAATTTATAATTCCATTTAAAATATTCTGAAAGCTCAAAATATGCTTTAAATTTTAGCTCTCTATGTTTTTTCCAAAAATCTTTCAATTTGTTAATACCATAATTAAAAATGAAACTTTTATCAACTTCTTTTAAAAAACCATTTTCAATCCTTGAACTTATTATTTCATTAATATCTTTTTCATTTGAATCATATAAATAATCATACCTTGATAAATTTTGCATTGTTTTACTGTTACATAAATAATCTCTTTTTAATAATAAATCATCAACATTTTTAATAAATTCATTATAGTCAAAATATGTTTTATTTAGTTTAATATTTTCAGTTTTCTTGGAAATATACCATTGAAAATTATTTGCTTCATTATTACCTTGACTAATTGAAATTGGGGATATATTAAATTTTTCAGGGAAATAAGCATTATATAATTTGGTGATATAGGGTGAATCTATTTCACCATTTTCATATTTTTCAATAGTCAGATTATTAACTTTAAACCACTCTCTAATTTCATTAACAATAATTTGATGTTTTTCCTTATCAGAATCTTTAAGTTTTACAATTTCTTGTGGAATAAAAAAATTCTTAAAACCTCTATTTAATGCCTCACACTCTAAAATATGATGATATTTGACCTTACCTTTTAATTTAAGTACATAATCAAAATTATCACTTCTTTCTGGAACTTCTTTGTATGATAAACTAAAGCTTTCATCTCCTGATAAAATAACTTTCTCTCTGAATAGTTTCTTTAAATCAAATTGGTTAAAAAAATAAAATAATTGAAAGTTGTTGTAAATATGTGTAGTAAAAAAATTTAAATCAATTCTTTCTAATTCTTTAATTTCAGTTTTATTAACTAATTGATTAAAAGAGTATTCTGTTAGATATGCCATTTGAATTATATTAGTTAGACGAAATTTTTTAAAATTATTGATTTCATTTGTGTTAAAAAAATTTTTTCTAAAAATTTTGAACACTTCACCTACCAGAACAAAATAGCCACCACCTATCTTGAGAAGGAAACACCCCTACCCAAAAGTTTTAGAAGGCATTTTTTTGACCAGGAATTAAAATAAAGATATTTTTTGAGAGGTAAATTTTATTGCAAAAATTCAATCAAATTAATTTCTGTTTCAAGTTGAAATGTACCAGGAATCTAATAAAATATTATTCTTTCAAATCCAGGTAGTAGTTCAATTCCAAACAATTTTAAAACAGACTTTTTTATTATTCTACATAAGCCAACCAACTTAAAAACCCTCACTTATTGTGAGCAATGAAAATCATTGTTCTAATCTGATTAGATGTTTAATTATTAATTCAAGTTGATAGCTGAAAAGATAATTAACAAATAGGAAGATTAAAAAATTCAACTCAAACTCAAACCAAATGGTAACAATTATTAATTACAAAGAAAGAATTACAGAAGATGCAAAGTCATTTTTTGTATTAGAAGTTCAAGGTGGCATTGAAATGGTGCAATCTAAAACCACAGGTAAATTTTATGCAACAGCAAGAAAAGCCTATTTGCCAAGTACATTTGATGAAATGACTTGTAAAGCACTTATTGGCACTCAAATGGCTGGTACAATTATTAAAGAATCTTGTGATGCTTATGAATATATTGACCAAGCCTCTGGAGAAGTTGTTGTATTAACTCATAGATATGAGTATGCACAAGAATCCCCAATGGTAAATAATCAAAAGATTGAATTTGAAAACTTTACTCCTTCAGCAGAAGTATTTTCAAAGAATGGTAAACACAATTATGAGCCAGTAAACTAAAATTAACAAGCCTATTATGTGTAACAACATAGTAGGCTATTATTTTTTATTATGGAAATAGCAGAAATAAAAGTTTCTTATTCTACCAATAAACCTGATAAAATCAAACTTACAACTTGTCAAGAAGTCTTTAAATTTATACTCTCAAAATGGGATATAGATTTAATAGAATTTCAAGAAGAATGTAAAGTAATTCTATTGAACAGAGCCAATTGTATATTAGGAATTTATGATTTATCTAAAGGGGGAATTTCTGGAACTGTGGTAGATAATAGAATAATATTGAGTGTTGCTCTAAAATGTAATGCTTCATCTATTGTCTTGGTACATAACCATCCAAGTGGAAATATGAAACCAAGTGAAGCAGATAAAAAGATTACTGAAAAACTAAAAAATGCTTGTGAACTATTAGATATTCAACTTCTTGACCATTTAATAATTTGCAAATATGAGTATTATAGTTTTGCAAAAAATGAAAATATTATAAATCACACTTTTTCCTAAATTGTATATATAAGTTTGTGAAATTCTGTGATTTTATGTGAAAGCGAACTAATACAAAAACAGCTAATTTCAAGTAAAATTAAGACCAGGAGTTTGAAAGCAGATTAGTATTAATAGCTATTTCTTATCAACTCTTGGTTTAAATTGTAATAGTTCAGTTAATTCAACTTCTAATTTTTGAGATATTTTATAAAGTAAATAACTTGATGGATTAGTATTTCCAGCTTCAATCCTGTTCATATTTGACCTTTCAATTTCACATCTATAGCCAAGTTCAGTTTGAGTGATTTTTTTCATTTCTCTCAATTCCTTGATTCTTTTGCCTAATGCAATTTGAAATTCTTTTTTGTTCAACTTTTGGACTATTTGCATCAAAAGTTGTCATATTTGATAAAAATATTGTTATCATTTTTGATACACTATGTATATTTGTTAAATTTTAATTATTATAATATGAAAACTAAATTTAAAATTAGACTCATTGTGTTTGCTTCAATGCTGTTTTTTAGCACAATGTTATTCTCTCAAAATAATGCATCTGTAGATGTTAATTATAGATTGAAACCTGATAGAAATGTTGCTAAAGAAAACTTGAATTTTAGCTTCAATATTTCTAATGGCAATTTGATTGTCAGTGACTATGACTTTAATACCAAAAAAGACTATTTAATAAAGTTTGATAAAACATTTTATGACAATGCTGGTTTATTCAATGTTGTTTACTCAACAGACATTGTAAATCACACTTTAGAAAAAAGACCAAAAACTGAAATTGGTTTATTCATAATTATTTATGATGAGAAAAATGGAAATCTTTTTGGAGTTAAAACAGTTTTTGAAAATAGTGATATAGAAACCTATCTTACTCCTTTTGGAGCAAAGATGTTAGGTAAAATATAACCTGTATTGCAAATATTTTATGACAAGTCAAATTCAAAATGCAATAAATGAATATCAGAATATTCAAGGATTAGATGATTTAGAACTTTTTTACAATTACAATATAAAGCATAAAGTTTTATACGAAAAATCAATTAAGGAATTTGCTAAAATTTGTACAATATGTAATAAGGAAAATAATCTTGATTCATATTGTTATTGTAAATTCTTCTTTAGTAATGGAAATAGTGTAGAATTTGTTAACAGGTCTGACATTAAAGGATTTATAATAGCTTACAATGAAATAGAAAAAAAATTGCATCAGTATGATGACAATTTAACAAATGAAGAAAAATATGTTTTAAGTCAAGGTTCAATTTTTGACCCAATTGATATTAAAAATGAAGATGATTCTGAATCAATTGTAATTGGTAATGAAACTGATGATGATGTTGTTTTAAGTGATGAAGATTTAAAGTTATTTGAAAGTAATTTTAAAGATAATCAAAATACAGAAAATCCAAAGCAAGTAATTGAAAGTAAAGAGCTAAAATTCTTTAAAGATATATTTTTTCCAATTTTTACTTATTTATGTTTAATACAGTTTCCTTTAGTGATATTTATTTCAACATTTTTAATTTATAATGGAGATTTTAATAAAGTAGTTGAAGAAGGAGTATTGGGAAATTCAGGTGGTTTGTTTTCTACAGGTTTGATATTAATAATTGCTGGTGTAACTAAAGAATTAAAATACCCTTTATTACAAGTATTATTTTCAAAAAAATCAATAAAAAACCACATATTAGTTTCTATTATATTACTCGCTTTTTCAATGTATCAAATTATTTTAGGATTTATAGCAATGGTTTTATTATTTGCTTTTATTGCATATTTATGGAAGTATGGTAATGTATTAATTGATAAAATAAAAAAACTACTTTCTTAAATCAAAAACAAAGCAAAATGAAGAATATAAAACCAATTGCTTTTAGCAACATAGAAGAAATTAATGATTGGTTAGCTAAAAATTTTGATGATTACTTTGAAACTAAAGAATTTCTTGAAAAGAATTTATATCAAATAATAGAAGTTAAAGAAAAAGCAATAGCAAGTATAAAATATGATGCTGAAAGATTATTTTGCTTTTACTATGAATCCTTAAAAAGTTTATTGATTTTAAGAAATAAGGATAAAGATTTAAGGCAATATATTGATGAATACCACTTTTGTAAAAATGATAAAAATCTGCTTGAGAATTGGCATTCTAATATTGACTATAACATACATAAAATAGACAGTAATTATAATAGTATGTGTTTTATAGAATATGATAATGGTAATCCAATAGGAATAAAACCGTTTGAATCTAAAATCTATAAAGAGAATCCCTATGTATTGTCAATTAATGGTTTTGAAAACTTAATTGAACTTGCAAAGTTCATTAACTTAAATCAAGGAAACTACTTATATGGTCAATTTCCTAAAGATTTATAAAACAAAATTGTATTCAATTATTTAATTTTCAAGCCACCTTTTAGGTGGTTTTTTTATACCAAGAGTCAAATGAAACAACTTAATTTACCTTTTAAAATAGATAAACAATATGAAAATTGGGAGTTTGAATTAGATGCTTTAGATGATAGATTAAGTGGCTACCATAGTTATAAATATATAGGTAAACGGTTTAATTGTTTTCTGAACTTTTTTACACATAAAACTGAATTAATATTTAATGGAGATTATTTGACAGCAGTAATAGTAACAATCAAAAAAGTTAATGAAGAGGATTTGCATATTATTAATCAATTCCTGGTACTTGATGCTTCCAAACAGATTAATGTAGATAGATTTAGCTCAAAGTTTAAAGTTTGGAGAATTATCTATTACACTAAATATAATCCAAAAAAGAAACAGATTTTAGTAATTTATGGAAAGCCAAGATTTATCCAAAGACATCTATCAAAATTAATTTAAAGAATAAAATATAATTGTTCAGTAAAATCCTAAAATTAAAGTTATCCCAATGTTAAAAAATTTAATACTCATTAATTTAAGGCTAATTTTTATAAAATATGTTTGGTAAAATAGATATTTAGAATATATTTGCACACGAATATTGAAAAGGTCAATAAATGACTGATTTGAATTTGGGTCAAACATAGGTCAAACATTTTACTTATAAAATGTAAAAAACTGAAAACAAAAGAAAAGATTAAAATTATATTTCCCTTTGTTTTCAAGCATTTGCAAAAAAGAGCAAACAAATGTAAGATTAAAAGTACAGACTCATAATCAGGTGGTCCCTGGTTCGAGCCCAGGTGGGACCACAAGTAAAATCAAGCCTTACAGAAATGTAAGGCTTTTTTATTATTACTCAATAAACAAGGTCAAATTTAAAAGGATCAAGAATAAAAGCTTTTTTCTTTTTTATTAAGTTCAATGTCATATTAATAATCCTCCTTTTGTCAAATAACTTGATTTCTTCCTTCTTAAAATGTATTTTTGGAAATTCTCTTCTCAGATTAAAATTTTGCAAAATGCTTAGAGAATATAGTCATTAAAATTTTAGAATATTTACATTTATGTATTTGATTTTTGACACCGAAACTACAGGTTTGCCACGTAGTTGGTCTGCCCCTATTACGGATACAGACAATTGGCCACGTTGTATACAAATAGCTTGGCAATTACATGATGAAATGGGGCAACTCATAGAACATCAAGATTATTTAGTAAAACCAGAAGGATTTAATATTCCGTATGATGCAGAAAGGATTCATGGGATTTCTACAGAATTAGCCATGGAACAAGGGGTTAGTTTGCAGGAAGTATTAGCAAAATTTAATATAGCTCTTTCAAAAGCAAAATATATCGTAGGTCAAAATGTAGGATTTGATGTTAATATAATGGGATGTGAGTTTTATAGAGGAGGCGTTACTTCCTCATTATCACAAATGCCTGTTTTAGATACTTGTACTGAAGCCACAGCTGAATTGCTTAAATTGCCAGGAGGACGTGGAGGTAGGTATAAATTACCCACACTTACCGAACTACACCAATTTTTGTTTGGCGAGCCTTTTGCAGAAGCTCATAACGCTACTGCGGATGTGGAAGCTACTACACGTTGTTTTCTTGAACTTGTTAAAAGAGAAATTTTTACAGAAGAGGAGTTAGATGTACCTGAAGATTATTATATGCGTTTTCGTCAAAATAATCCTCAAGAAATTAAATTGATTGGTTTAAAGCATATTAATTTAAAATCTGCCTCAGATGAAATTCGAAAGAGATTAAGTGATATACAGCAAGAAGGAAATGTAACGGTTTCAGCAGAAGCAATTAAAAATTTAGAAAATGCTGTATACACACATTTGCATAACCATACCCAATTTTCAATACTACAATCCACAATTTCGATACCCGCGATTGTTAATGCAGCAGCTAAAAACAAAATGCCAGCAGTAGCTATGACAGATGTTGGAAATATGATGGGGGCATTTCAGTTTGTAAGTGCTGTTCTAAATCATAATAAATCAGCCAAAGCAAAAAATGAAATCAGTATAGAAAAAGGAGAAATGCCCTCTGAAGTTGAAATAAAGCCAATTGTAGGAGGAGAATTCTTTGTTTGTAATAATCACAAAGACAAATCGGTAAAAGATAACGGATATCAAGTAGTTTTTTTAGCAAAAAATAAGAAAGGCTATCATAATTTAGCTAAAATGGCTTCCATAGCCTATACAGATGGTTTTTATTATGTGCCGCGTATAGATCGAAATATCGTGGAGCAATACAAAGAAGATGTTATCGTTTTATCAGGTAATTTATATGGGGAAATTTCCAGTAAAATACTAAATATAGGTGAAAATCAGGCAGAAGAAGCACTTTTATGGTGGAAATCGCAGTTTGGAGATGATTTTTATCTGGAAATAATGCGTCATAATCAAGAAGATGAAAATAGAGTAAATCAAACATTAATACAATTTGCACATAAGCATCAAGTAAAATTGATAGCAACTAATAATACTTATTACGTAGCCAAAGAAGACGCTAATGCTCATGACATCTTATTATGTGTAAAGGATGGTGAAAAACAAGCTACACCTATAGGGAGAGGTCGCGGTTATCGATACGGACTTCCTAATCAAGAATATTATTTTAAAACGCAAGAAGAAATGAAATATCTTTTTGCCGATTTACCTGAAGCTATTGTAAATATTCAAGAAATTATTGATAAAGTAGAAATTTATTCCTTATATCGGGATGTATTACTGCCCAAATTTGATATCCCAGAAGAATTTTTAGTTGCAGAAGACAATCAAGATGGAGGTAAACGAGGAGAAAATAAATATTTGCGTTATCTTACATACGAAGGAGCCAGAAAAAGATACCCTGAAATTGCAGATGAATCAATTGACCCAACAAAAACAGCGGAAATAAAAGAACGTTTGGACTTTGAGTTATTGACAATTGAAAAAACAGGATATCCCGGTTATTTCTTAATTGTTCAAGATTTTATTGCAGCTGCTAGAAATATGGGAGTTTCCGTTGGTCCTGGTCGTGGTTCTGCAGCAGGTTCTGCCGTTGCATACTGTTTAGGAATAACGAATATAGATCCTATTAAGTACGATTTGCTTTTTGAAAGATTCTTAAATCCTGATCGTGTATCCATGCCCGATATTGATATTGATTTTGATGACGAAGGAAGGGGAGATGTAATGCAATACGTTATTGATAAATATGGAGCCAATCAAGTAGCACAAATTATTACATACGGTAAAATGGCAACAAAATCTGCCATAAGAGATACGGCAAGAGTATTAGATTTACCCTTATTTGAAGCCGATAAAATTGCCAAGCTAATACCTGCTATGATGCCTTCTAAATGGAACTTGGCTCGATTTTTAAAAGAAGAAGAAGGAGATGTAAAAAAAGCACTCAAATCCTCCGAAGAATTTGATCGAATCAAAGAATTAATTAGTATAGCAAATGAAGGTGATTTAGCAGGAGAAACTATTCAGCAAGCCAAAGTGCTCGAAGGATCTATGCGAAATACAGGTATACATGCCTGTGGTGTTATAATTACACCAGATGATATAACAAATTTCGTTCCTGTAACCACTGCTAAAGATTCTGATTTATATGTAACCCAGTTTGATAACTCAGTAGCCGAAAGTGCGGGGTTGTTAAAAATGGACTTCTTGGGTCTGAAGACCCTGACCTTAATAAAAGATACCGTTAAATTAGTAAAGTATCGTTTAGATATAGAGTTAGATCCCGATAATTTTCCTATAGACGATGTTAAAACATATGAACTTTTTCAAAGGGGAGAAACTGTAGGTGTATTTCAATACGAATCGCCTGGAATGCAAAAATATATGAAGGACCTAAAGCCAACTGTTTTTGCAGACTTAATCGCTATGAATGCCTTGTATCGTCCAGGTCCCTTAGAGTATATCCCTTCTTTTGTGAGAAGAAAAAATGGAGATGAGGAAATAACCTACGATTTAGATGCTTGTGAAGAGTATTTAGCAGAAACTTATGGGATTACCGTATACCAAGAGCAAGTAATGCTTCTTTCTCAAAAGCTAGCAAATTTTTCTAAAGGTGATGCCGACGTTCTTCGTAAAGCAATGGGTAAAAAGCAAAAAGACGTCCTAGATAAAATGAAATCTAAGTTTATAGATCAAGCAATGGCTAATGGTCATGATGCTAAGAAATTAGATAAAATATGGACTGACTGGGAAGCCTTTGCAAGTTACGCATTTAATAAATCACACTCTACTTGTTATGCTTGGGTAGCTTATCAGACAGCTTATCTTAAAGCCCATTATCCAGCTGAGTATATGGCAGCCGTTCTTTCTAATAACATGAATGATATTAAACAAGTTTCTTTTTTTATGGAAGAATGCAGAAGGATGGGGCTGGAAGTTTTGGGACCTGATGTAAATGAATCTTTTTATAAATTCACAGTAAACGAAAATTATGCCATTCGTTTTGGTATGGGAGCTATAAAAGGAGTTGGAGAAGGAGCTGTAAATACGATTATAGAAAATAGAAAAGAAGGAAAATATAAATCAATATTTGATTTAGCCAAACGAATAGATTTAAGAGCAGCAAATAAAAAAGCATTTGAAAATCTTGCCCTTTCGGGAGGATTCGATTGCTTTGAAAATACGCACAGAGCCCAATATTTTCATCATGAAGGAGATGCTATTTGGTTTTTAGAAAAAGCCATGAAGTATGGAGCCAAGATGCAAGAAAACGAAAACTCTTCTCAAGTAAGTTTATTTGGTGATACTACCGAAGTTCAAATACCAGAACCAACCGTTCCTCCTTGTGAAGAATGGCATACCATGGAAAAATTAGCAAGAGAAAAAGAGGTAGTAGGGATTTATATTTCAGGTCATCCTCTTGATGACTATAAATATGAAATGAAATATTTCTGTAATACTCGTTTAGAACACTTATCTTATTTAGAACAATTAGTAGGTAAAAATATTTCTTTAGGAGGGATGGTTAGTAATGTTCAACACAGGACAGCTAAAAATGGTAAAGGTTGGGCAACATTTAATTTAGAGGGATACGATGAAACCTATGAATTTAGGATTTTTGACGAAGAATATTTAAGATTCCGTCATTATTTAGTTCAAAATCAATTTGTTTATTTTAAGCTAAATGTTAAAGAAGGATGGACAAACCGTGAAACAGGTAAAAAATCAGATCCTAGAATCCAATTTATGGATGGAAAAATGCTGGCAGATGTTTTGCCTACTTACGCTAAAAAAATGACCATTTTGTTTTCTATATATGAAATAAAAGAAGATCTGATAAATAAATTATATAATTTATTTATTGAAAATAAAGGAGATCATCAGGTAACCTTTGAAGTAATGGAGTTGGAAAAGATTAAACGACAGCTACAAATTGAAAGTGCTCCCGCTGAAGATAATCAAGTAGAAGATCTAGAAGAAGGAGAGGTTGAGATGGAAATTCCAGAAGATAAAGAAGAAATTATTATAAAAAATATGTTATCCATGCCAAGTCGTAAAATAAAAGTAAAGATTTCTTCAGAATTATTGCGAGAAATGGAAAATATGCAAATGAATTTTAAAATTGCTTAGATAAAATATAATAAGTTCGTACTTTTATAAACAGTAGTCAGTTAATTATGAAAATAAATTATATTATAGCTTCTCTTTTTGTATTTCTTATATCTTTTGTTTCCAAAGGACAGAACAATCAAGAAGGAAAAGTAGTTCGATGTTCTACTGTAGAATATGAGAAATATTTACAAAAAAATAATCCTAAAAGAGCAAATCTAGTTCAGTTTGAAAAATGGTTAAATCCATTAATAGAGAAACAAAAGAATAATAGATCTACATTTAATGGTATTATTACTATACCAGTAGTAGTACATATTGTACATTCTGGACAAAATGTAGGTCAAGCACCTAATATTGATGATAAGCAAGTTATCTCGCAAATAGAGGTGTTGAATAATGATTTTAGAAAAAAATTAAATACACCAGGGTATAATACACACCCCAACGGAGCGGATTTACAAATTCAATTTGCTTTAGCACAAGTTGATCCTTCAGGAAATCCGACCAATGGTATTGATCGTGTTTATTATAATCATGCTAAATGGACTGAAAATACGGAGAAAAAATTAGGAGACATAGATTTAATCTTAAAACCAGAAACAGTATGGGATTCTTCTTTATATTTAAATATTTGGGTAGTTGATTTTGTAAACGCTCAATTATTAGGGCAAGCACAATTTCCGAGTAAAGCAAATGTTCCGGGTTCGGATGAAATGGGTACTGAAGCCACCGATGGAATAGCTGTAAATTATTTGAATTTTGGCTCTGTAGAAATTTATCCAAATGGCATATACGGTAGTTCTAGGTACGATAAAGGAAGGACAACTACACATGAAATAGGACATTGGCTAGGATTACGACATATATGGGGAGATTTAGAGTGTGGGGATGATTTTTGTGCAGATACCCCACAAGCGCATACTTCAAATACAGGTTGCCCTTTAATTTTGAGTTGTACTGGGACAGAAAATGAAATGGTGCAAAACTATATGGATTACACAGATGATAACTGTATGAATATCTTTACCCAAAATCAAAAAGACCGAATACAAACAGTATTAGCTAATTCACCAAGAAGAAAAACTATTGTAAACTCTGATAAAGAAAATCCTGTATTACTGTTAGTAAATGATGCTGAAATAAAAATTGAAAAACAATACACAGGTTTTACCAATTTATGTGTCAATGAACCTAGGAAATTTTCCATTATCAATCAAGGAATTAATGATATCAATAGTGTTTTAGTAAAATACCATTTTAATAATCAAGCTACAAAAGATATTAATTGGAAAGGAATATTAAAACCCAATCAATACGCTTTAATGTCCATTCCAGAAATAGGAAATGAAAATGATATACTAAATGTAGAAATCGTAGCAGTTAATGGAGTGAATGATACAAGAAGTACAAATAATTTTGCCAAAGTAAAAATAATAAACACAGCTCAACCAGAAGTGTTCTTTTATGATGAAGTAAAATTTGATTTACAATTAGATAATAAAGGAGAAGACATTACTTGGGAATTGTTAAATAACTCAGGAAAAATAATACGTTCAGGAGGACCTTATAACAATAATGACCCCATTTCTATTCAAGAAACATGGAATTTAAATGATAAAGAATGTTATACTTTTAATATAAAAGATGAAAAAGGAGACGGACTATGCTGTGATAATGGAGAAGGCTATTATCAGATTGGTTATAAAGATAATATTATTATTAGAGAAGGAAAGTTTTCTAAATCGAGCACGAAAGGATTTAGTGTTAAATATTTAGAAAACCAAATCATCCTAGAACCAAATCCCGTTGGAGATGAATTAAACTATTTATTTGGCAGTAAAATAGGACGAGAAGGAGTAGGTAAAATTTTTGATTTAACAGGTAAATTAATAAAAGAATTTAAAGTAGAAAAAAATATTGTAAAACCTGAAGCAGTTAGTCATTTGTCATCAGGGTTGTATTTGTTTCAAATTGTAACAGAAACTAATTCAGATGCCGTAATTTTTATAAAAAAATAGAGAGAGAATAACCCCTCTCTCTATTATTTCATTAAATTTGCTCACCAAAATCACAAAAGGTGAAAGTAATTAGCGATTTATCAAATGTTCAATTCCATAAAAAGACTATCGTAACCATAGGAACTTTTGATGGAGTACATTTGGGGCATCAAAAAATCATTCGAAAACTTCAATCTAATGCTAATCAATCCAACGAAACCGTTGTTATTACCTTTTCTAACCATCCAAGAACTTTTTTAAAAACAGATTCTCCTGTTCAGCTCCTTAGTACGAATAAGGAAAAAATAGAACTATTAGAAAAATTACAGGTAGATAATTTGCTCTTTTTAGAGTTTAATCAGGCCTTGTCAGCCTTGTCTGGCGAAGAATTTGTTAAGACCATTTTAGTTGATAAATTAAATATTCAAAAAATTATTATAGGATATGATCATAAATTTGGAAAAAATCGTTCCTCCGATATCCATGATTTAATTCGATTTGGCGAAAAATATAATTTTGAGGTAGAACAAATATCCGCCGAAGAACTAAATGAAATTACGATTAGTTCTACTAAAATAAGGCAATGTATTAAAGAAGGTTCTATCGCATTAGCTAATCAATATTTGGGTAATCCATATACTTTTAGAGGGCAGGTAATTAAAGGCAATCAAATAGGAAGAACGATAGGTTTTCCAACAGCTAATATTCAAGTAGATTCTCCTTTAAAATTAATACCAAAAGAAGGAGTTTATGTTGTAGAGGTGTTTTTAAAAAAACAAATCTATAAAGGAATGATGAATATAGGAAGTCGACCTACTATTAACGGACAGTATGTTACTATAGAAGTACATTTGTTAGATTGTCATTTTGAGTTTTACGGAGAGAATGTAACCGTTATTTTACATCATTATCTTAGAAAAGAACAAAAATTTGATTCTCTTGAATCACTAAAAAAACAATTAGAAGAAGATAAAAGGCAAACTTTTCTTATAAAAAATTAAACAACAATGTCTTTTTGTTAAAATATCCCCTCATATTCTCTTAAAAATACAATTCTTCACTCAGTGTTATCTTTTGTTTGATTGATATACTAAATTATAACTATTTTTGTGCCGTTTTATTAAAACTGCAGTTATTGATATTACAACAAATTAGTTTAATTTAATTGGAGATCAGACACCAAAAAAAACGAGGCGTAACCGAAAAGCCAAATGAGTAGGGGGTTTATATAGTATTATGAAAAAAAATATAGCAGAATTTATTGGTACATTTTGGTTGGTTTTAGGAGGATGTGGAACCGCAATGTTAGCTGCAAATTTCGGAACTGTTGGAGTAGGGTTAACAGGAGTTTCTTTTGCTTTTGGGTTAACAGTCTTGACTATTGCATATTCATTTGGGCATATTTCTGGGGCTCATTTAAATCCAGCTGTAACAATTGGTCTTTGGGCTGGAGGTAGAATTAATGCAAAAGAGATTTTGCCTTATGTTGTTTCTCAAATAGCAGGTGCAATATTTGCTGCGGGAGTTTTGTATGTAATTGTAACAGGAAATGGTGGCGTTATTGGTGATTTTGCTGCCAATGGTTATGGAGAACATTCACCAGGAAAGTACAACATGGTTGCAGCTATAGTGACAGAGTTTGTTATGACTTTTATGTTTTTGTTGATAATTTTAGGAGCTACAGATTCAAGAGCTAATTCAGGTTTTGCAGGAATAGCAATAGGTTTAGCTCTAACTTTGATTCATTTAATAAGTATACCTGTTACAAATACCTCTGTAAATCCTGCAAGAAGTATTAGTCAAGCAATATTTGTTGGTGATTGGGCTATTTCTCAACTTTGGCTTTTTGTTATAGTTCCTATAGTAGCTTCTTTATTAGCAGGTTTTGTTTACAAATATTTTAAAGCAGATTAAAATTTACGCTCTAGAAATTGTGTAAAGAAAACAATTTATCAATAGATCCTTTATTCCAAGTATCTCGAAATATCTTTACCTGTTTCTTTAGTAAATTAAAATGTAATGACTAAGTGTTTAATGCCAATTTTTTATTAGTATAATTGATTTCTAAAATTTGAAATATAGAACTAATAAAAAATTATTTTAAGAAATTAATAATATATTTTGATTTTATATATGATACAAAAAATTACTAAATCAAAACTAATAAAAATATATAGTTTTCTTTTCCTTTTTTCCCCAATATCAAAGGTTTTTTCTCAAAACGATACTTTAAAAAAAATGACAGTTAGTGCTTATGGAGAATTGTATTATAGTTACGATTTTTTAAAGCCCGACAATCATGAAAAACCTAATTTCGTATACAGTCATAAAAGACATAACGAAGTTAACTTCAATTTGCTATTATTAAAACTAAATTATAAAGATCAAAACATTAGAGCTAATTTAGGATTAATGGGAGGAAATTATGCGACTTACAATTTAAGTGCTGAACCTACTTGGGCACAGTTTGTTTATGAAGCAAATGTAGGAGCAAGACTATCTAAAAAGCGTAATTTGTGGTTAGATGTTGGTGTCTTGCCTTCTCATATAGGGTTTGGAAGTGCTGTTGGAGGTGATTGTTGGACATTAACAAGAAGCTTAATTACAGAGGGATCTCCTTATTATGAAGCAGGGGTTAGAGTGTCTTATCAATCACCAAATGAAAAATTTTATTTAGCAGCTTTATATCTGAATGGTTGGCAAAGAATAAAAAGGCCAGATTTTGTTCAAAGACCGTCTTTTGGAGGGCAAATAACTTTTAAGCCTAATAAAAAAATATTTTTTAATTACAGTAATTTTATTGGTACAGATAAGCCCGATAGTATAAAAGCGATTAGAACTTTTCATAATGTGTATATGCAATACGAACCATCCGAAAAATTTGGGTTAATAGCTGGTTTTGATATTGGATCAGATAAATATAATAATACAAATTATGGCACTTGGTATGGTCCTATATTAATGGCAAAAAGTCAAATTAATAAAAAAACCATAGCAGCTTTTAGAGCAGAATATTATAGTGATAAATATCAAATTATAGTGCCAACAGGAACACCAAATGGTTTTCAAGTATTGGGTTTTTCATCTAATTTAGATTATGATCTAACCGAAAAATTAAAATTCCGTTTTGAAGCCAAAACATATAATTCAAAAGATCGTATATTTAATAATGATAATAAGAATTTTTCTATAACGACAAGTTTAATATTCAGAACCTAATTGCAAATAGAGTCAAATTAATTTATTTGCATAACATAAAAGTTAATTTATTACACCCTTTATATTAAACGAATTGTGTATTTTTGACCCCTAAATAATCTATTTATGAGTATTACAAGACATAATTGGAGTAAAGAAGAAATTATCGAAATATACAATCAGCCATTGATGGACTTGCTTTATCAAGCAGCTACTATTCATAGAGAAAAGCATGATCCTAATACGGTGCAAGTTTCAACACTTCTGTCTATAAAAACAGGGGGATGTCCAGAAGATTGCGGTTATTGTCCTCAAGCAGCACGTTATCATACAGATGTTGAAGGAAATGACCTGATGACTGTTAATCAAGTAAAAGCACAAGCCTTAAGAGCAAAAGAATCAGGCTCTTCTAGGGTTTGCATGGGAGCTGCATGGAGAAACGTAAAAGACGGTCCTGAATTTGATCAAGTTTTAGAAATGGTTCGTACTATTAACAAGCTAGATATGGAGGTATGTTGTACATTAGGTATGCTTACTGAAAATCAAGCGCAACGACTAGCAGAAGCAGGTTTGTATGCTTACAACCATAACTTAGATACTTCCGAAGAATATTATAAAGAAGTAATTTCAACACGAGGTTTTGAAGATCGTATCAAAACAATTGAAAATGTACGTAAAACAAATGTAACCGTTTGTAGCGGAGGTATAATAGGTATGGGAGAAAGTATAGAAGATAGAGCAGGTATGTTAGTTGCTTTGTCTACTCTAAATCCACAACCCGAATCCGTTCCAATTAATGCTTTAGTAGCAGTAGAAGGAACTCCTATGGAAAACGAAAAACCAGTTGAAATTTGGGAAATGATTAGAATGGTAGCTACAACCAGAATTGTTATGCCTGAAACACAAGTTAGGCTTTCGGCAGGTAGAACTCAAATGTCCAGAGAGGGACAAGCAATGTGTTTCTTTGCAGGTGCAAACTCAATTTTTGCGGGAGATAAATTGTTGACTACACCCAACCCAGATGTGAATGAAGATATGAAAATGTTCGAGTTACTAGGGTTGAACCCTCAAAAACCTTTTATTAAGTTAATGCAGCCCAAAACAGTAGAAGCGTGCGACTCTGAGTTTCAATCTTTAGGAGAAAAACCTAAATGGTCTAGACCAGGACATGAGATAGAACGTAATTTAGCTGTTTCAAATAAGAAATAAAAAAAGCTCCTAATTTTTAGGAGCTTTTTTTGTACTCTTTCTGAAAAAATAAAATGATAATAATATTGCTGAAAGAATTAAAATTGGTAAATGGTCATCTATAGGAAAGGAACCAGGGGGAACCGCTCTTTTCACTGGTGGAGGAGGCGCTGGTGTAACAGCAAAAATAGACTTTGCTGTCAGTAATATGATTAATAGATGACGGTTTTGTTTGTTTCTTCTTTTCATATATAGTAAATATATATAAAAAAAAAAATAGTTGCAAAATTTAATTGCAACTATTTTGGATTAATTTTCTAAATTTTTAATTAATTCTTTAATTTTGATTTCTAGTTCTTCTGCTAATTCTGGATTATCTTTTATTAATGATTTAACAGAGTCACGACCTTGACCTAATTTTGTTTCTCCGTAACTAAACCAAGATCCTGATTTTTTAATCACTTCAAACTCAACAGCTAAGTCTAATATCTCTCCTGTTTTTGAAACTCCTTCGCCATACATAATATCAAATTCTGCTGTTTTAAAAGGAGGTGCTACCTTGTTTTTAACTATTTTGACTTTAGTGCGATTTCCTAATACATTTTCGCCATCCTTAATTTGAGAAGAACGACGGATGTCTAAACGTACCGATGCGTAAAATTTAAGGGCATTACCACCAGTTGTAGTTTCGGGATTACCAAACATTACCCCTATTTTATCACGAAGCTGATTGATGAAAAAAACAGTACAATTAGTTTTGCTAATAGTGGCTGTTAATTTACGTAATGCTTGTGACATTAAACGGGCATGTAATCCCATCTTAGAATCGCCCATATCGCCTTCAATTTCGCTTTTTGGAGTAAGCGCAGCAACAGAATCTATTACCACAATATCGACAGCTCCAGATCGAATTAAGCTTTCAGCAATTTCTAAGGCTTGTTCGCCATTATCAGGTTGTGAAATAATCAGATTGTCAATGTCAATACCTAATTTTTCTGCATAAAATCGATCAAATGCGTGTTCTGCATCTATAAAAGCCGCAATTCCACCTGCTTTTTGAGCTTCTGCAATTGCATGTAGTGTAAGGGTAGTTTTTCCTGATGATTCAGGGCCAAATATTTCTATAATACGACCTTTAGGATAACCACCAACACCTAGTGCTAAATCTACTCCTAGGGATCCCGAAGAAATAACTTCTACCTCTTCTATAGCTTTATCCCCCATTTTCATTACGGTACCTTTTCCGTATGCTTTATCTAATTTATCTAAAGTAAGCTGTAAAGCCTTTAGTTTTGCCTCTTTTTCTGAACTCATTTTTTTGAATTTACAGGTGTTAAAATTATAATTGCTTTGTAATAGCTTGAGCAATTATTTGAAATTCTTCATCCGATAGTTTTACTTTGTGAGTAAAACGAGCATCATCCATCGTGTTTAATGGTATTAAATGTACATGGGTATGAGGAACCTCTAAACCAATTACAGTCATTCCTACTCGTTTACAAGGAATTGCTTTCGCAATTGCAGTAGCCACTTTTTTTGAAAAATCCATTAAGCCTAAATAGAGCTCATTATCCATTTCAAAAATCTTATCTATTTCTTTTTTAGGGATACAAAGAGTGTGTCCTTTAGCATTTGGGTTTACATCTAAAAATGCTAAATAATCTTTATCTTCTGCTATTTTATAGCAAGGAATTTCACCGTTTATAATTTTTGTAAAAATAGAAGCCATTGAATATATAATTAGTCTCTAGTAATTTCTAAAACTTCAAATTTTAAAACACCATTTGGTACTTTAATTTCGGCAATCTCGCCTACAGATTTTCCTAACAAACCTTTTCCTATAGGAGAGGTAACGGAAATTTTATTTTTCTTTAAATTCGCTTCGCTTTCAGCAACTAATTGATACGTTAATTCCATTCCATTTGCTTGGTTTTTTATTTTAACGTTAGATAAAACTAGAACTTTTGATAAGTCTAGTTGAGATTCGTCAATTAATCGGGCATTAGCATATAGCTCTTCCATTTTAGAAATTTTCATTTCTAAAAGACCTTGTGCTTCTTTAGCAGCGTCGTATTCCGCATTTTCTGACAAATCTCCTTTGTCGCGAGCTTCAGCAATGGCTTCAGATGCTTTAGGGCGTTCTACAGATTTTAAATATTCTAGTTCTTCTTTTAATTTTTTTAATCCTTCAGCTGTATAATAAGATACTTTACTCATAACATCATTGTATTGTATAAATAGAAAAAATCCCATTGTAGCGGGATTTCTCGCAAAGATACTATTTTTTATTCAGTTAGTAATTTAATTGATTGATTCAACGTTATACAAATGTAAATAATTTAAATTTGTTGCAAAAAAAATCAAATAAAAAGCATGAAAAAATATTTTTTAATAATGATCTTAGTTTTGACTCTAGCTTGCGATAAAAATAATACTATTAATAATGCGAATCCTTATTTGATAAATAATAGTTTTTCAATTGATATAAATTTAGCGCTTCCTTCTTATAATAAACTTAATTATCCTGGAGATCCTTTGTTGATTATGATTCCGGGTGTAGGTATTCAGGGGGTTATTGTGATGAAAACAGGAGGAACAAATGATTATGTTGCATGGGAAGCAAGCTGCCCTATTCAATATCCGACCAGTTGTTCAAAATTAAATATCAAAGGGATTAATGCACAATGTGGCTGTGATAATAGTGAGTTTAGTTTATATACAGGAGACGGAAGAAAACAATATCCTTTAAAAAGATACAATGTTGAGAATTTAAACGGAATACTTAGGGTTTATAATTAATTTTTTTTTACCACTTTTTTTCCGAAATTTGTATAATATGAAGTCTATATTTGAAGATTTATTAATTCATTTGAAATTTCTTATCAAAAGAAGTCCTGAATGATTTTAATGTGAAGTTAGTTTTAATTATTTAAGAGATTTGATATAATTAAAAAAGTTTTTAAAAATGGTCTAATTAACACATTTTATGCAATGCCTATATATCACAAATTAGGAAAAATTCCCCACAAACGTCATATTCAATTCCGCAAAGAAAATGGCGATTTATATTATGAGCAACTTTTTGGAACTATTGGTTTTGATGGTATGTCAACCAATATGTATCATGAGTACAGGCCTACAATGGTAAAAGAAATAAAAAATCAGTATTCAGTAGCTCCTAAAATTGCTAAAACAAACAATATACAATCATATCGTTTACGCGGTTTTCAAATAATGCCGAAAGATGATTTTTTAGAAAGTAGAAAAATAATCTTAACAAATTCAGATTGTCATATTGTTTTGGCCGCTCCTAGGAAATCTACTACTGGTTATTTTTATAAAAATACCGATTCTGATGAAGTGATCTTTATTCACAAAGGGACAGGTACGTTAAGAACAATGTTGGGTAATCTCGATTTTAAGTACGGAGACTACTTAGTCATTCCGAGAGGTGTGATTTACAAAATTGATTTTGCAACAGAGGATAATAGATTGTTTATTGTAGAATCTAAAAGACCAGTATATACACCAAAAAGATATAGAAATTGGTTCGGACAATTATTAGAGCATTCTCCTTTTTGTGAACGGGATATTCGTAGACCAGAAGAGTTAGAAAGTTATAATGAAAAAGGAGATTTTTTAATTAAAATCAAGAAAAAAGATGAGATTTTTGATGTAGTTTATGCTTCACATCCATTTGATGTTGTTGGATACGATGGATATAATTATCCTTATGCCTTTTCTATTCATGATTTTGAACCTATAACAGGACGTATACACTTACCTCCTCCAATACATCAAACATTTGAAACAGATGCTTTTGTAATTTGTTCATTTGTACCAAGATTATATGATTATCATCCAGAATCAATTCCAGCACCTTACAATCATAGTAATATAGATTCGGATGAAGTCTTGTATTATGTCGATGGTGACTTTATGAGTCGCAATGATATAGAGGTAGGGCATGTATCCTTACATCCAGCAGGTATACCACATGGGCCACATCCTGGAGCAGCCGAAAGAAGTATAGGTAAAAAAGAAACATTAGAATTGGCTGTAATGGTTGATACTTTTAAACCTTTGATGATTACAGAAGAAGCCATGCAAATTGCAGATGATAAGTATTATCAATCTTGGTTGGATTGAAAGTCTAAAAAATAAAAATAAAATAAACAAAAGAAGTATTATCATCGTTTCATAACTTATTTAATGAAAATAGCATTTTAATATTTCAATCTTAATAGAAAAATTATGTCACAAGAATTACAATCTGTAGAATACGGTTTAGAAAAAATATTTGAAGGAGCGCAAGACTTCCTTCCTCTTTTAGGGACAGATTACGTAGAGTTATATGTAGGAAATGCAAAACAGGCAGCCCATTTTTACAAGACAGCCTTCGGTTTCCAGTCGTTGGCTTATGCTGGGTTAGAAACAGGAGTAAAAGACCGTGCATCTTATGTTCTAAAACAGGATAAAATTCGTTTAGTATTAACAACAGCTTTAAATAGTGATTCGCCTATCGGGGAACATGTTAAGAAGCATGGAGATGGTGTTAAAGTAATTGCTCTTTGGGTAGAAGATGCTCGTTCTGCATTTGAAGAAACTACAAAAAGAGGAGCAAAGCCTTATTTTGATCCAATTGTTGAAAAAGATGAAAACGGAGAAGTTGTAAGAGCAGGAATTTATGGAGCTTACGGTGAAACAGTTTTTGTTTTTGTAGAAAGGAAAAATTACAACGGAGTATTTATGCCAGGATACAATGAATGGAAATCCGATTATAATCCAGAATCTGTGGGGTTAAAATATATTGATCACATGGTTGGGAATACAGGTTGGAATCGTATGAATGAAGCAGTAAAATGGTTTGAAGATGTAATGGGGTTTGTAAATTTTCTATCTTTTGATGATAAACAAATAACTACGGAATATTCGGCCTTAATGTCTAAAGTTATGTCAAATGGAAATGGTAGAATTAAATTTCCTATTAATGAGCCTGCCAATGGTAAAAAGCGCTCCCAAATTGAAGAGTATTTAGATTTTTATGAAGGAGAAGGAGTGCAGCATATTGCGGTAGCTACTGATGATATTATTAAAACAGTTGCTGATATGCGTGCAAGAGGGGTAGAGTTTTTAACTACTCCACCACAAGCCTACTATGATGCAATTCCTGAACGTTTAAAAGATCACATGTCTAAATTTAAAGAAGATATTAATGAGTTGCAAAAATTAGGAATCATGATTGATGCAGATGAAGAAGGGTATTTGTTGCAAATATTTACTAGACCAGTTGAAGATCGTCCCACATTGTTTTTTGAAATTATTCAAAGAATGGGAGCAAAAGGATTTGGAGCAGGTAATTTCAAAGCTTTGTTTGAGTCTATCGAAAGAGAACAAATGTTGAGAGGTACTTTGTAAAAAAAAATGAAAAAAGAGATTATCAAAATAAGAGATAATCTCTTTTTTATATAATGAGATTGTAAGTTACATCTTTAAGTAGAAATCTTGAGTGAGTTTAATATAGTCTTCCGTATAATTGTGTCTAGAGTACTCTATTGTTAATTCATCTATTATAGGAGTTTGCGCAATTCTTGTAAAACTCATTAAGCTCCTCTTTATTTCAGATTCAGGGTTTCCTTTGACTCTTGTAATTCGTAAAGGAAATAAAGAGCGTTCATTGCATAAATCTTTGATTTTATCTTCTTCAGTAAAAGGAATAATAAGAGTAAAAATACCTTGCTCTGAAAGAAAAAAGTCAACGGCTTCAATCAACTCTTCAAAAGGGAGTGAATCTTCAAAACGAGCTCTGTCGCGTGATTCTTTATTACTTTTATAATTAGTGGTGTAAAATGGAGGGTTTGATACGATTAAATCGTATACTTCATCTATTTCATCTACAAACTCATCTAATCCTGCATGATAACAATAAAGACGATCATTCCAAGGAGATTGTTCAAAGTTGTCAACACATTGTTCGTAAGCGTCATCATCTATTTCTATTGCATCTATTTGTTCAGCTTGGGATCTTTGTGCTAACATGAGAGCTATTAAGCCGCTGCCGCTGCCTATATCTAAAATGGAATAGGGGTTATTTATAAGAGGAGTCCAAGCGCCTAGTAGGACACCATCCGTGCCAACTTTCATAGCACAACGGTCTTGTTGAATAGCAAATTGTTTGAACTGAAACATGATTGGATATGGTATAAAAAAAGACTGTAGCTTTGCTACAATCTTCGAATATAAAAATATTGTCGAATAGTTATTCTTGTTTTAAATAAAGGTCAACTAGTCCTTTTGGAGTGTTTAGAACAATGGTTTTATCCTCTCGATTTACTTCTACAATAAATTCGTCTATCATAGGAACTAAAATTTCAATCTCTTCTTTCTTTATTTCAAAAAGAGCTTGAGCAGCACTATCGTTAATGGCTACTATATTGCCAATATATCCTAAGCGTTGATCTAAAACTTTGTATCCTATTATTTCGTGATAGTAAAATTTATTGCCTTCTAAACGGGGTAACATAGATAGAGGAAGATAAACTTCTTTGCCTATTATTTCGTCAGCTGCTGCTTCTGAATCTATATCTTCAAATTTTACTTTTAGAAAAGAGGCTTTGTGGAGCTGTGATTTTTTAATAAAAAAAGGAACCAAGTCTTTGTTGTGAGCAACAAAGACCGATTCCAATTCTTCATACATTTCGGGTTCATCTGTATCTAAATAGATTAAGACCTCGCCCTTGAAACTAAATTTTTTAGCGATTTTACCCAAATAGAAACAATCGTCTTTACGCATAGATCGCTAAATTATAATTAAGCTTCTGTTTCTTCGTTGTTACTCTCTTCTACAACTGGTGCTTCCTCAACAGCTGCTGTTTTAGCTGCTTCAGCTTGAGCTGCCATGCGTTTTTCGTTAGCTTCTTTTTCAGCTTTAAAAGCTTCAGCTTTAGCTTCAGCTTTAGATTTAGCTAAGCCATCTTTTTTAGCATTTACTTTAGTTGCTTTTTCTTCTACCCAAGCTGTGAATTTAGCTTCTGCTTGTTCAGGAGTTAAAGCGCCTTTACGAACACCACCTTCTAAATGGTGTTTTAATAAAGCTCCTTTGTAAGAAAGAATTGCTCTTGCAGTATCAGTCGGTTGAGCACCGTTGAATAACCATGTTACCGCTTTGTCAACATTTAAGTCGATAGTTGCAGGGTTAGTGTTTGGATTGTAAGTTCCTATTTTTTCTAAGAATTTACCATCTCTCTTTGAGCGTGAATCCGCCGCTACAATCCAGTAAAAAGGTTTTCCTTTTTTACCATGTCTTTGTAATCTAATTCTAACTGGCATAATTGTTTGGATTAAATTGAGGTTCCCGACCTCGGTTATTTAAGGCTGCAAATATACGGATTATTTTGTTTTTTAAAACGCTAAATGATATTTTGTTTTCTTTTTAGAATTTGAGCGGCGTATATTGAGCTAATATCTGTTATTTTTGCTTTTTATAAAATTGAAGATGAAAAATATTACGTGTCTTTTTTTGGTTTCATTGTTTGGGATTTCTTGTCAAGACGATGTTGCTTTTAATAATCCCGCATTTCAGGTTGCTATAGGAAATAGTTTGTGGAAAGCAAATAGTAAGAGTGCTAAGATAGATGCTTCGGGAGGGTTGGTTTTGGAAGGAAGTTCCTCTACCCATAATTTAAAAATTCAGACTAACAGTACTAAAGAAGGTGTTTATCCTTTAGGAACAACTAATCAAGATGGAATTGTTGTGTATAAAGGAGTAAGTCAAGGGACGGAGAGCTTTTCTACAGCACTAGTTAAAGGACCTGTTAGTCAAATGGAAATTGTAAAAAGAGGTACGGGTTATTTAGGTGCTAGAATTGTAAGTGTTTCAGGAGGATCGGGAACAGGATTAAAGGTGAATATCGAAGTTGATTCGCAAGGTATGATCTCTGAAGTTACCTTAGCAAATCCAGGTAAAGATTATAAAGGAGGGGATTTAGTAACTGTAAATGGGGGAAACAATGATGCGCAACTCAAAATTAGTCGTACAGCTAACACTGGTGGACAGATTGTTATTACTGAAAATACCGGAACAACTATTTCGGGAACCTTTATGTTTATGGCAACTTCTAGTTCAGGAACTAGTATAAGTGGAAAAGAAGGGGTTTTTTATAAAATGCCTATTTCAAGATAGATGTCTGTATTGTTTTTGTTTTATGTATCGGAGATTTAATTTTGTAATCTAAATGATTGTTAGTTATTTAAAACAATTTTGTTTTTTTGTTTAGTGTTTTTTAAATAAATTGTTTTTATAAACCGTTTTTTAGAATATATTTGCTAATAAATAACATTTGTTTGTGGTTTTTTTTGTAATATCACAACGCATTTTTTTGGAAATTCCAAAATATATAATTAACTCAATTAATTGTTAAAGAAATGATTAGAAAATTTATGTTGCTAGGAGCAGTAGTTCTATCGTTGGCTACTAATGCTCAAGATTCAAAAAGAGGATTTTATTTGAAAGCAGGAGGCTCTTACTTTATTCAAACTGTTGGAACTGAATTTCCTGTGGTAAGTGGTTTAGCTGCAACAAATGAATCAACATTAGTAACTGTTAGTCCAGGTGGTGTTTCATCAAGTTTAGTTTCTAAAGAATCTATTACAGGGTCTTTTGGTGAAGGTTCAAGAACCAATCTTGTTGCGGGATTTCGTTTTTCAGAGCGTTTGGGAGTTGAAATGGGAGTGCATTACTATATGGGAGCTTCTAGAACTATGGCTGAAAGACATGTTTCTATTAAAACCCCTGTTTCATCTATTGGTAATTTTGATGCTGTCGTAAGTGGGAAAATTAGAGCATTGGATTTATCTCCTTCAGTTGTGTTGTATTTAGGAGAAGTGGGTAATTTTGAACCTTATACTAAAGTGGGGGTTATTCTGCCTGTATTTGGTGATTTAACGATAAAATCGTCTACAAAGTCTACTATATCATCGGTTTATGCTTCAAATCCTGCTTTTTCAAAATATAAAAATTCAGAAAGAACAGACGTAGTAAAGCCTAATCCTACACTTGGTTTTATGGCTTCTGTTGGTACGTCTTATAAAATAGCTCCAAAATTATCAGCTTATGCTGAAGTTGAATACAGAAACTTTACTGTACACGGAAAAACAAAAGAAACTACAGAATATGTAGTAGAAGGAGTAAATCAATTATCTAATTTGTCTTATTCAGAATCTCATACAAATTATATCAGCCAGTTAAATGCGAGCTCTAATAATGTAGAAACAAATCCAACAGGCTTTGATTCATCAAGACCTAAAGATGAGTTAAGTTCGTATGTGGGTATCAGTGGTATTGGTTTGTCATTAGGTATGCGTTATAATTTTTAATCGTTATGTGTTAAAAAGAATCAAAGAGTCGCTTTTAAGCGACTCTTTGATTTTAGTTATTTGTTTTGCTTATAAAGCTATTTTGATTATTAATATAGAAGTGTGTTTGTAATTGAAATAAAATAGTAAATTTGTGTAACAATTTAAAAAAAAGAACATGGCATTAGCAATTACAGATGCTACATTTGATGAGGTAGTATTACAATCAGACAAACCAGTTTTAGTGGATTTTTGGGCGGCTTGGTGCGGACCTTGTCGTATGGTGGGACCCGTTATTGATGAAATTGCAACGGAATATGAAGGGAAAGCAGTAATAGGGAAGGTGGATGTAGATGCCAATCAAGAATTTGCTGCAAAGTACGGTGTTCGTAATATTCCTACTGTTTTGATTTTTCAAAATGGTGAAGTAGTGGGACGTCAGGTAGGTGTAGCTCCTAAAGATACTTATGCTAAAGCAATAGATGCTTTATTGTAATAAAAATATAAGTGAGTTGTAAAAGGTCTAACGTATGTTAGGCCTTTTTTGTGTCATATTCTGTATATTTGAGTTATGAATTTAGAATCTCAAATTAAAACTATTTCTAGTTTTCAACATCTAGAACTTTTAGCTAATCAGATAGTAGAAGGCTTTATTTCAGGTATGCACAAGTCGCCTTTTCATGGTTTTTCAGCTGAATTCGCTGAACATAAAATATATAACTCGGGGGAAAGTACAAAGCATATTGATTGGAAATTGTATGCCAAAACAGATCGTCTGTATACTAAACGATATGAAGAAGAAACAAATTTACGTTGTCATTTAATTCTTGATAACTCTTCTTCTATGCACTATCCTTTGCTAACTAAAAATCAAATGTTTTATGAAAATAAAGTTGGTTTCTCAGTTTTAGCCTCTGCTGTTCTAATGAATTTATTAAAAAGACAACGAGATGCTGTAGGATTAAGTGTTTATTCAGATCATTATGAATATTATGCTCCAGAAAAAGGGAGTGAACGACATCATAGAATGCTATTGGATAAATTAGAACGACTTTTGCAAGAGGAACGCGCTTATAAGAAAACAGATACGATTACTTATTTACATCAGATAGCAGAAAAATTAAATAAACGTTCTATGGTAATCCTTTTTACAGATATGTTTCAATCAGAAGATGAGGAACGTTTGTTTAAAGCATTACAACATCTTAAGTATAATAAGCATAAAGTAGTAGTATTTCATGTGGTAGATTATAAAACAGAGTTTAACCTCAGTTTTGATAATCAACCTCGGAAGTTTATAGATTTAGAAACCAATGAAGAAGTGAATTTATTTGGAGAAGGAATAAGTGAGCAATATCAAAAAAGAATGAAGTCTTATTTTGAAAAAATAACCAATACCTGTTCAATGTATAAAATTAAGTACGTTCCCGTTTCTGTTGGGGAAAAATTTGATAAAATAATGATGTCCTATTTGGTTGAAAAACAAGGGTTTGTTTGAAAGTTTTTAAAAAGAACAAAAAAAAGTACTTTTTTTTCTTGCAAAACAAAAAAACAGTCGTATATTTGCACCGCAATAACGCACAAGGTTTGGTAGTTCAGTTGGTTAGAATACATGCCTGTCACGCATGGGGTCGCGGGTTCGAGTCCCGTCCAGACCGCGAAATTGGGAAATTTTTTAGAAGCGCTCTTCGGAGCGCTTTTTTGCCCAAAATAAGATTTTAAAATTAGTTGTGTTGTTTAGTTCCGAGTAAAATCGGAATGGTTTAGTAGTTAGACCAATGAAAAGCTTTCCGTTTAGGGGAGCTTTTTTTATTTTAGTATACTTTTCTATGAGGGCAAGTTTAAAAAGGATCCGTTTCCTTAACTTCTTTTGGAACTTTTAAAGAAACGGTGAGTTTGATCAATAAGTCCTTCGTTTACCATACCGAAAGAAACGAGAGATTTCAAGACGTGGATTTTTTGTTTTTCTGATTATGTTATACTATTTAAATTTTGAATTTACTGGGATATTACTTACCTTTAGGCATGCCAAAGAAAATCCAAATAGCAATAAAAGAAGATGTTGATTTTTTAGATAAATTACTAGTAAAGACATCTGGATCTTTGAAAAAAGACAGAATAAAGACTTTGATTCTAATTAAGAAAGGAAAATATGTTTTTTATAGTTCCATTGCTAAAAAATTAGGGAGAACCGAGAAGACTGTACGAGGTTGGGCACAGGAGTATCTGAAAAGCGGTATTTCTGAAATGTTAAGTGTTAGAAGTGGAGGAAATAATACAAAGAAAATATCTGAGAAAATGGCCAATGCTATTGAGCAGAAATTGAATGATCCAAAAACAACAATAACATCGTATGTTGAATTGTTGAAGATTCTCGAAAAAGAGCTTAACGAATCGGTTAATTATGGTGCTTTATATGCTCATTGCAAACGCAAGCATCAATCAAAATTGAAAGTTGCAAGAAAATCCCACTATAAAAAGGATGAAAACGCAGAGGCGTTTTTTAAAAAACCTTGAAAACAAATTTGAAGAGTGTAGAATTATTCTTAATAAAAATAACTTTGAATCTGTAAACCTCTATTTTCAGGATGAAAGTCGTTTCGGTTTGATTACAAAACAGAAAAGAGTTATTACCGCAAAAGGAATAAAAGCCATCGGTACTTATAAACATAGCTATCTTTATAATTGGCTCTGGGGAAGTTTTTCCCCCATAACAGGTGAGAGTTTTTGTATGACAACACAAAGTGTTTGCAAAGAATTATTTGTAAAATATCTGGAAGATTTCAGCAATCACAAGCCAACAGAGTTAAAGATTATGATAATTGATAATGCCGCATTTCATTCCACAAAGGATGTGATAATTCCTGACAATATATTTCTTTTGCCAATTCCACCATATTGCCCAGAACTTAACCCTGCTGAGAAAATGTGGCAATGGATGAAAGATAAAATTGCAATGAAAATTTATGATACTTTAGACGACTTAAACCAAAAAATGGAAGAATTGATTAAAATATCTGATGATAAAACAATTAAATCAATAACAGGCTATCCGTTTTACATGAATGCTTTTTACAGTGTTTTCAAAGTTTAAACGGTATTACTCCAATGATGGGAAGAGAGATAAACAGATCTAAGATAATATTTTGCATTTTATTATCCTTTATATCTTTGTCCTCTTCATTGCAAATGAGGTTTAAAATAGTATTTTTGTATTCAAATTTTATAAAAATGTTTAGAAGTCATAATTGTGGCGAATTAAATACGTCATATATAAATACAGAAGTTACCCTTGCTGGATGGGTTCAAAAATCACGTGATAAAGGTTTTATGATATGGGTTGATTTGCGTGATCGTTACGGCATTACACAACTCATTTTTGATGAAAGTCGTACAGATAAAAAGGTGATGGAATTAGCCAGAACTTTAGGTCGTGAATTTGTCGTTCAGGTAAAAGGAACTGTAATAGAACGTGAATCTAAAAACGCTAATATAGCTACGGGTGATATCGAAATTTTAGTAAAAGAATTAATTGTTTTAAATCAAGCACAGTTACCCCCTTTTACGATTGAAGATGAAACAGATGGAGGAGAAGAATTACGTATGAAATATCGTTATCTAGATATTCGTCGTAATCCCGTAAAAAACAGTTTGCTATTTCGTCATCGCGTAGCTATGGAAGTAAGAAACTATCTTTCAAACCAAGGTTTTTGTGAGGTAGAAACACCTTATTTAATTAAATCAACTCCTGAAGGGGCGCGTGACTTTGTCGTGCCTTCGCGTATGAATCCAGGACAATTTTATGCTTTACCGCAGTCTCCTCAAACTTTTAAGCAATTATTGATGGTAGGGGGAATGGATAAGTATTTTCAAATCGTAAAATGTTTTCGAGATGAAGATTTACGTGCTGATCGTCAACCTGAGTTTACTCAAATTGATTGCGAAATGGCTTTTGTTGAACAAGAAGATATTTTAAATATGTTTGAAGGTTTAACTCGTCATTTGTTAAAAGAAGTAAAAGGAATAGAAGTAGATAAGTTTCCAAGAATTACATACGATTATGCCATGAAAACCTACGGAAATGACAAGCCAGATATCCGTTTTGGAATGGAATTTGGTGAGTTAAATGCTGTAGCACAAAATAAGGAGTTTAGTGTTTTTAATACAGCAGAGTTGGTCGTGGGTATTGCTGTGCCAGCAGGAGCTTCCTTAACACGTAAAGAAATCGACGCTTGGATAGAGTGGGTTAAACGTCCGCAAGTAGGAGCTTCTGGTATGGTATATTGTAAGTATGAAACGAATGGTTCTTTTAAATCATCAGTAGATAAATTTTATGATCAAGAAGATTTAAAAAAATGGGCTGAAGCCACAAAAGCGAATCCTGGAGATATTATTTTTGTGTTATCAGGACCAGCTAATAAAACACGTGCGCAATTAAGTGCTTTACGTATGGAATTAGGAAATCAAATGGGATTACGTAAGCCCAACGAGTTTGCACCATTGTGGGTAGTCGATTTCCCTTTGTTGGAATGGGATGAAGAAAGTGGGCGTTACCATGCAATGCACCATCCATTTACGTCACCAAAACCAGAAGATATTCATTTGATAGGAACAGAACCAGGAAGAATTAGAGCCAATGCTTATGATATGGTGCTAAACGGGAATGAGATAGGAGGAGGTTCAATACGTATTCATGATAAAGATTTGCAAGCAAAGATGTTTGAATTACTTGGATTCTCAAAAGAAGAAGCTGAAAATCAATTCGGATTCTTAATGAATGCCTTTCAGTATGGTGCGCCACCACACGGCGGTTTAGCCTTTGGTTTAGATCGCTTGGTAGCTATTCTAGGAGGTCAAGAAACTATTCGTGATTTTATAGCGTTTCCTAAAAATAATTCAGGACGAGATGTTATGATTGATGCTCCATCAGTATTGGATAAAAAACAATTGAATGAATTATTTATTGCAACCACAACCGAATTATAAGAAATTTATTCGTAGATTTATAGGAAGGAAGAAACTAAGTTCTTCCTTTTTTAATTTGTAATATTTTTTAAAAGGTGAAAAAGAGAATAGCCTCCTTAACGATAGTTTTATTATGTACTGCAAATTCTTTTGCTCAAGATAAAAAAATAGTGACTAAAATCACTGAATTTTTACAAAAACGTGAAATTGAATTGGTGAAAAAATATGGATCAAGTCCCGAATACGAAAAAGAACAAAGAGGAAAAAGAAAGTTTGTCTTGCGTGAAATTGATTTGAATAATGATAAGAAAAAGGATTATTTTATTTTTTTTAATAATTCCTGTGGAAATGGAGGTTGCGATGCCTTGATCTTAGATTCAAATTTAAGAGTAAAAGGGAATTTTGGATTAGTTGGAACACCTGTAATAGCAAAAGCTAAAATTGTAAATGGATGGAAGGTGCTTAATATAGATTCAAAAGGAATGCGTGAAGTAATTTTTCATAAACAAAAACAAACCTATCCTGAAGCAGGTATAGCCAATCTTGAATTTATTCGATATAAAAAAGAAAAAGGAGATGAAGTAATTATTGAACAATCCAAAAGTAATTCAGGAGAAATGAAATCGCATCTGTATTAAGATATGAAAAATCTGTTAATTGCACTTTTAAAAAAACACCAGTTATTTGAAGAAACCTTACTATTGAAAAGAAATCAATACTTGGTGGTAAATGGAAGTGTAGATTCTCATCTTTATTTTATAAAAGAAGGAAGCATAAAAATTTCCGTCTTTGATATTGAAGAGCAAATTATTCGTTTTGGCTATCAAGGCGATTTCATTACCTGTTTAGATAGTTTTTTGTCTGAAAAACCAACTGTTTTTTCGATTCAAGCAATTAAAAAAACAACGGTTTTAAAGATAAATAAAAATAAGTTCAAAACGTTAATGTATACCAATACGGAAAATTTAAAGATTTGGAACGCGTTATTAGAAAATTTAGTTTTACAACAGTTAGAACGGGAAATAGATTTACTTACAGTTTCTGCTAAAAAACGATTAGAACGTGTTCAGGAACGTAATCCACTAGTATTTCAGGTAATTCCTCATAAACTTATTGCCAATTATCTTCGTATGTCTCCAGAAACTTTATCAAGATTAAAAAGTCTTGATGTGTGTCAAGAAAAAATAAAATAATAAGAGGGAAATTTGTGGTAATTATACTATTGCTATGAAAATAACAACACAATTATTGTTAAAGGAATTAAAAGAGCAAGTACAAAGCCATGTGGATTATGTAATTACACTAAAAGAAAAAGATTTAGGGTTTTTACAGTGTCGAAATTCACGCTCTTCTTGGAATGTTTTAGAATGTTTAGAACATTTGAATTTATATGGAGAATATTATTTGCCAGAAATTGAAAAAGTTATCTCTAATAGTCAATCTATTGCCAAATCTACTTATAAATCCGGTTGGTTAGGTAATTATATGGCAAATAGTATGCTGCCAAATATTAAGGTAAATAAAATGAAAACCTTCAATGATAAAAATCCTTTAGACTCTCTCTTGGATAAATCAACAATTGATAAATTTTTAGACCAACAAAAACGACTGTTGAATTTACTAGAAAAAGCCGAAAAAATAGATATTGAAAGAGAAAGAATAAGAATAAGTATTGCTCGTTGGTTGACTATGCAGTTAGGGGATGTTTTTCGTTTTCTAATAAATCATGATGAACGACATATAATACAATCTCAAAAAATAAATCCATAAACTTTTGAATATAAGACTTTGATATCTCGACAAAAAGTCTATCTTTGATAATTATTAATTTTTTATTTTTTTTAGAATGCTAACAGGCAAAGTGAAATTTTTTGTAGAGTCTAAAGGTTTTGGATTCATTACAAACGACGAAACTGGATCAGACATCTTCGTTCACATTACTGCAACAGGTGGTAAAGAGCTTAAAGAAGGACAAAAAGTTTCGTACAACGAAGAAGACGGACGTAAAGGTAAAGTAGCTACTAATGTAGTTGTTATCGAATAATATATATTATTTTAGATTACCGGAATGTTACACCGCTCCTTTTAGGGGCGGTTTTTTATTATTTTGAAAATAAAAAATAGACCAATAGACTGTGTTTTTTGAATTTTTTTAAAAAGAATAAGAAGTGAAATCTGATTCTAACCCGAAATCTATTCCACTTTATTTTTCTTCAAATTCAATCACGTACTCAAATTTTAATCATCAAAATAGTTCACTATTTCTTCTTCTAAAATTTTCCGTGAGCACTTGAATTTATTGAAAAATTTTGTTTCACAACGAAGTCTAATGCGGAATCTGGGTTTAAAACTAAATTTGAAGAAAAATAAAGTGGAATAGGTTTACTCCAACTATTCGTTTTATTCGAGTTTCATTTGGACGAAATGAAAAGATTACAACCTTTTAGGATATGCCAATTGAGGATAAAAAGTGATGTGTTTTTTTAGATTTAAAGCCCTTTTATTTCTAATAAAACTTTAAGCTTAATCCTTTGTAGATTTTGATCTTCTTTGTTTAAAAAAGTCTTTCATCAAATGCGTACACTCGTTTTGCATAATTCCAGATATTACTTTGGTTTTAGGGTGTAATTGAGCTCCCATCGCTCTATATCCTCTTTGTTCATCGGTTGCTCCGTATACAATTTTTGAAATTTGGCTCCAATATAACGCACCTGCACACATTTGACAGGGTTCTAAGGTGACGTACAAAGTACAGTCTTTTAAATACTTTCCGCCTAAAAAGTTAGCAGAAGCAGTTATTGCTTGCATTTCAGCATGTGCTGTTACATCATTCAGCATTTCTGTTAAATTGTGGCTTCGAGCAATTATCCTATTATCTATTACAATTACAGCACCTACAGGAATTTCACCTTGTTGAAATGCCGTTTCCGCTTCCTGTAAGGCTTTTTTCATGAAGTACTCATCTGTAAAAATATTTTCCATAAAACAAATGTACAATTTTTGAATGATTTTGTCTTGATATACTTCAATACTGACTGGGGGGCTTATAAGTTTAAAAATGAACATTTATTGTTTTTAAATAAAAACAGGAGAGAATAAGATGATATGATTAAGAACTTTTAAGTTTTAATGGATTTAAAAGGGTAATCAATTTGTTTTATCTTGTAACTCAAGTAAAAAAATGAACGTTTCAGATTAGAGTAAGTAATTCAAAAGTTTACATTTTTTATACCATAATTCTTGGTGTCTTTTAATAAAAGTTCTTCTGTAATGGTTTGTATTTATAAGAAATTTTTATTTGTTCTAAATGTTCTTTAATTTATTAAAAAAAGGATGTAAAAAGAGAACGTAAGGAGGTTATTAGAATGAAGATATATTCAGGAATGATACAGCATAAAATCGTAATAAATAAATAGTTTTGATTAATTTTGTCTTTTATGGAAAGTAAGATATTAGATTCAATAAATTCTCCCCGTGATTTAAAAAAAATAAAAATTTCGGAATTGCCTATATTAGCAAAAGAATTGCGTGATTTTATTATAACGATTATTTCTCAGAAAGAAGGGCATTTAGGAGCAAGCTTGGGAGTTATTGAACTGACAATTGCTTTGCATTATGTTTTTAAAACACCTTACGATTTGTTAGTTTGGGATGTAGGACATCAGGCCTACGGACATAAGATTTTAACGGGAAGGAGAGACGTGTTTGGTACTAATCGAGATTTAAAAGGTATTTCAGGATTTCCTAAACGTTCAGAAAGTCAATACGATGCCTTTGGTGTAGGTCATTCTTCTACTTCTATTTCTGCAATTTTGGGAATGGCAATGGCATCTAAATTAAATAATGATTTGGATAAACAACATATTGCGGTTATTGGTGATGCTTCTATAGTATCAGGAATGGCTTTTGAAGCATTGAATCATGCGGGTGATACAGATGCTAATATCTTAGTCATACTTAATGATAATGCGATAGGTATTGATCCAAGCGTGGGAGCTTTAAAGGAATATCTAACATCTTTTAAAGAAGGAAAATTACATACTGAAAATAATATTTTTAAAGCGTTAAATTTTAATTATTCAGGGCCTATTGATGGACATGATATAGAATTATTGATAACGGAATTAAATCGACTAAAAAAAATAAAAGGACCTAAATTTTTACATGTAATTACAACAAAAGGAAAAGGATTACAATTAGCAGAGGAAAACCAAGTGAAATATCATGCTCCAGGTAAATTTGATCCTGAAACAGGGAAAATATACCCAAAAGAGGAAGAAGGATTACCTTTTAAATTTCAGGACGTTTTTGGTAAAACTTTGGTTGAGTTAGCTCAAAAAAATAACAAAATTATAGGGGTAACTCCAGCAATGCCATCAGGGAGTTCCATGAAGTTTATGATGGAAGCATTTCCAGATCGTGCTTTTGATGTTGGAATTGCAGAGCAACATGCTGTAACTTTCTCTGCGGGTATGGCTACGCAAGGAATGATTGTTTTTTGTAATGTATATTCTACTTTCTTACAAAGAGCTTATGATCAGATGATTCATGATGTAGCTTTACAAAAATTGCCTGTTATTTTTTGTCTTGATAGAGCTGGTTTTGTGGGGGAGGATGGTGCTACTCATCATGGTTTATATGATATTGCTTATTTAAGTTGTATTCCTGATTTTATAGTTACAGCACCGCTTAATGAAGTAGAACTCCGCAATATGATGTATACTTTTCAATTAAGTCTTGATAGACCCGTAAGTATTCGTTATCCAAGAGGTAGAGGTTTTATTCAAAAATGGCAATTACCATTTGAAAAAATAAAAATTGGAAAAGCAAAACGATTACGTAAAGGAAAGAAAGTGGCTATTTTTTCTACAGGAACTATTGGTAATAATGTAATAAAAGCTTTAGAAAGTGTAGAATCGGATCATTTTTCTCATTATCATTTTCCTTTTATTAAGCCTTTAGATGAGGTGCTTTTACATGAAATAGGGCAAAATTACAAAGAAATAATTACTGTTGAAGAAGGATGTCTTAAGGGAGGTTTCGGAACGCTTATAAATTCATTTTTTATAGATAATGGATATTTACTTTCTATAAAAAGATGCGGAGTTGAGGACGAATTTATAGAACAAGGGACTATTAATGAATTGCATAAGATATGTGGAATTGATGTAGAAGGATTAAGTAATTTATTTACAGTTTATTTAGATAAAAAAACTGTCTAGAAAGTTTTGGGGTTATTTTTTTAAAATAAGTAGGATTTTGGAAAATAACCCCAAAAAAATATTAGTTTTAAACTTTTTAGACAGTTTTTTTGTGATGAATTTACGTTACTCTAAAAGGATTTTTTGAGTAAAGTTTATAGTAGAACTTTTTAAACTAAGAATATAAAAACCTTTTTGTAAAGAATCTAAATTTATTGTTTGTACATCACGAGTATTGTTTGTTATTTCTTCAGTATATACGATTCGTCCATTAATATCATTGATTTTTAATGTAAAATGATTAGGAGTTCGATCAAAAGAAATATTAATCAAACCGTTTGAAGGATTTGGATAAACGTTGACTAAATTGTTGGAAATAAAATCCTCATTGCTTAATGCAATATTAGGAGGTAAGTCTGTTTGTAAAGAAGTAGGATTGTCCTTTATTCCTGCAACTCCAATATTGCTTGCGCCTGATGAAGCACTATAGCCTACTCCTCTTCTAGCGAAGACTCTCCAAATTAATTCATAATCTTGACCGCCTGTTGCTGCTTGATCTGCTGCTAAAATAGCATCCCGACCTGTTATAAAACTAGGGGAACAACCATCAATTTTGATACCATCAAGTACTATTTTCATTACTTTATTATTTCCTCCTTTTCCATTATAAATATTAGGGTCATAACCATATTTGTTGATATAAGCCCAAGTCAAGTCCCATAAAATAGTTGCCCAAACAGTTCCTATAGCATGAACGTTAATTTTTTCCGTTGCATCTGCTGGATCTAGATACCACATTTTGTTTAAATGAGCGTATGTGTAAGGATTACTATTCATATCGGTAGTATAAGGGTATTTTCTGATACCTTTGCCGTTAGTTGGTTGGTTATTAGTAAAAGTTCCTGTACTTTTTTTGTCATTTCCTTTATCTCCTTCTTTTATTTGCATCATTAACCAAAACCAATCAGACCAACCTTCTCCCATTTGTTCTGAGCTGTCCAAGCAATTACCTGAAAGTCTTGTGGAAATTCCGTGTCCGTATTCGTGCGCAATAATTCCATTGTCAAAATCGCCATCAGCATAAACGTAATTCTTATTTTCAAGAATTGTGTTAATATTGTTTTCTGTTTTTAAAGCTTGAATTAATTCATCTCCATCTGTTTTGGATAAACCAATAACGGGGATTTTAATAGCAATATCTCCTCCGCCAAGTTCTAAGGGAATGATGGAGTTATTGACCACTATTAAGGCTTTTGCTCCTGCATTTTGAGCGGCTATAGCCTTTGAAGAAAAATTACAATTACCACGTCTAACTACTGCTATCTTGTTCGTTAAGGTGTTTGTTGCGGCAGAGCATCCGTCATTCACATCAGGACTGGTAGCGTCATTAAGTAGGATAAGTTCGCCAGACATATTAGTAGGTGTTATAGGTAATTCAATATGTCCTGTATCGAAATTATTATCCATAGCATTATATGTTTTGTTTAATAATGTTCCACTTGTGATTTGTACTTTTATGGGAGCAATGTGTTGCCATAAATACATTTGCATCTTAGGATTACTTCCGTCTATAGGTGTTGAAAAGTTGGCATTATTGTAACTAGGTAGTCTACTTTGAGAATTATCTTGTGATTGAGCTAGAACAAAGTCTCCTTGTTTTCCTCCACGACCATAATTTTTGTCTTGAAAGTTTTTATTTATTTCATCAAAGCCGTATTGATACCATAGATCGTGCATGATGTTATTCATGTAAAAAAGATTGGTAGTAGCAGCATTAATTTCGTTTAGAGGTGCGTTAGATAAGCCTGAGTAAGGATAATCAAAAGTTAAATTAGGATATGTACCGAAAGATGAATTGGTATAAGTATTAATAGAGGAGATTGATGGTTCAGAATTGTTAATGTCGGAATAAGCAAATACATTATTTCCTCTTGTGTACTGAAAATTAGTAGTATTTGTTGTACTGCCAATAGTTGAATTGTTATTGTGCCATCCATTAGGGGAAGCAGCAGCAGTAAGTGGAGCTAATGCTGTAGTTGATTCAGGGTTTGTAACCATTGTTCTACCTTCTATATTGGTAGGAAATGCTTCTCTATAATGGTTGGGGCTTTCATAGTTCCATGGTATAACATTGTAGTTTGTTGTGCCAGGTGTTAATAAAGCTAATTTCGAAAAATTGTCCGGTTTAAATAAGAATAAAGGGTTGTTTGTAGTATGATTGTTTTCTTTATGAAATGAACATTTTAAGGTTTTGTTTGATTTTTTAATAATATTTCCTGTTTCAGAATCTACGAAAATATGCCATAAATTTTTTTCATCATTTCCTGAATAGTATTCAAAAAAGTAGGCAAGCTTGAGTTCATTTTTATTAGTTAAAAAATAGACTAATTGACCATTTACATCGTCTTCTTTGTTAAGAGAATTTTCTAATCTAAATTTATTGTTTTCTAGTTTGTTAAAGCGGTATTCTTGTATAATGTCATTTGTTGATGCAAAAGCATGCGCTAAAGCAGTTTTAAAATCTATTTTTTGAAATCTATTTTTTGTTTTATTTTCAAGAAGAGGGACGGATTTTAAATTACCTGAAACTCTTCCTGCTTTATCTATTAAAAAATTGGAATCAACATTATAGATAGGTATGCCATTTTGTGTTTGTTTTACGTGACAAACCGTATTATTGCTTGTTGTGATAAATTCATCGGAAATAATTAAATGATCTATTTCCGTTTGACTCATTTTTGATTTAGGAGAATTTTCCTTTAAATGTTTTTTAATTAAGTCAAGATTGTTTTGACTGAAGGAAGTTTTAGGAAATAAAAATAATAAAAAGAGGATTTTTTTTACCATATATGAATGTTTTGATTAAGTAAATAGTGAGATTTTTAGATTTGATTATAATTGATAATTTAGTTTTTTGTTGAAATCATTTTGTTATAAAGTAAGGCATTACTGTCTGTAAGCATAGAAACGAAATGACAAATATGTAATAAGCGTTCATACAGACTTTCTTTTTCTATATGGTGTTTTTCGGGTAATATTTTTAATAAAAGCTTGTCAAAATTAGTTTCATTTCCCTCAAACTTATTGTTGTATGCAGTAATAAACTTGTCTAACAGGTTGTTAATAATTTGATAACCGTTTATTTCTTTTTCGATTACCTCTCTACTCTGATAAATATTTTTAATACTTAAATTAATAATATCATTCATTTGAGCTTTGTACTTTGATTTGTCAGTTAAAGAATAAGGAAATGTGCCTTGGAGTATTAATTCTTCGTTTTCAATAAATACATGAACAGCGTCGTTAATTAAGCTACCTATTGCTAACGCTCGTAAATAACTAATTCGGTCTTCTTTTGTGGTTAATGCGTTGTATTTTGAAGTATCTATTGAATCTTTTACTAGTTTAATTAAATATTCTAAAGCATAATCTTCAGAAACTAAACCTAAATTAATTCCGTCTTCAAAATCAATAATAGTATAACAAATATCATCTGCTGCTTCAACAAGATAAGCTAATGGATGGCGTTCGTATCTAATATCATGACCTGATTTGTTTGAAATTAATCCTAATTCTTCAGCGACTTCTTTAAAAAAAGATTTGTCTTGCTGGAAAAAACCATATTTTTTATCAGATATATTTGAGGTAGGTTTTTTAGGTAAACTTTCTTTAGGGTATTTCATGAAAGCACCCAAAGTAGCATAAGTCAGCCTTAAACCACCTTCTACGCCTGGTCGGGAGCTGGTTAGTACTGAAAAACCATTGGCATTTCCTTCAAAGTCTATTAAATCTTGCCATTCCTTATCTGTCAACTCATCTTTAAATTTCTGTCCATTACCAATAGAAAAATATTCTCCAATAGCTTTTTCCCCTGAATGACCAAAAGGAGGATTTCCTATATCATGTGCCAAAGCTGCGGCAGCAACAATAGCGCCAAAATCATTAGGTTGGTAGCCGTGTACTTCTTGTAAAGAAGGGTACTTTTCAAGTATTTTTTTACCAACTAATCGCCCTAGTGAGCGTCCTACAACTGATACTTCCAGACTATGTGTTAATCGTGTGTGTACGAAATCAGTTTTTGATAATGGAATAACCTGTGTTTTATCTTGTAAACTTCTAAAAGCGGCTGAAAATATTACGCGATCATAATCAACTTCAAAACCAAGTCTTGTTTCGTCTTGTTCTTTGCGTAATCGTTTGTTTGTGTCACCTTGTTTTTTTAAAGATAAAAGTTGTTCCCAGTTCATCATAGGGCTATTTTTTAGGTATTCTGTTAGGTTTAAATTTTTTAAAATTGTGAGGTATGGAAAGTTTTTGATTCCATTTTTTCAAAATATAACGATTTCCATAAGAAATATTGAAAGAAGAAGAATTTGTATTTCTTTATCTTTTTTGAAAATCTTCTGGATTTCTAAGGTCTTATTAATTTTTAACTTTTAGATAAAGTATTAAATTGTATGCAAATCCTGTATCTCTTAATACCAAAACACAATATTTTTAATGTCAAATAAAATTCTTTAAAAAATAGGATATATTTATTGAATTATAATTGATATGTTTTTATTTCTTTTCTATTGATTTTTGAAAGTGAAATTTTAATTCTGTTTTAAATTTACTAATAATAGTGATGCTTTTTTAAATATATTTTTAATAGATTGTTGATTTTCATAATGTATTGATTTTACTTTTCTTTCTTCATGCAAATACTGTTTTCTATACCTATATATTGGCCGAAGTTAGGGATTAAGTTATAACCTGATTTTTTATAAAGAGCAATTGCGTTTTCAAGTTTAGGAGAAGTTTCTAAAATGAAGTTGTGATAACCATATTCGTTTGCCCATTTTTCTATTTCGTTAAGAATAAAAGTAGCTATTCCTTTTCCGCGTTTTTCAGGATGTACAAACATTCTTTTTATTTCGGCAGTTACAGTATCATATTCTTTGAAAGCACCACAACCTACAGCTTCTTCATTCTCATAAACTACTAAGACATGTTTTAAGTATTTATTGTTATGATGTGAAAAAAAATCTTTTTGATCCCCGTCAATATCTACTAAATATTCATCGAATAAACGTGTTAAGTGTTTAAAGTCAGGATTATCAGATGTCGTGTAGATTCGTTTCATGAATGCTTTTGTATATTATAATAGTATTCAAATTTTAGATTAAAAAGTATGTAAAGATACTAAAAGTAAAATTTAGTTGTATAAGGGAAGTGGGGAAATAAAAAAACAGCTATTTTTTAAAATAGCTGTTCTTTAAATGTTTTTTTGAATCATTAAGATCCACACATTTCACAATCTTCTGGTTCGGCATTACGAGAGCGTTCAATCATTGCTCTAAATTCTTCCGTAGTCATTTCTGCTTCAGAATTAGTTAGTTCTGTTTTTTCTGCAGATATGGTTAAAGATTCTGTTTTCTTTTCATTATTTAATGTAAATTTAATAGCATCTACGGCTGCTTTGGTTCGTAAATAGTACATACCCGTTTTTAAACCTGATTTCCAAGCATAGAAGTGCATAGAGGTTAGTTTAGCAAAGGTAGCGCCTTCCATAAATAGATTTAATGATTGAGATTGGTCAACGAAATAACCACGTTGTCGAGACATGTCAATAATGTCTTTCATGGATAATTCCCAAACGGTTTTGTATAAATCTTTTAACTCTTGAGGTATACGGTCAATGTTTTGTACGGAGCCATTATGGCGCATAATTTCTTGTTTTAGCTCTTCATTCCATAATCCGCATTTAACTAAATCTTCTAATAAGTGCTTATTTACCACAATAAATTCGCCAGAGAGTACACGGCGCGTATAGATATTTGAGGTATAGGGCTCAAAGGCTTCGTTATTTCCGAGAATTTGTGATGTAGAGGCTGTTGGCATTGGTGCCATTAATAAAGAGTTACGAACACCATGTTCCACTACTTCCTTTCTTAAAGAAGGCCAATCCCAACGACCCGATAATTCTTCATCTTTTATACCCCAAAGGTTGTATTGAAATTCTCCTTGTGAAATAGGAGAACCTACAAATGTTGAATACGGACCTTCTTCTTTTGCCATTTCCATAGAGGCTTCAACCGCTGCAAAATACATTGTTTCGAAGATTTCTTGATTCAATTTTTTAGCTTTATCACTTGTAAAAGGCATGCGTAATAGGATGAAAGTATCTGCTAGTCCTTGTACACCTAACCCTACTGGACGATGACGCATGTTTGAGTTTTCAGCTTCTTTTACAGGATAATAATTACGATCAATTACTTTATTTAAATTGCGAGTTACTCGTTTCGTTACTTGGTATAGTAAGGTATGGTTAAATTCTCCATTTTCTACAAACATAGGTAATGATAAAGAAGCTAAGTTACACACTGCTATTTCATCAGCAGAGGTGTATTCCATAATTTCTGTACATAAATTAGAAGAACGGATAGTTCCTAAATTTTTTTGATTAGATTTACGATTGGCTGCATCTTTATATAACATGTATGGAGTTCCCGTTTCAATCTGTGATTCTAGAATTTTATCCCATAATTCACGAGCTTTAATTGTTTTACGACCACGATCTTCATTTTCGTATTGCGTGTATAAAGTTTCAAATTCGTCTCCATATACATCATATAAGCCAGGACATTCGTTAGGACACATTAAAGTCCATTTTTCATCAGCTTCTACTCGTTTCATAAACAAATCAGAAGTCCACATAGCATAGAATAGATCACGTGCACGCATTTCTTCTTTACCATGGTTTTTCTTAAGATCTAAGAAATCCATAATATCAGCATGCCATGTTTCAATATAAACAGCAAAGCTTCCTTTGCGTTTTCCGCCGCCTTGATCTACATAACGAGCGGTATCGTTAAAAACACGTAGCATGGGTACAATTCCGTTAGAAGTGCCATTTGTACCACGTATATAGGAACCAGTTGCACGAACATTGTGGATAGATAAACCTATACCTCCAGCAGATTGTGAAATCTTGGCGGTTTGTTTGAGTGTATCATAAATGCCATCAATGCTATCATCTTGCATGGCTAAAAGAAAACAAGAAGACATTTGAGGTTTCGGTGTTCCAGAGTTAAAAAGTGTTGGAGTAGCATGTGTAAAAAACTTTTTAGACATCAATTCGTATGTTTCGATTACGGATTCTAAATCGTTTAAGTGAATTCCAACGGAAACACGCATTAACATGTGTTGTGGGCGTTCTACTATCTTGCCATTTATTTTAAGAAGATAGGAGCGTTCTAAGGTTTTGAAACCAAAATAATCATAGTTAAAATCACGATTATAGATTACATGAGAATCTAAAAAAGCGGCATTTTCCATAATTACTTTATGTACTTCGTCTGAAATAAGAGGGGCTTCTTTTCCTGTACGTGGACTTACATACTGAAACATATCGTTCATTGTTTCAGAAAACGATTTTTTTGTGTTTTTATGTAAGTTAGAAATGGCAATTCTAGCCGCTAGTTGTGCGTAATCAGGATGTGTAACGGTCATAGCAGCTGCTGTTTCAGCTGCTAAATTGTCTAATTCAGAAGTTGTTACACCATCATATAGCCCTTCAATAACTCGCATGGCAACCTTTACGGCATCTACCATATCATTTAAACCATAGCATAACTTTTTAATTCTGTCTGTAATTTTGTCAAACATTACGGGTTCTTTATGCCCATCTCTTTTTACTACGTACATAGTTTTGTTTTTTTGAAAACAAAAAATCCCTTCTTTGTTTTCTTGTTAATAATAATTTTTTTAAAACACCAGTCTCCCGACTTTTACAATGGGTGTTTTTAAGTTCGATAAAAGTTAGTTTTTTGTTAGATATATTTTAAAAATCAGCATCTAAAGAAAATTTATTAGCCTCTTCTTCATTATTCATTACACCTGCTTTTTGATATTCTGCCACACGTTTTTCGAAAAAATTGGTTTTTCCTTGTAAGGAAATCATATCCATAAAATCAAAAGGATTTGTAGCGTTAAAAACCTTTGCACAGCCTAGTTCTATTAATAATCTATCTGCTACAAATTCTAAGTACTGAATCATTAAGATAGCATTCATTCCTATTAGTGAAACAGGGAGTGACTCGGTTATAAATTCACGTTCTATATTTAAAGCATCTACTATAATTTCTGTGATTCTTTCTTTGGATACTTTGTTTACTAAATGATGGTTGTGTAAATGTACTGCAAAATCACAGTGTACACCTTCGTCACGGGAGATTAATTCATTTGAAAAAGTTAATCCAGGCATTAATCCACGTTTTTTTAACCAATAGATAGAACAAAATGCACCAGAAAAAAAGATGCCTTCTACTGCTGCAAAGGCTATTAATCTCTCAGCAAAAGAATCGGATTCAATCCAGCGTAGTGCCCATTGTGCTTTTTTTCTGATAGCAGGAAAAACTTCAATAGCATGAAACAATTGATCTTTCTCCGTATCATCTTTTACATAGGTGTCAATTAATAAGGAGTATGTTTCACTATGAATATTCTCCATCATAATTTGAAAACCATAAAAGAATTTAGCCTCTGGATATTGTACTTCATTTACAAAATTTTCTGCAAGGTTTTCATTTACGATTCCATCAGATGCTGCAAAAAAAGCCAAAATATGTTTAATGAAATATTTTTCATCTTCATTTAGTTTGGTATTCCAATCTGTTAAATCTTGATGTAAGTCTATTTCTTCTGCCGTCCAGAAACTTGCTTCCATTTTTTTATACCATTCCCAAATATCATGATGTTTGATAGGGAAGATTACGAAACGGTCTTTATTTTCTTGTAAAATGGGTTCAATAGTAGCCATATCTATATCTGGAATTATAGTTTAAAATTGATTCAAATAATTATGCGTAATTGGGGACTGCAAAGATTCAAATTTAGACTCAAAAAAGAAAGAATAGTTATTCACATTTCATTGGAGTTTTTAACAAATGAGATGATTGTAAGTTATTCTTTATTAAAAAGTTAAATTATTGTAAATCAAATAATTGTATTTTTTTGAAATCTTTAAATCCTTTATTTTATAAGGGTTTTAAGAGATAGTATTAGCTTGTTTTTTTAGGGTGCTAATTCATGTATTTGTTATAAACGCATTGTTAATAACTATATTATAAAGCAAGAAAAATAAATTTCTTTTTTGTATTTCTATAGGATGATTTTAAAACCTTTTTACTAATGATTTTTAGTTTAAAAAAAATCATTAGTAATGCTTTTAGGAGGTGTTATTTGTAGTACTCTTTTGCTACAGTTTCAAGTTCTTCATACCATTCCGTTCCGAATCTTCTTACTAAGGCTTCTTTGACAAATTTATAAATGGGTACTTTAAGCTCTTTTCCTAGAGAACAAGCATCTGAGCAAATGTCCCAACGATCATAATTAACTGCTTGGAAACTTGTAAAATCTTTTATTCTGATAGGGTAAAGATGACAAGAAACAGGTTTTTTCCAATCAACTAGTCCTTGATTATACGCTTCTTCTATTCCGCACAAAGCGTTACCTTCTTTAAAAATAACATAAGCACAATCTTTATTGTCTATTAAAGGGGTTCCTAGTTCATTATCTTTGTCTTTTACCCAAGTCCCTTGTTTCTCAATAGCTTCAAGACCTTCTGGTCTTAAAAGGTGTTTGATTTTAGGATAAATGTTTTCCAAAATGGGTAATTCGTCTTCCAGTAAAGGAGCTCCAGAATCTCCATCAATACAACATGCGCCTTTACAAGCGGTTAGGTTACATACGAATTCTTTTTCTAAAATGTCTTCTGAGACGATTGTTTTACCAATTTGAAACATGTGATTTTGTTTTGAGTGGTGCAAAATTACAAATAAGAAACAATAATTAGGTTTACCGTTTTGTTAATTGTTTGAAATTAGTATATTCGAAAATATTTGTTAAACGAAATAAGTTATGAATTTTGATTGGAAAGAAGTATTAACTGTAGGTATGGTTTTATTTGCAGTTATTGATATTATGGGGTCTATCCCGATAATTGTAGATTTACGAAACAAAATAGGACATATCCATGCTGAACGCGCTAGTTTTGTGTCGGGGTTGATTATGATTATGTTTCTTTTCGTGGGAGAAGGTATGCTGAAATTTATCGGTGTGGATGTAAAATCTTTTGCGGTTGCAGGATCTATCGTATTGTTTTTTCTAGCATTAGAAATGATATTAGGGATTAGTATTTATAAGGATGAGGAGCCCAAGACAGCTAGTATTGTTCCTTTGGCTTTTCCGTTGATTGCGGGAGCGGGTACTATGACTACGTTGTTATCTTTGCGTTCAGAATATCAATCCATAAATATCGTGGTAGCCATTCTATTTAATATAATCATTGTATATATTGTTTTGAAATTATCGGGTAAAATAGAACAATTATTGGGACCAACTGGTTTAGGAGTCGTTAGAAAGGTTTTTGGAGTTGTGTTATTAGCAATAGCTGTTAAATTATTTGCTGCTAATGTTAAAGGCTTGTTTGTTTAGGTTGAAAAATAGTAATTTTGTTTCTTAAAAAAAGATTAATGAAAGTTTTTACATATATAATTTTAGTTTTAGGGCTTGTATTAATTGGTGTTAATGTCGCAATGCTTAATCCCGAAGATTTGTTTAATGGAGATAGTTTGGTGGCTCTGATAGGAATATTAGCGGTATTGTGTGCTGTTGTTATTTTACTAATTTTTAATCTTTCAAAGTCAATTGAAAATAAGTTGAAAAGACATTCGTAATGTTTGATGTATTAATTATTGGGGGTGGTGCATCAGGTGTATCTTGTGCTATGGTTTTGGGTTCTGCTCAAAATAAAGACTTTGTTAAAGGAAAAAGAATAGGGATTCTGACTCATCAAAAAGCATCATCATTACAAGATGCTGTTTTTTATAATGCGTATGGTATTCCAGCAGGTACATTAGGTGCTGATTTATTGCTTGAATCATTAGAACAATTACGAGATACATACAAACATATTGTACAAATTGAAGATGAAAAAGTTTTGAAGGTTTTGTCTATTGAAAATGGTTTAGAAGTTGTTACAAATAAAAATATTTTCAGAGCTCAAATGGTTGTAGTAGGAGTAGGGGCATCTAATTTATTTGATATTCAAGGGTTAAACGAATATGTTGTGCCACATCAGAAATCATTACCGGAAAAGAAACGAATTCAATTAAAAAATATTGATTATAAAGTAAAAGAAGGGGTCTATGTGTGTGGAACACTTTCAGGACACAGAAGTCAATTAGCAATAGCTGCTGGAAGTGGGGCAGCAGTGGCAACAGAAATACTGGTTCTTTGGAATCAAGGTATAGAAACCCATAGTCATGATGGGATTAAGAAAAAATGAAAGAGCTTCCTGTTTTGTTGAGTTTGTAAAGGTGTTTTTTTATTCCGATTCCGAGTCTAAATTTTGAATTTGTTGCACTACAACACCTGCTTTCTCTAGAAAAACTAAACCAGAGTCATCTTTGTATTTCTCATGGTAAACAACTCTTTTTATACCTGCTTGATGAATTAATTTAGAACATTCTTTGCAAGGAGAAAGCGTGATATAAAGGGTTGCTTGATTACAAGATTGAGTCGAGTTGGCAACCTTTAGTATTGCGTTTGCCTCTGCATGAAGAACATACCAGTGTGTTAGGTTGTATTCGTCCTCGCAACAATTGTCGAAGCCAGAAGGAGTTCCATTATATCCGTCCGATATAATCATTCGATCTCTTACTATTATGGCTCCTACCTGTTTTCTTTTACAATAAGAAAGTTTGCTCCATTCTCTTGCTAAACGTAAGTAAGCAGTGTCATATTTATTCAATTTATTTTCCATTTTATCTGTGCCAAATAGGGCTTTGTATGATTAGTGGGGTTACAACTCCTATTATGAAGGATGACATAACTAAAGTCCAATCTCTTTTTGAAAAACGAAAAACGGATTGGATTATAAATGAAATTATTAAAACAACAAAAACAACTATTATTTGTGCACTCTCAATTCCTAAAGCAAATTCCGCAAGGGGTAATATTTTGTCAGATTTACTGCCTGGTAACAATGTTTTAAAATAGTTAGAAAAGCCTAAGCCATGTATTATACCGAACAGTAGTGTTACAATAGCAACTAATGTTATGCTTTCTTTTTTTGAGCTTTTACCAGCTGTAAATAAATTAAAAAGAGCTACAATTAATATTGTGATAGGGATTAAAAATTCAACTAAATTTTCTTTTATATAAATAATGCCAAATACAGAAAGTATAAGAGAAATAGAATGGCCTAGGGTGAATAAACTAACTAAGGTTAACCATTTTTTCCAATCATTAAATGAGTAAGGAATGGTCATTCCAATTAGGAATAATATATGGTCATAAGCCTTGATGTTTAATACATGTTTTAGACCGATTTCAAAGTATAACCAAAATTCTTGCATATAATAGTAGGATTAAAGAGTTTCAAACTTACAAATTTTTTATTAATGATTTTATTTTATTATTCAGTTTTATGATGATGTTGCTTTAGTGTAAAGAAGATATTTTGTTGATTTTTAGTGTGTTAAAAAAAATAAAAGTTCTGGGTTTTATATGATTAAAAAGATAAATTGGAGTTAAATATACGAAATTGTTTTGCGATGTAGAAAAAAGGAGGTAATAGAATAGATGAATTTAGGGGGGTAAGTTTATTTTGTAGTTTTTTCAAGAGTTATATAGGATTGATTTGAACTCAGATTATCTCTTATAGATTTTGTGAGAATAAATTAACTCTTTTATTTCAATTGTTTGTGTGAAATTTTAGAATTAAGAAAAAGGAGGCTATTTTGATGATTAAACCCAGATTAATATTATGCGTTAGGAATTTATTGCAAATAAAAAGGAGGATGAAGAGGGGGAATGGAAGGAATTTTTTGTTTTTACAATGAGGCTGTTCAAAAAGTTTAGGACAGCCTCATTATAAAAGATTGTGTTTTGTGTAAATTATCTTTTTTATTATATTTTAAAAGTTATTACGGGTTTTTTTGCGTGATTTACTAGGCTTTCACTTATACTGCCATTAAAAAAATGAGCTAATCCTTTTCTTCCATGTGTACACATACCTATTAAATCAGCATTTAGATCATTAGCTATGTTTAAGATGCCTGCTTCCACATTAACATCGTTGTATATATGTGTTTCATATTTGTCGATCTTAAATCCGCTAACAAAGTCGTTCATTAATTTTCTGGCATCTTGTGTAGAACGAAAATTATTAGGCGTGTTTATGTTTACAAGATGTAAAGTGGCATCGAATTCATTGGTAAGGCGAACGATACACTCAAAAGGTTTCTTGATTTCATCTAGAAAGTCTGAAGCAAATATAAAATGGTTTACTTTGAAGTCAGGATCATCTTCCTTGATGACTAGAACAGGAATGGAAGAGTTTCTAACAATTTTTTCTGTATTTGATCCTACGAACATTTCTTTAATACCATTTGCTCCATGTGATCCCATGATGATAAGGTCAAACGTATTGTTTTGTATTGTTTTCATGATGCCTTCAAAAGGCTGGTCTATTTGGATTATTTTAGAAGTTTCTATTCCGTCTAAATATTCTTCATCCATTAAATCATCCATTCTGTTTGTTATCGCATTTTTGAAAAAGACGATTTCAGGAATATCATGACCATGAGTAACTGTATCATTTCCTTGTCCAGGTAGTTCTAATAAGTGAATTAGATATATTTCGGCATTATGCTTTCTTGCAAATTGTGCGGCAACTTTAAGAGCATACTCTGCATGTTGAGAAAAATCGGTAGGAACTAAAATTCGTTTCATAATGGGGTTATTGTTTAATGGTTTGTTTTTCTTAATCTCACAGATAAAGGTAAGAAAGTTTTTAATAAAAATCAATCAGTTAGTAAAATAAAAAAAAAAATGTATATTTGTGCCGTTATTTAGAAGTTAAACATTAAATAATGAGGCACGCATCGCGTGCCTCTTTTTATACCAATGACATTTAAAGAAAAAGTAGGGCAGTTATTAAATCAAACTTTGGAAGATTTTCCAGATCTTTTTTTAATTGATTTAACTATAACTGATAGTAATAAAATTATCGTAACTTTAGATGGCGATAATGGAGTGCAATTACAAGATTGCGTGAACATAAGCAGAGCTATTGAAAACAACCTTGATAGAGAGGAACAAGATTTTGCCTTAGAGGTGGCTTCCGCTGGTGTATCGGCTCCCTTAACAAGAATTCGTCAATTCAAGAAGAATGTAGGGCGTACCGTAAAGCTCAGAACGGCAGAGAAAGTGTATGAAGCGCTTTTAGTAGAAGCCGATGATGAGGTGGTTACTTTAGAGTGGACTGCACGTGAACCAAAAAAAGTAGGAAAAGGAAAAGAAACTGTTGTTCACAATGAAAAAATACAATATGGCAATATTGTGGAGGCAGTAGTTACAATTATATTTTAAAAAAAAATCAAAGAGTTGTATGGAGAATTTAGCATTAATCGAATCGTTTTCAGAATTTAAAGATAATAAATCTATCGATCGTGTTACATTAATGGCTATTTTGGAAGATGTGTTTAGAAGTGCATTGAAGAAAAAATACGGATCCGATGAAAATTTTGATATTATTATCAATCCTGACAAAGGCGATATGGAGATTTGGAGACGTCGTGTTATTGTAGCAGATGAGGATTTAGATTTCGAAAATGAGGAAATTACGCTGACAGAAGCTCGTAGAATAGAACCAGATTTTGAAATTGGAGAAGAAGTATCGGAAGAAGTAAAATTAATAGATCTAGGAAGAAGAGCCATTTTAGCTTTACGTCAGAATTTAATTTCTAAAATTCACGAACATGATAGTACTAATTTGTATAAACAATTCAAAGATTTAATCGGTGATATTTATACCGCAGAGGTACATCACGTACGCCCCAAAGCTGTAATATTAGTTGATGATGAAGGAAATGAAATTGTATTGCCAAAAGAAAAACAAATACAATCTGATTTTTTTAGAAAAGGTGATAATGTTCGCGGAGTTATAGAAAATGTTGAACTAAAGGGGAACAAACCACAAATCATCATGTCTAGAACTTCTGAAAAATTCTTAGAAAAACTATTTGAACAAGAAATTCCAGAAGTGTTTGATGGTTTAATTACAATTAAAAAAGTAGTTCGTATACCTGGAGAAAAAGCAAAAGTAGCGGTAGATTCTTATGATGATAGAATCGATCCAGTAGGTGCTTGTGTAGGTATGAAAGGTTCTCGTATTCACGGAATAGTTCGTGAATTAGGAAATGAAAATATTGATGTAATTAATTATACCAACAATACACAGTTATTTATTACTAGAGCATTAAGTCCTGCAAAAGTTTCTTCAATTAAAATTGATGAAGAAAAGAAAACAGCTGAGGTATATCTAAAATTAGAAGAAGTATCAAAAGCAATTGGTCGGGGTGGTCAAAACATCAAACTAGCAGGGATGTTAACGGGTTATGAATTAGATGTAATTCGAGAAGGAAGTGCACAAGAAGATGAAGATGATGTTGAATTAACAGAGTTTGCAGACGAAATTGATGGTTGGATCATAGACGAGTTTGCAAAAGTAGGGCTAGACACAGCACGTAGTATTTTAAGTCAAGATGTAGAAGATTTAGTACGTCGTACGGATTTAGAAGAAGAAACTATTCTTGATGTAATCAAGATTTTAAAAGAAGAATTTGAAGATTAATCGCTTTTTAATCCACAAAAAAATAAAAAAAACCATAAATAAAATTTATGTCTGAAGGAACAATAAGAATAAACAAAGTATTAAGAGAATTTAATATATCTCTTGAGCGAGCTGTTGATTTTTTAAAGGATAAAGGTTTTATAATAGAATCTAATCCAAATACCAAAATCACAGAGGAGATATATGGTATTCTATCTAATCAATTTGCTGGAGATAAAGGTAACAAAGACGCATCTAAAGAAGTAGGCGAAGAAAAACGTAAAGAAAAAGAAGCGTTACGTTTAGAGCGTGAACACGAATTAGAGCAAAAACGCCTTGAAGAAGAACGTGCGCGTCAGGATGTTATCAAAGCCAAAGCAGCGGCTTTGTCAGGGCCTAAAAAAGTAGGAAAGATAGACTTAAATCCTAAGCCTGTTGCAAAACCTGAAATCGAAACACCAAAAGTAGAAGTAGAGCCCGTTGAAAAAGAAATTTCAAAACCTACAGTAGTAGAAGAAGAAAAGGTTGTGGTAAAAATTGAACCAAAACAGGAAAAACCAGTAGAAATTAAGGTTAAACCTGTGGTGGTGTCTCCTGTTGAAAAAAAGGTAGAAAAAGTGGTAGAAAAACAAATAGAAAAACCACAAGTGAAAGTAATAAAACCCGTAGTTGAGCCAAAAGTAGAAACTAAAGCTGAAAAGCCTGCAACAAGTCCTTCAGTTGAAGCAGGTCAAGTAGTAGAAGAACGCTATGAAACTCAATATCAAAAACTATCAGGTGCTACTTTTACAGGTCAAAAAATTGACCTTTCTCAATTTGAAAAACCTAAAAAGAAAAAAGAAGATTCAAGACCTAACCAAGGTGGGAATAATAACCATCAAGGAGGGAATGATGCCAATAAGAAAAAACGTAATCGAATTCCTTCTAAGCCTAACCAGTCTAATAAACAAGACGGTAATAACAATAATAATAACAACGGGCAGGGGAATAGAGGTAATCACGGAGGAAACCACAATGGAAACAAAGGTGGAAACAAATTCAATAAAAAAGCACCTGTTGTAAAAGTTGAACCAACAGAAGAAGAAGTAAAAAATCAGATTAAAGAAACTCTTGAAAGATTACAAGGAAAAGGAAATAAATCAAAAGCAGCTAAGTATCGCCGTGATAAACGAGATTCTCATAGAGAACGTAATGAGGCTGAGTTAGCAGCAAAAGAAGAGGGAAGCAAAGTTCTTAAGGTTACAGAATTCGTAACAGTGGGTGAAATTGCAACTATGATGGATGTCCCAATTACGAAGGTTATTGGAACATGTATGTCCTTGGGAATCATGGTAACCATGAATCAGCGTTTAGATGCTGAAACGTTAACGATTGTGGCAGATGAATTTGGATATGAAGTACAGTTTACTACTGCTGATATTGAAGAAGCAATTGAAATTGTAGAAGATAAGCCAGAAGATTTAAAACAACGTGCTCCAATTGTAACCGTAATGGGTCACGTAGATCATGGTAAAACATCACTACTAGATTATATCCGTAAAACAAATGTAATTGCAGGTGAGTCAGGAGGTATTACACAGCATATTGGTGCTTACGGAGTAGAATTAGAAAGCGGTCAAGAAATTACATTCCTTGATACGCCAGGTCACGAAGCTTTTACTGCAATGCGAGCTCGTGGTGCTCAAGTAACAGATATTGCGATTATTGTAGTGGCAGCTGATGATGATATCATGCCACAAACTAAGGAAGCAATTAGCCATGCACAAGCAGCGGGTGTGCCAATAATTTTCGCAATTAACAAAATTGATAAGCCAACAGCTAATCCTGATAAAATTAAAGAAAAATTAGCAGCCATGAACTTCCTTGTTGAAGAATGGGGAGGTAAATACCAGTCTCATGATATTTCTGCTAAGATGGGTATTGGTGTAAAAGAATTACTTGAAAAAGTATTATTAGAAGCCGAGATACTAGAATTAAAAGCAAACCCTGATAAACCAGCAGTAGGAACGGTTGTAGAAGCATTCTTAGATAAAGGACGCGGTTATGTATCTACAATTTTAGTACAAGCAGGAACTCTTAAAATTGGTGATTATGTGTTAGCTGGTAAGCACCACGGTAAAATTCGTGCTATGCAAGATGAACGTGGTCATAATGTAAAAGAAGCAGGGCCTTCAACACCAGTATCCATATTAGGTTTGGATGGAGCTCCTACAGCTGGAGATAAGTTTAATGTATTTGAAGATGAAAGAGAAGCAAAACAAATTGCCGCTAAACGTACTCAGCTATTACGTGAGCAATCTGTAAGAACACAACGCCATATTACATTAGATGAAATTGGACGTCGTATTGCATTAGGTCAATTCAAAGAATTAAATATTATTTTAAAAGGAGACGTAGATGGATCAGTGGAAGCATTATCAGATTCATTCTCTAAATTGTCAACAGAAGAAATTCAGATCAATATTATTCACAAAGGAGTGGGGGCTATTACCGAGTCAGATGTAATGTTAGCTTCTGCTTCCGATGCAATTATTATAGGGTTTAACGTACGACCACAAGGAAATGCTAAATCATTAGCAGAAAAAGAAGAGATAGATATTCGTCATTATTCCATCATCTATGCTGCAATTGATGATTTACGTGATGCAATGGAAGGTATGTTATCTCCTGAGTTTAAAGAAGAAATTACGGGTACTGCCGAAATACGTGAATTATTCAAAATTTCGAAAGTGGGTACCATTGCAGGATGTATGGTTACAGATGGTAAGATTTTTAGATCCAATAAAATCCGCCTAATCCGCGAAGGAGTTGTAATTTATACAGGTGATTTGATAGCCTTAAAACGTTTCAAAGACGATGTGAAAGAAGTTTCTAAAGGATACGATTGCGGTATGCAGATTAAAGGTTACAACGATATTCAAGAATACGACGTAATTGAAGGATTCACTACCGTAGAAGTTAAAAAGAAATTGAAATAATACAATATGTATACAATAAAAAAACCTCGATTTATCGAGGTTTTTTTATTGTATACCACTACTTCTTTTCTTGAAAAAATAGCAGAATAAAAAATCTTATGAAAATATATAGTTCGAAAATAGAACACCTTATTTATAATTTAATTTCTTGTAAAGATCTTTTGTTTATTTTATAGCCAATTATAATCTCTTATTTCTCTTTTCCTTTCGTTATATAATAAATAGGAATTCCTCCTAACATAATTAATACTCCCCATCCACAAGTACTTGTTTTATCTATTAAAAGCATGATACAAATAGCCAAAGAAACAATAATATAAAGTGCAGGTAAAATAGGGTAACCAAAAGCTTTATAGGGCCTTTTTAATTCAGGCTTTTTCTTTCTTAAGATAAAAATCCCTAGAATCGTCAAAATATAAAAAATAATAACTATAATCATTACAAAATCTAACAAATCACCATATTTGCCTGTTAAACAAAGTAAAGAGGCCCAAATACATTGAATCCATAATCCCCAGCCAGGAACAGCTGCGCTATTTAATTCAGCAGCCTTTTTAAAAAATAAACCATCTTTTGCCATCGTATAATACACCCTTGATCCCGCCATGATTAATCCATTATTACAACCAAAAGTAGAAATCATGATCATAATTGCGATAATAAAAGTCCCTGTTGTGCCAAAAATATGCTCTGATGCAACCACAGCCACTCGGTCTGAAGGAGCAAAGGCAATGGCGTTCAATGGCATAACGGCTAAATACATTACATTTGCTAATATGTAAATTATACTTACAATTAAAGTTCCTAAGAAGAGACTTAATCCTACATTTCGTTCAGGATTTTTTATTTCACCAGAAATAAAAGTTACACCATTCCAAGCATCACTTGAAAATAAAGAACCTACCATAGAAGCTGCAATAGCAGATAATAAAGTATATCCGCTCAGAATTGTCCAAGTGTTAGTTCCTTTATTAAAGGACTGAGCTGTCCAACTAGTATTCCAATTGTTATTCCAAATGTCACTTTTAGCAGCCAATATGAATCCAAATACGATGAGCCCAAATAAGGATGCAATTTTTGTAATAGTAAATATTTTTTGAATTATTTTTCCGTTTTTAACCCCTTTGCTATTGATATAAGTAAGAATTATAATGGTAATGATAGAAACAATTTGTGCAGCGCTTAGCTTGAAATTAGGGAGGTTAATAATAAAATTATTTTCGCTAAATGCTGGAATAAGATAGGCCGTAAATTTAGAAAAGGCAACGCCTACAGCTGCTATAGTTCCTGTTTGTATGACCGCAAAAAAACTCCATCCGTACAGAAATGCAATCAATTTGTTATAAGCCTCTTTTAAATAAACATATTGTCCTCCTGCTTCTGGATACATAGCGCTAAGTTCGCCATAACTAACGGCAGCTGTCATAGTTATAAGTGCAGAAATAATCCATATAGTTATTAACCATCCAGCACTGCCAATATTACGAGCAATATCAGCACTTACAATAAATATACCCGAACCAATCATAGAACCTACTACTAGTAGTGTTCCGTCTAGTAAACCTAATTCTTTTTTAAATTCTTGTGTTTGTTTTTCCATAGTTTTTGGTTTGATTTGCTAATATATGTTTTTTTATTTATTGAAGTGCTAGTGCATAATTCACGAAACAAACTTTTATCTTTGCATAATGAATGAAAATTTGAATCCTAATAAAGAACGTTTTACACCGCAAGAGATGGATGTTGAGCGTGCCTTACGCCCGTTAAGTTTTGAAGATTTTGCTGGTCAGGATCAGGTATTAGAAAATTTGAAAGTATTTGTTAAAGCAGCTAATCTTAGAGGAGATGCTTTAGATCATACTCTTTTTCATGGACCACCTGGATTAGGAAAAACAACATTAGCCAACATATTGGCTAATGAACTGGGAGTTGGAATAAAAATTACCTCAGGACCTGTTTTGGATAAGCCAGGTGATCTGGCAGGATTGTTAACAAACTTAGAAGAACGTGATATATTATTTATAGATGAAATACATCGTTTAAGTCCAGTGGTAGAGGAATATTTGTATTCCGCCATGGAAGATTATAAAATAGATATCATGATCGAAAGTGGACCCAACGCGCGATCTGTGCAGATAGGTTTAAATCCTTTTACTTTAGTAGGAGCTACTACTCGTTCAGGTTTACTCACCTCTCCTATGAGAGCCCGTTTCGGAATTCAATCAAGATTACAATATTACAATACAGAATTATTAACAACCATTGTCCAACGTAGTGCTTCTATTTTAGGAACGCCTATTTCTATGGAGGCCGCTATTGAAGTAGCTGGGCGTAGTAGAGGAACACCTCGTATTGCCAATGCTTTATTAAGAAGAGTACGTGATTTTGCTCAAATTAAAGGAAATGGAACTATAGATATAGAAATAGCTCGATATTCTTTAAAAGCTTTAAACGTGGATGCACATGGTTTAGATGAAATGGATAATAAAATTCTAACCACTATTATTGATAAGTTTAAAGGAGGTCCAGTTGGAATCAGTACATTAGCAACTGCGGTATCCGATAGTGGCGAAACGATAGAAGAAGTATATGAACCATTTTTGATTCAAGAAGGATTCATAGTTAGAACCCCGAGAGGACGTGAGGTAACAGAAAAGGCATATAAACATCTTGGTCGTACTCGTATGAGGTCACAAGGAGAGTTATTCTAGTAAATTTTTTCAAAAATATTGGCTTGATTAATAATAAAGAAAAATACACCCAGTTAATAAAATCCGAGTCGTTACGACTCGGATTTCTTTCCTGTGGGATTTCTAAAGCTGATTTTTTAAAAGAAGAAGCACCTCGTTTAGAAAAATGGTTGAAAAAAGGGATGAACGGCCAAATGGGGTATATGGAAAACCATTTTGACAAACGATTAGATCCTAGGTTATTAGTTGAAGGGGCTAAAAGTGTTATTTCTTTAGTACTTAATTATTACCCGTCTGAAATTCAAAATCAAGATTCGTACAAAATCTCTAAGTACGCCTATGGTGAAGATTATCATTTTGTAATAAAAGATAAACTAAAAGACTTACTTCGCTTTATTCAAACAGAAATAGGAGAAGTGGATGGACGTGTATTTGTAGATTCAGCCCCCGTATTAGATAAAGCGTGGGCTGCTAAAAGTGGTTTAGGATGGATAGGGAAAAATAGTAACTTGATTACAAAACAAGTAGGTTCTTTCTATTTCATTGCTGAAATTATTTTAGATTTAGAGTTAGAATATGATTTGCCAACAACAGATCATTGTGGTAAATGTACCGCCTGTATAGATGCTTGCCCTACAAAAGCTATCATACAACCCTATGTAGTCGATGGTAGTAAATGTATTTCCTACTTTACAATTGAATTAAAAGATCAAATACCACAAGAAATGAAAGGCAAATTTGATGATTGGATGTTTGGATGTGATGTATGTCAGGATGTATGCCCATGGAATCGTTTTGCAAAACCGAATGCAATAGATGCCTTTACACCTAATCCAGATTTAATACATTTTACTAAGGAAGATTGGAGAGAAATTACAGAAGATGTGTTTAAAAAAATATTTAAAAATTCAGCCGTTAAGCGAACTAAAATCAATGGATTAAAAAGGAATATTCTATTTTTAGATGATTAATTTAGTTAAAAAATTTCATTCTTTTCTTTCAACACTTATCTTTGCCAGTTCATTAAAAGGCAAAAAAATATGTCAGACGATAAAAAAAGAAGAGAAGCTCTATTGTACCATGCAAAACCACAGCCTGGTAAAATTAAAGTGGTTCCGACTAAAAAATATGCTACCCAACGTGATTTGTCTTTAGCATATTCTCCAGGTGTGGCCGAACCTTGTATTGAAATTTCTAAAGACATAGATAAAGTATATAAATATACAGCAAAAGGGAATCTAGTAGCTGTAATTTCTAATGGTACCGCTGTTTTAGGTCTTGGCGATATAGGACCAGAAGCATCCAAACCCGTTATGGAAGGGAAAGCTTTATTGTTTAAAATTTTTTCTGATATAGATGTTTTTGATATAGAAGTAGATGCTACGGATATTGACAAGTTTGTAGATACAGTAAAAGCAATAGCTCCTACTTTTGGAGGAATTAATTTAGAAGACATAAAAGCTCCTGAATCTTTTGAAATAGAAAGACGTTTAGTAGAAGAACTAAATATACCCGTGATGCACGATGATCAACACGGAACCGCTATCATTTCATCAGCAGCATTATTAAACGCGCTAGAATTAGCAAACAAAGATATTAGTAAAATTAAATTAGTAGTATCTGGGGCTGGTTCAGCTGCATTGGCTTGTGCTAATTTGTACGTGGCATTAGGAGTAAAGGTTGAAAATATCTTTATGTTTGATGTAAACGGATTATTAGTGTCAAGTAGAGAAGATATTTCTAATCTTCAAAGGAAATATGCTAAAGATATGTCTGCTCAAACCTTAGCAGAAGTTATTGTAGGAGCCGATATGTTTTTAGGATTATCAGCAGGAAATGTCCTAAAACCCGAAATGTTATTAACCATGGCTGAAAATCCAATCGTTTTTGCTATGGCTAATCCAGTACCTGAAATAGATTATAATCTAGCTATCAGTACCCGAGAAGATATTATTATGGCAACAGGACGTTCCGATTATCCAAATCAGGTTAATAACGTTTTAGGATTTCCCTATATTTTCCGTGGAGCACTAGATGTTAGAGCAACTAAAATAAACGAAGCCATGAAAATGGCAGCAGTAAAAGCATTAGCCTGTTTAGCCAAGCAACCTGTACCTGAACAAGTGAATGTTGCTTATGGAGAAACTAAATTAGTCTTTGGTCGTGATTATATTATTCCAAAACCATTTGATCCACGATTAATAGCCGAGGTTGCTCCAGCCGTAGCAAAAGCAGCAATAGATAGTGGAGTGGCACAACAACCTATAACAGATTGGGATAAATACCGAAATGAATTATTAGATAGATTAGGATCTGATAACAAAATGGTACGTATGTTAGCTAACCGTGCTAAAACAAATCCTAAAAAAGTGGTTTTTGCAGAGGCAGACCATTTAGATGTGTTAAAGGCAGCACAAATTGTATTTGAAGAAGGAATTGGGATGCCTATTTTGTTAGGGAATAAAGAAATTATCCTAGAGCTGAAAGAAGAATTAGGTTTTGATGCAGAAGTTGAAATTATTGATCCCAAAACAAAAGAAGAAGAAGAACGTAAAAATAGATTTGCTCAAAAATATTGGGAAACCCGTCGTAGAAGAGGAATTACACTTTTAGATGCTCAAAAATGGATGCGTGAACGTAACTATTTTGCCGCTATGATGATTAATGAAGGAGAGGCAGATGCCTTAGTTACGGGGTATTCAAGAAGTTATCCATCGGTAGTAAAGCCTATAATGGAGTTGATAGGGAAAGGAGCTGGTGTAAGTAGAATTGCAACCACTAATTTAATGATGACTGCAAGAGGACCTATGTTCCTAGCAGATACAGCCATTAATCCTAATCCAACCGCAGAAGATTTAGCTAAAATTGCACTTATGACAGCTCGAACAATTAAACTGTTTGGAATGGAACCTGTAATGGCCATGGTGTCTTTTTCTAACTTTGGTTCTTCAAAAGATGAGAGTGCTTCTAAAGTACGTGAAGCAGTAGCTTATTTACACACACATCATCCCGATTTAATTGTAGATGGTGAAATTCAAACAGATTTTGCATTAAATCCTGAAATGTTGAAGAGTAAATTCCCATTCTCTAAATTAGCAGGACAAAAAGTAAATACCCTTGTGTTTCCTAATCTAGAATCAGCCAATATTACCTATAAAATGTTGAAAGAACTATATAAGGTAGAGTCAATAGGACCTATAATGTTAGGTTTAGATAAACCAGTACATATTTTTCAGTTAGGAGCTAGTGTTGAAGAGATGGTTAACATGGCAACCATAGCAGTTATAGATGCTCAAGAAAAAGAGAAAAGACACAGAGTTCAAAAATAAACCTCTGAATTTCTTAATACGCTTATCATTAAATAATTCCACTCAATAAAATTACTATATTTGGAAGGAATAATAAAAGAAGCATGATTGCACACATACAAGGAAAATTAGTAGAAAAAAACCCTACCGACGTTGTAATTGACTGCAACGGGGTAGGGTATTTAGTTCATATATCTTTACATACATACGGTTTATTGCCATCCAATGATTTTATAAAACTATATACCTACTTACAGATAAAAGAAGATAGTCATTCTTTATATGGATTTATAGAAAAATCAGAAAGAGAAATCTTTAAATTACTTATTTCTGTATCAGGTATTGGTGCTAATACAGCAAGAACGATGCTTTCTTCATTAGAACCCAAACAAATTATAAATGCCTTAGCCTCTGAAAACGTAGCAACCATCCAATCTATAAAAGGAATTGGTATTAAAACAGCTCAAAGAGCCATAATTGAATTAAAAGATAAAGTGTTAAAAATCTATGAAATAGATGAAGTTTCATTGATTCCAAACAATACAAATAAAGATGAAGCGTTATCTGCTTTAGAAGTGCTTGGTTTTGTTAGAAAATCTGCCGAAAAAGTAGTTGAAAAAATTATTGCCTCTACACCAGAAGCTACTGTAGAAAATATTATAAAACAAGCTTTAAAAAATTTATAAACATTGAAAGATAATTTTTCTCCCCCATTTAATTTATTATTTAAAAACAGTTTCTATATACTGTTTTTCTTTGTTTTAAATAGCCTCTATTCGCAAGAAGTAAAAGATACGTTAAAAGGATATCAAAAAGGAAAGATGGAATTGCCAGATCCTAAAAGTATTCTAGAAGCTTATACATACGATCCTGTAACAGATCGTTACATCTATACAAAATCTTTTGAAGGATTTACAATAGATTATCCTATTGTATTAACCCCTGATGAGTATCAAAAATTGATACAAAAAGAAGCCATTCGAAAATATTTCAAAGAAAAAGTAGATGCAGTAGCAGGACAAAAGAAAAATTCAGAAGAAAAGAAAAGAGATTTATTACCTCGATATTATATCCGTTCAGGACTCTTTGAATCTATTTTTGGAAGTAATACAATTGATATTAAACCAACAGGAAGTGTAGAAATAGATCTTGGTATGCGTTACTCTAAACAAGATAATCCTGCCTTCTCACCACGAAATAGAAGCAATTTTAATTTTGATTTTGATCAACGTATTAGCATGAGTTTAATGGGGCAAGTAGGAACTCGTCTTCGCGTTAATGTTAATTATGATACAGAATCAACTTTTGCTTTTCAAAATTTAATTAAGTTGCAATATACACCTACAGAAGATGATATTCTTCAAAAAATAGAAGTAGGAAATGTTAGTATGCCATTGAGCAATAGTTTAATCAGAGGAGCCCAGAGCTTATTTGGTTTTAAAACAGAACTAAAATTTGGTAAAACGACCTTTACAGGTGTCTTTTCTGAACAAAAATCACAAACCAGAACCGTAACGGCACAAGGAGGAGGACTCATTCAAAATTTTGATATGTTTGCGTTAGATTATGATGCCGATCGTCATTTCTTTTTATCACAATTTTTCAGAAACAATTATGATCGAGCATTAGAAACTTATCCCGTAATTAATTCAAGAATACAAATCACTCGTTTAGAAGTTTGGGTTACCAATAGACAAAATAGAATTAATACAGGAGTAGAAGGAAATAATCTTCGAAATATAGTAGCACTTGCTGATTTGGGAGAAGCTCAAAGTACTAAACTATCCAATGATGAAATAATAGGATTAAATCCAATTCCAACTGATTTTTTTAAAACCTTACCCGATACACCTGTAGATAACGCTAATAATGCCTTTAATCCTAAAAAGATAGGAGGAGTAGGGAGTTTGTTAAATGATGCTATACGAGATGTTTCAAATGTTTCAACTGGTTTCAATGGTTTAAATACAAGAGAAGGAGTTGACTATTCTAAATTAGAAAACGCACGTAAATTAAATTCCAATGAATATACATATCATCCACAACTCGGATATATTTCGTTAAATCAACGATTAACGAATGATGAAGTACTAGCTGTTGCTTACCAATATACAGAAGGAGATAAAGTTTATCAAGTTGGAGAATTTGGTAATGATGGCGTTACTTCTTCCACGGTAGGTACAAATGATATACCTGTTACCAAAGCCTTAGTTCTAAAATTATTAAAACCCAACTTAAATAATGTAGATAAACCCATTTGGAATTTAATGATGAAAAACGTTTATCAAATTCCAGGAGCCTATCAACTAGAAAAAACAGATTTTAAATTTAATATATTATATACAGACCCTTCACCTATAAATTATATTACCCTAGGTACTCCTTTACCTTTAAGAGGTGATATATCCAATCAACCCCTTCTAAAAGTATTTGATTTGGATAAATTAGATTTTTATAATGATCCTAATGGTGGAGATGGCTTTTTTGATTTTTTACCAGGATTAACAATAGATACACAAAATGCCCGTATTATATTTACTAAAGTAGAACCTTTTGGGAAATCTTTATTTGAAAAATTAGTTTCTAATAATGTTACTGAAAAATATAACGATGAAAGTTCCTATAACTCGAATCAAAAAAAATATGTTTACACCAGTCTATATAGAAAAACACAAGCAGCAGCCTTACAAAACAGTGAAAAAAACAAGTTCCAATTAAAAGGTAAATTTAAATCAACAGGAGGAGATGGAATTTCTCTAGGTGCTATAAATGTACCTAGAGGATCTGTTGTCGTAACAGCAGGAGGAAGAGTTTTACAAGAAGGAGTCGATTATACCGTAAATTATCAAGCAGGACGTGTACAAATTTTAGACCCTTCATTACAAGCTTCTGGTACCCCCATTCAAGTATCAGTTGAAAATAACTCAGTCTTTGGGCAGCAAACAAGACGTTATATGGGATTTAATATCGAGCATAAATTTTCTGATAAATTTCAAATTAATGGAACTCTAATTAATATGTCCGAACGTCCTTTTACACAAAAGACAAATTATGGACAAGAATCAGTAAATAATACAATGTTTGGTATTAATGGTAACTTTTCAACTGAAGTACCCTTTTTTACAAGATTAGTTAATAAATTACCTAACATAGATACAGATGTGCCGTCTAATTTGTCCTTTAGAGGTGAATTAGCCTATTTAATGCCAGGCACTTCCAAAATTGATCGCTTTAATGGCGAATCTACCGTTTATGTAGATGATTTCGAAGGATCCCAATCCACCATTGATATGCGTGCTCCCCAATCATGGAGTTTAGCCAGCGTTCCTGATGAATTTCAAGATAAATCAAGTGCCAATAATTTGAGCTATGGTTTTAACAGAGCTAAATTATCTTGGTATAGCATAGACCCTATATTTTATACAAATCAAAGACCAGCAGGAATTAGTGACAATGATGTTTTAGCATACGATACAAGACGTGTTTATCTAGACGAACTATATCCACAAACTAGTATTGCTATAGGTGATTCTAGAGTTGTAAATACTTTAGATTTAACTTATTATCCGAAAGAAAGAGGGCCCTATAATTTTAATCCAGCAGCACTAAATAATCAAATGCCTGATCCTACAAAATCTTTTGCAGGTATTATGCGTCCCATTACCACCACTAATTTTGAACAAGCGAACGTTGAATATATTCAATTTTGGGTATTAGATCCCTATTATAAAAACATTAATGGAGTATCTCCTGCTAATACAGGAAAAATTACAATTCACTTAGGGGATGTATCAGAAGACGTTTTAAAAGATGGTAAAAAAATGTACGAAAATGGATTGCCAGGATTAGGTTCTGATCAAAAAACCTTACCTTCTCAATGGGGTAAAGTTCCTGCCAATCAATCGCTTATATATACTTTTGATTCAAATAATAACAATAGAATATTACAAGACGTGGGACTTAATGGCTTAAATGATGCCGAAGAACGAATAAAATTTCCTGATTTTGCTAATCAAGAAGATCCCGCAATGGATAACTATCAGTATTATTTAAATACTTCAGGAGGAATTGTTACTCGATACAAAAAATACAATGGAACAGAAATGAATTCACCTGTTGATGTTACAGATAGCAATAGGGGAAATTCTACAATTCCGGATGTTGAGGATATTAACAGAGATAATACCATGAATACAGTAGAAGGGTATTATAAATTTGAAATTGATATAAAACCCAATGTAAAACCAGGGGATAAATATGTAGTAAGCGAGCGTATAGATGATGACCGCGATTTAGGAGGAGGACAAAAAACCAGTGTACGTTGGATACAATACAAAATTCCGATAACAGAAGGAGTGGCTATAGGAGGTATTTCAGATACCCGATCAATTCGTTTTATGCGTATGTTAGTTAACGGGTTTAGTAATCAAATTACTTTGCGTTTCGGAGCTTTAGATCTAGTTAGGGGTGATTGGAGACGCTATGCAGGGCAATTAACAAACATAACAGATCCTAATACTAATTTTGAAGTGCAAAGTATTAATATAGAGGAAAATGCACAGCGAAGTCCAATACCGTATGTTTTACCACCGAATGTAAAAAGAGAACAAATTAATAATAATAATACAATAATTAATCAAAACGAGCAATCATTAGTACTGCGCGTAGGTTCTGCAAATGATGAATCCAAAGGATTAGTAGATGGCGATGCAAAAGCGGTATTTAAAAACGTTAGCGTTGATATGCGTCAATACAAACGCTTGAAAATGTTTTTACATTCAGAATCCTTACTTAAATCGGACGATTTAAAAGATAAAGAATTAAGTGCCTTTGTTCGTTTTGGAAATGATTTTACCAATAACTTTTATGAAATTGAAGTTCCATTAAAAATAACTCCTTTTGGAAATACAGGAACAGAAACTATTTGGCCTACTGAAAATGAAATTAATTTAGCACTTTCAGCATTAGGGAAATTAAAATTAGAGAGTTTTAAAGCAGATCCTCAATTTATTGATCTTGTAGATAAATCGTATGTTAGAGAAGCTACAGTGTATGATAGTGGTGCGACTGCTGGTATCAAAATTCGTGTAAAAGGAAATCCAAATATTGGTTATGTACGTACACTAATGGTAGGACTTAAAAATCCTAAAGGAGGGGTAACCACTTCAAAAGTTAGAGGAGAAGTTTGGTTTAACGAATTGCGTTTAGCGGAAATGGATGAATCTGGAGGTATGGCAGCAGTTGCAAGCTTAGATACCAATATGGCCGATTTTTTAACATTATCCGCCACTGGACGTATGGGAACCATTGGTTTTGGATCTATAGAACAAAAACCAAATGAAAGAAGTCGAGAAGATATGTGGCAATATGATGTTGTAACAAATGTTAGTTTAGGCAAGTTATTGCCTAAAAAATGGGGTGTTAATTTACCATTTAATTATGCAATAGGGGAACAAACTATTACACCAGAATATGATCCATTATACCAAGACTTAAAGTTAAAAGACGTTTTAGCAGCAGCGCAAACAGAAGAAGAAAAAGACGCTGTAAGAAAAAGATCTGAAAATTTTACTAAGAGAAGAAGTATTAATTTCATTGGAGTAAAAAAAGAACGATCACCCGAACAAAAACCCCATATTTATGATGTAGAGAACCTAACGCTATCGTATTCCTATAATGAGATGAAACATCGTGATTTTGAAGTTCAAAATGTTTTAGATCAACAAATACGCACGACAGCTGATTATGCCTATGCGTTTAAAAGCAAAACCGTTGAGCCTTTTAAACAAACAGCCTTCATGAAAAAAAGTACTTATTGGAAATGGTTGAGTGATTTTAATTTTAATTTGCTACCATCTAATATAAACTTTAGTTCATCCATTCTTCGTCAATTCAATAGACAACAATTTCGTCAAGTAGATCAAAGTATCGTAGCAGGTGTTGAACCTCTGTATCGTAAAAACTACCTATTTAATTATAATTATGGTTTTAATTTTAATTTAACACGTTCGTTTAAGATAAATTATACAGCTACAACAGGTAATATTGTTAGAACCAATTTACTTAATCAAAATGGAGATTCTCAAAAACCAGAATATACCGTTTGGGATGATTTCTGGAATGTAGGAGAACCCAATCAACATAATCAACAAATTACCGCTAATTATACTTTGCCTATAGAAAAAATCCCCGTTTTTTCTTTTATAAAATCAGATTATACTTATACAGGAAATTATTCTTGGAATAGAGGATCCGATGCTATGCGAAATTTTTATCCAGATAAATTAGCAAATCCAACATTGGTCTATGATTTAGGTAATACAATACAAAATGCTAATACACATAAACTAAATACAAGCTTTTCACTAACCAATTTTTATAAATATATTGGATTAGTTAAGTTTTCCGAAAGGAGTAAACAACCTGCTAAGCCTGTTGTGCCCATAACAGCTCCTAAACCTGGAGAAAAAATTGTGGCAAAACCAAAGGAAAAAGTACTAAAACAAAACGTATTTTTAGACGGTTTAATAGGTGTTGCTACAGCTATTAAAAATGTACAAGTGAATTATTCAGAAACTAACGGAACTTTATTACCTGGGTATCTGCCTTCCATAGGATTTTTAGGTTCCTCAAGACCTTCTTTAGGTTTTGTTTTTGGAATGCAAGATGAAGTGCGTTTTGAAGCCGCTAAAAACGGTTGGTTGACTAATTATGATAAGTTTAACCAAAATTTCACAAAAGTAAATACCAAACAAATACAAGCAAACGCAAAGCTAGAACCATTTGCTGATTTAACAATTGATTTAGTAGCAGACCGTACTATTTCTAGTAATTACAGTGAACAATTTATAGTAAAAGACGGTAACTATAATTCATTATCACCTTATCAAACAGGAAATTTTTCAGTTAGTACACTAATGATAGGTACAGCGTTTGCAACAAGTGATGAAAATGGATCTAACGCTTTTGAAGCATTTAGAAATGGAAGAAAAGAAGTAGCCCAACGTTTAGCTCAACAACGCGCATCTTATGATCCTTTATATGATCCATCTCAACTTGACATAGATGGATTTCCTAAAGGATACGGTAAAAATAGCCAGCAAGTATTATTACCTGCTTTCTTAGCAGCCTATACTTCGGATTTTAGAAGTTCATCTAATGTTCCTTTAAACTTTAACAGATTGTTGCCTTTGCCAAATTGGAATCTAAAATATACAGGTTTAATGCGCTACAAATTCTTTAAAGATCGTTTTAGAAGTTTTAGTATACAACACAGCTATAAATCAGCTTATACCCTAAATTCATATCGTTCAAATTTTGAATACGATAAAAATCCAAATGGAGTTGATGTATCTGGAAATTATTACAGTTCTACTCTTATTGGAAATGTAAACCTAACAGAACAGTTTAGCCCTTTATTACGACTAGATATTCAAATGAAAAACTCGTTAAAATTTATAGCAGAAATGAAAAAAGATCGAACACTTTCTTTAAGTTTTGATAATAATTTGCTTACTGAGTTAAAAGGACAGGAATACATACTAGGTATTGGATACCGTATTAAAGATGTAACAATTCGTTCACGACTGGCAGATAACAATACAGGTGTTGTTAAAAGCGATATTAATTTACGAGGGGATATCTCTTTTAGAAACAATAAAACTATAGTGAGAAATATAGATTATAATAATAATCAATTAGGAGGAGGGCAAAATATTATAACAGCTAAACTTTCTGGAGATTATAAATTTTCTACCAATTTAACCACTTTGTTTTATTTTGATTATAATTTTAATAGAGCCGTCATATCAACTTCTTTTCCTATTACCAATATTAGAGCTGGTTTTACTTTGCGTTACACATTAGGTAATTAATTTTTTAAGAATATGATTTTGATATTATTTTAATAATTATATTTTTGTATCATAAATAATAAAAAACAATGAACATACCAACTAATTTAAAGTACACTAAAGATCACGAATGGGTGAGTATTGAAGGTGATATTGCTACAGTAGGAATCACAGATTTTGCTCAAAAAGAGCTAGGTGATATTGTATACGTAGAGGTTGATACTTTAGACCAAACACTTGCTAAAGATGAAGTTTTTGGAACAGTAGAAGCCGTAAAAACAGTTTCAGATTTATTTTTACCATTATCAGGAGAAATTATAGAGTTTAATGAAGAATTAGAGTCGAATCCTGAATTAGTAAATTCAGATCCTTATGGTGCTGCTTGGATGATTAAAGTAAAAATTTCAGAAATTGCTGAGATAGAAGGATTGTTGTCAAGTGAAGATTATAAAGATCTTATTGGAGCCTAAAAAAACAACTATTTGGTTGGCTTTGTGTTGGACTTGTTTAATCCTTTTTTTAAGTTTTAAAGCACCAGCACTAAATCCTAAATATACTTTTCCAAATGAAGACAAAGTAGTACATTTTACATTCTACTTTGTCTTTGTTTTTTTATGGGCTAGATACCTATTAAAAAATAGAGGTTTAAATCTAAAAAAAATGATGATTTTAATATTGATTGCTATACTAATTAGCGTCTTAATTGAAATAGGACAAGAGTTTTTAACAACAAATCGTTCCGCTGAAATTGAAGACATTATAGCAAATAGTTTAGGTGCTACAAGTTCCGCTGTTTTCTTCTATCGTTTTTTTAAGAAATAAAATGATTAAAAGCAGTTTGTGCTTGATCAAGATTTTTTATTTTTATCAAAAAATAAATAAATATGGATGTTAGAGAATATTTAGATTCTACTTACTTAAAAAAGGCAGAACAAGCAGGACTTACTTATGAAGACAATACAGATAAAGTTATACAAACTATAAAAGAAGCTATAAATGATCGCTTTAAATTAGTGATGATTCGTCCAGAGTATGTAAGTACAGCCAGAAAAATAATTGATGAACAAAATTCAGAAGTACTCATCGGTACAGTTATTGATTTTCCTTTTGGAGCCGCTTCAGTACATTCAAAAATAGAAGAAGCTAAAGAAGCAATTCGTGACGGAGTAGATGAATTAGATTACGTTGTAAACTATGAAGCTTTCAAAAAAGGAGAAACAGAACTTATAAAAGAAGAAATCACCTTGTGTACCCAATTAGGCCTTTCCAATAATAAAGCAGTCAAATTTATTATTGAAGTAGCCGCTTTAACAGATGAAAATATTATTCAAATTTCTAGTTTAATTCGTAATACTATCGTCGAAAAATTTGATGAATCAGACTTTCATAGAGTTTTTGTAAAGTCCTCTACCGGTTTTTATCCCACAACTGATGGAAAACCCAATGGAGCAACAGTTCATACAATCAAACTAATGTTAGAAAATTCCTCCCCACTTCCTGTAAAAGCAGCTGGAGGAGTTAGAAATATAGATGAAGCAAAAGAAATGATTGAATTAGGAGTAAAAAGAATAGGAACCTCTTCCGCTAAAGCTATAGTTGAAGGATTATCTACTACAGGTACTTATTAATCAAATTTATAGATGAGAATTTTATTAACTCTTTTGTTTATAATGAATTCATGTTTAGCTCAAGAAACAAAGCATGAAATCTTTCCCGTTTTTCCTCAATGTGTTCAGAAATCAGAATCAGAACTAGAAAAATGTTTTCATTTTCAATTAGAAGATTTTGTATATAAAAATTTTAAAATGCCTTCAGAATTAACAACAGATAATTATTCAGGAAAAATAATTACACTGTTTGAAGTAGATACCGAAGGACATTTTAAAATAATTTATGTTGATGCTTTGTATCCTGAACTAATTGCAGAAACCAAAAGAGTTTTTAATTCTTTGCCTATTATAGTTCCTGCCACTTATAATGGTATACCAACCTATTCTAAGTTTACATTTACAATGGTTTACCCTTTTTTAAAAGGAAAACCATTAGAGAAAAAGAAAGAAAAAGATATTGTAGAAAACTTTCAGGAAAATCCAACAGAATTACAAAATATAGAAGCAGAATATAAAAAATTCAATAATCCACAGTTTAAAAGCAATTTAAATATTCCGTTTTCACATAGTTATTATGCTAATTTTGATGGTTATATGAATCAAATAGGAAGTAATAGCCATACAGCATCAAAACCCTTAACATATAAAGAAGTAGCACGTTATTATGATTTCGATAAAACCAATCAAAAACTCTTAATAGATAAAAAAAATTGGTGGGGGCGCAAACTTTTTAATGAAAATCTAGTAGCCATCCAAGGTAAAGATTATTGGTTTACCATGAATCCTATTTGGGATTTACGTTTAGGTAAAACATCACCAGAAAAAGCAGGATATACTTATAATAATACACGAGCTATACAATTACAAGGCGGACTAGGAGAAAATTTAAGCTTTACTTCCTCTATTTTTGAAAGCCAAGGCTTTTTTGCCGATTATTATAATCGTTTAGCTATTTCTCAAAAACCATCAGGAGGTAATCCCGCAATAATTCCAGGAACAGGAATTGCTAAGGATTTTAGAGGAAATCAATTTGATTTTCCATCTGCTGAGGCAATTATTTCCTATTCATCTTCCGATCATCTAAATATTCAATTAGGATATAGCCGTAATTTTATAGGAGATGGTTATCGCTCTTTGTTAGAAGGAGATGCAGCAAGTCCCTATCCATTTGTAAAAATCAATACAAGTTTTTGGAAAATTAAATATACCAATACTTATATGTGGTTAAAAGATGTGCGTCCAGAAGTAACAACAGAAAAAACTTATGCAACTAAATATATGGCCAATCATTATTTGAGTTGGAACGCATCGAAACGTTTAAATATCGGTTTTTTTGAATCTGTTGTCTGGTCTAATACAAATAATAGAGGATTTGATTTAAACTTTGTAAATCCAATTATATTTTATCGTTCTGTAGAATTTACTTCTTCCTCTAAAAGCGGTAATGCAGCCATAGGTTTGACAGCTAAATATAAATGGACCAGTCGTTTTAATACCTATGGACAACTATTTATTGATGAATTTGCTGTGGGAGATGTTTTTAGAGGAGAAAATAGTTGGCGAAATAAGATGGCTTATCAGTTAGGAGCAAAATATTATAATGCTTTTGGTTTGAAAAATTTATATTTACAAACAGAAATAAATATTGTTCGACCTTATGTATATTCACATAGTGAAGTAATTACCAATTATGGTCATAATAATCAAAATATGGGACATAATTGGGGATCAAATATAAATGAAATTGTAGCAATTGCTCGTTACACAAGAGGACGATTGTTTTCCGAAGCCAAATTTAATTTTGGTTTACGAGGTTTCGATTATGATACCGTAACAGATAAAAAAAATTATGGTTCTAATATATACAAAGATTATGATTTAGATCGTTCCGCTGATAAAGGAGTTGTTGTCGGACAAGGAAATAAAACTAAAATAATAATTGCAGACCTAAATGTTGGTTATTTATTAAATCCAAGTACTAATCTAAAACTGTTTGCTAATTTTATATATCGCTCATTTAGACCAACAGTAAACACCTCTCAAGTTTTTAGTGAAAACACGGCTTGGTTTTCTTTAGGTTTGCGTTCCGACGTATTCAATTGGTATTTTGATTACTAAAACATTCCTAAAATTACAATCATTTTTTATATTAGAAAATAATTGTAATAACTCTATTTGAAGTAAATTTTATATAAAAATATTTGCGTTCTCTTTTTTGAATTCAAAGATTAATTGCTTAGTCAATTTTCTTTTTTTACCCAGATTTCAAGAAAGTATTGTTCTTTGACAAATGAGAGCTAACTTGCACTTGCGAGCAAAGCCTATGTATAAAATGGTGAATTTATCCCCTCCCAGATTTTGGCTGAAATGTAAAAAGGCTTCCATTTGGAAGCCCTTTGAGACAATCAATGATGAAACACCATGTTATCTCGTATAGAATAATTTAAGCAAAGATATTACATTTCCTCGCATTTTAATAAAAAGATATTTTATGAAAAGTTTCGAAAAAATGCAAATTGTAAATCCCAATGCTGCAGGAATTGATGTTGGGTCACGTTCTCATTTTGTAGCCATAGGACAGGATGAAAATCAAATTAGAGAATTTAATGTTTATCAATCAGGATTATGCGCTTTGGTAGCTTATCTTCAAGAGAACAAGATTCGTAGTGTTGCTTTGGAGTCCACAGGGAGTTATTGGCAATCATTGTTTATGATCTTGCAGGGAAATGGTTTTGAAGTTCTTTTGGTTCAAGGGACTCAAACAAAAAACCTTAAAGCAAAGACAGATGTGAAAGATGCACAATGGATACAGAAACTTCATTCTTTAGGGCTATTACGAGGTTCTTTTTTGCCCTCTGAAACCACTTTGCAGATAAGAACACTTCATAGACATCGTTCTAGTTTGATTGAACAAAGTTCAAGCTTTGTAAACAAAATGCAAAAAGCATTACGTTTAATGAACTTCAGACTCGACGTTGTGATAAGTGACATCACAGGAGTTTCTGGAATAAGAGTAATTGAGATGATACTATCAGGTGAAACTTCAGGTGAAAAATTAGCTGAATATTGCGACAAACGAGTTAAAAAAAGCAAAGAAGAAATAGCCGACGCTTTGCAAGGTAAAATAAACAATGAATACCTACATGAGCTTTCCGATTGTTATGATATTTACAGACTTATTCAAGATAAAATAAAAAACACCGATACTCGTATTGATCAAGTGCTGAAAAATCAAACCAGAGAAATTGTTTTATCAGAAGATATCGAATTGGTAAAGAAACAGAATAAAGGGAAAAACCAACCCAAATTTGATGTACAGAAATATAGTTTAAAACTTTTTGGAGTAGATCTCTTTGCTATAGAATCAGTTTGCTCAGGAACCGTTACTAGTTTTTTAGCCGAAATAGGCACCGATATATATAAATTCAAGACCTCCAAGCAATTTGTGAATTGGCTCAGGTTAGCTCCAAATAATAAAATTAGTGGAGGTAAGGTTTTGAGTAGCAGAACTCCAAAAGGGAAAAATAAATTTGCATTGACATTAAGAAATGCGGCAAATACAATTGAAAGAAAAAAAGAAGGTTACCTCGTTATGTTCTTTAAAAGGATTTCTTTTAAAAAAGGAAGAGGTGCTGCAATTACAGCAACAGCAAGAAAAATAGCAGTTATAATTTGGAATATGATAGTCAAAAAACAACATTATATACCAATAAATACAGACCAATATATTCAAGAAATGAAGAATAAAAAAACGATACAAATTAAAAAAATGATTAAAAAATACGGAATCGAAACTACTTCTTTATCAATTCCTTAAATTAAGTTAGATAGAATTCCGCATTAGACTTCATGTATGAGATGAAAGATAAAAAAGGAACAAAAAATTCTTGTAGATAGGAAGCAAAAGCGTAATCCAGTCGTAGTTTGTCACTTCGACTCAAGGGAGAAATTATATTATTAAACCCAGATTCCGCATTAGACTTGGTTGTGAAACAAAATTTTTCAATAAATTCAAGTGCTCACGGAAAATTTTAGAAGAAGAAATAGTGAACTATTTTGATGATTAAAATTTGAGTACGTGCTTGAATTGGAAGAAAAATAAAGTGGAATAGATTTACTTCGTCTATTCGCTACGCTCGGGTCTAATGCGTAATTCTATCTAACTTAATTTAAGGAATTGATAAAGAAGTAGTTTCGATTCCGTATTTTTTAATCATTTTTTTAATTTGTATCGTTTTTTTATTCTTCATTTCTTGAATATATTGGTCTGTATTTATTGGTATATAATGTTGTTTTTTGACTATCATATTCCAAATTATAACTGCTATTTTTCTTGCTGTTGCTGTAATTGCAGCACCTCTTCCTTTTTTAAAAGAAATCCTTTTAAAGAACATAACGAGGTAACCTTCTTTTTTTCTTTCAATTGTATTTGCCGCATTTCTTAATGTCAATGCAAATTTATTTTTCCCTTTTGGAGTTCTGCTACTCAAAACCTTACCTCCACTAATTTTATTATTTGGAGCTAACCTGAGCCAATTCACAAATTGCTTGGAGGTCTTGAATTTATATATATCGGTGCCTATTTCGGCTAAAAAACTAGTAACGGTTCCTGAGCAAACTGATTCTATAGCAAAGATATCTACTCCAAAAAGTTTTAAACTATATTTCTGTACATCAAATTTGGGTTGGTTTTTCCCTTTATTCTGTTTCTTTACCAATTCGATATCTTCTGATAAAACAATTTCTCTGGTTTGATTTTTCAGCACTTGATCAATACGAGTATCGGTGTTTTTTATTTTATCTTGAATAAGTCTGTAAATATCATAACAATCGGAAAGCTCATGTAGGTATTCATTGTTTATTTTACCTTGTAAAGCGTCGGCTATTTCTTCTTTGCTTTTTTTAACTCGTTTGTCGCAATATTCAGCTAATTTTTCACCTGAAGTTTCACCTGATAGTATCATCTCAATTACTCTTATTCCAGAAACTCCTGTGATGTCACTTATCACAACGTCGAGTCTGAAGTTCATTAAACGTAATGCTTTTTGCATTTTGTTTACAAAGCCTGAACTTTGTTCAATCAAACTAGAACGATGTCTATGAAGTGTTCTTATCTGCAAAGTGGTTTCAGAGGGCAAAAAAGAACCTCGTAATAGCCCTAAAGAATGAAGTTTCTGTATCCATTGTGCATCTTTCACATCTGTCTTTGCTTTGAGGTTTTTTGTTTGAGTCCCTTGAACCAAAAGAACTTCAAAACCATTTCCCTGCAAGATCATAAACAAAGATTGCCAATAACTCCCTGTGGACTCCAAAGCAACACTACGAATCTTGTTCTCTTGAAGATAAGCTACCAAAGCGCATAATCCTGATTGATAAACATTAAATTCTCTAATTTGATTTTCATCCTGTCCTATGGCTACAAAATGAGAACGTGACCCAACATCAATTCCTGCAGCATTGGGATTTACAATTTGCATTTTTTCGAAACTTTTCATAAAATATCTTTTTATTAAAATGCGAGGAAATGTAATATCTTTGCTTAAATTATTCTATACGAGATAACATGGTGTTTCATCATTGATTGTCTCAAAGGGCTTCCAAATGGAAGCCTTTTTACATTTCAGCCAAAATCTGGGAGGGGATAAATTCACCATTTTATACATAGGCTTCGCTCGCAAGTGCAAGTTAGCTCTCATTTGTCAAAGAACAATACTTTCTTGAAATCTGGGTTTAACGTATGTAATTTTGCTTCTATTTTATAAATGACAAGATTACGAATCATTTTTATAGTAATAAATTACCTGTTACTACATATTCAGCATCTTCAATGTAATCTCTGATATTATTAATTTGAGATGGTTTAATAAACTGACTAAAAAGCCTCATCAACATATCCTCTAAATTTCTGCTTTGCACTGCGCTTTGAGCTCCTTTAAGGAAAGCGTCAAATTGATTTTTTTTGCCTCTAGAATGATAAGTGTCAAATTTTGTAATGTTTACATCTTTTATAGATAACCCTTTTGCCATTTTTTTAGGATTCCAAGCAGTGTCGTCTATACTGTCAGTTAATCCTTTTTTTTCTCCAAAAAGACCTCCTAATAAACTTAATAAATAGCTGTCTTTAGGATTACTTTTAATATCAAATAAAGTATTTAAAACTTTTGTCCCTTGGGTTAAGTTTAAATTTTTTGCCCAAGTTATTTTATCAAATCCTTTATTAATACCAGCATTATAATTGCTGTATACTATATCTATTGTAACTAGTTGTAATATTATTTAACTGGATTATCTGTTAATGTACTTAATGTTATATACCATACATATATATAAGCCAAGGAGAAAAAAACTAAAATTGAAATTAAAATCAAGATTAAAGCTAAAATTAATTGGTTTTTAATTTTTAAAAATAAGAGCCTTGCAATAAAAAAACCAAAACTAGGCGGTAATGCCATTACTATTCCATACTTAAAAAAAATAGTTTTGGTTAAATTAAAATCAACATTACCATATTTGCCAAAAGTTAATAAATACCAAAGGCTAAATAAACTTGAAAATACTAAAAAAATAATTAACGAATATATAAGATTTTTTTTCATTTTTTATAACCTGGATTTTTACCTGAACTAAATGCGCTTTTTAAACCATCTTCAACATCAGCCCAAAACTGGATATGACTCAAACTATGAGAAGTCATTGCCAGATAGGGTTATAAAAACTGGTTTTTTAAACGATTCATCTACTAATATTAATCAGTTTGTAAAACACAAATCATCATTAGAAAATTTATAAATCTATTAAAGTTTTTATTAATGAATTTAAAAATGAGACAGAACCATTAATATCATAAAAAAATAATTTTAGAGCTATTACATATATTTGAAATATCAAAAAAATAATTAGAAAGATAATTAAAAATAGAAGTAATAATTTGTTTTCTATTTTTATCATTAAATAATATATCAATGAAATTGTTAAGGAAGGAATTATTGCTCCTACAATCCCAATTTGAGTAATTATTTTGATTATTGCTTTTAAATCGTATTCTTCCATATAATTTAATGATAGTATATACCAACTTGAAATACCTATCACTATAAGTGAAAATATTACTAAACTAACAACGATAAATTTTCGAATATTTTTCATAATCATTTATTTTTATAACCTGGATTTTTACCTGAACTAAATGCGCTTTTTAAACCATCTTCAACATCAGCCCAAAACTGGATATGACTCAAACTATGAGAAGTCATTGCAAGGTATGGGATTGAACTGGGTCATTTCATTAAATCATCAATTTTTTATTACTTGAATTATTCCAATTTATTTAAATGTGATTGGATTTTTGAAGTCATGAAATATAGTGTACAAAATAAATTTATATGTTAAAATTGAAAAAAATGCTATTAAGATAAATATTAAGAAAAAAAATAACCAAGTCTTTTTGATTTTTATTTTCAAAAAATAAATTATTAAAAATAAAAACATAGGAAGTATTCCTCCAACAAATCCTATTTGCAAGATTACGTCTATAAGAGATTGAATTTGAATATCAGATACTTTGTAAAATTTATATTCTATTGGGTTATATTCCAAATGGTCTGAAATATACCAATAAGTTATTCCTATAGTGGAAACAACCAATATTAGTAAACTATATAAAATTGGTTTGTAAATATTTTTCATGTTATTTCTTTTTATAACCTGGGTTTTTACCTGAACTAAATGCACCTTTAAGACCTTCCTCGACTTTTGACCAAAACTGCGTATGACTTAAGCTATGCGATACCATTGCTAAATAAGGTATTGAACTAGGTTTTTCAATTAGATCATACCTAATAAGGAGATTATTACTACGTAAATTCTTGTCTTAAAGACGAAAAAACTTAATTAAAAAAGGCTGTGATTGATCAAGACTGTAGTATATCATGTTCAATACATACCAATAAGATATAATTAAAAACAGTATTAATATGAGAACAATAAGTATTGTCAATAAAAAAGGGTTTTTTATTTTTTTGAAAAGAAAAATAACTAATAAGAATATAAGAACTGAAATAACTCCAGCTAGTATCCCAATTTGAATAAAATTTTTAATAATAGTACTAACATCAGAATTAGCTGAAAACTCGATACTCATATACCAAAAAGTAATACTAATCGAAAAAACACTGAATACAAATAAACTTAGTAAAACTAATTTTTTAACATTTTCCATAATTATTATTTTTTATATCCTGGATTTTTAGCAGAACTGAATGCGCTTTTAAGCCCTTCTTCAACTTCAGTCCAAAATTTAGTATGGCTTAAACTATGGGATACCATAGCTAGATAAGGGATTGAGCCTAGTTTTTTATCTAATTCTACAATATTTTCGTCTGTTTTGGAAACTAAACTTACATTATATTTACTAACAAAAGAATGATAATTTTTTAAATTTAAATGAAGCTTTTTAACTTCTTTATCCAAATCATCCTTAATAGCATATTCTGACCAGTCTAATATTTTGATTGCTAATTCTATCGAAGATGGTTGAATAAACTGACTAAAAAGGCGCATCAACATATCTTCTAAATTTCTGTTTTTTACTGCAGTTTGTGCTCCTTTTAGAAAAGCATCAAATTGATTTTTTTTGCCTCTAGAATGATAAGTGTCAAATTTTGTAATGTTTACATCTTTTATAGATAACCCTTTTGCCATTTTTTTAGGATTCCAAGCAGTGTCGTCTATGCTGTCAGTTAATCCTTTTTTTTCTCCAAAAAGACCTCCTAATAAACTTAATAAATAGCTGTCTTTAGGATTACTTTTAATACCAAATAAAATATTTAAAACTTTTGTTCCTTGGGTTAAGTTTAAATTTTTTGCCCAAGTTATTTTATCAAACCCTTTATTAATACCAGCATTATAATTGCTGTGTACATCGTATGTCCATTGCAATAAACTGTTTAAAAGCTTTAAAAAAGATTCTTTTTCTTTTTGTAGATTGGAATTTTCAATTTTTAGCGAATTAATATAGTTGATAAACTCTGCAGTTATCATATTTATTCCCAAAAAAGCTTTCGCTATTTCTTTCTATATGATATATCATTTGAGATACTTTTTGACTTGTAGATGAAATATATGATTTTATTTATAGCAGATATTTTGCTTGTTCATAGTTTAGTTTCAAAAATTAAAAACGGAATGACTCTATAAACCACTCATTTCCATTTATATCATAAAATAACATAGTTATAAAAAACCAATAGAATAATATTATTGCAAAAACTATTAATGCAATAATAGATAAAGTAAGAGTAATAATATTCTTTATTTTGTTAATTAAAAAATAAATCATTAAGAATGTAAGAGTTGGTAGTATAGCACCTATTAGCCCAACTTGTAAGGAAGCTTTAAAGATATTCTTCAAATTTATCTCTATTGTGTGGTCACTGAAAAACCAATAAGTAAATCCTATTAATGATATAATAAATATACTCAACGATACAATAATTATTTTTTTTGTTTTTTCCATCACTATTATTTTTTATAACCTGGGTTTTTACCTGAACTAAATGCGCTTTTTAAACCATCTTCAACATCAGCCCAAAACTGGGTGTGACTTAAACTATGTGAGGTCATAGCTAAATATGCTATAGATCCAGGTTTTTTCATTAAATCTTTAATTTCATTTTCATCTTTCTGAGCTACTAAATTGGAATTATATTTAGTAACTATTTCACAATAATTCTCAAAATTTATCCTTAATTTCTTAACCTCACTATCTAAATCATCTGTAACAATATATTCTGTATATCCAATATAATCTTTTATTTTTATAATTTGATCTGGTTTTATAAATTGTGAAAATAAAATTGCTAACATATCTTCTAAATTTCTATTTTGGACTGCATTTTGTGCATTTTTTAAAAAAATATTAAAATTTTTCTTCTTATTTCTAGAATGATAAGTGTCAGATTCTGTTATGTTTACATCTTTTACAGACAACCCTTTTGCCATTTTTTTAGGATTCCAAGCTGTATCATCAATACTGTCTGTTATTCCCTTACTTTGGCTCACATATTTTTTCTGGGGATTAGTTCGATTTTAAGCAAATAATTTTTCCAGTCTAAACAAGAAAAATTTAATATCTGTAACACCTCTAAGATTCGCTCTAAAGAGTTTTATTTTAGAATTAAAAGATTCTGCATTTGCATTAGTATTTCTGTTGTTAAAGAAGCTTATAATTGTATCTAAATGGTTTTTAATACTATTTGAAGCAATATTAAAATGAGTAAAATTCAGTGATTTAGTTTTTCCAATCCATTGTTCTATTTTTTCCTTTGCTATGATTTTTGAAGTTGTTTCATATATCGCTCTAAACTCCATACAATGCTTGTAAGCCTCTTCTAATTTTGGATAAGATTCAAATAACAACTTAGCTCTCGCTCTTTGATTTTTTGTCCAGTCTGTTGGCAATTTGGTTATTATATGCCTACTTCTTGCCAAAAGTTGTTTTGGGCTATCTCCATTTTCAAAGGTAAATGGTTTGTATTTTTCACCTTTATCTTTCGCCTCTTTTATAGCTTGATTTTCTTTCTTTATTTCTTCCCAACGATATTCTATTCTAAGATGTTGTAATGCTTGGGTTACTAATTTTACCACATGAAAACGGTCTGTAACGATATTGGCATTAGGAAAACAGATTTTTGCAACTAGATTCATGTTACTAGCCATATCCAAAGTTATTTCCTTAACTAACTGTCTTTTTTCTAATGGGATTTTAAGAATGACATCTATAATATCCTGACTTTTTGTGCCTGATATCGAAGCAATAAGAGTTCCTTTTTTACCTCTTCCTTTTTTATTGGTTAAGTAAGTATAGAGTTCTCCTTTTGACAAACTAACTTCATCTATACTGATATATTGACCAATATTTTGAGGATAAATAAAATAATCCTCAGCATGATTTTTTTGCTCCCATTCATTAAATCCGCTCACTTTTTTCTTATAGTGTCGTTGAAGAATGTAGCTCTTTACACCATAGTAGCTAGCTATATTACTTATCGTATCTTCTCGGGTCTCGACCTGTATCTTTTAAAAAACCGGAGAGTTCAGTAGTTAATTTTGAACCCTCAGCTACAAAAGAATAATCGTTTTTCACCTCTTTAGATTTATTCACTTTTTCTCGCCAACGTCTGGTTCGAATTCCTAAATACACTGTCTTTCCACGAATAGGGAAATCTTGAACTAGCGTTCTCTCATTAAAACCTTTTGATTCATATTGAACAGGATTATCAACTGAATGTAGAGTATTCTTTTCGTCTAAATAAATAAAGAAACACTCTTTTTGAGTTGACAAATCGCCTAACTCTTTAAAATCTACAATATCAAAATAATCAAGTAAACCCTCAGGTAAAAAATGCTTTATAAATTCCAAATCCATCGATTAGATTGCTATTAATTAAAAAACAAATTTAATCAAATCCCCTGAAAATGTCTCTGACCCAGCCTTTTCGTGTGGTTTAATAATATATTTCCCTATTGAATATTCTCCAGTTCTAAATAGATTTTGTGCTAACTTTTTATATTCTTTTGAGTCTCGTTTTAACATAGCATAATATAATGCCGCCATTCCACAAAGAGAACTACTTCCTTGTTTTATTTTCCAAAAATCCTTAACACGATCTTCGATTTGCTCGTAAACAATTTCACTAATTATTATCAGCTAAATTAGCATAGTAAAATGTTTTATTTTTTACGTTTCATCTTAATGTATTCATTAAAATTATTCAAAAAGATGACTTTTTTATCTTACTTTTTTGCGAAACATAAGTGTTAAAGTTCAATTTCTTTTCCTGATTTTTTATTACCATCTAATTTATAAGACAATAAACAAGGATTACTACTCCCATTAGTTGTTTCAACTTCTAAAAATTCTATGTCAGAGACGATGTGAGTTTTTTTGTTGATTTCCAAAAACAAACTATCATTTCGTTTTACATTTAAGTTTTTTTTAAATTTTAAAATTATATTTTCGTAGTCTTTATTTGTCCTTTGAGTAATTACTTTGCCTATAATTATTTTACTGTCTTTTTTTAGATAAACTTTATATTCATTAGATTTTGGTTGAATTCTTGTTGTTAAATAAAATAAATTATTGATATCAATTGTTTGTTTTTCACAATTGTGTGAGTTTTTACAACTGATTAAAATAAAAAGGCAGATAATGCTATTTTTTAAATTTGATATATCCATAGAAATTTGTATTGAAAACTTTAGTTCTAAAGCTTCTCTTTTTATATAATTTTTTCCAACAATAATAAGAGAATTCGTAAGCTTGTTTGTTGGTGTCTATAAATAAATCTCCTTCATATGAAATCCAATGATAATTTGTAATACACCCCAAATAACTTATAGAATCGTCCAGCATATCAGAGTCAATTAGCATAATTATCTTCCAACCATTTTGATATTCTTTCTGTATTTCTATCAAATCAGAAGAGAAATTTAAGCCTGTAATCACTCTCGTTTTATCATCTAGTAAACTTGCGCCATAAAAGCTTACAGCCATTTTTTCCATATAGTCTGTCCAGTTAATAGCATTCCAATCTTCCCCATCTTTTCCTAAATATTTTTTATTATCTGAACTTCTGGTGCCAACTAGAGAAATCCAATCTGCTTGTTCCATAAGTTGTGGAGGAACAATTGGTCGTCCATTACTGTAAACTCTATAAGCGGGATAATCTAAATTTGTATTAGTTGGATTAAAATCAAAAATTTTCGGATTGGGCTTAATATTATAATTGTTAATTTTAGCATAACCTGTTCTAAAAAACTCAAAATATTTTTTCAAATATTCACTTCCATTTTCTTTCGCATATACAAAAAGCATTGCTGCTGTTCCACATAGTGACGTTCGATGTTGGTCAATTAGAGTCGGATCATTTTTCCTATCTTCAAATCCCTTCTCTACTATCATTCTATCAAACCATCTAAACCTATTGTGTTTCCAGACTTTTATTTCTCCTTCGCTTTTAGGGTCGTCAATATAAGCCCTAACATAAATAAATCTACCACACATATCCTCTTCATTCATAGTAATTTTTACTGTATCTCCTGTGACTTTTAATGGTACATCTATCCATTTGTTTTGTGAGTATTTTGGACTATGGTAGCGCATTTGCCATTTGGTTAGCCTACGAGTTAAAGGTGTTTCATTATCATATTGTGTGACTTGAAAAGTATATTCTTTTCCAAAAATTATTCCTAATTGAGTACCTCCCGATTTATCATTCTTTGAACCCAGATCTAGATTTGTAACTAGTTCTACTTTTTTTACTTTTCCTTGGTTTAATAGTATTTTGGGAGGCTCTATTGGCGTTTTATATGATGTGCCTTTTTGGCCACCGTTAATAGAAACTGTATCCTCGGCATTGAAACTCATTTCCTGAGCAAATAAATTGTATTCTCCTGTACAATGTTCTGTTATACATCCACCTGCAATTTCAATATAATTTCCTGATTTATTGCTCATAAGAATTAATGATTTTTAGTGTTCTTACCGCTGTTTACAAATACCTCGTCTTTGGCGTGTTTATTAATATTGGTTTGGCTTGATACGGTTATGTCTTTTAAGGCTTGTTTTGTTATTTTATTACTGGAGGTTTGTATGTTTTCATGTGCTATTTTTTTTATGTTTTTGGCTAGTAAGCTAAAATCGTCTATTGCATTTTGTATCATCATGGCTCCTGCTGTAGTGCTATGGTTCATTCCCGCACTTTCAGATATATTCATTCCAACGGAGGTTGTCATGTTTTTACCCACGTTAATAATCATATCTTCGCCTGCGGTAAAGATCATGTTTTTTGGCGCATTTACATTAATATTCCCATGACCGTCCATCGTCCAAGTGTTACCGCTAGGATCCTCTATAAAAACAGAGCCTTGGGCATCGTTTAGAATAATTTTAGTTCCACTTCGGGTATGAATGGCTTTTACATCATTCCCGCTAGTATGATACCCACTGGTTGCGGCACCGTTATAATGAGTGCCTAGTACAAAAGGTTTTTCGGCGTTGCCACTTTCAAAACCAACCAGTACTTCCTCGCCTATTTCGGGGATAAAATGAAAGCCTTTACCTGCTCCTGAGTGGGGTTGTATTAACCTAATCCAAGGGGTTTTTTGGTTTTTTCTTTCTTGCCATGGAAATTGTACCCGTACACGTCCCATGCCCATAGGGTCGTTGTTGTCTACTACTCGTGCGGTTTGTTCTTCGCAATTAGGATAAGCACTATCGTCAAAATAAGGAGGTGTCCACAAATCGGGTATGGCTACAAATTCGTTGTAGTACTGGTTACCATCATGAAAGTGTTTGATTTCTATGATCCGATAGGTTTCCATCGGTTTGTCGTTAATATCAATTAGCTTGGTTAGATCGCCTTGTTTGAGTTGGGGATCTTTACTTTTGCCTTTTACCACCATAAGACTTTCGCGTAGCTCTTTTTGTTTTCTTACGGCATCTTGTAGTTCTTGGTCTGTTTTGCTACTAATTCCGGTTTGATTGTAGAGTTTGTTGGGTTTTTTATGAAATACGTCTTTTGAAGCTTTAAGGGCTGCGAGTTGGTAGGGGTTAAATTTGCTTTGTAATTGAGCAAAGGCGCTATCTCGTTGTAGGTTGTCTCCTGATTCTGTATAGTAGGTGGTGTAGGTAAATTGTTGTGGTTTTACCGATAGTTCAAAAGATACATGTATTAGGTCTATGTTTTCTTCTAATACAATTATTTTAGGGCCTACTTTATTGCCTAACACCAAGCTTTGTCCGTCATAATACAGGTACTCGCCATAGCGTATGGCCAATTGTTTTAGGAACTGGTAATCGGTTTGGTTGTATTGTACGGTGTAAGGGATTACATGTTGGGTGTTGCCGTTTTTGGTAATTAGGTTGAAGTTGTCTTTTGGATATTCGGCGGTTATTTCTTGTATGATTTGTTCTAGGGTTTTGTTTTCAAAACTTTGGCATTCTAAACCTTGTTCTAGCATAATGGTCGGTGCATGTCCTGTAATGTATAACTGACTGTATCCATTTTTTTTTAAAAGGTTCAGATGGGTTATAATGCCTGTAAAGGTTTGTTTTATTTCACCAAATCGATGTAGGTGGATGTGTATGGTTTTGCCTAGATAACTTTTGGAGTTTTCCATGATGTATGCTTCTTGGTTGTCTAGGGAATCGGCACGGGTTGCAATAGTAAAGGTGTCGTGTTCGTTGGTTTTTTGGTCAAGTGTTAGATCAAAATGGGATTTTTCTAAAAAGGATTTGCCTTCTACTGTTAGGGTACAGTAAACTAAGGGGCTTGATTTATCGGCTAAAAAGTCTTTAAAAGTGCCAACGGAGGCGTATTTAGCTAGATCATCAGGATGATTGAGTCTGCCATAATCACTGTTATAGGTTTCCATGGTCTGTGTTTTTTAGTTGTTTGGTTTTGTTAGTCTTTCCATTTTTTTTCATGGGTGGTATCGTTTAGTGTAAAACGTTTGGCTATGAGTCGCATGGCTATTTGTAAGGGTTGGTTGTTTTGGGAATCAAAGAACTCGGAAAAGGATACACAAAAGGCTTTTTCAAATTTTAGTTCTTGTAATTTGCTCATAGCGTCTCTACGAAAGAAAATAATGGTACCGTTTTTGGTTTGACTATGGTCTAGCATCCACTGTAGTAGGTTAGTTTTGCCGTTGCTTTCTATACGGATGTTGATTTCACCTCCTTGGGGCATGCCTTGTGGTTTTCCTGTCGCATCTATTTCTTGTGTGAAATTATAATCGCAGTTTAAGATATTATAGGTGTTACCGTCTAATTCTAATTTGGCTAAAAATGACATGTCTTAAATTTTTATAGTGTTTTTAAAAGAAGGAATTAAACCCAGATTACGCATTAGACCCGAGCGTAGCGAATAGACGAAGTAAATCTATTCCACTTTATTTTTCTTCCAATTCAAGCACGTACTCCAATTTTAATCATCAAAATAGTTCACTATTTCTTCTTCTAAAATTTTCCGTGAGCACTTGAATTTATTGAAAATTTTTGTTTCACAACCAAGTCTAATCCGGAATCTGGGTTAAAAAAGAGGCTGTCTGAAAAGTGAAAAATCAATCTTTAGTTGTCACTTCGACCATAGGAGAAGTCACAGTAATATGTGATTTGCTTCTCCTATTTGGGCAAAACTCTTGGTTTTCCTTTAATCGAAATGATAAGATTGTGACCTTTTAGGACAGCCTCTTAGGTGTTGTTATACCCATTCGTTTTGGTAAGCGCCTGATCCTAATTCAATTTTTTTAGCTGAAATAGTAAAGGTTTCGGTTAATGGGTTTACCCCAGTTGAGTCGAAGTTTTCTCTGAATTTTACAACATAAGCTTCTGAGAATTTTAATTCTTTTAAAACAGCATCGCTATCTCTTTTAAAGAATTTTACACTACCGTCTTTTCTTTCAAAAGAGTTGGTCATCCACTCAAAGAACGAAGTGTCTGCTGTTCCTTCAATAGTTAACTCAATTTTACCTCCTCTTGTTACGGTAGAAGGTCTACCTGTTGCGTCTGTTTCTTGAAATAACCCGTAATTTACGTTTAATACGGTGTACTCTTTTCCTGCTACTACTAGTTTAGATTTAAATGACATATTTATAAAGATTTAAAAAAAATAAAAAATACAAGGGATGTAGATACCTAAAAATAATATAAGGAATGATTGGGGGTTGTTATTTTTTTGTAAGGATGTAGGTAAATTGTTTTGTTTGTGTGGTATCATCGTATATTTGTTTTTTAATAATAATAACCATTTATGGAAATATAACTAAGTCAAATATACTGTGTTTTCAATAAAAAAACAAATGTTTTGTTAAAAAAAATAACTTCACTTTGTTTTTTTTTGAATGGAAAAAGAAAAATGTATTGGTGAATAATAAAAAGGAGTTGTGGTTACTAGTGTTTTTTTAACTAGAATTTGGTATTAGACTTCATACGTGAGATGAATAGACAAAAAAGGAACAAAAAAAATCTTGTAGATAGGGAGCAAAAGCCGTAATCTAGTTGTAGTTTGTTACTTCGAATCAAGGGAGAAATTACATTGTTTAAGGTATGTGATTTCGCTTCTATTTTATAAATGACAAGATTATCAATTTTTAAAATAACTCAATTAAGCCGAAAAAAGACACTTCTTTAGATTCAAAGTCCTTATTTATTTCTAATACATGATTTTTGGTTAAAATATCCTCCGTCTTAAACGGAGGAATATTAATTCACTATCTATTGATATATAAATAACCTGCTTTTTCTTTGGTTACACCACTCTTATTTTCATATTTAAAAATATAATAATATGTTCCTTCTGGCAATTGTTCTGACTTTTCAATTGTAACTCTTCCCGATGATATGCCTCGGAATGCTCGATCGTTATTGTTATAACTTTTTACCTGATATACTAATACTCCCCAACGGTTGTAAACTTCTACAGAATTATTAGGAAACTTATCTACTCCGTCTATAAAGAATACATCGTTATCTCCATCTCCATTAGGAGTCATGTGGTTGTAAATAACAAACTCTTCATTGTTCGATGGATCAACTTTTACCGTTACTGTAGCAGTATCACAAATAGTGTTAAATGGTGTTAACAAACAAATTTTATAAGGTATAATATAAGTTCCAGAAGGTGTTCCAGAAGGGACTATTACGTTACCATTTAAATCAATGTATGGATTTTTTTGACCTGTCCAAGCAGTTGTTGTTAATGTTATGTTATTTAAATTAGCTTGATTTCCGTCAGCTAAATCGGATCCATTTCCATTATTTGTAAATATATTTCCTAATGTCTCTCCTTGGCTACCGTTTTGAGAAGAAAAGATGTCGTTTTGGGCATTAATAGTAGGAGTACCCACTACTACATCTGAATTAACATTGCTACAGTTTTTAGGGTTGTTAACTTCACAAATGGTGTAGTTAACGGTGTATGTTCCGGCAGGGGTGTTAGCTGGTATGGATACTGTTCCGTTTGGATTTACAATTAGCCCAGAGCCTATAGGAACTGTACTTGCCGTAATTTGAACATTACCAGGAGCCGTTCCTACTGTTACCAATGCTCCGTTAAGTGTATCATTGGCAGTCAGAGGAGCTGTTGTGCCTCCTGATAGACCGTTTATAGGGGTTGTTGTTTCTGTTATCGCTATAATTTGAGGAGTACCCACTACTACATCTGAATTAACATTGCTACAGTTTTTAGGGTTGTTAACTTCACAAATGGTGTAGTTAACGGTGTATGTTCCGGCAGGGGTGTTAGCTGGTATAGATACTGTTCCGTTTGGATTTACAATTAGCCCAGAGCCTATAGGAACTGTACTTGCCGTAATTTGAACATTACCAGGAGCCGTTCCTACTGTTACCAATGCTCCGTTAAGTGTATCATTGGCAGTCAGAGGAGCCGTTGTGCCTCCTGATAGACCGTTTATAGGGGTTGTTGTTTCTGTTATCGCTATAATTTGAGGAGTACCCACTACTACATCTGAATTAACATTGCTACAGTTTTTAGGGTTGTTAACTTCACAAATGGTGTAGTTAACGGTGTATGTTCCGGCAGGGGTGTTAGCTGGTATGGATACTGTTCCGTTTGGATTTACGATTAGCCCAGAGCCTATAGGAACTGTACTTGCCGTAATTTGAACATTACCAGGAGCCGTTCCTACTGTTACCAATGCTCCGTTAAGTGTATCATTGGCAGTCAGAGGAGCCGTTGTGCCTCCTGATAGACCGTTTATAGGGGTTGTTGTTTCTGTTATCGCTATAATTTGAGGAGTACCCACTACTACATCTGAATTAACATTGCTACAGTTTTTAGGGTTGTTAACTTCACAAATGGTGTAGTTAACGGTGTATGTTCCGGCAGGGGTGTTAGCTGGTATGGATACTGTTCCGTTTGGATTTACGATTAGCCCAGAGCCTATAGGAACTGTACTTGCCGTAATTTGAACATTACCAGGAGCCGTTCCTACTGTTACCAATGCTCCGTTAAGTGTATCATTGGCAGTCAGAGGAGCCGTTGTGCCTCCTGATAGACCGTTTATAGGGGTTGTTGTTTCTGTTATCGCTATAATTTGAGGAGTACCCACTACTACATCTGAATTAACATTGCTACAGTTTTTAGGGTTGTTAACTTCACAAATGGTGTAGTTAACGGTGTATGTTCCGGCAGGGGTGTTAGCTGGTATGGATACTGTTCCGTTTGGATTTACGATTAGCCCAGAGCCTATAGGAACTGTACTTGCCGTAATTTGAACATTACCAGGAGCCGTTCCTACTGTTACCAATGCTCCGTTAAGTGTATCATTGGCAGTCAGAGGAGCTGTTGTGCCTCCTGATAGACCGTTTATAGGGGTTGTTGTTTCATCTACTGCACATATTTGATTATATACTGTTATAGCAGATGATGAAGGTGAAATACAACCATTAGAATTAGTAACTGTGAAGGTATAAGTATTACCTGGATTTAGTCCTGTAAAATTTACACTAGTTCCGGTACCATTTAAAGTAAGGCCACTTGGTGATGCTATAATAGTCCATGGATCTGATGTTGATAAACCATTTAAAATAACACTTCCTGTTGAAGTGATACAGCTTGGTTGTGTAACAGCCCCCGCTAATGGTGCATTAGGCGTTACAGGTTGCGCATTGATAGTCACCTGCGCACTTACAGCAGAGGTACAGCCCACCGCATTGGTTTCCGTAAAAGTATAAGTCCCCGCATTGGCCGTAACAATCCCCGTTGGCGAGATATTCAAAACCGCAGGACTGAAAGTATAAAGACTAGTGGTATTGTAGCCCACAATTTGAAAACTACCCGAAGCATTAGTACAAGTAGGTTGTGTAACAGCCCCCGCTAATGGTGCATTAGGCGTTACAGGTTGCGCATTGATAGTCACCTGCGCACTTACAGCAGAGGTACAGCCCACCGCATTGGTTTCCGTAAAAGTATAAGTACCCGCATTGGCCGTAACAATCCCCGTTGGTGAGATATTCAAAACCGCAGGACTGAAAGTATAAAGACTAGTGGTATTGTAGCCCACAATTTGAAAACTACCCGAAGCATTAGAACAAGTAGGTTGTGTAACAGCCCCCGCTAATGGCGCATTAGGCGTTACAGGTTGCGCATTGATAGTCACCTGCGCACTTACAGCAGAGGTACAGCCCACCGCATTGGTTTCCGTAAAAGTATAAGTACCCGCATTGGCCGTAACAATCCCCGTTGGCGAGATATTCAAAACCGCAGAACTGAAAGTATAAAGACTAGTGGTATTGTAGCCCACAATTTGAAAACTACCCGAAGCATTAGAACAAGTAGGTTGTGTAACAGCCCCCGCTAATGGTGCATTAGGCGTTGCAGGTTGCGCATTGATAGTCACCTGCGCACTTACAGCAGAGGTACAGCCCACCGCATTGGTTTCCGTAAAAGTATAAGTCCCCGCATTGGCCGTAACAATCCCCGTTGGCGAGATATTCAAAACCGCAGGACTGAAAGTATAAAGACTAGTGGTATTGTAGCCCACAATTTGAAAACTACCCGAAGCATTAGTACAAGTAGGTTGTGTAACAGCCCCCGCTAATGGTGCATTAGGCGTTACAGGTTGCGCATTGATAGTCACCTGCGCACTTACAGCAGAGGTACAGCCCACCGCATTGGTTTCCGTAAAAGTATAAGTACCCGCATTGGCCGTAACAATCCCCGTTGGTGAGATATTCAAAACCGCAGGACTGAAAGTATAAAGACTAGTGGTATTGTAACCCACAATTTGAAAACTACCCGAAGCATTAGAACAAGTAGGTTGTGTAACAGCCCCCGCTAATGGCGCATTAGGCGTTGCAGGTTGCGCATTGATAGTCACCTGCGCACTTACAGCAGAGGTACAGCCCACCGCATTGGTTTCCTTAAAAGTATAAGTACCCGCATTGGCCGTAACAATCCCCGTTGGCGAGATATTCAAAACCGCAGGACTGAAAGTATAAAGACTAGTGGTATTGTAACCCACAATTTGAAAACTACCCGAAGCATTAGAACAAGTAGGTTGTGTAACAGCCCCCGCTAATGGCGCATTAGGCGTTACAGGTTGCGCATTGATAGTCACCTGCGCACTTACAGCAGAGGTACAGCCCACCGCATTGGTTTCCGTAAAAGTATAAGTCCCCGCATTGGCCGTAACAATCCCCGTTGGCGAGATATTCAAAACCGCAGGACTGAAAGTATAAAGACTAGTGGTATTGTAACCCACAATTTGAAAACTACCCGAAGCATTAGAACAAGTAGGTTGTGTAACAGCCCCCGCTAATGGCGCATTAGGCGTTGCAGGTTGCGCATTGATAGTCACCTGCGCACTTACAGCAGAGGTACAGCCCACCGCATTGGTTTCCGTAAAAGTATAAGTCCCCGCATTGGCCGTAACAATCCCCGTTGGCGAGATATTCAAAACCGCAGGACTGAAAGTATAAAGACTAGTGGTATTGTAGCCCACAATTTGAAAACTACCCGAAGCATTAGAACAAGTAGGTTGTGTAACAGCCCCCGCTAATGGCGCATTAGGCGTTGCAGGTTGCGCATTGATAGTCACCTGCGCACTTACAGCAGAGGTACAGCCCACCGCATTGGTTTCCGTAAAAGTATAAGTCCCCGCATTGGCCGTAACAATCCCCGTTGGCGAGATATTCAAAACCGCAGGACTGAAAGTATAAAGACTAGTGGTATTGTAGCCCACAATTTGAAAACTACCCGAAGCATTAGAACAAGTAGGTTGTGTAACAGCCCCCGCTAATGGCGCATTAGGCGTTACAGGTTGCGCATTGATAGTCACCTGCGCACTTACAGCAGAGGTACAGCCCACCGCATTGGTTTCCGTAAAAGTATAAGTACCCGCATTAGCCGTAACAATCCCCGTTGGCGAGATATTCAAAACCGCAGGACTGAAAGTATAAAGACTAGTGGTATTGTAGCCCACAATTTGAAAACTACCCGAAGCATTAGAACAAGTAGGTTGTGTAACAGCCCCCGCTAATGGCGCATTAGGCGTTACAGGTTGCGCATTGATAGTCACCTGCGCACTTACAGCAGAGGTACAGCCCACCGCATTGGTTTCCGTAAAAGTATAAGTCCCCGCATTGGCCGTAACAATCCCCGTTGGCGAGATATTCAAAACCGCAGGACTGAAAGTATAAAGACTAGTGGTATTGTAGCCCACAATTTGAAAACTACCCGAAGCATTAGAACAAGTAGGTTGTGTAACAGCCCCCGCTAATGGCGCATTAGGCGTTACAGGTTGCGCATTGATAGTCACCTGCGCACTTACAGCAGAGGTACAGCCCACCGCATTGGTTTCCGTAAAAGTATAAGTCCCCGCATTAGCCGTAACAATCCCCGTTGGCGAGATATTCAAAACCGCAGGACTGAAAGTATAAAGACTAGTGGTATTGTAACCCACAATTTGAAAACTACCCGAAGCATTAGAACAAGTAGGTTGTGTAACAGCCCCCGCTAATGGCGCATTAGGCGTTGCAGGTTGCGCATTGATAGTCACCTGCGCACTTACAGCAGAGGTACAGCCCACCGCATTGGTTTCCGTAAAAGTATAAGTCCCCGCATTGGCCGTAACAATCCCCGTTGGCGAGATATTCAAAACCGCAGGACTGAAAGTATAAAGACTAGTGGTATTGTAACCCACAATTTGAAAACTACCCGAAGCATTAGAACAAGTAGGTTGTGTAACAGCCCCCGCTAATGGCGCATTAGGCGTTACAGGTTGCGCATTGATAGTCACCTGCGCACTTACAGCAGAGGTACAGCCCACCGCATTGGTTTCCGTAAAAGTATAAGTCCCCGCATTGGCCGTAACAATCCCCGTTGGCGAGATATTCAAAACCGCAGGACTGAAAGTATAAAGACTAGTGGTATTGTAACCCACAATTTGAAAACTACCCGAAGCATTAGAACAAGTAGGTTGTGTAACAGCCCCCGCTAATGGCGCATTAGGCGTTACAGGTTGCGCATTGATAGTCACCTGCGCACTTACAGCAGAGGTACAGCCCACCGCATTGGTTTCCGTAAAAGTATAAGTCCCCGCATTGGCCGTAACAATCCCCGTTGGCGAGATATTCAAAACCGCAGGACTGAAAGTATAAAGACTAGTGGTATTGTAGCCCACAATTTGAAAACTACCCGAAGCATTAGAACAAGTAGGTTGTGTAACAGCCCCCGCTAATGGCGCATTAGGCGTTACAGGTTGCGCATTGATAGTCACCTGCGCACTTACAGCAGAGGTACAGCCCACCGCATTGGTTTCCGTAAAAGTATAAGTACCCGCATTGGCCGTAACAATCCCCGTTGGCGAGATATTCAAAACCGCAGGACTGAAAGTATAAAGACTAGTGGTATTGTAGCCCACAATTTGAAAACTACCCGAAGCATTAGTACAAGTAGGTTGTGTAACAGCCCCCGCTAATGGCGCATTAGGCGTTACAGGTTGCGCATTGATAGTCACCTGCGCACTTACAGCAGAGGTACAGCCCACCGCATTGGTTTCCGTAAAAGTATAAGTCCCCGCATTGGCCGTAACAATCCCCGTTGGCGAGATATTCAAAACCGCAGGACTGAAAGTATAAAGACTAGTGGTATTGTAGCCCACAATTTGAAAACTACCCGAAGCATTAGAACAAGTAGGTTGGGTAACAGCCCCCGCTAATGGCGCATTAGGCGTTGCAGGTTGCGCATTGATAGTCACCTGCGCACTTACAGCAGAGGTACAGCCCACCGCATTGGTTTCCGTAAAAGTATAAGTACCCGCATTGGCCGTAACAATCCCCGTTGGCGAGATATTCAAAACCGCAGGACTGAAAGTATAAAGACTAGTGGTATTGTAGCCCACAATTTGAAAACTACCCGAAGCATTAGAACAAGTAGGTTGTGTAACAGCCCCCGCTAATGGCGCATTAGGCGTTACAGGTTGCGCATTGATAGTCACCTGCGCACTTACAGCAGAGGTACAGCCCACCGCATTGGTTTCCGTAAAAGTATAAGTCCCCGCATTGGCCGTAACAATCCCCGTTGGCGAGATATTCAAAACCGCAGGACTGAAAGTATAAAGACTAGTGGTATTGTAACCCACAATTTGAAAACTACCCGAAGCATTAGAACAAGTAGGTTGTGTAACAGCCCCCGCTAATGGCGCATTAGGCGTTACAGGTTGCGCATTGATAGTCACCTGCGCACTTACAGCAGAGGTACAGCCCACCGCATTGGTTTCCGTAAAAGTATAAGTACCCGCATTGGCCGTAACAATCCCCGTTGGCGAGATATTCAAAACCGCAGGACTGAAAGTATAAAGACTAGTGGTATTGTAGCCCACAATTTGAAAACTACCCGAAGCATTAGAACAAGTAGGTTGTGTAACAGCCCCCGCTAATGGCGCATTAGGCGTTGCAGGTTGCGCATTGATAGTCACCTGCGCACTTACAGCAGAGGTACAGCCCACCGCATTGGTTTCCGTAAAAGTATAAGTACCCGCATTGGCCGTAACAATCCCCGTTGGCGAGATATTCAAAACCGCAGGACTGAAAGTATAAAGACTAGTGGTATTGTAACCCACAATTTGAAAACTACCCGAAGCATTAGTACAAGTAGGTTGGGTAACAGCCCCCGCTAATGGCGCATTAGGCGTTACAGGTTGCGCATTGATAGTCACCTGCGCACTTACAGCAGAGGTACAGCCCACCGCATTGGTTTCCGTAAAAGTATAAGTACCCGCATTGGCCGTAACAATCCCCGTTGGCGAGATATTCAAAACCGCAGGACTGAAAGTATAAAGACTAGTGGTATTGTAACCCACAATTTGAAAACTACCCGAAGCATTAGTACAAGTAGGTTGGGTAACAGCCCCCGCTAATGGCGCATTAGGCGTTACAGGTTGCGCATTGATAGTCACCTGCGCACTTACAGCAGAGGTACAGCTATTAGAATTAGTGACAGTAAAAGTATAGGTGTTATTTCCTGTTAGGCCACTAAAAATTGCATTAGTTCCAGAACCTGTTATGCTAGTGCCACCAGGTGAAGCTGTAACAGTCCATGTACCAGATGCAGGTAAATTGTTAAAACTAACACTTCCTGTAGAAACATTGCAACTAGGTTGTATTATATTTGATATAATAGGAGCTGTTGGTAATGGGTTGACTATTACATTCGTTGAATCTGATATAGTACAACCTCCAGGTGTTGTAACGACAAGTGTGTAGATACCATTATGGTTAGTGTTACTATTTGCAATTATTGGGTTTTGTTGATTTGATGTAAAACCATTTGGTCCAGTCCAGTTATAACTAAGCATCCCAGAAATAGAAGAGAAGATTATAGGTGAACCAACGCAGGAAGTAAGAGGGTTAGTAGTTAATGTTGTTTTTGTAATATTTACCCAATGATCTTCAACTTCTCCATCAGCAGCAAAACCAGAAGGAGAAAGGTTTGGTGTTGTTGATAGCCTTAATCTAGCATAATAGCTATTACCAGAAGTTAGTCCGCTTATTGGATTTAAAGGAACGCTTACGTTTCCATTTGTTCCTGAAGGAATTGATACGTTGGTGTTTTCATTATTGTCAAAAATACCATTTGAATTAGCATCTATCCATAAATTTAAATAAGCTACGCTAGCAGTAGTGTTTTTAACAAATACAGTTCCTGTACATGTAGACCAATTGATGTCTTGTATACCATCTTCATCATCGATTCCAGTAATGTCATCTGTGTTCGGAATATTGCCAGCTGTTACAGGATTATAAGAGCTTTCAACATCAATGTTGTTTCCCAGTACTAGGTTGGGACTGACAAAAGATCCTCGTTGTGTGTCAAGTACGTTAGTTGTTGTGCTTAAAATGTTTTGACTGGGAGAGGTAAAGGTTCCACCTTGTATTGAATTGTTTACTATATGAGTGGCTTTACCGTATGAATTAGGCGCATCCGAATAATCAAGATCTTCTATAAAACCGATACCAAAATGCTGACCTCCTCCTCCTTTAACTTGAGCATCTATATAGGGGACATCTTCAGCAATTAATATTGCATCTCCTCTACTATCGCCACTTCCAGGGTTTGTAACTCTAATGGTTCTTCCTGAATTTGATACATCGAGTCTGATAGATGAGTTAGTCCAGTTATCATTTCTGATGTATTTGTCTAAGTATCTTACAGTTCCTGATGGTACTGTAAGCTGATAATATTCATTTGTATTGGCTAAGGTTTCTGTTCCTCCTATGACAAAGGCGGCCACATTACCCGATATGCCATTTGGATAATTGGCTGTTATGGTAATTCTGAAAGTAGAAGTACAGGCATTGCATCCATTATTTATACCTACAATATTGCCTGCTCCAGTATTTCCTCCAATATTTCCATAACCACTTGGGAAGTTGTTTCCAAAATAATCATAAGAGTTACTAGATTTTGGTGTACCCGTAACGTTTGATATTGTGGCTTGATAAATAACTCCAGCAGCAGAAGTAAACGTTCTTGTAGATCCGTTAATGATTAAATCACCACTAGTGCCGTCTTTATTGAGATCCCAGTTTAACCAAAATATACGATCCTTGTAAAGACCGCTACCAGTTGTTGCTTTACCTGCGTCGGGAACTTGTGAAAAGGTTACATTGGTAAAAAGGCAATTTAAAAATAGTGATATAAAAGATATTAATATTTGAAAAAGAGGCGTTTTCATTTTTTATTATATTTTATATGGTAAATTTAGATGTTTTTTTTCTTTTTTTTCTATAGAAAAGCTTCTACGTGCTATTTTGAATAAAAATAAAGTCTTTTTTTTTAAGTTTATTTATATAAAAGGTTAATTTTTTTGGTTAAAATTAAAATGAATTAGATTTTTATACTTTTGAACTAAAACGTATCTTTGTCGCGATTTTAAATTTTTTTACTTTGAGTACTACTCATAAAATATCTTTATTGCTAAAAACTTTTTTGTTTGATTTTAAGGAAATTACAAAGGCAGGTTTGGCTGTTAGTGTGGTTTTTTCTTCCGTAGCTGGTTTTATGCTTGGGGTAGAGGAAATTAATCAGGCTACGATGATTACCCTCGTTATGTTAGCAATAGGAGGATATTGTATGGTAGGAGCGTCCAATGCTTATAATCAAATTATTGAAAAGGATTTGGATGCTTTGATGGATCGTACAAAAAATAGACCAATTCCGTCAGGAAGAATGAGTGTGAATAAAGCTTTTTTTATAGCCACTCTTTTAGCTGTTTTAGGTGTTGTTATTTTGTATAATATTAATGAGAAATCGGCGATGTTTGGTGCTATTTCTATTTTTTTATATACAAGTGTGTATACACCTATGAAGACAAAAACCCCTTTATCTGTTTTTGTGGGAGCTTTTCCAGGGGCAATTCCTTTTATGTTAGGTTGGGTTGCGGCTACAAATGAGTTTGGTATTGAGGCTGGAACATTGTTTTTAATTCAGTTTTTTTGGCAATTTCCTCATTTTTGGTCTATAGGTTGGTTTTTATTTGATGATTATAAAAAAGGTGGTTTTTTTATGTTGCCAACGGGAAATCGAGATAAATCAACAGCTATTCAGACGATTCTGTATACGATTTGGTTAGTGGTAGCTTCTGTTTTGCCTAGTTTTGGTTATACAGGACAGCTGTATTTGTCTAGTTTGTCAGCATTTTTTGTTTTAGCTATGGGGATTTGGATGTTGTTGTATGCTATTAGGTTGTATCAGCAGCAAACAGCAAAAGCGGCTAAGAGTTTAATGTTAGTGAGTGTAACGTATATCTCGCTATTGCAGATAGTGTATGTTTTAGATAAATTTTTAAGATAATGGAAATTATTATAGAAGAGGAAAAACAAAAACAAGTTCGTTCCTACAAATTGATTTTATTGTTTGGTATGCTTAGTATGTTTATGATGTTTGCAGGACTTACTAGTGCTTATTTGGTCAGTGCCTCTCGTAAAGATTGGGTACACGATATGATTTTACCTCCTGCTTTTACAATTAGTACCATTGTAATCATTATGAGTAGTATAACAATTCATTTGGCTAAATTATCTATACGTAAAAACAATCGTTCTAAAACTTCTATGTATTTAGGATTAACTTTGTTTTTAGGTTTGATGTTTGTTTTCTTTCAATTTGCTGGATTTAGTCAAATTATAAGGATGGGTTATTATTTTACAGGAAGTGAGAGTACTGTAACGACTTCTTTTTTGTATATGTTGACTTTATTGCATTTGGTTCATCTTTTTGCGGGTGTAATTTCGTTATTAATTATAATTTATAATCATTATAAACAAAAGTATAATTCTACTCAAACCGCTGGAATAGAGCTTGGTGCGATGTTTTGGCATTTTTTAGATTTTCTTTGGGTGTATTTGTTTCTGTTTTTATATTTCGTATAAAAAATAAAAAATGTAAATTTGACAACTTTTTAAAATGAATTCTATGGCAACGACAGTTACTACAAGTACTGAAGGTAAAGTTTGGGGCGGCGGAAACGAGCCTATGAAAGCAAGCTATGGTAAAATGATGATGTGGTTCTTCATCGTTTCGGATGCTTTAACTTTCTCTGGATTCCTTGCTTCTTACGGTTTTTCAAGATTTAAATTTATTGAAACTTGGCCTTTGGCCGATGAAGTGTTTACTCACTTCCCATTCATGCATGGAGTACCGGCTCCAATGTATTATGTAGCATTGATGACTTTTATCTTAATTTTTTCATCTGTAACTATGGTGTTGGCTGTTGATGCTGGTCACCAAATGAAAAAAGATAAAGTAGCAATCTATATGTTCCTTACTATTATTGGAGGTTTGATCTTCGTTGGTTCTCAAGCTTGGGAATGGAAGAACTTTATCAAAGGTGAGTATGGTGCTGTAGAAACTAAAGGAGGATCAATTTTACAATTTGTTGATAAAAATGGTAAACGCGTAGCTTTACATGAGTTTGCGCTCAATTTGCCAGAAGAGAGAACACAACATACGCGTAATCAAGGTTTATGGTTTGTTGGAGAGTCTCCGTTGACTTCTGTTTCTGTTACAGAGGTAGTAGAAGGATTTAAAGCAAATCCTGATTTGTTAATCCGTTCGGAAAAAGTTAATCAAGAAACGAAACAAAAAATTGTTTTAACTCGTGAAGAATCTTTAAAAAGATTAGAAGGAGCAAAATCGGTAGTTGAAGGAGCTAACATGGTGCAAAATGAATATGGAAATAAGTTATTTGCTGATTTCTTTTTCTTTATTACAGGATTTCACGGTTTCCACGTATTTTCAGGTGTGGTTATTAATATCATTATCTTCTTTAATGTACTTTTAGGTACTTATGAAAGAAGAGGTACTTATGAAATGGTTGAGAAGGTAGGTTTATACTGGCACTTTGTAGATTTAGTTTGGGTGTTTGTATTTACATTCTTCTACTTAGTATAATAAAAAAGGTAAGATTATGGGACACGCACACGAATCGAACGCGGGAAAAATTTGGAAAGTTTTCGGAATACTTTCTGTTATAACAATTATAGAAGTTGTTTTAGGTATTTACAAGCCTCATTCACTTTATTTTACAGCTATTTTAGGAACTAATTTACTTAATTGGATCTTCATTATCTTAACAGTAGCTAAGGCATACGGGATTATGTGGTCATTTATGCACCTTGAAGGAGAAGTTTCTTCTTTTCGTTGGTCTATAGTAGCGCCATTAGTATTCTTAATCATATATATAGTTTTTATCTTATTAATAGAGGCTAATTATGTATTTGAGGTGTTCAAAAATTCAACCATAAAGTGGAATTTTTAACAACATATTAATTCATAAAGAATCCCGATTTACGTCGGGATTTTTTTATTTTTGTAATCTCTCTAAATTATTTTGTATGAAGAAAAAAGTAATACTTATAATATTGTTGGTTTTACCAATTGTTATTTATCTGATTTTTGCTTCGGCTACTCATAATCAATTATTTTTACCTATTATTTCAAAGAATAATCTGGATTTACCCAAATGGGAATCATTAGATAAAAAATCTATAACATTGAAAAATAAAATAACAGTTATGGGGTTTTTAGGAAGTGATATTAAAAGTATTCAAGGGAATGCTTTTAATTTTAATCAAAAGATTTATGATAAGTATGTAGGGTTTAAAGATTTTCAAGTCGTTTTTTTAGCCGTTGATGGAAGTCAAAATCAAGTAAAAGAATTATTTGAAAAATTAAAGGGCTTTACAGAAAATATGTCTGCTTATCATGTAGTTTTTGCTTCTAAATCTCAAATTCAAGCATATTACGATTCTTTTAAGTTAAAGGGAAAATTAAATGAAGATTGTGCTACTTCAGAAGTGTTTATCTTAGATAAAGATATAAATCACAGAGGTCGTATAGGTAAAAATAAGGAAGGGGTAGAAGAATACCGAGAAAGTTATAATACTACTTCTGCTGCTGATTTACATAATGAAATGACAGATGATATAAAAATATTGTTACGTGAATATCGTTTGGCTCTTAAGAGGAATCAGAATAAAGAGAATTTTCGATTACATGAAAAAAAATAATATCACAAGAAATTTTAACCATGAAAAATAAATCATATATAGGTCTTAGCTTTATTCTTTTAATCTTTGGAATTTTTTTTATTCCAAAGATTGTCAAACGTATTAAGGAAGGAGAAGTCGTAAAGGGAGATCGTTTGAGTACACTAGTAGATCAAGGTGCAGGTAAAAGTGATTTGTTTACAGTGGGAGCTGCACCTAAATTTTCTCTAATGAATCAGAATGGGAAAACGATTTCAAATGAAAGCTATAAAGGGAAAGTTTTTGTATTAGAGTTTTTCTTTACTACTTGTCCGACCATTTGTCCTATCATGAATCGTAATATGAAATTAATACAAGATAGTTTTGCTTCCAATGCTAATTTTGGTATTGCATCTATTACGATTAACCCTGAAACAGATACTCAAAAAGTTTTAAAAGATCATGCAGAAAGTTTGAATTTAAAAGGAATGAACTGGCATTTTCTAACGGGGAATCAAAAAGAAATATATGATTTAGCACAAAAAGGGTTTAATCTATATGTCGGACAAAATAAAAAAGTAAAAGGAGGATTTGAACACTCTGGAATGTTTGCCTTAATTGATAAAGAAGGAAATATACGTTGCAGTAAAGATAATTATGGAAATCCTATAGTATATTATGATGGATTAAAAGCTGATGGGATAAAACAGATCAAGAAGGATATATCAAAATTGTTAGCGGAATAAAAAATCAATAATTTCATAAAAGCAGTATGGAAAATAGTTTAAAAAAGAAATATAATATAATCATTACCATTTTGTCAGTTACTATTCCTTTAGTGGTAGCTGTTTTGTTTAAAGTTAAATTAAAGGATTTTGGATTTAATGTAAAACCTCTAACTTTTTTGCCTCCTATTTATGCAACGATTAATGGTTTAACAGCTATTCTTTTGATTGGGGCGGTAATTGCTATAAAAAAAGGAAATCGTTTATTGCATGAACGATTAATTAAATTTGCAATAGTTTGTTCTGTAGCTTTTTTAGGGATGTATGTAGCCTATCACATGACTGCCGAATCGACACCTTATGGCGGTGTTGGCATCATGAAAGCACTCTATTTTTTTATTTTAATTACACATATTGTTTTGTCAATAGGTATCATTCCGCTTGTTTTGATAACATACGTTAGAGCGTTGTTAGGTAGTTTTGATCGTCATAAGTTAATAGCTAAATGGGCATTTCCTTTATGGTTATACGTAGCGGTAACAGGTGTTGTAGTGTATTTAATGATTTCTCCCTATTATGCAAACTAAAGAAAATAATAAAAATGTGAAGATAATAAGTGTTTTGTTTTTTGTTCTTTGCTTCTTATTATCTATAGAGTTTAAAGCACAATGCGCCATGTGTCGTGCCTCATTAGAAAGTACAGGAAATGTAGAACAGGCACAAGCGGTAAATGATGGGATAGTATACCTAATGGCAATTCCTTACATCTTAGTTGGTTTAGCAAGTTATTATGTTTATAAAATGTATAAAAAAAAGAAAAGTTAGTGATACATCACTAACTTTTCTTTTTTTTGATAAAAGCTAATTATTATTGTAAACCGTTTACCTCTACTTTTAAATTACCTGTTATGGTTAAGAATCCTAGGATAGATTCATTCGTAAGTTGTACTTTGTCAAAATCAATATGGGTTAATTTACCATTAATATAAATACCTTGTAAAGGGGAATAGTTATTTAAATATTGCATTATGCTTTTCTTTCCTTCTTCTAAATTTGAGGCAATCGAGTATCTACAATTAGCTTTTAGTTTTTGAATAATAGCACTTTGAAATAGCCAATTAGCTGTTTTAATCAGTTTACTTTTAGTTTCTAAGGCATAATCTAAATCGTCAAAATAAAATTCTTTTTTTTCTGTATCGTACTTGGGAAATCCAGACAAATAAATACGTCCATTTAAGCTACCTAAAAGATCAAGAGCAATGATCATTTTTCCTTGTTTATGCCAAATGGAAACATTTTGGATGCTAATTTTTCGATTTCCAGAACTGAATTCCTTTCCTTTAAAGTTATTATTTATTAATCTTGAAGCATCATTATAAGTAGATAATGCAACTAATGAAGCTGTTATTTTATTAGGTAATTGTTGAGTGGTCTTTAATATGAGTTTGTTTTTATCAAATAAATTTTGCGGTTTTTGTCCAACTAAAGATTCTATTTGGCATTTTAGACCTATGTTTAGATGAATCTTATTGTCATTTAAAACAATTTGAGTAGAATGAATTTCTTGCGGATTAATACGTAACCAAGTTTCGTAATTTTTATTCATTTCTATAGGTTCACTTGCTTTTTGCATTAGATCATAAATTTGTTTTTTAAAATCTAATGATTTACCAATAGCATCATCTAAACTCTTTTCTATTTTGCTTTTAAAATATTTTAAAGTAGGATTTATTAAATATGTAATTTTAATATCTTTACCTGCTATACTTACGGTGGGGCTTTCATTCCATTCAATGTTTTGTAATTCAGTTTGGGTGTTTACTTGCCAATTAATGAGATTAACATTGCTGAGTAAACTGACGGTTGCATTTAGATTAAATTCACGAGTATCATAAAGATCCATTCCTAAAACTGAAGTTCCATATTTTACTTTTGCCCAAATTTTTAAAGGAACCATAGTTTGTAATTTTTGATCTTTTTCATTCATGGTAATAGGAGTGTTTTTCCAAATTTTGATCATGATTTTATCATCCTCTAAATTATTGTCTTCGTAGATTAATCCTGTTAAGGCTTTATTCGTTTGATTTTCTATATCTTTTACTGTAAGTTGAATGGGAAAATTCAGATAAGATGAATAAGTTGGGAAATTTACTGGTAAAGCTTTATCGGGTTCTGGTTGCATTAATTCTATTTTTTGAGTTGAGGAGCAATTGCTTAATAATAAACTAATGATTATAGTAAAAAAATAGTAGGTTAGTTTTTTCATGTAGTGATGATTTTGTTGCAAAAATAAAATTATTTTTAATGCGTTTGTAACAAAGTGTTGCTTTGATAGTCTAATGAATTGTATGTAAAGATTTGAAGAGACTGAAATAATGAAAAAAACACCTAATATACTTATCTTCTTAATATTCATAGGGTTTAGTGTTAAAGGACAAGAACGCAAATGGAGTTTAAAAGAATGTGTTAACCACGCATTGGTAAATAACATAGCTATACAACAATCTTCCTTAGATACGGATATTGCAGCAGTAAATAAAAAAATAGCATTTGCGAGATTTTTACCCTCTATAAATGGGAATTTATCTCATTCTTGGAATATAGGTTTGAATCAGAATATAACTACAGGTATATTAGAAAATCAAACGACACAATTTACTTCAGCTGGGGTAACTATGGGGATAGATATTTATAGAGGATTACAAAATCAAAATCAACTACGAAAATCAAATCTGTCAAAAATAGCATCAGAATATCAATTAACAAAAATAAAAGAAGATATTTCTTTAAATATAATTAATGCCTATTTACAAATTTTATTTAATAAAGAAAGCTTAAAAGTACAAAGAGAACAATTAATACTCAATACAGAACAAAAAAAGAGAACAACAGAATTAGTGAATGCAGGGGTTGTTCCCAAAGGAGATCTGTTGGATGTAAATGCTACAATTGCAACTCATAATCAAAGATTAGTTAATGCAGAAAATGCTTTGCTCATTTCTAAATTAAGTTTAGCACAGTTGTTACAAATCAAAGAGTATGATGTCTTTGATATTGCAGATGAAGAAGTTGAAGCTAAATTAAGTGCGGTTTTAGCAGAAACACCTAATGTTATTTTTAATAAAGCCAAGCAAACCCGAGTAGGACTAAAATTGGCACAAACCAATTTAGAAATTGCACAAAAAGATATTGATATAGCAAAAGGAGCTTATCAACCAAGTTTACAGGGTTTTTATAATTTAAATACTCGTGTATCATACGCTAAAACAATTAAAGGATTTGGAATAGATTCGCAGAATCCAACCAAAAAAATAGGTTTTGTAGAATCAACAGGTGACTTGGTTTCTACTGTTAATACAGTACCTGTATTAGGTCAAGCCAATCCATTTCTTGAACAAATAAATGACAATAAAGGCCATAGTTTTGGATTGCAATTGAGTATTCCGATTTTTAATGGTTTTGCTGTAAAAAATAATATAAATCGTTCTAAAATCGTTTTTCAAAAATCTAAATTAGCTTTAGAACAACAAATGTTAGATCTTGAGCGCACCGTTTATACAGCTTATACAGATACTAGAGGAGCACAGAAAGCTTATGAAGCAGCCCTAGTAGTTTTAGAAGCAAGACAAAAAACTGTTGATTATGCAAAAGAACGTTATGAAGTAGGTTTAATGAATGTTTTTGATTACAATCAATCACAAACACAGTTAATTAATGCGCAATCAGAATTATTGCGAACCAAATATGATTATATTTTTAGAACCAAAATTTTAGAATTTTATTTCGGAATTCCCATTTTTTAAAATCTAAGACGCGAATGGGAATAGATAAAATGAAAAGATTTGATAGATTTATAAAAAGATTTCTTTCTCTTATACAAAACGGTAAACCAAATGAAAACAAAAACTAAATATATACTTGTTAGTGGGATTGTAATTGTAATAATAGTATTAATAGGTTTGAAAAAAAAAGGGGTATTAGGTAATAATACTACTGTTGTTGAAGTAGAATGGCAAGAAGTTAAACAACGAACCATTGTAGAAATGGTGTCCGCTACAGGTAAAATTCAGCCCGAAACAGAAGTTAAAATTTCCTCTGAAATTTCAGGTGAAATAATAGCATTACCTGTTAAAGAAGGACAAATGGTTCAAAAAGGTGATTTACTGGCTAAAATTAATCCGCAATTATATTTACAAGGGGTAAATAGGACACAGGCAGGACTTTCTAATACTAAAGCTAATTTGTTACAAATAGAAGCACAATATAAAGAAGCAAAAGCAAGTTATGAACGAAACAAAAAGTTATATGAAAAAGGAATTATTTCAGGTGCAGAGTGGGATAAGTCTTTGGCTGTTTTTGAAGGAGCAAAAGCAGCTAGGCAAGCAGCTTCTTTTAATGTAGAAAGTGCTACAGCAACCGTTAATGAATCACGAGAAAGTTTACGTAAATCTACTATTTATGCCCCTATGTCTGGTACTGTTTCTAAACTAGGAGTTGAGCTTGGAGAGCGTGTATTAGGAACACAACAAATGACAGGAACTGAGTTAATGCGTGTGGCCAATCTTGATAATATGGAAGTGGAAGTAGATGTTAATGAAAATGATATCGTAAAAATTGAAATAGGAGATGAAGCCAATGTTCAAGTTGATGCTTACCTTAAAAAAATATTTAGAGGAATCGTAACAAGTATTTCTAATTCCGCTAATTCAACTACTTCAGCAGATCAAGTAACTAATTTTAAAGTAAAAGTTAGAATACTAAAAGAGTCGTATGCTGAATTAATGATAGGAAAAACAAATAATTATGCTCCTTTTCGTCCAGGTATGACCGCTACAGTTGATATCATTACAACTAGAAAAGAAAAAGTTGTAGCAGTTCCTATAAGTGCTGTAGTGATGCGAACAGATACAACATCTTTAAGAAAGTCATATCTAGAAAATGAAGAAGATGATTTTGAAGCAAAAGAAGAAAAACCTGCTAAAGAAGAAAAACGCCATGAATGTGTATTTGTTAAAAGAGGAGATAAAGTATATTTAAAAGTTATAAAGACAGGAATTCAAGATGATAATTATATAGAAGTGCTTTCTGGATTAAAAAAAGGGGAAACGATTGTAACAGGTCCCTATACTACCGTTACAAAAGAATTAAACCCAGGCGATCATGTGAAAAAAATAACTGAAAATAAAAAAGATAATAATAATTGATAAAAAATAAAATATTATAAAGATTGTTTGCTGTTTGACAGGATTGAGCCATTTTTTTAGATGAATCAGTCCTGTTTTTTTATGATTGTTGTACTTTTGTATCCTATATAATTACCTATGACTTATATTTTACACTTAGAAACCGCTACTCGTAATTGTTCTGTATCCTTAGCTAAAGAAGGAGAATTGCTTGCAGTTCGTGAAATTGCAGAATCAGGATATACCCATGCCGAAAAGTTACATGTATTTATAGAAGAGGTTTTGGATAAAGCTCAAATAAAAATAAATGATTTGGTAGCAATAGCTGTTAGTCAAGGTCCCGGTTCTTATACAGGTCTTAGAATAGGCGTTTCCGCAGCTAAAGGTTTGTGTTATGCTTTAAATATTCCGCTAATAGCAGTAGATACTTTGGAAACTTTAGCAAGACAAATAAAGGTGTCAGAAGGAATGATTATTCCTATGATAGATGCTAGACGGATGGAGTGTTATACAGCCGTTTTTTCTAATCAGTATGAGTTGCAACGAAAAGTGGAATCGCAAATTATTGATTCCAATGTCTTTTCTGTGTTTCAAGAAAAAATACATCTATTGGGAGACGGTGCTTTTAAATGTAAGGAAGTCCTTAATACAGCACAATTTATTTATCATGAACAAGCTATTTTTCCATCTTCAAAAGAAATGGTAGGAATAGCTTATCAAAAATTTTTGAACCAAGATTTTGTAGATGTAGCCTATTTTGAGCCTTTTTATCTAAAGGAATTCATGCTAAATACAAAATAAGAATAGAACGTACATTACAAAAAAGAACAGTCTAAAAAGGATTTGCATTTCTTATTAAAGTAAAATAATAAAGATCAAATTGAGAAAAGCAAAGATCCATTTTTTTTATGCTTTAATGAAGGTGATTTTAAACCCAGATTCCGCATTAGACTTGGTTGTGAAACAAAATTTTTCAATAAATTCAAGTGCTCACGGAAAATTTTAGAAGAAGAAATAGTGAACTATTTTGATGATTAAAATTTGAGTACGTGCTTGAATTTGAAGAAAAATAAAGTGGAATAGATTTACTTCGTCTATTCGCTACGCTCGGGTCTAATGCGTAATCTGGGTTGAATTCTCAAAGAAAAGTTATAACTTATTTTGTTATCCCGATAGAAAAAGGAGGTAGATAAAGTACGCAGCGTTATCCTTATCAAAAATGACGCATTATAGTTTGATTTAGATTATGGGATTCCTCCTTATGTCAGAGTAAAAAACTAAACGATGATTTTTTAACTCAGATTCCACATTTGACTTTGAAGAAAATAAAGTGGAATAAATTTCTAATGCGGAATCTGGGTTTAAATTTAGAATCAAGGAGGTTTTTAATCCTAGATAGGATATGTTTTATTTTTCAACTTGCCTAAAGAACTTTTATAATGAAAATTCTTCGACTTGATAGTGATAAACTAAATATTGAGTGATTTTTTTAAAATATTTTTCGGATTCACTACAACAGTTAATTATAAAGTGAATTCAATAGATCTGATTTTACTGCTACACCATCACTGTTTTGTGTCCAAGCACGAATTAAAAGGCTAAATGTTTCGAGTTCTATATTTGCTATAAAAATTTCAGGTTTAGGATCTTTCAAGATTAAGGGATGATTTTGAGCTAATGTTTCTAATTTTGATTGTGTATTTTTAATATTCTGATCTATAGGGAAAATAAAAGTGAAATCATTTCTAGAGGTGTTTTTTTGAGAATGATTTTTTATTTTACCATTTGAAAGCATTCCATTGGGAATGTAAACTACTTGATTATTTCCAGTTATTAATTTAGTAGAAAAAATATGAATGTCTTCTACTTTACCTATTTCTCCTTGTACTTCTATCTTATCTCCCACCTTAAAAGGCTTAAATAAAATAATTAAAATGCCTCCTGAAAAATTAGAAAGAGATCCCTGTAAAGATAAACCTACAGCTAATCCTGCTGCTCCTAAAATGGCAACAAAAGAAGAAGTTTCGACACCTAACTTAGAAATAACGGCTATAAAAACCAATCCTCTTATAGTCCAATAAATCAAATCTTCTAAAAATTCAACAAGTGTAATTTCTATGTTACGGCTAATTAGAATTTTTTTGGTTGTTTTTGTAATAAACTTAGAAAGCCATATTCCGACAATAAATATTAAGCCAGCCGTTAATATGTTAACAGAATAAGTAATAACATATTCTTTTACCGTTTCTAAAGTATCTATATTAATCATTTTAATAAATGTTTGAAGATTAACTTATTTTGTTTGTAAAAATAGAAAAACAGAATAACTGTTTTTCGAAAAAATTCAACTCCAAATTTATAGTAGGATAAACTAAAATAAAAAATAGTTTTATTGCAGATAAAAATAATTTAGAATCTAAAAAAGAGATGTTGTTTGTTTTTTATTCCAGTATAATTATAGCTACAGTAAAAATCTCATATATTTTATCTTTATTATAAAGTATACTCCTTAAATTGGAGTTTAAGCGGTTATTTATATGTAAGAGTTTTTATATAATTTTATAAAGATATACTATCTCTATTGTGATTTTTTTATTGTAAATATTTGAAAATTACAAGACAAAAAAGGTGTCTTAAAAGGGCACAATCTTGTTATTTCGATCATAGGGGAACCCGATAGCTTTGCTCGAATAGGTGAAAAAATCACATGGTACTAATAATGCGACTTCTCCTGTCGTTCAAATGATCGATTATGCGTTTAATTTTGACTTTTGAGACACCTTCTTGTTTTTCATGTTTTCCTTAGAATTAAATTTAGGGTAAAATTTTTATTTATATCAGTACTATATGCAATGTATGCCATTTTTAATAGTTTATCAGAGTTTAGCCATTAAGAGCTTCAACAGTTATTTCTGAATCATGAAGCATTTCTTTTAACATATTTTCAATGCCATTCTTTAAAGTAAAAGTAGAAGAAGGACAACCACTACAAGCTCCTTGAAGAATTACTTTTACTTTTTTGTCTCCCTCAGTATAAGAATCAAATAAAATATTTCCTCCATCAGAAGCTACCGCAGGTTTTATATATTCTTCAATAATATTGATTATTTTTTGAGAAGTAGTATCTAAATTATCAAAATCCGCTATTTGCTGTTTTTCTTGTTTCTGTGAAATTGTAATTTTAGTTTCATCTACCGCTATTTTTCCATTTTCTATAAATTCTTTTATAAAAGTTCGCAATTCGTTTGTTATGTCTTGCCATTCACTTACAGCATATTTTGTAACCGATACATAGTTTTCATCAATAAAAACTTCCTTTACATAAGGAAAACTAAACAACGCTTTAGCAAGTGGTGAAGCTATTGTTTCATCTATGTTTTTGCATTCTACGATTTGTTTAGTTAGCATTCTACTTGCAACAAATTTCATTACAGTAGGATTAGGCGTGCTTTCAGCATAAACAGTTACGGCAATCTTTTTAATTTCTTTTTCAATAATGACAGGGCCTCCCGCATTTACATAATTTTCGAGTTGTTCTGCTACATCATGCTTAACATCATCCCATTCTACTATGCTAAATTTTTCTATAGCAATAAAATTTCCTGAAATATATACCGTTTTTACAAAAGGCAAATAGAATAGTTGTTTAGCTAAAGGTGAATCGGTACATTCGTCTACATTTTTGAACTCAAAACTTTGATTAGGGCAAATAAAATAAGAAAATTCAAATTTTAAGATAGAAGGATTCGTAGTTTCTTTTATAGTAATTAATTTCATGTGTATAAAGTGTAATTTATTCTCCAACTAAGAGAAATTTTGATATGCAAATTTACTAAAGAAGTTTAGCATAATAGAAAGGGATTGCTGAAAGTTATAAGAAATTTAACGAAAATATCGATTTGTATTACATTGCCTTCTTCAATACTCTAAAATAGTTTAACTTTGAAGTTTATATTCAAAAATAAATATGAAGTACTTATTACTTGTTTTGACATTCATGAGTTTGTCTTTGTATAGTCAGGTGGATATACCTGTATATTCCGATTATTTAACGGATAACTATTATCTTATACATCCATCAATGGCTGGAGCCGCCAATTGTGCAAAAATTAGAGCTACAGGAAGACAGCAATGGTTTGGAAATGATAAAGCACCTGCTTTGCAAACTTTGAGTGTTAATGGAAGTGTGGATGAAGAAGCAAAATCAGGTGTTGGACTTATTTTGTTTAATGATCGTAATGGCAATCATTCAAATAGAGGATTGAAAGCTACTTACGCTCATCATATCCGATTTTCTAGGAATGATATAGATTTAAATCGTTTATCTTTTGGTGTGAATGTTGGGGTTAATCAGTTGCAGTTAGATGAAACGGAATTTGGGACTACTTTTGACCCTATTATTGGAGGAGGAGTACAAAGTGCAAGCTATTATAATATTGATTTTGGGGCTTCTTATAATTTTCTTGATTTTTATATACATGCAACTGTAAAAAATGCCGTTTTTAAAAGTAGAAATATTTATACTGATGTTGAATCCAGTAATTTGAGAAAATATGTTTTTAATTCAGGGTATGTATTGGGTAATCGTGATCGTATATTATACGAACCTTCCATTATGTTTCAGTTTACTGAACTGACTAAAGAAAGAATCGTAGATCTAAATATTAAAGCGTATAAAAATATGAATTTTGGTAAGCTTTGGGCAGGGCTGTCTTATAGAAATAGTTTTGATGGTACGCAGTATATAAAAAATGAAGCAGTAGAAAAACAACGTTTACAATATGTTACGCCTATTGTAGGAACTAATTATAAAAAGTTTATGTTAGCTTATACTTATAGCTATATCATAGGCGATGCGAAATTTGATAAAGGCGGTTTTCATCAGTTAACTTTAGGTTTTGATTTTGGATGTAAACGTGAAAAATTCGATTGCAATTGTCCTTCTGTAAATTAATATAGGGATGTTTTAAAAGGGAATAAAGCTATTTTTAATTTTGTTTGTTGTTTTGTTTTAGTCAATAAAAAATAAACTTAAAAGAAGAGATTTTGTAAATGATATCAAATGATGTGATTATGATATTTTTCTTTAGCGTAACAAACTAAATATCGATGTTTCCTTTTAGCCTCCCTTTTTTTGTATATAAATATGTTAGTAAAAACAGTTAATGGTAAAATGCCTTTAATTCCTGAAGATTGTTATGTTGCAGAAAATGCTACGATTGTAGGTGATGTAATTTTTGGAAAAGAATGTAGTGTATGGTTTAATGCTGTAGTTAGAGGAGACGTACACTCTATTCGAATTGGAAATAAAGTAAATATTCAAGATGGAGCAGTAATACACTGTACTTATTTGAAACATCCTACAGAAATTGGAAATAATGTTTCAATTGGTCATAAAGCTATTGTGCATGGTTGTACAATAAAAGATAATGTGTTAATAGGTATGGGAGCTATTGTTATGGATGGTTGTGTTGTTGAAAGTAATTCAATTGTAGCAGCGGGTTCTGTAGTAACACAAAACACAGTTGTTGAATCAGGAACAATTTATGCAGGAATTCCTGCTAAAAAAGTAAAAGATATGAATCAGAGTGATTTTGCAGGTGAAATAGAACGCATTTCTAATAATTATGTTATGTATTCAAGTTGGTTTAAAGAATAAACCAAAAACTATATTTTACTTTGGAAATTTATAACAATAGAAGACTTCTTATTTCAACAATGTAGTAAAACGAAGTTTGTGGTAAAAAAGAGGATGTGTTTTTTATCTTCTTTTACTTTGTTCACCACAAAGTTTATTGCTTAAATGCTACTAAAAGTCTAATTCTAAAACATTTGTATTAAAACCAATAATTGATTTTAAAACACGGGCATCACTATTTGAATAGAAAATAGTGGTGCTCTTTTTGTTTTGGTTATTGATTATTTGATATTGTTCTAAAATAGATTTTGTTTGTTTGGCAACAGCTAATCCTGAATCAATAATTTTGATAGAATCGGGGATTATTTTTTTTATTTCTGGAATTAAATAAGGATAATGACTACATCCTAGTACTAAATAGTCTATTCCTGCCTCAATCATTGGGGTTAAATAAGAAGTTAGTAGTTTTTTCATTTCCTTAGATTGAATTTTACCATCTTCTATGAGTTCAACTAAGCCGTGTCCTACTTGTTCCATGATTCTAATATTGGTATAATTTTCTAATTGACGATTAAAGAGTTCACTATTTAAAGTGCCTTTTGTAGCTAAAATACCAATGGTTTTGGTTTCACTAAGGGTTGCTGCGGGTTTTATGGCAGGTTCAATGCCGATAAAAGGAATATCATATTTAGATCGCATTTCTTTTATAGCATTAGTGGTAGCGGTATTACAAGCCACTATAATTAGTTTACATTTTTTTTGTAGTAAAAAATCAACGTTCTTAAAGCAGAGGTTAATGATTTCTTCTTTTGTTTTTTTGCCATAAGGAGCATTTTTGCTATCAGCAAGATAAATGGTATTTTCATTAGGTAATAAAGAATGTACTTCTTTCCATATTGAAGTGCCACCGATTCCTGAATCAAAAAGTCCTATAGGGTTTGTATTACTCATAAAAACAAAAATAAAAAAAAACTGCCTTGAAGAAAATAACAAGACAGTTTTTTAAAAAAAAATATTTTGATAAAATTAGAATTTTAATTCTTTTTTCACATCTTCAAATAAGTTTGGCCCGTCTGCTAATATTAAAGCTGAAGAATCCATTACATATTGGAAACCTTTAGCACGAGCTACTTTTATTACAGCAGCTTTTGCTTTTTCCATGATAGGTTTTACGATTTCAGTTTCTTTGTCAGAAATTTGTTTTTGAGCGTTATCGCGATACTGTTGGATTCTTTGTCCCATATCTTGCATTTCTTTAGCTCTTTTTTCGTTTTCAGCATCACCAGCAGTTTGAGCTTCGCTTTCGTATTTTTTCATTTTAGTTTGGTATTCTGTTACCATTTTTGAATACTCAGCATCTAAACTTTTACTTAAAGTTTCTAATTGTGCTTTAGCAGTCGTCATTTCGGGCATTTTTGAAAGTAATTGCTGAACGTCAATATGAGCTGTTTTTGATTGCGCATTCATTTCGCTCATTCCCAAAAACATTACAGTCGCAATTAATAAAGATTTCAATTGTTTCATCATCTAAGTATTTAGTATAGTTAAAAATTAATTAGTACTCTTTTTTTCTTCTTGAGCTTTGCGTTGCGCTTCTTTATCTTCAAGAATTTTTTTCCTTTTTTCTTCTAAAGCTTTTTTTCTTTCTTCAAGGGTTTTTTTGTTTTTTTCTATTAACTCTTGTCTTGCGGCTTCACGTATAATTCGTGTAGAGTCTTGACTTGTTTTTTTGTCTTCTCTCTTGTTGAAATTAACGGATTGCGTATTTACTGTGTTATTCTGAGAACTATTGTTCTTTGATGAATCAATAGTTATGCCAGTTTTTTTGGCTTCTTGTTCTTCTAACTGTTTTTTTCTTTTTTCTTCGTAATCTCTACGTTTTTTTTCAGTTTCAGAACGTCTAGCTTCTAATATTTGTTCACGACGTGACTTTTTTTCATCGAGTATCTTTTTGCGTTCTGCTAGATTTGTGTTTTCAGCAATTTCATCTTCTTTTGCCTCTTTTTCTTCTAGTGCTTTTTGTTGCTTTTTGTTTAGTTCCTCTCTTTTTTCAGCTCGGGTTATAATTCTAACGACTAAGTCACTTATATCAAATCTTTTTGCTGAAAAAAGCATTGTTAATTGAGCAGAAGATTTATCAAAGATATAATCGTATTGTTTTTTTTCGGCTAAATCTTGAACAGCATTAAAAACTTGATCTTGTACGGGTTTTAAGATAGCTTCTTTTTGTAAAGCTAAATCACCTCTTGAACCAAAACGTTTTTGTTGGTAGTCTAGTAATTGATTTTCCTGAAATTTAATTTCTTCTTCTCTTTCTTTAATTAACTCCTTTGTTAGTAAAGCACTTTCGCTTTTTAATGTTTCCTTTAGTTTGTTAATTGCATTTTTTTTAGTTTCGATATCCTGTTTCCATTTTTGAGCTTTTTCTTCTAATTGAGAAGAAGCTTCCTTATAATCAGGTGTGTTTTCTAGGATATATTCCATGTCTATATAACCAATCTTGATACCTGCTTTGTTTTGAGCTTTTATATTGGTTATGGTAATTAAGCCTAATAATAAGAAGAATCTTTTCATATTTTTTAAAGTTTTGACAAGCTATATAATCTTAATATGCTTGGCGTTATATGATCATATAACGCCAAATATAATTAAAATTGTTGTCCTATGATAAAATGTGTTTGCCAACCTGATTTAGGACCGCCTGGATTTATGGGGTCAAAACCATGAGCAAAATCGATTCCTAAAAGTCCAAAGGCTGGCATGAAAACTCTTAGACCGACACCGGCAGAACGTTTTATAGCAAAAGGATTATACGATTTGAAACCTTCAAAAGCAGCTCCTCCCTCTACAAAAGCCATCATATATATAGACGCTGTTTGTTTTAGGGTAATAGGATAACGTAATTCTAGCGAAAACTTATTAAATGCAGTACCTCCTATTTGTTGACCTGCTCTTTCTCCTTGTGTAATAGTAGGGGTTAATGAGTTATTAGGATAACCTCTTAATTGGATTGTTTCTCTACCATCCATAGCAAAGTTAGCCAAACCATCGCCGCCTAAATAAAAACGTTCAAAAGGGACTAAGCCTCGTTTATTATTGTAAGCTCCCATGAAACCAAATTCACCCAATGTACGAAGTGTTAGTTTTTCATATACTTTAGAAAACCATTCTGCTTTTACTTTAATCTTGTAATATTCAAGCCAGTTAAATTTTTGTTGATCTACTTTAGAAGGATCAGCAGAAGCTTCTTCGATAGAATTAGCTTTGGTTAATACGCCGTTGTTGTTAATTAATGGATCTCCTGCGTTATATGTTTCAGATGAATTACTCGCATATAATTTGTTCTCAGGTAAATTTCCTAAGTTTTGATAATCTACTCCGTTAAAATAAGAATAAGGAGGAGTGAGTTTAGCTGTTATACTAAATTCAGAACCGTACGTAGGAAATATAGGATTTACCCCTTTATTATTACGAGTTAAGCCAATAGTGTAAGAAAGATTTCTAGAAGTACCATTACCGAATGTAAATAAACCTATGTTGTAATTGTTTAGGTCATAATGTTGGTAACTAACAGCTTGAGAAAGGACAAAATAATCATCTGGAAATTGTAGTCTTTTTGCAATACCTACAGTAGCTGTAAAGATGTTGAAATTTCTGGATCTATCAACTCTATTATTAACAAAATTGTTTGAAAATTGTTTACTGTATGATAATGAACCAGAAAATTGAACAGGCTTTTTACCTCCAAACCATGGTTCCGCAAATGAAAAACTATAAGTTTGAAAATATGAACTAGCTTGTAGACGTAAAGATAATTTCTGTCCATCTCCCATAGGAAGAGGTTTATAAGCACTTTTCTTAAAAATGTTGCTTATAGCAAAGTTATTAAATGATAAACCTAAAGTACCGATAAAGCCACCGCCTCCGTAACCTCCTTGTAGTTCGATTTGACTGGCTCCTTTTTCCGCAACATGGTATTTAATGTCTACAGTACCACCTGCTGGATCTACATTTTCAAAATCTGGTTTTATGGCCTCTGCATCAAAAAAGCCTAACTGACCAATTTCTCGGATAGTACGAACTAAATTTTCTTTGCTATAAACCTCTCCTGGTTTTGTTCTTAATTCACGGTATATTACTTTGTCGTTTGTTTTGTCATTACCCACAACAGATATTTTGTTAAAATATGCTAAAGGACCTTCAACGATTCTAATGTCTAGATCTATTTGATTGTTATCTGTTTTAACTTCTACAGGATTGATGTTTGAAAATAAGTAACCATTATTTTGGTATAAATTGGTAATGTCTTCTCCGTCAGGTTGTGTTTTATCTGCAATTCTTTTGTCTAGTAGGACACTGTTGTATACATCTCCTTTACTAATTCCTAGATATTTTGATAAAACTTGATCACTGTATACGGTATTTCCTGTGAAATTAATGTTTCCGAAGTAGTATTTTTTTCCTTCTTCTAGGTTAATTTTAATTTTTACCTTATTGTTTTTAGAATCATATACAACAGTATCTGATTTTATTCGCGCATCACGATAACCGTTTTCTTTGTATTTATCAATTAATAAACTCAAGTCATTTTTGTATTTATCCTTTTTGAATTTCATGGATTTAAGCTTTAAGAAATTCATAAAGCTTAAATGACGAGTGTCTTTCATTGAACGAAGTAAAATTCCTTTTTTTAATTCATTATTACCAATTAACTCAATATCTTTTATTCTTACTTTTTTTCCTCGGTCTACATTTATTACCATATTTACGTGGTTTATAGTAGTTGTATCTTCAAGAGTACTTATGTTTACCTTTGTGTTGAAATAGCCTTCTTTTTTGTATTTATTTTCAATATAGTATTTTGTTGTTGTTAAAAGGTTTTCATTTACAATTTTTTCGCTAGTAAGGCCATTGTCTTTAATTAAAGATTCTTGCGCGCTTTTTTTAACTCCAACAATTTTAACATTGTTAAGCTTAGGTAATTCGTTTAGATTTAGTTCTAGTGAAATGCTGTCACCTTCTATTTTATCTACATAAAAATTAACATTATTGTATAATCCTAACTTCCATAATTTTTTTATGGAGTTACTGATTTCCTCTCCTGGTACGGTTAAGGTTTGCCCTTTTGTTAAACCTGCAAACGTAACAATTGTTTGTTCGTTGTAGGTAACTTTTCCTGTTACATTTACCTTTTTGAGTACATAAGATTTACCATTTTCAATGGTTAATCTTTCCTGTGCTTGTACGTTCATAGTAACGCTTGTAAATACAAGCAAAATTAGAAGCTTCATGCAGCTTTTAACGGGTGTAAAATTATTTAACTTGCTCACTTGTTTTTCCAAATCTACGTTCTCTTTTTTGATAGCTAATGAGGGCTTCATATAAATCTTGTTCACTAAAATCAGGCCATAAAACATCAGTAAAGTAAAATTCTGCATAGGCTATTTGCCAAAGTAAAAAATTACTAATTCTATGTTCGCCACTTGTTCGTATGACTAAATCTACTTCTGGTAAATCATGTGTGTAAAGATGATTATTAAAAATTGATTCGTCAATATTTTCAATTGAAATTATATTATTTTTAACTTTATCGGATATTTTTTTAACAGCATTTAAGATTTCTTCACGAGAGCCATAACTTAAGGCTAAAGTGAGTGTCATTTGGGTATTGTTTTTGGTTTTTTCAATTACTTCTAATAATTCTTTTTGTACATTCTTAGGAAGTGAATCTAAATTACCTATACTGTTTAATTTGATGTTGTTTTTGATGAACGTATCCAATTCTTTCCTTAAAGAAGAGATTAGTATTTTCATTAAGGTTTCCACTTCTAATTTTGGACGATTCCAATTTTCAGTAGAAAAAGTGTAAAGAGTTAGGTTTTTTATTCCTAATTTAACACACGTTTCTATTGTTACACGTACAGATTTTGTGCCATTCTCATGCCCAAAAACGCGTAACATGCCTTTTTGTTTTGCCCAACGACCGTTTCCGTCCATAATAATGGCAAGATGTTGGGGTAGATTGTCTCGGTTTATTTTTTCTATTAAATTCATTAATTTCTACAGTAACAAGGATTTTGTCCGAAAGTATAGGTTAGAGTTGCTCCAGTAAAATTGTACCAATCATTACTGTTTGTATTCCCAAATGAAAGATGTAAAGCATTGTCTTTTGGTGAACTACCGTCTAAATCATCTATAAAAGAGTAATTAAAACGGGTTTCTAATCCTAAGATAATTTTATTGGTTAATTTCATTTTTATACCCACTGTCATAGGAATTGAAAAAGCCCAAGAGTTTTGTTTAGAAATAGCCGTATTATTTTTAAAATACAAATTTTGATAGTTAAAATAATTTAGACCAGAATGAATATAAGGCGTAATGATAAAACCGTTCTCGTGTAGATTGAAGTCGAAAAAATTAAATTCTAAACCAGCAGATAATTCGGTTATTTTATTCTGAAAAGAGTAGTTTCGTTCTTTTCTTGCAATATTATCGGAATTAAAATCATTACCACTAATAGTACTACTCATAGCAGAAAAACGCCAAGCATGTCTTTTGCTCTTGTTCCACTTATAAATCAGTCCAAAGGCAGGGTCCTTGGGGGATATGAAGTATGTACTTCCAATATCACCAATATAGTTACTACCTCCTCCCAATACACCGATTTCGTGTAATTGAGCGTGGTTCTGACTAAAAGCCAAAAGAAATAGGAGAATGTGTGTTAACTTTTTCATTTTTATAATAGGTTGCAAATATAGTAATTATGAACACTCTACAAAGTGAATTGTCGATTTGTTAGTTTTAATTTGTAAACATGTTTATTCTTAAACGAAAAAGTTGGTTAGCTAGTATTTTATATTTTAACTTAAATTCTGTGTTAGACTTGAACGAAGTAAATTGGCGAAATCAATCTATTCTACTTTATTTTTTAAATTTAAACATTTACTTCAATCTTGATCATCAAAATAGTTGACTCTTTCTTCCTTTAAAAATTTTTCGTAAGATCGTATTTTTTTGAAAACTTTGTTTTATGAGGAAGTCAGTGCGGAATATGGGGTTAATTTCTTCTATCTTCTCCAAACAATAGTTTTTTTCGTAGTGTTTTTAAAAAAGTTTCTTCTGTGATTTCTACCATTTTAATTTTAAAAGGCGTTTTTTTTAGGGTTAATATACTTTCATTTTTAACGGAATTAATTCTTGAATCTAACGAAACTAAATAGTTTTCTTCTCTTCCTGTTACTTTTAATTTTAAGATTGTAGAGTCCGGGATGACCATTGGTCTCGCATTTAAATTGTGAGGGGCAATTGGTGTAATGACAAAGCTTTCTGTTTCAGGGGCTAAAATAGGACCTCCACAGCTTAAAGAATAACCTGTAGAACCAGTGGGAGTAGATATAATTAATCCATCAGCCCAATATGATGTTAAATATTCGTCATTAAGGTATGTTTCTATGGTTATCATAGAAGTAGTGTCTTTACGACTTACTGTAATTTCGTTCATCGCAAAATTTATATCTTCTAAAGTACTCAATTCAGGCGAACAAGTTACACTAATAAGTGTTCTTTCTGAAATAGTGTATTTTTTTTCTAGTACAAGTGTTAGGAATTTTTCAATATTTTCTTGTTGAACATTGGCTAAAAAACCTAGTCTGCCCGCATTTATTCCTAAAATAGGAATTCCAGAATCTCTAACGAATGTAGCTGCTCTAAGAAAAGTTCCGTCTCCTCCTACACTTAATACCATTTGATAAGAAGCATCTAAATCAGCATGTGTTTTAAAAGTTTTTACAGAATTTATGATAATTTGATTTTCTTGAAGAATTTTTAAAAAATTAGCTTCAATAGTAAAGGCTATCGCGTTTGCTTTTAGAAAATGGATTAACCTTTCTATTATGGGAGCAGTTGTGTTTTGGTAATATTGACCGTAGATGGCTACTTTCATGGTTTGTTACTATTGCGGTGAAATGACATTAATATTTGTATATTAGAAAATAGAGAATGAGTTTTTACATGTTTAGGTATTTGTCTAAATAGTCTGAACGTTCTTTTAGTATTTTTAAATGTTCATCTTCTTGATGTTCAGATATGATTTCGTAATCATAACGGCGGAACGTTTGAATAATTTGATTAAGGCTTCCTTCTCCTAATTTTAATGTAATTTGAATTTTTTCTGTGTCAGAATTAGAAATGAAAAGACCTAGTAATTTACCATTGTTGCCTTCTACTATTTGGGTAATTTGACTAAAGGAATAATCATTTATCCCTTTTTCTATAATTATAATGCCACCTAATTCGCGTAGGAAAGGGGTTTCGTTAAAAATGTGTATCACATCCTCTAATTCGTAATACCCTATGTATTGATTGTTTAAGTCTAGTACAGGTATGATGTTGGTCTCATTTTTAGCAAAATCATCTAATACATCTAATAATACAGAATTACTCCTAGTAAAGAAAGTTTCAAAAGTATAGCGATATTCTGCTAGACTTTTGCTAAAATCAAAACCGTTTACATCTTCTGCTGCTACATTGCCAACAAAAATACCATTTTCGGTTATAGGAAAATGTGAAAAAGGATAATCAGTAAAAAAATCTTGCGCAGTTGCAACCTCCTCATTAATATCTAACGGAGAAAAGTCTTGATTGATATAATCTATAAGTGTATTCATGAATTAAGAATATCGTTTAAACATGTTTTTGAGTTATTATTTAATTGCAAAATAATTAAAAAAATGTATAAGACCCGTGGGTAAGTTTGTATTTTTGTTTCGTTTTATTAAAATATAGTTTTAAATGATTCAAAACAACTGCAAACTGAGTGTCAATATAAACAAAATAGCTACGTTGCGTAATTCTAGAGGAGGAAATACGCCCAATGTGGTAGAAGCGGCTAAACGGATTCAGGAGTTTGGTGCGCAGGGTATAACGATACATCCACGTCCAGATGAACGACATATCCGTTATCAAGATGCACGCGATTTAAAAGAAGTCGTGTATACAGAATACAATATTGAAGGAAATCCACAACATAATTTTATTGATTTAGTTTTAGAATGCAAACCTACTCAGGTAACTTTAGTGCCTGATGCAATTGGTGCTTTGACATCGAATGCTGGTTGGAATACCGTTTTGCATCAAGCTTATTTGAAAGAAGTAGTTAAAGAATTTAAACAAAATGGTATTAGAACCTCTATTTTTGTTGATCCAATATTGGAAATGATAGAAGGTGCTAAAGAAACGGGAACCGACAGAATTGAATTGTATACAGAAAACTTTGCGCATCAGTATAGTTTAGGGAATAAAGATAGTATTTTGCCCTACGTAACATCGGCCAAGTTAGCCAATGAATTAGGATTAGGGATAAATGCGGGACATGATTTAAGTTTGGATAATATTGCATTTTTTAATCAAAATATTCCAGGATTGCTAGAAGTGTCTATTGGTCACGCTTTAATTTCTGAATCATTATATTTAGGTTTAGAAAATGTGGTAAATATGTATTTAAGAAAGCTAAAATGATCAAAATAATAATAAATTTAGTGTTTTTTAGATCTTTCAAAATAAATATTTAAAGTACAGATCAAGTTTGTTTTTTGCTAAATGCTGAAAAAATGAGTATAGATTTTACAAAAAAATACATCTTAGAAAATGATTTTGTGATTCTAAGACCTTTAGAAATGTTAGATAAAACGGTTCTAAAAAAATACGCTGTCAACGAACCTGAAATTTGGAAATACAATATTAATGGAGGGAATGGAGAAGAAAACTTTGAACGCTATTTTAATAATGCAATGCAACAGTTTGAAGAAAAGAAGGATTATCCATTTATTGTCTTCGATAAAAAATCCAATCAATATGCGGGAATGACAAGATTTTATGATATTTCAAATGAATTTAAGCGTTTAGATATAGGTTTTACATGGTATGGTAAAGCATTTCAAGGTACAGGGCTAAATAAAAATTGTAAGTATCTTCTTTTAGAATTAGCCTTTGACAATTTAAGAATGATTCGTGTGGGATTTGCTGCTAATAGTAAAAACGAAAGAAGTATTAATGCAATGAAAAGTATAGGGTGTAAAGAAGAAGGGGTATTGCGAAATTATAGTAAAGATGCTGATGGAAATATTATAGATGCTATTAAACTAAGCATACTAAAAGAAGAATGGGATGAGGATGTAAAATTTAATTTGAGAAAAAAAATACAAAATCTATAGAGGTGTTAAAAAAATGAAAACGATATTACATAGCAATATAATAAAACCAACTTCAAATATAAAAGGACAATTAGTAATAATTCATGGTTTTTTGGGAATGTCAGATAACTGGAAAACTTTAGCCGTTCAATATGCAGAGAAAGGTTTTGAAATACACGCTTTAGATATGCGTAATCATGGAAAAAGTTTTCATACTACCGATTGGGGCTATGATTTTATGGTGGAGGATGTTGTAAACTATTGTAGGCAAAATAATTTATCGACTATCTCAGTAATAGGGCACTCAATGGGAGGGAAGGTTGCTATGTTGTTAGCAACAGCTTATCCAGAATTAGTAGATAAGTTAATAGTTGCTGATATAGGACCTAAATACTATGCGCCACACCATCAAGTTATTTTGCAAGCTTTAAATGCTGTTGATTTTTCAGTACAACCATCTCGCGCAAATGTAGAAACAATAATTGCTCAGTATATAGCGGATCTTGGAACGAGACAGTTTTTATTGAAAAATCTATATTGGGTAGAGCCAGGGCAGTTGGGTTTCCGATTTAATTTAAAAGTATTTACAGACAAACCTTCCGTAATTGGTGAAGCACTACCATTTGAAAATCATTTTGATAAAAAAACATTATTTCTGCGAGGCGATAAGTCCGATTATGTTTTGGATGCTGATTTTGAAACTATTTACCATCATTTTCCAAATGCAGAAATACAAAACATAACCAATGCAGGACATTGGCTACATGCAGAAAATCCAAAAGATTTTTTAGAAAAAACGTTGGCTGTTTTGATAGGTTCCCCTTGGAACTAAAATACTGATTAACTTTGTAAAAAAAATAAAACTTTAATCACGAAAAATAACCCCTGAATTAATATCTTAAAATTATATAAAATGAAATTATTACAAAGATTGTTGATCTCAACGTTAATTGTTATGGTACTTTCTTATTTGATAGAAGGAGTAGTAGTTGATAAGATTACAACGGCCGTCGTTGTAGCCGTTGTATTAGGATTATTAAATACCTTTTTAAAACCTATATTGGTTTTCTTTACCTTGCCTATTACTGTTTTTACGTTAGGAATATTCTTGTTGATTATTAATGCTGTAATGGTTCTTTTGTGTAGCATATTAGTAGATGGATTAAAAGTTAAATCATTTGCTGCAGCCTTTATTTTTAGTATCTTTATGTCTGTTTCACAATGGGTTCTTTATAAGTTTATAAAAGACTAAAAATTAGTAAGTTGATTTTAATAAAATAAAATTTGTTGGGTGGTATAAATTATGTAATTTTGCCACCCAATTTTAGTACGTAAAAAACATATATAATGAATATTACAAAAACCAATATTGATGCGTTAAACGCAGTGGTAACTGTAGAAGTTGCAAAGAATGATTATGCTGAAAAGGTAGAGAAAGTTTTGCAGAACTACCGCAAAAATGCAAACATACCAGGTTTCCGTAAAGGTCAAGTACCTATGTCTTTAGTACAAAAACAATACGGTAAAGCAGTTTTAGCTGAAGAGGTAAATAAATTAATAGAAGAAAGTTTAAATAAATTTTTAGTAGAAGAAAAGTTAGATATTTTAGGTAATCCACTTCCTAAGTTTACAGAAGAGTTTAACTGGGATTCAGAAGATTTTAAATTTGAATTCGAATTGGGTTTAGCACCTGAATTTGATGTAAAATTAGAAGGATCTAAAGACTTAACATACTATAATATTATAGCTGATGACAAGTTGCTAGATGAGCAAGTTGTTAGAATTCAAAAGCAATTTGGAAAAATGTCTTCTAAGGAAGTAATAGCGCAAGAAGATGACATTCGTGGTACTTTTGTAAATGAAGAAAAAAACATCAACAAAGCAGCTCAAATTACGTTAGATATTTTTGAAAATAAAGAAGTTGCTGCATCTTTCATTGGTAAAAAAGCAGGAGATGTAGTAGCAGTTCCTACAAAAGGTTTGTTTAATGATGACCATAAACTAATGGATTACTTAGGGTTAGGTCATGATGATGTTCACGGTTTAGATATTACAGTAGACTTTAAAATTGAAGAAGTTACCACAACTGAGCCAGCTGAATTAAATCAAGAATTATTTGATAAATTATTTGGAGAAGGAAATGTAACTTCAGTTGAAGATCTAAAAACAAAAATAAAAGAAGACGCAGAAAAAACTTTTGCACAACAAGCAGATCAAAAGTTTTATAATGATGCAACAGAATACTTGATCAATAATCATCAAGTTGAATTGCCAGCGGAATTCTTAAAAAGATGGATTCAAACAGTTGGAGAAACCCCTTTAACAACTGAACAAGCAGAAGTTGAGTACGCTCGTTCTGAAAACGGATTGCGTTATCAGTTAATTGAAAGTAAAATTATTACGACTAATAATTTACAAGTAACTTTTGAAGATTTAAAAGAATATGCTAGTGATATCATCAAAAAACAAATGGCACAATTCGGACAGTTAGATCCTTCACAAGAAGATGTAGATAATATAGTAAGTCGTGTAATGACCAATCAAGATGAAGTTCGTCGTTTGTCAGAACAAGTAATGAGCGAAAGATTATTAAACGTATTTAAAGAAAAATTAAACGCATCGACTAAAGAAGTAACTTATGATGAATTCATCAAAGCTATGTATGGTGAAATCTAATACGTGAAAATTTAGATGTTTTTTCTTGAAATTTGTATTTTTAAAACAATAAAAATAAAGAATTTACTTTTGTAAACTTTTTAGATTTTCTTCAAGAAAAATCATAAAAAAATACGTAAGTTTGAGCGTCAAATATTTTATTTGACGCTTTTTTATTGACAAACTGTCATTAAAAATAAAAAGGTCTAAAAATTGCAATTCGTTTAACCTGTTTAAAGAATAATAACTTTAAACATTTAAACTTTTAAACTAATAATAAATGAATTACGGTAAAGAATTTAAAAAATATGCTACGAAGCACCATGGAGTAAATAGTATGTACTATGATAAAATAGTAGGTAGTATGACGCCTTATGTAATTGAAGAACGTCAATTAAATATTTCGCAATTAGATGTTTTTTCTCGTTTAATGATGGATCGAATCATTTTTATGGGAACAGGAGTTGACGATTACATGGCCAATATTATTCAAGCACAATTGTTGTTTTTAGAAAGTGTAGATGCTTCTAAAGATATTCAAATATATATTAACTCTCCAGGTGGAAGTGTATACGCAGGTTTAGGTATTTATGATACAATGCAGTTTGTAAAGCCAGATGTAGCAACTATTTGTACAGGTATGGCAGCATCTATGGGGGCAGTCCTTTTATGTGCAGGTGCAGAAGGAAAACGTTCTGCTTTACCTCATTCAAGAGTCATGATTCATCAGCCTTCTGGAGGAGCACAAGGAGTAGCAACCGATATGGAAATAAACTTAAAAGAAATGTTGAAATTGAAAGATGAATTGTATCAAATCATTTCGCATCACTCAAAACAACCTTTTGAAAAAGTATACAAAGATTCTGAACGTGACTATTGGATGAAAGCTGATGAAGCAAAAGAATACGGAATGATTGATGAAGTATTAAGAAGATAATTTTTTCGTCTAAAGTTTAAAATCAATTTTTTTAACCTTAAACTTTATGACATTTGACTTAAATAATGGCAAAAGAAATTTTAGAATGTTCCTTCTGCGGAAGGAGAAAACCCGAAACCAATTTACTAATTGCAGGTATTGATGCACATATATGTGATCATTGTATAGAGCAAGCACATGGGATTGTTTTAGAAGAATTAAAAACAACTGGCTTATCAAGAGAAACGGATTTAGTTTTACAAAAACCAAAAGAAATTAGAGCCTTTTTAGATAAATATGTTATAGGGCAAGAACAAACCAAAAAAGTTATTTCCGTTGCAGTATATAACCACTACAAACGTTTAATTCAGTTAGATCATGGAGATGATGTTGAAATTGAAAAATCAAACATTATTATGGTGGGACAAACAGGTACAGGAAAAACATTAGTAGCTAAAACAATTGCAAAAATGTTGGACGTACCACTTGCAATAGTAGATGCAACAGTATTAACCGAAGCCGGTTACGTAGGAGAAGATGTTGAAAGTATTTTAACCCGTTTGTTACAGGCTGCAGACTATGATGTTGCAAAAGCAGAACGCGGTATTGTATTTATAGATGAAATTGATAAAATTGCTCGTAAGAGTGATAATCCATCTATTACACGAGATGTTTCAGGAGAAGGAGTTCAGCAAGCTATGTTGAAGTTGTTAGAAGGAACCGTGGTTAATGTTCCTCCTAAAGGAGGACGTAAGCATCCTGATCAAAAATTTGTAGAAGTTAATACTAAGGATATCCTATTTATAGCGGGAGGTGCTTTTGATGGAGTAGAACGTATTATATCAAAAAGATTAAATCGTCAAGCAATGGGATTTGGTGCATCCAAAGAAACAGATAAGATAGATGAAACCAATTTATTACAATATATAATTCCAAAAGATATTAAAGATTTTGGATTAATACCCGAAATAATTGGTCGTCTACCCGTATTGACTCACATGGATCCTTTGGATAAAGCTACTTTACGTGCGATCTTAACAGAACCTAAGAATGCTCTTATTAAGCAATATACCAAGTTATTTGCTATGGATGATATAACGTTTAATATTACAGATGAAGCACTAGATTATATCGTAGATAAAGCATTAGAATACAAGTTAGGCGCACGTGGTTTACGTTCGTTATGCGAAGCCATTCTAACAGATGCTATGTATGAAATACCTAGTTCAGATGAAAAGCAATTAAACGTAGATAAAGAGTACGTAGAAATAACTCTTAATAAGAATTTACTTAAACGTTTAGAAATAGCTTCATAAAAAAATAAGCTGTCCAAAAAATAAACTTATAGCAAGAAAAGATGTAAGTTAAGTTTTTTGGACAGCCTTTTATGCAACTAATAAGTCTGTTGGATTAACAACTTTTAGATAATTTTTTTAAATGACTAGCCTTGTGAATTTTTACAAAATATCCAATGTTTTAATATTCTCGGGTTTATAACGTTTGTAAAAGACTATCTATGTATTCGCGAGAGTTTGATAAACGAGGAACTTTGTTCTGACCACCTAATTTTCCTTTTTCTTTTAGCCAATCATAAAATAGATTTTCACGTGCAATGTTTATCTTTAAAGGGTTTAGAGTCATATTGTTGTAGCGTTTAGCTTCATAATCAGAGTTTAATGATTGTATAGTTTTGTCTAAAATATGACTAAACTCCTCAATACATTTAGGTTGAGTTTTAAACTCAATAATCCATTCATGAGCTCCTTTTTCTTTTCCGTTCATAAAAATAGGAGCAACGGTATAATCTTTTACTTCACAATTGGTTAGTTGACATGTTTTGGCTAGTGCTTTATCTGTATTTTCAATCATTAATTCTTCTCCAAATACATTAATGTAATGTTTGGTTCGACCTGTAATACGAACTCTATAAGGAGATAAAGAAGTAAATCGAACAGTGTCTCCTATTAAATAACGCCATAAACCTGAATTAGTAGTAATTAAAATAGCATAGTTTTTATGAAGTTCTACATCTACTAAACGAACCGTTTTTTGATTAGGAGTGCCGTATGTATCCATTGGTATAAATTCATAAAAAATACCATAATCAAGCATTAGCAATAAATCGTTAGAATGATTAAGATCCTGAATGGCAAAAAAACCTTCAGAAGCATTGTATATTTCGTAATATTTAAAATTAGATTTTGGAAGTATTTTTTTGTACTGATCGCGATAAGGGTCAAAACTTACACCTCCGTGAAAATAAACTTCTAGGTTAGGCCAAATGTCAAATAAATTTGATTTACCCGTTTCCTCCATCAGTTTGTTAAGTAAGACCATCATCCAAGATGGAACACCAGCAAAACTAGTCACGTTTTCGCTCTTAGTTTCATTAACAATTGCTAGAAGTTTCGTTTCCCATTCACTCATTAAGGAGGTTCTGTTGGATGGTGTACTACTAAATTCAGCCCAAAAAGGCATATTGTCTATAAGAATAGCTGATAAGTCTCCAAAAAAAGTGTTATTATCCTCATATAATTGTTTACTACCTCCTAAACGAAGACTTTTTCCTTTAAAAAGCTGAGAGTCCTCATTGTTATTAAGGTACATGCAAAGTAAGTCCTTGCTGCCTTTATAATGACAATTTTCAAGAGCTTCATTACTTACAGGTATAAATTTACTTTTTGCGTTCGTTGTACCACTCGATTTTGCAAACCATTTAATAGGCTGATGCCAAAAAACATTTTGTTCTCCTTTACGTGTACGTTCAATTAAGGGTTCTAAATCCTCATAACATGAAACAGGAACTCTTTCTTGAAAAGTGTGATATGTTTTTATAGATTGGAAATCATAAGTTTTACCTATTACAGTGTTTTCTGATTGACGAATCAAATTTATCAGCAGTTCTTCTTGTACTTCATTTGGATATTTTAAAAAAAGTTCTATCTGATGAATACGTTGTTTTAAAACCCAAGAGGCAATAGAATGTATAATAGATAAAGGCATTATAATCGTGAATTTTGAATTTTGAATTTTGAATTATAACTTTACGCTAAAATAGAAAAAAAAAGATTATCTAATGTCTAAAATCAAAAATCTACTATGACTTTTCAAGGTGTTCTTACTAAAATGCAAACAGAGTTTGTTCGTCCTATTGAATATTATCTAGTTCTTGAAAACTCTTTTTTAAATCTTAATCAATTATTAGGTAAATCAATGACCTTTTTACATCTTGGTTACCAGTGTTTAGAGTGTGGGAAAGAAAAAAAAGTTTTTAGACAAGGTTTTTGTTATGATTGTTTTACGGCAAGTGCTTCAGCTGGAGATTGGATTATGAAACCTGAGTTGAGTAAAGCTCATTTAGATATAGAAGATCGAGATTTAGAATATGAAAAAAAAGTACAATTACAACCTCATATAGTCTATTTGGCTTTATCTAGTGAAGTAAAAGTAGGAGTAACAAGAAAATCACAGGTTCCTACTCGATGGATAGACCAAGGAGCTATAGAAGCTGTTCCTATTGTTGAAGTTCCTAATCGCTATTTAGCAGGAGTTACGGAAGTGGCGCTGAAAAAAATATACGCAGATAAAACAAACTGGCAACGTATGTTGAAAAACGAAGTGCCTAAAGTAGATTTAATGACTGAACGTAATAATTTACAGACCATATTGCCGCAAGAAGTACAAGAATATTATAAGCCTGTTGCAGAAGAATTATATAAATTTGAGTACCCTGTTTTAGAGTATCCTAAAAAAGTGGTGAGTTTAAATTTAGAAAAAACACCCCATTATACAGGTGTTTTAAAAGGAATTAAAGGACAATATCTGTTGTTTGAAGATAATACTGTTTTTAATGTTAGAACCTACGAAGGCTATGTAGTAAAGATTGACCTGTAATATATTTTTCAATTATATAGTATAAAAAAAAGAGACTGTTGGAAAGGAATAACTCTATGATTAATATTTCTCAAATTAAGAGAAGTCAGATGGTTAAATTATATGACTTCTCTCTTGGTTTGAAAATGACAATATAGAGATCTTTTCAATAGCCTCTTTCTTTTTTTTGAAAGATAAAATATTATTTTTTTCTACCAAAAAGCCCCTCTAAAACTTGGTTAGCAGTATTTTTGATAGCTTCTTTTTTAGGATCTTTAGTATTTGTAGAATCTTTTCCTTTTTTGTTACCTCCTAAAATACTGCCTAAGGCATCAACACCTTGGTTTAAATATTTATCTTTTTGTGATTTAGCAATTTGTAGGGCTAAGTTAGTACTTGCTTGTTTTAAGTCTGTAGTTACTTTTGGTGATTTGAAATTACCAGTCATCAATGCGCTAATAGGAACGCTTTCAATTTTTGAAGCTTCATTAGGACTTAGTTTGGCTAATAATTTATTAACATCACCTCCTAAATATTTTGCGGGTACATCTAACTTAATATTGTAATTCATATTTTGGTCAAAACCATGTGTACCTCCTACTTCTGCTACTATATCTTGGTATTTTATTTTAAAAGGCTTTACGACTACACGTCCTTTGTCAAATGCCAAATTAGCTTTAATGTCATTTAAATTGATTTTTTTGATATCTAAGAACTTTAATTGAGAACTCAGTGCAGTTAGCATTTGTGAATTATTAGCGTTTATTGAAGTTGAAAGTAATTGGCCTAGTAGGTCTCCTGTTAGGGTCTGAATGTTTGGTGTTAATTCAATAGGATCTAAATTACCGTTTAACTTGATAGTGGAGTTCAGTTTTCCTGTTATAGCACCAGCTATAGGAGCAATTGCCTTTAGTAAATTTAATTGAGTAAAAGATTGTCCTATATCAACCTTATCTAAATTTAAATTCATATTAAAGGTTGGAGTACTGCCTTTTGTAGATACAAGTCCGTTAAAACCTATAATACCATTAAAAAGATCTGTTCTAACGTTTTGCAAGGAAATCGCTTCGTTTTTAATCATCATCTTACCTGATACATTTTTGAGTGTCAAGTTGTCATATACGACTGTGTTTGCTTTGGCACTAATTGTACAATCAAGGAAAGCAGGTATTTTAACGGCTTCTTTTTTTGTCTTTTTAGTAGAAGAACTTTCTCCGTTACTAGAAGTGTTAGAACCCGTTTTGTTTGTTGAATTTGTTGGAGCAGGAGCCATGAAATCAGCAACATATAATTGGTTTGATCCCATATTAAAATTACCTTTTAAGGTCTGTTTTCTAAATAAAAAACCATAAAAATTTTCTAATATACCGCTTACTTTTAAATCTGAATTACCTGTCTTCATGTCCAATTGATTCAGTTTAATTTGGCTATTTGTAAAGTTTACTTCAGCTAGTTTTATTTGTACAGGTTTAGCCATTTCAGGGCCTGTATAGTTAAAACCAGTTAAATGTAGAGTACCTGCATTTTTGATTTTTTCATACTCCTTTTTTTCAACAGCTTGCATATTGAAATCTGTTGTTACATTTGCTTTCAAAATTCCAGAAAGCGGTTTGTCTATTTTTATAGGATATGCTTTTGTAAAATTGCCAAGATTAATAGTTCCTTTTAAAGCGGCGTTAACCTGTGGGGTGGTTGCTACATTTTTTATAGAAGCTTTGGCATTAAAAACGTCTTGATCTATCTGAAAAGATAATTGGTCTAGATTTACATACGTATCACTTAAAGCGCCACTATCGTTAATTATTTTAGTATCAATTATGATATTTCGTACTGATTTTGGGAGTTGAGGATACTGGAATGAAGCATTGTTAGATGCTATAGCAATATTAAAAGTAGGGATTATATTTTCTTTTAATTTTCCTTTAACTTTTCCATTTATTGTAAAATCGCCAGATGTTTTTACTGTTTCTAGATTGCCTGCATATTGTGCAGGTACAAGGCCTAAGAAATTCTTGAAAGAAGAGGTGGGGGTTTTAAAAGTTAAGTCATAAAGTTGTTCTTCAGGAAGCATTTGTATAAAACCATTGAACTCAAGAGGAAGTTCATTTATTTTAGCTTTATTTTCCTTAAAGGTATACTTGTTAGCAGATAAGTCTATTCCTAAAACAGCATCTAAGGTAATAACTACATTGTTCATGTAGTTCATTTTATCCATGTCAAGAGACACTTTGGCGATAGATTGTGTTTCTAAATCTAATTTTTGAGAGCCAAAATCCCCTTTTCCATTATGATGTATACTGTCTAAAACCATTTTGATTTTAGAACGCTCATCATAGAATTTAAAACGGAAGTTTTCAACAGCATAGTTTTGGATATTCATTGAAAAAGGTTCCTTTTTTTCGTTACTAGTACTAGGCTCGTTCGTTTTTTTTGCAATATCAAAATTTCCTTTACCTTCTTTATTAAAAAGGATATTTGCTAATCCATTTTTAATGCTAATGGCTTCTAGTGACATAGGTTCTTTTTTGTCCTTCCAAAGTTCCGTTACAGACATTTTAAGGTTTAATTCGTCAAAGGCAACGAGGGTGTCACCTTCAAAAGGAGCATGGTTAATTATAATGAATTTTTCTAAGGAAATAGTAGCTTTAGGGAAACTTTTGAATAAACTTATATCGGCATCTGCAAAGGCAACTTTTGCATTTAGATTTTCATTAATGGTTTCTTGAATTTTGTTTTTTATTGTATCTTTAAAAAATAATGGAATGCAGGCTAAACCCCCTATTATAATAAAGAGAGAGGCTCCAATACCTATAAAAATTTTCTTTTTCATTTTGTAATCTTTTTGAAATTTTATCTTGTAAAACTTTTTAGTTTATTTACAAAAATACATAAAAAAATCCGCTTTCATGTGAAAACGGATTTTTGTATTAGAGGCTAATTTATTTTTAATTCGTAAGGAATTATCAACTGCATTCCTTTTCGATTATTCATTCGTTTTATTTGATTTATCATTTCCAATCCTTCTTCACCAATTTGTTCTTTTAATAAAACTTCGCGTGTTTTAAAGAAACTCATAAATCCATTCTTTTCTAATTCATCAATAAAGTTTTTTTCAAATTCAGGATACGATATGGTGCTATAGTCTTTTGCTTTTGAAATAGTAGCAGCGTAGGCTATCGCATCATCTAATCCACCAATTTTATCTACTAATCCAATCTTAAGAGCATCGGTACCGCTCCAAACACGACCTTGTGCTATAGCATCTACTTGAGTAAAATTCATTTTACGTCCCTTAGCTACGCGGTTTACAAACGTTTTATAAATGGTTTCTACCCCCTCTTGTGTGAAGTTTTTAAAGTCTGCATCTATTGGTTCAAAAACACTATAGCCTGATGCGTTTTTATGTGTTTCCACTGTTTCTGTATTAATGCCATAACGATTGCTGATTTCAGATAAATTAGGTAACATTCCAAAAACACCAATAGAACCTGTTATAGTGCTTGCTTCTGCAAAAATTTTATGGGCATTACAAGCTATATAATAACCTCCTGAAGCCGCCAGATTTCCCATAGATACAACGACTGGTTTTACTTTTTTGGTTAATTCGATTTCTCTCCATATCAGATCGGATGTTAAAGCACTTCCTCCAGGACTATTAATGCGTAGTACAATTGCCTTTATATCTTGATCCTCACGAGCCTCTTTTAATGATCTTTTCATAGAACCTTCGCCCACCGTATTTAGATCACCTTCCCCTGAGCCTATTTCGCCTTGAGCATAAATAATAGCAATCTTTTCTCCTAAGGCAAATTCTTCCTTGTCAGCTAGCTCTTTTGAATAATCAAGAATGTTTACAGTATTATAGTCTTCATTTTGTGCTACTTTTAATCTCTTTTTGATGTCTTGATGGTATACATCTTCATAGGCTACTATGTCTACTAGCTTACTATTTTTGGCTAATTCAGGAGTGCGTGCTAATAAATCCGTAGCGATTAGATTTAAGTCTGTAACGGAAATACTTCTTGATTTAGATATGTCTTCGACAACAGCATTCCAAATAGAATTTAAAAAAAGACTAATTTGCTCGCGATTTTCAGGACTCATACTATTTGTTAAAAAGGGCTCAACCGCACTTTTGTATTTTCCGTGTCGGATAACTTCCATTTTAATTCCTGTTTTATCTTGAAAATCTTTAAAATACATTACCTCACTTGATAACCCTTTGAACTCTAATTCTCCAACAGGATTTAAATAAACTGTGCTCGCAACAGAGTTTAGATAATATTCTTTTTGCGAATACGTATTTCCGTATGCTAAAACAAATTTTCCTGATTTTCTAAAATTTTCTAGTTCATCTCTAAGAGCTTTAGTTTGTGCAACACCCAAATGAAGTGTGTTGTTTAAAATAGAAATACCTCTTATTCTACTATCTTCCTTAGCTTCCTTAATTGCTTTTAATATGTCTATAAGACCTTCTCCTTTTCCTTTTTCGTTTAGAAAAGGCATGTCCTCATAATTAAATTTTCCTGCGTAATCATCTGTTATTTTTTCTAAATTTAAGATCAAAACGGAGTTGTCTTTGATTTCAATTTTCTCTTTTCCGCCGGCTACCAAGGAACCTAGTATAATAATGCTAAAAAAGCAAATGATACAAAATATAAAAAGGCCAATTATACTTGCCAATACATTCTTTAAAAAATTCATTGTTTTGTTTTTTATAAATTAGTGTATAAAATATTAAAAAAGTTACATGCAAAAATAAGTTATTAACACACATGCAAATATACTTCTATTCTCCAAATCTTTTTAGTTACTTTGCCAAGCATGGGAATACAAAAAAAAGTAATACTATCTTTAGGAAGTAATCAAGGAGATAAACTGAGTCATATAACGACTTGTATACAACTCATTCATGATAAAATTGGATTAGTTTTACAGGTTTCTAAGTTATATGAAACACCTGCTTGGGGGTTTGAGAGTGCTGCTTTTTATAATTGTGCCGTACTTATTCATACTTCTTTTACACCAGAACAAGTCTTAAGGAAAATTGGAGGTATAGAAAAAGATATGGGGCGTCAGAGAAAAAAAGAAATAGGATACGAACCCCGTATTATTGATATAGATATTGTGGCATTTGATGATTTGATTTTAAATGCTGATAATTTGATAATTCCACATCCTCACATGCAAAACAGACGTTTTGTGTTATATCCTATGAAAGATCTTGGAGTAGAATGGGTACATCCTGTTTTGTCTAAAAGCGTAGATCGCCTGTTGTTAGATTGTCCAGATACTAGCTCTTGTGACGTAATGGCAGAATTAACAGCTCCTATTAAACAGTTTGATGTAGATAAATTAAACTATATTGCCATAGAAGGAAATATTGGAGCAGGTAAAACTACTTTAGCTTCTAAGATAGCAGCTGATTTTAATGCTAAGTTAGTTTTAGAACGTTTTGCAGATAATCCCTTTTTGCCAAAATTTTACAAAGACCAAGGGCGCTATGCCTTTCCCTTAGAAATGTCATTTCTAGCGGATCGTTATCAACAGTTAGCAGACGATTTGTCTCAGTTTGATCTTTTTGCAGATTTTGTGGTGGCCGATTATCATATTTTTAAATCCTTAATTTTTGCAAAGGTTACTTTACAAGGAGATGAGTTTCGTTTGTATAAGACTTTATTTGATATTATTTATAAAGAAATGCCTAAACCAGATCTATACGTATATCTATATCAAAATACAGATAGATTGTTGAAAAATATTAAAAAAAGAGGACGTAGTTATGAACAAGAAATACCAGCGGAATATTTAGACAAGATTAACAAAGGGTATTTAGACTATATAAAAACCCAATTAGGATTAAATGTTTTAGTAATAGACGTCTCAGATCTTGATTTTGTAAAGAGACAGGAAGATTATGTAACGATTTTGCGAAAAATACAAGAAAAATTAAATTGCTAATACGATGGCGAGCGCTGTCCGAAAAAAACAAATTAATAGTAATATTGTTAGTTTTATGCTAGAAAAAAAAGCTATTGTCAATCACTTCATTTTTTCCTTTGTCGAAATAAATATCGGATTTTTTCGGACAGTCTTTTTTTATTGGTTTAATTTGCAAAATAAATCCCAAACAACAATACCCGTGCTTACAGAGATATTTAAAGAGTGCTTTGTGCCCAATTGAGGTATTTCAATAGCTCCGTGGCAAAGTTTTACAGCATCTTGATTTACTCCAAAAACTTCATTTCCAAAAATCAAAGCATATTTTTTAGTAGGTTCAGGTTTAAATTGATCAAGGAATATAGCATTTTCAACTTGTTCAACAGCGTATACTTCTACCTCTTCCTTTTTAAGGGTTTCAATAACCTCTAATACCTCTTTGTGATATTCCCAACAAACGGTTTCGGTTGCTCCTAAAGCGGTTTTATGAATTTCTTTATTGGGAGGTGTAGCCGTAATTCCGCATAAATAAATTTTTTCAACTAAAAAAGCATCGCTAGTTCTAAATACAGAGCCAATATTATGTAGGCTTCGGATGTCATCTAATATAATAATCAGAGGTGTTTTTTGAGCTTCTTTAAACTCTTCTATTGTTTTGCGATCTAATTCGCTATTTTCTATCTTTCTCATCTGGCAAATTTACATTTCTTTCAATAATAAGTACTATCATTTTTACCCCAGATTTTGCATTAAACCCAGATTTTGCATTAGACCCGAGCGTAGCGAATAGACGAAGTAAATCTATTCCACTTTATTTTTCTTCAAATTCAAGCACGTACTCAAATTTTAATCATCAAAATAGTTCACTATTTCTTCTTCTAAAATTTTCCGTGAGCACTTGAATTTATTGAAAAATTTTGTTTCACAACGAAGTCTAATGCAAAATCTGGGTTGAAAATTTGTTGTAAATAAAAAGACTTTGAGTTTAAAAAATATTTCATTTTTTGACCTGAATTGGGTTGCTTTAAAGATTAGACCTTATTATTTCAATTAAAGAGCGCTTTCAACGAAGTAAATAGGTGAATAACATCCGGATAGTGCTGATAATATAACTTTTCCTAATTATTGAAATGATCAACCGTAATATAACATTACGTCTTTTGTATGGCATATTTTTGTGAAATAATAAAGAAGGTGTTTGTGGGAAATTTTAGAATAAAATAGAATACAAAATTTTAATCTGTAAAGTTTGAGTGTCTGCTTGAATTGGAAGAAAAATAAAGTGAAATAGATTTGTTTTGCCAATTTACTTTGTTCAAATCTAATGCGGAATTTGGATTAATATTGAATAGGAAATAAATGATTATTCTAATAGGATATTAGAAAGAGTATAAAAAAGGAGGTGTTTTAAAAGGTTACAAGGATGTCATCTCGATCATAGGGAGAAATCACATGATACTGATATGTGATTTCTCCTATGGTCGAAGTGATAGATAAGATGTTGCATTTTGATTTTTCAAACACCTTCTATGAAATCTTAAATTTTGATTATTGTGCAGTTGGACCTGTTGGTTTAGCATCTAAAGGGCTAGTTGGTGCAGGTTTAGCTGTAATATTACCTGTAATGTGTAATACTTTTATAGGATTATCTTTCATATTTGTAGTAACTGTTACTGATTTGTTGATAGCGCCTACACGGTTTGTATCATATTTAACACCAATTACAGCTTTTGCCCCTGGAGCAATCGGTTCTTTAGGGAATGAAGGAACGGTACAGCCACAAGAACCTTGAGCGTTTGAAATGATCAAAGGTTCGTTACCATTATTTACAATAACGAATTCTCTTTTTCCATCTGCACCTTGTTCAATTGTACCATAGTCTATAGTCTCTTTTTCTACATACATTCCAGGACCAGCTACTTTCGTAATTTCAAATTTTGTTTCTTCAACTTTTTTAGCTACTTCCATTTTTGCTTTTGAAGCTGCTTTTTTTGCTTTTTCTTGAGCAGTAGCTGATAAATTTCCTAAAAATACGATAGTTGCTACTGTTAGTATTGCCTTTTTCATAATTGACTTGTAATTAGTTATACACAAATGTAAAAATATTTGATCAAATATTACGCCAAAATAAGTAAATTCGTCGCGATTAATCAAAAAATTTAACGTTTTGTCAGTAAAAGCTAAAACACCTAAGGAAACCCCTCTAATGAAGCAGTATAATGAGATTAAGGCTAAATATCCAGATGCTTGTTTGTTGTTTAGAGTAGGCGATTTTTATGAAACCTTTGGAGAGGATGCTGTTCGTACCGCTCGTATTTTAGGAATTACTCTAACCAAAAGAGGAAGTGGTACAGAAAGTGAAACAGCTCTGGCAGGATTTCCACATCATTCGCTAAATACATATTTGCCAAAATTAGTAAAAGCGGGTTTACGTGTGGCTATTTGTGATCAGCTAGAAGATCCTAAAATGACCAAAACGATTGTTAAACGTGGTGTGACAGAGTTGGTAACTCCTGGGGTATCTATGAATGATGAGGTATTAGTGTCTAAATCTAATAACTTTTTAGCTTCTCTTTATTTTGGTAAGAAACAATTAGGGGTTGCTTTTTTAGATGTCTCAACAGGAGAGTTTTTAACTTCTGAGGGAAATTCTGATTATATAGATAAATTATTACAGAATTTTAATCCAAGCGAAATCTTAGTTCCTAAACAAAATAAAAAAGATTTTACAACCATTTTTGGTGAAAACTTTCATGCCTTTTATCTAGAAGATTGGGTGTATAAGCAAGATTATGCAACGGAAAGTTTGATTAATCATTTTCAAACAAATTCTTTAAAAGGATTTGGAATAGAAGAGTTAGAGCACGGCGTTATTGCTTCAGGAGCTATTTTGTATTATTTGTCCGAAACACAACATAATAAAATTCAACATATAACCTCTATTCATCGTATTGCAGAAGATGCTTATGTTTGGATGGATCGTTTTACAATTCGTAACTTAGAGCTATATCATAGCTATAATCCTAATGCCGTAACATTATTAGATGTAATAGATCGTACTCTTTCTCCTATGGGAGGACGTTTGTTAAAACGCTGGTTAGCACTTCCGTTAAAAGATGTGAATAAAATTAAAGGGCGTCATGAGGTAGTAGGTTATTTTAAAGATAATCAAGATCTATTGTGTCAAGTTCAATATCAAATAAAACAAATATCAGATTTAGAGCGTTTGATCTCCAAAGTAGCAGCAGGAAGAGTTTCTCCAAGAGAATTGATATATTTGAAATCCTCTTTAGACGCCATAGAACCTATTAAAGAACTGGCTTTGAAAAGTACACAAGAAGCCGTAAAAGTGATAGGGGATAGTTTGCATGCGTGTGAGTTATTAAGAGAAAAAATTGCAAATACACTAAATCCGGATGCACCCGTAGCAATTAATAAAGGAAATGCTATTGGGGTAGGGATAAATGCAGAATTAGATGAATTGCGAAACATTTCGAATACAGGGAAGGAGTTTTTAGAAGCGATAGAAAAAAGAGAATCCGAAAAAACAGGTATTCCTTCATTGAAGATTTCTTTTAATAATGTCTTTGGGTATTATATAGAGGTTCGAAATACACACAAAGATAAAGTGCCTTCTGAATGGATTCGTAAGCAAACATTGGTAAATGCAGAACGATATATAACAGAAGAACTAAAAGAATATGAATCTAAAATATTAGGAGCAGAAGAAAAAATTCATCAGTTAGAGGTGTCTCTGTTTGAGCAATTAGTAGCGTGGGTTGCCACTTATGTAAAACCAGTTCAGCATAACGCTAATTTAATTGCTCAATTAGATTGCTTAACTTCTTTTGCACAGCAAGCGATTGAAAATAAATATGTATGTCCAAAAATGAATGATACGTATGAATTAGATATAAAAAATGGACGCCATCCTGTTATTGAAAAGCAACTGCCTATAGGAGTACCCTATATAGCCAATGATGTGTATCTTGATCGTGATACGCAGCAAATTATTATGATTACGGGGCCTAACATGTCAGGTAAGTCTGCTATATTAAGGCAGACGGCTCTTATTGTTCTGTTAGCGCAAATGGGGAGTTTTGTGCCAGCAGAAGCTGTTACTATGGGAGTGGTAGATAAAATATTTACCAGAGTAGGGGCTAGTGATAATATATCAATGGGAGAATCAACTTTTATGGTGGAAATGAACGAAACAGCATCCATTCTAAATAATGTTTCCAATAGAAGCTTGGTGTTGTTAGATGAAATAGGGAGAGGAACTAGTACTTATGACGGAGTTTCTATTGCGTGGGCTATTGCAGAGTTTTTGCATGAAAATCCTGCGCAACCCAAAACATTATTTGCAACGCATTATCATGAATTAAATGAAATGACAGAAATGTTTACTCGAATTCAGAATTATAATGTATCTGTAAAAGAATTAAAAGATAATGTGTTGTTTATCCGTAAATTAGAAAAAGGTGGAAGTGCTCATAGTTTTGGTATTCATGTAGCAAAAATGGCAGGTATGCCTCAAACAGTGATACAAAGGGCAGGTAAAATTTTAAAAAAATTAGAAAAAAAACATTCCGCGGAGGTTTTAAATGGAAAAGTGTCAAAAGAAGATTTAACTAGTCAAGAAGAAATGCAATTAAGCTTTTTTAATTTAGATAATCCTTTGTTGGAAGAAATAAAAGAAGAGATTTTGAATTTAGACATTAATACGCTCACTCCAGTAGAAGCGTTGATGAAGTTAAATGAAATTAAAAGAATGCTTAGTAAAAAATAGTTCTTTAAAGAATTGAAATTGAAATATTTGAAAAAAAGTTTTGTTTTTTTTTATTCAAGTACTTGCAAATACTGATTCTTGTTGTATATTTGCACTCGCAATACGGAAGTAAGGCAATGTTCTTTAAGGAAATGCGAAAATAGCTCAGTTGGTAGAGCGCAACCTTGCCAAGGTTGAGGTCGCGGGTTCGAACCCCGTTTTTCGCTCTATTACTAGAATGGTTACGCTCGAGTGGTGGAATTGGTAGACACGCTGGACTTAAAATCCAGTGAACATTAGTTCGTGCGGGTTCAAGTCCCGCCTTGAGTACAAAGTGCCTTATTTATTAAGGCGTTTTAAATAACAATATAAATAAATACGTTCATAACAATATAAGCTTTTAATAAATACGCTCGAGTGGTGGAATTGGTAGACACGCTGGACTTAAAATCCAGTGAACATTAGTTCGTGCGGGTTCAAGTCCCGCCTTGAGTACAAAGCTTTCAATGAAAGTTTTTTAAATGTTTATATTATATAATATTACTTAAACTTGCGAAAATAGCTCAGTTGGTAGAGCGCAACCTTGCCAAGGTTGAGGTCGCGGGTTCGAACCCCGTTTTTCGCTCTATTACTAGAATGGTTACGCTCGAGTGGTGGAATTGGTAGACACGCTGGACTTAAAATCCAGTGAACATTAGTTCGTGCGGGTTCAAGTCCCGCCTTGAGTACAAAGCTTCTTATTTAATAAGAAGCTTTTTTTTTGCTTAAAATGATTAGGCAAATTCATAATTAAACGGATCAAGTTTAAAAGTTGGGCTAGGTAAGATATTTCGTAGTCTGAATAAGACGAAGTTTGTATTGCTGACTTCTCTAAACTGGCTTCTAAAAGCGGTTGTTTTTAGCTTCAAAAGATTTTATAGCTACCTTTGTACTGAATCAAGTTTGAAAACTTATTATTTAGTTGACTTTTTGTTATCCCAATAAAAGTAAGGTATCGGATAAAGTATATAGTGTTACATTTATCAAAATAATTCATTATAACTTGATTTTAGTTGAAGGGACTCTTCCTTATGTCGAAGTGACAAGCTAGACGATGATTTTTTAAAAAATAAATAGACTGCTTTTTGTTATCCCGATAGAAGCTAGTGTTGGATAAAGTATGTAGTGTTACATTTGCAAAATGATTCATTATAACTTGATTTAGTTGATGGGATGTAATCAGGGTTTAAAATTATACCGTTTAAACTTTGAAAACACTGTAAAAAGCATTCATGTAAAACGGATAGCCTGTTATTGATTTAATTGTTTTATCATCAGATATTTTAATCAATTCTTCCATTTTTTGGTTTAAGTCGTCTAAAGTATCATAAATTTTCATTGCAATTTTATCTTTCATCCATTGCCACATTTTCTCAGCAGGGTTAAGTTCTGGGCAATATGGTGGAATTGGCAAAAGAAATATATTGTCAGGAATTATCACATCCTTTGTGGAATGAAATGCGGCATTATCAATTATCATAATCTTTAACTCTGTTGGCTTGTGATTGCTGAAATCTTCCAGATATTTTACAAATAATTCTTTGCAAACACTTTGTGTTGTCATACAAAAACTCTCACCTGTTATGGGGGAAAAACTTCCCCAGAGCCAATTATAAAGATAGCTATGTTTATAAGTACCGATGGCTTTTATTCCTTTTGCGGTAATAACTCTTTTCTGTTTTGTAATCAAACCGAAACGACTTTCATCCTGAAAATAGAGGTTTACAGATTCAAAGTTATTTTTATTAAGAATAATTCTACACTCTTCAAATTTGTTTTCAAGGTTTTTTAAAAAACGCCTCTGCGTTTTCATCCTTTTTATAGTGGGATTTTCTTGCAACTTTCAATTTTGATTGATGCTTGCGTTTGCAATGAGCATATAAAGCACCATAATTAACCGATTCGTTAAGCTCTTTTTCGAGAATCTTCAACAATTCAACATACGATGTTATTGTTGTTTTTGGATCATTCAATTTCTGCTCAATAGCATTGGCCATTTTCTCAGATATTTTCTTTGTATTATTTCCTCCACTTCTAACACTTAACATTTCAGAAATACCGCTTTTCAGATACTCCTGTGCCCAACCTCGTACAGTCTTCTCGGTTCTCCCTAATTTTTTAGCAATGGAACTATAAAAAACATATTTTCCTTTCTTAATTAGAATCAAAGTCTTTATTCTGTCTTTTTTCAAAGATCCAGATGTCTTTACTAGTAATTTATCTAAAAAATCAACATCTTCTTTTATTGCTATTTGGATTTTCTTTGGCATGCCTAAAGGTAAGTAATATCCCAGTAAATTCAAAATTTAAATAGTATTAGTTGTGATTGTAATAAAAAAAAAGAGGATTTTACTCCCCTTCTTCTTTATATTGTTCATTTTCTAATTGATTTACTTTGGATCCGAGTCTTACTTTGGGTTTGTCTTTGGTTCCTTCTATTTTTAAGGGAATACCTATTATACCCATTGGCGGCAATCCTAAGCGCATTTTTAAAGCGAGCTTACCGTCTAAACTGGTGGTTCCTTCTATACGTGGACGAAATCCTGCTATTTTAAATTTAAAACGATCTATTTCCATTAAGTTGTTCTGGATACATGTTTTAATTTCAAAATCATTTACTTCGCCAGAATCAATACCGCTGTGTCCTGTTGAGTTACTTACCGCTTTAAGTAATTTAAACCCATTTAATTTTACCTTTTTGACTCCTACAACACCTCCTCCTTGTAGAGAAGGAAAAACAGGAAACATATCGTCATTTAAAATGCCTTTTAGTTGATATTTTAAAGAAATAATTCCTTCTGCATTGGCAGCAGCTGTTGCCATTTCTCTAAATAATTTAATTTCTTTATAAGCTTTTTTTACATCAAATTCTTCTACTGATAGATCCATTCCAAATTGCGCTCTTTTGGTGTTTTTTGCTTTATAGTTACCTGCAAATATAACGGGGCTATCAATTACTAAACAAGAACCATTTGCAATGGTAATTTCGCCATTTTTAAGCTTTGTTTTGCCTTGTAGGCATTTTATGTTTAAGTCATCAAATAAAATTCGATCTACTGACGCATCAAAATTTAAATCTAAATTTTTAGGTAGCATAACGACTCCTTTTATTGTTTCTTTGGTTGAAGTGTTACTTTTTAATTTATTGTTTACAGGCATCATCCATTCATTCACGTTTAAATAAGGGGCTTGAAGCTGAAATTGTCCTTTTAGGACTCCTTTGTCTTGGGTTAAAAAGTTTACGATATTTTGTACATATCCATTAAATTTTAAGTTACTATGACCATATTTCGCATTAAAGTTGGTAAATTGTAATTGATCATTGTTAAAAGTAAAGATTCCTTTTGTGATATAAAATGGTAAAGGAAGATATTCTGAGGTAGTTCTTACATTACTCAAATAAAATTTTCCTTTATTTATTAATTTATTATAATGTCCTAGTTGAGCATCGCTCTGTTTTCCTTTTAAGTAAACAGCCCCTTGAGCAAAACCTTCAATAGTATGTCCTTTTGTACCAAATACTTTGTAAATTTTTCCAAAATTAATTCCTCCATTGGCACTAACTTGGTATTTAGCATTGGTCATATCGCTAATATTAGCTTTAATGGTTAAAGGTTGTCCTTCAAAAAAGAAACGTAAAGGTTTTAATATTACCTGTGTGGTTTGTAAGTTCTTTTTTATATTTAGATCAACAATAGCATTTATTTTTTCGATAGGTTTAGGATAAAAAGGCGTTTTTAAATAGCCATCTTTTAAATAGCAAAAGGCCTTTGTTAAGGGTAATTTGTTTTGTTTCGTATCAAGTACTCCTTGTATGTTTAAATGTGTTTTTAAATTTCCTTTTAGCTGATAATCAGGTAAAAATCCAATTGCTTGATTTAAATAATTCAAATCTAGATCGGTGTCTAAATTAGCTTTTATATTAGGCTTGGAAAGTCCTACTGTTTCAAGTTTTCCATTTAAATGTCCTTTTCCAATGTCAAAATGGATTACAGGGATTTTAATAGATAATAGTTCTGGATTTAGTTGAGGTAATTGAATATGTAAATCGGTATTGAATTTTTCTAGAGGAAAGGGAGCACCATCGTATTGAATGAATCCATTTTTTAGATTCAAATCAAGTTTCATATTGGGTTTTTTGTTTTGATCTGTTATGAAATCACCTTTCAGGGATAAAACGGCATCTGTTGTGCCTTTTAGGGTTGTTTTTTCCATCCAAGTAATTAGCTTAGGGGGTAAGGCTGTAAAAATGTCTTCTAAATTGCTATTTTCGGTTTTAATTAAAAAGTTCATTCTATAACCATTGGGCAAGAAGTCAAAATTACCTGTAAAATCTACGGGCAATTTATTAATCATTAAGTTATCTTGCTGAAAAACGAAAGCTAAAGATTGTGTGTTAACTTTGGTTACTAAATCGGCATCTACTTTTTTGTTTTTTAGGTATTCTTCCCCTTTAAAAGTGAAATCAAAAGCTTCGATACTGGCTTTTGTTTTAATTTCGAAAATTTTATTTTTTAGACTTCCATTGCCAAAATAATCAAAACCTAATGCGTCTACCATTACTTGTGCTGAGGCATCATTGTATTTTATATGTGCATTGTTGATAGCAATTTGTTTTAATTCAATAGAGGTGTCTTCTTCTTTTTTTGTTTGATTATTTGGTTTGCTTTCGTATACATTGTAGTTTGCATGTCCTTTTTTGTCAACTAATACATTAATTTCTGCATTATCTAAAAATAATTTATTAATGTGTATTTTTCCTTTTAAAAGTTCTTGAACATCAATACCAAATGCTATTTCGTCTGATTTAATCAGATTAATTTGTTCAAATGGGGCAGCTCCTGTTAGTTGAAAATCTTCAAAAGAAAGTGTTAATGCTGGAAAATGTTCAATAATGGAAAGTTGAGCATCTGAGAAGTTGATATTTCCTTTTATGTGTTGATTAGCATACTCTTTTACTTTTTGAGTAATAAAATCCGGGAATAAGAAAGGTAAACTAATTATTGTTAAAACAATAAAGAAGCATCCTGTAATTAGCCATTTAAACTTTTTGATATACTGTAACATACATTTATTCAAAAAGCCTCTTTTAGAGGCTTTAACTTATATATTTTTTAAATTAATTATTTCTTGATTGGTTAAAAATCTCCAATTTCCACGAGGTAGATTCTTTTTTGTCAAGCCTGCAAATGCTACACGGTCTACTTTTAAAACATTGTATTCTAATGATTCGAATAGAGAACGTACAATTTTTACATTGGCCGTTTTTATTTGTAATCCAACTTCTGATTTGGGTGCATTTTCGATATAAGATACCTCATCTACCATTATTTTATGTTCATTGATGTATAATCCTTTTTGGATTTTTTCTAAGTCTTCATATTTTAGATTACGGTCTAATGTAACTTGATAAATTTTAGGGGAACGCTGATTGGGTTGTGTAAATTTGCGTACCATATCGGTATCATTTGTGAATAATAACAATCCTGTAGTAGTTTTATCCATACGTCCAACAGGTTGTAATTTGGCTTTAGTAGCGCCACGTACTAAATCCAGAACATTGTTAGCATTTAAATCTTCTTCTTTTGAAGTAGTAAATCCTTTAGGTTTGTTTAATAGTATGTATTCTTTTTTTTCTGGGGTTACGACACTTCCATCAAAATTTACGACATCGCCTGTTTTTACTTTGTATCCCATTTCTGTTACAACTTCTCCATTTACTCTTACATTACCAGATTGGATATAAATATCGGCATCACGTCGTGAACAAATTCCTGAATTAGAAATATATTTATTTAAGCGAATTTCTTCTTCTTCTAATGAAGTAACTAGTTTGGGTTTACGTTCGAATTTGGGCTTACCATTTGTTAAATTTGATTTTTTAAAATTAGGTTTAGCATTCCCTCCTTCTCGTTTACCAAAAGTAGGTTTAGTATTCGATCTTTTATTATTTCCTCTTCCTTTTATCATTGCAACTATTATTTTTTGTGCAAAGATAGTCAGTAAATTAGAAATTTAAATTGTATAATAAAAATATTTAACTGTTAAATAAAATTTTACTATGTACTATAACTAAAGGATCTATTAAAATAATGCTAAAAACACCTGTTACAATTAAAATTTTCATTATAGTATGTAAATGTATATAATCTGAATGTTTTGAAGATTTCCATAGTTGTAGGACAAAAATGATTAAAACAATCATGCTTATGTAAAAATAAATTTCCATATATCCTACATTAAATTTTTCAATTAAAATATAAATGGGGATAATAGTTAATAAGGCTAATATTGTAATGACATATTTTGATATCTTTTCACCATATCGCACGGGGATTGTTTGATAATTAGTAGCAAAATCACCTTTTATATTTTCAAGATCTTTAATTATTTCTCTAATTAAAATCAATAGTAATAAGAAAGAGGCGTGGGCAAAGATGACTGCGTAAAAATTTTTAAAATAGAGTAGGATTCCAAAAAAGGGAAGTACTGTAAGTAAAGAAGCTGTTAGATTGCCAATAATTGAATAACGTTTTAGTTTATGAGAATAAAACCAAATTAGGAATATATAGACGGCATAAAAAAAAGAAGCGCGCCAAGAAATGATAAAAGCAATGGCTGTTGCTAAAAAGTTTAATCCAAAACATACTTGTAATTTTGTTTTTTGACTTACCAATCGATCTAACATGGACTTATTGGGTCTATTAATCAAATCTTTTTCTGAATCATAAAAATTATTGATTATATAGCCTGAAGCTATTACTAAAGCGGAAACAAAAACTAAAAAGAATAAACGCCAATCTAGCACAACGTCTAAGGCTCTTTTTTCGGGTGCTAGAATAAATATAGATGCAAAATATTGCGCCAGGATAATGATGGCTATATTATACCCCCGAACAACGGAAATGAGACTTACGATTTTTAATAAAAAAAATTTTGTTTTACGCGTTAACATTTATTTTGTTTGAATATTGAATCGCTAAAAGTTTAGGTTTATTTACTCCTAACTTAATATTAAACTAAAATTGATAAACGATTTCTAACTTATAATCTTTTAAAGCTGATTTTGCTTTTTCTAGATCTTCTGTAAAACCAAGGATGTATCCTCCTCCTCCCGAACCACATAATTTTAAATAATAATCATTGGTTTCAATTCCTTTTTGCCAAACATTATGAAACTGTTCTGGAATCATGGGTTTAAAGTTGTTTAAAACTACTTTTGAAAGTTCTTTTGTATTGGTGAAAAGTGACTTTACATCTCCTTTTAGGAAGTTTTCAACGCAGGCATCTGTATATTTTATGAATTGAGATTTTAACATTTTACGGAAACCTTCTTCTTTTAGTTTTTCCATAAAAATACTTACCATGGGGGCTGTTTCTCCTACTATTCCTGAATCTAATAAAAAAACAGCTCCTTTTCCTGTAATACTTTGATTGGGTATGCCTGTTGCCTCTATGTTGTCTTTTGAATTAATTAATATAGGTAAGCTTAAGTAGCTATTAAGAGGATCTAGGCCTGAACTTTTGCCATGAAAGAAAGACTCCATTTGTGAAAAAATGGTTTTGAGTAGTAATAATTTTTCTCGTGTTAGATTTTCTAAAACGGTTATTTTATTGTTTGCATATTTATCATAAATAGCTGCTACTAAAGCGCCACTACTTCCTACTCCATATCCTTGTGGAATACTTGAATCAAAATACATTCCATTTAAAACATCTTGTTCTAATGCCGTGATGTTAAAAGTCACTAAATCAGGTTGTTCCTCTGCTAATTCTTTTAAATAGAAAGTAAATTTCTTTAAACTTTTATTGGACTGTAAGGCTTCTTCGGATGAACTCGCATCTATCTTAAGGGCACCATTATAAAAATTATAAGGAATAGCTAATCCTTTTGAGTCTTTAATTATTCCGTATTCACCGAACAATAAAATCTTTGAGTAAAAAAGGGGTCCTTTCATATTGGCTATTTTTTTATTTATTGGGTTTGTCCTATATTAAAAATAGTGGCTATAGAATTTTATTCTATAAGTATTTATAAAATATTTTTATCGCAACTGTGCTTTTTATTGTTTGTTAACGTTTTGTTTTTAAGGATCTTGAACTAAATGTTTGATCTTTATTATAAAAAACGTTCTTTTTTATTTGATATGTATCTTTTTTATAATTAGACTTCTAAAAATCTTAATCAGATTTATTTTAATAGATCTTAAAAAATGATCTGTTTTTATTGTTTTCTAAATTCATTATAATTCCCTAAACAAGGATTTATTTGTTTGTATAGAGTGTTTATAAAGATACGAATTATATTAATACTGCACCTATACCTATTTGATCGCAAATATATTGACGATTTTGACAATATATAATTAATTCATTGTTAATAAATTCTAAAACTTGATCTTTTACGTTTATTGGGTACAGTATATGTACGTTAGCTCCTGCATCGAGTGTAAAACAAACAGGAATTTGAGTAATTGTTCTAAAATTCCAAATCTTATTAATGATTTCTAATGTATTGGGTTTCATTAAAATAAAATAAGGCATAGAAGTCATCATCATAGCATGTAATGTGAGTGCTTCGCTTTCTACTATTTTTATAAAATCATCTAGATGACCTTTTGTGAGGGTTTCTTTAATACGGGTTAGATTTTGGTGTGCTTGTGCAAAACGTTGTGTGGCAAACGGATGTCCGTGCATTAAATCATGTCCTACTGTACTGGATACTTGTTTTTCTCCTTTATCTACTAGTAATATGGTATCTTGATAGTTATGAAAAATAGGATGTAAATCTTCTAATTCTATACCGTATAAGTTTGAGCTACTGGGTGTATCAGTATGTTCTCCCCAAATTATTGTTTTACCTTTTATACTTCTACAAGCACTCCCTGATCCTAATCTTGCTAGAAAAGAGGCTTTTTGAAAAAAGTACTCATCTGGCATAGAGGGATTGATTAATTTTTCTAGGCTCATAATATTCATAGCTAATGCCGCCATTCCTGATGCAGAAGAAGCAATACCTGAGCTATGAGGAAATGTATTAGAGGTGTTTATGATAAAATGAAATTCTTTTAAATAGGGACAATAATCTAATATTCTTTCCAAAAAATTTTGAATCTTGGGTTTAAATGTTTCTTTAGGATTTCCTTCAAAAAAGAAATCAAAAGAAAAGGTATCGGTATTTTGCTTTTTTACGAAGGAAAGTTTTGTGATCGTTTTACAATTATTAAGCGTAAAACTTATAGATGGATTAGCGGGTAATTGTTTCCCTATTTTCCCCCAATATTTTACTAATGCTATATTACTTGGAGCACTCCACTGACTATCTCCCTCGGTGAATGTGATGGAATAATCCGATACAATAAAATCCTTTTCAGAAAACATATTTCGATTTTTTAGGAGGCAAAGATACATTTTATATACAAACTAGAATTCTAAATTTTTAGCAATAATAAATCCGCCTGTCCAAGCATTTTGAAAATTAAATCCGCCTGTTATAGCGTCTATATTAAGAATTTCTCCAGCAAAATAAAGATTTTTAAGGTGTTTGCTTTCCATTGTTTTAAAATTTACTTCTTTCAAATCAATTCCTCCTGCGGTTACAAACTCTTCTTTAAAAGTGCTTTTACCATTTACTATAAATTCAGCTTGGGTAAGTTGTTGTACTAAGTTTGTTAATTGTTTTTTAGATAAATCAGCCCATTTGGTGTCAGGTTGGATATACGATGCCTTTAACAAACTTTCCCATAATCTTTTTGGGAAGTCAAAAGGGCAAAATTTATTTATTAATCGTTTTAAATTTTGTTCTTTAATTTCTTTTAAATCTTCCAGAACGGTATCAAAATCTAAATCATTTAACCAATTTACTTGTAAAACGAAACGATAATTTAATTCGAATAAATTTCTTGCTCCCCAAGCTGAGAGTCGTAATATTCCAGGACCACTTAATCCCCAATGCGTTATTAGTAGCGGACCTGATGCTTTAAGTTTAGTTCCTTTTATTTTTACTGCGGCATGAGCTGATACTCCCATTAGATCTTTAATTCGCTCATCCTTTATATTAAAAGTAAATAAAGAAGGGACTGGATTTATAATTGTATGGCCTAACTTTTGGAGTAAGTCCCAAATTTTAGGATTACTACCTGTAGTCATAATTACTTTTGTTGTTTTGAATGCTTGCTGATTGGTGGTTATTTTCCAATAATCTTCTCCTTGAAAAATTTCTTGTACACTATGATTTGTAAATATTTCTATTTTTAATTTTTTAGTGGTTGATAAAAAACAATCAATAATAGTTTGTGAACTGTCTGTTATGGGAAACATTCTGCCATCTTCTTCTATTTTTAAAGTGACTCCATGTTTTTCAAACCATTCAATTGTATCGCCACTGCAAAACTGATTAAAAGGGCCTTTTAATTCTTTTTCACCACGAGGATAAAACTTAACTAATTCATTAGGAACAAAACAGGCATGGGTTACATTACAACGGCCTCCTCCTGAAATACGGACTTTGGATAGTACGTCTTTTCCTCTTTCTAAAATAGCTATTTTTAATTGTGGAAATTTTTCGGCTATATTAATTGCCGAAAAAAAACCAGAGGCTCCTCCTCCTATTACTACTATATCGTAATTTGCTATCATATTCTATCGGGGTAATCGGTAATAATGGCATCGACTCCCATTTTTTTGACAAAAATAATATCTTCTGAAGAATTTACAGTATAAGCATGAACCTGAATTTGATGATCGTGGGCTAATTGTATCAAATCGCTTGTTAGTAATTGAAACCATAAATTAATAGAATGAGCGCCTATTTTTTTTGCAAATTCAAATGCTTGATACGCATTTGTATCTGCTAATACGCCTAAAATGATATTGGGATTTATTTTTTTTATTTGTTCTAATGCTTCCCAAGAAAAAGAAGAAACGAGGACATTTTTATATTGGATTTTATCTAATCTTACCCATTCTTCTATTTTTTCTGCTATAACTTTTGTTGCCAATACTTCTTTTATTTCAATATTAAGAAACGCATTTTTTGGTAATATATGAAAGACTTCTACTAATGAGGGGATCCCCATTTTTTTACAATCTTTTGTGGTGAAATTTTTTACATATCCTGATGCGTTCTTAATGGTTCTATCTATGGTTGGATCATGTATTACCACTGCTTGACCATTAGATGAAAGATGTACATCTAATTCAATACCATCTGCTCCCAATTCAAAAGCTTTCAAAAAAGATTCGATTGTGTTTTCGGCTTTATGACCTTTTGCTCCTCTATGGCCTATTTTTAGCATACAAAAAAGGGTAAATTAAATTTTGTGATTTTTATGGACTTATTAAAATTTTATATTGCCAAGGTTGAAAAGTAGATGCTGATGTATTTTTAATTTCTATTAATTTATTTTCAAAAAAATCTTTAAAACATCCTGTGATAGGCCATTTGAAATTTTGTTTTTCAGAAGATAAATTTGCTATAAAGAAAAGTTTTCTATTCTTTTTTTCTCTTTTACACATCCAAAAAACACGATCGTTATTTGTATGAATCCGAATAGAAGTAGCAGATTCTTTTCCTGTATTTAAAAAGGGGTATGCTTTTTTTAGCGTACCTAATTTTTTATAAATAGGCATCATTCTTCCTTCTGTATGCAATAATGTATCTTTCTTGTAAGGAGGGAATTGTTTGTGAGAATCATATTCTTGACCATTATAAATTAATGGAATCCCATTTAATATATAAGTTAGTACTGTCATAACTTCTACAGCTTGTCCCATTCTTTTGTATTCTGTACCATTCCAAATATTTTCATCATAATTTGTGATGAAATGCAAGCGCATTTTGTCTTTTGGAAAGTTATTTTCTTCTTTTTCTAAATAACGATCAAGATCTAGGACATTCATCTTGGATTGGGCAATGCTATTTAAAATATGGTGTGCTTCCCAAGCATATTGTATGTCAAAAGCGTTTTTTAATAAACTTTCTTTTTCTGCTTCGGCTATCATTAAAATGGGTTTTATTTTTCGGAGTTCTTTTACAGCTCGTTCCCAAAAAAAGGTAGGAACTTCTGAAGCTACTTGACAACGAAAACCATCTATATCAAATTGTTGTATCCAATACTTCATTTCATTTATCATTGTAAAATGTAAATCAGAAGAAGTATAGTTTAATTTTGCAACGTTTATCCAATGATAAGGAGTAAGGAGAATTTCTTTTTTATTTTTCAGATAAAAATCAGGATGTGACGTAATCCAATCATGGTTCCAAGCAGTATGATTGGCTACCCAATCTAAAACTACGTACATACCATTAGTATGCGCTGTTTTTATTATTTTTTTAAGATCCGTGTCTGAGCCATAATTAGGGTCTATTTTTTTATAATTTTTAATGACGTAGGGATTCCCTTTTAAAATTTGTTTGGTTACAGTATCCTCTATTTTTTTAGGCGTAGTGATATTTGTAATATTTCTTTTAAAATGGCCCATTTCTTGAACAGGCATTAACCAAATAATTTTAATTCCTATTGCTTTTAACTTAGGAATATCTTTAGCAAAAGCGTTAAAGCTTCCTTCCGCGGAATAATTTTTTATATTAACTTGATAGACTATTGCATTTTGAGTTATTTTAGAATCTAAGCAGTTTATAATTTTTTTAGGTACAATTACTTTTTGAGCTTTTTTATGGCAAGCTATTAATAGAAAGAGTATTATTCCTAAATAAATTACATTTCTTTTCATCTTTACAATACCCAACAATCTGAATTCATCAAGTTAAACATTGCAAAATTAAACATAGAAACTAAATAAATTTAATTTATCGAAAAAAAACTATAGATCTATTTTAAAAAGAAAATGTTCAAAAGCGAATGATTTTATCATTTGACTTTGTTTAGATCCTTTAATTCAATTGATTAAAAGAAGATTTTAATAAAAAAATGACATAACTTAACAATGAAATTCCTTTTAGGTTGAAATACGGAATAATTATTAAGTGGTTGCTTTTGAACATTTTCTATTTTTTATTTTACTTGGTCATCATCTAGATAGGTTTTATTTCCATTTTTATTAATGTAATATTTACCGCCTCTAGGACCTTCATATACTGGGCGATCTTTGTATTTTCCTACCATTTTATCTTTAGAACTAGAACTTACTTTTTCTATTGTTTCTCTTTCTTTTTTAGTAGGTTTAGAAACCTTTATTTCCTTTTCTTTTTTTGTGCTCTTTTGTTTGGTTTCCTCTTTTGCTTTTTCTTTTACGGAGGCTTTGTTTTCTTTTTTTGTTAATTCCGTTTCATTTTTTGCTTGAATTACTTCTTTTTTTGTTTTTTCTAATTTTGTAGTCTTAGATTTGTTTGACTTTTTAGTTTTACTCTCTGTTTCCTGAGCAAATGTGTTTGATAATACAAATATCAAACATAATAACATTATTTTTTTCATAAACACCTGTTTTATATTTATAAGCAATATATAAAAAATATTTTTAACAAAAACTTAACTTTTTATTAAATTTGTATCAAAGCAAATTAAAAATATTTTTGGTTTGCAAAAAAACAAAACTTTTAACCCTTTCAAATCTACAAGTACTTATGAAACAAAAACTGTATCTTATTTTATTTTTGATTTTGGCCAACATAGGCTATTCTCAAAATTCTACTTTTTATGAACCCAAACCTAAATTTCCACATTTATTTAAATCTTTAATTCCTATACAAAAAGAGGATCCCAAATGGGTACAGCTTATGTATGGAGAAAATCCTAATCTTTATGAAATAGAAAAAGAATACAATCTTTATTATCAAAAGCATGATTTTATTAAAACAATACACACTCAAAACTATAAACATTTCATTAATTACGTTTATACTAATAACTGGATAAATGAAAAAGGAGATATTATCCCCAGAGATAATATGACTGAAAAAAATAAAAAAGAGATTCGTAATAGAATTATAAGTACTTCTAGTTGGACTCCTATAGGGCCTATAAATACGTATAATAATGGCGGTACGAAAACAGAGTCACATCAAGCCAATGTGTATTCTGTTGCGCAATCTATTTCAAATCCTAATGTCTTATTTTGTGTTACAGAAACAAGTGGTACATTTAAAAGTAACGATAAAGGAGAAAATTGGTTTTTAGTTGGCGGGGATTACTTTAATGATGATACCTCATGTGTTGAAATTGACCCTACTAATGAAAATAATGTTTTTGTAGCTTCGAGTTCCAGAATATATAAATCAGCTGACGGGGGATATTCTTGGAATTCAGTACTGAATGTTAGTGGTTTAGGAATTTATGAATTTGCCATTAGTCCACAAAACAACCAATTGGTTTTTGCTGCTGGTAATAAAGGTTTATACAAATCAACTAATGGAGGAACAACTTGGACACAAGTTTTTACAGAAAGCTGTTGGGATGTAAAATTTAAGGTTGACGATCCAAATACTGTATTTTTGTTAAAATCAAACAATACACTAAAATTAACTGAATTTTATAAATCTACTGATGCAGGTAATACTTTTTCTCTGAAAAGCCAAGGATGGTTTGTTCCTACTGCAACAAGTTCTATAGGGGGAGCTCGAATGGGACTTACAAAAGCAGATGGAAATAGAATATATGTAATTATGCTAGGTAATGTAGAAAACCAAGCAATAGACGCTAATTTTATAGGTGTATACAGAAGTGATAACACGGGAGACAGTTGGACTTTACCGTATGATCAAAACAATGATGGCGTACCTAATAATAATCCTGGAGGGCCTTATAGTGCTGATCATTGGTGTTTTTCTAGTTTTGGAACGAATGGAGGTACTTACGACCAAGGATTTTATAATTTGGCAATAGACGTGTCGGATACAGATCCTAATAAATTTTTAATTGGCATGCTTAATCTTTTTAAAAGTGAAAACGGAGGAAAAACATACACACGATGGGGAGGATACGCTTGTGATAATTGTCCTTCTTATTATCGCCATCCCGATCATCAGGATATTTTAATAAATGGCAATGATGTATTTGTAGCTACAGATGGTGGGGTTGACTTATATGATAGTAATTTAAACATCATTAAAGGATTAAATAAAGGAATTATATCCTCTGACAATTGGGGATTTGGTCAAGGATGGAATGAAGACGTAGTAACCTCGGGTCGTTATCATAATGGAAATGCAGTATATCATGCTAATTATGGCGATGGAAAATTTATTTCATTGGGAGGAGGCGAATCTTCAACCGGTTATGTTGCTTTAGGAGATAACTTAAAAGTATATCACTCTGATATTTCAGCGTATAAAATATCCAAAGATTTTGCCACTCCTGTACAATGGACCAACGGATTAAGTATGTTTCCGAATGAATCCGTTTTTCCTGACGTAAGGGGGCAAATAACGTATGATCCTAGATATTATAATCATTTATACTTAACAAAGGATAATAAATTATGGAAAAGTTTAGATGGCGGAACCTCTTTTACATTGCTTAAAGAATTTGGAGTTAGTACAGATAAAGTATATGCGGTAGAAGTTTCTAGATTAGATCCTAATATAATTTTTGTAGTTCATAGATCAGGTTCTATAGCTAAACTATGGAAGACCTTAGATGGTGGACTTAATTGGACTCTAATAAATCTTCCTAACACAGATGGTCGATTATATTTTAGTATGAATGAAAATAATACACTTTTCATAGGATTTGGTGGTGGAACTGGAAAAGCGTTCAAATCATTAGATTTAGGAAACACTTGGATCAATCTAACAACTCCTACTATTCAAAATTTAGGTTGTTATTATATAGCTCCTCAATTAGGAACAAATGATGGGGTTTATTATGCGGTAGCTGGTACTAATAAAATTTACTATAGAAATTCTAATATGACCGATTGGGAATTGTTTAATACAGGACTACCACTTGGTTTGCGTTTAATAGGAATAAAACCTTTTTATAAAAGTAGTGAAGTAAGAATTAGTTCTAGACGTGGTTTTTGGAAATCGCCTCTTTTTGAAAAAAGTGTACCTGTAGCACAACCGATGGTTTCTAATCAATCCATTGATTGTAGTAGAACTGTAATTCAATTTGATGATTACTCAGTTCTAAATCACACAGGTGCTAAATGGGATTGGAGTTTTCCTGGTGCAAATAGTGTTTCCTCTACCTCTATTCGTAATCCTTTAGTAACATACGCTACACCTGGTCGTTATAATGTTACACTAACTATAACAGATGCGGATGGTCGTACCAGTACAAAAACGGTAGAAAACATGATAGAAGTTTTGCCTTCTAGTTGTGCTATAGAAAGTCCGTCAAAACAGGTCTTAGAAATGAACTCGGATACTCAATCTATTTTTTCTAACGACATGAGTTATGGATCTACAACGGATTTAACTTTTTCTGGTTGGATAAAACCAAATGGTACACAAGTTTCTTGGGCTGGAATTGCTTGTTTCGGAGATAAACAAAAAACACTATTAAATTTTAGAAGTTCTAATAATGAAATAGGTTTTCATTTTAATGGTGGATATTACAATTATGCAACAGGATTATATGCTCCTGCTGATCAGTGGAGTTTTGTCGCTTTTAGAATTACACCTACTAAAATTACCCTCTTTGTAAATGATAAAAGCTGGTCTATAACAGGTGCTTTTGGAGCCACTATCTTAAATAAAATCATTTTAGGGAAAGACTATGGTAGAAATGATAGGACTTTTAAAGGACAGATGGAAGAATTTACTTTCTGGAATAGAGCTCTAACGGATGATGAAATTTATTTAAATAGACACTTGATTAGGCCTGCTGTAACCGATCCTAATTTAATTGCCTATTATCAATTTAATAACACTATAAATAATGGATTGGTTTATGACAAAGTAAACGCTAATAATTTAACGGTTTCTAACACAATATCCTTTCCAATATCAACGGCTCCAATAGGCGTAGGTAGTAGTCAATTATTATCAATAAATAACACGGGTATCTATAACTTTTCATCAGTTAATGCTAGTCTTAACTTTACAGGACAAGTTCCTAATGGAAAAGTTGTGGTATCTAAACTAAATGTTTCCCCTAATGAAACTCCAACGACTGAGTCAAATGGTAATGAATACTGGATTTTAGATAATTATGGAACTAATTCATCCTTTTCAGGACTTTCTTCTATAGATTTAACTCCTGTATCTAGTATTTCTGCTACTAATCTTTCCAGTCTTATTCTTTTTAAAAGAATTAGTAACGGACATTTACAATCTAGTTGGACACAAAATGGAATAGCTACCGCTTTAAATGGTCAAACCATAAGTTTTTCTGGAACCTCTATAAATCAATCTAACCAACTGTATGTAGCAGGAACTAGTGCTAGTAGTACATATTCTTCAATCCTTTTAGAAACAAATCAAACGGATTCTCAAAAAATATTAACTGTTTATCCTAATCCAACAGTAGTGGGCGAACCATTAGTAATTGATGGTATTCATACTGAATTAATATTTACTCTTTATGATAGTAATGGGAAATTAATAGTAAAAAAACTGGTTTATGACAATAAAATTAGTTTAGATAGTTCTATAAAAGCAGGTGTTTATTTTTATAGAATTGAAACAAGTGATAAAATTTATAACAATAAGCTTATTATTAATTAATCTTTTTTGAATGAGTCTCTTTTAGAAGAAACAATTTACTATTTAAATTGTTACCTCATGATTAAAACGATATCTGTTTTCTTTGTCAGCTTACTTTGTTCAGTTAGAACAAAGTGGCTGAACGAAGTTAAACCTAAATTTCGCGATAAACTTTGTTAAAAGAAAGCCCGTAATTGAATATTACCTGTATGTATAGTTTGAGAAGTTTCACTTTTTCTTCCTTGATAATTTAAATTAATATCTAAATATTGCGTAAGATTTTTTTGGAGTAGTGCACGCCAAGTTAAATTTTTATTGACTTGTAAGCCTTCTAGCATTTGAAAACCTACAGGAGAAAAAGAATTGCCTTCAAAACGATTGTTAATATAAACCAATTCTCCATTTAATATAAAGCCTTTTAGCGTTGCAACATTAAATGAAAATCCCCAACGATCTTGATATAAACTTTCAAACATTCCTATTTTATTGCTTTTTTTCTGAATTTCGTAAAACAAATTAATACTTGTATTTTTTGAAAATAAATACCCTATTTTTGTTTCAAATTGTTTTTCTATAAGTTGAAAATTCTTACTTAAATAACTGGCGGAATGTACCTTGTTTTCAGAAATACTCCCACTAATATTAAGTAACCAATATTTTTTTAATAAATGGGTATAGGATAATTGGTGACTGATATTAGTGTTTTTTATTTCATCTGCTACTAATAAACTTTTTATTTCGTTGGTTATAAAATTATATACAACAGAATGATTTTGTTTTCCTTTATTGTAAAACAAACTATTTCGTATATTAGAGGTAAGTCCTAATAACTGATCTTTTGAACTTTCAAAAGGATTGAAATCAAATCGTTCTCCTTCTTTTTTTACTTTTTTGTCTATTAAAAAACTTGTTTGGTTATAAAAGAAAGACAGAATTTTTTGAAATCCTTTTTTATCTGTCCAATAAAAAGGATTTAGTGTTATAGACTGAGAAAATTTGTTTTGATGTGTTTTGATAAAATTTTGATTGGGTAAAAATACTTTTATATACTTTGCCTGATCAGGAAATTGTGCTATTTCAAATTCTTGTAGTTCTTGAATGCCATTTTTATTATAGTCATTCCAAGCATAAACTCCTTTTGAGGGTTCTACTTCTATAAAATTAAATTCTTGTTGAGGAATACTTCCTGAGAGTGTTTCGTAACTTAATCCGTATTGAATAAAATCATTAAAAAAACGCTGATTATAAAGTAATCTTGAATTTAAAGAGGATTCATTTTTCTTATTGCCTTCAAACTTTAATGTACGATAATTAATAAAAATCGATAAATCGGTTTGGTTATTCTGAATTAGTTTAGAATTTAAATAATAGGAAGATGAACGATTTACCCGTTTTAATACGGTTGATTGTAAAGAGTCATTTAAACGATAAAGAATACCTGTTTCAGCGTATACTTTAGTTGAATCACCTCTGCCTAAAAATGCTCCCCATTCTGTAAAACGTTGACTTAGTTTGGTTAATTTCATGGTTGATTTTATAGTTTCTTGATTATCTTCTAATCGTTGACTACCACCAATCCAATTTTTGTAAAATTTATATTTTAAATACAATTGATTTCGCAAGAATTGGGATCTAAATTCCTTACTTTGGCTATTCATCAAACTTCCTTGTTCTTTTATAAACCATTTTGAGGTTTGATGAATCCCTGAAAAAAGATGTCTTGTGCCAGTAAAGCTTTCTGAAAAAACTAAGTTTTCAAATTGGTATTTCCCTCTTGTTTTTTTTGACCAATCTAACTGTAAAGCAGATGAAATGAATCGTTGACTACCTATTGACTCTTTTAAATTCCAATCTCTATCAAATTCAATTGCAAACAAACGCTCTATAGCTTTGTATTCTTTTTGAATAAATTGTAAATCATTTATAGAGGTAAGCCCCCAGTTTCTTTTAGAAATTATTTTTTGGCGAATATTAAATTTCCCCGCTATTCCTTTATTGTTTTGATCGTCTAAATCTGAAAACAAATTCAAATCATGATTACTGACCGCCAATTCAAAGTCTATTCCTGTTTTTTCTGAAGCTTTATAACCACCTAAAATTGTAGCTATTTGTAATTTTGAAGGGGCTATTAATCGTATAATAGGTTCATATTCTCCTTGTTTTATTCCTCCAAGAGGGGGCTTGTATTCATAAATTCGTCCATTAGCAACAGTAGCTTTTACGATATAGTCTCCTTTATTTTTTCCGACTAAAGAAAATTTTACTTGATAGAGTACTTCTTTTGGATCATTCGAAAATGTGTATATGATAGTCGTTCCTGTAGAAATTTTTTTATATAAAATTTTCTTATCTGTATAAGGTTCTATAGTAGCCGAAGGGGCATTCATTAAGATTGGATCATCCCCTGCATCTGTTAAAATTTTAATTTGATCAGAAGATAGATTTTGTTGAAGTGGTTGATTTTTAACATCATTTTCTGAATATACAAAACCGCCTAAATGCCATTTGTTTCCTTGATGGATAGCACCTCCATAAGTAACAAAACGGGTAAAACTTCTTTCTGAGAATTGATATTCCACCACAATTCGCATTTCTGAATTAATTGGAAACAAGGAAGTGAAAGTCAGTTCGCCTGCATTATAATCTATTGTATATTGATTATTTTCTCCTCTTTCTAGTAAATTTCCGTTTACATACACTCGTTCAGATCCTGATATAACGAGTACATATAACTCCCCATTGGGTCCGCGAAGTTTATAAGGCCCTTGATTCCCTTCTTGTCCTATAAAAGTACTTTTTGCATACTGTCCTCGAACAACAGCTCCTGAAAGAGCTAATTCTGTATTAATAGGAGAAACGCCCAAATTAACACGAGCAGAAACGCCCTGTACTTTTTTGTTAAAATTTAAGAAACGAGATTTCCTGTTTTCTAAAAATAAATCACCCCCACGCAAAGACCATTTATCTGAAAAGAGCTCTACAAAAATTTGATCAAACTCGTCTAATCTCTGTGAATAGCCTCCGTTTTGCAAGGGAATATTATTATCTTGTAAAGAGGCTCTTATGCTTACTTTATCTGATAACTTGCCTATTATTTGTAAATCTAAATTAGAATTAACTGTTGCATTTTGATTATTACCTATACTTAGCCCACGAGTAATACTTCCTGATGTATCTAATCCTTCAAAAGGTTTGAATGTGTTTACAAGATGACTTTCTGTTTTATAAAAAATACCTGAATCAGTAGAAGATACGAGTCTTTTGGTGTTATAAAAGGAATAACTTCGAGTAAGAAAACTTGGATATTTTAGGTAATCAATATAAATACTATCTAATTTTTTTAGAGAAGAATCTAATTGAATTGTAGCTTTTGCAAAATCTACCTTATACAAAGTAGAATCTATTTTCTTATTGTTTTTATCATACAAAATAAAATGAGAAGGATTAATGCTAGTACTATCTATAGATATTGCCTGTTTTGCTACGGGCATTTTTTTATGTTTGTACAAAGTTTCCTGTGCTTTCAACACGAGAGGAAAACACATAAAGTAGATTAGGAAACGAATTTGACTTTGCAACATATTTTATTAACTCAGATCAGTCAAAGATATTGCAATTATTGAAATACTATTGCACTAAAAGCTATAAGCGATGGACTTCAATAGATGAAGACCATCACATAGCTCGATTGTTTTTGCTTATTTCTATCTATTTAGGGAATGAGTGGAATGCGTTTGTTTTGTTGGAGAATAGTCCATTATTTTTATTGCATTCCGTTTGTTAACCCAGAAAAGAGAGAGGTTGCTAGAAAATTTATTGCGCTTTTGTAACGACTTGTAAGGTTTCACGACTCATTTGTCTCACTAAAACGGTTTTGTCTTTTTCTACTGTATGAATAGCGTTTTGATCAAAATGTCTTACAGTGTACAATGCAACGTTTTCGTTGTATGTAACTTTAAATTTTTTTGAAAGTACTTTTACTATTTCTTGAAAATGATTGTATTTATCTTCTACACAAACTGAAAAGCTAATAGCTGAATTTTGTATAAGACTTACTTTTAGTTTGTATTTATGAAGTAATGCAAAAATTTCACTGATATTTTCTTCCATGATAAAAGAAAAATCTATTGAAGATAATGAAAGTAGTATCTGCTCTTTCTTTACTATAAAGCAAGGCATCTTAGGTTCTAGGTCTTGTCCTTTTGCTACGCTGGTTCCTGCTAATAATGGATTAATAAATGATTTAACATATAAAGGAATTTCTTTTCGCTGTAAGGGTTGCAAGGTTTTAGGATGAATGACACTGGCACCATAAAAGGCTAATTCTATAGCCTCCCTGTACGAAATTTGATGAAGTAAATTAGTGTTTTCAAAATAACGAGGATCGGCATTCATAACGCCTGGGACATCTTTCCAAATGGTAACACTTTCTGCATTCAAACAATAAGCAAAAATGGCGGCTGTATAATCGGATCCTTCTCGACCTAAAGTGGTTGTAAAACCGTTTTCATCAGAACCTAAAAAACCTTGTGTAACAAATAATTGTTTCTTTTTAGCTATTTTAGAAATAGCTTTTTGTGTTTTTTCCCAATCAACATTTGCATCACGATAATTGGTGTCTGTTTTGATATAATTACGAACATCTAACCATTGAGATTGAATTCCTTTAAAATTCATATAATGCGATATAATCGCAGTAGAAATAATTTCGCCAAAACTTACAATTTGATCATAAACAAAACTATAATTTGGTGATTTATTACTTCTTAAAAAATATTCAAAATCTGCAAAATGTTCATTAATATCATAGAAGACTTCGTGATTTTCATTATCAAATAAATCTAATAAAATTTGATGATGATATTTCTTAATTTCCTGAATAGAAGCATTTAAATGAGGCGATTTTTCAAAATAATTTTTTATAACTTCTTCTAAGGCATTAGTTGTTTTACCCATAGCAGATACTACTAATAAAACTTCTTCATATCCTACTTTTTGAAGTACATCAAAAACATTTTTTACGCTCGCTGCATCCTTAACAGAGGCACCACCAAATTTGAATATTTTCATATCACTATTTTTTTCAAGATACAAGATATTTATTATTTAAATCTTGAGACTGATTATTTATTGTTTAAAAATTCTTTTAATCCCTGTTCATTCATTTGAACAACGCGCCAGTCATTTAATACTTTTGCTCCTGATTTTTCATAAAAAGCAATAGCGTTTGTATTCCAATCTAAAACATTCCATTCAATACGTCTGACTCCATCCAAATCACCTTGTTTCATAATTTCTTTATACAAGGCTATTCCGATACCTGTCCCTCGTTTATTTTGTGTAACAATTAAATCTTCTAAATGAATTGTTTTTCCTTTCCAAGTAGAATAACGATAGTAATAGAGTGCTACGCCAACTATTACTCCTTCTGATTCAGCTAAAAAAGTATGAAACAAAGGATTAGTTCCAAAACCATCTCGAATTAAATCTTCTTCTGTTATCACTACGGCTTCTGGTTCTTTTTCAAATAATGCTAGTTCTTTTATAAGAAGCAATACTTGTTTCATATCTTGTGCCGTGCCTCTACGAATGGTAAACTCTTTCATTATTTTTTCTTCTTAGTGGGTGTAGCTGTTTTTTTTAACTGACGAACATAAGGTTTGTAAAGTCCTTCTGATTCCGCTCTTTGCTTTGCTTTTTCTGCGCGATCTTTAGGGTCTGGATGTGAACTCATAATTTTTGACATAAAACCAGCATCAGCTCCTTGACTTAAACCGGCCAATACAGTAAAGGCAGATTCTACGGCATTTACATTATAGCCATGTTTTTTCATGAAGTCATACGAAAACATATCGGCCTCTGATTCTTGTTTTTGACTATGACGACTATCTATAATTGCGCTTCCTATTTTTCCTAAAGCACTTTCACTTATTGCAGCCACTCCTTTTACTTGTGATCCTACAGCATCTACTAAGGCTTCTTTTTGATAAGCAGCACGAATGGCATCTCTTGTATCATGATTAACAACGTGACCTATTTCATGTCCTATAACCGCCAATACTTCATTGTCGTCCATTGCATCTAATAAACCTTGAAAAACACGTACACTTCCATCAGCACAAGCAAAAGCGTTTACGTCTTTCACTTTATAAACTTTAAAGTTAAGTGTTACACCACTTTCTGTTTTATGTTTACCAAAAAGCTTATTTAATCGTAATGTATAAGGATCTTTAGGTCCCGCAATAGGGTTTTCTTTATCCATTTTTTCAATAGAAGCTTTGGATAATTGGACTGCATCTTCATCAGAAAATGTAAAACTTGCTACTCCTTTTTGCAAAGCACCTAGTGCTTTTTCGCCCAAATTAATTTGCGCATTCATCGCGAAAGGCATTAAAGTCAATAAACTTACTGCCAATTGTATTTTTTTCATCTTTTTTAAATTTATTTAGTTACCTTCAATACAGACACGAACAAAGATAAGAGAAGTATAATTTATTTTAAACAACTTCACAGAATAAAAATTTTCTACAATTTTTAAAACAAAAACACATCGTGATAAGTTATATTTAATGAAATATTTGAAAAGATCGAATCATGATTCTTTTAGTGCCCGCTTATTTTAATTAAACATTACACTTACATTATTTTAGTTACTTTATTTTTAAAAAATAAATGCCATCTTTGCAATACTAACTGCATAAAAATATGGAAGAACGCAACAGAACTCTTGGTGAGTTTATAATAGAAAAACAAAATGATTTTCAATATTCTTCAGGCGAGCTATCAAGGATTATCAACTCTATACGCTTAGCTGCTAAGGTTGTTAATCATAAAGTAACACAGGCTGGTCTTGTAGATATTGTGGGCGCTGCAGGCGAAACAAATATTCAAGGAGAAGATCAACAAAAGCTAGATGTATATGCAAATGAAGTCTTTATCCAAACTTTAATTAACAGAGAAATCGTTTGTGGTATTGCTAGTGAAGAAAATGATGATTTTATTACTATTTCAGGAGCTGATAATAGTCATAATGACAAATACGTCGTTTTAATGGATCCTCTAGATGGCTCCTCTAATATAGATGTAAATGTATCTGTTGGAACTATTTTTTCTGTATACAGAAGAATTACACCAGTAGGTACTCCCGTTCAATTAGAAGATTTTTTGCAACCAGGAATTAATCAAGTGGCTGCAGGATATGTTATTTATGGGACTTCTACAATGCTTGTATATACTACAGGAAATGGGGTAAATGGCTTCACATTAAATCCTGCAATAGGTACTTTTTATCTTTCGCATCCTAATATGCAATTTTCAAAAGACGGTAAGATTTATTCAATTAATGAAGGAAATTATATTCATTTTCCGCAAGGGGTAAAAGATTATTTAAAATACTGCCAAAAAGAAGAAGGTGATCGTCCTTATACTTCTCGTTATATTGGAAGTTTAGTTGCTGATTTTCATAGAAACATGATTAAAGGAGGTATTTATATGTATCCTCCTAGTTCAAAAGCACCTAAGGGGAAACTAAGGCTTTTGTATGAATGCAATCCTATGGCATTTATAACAGAACAAGCTGGCGGAAAAGCATCTGATGGTTACAATAGAATCATGGAGATTAAACCTACTGAATTACACCAAAGAGTCCCTTTCTTTTGTGGAAGTTATAATATGGTAGATAAGGCGGAAGAGTTTATGAAAGTTAATTTATAATTGAAAGGAAAGTTAAAGTTATTTTGAAGAAACATTTTTTATCCAATCTTTATTATTAGAGCAATAAAAAAGTTTCATTATCATCCCTTATGTTGTTAGGATTAACGGAGTTTGTTTAGAGATGATAATCTGTCAATAAAATCAAGGTTCAGAGCCACTTAAATTTGAATTTAATCCCTGTTTTTAAGGTTTCGCTTTAAAAACAGGGTTATCTAATATCTTTTATAGATACTATTTTGTCTTTTTCAATTTGATTTATTTTGTTTTATTTGAGGTAGGAGTCACTTTATAATGCTAAAATAAAAAGAATTTGATTTTCTTGATTCTTTATAAGGATTTGTTTTAAAATAAAAAAACCACTAATTATAATTAGTGGTTTTAATGTGGTACCTCCAGGAATCGAACCAGGGACACACGGATTTTCAGTCCGTTGCTCTACCAACTGAGCTAAGGTACCATTTCTTTTTTTGAACGTTAATCATTTATTGATTTGTGGTACCTCCAGGAATCGAACCAGGGACACACGGATTTTCAGTCCGTTGCTCTACCAACTGAGCTAAGGTACCATTTCTTAAAGCGTTATTGCTTCTCGAATGCGGATGCAAATATAGAACCTTTTTTCATTTCTCCAAAATATTTTTTTAAAAAAATCTATTTATATCTTTGCTCATTAATTAAAAATAAGATGGTTTTAACAATAGATGTCGGAAATACAAGAGTTAAAGTAGCTGTTATAGAGAAAGATATGTTTTTAGGTTTTTTTTCTTTTTTACTTGAAAATTTTTTACCAGAAATGGAAAAAATTTTAAATAAATATCCTTTGTGCCAGAATTTAGTTCTCTCATCGGTTGGTAAATTAGAAGAAGAACAAATAGAATGGCTCCAAAAAAAGTATAATATCTTACAGATTTCTAGAGAAACCAAGTTTCCTTTTGATAATCAATATGCAACACCTGCTACACTTGGGATAGATCGTATGGTTTTGGCAGCAGGTGCCGTTTTGCAGTTTCCATCCCAAAATAGATTAATTATTGATGTAGGAACTTGTGTTACGTATGATTTTGTAGATGCGCAAAATGTTTATTATGGAGGGGCTATTTCTCCAGGTTTAAGACTTCGTTATGAATCTATGCACCATTACACAGCTAAATTACCTTTGTTGGAATTAAAAGAGCCAGCAGGATTAATAGGAAACTCAACTATTAATTCTATGCATTCTGGTGTTGTTAATGGTTTGCAATTTGAAATAGATGGCTATATTGATGCGTTAATCAGAACAAAAGGAAATTTTATCATAATTTTAACGGGAGGTGATGCTAATTTTTTGGCTAAACGATTAAAAAATACCATATTTGCCAATTCAAACTTTTTATTGGAAAGTTTGAATCGTATATACCAATACCAAATACAATGTTTAGAAAAATAATTTTAGGAATTTTTTTCCTTTTTACATTACAGAATGTTGCTCAAACGGGTTCGTCTTCATTTTATTCGTCTTATGGTCTTGGTGAGACTAAGTTTGCCAATTCAGTTGAAAATCGTTCAATGGCAGGAATGGGTACTGTTATGGATAGTATCCATATTAACTTTCAGAATCCAGCAAGTTTATCGGCTATAAAATTGACAGCATTATCTATGGGAGGGGCTTTTTCATCAGTAAAACTTAAAAATACAAGTATAGAAGAAAAAGCAAATAGAGTTACTTTTGATTATCTTACAGCTGCTTTTCCTCTAACGAATAAGTTAGGAGTAGGAGTAGGGCTATACGCTAATTCCTATGTAGGGTATAAAATAAATTCTAAAGAAGGAACAGATATGCGTAATTTGGAAGGCTTAGGAGGAATGAATAGAGCTTACGTATCATTGGGCTACAAACTTAGACCTAAGTTTAGTCTAGGTGTAGAGTTTGATTATGATTTTGGGATAATTCAAAAAAATATACTATTTGTTCATGATGCTGATGCAAATGCAACATTTGAACGATCAAAGTATGAAGTTAGAGGAGGCAATGTGAGATTAGGAGCATTTTATAAAACGAAAATTGCCCAATATGACTTTGTTACATCAGGAACAGTTGATCTACCATTAGGATTAAGAGTAGAAGAAGTGAAAAACAAAGGGCTGATTTATACTGTTACCGGGGCTGAAATTAGTTTTGGTGCAGAACAAAAAAATTCGTTTAGAAATAATCGTAGCCAGTTTACATTTGGATCTACTTTTGGAATAGACAAAAAATGGGCTATAGGTTTTGAATCTTCATTTGCTACAAAAGGGGATATAGGATTGGATGACAATAAAGCATTAACAGGAGAAGGGAAAGCAAAGATTGCTCTAGGAGGATATTATATCCCTAAGTACAATGCGTTTTCAGGTTACTTAAATCGAGTAGTGTACAGAGGAGGACTTCGTTATGAAAATATTGGTATCTTAGCTCAAGGAGAATCTATAAAGGATAAAGCTTTAACATTAGGGCTAGGTTTGCCGTTAGGAGGTACTTTTTCTAATGTTAACATAGGATTTGAATACGGGCAAAAAGGAACAACAGCAGCAGGTCTTGTGAAGGAAAATTATATGAATTTTTCTGTAGGGTTTTCGTTTAATGATAGATGGTTTGTAAAACGTAAATATGATTAATCTTTTTCAAAAAAAAGGAATATTAAAAGTGTTGCTATCTTCAATGGCTTCACTTTTTTTTATGTCTTGTGAAAACAGTATAAATGAAGTTCGAAAAATAGGAATTACATCAATTAATCCCATAGGAGAAGTTGAAGACTTTAATCTTAAATATACTGATTCTGGACGAATTAAAGCCGTTTTAATTTCGCCTAAAATGCTGGATTATACCACGGCAGAGTTTCCATTTAATGAGTTTCCCGATGGATTAAATTTAGCTGTTTATGATGAAAAGGGAAATAAGAGTTTGGTAACCTCTCAATATGCTATAATCTACAACAAAACAAATTTAATAGAATTAAGTCAAAACGTTATTATTACAACTCATGATGGGAAACGTTTAGAAACAGAACAACTGTATTATGATCAAAAAAATGAGTGGTTTTTTACCCAAAAACCATTTAAATTTATTAATGATGGAAGTGTAATTAATGGAATAGGAATTGATTTTAGTAAAGATTTTCATTTCCTAGATACCCAAAATATACAAGGAACCTATAATTTGTGATCTTCAAAAATAGATTATAAAAAGAGAATGACATAAATAAATAACCATAGTAAACAAAAGATTAGATTTTTTTAATTATTGTAAAAAAAAATATTGAATTTATGAAGTATATGAAATATACCCAATACGCTTATTTGGTAGCGGCAGCTTTTTTGTTTTATGATGCTTTTTCTAAAAAAAACTCAAATAATGATACGTTTTATTTAAGTTTTTTCTTAGGATTAGGCGCTATTGCTATGTTTTTCTTTAGAAGAAATTTTGCAAAAAAATTTGAGAAGAAAGATAATAATTAGAAAAAAACAAACTTTAAGCTAAAATAAAAGCGAACTTATTTTATTATTTCATAGATAGTTGTATTTTCGCCAACTGAATTAAAAAATTAAGATATAAAATGGCAGTTTTATCAAAAATTAGACAGCGTTCTCTATTGGTAGCCGGTATTGTAGGTTTGTCATTATTTGCATTCGTAATAGGTGCCTTAATTGAAAATGGGACTTCTATATTCAATTCGAGAAATGCAGGTACTATTAACGGTGTAGATATCACTTTTGAAGATTTTAGAAATAAAGTAGATGCTTTACAAAAAAGTCAACAAGGCGTTTCTTTTACACAAGCGGGTAATAGTATTTGGGAACAAGAAATTAGAAGAGTTTTATTAGAAAATCAGTTTGAAAGAACAGGGTTAAGAATTGGCGATGACCAATTGATTAATGTGATTAAAGAGGATCCTCAATTTTCACAAAACCCACAGTTTTTAAATGCAGCTGGTAAATTTGATAAAGCAAAATTCAATGAGTTTTTAAACTCAATGAAGAAACAACCTGAATCATGGAATCAATGGTTGAATTATGAAAAATCTGTAGCGCAATTTGCTAAAGAACAAATGTATAATTCAATGATTAAAGGATCTTATTATACAACACAAGCAGAAGGTAAGTTTAACTACGAATTAGAAAATAATAAAGTTACTTTCGATTTAGTGTCTGTTCCTTATTCAACTGTAGAAGATAAAAAGGTTGAATTAACGGATGATGAAATCATCTCTTATATGAAAAAAAATAAGAAGAAGTACAAGGCAGAACCTTCTCGTGAATTAGAGTACGTCGTAATTGAGGATAAACCTTCAGTAGCTGATGAAAAAGCAGTTAAAGATAAAGTAAATGCTTTAATGAATGCCTCAGTAGTATACAATGCTAAAACAGGTAAAAATGATACTTTAGCAGGTTTCCGTAACACGTCAAACGTAATTGAGTTTGTAAATACAAATTCAGACATTAAATATGATTCTACTTATATAGCTAAAAAAGATTTGCCAGTAGATCATGCAGAAGCTTTGTTTAATACAGCTCCTGGGACAACTTATGGGCCTTATATTTTTGGTGAATACTACTGTATTTCTAAATCTATGGGTAAAAAGGCAGGAGTTAACGCTAAAGCAAGTCATATCTTATTGTCTTTTAAAGGTTCAGCAGGTCCACAAGCCAATAGAACAAAAGAAGAAGCAAAAGCTAAAGCAGCAGTTTTGTTAGCGCAAGTACAAGCTAATCCAGGATCTTTTGCAATGTTAGCAATGACTAATTCAGATGATAACTCTAAACAACAAGGAGGTGATTTAGGATATTTCTCAAAAGGGCAAATGACTAAAAATTTTGAAAACTTTGTATTTGGAAACCCAGTAGGTAAGATTGGTATTGTAGAAACAGAATTTGGATACCATATAATTCAAGTAACAGATAAACAAGACGGAATCCGTTTAGCTACTATAGCACAAAAAATTGTGCCTTCAGAGGCTACAAGTGATGAAGCATTTACTAAAGCATCTAAATTTGAAATTTTAGCAAATGAAAAAGGTTTTGATGCAGCAGTAAAAGCAGAAAAATTAACAGTTGCTCCAGCTGCAAGAGTATTTGCATTAGATGAAAATATTCCAGGAGTAGGTTCTCAAAGAGAAATAGTGCGTTGGGCATTTTCAGGAAATAAAGATGATGTTAAGCGTTTTCAAACTCCAAATGCACATGTTATAGTAAAATTAAAATCAATTAATGATTCAGGATTAATGTCTATAGAAGAAGCAAAAAATACTTTTGGATATAAGTTGAAAAACGAGAAAAAAGCAAAAATGATTGAAGAAAAGATGAAAGGCAATACTTTAGATGCAGTAGCTAAGGCAACAGGTTCGCCAGTTAAAGAAGCAAAAGATGTATCAGCAGCAGGATCTTTTATCGAGTCAATAGGTCCAGAGCCTAAAGTGGTAGGGGCTGCTTTTTCTTTAAAAACAGGAGTAGTGTCGTCAACTATTGCAGGTAATTCTGGTGTTTTCAAAATAAAAGTAAAAAGCACTAAAAAAGCGGTTCCTTCAAAAGACTTTAAAGATGTCATAGCACGTTTAGAAGGACAGATAAAAGGTTCTTCAGCTGGCAGATTATTTTATTTGTTAAAGCGTGATGCTAAGATAGAAGATAATAGAGCACAGTTTAATTAATAAGATTTTATAATATTGAAAAAAGGATATCTGAATAGGTATCCTTTTTTTATATAAGGCTTTTATTGACTTTGAATTTTAAAAGCTTTATTTGTATTCCCAATGTAGTGATAACCTTGTCTTCAAAAGAAAAAATCTATGTATTTTTCTTTTGTTCTTTTATCTTCATCAGAAAGGTTATCGCGTAATTAAGAGTTTTTATTATTTGATTTTTTAGGTATTTTATTAAGTTTATACTGATTCAAAAGGAATAGATGATGCCCAATACCTATTAATATTATTTTCTATTATTAGATAGAAACTCTTTTGTTTGCTTATTTTGTGAGTATTTCTTAAATCCAGATTCAGCATTAGTTTTTATGTCTAAAATTTGACTTTTGTAAAATCAATAAATTTTAGAAATTTTTATTGCTTATGGAATTGATCAAATAGAACTATATATTAAACCCAGATTACGCATTAGACCCGAGCGTAGCGAATAGACGAAGTAAATCTATTCCACTTTATTTTTCTTCAAATTCAAGCACGTACTCAAATTTTAATCATCAAAATAGTTCACTATTTCTTCTTCTAAAATTTTCCGTGAGCACTTGAATTTATTGAAAAATTTTATTTCACAACGAAGTCTAATGCGGAATTCTATCTAACTTAATTTAAGGAATTGATAAAGAAGTAGTTTCGATTCCGTATTTTTTAATCATTTTTTTAATTTGTATCGTTTTTTTATTCTTCATTTCTTGAATATATTGGTCTGTATTTATTGGTATATAATGTTGTTTTTTGACTATCATATTCCAAATTATAACTGCTATTTTTCTTGCTGTTGCTGTAATTGCAGCACCTCTTCCTTTTTTAAAAGAAATCCTTTTAAAGAACATAACGAGGTAACCTTCTTTTTTTCTTTCAATTGTATTTGCCGCATTTCTTAATGTCAATGCAAATTTATTTTTCCCTTTTGGAGTTCTGCTACTCAAAACCTTACCTCCACTAATTTTATTATTTGGAGCTAACCTGAGCCAATTCACAAATTGCTTGGAGGTCTTGAATTTATATATATCGGTGCCTATTTCGGCTAAAAAACTAGTAACGGTTCCTGAGCAAACTGATTCTATAGCAAAGAGATCTACTCCAAAAAGTTTTAAACTATATTTCTGTACATCAAATTTGGGTTGGTTTTTCCCTTTATTCTGTTTCTTTACCAATTCGATATCTTCTGATAAAACAATTTCTCTGGTTTGATTTTTCAGCACTTGATCAATACGAGTATCGGTGTTTTTTATTTTATCTTGAATAAGTCTGTAAATATCATAACAATCGGAAAGCTCATGTAGGTATTCATTGTTTATTTTACCTTGTAAAGCGTCGGCTATTTCTTCTTTGCTTTTTTTAACTCGTTTGTCGCAATATTCAGCTAATTTTTCACCTGAAGTTTCACCTGATAGTATCATCTCAATTACTCTTATTCCAGAAACTCCTGTGATGTCACTTATCACAACGTCGAGTCTGAAGTTCATTAAACGTAATGCTTTTTGCATTTTGTTTACAAAGCCTGAACTTTGTTCAATCAAACTAGAACGATGTCTATGAAGTGTTCTTATCTGCAAAGTGGTTTCAGAGGGCAAAAAAGAACCTCGTAATAGCCCTAAAGAATGAAGTTTCTGTATCCATTGTGCATCTTTCACATCTGTCTTTGCTTTGAGGTTTTTTGTTTGAGTCCCTTGAACCAAAAGAACTTCAAAACCATTTCCCTGCAAGATCATAAACAATGATTGCCAATAACTCCCTGTGGACTCCAAAGCAACACTACGAATCTTGTTCTCTTGAAGATAAGCTACCAAAGCGCATAATCCTGATTGATAAACATTAAATTCTCTAATTTGATTTTCATCCTGTCCTATGGCTACAAAATGAGAACGTGACCCAACATCAATTCCTGCAGCATTGGGATTTACAATTTGCATTTTTTCGAAACTTTTCATAAAATATCTTTTTATTAAAATGCGAGGAAATGTAATATCTTTGCTTAAATTATTCTATACGAGATAACATGGTGTTTCATCATTGATTGTCTCAAAGGGCTTCCAAATGGAAGCCTTTTTACATTTCAGCCAAAATCTGGGAGGGGATAAATTCACCATTTTATACATAGGCTTCGCTCGCAAGTGCAAGTTAGCTCTCATTTGTCAAAGAACAATACTTTCTTGAAATCTGGGTTTAATAGACAATCTAAATAATATATAAAAACCTCCAAGGACTTTTGTTCTTAATAATAAAGTTCTTAGAGGTTTCTAGATGGGATTATAACTTGTTGTTTTTTTAAGTTATAATTGAATAAAGTATGTTAATTTTTGAAGTTAATTAACTATAACTTTGTGAATTTAATTGCGTCAGTTTCGCCCTTCAATTCAACATAAGATAAATCTTTTGCTATATCTAATCTTGCAGCTGTGCCATTACTAGCAGCTAATACCAATATATTGTTGAATTTTTTAATAAATGGAGTTCTTTCAGCAGTATTCATAAATTTATCAGCTTTAGATAAAAAATACGCATCAAATTTTGAACTGGCTGGAACAAATAATGCTTCAGCATCTCTAAGAAGAAAATAATCCTTACTGTCTTCAGCAGATACTAAACTTATTTTTTTAGGGTCTCTAACACTTCTCATGATTCTTAATTTTAGATCTCCTTCTTGATTATAATAAACTTTGCCAAATACTTCTTCACTTACTCTTTGTGAATTTACTTTTACTGATTCAACTGATTTTGGTTCGTTTACTTCATCTTTTGAACATGAAAATAATGAAGAAACTACTACTAATGTTAAAAAAATTTTTTTCATTTTTTTTTGAAATTAAATTAATAATAAGTAATTTTAAAGGAAGTTGATTTCTGTAAAGGGGCTCTCTAAAAAATAGATTTGTAAAAAAAAAGATAATTTTGGAGGTAATCATCATGATTTTACTAAATTTCTTAGTTCCTCCCGTTTTTAAGTTTTAAATAACTTCCTTGTTATCTGTTTTACAAATATACAGTGTTATAGTTTTAATAAAATGTTAAGGGATTTAAAAGCGTGAAGTTTTGATAATTTAAAACTAAAAGTGTTTAATTTTTTATTTTATATTGTTTTTTTAACAAATTTATTTTTCTATTATTTTTAGCAAAGCTAAAAATATAAATCCTTATGAAAAAGGAAACTTGTAAATGGAGTTTTATTAACAGTTTTTTTATTAATCTTTTGTTAATTTTTTGTTTTTCAATATCTTGCCTCTAGTAATATGATTCGTGTGATTTATTATTTTAGTCTTTTTTTATGAAATAAGAAGGTATTGTAGTCTGTGAAAAAACTGAAAAGAATAATTTGAGTAAAAAATGATTTTTTTTGTTTTCTAGTAGTTTTTTATTATTCCTTATTTTAACTTTTTCTAACGTATGATAGATAGTCTTTTCTTGTCTGTATTTTAGATTATTCATTTAACTCAAATTTCGGATTAGACTCTAATGAAGTGAATTGGCGAAGAAAACTTATTCTACTTTATTTTTTTCTAATTTAATTATGTACTCAAATTTTAATCATCAAAATAGTTCACTATTTCTTCTTCTAAATTTTCCGTGAGCACTTGAATTTGTTGAAAAATTTTGTTTCACAACGAAGTCTAATCCGTAATCTGGGTTAAATAAAAATATAGACGTATAGAAATAGAAACAATATTATATAATACGTTTTGAAGTTCTTTTTAAATGATTTCTAATCAATTTACTTATGTAACTTAAGTTTTTTTGTTGTATAAGAATTTATATTTTTAAATGTTGTAAAAATGGTTAATGCTGAAGTTAAGGAAAAGATTATGTAAATAGATAGTTTTATATATTAAGCTAAAAGGAATAAGGATATAAAGATTATTATTGAAAGAATGTGTTTTTGAAAATGTTTTAGACTGTATTTTGGATTTTTATATAAGCAAAGAGGTCGCCCTAAGGCGACCTCTTTGCTTATATGATTTTTTACGATTTTACAACTAATTTGTTTTTTTTTGTAGGAGATGTTTTGTTTATAAATGAAGGACTTTTAATTTCACTTAAAACGTTAATCGCTTCATCTATGTAGGCATCTTTAGAAATAGCGTCAAACCAGTCTTTACGCTTTTGTGCAAAAATAGGATCTTTTTTTATTAACTCATTTTCATCTGTTATATTATTAATACCTAAATTATTTTTGTATTTTGTAATATCTTTAAATTTTTTGGTGGCTTCTTCTATATTTTTTTGTTCCGTAATGAATTTATCCATTTTAAGATTAACCATGCTTTCGTCTTTTCTTTCATTTATCCATTTGGCATTTTGGTCTATTAACTTAAATTGTGGATTTTCTATAACTCTTTTTTGACTGTTTGCTACAACACTAGCAAAATTGCTTATACTGTTTGTTACTTGGTAATTGGCAGGGTCTATTTTGTCCCATTGTAAAGCTTTCTTTTCGTCTCTTTCTCCTATCTTTATATAAGTATACCGATCAGGAAAAACAACATCACTTGTAACGCCTTCTAATTGAGTAGAGCCACCGTTTACTCTGTAAAACTTTTGAGTAGTGGTTTTTAAGGCTCCCATATTAAAGTTGAGATTAAATTTTGTTTTTAATTGATTTAGATCGAAAACATTTTGAACAGTTCCTTTTCCAAAAGATTGTTTACTTCCTAAAATAATCCCTCTTTTATAATCTTGGATAGCGGCTGCAAATATTTCTGATGCTGAGGCTGAAAAATTATTTTGTAGGACTACTAATGGGCCATTCCATTGAACTTTGGTATTATGATCAGATAAAACATCTTTTTTATGTCCAGACGATTTAACTTGTACTACAGGTCCTTGATCAATAAATAGACCTGTTATATCTACAACTGTTTTTAGGGAACCTCCTCCATTGTCGCGCAGATCCATAACAATGCCTTCCACTCCTGCTTTTTTAAGTTTTAGGACTTCTGCTTCTACATCTTTAGCGGCATCACGATTATCATCGTTTTCAAAATCAATATAAAATTTTGGTAAATGAATTAGTCCAAATTTTCTTCCATTTTTTTCAAGTATACTTGACTTAGCGTATGTTTCTTCTATTTCAACAATGTCACGTATTAAACGTATTACTTTTATTGTTCCATCTGTCTTTTTTACCGTTAGACGAACTTCTGTTCCTTTTGGACCTTTTATCTTTTTGACTACATCATCAAGACGCATTCCCACAACATCTACTGGTTCATTATTTCCTTGGGCTACTTTTAATACAATGTCACCTGGTTCTAACTCTTTGTTTTTCCATGCGGGACCTCCAGAAATTAATTCTGAAATTTCAGTATTATCATTCTTTTTTTGTAGTTTGGCACCAATACCTTCTAATTTGCCGCTCATGCTTATGTCGAACTTTTCTTTTTCTTCTGGAGCAAAATAGAAAGTATGTGGATCAAATTGTGTTACAATTGAATTTAAGTAAACTTCAAACCAATCTTCGCGATCTAAATCACTAACAAAATCAAAATATTCATCTAGATTTTTTATAGCAGCTTCTCTTGATTCTTTTTCTAATTGATCAAATGTTTTGCTTGAATAGTTGGGATCTTTTGCTTTTTTTTCATCCTCTAGTTTTTGTTTATCTACAACAGATGCTAGAGTAGAAAGTTTGATTTGTAAACGCCATCTGTTTTTTAATTCATTATAATTTTTTGAAAATTCAATTTTATCTGAGTCTATGTCTATAGATTCGTCTAGGTTGAAATTAAAAGGTTTGTCATTTAATGCTCTGTAAATAACTTTAGCTTCGTTCATTCTTTTTTGAAGTCTTTCGTATACGAGATTAAAAAAACTCAGGTTTCGAGCTTGTATCATGTCGTCGATTTGATACTCAAAATTTTTAAATTCTCGAATGTCTGATTCAATAAAAAAACGTTTAGAAGGATCTAAGGCATCAATGAAATTTTCGAATACATTTTTTGAAAAATTATCGTTGATAGTAGCAGGGGTGTAGTGGTAAACTTCTAAAACGCTTACAATCGCGTCTAGTAGAACTCGATCCTTTTCTGGGTCTTCAGTTTTAAATGTTGGTTTAAAACTCCATAATACAGCTGATACTGCTACTGTGAGCAGTAATAATTTGTAGTTCTTTTTCATAAATGTCCAGATTGTATCCATATCTAAATACTAAAATACATAAAAAAATATGCTAAAATAATGTTGAGGCTATAATTTTTTGTTAAAGCTACAAAATTAGTTAGAACAATTTAAATTCCTTATTTTAGCAAGACTTTTTTATGTATTATTTAAATGAAAAAACCACTTATATTAGTAACGAATGACGATGGGATTACAGCTCCTGGCATACGAAATTTAGTAGAAATAGTTAAAGAGATTGGAAATGTAGTAGTTGTAGCTCCCGATAGTCCTCAAAGCGGAATGGGACATGCTATTACTGTAAATAGTACATTGTACTTAAATAAGATATCGGCTGATGATGCGGAAGTATTAGAATATACAACATCAGGAACTCCTTCAGATTGCGTTAAGATGGCAAAAAATGAGATAATAAATGAACCTATTGATCTTTGTGTATCAGGAATTAATCATGGGTCTAATTCTGCTATTAATGTTATTTATTCAGGTACGATGAGTGCCGTTATAGAAGCTGGAATTGAAGGAATCCCTTCTATTGGCTTTTCTTTGTGTGATTTTTCGTGGAATGCTGATTTTAGTGCTCTTAAGCCCTATATAACAAAAATTATTGAACAGGTTTTACAAAATGGATTACCTAAAGGGGTTGTGTTAAATGTTAATTTTCCCAAATTACCTGCTTCTGATATAAAAGGTATCAAAATAGGCCGTCAAGCAAAGGCTAAATGGGTTGAAAAGTTTGATAAAAGGCAATCGCCTTTTGGAAAAGATTATTATTGGTTAGCAGGTGAATTTATTTGTGAAGATATAGGAAAGGATACAGATGAATGGGCATTAGCTAATGGATATGTATCTATTGTACCTATTCAATTTGATTTAACAGCTTATCATGCCATTCAAGAACTTAATAATTGGAAATGGGATGAATAAGTTAGAGTTAATAAAAGGAACAATTCTTGGTTTTTTAGCCGCTTTGATAGGTGTTTTTTTATTTTTTAAACTTTTTACGAATTATAATTTTATTGATGGAATTACTCAAATGAAATCTTTAGGTTTTCTAGGTAAAATAATCACTTTAGGAGCGATGCTAAATATGGTGATTTTTTTTGGGTTATTAAAATTAAATAAAGAATTAATGGCTAGAGGTGTAGTGTTATCAACTATTATTTTAGCTATTATTACACTTTTTGTATAGATGAAATATTATATTATAGCAGGTGAAGCTTCGGGAGATTTGCACGGAGCTAATTTAATGAAGGCTCTTTATAAGGAAGATCCTAAGGCTGATATCCGTTTTTGGGGAGGCGATTTAATGCAAGAATCAGGAGGTGTTTTAGTAAAACATTATCGTGATTTGGCTTTTATGGGATTCGTAGAGGTTGTAATGAACTTGAATACAATATTTAAAAATCTTAAATTTTGTAAAGAAGATATACTGAATTTTGCACCAGATGCTATTATCTTTATTGATTATCCAGGATTTAATATGCGGATTGCTAAGTGGGCAAAAAGTTTAGGTATTGCTACACATTACTACATTTCACCACAAATATGGGCTTGGAAAGAAAATAGAATTCATGCTATAAAAAGAGATGTTGACCAAATGTATGTAATATTACCTTTTGAAAAAGAATTTTATGAAAAAAAACATAATTATAAAGTTCATTTTGTAGGACATCCGCTTTTAGATGCTATTAAAAATAAAAAACATACAAAGGCAATTTCATTGAGAGAAGAGTTTAATTTGTCCTCTAAACCAATTATTGCATTATTACCAGGAAGTAGGAAACAAGAAATTACTAAAATGCTCTCTGAAATGTTAAGCATAGTTCCGTATTTTCCAGATTATCAATTTGTAATAGCGGGAGCGCCTAGTCAAGAATTTTCTTTTTATGAAAAATTCTTAGATGGTAAATCGGTTCAATTTATTTCAAATAGGACTTATGATCTGTTAAGTATTTCTCATGCTGCTTTAGTAACATCGGGAACAGCTACCTTAGAAACAGCACTGTTAAAAGTTCCAGAAGTGGTTTTGTATAAAGGAAACGCGATTTCTTATCAAATTGCAAAGCGTATTATTACGTTAAAATATATATCTTTAGTAAACTTGATTATGGATCTTCCTGTGGTGTCAGAATTAATACAAGATGAATGTAATTCAAGTAGAATTAAAGAAGAACTAGAAAAAATATTGGAAGGCAATGGTCGAGAAAAAATGTTAAGATCTTATGAAGAATTAGAAGTTGTTTTAGGAGGAAGCGGTGCTAGTGCGAATACAGCTCGACTAATTGTACAGAATATGAATGAAAGATAGCTTTTATAATTTTTTAAAAAGAAAGTTAAGTTGTCAAAAAACGAAACAGCGATTGTGTCCTAGATAAAAATTAACTATTATTTGAAATGAAACTCTATCAATTCCCATTAATAAAATCGGTTTTTTGGTTTATACTGGGAATTGTGTTGTTTCATTTTTTTACATTTTCCTTCTTTTCCATCATTTTCATCTGGGGTTTCCTAATTTCAATTGGTTTGATTTTTTCTATTACTTTTTTTAGAAAGCAAATAGGACAATTAGGAATGTCAATTCTTATTTCATTAATTTTTACTATTAGTGGAATTTTGATTTCTATGCTACATGAAGACACTTGTAGATCAAGTCATTTTACACATTATCAAAATTGGGGTAAAAAAGTTTATATAAAAGGAATAATTTATGAACGTTTAAAAAGTACTCCTAATAAAAAACGATATATAGTTTCTATTCAATCAATAAATCAAAAAAACAATTCAGGAAAAGTAATCCTAAATATAATTAAAGAAAAGCAAAATGCTATAGAGTTAACGATAGGTTCTGTGTTATTGATGAAAGGAGTTATATATCCTATACAAACAGTTAATAATTTAGGACAATTTGATTATGCCTCTTATCTTAAAACAAAAAACATATACGGTCAATTATGTGTTAAAAAAGAAGATTTAAAAAGTATAAGTCCCCCTGTAAGATCTATTCGATATTACGCAGCTTTATTTCGAGATCGAATTATAAATAGACTACAAAAGAATGGGTTTCCTGAAAAAGAGCTGGCTGTTTTAACAGCATTGGTTATAGGCCAGCAACAAGAGGTAGATGAACATTTGACAAGAGTTTACCAAGATGCAGGTGTTATACATATACTTTCGGTGTCAGGTCTACATGTGGGGATTCTTTATCTTATACTAGATTTCATATTGGCTGTTTTTTTGAGAGATAAAAGATATGATTTATTGAAACTGTTTTTTGTTTTATTAGGATTGTGGGGATTTGCTTTTGTTGCAGGTTTAGCTGCTTCTGTAGTACGCTCTACTGTTATGTTTAGTATGCTAGCAATTGGAGTAAGCTTTAAAAAAGAAATTAATATATATAATACGCTTGCTGCTTCTGTATTTCTGATTCTAATTGTGCAACCAGCTTTTCTTTTTGATATCGGATTTCAACTGAGTTATTTAGCGGTTCTTTCTATTGTGAGTATGCAGCCTATTGTCATTGGATTATGGAGTCCTAAAAATAAGATTGTATTATTTTTTTGGAAATTATTTGTGGTCTCTTTAGTAGCTCAAATAGGAACTTTACCCTTAAGTTTATATTACTTTCATCAAATTCCAGGTTTGTTTTTTATTGCAAATCTTTTGGTAATACCTCTTTTAGAATATATTATAATGCCTTTAGGTGTATTGGTTGTGTTATTCGCTTATTTTAATTGTGTAGTAGATGTGTTTGTTTGGATTTTGGTAAAAATAATTCAACTGATGAATTTTGTGATAAAATGGATTGCTTCTTTTGAAGAATTTATATGGAAGGGAATCCCTTTTACTTTTGAATTAATATTAGTCAGTTATATAATAAGTATATTTCTCTTTATTTGGCTACAAAAACCGAGATTTAAGACAATAATAACTGTATGTAGTTTTTTATTACTGTTTCAAACGATCCTGATTTTTAAAAAAATAAAAGATTTGAACGAAGAAAAACTTATTGTTTTTCATGTCCCTAAACAAAGAATGATTGCGATTAGTAAGAGAGGGAAAACATTAGTATATACCAATAATACAATAGGTAAAGGTCGTCATTTAGAACATGTTTTGCATGATTATCAAGTTCAAGGATTTAATGAAATATTCCATATAGATAAAGAACAACATGTTTTTTGGATTTCAGGTAAAAAAGTATTGCTTGTTGATTCTAATGATTTTGTGTTAGATAAAACAAATGTTGATTTTTTGATTTTATCCAATTCTCCTAAAATAAATTTAGAGCGAATGATAAGACAATATAGACCTAAAATGATTATTTCAGATGGTTCTAATTTTAAAAGTTATGTGAAGTTTTTTAAGGCTACATGCCTAAAAAGAAAAATCCCTTTTCATAACACGTTTGAAAAGGGATCCTGTATAATTGAGTAAGAATTATTTTTTTTGTTTTTTGTTAGAGCTATAATTTTTAAGTATTTTATTGGCTCCATCTATCCATACCGCTGGACCGCCAGCTGCATAACCTGTACTGCCCAATTGTTGGAAATTTATTTTTCCTTCTTTTTCTTGTGCTTGTACAAACCATACCGTAGGGTATCCTTGAACTTGAAATAATTGTTGTAATTGTGTGTTTTGAGTTTTTAATTCAGTTGCTTGCTCTGTTCTTCTTGGAAAATCTAATTCTACTAAAATTACATTTTCTTTTGCCCATTTTTCAAATTCTGGGGTTTTAAATACTTCTTTTTGTAAGCGAATACACCATCCGCACCAATCGCTACCAGTAAAAAAGAAGAACAACGGTTTGTCCTGTTTTTTTGCTAATGCTACTGCTTTTTTTACATCAGTATGCCATTCTAAATTTTTATCTTCTGTCGTTTTTAAAACAAAACTCATGATGAAGAATGATAAGAGAGTTGTTAAGAGTATTTTTGTTATTTTCATAATGTTAAAAATTTATTTTCCAGCATAAAGATAGAATTTGTTAATAGAACTTTATATCAAGTTGTCTTTTAATTATTAATATGTTTGTCTAATGAAAAGCGCGTTAACAACGATTTTGTATAGAAGCGGTTTGATTTTTTTTGATTAAAGAAAAAAAGGCTTTTTTGTACTATACAGGAGAGCTACGGCGTAGATGACATTATTAACTTTTTAAAATATGTAATAATTCGGTAGGATCTTTAGCCCCTTCAATTACTTCTTTTATGTTACCGCGAGTATCTAATATATAAAGGGTTGGATAGCTCGGAACTTTTAAGTATTTAGTTAATTCATGTGTGCTATTACGTCCTTTTCTTTCGGGATCATAATTAGGGTTGTCAAAATAATTTCCTAAATAATTTACTCTAGAATTTCCTTCTGCATTAAATTTAACGGCATAAAAATTTCGGTTAATATATTCTACAACATCTGCATCTTGAAAAGTGCCCTTGTCCATCATTTTGCAAGGAGCATGCCAGTCCGTATAAACATTTAAAAAAATAGGTTTAGGCATTCTTTTTTGTTTTGCTAAAGCGTCATCAAGAGATAACCAGTTGATATCTTGAGCGTATAAACCAAAACTGCTTATGGTGAAGAGTAATATGAGTAAAGTTTTATTCATGTTTATTTTTTTAGATTCCTAATCTCAAAAATAATGCCGAATTTGTGAAATTATCTCACTTCTTGCATTAATTTTTTAATTAATGGTGAAATTACGATTAAAATTAAACCTGCTATTAAAGCGTATAAGGCTAATGTATAATATCCATCAGTATAAGATTGGAGTTTTGAAAGTAGCGTAGTTCCAGTATTAGATTGCGAAATTTCAGCACCTAACTTTCCAGCAGCTAATTGTCCAAATGCACTAGCTAAAAACCATAATCCCATCATCATACCAAATAATCTTTTGGGTGATAATTTTGTAATAATAGACATACCTATTGGTCCCAAACAGAGTTCTCCTATAGTGGTAATAAAGTACGCAAAAGTAAATACATTTAGTGAGGTAAGACCATTAGAGTGGGCAAAAAATTTTGTTGAATAGAAAAGATAAAATGAAGCTGAAAGAAATAAAAAACCAATGCCAAACTTAATTAGTGTATTGGGTTCTCGTTTTCTTTTTGCTAATCCTAACCACAACAATCCGATAAGCGGACTTAAAACAATAACAAAAAAAGTATTAGAACTATTGTTTACCACATTGGGATCTATTGTAAAACCAAGTAAATTATTGTTTAAATTATCTTTAGCAAATAAAGATAAAGAACCTCCACTTTGTTCATAGATTGCGTTAAAAAGGAAATAGAAAAATATAAAGGAAAAAGCCGCAATCAATTTTTTTTGAGAACTCGAATCCCTAAGTTTTATTAATTCATATACAAAATACGTAATAGCTACAATTCCAATGGTATACATAAAATAATCTGTATAGTCAGTATTAATTACCATACCATGAATAAAAGGGATGCTTAATAATGAGCCTACATATACAGCTATTTCTCTTATTCTTCTTTTATCTTTTGGTAATGTTGTTAGAGGAGAATCGCCAATAGGACCTAAATGTTTTTTTGTGAATAAAAAAGTAATCAAACCAACAATCATAACAATAGCAGCGGCTAAAAAGCATAAAGTCCATGAATGATATTTACCTAAATAAATACATAATGCACCACCTAAAAGACCGCCAATATTTATTCCTGCATAAAACATACCATACCCTGCATCTCTTCTAGGGTCTTTTTCATCATATAACGCGCCTACCATAGAAGAAATATTGGGCTTAAAAAAACCTGTTCCTATAATAGAAAAAGCAATACCATAATAAAACATTTGCTGTGGAGCGAAAGCAATAAGTAAATTGCCTAAAATCATGACGATACCTCCAAAGAAAAGAGATTTTTTAAAACCTAGAATTTTATCTGCAAAAATTCCTCCAATAAAGGTAAAAGCGTACACAAAAGCTTGAATAGCACCATATTGTAAATTGGCAGCATGATCTTGAAGTAATAACTGATCGACCATAAAAAAAGTAAGTACTCCTCGCATGCCGTAAAAACAAAAACGTTCCCACATTTCTACGGTGAACAAATACCATAACTGTTTAGGGTATTTACCTTTAAAATTTTGAATTTCTTCTATTGTTGTTGTTGACATAATGATAAGATTAAAATTAATTCATTCCTTTTTCTTTCATAACGCTGTTCAATCTTTTTAGGATAGATAAACCTAATGCGGTTGCAAATAATAATAATAACATGTTTACAATAAAAAAATTGGCTTTATTCTCGTAATCGTACCACATACTAGCTAATACACCAGAAAGTTTGTTTCCAATTGAAATAGATAAGAAGAAACCTCCCATCATTAAGGCTGTAAGTCTTGGTGGAGCTAATTTAGAAACAATAGATAATCCCATAGGAGATAAACAAAGCTCGCCAATTGTGATAACACCATAAGTAGCCACTAACCATAAAGGAGATACTTTAATAGAACCATTATTTCCAGCATATACAGCAGCTACCATAACTAAACAGGAAAGACCTGATATAAATAAGCCCAATACAATTTTAGAAGGAGTGCTTGGTTCTCTGTTTTTACGACGTAACATAATAAAAAAGCCCACTACTACTGGAGTAAGAAGAATGATCCATCCCGGATTTACGGATTGAAATAATTCCGTATTAATAAGAGAAACTTTTTGTGTTGGATTAGTTGTTAGGTTAGCCAATTTTTCTGGCGTTTCATTTTGAAAATAGACATCTTTACCTTGTGTTTTAATAGGTTCTCCATTTTCATTTTTCTCTGCTTGAAATTGATGATCGTATTTTTGAACTTCTTTTGTGGTAAAATCTTTTTGATCTACTAGATAAATAGAAGATAGAAAATTTTCTGTAGAACCTGTAACTTGTCTATCTGTATAATAATTTGCCCAACGGGTTAAAGCCGTTCCATTTTGTTTAAATACGGCCCAAAATAACATACCAACAGCAAAAATGGCTAGTAGAGCACCTAAAGGACGTTTGTCTTCGGAATTAGCTTTTAGATATAAACGAACATAGAAGATAATAACGGGAATGCAGGCAAAGATAAAGGCATCCGTAGAATCTGATTTAAAAATATTGCCAGGAATCATCCAACCTATAGCTCCACATATAATAGCTGGTAGAAACACTTTTCCTAAAATACTGGCTAATGATATGTCACCTTCTTGAACAGGTTTCGTAATATTAGCATCTTCTAAATGTTTTCTTCCTAAAGTAAAAATAATCAAACCTAAAAACATGCCTATACCAGCTGTTATAAAAGCAGCACTCCATCCGTATTGATTGCGCATGAAAGCAGCTATAATATTACATAAGAATGCTCCTATATTTATACCCATATAGAAAATATTATATCCTGCATCTTTATTTGCAGCATATTTTTCATCTGTATATAAGTTCCCAACAAGGGTAGAAATACTTGGTTTAAAGAAACCATTTCCAATAACAATTAAAGCCATTGAAATATAAAAAACAGTTAGGTTGTGAAAACCTAGTCCTATATATCCTAGCCCCATCAGAGAACCTCCTAGATAAACGGATTTGAAATAACCTAAATAGCGATCAGCCATATAACCTCCCAAAAAAGGGGTTAAGTAGGTTAATGCTATAAAACTACCAAATATGTCATCTGCTTGTTTGTCACTAAAAGCCAATCCTCCTGTAGTAGTAGGATCAATCATGTATAAGACAAAAATTCCAATGATAAGATAATAACCAAAACGTTCCCACATTTCAGTAAAAAACAAAAATAATAATCCTTTAGGGTGTTTATTTTTCATGTGAATTAGTATTTAAAAAGCCTGTAACATTTTTGTTACAGGCTTGAAAGATATAAAATATTTAATGAATTATCTATTTTCTACTGATAAGTCAATCTCTTCTTTGTGGTCTTCTTGCATCATTTTTTGTAACCAAGAACTTAAAATAAATAAAATACCTGCTGCTACGCCTGTCATAATGATGAATAACATAAAGAACTCATATAAATTAGTAATTTGAAATCCTAAGAATGAAGGATATACTAAAGGTGCAGTTGATCCTGCTTCAGGTGATGGTGGTATTAATGAAGATAGAGTACCTGCAAACTTATTTGCAGCAGCATTTGCTAAAAACCAAGTTCCCATTAATAAAGAAGATAATCGTAAAGGAGCCAATTTAGATACCATAGATAAACCAATAGGAGAAAGGCATAATTCGCCAATTGAATGAATAATGTATAAACCAATTAACCACCACATAGATACTTTTTCATCCATTCCAAGCCCCTTAACTGCTATAGCAATTACACCGTAACCTAAAGCCACTAGCGCAAGTCCTAATGCCATTTTTTTAGGAGAGGAAGGTTCTGCATTGCGTTTGTATAAAAAGCCCCATACTATTGACATAATGGGAGCTAATAAAATTACAGCTAAAGGATTTACAGATTGAAAATAAGAAGCAGGCATTTCCCATCCAAATAAGTTACGGTTAGTTTGTCTGTCAGCAAATAAAGTTAAAGATGCGCCAGCCTGTTCAAAAGCTCCCCAAAAAAAGATTACGAAGAAAGCTAAAATAAAGATTACTAAAATTCGATTTCTCTCGATACTAGTTAAGCTTTTGTCTGTTAAAATGATTAGCGGCATTACCACCATTGAACCATAAATGAAATATCCAATAACGTCTGTGTCCGTGCTAAATAATTGCTTGAAGTTAAGCATAAAAAATACGATACCAATAGATCCTATTATGTATAATATGTTTTTTAAATCTAGTTGTTTAACAGGTAGACCTATTTCTTTGCCTTCTTCAGAAACTAAAAATTTCTTTTGAAATAGAGCAAAGAAGATTAAACTCATAAACATTCCTATACAAGCTGCTAAGAATCCCCATTTGAAATCCATAGAACCACATACTAATGGGGAGAAAAATGCACCTAAGTTAATTCCCATATAAAATATAGTAAAAGCACTGTCAATACGACGGTCATTGGTAGGGTATAATTGACCTACCATTGTTGAAATATTTGGTTTGAAGAAACCATTTCCAATAATAATGGCAGTAAGACCTAACCACATTAATGCAACTCCTCCGTTAGCACCTGTTGTGGCACTTAAAAACATGAAAAATTGACCAATAGCCATTAATAACCCACCAATCATGATACTTCTTCTATTTCCTAGGAACTTATCACAAAGATATCCCCCTAAAAGAGGCGTTAAATAGACAAGACCAGTATAACTTCCGTAAATTTCAGATGCTTCTGCATCTTTCATTAATAAGATTTTTGTCATAAATAGAATGAAAATTGCTCTCATTCCGTAGTAACTGAATCGTTCCCACATTTCTGTAAAGAACAAGAAATACAGTCCTTTAGGATGTCCTTGTTTTGCTGTTTCGCTCATTTTAAATTTATTTAATTTTGGTTTTGGTTATTGTTTTATCTTTGCTAATCTTTTAAAAGCTGACAAGTATAATTTATTTACTCTATAATTTTTCTTTAATAAAGTTTGTCATTTTAGTATACAACTGCAAGCGTGTTTTTCCACCGTAAATACCATGATTTTTATCAGGATAAATAGCCCAGTCAAATTGTTTGTTAGCTTGTACTAAAGCTTCTATCATTTTCATAGTGTTTTGTACATGTACATTATCGTCAGCCGTTCCATGAATTAATAAAAAGTTTCCTTTTAATTTGTTTACATGAGTAATAGGTGAATTACTGTCATAACCTTCTGCATTCTCTTGAGGTGTTTGCATATAGCGTTCTGTATAAATACTATCATAAAACCTCCAAGAAGTTACAGGTGCAACTGCTATAGCTGTTTTAAAGATATCAGCTCCTTGAAAAATACAATTAGATGCCATAAAACCTCCAAATGACCAGCCAAAGATACCAATTCTCGTTTTATCTACGTAAGAATAATTACCGATTACTTTTGCGGCATCTATTTGGTCTATTACTTCATATTTTCCTAACTCTTTGTAAGTACATTTCTTAAATTCAGCTCCTTTAAAACCAGTGCCTCGTCCATCTACACAAACGACAATGTAACCTTGTTGTGTTAACATTTTAAACCAGTAATCGTCATTATTATTCCATCTGTTAGCTACTTGTTGTGAGCCTGGTCCAGAATATTGAAACATGAATACAGGGTATTTTTTTGCAGTATCAAAATCTTTGGGTTTAATCATCCAAGCATTTAGTTTGTTTCCTTTTTCTGTTGTTAGTTCAAAAAAATCTTTTGAAGGCAAACTATAGTTGATTAGTTTTTCTTCTAGTTTTTCGTTAGAAGCGATTATTTTAATTTCTTTTCCTGTTTTGGAATCATTAAGAGTGTATTTAGGTGCATTTTTAGCACTTGAATAAGAATTAATAAAGTATTGAAAGTTTGGGCTAAAAGTGGCCGTATTTGTTCCTGTTTGGCTTGTTAAACGTTTTTTTGCATTTCCATCAATTTTTATTGCGTATACATCGCGATTGATTGAGCCATTTTCAACTGATTGGTAGTAAATTATTTCATTTTTTTCGTCATAACCATAATAATTCGTTACTTCCCATGCTCCTTTTGTTATCTGTTTTTTTAAATCCCCCCTTTTGTCGTAATGATAAATATGATTATATCCATCTTTTTCGGAGGTCCAAATAAAACTATTATCTTTTAAGAAAGTTAAATTATCCGTTACATCTATATATGCCTTATCTTTTTCATTAAGGATAACTTTAGCTAATCCAGAATTTCCATCAACAAATAATAAATCTAAATTATTTTGATGACGATTTAAAATTTGGACACTTAATGTGTTCGCTTCATTAGTCCATTTTATGCGAGCAATGTAAAAATCCGTATAATGATCTAATTTTATTTTTTGAGTATTCCCTGTTTTTAAATCATAAATATGCAAAGATGCTACTGCATTCTTTTCACCTGCTTTAGGATATTTAAAGACAGATTGTAGCGGATACAAACCGTCATTGTATAAGTCCATCGAAAACTGAGGAACATCTGTTTCGTCAAAACGAATAAAACCGATTTTATCAGAACCTAAATTCCAGTCATACGCCTTTACAAATGAAAATTCTTCTTCATATACCCAATCTGTTACACCATTAATAATGCTATTTTTTTTGCCATCAGTTGTAATTTGTATATGCTTTTTTGAAGCTATATCATAAACATATAAGTTATTCTGATAGGCATAGGCTATTTTTGAGCCATCAGGAGAAAAGGTAGGCTCTTGTACTTTATAATCTGCCAATTTAGTTAATGATTTTGTAGAGGTATCATAAATAAAAAAATCAGCAACAAAAGAATGACGGAAGATCTGCTCACTATTATTTGCAATTAGTAGTTTTTTTTCGTCTTTACTAAAAGTATAAGAGTCAATTCCTTCTAATTGTTTGAAATCTTTACTGTCAATTAACGTGGCTATTTTACTCAAAGTAGCAAAGTCATACAAGTTAATTTGTGAGGATTTAGAAGTACGATCAGAATCTAAAACAGTATATTGATTCGTGTTTTTCATGGCTTCTAAAGCAGTCATACTTTGAGCTCTAAAAGCTCCAGACCAAATTTCTTCTAAAGATATTTGTTTTTGAGCTATCGTTGAAAATGATACTAAAAACAGGAATAAGACGGATGTAATTTTGTTTTTCATTTTTTAGTTGATGTAAAAAATTGCCCAATTTTAGTAAAAAAAAACTAAATAATAACGTATTTTTTTGTTAAAAACTAATTTGTACTACATAAGGACTCCGATTAACTGTCGCTTTATTGTGTAAAATGTTTACTTTTGTTAATCGAAAGGAGTCATTAAAAAATGAATTTAGTATCATAGAATAATACGGAATAAGGTTTAAAAAAATATAAAACTTAGTCTTTTTTGTTTAGAGTAATATGATGAGTTTGCAATGGCTTATTTTATAAACAGTTAAAAAAGAAAATAATAAAACTAAATTTCAGAATATTGAAGAATAGGAGAATTAAAATTTTATAAATAACGATTTAGAGTTTTAGAAAATGATCTTTTACAAGTGATTTAAAGTACTGTTTGTTGAAAATATTTAATTAAGCATCAAAAGAATATCAATGAAAGGTTGTTAGAATAAATAACTTCTTGATAGGATTAAAATAAAAATAGTAAAAAATAAAATGATTAAAGCAGTTAGCGGATTTTCAAAATTATCAAAGGAAGAAAAAATCAATTGGATAGTTAAAACCCATTTTTCAAATGTAGAAGAAGCAAAGAATATTATAAAACAGTATTGGAATAATGATACAAGTTTGCAAAAGTTACATGATGAGTTTATTGAAAATACCATTACCAATTTTTATTTACCTTTAGGGGTAGCACCTAATTTTATTATTAATGGAAAAAGTTATACGATTCCTTTTGCAGTAGAAGAAAGTAGTGTAGTAGCCGCTGCTAGTAAATCAGCTAAATTTTGGTCAGATCGTGGTGGGTTCAAAACGACTATTATAGATACAGAAAAGATTGGACAGGTTCATTTTATTTATAAAGGAGACAAACAAAAATTAGAGACTTTTTTTAAGACTATCAAATCAAAATTTTTTACAGAAACAGAAAGCCTTACCAAAAATATGCAAAAAAGAGGAGGAGGAATTTTAGATATCCAACTTCGTGATAAGACGTCTGATTTAGAAAATTATTTTCAGTTGCATGCTACTTTTGAAACAAAAGATTCAATGGGAGCGAATTTTATTAATTCATGTTTAGAACAATTTGCTAAAACATTAAAAATTGAGGCACAAACATTTCAGATATTTTCAGAAGAGGAAAAAGACATTGCAATTGTGATGAGTATTTTGTCTAATTACGTTCCTAATTGTTTAGTTCGAGCAGAAGTTTCTTGTAAAGTAGAAGAATTAGCTGAAAAAAACATTGAAAACCCACAAGAATTTGCAGAAAAATTTGTACAAGCAGTTCGTATAGCTGAAATAGAACCGTATCGTGCTGTTACACATAATAAAGGGATTATGAACGGAATAGATGCTGTAGTAATTGCTACAGGAAATGATTTTAGAGCAGTAGAAGCAGGAGTTCATGCTTATGCTTCAAAAGAAGGAAAGTATTCTAGTTTGTCTCATGCCAAAATAGAAAACGGAATTTTTACTTTCTGGATGGAAATTCCTTTAGCATTGGGTACAGTAGGAGGATTAACTACTCTGCACCCCTTAGTAAAAATAGCTCTAGAAATGTTAGAAAAACCATCTGCTAAAGAATTAATGCAAATAGTGGCAGTTGCTGGTTTAGCTCAAAATTTCGCTGCATTACGTAGTTTAACCACTACAGGGATTCAACAAGGACACATGAAAATGCACTTGATGAATATCTTGAATCAGTTTAATGCAAATGAGGAAGAACGTAAAAAAGTAATAAAGTACTTTGAAAAAAATACGGTTTCGCACAGTGCAGTAGTAGATTATTTAGTTGAAATTAGAAAGTAAAAATAAAATTTTACAAAGTAAGGGTAACAATGAAACAAACTTTTTATAGTAACGGGAAATTACTGATTACGGGTGAATATGTGGTTCTAGATGGTGCTCAGGCTTTAGCGTTACCGACCAAGTTTGGTCAGAATTTAATTGTTGAAGAAGGACCATCAAACACTTTTGAATGGGTTAGTTATGATCGTGATGGGAGTGTTTGGTTTGAAGCTACTTTTAGTTTTGATGATGTTGTAAATAAAAAAAAGTTCGAAGAAAATAAAATAAAATCAACATTAATTGAAATCCTCCATGAAGGATACTTATTAAATAAAGAATTTTTAAAGGGAAAATTAGGTTATAAAGTAAAAACAGTATTAAGCTTTCCAAAAGATTGGGGTTTAGGAACTTCGTCAACACTAATAAATAATATTGCACAATGGTTGGATATTGATGCTTTTACTTTGCTTAAAAATAGTTTCGGAGGTAGCGGTTATGATGTAGCTTGTGCCCAATACAATACACCTATTGTGTATCAACTGATAAATGAAGAGCCTCAGATTATTCAGGTAAATTTTGATCCTCATTTTGCTAATCAACTTTATTTTGTTTATTTAAATAAAAAGCAAAACAGTCGCGCTGCAATAGCAAATTATTATAAAAAACAAGAAAATATACAAGAGGTAATTCCTTTTATTAATAAGTTAACTCAACAAGTACTAAAGACCAATAGAATGGAAGAATTTTCTAAATCATTACAATTACATGAAAAAGAAATGAGTAAGATTTTGGATACGCAAACTGTTCAGGAAAATCTTTTTGCAGATTTTAAAGGAGTAGTTAAAAGTTTAGGTGCTTGGGGAGGTGATTTTGTATTGGTTGTTTCAAAAGAAAACCCTTTATCGTATTTTCGAGATAAAGGGTATACTGTAATACTATCTTATAAGGATATGATTTTATAGTTTTTCTAATTCACGTTCAGCTTTTTTTACTTTTTTATCTTGATTAGCTGCTTTTTCGCGCATTTTTTCTATTTTTTTATTCCATTTTTCTATATCTACAGGAGCTAATTTCCCTTTTTGGTTGAGCTTGTCAAACTTCTTTTGTTCTTTTTCAATGTTTTGGTAAATATCTTCTTGTTTATCGCGTGCTTTTGCTAGGTCTTTTTTTGCATCTTCTATCATTTTACGCTCTTTTTCAGCTTTTTGAAGCTGTTTTTCCATTTTTTTCTTATCCTTTTCTAATTGTTCTATTCGACGTCTTTCCTCTTTAACCCGATCTGCTTCTGCTTCTTTTAAAGCTTTTTCTTCTTTTAAAGCTTTTTCTTTTTCTTTTGCTACTCTTTTGGCTTCTTTTTCGGCTTCTTTTTGACTGATTTTAATTTTAGCAATAGAATCCTGTTTTTTAATTATTAATTGTTTTTCTATTTCAGATAATTTGTTTTCTTGTGCTTCTATTCCTATATAGCTAAGGATGAAAACTAATGAATAAATAAATTTTAAGTTCATAATGATTTTTTAAAAATTAGATCGTACTTTTTGTTTGGGGTTACTAAATTTACAAATATTATTTTAAAAAATATGAAGATGCCTATTTTTATTCTTTTTATATTCCTAGAATTAATTGTTTCAAGTTGTAAAAACAAAAAAGAGATTAAAGAAAATAACCCTATATATTCAAAAATTGATTTTAATTTTTTATTACCTCTATCTAAAACAGGTCAGATAATACATCATAAATACTATACTCTCTCATATAGTGAAAAAGATGAACAGGCTGAATGGGTAGCGTATTGGCTAAATCGCAAGGATATTGTGTATATAAAATATAAACGACCTCATTTTGTAAATGACCCAATGGTTGAAGAGGAATCTGCTAATTGGAAAAATTATATTAGTTCAGGATATGAAAGGGGACATTTATGCCCTGCGGGAGATCGAAAATTTTCAAAGGAAGCTTTTGAGGAAACGTTTTATACTTCTAATATAGCACCCCAAAAAAGTAATTTTAATGGAGGAATTTGGAATCGATTAGAACAAAAAGCACGCTATTGGGCTAAAAAATATGATGGATTATATGTTGTTACAGGAGGTGTTTTGTCTGGTAAATTGAAACATATTGGGAGAGAAAATGTAACCGTTCCAGATTTTTTTTATAAAGTATTATTGAATAAAAGGAATGATAGGTATCAAGCGATTGCTTTTTTAATACCTCATCAAGATTCAGATCGCCCGCTTTATGAATTTGTTGTTTCAATAGATGAAATAGAAGAATTAACAGGGATTGATTTCTTCTCTAAACTCTCCGACGCTATAGAGGATAAACTAGAAAGTAATCAAAATTATAACGAGTGGTGTTTTTAAAGAAAACTACCACTCGTTTACTTTATTAGCATCCATTTTTAGGAAAATGAACAGTAAAATAGTAAAAGCCCATAGGCTAGATCCTCCATACGAAAGAAAGGGAAGAGGAACACCAATTGTAGGGAAAATTCCAATTACCATGGCAATATTTACAAAATAATGAGTAAATAAAACAGATGCGACACCATATCCGTAAATTCGGCTAAATTTTGTGCGTTGGTTTTCTGCTAAATATAATATACGTAATAATAATCCTGCAAATAACAAGACTACGAGAGTGGAGCCTAGAAAACCCCATTCTTCTCCAACAGTTGTAAAGATATAGTCCGTATGTTGTTCAGGTACAAAATTACCTTTGGTTTGAGTGCCTTCTAACCAGCCTTTCCCTAATAAGCCACCTGATCCAATGGCTATTTCGGATTGATTGGTGTTGTAACCTATTCCGGCTAAATCAACTTCTTTTCCCAGAAGTATGTTAAAACGATCTCGATGATGTTGTTGAAATACATTTTCAAATACATAGTTGACAGAAATACTAAAACTTGTCATTAATAAAAAGACGATTGAACTGGCCACTATATTTCTTTTTACGGGCTTTGATTTGTAGAAGTGTAAGGTGACACCTATTAGTGAAATAAGGACTACATATTGTGGTTTTAGTAATAAAGACATGATAAAAAGTACAACTGCTCCAACACCAGTCCATAGATACCAAGAAGGTAAGCCTTCTCTGTTAAGTACAAAAATCATGGTGATAAATATAAGAGCACTACCTGCATCTGGTTGTAGCATGATAAGGCCTATAGGGATAAAAAGGATAGCAAGTCCTAATAACTGATGGTTGAAGTTCTTCAAATTGATTTGACTATCACTTAAAAATTTTGCTAATGCTAAAGCAGTTGTGGATTTAGCAAATTCGGAAGGTTGTAGTGTAAAAGAACCAATAGCATACCAACATCTTTGTCCAGCAATTGTTTTACCAGCAATAAATAACCCAATTAGGGATAGTAATGAAATCCCGTAGAGTACACTCGAAAACCGCTCATAAAATTTCGCTTCAATAGAAAGTACTACTATGATTACTAAAATGGTAAAAGAGATAAAAATTAATTGTTTACCATAATTTTGTTTAATGTCAAAAATGTAATTGGAATCAGGAGTTACATCAGCTGAATAGATGTTAGCCCATCCAATTAATACTAATAGGACATAAATTAATACTGTAATCCAGTCAATGTTTTTTCCAACACTTTGATTTCTCATTAATTTGTTTTTATAGCTGAGTTCGTATTTTTTTCTAATGAATCTAATTTTTGTTTGGCTCTAACCCTGTTTAAAGAGTCTTTGCGCAACCTAATTCGGTACATTGAGTCAATATATTTTCTGGTAAATTTATTATATTGATGTTGAAGACTTCTATTTATAATGTTTTCTTCTCTAAATTTATTTGTAACCTTTCCTTTTAGATATTTCTCAATCATAAGAGAAGTAATCGGGCCTGCAATAGTAGCTCCAAAACCTCCGTTTTCAACAAAAACAGCTATGGCAATTTTAGGGTTGTTTTTAGGGGCAAAAGCAACAAAAATAGAGTGGTCTTCTAACTGTACTTTTTTCCCATTTATTCGTGTGAAATTTTCTGCGGTTCCTGTTTTACCACATATTTCAATACCTTCTACGCCTAAAAAATAGGCTGTTCCTGTTTTAAACACCTCCGCTAGTCCTTCTATTACTGGAGGGAAATGTTTTTTGTTTATAGTGGTGACGTGTTTTGTTCTAAATTTAGGGTCAATTGATTGCCCTTTAATTTTTTTTATAATATGAGGGGTATAATAATAGCCTTTATTAGCAATGGTTGCCATCATGTTAGCTAGTTGGATAGGGGTCATGAGTATCTCTCCTTGTCCAATAGAGTTAGAAACAATCATGGTTGATTTTAAGCTGCCATTGGGATAGTAACGTTCGTATGTTTTAGAAGTGGGAATATTGCCTTTTCTTCCTGTAGGTAAATCATATCCCATAAATTGACCTAATCCGAAACTTTTTATATGATCACTCCAATAGTCAACTCCTTTAGAAGCATTCGGAAACATACCTAGTGTTTTTAAATAAGCTGTTCCGAAATAGGCATTACAAGATTTAGCTATACCCATGTGTAATTTTCTGAAACCACCTCCACAATGACAACGCATAAATCTACGACCATAACTAAAACCGTGATGACAACCTACAGTTGTTTCTGTATTTATTGCGCCAGATTGAAGACCAACTAGAGCTGTTAATATTTTAAAAGGAGATCCCGGAGGGTATTCGGCGAGTAAACTTCTGTCGTATAAAGGTTTTGCTAATGAATCATTATATAGTTTAGTATAGTTTTTAGAACGTTGGCGACCTACTAATATACTAGGGTCATAAGTAGGAGCTGTAACTAAGCACAAAATTTCTCCTGTTTTAGGTTCAATTGCAATAATGCCTCCTCTTTTGTTTTTCATTAATAATTCACCGTACTCCTGTAGTTTTGAATCAATGGTTAAAGTAATGTCTTTACCTTGAATAGCAATTGTATCATATTTTCCTTCCTTATAAAGACCAATTTCACGATTAAAACGATCACGTTGAATATGTTTTACTCCTTTTTGACCTCTGAGGATTTCTTCGTACATTTCTTCCACTCCCTGTTTGCCTAATAAGTCACCGCTTTTATAATAAGGATTTTTAGAAATGGTAGCTTCGTTAGCTTGTGTAATGAATCCAAAAATATTAGCTCCATGATGAAATTGATAATCTCGTAAAGAGCGTTTTTGGATATAAAAGCCATCAAATTTGCGTTCTTTTTCTTGAAAAGCAGCATATTCCATTTTATTCAATTGTCCCATAAAAACGGAAGGGAGAAGAGGGGAGTAAACTACTGCTTTTTCTAGACGTTTTAAAAAGTCTTGTTTGGTTATATTTAATAATTTGCAAAATTCAGTAGTATCTAGTTTTTTAACCTCTCTGGGTACAATCATAATGTCGTATGAAGGTTGGTTAGCTACTAATAAATTAGCATTACGGTCATATATATATCCTCTTTCGGGGTAATCATATTTAATCTTGATAGAGATGTTTTCTGATTTTAGTTTTAACTCATCATCTATTACTTGTAAATAAAAAAGCCTTGCTATGATTAGAATAGCAGAAACTATAATCATACCAGGTAAAAGGAGCTTTCTCATTTTTTAACGTTTACTAGGCTTAAATAAATAAATAAATATGATGCTTACTATTAGTGTAAATAGCGAAGCAAAAAGTGTTCGAATAAGGGCGTCTAGCATAAATACGAATTTAAAAAATTCAAGTGTAAAAAGAACTATGTGATGCGTTATTATTGAGATCAGAATAAAAGTAAATCGTTCAGGTGATAAGCGATCATTTATTCGTATTGTTTGGTATTCATAACTTAATCCAAATGCGAATTTGAAAAAACTAGGTCTCAAATAAGCTAATATCAAACAAGCTGTAGCATGAATACCTCCTGAGTTCTCAAAATAATCTACAGAAAGTCCTAAAAAAAAGCTGCTTATTAATAGTCCTGCTTGATTGGTGTTAACAGGGTATAAAAGGATGAATAAGATATAAGGAAATGGGTTTATAAAACCAAACAAATTTATTTTGTTAAAAATAATTACCTGAACCGCAACTAGCAGTATAAAACGAACGATATTTGATATAAGAGTACTATTCATCTTTTTTTACTGTTTCAGTTTCCAGTTTGTTAATTTCAGCAGCATCTTTGTTTTTAATTATATACACATGATTTAGATTGGTCATGTCTGTAAATAAACGAATATCTAAGGTGTAATAATTAGTTTCTGTGTCCATGTAAATACGATCAATAATGCCTACGGGGATATTTTCTGGGAATATGGTTGAACGTCCTCCTGTTACGATAGTATCTCCTTTTTTTACACTTGCCAGGCGAGGTATTTCAACGAGTTGAGCATAACCAGCGTTTTTTGCTTTCCAAATTAAAGAGCCAAAGTGATTCGTTCTTTTAACTTTAGCATTTATTTTAGACTTTAGGTTTAGTACGCTGATTACTGTTGAATAATTAGGCGAAGTTTTTTCAATAACGCCTACTATGCCTTCATTGCTAATTACTCCCATGTCAGGTTTTATACCTTTTATTGACCCAGAATTAATGGTTAAATAGTTTTCTGTTTTATTGTATGAATTGTTAACGACTTTAGATTGTATTACTTCTAATTTGTCGTATCCTTTAACAGAGTCTTTTGGTAGAGGGAAAATACTATCTTTTTTATTGAAGAGTAGTTCTCTTAGGTAAGCATTTTCTTTTGCCAATTTGTTATTTTGATTTTGTAAGCTGAAGTAGGTTTCTATTTCATTTACTTTTTCGTATACACTTCCTGTAACTACATTGGCGGAATTAACTATTTGACTTCTGTGGTAAGAGTGAGATTGAATGGTAAGAGTTAACGAAATTGCTAAAAGCAGCAAAAACAGCAATCGTGTGCTGTTTTTTATAATGAAATTTAGAATTTGCTGCATCGTAAAAAATAGTAAAGGTTGTTATACTAGGTCGTGATTTTAATAAAATAAGATTTTAAAATCTTATTTTATTAAAATGCTACGGAATCTATTTAAGTTTTTAAGGGTCATCCCTGTTCCTCTAACAACAGCTCTTAAAGGATCTTCTGCAATAAAAACAGGTAAATCTGTCTTTTGAGAAATACGTTTATCTAAACCTCTTAGCATAGAGCCTCCTCCTGCTAAGTAAATACCTGTATTGTATATGTCCGCTGCTAATTCAGGAGGTGTTTGCGATAAGGTTTCCATAATAGCATCTTCAATACGCTGTATAGATTTGTCTAAAGCTTTTGCTATTTCACGATATGAAACCTCTACCTGCTTAGGTTTTCCTGTTAATAGATCGCGTCCTTGAACGGACATGTCATCAGGAGGTGAATCCAAGTTTTCTATAGCAGCTCCTATTTCAATTTTTATTTTCTCAGCTGTAGTTTCTCCAACGAATAAGTTATGCTGTGTACGCATATAATAGATAATGTCATTTGTAAATACATCACCAGCAATTTTAACGGATTTATCACAAACAATACCTCCTAGAGCTATTACAGCAATTTCAGTTGTACCACCTCCTATATCTACAATCATGTTTCCTTTTGGTTGCATGATGTCTAATCCAATACCAATGGCAGCTGCCATTGGTTCATGTATTAGATACACTTCTTTACCATTTACACGTTCTGCGGATTCTTTTACTGCGCGCATTTCTACTTCTGTTATACCTGAAGGAATACAAATAACCATGCGTAGAGCAGGAGTGAATAATTTTTTTTGTAACGCAGGAATACTTCTGATAAGCATTTTGATCATTTGTTCAGAAGCATCAAAATCAGCAATTACACCATCTTTTAATGGACGGATTGTTTTTATATTTTCGTGAGTTTTACCTTGCATCATATTCGCTTCCTTGCCTACGGCAATGATTTTGCCAGATATGCGATCACGTGCTACTATGGAAGGGCTATCGATAACAACTTTATCGTTGTGTATTATTAACGTATTTGCGGTACCAAGGTCAATTGCAATGTCCTCAGTCATAAAATCAAAAAATCCCATATTTCCTTTAAAGGGTTACTTAGTTTTTATAGTAATATACTAAGTTGCAAAAGTATGAAAATATTTTGGTTAATATGAAAATAAAAATTGCGTTAAAAAAAATTTAACGCAATTTTTGTGTTTAGTTCGAAAATTGTTTGCTTAATAGTCTTGATAAGTATTTTGCTGTACTAATTCTATCATTTTTGAAAGTTTCTTTTCCCTTTTCCCAGTTAGCAGGGCAAACTTCTCCTGTTTCTTGTATGTTTGTATAACCTTCTATTAATCTCATAAATTCTAGTACATTTCTACCTAAAGACATATTGTTTAAGCTTTGGTGAAATACAATACCATTTTCGTTAATTAGATAAGTGGCTCTGTAGCTAATATTGTCATTAATTATGATTTCATGGTCGTTTTCAGTGCTTTTTTTTCCGTCTAATATCCCTAATATATTAGAGAGATTTCTGTTAGAGTCAGAAATTAAAGGGTAAGTAATTCCTTTGATTCCCCCATCAGCAGCATCTGTTTGTAACCAAGCATCATGTGTTTCGACAGTGTCGCATGATGCGCCAAATAATAGAACATTTCTTTCTTCAAGTTCTTTTGATATTTCTTGAAAAGCAAATAATTCAGTCGGACATACGTATGTGAAGTCTTTTGGATAAAAAAACAATAATATTTTTTTATTTTCTTTTTTTGCTAGTTCAAATAAATTTACTTCTGCAACGCCCTTGTTTTTTTGAATTGTTTTTACCGAAATGCTAGGAAATTCTTTGTCAATTAATATCATATGGATCTGTTTTAATATTTAAAAGTGAATATTTTTATTGTAGGATTTTATATGAGGCGTAAGAAAAAAATGAAAACTATTTGTTTTTGATAGTTATTAATTTTTCTAAGTTTGTTATTTTTTTGTTTTGTTCTTCAATTTTTTTGTTTTGTTCAATAGAATAAAGTGTTAGCTCTTCAATTTTTTGAAGAAGTTTTATTTGAAATTCTCCAATGTTTACTCCTTCTTCTTTCATTTGTTTTGCAGAGGCTATTTCGGGTAAATGTTTTTTTGTTTGAATGTGTTTTTCAACGTCTTCTAATTTTGGAAGATTGTAATTTTCTTCAAATACAAAATCTGCCGTAGGAGTAGTTGTTACCTTTATTTCCTTTGCTTCAAGTTTGCCTTGTAAGGCAGTGTCTCCATTGTTTCGTATTATTGCGTTTTGACCTATTCTTGTGCCTCCTTCAAAATCACTCATGTAATTAACCCATAATTCATCATTACTTCCATGTACTAAAGCTCTTTGGTTTAATATTTTACCTTGATCTTGACCGTCACCCATTCCTAATTTTAAATCAGCTCCTCCTATAGATGTGTTTCCGTGAACTTCAAGTTTATTATTTGATGATTTGCCGCCAATTCCTACATTACCATTTTCGCCTATTAATAAAGCGTCTATGTATTTGTGTGGTATTGTTGCTTCGTTATGTACTCTAAAAAAATAACCTCCACCATAGTGTTTCTCTTTTGTATTGTCAGTAATGATATTGTCATTAGCATTATGGCCAATTTTTATATGTGTATACACAGATGATTGATTATCAAAAATAATATTTCCATTGACCTCAAATTTTTGAGAAGGGGTTAATGTACCAATACCAACATTGCCAGAAGTAGGGAAGGTGTTTTGTGCAATTATGTTGCTATAAGTTGTGAATAATAAAAAGCTAAATAAGGTTTTTTTTATCATGGTATTTTTATTTTGATAAATCCTTTTGAATTTATTTAGATAAATGTTATGTAATATTTTGTTTTTTGTGCCGTTTCCTGTTTTAATTCTTATGATTTGTTTTTATAACTATAAGATATAAAGAATTTTTTTTGATTACTGGGTAGGTAAAACGGTTACATTAGAAATAGTTTTAGACAACTTCTATTGTAAATAGTATTTTGAGGTATTTTAGGGCGATGCAAAAATAAGTTATATTGAGAAAATAACGAGTATTTATGTTTATATATATTGTTAGTGAAAAGTTAAAATTAATGATTGAATAAAAAACCCCTTGTTAAATCAATTGAACAAGGGGTCGTAAAAGTGTTTTATTTTAATGTTTAAAGTGTCTGACTCCTGTGAAAACCATAGCTATTTGGTTTTCGTTGCAGTAGTTTATGCTTAATTCATCTTTTATAGAGCCTCCTGGTTGAATTACAGATGTAATACCTGCTTTATGGGCAATTTCAACACAATCAGGAAAAGGGAAAAACGCATCACTTGCCATCACGGCACCTTGTAAGTCAAAGTTAAATGATTTTGCTTTTTCTATTGCTTGACGTAAAGCATCTACACGAGAAGTTTGTCCTGTACCTGAAGCGTATAATTGTCTGTTTTTAACTAAAACAATCGTATTTGATTTGGTATGTTTGCAGATTTTTGAGGCAAATAGTAAATCTTCTGTTTCTTGTTCTGTAGGTGATAAAGAGGTGGCTGTTTTTAAAATTTCTTTAGAATCTGTTATTAGATCTTTTTCTTGAACTAAAGTGCCATTTAAGCAAGTTCTTATAGTAGTTTTTGGTAAATCAACTGAATTTTGGACTAATATAATCCTGTTTTTCTTTTCTTTTAGTATTTCTATTGCTTCATTATCATAAGCGGGGGCTATAATGACTTCACAGAATAGTTTGTTGATTTCGTTTGCCGTTGTTAAATCAATGGTGTGGTTAGCTATTAGCACACCTCCAAAAGCAGAAGTAGGGTCGCCCGCTAAAGCATCCAAATAAGCTTCTTTCATGGTTGTACGAGTAGCTATGCCGCAAGCATTATTGTGTTTTAGGATAGCGAATGTAGGAGCTTCATTTTTAAATTCACTCATTAGATTTACTGCAGCATCAACATCCAATAAATTGTTATATGACAATTCTTTCCCATGTAACTTGTTAAACATTTTGTTTAAGTCGCCAAAGAAAAAGCCTTTTTGGTGAGGGTTTTCTCCGTAACGAAGAATTTCTCCTTTGGTTTCGCTAATTTTTAAAATAGGTTCTTCAATATTTTTGTTGAAGTAATTAAAAATCGCTGAATCATAATGTGATGAGATATTAAAGGCTTTACTAGCAAAAAGTTTGCGTTGTTCTAAAGTGGTTTTTCCGTTTTGACTTGTAATAAGATCTAATAACAAGGTATATTCGTTAACAGAAGGGATGATAACCGTGTCTTGAAAGTTTTTTGCGCCTGCTCTTATTAGAGAAATACCGCCAATATCTATTTTTTCAATTATATCGGCTTCACTTGCTCCTGAAGCAACCGTTTTTTCAAAAGGATATAGGTCTACTATTACCAAGTCAATTTGCGGTATTGCATATTCTTGCATTTGTGTTACATCATTTTCATTGTCTTGGCGATTTAAGATTCCTCCAAAAACTTTTGGATGTAAAGTTTTAACACGACCTCCTAAGATAGAAGGGTAGTCTGTAACTTCTTCCACAGGTATAACAGGAATTCCTAAATTTAAAATAAATTCTTCTGTTCCTCCTGTAGAATAAATTGTAACTTTTTGTTCGTGAAGTTTTTTTACAATAGGTTCAAGTCCTGTTTTGTCGAACACTGAAATCAATGCCGATTGAATGGTTTTAGTAGTATTCATTGTGTTGTTGTTATTAAAGGGCAAAAGTAGTTTTTTTTAAGAGCTATTCAAAATAAGATTTTAGAATTGTAACAAAAGGGAATAAGTTGGTACCAATTAAAGAAAAAGTTATGGTTATATACCTGCGATTGTTTCAAGAAAGCTTTGGCTTTGCTATGAATGCGTTACGTAATAATAAGTTGCGAACGCTGCTCTCTTTGTTAGGAGTTACTATTGGGATTTTTTCTATCATAGCTATTTTGTCTGCAGTAGACTCATTAGATCGAAAAATCAAAAGGGATGTAAGTAGTTTGGATAATAGTGCTGTGTATTTGTTTAAGTACTCTTTTTCGCCAACAGATGTTCCTGATTGGAAGATAGAACAATTTCCCAAAGTAACCTATGATGAATATCGTTTTTTAAAAGATAATACGACTAAAATTGAATCCATTTGTTATCAGTATTTTACAAATCGAGAAAGTTTAAAATTTGAAGGACGATCTATGAGTAATGTTGGAGTGCTTCCTTGTACTTATGAATATATAGAGATTAATAAATTAGATTTTTTAGAAGGGCGTTTTTTTAATGAACAAGAATCTAACTCAGGAGTTAATGGAGTGGTTATTGGAGCTGAAATTGCTCAAACGCTTTTTGAGGGTATGTCAGCTGTTGGAAAAGAAATTAGATTATATGGCCAGCGTTTTAAGGTTTTTGGTGTCTTAAAAAAAGTAGGGAATCGCATGATTAATTTTGGTGAGAATCCAGATGGTAGCGTATATGTTAATTTAAATAAAGTTCGTACTCTTTATGGTGATAATAATGCTAAGTTTATGCCTGTTATTATTATAAAGCCAGTTGAAGGTTTAAGCGAAACTGAAGTAAAAGATGAAGTTGTTCAAAAGATGCGAAATTATAGAGGTTTAAGTTATGGGGAGCCAAATAATTTCTTTTTGAATTTTTTAAAAGGCGCTACAGATATGTTGGATGGGCTAATTTCTCAGATGAATTTGATAGGTTGGATTATAGCAGGTTTTTCTTTATTAGTTGGAGGTTTTGGTATTGCCAATATTATGTTTGTATCTGTAAAAGAGCGAACAAATTTAATAGGTATACAGAAGTCATTAGGTGCTAAAAATCGTTTTATTTTGTTACAATTTTTATTTGAAGCTATTGTTTTGTGTTTAATTGGTGGTATAATAGGAATAGTATTAGTTGGTTTAGTTGCTTTAGGTTTGACTCAAATATTAGATTTTGATTTTGTTTTAAGTTTTTCAAATATTATTTGTGGTACAATTTTAGCGGTCATTATTGGTTTAGTTGCGGGGATATTGCCTGCGATTTCTGCTTCAAAATTAGATCCCGTAGAAGCCATTAGGAGCGGTATGTAGAAGATGTAAATGTGTTGTGAACTTTTTGAGATGAAGATGAAAAGGAAGTTCTTTTATTCGTAATACTTTTAATCCAAAATAGGTTCATTTGTGATCATGTTGGCTTTTAAATTATAAAACTACCCCAAAAGAGTATTTAACTTTTTTGGGGTAGTTTGAGTATTGAATAGTATTATTTATCTTACTTCTTGGTTCATAATTAAATCAATGTAAAGATTGATTTTGTTTTTAAGATCTTTTCTGTGTGAAATAAAGTCTAAGAATCCATGATCAAGAACAAATTCAGCTGTTTGAAATCCTTCAGGTAGATCTTTGCCTGTAGTGTCTCGTACTACTCGAGGCCCCGCAAAGCCTATTAGAGCCCCAGGTTCAGCTATATTAATATCTCCTAACATGGCATAAGATGCAGTAGTTCCTCCAGTTGTAGGATCCGTACACAATGAAATATAAGGTATTTTAGCATCTGCTAATTGAGCTAATTTAGCAGATGTTTTGGCTAATTGCATAAGTGAATAAGCTGCTTCCATCATACGTGCTCCTCCTGATTTTGAAATCATAACAAAAGGAACTTTATTTTTGATTGAATAATCAATACCACGTGCAATTTTTTCACCAACAACAGCTCCCATAGATCCTCCAATAAAAGCAAAGTCCATACAACAAACTACTAAGTCTTTTCCTTTTGATTTTCCTACGCCTGTACGTACTGCGTCTTTGAGTTGGGTTTTTTTAATAGTATCAACTAAACGATCCGAATATTTCTTTGAATCTACGAAATTTAAAGGGTCTTTTGCAGTCATGTTAGCATCTAACTCTGTAAATTGATTGTCATCAAATAATATTTGAAAATATTCAGCACTTCCTATGCGTACATGAAAATCGTCTTCAGGGCTTACCCATAAGTTTCTAGCTAACTCATCAGCGTCTACAATCTTTCCTGTAGGGGATTTGTACCATAAACCTTTAGGCACATCCATTTTTGCCTCAGTAGGAGTAGTAATTCCTTTTTCTTTTCGTTTAAACCAAGCCATAATTAGTTAGTTATGAATTTAAAGTTATAATTTATGAGTTTAACTTTTACTTTGTTTATAAATTATAACTCATAATTAAAGAGTATTTACGTTATTTAAATCGGCAAAAGCCTGCTCTAATCTTTTATTAAAAGTTATTTCGCCTTCGCGAACCCATTTACGAGGGTCGTAATGTTTTTTATTAGGAGCATCAGCTCCTTCTGGATTACCAATTTGAGTTCTTAAATAGTCAATTTTAGAGTTCATGTAATCACGTACTCCTTCAGTAAATGCAAATTGTAAGTCAGTATCAATATTCATTTTGATTACGCCATAAGAAATAGCTTCTCTTATTTCTTCAAGAGTAGAACCTGATCCGCCGTGAAAAACAAAATCAACTGGATTGTGTTCTGTATTAAATTTATTTTGAACGTATTCTTGTGAGTTTTTAAGAATTTTTGGCGTTAATTTTACATTTCCGGGTTTGTATACACCATGTACGTTTCCAAAGGCAGCAGCAATTGTAAAGCGAGGCGATATTTTCATCAGTTCTTCATAGGCATAGGCTACCTCTTCTGGTTGTGTATAAAGTTTTGAGCTGTCTACATGTGAATTGTCTACGCCATCTTCTTCACCTCCTGTAATGCCTAATTCTATTTCAAGAGTCATTCCCATTTTGCTCATTCTAGACAAGTATTCTTTGCAAATTTCGATGTTTTCGGCTAATGGTTCTTCTGATAAGTCGATCATGTGGGAAGAAAACAAGGGTTTCCCCGTTTCGGCAAAATGTTTTTCAGAAGCATCTAATAAGCCGTCAATCCAAGGTAACAAGTTTTTAGCGCAATGATCTGTATGTAGTATAACGGTTGCTCCATAAGCTTCTGCTAAAGTGTGGATATGTTTGGCTCCAGCTACAGCTCCTAAAATAGCGGCTTTTTGACCTTCATTAGAAAGGCCTTTTCCTGCATTATAAGCAGCTCCGCCGTTAGAAAATTGAATAATTACAGGTGCCTTTAGTTTTGCTGCCGTTTCAATGGCACCATTAATAGTGCTTGATCCTACTACATTTACTGCGGGTAATGCAAATCCTTTTTGTTTTGCGTAATTGAAAATTTCTTGAACTTGATCTCCAGTTGCTACACCTGATTTTATATTGTGTGTCATTTGTTTGTTTTTTTAAAAGATGGACAAAATTACAAATTTATTTAGAAAGGATAATTAATGCCTATATTAAATTGAGATTTATTTACATTAAAATCAGTAAACCAGCGACTTCCTTTATCTAAGGTTGGCGAATATGTTTTGAATCCCCAATCTAGTCTTAATACAAAAAAGTTAAAGTCATAACGGTAACCAATTCCTGTTCCTAAGGCTAAACCTTCTAATGAGCTGAAATGATTAAAAACTTTCTTTTCATCTATTTCGTATGCTTTTCCAATATTAGCATTCCAAATATTGCCACAATCGGCAAATAAAGCGCCGTGATGTTGACCTAAAATGTTGAATCTGATTTCGCCATTAAAGGAAAGTTTCATATTAGCTTCGTTAAAATCATTTATAGTATTTGAATTTCCAGGACCTAAACTATAGGATTGCCAGGCTCTGTTGTCATTAGCACCTCCTGCAAAATAACTTCGTGTAAAAGGAATAGAATTTGAATTTCCGTAGGGGATAGCCAGTCCTCCAAAAGCTCTAAATGCTATTGATATTTCATTTTTTAAGTCCCAATGTTTGATGTATTCTAGCTCTCCCTTTATGTATTGCGAATATTCAAGACCTAGTATGTTACGATTTCCATTAGTATTTCGAGGTCTTTTAGTTATGTCCGCTATAAGAGACATAATGTTACCTGTTGATTCTAATTTAGTTCGAATACTATAAAAATCTTTGTCTGAAATATCTGTTTGAGACGTTTTGTTATAACTGATGTTACTGGATAAAATTAAATTGTTTTCAGTTAATCTTTTTTTCCTTTCGGAAATACTTTGAATAGTTCGGAAATCTTGTTCATTATTATTTAATTTTGGATAAACTCCTTCTAAAGCATTTCTTATAAATAGATCGGCACCATCTTTTTCTATTGATAAGTTATTTTGATCATCTAATAGTTCAGGATAGAGGTTGTATATTTTAGCTAGTTGGTTGAGTTGATCGTAACTCGATGTGTAAACATTAAAGTAATTATTTATATTGATGTTTTTTATATACTGTAAATTGGTTAAATCTAATTTAAAATTGGTTTTAGAAGAGGGAGTCCAACTATAATTGATAGCACCTGTAATGCTTTCCTTGTCTAAGCCTATGTTTAGTTGCTTAGAGAATCCTGCACTTATAAGTGTGCTAGGGAACATATATTTAGGGATAATGTTTTTTGTATTAAGAGGGAAAAATATTCTAGGGAATGATAACTTTAAATCAGCTCCATATTCTTGAATGTTGAAAAATAATTTTTTTGGATTAGCAAAGTCTTTAGAAGATCCTAAATTTCCTTTAATTCCTATTTCTAAAATTTCAGCGCCTCTAAATATATTGTTTATAAGGACAGAAGTGTTTCCTGTAATACCAAAATCCTGAATATTAGAATGAGTAAAATCGCCACTAACTCTAAAACTAAAACGTTCTTTTGGAATAAGTGTAATTTCAGTTGTAAGCGTTTTGTCTTTAGGATTTTCTGTAAAAGTAATATTAGGAAAGTTAAATACTCTTAAATTGCTTAAAGAACGTAATGTTTGTGTTCTGTTAAGATCACTAAAAACACTATCTTTTTGTGTAAAAATAGCGTTTGTTATTGCTTTTGCTCTATGTCTTATTTTTTCATTACTATAAAAATGATAATTTTTGTAGTTAATACTATCTTTTACCTCTTTTATAAAGAAACCTTTTTTAGGCTTATTGACTATATTAATATTTATTTTGCCTATTTTTCTTATCTCATAAGGTTTTGTTATTATTGAATCGCCTTTTTTTATTTTACGATCTGTTATTTTTATTGTTACAGGTGTTTTGTAATTTGCTGTATCAATTTCAAATTCAATGTCTTGTTGTTGGAAATCGTATATTCCGTTGTTTTTAAAGTATTGAGTTAGTCTATTTATTTCATTACTAAAATTACTTTCTTTATATTGTTTGCCTTGTTTAATAGATGATTTTATAGCTACTTTTTTATATAAGGAATCAATTGATTTGTTTGCTATATCTGTATGAATTGTGTCTAAAATATAAGGTTTGCCCTTTTTTACGAAATATTCAATGCGGGCTTTTTTGTTTGGTAAATATTTTATTTTATAAGAAGATTTAGCACGTAAATAACCTTGGTTTTGATACCAGGCCTCTATGTTTTTTGCATTTCTGATTGTTTTAAGAGAATCGATAAGTACTGGTGGCTCTCCTGTTTTTTTAAGAAAATTATGAATACCTGAATAAACAAAAGATTTACCAAGTCTATGAACTTGTTTTTCGGATAGCCATTTAGATAGTCTTTTGTATTTTTTTGGGTTATCCAATATATTTTTTTTGAACAAAGAGTCTGTATGTTCTTTTGCTAAATTATATAAATGCAATCTAAAATTAAAACCTAATATAGAGGTGTTAGGTTGCTGGTTTATTTGCTCAATAATTCCATCTTCATTGGTTTTGAATTTGGCGCCGTCAACTTCTAAAGTATTCTTAACTAATAAATATTTATTAGTAGGAACTTTTTTCACTGTGCTACATGCAGTATAAAGTACTGCTAATAGAATAATTATTGATATTTTTGTTGGAATTTTGCTCAAATCAAAAAAATTAATTCAAAAATACATTTATGCTTAGCAAAAACCAAATAAAACTTGTTTCTAGTTTGCATCAAAAAAAATACAGGAAAGAATATGGCTTATTTTTAGCGGAAGGAATAAAGGTCATTCAAGAACTTTTAGCATCTAAATTTGAGTTGGAGCATTTGTATATGACAGAAAATTTACTAGACGATTTACCCGCTAAGTTCAAAACAGTAGTGTCGACTGTTGAGTTGAATAAAATGAGTGCTTTAACTACAGCTAATAATTGTTTGGCATTGTTTAAAATTCCAAAAGATTGCGTATTGAAAGATGAGGGGCTTATAGTTGCATTAGAAGATATTAGAGATCCAGGGAATTTAGGAACAATCATTAGACTTTGTGATTGGTTTGGAATTTCTCAGATAGTATGTACTAAAGAAACAGTAGATTTATATAATCCTAAAGTTATACAAGCAACTATGGGCTCTATTGGAAGGGTTACGATCCATTATGTTGATTTAGAAATGTTTTTAAAGGATACAAAACAGCCTATTTATGGTACCTTTATGAATGGTAAAAACATATATGAGGAATCTCTTTCTAAGGAGGGGATCATTCTTTTTGGGAATGAAGCAAATGGTATTTCTAAAAAGATAGAAAATTTAGTTACTTCTAAAATTGCAATACCTCAATTTGGTAATTTACAAAAAACAGAAAGTTTAAATGTAGCCACGGCTACTGCAATAGTTTTAAGTGAATTTAGGAGAGGAACTTAATGAAAAGCAAAGTTTATGAAAATACCTCGAGTATTCATACTGTCAATATTACCAGTCCAAGGACTCTTGGGGTTATTATCAGGAATCATTTCGTTATTAAATCCGAAAACACCTCTTATGGAAGGAGAAAATTTGAAATACTCAAGATAAATATCAATACCGGCTCCTAGCTCGTAGTTATTGGTTTGTTTGATCATTCTAAAGCGATTAGCAGCGTTATCATCTGTAGATTCTGCATTACTAGATAAATTAATAGATCTAGAAATACCGCCTATAACGTAGGGTTTTATGTTGCCTGTACGTTTTGATGAAAATTTTAAAAGAAGGGGGAAGTGTATATAAGTTGATTTAACTTCTCTGAGCTCATCCCGTGTTTCTTTCATATTCGGAAAGTGAAGATTTCTTTGTCCATAATTTAAGCCAGGTTCAAATCGTAAATCAATATATTCATGTAATCGTAAGTTTGTTATTAGACCAACATTAAAACCTGTTTGGCTTTCTACAAGGATATCTTGACCATTGTTTTTTTTGTTGATTTTAAAATCATAATTATTGAAACCTAGAAAAAAACCAAAATGAATTCGTTGTTTGTCAAAATTAGCTAGATTTATCAATGGTTTTTTAGCAAACATGTGTTTGGTAAAGGGGGATTGACCCAAAAAGGGTAGTGTAAATAATAGTAATATTAAATATTTTTTCATTTTTTATTTTTTTGAAGCAGAATAAATTGTTGCAACGCCCATAGTTTGTGGAGCGTGCTTTACATTTATAAACCCAATTTTTTGTAAAATATTGTTTAAAGCCTCTCCGTAAGGAAAAATAGATGCTGAATCTGCTAAATAGCGATAAGCTACCTTATCTTTAGAGAAAAATTTTCCAATTAGAGGCATGATCATTTGAGTATAAAAATAATAGCCTTGTTTAAAAGGGAATTTTTCAGGTACTGAGGTTTCTAAAATCACAAAGATTCCTTTTGGTTTTAATACTCGATGAATTTCAGAAAGGCCTTTTTCTAAATTTTCAAAGTTTCGAATACCAAAACTTACCGTTATAGCGTCAAAACTATTGTCTTCAAAAGGAATATTTTCAGAATCTCCAAGTATGAGTTCAATTTGGTTAGATAATCCTTTTTTATCTATCTTTTCTCGTCCAACCTCTAACATTCCTGAAGAAATATCTAAGCCTATTATTTTTTGAGCCTGCGTATCTTTCATTAATATGGCTAAATCACCTGTTCCAGTGGCAATGTCTAATATTTTTTTAGGTTGTATAGAGCCTACTAGTTTTACAATTTTTTTTCGCCATTGCACGTCTATGCCAAATGATATCACACGGTTTAAACGGTCGTATTCATGAGAAATCGTATCAAACATTTTAGACACTTGTTCTTTTTTGCTTGAGTCGGAATTTTTATAAGGTTTTGTGCTAATGGACATAAAAAAATATTTGGAGCAAATATAAAATTTAATTTTGAATGAAGAATAAACTTGCTGGTTGATAAATAGATGTCTTTTCCTAAAATTAGATTTCAAATTTAGGATATGAGGTCGTTTATATTCTCATAAATATTATGGCAGATACGAATCTCGAAATTCTATACAGTAGGAATTTGACTAAAAATAATATTCAAGCATTTATTTACATTTACCTATAATTGTGTCTGGTTTGTAAAAGTCACCGTATTTGTCATAATATCGAATGATTCCTATTTTTTTTATTGAATCATTTTTACATTTCACAAAACCAAATGTTGCAATTCCATCTTCGTCTTGATAGTTAGATATTTCTTTGCTAGAAAAACTTCTAGGGTCTTCTTTATTTTCGATAAAATAAGAAGTGCCTTTATGGAGAGGATCCCAATTTTCTGAGTACAGATAAATGTTTAATCCAGATTACGCATTAGAAAAAATAAATTTTATAACTTACTGAAATAGAAGGTTTATTTGTTTGATAATTCTAGTTCGTAATTTTATATAGTACTAACAATCAATAAAATATGTTTTTTAAAATCTCTAACGCGTAATCAGGGTTAAAATAATTTCACTATCACTAACACGTCTTCTTTATGGTCAATTCCTTGTAAAATATCATCTATTAAACAAAAAATTGATATAATTATGTCTTTACTAAGCATCGGTTTTGTTTATTGGTTCGCAAAACAAATGGCTCACATATTTTTTTTGGGATTAGTTTGATTTAAGCAAATACTTTTTCTCATCTTACTGTACATTTGATTTTACAATTTTCCATTGCCACTGATAGGTTGTGAATACAGGTATTACAGGTAAGGCAATATCTGAAAATTCATAATGTTGTCTTGATCTGCCATATAGGTGAATTTTGCAGTAACAGAAAATCCATCAAATGTATACTGTGAAATATCATTAAAAAGGCTTCCAGTTATTTTTGGAAGCCTAATTATTTATTTTTCTTCTGTTACTTTTCCTGTTTCTCCATCCATTATAAAATCTAAAGGCAAAGCATCTAGTGGTTCCCCTGGACCGGTAGGTATGGCATTATTAGGCTTTCCTTTGATAATAGAAATTACCCAAGATTTATGCCCGTCTTCATCATTGAAATAAAGTTCGAAAGGTGGTCTGCCATCTTTGTCTTCTCTTCCTTTTCCTGTTTTTAAATCGATGTAGCCTTTTTTCTCTAAAAAGGCTAAACAATCTGTATATTTAATTTTACCAAATTTTTCATCTTCATTTACTTTTTTATCTAAAGTACCGTCTTCATCATAATATTCAGAAATGCCTATTTTAACATTTTCACCTATGTAGGTTTCTTTCTTTTTTAAATTCCCATTAGCATAAAATTCTTTATATATTTTAAAAAAAGAGGGGTTTGGCAATGTCATATACATATGGCCACCTCTTTTAGGGTTGTAAACCATTTCATATATAGTATCATTTTTGTGGAAAATATGTACCGCTGATGTTCTTTTAGAATATTCATCAAAATCAAATTTTTCTACCATAGTATTTTTAGTTTGTCCTTTACAAGTTACTAAGCTTATTAGGAGAGTTAAAAGTAAAATTTTTAAAAATGTTCTCATCGTTATAAAATTTTGGAATTTAAAAGTTTACATTTTTCAGCGGTAATCTGAAAAACTTATTAATTTATAATAAAGGCTTTTATCTAATTTAAGATAAAAGCCTAAACTTTACTTTTCTTCAGTCACTTTTCCTGTTTCTCCATCCATTATAAAATCTAAAGGCAAAGCATCTAGTGGTTCCCCTGGACCGGTAGGTATGGCATTATTAGGCTTTCCTTTGATAATAGAAATTACCCAAGATTTATGCCCATCTTCATCATTGAAATAAAATTCGAAAAGTGGTCTGCCATCTTTATCTTCTCTTCCTTTACCTGTTTTTAAATCGATGTAGCCTTTTTTCTCTAAAAAGGCTAAACAATCTGTATATTTAATTTTACCAAATTTTTCATCTTCATTTACTTTTTTGTCTAAAATACCATCTTCATCATAATATTCAGAAATGCCTATTTTAACATTTTCTCCTATATAGGTTTCTTTCTTTTTTAAATTGCTATTAGCGTAAAATTCTTTGTAAACAACATAAAAATAAGGTTTTGGAGCTCTCTCTCTTAATGACCCACCTTTTTCTTTATCAAAACCAATATCAAAAACTTCAAACCCATTTGGTTTTTCGTAATTTTTCCATCCAAATTCTGTTTTTTTATACACTTCAAAATCAAATTTTTCTACCATAGTATTTTTAGTTTGTCCTTTACAAGTTACTAAGCTTATTAGGAGAGTTAAAAGTAAAATTTTTAAAAATGTTCTCATCGTTATAAAATTTTGGAATTTAAAAGTTTCCATTGCCAATGGTAAATTATTTTCATTCTGATATTACCAAATTGTGGCTGATGGGAATAATCCATTATATTATCTGTTTGACCAGCCATATAAGTAAATTTTGCAGTAACAGAAAGTCTATCAAATGTATGCTGTGAAATATCATTAAAAAGGCTTCCAGTTATTTTTGGAAACCTAATTATTTATTTTTCCTCTGTTACTTTTCCAGTTTCGCCATCCATTTTAAAAACTAAAGGTAACCAGCCACTTGGTTCGCCAATACTATTGTCTGGTGGTGTTTTTATAACTTTTCCTTCAACAACTGTAATGTACCATAAATTATCAGACTCACTATAATCTAATTCAAAAACAGGACTTTGATTTTCGTTTTCTCTTCCTTTTCCTGTTTTTAAATCGATATAGTCCTTTTTTTCTAAAAAAGCTAAACAATCGGTATATTTAATTTTGCCGAATTTTTCGTCTTCATTTACTTTTTTATCTAAAGTACCGTCTTCATCATAATATTCAGAAATGCCTATTTTAACATTTTCACCTATGTAGGTTTCTTTCTTTTTTAAATTGCTATTAGCGTAAAATTCTTTGTAAACAACATAAAAATAAGGTTTTGGAGCTCTCTCTCTTAATGACCCACCTTTTTCTTTATCAAAACCAATATCAAAAACTTCAAACCCATTTGGTTTTTCGTAATTTTTCCATCCAAATTCTGTTTTTTTATACACTTCAAAATCAAATTTTTCTACCATAGTATTTTTAGTTTGTCCTTTACAAGTTACTAAGCTTATTAGGAGAGTTAAAAGTAAAATTTTTAAAAATGTTCTCATTGTTATAAAATTTTGGAATTTAAAAGTTTCCATTGCCAATGGTAAATTATTTTCCTTCTGATATTACCAAATTGTGGCTGATGGGAATAATCCATTATATTATCTGTTTGACCAGCCATATAAGTAAATTTTGCAGCTCCAGAAAGTCCATCAAAGGTGTGTGGTAATTGCATAGCGTGCATTAATTCGTGTGCTAATGTTCCCTCATTATGCCCGTTAAAATAAACGCCAAAGGTAGTGTTAAAATAAGAAAATCCGTTTAAATAACCTGTATGCACCCCTTTTTTAAAACTATAAAACTTTTCTCCAATAAAAAATACTGTATAATACCCTTTGTATTTATCGCCAAATTGATCTTTTAATTGATCTTCTAAATAATTCCTAAGTCCAGCATCGGACGAAAGTACATTTTTTGTTACTCCTTTCTTATCAGTTATCGTTTGAGGACAAAATTTATTTCTAAAAGTATTCCACAGTAAGTTGCCTGTACAATCTAAATCTTGTGTCTCAGTTATTAGATTAGGAATCACTAACGCTTGATTCAAGCATTTTTTAAAAAAAACATCTCCTCCATTTGTCATTTTTCCTCTCACTTCAAACCCATTTATATCAGTCTTAACTTTTACAAACACCACATTAATCTTCTTTTGGAATTTAGGAGTATTGGGGTGTATTTTTAAAGCGCCACAAATTTCACCATCTGCTTTTACATACAAGGTTTGTGTAGTGTCAAAAGCTTTATTGCACGTTATTTTTAAAAAATTTGATTTGGTATGTTTGCCTTTACTTAGACCACTAATTTGTTGTACATTTAGTGACAAATGTTTTGTCGCTTCCTTTTCTTTAAACTCCAATGTTAATTTTTTGGGTAATTCTTCTATTTCTATTTTTAAATTGAAAGTTGCAGTTTTACCTTCTAATAATGTGATAATTGGTGTTGGGTAAATAAAAGCATTTTTTCCTTTTTTTTGTTTCCAAGGAATGTTAAAAAGGGTATAATCTCGAAGTAAACGATCATACATTCGAAGATCTTTTTTAAAATTGGTATTCCAGTGATTAGTGTCTTTAAAAACTGTTACATTATCGCTTTCATAATATTTTCCCATAATATTACCAAACCAAGTATCTCCTTTCTTTTTGGTATCGCCAGTTCGAAGCCAATCAAAACCAAACTCACCGTCATAATTATCGTGCGGTCTAAAATAGACTAAACATTTAGGTTTAATTTCTGGTTTAGGTCCTAAAGGAGGACTCTCAGGGGTGCCATATTTTATGCCCTCTTTAGCTGTTTCGGTAACTTCTTTTTGAGAATTATAAATTATATTGCCTGTGGAATATATATTATATTCACCACCAACAATTTCTGTAATTTTTCCTCCAACAATTCTAGTTCTACTCATTATTAATGTTGTTTAGATTTTTCAGCTGAATTATTTTGGATTTCTTTATCGGAGTGTTTATGAATACTTTCATTGCTAGACATTGCTATTCCTTTTCCTGAATTTACAGAAGTTTTACCGCTTTTAGTTTCACTATGCACATCTCCTTCAATTACTTCCGTCAACTTTCCTGTTACCATGGTCATCATATCCATTGCAACGGTAGTGTTTTTCATGGCACCAATGGTTTCATTTTTATTCATTCCCGCACTTTCAGATATATTCATTCCAACGGAGGTTGTCATGTTTTTACCCACGTTAATAATCATATCTTCGCCTGCATTTACTATGAAATTCTTTGGCGCATTTACATTAATATTCCCATGTCCGTCCATCGTCCAAGTGTTGCCGCTTGGGGCTTCAAGATGGATGCTGCCTTGAGCATCCATCATAGATGATTATTTTATTGGAACTGCTTTAGGTTTGATATTTCTTCTATAATCTTTTCTATAAATTATATTAAAATTGAATTTTTAAAACATTTATTAATATTTTGTTATCCAAATAAAAAACAGCGATAACCATTGAAATAAAAGAACTAACAGTATTGCTGTTTTATTAGGTTCAGAAATAGCCTTTAATTGTTGAATAGTTTTTAATTTTACTATTTCAGAAAAATTTTGTCCTTCTTTATCGAAATCAACATCATCTAATTTAATTTTTTTCATACCAAAAATTATGATTTTTCTTAACCATTTATTCTCTGTTCTGTCATTTTGAATATTTTGTATCAACAGTAACTTATTATGGGTAAAGTTTCCAGCATCTTTTAAAATTTTAGGCTGTTTACTTAGAAACTTTGATAGAAACTTATCAAATGCAGGTATTATTAAACTTTCTGACTTATCATTTATTATTTTATGAGTAAGTTTTGTTATAACATATTTATTTGTAAGTACAAAAAATAACATTGGACTCAAAAAAAATGTTAACAAACATAAAATAGCCCCTATTGGTCTAGTGGTTAAAAGCATAAGAGAAAAGGGAATAGCACTTACGTGTGCCGAATGACCACTATCTATCCCTCTTAATAGTAATATCAACTCAATTATAAAAACTATTATTGTAGAAACCAAACTTATAGTTATTATTTTAAAATATGTAAAAAAAGCGATTGAGAATAATTTAGTGGTATATTTGAAGTTATCCATTTTTGGTGTCTTATTTTTTATTTACTTTTCTAAATTCATAGTTTTCTTTTTCTTCACGAGCAATTTTAAGGAATTCTAGCGTGCCGTTAGAGGTGAAAGTTAATTCATAATACTGTAATCTACCCTCTTTACACTCGCATCCAGGAGCACGATAATCACCCCCAAATGTGTCCGTTGTATTGTGAGAATCATTTACCCCATCAATGTCTTGGTCAACATAGCCAAAGCGATCAGAAAAGGATAATTTCTCACGATTTTCATTGATTTCTTTAATTTTCATTCCTGCTTTTAATGGACTTCCGTGTAAATTAACAATGCCTTGGTAAGTGGTAAAAGGATAGACATAATTTTTTTTATATAGCTCATCAACCTGTCTCCTAATAATTTGAAAATCTTCTTCTTTTTTATATTCAGGAAGTTTTTTCATTTCTTCTGCCCATTTTTCAGATTCTTTTATTTCTTCATCTGTACTCTGTTTCCACTCTTTAGCTTTACTTAATAATCCAGCTTTACCATCTGGGCTGTCAAGATTGACAAAATAAATATAAATAGCATCTACTATATTTTCCCCTATTTCCCAATCGCTTACAGAAATTCCTAATTTATCCCAAGTATAACCTTGATCTGTCGTTCTATCTGGTTTTCCTAAAACTTTTTCCCATTGAGAGACCGAATCGCCTAAATCTAAGCGCTTTCCTTTGTAGTAAATACCACAACTATCGACTTTAATAGTGGCTTTTTCTAAATCTATTCCATTATCTTGTTTCATTTGACAACTTACATTTAAAAAAGTTAATATAATAATGTTAAAAAATGATTTTATTTTCATTGACTGTTTTCTTTAAAATAGTTCATTATTTCTTTTATTTTTTTAACTGTTTTATCATTGAGAATTTCTGCCTCATGATGACTGTGCTCATAAATAGTAGCATATTTTAGTTTTTCAAGAATACTTTGAGAGGTTCCTTTTAACCAATCGTTTATTTTTTTATTTGTCCACATCGTTTTAGGTGAAGAAGGATGCACAAAATAATTTTCAGCTACATAATTGGCTAATTGAGAGCCATCCATTCCTTGCTTGAATTTTCTACCTACATCTTCTACTGCTATTTTTGCTAACTCGGCAGAAAGTTTATTTAGAGGGTGGGTTAATGAATCTTTTGCTAGTTGAGAATGAGATGGGCAATTACCATATTTTGTATTTATGTGACTTTGAGCTTCAGGAATTACTTCATCAAAAGAATTAAGTATAATATTAAACACTAATTTAGGAAAAATAGACATCACTTGAGCACTGTAGTCCATCGATTTTTGAGTTGTTTCTAATACTTTTACTCCTACCTTTTCTGCGAATGTAGTTACACCCCATTCTTTTTTATCGGCATTTTCATACATAGTAGCCATTGCATCTTGAAATTTCAAATAAGTTTCAAACCAATTTAACCACGTAGACACCTCAACTCCATAATAGGCAGAACTCTTTTTTGCAGTATCGCTTTTTTGCCCTTTAGCCAAATCTTGTAGTGCTTGCAAAACAAACATTTCACCAAGAGTTCTTTCTTTAGGTTTTCTACGTTTATATTCTTCAATATGAGGCTTGAAAAAAAGTTCAGCTATTTTAGGACCAACACTTGCAATTGTATCCTCAGTCAAGAAAGTTCCACTTACTACTGGCAATTCTGTGTAGTTTTTGCCTTTATAGTTTTCAATCCATGGGTAAATATCTGCTCCAGCTTTTCGTAATAATAATTCTACAAAATTAGTATGAGCAAAAAAATCTTCTAATACATGTAGAGCGGCGCCTAGATGCCTGAAACCTTCTACCGTTTGACCTTCAGAACAAGCTAAAGTTATTTGTTCTTTCATATACGTTACTGTTGCTGGACGTTCTGGATAATTTATCCAGAAGAAATTAGACATATTTCGAGTTTTGTCAATTTTCCAAGAAATGCCATTATCACCAGCATAAAGAGTTTTTTGTTTGCCATTGTAATTGAACGATATTACTTTTCCTTTGTCATCAGTAATTTTTGACTCATCTAATAATCCTTTAGGGTTGTCTATATGTTCTTCTGGTCTATAAATTCCTAGAATATCTTTAGTTAGACCTCCAAAGTTTTTATTGAATTTTTGCTTAAGAATATAGTAATTTTCTGAAGGTACTTTTTTATTTTCTTTCTCAGCCTCATAAACAAATTCTTTTATGGCTAATATCTCCATTAATGAAACCAATGCTTGATGCGAAAATTTTAGTGGAGCAGCTTCTCTAACTACTTTGTATTTTTTTTGAACTTCGGTTGCAACATTTGTGCTTCTTACGGAAATTCCTACTATTATTTGAGAAAAATCACGAAGCCAATTGCCATAATAAATATTTCTTACCTGCTGAGTAGAAAATAAATCTTTCTTTCTCAGAGCTTCAAATTCAATGTCTCCATGGGCATAGGCATTGTTTTTATTTTCTTTACGATTTCTACCGGCTCCATAGTTAGAAATATCTTCGCCAGGTACTTCATCATATTGATTTGTTTCATCTACAATTTTTTTGATTTCATTTTGTAATTTAGAAAAATCAACTTTTAAATCGCCTTTGTAAGAAGGTATCTCAGCTTTTGCGAAGGTTAAAGTGGATTCATTGAAAATATCAAATTTAAATAATTGATAAGCAAATCTAGCCCCTTCATCAATTACATCTTCATCAGCAACTTCATTAATTGATAATTCTGTTCTTAACAAATTATCTATATGGTGTCCATATTCTTCAACTAATGCTGCAAGTAGCTCAGCACTTTTTTCATTATCCTTAGAAGCTTCTTCTATAAACTTTTCATATACAATTATTTGCTTTTTTTTATTACTATATCCAGCTAGTTTTCCTTGGACTGGGTATATTGAAACTAGAATTTCAGGATTATTTATCTTGCGATCACTTAATGCTCTGTATAGCTTACTTAATGCTTGAATTTCAATATCGGATCCAAAGACTTTATAAGCAAAAACCATAAACGTCATTTCTCCTAATTCATCAGCTAAATTGCATAATTGATTGTGTGCATAATCACTTTCCAGTTTATATGTTGATTTTTCTGTTGTTATTTCTGGACTTTCAGGCTTTCCATAACTTACTCCTTTTTCATCTCCTTTGAAACTTACAGTTTTAAGTGAATTTAAAACTATATCTTCTTTAGCATACCAAACATCATTTCCTTTCGTGGTTTCAGTAATTTTACCACCCACATTTCTAATCCTAGTCATTTTTAAAAAGATTTAGATTTTTCAGCACTGTTTATTTTTGCTTCTTTTTTAGAATGTTTAGCTATTTCACCCTCACTATTAGAAGTAATTCCTTTTTGACTATTTGTAATTCTTTCTTTTTCGGTGTGTGATTCTAAATTTCCTGTGATATTCTCAATTAAGTTTCCTGTTACCATAGTTAACATGTCTAATGTAACGGCGGTGTTTTTCATGCCGCCTATGGTTTCGCTATCGTTAATGCCAACCATATTGGTTTTATGCATACCCACACTAGTATTCATATTTTCGGCAACGTTAATATTCATATTTTTACAGGTAATCGTTATTGTTTCGGGAGCTGTGATATTTATATTGCTTCCTACTGTATCCAGATGAATTATATTTCCGCTTTTGTCTGTAATTATTATGCTTTCATCTTCCGTAAATTTAATTAGGTGTCCACTACGGGTTTTTATGGCTTTTACATCATTCCCGCTAGTATGATACCCACTGGTTGCGGCACCGTTATAATGAGTACCTAATACAAAAGGTTTTTCGGCGTTGCCACTTTCAAAACCAACCAGTACTTCCTCGCCTATTTCGGGGATAAAATGAAAGCCTTTGCCTGCTCCTGAGTGGGGTTGTATTAACCTAATCCAAGGGGTTTTTTGGTTTTTTCTTTCTTGCCATGGAAATTGTACCCGTACACGTCCCATGCCCATAGGGTCGTTGTTGTCTACTACTTGTGCGGTTTGTTCTTCGCAATTAGGATAAGCACTGTCGTCAAAATAAGGAGGTGTCCACAAATCGGTTATGGCTACAAATTCGTTGTAGTACTGGTTACCATCATGAAAGTGTTTGATTTCTATGATCCGATAGGTTTCCATCGGTTTGTCGTTAATATCAATTAGCTTGGTTAGATCGCCTTGTTTGAGTTGGGGATCTTTACTTTTGCCTTTTACCACCATAAGGCTTTCGCGTAGCTCTTTTTGTTTTCTTACGGCATCTTGTAGTTCTTGGTCTGTTTTGCTACTAATTCCGGTTTGATTGTAGAGTTTGTTGGGTTTTTTATGAAATACGTCTTTTGAAGCTTTAAGGGCTGCGAGTTGGTAGGGGTTAAATTTGCTTTGTAATTGAGCAAAGGCGCTATCTCGTTGTAGGTTGTCTCCTGATTCTGTATAGTAGGTGGTGTAGGTAAATTGTTGTGGTTTTACCGATAGTTCAAAAGATACATGTATTAGGTCTATGTTTTCTTCTAATACAATTATTTTAGGACCTACTTTATTGCCTAATACCAAGCTTTGTCCGTCATAATACAGGTACTCGCCATAGCGTATGGCCAATTGTTTTAGGAACTGGTAATCGGTTTGGTTGTATTGTACGGTGTAAGGGATTACATGTTGGGTGTTGCCGTTTTTGGTAATTAGGTTGAAGTTGTCTTTTGGATATTCGGTGGTTATTTCTTGTATGATTTGTTCTAGGGTTTTGTTTTCAAAACTTTGGCATTCTAAGCCTTGTTCTAGCATAATGGTCGGTGCGTGTCCTGTAATGTATAACTGACTGTATCCATTTTTTTTTAAAAGGTTCAGATGGGTTATAATGCCTGTAAAGGTTTGTTTTATTTCACCAAATCGATGTAGGTGGATGTGTATGGTTTTGCCTAGATAACTTTTGGAGTTTTCCATGATGTATGCTTCTTGGTTGTCTAGGGAATCGGCACGGGTTGCAATAGTAAAGGTGTCGTGTTCGTTGGTTTTTTGGTCAAGTGTTAGATCAAAATGGGATTTTTCTAAAAAGGATTTGCCTTCTACTGTTAGGGTACAGTAAACTAAGGGGCTTGATTTATCGGCTAAAAAGTCTTTAAAAGTGCCAACGGAGGCGTATTTAGCTAGATCATCAGGATGATTGAGTCTGCCATAATCACTGTTATAGGTTTCCATGGTCTGTGTTTTTTAGTTGTTTGGTTTTGTTAGTCTTTCCATTTTTTTTCATGGGTGGTATCGTTTAGTGTAAAACGTTTGGCTATGAGTCGCATGGCTATTTGTAAGGGTTGGTTGTTTTGGGAATCAAAGAACTCGGAAAAGGATACACAAAAGGCTTTTTCAAATTTTAGTTCTTGTAATTTGCTCATAGCGTCTCTACGAAAGAAAATAATGGTACCGTTTTTGGTTTGACTATGGTCTAGCATCCACTGTAGTAGGTTGGTTTTGCCGTTGCTTTCTATACGGATGTTGATTTCACCTCCTTGGGGCATGCCTTGTGGTTTTCCTGTCGCATCTATTTCTTGTGTGAAATTATAATCGCAGTTTAAGATATTATAGGTGTTACCGTCTAATTCTAATTTGGCTAAAAATGACATGTCTTAAATTTTTATAGTGTTTTTAAAAGAAGGAATTAAACCCAGATTACGCATTAGACCCGAGCGTAGCGAATAGACGAAGTAAATCTATTCCACTTTATTTTTCTTCCAATTCAAGCACGTACTCAAATTTTAATCATCAAAATAGTTGACTATTTCTTCTTCTAAAATTTTCCGTGAGCACTTGAATTTATTGAAAATTTTTGTTTCACAACGAAGTCTAATCCGGAATCTGGGTTAAAAAAGAGGCTGTCTGAAAAGTCAAAAATCAATCTTTAGTTGTCACTTCGACCATAGGAGAAGTCACAGTAATATGTGATTTGCTTCTCCTATTTGGGCAAAACTCTTGGTTTTCCTTTAATCGAAATGATAAGATTGTGCCCTTTTAGGACAGCCTCTTAGGTGTTGTTATACCCATTCGTTTTGGTAAGCGCCTGATCCTAATTCAATTTTTTTAGCTGAAATAGTAAAGGTTTCGGTTAATGGGTTTACCCCAGTTGAGTCGAAGTTTTCTCTGAATTTTACAACATAAGCTTCTGAGAATTTTAATTCTTTTAAAACAGCATCGCTATCTCTTTTAAAGAATTTTACACTACCGTCTTTTCTTTCAAAAGAGTTGGTCATCCACTCAAAGAACGAAGTGTCTGCTGTTCCTTCAATAGTTAACTCAATTTTACCTCCTCTTGTTACGGTAGAAGGTCTACCTGTTGCGTCTGTTTCTTGAAATAACCCGTAATTTACGTTTAATACGGTGTACTCTTTTCCTGCTACTACTAGTTTAGATTTAAATGACATATTTATAAAGATTTAAAAAAAATAAAAAATACAAGGGATGTAGATACCTAAAAATAATATAAGGAATGATTGGGGGGTGTTAGGTTTTTGTAAGGATGTAGGTAAATTGTTTTGTTTGTGTGGTATCATCGTATATTTGTTTTTTAATAATAATAACCATTTATGGAAATACAACTGAGTCAAATATACTGTATTTTTCAAGAAAAAACAAATGTTTTGTTAAAAAAATAACTTCACTTTGTTTTTTGAATAAAAAAAGAAAAATGTATTGGTAAATAATAAAAGGAGTTGTGGTTACTAGTGTTTTTTAACTAGAATTAGACTTCATACGTGAGATGAATAGACAAAAAAGGAACAAAAAAAATCTTGTAGATAGGGAGCAAAAGCCGTAATCCGGTTGTAGTTTGTTACTTCGAATCAAGGGAGAAATTCATTGTTTAAGGTATGTAATTTTGCTTCTATTTTATAAATGACAAGATTACGAATCATTTTTATAGTAAATAAATCACTGTTTTGTTTGTTACTCTGGGAAGGAGGAGTTGTATAATTCTATCTAACTTAGCTAAAATTATTCTATACGAGATAAGATGGTGTTTGATTATTGATTGTCTCAAAGGGCTTCTAAATGGAAGCTTTTTTATATTTCAGCCAAAATTTGGGTTTAAACTAAAAACTTAAAGGGGTCTATTTTTTTAAGATGTTTTATAGATATTATTTTAAAAGTGAAAATATATAAAGGGGTATAATTTTACTTTTAATATTTGAAGATTTATTATAGGTGTTTATTTACAAGTTTGTCGAAAATAGTGTTTAAGGCTAATAAAAAAAGCGATATTTGAAAAATACCGCTTTTGAATTGTATAGTTAGGAACTTATTTTTCCTTTTATAAAAGGAAAGAGAAATTATTTTATGCTAAATAACCCTTCTGGTTTATTTTCTAAGGCATTAAATCGTTCAATACATTCTTTTATAAGTTTTTGAGCTTCCGTAATGTCACCCCATCCTTGAACATCTACTTCTTTGTTTTCTAGGTCTTTATAAACCTCGAAAAAGTGTTCGATTTCCTTTAGTAAATGTGGATTTATGTCTGATAAATTATTTAATTTATTCCAGATAGGGTCAGAAATAGGAACACAAATAATTTTTTCATCTGATCCTTTGTCATCTGCCATGTTAAAAACCCCAATAGGTTTTACTTCTACGACACAGCCTGGGAATGTTGGTTTAGTAACCAAAACCAGAACATCTAGCGGATCTCCATCTAAAGCTAAAGTTTCAGGAATAAAACCATAATCGGCTGGATACATCATAGAAGAATATAACATGCGATCAAAACGCATTCTTTTTAAATCAAAATCATATTCATATTTGTTACGGCTTCCTCTAGGGATTTCGACTAATACGTCAAACGTAGTGATTTTATCAGTAGTCATTATTTTATATATTTAATTTTGAGGGTGCAAAGGTACGTTAAAATTTTGAATATGGAAATTGGAAAGGCTAGTTTTTAGATATATGTTGTTTATCTTGATGTTGAAAACGAGTCGGTTAGTATTAATATGTGATTTTTATTTCGTTTTTGAAAATAATAATGTGTTAGACAAAAACGATGTATGAATTTTATAAGTGGACTCGTTTTGGGTATATAAAATCATCTTTTCCGCGTTTTGTATCTAATGTTTTTTGAAATATTTAGTAAGTTTTTAAGTTTAATTTTTTTTAGGCTTCGTTATTTATAAGTAAGTTTTGCGGAATGGATAGAAAATAGTTGTTTTACTATTTAAAGGAACTATTTTTTATATTCTTTAGGGGGAGAAGAAAGGGATTAGTTAAGGGCAAACCATATTGACTTGTGATTTGCCCAAAAATAGAATCCTTTTCTTTTAAATATTTAACTTTTTTATTTAGAATTCAGGGAAGAAACCAAAACGCACACCAAAAGTAGGCGGAATATTGCCATTAATATCTGTAAATGCTGAACGCCAAATAAAATCTACACGAATGGGTTTGAAATTTCCTAGACCAATATTTTCAATACCAAAACCATATTCGGAATAGCCATTGGTTGGTGCATTGTAGTTTATTGATGAATGATTAATTGATTTGTTGCTTTGTGAAATGCTCCCCCAAATAGTTTTGTAAAATAATACTTCTCTTAATTTTAGTTTTTTTAGCAAAGGTATTCTGTTAAATAGATAACCGTTAAAATGATGTTCAAGTCGCAAAGAAAAATATTGATCTGTCACTAAATCATAATAGTCTAATAATGAAAATGAATTAGGAGAAATAGAGTAAGCTTGATTTACAACAATTGGCGTTAATAAATTTAAGGGTAATTTTTGGAAAACTTTAGCTCCTTCTAAGGTTGTTCGTAAAACGCCAAAGTTGCTTAGTTGTAAAGGTTTCTCATATAATAACTGAATTTTATCATAATTATATTGTCCATTAAATGCTCCTTTTATACCATGTGTGTATTTAAGAGCAAACGTACTGTATAGTCGACCTGTATAGGTTTGGTCTACTCCAAAACCGTAAACATCTCGTTTAGGGGTGTAAAAAAGACCGCAAGTAATGGCAAAATCAGTTAGTGTGTTCTTAATTTCTCCGTTGTAATCATAAGCTAATGAGAATCGGTTAACATTGGCAGATTTCATGAAACGATGAACGAAACTTAAATTGAATTTTAAGTTGTTGTGAGGTTGATAATCAGTGCTTAAAACGCTTTTTTCAACATTTGTTAGGCTGTAATTTTCTCCTCTTGCTATAATTACATTTGTACTGGGACCTGTGGCAATAAGTTCTGATTCTTCTAGTCCTACACTACTTAGTTGTAAATTGTCTTTTAAAAAACCTGCCCCTAACGTAATACGGGGATTGCTGTTAAATAAGTAACGGGTACTAAGTCCGAATTTTATAGCATGATCTAATGTGCCATAAGCCATGTATCCATTTACTCTAAATAAGTCATTCGGACTTGTAAATGTTCTAAAGCCCGCTTTTAGTCGAAGACCTTCGATATTATTGTTTGAAAAAGTTTGGTACAAAGAACCGTATTGTATGTTTTTAAAAACGGTAAAATAACCAGAGGTAAGTATGGTGATTAAGTTGGTAACGCGTCTTATTCTTTTGTTGTTTCCTAAGTCTGTAATGATTTTTCTTGTATTGTTTATTCCCGCTTCACGAGTGGTGAGTTGTTTCCAGTAATCATCTCCTTTTTCAAATTGATTGGCTAATGTTTGTACTTCTGTTTGATCATAAAAGTGAGGAGCTAGTTCTTGGTTGAAAATATAGTCTGAATAAAGAATGTTTTTTTTCAAGTACATGCCTTTTTCTCCATCTTCTTTAGAGAAAAATGTAAAATCACCTTCATAGGTTTCGCGTTCAGGTAAGTAGATGTCATTATCCTGTATGTTATAAATTTTTTCAATAGAAAGGTTTCTTACAAAATTTAAATTTACTTTAGGATTATTACGAAGGTAGACTTCAGTAATAGCAAAGTTTTTATCGCTCACTTTAAAGGATCCTTGGAAAAGTAAATCTTGATTATTTCTAGGGAAATAAAAAATTTCATAAATTTTCTTATTACCGTCTTGAATGCTATCTTTTAAAACATATTCATATTGACTATATCCCCTTACTGATAGAGGACTCATAAAAACTTTGTTAAGTATCACTACGTCGTCGTCGTATACGTCAAAAGGTTTAATGAAATTACCTATTTTTTCCATCATGAATCCTTTGTCCGCTAGACCTGTAGTGCGTTCACCTTCTATGACCTCTTTAAATTTATTGCTTATATTATTACCGTAGACTTTTTCATTTGTTTCTTTTAAGTAAGTAGGGATAATATAATTTGTTTGATTCTTTTTTTGTTCAGCAATTTTTATAACACTATCGTAATGGTTGCCTAAAACTCTTTTTAGGAAGACACTGTCTAAATTGCTTAATCCATTTGCTATTGATGTGTATCGCGTATATTGGTATGATTTGGAAGAGAGTAAACCATTTTTCTTTTTGTTTTTCCAAATTTGCTGTAAGATTTTATAAGCAGGGTTTTCTTCCTTTTTTAAATGTTTTTTAGGTTTAGCTACCACAACAACTTCTTTTAGTTGTTTAGTTGTAGACATAACAATTTTTAGATTGCTTATGCTGGCTGTTTTTAATTCCACTTCTGTATCTTCAAAACCTGCGTATTTAACAATAATTGCTTTGTAATCGTTTGGAGATTCAATGTGGAAAACACCATTTACATCCGAAGAAATACCTGTTTTGTTTCCTTTGAAGTAAATATTTGCAAACGGTAATGGTAGATTTTGATCATCATACACTATACCGCTAATTTTTGTTTGCGCATTTGTAAATAATGTAAAAAACAATATTATAAAAAAACTAACCTTTTTTTGCATATTCTTGAAAATTGGTATATACTTAAGAATAAAGCTCCATCATTTTATCAAAGATGGAGCTTTATAATAAATAGCATATATATAGTTATTATTTATACAATACTTTCCTAACAGCTTTCATCACATCCTGCGCGTTTGGTAACCATTCTTTTAATAAAGTTGGTGAGTAAGGAGCTGGTGTGTCAGCAGTAGTAATTCTTTGAATAGGAGCATCTAAGTAGTCAAATGCTCTTTCTTGAACGATATATGTAATTTCAGAAGCTACGGAAGCAAAAGGCCAAGCTTCTTCTAAGACTACTAATCTATTTGTTTTTTTAATAGAGTTTAAAATAGTGTCATAATCCATAGGGCGAACTGTGCGTAAATCAATAATTTCAGCAGAAATTCCTTCTTTAGCTAGTTCATCCGCAGCAATATAGGCTTCTTTAATAATTTTACCAAATGATACAATAGTAACATCTTTACCTTCGCGTTTAATATCTGCCACTCCAATAGGAATAGTGTATTCTCCTTCTGGTACTTCTCCTTTATCACCGTACATTTGTTCTGATTCCATGAAAATAACAGGGTCATTGTCACGGATAGCTGATTTTAAAAGTCCTTTTGCATCATAAGGGGTAGAAGGAACAATAACTTTTAATCCAGGGCAATTGGCAAACCAATTTTCAAAAGCTTGTGAGTGGGTAGCCGCTAATTGTCCAGCTGAAGCAGAAGGACCTCGGAAAACCATTGGCATTGGAAATTGTCCAGCACTCATTTGTCTCATTTTGGCAGCATTATTAATAACCTGATCAATACCCCCAACAAGGCAGAAATTAAATGTCATGTATTCTACAATTGGACGACAACCGTTCATTGCGCTACCTACTGCTATGCCTGAAAATCCCATCTCGGCAATTGGTGTGTCTATAACGCGTCTAGATCCAAATTCGTCCAACATTCCTTTTGAAGCTTTATAAGCTCCGTTATATTCAGCCACTTCTTCTCCCATTAAATACACCGACTCATCGCGACGCATTTCCTCACTCATCGCTTCACAAATGGCTTCTCTAAACTGTATCGTTCTCATAAAATGTTCTTAGATTCTATAAAATGAATCGCAAAAATATAAAATTTTAAAGCATCATCCACTAAATTAAAAGAGAAACTAATTAAAAAATGATAAAAAATTATTATGCACGCATAATAATTGTATCTATATTTTAATTATATTTGTAATTCTATAATTTTTTAAACCAATTTGATTAGCAATGAAAATATTAGTTTGCATCAGTCACGTACCTGATACTACTTCAAAAATCAATTTTACCAATGGTGATTCAGAATTTGATACCAATGGTGTGCAATATGTAATTAATCCAAATGATGAATTTGGATTGACTAGGGCTGTGATGTTTCAAGAGCAACAAGGTGCTACAGTTACTGTAGTAAATGTTGGAGAAGCTGATACAGAACCTACTTTAAGAAAAGCGTTAGCTATTGGAGCAAATGATGCAATTCGTGTAAACGCAAACCCTACAGATGGTTTGTTTGTAGCGAAACAATTAGCAGAAGTGATTAAAAAGGGTGGTTTTGATTTAATAATCGCGGGAAAAGAATCATTGGATTATAATGGCGGAATGGTTCCTGGTATGACTGCTGGCTTATTGGGTTATAATTTCATTAATTCATGTATAGATTTGAAAGTGGAAGGAAATACCGTAACAGCAGCTCGCGAAATTGATGGAGGAAAAGAAGTTGTTACAACAACATTGCCTCTTATTGTAGGAGGTCAAAAAGGATTAGTAGAAGAAAAAGATTTACGTATTCCTAATATGCGTGGAATTATGACTGCTAGAACAAAACCTCTTAATGTAGTTGAACCACTAGGAGCAGATGTTGCAACAAAAGCAGTGAAATTTGAAAAACCAGCACCAAAACAAGAAGTAAAATTAGTGAGTCCTGATAATTTGGATGAACTTATTAACTTATTACACAACGAAGCTAAAGTTATCTAATTTTAAATTTTAAATGACATTATACATCATTTAAAATATATAATTCAATGTAAAAAAATAATAAAAATTATGTCAATCTTAATATACGCAGAATCAGCGGAAGGTAAATTCAAAAAAGTAGCATTTGAATTAGCTTCATACGCAAAGAAAATAGCAGACTCTACAGGTACTACCGTAACAGCCCTAACAATTAATGCAGGAGATGTTTCGGAATTAGGAAAATACGGTGTTGATAAAGTATTAACGGTATCTAATGATAAATTAAATAATTTTAACGCTAAAGTTTATGCAGATGTTATCAAACAAGCTGCAGAAAAAGAAAGTTCTAAAGTTGTGGTGTTATCTTCTACTACAGATTCATTATATTTAGCTCCACTTGTAGCAGTAAATCTAAATGCGGGATATGCTTCTAACGTAGTGGCTTTGCCAGTAAGTACTTCTCCATTTCAAGTAAAAAGAAATGCTTTTTCAAACAAAGCATTTAATATTACACAAATTGATACTGATGTAAAAGTATTAGCTATAGCAAAAAATAGTTTTGGATTGCTAGAAATAGCTAGCGCTGCTAACGCTGAAGATTTTACTCCAGCTATTTCGGATGCCGATTTTGGTGTACAAACACAGTCCGTAGAAAAAGGATCAGGAAAAGTGACTATTGCAGATGCAGATGTAGTCGTTTCAGGTGGTCGTGGTTTAAAAGGACCAGAAAATTGGGGGATGATTGAAGAGTTAGCAAGTGTTTTAGGTGCTGCAACTGCATGTTCGAAACCTGTTTCTGATTTAGGATGGAGACCTCATAGCGAACACGTTGGGCAAACTGGAAAACCAGTTGCAACTAATTTATATATTGCTGTTGGTATTTCAGGCGCAATTCAGCACATTGCAGGAGTTAACTCCTCTAAAGTAAAAGTTGCAATTAATTCTGATCCAGAAGCACCTTTCTTTAAAGTTGCAGATTATGGTGTTGTGGGAGATGCTTTTCAAGTGGTTCCTACTTTAATTGAAAAATTAAAAGCATTTAAAGCTCAAAATTCATAAATTTTTCCCTTAAAATATTTTTAAAAGAGCCATATTATGGCTCTTTTTTTATTAACAGTACAAAGTTTTTTGTTACTTTGCAAGATATATTCACAGCCAAAAAAAATGAGTTTAGTCAGACTATCTATAAAAGGGATTTCATATAGCCAAACACAAAATGGAGCGTATGCCTTGATTTTAAATGAAGTAGAAGGAGATCGGAAATTACCTATTGTCATAGGGGCTTTTGAAGCACAATCAATTGCAATAGCTTTAGAAAAAGAAATCCGTCCTCCAAGACCTCTTACCCATGATTTGTTTAAAAATTTTGCAGATCGATTTGATATAATTGTTAAACAAGTAATTATACACAAATTAGTAGATGGTGTTTTTTACTCAAGTATGATCTGTGAGCGCGATAAAATTGAGGAAATTATTGATGCTAGAACTTCTGATGCTATAGCATTGGCGTTGCGATTTGATGCTCCAATTTTTACGTATAAGAATATTTTAGATAAAGCAGGTATTTATTTAAATACCTCTTCAGATGAAAATATAGTAGCTGATGAAGATGTACTTTCGGCAACTGAAGCTCATCAAGTCCCAGAACAAGAGGAGAATACTTCGACTTATTCCAAGTTAAGCTTAGCGGAATTAAATGATCTTATGGAAGAAGCGGTTCAAGATGAAGATTATGAAAAAGCGGCTAAAATTCGAGATGAGATCAATAAGAGAGAATTGTAAAAAAAAATACTTCTTTATTAGCTTGTTAGTCGATATGGGTTAAGATAATAAAAGTTCAATAAATTCAAAGATGAAACAATATTTAGATTTAGTTAAACACGTTTTAGATAACGGAAATCAAAAAGGAGATAGAACAGGAACAGGAACTAAAAGTGTTTTTGGTTATCAAATGCGTTTTGATTTAAATGAAGGATTTCCTATCGTAACCACAAAAAAACTACATCTGAAATCTATAATTTATGAACTTCTTTGGTTTTTAAAAGGCGATACCAATATTCAATACCTTAAACAAAATGGAGTGCGGATATGGGATGAATGGGCAGATCAAAAAGGTGATTTAGGGCCTGTATATGGCCATCAATGGCGTAATTGGAATAATGAAGAAATAGATCAAATAACAGAGTTAATAGAAACATTAAAGCATAATCCAAATAGTAGGAGAATGTTAGTTTCTGCATGGAATCCCTCCGCTTTGCCTGATGATAAAAAAACATTTACTGAAAATGTTGCTAACGGAAAAGCCGCCTTACCTCCTTGTCACGCCTTCTTTCAGTTTTATGTAGCAGACGGTAAGTTGTCTTGTCAGCTATACCAAAGAAGTGCCGATGTCTTTTTAGGAGTTCCCTTTAATATTGCATCATACGCTTTGTTAACCATGATGATTGCGCAAGTATGCAATTTACAAGTGGGCGATTTTATTCATACTTTTGGAGATGTACATATTTATAATAATCATATAGAACAATTACAACTACAATTAACTCGAGAGCCTCGTGTATTACCTAAAATGATCTTAAACCCTAATGTTAAAGATATTTTTGATTTTAAATGGGAAGATTTTACTTTAGAAGATTACGATCCACATCCGCATATTAAAGGTCAAGTTGCAATTTAAAAAAAGATAAATGGATATTAATCAACATGAATTATATGAATATGCCCGCCTGCGAATTAAACAAAAAAAACGCTTGTATGTTCATTTTATGATATGGTTTACAGCTAGTTTGTTTTTATTATTTGCCCATTATATATTAAATACCTTTCCTGATTCTAATTGGTCTCTTTGGGTCGTGATGATTTGGTTCTTTTTCTTTGTTTTGCACTTTATTCGGGTTTTTATAACGGAACGATTTATGAATAAAAAATGGGAACGAGAACAAATTGAAAAATTAGTTTTCAAACAACAACGCAAACTGGAACAACTTCAAAAAGATATTCAAAAAAATGCCTAAAAAAATTATATTAATTGCTGCTGCTGGGCAAAAAAATGAACTAGGTAAAGATAATAGCTTACTTTGGCATTTGCCAGACGATTTTAAGCATTTTAAATCGTTAACAACTGGACATTATATTATTATGGGGCGAAAAACTTTTGAAAGTTTTCCGAAGCCTCTTCCTAACAGAACCCATGTTATTATAACTAGATCAAAAACATATTTTGTTCCAAAAGAATGTATTTTGGTTAATTCCGTTAAAGAAGCACTGAAAACCTGTCCTGTAGATCAAAATGTATACATCATTGGAGGAGGAGAGGTTTATAAACAGTTTATTGATTTAGCAGATGAAATCGAATTAACACGAGTACATGCGTGTTTTTTGGAGGCGGATACCTATTTTCCTTATATTGAGCAAAATAAATGGGAGTTAAAAGAGTCTACTTTTCATGCTCAAGATGAAAAACATCTGCATTCCTTTACCATTGAAAAGTATATTCGGATTTGATTTTTTAATCGTTCCTTAATTATTTTTGTTAGCAGAGTCATAAGAACAAGTTTAATAGCTGGTACTATTGTGTGCTGACAATTGTTTTTCAATTAAAATAACGGCGTATTGAAGAAAATAAGTTGTTTTTTGTATTGTTATTTTAGTGTAAACCTAAATTCAAGATTACAAATTTACTGCGTATTATTGTAACGATAATCTAATGTGTAATCTAGAGTAAAAAAAGAATGATAATAAATAGAAAAACCAGAATGAAATTCAGATTTTTCATTCTGGTTTTTGTTGTTTTTAAAAGGACTATTTTTATTTTGAAAGAGAATATATTCCGTTAAAATAAGCCATTAATTTCTGCGTCAATTTTGTTGATAATCATTCCTAAGTCTTCGGGGTTATCAACGAAATTAATGTTGTCAACATCAATTATTAACAAATTTCCCTTTTTGTAAGTTTGTATCCATGCTTCATAGCGCTCATTTAGCCTGCTTAAATAATCAATAGAAATGGAATTTTCGTAATCACGTCCGCGTTTGTGAATTTGACCTACAAGGTTCGGGATTGAACTTCTTAGGTAAATTAATAAGTCGGGTGGCCCTACTAGGTTTTCCATTAATTCAAATAAAGATGTATAGTTTTCAAAATCGCGATTACTCATTAATCCCATAGCATGTAAATTAGGAGCAAAGATATGAGCATCTTCGTAGATAGTTCGATCTTGAATGATCTTCTTACCGCTTTCCCTAATTTTCAAAATTTGACGAAAACGGCTATTTAAAAAGTAAATCTGAAGATTAAAACTCCATCTGTCCATAGAATGGTAAAAATCATCTAAATAAGGATTTTCATCTACATCTTCAAAATGAGGTTCCCACTTGAAATGTTTAGATAGAAGTCTGGTTAAAGTGGTTTTTCCAGCTCCTATATTTCCAGCAACTGCTATATGCATTAGGGTAAAATAATTTTATAATTGGTAATTTCTTGAGCTGTAAAAATAGCTAAATTTTGGTTTTTGTAGTGAAAACTTATGATTGAATTTTTAATATTTTCAATAAGATAGGTTTTTTGTGTTTGAATAGCATAAAGAAAAAGGGTTCCGTTTTTTTGATATATTATGTTCTTTTCACTGTCTAGGGCAATTTTGTCATATTCAGGAATTTGGGTTATGAATGTTCTCTTTCCAAAAAAGTTGCATTGATAAAGATGGTTTGTTGTGTCTATCCATAAAAATTCGTTGTAAGAACAAAAGTAATCCTTAATTGGTTTTTCAAAAGTTACGCCAATTGGCTGTGTTGTGTTTTTTGTGTAATTATAGCGTAATAGTTGTTGATTATTTTGATTAAAAATCCAATAGTTGTTTAAGGCAGATGTTCCAGCGGCACTTAAAGTAATGGTGTTGTCTATGTTATTAAAATCTAATTTTTGTACCTCATTTAATTGGTTATCTAATGCAATAACGATGTTGAAGTTTTCAAAAAAAAGCAAGATTCGTAAAGGGTTTTGTAAGTCAACTCTGGTAATTTTGCCTAATGAAATGTTTTTGTATTGGTATTTTTCAGCGTTTTTTGTTTTGAAGAGGGTATTGTTTTTGATAAAATATAAGAAACCTGTGTTATCTTCGCCAATATACTCATCAGCTTCAATTGATTTAGAGCTTGCTAGGGAAGGGATAATGTTATAAGTTTGAGCAGATGTAAAAAGGGTAAGCAGTAGTAATAAAGTATATAGCAGTTTTTTCATATTAGAAAGATATGAAAATAAAAACAGCCTTGCAATTAAAATGACAAGGCCGTTTTTGTTTTTATGTGCTATTATAAGTTAAAAGTCGTTTTAATTTTATCTACAAAGTCTAATTTTTCCCAAGTAAATAATTCAACTTCCACCTCTTTGGTTTCGCCAGAAGGAGAAATAAAACGTTTTTTTACCGTTTCATTTTTTCGTCCCATGTGTCCATAAGCAGCTGTTTCGCTATATATAGGTGTTCTTAATTTTAAGTGTTGTTCAATGGCATAAGGTCTTAAGTCAAATAATTCATTTACTTTTTCAGAAATTTGAACATCTGTTAAGCCATTTTTAGCTGTTCCATAAGTGTTTATATATACATTACAAGGTTTAGCTACTCCAATAGCGTAAGAAACTTGTACTAAAACTTCATCTGCTACCCCTGCAGCTACTAAGTTTTTAGCTATATGACGTGTAGCGTACGCAGCAGAACGGTCTACCTTTGAAGGGTCCTTTCCAGAGAATGCACCACCACCGTGAGCTCCTTTACCACCATAAGTATCTACGATAATTTTTCTACCTGTTAAACCTGTATCTCCGTGAGGACCTCCAATTACGAATTTTCCTGTTGGGTTGATATGGTATTCAATTGAATCGTTGAATAAATGGGCATATTGTGGGTATTTAGCAATGATTCTTGGAACCAAAATTTCAATGATGTCTTTTTTGATTTTAGCTAACATTTCAGCTTCTTCAGCAAAATCATCATGTTGTGTAGAAATTACGATAGCGTCAATACGAGCAGGTTTGTTATTATCATCGTATTCTAAAGTAACTTGTGACTTTGCATCTGGACGTAAGTATGTAATGGCTGAATTTTCTCTACGTAAATCGGCTAATTCTTGTAATAATTTGTGCGACAAGTCTAAGGCTAAAGGCATATAGTCTTCCGTTTCGTTAGTTGCATAACCAAACATGATGCCTTGATCACCAGCACCTTGCGCATTTGCTTTTGTTTCAAAATCAGCCTCAGCTGTAATTCTGTCTACACCACGATTAATGTCATCTGATTGTTCGTGGATAGCGGATAAAACGCCACAAGAATTGGCTTCAAACATGTATTCGCTTTTGGTATAACCAATTTTTTTGATTACTTCGCGAGCAATACTTTGAACATCTAAATAAGTTTTTGATTTTACTTCTCCAGCTAAAATTACTTGTCCTGTAGTAACCAATGTTTCACAAGCGACTTTGGAAGAAGGGTCAAAAGCTAAAAAGTTATCAATCAATGCGTCGCTGATTTGATCAGCTATTTTATCAGGGTGTCCTTCACTCACTGATTCTGACGTAAATAAATATGCCATATATTAGTTTTTATTTTGTGAAATTAGTGAGGAAATAGTTTGCAGCGATTGCCTAAAGAGTAGTGTTACTGCTTTAGCATTTTTTATCCTGAAGAAGTTAAGCGTCTTTTGATACCCAAACTTTTTCAGAAAGAGGTTGCAATCAGTTCAAATTTTTCCTCTTATAAACGTATGCAAATGTATGAAAGGAATTTGAATTCTAAATAATTATTAACTTTTTTTTGGATAAATTGTTGATTTGAAATTTTATTGTTTTCTAGTTTTTAGTTTTATTTCAATCTTTTTGTTTAGATTTTATTTTGTTTAAAATGTGTTTTTGTAATAAAATTTAGAAAAATAAACTGTTTATTTTACTTTTAAAGAATATTGATCTAGTTTTGCCTTGTTTTGATTTTTAGATGAAAAAGTACTTGCCTAAATATAAGATGTGTATGATGAGAACCAGTTTCTCCAGAGTTACTATTGTCTAAAATTTAAGAAACGCAACGGTGCCTCTGCAAAAAGCAGAGGTTTTTTTTGAATTAATTTTTATAAAATAAAAAATGAAAATAGAAACTTTATTGGCTAATCTTACACAATATAGCGGAATTAAGGATGCTTATGGTGCTACTCATTTGCCTATTTATAATACAGCTACATTTGATTATAAACGCCAGCAGAATTCTGATTTTTTGTATGATTATTCCCGAACAGATAATCCTACACGCAATGCTTTAGAAACCATCTTTGCTAAAGCAGAAAACGGTTTTGGTTGTATTTGTACCAATACCGGAATTAGTGCGCTTGCGTTGTTGTTTGAAACGGTCCTTCGGTCAGGTGATGTGGTTTTAGTAGAAAGAGATTGCTATGGAGGTACGTATCGTTTGTTGCATATTCTTCTTGAAAAAAGTAATATTAAGGTGGAGTTTGCTGATTTTACGAATCAAGAAGAAGTAGAGTCTATACTGGCATCAAAAGCCATAAAATTGATGTTATGTGAATCCCCTACCAATCCAGGACTTAAAATTATAGATATTCAAAAAATAGGATGGCTATCTAAAAAATACAGTTGTGTTTTTGCGGTGGATAATAGTATGGCAACTTTTGCTTCACAACAACCTTTGTGTCTTGGTGCTGATTTTTCAGTTTTTTCGGCAACCAAGTATGTTTCGGGGCATGGTAGCGTGGTGGCGGGAGCCATTGTAGCTAAGTCAGAAGACTGGTTTGAAAGATTGCATTATTTTGCTAATGCTCAAGGAAGAGCACAATCGCCTTTTGATGTTTTTTTGGTTTCCTTAGGATTACCCTCTTTAGTATATCGAATGAAAGCGCAAGAAAAAAGCGCTTTGCAATTAGCAAATCAATTACAGGAGTTTTCGGAAGTAAAATCAGTCAAATTCCCAGGGGTTGTATCACATCCACAATATAAATTGGCTAGAAAACAAATGAAAATTATTCCCGCCGTTTTAACTGTGGATTTTCAAAATAAATGCATTGCTGAATCCGTAATCAAAAAAACAAAGTTATTTGGAGAAAAAGTTTCGTTTGGTACAGTCGATTCTCGTGTAGAAATTCCTGCTAAAATGAGTCATGCAACCTATTCAGAAGAGGATTTAGCCCAAATTGGTTTAACCAGTGCTACGGTGCGATTTTCTGTAGGTTTAGAAAATACAAAAGATCTAATAGAAGATATAAAGCAAGCGATTATTTAAATAATTTTAAAAATTCATTAAAAATGTATGATTATTTAAAACATATTCCTTGTGGTACATCAATACCGTTTGATAATCCTCATGCCGTTTCAGTTAGCTTACCAACTATTTGTGATGTGATTAAGTATGAAGAAGCAGATAAAGAAATACTAGAGAAAATGAAATCGGGATATCCTCGGTTTTTTAGAAATAGATTAGTTCAGCAACTAGTTGATTATATTAAAAAAGAAAAACAAATACCTGAAAATTATTTAGTTGTGCCTATTTCTTCCCTAAAAGCGTATACTATTTTGTGTGAAATGCTTAATGTGAAATTAAATTTTATTGAGTTATCAAATGGTGTTTTCTTATTGATAAAATCAGATGATAAATTATTGAAAATAATAAATGATTATATCCGAAATGCAGGTCTAATTATAAGTTCTCGGCAAGCAGAAAAAATATTATTTGATTTAGGTCTGATTAGTCAATTATATAAAGAAGAAAGAAAAAAATTATCCGAAGCCAATAAAAATATCTATAAAATTTTAACTCAAGCATATAACGTAACTCACGAACATATTGTTTTAACTAATTCAGGGGCTAATGCTGTATTTTCAGTTTGTGAAGCTATTATTCAAAAAAATATTTTAGAAGAAAAAAAAGGCATTGTGCAATTAGGTTGGTTGTATTTAGATACAATGGAAATAATTCAAAAAAGAGGAGATAATAATTATTGGCAAGTAGATGTTTATGATTTAGAAAAATTAGAACTTTGGTTAAAGAAAAATTATAAAAGTATTTCGTTGTTAGTAACAGAAGTAGTTTCCAATCCTAAGTTAGATTGTGTCGATGTACAAAAACTTTATTCTATATGTCAAAAATATAATATAAAATTATTATTAGATGTTACGCTTATTACACCATTTAATTTTAATGTATTACAATATTGTGATATTGCGGTTGAAAGTCTTTCAAAATTTGCTTGTGGAAATGGAGACCTGTTGATGGGGGCAATTGTGTCTAAAAATTTAGACTTGCTATATCAGGTTAAACAATACGTAATAAAGCCCTTTAAAGGAGAAATAGAAAGATTAGGATTTGAAATATTGCGATATAGAGAAAGAATAGAAAATATCTCTTTATCGACACAAATCTTGATTGATTTTTTTTCAAATCAACCTGAAATCAAGCAAGTCTTAAGCGTTAAAAGTGATAAATCGTATGAAAATTATAAAAAAATAGCTACTTCGGATAAAATTCCAGGATTAATATCGATAGTATTTAATAAAAGTCTTTCCAACTTCTATGACTTTTTAGAAATGCCTAAAGGACCCAGTTTAGGAACAGAATTTACTTTAGTAATGCCTTATGTGTATTTAGCACACTATGATTTATTACAAACAGAAAAGGGGAGGAACTATTTGTTAATAAATAAGTTAGAGTCTGAGCTATTACGTGTTTCAGTTGGATTAGAACAAATTCAGGAAATACTTGTTAAATTTAAAGAAGTGTTTACAGATGTAAGTTAATAAAGAGTTAAATTAAAGTTAAATAAAGGTTGTTAAAAAATATATCTTTTTAATAAACGTTGTTCAGGTGATCCAATATAACGCTCATAGTGTTTTGTTTGATTTAAGTATAATAAAAAAGCGGTAACCCGGATTACATGGATAAAATTATTTTTGTTTTAAAAGATTGTTATTTTTCAATTTCAGAATTATCTCCTGTATTACAATTAGCTATAGTTTTAAGTATTGTTTTTATTTTTACATATACTATAACTTTTTTTAAACTGATGTATTTAAGTTGGGAAAAAAAATCAGTGGCAATTCAAAAAAAGACACTGAACCTAATTTATTTACAAAAAATAAAAGAAATAGTTTATTCCCCTAAAGAATATACATTAGAAGATATTAAACTTGTTTTTGAAAATAAAAATGAATTTAAAAAATCACACAAGTTATTAATTACTGAAACTATTATTGAATTAATAGATGAGGACGAAGTGTCGGATTTACATAATTTTAATGAAATTTTATACTTTTTTGATTTAAAGTCTTTCTGGGAAGAAAGATTATTAAAAGGAGATCTTAAGACCAAATTAGAAGGTCTTTCTCAGATTATAAAATTAAGATTGACTATATCCGAATCCGTTATTATTTCATTAGTTTATGATAAAAATGAAGCATTACGTAAAAAGGCAAGAAAAGCCTATATTTATTTAAGTAAACATGATCCATTTCGTTTTTTTAATGAGGATTTTGATAGTGAATTTACAGAATGGGATAAAATTCAAATACACGAAATTCTGTTAAAAAGATCCAAAGAATTTATACCTAACTTTGCACAGTGGATTACTAGGACGGAAAATATTGACTTAAAATGTTTTTTCATATACGAAACATCTTTTTATAAACAACAAGATAATCTTCCGTTTTTACTAACACTTTTAACACAAACTACCAATTCTAAAGTTCGAAAAGCTTTGATTGAAGCCATAGGAGTCCTTCAAAATAATAATATAGAAGATGCTCTAATTGCAAACTATGATTTTGAACCGATATCAGTTCAGCACAGTATTATAAAAACAGTTACAGAAACAAAACCAGACAAAGGATTAGAGTTCCTAAAATCAGCTTTTTATAAAACATTTGATACAAGCTTAAAAATTACAATAGGACGCGCTATCTATAACTATGATAATGACGGAGTAAATCTGATTAATGAAATGGAATCTAAAATTGATGATGGTTTTGAAAATTTAATCTTTAAACACATTAAAAATCCACTAATAAAAGTGTAAACCTTTTATTCTTAAATAATAACAGTACGTCAAAAAACGACGGAAACTACAACTAATAATATGACTGATATTTTTCAAGGTATAATTTTTCTTTATGCTTCCATGCTTACAATAATATACTTTATACTCATTATTTATGGTTATAAAGAAATAAAAAAGTATAAAGAAAATCAAAGTAAAGAAATGGATGAAAATTTCTTGAAGACCCCTTTTGCCCCAGGAATTTCCATTGTGGCACCCGCATATAATGAAGAAATGACCATCATTGATAATGTACACTCCATGATGACCCTAAATTATCCAAAATTTGAAGTAGTTATCGTTAATGATGGTAGTAAAGATAGTACATTAGAATTGCTGATAGAAAACTTTGAGTTAGTTGAAACACCTTTTGCTTATGTAGAAAAAATAAAAACCAAACCTTTAAAAAGAATTTTAAAATCTACAAACCCAGCCTATTCAAAGTTAACAGTGGTAGATAAAGTAAATGGAGGAACAAAAGCGGATGCGTCTAATGCTGGTATAAATGCGTCTAGTTATCCCTATTTTTTATGCACAGATGTAGATTGTATTTTGTCTCGTGATGCACTTATCAAAATGATTAAACCTATTTTGATCAATAAAACACAAGTTATTGGAGTAGGTGCTACCCTGCGTATGGCCAATAGTTGCGTTGTTCAAAATGGAGTAGTTACCCAAGTTAAAGTACCTAATAGAATAATCCCCCTTTTTCAAGAAGTTGAATATTTAAGAAGTTATTTAATTGGAAAAATGGGCTGGTCTAGAATAAATGCAATAGGTAATATATCAGGAGGATTAGGTATGTTTGATAAATCAGTAGTTATTGCTGCTGGAGGATATGATCCGTCATCACATGCGGAAGATATGGATTTAACAACTCGTATAATAGGCTATATGTGCAATTTTAACAAAGATTATAAAATTGTTCAAATACCAGATACTTGTTGCTGGACAGAAGGACCGCCCAATATTAAAATATTGAATAGACAAAGAACGCGATGGGCTCGTGGCTTATTACAGATTTTCACAGTGCATAGAAAATACCTGTTTAATCCAAAATATAAACAACTAGGAATGATTACTCTACCCTATACTTTATTTTTTGAGTTTTCAGCACCCCTTATAGAATTAGTTGGATATCTATATACCGTATATCTATTAATAGCCAAAGGAATAAATTTTTACACAGCAAGTATTATGCTAACATTTGTTTATCTCTTTGGAATATGCCTTTCTTTAATAACTATTTATTTGGATAGATTAGTACAAGAGCAATACAGAACCTTTGGTGAATATTTAAAACTTTGTTTTTTTACACTAATAGAACCTTTTATCTATCATCCACTTATCGTTTTTTATAGTTTAAAAGGATATGTAGATTTCTTATCACGTAAAAAATTTGAATGGGGGCAAATGACTCGTCAAGGTTTTGCCCAAAACAAAACAACAACTCCTGCTGTAGAAAATCAAGAAGTGGAATAAATGTATTACTAAAAATGTTATCAAAAAATTACCTCCTATTATTCGTTTTCATATTTTCAATAAGTTTTTTAAATGCACAAGATACAATGGAAGATTATTCCATTATGGCAAAAAAATATTTTAAAAAACAAGAGTGGCAAAAAGCAAAAGAAATCATTGAAGAAGGATTAAAACAAGATGAAACAGATTCCAATCTCAGAATGCTTCTGGGGAGATATTACTATGTTAAAAAAGATTATCAAAACGCACGTTATCAATTAGTCAAATCTTTGCAATACGATAAAACAAATTTTGATGCAAAACACCTACTCGTAAATGTAGAAATGAACTCCAAACACTATTCAAGTGCTATATGTTATATAAATGAACTATTAGAAGTAAACCCATATTGGAAGCAATTATGGATAAAAAAAATAGAAATATACAGGCTACAAGGAAATATTACAGAAACCAGTAGAATGCTAAAACGCTTAAATCAGATATATCCAGAAGACGAAAGTGTTCAAAAAGATTACATATACAACACACAACAGGAGATAATACGCCTTAAAAAAGAAGGAAAGTTAAATGAAGCCGTTACTTTAGCCGAAGAATTAGCAAAAATAGACAATAAACAAGCCGATATTTATGTAGATATTATAAACAGTTTATTAACAGCTGGAGATAAAGAAAAAGCACTTTTGTATGCAGAAAAAGGAATTCAAAAATTTCCAGAAAACAGACTGTATATAACAAAAAAAGTAGCCATTTTATCAGAAATGAATAGAAATGCAGAAGCATTAGAGTTCCTAAAAAGAAAAATGGCCAAAAAAAATGATCCCCAACTTCAAAAAAGTTATGATGAATTAGTCATAGAGTCGGCAAGAATTCAAAGTAATCACGACCCTTATACATTATATGGTAAAATATTAGAAAAAAACGCCAAAGACGAAGAAGCATTAGCTTATCTTTTAAACAACTCTATAAGTAAAGGATATTATAATGATGCACTCGACTTTATATCAAAAGCTAAAAAAGTAAAAGGAGAGACAAAAGAAATTTTGTCAAAAGAATATTTTGTTTACAAACAACTAGGAAATGAATCAAAGTCTAATCAGTTATTACAAAAATTATACTCAAAATTCCCAAATGATTCTGATGTTAGAGATGATTTTATAGCATTTCAATATAATACAGCTAAACAATTTATGCTAGAGGGAAATCATCTTGAAGCAATCGAATTACTACAAAAAATTTCAAATCAAAAGAAACAAAATGATTATTATGAACCCGCAAAATTAGGATTGTTTCAATGTTATCTTAAAACAGGATTGTATGATAAAGCCCTTGCTATAATCAATGATTTTCTAAGAGAAAAACCAAATGATGATTCTAGAAATTTAAAAAAAATAAACGCATTAGTTGCATCAGAGGATTACACCAATGCCTTTGATATGTACTTACAACTGATAGAAAAATCAAATGAACCGAAAAAGACTATATACGCAAACGGTTTTGAAGAAGAAGGATTAGCATTTGTAAAAAAAGCACTAGAAGAACAAAATATAGAGGAAGCATATCAAGTTGTAAAGAAAATACTAGAAGTAAAACCTGCTAGCAAGCTAGGTTTACAATACGCAATCAGTCTTTCATATCAAATGAAAGATAATACAGCTATGCTAGATGCTGCAAAACAAGCAACAACACAATATCCAGACAATCTGAAGTTTAAAGTAAAATTAGCAGAATCATATACTGCCCAAAAAGAATATGATAATGCCATGACAGTAGCTTTACCTCTTTTGAAAAAATTTCCACGGAATAAACCATTGGTTAATATATATTCAGAAAATGTACATTTTAAAACAAAAGAATTACTTAAGGATAAACAACATGATGCAGCATTAGAATTAGTAAATTCAGCACTACTCTTTGATAAAGACAATAAAGAACTAAAGTATGATAAAGGGTTGTTATTAGAAACAAAAAAAGTTTTTGACTCCGCTTATTACTATCAAAAACAATACGAACCATCCTTAATGGAACTGTCAGACTTTAAAAGACATTTACAAATATTAGAAAATAAAACTTTTAAAGACGAAATAGGAATCTATCATTTAAGAAGTAGAATTCAAGGAAGTCAAGAATATTCCTCTATATCTACGATGGAATATAACCATAAAGGAAATAAAAACACCTATACTTTTCGTTTAAATTATTCGGGTAGAGAAGAAGGAACAGGAACCCAATCTATAATAGAATGGTACCATCCGTTTAATCACAAAATATACATCAGATTAAATGCAGGATATGGAACAAAATATTTTTCTAAAATCCAGACCCAATTGTCCTTGTATAAAGCATTCGGTAACGATTATGAGATCGAATTAGGATTAGGTTTTAGACAATTACCTAGTCAGATTAATATGATTCAAGGAATTTTAGGTTTGTCAAAAGATTGGTCGTCTGCTTGGTGGAATATAAAAGCAGGTGTCTTTTCTATAGATAATACAATGTTTTATAACTGTAGTACAGACGCTAGATTTTATGTCTTTAATGAAAAAAGAAGTTGTCTACAAGTAGTGGGTTCAATAGGAACAGTTTCCGATCTGCAATCACTAAATTTTAATTTATATAATACATGGAATGCTTTTAATACAATGGTAGGAGCTGGACCTAAATATATGATAAATTCAAATTTTACAGTCGGACTTTTAGGGAGTTGGAATACAATAAAAATATCCGAAAAAAACTATACAAACATGTATAATCTCTACTTTCAAACCCAAATTTCATTTTAATAACTATTTTTATATTACATGATTAAAGAAATATTTTCTTCCAATTCCACTATTGTTAAACTTTGTTTAGCAATCGTTTTCTTTTTCGTGTCTTCTGGTTGTTCCTTAAAGGCGCATGCCGATTTGGAAGATGTTAAATTATACTCTGATCAATATAAGATTCTATTTGAACATCAAACCAAATTAAAAAAATTAGAAAAAGACTATTTTTATAATGAATTTAAAAAAAGAACCTCAAAACCCGAAATAATTTCTAAAAATAAAAATCTAGAAGGACTCCTGATAAAAGTAATTTTGTCTTCAGAAAACCTATTCGATTATCAAATAAAAGTACAAGAAAATAAAGAAATTCAACTCATCGCAAATTCCGAAAAAAATTTAAAATGGTTGTTTAATCAATTTCTAAAAAAATTAAGTATTCAAGATGATAGAATCATAACCCAAGACCTATTACCCGCTATTATATCAATAAAAGAAAATACGGTTCGTTTTCCATTTGAGTACAGAGAACCTCATTTTAATCCTGTCTTACAAACAGAATCCGATATACGTTATAATTGTAATAATGTTGAAAATGATTGGGGAATTTGGGGGCATAACTTAGGAAAACTATTAATTGAAGAAAATAGCTCTCAAACATTTGCTCTAGTAGAAAACAAAAGAAATAAATCACAAATATGTTTTTCTTCTGATGCAACATATAAATTTTTAAAAAATTATATAATAGATAACTTTGGACTCAATCCCCATAAAAATTACGCCTTTATGATTATTCCAAACGATAACGATTTCGTTTGTTTAGACTCCAAATGCAAAAACTTAGGGAATACCATTTCAAATGCTACTCCTTCCGTTATCTATTTAATTGAAAAATTAGCAAAAGAATTCCCCAAATATAATTTCTTTACTACATCCTATCGTACAACAGAAATTCCACCAATTAAAAAAACTTCAAAAAATGTAGGAGTAATGATTAGTACTATTGATTTTCCAAAAAATGTACACTTTGAAAAGAAACCAGAAGTGAAAAAATTTGAAGAAAAATGCATGAAATGGAAAGAAAAAGTAAATAAAATCTATTTATGGGATTACGCATCCAATTTTGATGATTATCTAACCCCATACCCCTTTTTTTATCGCTTTAAAAAACAATTAGAGTACTTTAATGAAATAGGCATAAAAGGGGTATTTGTTAACGGAAGTGGTTATGATTATACCAGTTTTCAAGAATTAAAAACATTTGTAGTTTCTTCATTACTTATAGACTATAATCTAAAAATAGAAGACCTAATAAAAAACTATTTTAAACAAGAGTTTCCTCAAAATCATGAATTTCTGTCAGAATATTATCTAGATTTTGAAAAACTAGCCGAGAAACAAAACCTTTCATGTTCTATTTATGACAAAGGAATTAAAAATTTAAACCCGTTACATTTTTTTTATTTTTATGAAAAACTAAACAAGCTAGCAAACGCCACTCAACAAACAAAAGAAAGAATAAAAATAAGAGAGCTACTAGTTGCTCTAAGCTTTACATATTTAAAACTCTCATTAGAAAACGGAAATACTGAAAATGGGTATTATACAATAGAAAACAATACAATGAGTATAAAACCCCAAATAATAGAAGTGTACAACAGATTAAAACAACATATAAACTACCAAGATCTTAAAAATTTTAAAGAAGAAAACGGCTCTATTCAAGCTTTTTTAAAAGAATTTGAAGAAGAAATCATAAAAAATAAATACCCTCTAAACAAATTGTTTAGTAAAAAACTTGAAGCACTCTCCAAATTAGATGAAGATTATCCCAATATAAATGTCCTAAATGATAATTCAGTTGGATTAATTTCCGATTATCATTATGGATGGCTTTTAACTAGCCAAGAAGATTTAGCCATTAAACTTCCCAGTATAGAAATTGAGAATGCCACCCTAAAAGTAAACTTTCTCAATAATCCTGATCTAAAAATCTTTCTTCCTATAAAAGTTCAAGTTTATAAAAATGGCGTTTTATGGGCTGAATTAACAGAAAGTCCTGGATCTAAACAAGAAAAAAGAAAAGGCATTTATACAACAAAAATAACCATTCTTAAGAATGACAATATAGTAATAAAAACAATAACCGATACCAAAAATAGAAAGACAGCCTGTGATGAAATACAATTATTTTAATTTTTTAATGCCCCATTTATTTCAAAAGAATTTAATAGCCATTTTACCCCTATTATTTTTTATAAGTTGCGAAAAAGAAGGACAGAGCACAACTATAGAGGTAAAAGACCCTCAAAGACATTATTTTCCAGTTGTCCAAGGAGAAAAACTACATATCGTATTTCCTGTTAAAAATACAGGGAAAAACTTATTAGAAATAAAAGAAATTCAAACTTCATGTGGATGTATCATAGCAGATGATTCCAATATAAAAAATATAGTACCACAATCTACAGGCTATTTACACTTTGAATATGATACAAACAAAAATACAGGCTATGTGCAACATCAAATTTATATATACGGAAATTTTATTCCCAATAATAAAATTGAACTAAACTTCGATACGCACGTAGTACCCAGTAGTTTACACTCAAAAGATTATGAAGAACTTTATAAAGAAATTCAAGAATCGAGTCCTGATATAGACAAATTAAATTACGGATTAGAAAGACAAAAAAACTATTATACAGGAGATAAACCAGAAGAATAGACTTTTTTTTCGTAAAATTGCCTTGTTTGTAGATAAAATATAGCTAAATATTTGTTATAGCTTTAAAGATTATGGAAATAAAAAATACTCTTTTAACTTACAAAATAACGTGTTATATTTGTCGTGCAATTGTAAAATTATTGTAAACCAGTATTTGAACATACAAATACATTCATTGAGCAATTTAGAAATTAATGTTAAATCAAAGTAACATAAAAAAATAAGTAAGAAAGAGGTAATCATTTCTCTCAATGTAAATAAAACATAAACGTATGAAAAAAAGTATTAAAAATAACAACTGTTGTATGTGCTACTCAAAATCTTGAGGAGTGTGTCGTTGTATATATACTTAATATACGATATAATAAAAACGAACTCCTCATTTTATGAGGAGTTTTTTTATAAATAAATTTTAAACAATAAAAAATGGAAAATACATACTTAAATACAATCATCATAATTACGGCTAGTTGTTGTAAATGACATAAGGAGGTATGTGTAAAAATAATTTTAATATTTATATAATGATGCAGACCTTTTGAATTTCAAGAGGTCTTCTTATTTTAAAAAAAGCATGATGACAGAACAAATAAAAAACTTTTTAAAATATTCGAATAACTTGGGGCAAAGCCTTCGTTTTTTAAGCGAAAATTTTACAGGTAAAATTATTTTTTCAACCAGTTTTGGTATAGAAGATCAAGTAATTACAAATGAAATTTTTACCAATAAATTAAAAAATATAGAAGTATTTACTTTGGATACAGGTAGATTGTTTGCAGAAACATATACCGTTTGGGATAAAGTCAATTTACAATATGGAAACCAAATAAAAGCCTATTATCCTCAAGCATCTACTTTAGAAAAATATGTAAATGAAAAAGGAATCAATGGGTTTTATATGAGCGTAGAAAACAGAAAAGAATGCTGCCACATCCGTAAAGTAGAACCGTTAAACAGAGCTTTAGAAGGAGCCAACCTTTGGATAACGGGACTACGAGCTGAGCAGTCACAAAACCGTCAAAACGTACCATTATTAGAATGGGATCAAAATTTTAAACTATATAAGTACAATCCGCTACTAAACTGGACACTAGAAGAAGTAGTTAGTTATTTAAAACAAAATGGTGTTCCTTACAACACGCTACACGACAAAGGCTATGTAAGTATAGGTTGCGCGCCGTGTACCAGAGCCATCAAAGAAGGAGAGGACTTCAGAGCTGGACGTTGGTGGTGGGAAGATCAATCAAAAAAAGAATGCGGATTACATAAGTAAAATTAGAAATCAGAAATTAGAATTTAGAAAAAGTGGAAAGCCATTAGCCAAAAGAAAATAGATGATTGAACTTAAAAACTTAACCATTCACCTTTGCGTAAATGATTGCGCACTTTGCGGTTAAAAAACTTAGTGAGACTTCGTGTTTTATGGTTAAAATCTTTGCGTAACTTAGTGCTTAATTTTGTAAAAGTCTACGTGAAAAATTTGAGATAAATAAAAATGGAAAAAAATATAGATTACTTAGAACAATTAGAGAACGAAGCCATTTACATCCTTCGTGAAACAGCCGCTCAGTTTGAAAAACCTGCTTTGTTATTCTCTGGAGGAAAGGATTCAATTGTATTAATACACTTAGCTTTAAAAGCATTTAGACCAGGAAAATTTCCTTTTCCGTTAGTACATATCGATACAGGTCACAATTTTCCTGAAGCTATAGAGTTTAGAGATAAACTAGTAGCTCAAATTGGAGAAAAACTTATCGTAGGTAGCGTAGAAGACAGTATCAAAAAATACAATTTAAAAGAAACTGCAGGTCGTTTTCCATCACGTAATGCTTTGCAAACCTACAGTTTATTGGATACCATACAAGAAAATGAATTTGATGCCTGTATAGGTGGTGCCCGTCGTGATGAAGAAAAAGCAAGAGCTAAAGAAAGAATTTTCTCGGTTCGTGATGATTTTGGAGCTTGGGATCCTAAATTACAAAGGCCTGAACTGTGGAACATCTTAAACGGAAAAATTCAAAAAGGACATAACGTAAGAGTATTCCCTATTAGTAACTGGACCGAATTAGACGTGTGGAACTACATTAAAAAATACAATATCGAATTGCCTAATTTATATTTTGCACACGATAGAGAATGTATCGTCCACCAAGACAAATTGGTGGCAACCTCAGCATTTATTCAGCCACAAGCTGGAGATCAAGTAGTGGTTGAGCGAGTAAGATACAGAACTGTAGGCGATATGACGTGTACCGCAGCCGTTCCATCACAAGCAGCAACCATTGATGATATTATTGATGATATTATTCAAACAAGAATCAGCGAAAGAGGACAAACGCGTTTGGACGACCAACTTTCCGAAGCCGCTATGGAAGACAGAAAAAAGCAAGGATATTTTTAAGAACTAATGGCTTTTGCCTTTTGGCTAATGCCTAAAAAGAAATAAAATGAACACATTACGATTTATAACAGCAGGAAATGTAGATGATGGTAAAAGCACTTTAATAGGTAGACTTTTATACGATTCTGATAGTATACATACAGACCAATTAGGGGTTCTACAAAAACAAACCAAGCAAGAAGGCGTTGATATTGATTTATCTTTAATCACAGATGGACTTCGTGCCGAAAGAGAGCAAGGAATTACTATTGATGTAGCCTATAAATATTTTTCCACATCAAAAAGAAAATTTATCATTGCAGATGCACCAGGACACGAGCAATACACACGAAATATGATTACGGGAGCATCAAACTCCGATTTAATTATCATTTTAGTCGATGCTCGTAAAGGAATTACAGAGCAAACGAAACGTCACGCGAGTATTGGTTCCTTAATGGGAATTAAAAAAGCCATTATCGCAATTAATAAAATTGATTTAGTAAGTTATTCTGAAGAAACATTCAATCAAATTCAAAAAGATTTTGAAAAGATAAAAAACGAATTGAATTACAATGAAATTCAATACATCCCAGTAAGTGCATTAGTGGGTGATAATGTGGTAAATACTTCTGAAAATACGCCTTGGTATAAAGGGAAATCCATTTTAGAAACGTTAGAAAGTGTAGAAATCGATTCAACGGATGATTTACCCGCTCGTTTTCAAGTGCAATGGGTGATCCGTCCTAAAGATGAAGAAAATCATGATTATAGAGGGTATGCAGGACCTGTGTTAAGTGGAACTTATAAGGTAGGCGATAAGGTTAAAATATTTCCAGCTAATATTGAAACTACGATTGTTAAAATTGAGAAAAATCAAAAAAAGATGGAGCAAGTAACAGCGGGAGATAATATAGTATTACATTTTAGTGCCAATATTGATATTAGCCGTGGAGACACCATAGTTTTAAATAATCAACTACCTAAAGAAACCAACCAAATAGATACTTGGGTATCGTGGTTGGATAACACCGACTTACAAGTGGGCAAAACCTATCTATTACAACATCGCTTTAAAACGGTTCGTGTAAAAGTGCAACAAGTAAATCGCAAATGGAATATAAACGAATGGCAATTTACAGAAGGAGATACGGTTAAACTAAATGATATTGCCCAAATTAGTTTACGCACCAATCAGTACTTGTTTATCGACTCATTTACTCAAAATTCAAAAACAGGAAATGCCATTCTTATTGATGAAACCACTTACAACACCGTTGGTGCTTTAATGTTCTTATAATATGTCGTACTCAATTTATATTAAAAATCAAGAAAGAGCAAAAAATCCAATCAACAAAAATCAAGTTGAAAAATGGGTTGATGAACTCATTAATTGGTTGTTTGATATCAATCAAGAATACAATAATTATCGGTTTTTTCAAAATAAAGAAAAGTTGCTTCAAATAGAATTACAAAATATCCTAGCCAAAACGGTAGAAGATACCAATCAAATTGTGGTCTATGCTAACTTTTTTTTCGAACAAATAGAAGATTTACACTACGTTCTTTTAAATGATCTGGAAACCATTGTTAATTTTGATCCAGCAGCTAAGTCAAAAGAAGAGGTACTTGTCGCTTATCCTGGTTTTTTTGCCATAACAGTCTATCGGATTGCTAATGTATTTTGGAAATTAAATGTACCTGTAATTCCTCGAGTAATTTCAGAATATATGCACAGTCGAACAGGTATTGATATCCATCCAGGAGCAGAAATTGGCGAAAATTTCTTTATCGACCACGGAACAGGAATTGTAATAGGGGAAACTACTAAAATAGGAAAAAATGTAAAAATTTATCAAGGTGTAACGTTGGGCGCTTTATCCGTTTCAAAAGAAGCTAATTCGGTAAAAAGACATCCAACAATCGAAGATGATGTAACCATTTACGCGAATGCTACAATACTTGGCGGAAGTACAGTAGTAGGAAAAAAAACGGTAATAGGAGGTAACGTTTGGTTAACCCAATCAGTGCCAGAAAATACTTTGGTGTACCATAAAAGTGAAATTAAAATTAAATTAAAAAGCGAATTCTCAGAACCGCTTAATTACGTGATTTAAGAAAAAGGCAATAGTAGAAAAGACAAAAGAGGAAAGTAATTAGTGATAAGGTAATAGGATTCGAGCCTGAAAGGAGACAGTATCGAACTCCTTAAAAAAAATACTTAGTGAAATGAAAGCAAATACTATTTTAGAAACCATAGGAAATACTCCTGTTGTTAAAATCAATAAATTATACGGTAACAAAAACGTCTTCATAAAATTAGAAAGAAACAATCCAGGGAGCAGTATCAAAGATCGTGTTGCATTAGGAATGATTGAAGATGCAGAAGCAAAAGGAGTATTAAAACCAGACAGCGTAATTATAGAACCTACTTCTGGGAATACAGGAATTGGTTTAGCATTAGTAGCAGCTGTAAAAGGATATAAAGTCATTCTCGTAATGCCAGAATCAATGAGTGTAGAACGTAGAAAATTAATGGAAATTTACGGAGCTTCATTCGATTTAACTCCTCGCGAAAAAGGAATGAAAGGCGCTATTGAGCGTGCTGCCGAATTGGTGGCTACTACGCCAAACGCTTGGTCACCTTCACAATTTAATAACCAAGCAAATGTTGAGGTACACAAACGTACGACAGCACAAGAAATTATGGTCGATTTTCCTGATGGATTAGATTATATCATGACAGGGGTAGGTACTGGCGGACATATAATAGGAGTTGCTTCTATACTTAAAGAAAAATTCCCTAACCTAAAAGTAATTGCGGTAGAACCTGAATTATCTCCTGTTTTAAGCGGCGGTAGTCCATCACCACACCCATTACAAGGAATAGGAGCTGGTTTTGTACCTGAAATTTATCAAGCAGGTTTAATTGACGAAGTAATTCAAGTAAGTAAAGACGATGCTTTTGAATATGCCCGAAACATTGCAAAAAACGAAGGGATTTTGGTTGGAATTTCAACAGGCGCCTCTTTAGCCGCAGTAGCTAAAAAAGCAGCCACATTACCAGATGACGCTACCATATTAACCTTTAATTACGATACAGGCGAACGATACCTTTCAATCGAAGGATTGTTTTAATCAATAAAATTTAACGAAAAAACCTAACAGGTTTCTAAAACCTGTTAGGTCTAAAAAAACATTCTCCATCGGGTCAAAATTGGCTCGACAGGGATAACTCATGCCTAAAAAAATGGAAAGAAGTATAAAACATATAGGAAAAGTAATCTTAGCAGGATCAGGTCCTGGTGACCCCGAGCTGATCAGTTTAAAAGCTTTGAAATACTTGCAAAAGGCAGATGTAGTCTTAACAGACCGACTCGTTTCGCCTGAACTTATTGAAGAATATGCACGTAAAGATGCCGAAATTGTGTATGTAGGAAAGCAATGTTCTAAAGGGGTTTGGACACCACAACAAGATATCAACGAATTGATTGTGCTTTTTGCCCAACAAGGAAAATTGGTCCTTCGCTTAAAAGGGGGCGATTCGACCTTGTTTTCGAATATTTTGGACGAATTACAAGTATTAGTAGCTAATGAAATTCCGTATGAAATTATCCCTGGGGTTTCTGCTGCTTTTGGCGCCGCTGCTTATACAGGTATGCCTTTAACGGCAAGAGGGTATTCTCGCGGACTTCGATTTTTGACTTTGTATGAGTTGGAAAAGGTGGAAAGTCAACAATGGACTGATTGGGCAACAACTACTGATACGCTGGTGTTTTATATGAGTGGTCAAAAACTAAAGGTGTTGGCACAAAAATTAATCGAACAAAATATCGATCCTGAAAAAGGGGTTGCAGTCATCCAACAAGCCACCACACCGAATCAAAAAACAAAGGTGTTTAGTTTTGAGGATATTACCACAAAACCGTTACCTGAATTTGAATATGTGCCAACGCTAATTGTGGTAGGTAAAGTGGTAGCACTTCACCAGCAATATGCTTGGTTCGCTGAAAAAAACAACACCGAATCTTATTTCGATAATCATAAAACTATCTATCAAAATGCTATCTGAAACTAAAAACATTTTATTGCAACAATTGGTTCAAAATGCTACCAATGAAGAACTGATTTATGCTAAAGGATATCTAGCAGGATATTTAGCAAAGAATTTCGGAATTCAAGCCACGGGTTTAATTCCTCCAGTTCAAACTACTGCTAGTGCCGTAAAACCACTAATTGTTTATGGTACTGAAACGGGTAATTCTAAAAAAGTAGCTTCTCAAATTCAAGCCACTTTCAAAAAGAATAAAATTCAAGCAAAAAGTGTGGATGTTGCCCAATTTGATTTGGCGAAACTCCAAAAAGAAACCCACGTTTTATTTGTGGTAAGTACACAAGGCGAAGGCGAATTTCCGCAAAATGCCGTTGGTTTTTACGAAGCCATCAAAGCGTTCAATGGTAAACTTGATAAATTGTCGTTTGTGGTTTTCGGTTTGGGTGATTCTTCATATCCTTTATTCTGTAATGCAGGTGTGTTACTAGATGAAGTTTTAGCCGAAAAAGGTGCAAAACGTTTACTGCCATTGGTGAAAGCCGATGTGGATTACGCGAGTTTAATTCCAACTTGGGAAACCGATTTGCAAAATGCATTCGGAAATGCTTCAACGGCAATACCAGCGGTTGTAAAATCGGCGGTAGCAACAACATCGCACAAGCAGAATTTTACCGGACAAATTTCGCATAAAATCGTATTGAATGATAGAGGTTCGAATAAAGAAACCTATCATATCGAAATAACGCCTAACGAAGAAGTGATCTACGAACCTGGAGATGCTTTAGGGTTACTTCCGAAAAATAACGAAACCGAATTACAAAGCATAGCTTCTTATTTCAAAGTGACTGATGTGGCTATTCTTCAGGATAAAAACATTCGTGGCCTATCTAAAAAATCATTAGAAAATTTAGCCAAAGTTTTTGAAATCGAAATTACAGAAGAAAAAGCCGATTTAGTAGATATTATCCAAAAATACCAACCTAAAAAGGGTGCTTTGGAAGAATTGGTGGCTGTATTGCATCCTATTGCACCTCGTTTGTATTCAATTTCTTCTGCTGCCGAAGCACACGACGGACAAGTGCATTTAACGGTGAATTTGAATAGTTTTAAAGTAGGGGATAGTGTAAAAACAGGATTGACTTCTCAGTTTCTTGCGGATTATCCTTTGGATACCGATTATGATTTCTACATCCATAAAAACAACAATTTCCGTTTACCTGCTGAGGATGCCGATATTATCTTAATTGGTCCAGGAACAGGTATTGCACCTTTCCGAAGCTTCTTAGCACAACGTGATGCTACTGGTGCCGAAGGGAAAAACTGGTTATTCTTTGGGGAACAATATTTTGCTTTCGATTTTTATTACCAAACCGAAATTCAAGAGTGGTTATCTACAGGAGTGTTAACCAAATTAAGTACAGCTTTCTCTAGAGATCAAGAGCGTAAAATTTACGTACAAGATCGCATCAAAGAAAATGCAAGCCAGTTTAACGAATGGTTAGAAAACGGCGCTTCTATTTACATCTGTGGCCAAAAAGACCCAATGAGTAAAGATGTCGAAAACACAATTATTGAAGTAATCGCTTCACAAAGAAATATCTCGGTTGAAAAAGCAAAAGAAGTGTTAGACCAATTAGAAGAACAAGGAAAATATCAAAAGGATGTTTATTAGAAGATAAAGTGAATAGGCAATAGGCAATAGCCATAAGTGAGATAAGTAATGCTTAAATTTACTAATGCTCTTGACTAAACAGTATAACTTATAACTATTGCCTAATGCCTAAACAGTATAACTTAAAACTAATGCCTATTGCCTAATGGCTAATGGCTAAAAAAGACTATGAGCGACAAATTATCACCAGTAGAATATATAAAAATCAATAGCGACGGATTAAGAGGGACGCTAAAAGAAAGTATCGATATCGATAACCACACAGGAAATGTGCGACCAGACGATGAAACATTGGTAAAGTTTCACGGAATGTATGTGCAAGATGATAGAGACAGACGTGCTGAAAGAGCAGCGAAAAAATTGGATAAATTATACTCCTTTATGATTCGTTTGCGTATTCCAGGAGGAATTATCAATGCCGAAAAATGGATCGCCTTACATAATATATCAGAACAGTACGGAACAGGAACCTTAAAAATTACAACCCGCCAAACGGTACAGTTACACGGATTGTTAAAACACGAATTACGTCCTACAATCCAAGGATTTAATTTGGCACAACTTGACTCTATTGCAGCGTGTGGCGACGTAAACCGAAATGTAATTGCTAGTTCGCATCCGCAATTGTCTCCGTTGCATGCACAAATTCACGCGTATGCCGATAAAATTTCAACTCTTTTGTTGCCAAAAACACAAGCGTATTACGAAGTATTTATCGACGGAGAAAAAATTTATGAGCGTTCGGCAGAAGCAGATCCGTTGTATGAAAACAGATACCTGCCTCGTAAATTCAAAATAGCCATTGCGATTCCGCCAAGTAACGATGTCGATTTGTTTACAAACGATTTGGGACTCATTGCCATTATCGAAAACAACGAATTAAAAGGATTCAATATTGTAGTGGGTGGTGGTTTAGGAACAACCCACGGGAACGCTTCAACATATCCACGTTTAGGGGATGTGTTAGGCTTTACAGATACCGAAGAGAAAACTTTAAAAGCGGTGTATGAAGTATTAACAGTACAACGTGATTTTGGAAATCGTGTAGAACGTAAGTTATCTCGTTTAAAATATACCGTCGATAAAATGACGGTGGAAGGTTTCAAAGCCGAATTAGAAAAACGCATCGGATTCCAACTAGAACCAGCGCGTCCTTATACCTTCACCGAACGTAATGATCGTTACGGTTGGGAACAAAGTGCTGACAAGCAATGGTATTATACGCTATTTGTAGAGCACGGTGTAATAAAACCAGAGCAAAAAGCCTTTTTGTATGAATTGGCACAATTGAATATAAATAATTTCATTTTTACAGGTAACCAAAATCTACTGTTAGGCGAAATTTCAACGAAAAACAAAGCAAAAGTTGAAGCTTTATTAACTAACTACGACATAGAGAAAAACGTTAGTAACATTCGTAAAAGTTCTATGGCGTGTGTGGCAATGCCTACTTGTCCGTTAGCGCTTGCCGAAGCACAACGTTATTTACCTGTTTTAGTTACTAAAATTGAACCACTTTTAGCAAAACACGGTTTATCAGAAGAGGAACTAACTATACGTATGACAGGCTGTCCAAATGGATGTGGTCGTCCGTATGTGGCTGAATTAGGATTCATAGGTACAGGTCCCGAGCAATATAACTTTATGTTGGGAGGCGATCGTTACGGATTACGTTTAAATAAGCTATACAAAGAAAAACAAACCGAAGCGCAAATTTTAGCAGAAATAGATGTGTTATTAGGACGCTACATCCAAGAAAAATTGGACGGTGAAACCTTTGGGGATTACACTAACCGAGTGATATTAAATTAATGATGACAGACCTAACAGGTTTCCAAAACCTGTTAGGTTTAAAATAGATAAATTCTTTGTGGAACTTTGTGCAAAACTTAGTGAGACATTGTGCGACTTAAAAATGAAAAAAAAAACTCTTTTACTCCTACTCTTATCCAGCCTCACTTTCGCACAAAATAAAGTCGAAAGCCAGCAGTTATTGTGGTATGGATATTACAACCAATTAAAATTTAATTCCAATTGGACATTACATTCAGAGATACAAGAAAGACAATTTTACAATCCAGCGGCACAACATCAATTGGTGTTCAGGTCTAATTTAGATAGAAAGCTAATTGATAATATTAATGGTTCAGTAGGGATGGTGTTGTTTTTACAAAGCCCCAATAACCCCGAATCAAAAAGTAAATTGATAGTCCCTGAATTACGTCCTGACATCGGATTTAATTCCAAGAAAAAATACAGTTTCTTTTCTATTAATCATCGATATAAACTAGAAGCAAGATTTTTTCATCAAACGGAGAATAACGAATTAAAAGGAGGATTTATATTTTCTAATTTCCGATTTAGATACCAGTTAGGATTTGACTTTCCATTGGTTAAAAAAGAAAAGGAAGAAAAATTAATCTTCAAAATTAAAGATGAGGTAATGTTTAATGCAGGAAGCAAAATTATTAAAAATGTTTTTGACCAAAATAGAATATACACCGCATTAAATTATAAATTTGACAAGAATTTTTCAATAGAGCTGGGTTACATGAACTGGTTTCAACAAAAAACTACAGGTAACGAGTTTTATGATAGAAATATCATTCGTTTTTCTATTTTTCACAATATTGATTTAAGTAAATAACAATTATGGATAATAGCACACTTTTTCCCGTTTTTTTAAAAACCGAAAGCAAACGATTCCTTATTGTAGGTGGGGGTAATGTTGCCTTAGAAAAAACAGAAACATTGTTAAAACAAAACCCTAATATTTCTATTAAATTAGTAGGAAAAGAAATTTTTGATACGACATTATTAAAACTCAAAAACGAACCTTCTATCCAATTTGAAGAAAGAGCCTTTCAGGAATCAGATTTAGAAGATATTGATTTTGTCATTACGACTACTAACGATACAGAAGTAAATAAAAATATTAAAAAATTAGCCAATCAAAAGCAAATTTTAGTCAATGCAGCAGATCAACCCGATTTATGTGACTTTTATTTAGGTTCAATTGTGAATAAAGGCAATATGAAAATTGCGATTTCAACCAATGGGAAATCGCCTGTATTAGCTCGTAGAATGCGAGAGTTTTTTACCGATATTATTCCTGATTCGATAGACGAAAATTTAGATAGTTTAAATACCTTACGTGATTCTGTTAAAGGCGATTTTCAAGAAAAATTAGAGGTGTTAAACCAAGCCACAGAAGCACTAAGTCCTAAAAAAGGAAAAAAAACAAATAAAAAATACCAGCAATTAGCTTTTCAATTATCCATTGTGTTTTTTGCTGTTTTTGTAGGTTATGGTTTCTCAGGGATAGTCTCTATTGATCAAATGCTTGATTTTACGAGCCAAATACCCACTGCTTTTTATATCATGTTAGCTGTAGGTTTCGTTGCGCAATTAGTCGATGGTGCTGTTGGTTTGGGTTACGGATTGACTTGTTCGACCAGTATGATGCTCTTTGGAATCAGTCCAAAAGCCATCAGTGGTAGTATTCATACCGCCGAAATGTTTTCCAGTGGTATCAGCGGATTTTCCCACTATAGATTTGGGAACGTAAACAAAAAACTATTATTCTGGTTAGCCATACCAGGAGTAGTAGGCGCTATAGGAGGTGCTTTATTGTTAGTCTATTTAGGGGATAAGTACGAAAAAGAAACTTACTTATTACTATCGATTTACACCTTAATCATGGGGCTTAATTTATTTCGATTAGCGTTACGTAAAAAACCACTGGAACGTAAAAAAAGTGTCGCTACAGGAGTGTTAGGATTTTCTGGCGGATTTCTAGATTCTTTTGCAGGAGGAGGTTGGGGGCCTATAGTAACTTCAACGTTAATGTCATTAGGAAAGAAATCAAAATATGTAGTTGGAACAGTGAGCTTAGCCGAGTTTTTTGTTACCCTAGCCGCTGCCATTACCTTTTTTGTTTCTATGGGAGTAAGTCATTGGTTTATTATTGCAGGATTAATCATAGGAGGTTCCATTGCAGCACCACTCGCAGCCAAGTTGGTAGGCAAAGTACCCCAACGCAAAGCCTTGTTTTTAGTAGCCCTGTTAGTTACCATTTGGAGTATTAAAACAATGATTTCGAAAGCGCATGTGCTTGATTTATTTGGGATTGCTATTTGATGTAGATAAATCAAATTCTAATCTAATCCCTTTTTTTAGTTTTTTAAACGCTTTTGTAAAATGTTTTTAAATTTAAATTCTACTTATAATATATGTAATAATAAAATTTAGAAAAATAATCTAAAAATTTTATTTTAAAAGAAAAAGTATCTAAGTTTGTCCTGTTGAAAAAGTAAAAGAAAAATAAAATGATTACAACGATTTGCAATATGGTTTTTATGATGTGGAAGTTTCCGCAGAGGTAAGTATGGCATAATCAAATCAAAATAATTAGCTATAAACCTCTGCAAAAGCAGAGGTTTTTTGTTGAATATAATTTAAAAGAAAAAAATGTTGACAATTAGAAAAATGATGTGTTGTTATTATATGATGTGCTGTTGTGCATCACCTAGCTATTATCAGTATATAAAGACTTAAATCTTGGTTTGTTTGTGTTTGTAAGTCCTTTTGGTAATAGCTCCAAAAGGACTTTTTTTTAACAATCAATATTGAATTTTAGAAAGTATAATTCCATAAGAACAATGAGTAAACTTCAAAAAATAGATGTTTTTAATTTCAAATTAGAAAATGAAAAAAGAATCCCTTTTCTGAATTTGACTTATCAAACTTTTGGGCAACCTTTAGGAACAGCACCCATTGTGGTTGTAAATCACGCTTTGACGGGGAATTCAAATGTGGCTGGCGAAAAAGGCTGGTGGAAGGCTTTGATTGGAGATGGTAAAACTATAGATACACAGCATTTCACAATCGTTGCTTTTAATATCATAGGAAATGGATTTGAAGGAGGGAGTTTAATTGAAAATTATACGGATTTTACTACTAGAGATATCGCAAAACTTTTTTGGGAAGGACTGGAATACTTGGGGGTTAAAAACGTTTTTGCGCTAATAGGTGGAAGTCTTGGAGGAGGAATTGTGTGGGAAATGGCTTTTTTGAAACCTAAAACAATGCAATATGTGATACCTATTGCTTCTAATTATAAAGCAAATGATTGGTTGATAGCAAATGTGAAAATTCAAGATGATATTTTAAATCATTCGTCCCAACCTATTAAGGACGCACGAAAACACGCCATGATGCTGTATCGAAGTCCGTTGTCAATCGATTTGAAATTTCAACAAGAATATGTTAATGATGCTTACGCTGTGGAAAACTGGCTGGATTTCCACGGGCAATCATTGCAAACACGGTTTTCGCTTTCAGCTTATAAATTGATGAATCATTTGTTACGAACCATTGGTAAATCTGTAGATGAAAGGGCTTTACAGCTTTTTTTTAATGAAACTACTGCAGTCATTCATCAAGTAGCTATAGATTCGGATGGTCTCTTTGTGGCGTATGAAAACGAAAATTTGCACCGTCGTTTTTGTAAACAATACAAGGCACTTTTTCTTCATACCCTAAATTCAGTGCATGGCCATGATGCTTTTTTAATAGAATACGAACAGTTAGGGCAAATTTTATGGCCAATTTTTAATTTTAAAACAACTAAAAATGTCAGTTATCAGAGTTAATGTAATTTTATTTGGGATAGGAAATGTAGGAAGTACATTAATCCAACAAATATTAGAAAGTCAGCAATTTTTTCTAGAACAGCGTAATATCGATTTACGTGTGCCAATAATCACCAATTCCACGGTGGCGTTTTATGAAAAAGAAGGTGTTCGCAATCAATGGGAAGCTGATTTTTCTAGTAATGCTGTGCCTTTTCATTTGGATAGTATTTTTGATTATGTTATAGAAAATGAATTGGAAAACTTAATCGTAGTTGATGCTACAGCGAGTTCAGATATAATAAAGCACTATATTCCATTGGTTCAAAATGGATTCCATATTGTCTCGGCAAATAAAAAAGCGAATACGATTCATTTTGATTTTTATAAAGAATTGCGTCGTCAATTGAAGAAGTTTGATAAGTTATTTTTGTATGAAACGAATGTCGGAGCGGGGTTGCCAGTAGTACAAACGATTCAAGATTTGCATTTGGCTGGAGAAAAAATCACCAAAATACGAGGTGTTTTTTCGGGTACTATCAGTTATATTTTTAATCGTTTTGGTGTTGAGGATGCTTCTTTTTCGAGTATTTTAAAAGATGCCGAAACTCAAGGTTTGACGGAACCCGATTCACGCGAGGATTTGAATGGAAATGATGTGGCGCGTAAACTTCTGATTTTGGCTCGTGAGTTGGGATATGACTTTGAGTTTTCGGACATAAAAATACAATCGCTACTGACCGAAGAATTAGTTTCATTGCCAGTGAAAAGTTATCATAAATCCAAGAAACTTTTAGATGCTCCTTTTGAGAATCAAAAATTGCTACAGCAAGACGAACATGTATTGCGTTATGTGGGGGATTTTGATATAGAGCAAAAAGAACTCTCGGTCAAATTAGTTTCAGTTCCTACGAGTTCAGCTTTAGGACAATTACGCGGAGCAGATAATTTGATAGAAATCTATTCCGATTCGTATGGAGCTATACCTATAGTAATTCAAGGCGCAGGAGCAGGAAAGCAAGTTACTGCCCGCGGGGTTTTAACGGATGTGCTTAAAGTAGCTGAACAATTGAAAGTAAGGGAATTGGTGGAGGTTTAAAGGTTGTTTGAAGGTTTAAAAGTTTAAAAGGCTGTTGCCTGCATAATAATTCGTGTTCTTTTTTCTTTTATAATTAGATTTAATTCATAAAACCCAGTGGTAAATAATCACTTTTAAGTTTTTGTTTTAGAAAATAATTTTGTGTAATTTTATATTTACAGAAAAAATAAAATGTAATTCAAAAATAATTAGTAAATTTCTGAAAAATTTTCAAATTTACATTTTGTGAATTATCTTTGCCCTGTTCATAAGTTTAATGTTGTTATCACGAAAGCGGGAGGGAATAGACCCTGTGAACGCTTAGCAACCCTACACTTGTAGAAGGTGCTACATTCTAATCAATTATTTGTCATTCTTGATGTCACACTGAGCGGAGTCGAAGTGTTTTTCAGAATCACTTTTAATAATTGATAAAGATAACCCAGAGATAATCTCTCCCCTTTTTGATAACGTTTTTTTGTGTAAAATTTCCAAATTTTTTGGAAGCACAATTCCTTAAACCATTTTGTAAAATAAAGTTTTCAAACGGATAGTACTCGTTTTGAATGATAAGAAATGTAATGTCAATGAGTGATATAAATCAAAAAGGGGCAACCTCTTCAAGAGCAAGTGTGCTCATTCAAGAAATTTTAAAGCAACGTATCCTAGTACTCGATGGAGCTATGGGGACTATGTTGCAACGTTATAAGTTTGAGGAGGAAGATTTTAGAGGCGAACGCTTTAAAGATTTTCCGCATCCATTAAAAGGGAACAATGATTTACTGTCTCTGACACAACCTGAAGCGGTAAAAGAAGTGCATCGTTTGTATTTTCAAGCAGGTGCCGATATAGTAGAAACCAATACGTTTTCAGGAACCACCATCGGAATGGCGGATTATCATATGGAAGATTTGGTTTATGAACTAAATTATCAATCGGCTAAAATTGCTCGCGAAGTAGCAGATGAGTTTACTGATAAACCTAGATTTGTTGCGGGTTCCATTGGTCCAACTAATAGAACAGCATCTATGTCGCCTGATGTAAATGACCCAGGTTATAGAGCCGTTACTTTTGATGAGTTAAAATTAGCGTATCGTCAGCAAGTAGAAGCTTTAATTGATGGTGGTGCCGATTTATTATTAGTAGAAACCATTTTTGACACACTGAATGCTAAAGCGTGCTTATTTGCGATAGAAGAAGTAAAGGAAGAACGTAAATTAGATATACCTGTAATGGTTTCTGGTACAATTACAGATGCTTCCGGAAGAACATTATCGGGGCAAACCGTGGAAGCTTTTTTAATTTCAATCCAACATATTCCATTGCTGAGTGTTGGTTTTAACTGTGCTTTAGGAGCCGACCAGTTAAAGCCCTATCTGAAAAGATTAGCACACAATACACAATTAAATATCTCTGCACATCCTAATGCAGGTTTGCCTAATGCATTTGGACAATACGACCAAACTGCAGAAGAAATGCAACAACTCATAAGAGAATATTTGCAAGAAAATTTAGTCAATATTATCGGTGGTTGTTGTGGAACAACTCCAGAGCACATAAAATTAATTGCAGAAGCAGTTGCCCCCCTAACCCCCAAAAGGGGAGTTGTAGCACCGCCTAAAAAAGCATTGACGCTCTCAGGTCTTGAACCACTTAAAGTATATCCAGCAGAGTTGAATAATCAAGTGATGGAAACTGCGGTTAGTGTTGACGCATCAGTAAGCCCCTCCTTTGGAGGGGTTGGGGAGGCTGGTCGAGCGCTGTTTATAAATGTAGGCGAGCGTACTAATGTTACAGGGTCTCGTAAATTTCTTCGACTAATAAAAGAAGAAAAATATGATGAAGCACTTGATATTGCACGAGCTCAAGTTGAAGGTGGTGCGCAAATCATTGATGTGAATATGGATGAAGGGATGCTGGATGGTGTATACGCAATGACCAAATTCCTTAATTTAATTGCATCTGAGCCTGATATAGCAAGAGTTCCCGTAATGATAGATAGTTCTAAATGGGAAATTATTGAAGCAGGTCTTAAAGTGATTCAAGGTAAAGGTGTTGTGAATTCTATCTCCTTAAAAGAGGGAGAAGAAACGTTTATCCATCACGCAAAATTAATCAAGCGTTACGGAGCATCAGTAATTGTAATGGCTTTTGATGAGGTTGGACAGGCGGATACATATCAACGTCGTATTGAAATATGTAAGCGTTCCTATGATATTTTGGTAGATAAAGTAGGTTTTCCTGCGGAAGATATCATTTTTGACCCCAATATCTTTCCTGTGGCTACAGGAATGGAAGAACATCGACGCAATGCCATTGATTTCTTTTTAGCTACTAAATGGATTCGCGAAAATCTTCCGTATGCAAATATTTCGGGCGGGGTGAGTAATGTTTCATTTTCATTTAGAGGAAATGACAAAGTGCGTGAAGCCATGCATTCAGCATTTTTATATCACGCCATTAATCACGGTATGACGATGGGAATTGTAAATCCTGAAATGCTCGAGATTTATGATGAAATTGATAAAGAATTACTAGAACATGTTGAGGATGTTTTATTGGATAGACGTGATGATGCTACTGAAAGATTATTAGAGTATGCGGAACGTATTAAAGGCGACGGCTCCCCTCTCCTTCGGAGAGGGGCTGGGGGAGAGGCTGTTTGGAGAAATGGTTCAGTCCAGGAACGGTTAATACATTCTTTGGTAAAAGGATTAGATGAGTTTATCGAAACAGATGTTGAAGAAGCACGCCAACAAGTAACTCGACCAATTGAAGTGATTGAAAATCATTTGATGAATGGAATGAATGTAGTTGGTGATTTATTTGGTTCAGGTAAAATGTTTTTACCACAAGTGGTAAAATCCGCTCGAGTAATGAAAAAAGCGGTGGCTTATTTAATGCCGTACATCAGCCCCCCAACCCCCGAAGGGGGAGTTGACAAACAGTCGTGGAAAACTGCAAGTCCAACACTATACGCGAAACTCAAAGAAAGTGCAAAAGCAATGCGTAATAATCCAACAGAAGCAGAAAAAATGCTTTGGAATGTGCTTTCTGCTAAGGGTATTGATGAATATAAGTTTAGAAGACAACATATAATTGGTGAGTATATAGTCGATTTTGTTTGTCTAGAAAAAAGATTAGTAATTGAAGTTGACGGTTCTGTACATAATCAGCCAGAACAGATAGAACACGATAAATTCAGAACAGAATGGCTTGAAAAAAATGGTTTCAAAGTCATTCGATTTGAAAACAACCAAGTTTTAAATCATCTATTTGATACCATCGAAATTATTCGCAACGAATTGAACGTACAGTTGGTAGCTCCCCCTTCGGGGGCGGGGGGGGCAGGCAAGTCCGGCAAGATTTTAATGGCAACCGTAAAAGGCGATGTTCATGATATCGGGAAAAATATAGTTTCAGTTGTTTTAGCTTGTAATAATTTTGAAATAATTGATTTGGGGGTAATGGTGCCACCAGAGAAAATTATAGAAACAGCTGTCAAAGAAAAGGTGGATATTATAGGATTAAGTGGTTTAATCACGCCTTCCTTAGATGAAATGGTGTATTTAGCAAAAGAATTGGATAAATTAAATATCAAAATTCCTGTAATGATAGGAGGGGCAACTACATCACGTGCACATACAGCTGTGAAAATTGCACCTGAATATCAATCGACTGTTGTTCACGTTAACGATGCGTCAAGAGCAGTGACGGTTGCGTCTAATTTACTGCAGGAAGAGGTAAAGTTAGATTTTGCAAAATCATTGCGTGAAGAGTACAATACCTTGCGCGAAGGTTATTTGAATAGAAGTAGAGAAAAGAATTTTCTTTCTATTGAAGAAGCACGTAAAAATAAATTCTTAATCGATTGGGATGCTTATAAACCAGTAAAACCAAATTTTATTGGGACAAAAATAGTTGAAGTTGAGCTGTCAGAATTGGTAAGTTATATCGATTGGACACCGTTTTTTCAGTCGTGGGAATTATATGGTAAATATCCAGCAATTCTCACTGATGAAGTAGTGGGCGAACAAGCTTCTAATTTGTTTTTGGATGCACAGAATATGTTAGAAAAAATCATTTCTGAAAAATGGTTTACAGCAAAAGGGATTTTGGGAATTTTTCCTGCTAATACAGTGAATGATGATGATATCGAAGTGAGCCCCCTAGCCCCCAAGGGGGGGGCTCCAAACGTTGTGTCCAAGCAATTTTGGGAAACTGCAAATCCAGTACTTTATGAAGAATTAAAAGTTAGAGCTAAGGAAATGCGTAATCAGCCAACTGATGCTGAAAATATGCTTTGGAAAGTGTTATCTAATAAAGGAATTGGTGGCTTTAAGTTTAGAAGACAACATATCATTGGCCAATATATTGTAGACTTTGTTTGTTTAGAGAAAAACTTGATAGTTGAAGTGGATGGAGCAATTCATAATCTTCAAGAGCAAATAGAACACGATAAATTGAGGACTGAATGGTTGGAATCGAAAGGATTTGAAGTGATTAGATTTACGAATAAGGAAGTTCTAACCAATTTATTCGAAACTATTGAAAAAATTAGACAACGTTTATCCGTAAAGTTGGTCGTTCCCCCTTTGCTTCGCCAGTTCGCTTCTGCTCGTGTGGGGGCTAGGGGGCTCTTTCTAACCTTACGCCAACAAAGTGTGAAAACAGCAGGTGCACCTAACATTGCTTTAGCCGATTTTATTGCACCAATAGAAACTGGTATACAAGATTATATGGGGTGTTTTTGTGTAACTACAGGTTTTGGAGTGGATGAAAAAGCAAAAGAATACGAAACAAATTTAGACGATTACAATTCGATTTTAGTAAAAGCACTAGGCGACCGTTTGGCAGAAGCTTTTGCGGAATATTTACACGAAAGAGTGCGTAAAGAAATTTGGGGTTATGCTTCGGATGAAAATTTAACCAACGAAGAATTAATAAAAGAAAGCTACAAAGGAATACGTCCTGCGCCAGGCTATCCCGCGTGTCCAGACCATTTAGAAAAGCCAGTTATCTGGAAATTGTTAGACGTGGAAAATCAAATAGGAGTCAAACTAACCGAAAGTATGGCAATGTGGCCAGCTTCCTCCGTTTCAGGATATTATTTTGCTAACCCACAAAGTAAATACTTCGGATTAGGAAAAATAAAACAAGACCAAGTAGCCGATTATGCGAAACGCCGTGGAATTTCAGTAGAAGAAGCAACGAAATGGTTGGCCCCCTCCATCTCCCCCTAAGGGGGAGGGCGTTGAACCTAATAAAAAATTTTAATGTTAAAACTATTTCCTCTTGGTAGTTGTGCGTCCCATTAAGCCCCTCCTTTGGAGGGGTTGGGGAGGCTTTGACAAGGGGCTGACTTATGAAAGTAACCGAACATATAGAAAAAGCAAACGGGAAAACGCAATTTTCCTTCGAAATATTACCGCCTTTAAAAGGGCAAAACATCCAATGTATATTTGATGGGATTGACCCATTAATGGAATTCAATCCGCCGTTTATAGACGTGACGTATCATCGTGAAGAATACGAATTTAAAGAGTTGTCAAACGGTTTGTTGCAAAAGAAAATTGTAAAAAAACGTCCAGGAACAGTGGGTATTTGTGCTGGGATTCAAAATAAATATAATGTCGATGCCATACCCCATATTTTATGTGGTGGATTTACTAAAGAAGATACAGAAAACCTTCTAATCGACTTAGATTTCCTAGGGATTGATAATGTGGTAGCTTTACGAGGCGATGCGGTAAAAAGTGAAATTTATTTCAAAGCCGAAAAAGAAGGAAATGCCTATGCTTCAGAATTGGTAACTCAAATTAGTAATTTGAATAAAGGGATTTATTTAGATGACGATTTGCAGAATACCAATGCAACCGATTTTTGTATAGGTGTTGCAGGTTATCCCGAAAAACATATGGAAGCACCAAGTATGGATAGCGACATTTATTTTATGAAACAAAAAATAAAAAATGGCGCGGACTATATCATTACCCAAATGTTTTTTGACAATCAAAAGTTTTTTGAATACGTCGAAAAATGCAGAAATGCAGGTATCACAGTGCCTATTATCCCAGGATTAAAACCCATTGCAACCAAAAAACAACTGAATTTGATTCCGCATCGCTTTAAAGTCGATTTACCAGACGATTTGATTATGGCTGTGGTAAAAGCCAAAGATAATGAAGCAGTAAAACAAATCGGTATCGAATGGTGTATTCAGCAAAGTAAGGAGTTAGTTAAATCAGGAGTACCTTTTTTGCATTATTATTCTATGGGGAAGGCTGAGAATATTAAGGCGATTGCAGAGGAGGTGTTTTAATTTGTTTTGAAATTAATAAGTGAATGATGTTGAGTGTTTAAAAACGAAAACCCCAACGGTTAGTTGGGGTGTGTTATTATGGACTAAAGATGGTTAGATACCATCATAATCTAAAACTATAATGTTTACTCTTTTCATATCATTGATTTTAAGTTGTTTTTTTTCTTTTCTATACGTCAAATGTATACTTTTTTTTTAAGATTTTGTATCCTCCTTCCATTTTTTTGAAAGTTTTTCAAAATTCACCCAGCTTTTACTACGTTTTGTGGCTTTGCGAGGTGCGGAACTCGAAAAGCACTGATTATTAATTATTTACTGTACTCCGCAGGTACAAACTGATTTTTAAATTGAAGACTGCTCTCCGCATCTTGCAAAACCGCTGTTAGCTGTTGTTGTGATTTTATACAAAATAATTTGTTAATTTAAAATTATTTTCGTACAATTGCACAAATAAAATAAGAAATTTGAGAAAAAGTCTATAAACACAGAACAATTTTATCGGAAAACACGATTTTTATTACCTATGTAGAAGTCGTGTTTTTTGTTGTTACTAATCAACTACTTTAATAGTTTTTACTACCAAAGGTGAGGCAGTTCTCCTTGTTCCATTGAATGAAACTGCGTTTATTAATTACAATTAGAAAATTAAATGATAGAGTATACTCCTCTTATTGTTATTTTGGTTTTAATAGTAGTTCTTCTAAGAGAAACTAGAACAAACTAAGGTTTCCACACCTTACTAATATAAAAGTGCTTTCCGAAGGGCTTTTCAGCTTTTATTCCTCCTGTTCCCGCAGGAGGTTCTTTTAAACACTATGCAAATATAAACACAACAAATTAATTTACAACACTTTTTCTCAAAATTTCAAAAACTAATTTTTAATTATAATACTTATGAAAACACTTAAACTTCGTGCAAAAGACACAGAAACTTATTACATTAATGTAAGTCAAATAACTTTCTTTTATACTGCAATTATTGAAAATAAAACAATACTACGTCTCTCTTGTGGAAAAGAGTTTGATGTAGACATGACAGTACATGAAATTCAAGAAATGATTAATCAACTATAGAATTTTTGTTTATATAATTTATTACTGGTTCTAATACAAACTTTGCATCTTGAATTGTCATCCCTCTGAGTTTATCTAAAAATTCTTTTTGTAAAGTTTGTATTTTAAAGTTGCTTGAAGAAGTGTTATTATCTTTGTTATAATCATCTACTCCTGCTATATATTTATCTGTAGCAATAGTATTCTTTTCCATTTTCTTATTTAATTTTTTAGAAAACGCTCTCTGTTTTTATACCTTTTCTCGGCTTTTTTACAATTACAGCTAACTTTCTAATTGACGAAACTCTATGTAGTGCTGTAGTTTGTAATAATATCTACCAAAAAGTTTGCCAAAAAGTCTTTTGACAATGTCGTTGTCTAAATCCCCAGCTAAAACCATAGCCGAAATGCTTTCAAAATAATTGAGAGTAATAATTAAAGATTTTCTATATTTTAGATTTTCCTCTTTATCTATATAATCAACAAATTCTTTAATTTTATTTTTCTCTAAATTTTGCTCTTGGGTTTTAATTAGTTGTCTTAAATCTTCATTTATATCCATCATTGCTGGCTTTCTGAAGTCAGAGCAAATATCATAAGTGTACTTTGCTAAATTTTGTTGATTGCTTTTTTGTTGTGTTTTTATTTGGTTTTCTAAATTGTGAAGATGATAAATTAATGTTAAAAATGCTAAAATTGTAAGTGTGATTTTTGATGTATAATCAAATGCGTCTTTTGTAGACCAATTAGAGATATACTTTAAATATATAAAAATTCCAGAGGCTAGAATAACGAAAATAAAAGAAATTAGCCAAATTAATTTTATTGAATATTTTTTGTTGAAAAAATTTTCCATTGTATATATGAATTTTTAGTTTGTAATGTTGGTAAGTAAACTCTCAATCTCATTGATAGCGTTTAATATGTCGTAAAGCCAAGCCTTTATTTGGTTATCCATAAATCAATTTTTTATGCTGATTTAATGTTTTTAAAAAATAAGGGTTATTAATGGCTTTCTCTTCTAATAAATCGACATTTCTTTTGAAGGTGTTTTCTAATGAAAACTTCAAATCATAGTAATTGTCTCCATAATCGAGTACATCTAACGGTAGAAAATCGACAACTAAATCAATATCGCTTTCGGTGTTAAATTTATCAGTCAATACAGAGCCAAAAGCATACAAAGTCTTTACCTTGTGCGCTTTACAAAGGTTGAAAATCTCGGTAGTATGACTTTCTAATAAATTCATTTTGTGTTGTTATATTCAAAAATACAAAAAAGTTTTGAAGATTTATTTAGTCTTCTCCCTAAACACACGCTCCAAGTTCTTACTCTTCAAAGAAAGTTGCAGAATTTTTAAACCATTAGCTTGAGCAAAATCAAATACCTGAGTTCTACGGTCTTCGTTAGTAGTAAAAGTCAATTCCCAAGTGTTCCCGTTGTTTGAAGATTGGATCAAATCAGCTAATACTTCCAACTGAGTTTCTGTAATGGTTTGGTCAAATTCCACCTCAATTACTTGCTCGGCAACCTCAGAAATTAAGTTTTCAATATTGTTATCGGTTACTATCTTCCCTTTGTTGATGATGATGACACGGTCGCAAATCGCTTCCACTTCTTGCATAATATGCGTAGAAAGAAAAACTGTTTTGTCTTTGCCTATGTTTTTAATCAAATCACGAATTTCAACCAATTGATTTGGGTCTAAACCTGTAGTAGGTTCGTCTAAAATCAATACATCCGGATTGTGTAATAAAGCCGTAGCCAGTCCCACACGCTGACGATAACCCTTTGATAATGCGCCAATTTTCTTATGTGCTTCTGGGGTTAATCCCGTTAAAGCGATGACTTCATCAATGCGACTTTTGGCAACTTTATACACATCGGCATTAAAAGTCAAATATTCTCTTACGTACAAATCCAAGTACAACGGATTGTGTTCGGGTAAATACCCCACCGATTTTTGAACGCGAAGAGCATCTGTTGTTACATCAAATCCATTGACTTTAGCGGTGCCACCATCGGTGCTGATAAATGTGGTAAGGATTTTCATTAATGTCGATTTTCCCGCACCATTAGGACCTAGGAAACCCACAATTTCTCCTTTATTAACCGAAAATGAAATGGAATCTAATGCTTTTTGGGAACCGTAATTTTTAGATATATTTTGAACTTCTATTGACATAGCGTAACTGTAATTTGAAAACAAAACTAATGATTTTAGTGAAAAAGGGAGGTTCGTTTTTATATTATTATTCAACAAGTAAGACTGAGAATATTAAGGCGATCGCTGGGGAAGATTGGTGTTCTAGTAGTATGAAAATGCTGTGTAAGTAATTTAAATGAATAATGAAGCATGTCAATAGTTCCTCTTTGAGCTGTTACTGAAAGGCGTTTTTGAATTTTAAGGGATCAAAAAAAGAGAGATTATTGTAATGAAAATAATCTCTCTTTTGATAGGGTTAATAAAACGAACTATTTTCCAAGGAAAATAATGTAATTTTGACCATTGACTGTCAATGTAGCCTTATCATCGCATTCTCCATTTCCGAAATCTAAAACAGCTGCTGTTTTGTCTAATTTTGTATAAGAAATAATACCTTTCGTAATATAAAAACAATTTGATTTTACGATTAAAGGAGAAGTGATTTCAGCTAATCTTACAGTTCCACTTGGGAAAACAGTTTCCCAGTTTCCTGTAATTTGATAAACATTATCTGATAACTCAGGAGTGTTTTGTCCTTGAATAATTTCTCTGGTTTTAGTTCCTGTTATTTTTAAGATCTTACCATTTTCTAAAGTAACAGTTAAGTTTAAGTCAATCTTAAATATTAAATGTTCATTAGGATTTGCTGCTGAGGTACCTCTTGTAATTGTAATGGTTCTTGTTCCTTCTACTTTTACATTGTTGTGAGAAAAATTTTCGAAAGTATAAGTAATTGTGTGAGAGGTGGCTTTAGGTTGGTAAGTAAATTTAATGATTATTTTACCTTTTAACGTATTGCCATTTGGCATAGAACAACCTGTTGAACCAAAATCAATTGTTTTGCTAATTGTTTGTCCAGAAGTATAAGGGGCTTGTGGGGTTATACTTACAACAGCACAAGAAGGAGTTTGTCTTTCTGTAGACATCATTCTGGCTGCTAAATTAAGTTCTCCTAGTTGTTCAAGGACTACTGTTGAAAGATCTTCAACAAAGGCATCTGTTTTTACAGAAGCAGACATGTCATCTTTGGTAATCTCAGGTGTGTATAAATTTTCATTTTCATCTTTATTACAACTGATCAGTAATGCAAAAGTGCTGCATAAAGCAATAATAAAATTTTTAGTTCTCATAATCAAATGGTTTTAAGGTTTATGGGTTGGACTAAAATAATAAAAAAAGGTTTAAATTGATAGCGTAAAAAAGTTTTTTTTCATATATGAAATTGTTTTACCTTTGAAACCCTGATGGATATTACTTCTCAAATAAAACAGCCAATACTTCAGGAAATGGAAATTTTTGAAAAAAAATTTCATTCCTCAATGTCTTCTAAGGTAGCGTTGTTAAATAGGATTACCTATTATATTGTTAATAGGAAAGGGAAACAAATGCGGCCTATGTTTGTTTTTCTTACAGCTAAAATGATCTCTAAAGGAACTGTTTTAGAAAGAACCTACAGAGGAGCATTGGTAATAGAACTTATTCATACGGCTACTTTAGTTCATGATGATGTAGTAGATGATAGTAATCGTCGTCGTGGTTTTTTCTCTATAAATGCTTTGTGGAAAAATAAAATTGCAGTTTTAGTAGGAGATTATTTATTGTCAAAAGGATTGTTACTTTCTATTGATAATGGTGATTTTGATTTACTCAAAATTATTTCAGTTGCAGTTCGAGAAATGAGTGAAGGAGAATTACTTCAGATTGAAAAAGCACGTCGATTAGATATAACAGAAGAAATTTACTACGAAATTATTAGGCAAAAAACAGCTACCCTCATTGCTGCCTGTTGTTCTTTGGCCGCTTGCTCTATTAAACCAGATGATGCTGAATTAATAGAAAGAATGCGTAAATTTGGAGAACTTATAGGGATGGCTTTTCAAATAAAAGACGATCTTTTTGATTATTCAGAAGAAGCTATAGGAAAACCAACAGGAATTGATATTAAAGAGCAAAAAATGACACTTCCACTCATTTATGTTCTTAATACATGTACTCCGAAAGAAAAAAAATGGTTAATTAATTCTATAAAAAATCATAATAAAGATAAAAAGCGTGTGAAAGAAGTTATAGCATTTGTTAAACAAAATAACGGTCTTCTATATGCTGAAAAAAAAATGATTGAATTTCAACAGGAAGCACTGATGTTGCTTGCTGACTTTCCTGAATCAGATTATAAAAGCGCCTTAGTCTTAATGGTAAATTATGTGATTGAAAGAAAAAAATAATTAATTGGATGTGTTTTGGTGTAATTATTGATAATATTTTATAGATAAAACATTTTTTATCATTTTTTAACAGTTATTTGTTAATAGAAGGTTGTTTATTAACAAACTAAAAAGTAGTTTTGTGCTAATTTTTATAAACCAAACCCCAAAACAATGAGAAAAAAGTTATTGACTATACTATTGTTAGTTTTTGTTTCAGGACAAGCACAAAATGTGCAAGGAATTTACGGCGACTTTAACTGGTTTAATAATTGGACTAATTTTAAGCCTAAAACGCAGGATTACGCAGCACCTAGCCGAATATTAAACGGCGAGATAGGAGTGGATACAACTCTTAAAAAAGGAACTTACCAAATAATGGGATCTGTATATGTTGTTAATGGAGCAACTCTTACTTTAGAGCCAGGGGTAGTTATGAGAGGTGATTCGGATTCTAATGGAACTTTAATCATTACTAAAGGATCTAAAATAAAAGCGGAAGGTACAGAAACAGATCCTATTGTTTTTACATCGAATAAAGGAACCTCTGATAGAAAATCAGGCGATTGGGGAGGTATTATAATTTATGGTGATGCACCTGTTAATCGTTACGGAGGGATCGTTTCTTCTATTTATGATCCAAATCCTAAATATAATCTTTTTGGAGGGAATAATGAAAACAGTGATTCAGGTATTCTAAAATATGTACGTATAGAATTTGCAGGAAAAAAATTAAATGAAAAAACAATGTTAAATGGTTTAACATTAGGAGGGGTAGGAAAAAAAACGAAGATAGAATATGTGCAAATTAGTATGGCCAAGGATGATGGATTAGAAATTGTAGGCGGTGTCTTTGATATAAATAATATTATTTCATTTCAAAATGCAGATGATGATTTTGATTTTTCTATGGGAGCAACCTGTTCTATAAGTAATTCAATAGCTATCCGTAATCCTTATATTTCAGATAATACTCGTTCGAGAGTTATGGAAATAGATACTTATGATAAATTAGAAAATTTTGACCCTACTCGTAAGAAAACGGTTGTTAAACTTAATAACGTGACAATGGTTAGTAATGAGGATAATGCGATGGGGCTAGTAAAAGAAGCTATTTCAGTAAAAACAGATTCATTTGTTGAAATTAATAAATGTGTAATTTCAGGTTTTGCTAGTGTATTTGCTATGGATGATAAATATTTGGAGAGAGAAAATTACAAACAATTAAAAATAGTAAACTCTATTATCAATAATTGTACTGAAATTATTACCAACGAAAATTTAGTTAAAGCAGAAGGACAAACGGATTGGTTTACGTCAAAAGATAAAGTAAATAGTGTTACAAAAATTAGTAATATCAATATGTTTAAAAGTAATGATGTACGAAAAAAACCCGATTTCAGGTTGAAATAAGAAGGGATTGTAAAAGCGAGTAATCATATTTTTGATCAGTAAGAGAAATCACACAATTAAAAGTTGTGTGGCTTCTCTTGTTTTTTTAGCGTAAGTTAAACCCAGATTAGATGATAGGTCTTGTGTAACAAAAAGGAAAAGAACAAAAAGTATAAAAATATATCGAAATTTTTTATCGCAGACAGAGTTTGTTAAACGGAGAATAAAAAGAAAGTTGTTTTTTTAGATTTAGTAATTTTGTTTTATAATGAAGTCTAATGTGGAATCTGGGGTAAATATTAAAAGTGCCTTTTTTTAGATCATTCCTTTTTCTACTTAAAAGGTTTTTAAAGTTTGTATATTTGAATTTTTTTAAAGATTAATTGTGATTTCTAAAAATACAATAGAAACCGTTTTTGAAACGGCTCGAGTGGAGGAGGTTATAGGTGACTTTGTTCAGCTAAAAAGAGCGGGTACAAATTTAAAAGGACTTAGTCCTTTTTCGGATGAAAAATCACCTTCTTTTATGGTCTCACCAGTAAAACAAATATGGAAAGACTTTAGTTCAGGTAAAGGAGGAAATGCTGTGACATTTCTAATGGAACATGAGCATTTTTCATATCCAGAAGCGATTCGATATTTAGCAAAAAAATATAACATAGAAATTGAAGAAACAGAGCAATCTACTGAAGAAGTAGCGGTAGCTAATGAAAAAGAAAGTATGTACTTAGTTTCTGAATTTGCTCAAAAATTTTTTCAAAATGCTCTACTTCATACAGATGAAGGTCAGGCAATAGGACTTTCGTACTTTAAAGAACGTGGATTTACTTTAGAAACTATTGAAAAATTTGGTTTAGGTTTTTCACCTGAAGCTTGGGATATTTTTACAAAAGAAGCTCTCGGAAAAGGGTATAAATTAGAATTTTTAGAAAAAACAGGGTTAACTATAGCTAAGGAAGATGGAAGGCATTTTGATCGTTTTAAAGGACGTGTTATGTTTCCTATTCAAAGTATGTCTGGACGTGTTCTTGGTTTTGGTGGACGTATTTTAACGAATGATAAGAAAGTTGCTAAATACGTTAATTCTCCAGAAAGTGAAATTTATCATAAATCTAAAGTCCTATATGGTATTTATTATGCAAAACAAGCCATAGCCAAACAAGATAATTGTTACTTATGTGAAGGATATACAGATGTTATTCAAATGCACCAAGCAGGTATAGAAAATGTAGTAGCTTCATCTGGTACTGCCTTAACTCCAGATCAAATTCGTTTGATTAATCGTTTGACAAAAAATGTCACAGTTCTTTTTGATGGAGATGCAGCAGGTTTAAGAGCTTCTATTAGAGGGATTGACTTAATTTTGGAGGAAGGTATGAATGTGAAAGTTTGTACTTTTCCAGATGGAGATGATCCAGATAGTTTTGCTAGAAAAACTTCTCATGACGATTTATTGCGTTATCTTGATCAGAATGCCATGGATTTTATTCAGTTTAAAGCATCACTTTTGATGAAAGAAGCTAAAAATGATCCGATAAAAAAAGCAGATCTAATTCGAGATATGGTGATTAGTATTGCTAAAATACCCGATCGAATTAAACGAGAAGTATATATTAAAGAATGTTCTCGTATCATGGATATTTCGGAGGAAGTATTATTTAATACATTAGCACAATTGGTTCAAAAAGACATTGCGGAATCGGGGAAGAAATTAAAACAAGAACAAAAAGCATTTACAGTTGTAAAAAATGAAGAACAATCAGCTAAAACAAAAGTAGATGTTCAATATCAATTAGAACGTAAGATTATAGAAATCCTTTTACTTTATGGGGGAGCAGAAGAAGAATTTACAGATTTTTTATACAAAGCTACTCCAGAAGGTGAATTAAAAGAAATAAAAGAAATTAATAAGTATAAAGTATACCAGCGAATTTATTTGAGTTTACAGGAAGATGAAGTAGAATTGGCAAATCCTCTTTTTAGAGCTATCTATAATGACGTAATGAATTATTATCATCAAAATGAGAAATTAGAAATTGAACATTTTTTGATGCAATTAACACCCGAATTAGCTCAAGAAGTAACTTCTATTTTGATGGAGGATGAAAAGATGAGCCTCCATAATTGGGAGGTTAAACTTATTTATGTAAAATTAAAAGATCAAACAATTGGTCAGTATGCAACAGAAACAATCTTAAGTTTGAGATGGTTTTTAGTAAATAAAATTATAGAAGAAGTTAAAGGACAATTATCACCCGATCCTCAGGCTGATAATTCTGAAATTTTATATATGGTAATGGATTATTCTAAATTGGTGGGTAATTTTTCCAGTAAGCTAGGACGTGTGATGTCTCGTTATTCTTAGTTTTTATAAAGGAATATCCGAAAAGTAAAAATTTCATCTTGTTATTTTTTTCAATAGAAATATATAATTTATTAAAACATTTGCTTAGTCTGTTTAAATAAAATGATCCAGTTTATCTTTAGAAAAGGATTCATAATATAAAATAAATGATGAAATTTTTGAGCTTTTCAGATATTTTTCATTATTTGTTGAGGAATTTAGAGTTTAACAATATAAATAGCTCCTTCTCCCATTGCAGGTATGAACAAGTAGTTGTTATAACTGCTGATGTCTGCTGGACCATTCAGATATTTTTTACCTATTTTGTTAGAAAGATCTATTACTTCACTTTTTTGTGTCATTGGGTTGTATTTAAAAATAAATCCTACTTCATTCGATCCATTGTAATCTTTCCCCCAATCTGAAAGATATACTTCATTGTTAATTAGAGCGATGCCGTCTAGTCCTCCCAAAGCACTTGGGCCATTTGTGACATCCGTATTATTTTTGGAGTTTAAATCTAATTTTTTTAATGATAATCCATTTTTAAAGGCGCAATTCCATAATGTATTGTCTGTTAAAAACAAGCCATTTACAAAACCATTTTCGCCTATTTTTTCCTTAGTTTTTTCTTTTAAATTAATCTTATAAATACCACCGTTATTTGTAATGCTTGCATATAACGTATTGTTGTCATTTCCTTTAACAAGATCGTTTAATCCTGTGCCTCCTTGTTGTGTTAGGTCTATTCCAAGATCTGTAAAAGAAATTCGATCAACAAGTTCTCCTGTATTGATATTTATTCCTTTTAATTCATCTATATCGTTTACCCATAATACATTGTCTATTAAAGCACTGCCTTTTGGAGCATTTAAAATAGTTTTACTGATGTTTTTTGAAATTAACTTACCGTTTAAATCTACTTTGGTTATCATTCCGTCTCCATCTTTTACGTGAGGAGCTAATTGAGCCCCAATGTCTGAAATGTAGAAATATTCTTTGCCGTCAAAAAGAATGCTTTCAGGATGACCAAATTGTAAGGCTAATTTTCCTGTTGAGAATGTAATTTCATTACTAGGGATTGTCGTGTTATTATCTTTTGAACATCCTATTAATAATGCAGTTCCTATAAGAGAGGAAAATAAAAAACTCTTTTTCATAATAGTTATTTTTAATTAGTAACAAATGTATGAATAAGAGTTTTTTTAGGTTTTTTGTGATCGTTCAAAAAGTTATTCTAAAAGTTCATATTTTAAAACTAAACAATTTCTAATATTTTGGCTTTATTAACAAGATCTACAAGATTCGTTACATTTAATTTTGCTAATAAACGGAGTTTATATGTGCTTATAGTTTTTTCATTTAAATTTAAAGATTCGGCAATTTCTTTATTTTTTTTACCGTTTGATAGATAACGTAATACTTCTATTTCTCTACTAGATAGTTTTCTGTATAGTTGTTCTGACTTATTTTGTTTTGAAATTAAAGCTATATTGCGTTTTACCACATCACTAAATACCACAGTTCCTCTGTTGACTTTTATAATTGTTGAGGCTAAATTTTCTAGTTTTTCTGACTTTTCAACAAATGCTGAAGCTCCTGCTTTTATAGCATTAGGAGCGTATACCTGTTCATTTAAATTAGAAAATAAAATGATCTTAAGTTTCCTGTGATTTTCTAATAAATTTTTAATATCATTAATACTATTTAACCCATTCAGCTCCATATCCATGATCAAAATATCTACTTCTTTACGTTTCAACATTTCTTCAATCATTTCAAAGTTATCCACGATTCCTACTAATGTAATATCAGAATGTTCTTTGAAATATGATTTAATACCATAATGAACTACAGGATGATTATCCGCAAGACCTATCTTTATCATACATTATTTGTTTAAAATTGTGTAAGTACAAAATTACAAATAAAAAGATAAAGGCTTGATTATCAGTTGTAGAAAAAGTTTTACACTTTTGTAGAAATTATTTAGGTGCACTCAGAAATAAAATGTATCAATAAAATCAAAGTTTAAGGCTTTTTTATTTTTGAATTTAACCCCCTTTTTTTTAGAGTAAAAGACTCTAAAAAAAAGGGTAATATTTTTTATTAGCACTATTTCAAAAAGTAAAAAAAATAAAAAGGATAGCTTTGCTTTTTTTGGAATATTTGGAGTTATACCTTGAAATTTTTTATATCAAAGTACATGAGGGCAAAAAATATTTTCAAATTTCCTATTTAAGTTCATTAGGAATTATACATACAGGTATTGGATTCATTTTATGTTGATTAATAGTGTTTAATCGTAAATAAATTTTAAAGACTTCTTTCTCTCTCCCTTCAAAATCATTGCTGTTTTTCCCATTTTCTAATTGTTTCATGGCCCATTCTAATTCATCATAATTGGCACCTAGTTGATCTTCGTCGCTTCGATCATCGCCAAATAGTCCATCTGTAGGTTTTGCATTTAGTATAGATTCAGGTACTCCCACATAAGATGCTAAAGTACGAACATCACTTTTTAGCAAGTCTGCTATAGGACTAATGTCTACGCCTCCATCCCCGTATTTAGTAAAAAAGCCTACTCCAAAATCCTCTACCTTATTGCCAGTTCCGGCTACTAATAAGTTGTTTAAACCAGCAAGGTAGTATAAAGATACCATTCGTAAACGTGAACGAGTATTGGCGAAGGCTAAATGAAGTTTGTCCTCATTTTCTGATATAGGTACTTCGTTTTTGAAACTTTCAAAAATGGGGGTCATATTAATTTGAGTATCCAATACATTTGAAAATTTTTGTTTTAGCATATTAATATGTTCGTATGCCCTGTTTACATGGCTTTCTGCTTGATGTATAGGCATTTCTACACATAAGGTTGTAAGACCAGTTTGCGCACATAATGTAGAAGTTAAAGCGGAGTCTATTCCGCCAGAAATACCAACTACAAAGCCTTTTACTCCAGCTTTTATAGCGTATTCTTTTAACCAGTTTACAATATGTTTATTTACTTTTTCTGCATTTAAAGTGCTTATTTTTTGCATAACGATGATTGTATTAAAAAGGGATGTATATTTGCAAAAATAATAAAATTACTTATAAACCGTTTTTTGGTTATCTTAATAGAATTAGTAGGAAAATGAGGAAATATATTGCGTTAGCTGTTTTAGCTCTTTCTGCTTTGTCTTGCAAAAAAAATGCAAAAGTACAAGAACAAGCGGAAGAAATGGAACTAAATGTTGTGGTAGATCGTTATGATAAAGCTTTTTTTGAAGCAAAACCATCTGATTTACCTATTTTAAAAGAAAAATACCCTTTTTTCTTTCCTCCTCAAGTTGATGAACGGTTTTTAGCTGAAAAAATGGTACATCCACAATGGAGAGCATTGTATGATGAAGTAGAAAAACGATATGATAATTTTGATGTTGAAAAGAAGAATATCGAAACACTATTTAAATATATAAAATATTATTTTCCTAAAACAAAAATACCTAAAGTATATACTGTCATTCAGGATATGGATCCCGATTATAAAGTAATTTATGCTCCAGATAAAAATGTTTTAATTATTTCTTTAGAACTGTATTTAGGTAAATCACATCGTTTTTACGAATATCCTGAGTTTTTGAAAAAGAGATTTGAAGCGGTACAAATGATGCCAGATGTGGTAGATGCGTTTGCTTTGTATAAGGTTAAACCTCCTATAGATCGCGATTTTTTATCGCAAATGATTTATGAAGGAAAAAAATTGTACTTAAAAGATGTCTTGTTGCCTACAACTCCTGATGAAGACAAAATAGCTTATACAACAGAAGAGTTAAAGTGGTGCGAAGAGAATGATGAAACTATCTGGCGATTTATGATAGAACAAAAAATGTTATATGATACAAATCCTATGCTAGTTCAAAAATTAATAGCACCAGGACCTTTTTCTAAATTTGGACTCGAAAGTGATAATCAAACACCTGCTCGTATAGGTGCGTGGATTGGATGGCAAATTGTTCGTGCTTACATGGAACAAAATGAGGTTTCTTTAGAAAAAATGCTTGTTGTAGATGCTAAAGAACTTTTTAAAAAATCTAAATATAAACCTGTAAAGAATTAATTGTTAACTCAGAGTGTGGTAAAATATTTAAAGGAAAATTCCTAGCAAAAATATAGTTCATATAAATTTTAAAACATAAAAAATAAAATGCCAATAACTAAAACATCCGATATTAATTTTAAGATTTCATTAGATGAAAATCATGTTCCAGAAAAATTACATTGGACTGCAAAAGACGGTGGAATAGAAGAACAAGAAGCCAAAGCTCTTATGTTAAATATATGGGATAGTAACGCAAAAGAAACAATGCGTATTGATTTGTGGACAAAGGATATGCCTGTAGATGAAATGAAGATATTTTTTCATCAAACTTTGGTGGCTATGGCGGATACTTTTGAACGTGCAACGGCTGATGAAAAAATGAGTGCAACAATGCGTGATTTTTGTGAGTATTTTGCTGAAAAGTTAGAGTTGAAAAAATAAAATGTATAAATTTAAAATGTTAGAAATGGTAAGTAGAAAATTATCTTTTTTATGTGCATGTTTGATTTTAGTTTCTTGTAATAAAGAAGATAGCAAGGATGTGATGTCTGATACTAAAGGAAGTTGTGAGTCTTCAATACCTTTTTTGAAAACGGGCAAGGAAGTAGTGTTTGATCTTTTTACATTTGGAAAGAAATCAGGAACAATGAAAATGACTTTTGGAAGTTGTAATGGAGAAGGATTTCTAGTTACAAGAAATTTTTACAATGACTTAGGTGAATTAGTGCGCTCTAGTGTTGATTTAATGAAACAAGAAGGAGATTTTCTTTTGGTTGATTCAGATAATAATAAAGATTATTTTGCAAAAAGCTATAAAAAGAATGTTCAGTTAAATGAAGAATGGAAACATGTTAGAGCTGATAAAGCGGTTGTAACACATAAAGTTATAGATTTAGATTCTGTTATTAAGGTGCCCGCTGGTACATTTCATTGTAAAGTTTTTAAGTTTTCTACAACAACAGCTATTAATGACTCTTATATTTTTTGGAATGATGATATAGGGAATGTTTACGAAGATACTGGGTTTTTTAAAATGGAACTTAAATCATTTAAGTAGTACAATAAAAAAGAGACTGTCTGGTAAAGGTTGTAATTCTGTTATTTCATCGGCGAGAAAAATCACATATACAGATAATGTGATTTCTCCTGTCATCATTGAAGTAATAAGTTAAAAATATTATACAATTTATTTATTACTTTTTAGATAGTCTCTTTTTGTTAGACAAAATGATCATTGTTTTTGAAAATTTCTTGATTTACATTGTCTATAAAATCTAAAATACCGTCGCGTCCAACTGCATCTAATGAGGAAGTTATAAAATGTTGAGGCATTTCTTCCCAATTGTTAGCTAGTAATGATTTTCGATAAGCTGCAACGTTTTGTTCTGCTTTGCCCTTACTTATTTTATCTGCTTTTGTGAAAATAATACAAAAAGGAACGCCCGTCTCGCCAAGATATGTAATGAATTCTAAGTCTATTTTTTGAGCTTCATGGCGAATATCTATTAAGATAAAGGCACAAACCAATTGAGCTCGTTTTTCAAAATAATCAGTAATGAATTTCTGGAAAACTTCCTTTGTTTTTTTAGAAACTCTTGCATATCCATATCCTGGTAAATCAACTAAAAACCAGTTATTATTAATTTTAAAATGATTAATTAGCTGGGTTTTACCTGGTCTAGAGGAAGTTTTTGCTAAATTTTTATGATTAGTTAGCATGTTTATTAAGGAGGATTTCCCTACGTTAGATCTTCCTATGAAAGCGTATTCAGGTAAACGCTCCTGAGGACATTTGCTTACAAGAGAGTTACTTATGATAAATTCAGCTGTATTAATTTTCATAGATATAAAATATGAGAGTGTCTATTTAATATTTCGTTTTTTGTTTTGATTATGACAAACTATGTTTTTGTGTCTTATTTGTTTTGATAAGACTCTTGGGCTTTTACGTAAAAAGGGATGTCTGTTTTTTTGAAAGATTCCTTTGTTAATTATTTATGTTCTGCTTTTGTTTTTAACCATTCTTCCAAAATCCTATTAAACTCATCAGGATGTTCCATCATAGCAGCATGACCACATTGGTCTATCCAATATAAAGTAGAATTGGGGAGTAATTTGTGAAATTCTTCTGCTACTTCTGGAGGCGTTACTTTGTCCTGTCTACCCCATATAATTCCTGTTGGAACGTGCATTTTTGGTAAGTCTTTGGCCATGTTGTGACGTATGGCGCTCTTGGCAATGGTAAGTGTTTTTAAAAGTTTAATACGATCGTTAACCGTAGCATATACTTCATCAACAATTTCTTTTGTAGCAACAGCAGGATTGTAAAATACGTCTTCTGACTTTTTTTTGATGTACTCATAATCTCCACGTTTAGGATAGCTTTCTCCCATCGCACTTTCATATAAACCTGAGCTACCTGTAATTACTAATCCTGATACTTTTTCGGGGAAAAGTTTTGTGAAATATAAGGCTATATGCCCTCCTAATGAGTTACCTACAAGGACAACTCTATCATAACCTTTATAATTAATGAAATTTTTAAGGTATACAGCAAATGCTTTTACATTGGTTTTTAATATATTTTGGGTATATAAAGGTAATTCAGGAATTACTACTTTGTATCCTTTGTTAGGGAAATATTGAGCAACTCCTCCAAAATTACTAAGACCTCCCATTAATCCATGTAAAATTACAATTGGAGTCCCTTCTCCTGCTTCGAAATATTTGTATTTACCGTCTTCTATTAAGTGCTCCACTTTATTAATTCGTTTTTATATGACAAATATAGTGGTTAAAAATGAAAAAATTATTTTTATTATTTTTTTATGGATAAAGTAATCGGAGATCTTAAAAGGATAGGTGGAAGAAAGAAGTTGAGGCTGTTTTCTAATCTAAATCTATTGAAATTTGGAATGAAAATAGTTTAACAGGTTTTAATTTGAACGCGTAATTGTATTTGATTTTCTTTTTATAAAAATGCCCCAAATAGTGTTTAGCTTTTTTGGGGCGGTATCTTATTGTATAAATTGATTTCTATATTATGATTTGATAATTGTTTGTTTTCTGTCAGGTCCAACAGATATAATCATAATAGGAACTTCTAGCTCTTTTTCAATGAAATGAATATAGTTTTTTAGCTCAATAGGGAGTTCTTCAAAAGAGCTCATGTCTGTTAGATCAGCCTTCCAACCTTTAAATTCGGTATAAACAGGGGTTAGATTTTCTTCTTCAATAGAAAAAGGGAGATGTTTTATAATTTCACCTTTATAGTTATAAGCGGTGCAAACTTTCAGTGTTTCAAAACCAGAAAGGACATCGCCCTTCATCATCATCAATTGAGTTACACCATTTATTTGAATAGCATATTTTAAAGCTACTAAATCCAGCCATCCACAGCGTCTAGCGCGTCCTGTTACAGAGCCAAATTCATTGCCTACTTTAGCCATTGTTTCGCCATCTGTTCCAAAATCCTCTGTAGGGAATGGTCCAGATCCAACACGAGTAGTATAGGCTTTGAAAATACCAAATACCTCTTTTATTTTGTTAGGGGCAATGCCTAAGCCTGTACAAGCTCCGGCAGCAGTAGTGTTAGATGAAGTTACAAAAGGATAAGTTCCAAAGTCAACATCTAATAAGGAGCCTTGTGCCCCCTCGCAAAGAATAGACTTACCTTCTTTTTGAGCTTTTGCTAAAAATTCTTCGCTATCAATAAAAGTTAATTTTTTTAAGCCTTCTATGGCTTCAAAAAATTCTTTTTCCATTTCGGGAAGGTTGTATTGAATATTTACATCGTAAAACTTAATCATTTCCTCATGCTTATTTGCTAAAGAACGATATTTTTCAATGAAATCAGACATTTCAATGTCTCCAACCCTTAGGCCGTTACGTCCTGTTTTGTCCATATAAGTTGGTCCAATACCCTTTAGAGTTGAGCCAATTTTAGCTTTTCCTTTAGCTGTTTCAGAAGCAGCATCTAATAAGCGATGGGTTGGTAAAATAAGATGTGCTTTTCTTGAAATCAATAATTTTGACTCAATGTTCATATTGAACTTTTCAAGTCCTTCTATTTCTTTTTGAAAGACAACGGGGTCTATAACAACACCATTACCAATGATATTTATTGCGTTTTTATGAAAAATACCAGATGGGATTGTGCGTAAAACGTGTTTTATTCCGTCAAACTCAAGTGTGTGTCCTGCATTAGGACCTCCTTGAAATCGCGCTATTATATCGTATTTAGAGGTTAGTACATCGACAATTTTTCCTTTGCCTTCATCGCCCCATTGTAATCCTAGTAGTAAGTCTACAGTCATTGTGTTGTTGTTTGTAATTTTTAAGAATTTTTCTTTTTAGTAGCGTAGAAATATAGAGAATGATTTTGGATCTCAATTCCAAATAAATCTTCCATAGTTTGTTTGATGGTTTGTATTCTTGGGTCGCAAAATTCAATTACTTCGCCTGTATCAGTCATAATAATATGATCATGTTGTTTGTCAAAGTAAGATTTTTCATAATGCGCTTGATTTTGACCAAATTGGTGTTTGCGAACTAAACCGCAATCTAATAACAATTCAATGGTGTTATAAAGTGTAGCTCGTGATACGCGATAATTTTTGTTTTTCATTTTAATATAAAGATTTTCTATATCAAAATGTTCTGAACTGTCGTATATCTCCTGAAGAATTGCATATCGTTCAGGTGTCTTTCGATGCCCATTTTTTTCTAAGTAACTAGTAAAAACATTTTTTACTGTTTCTTGATGGCTATTATTGTCAGATGTAATTTGCGTCATAAGGTTACAAAGATAAAATTTTTATTTAGATTGTAAATAATAATGGTTTTACTTTTATGAGTGCTAATTTGTTAAGAAAGAACGAAGGTGTAATTGAATGGAAATACTGGGGGTGTTCATCTGTTTCTAAATTGAAAATAAATAAGTTTTGTGTATAAAAGTCTTTTAAAAAGTGATTTATGAAGGCGTTAATTGATCTGAATCTAGATTTTATATTAGGCTTCGTTTAGAAAGAAAATAAGTTAAATATTTTTCTAATCTGGAAATTGGGTTAAATAAAGGAAAGTGTTTTGCCTGATTTTATATTCAACTGCTGAAGTGCTTTTGCAATGAGTACAAAAAAAGAAAATAGGAGAGATTTTGGGTGTAATCATAATTAGTCATTTAAGTTGAGTGTTTATTTATAATGAAAAAAATGATTTACTTAATACTGTATATATAGGGTATGAAGATGTTTTGAAAATGTGTATTAATAATAAAAAAAGTGGGTTTGGGGTTAAAAAACTTTAAAATGGCGGTTCAAAATAAAATAAAGAGAATTTGATTTTTAAACAGATTAAGGTCGTCTTCTTTGAGAGTTAAAGGTAGGAAAAGAAGAAAGAGGAGGTTCTTGGGGTTTTGTGGTGTATTTCTTATAAAATCAAAACTTATCAACAAAGTGGTATTTTGTGGTAAAATGTGGTAAAAATATTCCTATCTTTGTATTTGTACAGTACAAAGTGTAACTCCTTGAATACCATTGTTGGAACATATGAATGTAAAGCAGATGCGAAAGGCAGGTTGATGTTACCGGTTGCCTTGAAAGGGCAATTGGCGACTTCTTTGCAGGAAGGGTTTGTGTTAAAACGTTCTGTTTTTCAACAATGTTTAGAGTTGTATCCGATGAGTGAATGGAATGTTATGATGCAAAAAATCAATAAGTTGAATCGTTTTGTAAAAAAGAACAATGATTTTATTCGTCGATTTACAGCAGGAGTTAAAGTAGTGGAGATTGATGCTACAGGACGTTTGTTAATTCCTAAAGATTTAGCGGTTTTTGCAAATATTACGAATAACGTTGTTTTGTCTTCGGCAGTGACTATATTAGAAATTTGGGATAAAGAGTTATATGAAAAAGCTATTGATGATTCAGTGATGGATTTTGCGGATTTAGCTGAAGAAGTAATGGGAGATTTAAATTTTGATGACGATGGAATATCATAATCCGGTTTTATTAAGGGAGACAGTTGATGGTTTGAATATCAAACCGGATGGAGTGTATGTAGATGTAACTTTTGGAGGAGGAGGTCATTCAAGGGAAATATTATCTCGGTTGGGGCCTAATGGGAAATTGTTTGCTTTTGATCAAGACGAAGATGCTTGGGCTAATACAATACCAGATCCAAGATTTGTTTTAATTAAAGAAAATTTTAGGTATATCAGAAATTTTTTACGTTTTCAGAATATTCGAAAGGTAGATGGGATTTTAGCTGATTTAGGAGTTTCCTCTCACCAATTTGATGTGCCTGAACGCGGTTTTTCTACTCGTTTTGATGGCGCTCTCGATATGAGAATGAATCAAAAAAATGAATTGAGCGCCTACACTGTAGTGAACGAATACGATGATGCGAATTTACGTCGTATTTTTTTAGAGTATGGAGAACTTAAAAATGCTCCAGCTTTAGCTAGGACGATTATAGAAGCGAGAGATACAGAAAGAATTGTTAATACAGAAGATTTAAAGCAAGTTTTAGGAAAACACTTACCAAGTCATAAAGCGAATAAAATTCTAGCTCAAATTTATCAAGCCATACGTATTGAAGTAAATCAAGAAATGGATGTCTTAAAAGAGTTTTTAGAGCAATCGTTAGATGTCTTAAATGTAGGAGGAAGATTAAGTGTTATTTCTTACCATTCTTTAGAAGATCGTCTAGTGAAACGATTTGTTAAAAATGGAATGTTTGAAGGAGAGCCAGAACGAGATATGTTTGGAAGATTTGAAGTACCTATGAAAGCTATTGGTAAACTCATTGTTCCGACGAATGAAGAAATAAAAATAAACAACAGAGCTCGAAGTGCAAAACTTCGTATTGCCGAAAAATTATAAGAATCAATGTTGCCTTAGCATCATGATGAAATATGAAAAACAAAATTTTTAATATATTAAAAGCTCGGTATCTTTTAAATGAAGATGCTGCTAAGAATTGGATTTTTATACTCTTTTTATTAGTGTTAGCCATTATAATGATTGCCAATACACATAGTTATGAGAAGAAAGTTTTTCGTATAGCAGAATTAAATAATGAAGTAAAAGAGCTACGATCTGAATTTGTAGACAGAAGATCCGAATTAATGAAAATAAAAATGGAATCCAATGTGGCAGCTCAAATGGCAATATTAAACATCGTACCATCATCGGTTCCTCCTAAAAAAATAAAAGTAGCAAAAGAAAAAACAGCTTGGGAAAAGCTATGGCAGTAATAAATAGAAATATATTAAATCGTATTTATGGGGTGGCATTACTTATATTGGTAATATCATCCGCTGTTGCTGTAAAACTAAGCAATATTCAATGGGTTGAAGGGACTTATTATAGACAATTAGCCAAAGAACGTACTATCAAAAACTTTGTAATTCCAGCTAATAGAGGAAATGTTTATTCATCAGATGGTAGCCTTTTGGCAACTTCTATTCCTGAGTATACAATTCGTTTTGATGCGTTGGCTCCTTCTCAAGAAAATTTTAATAAACATATTAAGCCACTTGCTGATTCTTTAGCACCAATGCTAAAAAAATCAAGTAGTTCTTTATTAAACGATTTTAGAAAAGCAAGAGCCAATAAAAACCGCTATATGTTGGTTGCTCGTAAATTAAGTTATACAGAACATGCAAAAATTAAAAAATTTCCTTTGTTAAACTTAGGAGCTTATAAAGGAGGAATTATCATAGAACAACAAACCGTAAGAGAACATCCAATAGGTAAAATTGCTGAAAGAACAATAGGCTATGAACGTTTTAATGACGGGGGAAGTCTGACTCGTGTAGGGATTGAAGGTGCTTTCGGTAAATATTTAAAAGGAAAAGATGGTCAGGTTCTAAAACAAAAAATAGCCAAAGGACAATGGAAACCTATTCGAGATAATAATGAAGTAGAACCTATAGATGGTTATGATATAGTATCTACTATTGATGTATATATACAAGATATTGCACATCACGCATTACTCAAACAACTAGAACTATATGAAGCAGAGCACGGTTGTGCTGTGGTTATGGAAACCAAAACGGGAGATGTTAAAGCTATTTCAAATTTAGGAAGAGCTAAAGATGGATCATATTACGAAACGATTAATTATGCTGTTGCAGAATCACATGAGCCAGGTTCCACCTTTAAGTTACTTGATGTTTTAGCATTATTAGAAGATAAAAAAATTGATACCAGTAAAATTTATAACACCTACGGTGGAGTAGTAGTATACAGAGGTAGAAAAGTAAAAGACTCTCATGAAGGAGGATATGGGAAAATTTCATTTGCTAGAGGTTTTGAACTCTCTTCTAATACTGTTTTAGTTCAGGCCGTTTATGAAAATTATAAAGATAATCCACAACAATTTGTAGATCATATTAATTATTTAGGATTAAATACGTCTTTAGGTTTGCCTTTTAAAGGAGAAGGAAAACCCAGAATCCCACAACCAGGAAAAGGAAATTGGAGTGGTATTTCTCTTCCTTGGATGGCTTTTGGATATGGTGTTTCGGTAACCCCTTTACAAACACTTACATTGTATAATGCGGTAGCTAATAATGGAGTCATGGTTAAACCTAAATTCGTTCAAGAAGTAAAAGAGTGGAACAAGGTTGTGAAAAAGTTTGATACAGAAGTGATTAATGCTAAGATTTGTTCAAATACCACGCTTTCAAAAGTAAAAGCTATGTTGAAAAATGTTGTTAAACGAGGAACAGCATCTAAGCTATATTCTAAAGATTTTTCTATGGCAGGAAAAACAGGAACAGCTCAAATAGATTACCATAAAGGCGATACACAAATGTATTATGCTTCTTCTTTTGCTGGTTATTTTCCAGCAGAAGATCCACAATATTCGTGTATAGTCGTTATTCATAAACCTAATACGTCTAGTAATAATTATTATGGTGCTGATGTAGCAGGTCCTGTTTTTAAAAGAATTGCGCAAAAAGTTTTTACAGATGTTCCTTCTACAGATGAAATAAAATCATTAAAGAAAAAAGTTAATAAACAAGAAAAAAGTTATTTAGCTTACAATGAAAAACTAAACAAAAAACCTTTATACGTACCCAATACAAAAGGAATGCCAGGAATGGACGCAGTAGCTTTGTTAGAAAATTTAGGTATGAAAGTAAGGATAAGTGGATTTGGCAAAGTAAAAAAACAGTCCATTCAAGCAGGAGAATTTATTAGAAAAAATGCAATTATAGTTTTAGAATTGTCGTAAACAAAACATATAACATTTTGTCTTCCAATTAAAAGATAATAGGGAAAAAATGAATTTAAAAGATTTATTATACAAAGTAACTATAGAGACAGTTTTGGGATCTACTTCCATAACTGTAAATCAAATTCAGTTCGATTCTCGTAAAATCGGAACAGATGATGTTTTTGTAGCAATACGAGGAACATTGTCTGATGGGCATCAGTATATTGACAAAGCAATTAGTTTAGGAGCTAGTGTAATAATTTGTGAAGAATTGCCTCAAACTTGTTTGCAAAATATAACCTATGTAAAAGTAATAGATACAAATAGTGCTTTAGCCCAATTAGCAAATAATTATTATGGAACACCATCACATAAGTTAACTTTAGTTGGCGTTACAGGCACAAATGGTAAAACCACAATAGCATCCCTCTTATATCAAATGTTTAAAAAAGCAGGATATAAAGTAGGATTGTTATCAACCGTTAAAATTATGGTTGATACAATAGAATATAAAGCAACCCATACAACACCCGATTCATTAACTATTAATTATTTTTTAAATGAAATGATCCGAGAAGGATGTGAATATTGCTTTATGGAAGTAAGTTCTCATGGAGTACATCAAAAACGAACCGAAGGTTTACTTTTTGCAGGAGGTGTTTTTACCAATTTGTCCCATGATCACCTAGATTATCATCCTACATTTGCGGAATACCGAGACGTTAAAAAAACCTTTTTCGACCATTTACCCAAAACTGCTTTTGCATTAACCAATATTGATGACAAAAACGGAACTGTAATGTTACAAAATACACAAGCAAGGAAAAAAACCTATGCTTTAAAAACCTATGCAGATTATAAGGCCGTTATATTAGAAAATCAATTGTCTGGACTTCAATTAAAAGTTAATGAACACGATGTTTGGACTCGCTTGATAGGTACTTTTAATGCTTACAACTTACTTGCTATCTATGGCGTAGCCGTAGAGCTCGGAATAGATAAAATAGAAGCTTTACGGTTATTATCCGAATTAGAAAGCGTTTCTGGTAGATTTCAGTTTATTGTTTCCAAAGAAAAAATTACAGCCATAGTAGATTATGCACATACACCAGATGCTCTAGAAAACGTATTGAATACCATTAATGATATTCGTACAAAAAATGAACAACTAATTACTATTGTAGGTTGTGGAGGTGATAGAGATAGAACAAAACGTCCTATCATGGCACGAATTGCCACAGAAATGAGTTCAAAAGCAATTTTAACTTCCGATAACCCTCGTACCGAAAGTCCCGAGGTTATTATAGAAGAAATGGAAGCTGGAATTAGTGCAGAAAATTTTAAAAAATATTTAGCCATAAAAGATCGTAAACAAGCTATAAAAACAGCTTGTCAAATGGCTGAAAAAGGCGATATAATTTTAATAGCCGGCAAAGGACATGAAACATATCAAGAAATCAATGGAATACGTCATGATTTTGATGATATGAAAATAGTAAAAGAATTATTAGAACAATTAAATAAATAATAATTGATTTAGAAAGCTGATTGGTGATTTAAAAAGAAATCCAAAATCAAAATCCAAAATCCAAAACCTTATAAAGTATGTTATACTACTTATTTGAATATTTAGATAAAGTTCAAGATGTGCCTGGAACAGGTGTTTTTCAATACATTACTTTTCGATCAGCATTGGCAATTATTATGTCACTGTTATTGTCAACTATTTATGGGAAAAAAGTAATAAGCTACCTGAGACGTTTGCAAATTGGTGAAACCGTTCGCGAATTAGGTTTAGAAGGCCAAACTCAAAAAGCAGGAACACCAACAATGGGGGGGATTATTATTATATTCTCTACCCTAATTCCTGTTTTACTATTTGCAAGATTAGATAATATTTATGTTATATTGTTAATCATTTCTATGCTATGGATGGGATTGATAGGTTTTTTAGATGATTATATCAAGGTATTCAAAAAAGATAAAGAAGGATTAAAGGGAATTTTTAAAGTTATAGGTCAAGTAGGGCTAGGATTGTTTGTAGGATCCGTTTTGTATTTTCACCCACAAGTAACCATTCGTAAAGAAATGGCACATACCAAAATAGAAATTGACGCTTCTCAGAATACGATCAAACCCATGATGGTAGAAGAAAAATCAACAGCTACTACAATCCCTTTTTTTAAAAATAATGAGTTTGATTATGCAGAAGTTTTATCCTTTATGGGAGAAGGTTATGAAAACTATGCTTGGTTAATTTTTATACCAGTGGTTATCTTTATTATTACAGCTGTTTCAAATGGAGCTAACCTTACGGATGGTATTGACGGATTAGCTGCTGGTACTTCCGCTATATCAGTAATAGCATTAGGGGTATTTACATTTGTTTCAGGTAATATTATTTTTTCTAAATACCTAAATATAATGTTTATCCCTCATTCCGGAGAAATGACCGTTTTTATAGCTGCCTTTATAGGATCATTAGTAGGCTTTTTATGGTATAATAGTTTTCCAGCTGCCGTTTTTATGGGAGATACAGGAAGTTTAACCATAGGAGGAGTAATAGCTGTATTAGCAATAGCCGTTCGTAAAGAAATGTTAATCCCCGTTATTTGTGGAATATTTTTAGCAGAAAATCTATCAGTAGTATTACAAGTAACTTATTTTAAATACACCAAAAGAAAATATGGCGAAGGACGTCGTATTTTCTTAATGTCTCCTTTGCATCATCATTATCAAAAAAAAGGATACCATGAAAGCAAAATAGTAACCCGTTTTTGGATTGTAGGAATTTTATTAACTATTGTTTCTATTGTAACTTTAAAATTAAGATAATCATGAGACTAGTTGTTTTAGGAGGAGGAGAAAGTGGTGTAGGTACCGCAATTCTCGGGAAGAAAAAAGGATACGAAGTATTTGTTTCTGATTTTGGAAAAATGAAAGATACTTATAAAGAAATACTATTACTTCATAAAATTAAGTTTGAAGACGAAAGGCACACAGAAGAACTCATCTTAAATGCAGATGTGGTAATGAAAAGCCCCGGTATTCCAGACAAAGCTCCTATTGTAAAAAAAATAATAGAAAAAAAAATACCCGTACTTTCTGAAATTGAGTTTACAAATCAGTTTACCAATCTTCTAACAGTAGGAATAACAGGTAGTAATGGTAAAACAACTACAACCATGTTAACTTATCACCTTCTAAAACAAGGCGGAATAAATGTAGGTCTTGCTGGTAATATAGGAAAAAGTTTTGCTTGGCAAGTAGCCGATGATAAATTTGATACCTATGTTTTAGAACTAAGTAGTTTTCAGCTAGATGGCGTTGAAACATACAAACCACATATAGCAATCATAACAAACATAAGTCCAGATCATTTAGATCGATATGAGTATAAATACGAAAATTATATCGCTTCAAAGTTTAGAATCACAATGAATCAAACAGAAGAAGATTATTTGATTTATGATGCAGATGACGAAGCTATAAATAATTGGTTACTTCAAAATACAACCAAAGCAAAATTAATACCCTTCTCCATTTCTAAAAAGTTAGACTTTGGAGCCTATTTAGAAAATGATACGATAAAATTCAATATAACAAACGAAATATTTGATATGCCAATCAACGAAATATCTTTAGAAGGAAAACATAATGTAAAAAACGCTATGGCAGCAGCAACAGTTGCACAGTTATTAAAAATTAGAAAATCAACTATACGAGAAAGTTTGTCAGACTTTCAAGCAGTTGAACATCGTTTAGAAAAAGTATTAAAAATTAATAATGTACAATATATAAATGATTCTAAAGCAACCAATGTAAATGCTACATTTTTTGCGCTAGATAGCATGTCTACACCAACCGTATGGATCGTTGGAGGGGTTGATAAAGGAAATGATTATACAGAACTTTTGCCATTAGTAAACGAAAAAGTAAAAGCAATTATTTGTTTAGGAGTAGATAATAAAAAAATAATGGAGTCGTTTGGAAGTATTGTAGATGAAATGATAGAAACAGATTCAATGGCAGAAGCAGTAAAACAAGCTTACCGTTTAGCAGAAAAAGGGGACACCGTTTTATTATCACCTGCTTGTGCAAGTTTTGATTTGTTTGAAAATTATGAAGATAGAGGACGTCAATTTAAGCAAGCCGTTCAAAATTTATAAGATTTAGGTTTTAGAGTACAAAACCTAATCTTTTAAACCTAAATACAAAATATGAAAAAATTACTACATAATCTAAAAGGAGATAAAGTCATTTGGGCATTTGTTGCACTATTGGCCTTATTTTCCTTTATGCCCGTATATAGCGCAAGTAGTAATTTAGCTTATCTGGGTAGAGGTACAGGAAATACCTTAGGCTATCTACTCAAACATTTTATGCACCTAGGATTAGGTTTTGCTATTATGTACGGTTCTCATAAAGTACCCTATCACTATTTTAGAAATCTATCATTGGTTTTATTACCTTTTGTATGGCTAATGTTACTTTATACCTTATTCAAAGGAACTGTAATTGATGGGGCTAATGCAAGTAGATGGATACAACTACCTGGAGGTATCTCATTTCAGCCATCTGCTTTAGCAGCTATGGTCTTGTATATGTATGTAGCGCGCTATTTGTCTAAAACAGATATCGAAGAAATGACCTTCCAAAAATCATTCATTTCTTTGTGGATTCCTGTATTTGTAACTGTAGGCTTAATATTTCCAGCCAACTTTTCTACAGCAGCACTTATTTTTTCTATGGTCTTAATGATTACCTTCGTAGGACAATATCCCATAAAAAATAGTGCCATAATTATAGGTATGGGAATTGCTGCCGCACTTTTTTTTATTATTTTAGTTAAAGCCTTTCCAGATGCTTTTCCAAATCGTGTAGATACTTGGATGAGTCGCATTGAAAACTTTATATCAGACAAATCAGATCCAGATGAAGATTATCAAATTGAAAAAGCCAAAACAGCTATAGCAACGGGAGGGATCTACGGGTTAGGTCCAGGTAAAAGCGTACAACGTAACTTTCTTCCACAATCATCTTCAGATTTTATCTTTGCGATCATTATTGAAGAATTCGGATTAATAGGTGGTTTTGCTATTATTTTCTTATACCTTATGCTGTTTGTTCGTTTTGTAATAGCATCCTATAAAGCCCCCACACTATTTGGTAAACTCATAGTAGCTGGATTAGGTTTTCCAATTATCTTTCAAGCCTTTATCAATATGGGAGTGGCAGTTGAATTATTACCTACTACAGGACAAACCTTACCACTCATCAGTAGTGGTGGTACTTCAATATGGATGACATGTGCAGCCATTGGGATTATATTGAATGTAACCAAAAAAGAAGAAGAAATAGAACAAGAAAAAGAAGAAAAAGAAGAAAGAGAAGCCGCTTTACAACGAATCATAGATAGAGAAATTAAAGAACAAAATAAAATAGATACCGAAATAAACGAAGATTTTTCTATTGAAGATAAAAACAATCCCATGAATCCCATTTTAAATAAATAAGAATGAAGCAAAATCCAAAATTCATAATCAGCGGAGGAGGAACAGGAGGACATATTTATCCTGCTATAGCTATTGCGAACGAAATTAAATCACGTTATCCACAAGCTGCTATTTTATTTGTAGGAGCTCATGATAAAATGGAAATGCAAAAAGTACCTCAAGCAGGTTATTCAATAAAAGGATTGTGGATTGCAGGAATCCAAAGAAAACTAACGTTGCAAAATGCCCTGTTTCCATTAAAATTAGTATCAAGTTTGATCAAATCATTTGGAATTATAAGAAATTTTAAGCCAGATGTAGTTATCGGTACAGGAGGTTTTGCTAGTGGAGCTGTACTAAAAGTGGCTTCCATGCTAGGAATTCCAACAATAATTCAAGAACAAAATTCATATCCAGGAATTACGAATAAATTATTAAGTAAAAAAGCCCAAAAAATTTGTGTGGCTTATGAAAATTTGGAACGATTTTTTCCAAAACAAAATATATTGCTTACAGGAAATCCAGTTCGTCAAGATTTAATCTCTGTTGATAGTAAAAAAGAAGAAGCTTTAGCTTATTTTAACTTAGATCCTTCTAAAAAAAACTTAATAATCTTAGGAGGTAGTTTAGGTGCCAGAAGGATTAATCAATTAATAGCAAAAGAAATAGATTGGTTATTAGAAAAAGATATTCAAATAATATGGCAATGTGGTAAATTGTATTTTGAAGAATACAAACACTTTGGTGATAAAAAAGGAGTGAAGATACTCTCCTATATTGATAGAATGGATTTGGTATATGCCGCCGCCGATTTCGTAATTTCTCGTTCAGGAGCTTCATCTGTTTCTGAATTATGTTTGATAGGTAAACCCGTAATATTTATTCCGTCACCTAATGTAGCAGAAGATCATCAAACTAAAAACGCACAAGCCATCGTTGAAAAACAAGGAGCTATTGTGTTAAAAGAAAGTGAATTAGAAAATCAGTTTAAAGCAGTTTTTCAATCACTTTTTAATGATAACGAAAAACAAGAAAAATTAAGTAAAAATATAAAAGCTTTAGCATTGCCCAACGCAACAAAACAAATTGTAGATGAAATAATAAAGTGGGTTAAATAAAAAAAGAATTACAAGCAAGAATGATCAAAGATCAACAGTAATAAAAAAGAGATTGAAATTAAAGATGAATCTAAATCAAATACATAACGTTTATTTTATAGGAGTAGGAGGTATTGGAATGAGTGCCTTAGCTCGTTACTTTAAGAATATAGGAAAAGAAGTAATGGGGTATGATAAAACACCTACCATACTAACAAATGATTTAATGACAAGCGGTATTACTATTCATTTTGACGATAATATTGCTCATATTCCAGATTTTTGTACGCCTGAAAACACACTAGTAGTTTATACACCTGCTATTAAACAACTTTCAGAATGGGATTACTTTAAAGAAAAAGGATTTACTATAAAAAAACGAGCAGAAGTTTTAGGTATTATTACAAAGGATACTTTTTGTTTTGCCGTAGCAGGGACTCATGGAAAAACCACTACCTCAAGTATTTTAGGTCACATACTTTACGAAAGCGGATTAGACATAACAGCCTTTTTAGGAGGTATAGTAGAAAACTATAATTCCAATTTAATTGGTTCAGGAAAAACAATTACTGTCGTTGAAGCAGATGAATTTGATAGATCTTTTTTACATTTGCACCCAAATATAGCTTGCGTAACATCAATGGACGCAGATCATTTAGATATTTATGGAGATGATGCCTCTATAAAAGCTTCATTTAATGAATTTGCCGAAAAAGTAGAAGATAAGTCTAATTTATTTGTAATCAATGGTTTATCTTTAAAAGGGGTAACGGTAGGAGCAAATGATGACTCTCAGTTTGTAGCGCATAATGTAAAGATCATTGACGGATGGTATGTTTTTGATGTAAAAACACCAACTGAAGAAATTAAAGATGTGAAATTTGGATTACCAGGAAAACATAATTTAACAAACGCTTTATTAGCTTTAGCTATGGCTCGTACTTATGGCACACCTGTAGAATCTATTGTTAAGGCATTAGCAACATTTAAAGGAGTAAAACGTCGTTTTTCATTCCAAATCAGGAAACCTGATTTTGTGTATATAGACGATTATGCACATCATCCGACCGAAATCAATGCGGTACATCAGGCGGTACGAGAATTATATCCAAACAAAAAAGTGTTGGCTGTATTTCAGCCACATTTATTTAGTAGGACTAAAGATTTTGCAGACGATTTTGCTAAAAGCTTAGGACAATTTGATGAACTGCTCTTAATGGAAATTTATCCAGCGAGAGAACTACCCATGCCAGGTATTACCTCGCAATGGTTGTTAGATAAAATTGAAAATAAAAATAAAAGATTAGTACAAAAAGAAGAACTAATAGGTCTTTTAGAAGCATCAGATGCCCCAATAATAGTTACTATAGGGGCAGGAGATGTAGGCGAAATGGTTCCTCTGATAAAAAAAGCATTAGATGCGTAAAAATTGGTTGACAAATATTCAATTAATAGTCATTTTTGGGATTGTAATTTTTCTGTATTCTTTTGCTCTAAAAAGAAATGAATCCAGAAAAATCACCAAACCACAAGTGGAAATTGTGGATAAAAATAACCCTTTTTTAACGCCTGAAATCGTTAATAACTTGTTGATAGAAAATTTTGGAGGCTCTTTTTCAGTGGCAAAAGAAGAATTAGATTTGAATGCTATAGAAGTTTCTATAAACAAACATAAACTGGTTGAGAAAGCCGAAGTTTATGTAAGTGTAGATGGAAAGCTTAAAACTGTAGTTACTCAAAAAACCCCAATCGCTCGAGTTTTTAATAATAACGACTCTTATTATATTGATTATAAAGGAGGTAAAATGCCCTTGTCAGGTAATTTTAGTGCACGTGTGCCATTAGTTTATGGTGCCACGCAGAATTCCTGTAGTAAGGATTTTGTAACGTTACTAAAGATGATTCATGATGATGAATTTTTGAAAAAAAACATCATAGGAATGCAAATAAAACCAGATGGGAGCATAATAATGAAAAATAGAAACTATGGTTATGACGTGATTTTTGGAAGAACCATTTACATGGAACGAAAATTTAATAACTATAAAGCTTTTTTTCAAAAAGCAGTGCAGGATACAATTTTAGGTTCGTATAAAACGATCAATCTAAAATTTATCAAACAAGTAGTATGCACAAAATAAAAGAGTATGGAAAGAGATAATATAGCAGTAGGACTTGATATAGGTACAACTAAAATTGTAGCTATGTTAGGTAAGAAAAATGAATATGGTAAGCTTGAAATTTTAGGTGTAGGGAAGTCTAAAAGTCTCGGTGTGGCTCGTGGGGTAGTAAATAATATTACTCAAACCATCCAGTCTATACAAGAAGCTGTTTCCCTAGCAGAAAAAGATTCAGGTTACAAAATAAAAGATGTAGTGGTGGGTATTGCAGGACAACATATCCGTAGTATTCAGCATAGTGACTATATATCAAGACCTAATGCCGAAGAAGTAATTAGTGAAAAAGATATTAATTTACTTATCGGACAAGTTCAAAAATTACCAATGTTGCCAGGTGAAGAAATTATTCACGTATTGCCTCAAGAATTTAAAATTGATGGACAAGAAGGGATAAAAGAACCCATAGGAATGTACGGAGGTCGTTTAGAAGCTAGTTTTCATGTTGTATTAGGACAAGCATCTTCCATCCGAAATGTAGGCCGTTGTATAAAAAGTGCAGGTCTAGATTTGTCGGGGTTAACGTTAGAACCGTTAGCTTCGGCCGATGCTGTTTTAAGTCAAGAAGAAAAAGAAGCTGGCGTAGCTCTAATAGATATTGGGGGAGGTACAACAGATTTAGCTATTTTTAAAGATGGAATTATTCGTCATACAGCAGTTGTTCCATTTGGAGGTAATGTTATAACAGAAGATATAAAAGAAGGTTGCTCAATCATTGAAAAACAAGCCGAACTGTTAAAAACAAAATTTGGTTCTGCTTGGCCAGGAGAAAATAAAGACAATGAAATCGTATCTATACCAGGATTGAGAGGACGCGAACCAAAAGAAATTTCATTGAAAAATCTTTCTAAAATAATCCACGCTCGTGTCGTGGAAATTGTAGAGCAAATTTATAGTGAAATTAGATCATACGGTCATGATGATCCAAGAAAAAAATTAATTGCAGGAATTGTATTAACAGGAGGCGGATCTCAGTTAAAACATATTAAACAATTAGTCGAGTATATAACAGGTATGGATACTCGGATAGGTTATCCAAACGAACATCTAGCAGGTAGTTCAGGTGAAGAGATTTCAAGTCCATTGTATGCCACAGCGGTAGGTTTAGTCATGAATAGTATTCGTAATAATACCATGAGTGCTATTCTTAAAGAAGATTATATACCAGAGCCTATTTTGGTTCAAAAACCAACAGAAGAAGAACAAAAAAAGATAGAAGAGGAGTTGAAAAAGGAAATTGAGGAAGCCCAAATCCCTGAATCAAAGTCAACTGAAAAAACGATTCGTCGTTCCTTTTTTGATAAATACATAGATAAAATTAAAGATTTTTTAGATAATGCCGAGTAATCGTTTATTGTCAATCGTAACACAAGAAAAAATAAATACCAAATAGTATGGAAAGCAACTCAGGATTTGGAAGTATATCATTTGATTTGCCTAAAACGCAAACCAATGTGATAAAAGTAATTGGTGTTGGTGGTGGTGGTAGTAATGCTATTAATCACATGTATAAACAAGGAATCAAAGGTGTTGATTTCATTGTGTGTAATACAGATTCTCAAGCTTTGCAAAATAGTAATGTGCCACATCGTATTCAGTTAGGTGCTAACCTAACAGAAGGATTAGGTGCTGGAGCAAACCCTGAAGTAGGGCATCAAGCAGCTTTAGAAAGTATAGAGGATATTGAGAAGATGTTAGACACAAATACTAAGATGGTCTTTATAACAGCAGGTATGGGAGGGGGTACTGGTACAGGTGCTGCGCCAGTAATTGCTCAATTAGCTAAAGAAAAAGACATCTTAACTGTTGGTATCGTAACAATTCCTTTTCAGTTTGAAGGCAAAGTTCGTTCAGAACAAGCTTTATTAGGTGTTGAAAAATTAAGAAAACAAGTAGATTCGTTGATTGTTATTAACAATAACAAACTTCGTGAAGTATACGGTAATTTAGGTTTTAAAGCTGGATTTTCTAAAGCTGATGAAGTTTTAGCTACAGCGTCAAGAGGTATTGCAGAGGTAATTACCCATCACTATACTCAAAATATTGACTTAAAAGATGCTAAAACAGTTTTGTCTAATAGTGGCACAGCTATTATGGGATCTGCTACAGCAGAAGGAGAACACAGAGCAAAAGAAGCTATTGTAGCCGCTTTAGATTCACCATTGTTAAATGATAATAAAATTACAGGTGCTAAAAACGTTTTGTTGCTTATCGTTTCAGGTGCTAATGAAATTACTATTGATGAAATAGGAGAAATCAATGACTATATTCAAGAAGAAGCAGGTTATAATGCTAATATAATCATGGGAGTTGGAGAAGATGAAGAACTTGGAGATAAAATTTCAGTAACCGTTATTGCAACAGGGTTTTGTATAGAACAACAGGCAGGTTTTGTAAATACAGAGCCTAGGAAAATAATTCATGCTTTAGAAGACGAACAAAAATTAGTGCAAAATTTAACCCAAAAATTTGAAGCACAAGGTTTTGATTTTAATACGGTTATTACACCTTCTGAGCCCGTTATACCTGTAACTCCAGTTATTCCTACACCGCCTGTAGATTCAAGAGTAGTGTATAATTTAGAGGATGAAACATCTGATGGTCTAATATCTCCTGTTTCTGCACCAACTGATTTTCATCAACCAGTGGTGCAGCAGTCTGTGACACAACAATCAGTTGTGAATCAATCAGTAATTTCAAATTTAGATTTAGTTCCAACTTCTGAATTTATTAAAAATTTAAACGTTACTTTTGAAATAGTTCCGCCTAAACAAGTTGTAGCAAATGAATTTTTTATCACAAGTCCAGAAGCTAAAGCTATGGAAGTAGTAGCACCCGAAGTAATTTCTGCTCAAGAACCTATGGCATTTACTTTCGATTTACCAGTAGCTAGAAAAGAGATGGTAACACCTCCTTCTGCAACTACTGAAAAAAATGTTTTTGAATTAACAGATGAAATAAAAGACATAAAAGTAAATCAGGCTGTTCAATTTGTGTCCATGACAGAAGTGTCACAAGACGGAATTATTCGCCACTCTTTGGAAGAATATATGGAAAATGAAAACCCATTTTTTCAAACCAAAAAAGCAGAACCTGTAATAGAAAAGCTTCCAGAAGAACTAAATATTACAATGAAGCAAACAGAGGAACCGATAATAGAACAAAATCTAGCTTCAGTTTCTAATGAAATTTCTCCAGTAGAAATGTCTATTGAAGAATCATTGCGATTAAGAGCAGAAGAACGTCGTCGCAAAATGAAAGAATTTAATTACAAATTTCATAACAACGCATCTCGTGTAGAAGAATATGAAAAAGTACCAGCTTATAAAAGAATGGGGTTGGATGTAACAAACAACCCAATTCAAAATAATCAGTCAAGAATGTCTTTAGGTTTAGATAATAATGACGAAATACAATTGCGTTCTAATAATTCTTTTTTACATGATAATGTAGATTAATTAAAATAAAAAAAGTATACTATCTTACCCGAAAAATGTAATGATTTTTCGGGTAATTTTTTTAATTTCGCATCTCATAAAAATTTACTTTTTTGTTTTCAAAGTGAAATAAAATGTTTAAACTAATTATAAAAAAATATCTAATATAAAATCCTTATGAGTTTATCAGCAAAAATTATGGACGAAATGAAAAATGCTATGAAGGCTAAAGATTCAGTAGCATTAGAGGCTTTAAGAGCGATTAAGTCAGCTATTCTATTAGCGCAGACAGAAAGTGGAGCTAAGGAAGAGATTTCAGCTGATGATGAAATAAAGTTATTACAACGTTTAGTTAAGCAGCGTAAAGATTCAGCGGCTATTTATATAGAACAAAATCGTTCAGATTTAGCTGAACCCGAATTAGCACAAGTAGCTGTTATCGAAAAGTTTTTACCTGCTCAATTGTCAGAAGAAGAAGTAGAAACTGCAGTTGCTGAAATTATTGCAGAAGGAGGTTTTTCAGGAATGGCAGCTATGGGGCAAGTAATGGGGCAGGCTTCTAAGGTATTAGCAGGACAAGCAGATGGAAAAACGATTTCTAATATTGTAAAAAAGCTCCTAGCTTAAAACGAGAAAAATGATTAAGGATTTTTACTAGATCTCTATTATTAGATATATAGATAAAAATCCTTAATTCAATATTAGTGATTATATTGGCTTTATAGTTCAATTGGATAGAATATCAGATTCCGGTTCTGACGATTTGGGTTCGAATCCCAATAAGGCCACTGCAATAAAATAATTAATTTTTTTTTAAAGAGAGGTAAGTCCTTCTAAGTCCTTTTATTGGGTATTAATAGTCTTTTTTTTGCCTTTTTTAGCTCAGCTTTCTTTTTTTATTCCCTTTCTTTATAATGTTGTAAATCTTGCATTATAAGTTATACACATTAAAGACAATTTGTAATATAATTATGTTTAGGAAATATATTTATTGATGATTTGAATCTTTGTAAGATTGTTTTTATACCGTTTAAACTTTGAAAACACTGTAAAAAGCATTCATGTAAAACGGATAGCCTGTTATTGATTTAATTGTTTTATCATCAGATATTTTAATCAATTCTTCCATTTTTTGGTTTAAGTCGTCTAAAGTATCATAAATTTTCATTGCAATTTTATCTTTCATCCATTGCCACATTTTCTCAGCAGGGTTAAGTTCTGGGCAATATGGTGGAATTGGCAAAAGAAATATATTGTCAGGAATTATCACATCCTTTGTGGAATGAAATGCGGCATTATCAATTATCATAATCTTTAACTCTGTTGGCTTGTGATTGCTGAAATCTTCCAGATATTTTACAAATAATTCTTTGCAAACACTTTGTGTTGTCATACAAAAACTCTCACCTGTTATGGGGGAAAAACTTCCCCAGAGCCAATTATAAAGATAGCTATGTTTATAAGTACCGATGGCTTTTATTCCTTTTGCGGTAATAACTCTTTTCTGTTTTGTAATCAAACCGAAACGACTTTCATCCTGAAAATAGAGGTTTACAGATTCAAAGTTATTTTTATTAAGAATAATTCTACACTCTTCAAATTTGTTTTCAAGGTTTTTTAAAAAACGCCTCTGCGTTTTCATCCTTTTTATAGTGGGATTTTCTTGCAACTTTCAATTTTGATTGATGCTTGCGTTTGCAATGAGCATATAAAGCACCATAATTAACCGATTCGTTAAGCTCTTTTTCGAGAATCTTCAACAATTCAACATACGATGTTATTGTTGTTTTTGGATCATTCAATTTCTGCTCAATAGCATTGGCCATTTTCTCAGATATTTTCTTTGTATTATTTCCTCCACTTCTAACACTTAACATTTCAGAAATACCGCTTTTCAGATACTCCTGTGCCCAACCTCGTACAGTCTTCTCGGTTCTCCCTAATTTTTTAGCAATGGAACTATAAAAAACATATTTTCCTTTCTTAATTAGAATCAAAGTCTTTATTCTGTCTTTTTTCAAAGATCCAGATGTCTTTACTAGTAATTTATCTAAAAAATCAACATCTTCTTTTATTGCTATTTGGATTTTCTTTGGCATGCCTAAAGGTAAGTAATATCCCAGTAAATTCAAAATTTAAATAGTATTATATTATCGAATAGACATGGAATAAAGGTGAAAGAATGTATAAGGATCTCATTTGTTTGTTACTCCTACGGAAGGAGAAGTTTCATAATCTGGATCAAGTACAATAGTTTTTTTGAAAAAGTATCCCTATTTTTTCTAAGATTTTCCGTGAGTATTTGAATTATTATTGTTTTTTGTTTCACTAGAAAGTCTAATACGGAATATGGGGTAAAAACGAGCGAAAGTGAAGAGAAAATAAAACTCCGGTAATCAGCCGGAGTTTCAATCATCAATCAAAAAACGAACAGTCTTAGACTGTTGTTACGGTAATATAAATGTTTAATTATAAACTTAAAAAGTGTAAAGTTAACATTTTTTTATAAAAAAATAGCTTATCCGAGATATGTTTTTAGGATTTTACTTCTAGAAGTATGCTTTAATCTTCTAATGGCTTTTTCCTTAATTTGACGAACACGTTCGCGAGTTAAATCAAAAGTTTCGCCAATTTCTTCTAAAGTCATAGGGTGTTGATCGCCTAATCCGAAGTATAAACGAACGACATCGGCTTCACGAGGAGTTAATGTTTCTAATGAGCGTTCGATTTCGGTTCGTAATGATTCATGAATCAGTTCTCTATCTGGATTAGGTGATTCTCCGGAGCGTAGTACGTCATATAAATTAGAATCTTCACCTTCTACTAAAGGAGCATCCATAGATAGATGGCGACCTGAGTTTTTCATTGATTCTTTTACGTCGTTTACGGTCATATCCAATTCAGCTGCTATTTCTTCAGCGGATGGAGCGCGCTCGTTAGATTGCTCTAATAAAGCGTACATTTTATTGATTTTATTGATAGAACCAATTTTGTTTAGAGGCAAACGTACAATACGCGATTGTTCTGCTAAAGCTTGTAGGATAGATTGGCGAATCCACCATACAGCGTATGAAATAAATTTAAAACCACGTGTTTCGTCAAAGCGTTGGGCTGCTTTAATTAAACCTAAATTTCCCTCGTTAATTAAATCGGGTAGGGTTAATCCTTGATTTTGATATTGTTTTGCTACGGATACTACGAAACGTAAGTTCGCTTTTGTTAATTTTTCTAAGGCTCTTTGATCGCCAGCCTTGATGCGTTGAGCTAATTCTACTTCTTCATCTGCAGTAATTAAATCTACTTTGCCAATTTCTTGTAGGTATTTGTCTAGGGAAGCAGTTTCACGGTTAGTTACCTGCTTAGTAATTTTGAGCTGTCTCATTTAAAAATCTCCTTGCTTTTTAAAAGTTCTAATGGTTATACGTAAAGAAGGGGTGAAAAGTTACAGAAAAAATAAAAAACCTCGAAAAAAAATCGAGGTTTCATCTATTTGAATTAATAAAATTAATTAACCTTGTGGGTTTGTTTTTTTATCTTCTTTTTTTTCTTCGCGAGGAGGGCGAGGAAGTAATTGTTTTCTTGAAACTTTTTCTTTTTTGTTTTTAGGGTCAATACCTAAATATTTAATCATAAATACATCGCCTAAATTTATTACATCGCTAGGTTTTTCGGTGCGTTCCCAAGCTAATTCTGATACATGGAGTAAAACTTCGTTTCCAGGGGCTTTAGTGTATTCTACAACAGCACCAAAATCTAACATTTTGGTTACTTTTACCTCGTAAGCTTCGCCTAATTGTGGTTTGAATACCATAGCTTCAATTTTAGCTAACACAGCCTCTATTCCTTTTTGATTAGTGCCTAGAATTTCAACAATGCCTTTGTCTCCTTCCTCTGTTAGTACAATGGTGGTTTCGGTGACTTTTTGTAGTTCTTGAATGTTTTTACCGCCTGGACCAATAAATGCTCCAATCATACTAGCAGGTATTGAGCTCATGATGATTTTAGGAGCTTTAGGTTTAACGCTAGTTCTTGGTTCTGATATTGTTTCAATGATTTTGTTTAAGATGTGCATACGGCCATCACGGGCTTGTGCTAATGCTTGTTCCATAATGTCATAGCGTAATCCTTCTATTTTAATGTCCATTTGGCAAGCTGTAATACCGTCGGCTGTACCTGTTACTTTAAAATCCATGTCGCCTAAGTGATCTTCATCACCTAAAATGTCTGATAGGACAGCAAATTTTTCTCCATCTGTAATTAATCCCATAGCAATGCCAGAAACGGGTTTTACCATTTGTACACCAGCGTCCATTAGTGCTAATGTTCCTGAGCATACGGTTGCCATAGAGGAAGAACCATTTGATTCTAAGACTTCTGATACAACACGGATCGTGTAAGGGCAATCAGAAGGGATCATGTTTTTAAGGGCGCGTTGAGCTAGGTTTCCGTGTCCTATTTCACGACGTGAAGTGCCTCTTAAAGGTTTGGCTTCGCCGGTTGAGAAAGGAGGGAAGTTATAGTGTAAGTAAAAACGTTCTTCTCCTTGTTCTGAAGGTAAGTCGATAATGTTTGCTTCTCTAGAGGTGCCTAATGTTACGGTAGCTAGAGCTTGTGTTTCTCCTCGTGTAAAAATAGCAGAACCATGAGCAGATGGTAAATAATCGATTTCGGACCAAATAGGACGGATTTCGGTTGTCTTACGGCCGTCTAAACGGATTCCTTGTTCAAGGATTACATTACGAACGGCTGCCTTTTGTGTTTTGTATATGTATCGGCTTACTAACTCTTTTAAATCTTCATTTTCGGCATACTCTTCATCAGAGTATAAAGCTTTTATTTCTTCTGCAATAGCGGCAAATTTTTCACCTCTTTCTTGTTTGGCAGATGCTTCTTGGGCTACTGCGTAAAATTGGTTGTAAGAAGCTTCTTTTACTTTGTTGTATACGGCTTCGTCATTTTTTTCAGGTTCGTATTCACGATATGTTAAGGTGCCAATAGCTGCACGTAACTTTTCTTGTGCTTCAATTTGAACTTTTATAGCTTCGTGAGCAAATTTTATAGCTTCTATCATTTCAGCTTCTGAAATTTCTTTCATTTCGCCTTCTACCATACAAACAGAGTCTTTGGAAGCACCAATCATCATATCGATATCGGAACTTTCAAGTTGTGTCTTGTTAGGATTGATAATTAGTTTACCATCTATTCGTCCTACACGTACTTCTGAAATAAAGTTATAAAAAGGGATATCTGAAACAGCTAATGATGCTGAAGCGGCTAAGCCTGTTAGGGCATCTGGCATAACATTTTCATCATGAGACATTAATTGAATCATGATTTGAGTTTCAGCATGATAATCGTCAGGGAATAAAGGACGTAAAACACGATCAACTAAGCGCATTGTTAATACTTCACTATCACTAGGGCGTGCTTCTCTCTTGAAGAAACCTCCAGGGAAACGGCCTGCTGCTGCAAATTTTTCACGATAATCTACTGTTAGCGGTAAAAAATCTACACCTGGGTTAGCTGTTCTAGCAGAAACAGCCGTTGCTAAAAGCATAGCATCGCCCATTCGCACAACTACAGACCCATCGGCTTGTTTGGCTAATTTCCCTGTTTCGATTGTGATGGTTCTTCCATCTCCTAAATCGATAACTTCTTGAAATACTTTTGGGATCATAAAATCTTTTTTTGTAAAATTAAACAATGGGTTCTAGTTGTGTTGTTGTTGTTGTGTTGTTGTGTAGTTGTTTGAAACCCAATGAAAAACCAAACTTTTGTTGTAAAATATTTAAAAATAAAAAGAGGCGCGCGAGCACCTCTTTTTATCTGGATTATTTTCTGATGTTCAATTCTTTGATAATCGCACGATATCTGTTGATATCCTTGTTTTTTAGATAGTCAAGAAGAGATCTTCTTTTTCCTACTAACTTTACTAACGAGCGCTCAGTGTTGTAATCATGACGATTTCTTTTTAAGTGCTCTGTTAAGTGATTAATTCTGAAAGTAAATAAAGCTACTTGTCCTTCTGCTGAACCTGTGTTTTCAGCTTTTCCTCCGTGTTGAGTGAAGATTTCAACTTTTTTTTCTTTTGATAAATACATGCTAATATTATTTAAATGATTATTATGTAGATTGAGATTTTCCCAATACGGGCACAAAGGTAAAAATAATTATGAATTATAAATTATGAATTATAAATTATTTTAAAAAAGTTTCGCAACTTCTGAATTAACAAACTCTAAAAAATGCTCATCTGCTTCCGTAAAAGGATCTAGGACATGACTATCAATATCTATTTGTCCAATATTTACACCGTTTACAAATAAAGGAACTACAATTTCAGATTTTACAGTAAAGCTACAAGCTATATAATTGTCCTGTGCTTGTACATCTGGAACTACAAAATTAGTATTTGATTCTGCCACTTGTCCGCAGATGCCTTTTCCAAAGGGAATAACAGTATGGTCCGTTTCTGCACCTACATACGGGCCTAAATGTAAAGTACGTGTTTCATGATTGGCAAAATAAAAGCCAACCCAATTATAATAGGAAATAGTGTCTTGTAATAACTGACAAATACGGGTTAATTTTTTATCTCTAGAGGATGAACTGTCATTTATAATAGATATAATTTGAGGTTTTAGATTTTCGAATTGCATGATCTTTTAGAATTTTTTACAAATGTAAAATACTTGTTTTTTTTAAATTATATAAATTTGTTAAAAAATAATTTTTTGAAGACACTTTTAAAACACTACCGCCCCTTTTTCCTTTTTTTAGGAAAGTTTTTTTTGTCTTATTTAGTACTTACAGTACTTTACAGATTGTATTTGTCTGGTTTTGTGAATCAAGTCGATGGATTTACTGAAAATGTATCGTATGCAACGGAAAAAATTCTGGTTTATTTAGGTCTAAAGGTTAATCTTGTAGAAGATGCTCTGAATGAACAATATCAGTTGTATGTAAACAAGCAATACCTAGCTCGTATAATTGAAGGCTGTAATTCAATAAGTATTATTATTCTATTTAATGCTTTTGTAATAGCCTTTTCAACTAATTTTAATCAAACATTCGGTTTTGCGCTGTTAGGAAGTTTGTTTATATATGTTTTGAATATTTTACGAATTGTATTACTTGTTGTTTTATATAATCTTTATCCGCAATACGGACATTTTTTACATGGGATTTTATTTCCTGTCATTATTTATGGTATAGTGTTCGTACTTTGGTTATATTGGGTGAAAAAATATTCGGAATATGTTTCAAAAATTACTAAAAAATAAAGATAGGTTTGTAATAGGTGTTTTATCTATTACAGGTTTAATACTTGTAAGGAATTATGAATCTGATTGGTTTTATGATCCATTTATTGAATATTTTAAAGGAGAATTTCAACAGCAGCTATATCCAGATTATAACTTGGTTAAGTTGTTGTTTAATTGGTTGTTACGTTATTTTTTGAATACATTCTTAAGTCTAATCTTTTTATTTGTATTATTTAGAGAAATTGGAATGATTAAAATAGCTATTATTCTTTATTTATTCTTTTTGTTTTTTTTAATTCTTTTTATTTTTTTTGTTTTACAGTTTTTTGATGAAAGTTATAGGATGACGTTGTTTTATATTCGTCGATTTTTAATTCAACCTTTATTTTTAATTTTATTTATCCCCGCTTTTTATTGCCAAAAAGAAAATACAAAATTCAATTGATTCTTTAGGATTGAACTCGAAAAAAAATAAATTATCTTTGTAAAGATGAAATTTCGCAATTTTATACATATTACTTTGGCATTGCTTGTGTTGGTTTCGAATACAGGATTGGCAATTAATGTACACTATTGCGGAGAGGTAATAGCCGCTATTTCTGTTGAGAGCCTTAAAAAAAATAATTCTTCGGGCTGTTGTGGAGATAAAAAAGAAGTAGAAGATTCTTGTTGTAAAGACAAAAAAGTAGAAATTAAGGAGAGTACTTCTGAAAAAATTTTAATAAAATCAATTCAGTTTGAATCACCTGTTTTTATAACAAAAGAAAGATTTGAGCTCGTATTTAATGAACGTATAGTGAATGAGGTTATGGTAAATAATTTACCTGCTTATCACTGTAATACCCATGCACCACCATTTTACAAATTATATTCTCGATTGTTATTTTACGCTTAAATTAATTAGTCACATTTGGTTTAGAGGGTTTTTCCTAAAAGAATGTTTTACTAATTAATTAAAAAATGAAAACTACTTATACGTATATATTAATGCTCATTAGCGCTTTGCTATTTGGGCAAAAGGTGGATAGTTTAAAAACGATAACAGTCCAATCTAAGCGTGATAAATTAGAAAAATCGTTGTTAAAGACAACTAATACAACTGTTTTATCTAGTAAAGAATTACTAAAAGCAGCTTGTTGTAATCTGGCTGAAAGTTTTGAAACAAATCCTACTATTGATGTTTATTATTCAGATGCGTTAACGGGTACTAAACAAATAAAAATGTTAGGTTTGACATCTCCATATTTGTTAATCACCGAAGAAAATATACCATCAGTTCGAGGCGCTTCACAAGTGTATGGAATGTCTTTTACGCCAGGGACTTGGATAGAAAGTATTCAAATTACGAAAGGAGCCGGAAGTGTGGTTAATGGTTACGAAAGTATTTCAGGTCAGATAAATACGGAATTGTTAAAACCTATAAAAGAAATACCGTTTTATTTGAATTTGTATGGTGCTACTGATTCTCGTTTTGAATTTAATGCGCATCTTACAGAAAAAAAAGGGACTAAATGGGCTACGACTTTATTAATGCACGGTAATATGCGTGTGTCCAAAATGGATATGAACAATGATGGTTTTTTAGATAATCCGTTGGGGAATCAAGTAAATATAATGAATCGTTGGCAATATGCTAATCCCGAAACAGGTTGGGTGAGTTTTTTGAATTTTCGTTATATGAAAGATGAAAAACAATCTGGACAATTAATTTTTAACCCCATAAAAGACAGATTAACAGAAAATGCTTGGGGGACTGAAATTAAAACAGATCGTATCGATTTTTCGTCTAAAATAGGATACGTTTGGAAAGAAGCTCCTTACCAGAGTGTTGGTTTCCAGAGCGCATTGACTATACATAATCAAAATTCATATTTTGGATTACGGACTTATGATATTAAGCAAAAGAGTTTTTATTCTAATCTAATCTTTAATTCGATTATTCATAATACTAAGAATAAGTTTGCTACAGGGTTAAATTTTACTTTAGATGATTATAATGAATTTGTTTTAAAACAAGATCTAAGCAGAAAGGATAATTCTATAGGAGCATTTTTTGAATATACTTACGATAATATGGATGATTTTAGTATTATCATAGGAGGACGTGCAGATCATCATAGTCGTTTAGGTTTTTTTGTAACTCCTCGTATTCATACTCGTTATAATCCCTGGAAAAATGCAGTTCTTAGAGCTTCCGTAGGAAAAGGGAAACGTGTTGCAAATATTTTTGCAGAAAATCAAGTTCTTTTTGCTAGTAATAGGAAAATTAATATTTTGAATAATTCAGGTAATGTTTATGGTTTAGATCCAGAAATAGCTTGGAATTATGGTATCGGTTTTTTGCAAAAATTTAAACTTTTAGGAATGGATGCGGATGCTTCAATAGATTTTTATCGGACTGATTTCAAAAATCAAGTAGTGGTAGACGTTTTAGAATCGTATCAAGATGTTAATTTTTATAACCTAAAAGGAAACTCATTTGCTAACAGTTTTCAATTAGAGTTTACTATTGAAATTCTTAAAAGCCTGAATTTGCGTTCCGCTTATAAGTTTTATGATATTAAAACGGAATATTATACAGGACAATACCAACGACCTTTGCAAGCAAGACATCGTTTCTTTTCTAATATAGAATATACAATCAATAGAAAAGAAAGAGGCAAACAATGGCGTTTTGATTTTACTTTAAATTGGACTGGTAAACAACAATTACCCAATACAAATTTACAATTACCGCTATTTTCGCCTGATTTTGTTGTGATGAATACACAGGTAACACATGTTTTTTCTACGCTATTCGAAGTGTATACAGGGATTGAAAATTTAGGAAATTATAAACAAAAAAAAGCTATCGTAGGTTCTGAAAATCCGTTTGGGATAAATTTTGACACATCTGTAGTATATGCTCCTGTTTTTGGGCAAATGGCTTATGCTGGTTTGCGTTTTAAAGTGAAATAATAATCAAATAAAAGTAGCTTGGGTTAGATAATAAGATCTAAAATAAATAGAAAGATATGAAAAAGATAATTTTAATTTTAACATTATTGATTGGATTTTTAACTTTTGGTCAAGACAAAAAAAATAAAAATGCAAAGTACAATATAGAAGTAAATGGTAATTGTGAAATGTGTAAAAAACGAATTGAAAAAGCCGCTTTTTCAGTTTCCGGAGTCAAAATGGCGCAATATAACATTGAAGAAAAAATGTTGCATTTAGTTATAAATGAAGAAAAAACGACTTTGCTAGATATAGAAAGAGCCATAGGGAAAATAGGGCATGATACTAAAAATGTAAAAGCAAATAAAGAAGATTATGAGAAACTTCATGGTTGTTGCCAGTATGAACGTAATTAAATAATATTGTTAACTACTAAATAGAAAATGTCTTTAAAAACTATTGGAATATAATTTTTTTCTGAAATAATAATGCGTTACAAAGGTCACTTTTGGGATAAGAAAGGATTAGTAGTGTATAATCTTGTTTATTAAGTTTAGAATGTTGTTTCATTAGACAGGATAGGATAATTATAAATATAGTCAGAAAAATAAGGTGTTTAATAAAAGCGGTGCTTATTTAATTTTAAAAAATAAAAATCATTAATTAAGCGAAGATAAGTTTTAAACTGTATTGGTTGCTTTTGTATAATTAAGTTTACTGTTGTGTATTTATTTTTAATTTTTTTTGTTAAAATTTGTTTAAAAAAACATAAAATATCTTTTTTATTTGCAAATAGTTTTATTTTTACGTTTTTGTTTTAATGAAAATTAAATTCGTTTCTGTCTCTAATAAATAGTTAAAGCGTAATTTGGGTAAAAAGTTACGCTCTTGTTTTGCAGGTAATTAGTAAAGCTAAAAAATGATTTTAAATTTTGGATTAAAAGTGAAATAAAGATATTTTATAGTACGATATGTACTATAAAACAAATAGCCTTAAGTCTAAATGCTATTTGAAATCATTAGCTAAGAAAGAATAAAGATTAAGGGCTCGTGTTAAAAATATTAAAGTACTAAAATGAATAAATTAAACAACTACATAAAAACTAAAATTATATTAAAATGAAAACAAAAAAGTTTTATTTATCACATTTTGAAAAGTCTGTTCGAAAATTAAGTATGTCATCTATTATGGCTATTTCTTTATCAGCACTATTCATTTCATGTAGTGTTGATAAAGATGATCATATTATTGATTCAGATAAAGAAGGAGGTACTTCAACCAGTTTAACTCGATTTCCTTCGGATTTGATTAGTACACCCATTTTTACTTCTAATTTCCCTCCATTTGTAATAGCTGCTCAAACACCTATTGATATTCCAACTTCAAATTTAACTTCAGTTAATAAAAATGATTTGGAGATTCATTATGGAAAAATGCTCTTAAGTAATGTTACAAATAATGGTAATGAAGAGTTAAAAATTAATCTGAACAATACAGATACAGATAATAATTATATTACAATTAGTAAGAAAAAATACAATTTAGTAAATATCCACTTTCATTACAATAGTGAACATAAGATTGATGGAGTATATAGTAAAATGGAAATTCACCTTGTAAACAAATCAGTAGATAACTCTTATGCTGTTTTAGGTGTTTTAGTTGAATTAGGATCTGCCAATTCAACCATTCAAAAATTATTTGAAAACTCTCCTAAAGAAGCAGGTCAAGTAAATATGCCTAATATTACACTGTCTATTGCTGAAATACTACCAGAAGACATGAGTAAAATATATTCCTATACAGGATCTCTTACAACACCAAATTTTGGAACAAATTCCAATATGACAAATGGAGGGCCAGTTACTTGGTTTGTATTTAAATCCAAACAAGAAATCTCTTCTACTCAATTTAATTTTTACAAATCCATTTATAAACACCCTAACTTTAGAAATATTCAGCCATTAAATAATAGAAGAGTGTATATTGTAAAATAAAAAAGTTAAACGATCTACAAAGGAGATGTTCCTAGTGTAGAGTATACTTAATAAGATCTAAAAAATATTTAAAACAGATATTGAGTTAAATACTTGATATCTGTTTTTTGTTTTATTCCTACATCTATAAAGCGAATAGAATAGGACCTTTAAGCTCAGATTATACAGTAGAAATTTATTACAAATAAAAGAACTTTGAATATAAAAAGTACACTTTTTACCCTCAATCAAATTATCTTAAAAGGTTCCAATTTTATCATTTATACTAAAGGAGAGATCGTAGAATATTGATAATGCAACTTTTTCCTTTGGCGAAGTAACAAAGGCTTCTTCGAATTATGGCTTTTGCCCTACATCAGCAAAAAAATCTGTGTATTTTTATTTTAGTAACTTTTCCTCTTCACCACGAAATCTAATGCTGAATCTGAGTTTAAAGGAAATCAATGGAATGGATGATGTGTTAAAAAAAACACATCATTATTTGTAATCAAATATTAAAAGCTTAACTTCGTTCGATGAAGTTTTTAACAAGCATATTATTATTGTCTTTTCTTTCTTTTCAATTCATGCCAAGTATCATAGTTTTGATAAATGATGAAAAAGAGAGCAAAGTTTCGTGGTTACTGCTTGAAGAAGATACAGAAGATTCTAAGGAAACAAAAGATTTTAAAGAATACAAAGCAGAATTTATTTTTGATTTTCCTATTAACGAATTAATATTTCTACCCAAAAAAGAAAATAGAAACAATCATATTTATGTGCTAAAAGATTATTTAGTACACTTATTACTTCGTGATATGCCTCCTAAAATAGTTTAAAACATATAAAGTAAGCAAGCACAAAAGAGGCTTGTATTTTTATGGATTTAAATTAAATATGGGATGACAAAAAAAGTAAATATTTTTGGAAACCTTGGTTCTGATTTACCCGCAGGACTAGTGGTTTTCTTAGTGGCTTTACCTTTGTGTTTAGGTATTGCATTGGCTTCAGGAGCTCCTCTTTTTGCAGGAATTATTTCAGGAGTAGTAGGAGGTATAGTAGTAGGATACCTTAGTAAGTCACATTTGTCCGTTTCTGGACCTGCGGCTGGACTCACCGCAATTGTTTTAACTGCAATTTCAGATTTAGGAGGCTTTAATGTCTTTTTATTAGCTGTTTTTATAGCAGGCATTATTCAAATAATTTTAGGATTTCTAAAAGCAGGAGCTATATCTAATTATTTTCCTAATAATGTAATTGAAGGAATGTTAGCCGGTATAGGAGTTATTATATTTTTAAAACAATTACCTCATGCTTTTGGTTATGATAAGGATTACGAAGGCGATTTAGCTTTTTTGCAACCCGATGGAGAAAATACCTTTTCAGAACTGTTTTCGGTTGTAGGAAATATACATTTGGGAGCTACTCTAATTACCATTATATCTTTATCTATTTTAGTTTTATGGCCTAAGATACCTATTTTGAAAGATTTGAAACTAGTTCCGTCAGCCTTAGTTGCCGTGGTAATAGGTATTATCCTAAATCAAGTTTTTGTAGGACTGGGTTCTTCTCTAGCTGTTTTAGATGGTCATTTAGTAAAATTACCTGTTCCAAAATCATTTGTAGCGTTTCAAGAGAGTTTTACAATGCCTGATTTTTCACAAATTTCAAATCAAAAAGTCTGGATTGTGGGTGTTACAATCGCGGTGGTTGCTTCTATAGAGACTTTATTATGTATTGAGGCAGCAGATAGAATGGATAAACATAAAAGATATACAGATACTAACAATGAATTAAAAGCGCAAGGAATTGGTAATTTAGTAAGTGCTCTTTTGGGAGGTTTGCCTATGACATCTGTTGTAGTTCGTACTACAGCGAATGCTAATGCAGGTAGTGAAACGAAAATGGCTGCTATTTTTCATGGTGTTTTGTTAATTTTTTGTGCAGTAGCTATACCTTCTATCTTGAATAAAATACCATTAGCTACTTTAGCGGCCGTTTTACTATTAGTAGGATATAAATTGGCTAATCCTAAAATAATCAAACATTTTTATGAACGAGGTAAATATCAGTTCATTCCTTTTATTGCAACTATGATTGGAGTGGTATTTACGGATTTACTAAAAGGAGTAGCATTGGGTTTAATAATAAGCGTGATTTTTATCTTAAAAGGAAATATACAACGTGCTTATAATTTTAGAAAAGAAAATTATAAAGAAGGAGATTGTATTCATATAGACTTAGCTCAGGAAGTTTCTTTTTTAAATAAAGCCGCTATTAAATTAACATTGTCCTCTATTCCTGGAAACTCATCTGTCGTTATTAATGCGTCAGATACAGTGTATATAGCACATGATGTTCTGGATTTAATAAAAGAATTTAAAAAAATTAGAGCCAAAGAAGAAAATATTAATGTAAAACTAATAGGCTTTAAAGAAGCGTATGAGTTAGAAAATACAGGAGAAGAAGAAAAACATATTTATGTAGAACACACAACTAAATGAAACATAATGAGAACTCTAAATAAAGAATTACAGTCACAAATAAGTCCAAAGAATGCTCTGGAAATATTGAAAGAAGGAAACGAACGATTTGTAAATAACCTGAAAATTCATAGAGATTTGTTAGAACAGGTTAATGATACACGAGACGGACAATGGCCTTTTGCAACCATTTTGAGTTGTATAGATAGTCGTACTTCGGCAGAATTAATTTTTGATCAAGGATTAGGCGATGTTTTTTCAGTAAGAATTGCAGGTAATGTAATCAATACAGATATTTTAGGAAGTATGGAATTTGCTTGTAAAGTAGCAGGTTCTAAACTAATAGTAGTACTAGGACATACTAAATGTGGCGCCGTAAAAGGAGCTTGTGATCACATAGAAATGGGAAATCTAACAGAATTACTCTCAAAATTACAACCAGCAGTATATGAAGAACAAATGACAAAAGACAATAGAACCTCTAGTAATAGCCACTTTGTAGAAAATGTAGCACAAATAAATGTAAAGAGAACGGTAAAATCAATCTTACAAAGAAGTTATATTTTAGAACAGATGGTTGAAAATGGAATGATAGGAATTGTAGGGGGAATGTACAATATAGAAACAGGGTTAGTTGAATTTTATGAAGATTGTACATTTATAAAATCAGATATTAACTTTAATCTAAAAGAATTAATTAAGTAAAAATGGGAGATTTCTATAAAAAACTACTCGACAATAATAAAAAATGGGTCGAGGAAAAATTGAACCAAGACCCTAACTTTTTTAAAGATTTGGCGCAAGGTCAAAATCCACCTTTGTTGTGGATAGGCTGTTCCGATAGTCGTGTGCCAGCTAATGAAATTACAGGGACTAAAGCTGGAGAAGTATTTGTGCATCGAAATATTGCCAATATGGTGGTGCATACTGATATGAATATGTTAAGTGTGTTAGATTATGCAGTGAATGTGCTGAAAGTAAAACACATCATTGTTTGTGGTCATTACGGCTGTGGTGGCGTAAAAGCCGCGATGGGTAATGGCTCCTATGGGGTTATCGACAATTGGATTCGTCATATTAAAGATATTTACCGTTTTAATAAAGAACGATTGAATACGATAACCAATGAAGAAGAGCGATTGAATACGTTTGTCGAACTGAATGTAAAAGAACAAGTGTTAAACTTAGCCAAGACCTCTATCGTGCAATCCGCATGGAAAAACGGACAAGAATTATTCTTACACGGTTGGGTATATGGTTTAAACTCTGGTTATGTAACTGATTTAGAAGTAAATTTCTCTTGTAATTCTGATTTACATGAAATGTATCAATTGGATATTTAAATTTTAAGAATAAATTAAATTAATTTATAAAAGGCGATTGTACCAAAATGAGTACCTTCGCCTTTTTGTTAAAAATAAAATCAGTATTGATGAAAGATTTTAATTGGTTGCAATTATTAAACCCAGAGTTTTATATCTTATTAGAATTCGGTGGAATCAAAATTGGATTAATTGTAGTATTGTTTATCGTTTTTGCCGAAACAGGTTTGTTAGCAGGCTTTTTCTTGCCAGGAGACAGTTTGTTGTTTTTGGCAGGTATTTATAGCGAAACCTTGATGAGTCAAATTTCGTTAGGAAATGATTTTTTAAACGTTACTGTTTTTGCCAGCTTAGTTGGAATGATGGGCGTTTTAGGGAATATGACAGGCTATTGGTTTGGCGCCAAAAGCGGGAATTACCTTTACAATCAAAAAGACACTTTCTTTTTTAAGAAAAAATATTTGTACCAAGCCAAAGAGTTTTTCGACAAATACGGAAATCGCGCCATTGTATTTGCGCGTTTTCTACCTATCGTACGTACGTTTGCACCCGTAGTAGCGGGTATTGTAGAAATGGATAAAAAGAAATTCATGTTTTACAATATAGTAGGTTCCTTCCTATGGGCATTTTCCATGATTTTTGCAGGACATTATTTACACGCGCTGTTCTTAGATAGCTTCGGAATCGACCTGAAACATTACATTGAGTTTATCGTAATTGGTATCGTTGGTTTTACCACTGTGCCTGTGTTGTGGAAAATTTTGAAGAAAAAGGCGCATATTGAGTAGGTAATTGCTTTTGTGTAAAAAAGAACCCCTTGTATTATGTCAGAAATCAAATTTGTTTTTTTACGCGAAACGAGTGAAAAAGCAAAACGAGCAGGCATTGACCCTGCAACAAATCTTCACAGAACGGGATTAGATGAATATTTAGCGGTTATTTTTCCAAAAACGAATGATTGGATTCATGATAAGGCTTTAGGAGAAATTAATGGGATAAAGTATAAGATGCGTCCAGATTATAGAAGTGAATCTCTAAAGCTAATTGTTGAGTTTGACGGGTTGCAACATTATAACAATCCAGATGTTGTTGAGAAAGATTTGAAAAATACTGAACTATATAAAAAACATGGTTACACAGTTGTCAGAATTCCTTATTTCATCCAATTAACGAATAAAGCTGTAAAAACTTTATTTGGGGTTGATGTAGATGTAGCGCTTTTTGATGAATCCATTCCTTCATTGAGCCCTTTAGGACGAAATACACCTGCATATTTATGTCCTGCTGGTGTAATACGAATGAAAGAAGAGTTTAAGAAATTTCCTGAGCAATATAAAGTTAATTTAGATGCGCTTGCAAGATTCAATGACCCATTCAAAACTGGTATAGAATTCATTTTGTAAAATGATGTCAGTTCTAAAACTCTTTTATAAAAATAAATTGCAAAGTAGATATTTTGAAAATTCACCGGATAGTCCGAGTGCTAGGTAGCACTGAGCTTGAAGCTCGAACTATCTAGGTATACGTTGGGTTTCTATTAAAAATAATAGTTAGCAAGAACAAAAGATACATTAAATAAGCCTTTAATCACCCACCATATAGCCAAACTGCATCTTAGGCACAATTCATATTAATTTTTATCTCGACTACTACGTTTATACAAATAACATTTCATAGGACTCATACAATGCTCATTATCATTATAAGATGAGAAAAAGCCTTCCAATAATCTACCGTTTTCAACAAGCATTAAAGATAAAGCTCCTCTATCAATATGACTTTTACTTGTTGATTCATAACTAGCTGTTAATATTAAATTTTTAAAAGAACCATTTAAATCATATGTATGAATATCGCTAGCTCCACCAATTTCAATGATTCTACCATTAATTTGATGACCTTTCCTTTTAAGTTCCGCTCTTACTATAATTGGTTTTGCGGAAATACTGATGAAGGTTCTATTTTGATTATCATTTACATTATTGTTGTTGTCTTTATTATTTAGGATAATTTCTGCTTCAACAGTTTCTTCTTTTCCTGTTTTTTCATCATAAATAGTAGAAGTAGTAACTTGTTGTGAAGATTGCTCTTCATAATTATGCTTTTTGTTATTCAAAGAATTTTCTTTTTGCATTTTTTTGAATCTTTCCCAAGCAATTTTCCTTTGGATTTTATCCAGTTCATCTAGACCAATAAATGGTACAATAAAACCATTCCATTCTCCTTCAATCTTTACATCTTGATATAATAAATTTTCAATCCAGATTAATAAATTCTGTTTCCACAATATTTGTACAATGAAAAGGATAAAAGCAGTAACAACACCACTAATAATGCCATCTACTATGGATTTAAAACTTCCATTTTTGGTGAGGTTTTGTTGGTGGAAATATATTGCTACAAGTGTTACTGATGAGATTACTAGAAGCCAAAATATTGCTTTTCCGCTATATTGAAGTAGTTGTTTTTTTTTCATTTCGTTTTTTAGTATTTTGTCAAAATGTTGTTACCTGCTGGCGTATTTATCATTGTTTAAATTTTCTGTTTAAATAATTCAAAACTGTCTGTGCTGAATTTACAACAAGCATTGCTTCATCATCCTCTAATAACTCTTCATTCGGGTGTGATAAACTTGCTTTATTTCTAATTGGATTTAGTTTGTCAAGAGTATTACTAAATGAGCTTATTATTTGGTCAATGTCGCCTTGTCTATGTCCACCTTGTTGCAATTTTGGATGATTTGCTTTTAGTTTTTTAAATACTTGTGTTAAATTTTCATCATCTGTCAATGCAATTCCTGCTTGTTTACAAACTTCTTTAAGATAACCGTGTAATGCTGTATGAATTCTGTCCACACCACTTGTTGCCCCATTTTTTTCTATTAAAATTTTTGTATCCTGAATTGCTCTTTCAACTGTCTCGTTTGTTATTGTCAATTGTTCAGAAGCAACCGCTTGTCTGCTTTCAAGTCGTCTAATTAATTCTCCGATTTCATTCGCCATTTTCTGTTTGGCTTGTCTATCTTCTTCTGGGAAAAAGTCAACTGGATATTTTTTAATTACACCTTTGAGTATTTTGGCTTGTGTTGGTGCATCTGAATTTTCAAGGATTGTCAAAAATCTTTGTCTTGTTGTACCTTCATATGCTGCTGGTGAAATATTGATGTTACAAAAATATGGATAAAATTCTTCGTGTGTCCGGTATGAAAAGTCTCCAAGATAACCGTGGCTTACTCCAATATAGGAATTTGTTATCATATAAATTTCAGGTCTTGTCAGCATAATTTTTTCTATGTGTTATGTTTCGGAACTCTTTCAGGTAAGTCATAAATAGGCGAACCCAATCCCAAGTTTGTTTATTGATTTGATTGAAACAATACAAAAGTGTATTTCGCTAACTAAAATTGTTTCTATTTCCAAAAATAGAAAATCTGAGCATATTATGTATCTAACGGACTGATGATTTTTCGTAAACTTTTTTCGGTTTTCTCCGTAAGGATATCAAACGCTCGTGGCAGTTCGGTAAAATAGTTGAATTAATTTATTGCTAAATTTTCGTTCATTAATTCCACTTTAAAATTCACTTTTGCGTTTAATGCTTTAAAGACTTTTAGAATAGTTTCAAATCTTGCATCGGTTAAACTATTTTCAATTTTTGAAATTTGAGATTTTTTTACACCAACTAATTTTCCAAGCTCCTCTTGTGTAAGATTTCTTTCTTTTCGAATAGTTTTAATGGTTTCGCCTATAATGTCAAGTTGTAATTCTTGTTCAAATAGGTCTCTTTTTTCAGTCCCTACTTTACCAATATGAGTGTCAATTAAAGCCTCTAAACTTGTTGTTTTTATTTTTTTGTTTTCCATTTTCATCTAGATTTATTTTTCAAAATAAATAGTTCTTAAATTTTCAGCTTTCAGAATTTCGTTTTTTGGTATTTTACTTGTTTTCTTTTCAATTCCGTGAGTTGAAATAACTAAAGTTTCTTGATTGTTAGTTTTGTCCCAGAAAGCAAAGAATCGGTAATATGTCTTATTGTACAAAGTCCTGAATTCCCATATCGTATCAGTTAATTTTTTAAATAACTCTTTGTCGTTTTTATACTGCGATAATTTTATATTATAAAGAATTTTCGCTTTTGTCTTTTCGTCGAGACTTTCTATAAATTTGACAGCTTCATCTAAAAATTCAACTTTAAATTTTGGTTCCATTCATTTTTTATCAAAGGTAAAAGTTTCCTGAAAAAGAAACAAATATTTCTTCTTTAATTATAATTTCGACATTATTTTTCAGTAACGGACAGCTGATACAGAGTGCATAAAAAGCCTGTCCCAATCCCAAGTTTGTTTATTGATTTATTGAAACAATACAAAAGCGTATTTAGCTAACTAAAATTGTTTCTATTTCCAAAAATAGAAAATCTGAGCATATTATGTATCTAACGGACTGATGATTTTTCGCAAACTTTTTTCAGTTTTATATCTCGACTATGAACTTTTTAAAAGTGTGAATCATGATATCGATAGCTTGTAAAAAAATGGCTTCGAAACCTAACAGGTCTTAAAGACCTGTTAGGTTTACTTAAATTCCCCATATAATTTTCTCAAAAAATAAATTATTAAAAAGACTTTTGTAAATTTGCTCCCTATATGACTAGAAAAGAATTAAATACTAAAAATACCACTGGAAGCAAAGGATTCTACTCTTTGCTTTTAGCTTTTTTATTGTTTTTTTCTTTAAGTGCCAAGAGTATTTCTTTTGCTCAAGCCTTATCTACTCATACTTTTAAGATTGAAAAAACCAAAGTAAAGCAAGGGAAGGCTTTAACTGTGCAACAAACCGCAGATGAAGACGAAGAACTGGCTGAACTTGATATAGATGATGAAGATGACTTAGAAGACGGACATCTACTTGCTGTATTTCAATATTTTCAAGACCTACTTGCGCCACTTACTTCTGAGAAAGTAGTTGCTAAGTCCGCTGTATCTTTAGGCGTTTCCTATAAAAAACCACTGTATATTTTATACTGCAATTGGAAATTCCATTTGTCTTAATTAATGTCCTTTAAGATGTTTTTACATCCCTAAATCGGGTATTAATTAAATATTTCCTAAAAATGAATCTAACAAATTCGCGATTTGTGGAGCATGATGTGCTTCACGAGCTATCGCATTATTTACCTGCACAAAATCCATTAAAAGACTTTGTGCACCATAATACGCTACATGCTTTTCAAAAACAATCCTTTTTTGATGCGCTGCATCAAGCATCTGTAGTATTTGGATATAAGACCTATCTACCATTAACAGAGTTCAGAACTAAATATACTAACGGTGAAATTCCAAAAGAAATTCTGAAAAAAGTAATATATGACCGTAAACTGGAATACTCGTATGAATTATGGCAGCACAAAGTGTTACATGAAAAATATGATGAATCTTTATCTTCTAGAATAGGTCGTATCCGTTCTTTGTGGAAAGAGCGTTATGCAATGAATTTAGACAAGGCAACACATGGTATTTTATTTAGAGTACTCTGTAGTTATTTAGATCAAGGAATTTCAGTGTGGTCTTTTCCAGTACATAACAAAGGTTTTTTAACTTCTATAAAAGAGCTAGATAAAAACGGTATTACAGGCTTTTTCAAGACATCAAGAGCAAAAAAATTGTTGCAAGAAGATGTAAGTATAGAAGAATTGCTACATATCGTTGTAGGTAATGAAGCTTATTATACACACTATTTGTTTGATCAACAGTTTTCGCATCCTGGTTGGAGTGGAATGGTAGCAACATTAGAGCAAAATCCAACTTCATTACTAGCCAAGAAAAATATTACATTACAAGAACTTATAAAGTTTGAATTGTTATTAGAAATTGATCTTTTAGATCAAAAATTTGGAGAAAAATGGAAACCAATTGCTTACGATCTACAACAAGTACCAGAAGAAATCTTTTCCATTCCGCAATATTCCGAATATTTTGAAGTATTGTCTATATGGCAAGAAGCTTTTGAATGGAGTTTTTATAATCAAGCATTATTAGGAATCCAACAAACCAATACAGAAACACAACCTAAAAAACAAATTAGTTTTCAGGCCATGTTTTGTATGGATGATAGAGAATGTTCTCTTAGACGATACATAGAAGAAGAAGATCCCAATGCTCAAACTTTTGGTACAGCAGCATTTTTTAATTTTGAATTTTTCTACCAGCCTATAGAAGGAAAATTCTTTACCAAACTATGCCCGGCTCCAATAACACCAAAATATTTGGTAAAAGAATTACCAAGAAAGAAAAAACATGCTACAGATCTTCATTATCATAAAGGTACGCATTCTTTGTTATTCGGATGGCTAATAAGTCAGTCGTTAGGTTTTACATCTGCGTTTAAATTATTTGTAAATATTTTTAAGCCTACTATTACACCCGCAACATCAGCTTCATTTAAACACCTAAATAAAAAGGCACAATTAGTCATTGAAAATGAAAATGGTTTACAAGAAGGAAATCTACAAGTAGGATTTACAATAGAAGAAATGGCTACTCGTGTAGAAGGGTTATGCAGATCCATAGGATTAGTAAAAGATTTTGCTTCTATAGTATACGTAGTAGGACATGGTGCTACCAGTGTAAATAATACTCATTTTGCAGGTTATGACTGTGGTGCTTGTAGTGGAAGACCCAGTTCTGTAAATGCTAAAGTATTATGTTTTGCAGCTAATCATCCCGAAGTGCGAACTCTTTTATCAAAAAAAGGAATTAATATACCAGATACAACTCAATTTTTACCAGCATTACATGATACAACTCGTGACGAAATTGAATTTTATGATGAAAAGGTATTAAGTCAAATTAATTTAAATATTCACCTCAATAACAAGAAAACCTTTGAAATAGCTTTAGACAAAAATGCTGTCGAGCGTTCTCGTCGCTTCGAAATTATAACCAAATCAGATAATTTAAAAAAAGTACATGAATCTGTAAAACTTCGATCAGTTTCTTTGTTTGAACCAAGACCAGAACTAAATCATGCCACTAATGCCTTGTGTATAGTAGGAAGAAGGACAGTGTCCGAACAGTTATTTTTAGATAGGCGTTCTTTTCTTAACTCTTTTGATTATCAGGTAGATCCTAAAGGAGATTATTTAGCAGGAATATTAAATGCCGTAGCTCCAGTAGGAGGAGGAATCAACTTAGAATATTATTTCTCTAGAGTAGATAATCATAAGTTGGGAGCAGGATCAAAATTACCTCATAATGTTATGGGATTAATAGGTGTTGCTAACGGAATTGATGGCGATTTACGACCTGGATTACCTAATCAAATGATAGAAGTACATGATCCAGTTAGATTACTAGTAATAGTAGAACATTTTCCAGAAGTAGTAAAGTATGCCATTACCAAAAATATGGCCACTTATGAATGGTTTTATAATGAATGGGTTAATCTAGTCGTATTTCATCCAGAAACCAAGCAACTTTTCCGATTTGTTAAAGGAAACTTTGAGTTGTATAAACCCATAAAGGTTACGCTGGAGAATATTGATAACACACTTCAGTATACACAAACCAGTATGGATAATTTAAAAGTAGGTATTATTAAATAATAAGAAGTAAGGATATGTGGAATGAAATTTTAATAGCATTTGTGTTAATTCCTTTTGCTGGTTTCTTTATTAGTTTTTGGTTGCCAGAAAAAAAGGAATCATGGTTGTCTTGGACCGTATTAAGTACCGTTATAATTCAATTATTTACATTGACTGTATTTTTGTTTTATTGGGTGATAAAAGGAGCAAAACCCTTTAATCTTTTTGAAGTTAGTTTAGTAAAAACAAATCATTATGAGTTTTTTATTGATTTCTTTTTTGATAAAGTAACAGCCGTTTACCTATTTGTAGGAGCTTTATTAATTTCAATGGTTACAATCTATAGTCGTTATTATCTACATCGAGAAAAAGGATATAAGCGTTTCTTTATGACCGTTTTATTTTTCTTTTTTGGTTATAATCTAGCTGTATTGTCAGGAAATTTTGAAACCTTATTTATAGGTTGGGAAATTATAGGTATTTCATCCTTCTTATTAATAGCATTTTACAGAGAGCGTTATTTACCCGTAAAAAATGCGTTTAAGGTATTTTCTATCTATCGTATTGGAGACGTTGGTTTATTATTGGCTATGTGGGCAAGTCATCATTTATTTCATGAAAATATTACTTTCATGAAAATGCATAATTATGAGTTAATAAGTGAACATCTTCAAACCCATTCCTTTATTGGCGTTTTTATAGGATTGTGTTTAGTATGTGCGGCAGCTGTTAAATCAGCTCAAGTCCCTTTTTCTTCTTGGTTGCCTCGCGCCATGGAAGGACCAACGCCTTCAAGTGCTATTTTTTATGGCTCTTTATCAGTGCATTTAGGAGTATTTCTGATGTTACGTACTCATCCTTTCTGGGAACACCAAACATCGTTACGAATAGCAATTGGTTTAATGGGGGTATTAACAAGTTTCCTAGCTACTTTCATGGCACGTGTGCAATCCTCTGTAAAAAGTCAAATTGCTTATAGCTCTATTTCTCAAATAGGATTGATTTTTTTAGAAATAGCACTTGGTTTTGAAACTTTGGCTCTACTTCATTTTGCTGGTAATGCCTTTTTAAGAACTTATCAGCTTTTAGTATCGCCTTCTGTTGTAAGTTACTTAATAAGAGAACAATTTTATCATTATGAACCAATAGAACATACATTTGAAGATTCTTTGCCTAAACGATTGGAATATGCTCTTTATATTTTAAGTGTAAAAGAATTTAATTTAGAAAAAATAGTAAACTTTTTTCTTTGGAAACCTCTCAAATCTATTGGAAAACTATTGAATTTTTTGAATCTAAAAAGAACTTTTATTCTTTTTGTACCAATTTATATAGGAGGAATTTTGTTACTAAATAGACAAACCAATTTACCAGAACAAATAAATAACAGACTACCCGATTTTTTTGCCTTTATAGGTTTAATATCCGTCTTTAAATCATTTTCTGAACGGAAAAGCCCTTTCGTAGCTTGGGTATTAATCATATTTAATCATTTTTGGATAGTATTAGCTATTTTATTTAATGAAAAAGTAGATTTTTACGAAGTTTCGTTATATCTCACAGGAATAATAATTGCCGGAATACTCGGCTATATAGCACTCGTTAAATTAAGTAAAATAGAAAATGAAACGTCATTAAATCAATATTTAGGACATGTATATGAACATCCTAAGTTTGCTTTGTTTTTCTTAGTTGCTGCTCTTGGCGTAACAGGCTTTCCTATTACAACTACTTTTATAGGTGAAGACCTTTTATTTAGTCACATAGAAAGTAACCAGGTTGTATTGGCCTTTTTTATAGCGAGTAGTTTTGTGGTTTCTGGAATTGCCAGTATTCGTATTTATACGCGCTTGTTTTTAGGACCACATATTAAAACCTATCATGAATTACCTTATAAATCTTCTTAGAAAAAAAAATAACATCATTATGAGCAAAAATAAATTAAATATTCCAGCTGATGGATTAGCAGGATTAAAAGAAAACTTTTCTTCTGATGCCTTGTCAGGATTTTTAGTGTTTTTATTAGCATTACCATTAAGTATGGGGATTGCTCAAGCATCTGATTTTCAGCCTATATATGGTCTTGTGACCGCTATGGTTGGAGGTCTTTTTGTATCCTTAATAGCAGGCTCTAAATTAACTATTAAAGGACCAGCTGCAGGATTGATCGTTATTGTGGCGGGTGCAGTAGCAGAATTTGGCGGAGGGGAACAAGGATGGAAATACGCTTTAGGGGCAATTGTAATAGCAGGTGTATTACAAGTTTTGTTTGGTGTTTTGAAATTCGGTAAACTGAGTGATTTCTTTCCTCTGTCAGCAGTCCACGGGATGTTAGCTGCTATTGGATTGATAATTATTAGTAAACAAATACATGTTTTGTTAGGACAAAACCCATTAACAGAAGAAGGGAAACCTATGGTTGAACCATTGGAATTATTAAGTGCCATCCCACATACTATAACAAATCCTAATATGACAGCTATGCTGGTAGGTGTAGTAAGTTTATTAATCGTTTTTGGATGGCCAATGATAAAACAACCATTACTAAAAAAAATACCAGCTGCTTTAGTTGTATTAGTCGTAGCAATACCACTTTCATTTGTACTAGGTTTACAAAATATTTTAGATGATAAAGGAGCTCCTAAGTATTTAGTACATTTTGGTAAAGGATTATTAGATACTTTAGCTGTGAACGTTAGTTTTGGAGGCTTATCACAAATAGGAGTTTTTATAAAATATGTTGTAATGTTTGCTCTCGTAGGAAGTTTAGAAGCTTTACTTACAGTGAAAGCTATTGATATGATGGATCCTTTTAAGCGTAAATCAGATTATAATAAAGATTTAATAGCAGTTGGCGTAGGTAATATAATAGCCGGAATATTAGGAGGATTACCAATGATTTCTGAAGTAGCTCGTTCTTCTGCCAATGTAAATAATGGAGGGAAAACACGTTGGGCTAACTTTTTTCATGGATTTTTTATTTTAATTTTTTTACTTTTGGCAGTTAAATTTAGTGATTTGATCCCTAAGCCCGCTTTAGCAGCTATGTTGATAGGTGTAGGATATAAATTAGCGCATCCAAAAGAATTTATTCACACCTTTGAAATAGGAAAAGAACAATTAGCAATTTTTTTAACAACTATCGTATTTACTCTGGCTACAGATTTGTTGATAGGTATAGGTGTGGGTATGTTATTAAAAATGATAATACATATAATTAACGGAACGCCTTTGTCGTCCTTCTTTAAAGCGCCTACAGAAGTTTCTTTTCAAGGAGATAACTATTATGTAAAAATTAGTAAAGCAGCTATTTTTACTAATTTCCTTGGCATTAAAAGGAAATTAGAAGAAATACCAACAGGTTTTACCATAACAATTGATTTAAAAGACACAAAATTAGTAGACCACTCGGTTATGGAAAGTTTGGAGCACTTTAAACATGATTATGAAACACATGATAATAGTAAGGTAATCATTAAAGGACTAGAAAATCATAAGGCACTGTCTAGTCATAGATTAGCAGGACAAATAGCTAAGTAATTTTAAAATAATTTAAAATTTAAAAATATAATGAAATTTAATATTAAAAGAATAGGAGTATTATTAATGCTCCTATTCCTAATCATAGAAACTACTACGCAAGCTCAAGTAATAAATCACAATAATGATATTTGGTTTCATTATTTGGGTAAAAATAAGTTAAACAAAAAAGTATCCTTTACCTTAGAAGCCACTATGCGCTATGCTAACGGATTTGATGAAAAACAACAATATTTTATTCGACCATCCCTTGATTATCAGTTTAATAAAAGCTTTGTGGGAAGTATTGGTTATTCACATTACAATACCTATGTATATGGAGAATATCCTATAAACAAAACAAATATTCCAGAAGATCATATCTGGATACAGGTTACCCATACAGCAAATAGTGGTGATTTTAAATTTACAAATCGTTTACGTGATGAATACCGTTTAGTAGGAATTCCTTTAAAAAAAACAGATGGAGATTATGAAATAGATCATTATGATTATAGAAATCGCTTACGTTATATGTTCATTCTTAATCATCCTTTAATAAAAGATGCTGACGGTAAGTCTAAAATGTTTTTAAATATAGGGAATGAGGTGTTTATAAATATAGGCGTAAAAGAAGCAAAAACGTTAGTGCAACAAAATAGAGTAATAGCAGGATTTGGTTATAACCTAAATGAACACCATCAAATACAATTAAATTATATCCATCAAAATAATTGGAATTTAGGAAATACTATTCAAGAAAATAACCCTACGCTTAGAATTTCCTACCTTACAAATTTTGATTGGTACAATAAATAAGATATATTTAAGTTATTTATTGCTATAAATCAAGTAACTTACATTTTGAAAAAATAAAAAAAAATGTTTAAAAAAGTATTAAAAGGCTTTTTTTTATGCCTTATTGTAAATCCTATTTATTCACAAAAAGCACTCAATCTAAAAGAATGCGAAATAGCTTTAAAAAAAAATAATTTACAGCTAATTGCTCAACAATATAATCTTGAAGCATCCAAGGCACAAATTATACAAGCAAAAGTTTGGCAACAGCCCATAGTGTCAGGTGAATTAAATTTTTATAACCCAGAAAAAGGTATCTTTTTTGACGCAGGTACAACAGGTCAGAAAGGATTTGCTATTCAGCAATTAATCTATATGGGAGGTAAAAAGCAAAATGAAATAGCTTTTGCAAAATCAAACTCTCAGCTTGCGGAGTTACAATTTGAACAGGTATTGTTAAGTTTAAAATATCAATTAGCTCAAAACTTTTCAAGTGTTTACTTCGATAGCCAAAAAATAAAAGTACTTAATGAACAAATTGAAAAATTAGAATCTTTATTAGGAGCTTATAATGAACAAGCAAAAAAAGGAAACGTTTCCTTAAAAGATGTGGTACGTTTACAAACACTTGTTTTAGGACTAAAAAATGAGAAGGTTTCCATTACAAAAGATATTATTTCAAATCAACAAACGTTATCATTAATAACAGGAATTACTGAAATAATCGAACCCGTAGTAAATGAAAAAGAGTTGTTAGATACTTATGCTACAACCTTGCTTTCTAAAGAAGAAATGAAGAAAAAACTAATCGAAAATAATCCTGATTATTTATGGACAAAAAAAATGATGGAAAGCCAAGAATTATATGTAAAATGGCAAAGGTCTTTAAACACACCAGATATTACTTTAGGAGGTTCTTATGATCAAGCAGGAGGAGCATTTAAAAATCAAGTAAATTTAACGTTTGCGGTTCCTTTACCTCTTTGGAGACAAAATAAAGGAAACGTAGCGGTAGCTAAAGCACAATTGGAGCAAAGTAAGACCAACTTAGCATACAAGAAACAAGAACTTGAAAATAGTTTAGATGTAGCCTACTTGATATGGCAACAACAAATGCAACAATACAAAGGGATTACTTCAGATATGAAACAAGATTTAGAAAAAGTTTACGAAGGTATTTTATCTAATTTTCAAAAAAGAAATATTAACCTTCTTGAATTTACGGACTTTTTAGAAAGTTATAATGAAGCCGTAATTCAACAAAACGAGATTAAAAAACAATGGGTAATTTCAGGTCTAGAAATTAATTATATAACAAATAGCCAAATTTTTAAACAATAAGAGATATGAAATTTTGCAATGTATTTACTGCAATGATAACCAGTATTTTTTTTATGACGCTCGGCTCATGTAAAGAAGAGAAAAAAGAAGAAGTAAAAGAATCTTTTTCTCTTACAGATAAAATGCTAACATCTACAAAAACAATAGATGTAAAAAAAGAACAATTAAAAAACGAAATCCAGTTTTTTGGAAAAATAACGGCCGATAATAATAAATATATCGAAGTATATCCAGTGGTAGGAGGAAACGTAACAAAAGTATATGTACAACTAGGAGATTACGTTCAAAAAGGACAGCTATTAGCAACAATCAAAAGTACCTCAGTAGCAGGTTTTCAAAAAGATTACGACGATGCTAAAAATGAAGTAGTTGTGGCAAAAAGTAATCTAAAAGCCGCACAAGAAATGTATGAAGGCAAACTAAATACAGAACGAGATGTCTTAGAAGCAAAGAGTGCTTACAATAAAGCATTAGCACAGTTAAAAAGAGCACAAGAAACCAACGCAATTTATCAAGTACATGCTGGATCCATTTTTGAAGTTCGTGCTCCTATAACAGGATTTATAACCCAAAAATCCATCAATGAAAATACCTTGTTACGCGATGATAAAACAGATAATATATTTGATATAGCACAAATTAGCAAAGTATGGGCCATTGCCAATATTAATGAGAGTGATATAGAATTGGTAAAAGTAGGAGAAAAAGCAGAGGTTACTACCTTAAGCTATCCAGATAAAAAATTTTATGGAAAAGTAGATAAAATTTTTAATATCATTAATCCAGATACTAAAGCCATGAGTGCTCAAATTGTTTTAGATAATCCTAAATTTTTATTAAAACCAGAAATGCGTGCCAATATAATCCTGTCTTACAAAGAAAATGATTATATGTTAGCAGTACCTTCTAATGCCGTTATATTTGATAAAAGTAAAAATTTTGTGATGATTTTTAAATCCCGTTCTAATATTGAAACACGTCAAGTTGAGGTATTTAGACAAGTAGGCGATGTAACCTTTATTTCAGGAGGATTAAATGAAGGAGAAAAGGTTATTACCAATAACCAATTATTAATTTATGATGCTTTAAACGACTAATGAAAAAAATAATTTACATTACAGTATTTCTATCTGCCCTAAAAAGTCTTTCACAAGTTAACGACACGATAAATCATAGAAAAGGATTTACCATTCATGCACAAACAACAGTTATTAATCAGACAAAGGCTGGTTTTAATGCCCCTTATTCAGGAGATAATAGTTTAACCCTAACTAATGAAAGCAAAACCTCTATGACAGGTACCCTTTATTTAGGTGCAAAATTATGGAAAGGAGCAAGTATTTACCTTAACCCTGAAATAGCAGGAGGTTCTGGGCTTAGTGAAGCTTTAGGTTTAGGAGGGGCTACAAATGGCGAAACCTTTAGAATAGGTAATCCCGAACCAAAAATTTATGTAGCGAGAATGTTTTTCAAACAAATATTCGATTTGAACAGAGGTGAACACAAAAAAGATATTCAAAATTATTTTCATAATCACAGTGATTTTAACCAGTTAGATGAATATATACCCAACAATTATCTAGCCTTTACAATTGGAAAGGTAAGTCTTGCCGACTTTTTTGATGATAACCGCTATAGCCATGACGCGCGTACGCAGTTTATGAACTGGGGATTAATGGCTAATGGCGCTTGGGATTATGCCGCCAACACACGGGGTTATACACCTGCGATTGTATTAGAATATGTAACACCTAAACATGAATTACGATACGGTACAGCCTTATTGCCTTTAGCAGCTAACGGTAATGATATGAATTGGAATTATCCAAAATCATCATCCCACAATTTAGAATATACCTATAAATTTAAATTAAATAAGAGGCCTGGAGCTATAAGAGCACTTACCTTTTTTAATGCTACTTATATGGGTGATTATCAAAAAAGTATTGCACTAAATGCCTTTAGTCCAGATACAAAAAATGTACGGACTTATGGCGGTACCAAGTTTGGTTTTGGTTTGAATGCTGAACAAGAATTAGCCGATGATTTTGGTGTTTTTGCTCGTTTAAGTTGGAATGATGGAAAATATGAAACTTGGGCATTTACAGAAATTGATAAAAGTTTTAGTTTAGGAGGAGTCTTAAACGGAAATCGTTGGAATCGCAAAAACGATGTATTCGGACTGGCTTATTTAATTAACGGATTGTCCAAACCTCATCAAAATTATCTAAAAGCGGGAGGAAAAGGATTTATGTTAGGAGATGGTTATTTAAATTATACTCCAGAACATATTGTAGAAACCTATTATGCAGCAGAGCTAGTAAAAAATCAAATGTATCTAACAGGAACTTATCAATTTATATTAAATCCTGGTTATAATGCAGATAGACAAGGACCTATAAATGTTTTTTCAATTAGAGTACATTGTCGAATTTAAAAAATAAATTATGAACAAATTCATAAAAAATATAATAGCTTTTTCTCTAAAGAATAAGTCATTTACTTTTTTTTGGGTAACAGTGCTTGTCATTTCAGGTTTTGTTGCCTTTAAAAATATGCCTATAGAAGCCTTCCCAGACGTTACTAATACACAAATTATTATAGTAACAGAATGGAATGGTCGTAGTGCAGAAGAAATTGAACGTTTTGTAACAACCCCTATCGAAATTTCCATGAATTCGGTACAAAAGAAAACAAGCGTTCGTAGTATTACCATGTTTGGTTTGTCCGTAATTAAAATTATTTTTGAAGATGATGTAGACGATTTTTTTGCAAGACAACAAGTTAATAATCAGCTGCGAAATGTTTCTTTACCCGAAGGAGTATCACCAGATGTACAACCCCCGTATGGTCCTACAGGCGAAATTTTTAGATATACACTTCAAAGTAAAAATCGCGATAGTAAAGAATTATTAACACTACAAAATTGGGTAATTGATAGGCAATTAAGAGCCGTTCCTGGCGTAGCTGATTTAGTAGCTTTTGGAGGACAAGAAAAAACATACGAAATAAGTGTAGACCCTAACAGATTAGCCAAATATGGCGTAACCCCTCTGCAAGTGTATGAAGCCGTAACCGAAAGTAATATTAATGTAGGAGGAGATGTTATTGAAAAAAATAGCCAAGCCTATGTGGTTCGAGGTGTAGGGCTATTAGGAAGTATTCAAGATATAGAAAATATTATAGTAGACGATGCGGGAGGTAATCCTATTTTAGTTAAAAATCTTGCTGATGTTCACGAAAGTGCCATGCCTCGTGTAGGTCAAGTAGGCTTAAATAATAACGATGATGCGGTAGAAGGAATTATCGTGATGCGTAAAGGTGAAAACCCAAAAGAAGTCCTAGAGCGCGTAAAAGCTAAAATAGAAGAATTAAATACGTCTATTTTACCTAAAGATGTAAAGATGATAACATTCTACGACAGAGATAATCTAATGAATTTTACAACCGAAACCGTCATGCACAACATGTTTGAAGGAATCATCTTTGTAACCGTTATAGTATTTCTTTTTATGGCCGACTGGCGAACGACCCTTACTGTTTCAATTATTATTCCATTATCTCTTTTATTTGCGTTTTTATGTTTGAAATTAAAAGGGATGAGTGCTAATTTACTCTCTCTTGGAGCCGTCGATTTCGGAATTATTATTGATGGAGCCGTCGTTATGGTCGAAGGAATTTTTGTTACCCTAGACCACCTTGCTCATAAAAAAGGAATGGACAAATTTAATAAGTTTGCCAAAGGAAAAATTATTAAACAAACAGGGACCACATTAGGAAAAGCTATTTTCTTCTCAAAACTTATTATTATAACGGCCTTACTTCCCATTTTTGCTTTTCAAAAGGTGGAAGGGAAAATGTTTTCTCCTTTAGCCTATACACTAGGTTTTGCGTTATTAGGAGCTCTAATTTTTACTCTGACACTAGTACCTGTATTATGTCATATCTTTTTGAATAAAAATGTGAAAGAAAAACACAATCCTTTTGTTAATTTTTGGGATAATTTGGTTCAAAAAGGTTTTAATTGGACCTTCGCTCATAAACGAATTACCTTAATAACATCGGGAACACTAATAGCAATTGTGCTTTTTTCTGCTCAATTTATGGGGACAGAATTTTTACCACAACTTAATGAAGGAGCATTGTGGGTAGAAGCTAAATTTCCAATGAGTCAAAGTCTAACAGAAACAGTTAAAAAAACAGCAGTATTACGCAAAGAATTACAAAAATTCCCTGAAGTAAATGGGGTTTTAAGTCAAGTAGGACGTAGTAATGATGGTACAGATCCAAGTGGATTTTATTACGTACAAATGCAAGTAAACCTAAAGCCAAAAGAGGATTGGAAGCGAGAAATTTCAATGGATGATTTGGTTCGAGAAATGGATAAAAAGTTATCACAATATCAAGGGATAGGATTTAATTATTCACAACCAATTATTGATAACGTAGCAGAAAGTGTAGCAGGAATTAACGCCTCTAATGCCGTTAAAATATATGGTGAAAATTTAGAAGAATTAGATAAACTAGCAAATCAAGTAATAACCAATATTAAGAATGTAAAAGGAATAAAAGATGTAGGTATTTTACGTAATGTAGGACAACCAGAAGTAAGCGTGATTTTAGATCGCGATAAAATGGCAGCTTATGGCGTGAAAATTTCGGATGCTCAAGCAGTATTGGAAATGGCTTTTGGAGGAAAAACAGCAACAGAAAAATATGAAGGAGAAAGAAAATTTGATGTGCGAGTTCGCTACCTAAAAGAATACCGTAAAGATGAAAAAGATATGAGTAATCTACTTGTTCCAACAATTAATGGTAGTAAAATCCCAATTAAAGAATTTGCTACAATTAGAAAAATTACAGGCCCAGCATTCATCTATAGAGACAATACAAAACGTTTTATTGGAGTTAAATTTTCAGTAAGAGATCGTGATCTAGGAAGTACAATTGCCGAAGCACAACAAAATGTGTCAAAGTTAAAACTGCCTACAGGATATAGTATAGGATGGACAGGAGAATTTGAAAATCAAGTAAGAGCTACAACTCGTCTGGGGCAAATGGTACCTATAAGTTTAATAGGAATATTTGTTTTGTTATTTATCATGTTTGGAAATATAAAAGATTCCTTACTAGTCTTAGCAAATGTACCTTTTGCAATTATCGGAGGAATTTTAGCACTGCATATTACAGGGATGAATTTTGGAATTTCAGGAGGTGTCGGTTTTATTGCTTTATTTGGAATTTGTATTCAAAATGGCGTAATATTAATAGCTGAATTTCATCAAAATATAAGAGAGAGAATGACCATTGAAGAAGCTATTTTACAAGGTGTGAAAATGCGTACAAGACCTGTCGTTATGACTGCCTTAATGGCATCTATAGGGTTATTGCCCGCAGCTATAAGCACAGGTATAGGATCCGAAAGTCAAAAACCTTTAGCAATTGTAATTATTGGAGGTTTGATTACTGCAACTGTACTTACCTTACTCGTCTTTCCTGTTATATTTTGGATTTTTAACAGAGTTAAACAAAGTACAATCGTATAATTATTATGCCCCATGTAAACTAAAACGGATTCTTTTAATCATAATAATAAGGCTTTTCAATTTTGTACTGCCCCCAAATAGTATTTAACTTTTTGGGGCAGTGCATTTTAAAATATATCTGTTTGCAACAAATCGTATAGTAAAAACAGCAGAAAAGGCTTTTATGCTTGAAGTGTGTAAAAAACTTAAAGAAGATATTATGATTAAAGTTGGTTTAAATTAGTATATTTACCTCCTGAATTTAAATAATTATGAAAAAAATAATGGGATTGTCCTTGTTATTTATAACAAATGTTATAATTGGACAAACAATCAAATACGAAAAAGAAAAAATCAAAGAAATGGAAACTGTTCTTTTTGAAGAAACTTTTGTTTCCGTTAATAATAAAAAGACTTCAACGATCATTTTAAAAGATGGTCGTTCAATCATTGGTTATTTTGAAGATATTAATAGAAAAAAAGGCCAAATAAAGGAAGTTGAAGTTAAAGACAGTGTTACTGGAAAAGTAGAGACTTTTGATGCTTCAAAAATTTCGGAGTTATATTTGTCTCCGAGCGGTACAGAAAAGTTTCGAAAAGCTATGAAAAATTTCACAAATATTCGCAGTTTGAGTAGAAAAGATCATAAAAAAGTTATAGACAAAGAAACCGTTTTTTATAAAAATCAATTAGTTTCTTTAAAAAATAAGAAAGAACAAAAAGAATATTTAATGCAACTAATAAATCCTACTTTTAATAGCTCTATAGAAGTTTATGGAGATCCTAATGCTAGTGAAACCCAGGCAGTAGCTATAGGTGGTATGAGAATGGGAGGAGGAGTAATTAAATCATATTATATCAAAAAAGGAGAAAAAATGATTTGGTTACATAAAGATGAATTTAAAGAAACGTATAATGATTTATTCGGGGATAATGCGGAGTTTATGAAGAGTTATCCATTAGACTCAGTGAAATGGGATTATTTAAGTTTCTTAATTTATGAATATACAAGAATGAATAAAGAAACTAAATAAAAATTTAAATTTGTTTCAAAAAAGAAACCCAAGTTTTAAACTTGGGTTTCTTTTTGCTCTTGCTCCATTTTTAATAAATGCGCCATATTTTTAATCACACTATCGTGTTTTTTAACAAAAGGATTGGTTTCATCCCAAACATACCCAGCTAAAACAGCACAGATTTTCTTCTTAACTTCTGGATTTTCAGGTTGGTGGAAAAACAAAGTTTGTAAATTACCTGTATACCACTCCTTAACATACGTTGTAAACACCCCAATTCCTGAACGCATATATTGCGTAAATTCTACTTCCCAATCAATTTTTTCACCGTTTAACTGACGATGAACCAATTTAGCAGATAGCATGCCCGATTCTGTAGCAAAAGCAACACCAGACGAGAAAACAGGGTCTAAGAATTCAGAGCTATTTCCTGTTAAAGCAAAACCTTTGCCATACATACTTTTTACAGAACGCGAATAATTTTCTAATTTAACGGGTTCAAACAAGAAATCCACACCACCAAAACGTTTGATGTAATAGTCTGATTTTTGAATGGCATTTTTCAATGCTTCAGCAGTATCGTTATTTTCAGAAAGTGCATTAATAAAAGAGGTAGGGCCTACAACACCTAAGCTGGTATTTCCATTTGAAAACGGAATAACCCATAGCCATACTTCAGTTTCTAAAATGTCGAAAGAGATCATGGTACCTTCTACTCCTTCTGGTCTATTAACATCTTTTACATGGGTAAAAATAGAGGAATGTGGGTCTAATTTAGAAGGCGTATCCAAATCTAGTAAACGAGGAAGCACGCGCCCATAACCACTAGAATCAATGATAAATTTCGCATGAATTTCCTTCATTTCCCCATTCTTATCTTTAACAGTCGTAATCGAGTCGGAACCATTAAATTTTACAGCTAAAACTTCCGTCTCAAATTCTAAATCAATTCCTTTTTTAATAACTTCTTGAGCTAACGTATTATCAAAATCAGCACGAGGTACTTGCCATGTCCAATCCCATCCTTCGCCATGTTTGATACTAAAATCAAAAACACAAATTTCTTCTCCCCTAATAAAACGAGCCCCTAATTTTTTTTCAAAATTCATAGCGTCTAAAGCAGGAAATAACCCCGCTTCGTAAAAATGATCCATTACTCTAGGAATTAAACTTTCGCCTACGACCAGTCTTGGAAACTTTGTTTTTTCAACCACTTTTACACGAGTACCATTGTTATGCAAATATGATGCCGATACACAGCCAGAAGGGCCTGCTCCAATTACCAATACATCAACAAATTCTTGTTTCATGTTTTTCTTTTTCCTTTTTTCTTTTTCAGAATATATTAACTTTGTGGCTTCAAAAGTAAAGACATAATATCAAATAAAAAAAGATATTCAATCAATCATATAAAAATATTGAAATGGCAGTGATACACGAATATTTAAAACTAGAAGAATTTATTTCTATAGTGTTTAAAAAACAAAAAGTAGAAATTAGTAACGAAGTTTTAAATAGAGTAGAAGAGAGTTTTGATTTCTTAAAAGAATTTTCAGGAAATAAAGTTATATACGGAGTAAATACAGGTTTCGGACCCATGGCGCAATACCGCATAAAGGATGAAGACCGTTTACAATTACAATATAACTTAATTAGAAGTCACGCTTCAGGTACGGGTAAGCCTTTAAGTCCTGTAAATGTAAAGTCTGCTATTTTGGCTAGATTGAATACGCTTTCTCTAGGGAATTCAGGGGTGCATCCCTCTGTAATTGCCTTGATGAAAGAATTTATTAATAAGGATATTACACCTCTAATTTTTGAACACGGTGGAGTAGGAGCAAGCGGTGATTTAGTACAATTAGCTCATTTAGCACTTACATTGATTGGTGAAGGTGAAGTTTTTTATAAAGGAGAAAGAAGAGCGACTAAAGAGGTTTTAGAAATAGAAGGCTTGCAGCCTATTAAAGTTGAGTTACGTGAAGGCTTGGCATTGATGAACGGAACTTCTGTGATGACAGGAATCGGTATCGTTAATGTGTATAATGCACAAAAAGCGTTGGATTGGTCGGTAAGAATATCAAGTGCGATTAATGAAATCGTTCAAGCGTATGACGACCATCTATCAGCCGAATTGAATAATACAAAGCACCACTTCGGACAACAAGAAATCGCTAAAATGATGCGCGAGCATTTAAGTGATAGTACCTTAGTACGTAAACGTGATGAGCATTTGTATAGCGGTGAAAATACTGAGGAAGTTTTCAAAGAAAAAGTTCAAGAGTATTATTCATTGCGTTGCGTGCCTCAAATTTTAGGTCCCGTTTTAGATACCATCAACAACACAGCGAAAGTGTTAGAAGATGAAATAAATTCAGCAAACGATAATCCGATTATCGATGTGAAAAACAAACATGTATATCACGGAGGTAATTTCCATGGCGATTATATTTCATTGGAAATGGATAAGTTGAAAATTGTGGTTGCTAAAATGACTATGTTGGCAGAAAGACAATTGAATTATTTGTTGAATTCAAAAATTAACGAATTGTTGCCACCATTTGTTAATCTTGGTACTTTGGGTTTCAACTTTGGAATGCAAGGGGTTCAGTTTACAGCGGTTTCAACTACTGCTGAATCTCAAACGTTATCAAACCCTATGTATGTACATAGTATTCCCAATAATAACGATAACCAAGACATCGTTTCTATGGGAACAAATGCAGCTGTTATGACTGGAAAAGTGATTGAAAATGCTTTTGAGGTTTTAGCAATCGAAATGATTACTATTGTTCAAGCAATAGATGCTTTAGGATATGCAGGGCAGATTTCTACTGAAACACGTAAGTTTTATGATGAGGTACGTGCTATAGTGCCTACTTTTAAAGATGATATGGTAATGTATCCTTATGTGCAGCAAGTGAAAGATTATTTAATGCAATAAAAGGAAGACTCGCATAAAATTAACGATTGGATAAAGTCATTTTTCTAAAATAATAAAAAGTTAATATATTTAACTAAAACCATATAATAAGGATATTTTTTAAATAAAAAGGCATGAAGTGTGCATTAATTACGGGAGGATCAAGAGGCATTGGAAGTGCGATTTGTAAAAAATTAGCATCAGAAAAGAACTATCATATTTTAATTAATTATCAAGGCAACCAAGAAGCAGCTTTAGCAACTTTACAAGAAGTAGAAGCCTTAGGAGCTACAGGCGAAATTATAAAATTCAATGTAGGGAACCACGCTGAAGTTACTTCGGTGTTAACACAATGGCAAGAGGCTAATCCGAATGCAATTGTTGAAGTAATCGTAAATAATGCGGGTATTACTCGTGATGGATTGTTTATGTGGATGACTCCAGAGGATTGGAGCAATGTGATTAATACCAGTTTAAATGGTTTTTATAATGTAACTAATTTCTTTATTCAAAAAATGTTGCGAAACAAATATGGACGTATCGTTAATATGGTTTCTGTATCTGGGGTAAAAGGAACACCTGGGCAAACAAATTATTCAGCAGCTAAAGGAGCTGTAGTTGCTGCTACTAAAGCATTAGCACAAGAAGTAGCGAAACGAAATATTACGGTAAATGCCGTAGCGCCTGGTTTTATTCGTACCGATATGACAGGTGATTTAGATGAAAAAGAATTGGTAAAAATGATTCCTGCGAATCGTTTTGGTGAGGCTGAGGAAGTCGCAGCATTGGTAAGCTTTTTAACTTCTAAAAATGCTGGGTATATCACGGGTGAAGTGGTAAATATAAATGGTGGAATTTATTCATAAAAAGTACTTGTAAAAAGATGGAAAGAAGAGTAGTGATTACTGGTATGGGGATTTATTCTTGTTTAGGAACTTCTTTGGAAGAGGTTAAGGAATCTTTATATCAAGGTAAATCGGGAATTGTTTTTGATGAGGAAAGAAAAGAATTTGGTTTCCAATCTGCATTAACAGGTATGGTGCCTAATCCAGAATTGAAAGCACTTCTAAACAGACGTCAGCGCATTAGTATTGGGCAAGAAACGGAGTACGCGTATATGGCTACTATCGAAGCTTTGAAACAAGCTAAAATTGATGATGCTTTTTTTGATGACAATGAAGTAGGTATTCTTTATGGTAACGATAGTGTTTCTAAAGCCGTAATTGAAGCCACTGATATTGTTCGTGATAAAAAAGATACAGCCTTGATTGGTTCAGGAGCTATTTTTAAGTCGATGAATTCAACAGTAACCATGAATCTTTCTACCATTTTCAGGTTAAGAGGGGTGAATATGACAATTAGTGCTGCTTGCGCTAGCGGTTCGCACTCAGTGGGTCTAGGTTTTCATTTGATAAAAAGTGGGTTACAAGACATTATTATATGTGGTGGGGCTCAAGAAATAAATAAATACGGGATGGCTAGCTTTGACGGATTAGGTGTTTTCTCGCCTAGAGAAAATGACCCAACTAAAGCGTCTCGACCTTTTGATAAAAATCGCGATGGACTTGTGCCTAGCGGAGGTGGAGCAACCTTAATTTTGGAAAGTTATGAGTCAGCTGTAAAACGTGGCGCTCCTATTATTGCAGAAGTAATAGGTTACGGCTTTTCATCTAATGGAGGACATATTTCAACGCCTAATGTAGATGGACCTTCAACAGCCATGCGCAGAGCATTAGAACAAGCTGGAGTTTCACCTGACGAAATTACTTACATTAATGCACATGCTACTTCTACACCTCTAGGTGATGCAAATGAAGCAAAAGCTATTTATGAAGTGTTTGGAAGTAAGCCTTATGTGAGTTCTACAAAATCGATGACAGGGCACGAATGCTGGATGGCAGGGGCAAGTGAATTAATATATTCAACCCTAATGATGCAAAATGATTTTATCGCACCGAATATTAATTTTGATGAACCAGATGAGGATTCCGCTAAGTTAAATATCGTCAAAGAAACAGTTAATCAAAAATTTGACCTATATTTGTCAAATTCTTTTGGGTTTGGTGGAACAAATTCTGCCGTAATAGTTAAGAAATTTAAAGAGTAAAATGGAAGCAGCAGTTATTTTAGAAAAAATTAATGAAATTCTTGTAGATGAATTTGAAGTAGATGGGGATGCCATTACAGCCGATGCTAATCTAAAAGAAACTTTAGGATTAGATAGTTTAGATTATGTAGATTTAGTAGTTTCGATTGAATCAAGTTTTGGTGTGAAATTAGTGGAAGCTGATTTTGCAGGCATCGTAACTTTCCAAGATTTTTACAATTTAATTGAAACAAAAATAGCACAAAAATAAAGTACAATGAGTCAATGGGATGGTAAATCCAAAGGCACTCTATTAGGATACAAAATTTTTGTTTTTTGTATTAAAAAGCTAGGAATCAGAATGGCATACAGCGTTCTCGTTTTCGTAGCTTTTTATTATTTTCTAACACAGTTTAAGACTAATAGAGCCATATTTTATTATTTGCACCAGCGTCAAAAGCAAAACCGACTAAAAGCATTTTTTAATATCTATGTTAGTTATTTCGTTTTTGGGCAAACGCTCATTGATAAAACAGCCATTTCAGCTGGATTAAGAAATAAGTTTACCTACGAGTTTGACGGTATCGAAAATCTTAAAAAATTATTAGCAGAAAAAAAAGGTGGTGTATTAATTAGTGCCCACGTGGGTAATTTTGAAATCGCTGAGCATTTTTTTGGTGAAATTGATTTCGATTGTCAAATCAACTTGGTCACGACCGATTTGGAACATTCTGTAATCAAACAATATTTGGAAACAGTAACCAAAAAACCATCTATTAAGTTTATTATCGTTCGCGAAGATTTATCTCATATTTTTGAAATTAATCAAGCTTTGTTTAATAACGAATTGATTTGTTTTACAGGTGACCGCTATTTTGAAGGGAATAAATGTTTTGAAGAAGCATTATTAGGTGAAAAAGCACTTTTCCCTGCAGGTCCTTTTTTAATTGCCTCACGTTTACAAGCCCCCGTTGTTTTTGTATATGTGATGAAAGAAGCCAATTTACATTATCATTTGTATGCGCGCGTGGCGGATGTGAAACGTAGAGATGAAAAAGGGTTATTAAAAGCCTATACGCAAAGTGTAGAAAGTATTTTAGAAAAATACCCTTTGCAATGGTTTAATTATTTCGATTTCTGGAAAAAACTGCAGTAGTTAAAAAAAACAAATGAAAAAAGTTTTAGTAGTACAATTTAGTCAATCCGGTCAGTTAACTCAAATTACCCAAAATATAGCTGCACCACTTGTAGGTGAAAGTGATATTGAGGTAAGTTATTATACTATTTCTATTGACAAGAGTTTCCCTTTTCCATGGGATAAAGCTGCATTTTTTGATGCTTTTCCAGAGTCTTTTTTGCAAATTCCTTCCGAATTAAAAGACCCTCAAAACGAAGTGCTACATCAAAAATATGATTTGATAATTTTAGGTTATCAAGTTTGGTATTTGAGTCCTTCCATTCCAATGAATTCTTTTTTGAAGAGTGCCATAGCAAAACAACTTTTTAAAGATACCGAAGTGGTTACCGTAATCGGTGCTAGAAATATGTGGGCATTAGCACAAGAAAAAGTGAAAAAGCAATTACAGGAATTGGGAGCAAAACTTACAGGGAATATTGTACTCGTAGATCGAAATATCAACCACATTAGTGTAATTACAATTGTTCAGTGGATGTTCACAGGGAAGAAAGAAAAATATTTGGGTATTTTTCCAAAACCAGGTGTATCAGAATCAGAAATAAAGGAAGCTACAAAATTTGGAAAGGTGATTATAAATTATCTAAAAGATAAAAGTATACCGCTCCAGAAAGAATTGATAGCACATAATGCTGTAGGAGTACGTCCATTTTTAATCGAAATGGATACAAAAGCAAATAAAATGTTTAAGATTTGGGCTAATCTTATCATCAAGAAAACGAAATCAAGACCTTTTTGGTTAAAGGTGTTTAACTATTATCTGTTTGTTGCAATTTGGTGTATTTCACCTTTGGTGTATTTAATATATCTTTTAAAACGCCCATTTATCAATAATAAAATTAAAAAACTAAAAGCCTATTATCAAGGAGTATAAATATATGTTTGACGTTTACATTACTCGTTCTGGAAAATTTTTACCAAATAGTTCCATTGCCAATGAGGAGATGGAATCTTATTTGGGATTAATTGACAATAAAACCTCTAAAGCAAGACGCATTATTTTGCGTAATAACGGCATTACTTCACGTTATTATGCAATTGATAATAAAGGTGTGCCAACACATTCCAATGCGGACCTAACTAAAAAAGCGATCGAATCGTTGTTTGATGCGGATTTTGATGCGCAAAATATCGAATTGTTGTCTTGTGGTACTTCTACCCCTGACCATTTATTACCATCGCATGCAGCAATGGTACATGGATTGTTACAAAACAAACCTGTTGAATTGAATTCTTCATCAGGTGTATGTAATGCTGGCATGATTGCAATGAAGTTTGCCTATATGTCTGTAAAATCAGGAAATACAGCTAATGCAATTGCAACAGGCTCTGAACGTGTATCAACTTGGATGTTAGCTGACCGTTTTGAGAATGAAGTTGTAAACTTAAAATCTTTAGAAGAGCAACCTATCATTGCTTTCAAAAAAGATTTCTTACGTTGGATGTTGTCTGATGGAGCAGGTGCATTTCTTTTAGAAAATCAACCAAGAGGCGATCGTTCGTTGAAGGTAGAGTGGATGGAATCCTATTCGTATGCTCATGAATTGGAGGCTTGTATGTATGCTGGTGGCGATAAAAGAGAAGATGGCTCGATTAAGCCTTGGAGTGATTATCCTGCCAATGAATGGTTGAAACAGTCCGTTTTTTCAATCAAACAAGATGTGAAATTATTAGACGCGCAAATCTTGATTAAAGGTGCTGAGAGTATGAAAAATGCTCTTGATAAAAATAAAGTAAGTGCTACAGAAATTGATTATTTCTTGCCACATGTATCTTCTCACTATTTTGTGAAAGGTCTGGCTGCAGAATTAGAAAAAGTAGGTGTAGGGGTACCAATGGAAAATTGGTTTATGAATTTGAGTAAAGTTGGAAATGTAGGTTCAGCATCCATCTATTTAATGTTAGAAGAATTAATGAATTCAGACCGTTTGAAAAAAGGTGACAAAATATTATTGTCGGTGCCTGAAAGTGGTAGGTTTTCATATTCATATGCTTATTTAACAGTTTGCTAATGACACAACAAGTATTTCCAATAGTAGATAAAGCTTTCGTGGAACAATTAATTCCACAAAAGTTCCCTTTTGTCATGGTCGATACATTAGTGTCGTTTGAAGAAGGAAGCGTAGTAGCAGGATTAACTGTGGTTGCTGAAAATATTTTTACTTCAGAAGGTATATTTCAAGAATCAGGCTTGATTGAACACATGGCACAATCCGTTGCTATTTATACCGGATACCAATACTATTTGAAAAATGAACCAGCTCCTACAGGATACATAGGTTCTATTAATGGTATTCAAATCAATAGATTGCCTAAACTAGGTGAATTTATTACAACGCAAGTTGCTATTTTGCAGGAATTTATGGGCGTGACGCTGGTTGAAATGACCGCTACTATTGAAGGAGAAATTATTGCTACAGGAAAAATGAAAACGGTAATTGCTGGAGCAAATGAATAATACAGAAGAACTTATTGAAATTCAAAATTTTTTGCCTCATCGAGCACCTATGCTTATGGTGGACTATATTTTGAATTTATCCGAAACGACTGTTAAAACGATCTTTGAGATAAAAGTAGACAATATTTTTGTTGCGGATGGTTTTTTTGCAGAAGCAGGTATGGTTGAAAATGCAGCGCAAACCTGTTCATCTATTGTAGGGCAAACTTTTTTTGTAGACGAAAATCAGCAAATTAAAGAAGATGTTAAAGTAATCGGTTTCATTAGTGGAATTAAAAAAGTGTCACTTTTTGGATTGCCTAAAGTGGGTGAAACTATAATTACAGAATCCGTATTGAAATCACGTTTTGATAGCGATAATTATTGTATTTGTACTATGGAGTGCAAAACATTTATAGCGGATAAATTAGTGTTAGAAGCAGAATTGAATTTGTTTATTCAAGAAACGAATTAAAAAATGAAAAAAGAAGAAGTGCCTCAAGACCAAAGTAATCTTTCCAAAAATAATATGAAAGAGCTTTGTTATGCAGTTGATAAAGATGGTCAATATACTACCGCTTTAAGCAGTGGTTGGGAACCTAAAACGATTGCATTGGAGCATTCTATGCAAGATATAAAAGAGCGTGTGCAATGGGCTAATGAACAAGTTAAAAATGGTTTAGTAAGCCCTATTGTATATTTTATGGAAGTTCACAAAATGGATTGGGTAACCTTAGCAGGTTATGTTTCTATGTGGACTTGGCGTGTAAAGCGGCATGGAAAACCAAACGTTTTTAAAAAACTGACGGAAAAACAATTACAGCGTTATGCCGATGCATTTGAAATAACGATAGATGAATTGAAAAATTTTAGAGGGATATAATGGAGATTAATTTTACACACCATCAGTCTGCACATTGTGAAAACGGTGTAGCATCAAACTTATTAAAGTTTAACGGAATCAATTTAAGTGAACCTATGGTTTTCGGTATTGGTTCAGGTTTGTTTTTCTTCTATTTTCCTTTATTGAAGGTGAATCACGCGCCCGCTATCAGCTACCGCCCAATGCCTGGAAGTATTTTCAATAAAGCAGCAAAACGTTTAGGAATTACAGTAAAGAGACAACGTTTTGCATCTGCTGAAAAAGCACAACTAGCTTTAGATGCTAATTTAAAAAATAATATGCCTACAGGACTTCAGGTTGGTGTTTATAATCTTACTTATTTCCCTGATGAATACCGTTTTCATTTCAACGCCCATAATCTTGTGGTATATGGAAAAGAAAATGGAACTTATTTAATCAGTGACCCTGTAATGCAAACCGTAACAACTTTGACCGAAAAGGAATTAGAAAAAGTACGTTTTGCTAAAGGAGCTTTAGCTCCAAAAGGGCACATGTATTTTCCAGTGAATATTCCTAGTCAATTGCAATTAGAAAAAGCAATTGTAAAAGGCATAAAGAATACCTGTAAAGATATGTTAGCGCCGCTACCTTTAATTGGTGTTGCGGGAATGAGACGTTTAGCGAAACATATTCGCATTTGGCCATCAAAACGTGGCGTAAAAGTAGCGAACCATTATTTAGCTCAAATGGTGCGTATGCAAGAAGAGATAGGAACGGGTGGTGGTGGTTTCCGTTTTATATATGCGGCTTTCTTGCAAGAAGCTTCTGTGATATTAAAAAATGAGTCATTGTTAGAATTGTCTAAAGAAATGACTGAAATTGGAGACCGCTGGAGAGACTTTGCTGTTATGGCGGCTCGTGTGTACAAAAACAGAAGTAACCAAAATGATGTGTATAATACTTTGGCTACAGAGCTAGAACAGTTAGCACAATTGGAAGAGCATTTTTTCAAAAAACTAAAAAAAGCAGTGTAATTCATGGATAATCATATTATACATATTACCAAGCTTTATAAGCAATATAAAGGAGCTGATTTCTTTTCAGTAAACGATTTGAATTTAGCTATAGCCCAAAATGATATCTTCGGATTGTTAGGTCCTAATGGAGCTGGAAAAACTACTTTAATTTCTATGCTTTGTGGTTTAGTCAAACCTACCTCAGGGACTTTTAGTATCGATGGTTTAACCTATGCTACAGATGCTAATTTAATTAAGCAACGTATAGGAGTAGTACCTCAAGAGTATGCTTTATATCCTACCTTGACAGCTCGTGAAAATCTGTTGTATTTTGGTAGTATGTTAGGTTTGAAAGGGAAAGAATTACGCACCAAAGTAGATGAATTATTAGATTATTTAGGTTTGTTAAAGTTTGCTCATAAACCTGTTGAAACTTTTTCAGGAGGAATGAAACGTAGAGTGAACCTGATTGCAGGAATTTTGCATAATCCTAAAGTCTTGTTTTTAGATGAACCCACTGTAGGTGTTGATGTACAATCAAAAAATGTAATAATTGACTTTTTGAAAGAGTTAAATGCACAAGGGACTACTATAGTTTATACCTCGCATCATTTAACAGAAGCACAGGATTTTTGCAACAAAATAGCTATTATTGATAGAGGTACTATTTTTGCCGAAGGAACTCCTACAGAATTGATTCAAAACACGCCGAATGCACATAATTTGGAAGATGTTTTTATTGCTTTAACTGGAAAAGAATTAAGAGACAATGCATAAACTTTGGATGTCCATATATAAAGAAGTATTATTGCTTAAACGTGATTTTGGTGGTTTAGTCATTCTATTTGTAATGCCTTTGGTACTAATCATCACGATAACTTTAATTCAAGATGGCGCATTTAAATCCGTATCCGATGCAAAAATTCCTGTTTTATTAGTAGACCAAGACAATGGGGATATTTCTAAAACTATTATTGAAAATCTGAATAAAAGCGGTTCTTTAGAAGTAATTACGACTTCTAATGGTAAAAAATTAACTGAAAATGTTGCTAAAGATTTAGTTTTTTCGGGTAAATACCAATTAGCCATAGTAGTTCCAGAAAAATTAAGTACCGATTTACAAGCCAAAGTAAATCAGAATGTTGAAAAAATCATGAGTAGCTTTGGTGTAGCAGCAGAAGAAAGTACACCTTCAGCCCAAACTATTGCTTCAAAGGAAATCAAATTATATTTTGACCCAGCATCTCAATTAAGTTTTAAAAATGGTATCAAAAACGCTATCGATAAAATGGTAGCTACCATTGAAAATAAAACCATTTACACTTCTTTTCAAGAGCAAATGGGAGAAACAGATGGAGAACTTTTTGAACAAAAAAGTTTTATAAATTATAAAGAAATTGTTCCAAAAATTGATAATAAAGAATTAATACCAAATTCGGTACAGCATAATGTACCCGCGTGGACTTTGTTTGCCATCTTTTTTATCGTTGTGCCTTTGTCTATTAATATTGTGAAAGAAAAGAGCCAAGGAACATTTATCCGTTTAATAACAAATCCTGTTTCTTACAGTACCGTTATCTTAGGGAAAACCATTACTTACTTATTAATATGTATTATCCAGTTTTGGTTAATGATGTTAGTAGGATTGTATGTCTTTCCTTATTTAGGATTACCTCAATTAGATATAAGCGGACGATTCCTTTTAATGAATTTAGTGGCTATAGGAGCAGGACTAGCAGCTATTGGTTTTGGAATTCTTCTAGGAACAGTGGCTACAACACAAGAACAATCTGCCCCTTTTGGAGCAACTTCGGTGGTTATATTGGCTGCTGTGGGTGGTGTTTGGGTTCCTGTTTTTGCTATGCCCAAAATCATGCAGTATATAGCACATATTTCACCAATGAATTGGGGATTAAATGCCTTTTACGATGTTTTATTACGTAATGCGGGTATTGTCACAATTTTGCCCAACTTGATTTTATTGGTGCTATTTTTTGTTTTAACTATCACGATTGCAATTACCTATGATAAAAAGAAAAGAGCTGTGTAAAGAAATACCAGAATTAATGGTAGCGCACGATATTCGTGTTCGATTTAATGAAACGGACCCTTTGGGTATCGTATGGCATGGCTATTATATTACCTATTTTGAAGATGGTAGAGAAGCCTTTGGACGTCAACATGGGATTTCATATCTCGATGTTCAAGCTAATGGGTATACAACACCAATAGTAAAATCGTCTTGTGAGCATAAATTGTCTTTACGTTATGGCGATGTAGCTAGAATTGAAACTACTTTTGTAGATACTCCCGCTGCTAAAATGATTTTTAGATACAAAATATTTGATAATGATAATCAAGTAGTCTGTACGGGTGAAACTGTACAAGTTTTTTTAGATAGCAATGGGGATTTATCGTTAAGTCTTCCACCTTTTTTTGAGGCATGGAAACGTAAATGTGGATTAATTGAATAAGATGAAACGCTGTTATATTACAAAATCCAATTGTATTACACCACTTGGCAATTCAGTAAGTCAAAACTGGAATGCGATTCAAGAAGGTGCATCAGGTATTGCAAAACATAGTCGTATGGGAATGTTAGAAGATTTTTATGCTTCTATTATACCTAATGATATGATTTTATCTAATGCCGAGGGTTGGTCAAAAATGGAAAAATTATTGGTTCAAGTTTTAGAGCCAATTATTGATACCTCAAAAATTAATGAACGTACGGCATTTATTTTTTCAACTACCAAAGGCGATATTATTCAATTAGAAAATAAATCAGCAACTATAGAGCAAGCACAATTAGCAACGTTGGCAAAAAAAGTAGCGCATCATTTTGGATTTACTGCTGAGCCTATTGTGGTATCAAATGCTTGTGTTTCTGGAATTTTAGCAGTTTCGGTTGCAAAACGTTTAATTCAAGGTGATTTGTATGATAATGCTTATGTAATTGCTGGCGATGAAGTAACAGAATTCGTGCTTTCTGGATTTAATTCTTTTCAAGCTATGAGCGATGCACCTTGTAAACCTTATGATGCTAATCGAACAGGGGTTACTTTAGGTGAAGCCGTTGCAGCTGTTTATGTAACTTCTTTTGAAGAGGAAATTAAATCAAATGATTTTGAAATATTGGGTGAAGGTGCTGTAAATGATGCCAATCATATTTCAGGTCCTTCAAGAACAGGAGAAGGTTTGTACAGAAGTATTCAATCGGCTCTGAAAGAGGCAGGAGTAGAGGCAAATCATATCGATACCATTTCAGCACATGGAACGGCTACGCCTTATAATGATGAAATGGAAGCTATAGCTTTTAATCGTTTGGGATTGCAGGATAAACCAGTAAACAGTATGAAAGGATATTACGGTCATACATTAGGGGCTTCGGGTTTATTAGAAACGGTGATGGTTTTAGAAAGTGCCAGACAAAACCAATTGATAGTATCTAAAGGTTATGAAACATGTGGCGTTAGTCAACCCATTCGAGTGGTTACACATGCCGATAAAGTAGAAATTAATACACTATTAAAAACAGCTTCTGGTTTTGGTGGATGTAATACGGCAGTAGTTTTTAAAAAAATACAGTAATTTTGGAAGCAAAATACAACATACAAAAAGTTTGCACCCTCAGTAATGAAGGTTTGTATATGGATGGTCAAAAAGTAATGGCGTGCGAAGAGGAATCATTTGCTGATTTTTCAAAACGTATTTACAAACAGTTTGAAGTAAGTTATCCTAAATTTTTCAAAATGGATAATTTGAGTAAACTTGCTTTTTTAGCCTCTGAGATGGTGTTGAAAGATGCCGTAAAAAACGAGGAAGAAAATAATATAGCGGTTATATTTGCCAACCAATCAGCAAGTTTGGATACCGATGTAAAACATCAAGATTCAATTGCGGATAAAGAAAATTATTTTCCAAGCCCTGCCGTTTTTGTGTATACCTTGGCAAATATCTGTATTGGTGAAGTAAGTATTAAGCATAAATTAAACTCAGAAAACGCATTCTTTGTGTTCGATGCGTATAATGCACCTTTTATGCACACATATACAGAACAATTACTCAAAACCGATAAAGCTGATAAAGTTTTATGTGGCTGGGTCGAGTTGTTTCAAGATAACTACAAAGCAGTAGTGTATTTAGTAGATAAACAAAAAATAGGTGTAGCACACCATATTGAGAATATAAATCAAATTTTTAATTAAGTTATGGAAGCATTAAAACAAGAACTAAAAGCGAAGATTATCGAAGTATTAAATTTGGAAGATGTAACTGTAGAAGATATCCAAGATACTGATGCTCTTTTTGGAGATGGTTTAGGATTGGATTCAATCGACGCTTTAGAATTAATTGTTTTATTAGATAAAGAATACGGTATCAAATTAACAGATCCTAAAGAAGGTAAAACGATCTTCGCTTCAGTTGAAACAATGGCTGACTTTATTGCTAAAAATAGAACAAAATAAAAGGCAATTCTAAAAAAATGAACCAATAAAAAAAGGCTGTTTTTAAACTGGTTTTTGAAACAGCCTTTTTTAAGTGCTACCACAAGGAATACTAATATAAACTTTCATCTAGATGAAAATTGCTATAACAGGTATGGGGATTATTTCTGCGATAGGTAAAACTGTAGCAGAAAATTATGAGTCATTAATTAATAAACAAATGGGAGTTTCCGAAATTGAAAATTTTGAGACGACTCATAAAGATGTTATTAAAGTAGGGGAAATTAAAATGAGTAACCAAGAATTGGTTAACTTGTTAGGTTTACCTGAATCTAATAACTTTTCACGTACCGCTTTATTAGGTGCTTATGCAGCTCAAAAAGCTGTAGAAGATGCTCAAATTAAAGATATAAACGCGTATCGCACAGGTTTGATTTCGGCTACTAGTGTTGGAGGAATGGATATGACGGAACGTTATTATTATGAATATTTCGAAAATCCAGAAATTCAAAAATATATTAGGGCGCATGATGCAGGTGATTCATCACACAAGATTGCCGACTATATTGGATTAAAAGGGTTTGTGTCAACGGTGAGTACAGCCTGTTCTTCTGCTGCAAATGCTATAATGTTAGGTGCAAGAATGATTGCTTCTGGACAGTTGGACAGAGTGATTGTGGGCGGTACAGATGCGATGTCTAAGTTTACAATCAACGGTTTTAAAACCTTAATGATACTTTCAGACACATTTAATACGCCTTTTGATGACAATCGTAAAGGGTTGAATCTTGGGGAAGCAGCCGCTTTTATCGTGTTAGAGTCTGATAAGCTTGTAGCTCAAGAGGGAAAAAAAGTATTAGCTTATTTAAAAGGTTTTGGAAATGCGAATGATGCTTACCATCAAACGGCATCTTCTGAAAATGGAGAAGGCGCTTTCTTGGCGATGCAAAAAGCTTTTAAAATGGCGGATATAACGCCTGATGCGATTGATTATATCAATGCGCATGGAACAGCTACACCAAATAACGATTTATCGGAAGGAAGAGCGATTATTCGTGCTTTCGAAGGTTATGCGATTCCTGAGTTTAGTTCAACTAAGGGATTTACAGGACATACTTTAGCTGCAGCAGCTGCTATTGAAGCAGTCTACAGTGTTTTGGCTATGCAAAACGGAAAAGTGTTCCCGAATTTAAATTTCAAAACACCAATGCAAGAGTTTGATTTAATCCCACAGACAGAGGTTCAAGATAAAGAAATAGACTATGTATTGTCTAATTCATTTGGATTTGGAGGAAATTGTTCAACCTTGATTTTTTCAAAAAACTAAAAAACGACATGAAAGCTTGTTATATAAACGGTGTGGGTTCGGTTTCATCTCAAAAAACTTTTGAAGGTGATTTTCTTTCCGAAATAGCTATTGATGAAACTCAAAATGTGCGTTTTGCCCAACAACCTTCGTATAAAGAAATGATTCCTCCAGCCATGATTCGTCGTATGGCAAAAGGGGTTAAAATGGGAATTTTTGCTTCCAATAAAGCATTAGCGGAGGCGGAATTAACTTACCCAGAAGCTATTATTACGGGGACAGGAATGGGGTGTGTGGAAGATTCAGAAAAGTTCTTGAAAGCAATTATTGATAACCAAGAGCAATTTCTTACACCAACTTCTTTTATTCAATCGACTCACAATACAGTAGCCGGACAAATTGCATTGGGATTACAATGTAAGAGTTACAATTTTACCTATGTAAATGGAGCGGTTTCTTTTGAAACTGCCTTGTTGGACGGTAAAATGCAAGTGGAAACAGGTGAGGCATCATCGGTTTTAATTGGCGGGGTTGATGAAACTTCTGCACATACATTAGAATTGTTCAAATTAGTAGATGTAATCAAAAAAGAAAACGAGCAACCTTTTCAAGTGAAAAATGCTACTACATCGGGTGTTGTTTTTAGTGAAGGGGCCACTTTTTTTGCTTTAGATAATGTGGCTAAAGACACTACTTATGCTAAGTTGGAGGCTATAAGTATGAAAAATGTTTTGGATAAAACGGAAGTTCAAGATTTTGTAACTTCTTTTTTAGCAGAACAACAAATGGATAGTTCGGAAATTGATGCTATAATTTTAGGGTATAATGGTGATGTGAATTTTGATGGGTACTATGATGAAGTAACCTCATTATTCGCTAATACAGCACAATTGTATTACAAACATATTTCTGGTGAATATAACACAGCATCAGCATTTGGATTATGGGTGGCATCGCATGTAGTGAAAAATCAAAATGTTCCTGAAATTTTACAATGGAATGCTATCAAGCCTACTGCATTGAAAAAAGTGTTATTGTATAACCAATATCAAGGAAGAGACCATAGTTTGGTTGTATTGTCGCAATGTTAAGACATAAATACATAAGTTTAATTACGCTACTTCTTTTGCCTTTGTTTTTATATTGGCAAATGCCGTGGTGGGCTTATGTATTGCTGTTTTTGATACATACGGGTTTTACCGCTTGGGGTGCATTTGATATTAGATTGAATTATTTTTTACCTGCTTTTTCGAGTTTTAAAACCAATGAAAATGCAATTGCGTTAACTTTTGACGATGGACCAACCGAGTTTACACCTTTAGTATTGGACTTGTTAGCGAAATATGACGCTAAAGCGACTTTTTTCTGCATTGGAAAACAAATAGCTCTTTATCCAGAAATTGCTAAAAGGATTGTAGATGAAGGGCATCAAATTGCCAATCATACCTATTCACATTCTAATCAAATGGGATTTTTTAGTAAAAAACGGTTGTTGGATGAATTTGAACAGACAGATGCTTTACTTGAGAAAATAACGGGGAAAAGTAATCGTTATTTTCGTCCGCCTTTTGGAGTAACAAATCCGCATATTGCTAAAGCAGTAAAAGAAAAAAACTATAAAGTTATAGGTTGGAATATCCGATCGTTGGATACGGTTATAGAAGAAGAAAAAATATACAATAGAATTGTAGATAAAATTGATAAAGGTAGTATAGTGCTTTTGCACGACACTTCTCAAAAAACGGTAAATGTTTTGGCACGATTATTGTTATTATTGCGAAAAAATAAATACAAAACAATTACGGTAGAGGAATTTGAAAAAAAATAATTATAGAAAATATAATGATAAAAAAAAATACACTCACACTATTGGCTTGTTTGTTTTTTGTTTCCTTTTGGGCGCAAGAACAAAAAATGACAGATTCTGAAATTACAAAATTTAAGAACCTAGTAGAAAAAGAAAATAAAAATATTAAAACAATTAAAACGGACTTTGTACAATACAAACACTTGGATTTCTTATCAAAAGATATTGAAAGTTCAGGGAAAATGTATTTCAAATTGCCTAATTTGTTAAACTGGCAATACAACAAACCGTATCAATACAGTATCGTTTTTAAAAACAATAAAGTTTTTATTAACGACCAAGGGAAAAAAAGTACTGTAGATGGGAAACTTTTTGAGAAAATCAATAAGATGATTATTGGTAGCGTGAGCGGGAATATGTTTGATGATAAAGAATTTGCTATTACTTATTTTAAAACGAACGATAATTACATTGTTAAGTTGTTGTCCAAAGCCAATCAAGTGAAGAAATACATCAAACAAATTGAGTTAACGTTTCCAAAAGATGATCCAAGCGTTTCTCAAGTAAAATTAATAGAACCATCAGATGACTTTACAAAAATAGTATTTAAAAGTAAACAAATAAATGCAAAGTTTAACGACGAGGTTTTTGATAACTAGTATATTAGGCGTATTTTTGCAAGGTTGTAAAATATATGAACCTTTAGAAAATTCAGTATTAGAGCATAAAGAACAAATAATTCTAAATCCATACTTTGCAAATCCTGAATTAGATTATATATACAAAGCTCAGATAGAAGCGTATGGAAATACTTTAAGTGGTTTATTCATAATAAAGAAAATAAACCAAAATTCCCACAGAGTAGTGATGACTACTGATTTTGGAAATAAATTATTAGATTTTACTATCGGAGAACAAGAAGTAAAAACAAACTATGTAATAGAGGATTTAAACAAAAAAATCATATTAAAAATATTAGCAAACGATCTTAAATTATTAGTTCAAGAAAAGTATCTAGCAAAAACAGAAAGGGAAAAAGATGAAATACGAGTGTTAGAAACAAAACAAAATGCAATACATAACTATTTTTACTTTAAAAAGGACAGTAATCAACTAATAAAAATAGTTCAATCCACAAAAAGAAAAGCAAGATTGGCAATAATTTTTGATACAAAAAACGCTGATTTTTCGGATCAAATTTTTTTAGAACATTATAACTTTAATATAAAAATAAATTTAAAACAAATAATAAAATGAAGAATGTGAAAAGAGTATTTGTATCATTAGCTTTATTTATTGCAGGGGTAAGCGGAGTTCAAGCCCAAGTAACTTTTAATCCTATAGTTCGTGGAGGATTAAATGTTTCGCGTTTTACAAATGGCGATACAGGTTATCAATATTCGTATGGTTACGATGCAAATACAGGACGATTTATTAAAAGTGAAAGTGATAATCTTTTTTCAACAAAAGCTAATTTTTATTTAGGTTTTGGAGTGGCGTTAAAGTTTAATAAACTTTATACATTACAACCAGAGCTTAATTATTCAGCTCAAGGAGCTAGTGCGAAAATAGTTTATAATTCAAGAACTAACACAATGGAGTATGGAGACCTGAATGTTTCTTACTTTGGAGCACAAGTTATAAATAAGTTTAATTTTAGAAAATTTAACCTACATGTAGGATCAGGATTAGACTTTATTACTAGTAAAAATTTTAAAGTTGAAAATGATGTAGATTTAACCCTTTCTATGGGAGCGGGTTATGATATTACTAAAAACTTTGGTGTAGAAGCTAGATTCAAAGTAGGGGTGGTACCTGTTGTTCAAACAACACATTACTCATATACTACAACTTCAAGTTATTCAAGAACAGAAAATCACTCAAATGCACTTTTCTCTTTTGGGGCATATTATAAATTTGATATAAAATAATCAATGCTTTTAAACGATTTTTATAACGTTAACGAGCTAGATCAGTTAGCAGAAAATAAATATCTGGCAAAAGTAATTTTAAATCCAGCTCATCAAATCTTTAAGGGGCATTTTCCAGGAAATCCTGTGACCCCAGGAGTTTGTATGATCCAAATTATTAAGGAAATTACTCAGGAAATTTTAGGCGTATCTTTACAAATGACAGCGTCAAGTAATGTTAAGTTTATGGCAATAATTAATCCTGAAACTAATCCCGAATTAACGCTAGAGTTAGATTTGTCAGGTAATATAGCATCGGATGTTAAAGTTAAAAATACGACCAAATTTGGTGATACGGTTGCTTTAAAATTAACCAACACCTATCGTAAAGCTTAAAAAATAATTTCAAACGACTTAATTTTAGTTTGTATTTTTGCAAACTAAATTAATTCGTTTTTTTAAATTATACATTATGAAAACTTTTTTAGCACTTTGTTTATGTAGCGTATTGCTTTCTTTTCAGCATTTTTCAGATTTACGTAACCAATATGAATATGCCTCCAAATCAAAAAATAATACTGAAAAGTTTTATGAATTAACGCAAAAAACAACTGGAGATAGCCCTCTTTTAATCGCTTATAAAGGAGCCGCTACTTTATTAAAATCACGTTTTGCTACCAATAAAGAAGAAAGGAAAGAACAATTCATGTTAGGAGTAAAGGCAGTAGAACAAGCAATAACTAAAGAAGGAAACAATGTCGAAATCCGTTTAATTAGACTCAGTATTCAAGAACATACACCTAAATTTTTAAAATATAAAGAGAATATTGAAGAAGATAAGAAAATAATAGTACAGAATTTTAACAAACAAAATACAGCTTTAAAAGAGTATATACAGCGTTATATAACCCAATCTAAAGTATTTACAGACACTGAAAAGTCTAAACTAAATTAAAATGGTTACTAATTTATCTTGGTCTGAACGTATTAATAATGTAAAATGCTGTGTTGTTATTCCAACCTATAATAATCACAAAACCTTAAAACGTATATTAGATGGTGTTTTGGCTATTACTTCAAAAGTAATTGTAGTTAATGATGGTGCTACAGATACCACGCCTGAAATTTTAGCAACTTATGCTGATAAAACGATACAAGTACATTTGCCCGTAAATAAAGGGAAAGGAAATGCCTTACAAGTAGGTTTTAAGAAAGCTTTGGAATTAGGATTTGACCACGCTATCACTATTGATTCTGATGGGCAACATTTTCCAGAAGATATGAAAGTTTTTGTAAAGGCTTTAGAAGAATCGGATGAAGATGTTTTGTTAATTGGTAGCCGAAATATGGAGCATGATTCGGTGCCTAAAAAAAGTAGTTTTGGTAATCGTTTTTCTAGTTTTTGGTTTTGGTTTGAAACAGGTATTAAGTTGAATGATACACAATCCGGCTATCGTTTATATCCTTTGCATGCGATTCCTAAAAAGTTTTTTACCAATAAATTTGAATTCGAAATCGAAATCATTGTACGTACAGCATGGAATGGCGTAGCGGTCAAAAATATCCCTATTCAAGTGCTTTATGACCCAGCTGAAAGGGTGTCACATTTTAGACCATTTAAAGATTTTACCCGCATCAGTATTTTAAATACCGTTCTGGTAATATTACTTTTCTTATACATTAAGCCTCGAAATTTCTTTAGAAACTTTAAAAAAAAAAATTTTAAAACATTTCTAAGAGAAGATTTGTTTGCTACTCAGGATTCAGCTTTAACCAAATCGCAATCGATTGCATTAGGTGTTTTTTGTGGAATTGCCCCTTTTTGGGGTTTCCAAACCGCAATCGTTATTACCACAGCCGTTTTATTGCGATTGAATAAGCCACTTGCCTTTGCGTTTTCCAATGTGAGTATTCCGCCTATGATTCCTTTAGTAGTCTATGGTTCACTAAAAGTGGGCAGTTTATTTGTAGAAAAAGAAGCCCCTTTTACCTTAGCGGATACTTTCGATTTTTCTCAAATTAAAGAACATCTTTTTCAATATCTTGTGGGGAGTTTTATCCTTGCAATCAGTATGGCAATTATTTTCGGGGTTGGAAGTTATTTAGTACTTTCGCATCGGGAAAATAATAGGGTGTAAATAAATGTATTTTTTTTTTATTAAAATTCATGAATTCGTTCAGAGGAATCGGATTCTGGCTTTCTTGTTGCCAATAGTATTGTTGGTTATATTAACATTCTTTGCCTGTCAAATCAAATTTGAAGAAGATATTACACGGGTTTTACCAAAAAATGATAAAGCCGATGTTACTTCAAAAATTATCAAACAATTAAAATTTGCAGATAAAATTACGGTTATCATTGAACGTACCCCTAAAGGCACAGAAGATGATTTGACGGAAACAGCAAGCGTATTTATGGATAGCCTGCAAGCCGTGCAACCTTATGTGAAAGGAGTTCAGGGAGCTGTTGCCCAAGAAAATATAAAAGGGATTTTTGATTTTGTGTATCAAAATTTACCCTTGTTTCTAGATGAAAAAGACTATCAAGCTATTGGACAAAAAATCCAAACGGATAGTATCAAAAATAGAGTTGAAGGAAACTATAAATCGCTCATAAGTCCTTCGGGTATGATTACACGTGATTTTATTATCAACGACCCATTAGGAATCAGCTTTATTGGATTAAAAAAAATGCAACAACTCTCTATTGGTGATGAGTTTATCATGAAAGACGGTTATTTGTTAACGAGCGACCGTTCTAAGTTATTGTTGTTCATTAATCCGAAGTACGGCGGTAGTGAAACCGAAAAAAACACCCAATTTGTAGCGCAACTTAAAGCTATTCAATCAGCTATTAATACAGGTTTTAAAAATAAAACAACCTTGTCTTATTTTGGTTCGCCTGTTATTGCTGTAGCCAATGCCAATCAAATCAAATCGGATATTATTACGACGGTTTTATTATCTATGGGGACTTTAATGTTCATTCTAATATTCTTTTTTAGAAAAGTTACCATTCCCATCATTATTTTTATTCCTACCGTTTTTGGAGTCCTATTTGCAGTGGCAAGTTTGTACTTTATTCGCGAAACTATTTCGGCTATTTCATTGAGTGTTGGTGCCGTTTTACTGGGTGTAACCATAGATTATGCTTTGCATATCATGACACATTATCGACATAATGCCGATGTAAAGCAATTGTATAAAGATACAGCCAAGCCACTCATCATGAGTAGTTCAACTACGGCGGTTGCTTTTCTTTGTCTGTTGTTTGTAAAGTCTGATGCACTTAAAGATTTAGGGATATTTGCCTCCATCAGCGTGATGGTTTCTGCCTTGTTTTCATTGATAATTATTCCTCATTTATACAAACCTAAAAAGGATGGTTTAGCACATGCAGGTATTTTGGATAAACTTTCTAAAATCCCTTTTGAGCGTAATAAATTCTTGGTTATTGGCACTTTCGTAGTGTTGATTATAAGTTGTTTTACATTTAATAAAGTCACTTTTAATAACAACTTAGGCGATTTAAATTTCATTCCATCGGATGTTAAAGAGGCTGAGGCCAAGTTAGAAGCTTCAACCAGTTTAACTTCAAAAGCCATTTATGTTGTGGCGTATGGTAATTCTGAAAAAGAAGCTGTTGAAGCTAATGCTAAATTAAATGCTTTTTTAATCCAACAAAAGCAAGCTAAGAAAATCAATAATTATAGTTCTCTTGCCGGTTTATTACCTTCTGAGGCGGAACAAAATCAAAAAATAGCACAATGGAAATCATTTTGGACAGCAGGAAAATGTCAAAATGTGCAAAACCAGCTTGTTCAACAAGGAAAAGCTTTCGGATTTAAACCAGAAACACATCAAGCATTTTATGATTTGATTCGTTCAGATATACAACCTTTACAATTACAGAATTTAAAACAAGCCATTCCCGATTTGTCTGATGAGTACGTGTCAAATACGAAGAATTGGTATACAATCGCCAGTATTGTTAAGTTGGATGAAAATCGGAAAGTTGATTTTGTAAAAGCGATAGATAGTTTTGCAAATGTGGTGGCTATTGACCGTCAGCAGTTGAATGAAACATTTTTAGGTAAGCTAAGAGATGATTTTCAAAACCTAGTCAATTATTCGTTCATAGCTGTTATCCTAATCCTTTTTGTGTTTTTCAAACGTATCGAATTGGTATTGGCCAGTTTGTTACCTATCACAGCAACAGGTTTAGTTACGGCGGGATTAATGGCACTTTTCGGCATTCAATTGAATATTTTTAGTACCATAGTTTGTACGCTTATTTTTGGGCATGGTGTTGATTTTACCCTATTCATGACCAGTGCACTTCAAAAAGAATATACGACAGGGAAAGATGAAATGCCAGCTTATCGTATTTCTATCATACTGGCTGCATTAACTACTATTTTAGCCATTGGTGCTTTAATTTTTGCGAAGCATCCCGCATTGGTTTCCATTTCTTCAGTGTCTTTGTTAGGCGTTATTAGTGCTTTGCTAATTACCTTTGTTTTTTATCCTATAGTTTTCAAATGGTTGTTTTTTAAACGTCAACAAAAAGGCAATATTCCAGTTCGACTTTTTACCGTAATTATATCCATTATTGCATTAACCTATTATGCTTTAGGTGGGATTGTATTTTCTATGATAGGTAGGTTTTTAATAGGAATTACACCTGGAAATAAAGAAGCAAAAACACTTTTATTTAGAAAAGGAATGGCTTATTTTTTTAGATCCGTTCTAAAAATGAATCCAATTGTTAAGAAAAAAGTAATTAATTCACACAAAATAGATTTTAGCAAACAAGCCATTGTAATAGCAAACCATGTTTCTGTATTAGATACGCTAGTATTCGGAATGTTAACGCATAAAATTGTTTATTTAGTAAACGATTGGGTGTATAATTCGCTAATTTTCGGAAGAGCCGTGAGAGCCATGGGCTATTATCCCGTATCGCAAGGTATTGAAGGAGGCGTAGACCATTTGCGTAAAAAAATGGAAGAAGGGTATTCGTTAATGATTTTTCCCGAAGGAACACGTTCTGATGACAATGTGGTAAAACGTTTTCATAAAGGCGCTTTTTTCTTAGCGGAAGAATTCAAATTAGATATTCTACCCGTATATATACATGGTAGTGCCGAAACCTCTCCTAAAGGTGATTTTATGATTCACAATGAGAGTTTGACGGTAGTAGTGGGCGATTATATTTCGTATGAAGACCGTAGTTTTGGAGCGGATTATTCCGCAAGAACTAAAAAGATAAATAAATTTTTCAGAAATGAATTTTTCAAAGTACGTCAAGAATTGGAAGATGCGAATTTCTTTCAAAGAAAAGTGGTTGATGGTTACTTATATAAAGAAGAAGAGATTTATTCCGCTGTAAAATCGGATTTTGAAAAGTATAAAAATGATTATTTTGAGTTTTTTACCTTGATAAAAGACGATGCTAAAATCTTGCATTTGGCAGATGACTATGGTCAATTGAATGCTGTGTTGACTTTGCAACATCCCAAGCGAAAAGTTCAAGCGCTATATTCAAATGAAGAAAAACGTGCGATAGCATCAACGCATTATCTTACTGCCAAACGTCATATTAAATGTTTTGTTAATGAAGAAGAAATAAAGTCTTGTGAAGTGCTCTTAGTTGCTACAGAAATTTTTGAAAATGATAAAATAGTTGCTTTCGCTAGTCAAGTGAATGAAGTGGTTTTATTTCAAGCTTCAAAATATATTTCAGTGTTAGAAAATCAAGGTTTTGTTCGTGCATATCAAAAAGCGAATCTTATAGTTTTAAAACGATAAATGGAAAGGAAGTATGATGTAGTCATAGTAGGAAGTGGACTAGGTGGATTGGTTTCTGCCATCATTCTTGCTAAAGAAGGAAAAAAAGTATGCGTATTGGAAAAAAACAACCAATACGGAGGGAATTTACAAACTTTTGTGCGTGATAAAACTATTTTTGATACGGGGATTCATTATATAGGTGGTTTGGCAGAAGGTCAAAATTTGCATAGCTATTTTAAATATATTGAAATCATTGACCAACTCAAGCTGAAATTGATGAACCCTGATGGGTACGATTTAATTACTTTTGATGACGATTCCAATGAATATCCGCATGCACAAGGCTACGCTAATTTTACGAAGCAATTACTACCTTTTTTTCCTACTCAAAAAGAAGCTCTAGAAAAATATTGCAAGCAACTGCAATATACTTGCGACTCGTTTCCATTGTATAATTTGAAAATGGGCGAAGGATACCAACAAGAGATTTTAGCTATCAATGCGCAAAATTATTTTGATCAATTAACGCAAGATGAGAAACTAAAAGCAGTATTAGCGGGTTCCAATTTCTTATATGCAGGTGTACCAGATAAAACGCCTTTTTATGTGCATGCCTTATCCGTAAACTCCTATATGCAAAGTGCTTGGCGTTGTATTAACGGAGGAAGTCAGATAACCAAACAACTGATAAAAGTTATCCGTAAATATGGAGGCGATGTTTTCAAACATAGAGAAGTTAATGGATTTACCCTTTCAGAAGGAAAATTAGCTTCTGCTTTAACAAAAAATGGAGAAGAATATTTTGGAGCTGTTTTTATCTCCAACATTGAACCCAAGACGACTTTAAAATTAATAGGCGAACAACATTTTCGTAAATCCTATTTTAAGCGTATACAAAAATTAGAAGTACAAATTGCGCCTTTTAGTATTTATGTTGTGTTTAAACCTGAGACATTTTCCTACATCAATCATAATTATTATCATTTCAAAGAGGCAAGTCGTATTTGGCAAGCTGGGGAATATACGCAAGAATCATGGCCAGAAAGTTATATGTTGTCTATGAATGTGTCATCAGCTGACCAACTATGGGCCGAAAGCTTAACAGCCATTACTTATATGCGTTTTGAAGAAGTGGCTCAGTGGGCTGATACACACAATACCGTTTCGGAAGAAGAATCTAGAGGGGAAGCTTATGAAGCTTTCAAAAAGGAGAAAATAGAAGTTTTTCTGAAAGAAATAGAGAAAAAATTCCCCAATATCCGTTCATGTATTAGGTCCATTCATGCCTCTACACCTTTATCTTATCGTGATTATATTGGGGGACATAACGGTAATTTATACGGTTATGTAAAAGATTCTAATAACCCCATGTTGACCTTTATTTCTCCAAAAACTAAAATTGAAAACTTGTTTTTAACAGGGCAAAGCATCAATATGCACGGTGTTTTAGGAGTTACCATAGGTGCAGTGGCTACTTGTTCCGAAATTGTAGATGGAGAATATTTGATTAATAAAATTAATCAAGAAATAGCAAATGGATAAAATAGGGAAGTATATAGGTGTCTTATCAATGTTGATTTTGAATGCCTGTGGGATTTCAAAATCGATTCATCATCTGCCTTTGGAAATTCCAATGCAACAACCTGTAGTGTCTAAAATTTCAGATACTTTGGTTACACATGCCAATGGCTTTTTAGTTAAAAATGATAAAAAAATATGGGAACTCCATGTGTCGGGTTCAGCCTCAGAAAGAGGAATGTTAACAGGCGCTTTGGCAGAACCTTTAGTAAAAAAACAAGAACGAATCTTTTTTTCTAAAGTAACCGAAATGGTTCCTTCTAAAACCAAACAATGGTTGTTACGAAATATATTAAAGTGGTACAATCGTAAGTTACATCTTAATGTTACTGAGGAGTTCAAAACCGAAATCTACGGTTTGTCCCTGTATACCGACACAAAATACAATTACATTGCACCGCCCTTTTTAAGAAGTTTGTATTTACACGGTGCGCATGATATCGGGCATGTTATGCAAGATTTAGCCTTAGTGGGGTGTACTTCTTTAGCCGTTTGGGGTGATAAAAGTGCCGATGGCGAATTGCTGATTGGAAGAAATTTAGATTTTTATGCAGGTGATGATTTTGCTCAAGACAAATTAATCACTTTTGTTAAGCCTGATAAAGGAATTCCGTATGCTTCCGTGGCATGGGCTGGAATGATAGGCGTTTTATCAGGAATGAATAAAGAAGGTTTGACGGTTACCATCAATGCAAGTAAATCCAAAATGCCATTGCTAGCTAAAACACCTATTTCATTATTAACCAGAGAAATTTTGCAATACGCTTCTACCATTGAGGAAGCTATAGCTATCGCTAAAAAACGCCCTGTGTTTGTATCGGAATCCATTATGATAGGGAGTGCAAAAGATAAAAAAGGGGTTATTATTGAAGTATCACCCAAGAATTTTGGCGTTTATGAAGTACCGAATACCAACCAATTGTTGTGTACGAATCATTTTCAGAGTAAACCGTATTTTTCAGACAAACGCAATCAAGCACACATTCGTGAGAGTCATTCGCAATATCGCATGGAGCGTATGCAAGAATTGTTGCAACAACAAGATAAGTTGAATCCAGAAAAAATGGCTGGAATTCTTCGAAACAAAGAAGGATTGAAAGAAGCTAAAATTGGTTACGGTAATGAAAAAGCCATCAATCAGCTATTAGCACATCATGCGGTCATTTTTAAACCAGAAAGTCGCCTGATGTGGGTTTCCTCTAATCCGTATCAACTAGGGGCTTTTGTAGCGTATGATTTGAATACCGTTTTTGATGCAAAAGAACCCAAACTTTCAGAAGTTACGACATTAAAAATGGAAGCGGACGATTTTATACAATCAGAAGCCTTTAAAAATTATGAAATTTTTAGGAAATTAGACCGCGACATGGATAACGCCTTAGGAAAAAAAGAAAACCTTTCGGTCGATTTTATAACGCAGTACAGTCAAACCAATCCGAACTTATGGAGTGTACATTTCAAATTAGGGAAGTATTGGTATACTATAAAAAAATACAAAGAAGCAGCAGAAGCTTTTCAAAAGGCAATGCAGTTAGAAATTACTACCTTGCCCGATCGTAAGGAAGTAGAAAAATATTGGCATAAAACAAAAAAGAAATTACCATGATACCCGAAATAGAAAAGGCATCCGCACATGAAATCAAAGTGTTTCAAGAGCAAAAATTACGTGAGTTACTGGTATATCTCCAAGCCCATTCGCCGTATTATCAGCGCATGTTTTTGGAGCAAAACATAAATATTGACAGCATTCAAACTTTGGAAGATTTACAACAATTGCCTGTTACTTCCAAAACCGATTTGCAACAAAATAATGACGATTTCTTTTGTGTGCCCAAACATCAAATTATTGATTATGCAACCACTTCTGGGACTTTAGGAAGTCCGGTGACTTTTGGTTTGACCGATGCCGATTTGGAACGTTTGGCTTATAACGAAGCGATTTCTTTTGCTTGTGCTGGAGTGCAGGAAGGTGATGTAGTGCAATTAATGACTACTATGGACCGTCGTTTTATGGCTGGATTGGCTTATTTTCTAGGATTACGAAAATTGAAAGCGGGTATCATCCGAGTAGGTGCTGGTATTCCGGAATTGCAATGGGATTCTATTTTAAAATACCAGCCTAAGTTTCTAATTGCGGTACCTTCTTTTTTATTAAAAATGATTGAATATGCCGAAAAACACGGTATTGATTATAAAAATTCAAGTATAAAAGGGGTGATTTGTATTGGGGAATCCTTGCGGAATCAAGACTTTTCTCCCAGTTTACTAACTCAAAAAATACAAGAACAATGGCCTATTGCCTTGTATTCTACCTATGCGTCTACCGAAATGAGCACCGCATTTACCGAATGTAATCAGCAACAAGGAGGGCATCACCATCCAGAATTGATTATTACCGAAGTTTTAGATGCCAATAATCAGCCTGTAGCTTCTGGCGAAGCGGGCGAATTAGTGATTACTACTTTGGGAGTAGAAGGAATGCCGTTGTTGCGTTTTAAAACAGGCGATGTAGTACAGTTGCATACCTCTGCGTGTGCTTGCGGACGCCAAACCTATCGTGTTGGACCTGTTGTAGGTAGAAAGGAGCACATGATAAAATACAAAGGTACTACCTTGTATCCACCCGCAATGCATGATTTGATGACTTGTTTTGAGCCTATTCAAGCCCACGTATTTGAAATTTCTACCAACGAGCTAGGAACGGATGAAATTGTGATTAAAATTGCTTCAAAAGACACCAGCGACAGATTTCTAACCGAGGTGAAAGACCATTTTAGAGCCAAACTACGTGTAGCGCCTAAGTTGGAAGTATTACCTATGGAAGTAATACAAAAAATCATTTTTCCACCCATGAGTCGTAAACCCATAACTTTTATTGATAAACGAAACTAAAATTGAAAACTATATTAATTACAGGTGCTTCTAGCGGTATTGGCGCCAGTACGGCACGTTATTTTTCTGAAAATGGCTGGCATGTTATAGCAACTATGACTTGTTTTGACCATGGCAAAGAAACAGTGCAATTACCCAATGTAAGCAGTTATCTTTTAGATGTGACCTCATCCGAAAGTATCGCTACAGCTAAAGAAGCTATTTTAAAAGACCACGCGGTTATTGATGTCATACTGAATAATGCTGGGGTTGGCTACCGTTCTTTTGTTGAGTTCTCTAAAGATGAAGAAATTGACAAAATTGTGGATATCAATTGGCTGGGATGTGTAAAAGTATGCCGTGCATTCATTCCCGTGTTCAGACAACAAGGTTTTGGACATTTTATTAATGTGACTTCTATTGCTGGATTGGTTAATTTGCCATTAGGAAGTTTTTACCATTCCACTAAAAGTGCTGTAGAAAGTTTCTCCGAATGTATGTCGTATGAGTTGATGAATTTTGGAATAGGCGTGAGCACCGTACAATTTGGGAATGCCCCCACAGCATTTCAAAAAAACGTGGTGAAAAGTGAAAACACAAGCGTTGCAATTTATGACGCCATGATGGATAAAATTTCGGGCTTATTGCTAAAAAAACAATCCAAAAACACCAACTTAATAAACGACATCGTAGAAACCTTTTTTGCTATAGCCAATAAACCCCGCGTAAAATTCACACGTTATACCGTAGGCTTTGATGCCAATGCTATGAGTACCTTACGTTCGGTATTGGGGTATCGTATTTTTAATAAAATTATAAGAAAACAGGTGTTGTAAAACAGCTGTTTTTTTTAGAAATAGATACTGTCCTAAAAAAGTGTGTTAAGCAAAAAACTGTGATTGCAGTTGTTGAGTGGTGGCTACTCTAGAGTTTGGGAAGGATTTAATTTCCCGTATTGATAGCGCTTTCCGACCTAAATAAGGGCAAGTGAAAGTTTGAATCAAATAAAAACCCCGATCGTAAGGTCGGGGTTTTTATTTTTACTACGAAAAACTTACAAAGATTAGATAAATAAGTGAGTTTTTACAGAGTTTGAGAAGAATTCCAATGGATATTTTTATTGTTGATACTTTGAATCCAACGAAACCTTAGCTGTTAGCAGTAGTTCATTCTTTTGATAATTGTTTATATTTTAACGATGTTTCTATGTCATTAATTTTGTTTGCAAATTCTGATATTTTCAATGCTAATTCTTTATTCTGATTGTCATATTCATAAGCTAACTTTAAAACACCAATTGAAAATATTTTATAATTCTTTCCTTTTTCTAATTCATTTTGCTTTGTAAAACCTTCACCATATTCAAAGGCAAGGTTTCCAATATCAGTCAAATCTAACATTGTAAGATTTCTAATTTCTTTAGATTTGTCCATTTCAAAAGCTTTGTCAATACTTACTTTTCCTAATTCTATGTTTCCTAAATTTATTTTGCACAATCCCAATTCTCTATAGTTTTGAGCTTGTTTCCCATTTACTTTATTAGATTCTTCAAACCAATAAATTGCTTCTTTATACTTTTTATCAATATATAAACTATGAGCTAAAGCACTTCTAACTGTTGAATGTGTAGAATCAATCTTTAAAGTTTCTCTAAATTTTTCAATTGATAGTCTATTTAGCTCAACAGCTTTTTCATAATTTCCGCTATTCTGTTCCTCAATTGATTTCAGATTTAATTCAACTCCTTCATTAAATTTTTCAAAAGATTCACTTTGATTGTTTTTTCCACAAGAAATGAAAATTAAAAGGAATAAAACAGATGTTAATTTCATTGTCTTTTTTTTGAATTACTGCCAGTTAGCTGCTGGCATGGCTATTTTAAGTTAGATTTGTAATTAAATCTTTAGGAAATAGAAATACATAGTGAGGATAAGTATTTCCGATAGTTTTTAGACAGCATTTTTTAAATTTTAGCCCTGAACCACACTCACATTTGTCATTTCTACCGCATTTGAAGTCGCTTTCTTTGACATAACGTTCGGATATTTCAAGATCCCAATCTTCATAAGGATCATTAACAACACTAAAGAGATATTCTAACGGATAGTAATTATAATGATCAGTTTGATTACCAGTTTCATCTTTAATGAACATCACAGAAAATTTATTTCCAGGATCTTGTACTAATGCCATGCCTAAGACTTCTACATCGGTGACAATCCTATGACAAATTTCACCATTATAAATTTCACCAACGAGATGACCACATGGCCTTCTTATTGATATTTCTTTATCACAAACGCTACATTTTTTCTTTTTTTTAAGTAGTTCTACACTTCCAAATAACTTATATGGATAGAGAATTTGTAAATTTCTTAAACCTTTTTCTATTTTATACAATCCATAACTATTAGTTTTAGTGTCGAAATGTCGTTTTAAATCATGAAATTCAATTTCAACTCTTTCAAGTTCGCACCAAGCTTTATAGTATTCTTTTTTTCTTAAATAATCAAATGCTTCTCGATACTGAAAATGTATCTGAAGAATTGATTGCGCAATCCAACATTCTTTAGCTATGTGTTGGTCATTAACTAATAATGCTTCTTCTTTTATAACTTGTATTTGTTCTTGTAATAACTTTAAATCTGTTATATTTTCAAGTTCTATTAAAAGGTCCCAAATATTATTTTCCTTCATATTCTTTTAATGCATTAAGTGCAGTTCCAACTTCATTTGCAGGACCTTCATAATCGATTTCTTTCGATGTCCCAGTACTATCGACAACAGTAACGGTGAATTTTATATGTGTGGGTTGAAGAAACTTTTTTTGTGTAATTTCACTTGGAGATTTAGAGTCAATTACCTTTTTTATTGGTGGATTATTGATGACCGTTGTTTTATTTGTTATCGTTGTTGAATTATCTACTGTAATTATCGGAGGTTTACTTTCATCTTCTTTAATAAAATTATCATAAACATATGATGAAAATACAGTTATAAAAATTGGAATGGTTACTGATAAAATAACAAACTTACCTAACCTTTTGTAATTATTGTAAAATGCGAATTCGAGGTAATCATCTTCTCCAATACAGATATCTATAGAAATCTCCGATGGTAAATTTTTCTTAAAGTAGTCTATGAGACTTTCTGTTCCTATTGGAAAGACAGGTGGCGTATTGTCACGTAAATCTTCGAAAGGTGTGAGTAAGATAGATGCTTTTGCAAGTTCTTTTTGAAGTTCTTCATCGATATATTCTCTATTCAACCAAGTTGAAAAAGTTTCAGTACTGTCGATAATAGTTAATGTCATAGTTTAGGTTTTTAAATGCTTGCAGCTAACGTTCCGAGTATTTGCGAAGAAGCGGTATAAAATACCGAAACATCATTTAAGCACGGAAGTTAATAAAAATTACTGGACTTTGGTTAAGCATTACTCCCGCTTTTTTGCAAATACTATGTTATAGGACGTTTTTCCAGTTTATTATTTTTTTAATTTCATCAATATCACTAAATAAATCAGCGTTCATATCATAAGTACTAACATCTAAATTAACCCCAATTTTTCCAGGCTGATTAACATTATAACCGTTTGAAGTTAAAGTACTATGGATTTTTTTAGCTGTCAAGTTTGGTAATGGAATTATAGAGCTCACAATGGTTTCTGAATATTCAGTCTTTAAGGAAAAGACATTGAAAATTGATTTTGCATTTTTATTAAGAACATAATATGTTCCAACATTTTCTGATTGCAATTGATTTGACAGGAATAGTTCACCACTAGGTTTGGCATCCATATCTTTTATCTGATTTCTAATGTTTTGGTAAAAATCGTCTAATAAAAAAATGTAGCCAAATTTGGAAAATGTGATTATATAACTGGTCTTTAGTAGCGCTAAATCCACTCTTTCAGGAATAATTTTATAATCTTTTGGTTTTAAATTCAATAATGGCCCAACATTTTTTGTTTTGATGCCATAAATAAATTTTTCTAAGAGGTTTGGATTGTTTTTCTTGTTTCGATGTAATACACGTAAAGTTCCATCACCATTTGAAGTGATTTCTGCGGTAATATTTTCTCCTTCAAAATCAAAATTTCTGAATTGAGTAGAACCCTTATAATAATTGTTGTCATCAATTTCTCTTATTCTATTAATAAGGTGATTGTCAATTTGATGCCCTGCAGAGGAATTGCATTTTTTGCACGTTAATGCTATTCTTTTTCCATAAAGTTTTTCAGGAGGAGCATCTTCTTCAGTAAGAAAATTTTTTGTATTAGAAGAAATTATATCTGATTCTTCGAATTGACCAAGGCAAATTGGACAAATGTATGTTCTGTCATATTTTAATTCAATATCAATTAAACCATAACTTTTTAACAAATGGAGTTGATTTGAGAATTTGTCAAATAACTTTTTCCTATTGTCTACTTTTTTACTCATAGTTATTCCAAAATGTCCTATAACTCATAAATAGGCGAACCCTATTATAAGTTTGTTTATTGTTTTCATCGAAACAATACAAAAGCGCATTTCGCTAACTAAAATTGTTTCGTATTCCAAAAATAGAAAATCTAAACGGATAATGTATCTAACCAACTGATGATTTTTTGCAAACTTTTGTCAGTTTTATATCTGGGCTACCAACGATTTATAAAGTAGTGTTTAAAGTTAAACACCTAGGTGCTAACTTAATTTACTTGCCTCGCTAAAACGAATACATCGCACACAACACTAGCTTACTTTCACCCATCATCCATCACCCAAAACTATTTTTTCCTCTTTCAAAAAAAATCACTAATTATGTAGTAATTCTTAAACAAATTATCATGACAACAACAAACAAAAACTCAACTTCCGAAACGGGACACGCTAAGAACATCGCAAATTTTGGCGCTGCCATTCAAATTCTTCAAGAAATGGGTGCACTCTATAATCCTTCTAATCCGCAATTGGGGATTGCGAACCTATTAGAAATTAAACAAGAGGTAGAAGCGACTATACTAGGACTAAATACCAAAATTCCAGCCTACAAAAACGCAGTAGCAGCACGTGAAATAGCCATGGAACCTGTAAGTAAATTAACCACTCGAATTAATAATTTTGTCAAATCTATTGCCATTTCGCAGCCCGATAAAGAAAATATCCAAACTCTAGTAAAGAAAATTCGTGGTGATGTAAAAGCTAAAAAAGTAAATCCTGAAACCGCAGAAACCAAAACCATTTCAACCCTGCAACAAAGTTTTGACAGTCGTATTGCGAACCTTTCCGTTTTAATAGAGCAGTTAAATATACATCCAGAATTTGCACCCAACGAAGAAGAACTGAAAACACAAAACCTAAAAACATTACAACAACAATTAGATGCTTTAAGTAAAAACGTAAACACTACAGCCAATGCGTTAATCACAGCACGTATGGATAGAAACAAAATCTTATATACCAATCCTGATAACGCCCTAAAAACGATAAAGGAAGTAAAAGCTTATGTCAAATCCCTAGGTGAAGCCGCACAACCTTATTATAAAGCCCTTGTGAAATTACAATTTAGAGAACAAGATTAACAATTAAGTAGACAGACATTTATCGATGACTTATGAAAAACTCTAGCAATCAAATGCTAGAGTTTTGTTTTTTTACCTAACAGGTCTAAAAGTACCTGTTAGGTTTTTTAAACACCACCCATCGTATTCCTACCCTGAGTCTACCCTTTTTTTTCGAAACCTGACAGGTCTAAAAGTACCTGTTAGGTTTTTTTAATACCACTCATTGTATTCCTATCCTGAGTCTACCCGTTCCTTTCGAAACCTGACAGGTCTAAAAGTACCTGTTAGGTTTTTTAAACACCACCCATCGTATTCCTACCCTGAGTCTACCCGTTCCTTTCGAAACCTGACAGGTCTAAAAGTACCTGTTAGGTTTTTTAAACACCACCCATCGTATTCCTACCCTGAGTCTACCCGTTCCTTTCGAAACCTGACAGGTCTAAAAGTACCTGTTAGGTTTTTTAAACACCACTCATTGTATTCCTACCCTGAGTCTACCCGTTCCTTTCGAAACCTGATAGGTCTAAAAGTACCTGTTAGTTTTTTTAAACACCACCCATCGTATTCCTATCCTGAGTCTGCCCTTTTTTTTCGAAACCTGACAGGTCTAAAAGTACCTGTTAGTTTTTTTAAACACCACCCATCGTATTCCTATCCTGAGTCTGCCCTTTTTTTTCGAAACCTGACAGGTCTAAAAGTACCTGTTAGGTTTTTATAACACCATGCATTGTATTCCCACCCTGAGTCTACCCGTTCCTTTCGAAACCTGACAGGTCTAAAAGTACCTGTTAGTTTTTTTAAACACCACTCATTGTATTCCTATCCTGAGTCTACCCGTTCCTTTCGAAACCTAACAGGTCTAAAAGTACCTGCTAGGTTTTTTATAACACCATCCATAGAATTCTTTTCCTGAGTCTACCCGTTCCTTTCGAAACCTGACAGGTCTAAAAGTACCTGCTAGGTTTTTAAAATCCTCTCCCGTGTGCTCTATATCAGATGAATATCTTACGAAATACGTATAGTACTGCCTAAGGTATACACCTAGGATTGTCCCCTTGAGGGGACTATAGGGGTGTTTAATTTAAAAATGAATTGTTTAAGTGATTGAAATTCGTGTAAACTGGTGGAATTCGTGTTGTTTTAAGTTTTTAAATAAATAATACAATTATATCTTACGAAATACGTATAGTACTGTCTGAGGTATACACCTAGGATTGTCCCCTTGAGGGGACTATAGGGGTGTTTAATTTAAAAATGAATTGTTTAAGTGATTGAAATTCGTGTAAATTGGTGGAATTCGTGTTGTTTTAAGTTTTTAAATAAATAATACAATTATATTTTAAGAAATGTTACTAATACTGCCTAAGGTATACACCTAGGATTGTCCCCTTGAGGGGACTATAGGGGTGTTGAGAGTAAATGATAATTTATTATATGAAGTTTAAAGGTATTACTAATCGGAAAACTTTATATACGCACTGTAATTTCCTATATACACACCGTAAATCTTTATATACGTACCGTAATTTCCTATATACACACCGTAAATCTTTATATACGTACAGTAATTTCATATATACACACCGTAAATCTTTATATACGTACCATAATTTTCTATATATGCACCGTAAATCTTTATATGCGTACCGTAATTTTCTATATACGCACCGTAAATCTTTATATGCGCATCGTAAATCATTATATGCACACCGTAATTTTCTATATACGCACCGTAAAAGTTTATATGTACACCGTAAATCTTTATATGCGTACCGTAATTTTCTATATACGCATCGTAAATCTTTATATGTGCACCGTAATTTCCTATATACGCATCGTAAATCTTTGTATGAAAATTGAAATTTCTTATATACTTGTTGTAAAACTCAAATCTACATAAAAAATCAGAAGTTTAGAAGTTGGAGTTTGTTATCAATCTCAATGTCAATGTTTTTTGAATCTATATCTATGTATTTGAATTTATATCCTCAATTATTTCATCAGTAATAGAGATTAATTTTTCTTCTATTTGTTTAGTTAGTTTTTCTAGGTCGTTAAAGTTTGGTTTGTCAATTAAAATCGCTTCAAGAATGGAATACTGTGGTTTTGTTATTCTGTTTTTATTCCATTTAGTTAATTTGAAGTATTCCCAATGTTTTTCTTGAATTGGAATCGTTTGTCCTAATAACCAAATTTCAAATTGCATTTTAGGATGATTCAATACAAGTCCCATTTTTAGTTTTCGTTCCTTTAAAAAGGCGTTTGTGTAATAAAAATAGGTATAGTCCATATAACCTTGAAAAATACTACCGAAAGAATAGGTGTCTCCGATGTTGTTTGATAAATAGTTTCTAAGTCCAGTGATATATTTAACAAGTCCTACATAGGCTTCTTGGATATCGCCTTTGTTTAATTGCTCTTTGTATATGTCAATGAAATAATTTAAGTCTTTCATTTTTGGTTTATATGTTTAGTTGTTTATTTTCTATCCAATATCCAGTTTATCAAATCTTGTCGCTCGACTAAATTCCAGGTATGCGGGTTTCTTGTGCCATCAGCACGATAGCCTCGGTTTTTAGTACTAATGCATTCTGAATTTTTTGAACCTAAATTTTCTAAGGCTTTGTGTGTTTGCGCTAATTGATAAGCATTTAATTCTTCATACTCTCTGCCCGAATCTTTTTTATGGTAGGCTAGTGCAGGTTCGTAATAAAAGCGTGTTTTGATATCTTTTAAATGAAAAATGTTGTTGGTCGCATGCGTGGATATAGTGTACGGTGAGGAATTCTCGTATTTAGCTATATTTTGCTCTGGTTTACCTAATTCTTCTTCAAGCAGTTGTATTATAAACTTACCTTCTTCGATTGCTTCGTTATTTATATTTCTTTTGAGGTCGATTTTAGCATTTTGATACAATCGTTCTACATCAAGAGGCGAATCGACAGCGAAAACGCCTTCTGGCTTTAAGGCATTTTTTGTAGCTATAAGATAATTGGAAAGGATAAAAGAAATATTACCGCCACTTGAAAAACCACCCATATAAATATGATTTTTATCCAATTGATTTTTGTTAAAAATTTGATTTAACATTTGCGAGTACGTTTTTTTCTCAGCTTCTGATAAATAGAGTTTTTGGTTGAAATCCATTAAAAGCGTTGAGATGCCTTCTTTATCTAAATCTTTTAAAAATTTCGCTTCGCTTTTGGTGTGTTCGATATCGCAAGGGAAGCAAGGGAACAAAATCAATGTTGCTTTTGAGTGCGGAGCTATGGTTAGTTCGTAATGCTTGGTTTTTACTACCTTCTTTTTTTTAAAGTCTGATTTGCAAGAAATAAAAGTAAAGCTTATTAATAGTAAGATTAGTTTGTAATGCATAAATTAGTGTTTTTTATTAAAGTAGTTTTTCTATTTACAAAACTTTAAATTCTAACCCGATATTCCGAATACTTTCAATTTTTATTGATGAATCGTCTTTAAAATATTTTCTAAGTCGGCTAATAAAAACATCCATACTTCTGCCTGAAAAGAAATCATCGTTTCCCCAAACAGCATTTAAAATTTGTTCTCTTTTCAGTAATTGGTTTCTATTTTCAAAAAGATATAGCAATAATGAAGCTTCCTTCTCAGTAAGTTGTTGCGTTTTATTATCTAGTTTTAATTCAAATCGATTGACTAAAAATGAATAATTTCCTATTTTGAGTATGTCTCTTTTTACTTCAGATGTTTCTTTTTTACTAGTTCTTTTGAGAATGTTTGTTAGTCTTAAAACCAATTCTTCCACTTCAAATGGTTTTACAATATAATCATCGGCACCTAATTTTAATCCTTTGATTTTGTCTTCATTTTGATTTCGAGCAGTTAAAAAAACAAAAGGTATTTCTGGATTGATAGTAATGATTTTATCGGCCAAAGTGAATCCGTCCATTTTGGGCATCATTACATCTAAGATGCAAATGTCAAAGGTTTCTTTTTTTAGTAAATCTAGTGCTTCTTGTCCATCATTGGCACAATTAACGTCAAAGGAATAGAGTTCTAAATATTGTTTTAGAACATTAGCAAAATCAAAATCGTCTTCGGCTAAAAGGATTCTCTTCATATTATGTACAAGGAATAGCGATTGTAAATGAAGCTCCTCTCCCTAATTCGCTTACAACGTTTATTGTGCCTTTATGAGCCTTTATAATTTGATCAACATAATATAAGCCTAAACCAAGACCTTTTGTGTTATGCAGGTTACCTTGTTCTACTCTGTAGAACTTTTCAAACAGCAATAATTGCTTCTCTTTTGCAATTCCAATTCCGTCATCTGTAATACTTATGTTGAAAATTCCATTTTTAAGAGAGGTTTTTAACGCTATGTTTTTGCAACCATATTTTACTGCATTTTCTAATACATTATTCAGCGCTGTAGTTAGATGAAATTTATCTAAAAACAATGTGGTTTCTTTTGTATTTATATTTGAATTAATAATGATATTCGGATAGGCAAGATGAAAATCAGAAATAATAGTTTGTACAAAAGAATTTATTTTTAAGTTCTCTTTCTGAAGCTCAATTTCTTCAAATCCTAACGAATTGGATAACACTTGATCAATGAGGTTTTGTAAACGAACATTTTGACGATTGATTGTTTGCAAAAGAGAATTCAAAATTTCTTTGTTTTCCTGTATCTCTTTTCGTTCTAACATTTTCGTGGAAACAGATAATGTAGTTAAGGGCGTTTTTAATTCGTGTGTGATATTGTTGATAAAGTCGGTTTTAACATCACTTATTTTTTTTTGTTTGATTAGAGCTTTTAGAGTAATGACAAACAATGAAATTATAATGATGATGGATACTGTTGAAATTGCCAAAATAATTGCCATTCTTTGTAAAATGATAAATTCCCAGTTTTTTACAGAAACAAATAAAGTATCTTCCGAAAGGAGTTTGTAATTAGTATTTCCATTTGTTGTAGCAACATAATTTCGAACTGGAAAAGCTTCGTCCAGTGTGTTTAAATTTCCATAAGAGATATTCTGAATAACAGGTTTTTCAGAGAAAATAGTATCTGTTTTTTGGTTAGATTTAAGAACAATAAGTTTATTTGTTATGACAGCAAATTCGACTTTGTTTTTGGGAAATTCAAGGTTGATTTTTTTCTCTAATAAAGCGGTTAATAAACTACGTTGTGGATTAGCTAAGAATTTTTCTTTAAAGTGATATTTGAAGTTTTTGTTACTGATGTAGTTTTTTAAAAGAGTTGAGTTGTGTGACTCACTGTTTTGTACTACACTTGAATCTATGTCAGTAAAGTCGTTTGTAATTTTAGAAATTTTCTCTTTGACTTCCATATGAAATTGTTCCACTTTGTATTCATAGGAAGTTTTAACCAAATAGTATTGCATTGCAATTAAGACAATTAATATTATGGATGAAAAAACAATTAAAAGGTTAATTTTTTGCTTCATAGGTCTCAAAACAGTTTCAAAAATAAACTAAATAATCTGATTTTTCGATTTTAACCTTGCATTAACGCTCCATTAACTCTCATAGAAAAATATTGAATCAATTTTGTGACAAATTTAAAACTATGAGTAAGAATTTGTTTTTTGTTATAGCATTGTTCCTATCATTTCAACCTCTTTTTAGTCAAGAAGAGACGAAAAAATTGGAAGAAATTAAAATAGTGAAAGAAAAAATAGCCATTGAAAATAAAAATGGCAATATCAAAATTGATGTTGCTAATTCTATTTTTAATGCCGTGCCTAATTCTATCGATTTATTAGCAAAGCTTCCTAAAATTCAAGTAAGTTCAAATAAAGAGTCAATTACAGTTGTTGGAAAAGGAAGTCCACTTATCTATATCGATAATCAAAGGGCAGAAATAAATGATTTGAACTCATTATCTGTAGAAGATATAAAAACAGTCGAAATTATAGAAAATCCTTCTTCAAAATATGAAGCAAATGGTAGGGTTGTAATTTTGATCGCTAGAAGAATTAGTAAAAGAGACGGTTTTAAAATTAATGTGACTGAAAATGCTTCGTTTCAAAGGAGATTTAATAATTATTTCGGAATAAATTCAGGAATTAAGAAGGGTAGGTTTGAATGCAAAATCAATTTTAATTACAATCAATTAAAAGTTTGGGAAAAAAATGGAAATGATTTTACTATTCCAGATTATGATATAAAATCAAAGTATTGGGTCACCGCAATTACAAATAGACCTCAATTTATTTATGGTGGAGGTTTTTTTTATAAGATTAATGAAGATGATTACTTTTCAATGAATGTGAGCAGAAGAAGCCAAAAAGATAATTTTGATATCGTTACAGATACGTATAATCAGCAGGGTTTGGATGTAAATTCAATTAATACTATAAATGTTAATAATGAAGATAGAAATTTTGCAAATGGGTTTTTAAACTACAATCATAAAATCAAGAGTATTAATGGTAAATTGTTTTTTGGTTGTCAGTATTCAAATTTTGCTCAAGAAATTAAAAGTTTGATTTCAAACAACTATAATCAAACTCAATTTGAGTTAACACAAAATAGAAATCAAAATGTAGCTATAGAAGTATATTCTACTCGTTTTGATTTTGAAAAAGAGTTTAAAAATAAAATGAAATTAGAATTAGGAGGATTATATCTAAAAGCAAATCCTAGAACCCTATCTAGAATAGAAAATTTGAACACTAGTTCGGTTTCAGGAACAGACTATAATTATAAAGAAGCTAATATGGCTTTTTATTCTAATTTGTCAGGGGAATATAAAAAGATCAATTATTCTTTTGGCATAAGAATGGAAAATACTAATGCTAAAGGAAAAAATGCATCAGAAAAAGATTTGTTAATTGATAAAAACTACACTAATTTTTTTCCAAAACTTGATGTTCAATTCGCTATTGATAGTACAAACACTGTTAGTTTTAATTATGCTAAAAGTATTACAAGACCTAATTTCTCTTTAGCAAGTCAATTATCAACTTATATAAATCCATATCTTGTTTGGAATAATAATATAAATATAGATCCAACAATTACGGATGCGTTAACTCTTGGTTATCAGTTCAAGGATAAAACTCTGAAAATGAGTTATAATTTTATAAAAAATCCTGTCTATTTTGCTGTTGATTATAATAAAAATCAAAATTTGCTTAGATTTCAGACCGAAAATTTTCAAAAAGAATCAGGTTTTAATCTTGAATTCACGCTCCCTTTTCAATATAGAAAATGGTCTTCAACTACAATTCTAAGTGGAATTCTCAACAAGGTTGAAGATAAACTTTCGGTGGTAAACCAATCTAAACCTTATTTGTATTTTTATACGGATCATATTTTCAAACTTCCAAGGGAAATTGAATTTTCATTGACAACTTGGGGATTGACCTCAAGAAAGGAAGGTGTTTTCGATAGAAATGGGTTGGTTACTTTCGATTTGGCTATTTCTAAAACTTTTTTCAAGCAATTTGATTGTACCTTAAGTTATAATGATATTTTCAGAAAAGTTGCTTATAATGAAAACTTTACTATTAATACTATTACCTCAAAAGGGGTTTATTATACAGATTCTAATTTACTTTCTATAGCAGTAAAATATTCTTTTGGAAAAATTAAAATAGAAGAGTTTAAAGGGAAGGAGATTGACGAAAACGTGAGAAGAATTAAATAATATGATTTTTAAACAAACAAAGCCACTCGAAAGAGCGGCTTTGTGTTTTGTCTATAAAAATGATTACATCATTCCCGGCATACCGCCACCCATTGGCATACCACCAGCAGGAGCTTCTTCTTTAATATCGATTAAAGCACACTCAGTAGTTAAAATCATTCCAGAAACCGATGCTGCGTTTTCTAACGCTACACGAGTTACTTTTTTAGGGTCAATGATACCCGCTTCTAACATATCTACATACTCGTCTGTTTTAGCGTTGTAACCAAAGTTTTCTTTACCTTCCGCAACTTTAGCTACAATTACAGAACCTTCTAAACCAGCATTCTCAACGATAGTACGTAAAGGTGCTTCGATAGCACGAGATACAATTTGGATACCTGTAGCTTCGTCAGCATTTTCAGCTTTAATAGCAGCTAAAGCAGCTTTTGCTCTTAATAAAGCAACACCACCACCAGCAACGATACCTTCTTCTACGGCAGCACGAGTGGCATGTAAAGCATCATCTACACGGTCTTTTTTCTCTTTCATTTCCACTTCAGAAGCAGCACCCACGTAAAGTACGGCAACACCACCTGCTAATTTAGCCAAACGCTCTTGTAATTTCTCACGGTCGTAGTCAGAAGTAGTCGATTCCATTTGTGCTTTAATTTGGTTCACACGATTTTTAATCATTTCGTTGTCACCAGCACCGTTTACAATCGTTGTATTGTCTTTATCGATAGACACTTTTTCAGCTGTACCTAACATTTCTAAAGTGGCGTTTTCTAACGTGTAACCACTTTCTTCAGAAATTACAGTACCTCCTGTTAAGATAGCAATATCTTCTAACATCGCTTTTCTACGGTCACCAAAACCTGGCGCTTTTACCGCAGCAATTTTTAAAGCACCACGTAATTTGTTTACTACCAATGTTGATAACGCTTCACCATCTACATCTTCAGCAATGATTAATAATGGTTTTGAAGATTGCGCTACTGGCTCAAGAATTGGTAATAATTCTTTTAAAGAAGATACTTTTTTGTCGTATAATAAAATGTAAGGTCTTTCTAATTCTACCTCCATTTTTTCAGTATTGGTAACGAAGTAAGGAGATAAATACCCTCTGTCAAATTGCATACCTTCTACTACATCCACGTAAGTATCTGTTCCTTTAGCTTCTTCAACTGTGATAACCCCTTCTTTACCTACTTTACCAAAAGCAGTAGCAATTAAATCACCAATTACTTCATCGTTATTAGCTGAAATAGAAGCTACTTGTTTGATTTTATCTGTTGAAGAACCTACTTCTTTAGCTTGTTTTCCTAAATCTGTAACGATAGCCTCAACCGCTTTGTCAATACCGCGTTTTAAATCCATTGGATTCGCACCCGCAGCTACGTTTTTCAAACCTTCTTTAACGATAGCTTGTGCTAAAACAGTAGCCGTTGTAGTTCCGTCACCTGCTAAATCATTGGTTTTAGAAGCTACTTCTTTTACCATTTGCGCTCCCATGTTTTCTAAAGTGTCTTTTAATTCCACTTCTTTAGCCACAGAAACACCATCTTTCGTCACGTGAGGTGCCCCAAATGATTTAGAAATAATTACATTACGACCTTTAGGGCCTAAAGTTACTTTTACTGCATTTGCTAATGCGTCCACACCACGCTTTAAACCGTCGCGTGCTTCAATATCGAATTTTATATCTTTTGCCATTTTTTATTTGTTTTAGTTATAAGTCATAAGCTTTATGCTATAAGCTTTATGCTTATTTTACTGTGATTGTGATTAATTTTATTTGTTTTAGTTATAAGCTATAAGCTATAAGCCATAAGCTTTATGCTTATTTTACTGTGATTGTGATTAATTTTATTTGCTTAGAGCCTAGAGCCTAAAGTGTATCACTTAAAGCTCTTTTTAAATTGTAAATTTTACTTTTAATATGATTGATTTGTTTGTCTAATTCATTAAAGTTATCTAATGAGATATAACCCAAATCTTTCGATAGTATAAGCTGATATTCTGTTTCGCAAGCAGAACCTAAAGCAATATTAAGGAATTGATTGAATTCCTTATCTGAGTTTCTTCCACTACCTTCTGCAATATTGGTTGGTATTGAAGAACTAGATCTTCTTATTTGACTTGACAAGCCGTATAATTCTTCTTTTGGAAAAGTCGAAGTTACCTTATAAATTTTTAGAGTAAAACTATGACTCAGTTACCAAACATCGTATTTTTTGAAATCTCTCATTTGCTTAAGGCTTAAGGCTTAAAGCTGTTAGATAATTGCAAGTATATCTTCCTCGCGCATGATTAAATAATCTTTGCTTTCAAATTTTAGATCAGTTCCAGCATATTTGCCGTAAAGAACCGTATCGCCAACTTGTACCGTCATAGGTTGGTCTTTTTTTCCGTTTCCTACAGCTACCACAATTCCTTTTTGAGGTTTTTCTTTAGCTGTATCAGGGATGATGATGCCAGAAGCTGTTTGTGTTTCTGCGGCAGCTGGCTCCACAATAACGCGGTCTGAAAGTGGTTTAATGTTTAATGCCATAATTATTTTTGGGTTTTTAATTGTTATTAAATTCTGGAGCTATTTTTGCAGAAATTATGCCAAGCTGTAAAAGCTGTCAAAATTGGTTAAAATAAAAATGCCAGCGCTGACAGGCTGGCATTTTAAAAAAGTATTGAAAATTATTTTTTTTCTTCTGTAGCAGGTTTAGTAGGAGTAGCTGGAGTTGCAGCTTTACTATCAGTACTTGATGCTGCTGGGATTGCAACTGGAGTAGCTGATTCATCAATTAGCTTAGAACCAGTGTCACTATTAGTACCATTAAAACTTAAGTTAGATAATAAGATAAGTACTAATAAGGCTCCAGCTAAATACCAAGTTGATTTGTCTAAAAAATCTGTTGTTTTTTGAACACCACCCATCATTTGCGAACTTCCAAAAGTTGAAGATAATCCTCCTCCCTTAGGATTTTGTACCATAATTACCACCACTAATAAAAAACAAACTATAGTGATTAATACTAAGAAAATTGTAAATGTACTCATTGTTTATCTATTGTTATTTTGTTGTAAATCTTTTATATCTAAAATTCTGTCTGCAAATAAACTACTTTTTTCTGGATATTTCAAAATTAAAATTTCATAAGCTTGTATAGCTTTTGTGTATTTTTTTTGTTCTAAATAGATTTTTGCTAAAGTTTCAGTCATTAAATAAGGACTATCGCTTTTTTTAGCTATATAACTTGGAACAGCAATATTGTCTTTTGGAGGTGAGATTTTAGGGTTATTATGAATGAATTTATCAATTAAATCCATTTTAGAATTAGAATTGTCCTCTTTTTTTTCTGTTGCATTAGAATTGTCATTTGTTACGAAAGAGTTGTTAGATATTGTAATTTGATTATCTTGATCTTTTTCTTTTGAAACCAATTCTTGATTTTCTATAAAGGGAATGTTTTCAGGTCTTTCAATTGGGTTGGTTTTAGATAAAAGCAGCCATTCTTGAAATGAAAGCGTCTTATTATCATCTAATATGATAATAGGTTCAATTAGATTGTTTTCTTCTATTATTTCTTGTTTTTGATCTGAATCTATAGTATCCTCTAACCAAGATACTCTTTCTCTAATGGAAGGAGTAATAGAAGAAGGCGTTTCAATCTTGTTAGAATTGTATTGATCCAACTCCAATTTAGTTTCATTGTGCTGATTGGATTCTGAGATAGAAGATAAAATAGATTTTTCCAATGGGTTTTCTAATGAAATAGATTCTTCTGTAGTCTTGTTATCGTTTGTTTCCTCTATTATTTCATTAGCAATCATAATTGAATTTAATACAGATTGTTCTAATTTCTCTTCATCGGAAACAGTATTTTGTGTTTCAAGTTCTAGATTTGTATAATCATCTGCTGTTGAAAAATCAGGCGCTAATTGAATGTCTTCTTTTATAGAGGACTCCTCTGTTTCAAGAGCTGGTTTTGCTATCTTTTCAGGTATTGTAGTTTCTTCCTCGTATGACAAGGCGTTTTCTGTAAGATGTAGTTCTTGTGCAAAATTTTTATTAGTTATAAAATCAAATAGTACGGTTCTGTCAGTAGTATGAGCAGCTGTAAGTTTTAAAGCCGTATTGTATTTAAAATTATTTTGGATGTGTAACCCTTTTAAATATAAGCTTCTTGCACTTTGAAAATAGGGGTATTCTTTAAGTACAGATTCTAACTCACTACATTGTGTATGAGTGATTGTGTTAGGATTGTTTAATAAAGAGGTAAGTTCTATTGTGTTCATAAACTACCATTTAGCTAAGGTTTCGTTAAACATATCTTGTGTGATTCTTTCAAATATTTCGTCTAAGGCTGTTTGTAATTTGCCTCCTGTTAATTGTTCTGCTGCCGGATAATCATAAAAAAAAGAAAATCGTTTTTCAAAATTTTCTTCTGATTTGTTTTTGTTTGAAAAGCGGAGATTAATAGTAATCAAAAGTCTATTTTGTGCCGCTGTTAGATTAGCGGTAGCGGTCATTGGGCTAATACGATAATCAACTATTTCTCCTTCATATATTAAGTCACCATTTGTATTGGTTAGATTTAAATTGGTTTGGTTTTGAATTAAATCCTGTAGTCGTAGAGTAAATTTTCTTTCTATTCCTGGTTCAATAAGTTCTGAAACATTTTGAAAAGTGTTTACTTGAAACGTTTTAGCATCTATTTTACCTGTGCCTGTAAAATTATAGAGGCCACAAGAAGAGAGTATTAGTAAGGAAAAAAGTGAAAGTATATGTTTAAATGGTTTCATATATTTAGAATTGATTCTTATAACATTAACAGATGGTTTGCTTTGCTTGTTTGACTTGGTTTATATATGTTGATTAATCATTCATATTTATTAGACTTAATGTTAATTTGTTTAGATGTTAAATGAATAGATTTATATTACACAAAGAGTCCGTTTATAGCCATTTTACCATTTTGATAATGAATATCTATTTTCAAAAATAGAGTTTTTGTTTTAACGATTTAGCTAAAATTCGAAATTTATAAATCAAATTGTTTGATTTTTCGATACAGTGTTCTTTCTGATATACCCAATTCGTCAGCTGCTGCTTTTCTTTTTCCTTTATTTCGTTCTAGTGCTTTTTTAATTAATTCTATTTCTTTTTGATCTAAGCGTAATGAGTCTTCTTCCTCTTCAATAGTGTCTGCAAAAATATAGTTAGAATCGTCGTCATCGTCAAATTCTTCTTGTATATGCGGTGTGTTAGGAATCTTTTGAAGTCTTGTTTCTTCTTCAAAGTATGAATTGGTTTCTTCTTTTTGACCATATATACGTTGAATCAGATTTTTATTGGCTTCTTGTACTTTCGAACTTCCATTTTGCATCAGTTCTAAAGTTAATTTTTTAAGATCATTTAAGTCCGCTTTCATGTCAAAAAGAATTTTGTACAAAATTTCTCTTTCAGATGAAAAATCACTGTCAGATTTTTGACCTACAACTTGAGGTAAGTTATTTCCTTCACTAGGAATGTAAGATATTAGGGTGCTAGCTGAAATATCTCGATTGGCTTCTAGAACGGATATTTGTTCTGCCACGTTTCGTAATTGACGAATATTACCGCCCCATCTGTATTTTAGTAAATATTGTACAGCATTCTCCTCTAACTTGATAGGAGGCATTTTGTATTTTTGAGCAAAATCAGAAGCAAATTTCCTAAACAATAAATGAATATCTTCTTTTCGTTCGCGTAAAGCAGGTAAGCTTATTTCAACGGTGCTTAATCTATAATAGAGATCTTCTCTGAATTTACTTTTAGAAATAGCTTCTTGCATATTAACATTGGTGGCCGCTACAATTCTTACATTGGTTTTTTGAACTTGAGAGGATCCTACTTTAATAAATTCGCCATTTTCTAAAACACGTAACAATCGAACCTGAGTTGTAAGAGGAAGTTCTCCTACTTCATCGAGGAAAATAGTTCCGCCATCAGCTACCTCAAAATAGCCTTCACGTGTATTGGTAGCACCGGTAAATGCTCCTTTTTCATGGCCAAATAATTCAGAATCTATGGTGCCTTCGGGAATAGCACCGCAGTTTACAGCAATATATTTTCCATGTTTTCGGTGAGATAGAGCATGTATGATTTTAGGAATACTTTCTTTACCCACACCGCTTTCCCCTGTAACCAATACCGAAATATCCGTGGGTGCCACTTGAATGGCTTTTTCAAGTGCACGGTTAAGTTTCGGGTCGTTACCGATGATTTCGAATCGTTGTTTTATATTTTGAACGTTTTCCATAATTTAATAGCCACAAATTACACAAATTTTAAAGTATTAATCTCTTGTGAACAAGTGATTTGTTTTGAAAATTTGCGATAATACCAAGTTGTGTCTCGGCAAGTTTCATATAATTGAGAGTCTGTGCAATATGTTCGTTATTAATTTCTTTTGCGGATTTAATTTCTAAAATTATTTCATCAAAAACTATGAAATCTGCATAAAATTTATGAGGCAAAATGATTCCTTTGTAATCAATTGTGAATTCTTTTTCTCTTTCAAAGGGAATATTATTTTCTCTAAATTCAATTTCTAAAGCATCTTTATATACAATTTCTAAAAGGCCTGGTTCTAAAATTCTATGAACTTCCATGCAAATGCCAATTATCTTGTAATTTTCTTCTTGCTTGTAGAACTCCATAATTTGTGTGAATTTGTGAAATTTGTGGCTTTTAGCTATTAGCTACTGCATAATTTCTGAATATCCCACGGCTTCACCTATAAGTGTAGCTGCGGTACAATCGGTTACTTTTACTAAAACGAAATCACCAGGTTTGTAAATTTCTTTAGGAAATACAACCACGGTGTTTTGTGAGTTTCTTCCGCTCCAATGTTGGTTAGAGCGCTTAGAGTCTTTTTCAACTAAAACTTCTACCGTTTGTCCAATGAATCGTTGTGTGCGTTGTAGCCCTAATTTTTGTTGTAAATCGATGATTTCATTCAAACGACGTTTTTTAACCTCTTCAGGAACATCATCCTCCATTTTACGAGCCGCTAAAGTTCCAGGTCTTTCAGAATAAGCAAACATGAATCCGAAGTCATATTTACAATGCTCCATCAAACTTAATGTGTCTTGGTGGTCTTCCTCCGTTTCAGTAGGGAAACCTGAAATCATATCCTGCGATAATGAAATTTCTGGAATGATTTCGTAAATTTTATCAACTAAAGTTAAATATTCTTCACGTGTATGTTGTCGATTCATTTCTTGTAATATACGTGTGCTGCCCGATTGAACTGGTAAGTGAATGTATTTACAAATGTTATGGTGTTTTGCCATGGTTTCAATCACTTCAATATGCATGTCTTGCGGGTTTGAAGTCGAGAAACGGAAACGCATTTTTGGATATTGCGTTGCACACATATCTAATAACTGTGCAAAGTCAACTGCTGTTGCTTTTTGTATTTCGCTGGCTTTAACGAAGTCTTTTTTCAATCCGCCTCCGTACCATAAATAACTATCAACATTCTGGCCTAATAAAGTAACTTCTTTGTATCCTTTATTCCATAAATCTTGAATTTCTTCAATAATACTTTGTGGTTCACGACTGCGCTCACGACCACGAGTAAAAGGAACCACACAAAAAGTACACATATTATCACATCCTCTTGTAATAGATACAAAAGCGTTTACTCCATTACTGTTTAAACGAACAGGTTGAATATCGCCGTAAGTTTCTTCTTTTGATAATATAACATTAATTGCATCGCGACCTTCTTCTACTTCACTTAATAAGTTAGGAATGTCTTTATAAGCATCAGGTCCTACAACAAGATCTACGATTTTTTCTTCTTCTAAGAATTTTTCCTTTAAACGTTCCGCCATACAACCCAAAACACCTACTTTCATAGTAGGATTGATTTTTTTTATAGCATTATATTGTTCCAAACGTTTACGAACGGTTTGTTCTGCCTTGTCTCGTATAGAGCAAGTATTTACTAATACTAAATCAGCTTCTTCTAGATTTTGTGTAGTGTTATAACCTTGTTCTGTTAGAATGGAGGCTACAATTTCACTATCTGAAAAGTTCATTTGACATCCATAACTTTCTATGAACATCTTTTTTTTGTTTTTCTGATTTTGTTCTAAAATCAGGCTTGTTCCTTGTTTGTTTTCGTCAATTACCTTTTCCATAAAAATGCCATTCGTATTTTTGAGTCAGCAAAGATAATACTAAATTTTGTATTCTGACAAGATGTCATATTTGTTTAACTAAAAGTTTCTTCGATAATTTTTGATAAAATGTATTTTTTACAGATTCGGATGGCTCTGATAATTAGTTGCCTTATAGATGTTGTAAAAAATGTTTGTACAATATATAATTACATAAAAATTGGATTTCAAAAAAAACTTCTACTTTTGCCGAAGAAATAAACGTTACAAATGGCAAAGAATTTAGTAATCGTAGAGTCGCCCGCAAAGGCGAAAACTATAGAGAAGTTTTTAGGAAAAGATTTTCAGGTAGAATCAAGTTTTGGACATATTGCTGATTTACCATCTAAAGAAATGGGAGTAGATGTAGAGAATAGGTTCAAGCCTAAATATGAAGTTTCTTCTGATAAAAAAACTTTAGTAAAAAAACTAAAAGATTTGTCTAAAACCGCTGAAATGGTCTGGTTAGCATCCGATGAAGACCGCGAGGGAGAGGCTATAGCGTGGCACTTGGCGGAAGAATTAAAATTAGATAAAACAAAGACTAAACGAATTGTTTTTCATGAAATTACTAAAACAGCAATTCAGAAAGCAATTGAAAATCCGCGTGGGATTAATTATAATCTAGTAAATGCACAGCAAGCTCGTCGTGTGTTAGATCGTTTAGTAGGATATGAATTATCTCCAGTGCTTTGGAAAAAAGTAAAAAGTGGACTTTCTGCTGGTCGTGTACAGTCGGTTTCTGTGCGTTTGATAGTAGAACGGGAACGAGAAATACAAAATTTTAAGACAGAGGCTTCTTATAGTATTACAGCAGAGTTCGTTAATGAAGCTGGAAAAACTTTTAAAGCAAAAGTGTCTAAGAATTTTAGTTCTAAAGATGAAGCGCAAAAATTTTTACAACAAAATATTGGTTCGCATTACAAAGTTGCTGATTTAGAAACTAAACCAACAAAAAAATCACCAGCCGCTCCTTTTACAACATCTACTTTGCAACAAGAAGCAGCCCGTAAATTATATATGCCAGTAGGTATAACGATGCAGGTAGCACAACGTTTGTATGAAGCGGGGTTGATTACTTATATGAGAACCGATAGTGTAAATCTTTCTCAAGAAGCAATGGGTGCCGCACAAGCAGAAATTTCTAATTACTACGGAAAAGAATTTAGTCAGCCACGTCATTATGCAACTAAATCCAAAGGAGCGCAAGAAGCCCACGAAGCAATTCGACCTACTGATATGTCACGCCATACAGTACAGTTAGATAGAGACCAATCTCGTTTGTACGATTTAATATGGAAACGTACTATTGCCTCTCAAATGAGCGATGCGCAATTAGAACGTACTAATGTGAAAATTGAAGCCAGTAATCATAAAGAAATTTTTGGAGCAACAGGAGAAGTTATTAAGTTTGAAGGGTTTCTAAAAGTATACTTAGAAGGAAATGATGACGAAGATGAAAAGGAAGAAGGGATGTTGCCAGCTCTTAAAATAAATGAAAATTTAAAAAATAATTATATAACAGCTACAGAACGTTTTTCAAGACCAGCTGCTCGTTATACAGAAGCTTCCTTAGTGAAAAAATTAGAAGAACTAGGGATCGGACGTCCCTCTACGTATGCGCCGACTATTTCAACAATTATAAATAGGAATTATGTTGAAAAAGGTAATTTTGAAGGAGCTGAAAGAAAATATAGTCAACTCATTTTAAGAAATAATGAAGTAAAATCAGAAATCTTAATTGAAAATGTGGGTTCTGATAAAGGAAAATTAGTACCAACGGATATTGGAACAATCGTAAATGATTTTTTAGTAAAAAATTTTGAAACCATTCTAGATTACAATTTTACAGCAAAAGTAGAACAAGATTTTGATGAAATAGCAGTAGGGAATAAAGAATGGGAAAATATGATGGATGATTTTTATAAACATTTTCATCCGAATGTTCAAAATGTAGAAAAAAATGCTGAACGCGAAAGCGGAGAAAGAATCCTAGGAATAGATCCTAAAACAGGTAAACAAGTTTCAGTTCGTTTAGGGAAATTTGGTCCCATGGTGCAAATAGGAAACGCAGATGATGAAGAAAAACAATTTGCTAGTTTACGAGCAGAACAAAACATAGGAACTGTTACTTTAGAAGAAGCATTAAATCTTTTTTTACTGCCAAAGATATTAGGAGAGTATAATGAAGAAGAAGTGGAAGTGAATAATGGAAGGTTTGGGCCTTATGTAAGATTTGGAAAAACTTTTATATCATTACCAAAAGGAGAAGATCCTTTGGATGTGACCTTAGAAAGAGCCAAACAATTAATAGATGAAAAAAACAAAGCAGATGCACCTATAGGACAATACCAAGGAATGGATGTCCAAAAAGGAGTAGGACGTTTTGGACCATTTATTAAATGGAATGGCATATTTATTAATGTTAATAAAAAATATAATTTTGATCAATTATCTAATTCTGATATCATAGAATTAATAGAAGATAAATTAAAAAAAGAAAGTGAAAAATTAATCCACAATTGGGAGTCCGAAGGAATTCGAGTTGAAAAAGCCAGATGGGGACGTTCTGTTATTCTGAAGGGGAAGATTAAAATTGAGTTAAGTAAAGATATTGATGCTTCACAATTAACATTAGAAAAAGTACAGGAAATGATTCAAGAAAAAGCACCTGTAAAAAAGACACCCGCTAAAAAAGCAACACCTAAAAAAACAACTGTCAAAAAAAGTAAATAATGGTGTTTGATTTTTTAAAACCTTTAGATGTAGATTTGTTAATTGATCTTTACGGCTTTTCTGAAGCTACTTTAGGCAGGAAAATACAGTTTAATACAGCTGAAGAATTTCCAGACCTAAGAGAAGTGTCAATAGCTATTGTTGGAGTATTAGAAGAAAGAGGGAATGAAAAGGAAAACAGAAATCTTGATTTGTCCTCAATAAGAAAATCTTTGTATGCATTATATCCTGGCAATTGGAATGTTAATATCGTTGATTTAGGCGATATCGTAGGAGGGGAAACACTAGAGGATACTTATTTTGTTCTGAGAGAAGTAGTAGAACAACTAGTAAAGAATAATATTATTCCAATAGTTATAGGAGGATCACAAGACTTAACGTATGCTATGTATCGTGGTTATGATCGTTTAGAACAAATGGTTAATGTTGTTACAATTGATAGTCAATTTGATTTTGCTAGAGATAACGGATTCCTAGCGGGTTCTTATTTAACTAAAATGATAGTTGATGAACCTAATAATTTATTTAATTATAGTAATATTGGGTATCAAACATATTTTAACTCACAAGAAGAAATCGATTTAATACAAAAATTATATTTTGATGCTTACAGGTTAGGAGAAGTAGCGCATGATCCCACCATTACAGAGCCTGTTTTGAGAGATGCCGATTTAGTTTCCATAGATATGAACTCTGTTATGTCTTCCAATTCAGGAAATTTTAAAGATTTTATGCCTAATGGCTTTTCAGGAAAAGAAATTTGTGCTTTTTCAAGATATGCAGGAATTAGTGATAAGGTAAGCTCTTTTGGCGTCTTTAATCATGGATATACAAATTCTGAATCCGTTTTGATAGCGCAAGTGATATGGTACTTTATAGAAGGCTATCATTACCGTTCTAATGAATATCCTTTTGGAACAAAAAGTAATTTTATCAAATACATAGTGCCTTTAGAAGAAGAACTTGTTTTTTATAAGAGTGATAAAACAGGTCGTTGGTGGATAGAAATACCTTTTTTGTCAAATTCTTACAATAAACTTAAAAAAAATACGTTACTACCTTGTACCTATGATGATTATTTAGATGCTTGTGAAGGAGTCGTTCCAGAAAGATGGTGGAAAGCACAACGTAAAAATTTATTGTAGAATTTTTTTTTGTAAGTTTTTTAACGTTTTTTTGGTAATTAGGAAATAAATAAATAGGTTTACATTCTTAAAGTAGAAGTGAATACATACATAACCCAAATTTATATGAAGAAGTTCATTTTATCAGCAGTACTTGTTATGTTTTTATACAGCTGCGGTTCAAAAGACAATGGCCAGCTTGTTGGTGTCAAGGGGAAAGCTTGGCATCCTGAAAAACCTTATGGGATGACATTGGTTCCAGGGGGTTCTTTTATCATGGGTAAATCAGATGATGATTTAGCTAACATTCAAGACGCGCCAACAAAAACAGTAACGGTACGTTCATTTTATATGGATGAAACGGAGATATCAAATAGTGAGTATCGCCAATTCGTGCATTGGGTGAGAGATTCTATTGTTAGAACTAAGTTGGCAATAGCGGCTGATGAGTTAGGTCAAAAAAATGATGGAAAGAAATCATCAAAAGGTGGTAGCATAGCAGATTATGCGTTCCTAGATGCCGATACAACTAAAATGTCAGTTTACGACAAGTATATGTATGATAATTACAATAGTATTGGTACAGGAGATGATCCATATTCAGGAAGAAAATTAAATAAAAAAATTCCAATCAAGTGGAAAACAAGCGAGTATCCTGATGCGTATTATACAGAAGTAATGGATTCTATGTACATTCCTGCAGCAGAAGCTTACAATGGTTTAAGAACATTGCGTTCTGAAAATTTAAAATTTAAATACACTTGGATGGATATCCAAGCAGCTGCCAAAGCGAAAGTGGGTAAGCGTAAAGAGTTTATTAAGCAAGAAGAAGTAACTATTTATCCAGATACAACAGTATGGATTAAAGATTTTGCTTACTCTTATAATGAACCTATGCATAATGATTATTTTTGGCATCAAGCTTATGGGGATTATCCAGTAGTAGGTGTTTCATGGAAACAAGCAAAGGCATTTTGTGCATGGAGAACTTTATATCATAATGGGGCAAGAAAAAGATCGCATAAGGACAATGTAAGTTCTTATCGTTTGCCAACAGAAGCAGAGTGGGAATATGCAGCACGTGGAGGTCTAGAATCAGGTACTTACCCTTGGGGAGGTCCTTATGCTAAAAATGATAGAGGTTGTTATTTAGCTAATTTTAAACCTTCTAGAGGAGACTATGCAGCTGATCAGGCACTATATACCGTTGAGGTAGATGCTTATGAACCTAATGATTATGGATTGTATAATATGGCAGGTAACGTAGCAGAGTGGACAGATTCATCTTACGATCCTACAGCCTATGAATTCTTATCAACAATGAATCCAAATGTTTCTGAACAAAAAAATATGCGTAAAGTAACACGTGGAGGTTCTTGGAAAGATGTAGCATACTTTTTACAAGTTAGTACTCGTGATTTTGAATACGCAGATTCAGCTAGAAGTTATATAGGTTTCCGTACTATCCAAGATTATATGGGAACAGAATCAACAGGAAAATAATCAAAATTAAAGATTTTTAAATTCTATTTTTTTATATACCAAACATAAATTATTAACTTAACTAAAATTTATTATTATGGCAATTTTATCACCTAAAGTAATGAACTTCGCATACGGGTTTGGTGCGGCAGTAGTAATCGTTGGAGCTTTATTTAAATTAATGCACTGGCCAGGAGCAAGTGCTATGCTTATTGCTGGTTTAGGAACAGAAGCTTTAATTTTCGGTTTATCTGCATTTGAAACACCTGCTCAAGAGTTGGATTGGACTTTAGTTTATCCTGAATTAGCAGGAGGGCAGCCAACTGCTAAAAAAGCAAGAAAAGAAGAGCCAGTTGAAGCACAAGGAGTACTGTCTCAAAAATTAGACGCTATGTTGAAGGAAGCCAAAATTGATGGTGAATTAATGGCTAGTTTAGGAAATAGTATCAAAAATTTTGAAGGAGCAGCTAAAAATATGGCACCGACTGTAGATGCTATTGCAGGACAAAAGAAATATGCAGACGAAATGTTAGCAGCAGCCAATAATATGGCATCTTTAAATAACTTGTACAAATCTCAATTAGAAAGTGCTTCACGTAATGCAGAAGCAAATCAAGAAATTGCAGAAAACGCAGCCAAATTAAAAGAACAAATGCAATCTATGACAACAAATATCGCTACACTAAACAGCGTATATGGTGGTATGTTGTCTGCTATGAGTAATAGAGGATAATCTTCTTGTCTTTTTATATAATTATTTAATAACTAAAAAATTTTAAAAGAATGGCAGGAGGTAATTTAAGTCCTAGACAGAAGATGGTGAACCTTATGTATTTGGTTTTCGTCGCTATGTTGGCAATGAATATGTCAAAAGAGGTTCTTTCAGCATTTGGTTTAATGAACGAAAGGTTTGAAGGGTCTAATCAATCAGCAAAATCTACTAATCAGCAAATGTTAGCTTCTTTAGATCAAAAAGCAGCTGAAGCTAAAGGAGAATTTGCAATGGCAGCAGCAACAGCACATAAAGTAGAAGCTGCTTCAAATAAGTTTTATTCATTCATAGATGGTATAAAGGCAGATCTTACAAAAGATGTTGAACTAGAAAATGGTAAATTACCTTATGAGTCTATGGATAAAGGTGATAAACTAGATGAATCATGGTTTCAAGGAGAAAACTACACCGCTAAAGGTAAATCAGTTATTGATGCTATTGAAACATATAGATCAGATTTAAAAAGTGCATTAGGTTCTGAGAAAAAATATGCACATATATTAAACGAAGTTTTAAGTAAATTTGATACTAAGGATGTAGTAAAAACAGACGGGTCAAAAGATAAGTTTTTAAATTATCATTTTAAAGGCTTTCCATCAATCGCATCTTTAGCTAAGTTGTCAGCTTGGCAAAACGATGCTAAAAAAGCGGAATCAGATGTAATTAGTGCGGCTTTAGGTAAAGCTGCTGTACAAGCGGCTTCTTATAGCAACTACCAAGCAATTGTAGTATTAGAAAAGAACGCGTATTTCCAAGGAGAGCAAGTAAAAGGAAAGGTTGTATTAGGTCGTTATGATGAAAATACAAAGCCAACCTCTTTTCAAGGACCAGGGCGTTTAGAAAATGGACAAGCTGTTATTTCAACCACTGCAGGTGGAGTAGGAGAGCAAAATATCAATGGACAATTTACATTCTTAGAAGATGGTAAGACAATTCCGTTGAAATTTGCTGGAACTTATGTAGTAGTACCTCGTCCAAATTCAGCTACTATTTCTGCAGATAAGATGAATGTGGTATATCGTGGTGTACCCAATCCAATTTCAATTTCTTTTGCAGGTGTAGCTGACAACAATGTAAACGCATCGGCTCCAGGTATGACCAAAACAGGAAATGGTAAATATATTTTAAAACCAGGTCCTGGTACATCATTAATGATTAATGTAAACGCTAAATTACCAGATGGTAAAGTTGTTTCCGATAAGAAAGAATTCCGTATAAAAGGATTACCAGCCCCTACAGGAAAGGTTCGTGGGGAAATTTCAGCAAAAGGTTCTAAATCTAACCTAGAAGTGTGTACTGTAACTGCAGAAATGGAAGATTTTGATTTTCCAGTAGATGTACGCGTTACACAATTTAATGTTAAAGTTCCTGGTCAACCAACAATAGTAGTTACAGGTAACAAAATGGATGCTAGAGCAAAAGGTGCTATTCAAAAAGCACAAAGAGGTGATGTAGTTGTGATTTCTGAAATAAAAGCATCTTTTTCAGGAATAGAACAAGTTGCTAAACGTGTATCATCTTGTACTTATGAAGTACAATAATAATTCCATAAATTTCGTTTAATTTTTAAACGCCTCAAATATAAAAGTATGAATTGGAGAAATTTAGTATTAACACTTTTTGTTAGTGGAAGTATATCAACTTTCGCTCAATCAAATTTGTTGAATGCAAAAAAACCTCAAGAAATTGGTTTGAAATCTGCAGCTCAACAAACTAAGGATAATGACAAACCTTTAGACTATGGTTATGTAGACGACAGAGATATCTTGATGTCCAAAAAAGTATGGGAAATAATTGACTTAGATGAGCGTATTAACTTTTCTTTGTATTATCCGATTGATACAATAAGTATAGGTTCTGATCGTCGATCACTTTATGATGTTTTAGTAAAAGGAATAAAATCAGGTAAAATTACCGAAGTGTATGGTGATAGCTATTTTAGAGAGAAGAAGACATTAAAGGATATTGCGGCTTCACTTACTAAAATTGACACTACTGATGCAGGTCGTGAAGAGATGAACTCAGATATCAATGCTTATAGAAGTAGAACAGTAGAAGTTCCAGTGTATGAAGGTACAGGGAAGAAACGTAAAAAAGTAGGTGTTGAAACGAAAGTGATTCCTGCTTCAAAATTCATTTCTCCTGAGTATATCAATAAAACAGATCTAGCTTCTATTGATGTTTCTGATTATAAAATAGTAGGATTATGGTATTTTGATAAAAGACAATCGGATCTGCGTTACCGAATCTTAGGAATTTGTCCAGTTATACCAGATGTTTATACCATGGGTAAATCAGAAGAAGAAAAGGATTATATCGATTTATTTTGGATTTTTTATCCAAATGCAAGAGAAATACTGCATGAAGCTAAAGCTTTTAATGAAAAAAATACTTCTATGCCTATATCTTTTGATCGTATATTAAATTCTAGAAGATTTAACTCAGTTATTTATAAAGAAGAAAATATTTATAATGACCGTGACATATCTAAATACATGAAAGATAACTCTTTAATGCAACTAATAGAAGCGCAAAGAGTAAGAGATAAGATCCGTGATTTTGAACAAGATATGTGGACTTATTAATATAAATCTCTCCAATTACATAAGAAAGACTCCTGCTTTTATAGTAGGAGTCTTTCTTATTTATTTTGACAAATCTTGATAGTAAATGTGAATTTTCTAAATTTATTTTATTACATGAAGTTTAGGATATATTAAACCTTGATTAGCATTAGACTTTGTTGTGAAACGTAAATTTTTAATAAAATTAAGTGCTCACGGAAAAATTTTAGAAGAAGAAATAAGAAACTATTTTGAGATTGAAACGGGATTACATGCTTGAATTGGAAGAAAAATAAAGTAAATAGTTTGGTTTTATCAATTCACTTCGTTTGAGTCTAATACAGAATTTAAGTTAAACAACAATAGAATGATGTGTTGAAAATCGAATTAAAATAATAATTAGGGTATTAAATTTAATTTATATACAATTTGTTATACTATAAATAATTTGTTATATCACTATAGAATATATAAATAAAGAAAACGTATTCTTAGAGTAAGAGTTTTTCTATCTTTGTGTTATGATTGATTATTTAATTATTGGTTCAGGTATAGCTGGTATTAGTTTTGCGGAAATAGCAAAAAGTGAAGGGAAATCAGTAATGATTTTAGAAGATTATTCTACCAATTCTTCTAGGATTGCAGGAGGACTTTATAATCCTGTTATCCTAAAAAGATTTAGTGAAGTTTGGAAAGCAAAAGAACAAATAGATTTTAGTTTACCTTTTTTAAATACACTTCAAAATAAATTAAAATCAAATTTTGTATTTCCTATTCCTGTTTTTAGAAAATTTGCTTCAATTGAAGAACAAAATAACTGGTTTCAAGCTTGCGATAAACCAAATTTAACCCCCTTTCTTTCTTCAAAAATTATTCATAAAAAATACGAGTCAATCGTTTCTGATTTTGGTTTTGGAGAAGTTTTATGTACAGGATATGTTGAAATTTCTATATTAATAGATGCCTATATTGCTTATTTAAAAACTGAAAATAGTTTTATTAACGAACGGTTTGATTATAATTCTATAGAATTCTCTAAAGAATTTATAGAATATAAAGAAAAAAAATATAAGAATATTGTTTTTGCAGAAGGATATGGTCTTGTAAATAATCCCTATTTTAATCACCTTCCTCTAGATGGGACAAAGGGAGAGTTGTTAATAATTAAAGCACCCGATTTAAAGCTAGATGTAATTTTAAAATCAAGTATATTCATCTTACCAATAGGTAATGATTTATTTAAAGTAGGAGCTACATATAATTGGAACGATAAAACAGATATTCCCACAGAAGAAGGTAAAATAGAATTAGTTAATGATTTGAAAGAATTGATTGATTGTGATTTTGAAATTGTTAAACATTTTGCAGGAATTAGACCAACAGTAAAAGATAGAAGGCCTTTGGTAGGCACTCATCCAGATCATAAAAGATTACATATTTTAAATGGGTTAGGTACTAGAGGAGTTATGTTAGGTCCTTGGTTAGCACATAATTTATTCAATTTTATAGAAAAAGGAATAGAATTAGATAGAAATATTTCTACAGAAAGATTTCGTAAAAAAAAATTATTTTCATAGCCTGAAAACAAACTAAACTTTTTTATGTCCAAATCAAGTATCCTTATGGCTTTAGAGGGAACTTATCCTTTTCATGGAGGAGGAGTGTCAACTTGGGCGCATATACTATGTAATAAAATCAATAAATTTAATTTTAAGATTTATTCAGTAAATGCTTTCTATGAAACGAAGCCTAAATATTCATTAAATGACTCTATCTTAGAAGTCGTTCAGGTACCTATTTGGTACGCATTAGAGCCTAAAGAAGTTATTCGATTTGATGATACATATTATGACTTTATTTTAAAAAAAGAATTTCTTTTTTTAGATGATCTTGAAAAAAAATTTATACCCATTTTTAAACGCCTTTTAGGTTGTATTTATTCCGAACATATTGATGCAGATGAATTGATAGAAGTTTTTGTTGGAATGTGGTATTTTTTTCAAGAGAATGATTACAAGCTTGTATTTAAAAATGAAAAAATTTGGAATGTCTTTAAAGAAGAGCTAATGTTATATACGGAACATTATGGTATAAAGGATATTTCTCTTTTAGATTTAACCTATGCAATGCGTTGGATCTATCATTTTTTATTACCTATTTCTATTGATTTTCCTAAAACTGAAATTATACACTTAACAATTTCTAGTTTTATTGTTTTACCAGCTATAATACAAAAATATCTGTACGGTACTCCTATCCTATTAACCGAGCATGGTGTTTATATACGCGAAAGAATTTTAGCTATTAGTCAATCTAATAGCTCCTACTTTCTAAAAGATTTTTTAATTCGTTTGTCCGAATGTTCTGCCAGAGCCTCATACCATCAGTCCGATATAATTATGTCTGTTAATAAATTTAATTTTAAATGGGAATTAATGTATGGAGCAGAACAAAGTAAATTAAGGGTAGTTTATAATGGTATTGATCATTTACGTTTTAAACCTCTTGAAAAACCTAAAGAATTTGAAGGGATTCCAACTGTAGTTGCAATGGCTCGAATTTTTGAGTTAAAAGATATTTTAACAATGATTAGATCTTGTAGAGTAGTGGCCGATGTATTACCTAATGTGCAGTATAGAATACATGGAGAAAATGATGCTGTTCCCGAATATACTTCAAAATGTTTGAAGTTGATAGATGAATTAGGGCTTCAAAAGAATTTTTTCTTTTTAGGACCTAATCCTAAACCTGAAGTCGTATTTTGTGAAGGAGATATTTCTATTTTAACTTCTATTTCTGAAGGATTTCCCTATACAATTATTGAATCAATGAGCTGTGGTATACCTGTCGTATCTACTGATGTAGGAGGAGTAGCAGAAGCTTTAAATGAAGATTGTGGAATATTATGTAAACCCAAAGATCCAGATGATATAGGAAAAGCTGTTTTAAAACTTTTACAAGATCATGTTTTAAGAGAAAAAATGAAGATTGCTTGTAGAAAAAGAGTAGAAGAATTATTTACAATTGATAAGTTTATTGATCAATACGAAGAAATATACGAAGAACTATTACAAATGAGAAGATGATGGAAGAAGAGGTTAAAAATGATAAAGTAGAACAACTCGTTTTTTTAGTTCAAAAACGAGTAGGTAAGCCTATGAGTGTAAATGTTACACAAGCAATAATTGAATCTTTTGGAATACGAGAAATAGATGTGCAGAATGATTATGGTTTTTCCTCTATATCCAATCTTTCACAAATAGTATATAAAAAGATTTTAGAAAGATATAGCAATAAAATACCTCTTGAAAAAAGTAATATCATGTCAATAAAATTGACAAAAGAAGATATTAAAGATTTTTTTAAAGATTATTTGATAGGAATATTTTATGTCTTCCCTATATTTTTTCAGGTTTTTTGCGTAGTCGTTTTTGGTTATTCTTTATGGGTATATTCAGATTTTAATATCTTACAGTCTACTTCTGTCGTTATTGGAGTTATAACCAGTTTAGTCCTTACAGGAGGAGTTGTGACAGTTATTAGTAAACAAATATCTTTTTATTGGAATCATAAAAACAATAAAATGGTTTTTCAAACGACTGTTTATCTAATTAAATTTGGTCTTAAACTTTTATTTTTTGTAAATGCTGTATTTGTTTTGTTATCATTTTTGTTAGAATTTTTCGCGTTTCAAATGGCTATTTTAAGTGGGATATATTCCCTCTTCATAGGTTCTATGTTACTCATGATAGCACCCTTATACGTTTTTAAAGAAAGAATCATAATTCCAGTTGTCATAATAGTAGGTTCCGCTTTTTCATTAGGATTAAAAGTTTTTACTCCATTGTACATTTATTTTACCCATTGGATAGGATTAGGCTTTGTAGTTTTGATTTTATGGTTATATTTGGTGCGATTTTTCAAGAAACATAACGCGTATGACCCAAGTTATACAGTAAAAGATGTAAAAAGAGAATTTGTTGTGTATAATAACTATGTGTATTTTTTTTACGGGATGTTGTTCTTTTTATATGTTTTTTTAGATAGGATTATAGCTTGGTCAGTACACGAAAAAGAACGATTCTTGTATTTCATATTTTTTGAAAAAGATTATGAAATAGGAATGGATATAGCCTTACTTACTTACCTTTTAGTAGCAGGTGTGTTTGAATTTGGAATCGTTCGGTTTGCAAAATTATTAGATAGATTACAGTCAGAAGTTACCCTCAGTAGCATACAAAATTATGGGAAAGGATTTATAGATAATTATTTAGGGAATTTTTTATTATTACTCATTACAAGCGGTGTTGCTTTTATAATAGAATTATTTATATTATATTCTCCTCATGGATATGATGCTTTTTTTGAAATAAAATTGAATAGTATTAATAGACAGGTTTGCATTATAGGTTCTTTGGGGTATTTTTTCTTTTCATGTTCCGTCCTAAATGTTTTGCATTTTTTTACATTAGGACAACCACAAATTCCTCTTAAAAGTATTTTGTATTCCTTTGTAATTAATTTAGTTTTCGGACTGTTTTTTAGTAGATTTTTTTCTTACGATCTTAGTGTTGTAGGATTTTTAGTAGGAAATGTATTCTTTATGTTATTTACATCATATCATTTATATAAATTTTTTAAAAAAATGGATTATTATTATTATGCGTCATTTTAAGCTTATCATGTTGTTTCTTTGTTTTTCTTTGAATTCTCATTCGAAGATTAAGTTTTTGGTCTGTTATGGGAAATTTGATGTAACAAAAGTTTCAGGTTATGATTTATTAATCGTAGAGTCCGCTCATTTTACATACAATGAAGTTTCTTATTTAAAAAGAAATAATAAAAAAGTAGTTGCTTATATAAGTCTTGGAGAAATTAATGAAGATGCTAGGGATTATAAGTTACTAAGAAGCGTTGTAAGCGAAAAAAACACAGATTGGAATAGCTATTATCTAGATATTGGATCATCAAAAATTCAAAAAGTTCTTAAAAGCCGTATACAAAATATTTTTTACATGGGATATGACGGGCTTTTTTTAGATAACATAGATAACTTTACAGAACATGGAGTACAGTATAATCTTCAAGATGATTTAGTTGCATTTGTAAGAGCCATTAAAAAAGAATATCCTAATAAAGTCTTAGTGCAAAATGCGGGATTAGATTTAGTGAAATTATTGCATGGTCAAGTAGATTATGTCTTAATAGAATCAATATATACAGATTATGATTTTAAAGAAAAAAGATATTTAATAAGAAATAATGAAAGTTTTTCAGAACGTTTAGGAAACCTAAAAAAAGCAATGAATAAATATAAAATAAAACCTTTATTATTGGAATATGCAGTTGATGAAACCCAAATTAAACAAATAAGAAAAAGAATTAAAACGGAAAATATAACTTATAGTATATCAGAAATATCCTTGCAAAAAATAAAAGATTAGTATGAACGTTTACACAGCCATAGGGGTAGGAATACTAAAAATTTTAATCATTGTTTTAATTATTTTATTTGCAACACGTAAATACGTATTGTTACGCCGTGATTTTAATTATTTATTAGACTGCATCATTAGAAAATATTTTGAGTATTTCAGTTTACTCATAGTCATCCTATTTATAACAATTAATTTAGGAATATACGATGGTCTAGTTGTAACAGGCTTACTTTTGGTTGTTGGATTATTTGATTATTTGCGTATAGGAAATCCAGTAATACTTCCTACTATAATCGTTAATAAGTTTAAAAGACGTTTACTTTTAGTATTAAAAAAAGTAGAAAATAAAGAATTTAATTGGAAGGTTGTTCTATCAAATGCCCATTTAAAATTAGAAAGAAGAAATGTTTATATTATCTCTTCTTTACTTTTTCTATTATTTTCTATTTGCATTATATCTTTTTATTTTATAAAGTTTGATCATTATCTTTTTTCGAGTAATTGGTTTGATACACTTGAAAAAGTAAAAGCAAAAGATATGAATAAGTGGTTTACAGAAGAAATAAACCCAGAAGGAGTTTATGCCTTTGTTAGCTTTCTTTCTCATATAACGAATTCCTCCATAGAAATAAGCATTTATGTATATTCTATTTTTCAACTATTGTCAATGACTATTGTTGTTTTTTGGTTCATCCAGAAAATAACAAAATCTATGATTATTATACCAATATTCGTAACAATTTATTACATCTTAGGATTTACATTCTTACCTTCTGATATTACAAATTTTTATCAGAGTTGTTCCCTTTTGCTTTCTTTTACATTGATATTGCCATTAGTTATTTATATGACTAAACTAAAGACATTACCTTATACAAAAGCAGAACAATATTTTAAATTCTTATTAGCCTTTATAGCGATAGGCTTATTAGATTTATACGCCTTCCTTTTATTATTACCTTTTTTAGTACTTTTTCTGGTAATCGTTTATTTCAAAAAAAATAGATCCTTAGTAGTGCTTCAGATGTATATTCTTTCACTCGTTATTATTATTTTTATTTATAAAACGTTTTTAATTACGCACCATGAAAGCTTCTCTAATATTTTAAGAAGAACCTTAATTGATGTAGAATTATCTTTTTCAAATCCTTTTATAAAAATAGAAATAGATAGATTAATATTTTATTATCAAATTATATTTGTAGTTGGTTTTATTCTTAACCTATTGTCTGCTATTTTCTTAAAAAAAGGATGGCGAAAAAAAGTACTCGTCTTTTTGTTTGTAACGGCTATTTATTTATTAACACAAATAGATAACAAATGGATAGATAATGATTTATTACTTAAAGTTTTATCTGTTTTTATTCCAATATTGATGGGAATAAATATTGCAATTGTATTAGACTTTATTAAAATTTTTTCAAAAAATAGATATCCTATATACCAAGGAGGATCTGTCATTCTTTTTTCTGTTTTTATTCTGGCTTATTTGCAAAAGAGTGTGTTGTTTTTGCCAATGAATGAGACCAACAAATTACACCAAAATATATTAAGCGTTAATGAAATGATTCTAAGAAATTATTTAGACAGGACTTATGCAGTAGTAAATAAAGATGAATATTTTAATTTAAGTAGCGGAAGACGTTATTTTATACCTTATAAAGATTTTCTTGCCGCGCATTATATGAAAGTTGATTATATTTATGCGAAAAATATAAAAAGAAATAAATTCCTTTTTAAACATCCAGAATTTATCTTACCCTCAAGTATCTTTGTTTTTAAGTACAATAATCCCGAATATAAAGAATTAAATGTTCAAATACTAGACAGATTCAGACGTTTAAAATTGAGAGAGAGAAAAATTAAAAAAATATTTGATAGTAATCAATTAGAGGTATATGAAATTATTAACAAACCGTTTTCAAGTCAAATTTCCAATATGGTTTTTTAAAATTTTGGTGTTTTGCTTATTCTCTTCATTATTCTTTAGTTGTAATAGTCTTGATTCCCTTTATAGATTAAAAAATGATTATCTAAGAGATAAGCAACAGCAAGATTTGTTATCACCGTATGAATTGTCAAATCTGAGCAAAAAACCTATCGTAGAATATATATTAGATTCTAAGGACGATTTGGCCATGACCTATTATGAGCATTTTAGAAAGTTATGTGATTATACCAAAATACCTTTTAATTTTAAAATAGTAGATAGATTTAATGAACAACTAAAAATTGAAAACTCTGCCAGAGTACTTATTATTAATGATACAAAAAGATTAAATAATCAAACGATACCTGTTTTATTGAAGTTTGTCAGTACGGGAGGAACTTTAATTTTTCCTAATATAGGAGATGACCAACGTTTTATATTCTTTTGGGGAATGCGTTATGATTCAGATTTGAGTTATGATATCGTTTCAAAAGGTATCTGTTTGAACACCATTCCTTTAGGTGGTAAGAGACAAATAAACTTATATAGTGATACCAAACATTTTGCTTTTGCTAAATCTAATTTTAGAAAAGATCTAAATATAGGGATATGGTCAGATAACCAAATGACGATGCCTATATTAATAGAAAATAATATAGGTATGGGTAAGGTAATTTGTTGTAACTCATCTAAAACATTTGAAAAAAGAGATAGAGGATTACTATTTGCTTTTCTTTTACGAGGATTGTCAGGTATACCCTATCCTTTAGCTAATACTAGTACCATCTTTTTAGATGACTTTCCTTCCCCATTATACGATTCCAAACAGGAGCCAATCAAGTCTGAATACAATATGACAATGAATGAATTCGTATATAAAAGATGGTGGCCTGATATGAAAAAAATAGCCCAAAAATTTAATATTAAATATACCGCACTACTTGCTTTTGATTATGACGATATAAGACATGCCCCCTTTTCTTTTAAACAATGGGATTTTGCCAAGATGAAAGAAAAAGGAAATACTAAAAAAGGAACCTCCAATTATTTAACACATGATCTACTAAATGATAATCATGAGTTAGGATTTCATGGTTACAATCACTTTTCACTATTAAAAGAAGAATGGAAAGACCCTGAAGATATATTCTTTTCATTAAAAGCAACTAAGAAAAAATGGCTAGTTAATGATTTTGGAGATTTTCCGGTAACTTATGTACCTCCTTCCAATTATATAGATTCTTATGGTATAGCCGAATTAAAAAGAGGAATGCCTTCTCTAAAATATTTTTCGAGTTTGTATTTAGGAGATAAAAAAGAGGGAGGAGATAGAGAGTTTGATTTTGAACCATATCACAAAGATTTATTTGATTACCCAAGGGTGTCCAGTGGATTTTATTTTAATGATGAAAAATATTATAATATTTTCTCAACTTATTTATATACAGGAATTTGGACTCATTTTGTCCATCCAGATGATGTTTTTCAAATAGGTAATACAAAAGAAAAGAAAAAGAAAAAATATAACTATGAACTAAGGAATGATCTCGGATTAAATTGGAAGAAAGGAAAAAAAACATTATATAGTTGTTTTGATGATTTCTTAACAGAATTTAAAGAAATAAAACCGCAAAGTGAGTTTTATACAGTAAAAGATGCAGCTCCTATTGTAATGAAATGGAGAGAATCTAAATACCAACACTTAATAATAGGTGAAAAATACACAGTTCGAGAAGAAACGGATTTGTTTACAGAAAAAGGAAATACTTGGGGCGTATATTTTGATGAATTAAGTCAAAAGAATAAAGAAGAATTAGCCAGTCAGTCCAAAAATTATACCATCACAGATTTTATGGGAGGTAAATTAGTATCCCTTAATTCAGGTAATAAATTATCATTTACCTTAGAGAAAAAAATAATGGATGAGGAACAAATTTATAATAAAGTACTAGAAGAATACAACCTATTTGAAAAAAATAGAGGACTTTTTTTATCAGGTAAATTAGGTGCAGAAGATTATTTTAAAAAACTCGAAGAAGAAAAACGAAAATTATTAGCCTTAATGCTGAGTCAACCTAAAATTAATTATGCCGTATGGAATAAATATGCGACGTATATGTCTTGGGATGGTAAAGGTGATGAAGTTTGGGTATTACTAGAAAAACATTGCGACAAATATCCTTCTAAACATAATATTAATTATTCATTTGAATTATCCAACATATTAGGATATTCATCTGAAGAACTACATACAAAATGGATATGTAATCAATACCAATGGAATAATGAAAAATTAGCAGTACTAAAAGAATATTTGTCGATTATTACCCCTTCAGAAGATTATGATGAGATAAAAAGAGTATTGTTTAAAATATTTCAATTAGAACCTAATTGCGAAAATCAAGAAGCATACGTTTATCACGCCCTCGTATATGCAAAAGAGGAAGCTTTTCAATATTTAAATACATTAGACCCTGCTACCTCTTATTTTAATGAAAACTTAGTTTCAGATATCAGTTGGAGTTATGTTAACGAAAATGAAGATTATCAAAATGCCATCAATTGGTCTGAGTTTACATCGTTAATAAGTGCAGATACTCGTTTGTCATGGATGTTTGAATTAAGACAATATGTAGAACTTGAACAGTACTATCGTAAATATATAAGCCAAAATCCAAACGATGAATCGATGAAACAAAAAATGTTTCAGATTTATGAAGTTTTAGGAAAATATGATGATGCCTGTGGCGTATTACTACAAATAAAAGATCAAAAAATATTTGAAGAAATAAAAGAACATTTAAATGAACAAATAATTTACTTTGATATAGAAACACAGGAAGAATTAATACGTAAATATCCTACCATTTTCACACCTATAAATAAAGAAAAAATTCAAATGAAACTAAAAGATTTGTATGGTGATTATCTAGATGCGCATTCAACTTTGAGCTATTTTGTAGGTAAGAAAACCAATTTTCAGAATTATCTAAAATACAGCCACTATGATAAAAAACGAAATTCTCATGACTTTTTTGTTAAACATAAAGAATTATATAGTGTAGATCAAACATCTAATAATGTGTCTACCATATTAGAATTTGCTTATGAGTTCAAAAAGAAACAATCAGATCAGATTAATAAGTTTTTTTATACTTATGGATTAGGTCTTGAAAAAGATTGGAGTGGAAAATTTTATTATAACGCAAAAGGGGGTATTAATATGGTAACTAATAAATACAATCTAAGTACCAACTTAGAATATATTCCCGCCAACTTTTTGGAAGCCTATAAAGAAAATGTATATCAACTACAATGGAATGGAGCTTATAATAAGTATTTTAAATTTTTAGAAGTAGATTCTTATGTTATAACAGATTATTACCCTAAACTTTCAAATGTTAATATTACATTAAGTTCGAAAATAAAAACAGCATCAAACAGAGAAAAAAACTTTAAAGTAATTCCCTATTTGGAAGCCTTTTGTCAGTTTTCTAATATCAGTGAAAGAGTAAAAGTTAGCCCCGTTTATCTAATTAAAAATAGATATTTCGGAGGAGCAGGTATAGAAGCTAATTTTGGAGATGATTATAGTAAATTTAAATTACATACTTCAGGAGCCTATTATTTTGATTCTTTTGAAAGTAGTTTCATAAATTTCAGAATGAATTCCCATTACAAAATGCTCAAAAAGAGTTACCTAAAAGTATCCGCAGATATCAATTTTCAATCTCAATATAATTTTAATACCTTTGGGTTGGGATATAAGTATATATTTTAAAAAAAGAAGCTGTCCTAAAAATAACAACTTAGTATTTAGTTTGTACTTCAATCCTAAGTTTAGATCTTTTAGGACAGCTTTATAAATGATTACTTTTTGGAATCTAATTGCCAATTTTTATCATAAGAAACAAAAAAGCTAATCCAGATATTTCTAGAAAGTCTCATAATAACAGGCATAAAAAGAATAAGTGTTAAACTTATACCAATAAAGGCTGTTTTTAAGCTAGTTTTTAAGAATACATAACAAATGATAAATGCAGCTACACCAAATGCAACACCTAAGGCGTAACTGACATACATGGAACCATAAAAAAATGAAGGTTCCATTGAATACTGTAATCCACAGTGAGAGCAATGTTCATTCATTTTGATTGTATACTTCGGGTTAAACAGGTTGCTTGACTTATACATGCTTTCTTGTTGACATTTAGGACAACTTCCTGTTAAAATGCTATTGATTTTCAATCCTTTTTTTAACATTTGCAAAAATTTTTTATCAAAGGTAGTTTTTTTACGCTTTTGAATATATATTTTAATTAACATTTTATGCTAAATATTCACAATTTATCAATTTCTTTCGGAGGAACCTTTCTATTCGAAGAAGTAACCTTTCGATTAGGCGCAGGTGATCGCGTTGGATTAGTAGGAAAAAATGGAGCAGGAAAGTCTACTCTGTTAAAAATTCTTTCAGGAGATTTTAAACCTGATTCTGGAGATATTGCAACTGAGAAAGATGTGCAAATTGGCTTTTTACGTCAAGATATTGATTTTGTGAAAGGAAGAACAGTATTAGAAGAAGCCTATATGGCTTTTGAAGATATTAAACGAGTAGAATTTGAAATAGACAGAATTAATCAAGAATTAACTACCCGTACCGATTATGAAACAGAATCTTATGCAGAATTAATTGAAAAATTAAGTGATCTACAACATCGTTATGAAATACTAGGCGGATATAGTTATGTGGGGCAGGCAGAAAGAGTCCTGTTAGGACTTGGTTTTAAAAGAGAAGATTTTAACAGTCAAACAGATACCTTTTCTGGAGGTTGGCGCATGCGTATCGAATTAGCTAAATTATTATTACAAACCAATGATATCTTATTACTAGATGAGCCTACCAACCATTTAGATATAGAAAGTATCATTTGGTTAGAAAATTTCCTAAAAACTTTTCCAGGAGTAGTCGTTATCGTATCGCATGATAAAATGTTTTTAGATAATGTTACCAATAGAACAATTGAAATTTCATTAGGAAAAATATATGACTACAATAAACCCTATACACAATATTTAGAACTAAGAGAAGAAATTCGTGAAAAACAACTGCAAACACAAAAAAACCAACTCAAAAAAGTAGAAGAAACAGAAAAATTAATCGAAAAATTTCGAGCTAAAGCAACTAAAGCCTCCATGGCGCAATCACTTATTAAAAAATTAGATAAAATGGAGGTTATTGAAGTAGATGAAGACGATAACTCCGTTATGAGTATTTCATTTCCTGTTTCAGTAGTGCCGGGTCGTGTGGTAGTAGAAGCCGAAAAGGTTACAAAATCCTATGGCGAAAAAACAATTCTAAAAGATATTTCTTTAAACATAGAAAGAGGAAGTAAAATTGCCTTTGTAGGACAAAATGGACAAGGGAAATCTACTTTTATAAAAGCAATTGTTAAGGAGTTTCCTTTTGAAGGAATGATTAAATTAGGTCATAATGTACAATTAGGATATTTTGCTCAAAACCAAGCGGAGTATTTAGATGGAGAAAAAACACTTTTAGATACCATGATAGATGCGGCTACAGATTCTAATCGTTCTAAAGTACGTGATATGTTAGGTGCTTTTTTATTTCGCGGAGATGACGTGGAAAAAAAAGTAAAGGTACTTTCAGGAGGAGAAAGAAATCGTTTAGCACTATGTAAATTGTTGTTACAGCCCTTTAATGTGTTAGTAATGGATGAACCTACCAATCATTTAGATATTAAGTCTAAAAACGTATTAAAAGCCGCGCTTCAAAAGTTTGAAGGGACTTTATTATTAGTTTCTCATGATCGTGACTTTTTGCAAGGAATGGCCAATACAGTATATGAATTCAAAGATCAAAAAATTAAAGAATATTTAGGCGATATTAATTTTTTCTTAGAACAACGCAATGTAGATAATTTTCGCGAAGTAGAGAAAAGAGATGAAGTTAAACCTGAATCAAATCTTAATCTTCCAACTAAAAATTTGAGTTATGAAGAACAAAAAGCTAAAAAAGCATTACAAAATAAATTATCAAAGATAGAAAGTCAAATTCAAGAATTAGAAAAAAAAATTCAAAAAGATGATCTTGCATTAGCTGAAAACTATGAAAAATTATCACAAGATACGTCCTTTTTTACCGTTTATGAAAACAAGAAAAAAGAACTAGAAAAACTAATGGAAGATTGGGAAAATGTACAAATAGAATTAGAATCTTAGTTTTTAGTACTTCGTAAGCAATATTCTTTTATAACTCAGAATATTGCTTACTTGTAACCAAAATTATTTAAAAGGATGACGCGGCTGCCATGAGATTTCAGGCTCTAAACGAGTAAAAATTTTAGGAATAAAACGATTGATGATTTTATTTCTATGATAAATAAAACCAGACATTATAACAGGTTTTGCGCCTATAGAACTTTTGATCTCCAAAGCGGTTCTACCAAAGATAATTTTTGTAAACCTATTTTCAATGCCAAATTCCGTCATGTTGTACAGCATATTTAAATACAACATATTTTCTTTTTGGACATATTCATCATATCCTAAAAAATAAGTTTCCAGTAAATCGCCATTTAAAAGCAATGTGTGAAAACCAATTAAATTAGCATTTAAAAAATACCCTATCAGTTTAAAACGATCACCACATTGTTTCTTAAAAGTATAAAAATGATGTTTAGATAAGAAAAAAGTATTAAAAGGAGCATTCTTTGCTACATGAAGATAGAGATCGTATATACGTTCTTCATGTTTTTTAATCTCATCTAAAGCTAATTCTTGAGTAATAATACCGTTAAATTTTTTATGAGATCGTTTGTATTGGTCTCGGTATTTCTTAGAAAGAGCAGCCATATAATCCTCTTTCGTTTTCCATTCTGGATTTAATTCAAAAATCATATTCGGTTGAATATTAAATTCAAACATATTGTTGGAAAAATGATTTTTTAACTCATGGCTAAAATCTTCATAATAATCCTTAAAAGTAACAATATGTATCGTAATTCCCTGCTCTTTTAAATGAGTTATTAAATTCTCAGCACATTCTTGAAGAATTTTACTAATGAAAAAAAAATCCATTTCCTTGCTAAACGCATACCCATTTTGTCCAGTAATCATATTATTACCAATAAATAATACATTAGAAGCAAAATGACGCAGTAAAAAATTTCGAGTATAAACTCTAAGGCATTTATCCCGATCACCAAAAGAAGATAATTGCTGTGATTGGATGTATTGAGCTAAAATAACACCAATATGCTCCTTGTTTTTATAAATAGCAATGTAAAAACACTGCATATTAATAGGAGAAGATTCCTCTAAAACAGATAGATAAGGTGTTTGTAAAAAAGCATTCTCTTTAGCAATGATATCCCATGTGTTAGGAAGATCCAAAATGGTTTGGTGTATAGTAAAGGTAATTGATTCCAAAATAAAAAAATAATCGTCTAAATATAAGATGATTTTTTATAAATAAATGTTAATCTTTTATTACTGTTCACAAATTTTTGCCACGTGATAGTTTATACAATTTAATATCTAATAAAAAGCAATTTTTGAAACCCAAATTCCGCATTAGATTTCGTTGTGAAACAAAATTTTTCAATAAATTCAAGTGTTCACGGAGAATTTTAGAAGATGAAATACTCAACTATTTCGAGGCATAAAATTCGAGCACTTGCTTGAATTTGAAGAAAAATAAAGTGAAATAGATTTATTTCGTCTATTCGCTACGCTCGGGTCTAATGCGGAATTTGGTTTTTTATATTGAACAAATTTCGAATACAAAATGGAAGGTTAGTATATAGTTTATCCATTCATTTATTATAGTGATAAAAACAATCCTTATTAATTGTTTAGAGAACTTGATAATAAATTAAAACATGGAGGAGAAATGTCTGTTTTAGTAAAATTAGGATTAGTAAATCTAGAATTTAAATTAGATGACGTTCCTGTTACAAATGTTAAATATCCCGTATAACTTGATCCGTTCCAATTAGCATACAAATGATTAATCCCATCAGGACAATAAAAAATATTATAATTAAAATTTAAATCAGGTTGATTTGATTCAGCATAAACTAAATTATTATTTGAATTAGTATAAAAAATATTATTTTCTATAGTAGAGTTTTCACTATAAGATAAGTACAACTCTCCATTATCAGAGCTAGCCAAACCGTTTGAAAAACAAGTATTATTTGTAATAGTAGAATTAGTAACCTTACCAGACCCATTTGGGTAATCAAAACCTCCTAATGCAATGGCATAAATTTGGTTATTGTAGAATATGTTATTACGAATTATAACAGAGTCAGTCGTTTTGCCAATATGCTCACAACCAATTTCAATACCATATCCATTATGATGAGATTCATTGTTTTCAATGATAATGTTTTTACCTCCATCTATATAAATTCCACCAGACGTAGCAGAAGGCGAAATACAATTATAAATAATGTTATTTTTGATTAAACCATTTCTTGCTTGATCGTTTTTAGGTAAAGGACATGTGCCTTCATATCCGATTAAGTCAATACCAATATTCGTTAAATCATGAATGTTATTATCTATGACTTTGAAATTTTTAACATTACCATTAATAGCAATCCCTTCGCTATATCCAAGTCTACAATTAAACAACTTATTATTTTCTATTACCAAATCACGTATTGCCCTAGTAGGGTTGGTACCGTAAACAATAATTCCTTGTGCATTGGTTGACGCGTTTACTGGAGTCTTTGGATTGGAAGAAAAATGAATATCGTGAATTATACAATTTTTAATAGTTATAGCATTACATAAACCCTCTATTAAAATACCTTGTGCATCATTTTGAATATTATTTCTTAACTCCAAACCATCTATCGTAATAGAATTCTTATTTAAAATAGCAATTATAGAATTTTGCTTAGTAATCCCCGTTGCATCAATTATAGGAATCTTAGACTTTTGGTTTTTAATCGTAATATGATTAATTGGAATTTGAATTTTTTCATTATAAATACCACTGTCAACATACAATGTACTATTAGCAGACATGTTATTTAAACTATGTTGAATTGTTTTCCAAGGCGAACTCATCGTTCCAGGATTCGCATCATTACCATTTGGCGATACATAATAATTTTTTGATGGGATAGAGCAATCCGTTTTATAAAAACGATTAAAAATAAAAACGACTAGTACTAAGACAATTAATGTTATGAATATTTTTTTCATTTTTTTGTTGTTTAAGATCGAAAAATTATTATCAAATTCAGCTAATGTTTCACTATCTCAAAAAATAATAGTGGAACAAGATAAGTTTTTGTTTTTATTAAAAAAATAATAGTGGAACAAGATAAGTTTTTGTTTTTATTAAAAAAATAATAGATAAGATAAGAACTACTCTATATTATGTTAAAAATGTAACCTTGTCAAATTTTTATTAAATTAAACTTTCGGTAGTTTTAGTAAGCGTTACCTTCGTAAAAATATAAAAATGATCATTATGATGATAAAAAAATATTGAAGAATTTAAGAAAAAGAGATCAGAACATCAAATAAAAAACAGAAAAAGTAGGATTTTAATAATTTATGTGTCGTTTTGAATAAGATTTTATTACTAGATACGTTGAAAGAAATTACCAAAATAGATTTTTTAAAAGAAATGATTTAAACTTTTTGGTTAAAGTGAAAATAGAATTTTTTGTTCCATATTTTAGCTCTTTTGAGCTATATAGCAGAAGTAATAAAACAGAAATTTTTACACAAGTGAAGAGTAAAGAGGTAATAGTGAAGAGGTAATAGTGAAGAGGCAATAGTGAAGAGGCAATAGTGGAGAGTTAATAGTGGAGAGTTAATAGTGGAGAGGCAATAGTGGAGAGGCAATAGTGGAGAGGCAATAGTGAAGAGGCAATAGTAAAGAGGCAATAGTAAAGAGGCAATAGTGGAGAGGTAATAGTGGAGAGTTAATAGTAAAGAGGCAATAGTGGAGAGGCAATAGTGACAAACAGAACAGTGATTTATTTACTATAAAAAATTACTCGTACTCTTATCGTCATTTATAAAACAGGAGCGAAATCATATACACTAAATAATGTAATTTTTCCCTTGGGTCGAAGTGACAAACTACGACTAGATGATGGCTTTTGCTCCCTATCTACAAGAAATTTTTTTTGTTCCTTTTTTTGTCTTTTCATCTCGCGCATGAAGTCTAATGCGGAATTTGGGATTGAAATTAGAGCACATACTTGAATTGGAAAAACAATAAAATGGAATAGATTTTAGGCTCCGTCAATTCACTTTGTTCAACTCTAATGCGAAATTTGAATTAAATTCAAAATCGGTAAAAGGATCGGCCTGTTTACTTTTATGAAGTAATGAGTCAAAATGTATAAAAATAGTTGACAAGAACTCTTTTATTTCCTAGATAGAGAGCTGATAGTAGTTCGTTCTAAATCTTTTTATTACATGTCTTTTTTAATCGTTATAAAAATGAATGAAAATTGAAAAGCAAAAGAGTCCTCAAAAAAGAAATTCAAATGATTAATCATTAGAGTATAGGGACTTCTTTTTCAAATGCAGAACCAAAAGAAATGAACGAATCAGTGCTTCCTACACCTTCAATGATATGAATTTTTTCATACAGAATTTTTCTGAACTCCTCATTGTTAGTCGCTACAATTTTTAAAAATAAAGCATATTTTCCTGACACAAAATGACACTCGACTACTTCTGGAATTTCCTTTAGTTTTTCAGCAATCGAATAGGAATAACGTGCTTCCTTTGTAGCAATCCCTGTATAAGTAATCGTTTCATAGCCCATGGCTTTTGCATCCAGTTTTATAGAAAAACCCTTTATGATACCTGCTTCCTGCATTTTCTTAATTCGTTGATGAACTAAAGAGTTTGAAATATTTAATTCTTTGGCTAATTCAGAATAAGCAAAACGACCATCTAAACTTAGTTTTTGAATAATTTTTTTGTTAATATAATCTATTATTTTGTTTAAACCTTGTGACACTTTAATCTTTTTTGAAATGAATATATTAAGAAAATAAGAAAAATAGAATATTGATTTTTTGCTTGTTTTTTATTCTTTTTAAAATATTAATTTGACACAAATATAACTGTATTTATGTCAAATTTTAATAAATTTACTTGGATGTTGTAAATATACTTATAAAAACACTAATTTTGTGTCACATTAAAAAAGAAAACAACACCATGGATAAAGATCAATTATTATCAAAATTATGGGCGCAATACATAGCTATTACCCCATCCGCTGAAAAAATTCACGCATTATTAGCTGCTGAAGGAGAAGTAATAGGAAATGATCATATTGCTATTCGTACATACGATGATAAACGTGTCGATATTTCGGTTTTAGAAAAACCATTTTTAAAAGCAGGTTATGAACCAAAAGGTGAATATATTTTTGAATCTAAAAAATTATTTGCTAAACACTATGAACATGCTACAGATAAAAATGCACCACGTGTATTTATATCACAATTAGAGTTAGCTAAATGTTCGGACACTTTACAAAAAACGGTGAAGGAAATTTTAGATACTTGTGACCAATCGGTATTTGAAAAAGAAGACTTAATTTTGAGCGGAGCTGTATGGGCTAATTCTTCCTATGCAACTTACTCTGCTTTGTTAGAAGAGTCTGAATATGCTGCTTGGATGTATATTTATGGTTTCTGCGCTAATCACTTTACAATTAACGTAAATGCTTTAACTAAATTCCCAACTTTAGAATCTTTAAACCAATTTTTGAAAGATAAAGGTTGGAAATTAAATACTTCTGGTGGCGAAATTAAAGGTACACCAGCTGAATTACTAGAGCAATCAAGTACATTAGCTGATTTATATACTGTAAATTTTGACGAAGGAACTAGAGAAATTCCTTCTTGCTACTATGAGTTCGCACTGCGTTATCCAATGGCTAATGGTGAATTGTATTCAGGTTTTATAGCTGCTTCAGCAGATAAAATTTTTGAAAGTACAGATGTGAAACTTCAGAATGGAACCAAATAAGTTTTTAAATAAAAATTAATACAGAGTTCTCTTATGTAAATAAGAGGACTTTTTTTGTTTTAAAATAAATCTTAATAAAATGATTCTGTATGGTTAATAAAATTCTCCTATTATTTATTTCTTTAACAACATTTGCTCAAACTATTCAAATTGAAAATGATAGAGTAGCTATAGACGGTGTTCCTGTCCTCCAATTAAAAGTGATATCTAATCGCTTCAAATACGATTTATATGACCTGAACAACAATCTGATGCTTCATGCTAAAATGATACCTTGTAGAAATTGTAAAGAATCCAATGAAATTCAATTTGAGTTAACTAATCCCAATTATTCAAACGCAAAGAAATGTTCTGTTTTAGAAGAATCCTTTAGCCGATCCAAAGAATTTATTAAAATGCTATGTCAGTACCATGTATTGAGTCAAAAAGGACTCGATTTAGAACGCCTTTTTACAATAGATGAAGAGCGATTGAAACTAGAATCATTCGAAATGAAACCAGTAGAAGAAAATACAAATAACAAAAAAATTCAAATTATAGAAAATAACTTATTTGTTAATGGAGAAAAAGTAGGCTTTTTTGAAGAAAAAATAGGAAGTTTAGACTTTAAAAACGGTTTGCTAAATTATACTAAATACATTCTATTTGATTTAGATGCTAACTTTATAACTTCTTATTGTACAACAAAAAACGATAATTTCTTTGATCATCCTGATTATTTTAGACTTGTAGAAGCTCTACAGTTTAATCGTTTAATAGTAAGAGATGGAACCGTTTATATATATGATACACTTCAAAAAGAAGATGCTTTAAATCTTTTAGTTACAAAAGCTTTTCAACATAATTACGCGTTAGGACATTTTATTTATGAACAAAATATGGTTGATCCATCCAAATCAGAACAAAAAAAAGAAATGCGATATGTGAACAAAAGCGCTGAGTACTTTTTATGTAAACATAAAGAAATGGTAGGAATAGGAACCTTTGATAAAATACCAGGGTTTAACGATCAATCCGATTTTAAAATAGGAAAACAACACCTTTATTTTAAACCATTAGATATAAATGTAAAACCTTACATCATTCATGGAAAAAATGGAGAAAAAGTATTCATAGAAACTCATAATGAACACAACTCCTATCTTGCCTTTGATCTAGTTAATGCGGATTTTTTTGATGTTTATCAAGCTGTAGAAGACGCAAAAGATTGGTTGACAGTATGGTATGATTTTAGAAAAATAGTATATGAAAATCAAAATTTTTATATTGCATCAGAATATAATCAATTACTGATAAAAGATAAAAGAAAAAATAAAGGAATTCGATTATCTGATAAAAAAGATAAAGCAACGGAACAAATTTTAAATTATTTAAATATTAATTCCGAAGTCCTTAAAAAAGCGAACCCCTTGATTTTATCTGAATTAATACAGATAGTTTCTGTAGCAAAATAAAGCTTTTATTGTTTTATTTTAAATTATTAAAACATACGAATCTGTTATGACACAACACAAAACCTTTATTTTTGATTTCGATAGTACTTTTATACAAGTAGAAGCACTCGATGAGTTATGTACAATTGTTCATGGAAAAACAGCAATAGCCGAAACCGTTTTAAAAACCATTCAAGAAATAACCAATCAAGGAATGGAAGGGAAGCTTACTTTAAAAGAATCATTGTCTAAACGAATCCAATTATTACAAGCACATCGTGATGATTTAGAAGAATTAATCAAAAGGTTAAAAGATAAAATTTCTATTTCAGTTATTCGCAATAAAAAGTTTTTTAAACTTCATAGTGAAAATATATATATTATTTCCAACGGATTTAAAGAAATTATAGTACCTATTGTTCAAGAGTTTGGGATAAAATCCGAAAATGTACTAGCCAATAGTTTTGCTTTTGATCATCAAGGAAATATAGTAGGATTTGATGAAAAAGATGAATTATGTGAAAATAAAGGGAAAGCCCTGAAGATACAATCTCTCAATCTTGAAGGCGAAGTCATTATGATTGGTGATGGTTATACAGATTATGAAGCATTACAATATGGAGTTGTTTCAAAATTTTACGCATTTACAGAAAATGTGCGTCGTCAAGTTGTATTAGATCTAGCAGAAAAAATAGCACCTTCTTTAGATGAAATATTATACGATTTATCCTATAAAGCATCCGTTTCGTACCCTAAAAACAGAATACAAGTTTTATTGTTAGAAAATATTCACCCTGATGCAGTAGCTCAATTTGAAAGAGAAGGTTATCAAGTAACAACTTTAAAAGAGTCCCTTTCTGAAGAGGAGTTATGTAATCAAATCAAAGAAGTTTCAATATTAGGAATTCGTTCCAAAACAACCGTTTCAGCTCGTGTTTTAGAAAAAGCACATAAATTACATGCAATAGGTACTTTTTGTATAGGAACAAATCAAGTAGATCTGCCAGTTTGTAATCAAAAAGGAATAGCTGTTTTTAATGCACCTTACAGTAATACGCGTTCAGTAGTAGAGTTAGCTATTGGAGAGATGATTATGTTAATGCGTGCTACTTTTGAAAAAAGTCAAAAAATGCACCAAGGTATTTGGGATAAGTCAGCTAATGGAAGTGTTGAAATCAGAGGAAAAAAATTAGGTATCGTAGGGTATGGTAGTATTGGTTCTCAACTTTCTATTTTAGCAGAAGCTTTAGGAATGCAAGTGTATTTCTATGATGTAGTAGATAAATTAGCTTTAGGAAATGCTAAAAAATGTACATCACTACAAGAATTGTTAGCACTTGCAGATGTAGTAACGTTGCATGTTGATGGAAGAGAAGAAAATAAAGAACTAATTGGAGCAAAAGCATTTGAAATCATGAAAAAAGGCGTAGTCTTTCTAAACTTGTCACGAGGACATATAGTAGATATGGATGCGCTAATTGCTAATTTAGACAACAATAAAATAAGAGGAGCCGCTATAGATGTGTTTCCTTATGAGCCTAAAAGTAATGATGAAAAATTTTTTTCCTCTTTGCGCGGAAGAGAAAATGTTATATTAACACCACACATTGGAGGAAGTACAGAAGAAGCACAACACGATATAGGAAATTATGTGTCGCAAAAAATAATACAATACATCAATACAGGTACCACCTTTGGAAGTGTTAATCTGCCTGAAATTCAATTGCCTGAATTTGATAATGCACATAGAATAATGCACATACATGAAAATGTAAAAGGTATTTTAGCTCAAATTAATACCATACTGTCTAATGCAAATTGTAATATCTTAGGGCAATATTTAAAAACAAATGAACAAATAGGATACGTAATTACAGATGTAGATAGCTTTTACGATCCAAATTTAGAAAAACAATTAAAAAACATTCCCAATACAATACGATATAGGATTTTGTATTAGATAAAGTGGCTTAAAAAGTTTAAACACCCCAGTATCTGAAAATATAAATAAATATAAAGAAAATAAAAGTCTCTCTTTAAAAAAATGTAAAAGTAAGCATGAAATTAGATGTTTTAGCACAATCGTTAAAAGGAAAGTTATATCATGATAAAACTATGCGTACACTATACGCCACAGATGCTAGTGCGTACCGTGAAATGCCCATGGCTGTAGCAGTCCCAGAATCAAAAGAAGATATAAAAAAAATAATTGATTTTGCTCGTGCCAACCAATTAAGTGTTATACCTCGTGCAGCAGGAACCTCATTAGCAGGACAAGTAGTAGGACAAGGTATTGTAGTAGATATATCTCAAAAATTCACATCTATTTTAAGTGTAAATAAAGAAGAAAAATCCGCTTGGGTAGAACCTGGAGTAATCCGAGATGAGCTGAATTTACATCTGAAAAATTATGGTTTATTCTTTGGTCCAGAAACCTCCACCAGCAATCGCTGTATGATTGGTGGAATGGTAGGTAATAACGCTTGTGGCGCTCGATCCGTTATATATGGCTCTACTCGAGAGCATTTGTTAGAAATTAAAGGCTTTTTAGCAGACGGAAATGAAGTTACTTTTGGCGAATTAACAAATGAAGAATTTGATGCAAAATGCCAAGGTATAAATGTAGTAAGTGAATTAGAACAAAACATTTATTTACAAGCAAAAGAAATATTATCCAATCCAGTCAATCAAGAGCTATTTAATACTAATTATCCTAAAAAAACAATTCCAAGACGTAATACGGGATATGCTTTAGATCTATTGGCAGATACAGCACCCTTTGGAAATTTTCAAGAAAAATTTAATTTCTGTAAGCTTATAGCAGGTTCAGAAGGAACTTTGTTTTTTTCAACAGAAATAAAATTGAATTTAGTAGATGCACTAAAGCCCAAAGCTGGTTTAGTATGTGTGCATTGTAATAGTATTAATGAATCCTTAAAAGCTAATTTAATAGCTTTAGAATACAATCCCGACAGTATAGAATTAATAGATCATTATATTTTAGATTGTACAAAAGAAAATATCGAACAAAGTAAAAACCGTTTCTTTGTTCAAGGAGATCCGAAAGCTATTCTAGTAGTAGAATTTCTTCGTGATACAATAGAAGAAATTCAAGAAGCAGCTCAAAAAATGGAAAAACAAATGAAAGCCGCTGGCTTAGGTTACCATTTTCCAATCGTTTATGGAGAAGATACAAATAAAGTCTGGAATCTTCGTAAAGCAGGTTTAGGATTATTGTCCAATATTCCAGGAGATGCAAAAGCAGTAGCTGTAATTGAAGACACAGCAGTAGCTGTAGAAGACTTACCTGATTTTATTGAAGAATTTAATCAAATTTTAGAAAGTAGAAATTTATACTGCGTACATTATGCACACGCCGCTACAGGAGAATTACATTTACGTCCCATTATAGATCTAAAAACAAAAGAAGGAACCGCTATGTTTCGCACTATAGCAACCGATATAGCACATTTGGTAAAAAAATACAAAGGTTCATTAAGTGGAGAACATGGAGATGGACGTTTACGAGGTGAATTTATTCCACTCATGTTAGGACATGAAATTTATCAAATGTTTATTCAAGTAAAAAATACTTGGGATCCTTGGAATGTATTTAATCCGAATAAAATTGTTAATACACCTCCTATGGATACTTCATTACGTTATCAAGCAGGACAATTAACCCCAATGCCTCAAACTTATTTTGACTTTTCAGATTTAAATGGCTTTGTACGTTCAGCGGAAATGTGTAATGGCTCTGGAGATTGTCGTAAAACAGAAAAAAGTGGAGGAACCATGTGTCCTAGTTATATGGCAACTCGTAACGAAAAACATACCACAAGAGCAAGAGCTAATATTTTACGTGAAACCATCACACATTCTAAAAAAACGAATCCATTTGATCATGAAGAAATAATAGATGTTCTAGACCTTTGTTTGAGTTGTAAAGGTTGTAAGTCAGAATGTCCTTCTAATGTCGATATGGCAAAACTAAAAGCAGAAGCTTTACAGCAATATCATGATAAAAACGGAATAAAATTTCGTTCCAAACTAATTGGCCATACACCACGAGTAAATAAGTTATTTGAAAACACTCCTTTCTTATACAATTTATCGACCAAAGGTTTTTTAGGAACATTAATAAAAAAAACAACAGGGTTTGCAACAAAACGATCACTACCTGAAATGCACAAAATAACCTTTGAAAAATGGATTACTCAATTTAATCAAGAAGGGACTTTTGTAAATGGAAATGTTTATTTGTATAATGATGAATTCCTGAATTACTTTGATGTAACGATTGGACAAACAGCTGTTAAGTTATTAAATAAATTAGGATATAAAGTTATAGTTCTAGAAATAGGAATGAGCGGAAGAACTTATTTGTCAAAAGGAATGATCAAAATTGCCCGCGAAATAGCAGAGAAAAATATAAAAAAAATAGATGATTTACTGCCTCAAAATGCCGTTTTAGTAGGGATAGAGCCATCTGCTATTTTAACTTTTAGAGATGAGTATCCTGATTTATGTCGAGGTGAGTTAAAAGATAAAGCAAAGCAAATGGCTAAACGCACTTTTTTAATTGAAGAATTTTTAGCACAAGAAATAGAAAAAGGAAAAATTACTTCTGAAAGTTTTACAGATAAAGAAGAGCGTGTTCGTATGCACGGACACTGTTTCCAAAAAGCTCTTTCCTCTTTAGTTCCATTAAAACAAATATTGTCATTACCAAAGAATTACACGGTTTTAAATATCCCGAGCGGTTGTTGTGGTATGGCAGGTTCATTTGGATATGAAAAAGAACATTACCAAATTTCGATGAATATAGGAGAACTCGTGCTGTTTCCAACAATTCGACAAGAAGCAAAAGAAACTATTATTTCAGCCTCAGGGACAAGTTGCCGTCATCAGATTGCAGATGGAACAGGAAGAATGGCGGAACATCCTGTAGAAATTTTATATAAAGCACTAAAATAAAAGAGTACCAGTGCGATTAATTCAATAAGAAATATACTCAAATTTAAAAACCCAAATTAATCCAAGCAATAAGATTAATTTGGGTTTCTTTTTTGTTAGAAAATTATGAAGTGTTGTTTTAATTTTAATTTTGTTTTTAGTTTTAAAATTTGAAAAATAAATTAAAAATAGATTTAAAAACTAAATATTTGTATTTTTACAAAATAATATTCTAATAATGTTATTTTTGTTCAAAAAAAGTAAAGATGAGTAGTCCCGATTTAGCAGTTTCAGAACAGTTACAACAATTATTGTCCCAAGTAGAAGACCGTACAAAGTATTTTTTAGGATATCCCGTTTCGAAAGATTTTGATTATTCCGAACTACTTCCTTTTTTGCAATTCCCAATGAACAATTTAGGAGATCCATTTGTAAAATCAACTTATCAAGTAGATTCACGTGAAATGGAGCGCGAAGTGGTTCGCTTTTTTGCAGAGTTATTCAGGGCTAATCCAGAAAACGTTTGGGGGTATGTAACAAATGGTGGATCAGAAGGGAATTTGTATGGATTATATGTTGCAAGGGAACTATATCCTAATGCTATGGTTTATTTTTCTGAAGATACGCATTATAGCATTCAAAAAAATGTAACACTCCTCAATATGGAATATGTTATTGTGCGTTCACAAGAAAATGGAGAGATAGATTATAGCGATTTAAAAGAAGCTATTCGTTATAATAGACATCGTCCTGTTGTGATCGTAGCCAATATAGGTACAACGATGACAGAAGCAAAAGATCATATTCCAACAATTAAAGAAATAATAGGAGATATGGCCATTGAAAAACACTATATACATGCTGATGCAGCTTTGGCAGGAGGATTTGCTCCGTTTGTAGAGCCACGTCCTGCTTTTGATTTTGTAGATGGATGTGATAGTATTTCGGTAAGTGGACATAAATTTATTGGTTCGCCAATGCCTTCGGGAGTAGTTGTGGTTAAAAAAGAAAACAGAGACAGGATAGCGAAGAAAATAGCTTATATAGGATCATCAGATGCTACGATTACAGGTTCTAGAAACGGACATAGTCCATTGTTTTTATGGTATGCAATTAAAAAATTAGGTATCCAAGGTTTTGCTTCTCGTACGCAACATAGTTTAAAAGTAGCAGCTTATACAGAGCAACGATTAAATGAAATGGGAGTAAAAGCTTGGCGTAACCCAAATGCAATTACAGTAGTATTTCCGTCGCCTTCTATTGAAGTTCGTGCAAAATGGCAATTAGCAACAGAGAAAGGATATTCGCATATTATTTGTATGCCCAATGTTACTTTTGAACAAATAGATGAGTTTATTTCCGATATTTTAAAATTAAATCATTGATTTGGAGTTGTTTAAAAATAAAATGAATTAAAAATGATAAAAGTGCTTGTAGATCTCAATAAACGTTGTATATTTGCACTCGAAATAGCGCGGGATAGAGCAGTAGGCAGCTCGTCGGGCTCATAACCCGAAGGTCACAGGTTCGAGTCCTGTTCCCGCTACTAAGTTTTGAAAAAAACTATAAAATACAATCGCACAGCGCGGGATAGAGCAGTAGGCAGCTCGTCGGGCTCATAACCCGAAGGTCACAGGTTCGAGTCCTGTTCCCGCTACTAAGTTTTTAAAAAAACTATAAAATACAAATCGCACAGCGCGGGATAGAGCAGTAGGCAGCTCGTCGGGCTCATAACCCGAAGGTCACAGGTTCGAGTCCTGTTCCCGCTACTAAATAACCCCTTCATTCATGAAGGGGTTATTTTTTAATACCTTTTAAAAGAAATTCAGTTTATCCTGTAAAATCTCAGATTTTAGATTAGACTTAGTTTTGAAACAAAAAAATCAATAAATTCAACTGCTTACGAAAATTATAGAAAAAGATATAAGGCGCTTTTTTGATGATTAAAATTAGAGTATGTGCTTGAATTTGAAGAAAAATAAAGAGGAATAGATATTTTGCTTATTTACTTCGAGTCTAATGCGAAATTTGAGTTGATTTATGGGTTTTGAATTGGGGTTTTGGATGAAAATCTGAAAAAGGGATATTGGAAATATTGTATTGTGAGAAAAGAACCAATGAATTTAGTTGCTTTGTTTCTTTTTAGGGTAAATGAAAATGTAAAAAATAAGTAGCAATAAAATACCTAATCCAAAAGGAAATGCAGCAAGAGAACGCCCTTTTAAATCTAATATCAATATTTTTTCATCAAATTTGAAAAACTCAGATGACATCCACCAAGTATTGGCTATAATCCAAAGAAACACAGCAATATTGTGATATAGTTCTGAAAGGTCAGCTTTGTTTTTAAAAATAAAATAAAGACTAATGCTAACGGTTGGAATAGCCATTATTATACCTAAATTTTTAAATTCTAAACACCAACACATATCTTTAATTAGCCAAAAAACAATGTGTAAATTTTCTATAAAACGAAGTTTTTTTGAAATATGGAATTCGTTAGAGTCTTTGGAGCTTTTCATTAGCTTTAGATTTGAGTTGATGGGGTAAAAATAATTCAAATAGATTTAATATAGTAAAACTCTATGGAAAAACGCTATAAGAGTTTGTGTTTTAGCCTGTGATTTTTTTAATCTAGATTACGAATTAGACTTCGTTTTGAAATAAAAAATTGAGGTTAGGGTGAAGGAAAGGGGATATGAATGTGTGTTTTTTTAGATGTGAGTGTTTAAAAAAATAGTAATAATATGTAGTTTGTTGCTTCTGTGGTAGGAGGAGTTGTTTTTTTATCTATTCGCTACATTCGAGTCTTCTTTGTTTGAAATAATATTTTCGGTCTTTTAAAAATAATCTAATAGAGGATGAAAAATGACGTACTCTTTTAGATTTAAAGTAATTTTTATTTGGGGTAAGTTTTTAATATAATCAGGGTGAGTCTTTATGAGGTTGATAATATTGTTTCTAATTGAAGCTGAAAACGTTTGATAGTTGAATTTTTATATTAAATAAAGTTTTTCAGTATCTTTGCTGCTGATTTGTAAGAAAATATAAAATACGCACTATTACTAAGCTGTATTTTATCTAAGGATAAGTGTTAAGAAAGAGAAGAGAGCTTTTGATGTACTATATTGATCGAAAGTTTTGTCTTCTAAAATAGATTTAGCCTTTTATTATGTCTTTTAGGTTAAAAAGGGTTTCGTAAGGTAAAGACAAGAAAGAAAAGAGCGTTTGTAAAAAGTTATCTTTAAAGACGAATTCGAGGTTCATATCCTTTAAAAAAAGGTACAGGTTCGAGTCCTGTTCTTGTTTCTAGTTAAGTCATTCGGAAAAGAGTGGCTTTTTTATTGTAAAAAAATATGAAAAGAGTAGTAGAGTATCGCAAATTATTGGAAGTAGATAAGAATGTTAGTCTAAAGGAATTAAAGACTATTTATCGAAATGCGATGAAAGAAATACATCCCGATAAATTTGCTAATGATGAAGAAGGACGTGTTTTAGCAGAAGAAAAAAGTAAGGAAATTATTAATGCATATCATTTTTTGGTTAGCATAGCGAATGAGACACGGGATAAAAATTTTCCTGAGTATCAAGAAATGGTTGCTAATTTTCCTATAGTTGATTTTTATTTGGAAAAACAAGTTTTGTTTGTAACCTATCTTAATGGTATGACTTATGAATACCTTGGAATTCCAAAAAACGTTTATATCAAAATGATTAATGCTGAATCTCCTAACCGATTTGCTAAAAGACATATTTATGGACAATATATCTATCGTAAATCAGGTGAAGCCATTTTAGATTAAAAGTAATTTTGAAAAATAACTAGAAAATTTGTTGAAAAAGATATCTGAAAGATTGTAATCTTTTACTTCGATTGGAGAGAGACTTGAAATAAGCAAGCGAAATTAAATTATAGAATATAATTTAATTTCGCTTGTCTTTGAATGGAGATGCTAGGTGTTTATTTTACTTAAATGCTCTTTCTTGCTGCGTTTTTATTCTTTTCCTTCTATATAATCTTGTAGATATTCAAATTTAGGCGTTAGCTTGCCATTTTTGCAAATAGTAGCTCTTTCTAATATTTGATCAGCATCATTGTTGTAAAATGATGGAATGACATACTCTAAAAAGGTTTTTCCAAATCCTTCACTTGCATCTTTAGGGAGTTCGCACGGAAGATTGTCAACAGCCATTACGGCTATAGCGCGCGGATCTTCAAAATGAATCTCACGATGTTCGTTCGGTAAATAACCATAAATAGGTTCGGCAATTGTTGATGCTCTAAGCGTACAAGCTACAGGGCCATTTACATCACAGGATATGTCGGCAACTACCTTTATTTTATTGTCAGTAGCTTTTAGCATTTCTTTTGTGAGTATATAAGGGGCGTTATTGCCATAAAAATGACCCGCCATGAAGATGTCAGCGACTTTAGTAAAACGTTCAAAATTAGAAATATACTCTTCAGGATGTGTATAAAAATCCTTTTTGTTAAAAGGGCTTCCGTCTTTTCGACGATTGTAGTCCTCTAAGTCTATATGGGTGTATACAGGACGATCGTAAGATTTAGTTAAAAAGTCGTCAATGCTAACTTGTTTCATCTTCATTGCGTCTAGCATTTCTTTAGCACCTAGGCCTACTTTGCCATGACCTGTTAAGACTATTTTAATTGGAGGAAGTGTAATCCTTTTTAATCGGTCTATTAAATCTTGTTGATCTTTTAAGGTTTCTGCTTTTGCAATGTTGTATAAATCGTATTTTAAGCCAAATGCTCTAATGCCATTATAAGCGCCTACTATACCCGCATAGCGTCCAAAACCAATTAAACGTTTGTTGTTTGTGTCTACTATCGTTTCGTGATCTATTAGTCGGATATTTTTTTCTAAACAAGCAACTAGTAGTTTTCGATTATAAGGTTGCTTTTTTATAGTGTGAGAAAAAAAGAAGTAAGTTTTATTAGGGATTAACGCTTCAACAGGTACTTCTTTTACACCTATTAATATGTCGCAATCTGTTAAATCGGTATCTATAGAAATGCCTAATTTGCTATATTCTTCATCTTTAAAGATACGAATATCAGAAGTTTCAACTTCAAAATTGGCTTCTGGAAAGACTTCTTTTACTCTTAGTAATTCTTGTGGTGAAAAAACAACACGTCTATCGGGTGGGTTTTTTCTCTCTTTGATAATGCCAAATTTCATCTGTTTAGTAGTTTTAAAGGATGGTTTTATAACTTAAGAGTTTAATTTTGTTGCAAATATAACGTTTAAAAGATATTGTGCAATTTTAAAGATGAGTTGTTTTTATGAAAAGTATAGAGGTTTGGTTATATTTGCCGCCCATTTTGTATGAAATTAATGAAAGAAGGTTTTGGGAATTGATAATTTTAAAATGGAAATTTCTTTATAAAAAATAGTTATGAGGTTATTTAATATTTGTGCGTCCACTATAATAGTTGTGTTTTTTTTATTTGCTTGTACAAATAAAAAAACGAAAGTAAAAAATAAGGAAGAGTATAAAATAGGTAAAATTTATACGATGAAACCTTTTGAAATGGCTACGTCTGGTATAGATTCAAAAGAATTACAAAAGATTCAAGATAGTATGGATTATCTGTATGATAAAGAATTTTTTAGTAATGATTTTTCGGGAGGTGTTTTAGTTGCTAAAAATGGGAAAATCTTATATGAACGATATAGCGGAATGAGTAATTTTGAAGAAAAAAGACCTATAACAGCAGAAACACCTCTTCATATAGCATCTGTAAGTAAAGTTTTAACAGCTACAGCTGTATTGTTATTGATAGATTCTAATATGTTAAAGTTAGATGAAAAAGTAAGTGCTATTTTAGAAGGATTTCCGTATAAAGACATAACCGTCCGTATGTTATTAAATCATAGAAGTGGTTTGAGGAATTATAGTTATTTTATAGAAGATAAAGGAGTTTGGCAAAGGGGTAAAATTTTGCATAACAATGATTTAGTTACAATTATGCAAAATGGAAAAATAGGGTTAGAGTTTAAACCTGATACTCGATTTAGTTATTGTAATACTAATTATGCTTTGTTAGCATTAATTATTGAAAAAGTATCAAAAATGGATTATCGTACAGCGATGAGTAAAATGATATTTCAACCATTAGGGATGAAAAATACTTACGTTTTTGATTTAAGTAAGCATGCTGATACAGCAAGTTGCTCCTATAAAGGGCATTATATAAAATATCCTTTAAACCATTTAGATGATATTTATGGAGATAAGAATATATACGCTACACCTCGCGATTTGTTAAAGTTTGATAAAGCAACGTATGATCCTGATTTTTTAAATAAAAAACTTTTGACAGAAGTTTATAAAGGATATAGTTATGAGGCCAGAGGAATTCGAAATTATGGGTTAGGAATTCGAATGCTAGAGTGGAAAGATGGCAAACAAATGTTTTATCATAATGGATGGTGGCATGGTAATACATCTGCTTATATTACATTAAAAAAAGAAAAAGTTACCTTGATTGCTTTATCTAATAAGTATACTCGTAAGGCCTATTATATGAAGTTAGCAACAGGTCTTTTTGGAGATTATCCTTTTCATATACATAAAAAAGGAGATGAAATAGTAGAATAATTTGTTTTAGAATTATTTTGTAGTTTATGAAAAGTTCTTAATTTTGTGGGACTAATTGGGGTCGACTGGTTTTGACAGCGAGTGGAATTAATTAGTAAGCATGCCGAGCCAAGTATGGTAGGCTCGTAAATATCTGCTATACGAACATTACACGGCGAAAATAATTACGCTTTAGCTGCTTAATCCGAATTATAGTACGATTTGCCTAGTTCCTACAAGGTAGGAAAGCTAGATTTTCCTCAAAAGCCTTGGTTTACGGCGGTTGGTTAAGGAGAACCGTAAAAGTAACCCTAGAAAAGGTAAAGCTTTAAATCCTTTTTGACACGGATAAAGCTAAGCTGAGAGTGGTCGTTTTCAACCTTGCTTTCAGTCGAAAAATTAAGTGAAAACTAAGCATGTAGAAAGCTCTTTGATTGCTTGTTTGGACGAGAGTTCGATTCTCTCCGACTCCACGAAAAGCCTTGTTTTTCAAGGCTTTTTAAATTTTACGACCGACAATTGCCCGATAAAGTATTTTTTTATAAAAACGGACATAAAAATTCTCTTTAAAATTCATCTGTAGAATCCTCCAAAATGAAGTAATGGATCAAGAACAAAAGGTGGGGATTAAGCAAAAAGATTGGATAATCTGAATAAGAAAAAATCGATATTTCTTACCTCTCTAAACTGACTCCTAAAGGCTTTTTTTGCATTAAAAGATTCGCAGCTGCATTAGTACTTCTATTATCAAAGTAGTTTAGTATTGATTGATAATTGACTGTTAACCCTTTAGAGACTAACTCTGTGTGATCAAACTCTATTGGCGGTTTTGCTTTTTCTTCAAAATAGAGATGCAGGCTTTCTTGTGAATTATAAACTGAAATTATTTCAAAATAATCAACTAGAAAATCAGGAAGTATCAATTTTAAAAGATCTGTAGGGTTCATAAGTAGTGTTCAATTTTGACAAAGCTCTCTTTTTTTAATTGTCCTCCTCAACTTTTGTTTTTAATCTTTTATTGCCTTGGCAAAAATAAAAAATTGCCTTTTTTGACGGAATTTTTAAATTATTTAAAAACAATAACCGAATTATTTGAATTATTTAAAAAAAATTTTAATAAATAATTTAAAAATGTACTTTTGCAAAAAAATAAAAAACTAAATGTCAATTACTCTTAATAGATTTCTCTTTATTCTTTTAATTTTTGTGAAAATGAGTTTTATAGCTCAAAATAAAGAAGTAAGTCCTTTAAAAATCATTGCACGCGGACAGAAAGACAAAATTTTATTGCGATGGGGAGTTACCTCTGCGTCTGAGTGGAAAAAAGCTCTTAAAACGGGATTTATACTAACCCGTTATACTGTTAAAAAAGGGAATCAATTAATAGCTGAACCTGAGAAAAAAATATTGACTGTTAATCCTTTATTACCACAACCTTTGGAGCAGTGGGCTGAACTAATCCAGAAAGACAATTATGCTGCTATTGTTGCACAGTCTATATATGGTGAGGAATTCCAAATTAGTGGACAAAATAATAATTCTATTTCCAAAATTATTGAGACAGCCGATGAAATGGAGCAACGTCATACTTTCGGTTTATTTGCTGCCGATATGAGTTTTGAAGGCGCATTAAAAGCGGGTTGGGGATTTGTTGATAATTCTATCGTTAGAAATGAGGTTTATGTCTATCAAATTAGTATTCCTAATAGTAAGTTCAAATCGGCATCTGTATTAGTGGGTATGAAAGATTATAAAAAACTACCTGCAATAGATGATTTAATTGCTGTTTCTGATGATAAAAAAGTATTGATTTCCTGGGATTACGAATCGTATAAAGATGTATTTACATCTTATAAAATTGAACGTTCCGAAGATGGAGTAGCATTTTCACCAATAACTAATGCACCTATAGTAAATATGAATGAGCAAAAAGGTGTACAATCTAAACGATTATATTATGTAGATACTTTAGCTCAAAATGATAAAACTTATCATTACAAATTATATGGCATTAGTGCTTTTGGTGAAAAAGGACAGTTGAGCAAAGTTATTACAGCAAAAGGTGTCCATGATGTTTTTTTACCCACACGTATAGATGATTATAAAATTACTAAAGACAATAGTGTTATATTAGATTGGTCTTATCCAAATGATTTAGAAAATCATATTGCTGGTTTTGAAGTCAACCATTCAGAAGATGAAAAGGGACCTTATCAAAAAGTAACTGAATTGCTTTCTCCACAAACGCGCAAATTTGAATATAAAAATTTAGGGCCATCCAATTACTTTAAAATCTTTGTGGTTGGAAAAAATAACAAAAGACTTAATTCGCAAAGTACTTTGGTACAACCCATTGATTCCATTCCTCCTATGAAACCTCTAGGTTTAGAAGGTACTATTGACAGTTTAGGCGTGGTTAAATTAAAATGGAACGCGAATATAGAGAAAGATTTATTAGGGTACAGAATTTTGAAAGCTAATAATGTCAATGAAGAGTTTGTTGATATTCACACCAAACCATTTCAGGGAACAAGTTATACGGATAAAGTAAGTTTAAAAATGTCGAATCCTAAAGTATATTATCGTTTGGCGGCAGAAGACAAGCGCTATAATATTTCTGAGATGTCAGCTATTTTGGTACTCGAAAAGCCGGATCGTATCCCACCCACAGCTCCAATTTTTAAAGATTATAGCGTAAGTAAAGGAAAAATTCATTTAGAGTGGGTACGAAGTTATAGTGAAGATGTGGTTTCGCATCATCTGCGCCGTAAAAAGCAAGGAGAAAAAGAATGGACAGAAATTCTGAAAGTACACGATACGCTACAAAGTTATACCGATGAAAATTTAGAAAATAAGAACACCTATCAGTATGCCATAGTAGCCAAAGATAAAGTGGGTTTAACTTCCTCACTAGAGCATTCAGTAGTTACCGTTGAATTTATTGATATGAATCCTATTGCTATTATTGAAAATTTAATAGGAACAGTAGATAGAGAACAGCGAAAAATACTACTGACATGGCGTTTTAAAAAATCTAAAGAAAAGATAAAGGGGGTGAGTATATATAGGAATAAATTAGGAGAAGCCCCTTCATTATGGAAAGAAATAAACAAGCCTATTCAAGAAATTACTGACACGCAATTAAGTATGAATACAGAGTATGAATATCATCTTTTGGTAAACTTGGAATCTGGTAATCCTTGTAAATCGGAAAGTGTAGTTTTAAATTATTAAATTCTAACATCAAATGAAACATCAAATGAAAAAAGCAATTATTTTATTAATGAGCATAGCTTCATTATCTAGCATCTATTCTTGCACGAAAGAAAATGACCAAACAACTTCAATAGTTGCTACTCCTAAAATTGAAGGAAAATGGTTTATCATAAAACAAGGCGAAATTAAAAATGGAGAGGAAATTTTACAAGATTTTACAGATAATCAACCTGGGTGTTCAAAAAACTATTATACATTTGATACTGATGGAAATATGTCTTCTACTTCATTTAGTAGTAATTGTCAGATAAATAGTGTAGAAAAAGCCACGTGGAAACGTGAGGGAAATATAATCAAATTATATGAAAAAGATACTATACTAAAAACATTTGAAATAATTAAACATACAGACACAGAATTAAAAATGAAATTTATACAAAATAATGTTGTTTTAATTATTGTTTTTTCACGAAATTAAAAATATTATGAATGTCCGTTTTCTAACATAAATTAATTTTGAAGAGAACTTATCATTCCTTCGAAGGAAGAATCTGTTTGTTAATCAGTAGATCCTTCACTTTACTTCGTTTTGTTCAGAATGACAAATCACATATTATTACACAAAGCGGACATTCATAAAAAAAATAATTTAAATAATTTATAAAATTTTTTTAAAATATAACAAATTATTAATAATTGATTTGTGAAATAGATTTTAATTAAAATTGAGTTTTAATTAATCTGACAGTTAACTACTTAAAAATCATAAAGTTTAAATTTCTAATTAAATTAACAATGTACAAGTACATAATATTTTTAGCACTCATGTTTAATTTTTGTGTAGCACAAAATAATAACATGTATAAACTTGATTATGGCTTAAGATATCGAGCATATAATGACGATGGGCATGATATGTGTGAAACCCAATGCACTGTTAATGTTATTTATTCAGATGGAAACCAACAGCAAATAGCAGTTATTAATGATAATTATAATTTTTACCATGCTCAAATTTTTGAAAGTCCAAAAAAAATATCAGGTATTCGAATTATAGCTCATGCAAGAAGACAAAACTATGCCTGTTGGAGATGTAGCTGTGAAGGAGCACATGGATATTTTGATCAAAGCTTCTATTCAGCCGAATGTATATCTAATGATCAAACATATCACAATGGTTCTAATGCAACAGAAATAGGTGGTAATATTAGTTTTAAAATTACTCCTATACATACATTAGAAGCTCCTGTAATTAAAACAGATCCAATTTTAAGAGAAACTTATTTACCTACTGATGACAAAATTATTTTGTCAGGTAAAACCGGATTTGATGCTACACTTTACAATTATCAATATAAATTTTCAACAGAGTCAGAAGCAGAATATAAAAACATAGATTCAAATTTATATAAATTAGATAAATTGACAGTTTCTGCTATAGATTTATTTGGTGTAAATGAATATCTAAATCACGAAGGAAAATATATTGATTTTAGGCTAGTTTCTTGTTTTTCAGGTAGCTACCCCACTGCAAAATCAAATACTGTCCAACTTAAAATTTTCAGATCGAGTCCACATATAGTTAATTCATATATTACGCATTCAACATGCCATTATTCTACTGATGGTATAATAAAAGTAAATCTTGATAGACCATTAATAGAGAATGAAAAATTAGGATGTGAGGTAATCGATCAAAATGGGAATCAAGACAAAAATATTCCAATTGGTAATTTAAAACTAGACTCTACTAATTCATTTGAGATTAAAAATTTGCCCGAAGGAACCTATAATGTGAGAATTATTGGTTCTATTAATGGTATAGCTACATACTCTAATGGCGCCAATCATTTGAAGAGTTTTGTAATCAAAAAACCTGACCCCGTAACCTTCAAACTCACTAAAACCGATATTTGGTGTCATGGCGGTAAAGATGGTGTTATTAAAATAGAAGCTAATGGGGGGAATAAATTAGAAAAAGAGACTGAAGATACCAAAGATAGTTGCAAAGGTATTAATGGTTTATCAAGATATTGTTTTTCATTAGATAACGGTTTGACATGGAAAGGTTTTGACACAGAGTTTTCACATACTCTTATGGGACTTACCAAAGATACTTATACGATACAAGTCCGTGACTGGAAAGGTTGTAATGCCTTGCAACCTAATGGCGCTATTTTAAAATTGAGTGAAACCATACAGCAACCTCAAGAAGCCGTTTCATTATCGTATACTTCGATCAAACAACCTACTTTTTATGGCGGCACAAATGGTCAATTAGTAGTAGCAATTAAAGGCGGAACACCTTTTGACGATCATAGTTATGCTTATGAATGGAAAAATAGTAAGGGGGTTTTGCAAACCAATATTACACCTTATTATGATGCAACAGCTAAAGTTTATTATCTTACTTTAACAGGCATACCTTCGGATACTTATACCCTAACGGTAAGGGATAAAAATTATACGAGTGCAACGGATAAAGATGGTTGTACAGTGGCTAATTCTACTCAGTTTTTAAATCAGCCCGACCCTATCGTTGTAAAATTAAATGTTTTACGCAGTATTTCTTGTAATGTAACCAATGTGTTTGGTAATGAAGCTGATTTAAATCCAGTTGATGGACAACGAGATGAATCGCAAGATGGAATTTTACAAGCCACGGTTACTGGTGGAGTTCCATTTACAGGTTCTGACAACAATGGTTTACCTTATAAATATATATGGAGTAAACAAAAGTTGGATGGCAGTTGGGAAATTTGGAATGATCAGGATGCGACTGCACAGTATTTAAACCATGGGAATTATTCGCTTAATGTGGAAGATAAAAATGGAATTCGTTTGGGTATATATGTCAACAATGTAATTAGCCAAGAAACCCCTGTCATTCAGTTTATGCCACAGCCTTCAAAATTAGAATTACAATTCCAAAAGAGTGATATTAGTTGTAGTGCAGGAAATAACGGTTGGATTACAGCAATACCTAAAGGCGGAACACCACCTTATACTTACGAATGGACAACGGGAGCCACTACAGCACAAATTACTAATTTGATCGCTAATAATTATTTTGTAAAAGTAGTTGATGCCAAAGGGTGTTTTGTGCAAGGGAGTATGTTGATTGATCAGCCCAATGGTGTTGTAATTAATGGAATCGTTACTTCACCTACGTGTCATGATGGTGTTGATGGTAGTATAATTACTACTGTGACGGGTGGTACTCCTCCCTATACTTATAGTTGGAGTACCGGAGGGAATACAAAAGATATAGTAAGTTTGACTTCTGGTGATTATCAATTAACAGTAGTAGATTCTAAAGGGTGTACCTATTATAAGAATTTCAAATTAGACAATCCGGATCCTATTGTGGTTAATTTAGGAGGGAATAGGACTTTGTGTAATGGTCAGCAACTAGATTTAGATATAAGTATCCCAGATCCTCAAGCGCAGTATAGTTGGACCTCAACTCAAGGTTTTAGTTCTAATAGTGCCAAAGTTAGTTTGACACAAGCAGGCACCTATACAGCTAAGGTTATAAGTTCTAAAGGATGTTTAGGTGAAGATAGTTTCGTTTTAAAAACCAGTAACGTAGCTATATCTTCTGAATTTTTCTTGACTTCACAAGCCTATTTAAACGATGAGGTAATATTAATAAACGCAAGTAATCCACTAGGTGAAAATACGAGTTGGGAAATACCTAATACAGTAACGATAGTAAATCAGAATGAAAAGTATATTGTTTTAAAATTTAGGAGTTTAGGTAGTTATACTATTTCATTGAAACAAACTCAAGGAGATTGTTATGCTTTATATTCCAAAACAATAAATGTAGAACCTAAATTGATAAATCCTACAATCGGAAATGAAGCGCAACCATTTATCACGGAATTTCTAGTAACCCCAAATCCTAGTAATGGTGATTTTCAAACCATAGTAAAATTAGCGGAATCAAGTCCTATTAAATTACGACTTTACCCCATTAATGGTCAACAGCCTATATTGGAGAAAAGTGAGAACGGACAAAAGAGTTATGTTTTAGATTTTAATAGTTCACTAGCTACTGGAACTTATGCTTTAATATTGGAAACAGCTAAAGAAACTTTAGTCAAAAAAATTATTATTTATTAATTCTATAAAAATTTTAAAATGAAAAAAAGTATTTTTATGTTGGCAGGAATTGCCTTAGTAGCTTGTAGTAAAAAAGAAGATTCAACTCCAACAACTCCAGAAGTGTCGGTAGTAGGAAAATGGCAAAAACAAAATGTAACTGTTACTTCTGGTAAAGATGGTTCTAAAATATCAGAAAAAATTACCACTGCATGTGAAAGAAATGGGTTTATTGAATTCACTATGGAAAAAAAAGTGACTACTGAATCTTATTACACTCAAATTGTAAATCAAGTAGAAAGTTGTGTAAAAGAATCATCTTCAACAATTAGTTCATATGAATATGATAATGGAACAAAGAAGCTAACTGTTATTAGACCAAATAAAACTGTAACTGTAACTGTTGAAAAGATTTCTTCTACGGAATTAGAACTTAGCTATACAGATTCGGATAAAAACAATGACGGTGTTTTAGACAAAACAGTAGAATACTACATCAAAAAATAATTACTTTAGGCTGTCTGAAAAGGGTGTGACTTTTTTATTTCTGACATTGTAGAAGTGATTTAATAAAGTTTTTTTTCAATTTTTCAGACAGTTTTTATTAACTAAAGTGATTTTTTTTAAAATTCAATTTTTCGTTTGCAATAAATACAGCGAAAAAAATATAAAAGGCAATTGACTTATTTTTTTATTAAGAGTTCGACAGTTTTTATCTATTGGTGAATTTTCGTTATTCTAATAATCATGCTTTCTTTTCCAATATAGATTTTGAAAAAGAATAAAGGTCAAATATCCATTTTTAATAAATAAACTTTTACAATGAAAACATTATATACCTTACTAATTGGATTAGTACTTTTAAGTTGTAGCAAAAAATCAGAAGACGAAACAGTAAAAATTTTTAGATTCCTTGAATTCGAGAATGATGTGTTGTTACCAAATATTAATGAAAGTGAGCTTACTTTTTTAGCTATTGATTTTGATAAAAAAATTGAAGATTGGGAAATTAAATTATCAAATGGGAAGGAAGATTTTCCGACTGGAATTAATAGAATAGAAACCACGATGTATGGTTGGACAAATGGTGATAAAATTGCTCAAAGGATCTATTTGAGAATTCCAAAACTAGAATATGGAGATTATACTGTTTCTATAAAAAACAAAAAGACAAATCAAATTTACACCGATGTTTTTTTGGTTAGAAATAAAGTTTTTAGAGGTTTGAAATCTGTTGACAGTACTACGTATTCAATAATCCATGACACCCCTGATTATTTATATTTTCAGAATACGACCAATTCAATCACAAATGATCCATATTCAAACACTGTTAAACAAGTTTTTTTAGAGAATAAGACAACAATGGTCAGCTATTCAATAAATTTTCAGGTTATAAACAATACAATAGCATTCACAATCCCTAAAACGATTCCTCAGGGGATATATTATTTTTCTATCAAATACACCAACGGAATAGCTAATTACCATGAAAAGGATATTGTGATATTAGAGCAACAATTGCCACAAATAAATTCAATTAACAAAAGTGTATTTAATAGTGGAGAGGAATTAAAATTGGAAGGAATAAATTTTAGATATAAAATTGCTACAGGGATATTACCCTTTGATGGATTGTCAAATGTTCAAACAGGAACTTATTTAGTCTTTAAAGACATTAAAAATGAATATAATTTAAGTTGTGGTATTTATGAAAATAATAATCAGGATTATAATGATATAAGTTCGAGTGAGACAAAACTATTATACAAAATACCACCTTTGTCTAAAGCTTCAATTTTTACAGATGCAAACAAGACTTATTTTGATGGAGAAGTGTATGTAAAGAGTGGTCCTTATAAAAGCAATCCAATCAAAGTGAAAGTTGTTTATTAATTTTTGAAATTCAATTTTAATTTTAAAAGATGAAATTTAAACAAGTTGTATTATTTATCATTTTAATTCTTACAATCTCCTGCTACCAAGAATCTTTTATTCCAATAGAAGGTGATTTTACCACTCAATTTGTCAATGCCGATGAATCAGTACCTGTTTTGATTCGTATAGATAATAAGCTACAAGGTGCAGAAACATTTCAATGGGAATTTGAAGGAGGAAATCCAGCCACATCAACGGTTGCTAAGCCAGGGGAAATTTTATATAACCAGCCTGGGACTTACAAAATTAAGTTGACAGCTACCAATAGTGATGGTGAATCTAAGATAATTGAAAAAACAATAGTGATCAAAGACGCCTTAAATGCTAAATTTACCTATGGTGTTATACAAGATAATTTTTCGCCTGTTGAAGTTCAAATTTCAAATTTAACTACAGGACAAGGTATAACTTACAATTGGCAATTTGAAGATGGAAATCCTGCCACGTTCTCGGGTCAACACCCACCGCATGTCATTTTCACTACACCGGGTAAGCATAAAATTAGCTTAACAATAACTAACGGATTTGAGAATCAGACTATAGATGGTCAAGTTGAGGTTGCTCCTTTATTGGTTAGTGATTTTTCATGGGATGTAGCAGTGGCAGATACAGATTATCAGGCACCTGTTACTTTGAAAATGAATAATAGCAGTATTAGTGCAACGCATTATATATGGCAGGCAAATGGCGGACAAATTAATAATCAGAATCTAAATAATCCTACTATTACATTTAATATACCTGGCACTTATTCCATTAGCTTAAATGCAAGTAATGGTAAAACAAATCAAAGTACAACTAAAAACATTACCATATACCCTAATACTAATTTATATATTTTCAATGACGTCAAATTAGGTATTAATTCAGCTCATCAAAACAATAGTTATGGTGCTTTTTTCTCTACTATCACACAGCAGACCTATAGTTCAAATGAGGTTAATGTACAGAATAGTGGCTTAATAGATATCGCTTTTCAAGGATTAAATAGTACTTTCAATTCAAATGCTTTTATTTCCCCTCATCAGGTTCAAAACTATGGTTTTTTAGCGTTAAGCAATGCACAACAAACCATTTTTATCAATTCTCAAGAATTATGTAATTGTGGATTAAATTTTAGTGAATCACAGTTTAATGCCATGCAAAACGATAGTCCATTACAACCCTTATTAATAACAAGCAACCTAGCAGGTGCTCAAGGGTTTGGAAAGCAGTTGCCTATAATTGTATTATTTAAAACAAAAGACGGTAGAAAAGGAGCAATTAAAATAAAAAATATGATTACTAACGGTACAAACTCTTATATAGTTTGTGATATCAAAGTACAGAAACAATAAAATACATGAAAAATTACTGTTTTTTTCTTGTTATTTTTTTGTTAGGTATCACTACTGGAAAAGGACAGGAAGTTGATATAGAAAATTTTAAGAAAATAAATTTCAAAGTGACTGGAGGAATAAATGCCAACAGTGTTTTTTTTTGCAACAAATGGGAGCAATAACCGTTTGCCATTCACCTATTTGTTATCTGGAAACATGAGTGTTTCTGCATTTTCATTTAGTATGCCCCTATCTTATACCCTGACTAATCAAGGTAATAATTTGGGCTATACAGTACCATTTAATTTTAACAGATTGAGTTTAATGCCTAAGTATAAGTGGGTAAAAGCCTATATTGGTGACGTGAGTATGAATTTTTCCCCATATACTTTAAGTGGGCATCCTTTTCGAGGAGGCGGGTTAGAATTGAGTCCCAAAGGACGCTTTAAGTTTGCGATGATGGGTGGACAATTAGTCAAAGCTATTGAAAGTAATGAAAGTGCAACTAAAGTACCCGTTTTCCAACGTATGGGATATGGAATGAAAATAGGCTATACCCAATCCAAATACCGTCTAGAATGGATAGGTTTTTATGCAAAAGACAATCTTAACTCAATCCATGAAAATTTTGATAGTAAACAGGTTAGCCCAAAAGAGAATTTAGTAAGCAGTTTAAATTTTTCCTCGTCTTTGGTTCAAAATTTAGATTTTACAATTGAATATGCAGTATCCTTACTAAGTGAAGACTTGCGTTCCAAAATTTTAAATGAATCCGATTTTATTTCAACTAAGCTATCGATACGTGAAAACACCTCTGTATTAAAAGCAGTAAAAGCAAACATAAATTATACTATCCAGAAGACAAAATTAGGGATAGCATACGAGCGCGTAGATCCAAATTATAAAACTTTAGGTGCTTTATTTTTTAGTAATGATTTAGAAAATATAAGTATGAATTTATCGCGCGCATTTTTAAGCGAAAAATTGCAAATGAACAGTTCTATAGGTTTTCAAAGAGATGACTTAGCTGGGCAGAAAAAACAAAACACCAGACGATTAGTTGGTTCTTTAAATGCAAGTTTTCAAGCTAACAGTAAACTTAACTTTACAGGGAGTTATTCTAATTTCACAACGTATACGAATAGAAATTTGAGTCAATTTGATTATATCAATAATCCTAACTTAACTCCCGCTGACACTTTAAATTTTAGACAACTTTCTCAAAATGCTACTTTAGGTATGAATTATACTTTTGGTAAGAAAAAGAACCATAATATAAATTTCAATTACAACATTTCAGGACAAGCTAATGAACAAGGGGGGATTATTAGAAAAGGGCAAACCAGTCAAGTACAAAATTACAATTTGACTCATACCTTACAATTTGTACCGATTAAAATGGCATTGAATACCTCTTTAAATTACACCTCAAATACTGTTAGTTCCATGAGTAGTCATGCACAAGGAGGTGCTATAAGTCTTTCTAAAAAATTAATGAAAGATAAAATGAATAGTAATTTAGGACTGCTATATAACTCCAATATAACAGGTTCACAACATAATTCTGTGTTAGGATTGAAACTTATGACTAACTATACTGCTTTTAAAAAGCATATATTTTCATTGGGGGCTATTCAAATGTTTAAAAATAGCTCACAACAAAATTTGAATGAATTGACGGTTAATTTTAATTACGGTTATAATTTTTAAACGATGATACGCAAGCTATTTAACTTTTTTTTCATCTTACTTACCTTCCAAATATTAGCGCAGGTGTATCCGGTACAGATGACACCGGTGTTTCATGTGCCTTATAGCAGTCGATTGTCGGACTATGCTACCAGTATGGATGTTAGAATGCGCTTATTGGTTAATACCACTGATATTGGGATAAACAATCGTCAGGTGCGACTTAAAATGTATGTGCAAGGCAACGGGATTCAGGCGCAGAGTTCGGAGGTGGTGGTAGGCATGAACCCGATATACATAAACGGTGGGGAATTGCTAACGTTGACTAACCTAGAGTTGGCACCCTTATTCCGATTGGAAAACCTAGAAGGCATGAGTCCTTCGCAATATGCTAATGCGTTGCCCGAGGGCTTGTATACTGTTTGTTTTGAGTTATATGATTTTTTAACTAATCAGAAAATTTCGCAAAAAAGTTGTGCGCAATTGTATTTGATGCTCAACGATCCTCCGTTACTCAATACGCCCTCTCGAAATGAAAGTATTGCGGTAAGCGATTTTCCGAATATTTTATTTACTTGGACCCCTCGACAAATAAATGCTACCAATGTCTCGTATCAGTTTGAACTGAAAGAAATATTGGATCCTACTATAGATCCACAAATAGGTTTTTTAACCAGTCCCTTATTGTATGAAGAGGAACTGCGTAGTACAGCCTTGTTGTATGATGTGAGTAAACCCAACTTATTGCCAGGCAAACGCTATGCATGGCGGGTGCGTGCTATGTCAACCTCGGGATTGTCGCTTAATAATGTGTTTAAAAACGAGGGATATAGTGAGATTTACCATTTTACGTATGCCAGTCATTGCCCTGCACCTACCTTTATATTAAGTGAGGCTGTAAGTGCCCGTAGTGTTCGCGTGAGTTGGTTAGGCGATAAGAATCACACCAAGTATCATCTCCAGTATAAGAAAGCTCCCCCTTTGGGGGCTGGGGGGCTTTGGTTTGAGGTGTACACCATGAACCCCCAGACCACTCTTTCGGATTTAGAAGCCGGTGTGAGCTATGAGTTTCGTGTAGGAGGCAGTTGCGAGCCAGCTGTTTTGGGTAATACCGGCACGTTTACCTACTCGGGGATTAACCAGTTTAGCATGCCTGCAGCGGGGACTAGTAACACGAGTTTTACTTGTGGGCTAAATCCTACTATTGCTATAGCCAATCAAACCCCTATAACCAACCTTATCGTTTCAGAAACGTTTACTGCTGGAGATTTTCCTGTAAAAATATTGGAATTGACAGGTAATAATCCATACTCTGGCAAAGGCTATATTATAGTACCTTATTTGGCCGATACTAAAATTGCGGTTGCGTTTAATAACATTACGGTTAATACCAATTACCAATTGATAAAAGGAGTGGTAGAAACCACGTATAATCCAGAAGCGCCGAATGTGGTGGAGGAGGATCCTTTGATTGTAGAGGTGTTTGGACCGCAAGAAGGAGGTCAAGATGTAGGAGTAGTTAGTGTAAACGAATCAGAAACAAGTGGAACTACAACAGAAGTAAACTCTGGAAACAATACTAGTAGTTCCTCAAATGTAGGTAACATAAGCACGACTGGGGAGAACCAGTCAAGCAACAGTAATACAAATTCAGAAGGTACTACAAATGAAACTTCAAATCCTACCAATGAGACAGCTTCAGGAAATACAAATCAAAATAGTACAGGAACAAATGTAACGGGGAAAGATTATTACATAGAATACGAAGACAAAAAATATTATACAGGAGGGAAAATAAAAATTCCTTACAAGAGGAGTATGTATGAAACTTTCGAGATGAAAAATTTAGAAAAAGGGACAAAAGTAAATTTTACTATTCATGAACCTGGAAAAGAGACGTTATGGAGAGGATATGATGCTACAACAGCCAAACAAAGTTTACCAATTGAGGATAACACCCCGAATTTAATTAATTTGTTGAAATTTGATCTTGTAGCAAATGCTTTTGAATTAGAAAAAAAACCAAGTGTAAGAATAGAGATTGAGAAAACATTAAAACCATTTGTTTTTACAAAACTAGAAGCTATTGATTTATCAAATACAAAAAGAATAGCAGGTGAAGGTGAAACTTTATATTATGTAAATAATGGATCAAATGATTCTAGAAATACAAAGTTTAAAATTTCAATTAATCCTAACTTACTAATTGATGAAATACCAATAGATAATATTAAATGGAAACTTAATAATATTGATTACAACAGTGGTAAGGGAATTTTAAGTTTTTCAAAATATGTAAACCCTAATAAAACTGTCAAAGTTACGGGTGTTACTGGGTTTCCTAATATAGAGAGTAAAAGTGTAGAAATAATTTCTGTTAATAAAAATGCTACTGCATGGGCATTCGTTCCCCCTGCCGTTAGTCAATTACTTACAAAGTCATTTGAAGAAATTGATGGAACATTAAAAAAAGTTGATAAATTTATAAAAATAAGTGATTATCTAAAATTTAAGGTAGATCCCCTTAAGATAAATGGATCAAAATATAATGAAGAAGATCCAAAAACAAGATTATATAAGAAAATGGAGGTTGGATCAATATCTGGTGGTATTTCTATTGAATCACCTGAAAAAATAATAACCATACCCGCTTTACAAGCTCTATCAAGAGCAGGAATTGTTGATGTTGGTTTGTTTTTTAAAGCTTCTTTTGGAATAGAAGTTGAAGGAGGTGTAGAAAGATATTTATTGATTGAACAGGCAAATTATAAAAACAACAATCCATTTTTAAAGATTACTCCAAAAGGAGGATTTGTTGCTGGGATAAAAGCCGAACTGCTAATTTCTAAGGATCAAGTTCAATTTGATGTAAGAGGAGCAGTAGAAACTGGATTAAAAGGAGAAGTAAATTATCTTTTTTCCAGTAAAAAACTTGTAGGTGAAATTTATATTCCTCCTACAGTTCTACTTGCAAATGTACATATCGAAACTAAAGGTTTTGTTGAATTTGAATTAGTTGATTTTCAAAAATCTATTGAGATAACAGATAAAATTTCAATATATGAATACAATAAACAATTTTAGAAATATTATAATATTTGTCGCTTTCTTTTTTTTCTCATTTTTATTTTTTTTTCTTGTTTTGGAATATTATGATAATTATATGATTATTTCTAATAAAGATGAATTCATTAAGTATAAAGTTAAAGTAGATTCTGTTAATCATGAATATATTAGAACTGCAAAATCATCAGTAAATAATGTTTTTTTAAGATATTATTATGACAATGGAAAGAATTTTGATGTACAAAACCAAAAAGGTATTTTATTAAAAGAAGACAACATAAATGGTATAATTCTAAATTACATGAATAAGCACAATGATTCTATAATTTTATGGGTAAGGAATGGTAAAGCTCAAAAAATCGGAAATGAAAAAGAAAAAAAGATTGACACTTCTACAGAAATCGAGAATAACAATCGAATTAGGATTTATTTTATAGTTTATCTATGCTTTTTAATCTTTATTAAATTTAGATTTATAACAAAATAATTACCTTTTACAGATAAAATATATAATAAGTAATAAAAAAAATAAATTTATGATGAAGAAAAAGGCAATATATCTCTTAATTTTATGTTTTAACTACATACATTCACAAACTGATATTTCAAATATTTTACTTGGAATTGAAGAAAAAACAGACATGTCAGTTACTGTTTTTGATAGCTTAGTCATTAAGAAAGATTACGAAAATTTAGAATCAGTAAAAAACGATACGCCAGAAAATCTTATGAAATCAATATTGTCAGCAAATAGCCAAGAATGGTTTGATTACAATATTTTAGGAGGTAGTCTTAAATCGTCAAAAAAAAAAGAAGAATATTTTAACAAAGTTAAAAACATGGATAAAGATAAGAATTTCATAAAGTTAATCCATAGTATTGATTATTCTATTAATAACATACCAACAAGAATTTTGAAATTTTATTTTAAACAAGATAAAATGAAAGATGTGTCAGGATGTTATGTTTTACAAAAAATTAATGGTCGGTGGTATAAAACATCTAATCCGACTACTTCTAATCTTTCAATTATTATTATGAGAATAAAAACAAATGTATTAATAGAATTATTAACTGGAGAAACATCAAATAACAAAATTAAAGAAATTCATAAGAATATTAATTCAAATGGTTTTATTGATATAAATTTATTTGAAAAAATCTTTTTCTCTTGGTACTCTCCCACAAAAAATACTGAAATGCTTAATTTATTTATTGACTCTAAAGCTTGGTAAAATGAAAAAAATATTATTTATTTTAATTTTATTTTTTTTAGATAAAGCATCCTGTCAAAATAAAATTAGCTCTAAAGTTAGATTCATAAATATTCTTGAAACGTCAAATATTTATGATTACAATAAGAAAGATAATGACTCCTTATCTAGAATTACTTCAAATTTTAATCCTATAGAAACACAAATTTTTTCAATTAATAAAGATGATTATGATGTAATTAAACTTTTAACCAAATTGAAAATCAAGTATAATAATAAAATGTATGTTTTCATTAAATATTTTTTGAAAAAGAAAGAAAAGGAAGTGTTAAATATAGATGTATATGAACTTATTGATAATAATTATGTTAAAAACACATCTAAAGACAATTTTTTAATTACTGTTGAAAATTTACTAAGATTAAGTAACTCAAAGATTTTGTTTGAATTTTACAATCAAAATGATAGTCAAAAATACATTGAAATAAACAAACTAAAACCGTCAGTTAAGGAAGTAAATGGTACTTTAAATCTTTATAAGCTGTCAAAAATTATTGAAGAAAACAAATCTACTCTTTCCAAATATTTAGATGAATAAACACCTCATTATACTTTTCATTTTCCTGAGTCATTTATTAATAGCTCAGGAAAATTTGAATAAAAAAGAGGTTACCTTTTTAATTACCACAATCACCATAAACCCCAATGGCGATATTATTGTAGGCGGAGCCAATGGAGAACAAATAACCATACCAGGTGGGAGTAATACGGTGATTATAGGCGGAAACGGACAAATATATAACGTAGATAGCCAAGGTAACGCAACAGGTCCATTTGTGCCAGCTCCGGGGGGTGCTACAACTGCGCAAAATACTGATGGAGTCGCTTCAAATGGACAAGCTTCGCAGTTTACTGCTCAAGGGGTTAGTGTGCGTTTTGAACCTATCAGTAGCACAAAATATGCTTGGGATAACGTACCAACAACTGCACCAAGTTATATTAAAGAGAAATATGCTAAAGTGGGTAGTGACTATTTGTCTTACAAGGCTGTTGTAAACGGTCAGCGTGATGTATTAAAAGCTAAAATTGTCATTTCAGATCATAAAATAGTACAGGATAGTATTATTTTTAAAACACAGCATGGGGTACTGATTGATAAAGAAAAAACAGCTGATGGTTACCTACTTACTTTAAAAGGGACTAAAACCTATGCCGAAGAAGAAGTTCAAGCGGTCATTAAACAAGGGGGGAAATATAAAATAATTAATGCTTTTCGCTTGACACATATTAGCGAAAAACCGATTAATGTTACCCTTATCCCCTTAAATTCGAGTAGTAGTATTCCAAGCTCGGCTATCACACAATTGCAGGAAATGTACACCAAGGCAGGAGTAACGCTTAACATTAAAACGGCACCAGTTTTGACTTATGATGGTGGAGGTGATAACAAAATAACCACCAGCGAAAGTGGCGTTTTTGATTATTATACCGATGAGGAAAAATCGATTAATGCGCAAATAAAAGCACTACCTGATTATGATCCTAAAACGTATTACCTGATTTATTCTAACCTGCCAAGTGATAAAGGAATAGGCGGTTTTATGGCGTTAGGTGGACAATTTGGTTACATTTTTACTCCCCCTTCGGGGGTTGGGGGGCTCAAAACAGCCTCTCACGAATTGGCGCACGGGGTTTTTGCTTTGCAACATCCTTTTACCACAGCAGCTGACATGGGTAAAACGCCTTTCTTATTGGATTATGGCTCTGGTACGGAGTTAGGACATCTTGATTGGGCACAGATTAATAATCCTGCGCTGAAATATTATGGGTTTCAGGGGGATAGTCAGGGGGAGTTGGCAGGTGGCTATGCGATTGCTCCTGATTTAACTTTTGTTAAAAGTCAATTGAACACTGTTATTTCATCATCAAGATATACTGCACCACTAGCTACTCTTGGTGGATTTGAGGATAAGTTTAATAATAGAGAAGTCAATTATTTTTGGGATGAAGCCAAAGGTAAGTATATCGCAAAAGTTGATGGGAAAGAAATTGAATATTCTATAAAAATAAAGCCTACAAATGATAAAGATGTCATTTGGTTGTTTTATGATAACGAGCTGAATTGTAATGAGAGAAAGTATATCAAAACAACATATGAATTAATTAAAAATAAAATTAATAGTTTACAAGCATTACAAGCATATGTAGGCACTATAAAAGGCAAAGCTGAATTTAAGAAGAAAGAGGATGACGATAGAAATGTTTATTGGGGCGTTTTACCATGCAATAGTGATTCTAATTCAGGTTCTGAAACAGGTTCAGGTTATGCTAATTATATAAATAATCTTGGAAAAAATGCGAATCAAACTTATTCGCCAGACAATAAACCAGTAAATACTTCAGAAAATCATTTGTTTGATTATACTAAGGTGATTTCTGATGCTGAAAAGCAAAAAGTTTTTTCTGAATTGCAAACTATAAATACTTCTAGTAAGTTGGTTTGCAAAATTTATTTGACAGACACTAAAACACCAGAACAAAAAAAGACTGAAATAGCATCTTATGTTAATGATTTGCCTGGTAAACAAATTGCACTTTGGATTGATTTTGATGCACAAGGTAAAGCGTCTATAAAAACGTTTTTAGGAAAAGAAATTAAAGGAAGAGATGCAGAAGGAACAGGTATATATATAAAATATCTTTCAGATGTTTTAGCGACACTTGATTTACCAGAACTAAAATTCAATCCTTTAACAGGACTATTGGACGGAATTGCAGGATTAATTGAAGAAGCAAAAATACCTGAGCGTTTTTATAACCCTGATCATGCACAATACAACCCATTACCCTCAATGGTGTATTCTATAACTAGCTTGTCTATCATAAATGACGAAATGGATAAGTTCATGAATTCAGGTAATACAGACGTAGTAAAGTATTCTCAAAGTCGTCAGCAATTTGCTTTATTATGCGGTGTTTGGAATGGCTTTGTGGAGTTGGTAGCGGGTGTTCCTCAAGGTTTATCACTTGTAGTTAAAGCTGATGAAGGGCTCATGAATTTGATAACCAATAAAGATAATGCCCGTGCAAAATTAAAAGAGGCTTTTGATAAATTCAGTTGGTCTGCCTTAGGTAATATGATTGACCAAGAATGGAAAAAGGCAACTGCAAATCCATGTATGGTAAGTCATTTGAGCGGTAAAGTTGTTTTTGTTGTAGCTTCTTGTTTTATTGGAGCAGGTGAAGCCAATATAGCCTCTAAGTTTTTACAAACAGTCGAACGATTGGATGTCATAGGACAAGCAATGGGTAAGTTCGCTAAATTATCGAGTCCAATCGTAAAAGCAGCCTTTAATAAGGCGGGGAAACTAGTAATATTACCACTTGCAAAATTAGAACCACAAATTAGTATTCGTTTGCGAACATTATTTAAAGAAAATGTTCGTCAATTATTGAATCGTACCTCAGATCAAGTAGCATTAAGTTTACATGCTTTAGATGATGGAAATTTTTTATGGGATAATATTGAAGTAAGCCCAGAAGAATTAGCGGAATATTTAACTAAAAAACTGGATCCAAAAATAAAAGGAATTGTACTTTTGTCATGTAATGATTTAGCTAGCGCCAAAGCGCTTGCCCAAACTACTGGCAAAAAAGTTTATACCACTGATGGTGCTATAACGATCTTTGAAAATGGTATAAAACGTGCTGATAATACCAAATGGTATGAAGTATCACCAGAAGGTACAGCAACAGAACTATCTTCTCCGCCTGTTAAAGAATGTTCGACTTGTACAGGTGAAGGGGTTGAAATGGGGAGGTCTTTTTCTAATAATTTGAGTGATGATGTCTTACAGAATCTTGAAAATACTTTAGGTGGCAGTAAGCTTGCTGAATTACTTGAAATTACTAAACAATTACCAAGTACTTGGACAATTAAAAGAATAGAAGGAAAATTAGTTTTAGTTGATAAAGAAGGAAAACAATGGGCAGAGATTCTGAATAATGAAATACGCGCTACAGCGGGGGATGCTGGACAGGGATGGAATAAATTTCTTAACGTTGCACCGCCATTGATGAAGAACTTCCGATACGTAGTTGATAATGGTAGATACATTTTTGAAACTGATGAGTTAGGTAGAGTTAATAAAGCTATAATGGAGGATATCGATTTTTATACAAGAGCAAGAAATGAAACCTATCAGCAAGAAACTAAACTTGTAAAAGATGGTTATTCAAATGATGATGGTGGGCATATTTTTAGAAATGAGTGGGGAGGACCAAGTGAGCAAATTAACTATTTCTCTCAAAACGCAGCACAGAATAGAGCTGGTGGAGAGTGGTATAATATGGAAAAAGCTGTCTCAGATTTTAAAAAGCTAAATCCAAATACCAAAGTTAAAGCAGAAATTCATTTTAAATTTTCAGGAGACTCTAAACGACCTTATGAAGTTGGTGTGGATATCTATACAGGTGGAAATTATAGTGAGAGTTTAAGTGTAAAGAAAATTAAAAATCCATAATATGAGTATAAATATTGAAAAATTAGTTAATGCAATTTATAGCTATTACAATGAGCACGCATACAAAAGAATTAATGTAGAATATCTATTTACAGAATCGGGAAGCTATAAGTTTTTTGTCAAATATATTATGTATTCGGGAGATGTAGTATCAACTATGAAAAGTCCGAGACCAATTGATGATGAAATTGAAGTAATATCTGAATATTTTGATAAAAAAATTAATACAGTAGAGAGATTTAATAAATTTCTGATTGAAATAGATAATAATAAGAATTTTTCAGAAAAATACTTTTGGGATTCAGAACAAGAAAAACAAGATTTGCTTAGTGGTGCAGAAGTTTTTTTTCAATGGGCAAATGACAGAATGATGTCTATGATATTTGAGTATGAGAAAGATAATAATTTGTTACCAACACAATATGATAATGATGGAGATTTAGAATACTTGAGTTCTTGGGATTGTGGAGTGTTTACTTTTTACATTAATAAAAATAATGAATTGGAGTATAAAATAGTCCTTATTAAAGATGGAGTTGAAAGAGTCTTAGAAATGCCATTAAAGAATTATTTTATCGAAGGTGTTTTAGAGCATCATAAAATAACAAATACTGAACTTTCAGATGTTTGGAAGCCTTGGAATACATTAATAATTAAGTCTCCTCACACAGGTATACCGTATGATAAAGTGGATGAATATGTAGAGTATAAAACTGTTATGTCCTAAAAAAGTATCTTATACCCGCTGCGCAAAGTCTCCCGACTTTGAGCAACGATAAATAAAATGAAAGAAGGTTACATTATAAGAAATCAAGAAAAAGCACATTTCATTACAGCTACAATTGTAGATTGGATAGATGTATTTACACGACAAGTGTATAGAGATTGTGTGATAGATTTTTTAAAATAGAATAGTGAATGTACATAAAAAAGTTATCGTTTGTGAAGTATGTTAGTTAGTAGCTCAAAGTCGGGAGACTTTGCGCAGCGGGGTCGTTTACTATGGTAAATGGGGTCTTAGCATTAAATGGTAATGTTAAATGGCTACCTAGTACTACACAAGCAGTTGAAGTAGCTAAAATAAATGGGATTGCACATATAAAAAATAATTTAGCAAAACTAGACGACTTAGTACTAGTGAAAAATAACTTAGGAGAATATTTTTTAAAAATATTAAACTCGAATTTGACTAATACTTTTATAGCAAAAATAACTCCATATTCTAAAGTTTTGAGTAAATACAATGCCTTTAATTTAACAACTAAAACTAAATTTGAATCTGATTTTAGAAATGCTCCAGCTACAACTCTTGAAAAATTAAATGCTAATAATGGGGAGTTGGTTGAAGTTTGGAAGAATGTGAAATTTGGAAATAGTTCAGATGTAACTTTTCTAAGAGTTTGGAAAAATATTATTGAGACAGGAAAAATTAAGTATGTTTACTATGGTGATATTAAATTGATTATCAAATCAAATGGTGTTGAAGTATTGAATAAAGAATATAACGCTACTGAATTTATGAACGGAAGTAATGGATTACAGGCTGACTTAGCAACAATAAAAGTTTTGTTAACCAATAATAATAATTTGGTAAATAATATAAAACATAATTTGAATCAAAACCAATTAGCTAGAGAAACTGACGTTATTCATTTAGCGTTATCTGGTTTACATGGAGGTCATTATTTGTCACCATCGAATAATTCAATATTTGGTCAACCTGGAACTTCTGTTACTTTTCTTGAAAAACCTATCACAGGAGGAGTTCAATACAATCCAGATCCAAATGTTATGCCACCAGTTATAACAACGGCTACAGTTATTGAAACACCAAAAGGTGTTGCTTTAAATGATGGAACAAAGGCAGTAGATATAAGCCCTGCCACAGTTAGAGTGCCTAATAAAGACGGATGGATCCAAATTAAAGACCATGGAACATTGCCTTCTTTAAATGATAATTTGAAATTAATATATTTGAAAAAAGGAAACAATTCCACAGGAACAGCTTCAATTTTTCCTATGTTAACAGCTACAGAAACAGAAGAACTAGTTGCTATAGCTTTTGCTAATCCGAATAAAATATGGAAAATAGATGGGAATTCTCAAAAATGGGAGTCTTTAGTTAACTTTAAAGGAAAAATAATGACAATTCAAGGGTATGGTATTAGAGGTGTAAATCTCGAAAGTGATATTTTAAATACAGGTTGGGTGCAAGATATAAATTAATACTATGAAATTAGAAAAATATAAAATTGAGTTTGGTTTAAGATTTGGAATTAATCCTTTTTTACACAGCAATAATGAATTATATAAATTTATCGGAGGTTTAAGTGCTTTTAAAGATGTTAATATTTATGAAGATCTAAACATTACTGATTTTGGAAATACTGGCTACAAAGAATTAATGTCTAGGGGACAATCCTTCATTCGAATTTGGCGAGATAAAGTTGAGTTTGGACAATATGATGATAATTTTTTTCATGAGATCGAGCAATTTAAAGATTATGTTGATGAAGGCGAAATTATTTTTGGTTCAATCCCTACTCAGGATTTTTTGGAAATAGTAAAAGAATGGAGAGATTTTCTTATTAAATGTGAAAATGACAAAGAGAAATAAGTCTTAGCACTATCCACAAAAGGTAAATACAGAATTTCGGATATTAGAGATTATAGTAATGATAATATGCCATATACCGCTAAAATCGAAGTTGAAATACCTGAAAACTCAGGAAATTTTTTCCCGAAAAGTGGAGTTGATGGTAAAAATATAGATAATACTGGAAAATTAATTGGAGGTAGAAGTAAACTGCCCCAAAATTTAATTCACGGATATCTAAAAATAAGATAGATATTACATTGTTTTTTTATTTCACGGTCTTATACTTTTGCCCATTCTAGTTTAGAGCAATGATAAAATAAAACCATTAATAGATATAAAACCTTCGTTTGAAAAGTATGTTAGCTACTGGTTTAAAGTAAGGGTATTTTAAGATATGAAGTTGTTGAAAAATTAAAATAAATAGACTAAAAAAAATTACACATCCACATGAAAAACATTTTATTTTCACTACTTGTTTTCTTGAATTTACTTGTTTGTCAAACGAGTGTTTCCCAACAAAGTCCTAATACTAAGGGTATGGCGGAGGCCAGTTTTGCTAAGATTGAAAAAACAGACCGATGGGTAAATAGTTTTGCAAATCAAGAATTAGTTGAATTACCCATAGGTATTAGAAAAACCGTAAGTAACGTACAATATTCAGTAGGAGTTACAAAGGCTACTTTTACGCCTGAATATACCATGCTAACCGTTTTTTGTCGTGTGGATTTACCACAAACCAAAGCCGATGGTACCCCAGTGCAATTGTTTTTTGGAGCAGATAATATAAAGCTTTCACATCAAGGTGGAATTATAGGCGAAGCGAAATTAGTATTGTTAGGAAATATTGATATTCCTTTTAATAATAACCAATGGCAACTCTCGCTCTATGGCGGTTTTGATATGAAAACAGGAGCAGTAAATAGTGAGCTTACTTATGTTACTATAGACTGTGATGGTTTTAAAGAGATGAAAATTTCAGGAGCTGTTGAATTTTCAAGAGATTTGATTTTGCCTTTAGAAAATGGCGTTGTAAACGAAGCTAGAACAACTGTTCCTAAAACCTATTATAATGGTGTAACCAAACAAGTGCCTAATAGAGTAAAAGGTGAGTTCTCCATCATGGGGAGTAATTTTAATGATATTTTAGTCAATGTATCCTTGCAACCCTTTGTTCTAAAAGAAAAGCGAAATGGCAGTAATTATGATGGGAATTTTCAATTTTTAGTTAGTAATGCAGTATTGGATTTAAGTGATTTGCAAAATCATCCTACGGTACAATTTCCTGATTATTATCAGAATAACGGTTTATTAATGCCTACCGCCAATGCTTGGCGAGGGGTGTATGTAGAAACATTTGATGTAGGTTTACCCAAGGAATTTAAGACTACCGATACCCAACAAACCAAAGAGCGTATACACTTAGGGGCATCAAAACTAATCATCGATAAATTTGGTGTTTCAGGAACTTTTTATGGTGACAATATTTTCCCTTTAGAAAAAGGAATTACAAGTGATCAGAAATCATGGGCTTATTCTTTAGATCATATAGATGTTACAATAGCGGCTAATCATTTTGTAAAAGCTAATTTGAATGGACAAATTTTGTTGCCGATAACGAAGAATTCGAGCAATACAAACCCTCAAACTAGTTCAAAAGCATTAGCGTATAGTGGTTTTATCTCTAAAGAAGAACAACGATTAATAGTTGTTACGAAGGATGCGTTAAGTTTTGATTTATGGAAAGCCAAAGCGACCTTATTACCTAATAGTTCCGTAGAATTGAAAATAGCTAATGGTACTTTTTTACCCAAAGCTAATTTGCATGGAACATTGTCTATTACAACAAGTAAGTCAGATACTGAAGAAAATTCTACAGGAAAGAAAACAGTTGATTTTAGTGGCATCACCTTTCAAAATTTGCAATTACAAACGGTAAGTCCCGTGATATCTGTACAGTATATGGGATATGCAGGTACCGTAAGTTTTGGTAATTTTCCCGTCTCTATAGGCAATATAGGAGTTAGTATGCAACAATCCTCAGCACGTTTAGATTTTGATTTGGGGCTGAATTTGATGGAGAGCATAGGAGCAGGAGCTACAGCGCGTATTGGTATAAAAGCCAAATTACACGAAGAAAACTTCCGTCAGAAGTGGAAATATGATGGTTTAGATTTATCCGCCATCAACATTAAGGCTGATTTTAGCGGGTTTAAGATGAATGGTCAGCTTATCCTGATGGAAAACGACCCCACGTATGGTGATGGGTTTAGCGCTGATTTAGATGTAGAAGTAGTCAGTGTTGTAAAAGTTAAAGCTAAAGCCATATTTGGAAAAACCACCTTTAAGTATTGGTATTTTGATGCTTCTGCCAAATGGCCCGCAGTCCCATCCCCTTTTATGATTAATGGTTTTGGAGGAGGAGCCTATTATAAAATGCGTCGTAAAGAAGGCATTTCACCTACAGAGTTTTCCCCTTCTGGATTGAGTTATATTCCAGATGAAACAAGAGGATTAGGTTTGAAAGCCTTAATTTATTTCCATATAGGTAAAGAGGAAGTTTTTGATGGTGAAGCAGGATTTGAAATAGCCTTTAATACCAGTGGGGGAATTAATACTTTGGCCATATTTGGAAAAGGAGGTATCATGGCTAAAATTCCTGGATTAAAAAGTGTTTCAGGTTTGATGAATAAAGTAGCCTCGAGTCCAGCTGCTATGAGTAGTTTTATGGGGGTATCAGAATCTAGTTTAAACGGTTCCTTTGCAAGTAAATTTTTACCCAAAGCCAAAACCTCTATTCCTGGCGAAATATCAGACAAAGTAGGGATTAATGTAGAAGCTGCCATCGAATTTGATTTTCAAAATAAATCGATGCATGGGACTTTTGATGTTTACATTAATACCCCTGGTAATTTTATAGCAGGTGTAGGAGCTGGAGGTCGTGCTGGTTGGGCAGTTTTTCATAAAGACCCACAGGATTGGTATATCTACATAGGTACTCCTGACGATCGTTGTGGGGTGAAGATGGGTGTTGCTGGAATTAGTCTAAAAACTACCAGTTATTTTATGGCAGGAACTGAACTACCAGGTAGCCCACCACCGCCAGATATAGTAGCGCAAATATTAGGAGTAGATGCCCAATCTCTCAATTATATGCGTGATGAAAATGCGTTGGCTAATGGAGGTGGTTTCGCTTTTGGAGCGAGTTTGGATTTTGATACGGGCGATTTGAGTTTCTTGCTGTTTTATGCACGTTTTCAAGCAGGTATAGGATTTGATATTATGCTGAAAGATTACGGAGAAGCCCGTTGTTCCAACACGGGTGATCAAGTAGGGATTAACGGCTGGTATGCCAACGGGCAGTCTTATGCTTATTTACAAGGTGAATTAGGGATACGTGTAAAACTGTTGTTTATTAACATGAAAATTCCAATCGTATCTGGAGGCGCTGCGGTTTTGTTGCAAGCTAAATTACCTAATCCATTCTGGATGCGTGGCTATGTAGGAGGATATATGAATATTTTAGGAGGGTTGATAAAAGGACGTTTCCGATTTAAACTAACCATAGGAGAGGAATGTATCTTTGAAAATGCAAGTCCTTTAGGAGGTATTAAATTAATAACCGACGTAAGTCCTAAAAAAGGGACAGAAAAAGCCGATGTATTCACTATACCACAAGCCACTTTCGCGATGAAAGTTAATGAGCCTATAGTGATACCTGAAGATGATGGTGATCAGACTTATAAAATTATTTTAGAAAAATTTAAGGTTTTAGATGGCACTAAGGAAGTTGCTGGTACTATAGAATGGACTAGTATGAAAGATAGAGCCAATTTTATATCAACTGATATATTACCTCCTAATAAGCCTTTGAAAGTTCAAGTTGAAGTAAGTTTTCAAAAACTTGAGAATGGAATTTTTAGGACCGTTATGCAAAATGGTCAAGTGGCTAAAGAACTAGAAGAACGTGAATTTACTACGGGAGGTGCACCTAACTATATTCCGTTAACCAATATTTTATATTCGTATCCTGTGGTCGATCAAAAATACTTTTTTGAAGAAGAATATGATAAAGGGTATATTAAACTAAAACGAGGACAGGATTATTTATTTGAGGATCCTAGTTGGGAAACTCAAGTAAAAATGAAAGTCCTTCCTTCTGGTACAAGTTTGACTACGGCTTTTAACTATGACACAAATGCTAATGAGGTTTCCTATACATTACCTAATATAGAGCAAGATAAAAAATATAGTTTTGCTATTATTAGTGGTTTAAAAGGTGCAGTTGCCACTACCTCAGCTAGTACAAGTACGACTAGCATAACGGAAGGTGATAATGACATTAGTATTACTCAAAACCAAGCACAATCACAATCTAAAGAAGGAGAAATTGAACGTATAGGTTATGGTTTTGGAACCAGTAAATACAAAACTTTTACACAAAAAATGGAGCATTCCCCTACTCAAAACTATAATTTTGGTATGATTTATTCCGATGTAATTTATTTGAGTAATACTTTGAATAGCCAAGAAGCTTTTGATTTAACCGATTTACAAGGGACTATGTACAGTGAAACAACCCCTTTATTAACGGCAACTTCTAAGTTAAATGACACCTATTACACTACAGATATGGCTCCTTATTTGTATAAAGCCTACCCTTTAGCAGGCAGTTATACCCTTCGAAATCGTGACACGAATGAGCTAGGATTACCTCCGGCAAAAGCTTTGCCAATAAGTACTTATTATCTGACAAGTTTAGAGAATGACACAAATACGCAATGGTTAAAATCAAATTTTCCATTTAAGTATAATTTACCTTTGCTTTATAAATCCGATTGGATGGATTTAAGAGATCAGGTGGTCAATGATTATGTGAATGGTACGATTACGTCAACAAGTTTAGCGTATCAGTTTTTAAGTAAAGAATATACTTTTATGCGTTTTGGATTTTATGAGGTAGCTTTAAAATATCGTCTGCCAGGTAATAAAAAAACAACGGAGTATACGTATAAATTTAAAAATGAGAATCAGGTTAGGTTTTAGAATTTAGAGTTTAGAATTTAGAGTTTAGAACTTGAAACTTTGAACTTGAAACTTTGAACTTGAAATTTAGAATACAATATACAAATTACACTATACAGTATACAGTATAAAACACTTGGTTAAGTAAATATAAAAATATGGGGAAAATAGTTCAAAAAATTATCGCATCACTCCTTCTTTTCACCTCATTGTTGGGTATGGCGCAGGTGTATCCGGTACAGATGACACCGGTGTTTCATGTGCCTTATAGCAGTCGATTATCGGACTATGCTAACAGTATGGATGTTAGAATGCGCTTATTGGTTAATACCACTGATATTGGGATCAACAATCGTCAGGTGCGACTTAAAATGTATGTGCAAGGCAACGGGATTCAGGCGCAGAGTTCGGAGGTGGTGGTAGGCATGAACCCGATATATATAAATGGTGGTGAATTGCTAACGTTGACTAACCTAGAGTTGGCACCTTTATTCCGATTGGAAAACCTAGAAGGCATGAGTCCTTCGCAATATGCTAATGCGTTGCCCGAGGGCTTGTATACTGTTTGTTTTGAGTTATATGATTTTTTAACTAATCAGAAAATTTCGCAAAAAAGTTGTGCGCAACTGTATTTGATGCTCAACGATCCTCCACTGCTTAATACGCCCTCTCGAAATGAAAGTATTGCGGTAAGCGATTTCCCGAATATTTTATTTACTTGGACCCCTCGACAAATAAATGCTACCAATGTCTCGTATCAGTTTGAACTGAAAGAAATATTGGATCCTACCATAGATCCACAAATAGGTTTTTTAACCAGTCCCTTATTGTATGAAGAGGAACTGCGTAGTACAGCCTTGTTGTATGATGTGAGTAAACCCAACTTATTGCCAGGCAAACGCTATGCATGGCGTGTGCGTGCTATGTCAACCTCGGGATTGTCGCTTAATAATGTGTTTAAAAACGATGGTTATAGTGAGATTTACCATTTTACGTATGCCAGTCATTGTCCTGCTCCTACTTTTATATTAAGCGAGGCTGTAAGTGCCCGTAGTGTTCGCGTGAGTTGGTTAGGCGATAAAAGTCACACTAAATACCATGTGCAATACCGCAAGTCGAACGTAGCGGGAGCCGAATGGTTTGAGGTGTACACCATGAACACCCAGACCACACTTTCGGACTTAGAAGCCGGTGTGAACTATGAATTTCGTGTGGGAGGCAGTTGCGAGCCAGCCGTTTTGGGCAATACCGCCACGTTTACCTACTCGGGGATTAATCAGTTTAGCATGCCTGCTACAGGTACTGCTACTACGAGTTTTACCTGCGGATTGAATCCTACTATTGCTATAGCCAATCAAACCCCTATAACCAACCTTATCGTTTCAGAAACGTTTACTGCTGGAGATTTTCCTGTAAAAATATTGGAATTGACAGGTAATAATCCATACACTGGCAAAGGCTATATTATAGTTCCTTATCTTGCCGATACTAAAATTGCGGTTGCATTTAATAACATTACGGTTAATACCAGTTACCAATTGATAACAGGAGTGGTAGAAACCACGTATAATCCTGAAGCGCCGAATATTAGTGATGTAGAGGATTTGAGTGGTGGGAATAATGGACAAATTGTGACTCAAACCGTGCCGTTTGTAATTACTACTGTCACTGTTAACCCCAATGGCGATATTATTGTAGGCGGAGCCAATGGAGAACAAATAACCATACCTGGCGGGAGTAATACGGTGATTACAGGCGGAAACGGACAAATATATAACGTAGATAGTCAAGGTAACGCAACAGGACCATTTGTGCCAGCTCCGGGGGGTGCTACTACTGTGCAAAATACTGATGGAGTCGCTTCAAATGGACAAGCATCGCAGTTTACTGCACAAGGGGTTAGTGTGCGTTTTGAACCTATCAGCAGCACAAAATATGCTTGGGATGCCGCTCCTACTACCGCCCCTAGTTATATTAAAGAGAAATATGCTAAAGTGGGTAGTGACTATTTGTCTTACAAGGCTGTTGTAAACGGTCAGCGTGATGTGCTGAAAGCTAAAATTGCCATTTCAGATCCTAAAATAGTACAGGATAGTATTATTTTTAAAACACAGCATGGAGTACTGATAGATAAAGAAAAAACAGCTGATGGTTACCTACTTACATTAAAAGGGACTAAAACCTATGCCGAAGAAGAAATTCAAGCGGTCATTAAACAAGGGGGGAAATATAAAATAATTAATGCTTTTCGCTTGACACATATTAGCGAAAAACCAATTAATGTTACCCTTATCCCCTTAAATTCGAGTAATAATATTCCGAGCTCGGCTATCACACAATTGCAGGAAGTGTACACCAAGGCAGGTGTAACGCTTAACATTAAAACGGCACCAGTCTTGACTTATGATGGTGGTGGCGATACCAAAATAACCACTAGCGAAAGTGGCGTTTTTGATTATTATACCGATGAGGAAAAAAGCATAAACGCTAAAATAAAAGCGTTACCTGATTATGATCCTAAAACGTATTACCTGATTTATTCTAACCTGCCAAGTGATAAAGGTATAGAAGGTTTTATGGCGTTATATGGGCAGTTTGGGTATGTGTTTCCTAATGCCGGAAACAAAACAGCCTCTCACGAGTTAGCGCACGGGGTTTTTGCTTTACAGCATCCTTTTGCTAATGCCACTGATAAAGGGGAAACCCCTTTCTTAATGGATTATGGCTCTGGTACTGAGTTAGGACATCTTGATTGGGCACAGATTAATAATCCTGCACTGAAATATTATGGGTTTCAAGGGGATAGTCAGGGGGAGGAAAATAAATTTGCACACTTTGCACTTACACCAAGTGGTACTATTATAGATGATTTTTATAAAGACGGCAAAAAAACTCCTATTACGGTTCTGATAACAAAAGATTACACTATAGCATCCGTTAAAGACAATAATACAACCTACAATTGGGATATTCAAACTAAGGCTTATACAAACGGCGATAATAAAATTACAATAAAGAAGATAGAAAAATTTTTAAATGATAAAGTAAATTTGTTCCGCTTAAGAGGAGACGGCTGTATGTACGATTACGTTGTAATTCCTTGGAATGTTAAAGATGAAAAAACAACGGATGTACAAAACACGATAGCTGATAAAATAAAAACTTTTAAAGATACCGATTGGACGATTTCTCCTTTAGATATCAGAGATGCTTCTTGTAATAATAACTTTACCCAAGAATTATTGGCTCAAGACCAGAAAGATTGTGCACAAACTGAATTACAAACAGGTATCCAAAATCTAAAAGCTGCCATTAAACTGACGGATGCAGAAAAAGTAGTCTCTACAGTGAACAGCACTTGTATGGCAGCTATCCGGAATCTTACATATGAAGAGATAGAAAGCCTTATTACCACTGTAGCAGGACAAACCACCCTGAAAGAGCAGTCTGAATTGGCAATTCTGCGTTTGATGTCCGCTATCAAGACCAGCAATTATGGAGACTTCTATACGTATTTAGAGAAAAACAACAACAAAGTCTTAAAACATCTAGTAGCAGAGCTAGACGATGCTTCTATCTATTTCTTGACAGATAAAAAGAACTACACCAATTTTATAGGAGCATTGGTAACAATGTTTAACCAAGCACCACAATCTTTAGAAAAAAGATGGCCTACTAAGGCAGATGATTTTGCAACAAGAATGATCAACCTGAATGCGATTAACTATAGTAGTGATACCTCTTCTGCTATTGCACCAAGATTTACTTCTAAAGTAAATGCAGGAGAATATAGTGAAAGTACAGGAAACATAACTTTGAACGATGTTTATACCACTTATTTTTACAATGCTTTTGATACTAATGGAAGCGGTGTTGTAAAAACAGAGCATACCGAAAAAATAACGGAAGTATCTCCTCTTACGCCGATTATTATTGTGCCAAACGGTGACAAGTTGCCATTGATTGCTACGGCTTTAGGAGAAAACAGCATTGGCAATAACAATTACATTGTGCCAGCTATTTTGCTAAAATACCAAGCCGACAAGATACGCAACGATTATATTGAGAAAGGCGTAGTAACTACTCTAGATTTAGCAACCATCTATTTTAGCGGAGGCACTGCCTTGGCTACCAAAGTAACTTGGGTACGCCGAGCTTGGGCAATGGCAGAAGTAGCAGGTGCAGTTGGGAATATTGCGGTAAATACTGGTACGGTAGAACCAAACAGTAACCTTGGCAAAGCCATTAACGCTTTCAATCTTGGTATGGCAGTTATTGGTGTGAAAAATCTGACTGTTGGAGGATATAAATTTGTAGTTGCACTTCCTGAAAATACCAAAAACTTTTTACAACAAAACAAAGGGATTAGAGATTTATTAGTAGCACAGTACACACAATGGAAAACATTGACCACAAATCTTGATAACCTTTCTCCTACTGAAAAACAATTGGTAACAGAGCAAGAAAAAGTTTGGAAAGCGTTTGCAATGACAGAAAATGTCGTTAGTGGAAATTTGATTTTTAAAGGAGATATAGGTAAAATATATAGTGTATTTATTAATGCGGGATATAAACAAGAAAAAGTGGGGAATATTATAAAAATATTTTCTAAAGACGATAAATTATTAGCTGAAATTTCAGAAAATACAATTAGTTTTAATTATGAAGGATGGGGAAAGAATATAGTTACAAATTCCGACAAAACCACTACTTGTATAGCAAAATTTGATGATGTGTTAGATGCACCTGGTTCTAAATGGATAAAGAATGATTTACCTGAAGGAGCTTTTGGAAGAGGACAAGTCAATAAAGGAGGAATTAATATTTTGGATGTAGATGATAATACATATAATGGATTACAAAAAATAGCTGTTGAAAATTTAAAAAAGTTGGGTAATATTAATCCAACAAAATCAGAAATTATTACAGAGGCAAATGAAATATTCTGGAAAGATTATAATTTACCATTTTTAGAAGAAGCCTTTGCTAGAGGAGACAATATTAGGCTGTTATCTGACCCAAGTACTTTATTTGGATCTACAGGATTTTATCAACGAGAAATTGAGGTTATTACGATAGGATGGAAGAAACCTGATGGAACATTTATTCAGCCTCTTAAAACAAAGTATAATTATAGGTTTAATGACATTACAAAAACATATGAAAAAATTAAATAGTATTAATAAGGTTTCTTTCAAAGAAGAGGCACTATATTTAGAAGATATTCCTATTAATGTTGGTGTAAATATTGAGAGCTGGTTAAAGGAATTTTGTAATATCTCTTATAAATTTGAAAATTATTCAAAATCATATTCAGAATTGCAAAGAGTAATTTTTGAAGATTCTCCATATATAGTGATTTACTTAGAAAATAAAAATGTAGAACGTATATGTATTTTCCCACGAGTCTGGGAAAATGATAGTCGATGTTATCAGGGAGATATCTTTATTTTAGATGAAAGATTAGAAGTTCCTTTTTTGTCAGATAATATTGAAAAATACTTTCCAAATATTCAAATAAAATCCAAGGGATATTGGGATAGGTTTATTGCCCACGAAAGTATAGACTACCTTATAAATAATGATATGAAAATAGAAATATCAATGTCAAGGGTTCCTTCCCTTGTAGGAAGTCTATGTTTGAAAAAGAATGAGAAATAAAATTAGCCCTGCTACTTCCTCAACACTTTTAGAAAAAAGTGTTCCTTATAAGGAATAGTAGCGAAGGGAAGAACGGAAGTAAGATTGATGCTTAGAAAAAGAAAGTTAAGCTGTTTGTAACTTAAAAAGTATCTTCTTGCGTTGCGCGTTAGGGATAGTAGCGGCATCCTGCTGTCTTGAAAAGCAGCAGATACAGCGGATAGCCCGACCTTGTTGCTTAGAAATCGTTGTTTTTAACAACAAACAGGTATGCAACAAGGGAACGCCCAAAACCGTATCTTTGGAAGCTGATTAGTCATTTATGCTAAAACGACTTGTTTTACTCGCATCACTCCTACTTTTCACCTCATTGTTGGGTATGGCGCAGGTGTATCCGGTACAGATGACACCGGTGTTTCATGTGCCTTATAGCAGTCGATTATCGGACTATGCTAACAGTATGGATGTTAGAATGCGCTTATTGGTTAATACCACTGATATTGGGATCAACAATCGTCAGGTGCGACTTAAAATGTATGTGCAAGGCAACGGGATTCAGGCGCAGAGTTCGGAGGTGGTGGTAGGCATGAACCCGATATATATAAATGGTGGTGAATTGCTAACGTTGACTAACCTAGAGTTGGCACCCTTATTCCGATTGGAAAACCTAGAAGGCATGAGTCCTTCGCAATATGCTAATGCGTTGCCCGAGGGCTTGTATACTGTTTGTTTTGAGTTATATGATTTTTTAACTAATCAGAAAATTTCGCAAAAAAGTTGTGCGCAATTGTATTTGATGCTCAACGATCCTCCACTGCTTAATACGCCCTCTCGAAATGAAAGTATTGCGGTAAGCGATTTTCCGAATATTTTATTTACTTGGACCCCTCGACAAATAAATGCTACCAATGTCTCGTATCAGTTTGAACTGAAAGAAATATTGGATCCTACTATAGATCCACAAATAGGTTTTTTAACCAGTCCCTTATTGTATGAAGAGGAACTGCGTAGTACAGCCTTGTTGTATGATGTGAGTAAACCCAACTTATTGCCAGGCAAACGCTATGCATGGCGGGTGCGTGCTATGTCAACCTCGGGATTGTCGCTTAATAATGTGTTTAAAAACGAGGGATATAGTGAGATTTACCATTTTACGTATGCCAGTCATTGTCCTGCTCCTACTTTTATATTAAGCGAGGCTGTAAGTGCCCGTAGTGTTCGCGTGAGTTGGTTAGGCGATAAAAGTCACACCAAGTATCATCTCCAGTATAAGAAAGCTCCCCCTTTGGGGGCTGGGGGGCTTTGGTTTGAGGTGTACACCATGAACCCCCAGACCACTCTTTCGGACTTAGAAGCCGGTGTGAGCTATGAGTTTCGTGTAGGAGGCAGTTGCGAGCCAGCTGTTTTGGGTAATACCGGCACGTTTACCTACTCGGGGATTAACCAGTTTAGCATGCCTGCAGCGGGGACTAGTAACACGAGTTTTACTTGTGGGCTAAATCCTACTATTGCTATAGCCAACCAAACCCCTATAAACAACCTTATCGTTTCAGAAACGTTTACAGCTGGAGATTTTCCTGTAAAAATATTGGAATTGACAGGTAATAATCCATACACTGGCAAAGGCTATATTATAGTACCTTATTTGGCCGATACTAAAATTGCGGTTGCGTTTAATAACATTACGGTTAATACCAATTACCAATTGATAAAAGGAGTGGTAGAAACCACGTATAATCCAGAAGCGCCGAATATTAGTGATGTAGAGGATTTGAGTGGCGGGAATAACCAAAATAGCAATGAAAATAGTGGTTCAATCGTTACTTTTCCAATAACTTCTACTGAAAATATTCAAGTTAACACTTCACAAAGTATTATAAACATAACAAGTCCAAATGGTCAAATTATTACAATTCCTATAAATAGCAATAGCCAAACTACAACTGTAACAGATAGTCAAGGAAATTCCTATGAAGTAAATAATTCAACAGGAGAAGTAAAATCTACAAAATCAATAAGTGAAGTAGTTACTACTGAAGAGCAAGCAAAAGCAGAATTAAAATTTGCTTATAAAGGAGTAGAGTTTTTGCACAAAGACAAACTAGCAACAATGCTACACGGTAAAGATTTGAAAATTGAAATTAAAAAGAAGAATGAAAGTATCTCATTAAGTATTGAAAAAACAAAATTAAAACTCGATGACAAAGATGTAAATTTAATTAAAGAGAATGGCAAGTATTTTGTAACTATAAAAGCTGATGCAGCTACTTTGAAAAAAGAGAAAACAAAACTAATTGTATTGGATAGTATTGGAAAAACCGAAATAGCCATTTTGAATATAGTAACTTACACAGCACCAGTAGTAAAATTTAACAGACCTGATAATTATACTGGAGAGTTCTTGTACGATGACGGTTTTGAAAGGCACGCTACTATAAAAAGCAATACTTATTATCAAAGTATTATTGTTGGCAAAAAGAAAGAAGTTTATTATGCTCCTGTGATTGGTTTGAAAAAAGATCAAATTGCGACAATTAAAGTTGATTTTAACGATTTTGATGATATAGCAAAAAAAGATCCTGATTTTAAGTTGGTTTTTAGACCGACAGTGCAAAATAAAATAGAAATTAATAAACAATCCGAATTAGAAGTAAATGCAAATGATATTAAAACGCTTAATCAAATTATAATAAACGCATTGGAATATGTAAATATTCCAAAACCAAAAACATTAGATCCTATTTTGATAGAAGTTTTTGTAAAAGAGACAAAAGAAAAAGTTGGTTTAATAGAATATTATTGTGCGGAGACTATAAAGAAAAATATACATTTAATTTATGTTAAATTTAATGATGACATAACTTATCCTAGCCCTTTTACCAATCAATCTTTACAATATTATTTAAATACACATTCGCACAATCAATTTTTTATTAAATACACAGTTGACAGTGAGAATTTTAATATAAATCAAACTAAAACAACTTTTTCTACTACTTATTCAAGTACAAATGATATTTTGAAAGGATTAGATGGTTTTAAATTTCCAGGTGTAGATAGAAGTCAGTTTGATCCACCAAACTACGATAAAGCAAATGATTATTATTATGTAACCAGTTTAGTAAGAGAAAAAGCATCAGTATCTAACGACGAATCATCGCAATTCCTTGGAGGGGCACATTTTACCGGAGGAGTTGGTGGTTTTCACGTAAAAGCAACTTCAAGTATTGGAGAGACTCAAGAAGAATTAGCAGCACACGAATTTGGTCATTGGTTGCGTTTACCACATACATTTGAAAGTAATGGGTGGTTAAATATAATTTTAGATTCTAAATTAAGTAATACCAAACATAATTTTATGGATTATCAGATAAACAGAAAAACGTGGTTTAAGATCCAGTTATTAAATACCGAAAGAACTTCTAAATAAAAAAATATGATAAATAAATTAACAATAATTTTCATTTTATGTGCTTGTTGTAAAATGAATGCACAACAAATAAAATATGTATCAAGAGATACGATATTAAATATTTTTAAAAATAATAATGTCTATGATGCAATAGATAAAATAAGGGATCAAATTAGTTACGAAAGAGGAGATTTAGATTACAAAAGCCTCTATTTTGACAAAGAAATAAAAACTTATTTCTTAAAAAGTTTAGATAGAAATTCTCGTTGTCAATATGAATTAGAGAATAAAAATAGAGAATATATAAAATTATTAGATGATAAAAAAAGACTTGAATATGAAGTTGAGAGTTATTTGTACAGAAAAAAAAGAAGCAAGCAAATAGATTCTATTTTAAAATCTGAAAAATTAATATTAAAATTAAAAGACAGTGTAATTGCAGATAGAATTTTGTTGTATAAAAATGGAAGAGACTGTAAAGGGGCTATCCCTAATTTATATTTAATAACAAAAATAAAATATCCTGAAGCATATGATAGTATAAAAAAATGGAGTAAAGAACTACTCGAATGGAATTTTACAGAAGAATTATTAGCGTTTAACGATCCTGATGCAGTCAATTTATTTAATGAAAAAGTAAATAATTATGTCAAAACAAATGGCAAAAACGAATCATTTAGAGATTACCATAATATAGTAAGCTATATTAACACTTCAAGTATAAATAATAAATTATATGATTTATTATTAGTGAATAGGCAAGAAGTTATTATGAGTGAACACGTATTTAATGCTGATGGGACATTTGCTAAAAGTAATAGTATTTATACCTCTCCGAACTTTGATTTTGCAGGAAAAGTATTTTATCTGGTTGATAAATATAAACTTCCTTATGAATTAATAAAAAATGAGTTCGATAAGGTAGCGAAAAGCAACGACATTTCTATTAAAGATAAATTTGTTAAAAAAAATATTAAAATTCTAAAAAAGATAGTAATCGAAGGTTGCTCAAAAATGGAAAAAGAAGAAGAATACTGGATGGTCAATATGCCTTTTTATAAAAAGAAATTGTGAATTCAAAAAATAAAATATTATTTTTTTTAATATTCCTATTTCAATTCCTATCAGCTCAAGAATATTCGATTAAAAACGAGGTTACCTTTGTAATTACTACTGTCACTGTTAACCCCAATGGCGATATTATTGTAGGCGGAGCCAATGGAGAACAAATAACCATACCTGGTGGGAGTAATACGGTGATTATAGGCGGAAACGGACAAATATATAACGTAGATAGCCAAGGTAACGCAACAGGTCCATTTGTGCCAGCTCCGGGGGGTGCTACAACTGCGCAAAATACTGATGGAGTCGCTTCAAATGGACAAGCATCGTAGTTTACTGCTCAAGGGGTTAGTGTGCGTTTTGAACCTATCAGTAGCACAAAATATGCTTGGGATACCGCTCCTACTACCCCTGCAGCGGGTACTGCTACCACGAGTTTTACCTGCGGATTGAATCCTACTATTGCTATAGCGAACCAAACCCCTATAAACAACCTTATCGTTTCAGAAACGTTTACAGCTGGAGATTTTCCTGTAAAAATATTGGAATTATCAGGTAATAATCCATACACTGGCAAAGGCTATATTATAGTACTTTATTTGGCCGATACTAAAATTGCGGTTGCGTTTAATAACATTACGGTTAATACCAATTACCAATTGATAAAAGGTGTGGTGGAAACAACGTATAATCCTGAAGCGCCGAATGTGGTGGAGCAGGATCCTTTGATTGTAGAGGTGTTTGGACCGCAAGGAGGAGGTCAAGATGTAGGAGTAGTTAGTGTAAACGAATCAGAAACAAGTGGAACTACAACAGAAGTAAACTCTGGAAACAATATTAGTAGTTCCTCAAATGTAGGTAACATAAGCACGACTGGGGAGAACCAGTCAAGCAACAGTAATACAAATTCAGAAGGTACTACAAATGAAACTTCAAATCCTACCAATGAGACAGCTTCAGGAAATACAAATCAAAATAGTACAGGAACAAATGTAACGGGGAAAGATTATTACATAGAATACGAAGACAAAAAATATTATACAGGAGGGAAAATAAAAATTCCATACAAGAGGAGTATGTATGAAACTTTCGAGATGAAAAATTTAGAAAAAGGGACAAAAGTAAATTTTACTATTCATGAACCTGGAAAAGAGACGTTATGGAGAGGATATGATGCTACAACAGCCAAACAAAGTTTACCAATTGAGGATAACACCCCGAATTTAATTAATTTGTTGAAATTTGATCTTGTAGCAAATGCTTTTGAATTAGAGAAAAAACCAAGTGTAAGAATAGAGATTGAGAAAACATTAAAACCATTTGTTTTTACAAAACTAGAAGCTATTGATTTATCAAATACAAAAAGAATAGCAGGTGAAGGGGAAACTTTATATTATGTAAATAAACCTACTGTTACAACTGAAGTTAAAAATACAGAATTTAGAATTACTAATACACCCAACTTGATGATAAATGAAATTCCTATTGAAAATGTTAAATGGAAACTTAATAATATTGATTACACTAGTGGTAAGGGAATTTTAAGTTTTTCAAAATATATAAATGAAAAGAAAGATGTAAAGGTAACAGCGATTACTGGGTTTCCAAACTCTAGTAGTAAAGATGTTAATGTGAAGTGGATAAACGAAAACAGAGGAGATGCAAGTTTTATGCCTCCAGCTGTTAGTAGTCAAATAACCCAGTTTAATGATAAATTATTACTTCCTTTCAAAAAAGTATCTGATAAAATTAATGATTTCTTTGGAACAGATAAATTTAAAATTGAAATTAAACCATTAAAAATAAAAGGAGAAAATTATAATGATATTGATTTAAATTCAAGACATTATTTTAAAGTTCTTAAAGGGAGTATCAACGGAGGTTTGTCTCTAAAAGGTGAATTCTTGGGTTATCCACCTTTTCTAAAAATTCTTAATATTGAAGATGTATCAAAAGTCGGAGTTTTTGCTTCGCCGAAAGTTGAAGTTAATTTAATTGGTGGTTCTTTGAAAAAAACAGTTGGCGAAACAAATAATGTCTTCAATGATGAATTTTATTTTGAAGGAAATTTAAAAGGATGTCTTGAATTGGGGCTTAAAGCAGAACTATTAGTCGCCAAAGATTTAGTTGATTTTTCTGTAAATGGTTTTGGAGAAGGCTGTGGTTCTGGAAAAGTTGTATATGATATAACCAGTAATGAGTTTAAAGGAGGTTTTTACTTTGACCCCATAAAATTAGGAGTCAAAGCCAAAATAAAATCAAAAGGAGGCATTAGTTTTACGTTAGTTGATGTAGATAAAACTTGGGCTATAACTGACAAGATTACTTTATATGAATAAAAAATAATAGTTTAAAATATGCTGACAAAAAAAATGATTCGAATTATAAGTATTCCTTTTTTTTTATTTTCATTACTTGGTATTTTTCCTGTTTTTTTTAGTTTAACTACTATAATAAGAGATCGAGATTTATTAATAAATTATAATGAATACCAAAAAAAATATGTCTTAATTGATTCTATTATCTGCACTGATAACGAGGGTACTAATTCGAGTTGGGTTTATGGCTTTTCTAAAGAATTAAATAATTATAAAACTAAAATCTATTTTGGATCAATTAAGGATGATGATCTTAGTGAAAAAATCGAAACATCAAAAAAAGGGTATATTTATAAGTATGTTTGGTATAGATATTGTACCACCAAAGCTTATCTTGGAGAAAAATCACAAATCAAATATCCAATTAAATCTCATTTATTTAATATTTTAAGACTCCCCGTTTTGTGGGTAGTTTCATTATTAATATGCTACATTTTTATAGAAATAGAAAAAAAAGAAAAAAAATTAAACCTAAGATAATAAAATGAAGAGAAAAATATCCATTAGCCTTTTTACTTTACTTCTTTTTTTCCAAAACACTTATTGTCAGGAAAAATCTAACCGAATCTATTCTTTTAATTTAACTGAAATTTATTTTTATAAATACAAACCTGAATTTATAATAAAAGCTACAAAGGATTTTAAAAATATAAAAAATGAGTTTCCAGAGGAATTAATCCAATCAATTCTATCATGTTCGAATGAAGAATGGGAAATTTTCAACACATTGGGAGGTCGGCAAAAAGCAGACATAAATGATCAATCCCACTATGATAGAGTAAAGAAAATGAACGTTGATAAAAATTATTTTGAATTAAAACATAAACTTGAATTTGAAATAGATGGAATACCTACTGCAATTGTGAAATTTTATTTTATAACTCAAGAAAGTCCTAAACCTCAAGCAGGTATTACTGTGATGCAAAAATATGCTGGAAGATGGTATAAAACTTCGATGAAAATGGTTTCTAATTTGGCTATGACAGCATTAAGATTGAAAACTGATGAGTTAGAAAAAATTATTTTAGAAAAGAATGAATCACCTCAATTGCAAGAACTCAATAAAAGAGTATTTATAAAAGGAAAATTAGATTTTAATAAATTAAATCAAGAAATAGACTCTTGGTATATTGATAAATCAATTAATAATTTAAATAAAAAAGATTACTTCAAAGATCCTTATTCAATTTTATAAAAATATACAATGAAAAAAATAATATTTATAGCGATTCTGAATTTTACTCTACTTAACTATTCTCAAAATAATTTGCGAGAATTAAAAGGAATTAAGACTAATTCAATTGGTACATTCCAATTTTCAGAAGCTTCGTATTATGACTATTTAATAAATTCTTCTAATGTAACTGACTCACTTTATGTAAAGGTTGATTATTTGAATTCACCAGAGGGATTATTGACTCAAAAATTTGATAATTTATTATCCATTAACAAGGACAGTATTGTAAATAAAATTTCTGTATTCTCTAAAATCAGTCTTGAATATAATCAAGAAATATATTGTTTTATTAAATTTAGAAGTATTCAACATAAATCCATTTCCAAAAACCAAATATTCATTTCCAAAAAAGAATCAAATGTATGGAAAGAATATATCGAAACAAGTAAAATTATAGAGCATTTAAAAGTAATTTTTTTATTAAAGGAAAAAGCCTTTTCTCAATTTGAAATAAAAGATAATAATCCTAAATACCCTGAAATAAACAAACTCAAGCCATTGGTAAGAGATGCAGATGGTACTTTAAATCTTTATAAGCTGTCAAAAATTATTGAAGAAAACAAATCTACTCTTTCCAAATATTTAGATGAATAAACACCTCATTATACTTTTCATTTTCCTGAGTCATTTATTAATGGCTCAGGAAAATTTGAATAAAAAAGAGGTTACCTTTTTAATTACCACAATCACCATAAACCCCAATGGCGATATTATTGTAGGCGGAGCCAATGGAGAACAAATAACCATACCAGGAGGGAGTAATACGGTGATTATAGGCGGAAACGGACAAATATATAACGTAGATAGTCACGGTAACGCAACAGGGCCATTTGTGGCCCCATATTTCAATAAGCTGTAAAATTTATTTTTTCTAATACGTAATCTGGGTTTAATGATCAATATTTCAAAAAAAGAAAACCTATTGGGTCTGCTACATGTCAAGAAATGAAGGCATTAAATATAGGTTAAGTTTTTGTAAATCTGTTTTTTGTGTGATTTGTTCTCCTAATTTTGTCTTATAAACAAATAGAAAAAGAAATCATGAAAAAATTAATCAATGTATTAGTAATTGTTTCGATTTTATTAAGTTCGGAATTAATAATGGCGAAATCAAGTAAAGTAGATGAAGATTTGCCAAGAGCGACAAAAGTGATAATAGAAGTAACAAAAAACGCATTAAAAGATATTGAAGTAGAAAAGGAAAGCACCGCTTATGTGCTTTTTACAGTGAATTCGGATAATGAATTAATCGTGTTAGATGTTAAGAATTCCGATAAAAACATACGACAAACCATAAAATTAGCTCTCAATTCAAAACCTGTAGCAGAAGCTGGTTTAATAGCAGGAAAAGTCTACAGTGTAATTATTAGATTAAAACAATAATACAAAAAAGGCAACCCAATTGATAATATCCTTAACCCAGATTCCGCATTAGACTTCGTTGTAAAACAAAAAATTTCAATAAATTCAAGTGCTCACGAAAAATTTTAGAAGATGAAATAGCCCATTATCTTGATCAATAAAATTAGAGTACATGCCTGAATTAGAAGAAAAATAAAGTGGAATAGATTTACTTCGTCTATTCGCTACGCTCGGGTCTAATGCGAATTAGGGTTTAAATGACTACAAAAAAAAGTATTTTTTAGAAGCCAAGCTTTTTTATTTGGAATAAAATTTTAGCGGATAATCCAAGCCAAAAATGAATTAATACTTATATACGATAGCATTAATGTTCATTCCAGCGCCTACCGATGCAAAAATAATGACATCACCCTTATTAATCTCTTGATTTTTGATTGCTCCTTTAATAATTAGATTAAATAGGGTAGGGACAGTTGCGACGCTAGAATTACCTAATTTATGAATACTCATAGGCATAATGTCTACTGGAGGCGTTTGTTTGTATAATTTATAAAAACGATGAATGATCGCTTCATCCATTTTTTCATTAGCTTGATGAATTAATATTTTCTTTACCTCATTAATAGCTAGACCACTTTTATCCAAACATTCTTTCATGGCCTTTGGCACATTGTTTAAGGCAAATTCATAAATTTTTCGTCCGTGCATTTTAATGTAACGAACATTCGGATCGTGCTCTTTATTAAAAGAATTGCCAAAAAATAAATAATACGCCTCATCGTAAGTAAAGCTTGCCGATTCATGCGCTAAAATACCCCCCTCATCTTTTGATGATTCAATAATGGTAGCACCAGCACCATCCGAATAAATCATGCTATCCCGATCATGTAAATCAACAACGCGCGATAAAGTTTCAGCCCCAATAACCAAACATTTTTTGGCCATTCCTGCTTGAATAAATGCTTTTGCTTGAATGACACCTTCTATCCAGCCAGGACAACCAAAAAGCATGTCATAAGCTACACATTTAGGATTTTTAATACGTAAATTATGTTTTACACGAGTTGCCAAACTAGGCAAAATATCAGTTTGTATTGCACCCTCTTTTACATTGCCAAAATTATGAGCAAATATAATATAATCCAACGTCTCGGGATCTATAGTAGCATCTTCTATAGCCCGTTTAGCCGCTATGGTGCCAATGTCAGAAGTTAATAAATTATTTGTAACGTACCTGCGTTCTTCAATTCCAGTAATGTCATGAAATTTTTCTGCAATGGTTTCGTTAGGTAGAGGAAAAGGCGTGCCATCGTCATTTAAAAAAACATGTTTAGCAAAATCCAGATTGCTTACAATTTCAGTAGGGATATAGCTTCCTGTACCAGTTATCTTAATATTCATTTTGTATTGGGTTTTGAAAACGACTAATTTAGCGAAACAAATCGTTCAATACGAGGTAAATTTTACTTATATCCTCTTTTTGTAAAGTATGTAAATAAATAGCTTTTAAATTATGTTTTTGTATGAATAGTTTAAATAAATCCTTTTATTTAAAAATAGCATCTAATAAATTAACAAAATGAGAGAGCCAGTTTTTTGAAAAATGGAGATATCATAAAGCCTCTTTTTAAAAAATAAAAGAAAAAAAAGAAGTAGCCAAAAAAAACAAGTAATTTTTAAAATTTGAAACAAGACCCCAAGCGGTCCCATAACCATTAAAAAATGATTTTTTGAGGAAGATCACCGAATAAATTTTTATAGTAAATAAATCACCCTTCACTCTTCACTCTTCACCATTGCCTATTGCCTATTGCCTATTGCCTCTTCACTCTTCACCTTTCACTCTTGCCTCTTGCCTATTGCCTATTGCCTCTTCACTCTTCACTCTTCACTCTTCACCCTTCACTCTTCACCCTTCACTTTTCACTCTTGCCTATTGCCTATTGCCTCTTGCCTCTTCACCATTACCTTCTCCCTAAAAAGAATTAAACCCAACGCGAATTAACAAAAAACTCACCGAAGTAGCTGCTTTTATAACAGGAGTTAAAGCGCACAAGGCAACCTTACCATAGGCAAATGAGCGAGTCAGCAATGGCACTCTTTTTTGTATCCAAATACAATAAGATACTAAAAACTATCATGCGGTAATTGTAATAGTAGTTTTTTATAGTTAGTTTTGAAAAAAAATACCGTCTACACCTTAAATAATGAAACTAACTGATATACTTAAAGATACCAATTACAAACTAACCCAATTTTCACAAGATAAAATTTCAAAACTAGAAAATTCAATCTATCTCGAAAAAGACAAAAAAGGAACTGCCATTCCCTATATTGATTGTTTGGTTAGAAACAAAAAAATAAAATTAACCCCCGAGGAAGTAGTTAGACAATTATATCTTTTGGTTTTAAATCAAGATTACGACTATCCGTTTGAAAGAATGGAACTAGAATACGCCGTTAGTTTTGGTCGTGAAAAAAAGAGAGCCGATATCGTTATTTTTGATAAGCAAAACTCAACGTCCATATACATAATGGTTGAACTCAAAAAACCAAAACTCAAAGACGGTAAAGAACAACTAAAATCCTATTGTAATGCTACAGGTGCCCCTATAGGAATTTGGAGCAATGGCGATAGTATATCATTTTATAACAGAAGAGACCCCAATTATTTTAAAGACATCCCTGAAATTCCCAACGCATCCCAAAAATTAACCGATGTATTAACCGAACGATGGACGATTGACGACTTAATTGAAAAAGACAAATTAGTAAACGAGCGTAAATCATTAAAAGATTTAATTCTGGAAATGGAGGACGAAGTACTAGCAAATGCCGGAGTAGATGTTTTTGAAGAACTCTTTCAATTAATTTTTACCAAGTTATACGACGAGTTAGAAAGTACCCGAAATAAAACCAGAACACTAGAATTTAGAAACTACGGAGAAACCGAAACCGAACTCAAAAACAAAATTCAAACCTTGTTTGAAAAAGCAAAAGCAAAATGGGAAGGTGTTTTTTCTGAAAGCTCTAAAATTAGTTTAACCCCCTCACATTTGGCTATTTGTGTCTCTTCATTAGAAAGCATCAAATTGTTTAATTCCAACTTAGATGTCGTTGATGAAGCCTTTGAATATTTAATAAACAAAAGTAGTAAAGGCGAAAAAGGCCAGTATTTTACACCCCGATATGTCATTGATATGTGTGTAAAAATGCTAGACCCCAAGGCAGAAGAAACCGTTATAGATACCGCTGCGGGTAGTTGTGGTTTTCCTGTACACGCCATTTTTCACGTATGGGAAAAACAACTCAAAGAACGAGGACTCAATAAAAGTCATTTATTTACAGCCGAAGAAAAACTACCCGAACAAAAAGATTATGTTCGAAACAACGTATTTGCAATTGACTTTGACGAAAAAGCCGTTCGCGTTTCGAGAACCTTAAATCTAATTGCAGGCGATGGACAAACCAATGTTTTGCACCTAAACACGCTAGATTTTGAACGTTGGGACGATTATTACAATGATAAAAATTGGGATGAAGTATATGGCAATGGTTGGAAAAATTTAAGAAAACTATTAAAAGACAATAAAGTAAAAACCGAAACTTTTGAAGAAGAAAAAAACGGCAAAATATATGTAAAAGAAAAACAAATATACAACTGCCACGATTTTCAGTTTGATGTCTTGATGGCCAACCCACCCTTTGCCGGCGATATAAAAGAAACTCGTATCATATCTAAATACGAATTAGGCAAAAAACCCACAGGGAAATATCAAAATGCCGTAGGTAGAGACATTTTATTTATTGAAAGAAACCTAGACTTCCTTAAGCCAGGCGGACGAATGGCCGTCGTATTACCACAAGGGCGTTTTAATAACAGTAGCGACAAACACATACGTGATTTTATAGCCGAACGATGCCGAATTTTAGCGGTAGTAGGCTTGCATGGCAACGTGTTTAAACCCCATACAGGCACCAAAACCTCCGTATTGTTTATACAAAAATGGGACGATACCTTATGCCCAAAAGTAGAAGATTACCCTATTTTTTTTGCTACCATGCAAGAACCCAGTAAAGACAACAGTGGCGAAAAAATATTTGTAAAGAAAAAAGATTTCCCTAATACAAAAACAAGTAACAATACAACAGTTAATGAAGTAGCCGAACCTGTTGATCATTACAATGAATTACCACAAAATCTAGAAGAATTTTTATTAGACTCACACGGGCACCTAATAGTTAAACACGATTTATTTAACCACGACGAACGAACCCAAGACGGTATAGCCGAAGCTTTTATAGAATTTGCTAAAAAAGAAAAACTGTCTTTTGTGGGAAAGTAACTAGCCGTTTCAACCAAACCAGATATTTGGAATTGTTGGAACGGCTTGAGACTAAAGAAGTAAATTTTAGTGAAGTTTTTAATAACAAAGATTTTAGAGTTGATACAGACTTTTGGACAAAAGAACCAAAACTGAACCCCAAATTAAAATATGATTTAATCGGAAATTGTTTGATTAATGCGCAATATGGGATTTCATTGTCAATGAATGAAGATAACAAAGGTTATCCAATCTATAGGATGAATGAAATTCATAATATGCTTTGTGATTTTGAAGTTAACAAATATGCAGATATTACATCTTCCGAATTGGAAACTTTCAAATTAAATAATGGTGATGTGTTATTTAATAGAACAAATTCTTATGAATGGGTAGGAAGAACGGGGATTTATTACAAACAAGATGATAGAGACTTTATATTTGCTTCATACTTAGTTAGATTTATTCCTAATCAAAATAAAATTTTACCCGAATATTTATCTGCATTTCTAAATTCAAAAATTGGAGTATGGGATGTAAAAAGGCGTTCAAGACAATCTATTAATCAGACCAATGTCAATCCTGAAGAAGTAAAACAAATAAAAATTCCTTTATTAGGGATGCTATTTCAAAATAAAATTAGAGATAATTTTGTTTTAGCATCAGGTAAATTAAGAAAATCAATAGAACTCTACACCCAAGCCGAAACCCTATTATTACAAGAAATTGGTTTTGATGAGGCTAAGGGTTATGAATCCTGCGGTCACGAGGAACCTTTGGAACCACAATCCGGCGCTCATAATGTAAACATGAAGGGCATAGCTTCCAATCCTGATAAAATGACAACTTCTATGGTAGCGAAGACGGGAATCGAACCCAATGTAAATGTGAAATCTTTTAAGGAAAGTTTTGGCATTACAGGCAGGTTAGATGCCGAGTATTACCAAAAGAAGTATGAACAATATGAAGAATTAGTGACTAAAAACAAAAAAGGATATTCTTATATTAAAAATGAATTTGAGCTCATAAAAACTATAGCTAAAAAAGATAAGTTAGGATATAATTATATTGAGATTGGAGATGTAAATGTTGGAGATGGATTATGTTCGTTCAATTATATTTTATCAGAAGACTTGCCAGCAAATGCAAAAACCATTGTCAAAAAGGGTGATATTTTGATTTCTAATGTTCGACCATATCGAGGAGCAGTTACGATTATAGATTTTGAAATAGATGATTTAATTGTTAGTGGAGCATTTACAGTCTTGAGAGAAAAAGAAAACACAAAATTTTCAAACGAAGTATTGAAAGTACTTTTGAGAACTAGTACATATAAAGATTGGCTTTTGAAATTTAATGTTGGCACTTCATATCCTGTTATTAAAGATGAGGATGTATTAAATTTACCCATTCCATTTATTTCAGAAGACACAAAAAAAAATATAACAAAAAAAATACAGGAATCTCAAAATCTCAAAAAACAAAGTGAGCAACTACTAGAAATAGCAAAAAAAGCCGTAGAAATAGCCATTGAAGAAAATGAAGAGGTAGCGATGGCGTTTATCAATACCAATACAATTTAAACCAATGCAAGAAGCAATCATAAAGGCTTTCTGTCTTGCAATGACTAAACACACAGTCATGCGAGAAGGCAAGACAAAGTAATGACACTATTGCTACGTAACAACAAAGGAATCTAAATAACAAAAACAAATAAAAAATGAATCTTTACAACCTTAATAAAACCAAACTAACCCAACTAAAAGAAAACCCTTTTAAATTAGAACGAGATATTCAACATCTTTTTGAAGAAAACCTAACCTTACTAACAGGTTTAGAGTTTGTCAAAAGCGAATTTACTATAAAAGGCAAACGGATTGATACCCTAGCTTACGACCCACAAGCAGAATCATTCATCATTATCGAATACAAACGCGATAAAAATGCAAGCGTAGTCGATCAAGGCTTTACCTATTTAAGCTTGATGCTCGAAAACAAAGCAGATTTTGTACTGACCTATAATGAAACGTTAAACAAAAACTTACATAGTAGCAAAGTAGAATGGTCACAAACACGCGTAGTTTTTGTATCGCCCAGTTTTACCGAAAATCAACGATTGGCCACAAATTTTAAAGACATAGCAATCGAGCTATGGGAAATAAAACGTTTTCAGAACGATATTATCAGCATTAACCCTATTAAAAAAACAAGATCAGCCGAAAGCATCAAACCTGTTACCCAACAAAACGAAAAAATAAAATCCGTTACAGCCGAAATTAAAGTGTATACCGAAGAAGACCATTTGGGCAATGCTTCAGATGAGGTTATAGAATTATATGAAACCTATAAAAACGCCATCTTAAACCTTGCCGATGAAATAGAAGTGGCTCCCAAAAAACTATATATCGCCTTTAAAAAAGATAAAAACATAACCGATGTAGTTGTTCTTAAAAAAGGATTGAAGTTTTTTATCAATCTTAAAAAAGGACAATTAGAAGATGCAAAAGGATTAGCAAAAGATGTTTCAGAAACAGGCCATTGGGGCAATGGTGATTATGAATTAACCGTTACCGACACTTCCGACTTAGAGTATATAATGAGTTTAATAAAACAAGTAATTTAAAGCCAGATTCCGTATTAGACTTTGTTATGAAACAAAAAAATCGAATAAAATCAAGTATTCACAGAGAATTTTAGAAAATGAAATAGTCAACTATTTTAAAAAGTAAAATGGGAGTACGTGCTTGAATTGGAAGGAAAATAAAATAAAAATTTAGTACAAATAAAGAAGAACCTTATATCTAATAAAAGGTTCTTTTTTTATGGCATTAGGGCAGGAGTAAAAGTGGACAATCTTATCATTTACAAAATAGGAGCGAAATCATACCATGTAAACTTAGAATTTTCTTTTTAAACCCAGATTCCGCATTAGACTTCGTTGTGAAACAAAATTTCTCAATAAATTCAAGTGCTCACGGAAAATTTTAGAAGAAGAAATAATGAACTATTTTGATGATTAAAAATGGAGTACCTGCTTGAATTGGAAGAAAAATAAAGTAGAATAGATTTACTTCGTCTATTCGCTACGCTCGGGTCTAATGCGTAATCTGGGTTGAAAAATAGTACCTCTACAAAAACAACAAAAATAAGTGTTCGTTCTCGATGCGCTTCGCACTCAATGTCATTAAGTTAAGCCTCTCGTTTCATCCCGACGGAAGGAGAAATCACATAAAGTAAACAACACAGCAGGCTCAAAAATTGAATTAGATTAAGCGACTCCTCCTTGCGTCGGAGTGACAAACAGAAGGGTGATTTATTCAAGAAAATTTTCATAATCTTGTCATTTCGACATAAGGAGAAATCACATAAAGTAAACAACACAGCAGGCTCAAAAATTGAATTAGATAATGCGACTCCTCCTTGCGTCGGAGTGACAAACAGAACGGTGATTTATTCAAGAAAATTTTCATAATCTTGTCATTTCGACGTAAGGAGAAATCACATAAAGTAAACAACACAGCACGCTCAAAAAATGAATTAGATTAAGCGACTCCTCCTTGCGTCGGAGTGACAAACAGAAGGGTGATTTATTCAAGAAAATTTTCATAATCTTGTCATTTAGACGTAAGGAGAAATCACATAAAGTAAACAACACAGCAGGCTCAAAAATTGAATTAGATTAAGCGACTCCTCCTTGCGTCGGAGTGACAAACAGAAGGGTGATTTATTCAAGAAAATTTTCATAATCTTGTCATTTCGACATAAGGAGAAATCACATAAAGGAAACAACACAGCAGGCTCAAAAATTGAATTAGATTAAGCGACTCCTCCTTGCGTCGGAGTGACAAACAGAAGGGTGATTTATTCAAGAAAATTTTCATAATCTTGTCATTTCGACATAAGGAGAAATCACATAAAGTAAACAACACAGCAGGCTCAAAAATTGAATTAGATTAAGCGACTCCTCCTTGCGTCGGAGTGACAAACAGAAGGGTGATTTATTCAAGAAAATTTTCATAATCTTGTCATTTCGACATAAGGAGAAATCACCGCTCGTGCGCGAATCCTTTCGCGTTCGTTTGTCAGTAATGAAATATCTAAGAGAAGCTGAAATCAAATATTCAACAAAGTGAAACGAATTTAGCTAGACAGATAAAAAATTAAAAAAAGAAACTATCCCATAAAATGTGTAAGTCAAAAAATAAAGGCTCAGATTGAATGTCTGAGCTTTTTTCATATAACCACTCATTTTAAACAGATTATTAGACTGTTTTAGATTCTTTTAGATTCTAATTATACCTTCTGAGGTTCTAATTAATCCCTTTTAGATTATAATTAATCCCTTTTAGGTTCTAATTATACCTTCTGAGATTATAATTATACCTTCTGAGGTTCTAATTAATCCCTTTTAGATTATAATTAATCCCTTTTAGGTTCTAATTAATCCCTTTTAGATTATAATTATACCTTCTGAGATTCTAATTAATCCCTTTTAGATTATAATTAATCCCTTTTAGGTTCTAATTATACCTTCTGAGGTTCTAATTAATCCCTTTTAGATTATAATTATACCTTCTGAGATTCTAATTAATCCATTTTAGATTATAATTAATCCCTTTTTGATTATAATTATAGCCTCTGAGGTTCTAATTATACCATTTTAGTTTTGAAATTACCTAAACCAAAACTCACTACAGAATATACGAATCAAGAGATATTACACGATATTATTACAGTAAATTTGAACCTTAAATGATATTACTTCGTCTATTCGCTACGCTCGGGTCTAATGCGTAATCTGGGTTTAAAAATAGTACCTCTACAAAAACAACAAAAATGAATGTTGGTTCTCGATGCGCTTCGCACTCAATGTCATTAAGTTAAGCCTCTCGTTTCATCCCGACGTAAGGAGAAATCACATAAAGTAAACAACACAGCAGGCTCAAAAATTGAATTAGATTAAGCGACTCCTCCTTGCGTCGGAGTGACAAAAGAAGGGTGATTTATTCAAGAAAATTTTCATAATCTTGTCATTTCGACATAAGGAGAAATCACATAAAGTAAACAACACAGCAGGCTCAAAAATTGAATTAGATTAAGCGACTCCTCCTTGCGTCGGAGTGACAAACAGAAGGGTGATTTATTCAAGAAAATTTTCATAATCTTGTCATTTCGACGTAAGTAGAAATCACATAAAGTAAACAACACAGCAGGCTCAAAAATTGAATTAGATTAAGCGACTCCTCCTTGCGTCGGAGTGACAAACAGAACGGTGATTTATTCAAGAAAATTTTCATAATCTTGTCATTTCGACGTAAGGATAAATCACATAATCTCTTTAAAATCATCAATATAACAAAGTGATTGTTGAATTAAATTTCCTTAACTTAATGACATTGGCTTCGCGCTCAAACTAGCGGTGATTTCAATTATAGACTCAACCCGCTGTTCGAGTTGTTTTTAAAATGAAAAAAACGTATCGAGAACATTACTTTTTATTTAAGTTTAAATGGTATCATATACTAATAATGAAACGTTTCCCTTGGGGCAAAGAGCCAAATGACGACTAGATTACGGCTTTTGCTCCCTATCCACAAAAAAAATCCTTCCTTTTTTTGTCTTTTCATCTCGCCCATGAAGTTTAACCCAAATTATGCGGTAGAAATTTATTCCAAACAAAGAAGAACTCTAAATCTAAAAAACGTACTTTTTTATTAAATTAGGGCTGTCTTAAAAGTTCACAATTTTGTCATTTATTACCCCTTTACTATTGCCTCTTCACTATTGCCTCTTCACTATTGCCTATTGCCTATAGCCTCTTGCCTAATCTGTATGTTTTTTAATCTCTAACACGTAATCAGGGTTTAAAAGAAAAATTTTTATAAAATAACACAAATAAAAAATGTCCCACATATTATGTAGGACATTTTTGTTTATATCGGTTAAACGATTTTTAGCAAGTTCAGCAAACTAACTTTCCATATACGCCTCAATAGGCGCACAAGAACACACCAAGTTTCTGTCGCCATACGCATCATCTACACGACGAACAGAAGGCCAGAATTTATTATCTGCAATATATTCTAGCGGATAAGCCGCTTTTTCTCTAGAGTAAGGTAATTCCCAAGTATCAGCCGTTAACATAGCCAATGTATGCGGGGCGTTTTTCAATGGGTTGTTAGAATCTTCTGCCGTAGCTTCAGCAATTTCTTTTCGGATTGCGATTAAAGCATCACAAAAACGATCCAATTCTGCTAAATCTTCCGATTCGGTTGGTTCGACCATCAAAGTACCCGCCACCGGAAAAGATACAGTAGGCGCGTGAAAACCATAATCCATTAAACGTTTAGCTATATCACCTACTTCAATACCTTGTTGTTTGAAAGCGCGACAATCTAAAATCATTTCGTGTGCAGCACGTCCCATTTCCCCAGAGTATAATACTGGGTAATGTTCTTCTAAGCGTGCTTTCATATAGTTCGCATTTAAGATAGCGTGTTGCGTAGCCTCTTTTAAGCCTTCTGCACCTAACATCGTGATGTAACCGTAAGAGATTAAACATACTAAAGCCGAACCATAAGGCGCAGCCGATATAGCCGAAATAGCATGTTTACCACCAGTAGCTACCACAGGATTAGTAGGTAAAAAGTCAACTAATTTTTCGTTAACACAAATTGGCCCTACACCAGGACCACCGCCACCGTGAGGGATAGCAAATGTTTTGTGTAAGTTTAAGTGACATACATCCGCCCCAATAGTAGCAGGGTTTGTTAAGCCTACTTGCGCATTCATATTGGCACCATCCATATATACTAATCCGCCGTTTTCGTGAATTAGGTTTGTGATTTCAATAATCGTTGATTCATAAACCCCGTGTGTCGAAGGATACGTAACCATCAAACACGACAAATTAGCAGCGTGTTCAATTGCCCTAGCTCTTAAATCCTCCACATCAATGTTACCTTCAGGTGTGGTTTTTGTTACAATAATTTTCATACCCGCCATAGCAGCAGATGCTGGGTTCGTACCGTGAGCAGAAGAAGGAATTAAACACACATTTCTGTGTCCTTCGCCACGTGATTCATGATACGCACGAATAGCCATTAATCCAGCATATTCTCCTTGAGCACCAGAGTTAGGTTGTAATGACGTGCCTTTAAAACCTGTGATAACATTTAACTGTTCCTCTAATTTTTTAAGCATAGTTAAATATCCTTGAACTTGGTCGGCAGGGGCAAATGGGTGAATGTTATTCCAGTTGCTTTGGCTTAATGGTAACATTTCAGCAGCAGCATTCAATTTCATCGTACAAGAACCTAACGAAATCATAGAATGATTTAACGATAAATCTTTGCGCTCTAATTTTTTGATATAACGCATCAACTGACTTTCAGAGTGATGATTGTTAAATACATCGTGCTCTAAGAAAGTAGACGTTCTAATTAAGTTAGCAGGAATATGAGTTTCAGTAGCTAATTCCGTAATATGTATAGCTGATTTTCCAGCCGCTTCTGCAAAAATGGCAATAATGGTGTTAATATCAGCAATAGACGTTGTTTCGTTAAAAGAAACACTTACACAATCTTTATTCGGATAAAAGAAATTGAATTCGTTTCTCTCTGCAATCTCTTTTACCTTCTCGGCATCTGCTTTTACCAAAAGGGTATCAAAGAAAGAAGAATTTACTTGATTAATATCCAAAGAAGCCAATGCTTTAGCAGTCGTTACTGCCGAAGCGTGCACTTTGTTCGCAATATATTGCAACCCTTTAGGGCCGTGGTAAACCGCATACATACCCGCCATAACAGCAAGTAGTACTTGAGCTGTACAGATATTTGAAGTAGCTTTTTCACGTTTAATATGTTGCTCACGAGTACCCAATGCCATACGAAGGGCACGGTTTCCGTTTACATCTATAGATACACCAATAATTCTACCCGGCATAGAGCGTTTGTATTCCTCTTTTGTAGCAAAAAATCCAGCGTGAGGACCACCATACCCCATAGGGATTCCAAAACGTTGTGTCGTACCCACTACCACAGAAGCCCCTAACTCACCTGGAGAAGTTAGTTTGGCTAACGATAAAATATCAGCAGAAACAGCTACCTTAATTTCATTTTCAGTAGCTTTAGCTATAAATTGTGAATAGTCGTATACCTGACCATACTGACCAGGGTATTGTACGATTGCTCCAAAAAAGTCGGAAGAAAAAGTAAAAGTGTCATGATTACCAACCACTAGTTCTATACCTATAGGGGTGGCCCTAGTTTGTAATATAGATAAAGTTTGAGGTAATATTTCTTCAGAAACGAAGAACTTGTTTGAATTGTTTTTCTTTTGATCACGTGTGCGAACGTCAAAAAGTAACGCCATTGCTTCAGCCGCAGCTGTACCTTCATCTAATAAAGAAGCATTGGCAATTTCCATTCCAGTCAATTCGATAACCATAGTTTGGAAATTCAATAAAGCTTCTAATCTACCTTGAGCAATTTCGGCCTGATAAGGTGTATAAGCAGTGTACCATCCGGGGTTTTCAAAAATGTTTCGTTGGATAACAGGAGGAACGATTGCGGGGTGATAGCCCATGCCAATGTATGATTTGAAAACTTTATTTTTAGCACCTAACTGTGTTATATGAGTCAAGTACTCATATTCCGTCATTGCGGGGTCAAGCTTTATGTCTTCTTTTAAACGAATTCCATCTGGAAAAGTTTCGTACAATAATTGGTCAATATTTTTTGCACCAATCGTTTTAAACATGTGTGAAAGGTCTTCTTCTCTTGGACCAATGTGTCTTAAAGCAAATGTATCTGTTCTCATTCAATCAAAAAATAATGTGTTGTTTTGAGTGCCTCAAAATTACTACTATTTAACTAACATTTAGAGGTGTTTAACGAAATTAATTTTTATGTGATATTTTTATACATTAAATCGCTTACATTTACGTTTGCTAATCTAAATAAATAATTTTTGAGAATAATGAAATTATCTAGACTACTTGTTTTGTTTTTCGTGCTTTTGTTTCAGTTTTCGTGTTCTAAAAAAGCATCTGATTTTAATTCTAATTTTGGACTGTTTAAAGGATATATTAATGCTTTTACATCAGGGTTTGTTTCCGTCAAATCGGATATTCGAGTGCAGTTAGCTTTTCATAATTCAACTTGGAAAGTTAATCAAGAATTGGATAGTGATTTGTTTGATATTTCTCCAAGCGTAAGGGGAAAAGTAGTTGCCCTTTCCTCCAATACAATAGCTTTTGTTCCAAAAGATAAATTAGATCAAAATACATTGTACGAAGTGACTTTAAATCTAGAAAAAATAAAATCGGTTCCTAAAGAATTAGAAGAATTCAAATTCTCTTTCAAAACTATCAAACAAGATTTTATTGTGAAGACAGATGAGTTGCAATCTTCAGATAAAGAAACGTATTATCTAATAGGTACAGTAAAGACTGCCGATGTAGCGGATTTTGACGATATAGAAGATTTGTTAGAATGCTCACAAGAAGGAGATGATTTAGAAATTACTTTTGATAAAGACGAAAGCACCAATACTGAATTTAAATACCGAGTAGAAGGTATTAAGCGTTTTGACCAAGCTAGTGAAATAGCATTGGAATGGGATGGTGATGCAATAGAAGCAGAAAACGAAGGAAAATCTAAATTAGCAATTCCCGCAAAAAATGATTTTAAAGTAATGCGTGTTGAAGTAGGAGATGAAAACAACCAATCATTACTAATAAATTTTTCAGACCCCTTAAAAAAAGACCAAGATTTTAGCGGATTAATAAATATTCAAAATACAAAGGGCGTAAAGTATGCAGTAACAGGAAATATTTTAAAAGTATTTTTTAACAACAACAAACCCGAAAAAGAAGAAGTAATCATAGCAGCACCTGTTGAAAAAGAAACAATAACCGTTGTAGAAACGGAAGATACCACCGCAACAGCTATTGACTCAACTGTAGCAACAGTACAAGCAGTAGACTCCATAACAACTGTTCCAGTATCAAATGAGAGCGATGAATCGTATGAAGAAGAAACAGCAGAAGAAGAAGAAACGCCAAAAGAAACGTTAAGCGGATCACGATTAGTTGAAATTTTTCAAGGAATTAAGAATATTTATGGAGACGAACTAAAAGAAAATTATGCAAAAACAATTGATTTTGAATCCATAAAGCCAGCTGTTCGACTAATTAAAAATGGGACTATTTTGCCAAGTTCTAACCATTTACAAATCCATTTTGAAGCGGCTAATTTGAAAAAAGTAAACGTGAAAATTTATAAAATATATGAAAACAATATCTTACAGTTCTTACAAGATAATGAATTGAACGGTAACAGAAACCTTAAAAAAGTAAGCCAACCAGTTGCCAAAACCACCCTTGAATTAAAACAAAATGAACTTTTAGATTATAGTAAATGGAATACTTATGCTCTTGATTTATCCAAAATGATAGCATCAGAACCAGGCTGTATCTATAGAGTAGAATTTTCATTCAAAAAGAGAGACGCATTGTATAAATGTTCAGGAGATAATGAGGAAATAATAGAAGAAGAAGAAGAGGTAGAAGAAGATGATGTAAACTATAGTGGAGAAGATTATGATTACTATTATGAAGAAGACTACGAATGGTTACAAAGTCAAGATCCATGCACAGATTATTATTACAACAACACAAAAGTATCAACAAATGTTTTAGCTACCGATTTAGGCGTTATAGCTAAAAGAGGAAATAATAAAAGTATAACAATAGCAGTAAGTGATATTGTATCAACAGATCCTGTAGGAGGTGCAACCGTAGATTTATACACTTACCAACAACAAAAAATAGCCACTTCAACAACCGATGGCAGCGGAATAGCCAAATTTGACTTAAAGAAATTTGCTTATTTTGCTATAGTAAAACAAGGAAAAAGCACAACGTATGTTAAATTAGATGATGAACTGTCTTTATCATTAAGTAATTTTGATGTAGCAGGAGAATCGTTACAAAAAGGATTAAAAGGTTATCTTTATGGCGAAAGAGGCGTTTGGCGTCCTGGTGATTCTATTCATCTATCATTTATCTTAAATGATAATGCAAATAAAATACCCGTAAATCATCCCCTAAAATTTAGATTCAATGATCCAGCAGGTAAAACTATTTATCAATATATTCATAAGACCAATGAAGATCATCATTACCGTTTTGATATAGCAACCAATACGGATGCTCCAACAGGAAACTGGGAAGCCAAAGTAAATGTAGGAGGAGCCAATTTTTATAAGAGTATAAAAATTGAAACAATTAAACCGAATAGATTAAAAATTAAAAATAGTTTTAATCAAAAAGTTCTTTCAGCTACAAGAAAAAATCATAACACAATTAAAGTTACTTGGATGCACGGCGCTATTGCCAAAGATCTAAAAACCGAAGTACAAGCCAAGTTTACTCAACAAACCACAACTTTTGAAGGATATTCTAATTATGTTTTTGATGATCCTACTCGTGCTTTTTCTACAGAAGAAGTAAATGTGTATGCAGGAAAAGTTAATCAAAATGGTGTAGCAAGTTTTTCTATAGATCCTAATTTGAAAGGACAAGCACCCGGCATGTTAAATGCAGCTTTTATTACAAAAGTCTATGAAAATGGAGGTGATGTAAGTACCGATGTGAGCGCAGTGAAATATTCTCCTTATCCTACGTATGTGGGTATAAAAACACCCGAGCCTAATAAATATGGTTTGTTAGAAACAGGCAAAAAGAATCGTTATGAATTTATAACACTAAACGAGAAAGGCCAACCTAAATCGGTAAGAGGACTAGAGATAAAAGTTTATAAAATTGATTCCAGATGGTGGTGGGACGAATCGTCTGATAATTTGTCAAATTATAGTACAGGCACATCTACAACACCGTATGATACTTTTCGAATTAATACAGATAGTGCTGGGCGAGGTAATGTAGCCTTTTCTGTACCAGAAGACGAATGGGGACGCTATCTAATTAGAGCTATAGACCCTAACGATGGTCATGCGACTGGTAATACAGTGTTTTTAGATTATCCTTATTGGTCGGAACGTTCTAAAAATTCGGATGGTAAAGAAGCTACTATGTTACGTTTTTCAACCAATAAAAAAGAGTACAACGTAGGCGAAACAGCCAAAATCTTCTTCCCATCTAGTGAAGGGGGACGAGCGTTGATCTCGATCGAAAATGGTTCTCGAGTGGTAAAAACATTCTGGGAAAAAACAGATAAAGGGGAAACACAAGTAAATCTTGATATTACTAGTGATATGGCTCCTAATGTTTATATTAACATAACGATGCTGCGTCCGCACGCTTCGACCAAAAATGATGCGCCTATTCGTATGTACGGACTCGTACCTATAAGTGTGGTTGATAAAGAAACGATTTTGAAGCCTAAAATTGAAATGCCAGAAGTCTTAAAGCCTGAAAGTACCGTAAATGTTAAGGTTAGTGAAGAAAATGGTAAGGATATGACCTATACGATTGCGGTGGTTGATGAGGGTCTTTTAGATTTAACCCGATTTAAAACGCCCAACGCTTGGGATAGTTTCTATACCCGTGAAGCTTTAGGTGTTCGTACTTGGGATATTTATGATAATGTAATAGGAGCTTATGGTGGTCGTATCAATCAGATTTTTAGTATAGGTGGTGATGCCGAAAAAGGCGGAGCAAATGCTAAAAAGGCAAATCGCTTCAAACCCGTAGTAATGTATTTTGGCCCGTTTAGATTAAGTGGAGGAAGTAAAACGCATACATTCAAACTACCTAAATATATAGGTTCGGTAAAGACTATGATCGTGGCTGCGAATGCCGAAAAAGGAGCCTATGGTATGGCCGAAAAAGTGACGGCAGTGAAAAGTCCGTTAATGGTGTTAGCCTCTTTGCCTAGGAAAATTTCTCCTTCGGAAAAAGTAACGTTACCCGTAACGCTTTTTGCAACAGAAAAGCATATTAAAAATGTTACCGTACAAGTAAAAACAAACAATGCAGTCAAATTGACGAGTCCAGCGACACAAAAAGTATATTTCGCAAGTCCGGATGAAAAAATGGCCTATTTCAATTTGAGTGTTGGAAATGTTACAGGTATTGGAAAAGTTCAAGTTATAGCAACTTCTGGAAATGAAAAATCGGTTTATGAGGTCGAAATAGATGTTATGAATCCTAATCCAGTGACTACGCTTACATCAGATGCGCTTATAGGGGGGAATGCTCAAAAAACGATGGATTGGAAATCATTTGGTGTAGCAGGAAGTAATAAGGCGGTTATTGAAATTTCATCTATTCCTACAATCGATTTTGGAAGACGTTTAGATTATCTTATTCAATACCCTCACGGTTGTGTGGAGCAAACGACTTCTTCTGTTTTTCCACAGTTGTATTTGACAGATATTATCGATGTAGATGCAACTAGGAAACAATCTATTCAGCGAAATGTGACCAAAGGGATTGCAAGATTATCCAGTTTTCAGCTTGTTGCAGGGGGTGTAAGTTATTGGGAAGGTGGTACAACGCCAGATGATTGGGGAACGAGTTATGCAGGACATTTTATGCTAGAAGCTGAGAAAAAAGGATATGCCTTACCTGCAAATTTTAAATCAAAATGGATTGCTTACCAACAAAAAATAGCGAAGCAATGGCGAATGGAAAATGATTATAATACCGATTTGAATCAAGCGTATCGTTTATACACTTTGGCACTTGCTGATGCAGCCGATTTAGCTTCGATGAATCGTTTGCGTGAAACAAAAGGTATTTCAAATGAAACTAAACTTCGTTTAGCAGCAACGTATGCGCTTATTCAGCAAACCAGTGCAGCAACGGAATTGTTATTGCATAGTACTATTGACGATACAAATTCAGGGTATTATTATAGTTATGGTTCGGCAGATAGAAATCGAGCCATGACACTAGAGACTTTAGTTTTGATGAATCAAAAACAAAAAGCGTTTAAAACGGCGGTGACCTTAGCTAAAAATCTTTCTTCAGACACTTGGATGAGTACGCAAACGACGGCGTATTCATTGTATGCCATGTCTAAGTTTGCTAAATTTAATGGCGGAAAAGGAATTAATGTACAGTTGACAAATGCTGGTAAAACGGTTGCTATCAATTCTGCAAAGCCTATTGCGCAGCGTACTATTATCACGACAGGAGGTATAGGTAAAGTGACTTTGAAAAATAATAAAAACAATACGTTATTCCTTAGAATTATTAATAGTGGAATACTACCTGTGGGACAAGAAAAAGTAGCTTCTAGTAATGTTACGGCTTCGGTAGTATTTAAAGATAGAAAAGGAAAAGCGATAAATGTTTCTAAAATTGCTCAAGGAACAGAACTTATTGCTGAGGTGGTGCTTAGAAATGGCAAAAACGAATTTGTGCCGAACATAGCACTTACTCAAATTTTGCCTTCTGGATTTGAAATTGTCAATACGCGTTATACTGATTTTGGTAACGCAACAGAAAATCTAGCAGATTATATTGATATCCGTGATGATAGAGCGAATTATTACTTCGGATTAAAATCGGGAGAAACTAGAGTATTCAAAATGCTGATTAATGCTTCCTACTTAGGAAGTTATTATTTGCCAGGTGTACAGTGTGAAGCTATGTATGATAATAGTTTTATGGCTCGTACGAAGGGACAATGGGTGCAAATCGTGAAGTAAAAATTGAATTTAGCACAGTAACACAAAGTCTCACAAAGTTTTTTCACAAAGTTTCACAAAGCTTCGTGAAACTTTGTGTTTCCTTTGTGTAACTCTGTGAAATAAAAAAATCCGAAAATATTTAATCATAAATGGATTTAAAAAATAAATTTCATAATATAAATTTCTTTAAACAAATAAAAAACTGGATCATTTCCAATAAAAAGAAATCCATCATTGGATTTATAGTCCTAATTATTTATTATTTTTCATTACCACGAATACTTTTTGTTGAACCTTATTCAACGGTGATTGAAAGTAGTACGGGTGAATTATTAGGAGCAAAAATTGCTTCTGATGGTCAGTGGCGGTTTCCAGAACAAGATGCTATTCCTGATAAGTTTAAAAAATGTGTGGTCTATTTTGAAGACGAGCATTTTTATTATCATCCTGGTTTTAACCCTATTGCGATGGTTAAGGCAATCAAACAAAATAGAGCAGCAGGAAAAGTAGTGCGAGGAGGAAGTACCATTACGCAACAGGTGGTTCGTTTGTCTCGAAAAAATCAAAAAAGAACTTATTTTGAAAAAATTATCGAACTTGTTCTTTCCACTCGTTTGGAGTTCAGGCACTCAAAAGAACGAATTTTAGAATTATATGCAGCACACGCACCTTTTGGAGGAAATGTGGTAGGTCTTGAAATGGCTGCTTGGCGTTATTTTGGGGTGCAACCGCATCAATTATCGTGGGCTGAAAGTGCTACATTAGCGGTTTTGCCTAATTCACCCAAATTGATTTATCCAGGGAAAAATCAGCAGCAATTACTAAAAAAACGCAATCGATTGTTAAAAAAATTATGGGATAATAAAATTATCGATAAACTTACTTTCGACCTTGCTATTACAGAACCTTTGCCTCAAAAACCATTTAATTTGCCGCAAATCGCCCCCCATTTATTGCAAAAAGTGGCTAAAGAAAATCCTGAGCAAAAAATGGTAACGACTATCGATATTTCTCTGCAAAACAGAGTCAATCAGATCGTGAGCCAGTATTACAATCAATATAGTCAAAACGAAGTCCATAATATGGCAGTGATTGTACTCGATGTTAAAAACAGAAATGTACTAAGTTATGTAGGAAATACGCCTACAGATAGGTATCACGATAAGGATGTAGATATTATTACGGCACCCAGAAGTACAGGAAGTGTATTAAAACCCTTGTTGTTTGCATCAATGGTAGATGAAGGTGAAATTTTACCCAATACATTAGTTGCAGACATACCCACGCAAATTTCAGGGTATATGCCTCAAAATTTCAATTTAACGTTTGACGGTGCTGTGCCAGCACAAAGGGCTTTGTCTAGATCCTTGAATATTCCTGCGGTTTTGATGTTGCAAGAACACGGCGTTCATAAATTTTATGAAACATTAAAGCAATACAAGTTAAAAAATATCAATAAACATCCAGATCATTATGGTTTGTCACTAATTTTAGGTGGTGCCGAAAGTAATTTATGGGATTTAAGTCGGACTTATGCTAATCTAACTTCTTCGTTAAATTATTATCAGAAGTCACAGAAATACAGAACAAATGAATTTTGTGAAATCAATTATAAGAAGGATTTTTTACAAGAATTTGGAGATGAAAAAGAAGAGAAAAACACCGTTGGAGCAGGAGCAATTTATCTAACTTATCAAGCGATGAAAGAGGTAAATCGTCCAACGGAGGATGAAGCTTGGCGTTTTTACGATTCTTCTATACAAATTGCTTGGAAAACGGGTACAAGTTTCGGGAATCGTGATGCTTGGGCAATAGGAACCAATAGTGATTATGTCGTAGGAATTTGGGTTGGTAATGCTTCGGGTGAAGGACGTCCACAATTAACAGGAATTGATAGTGCTGCACCTGTTTTATTTGATGTCTTTCATTTGTTACCACGTAAAAAATGGTTTTCAGAACCCCAAGATTTAGTTTCGGTAGATGGCTGTAAACTAAGTGGGTATTTAGCCAAAGATGACTGTCCAAAAGTAAAGCAACTTATTCCTAAAAGCGGGATGAAAACGAAAGTTTGTCCGTATCATAAAACCATACATTTAGATCCAACAAGACAGTATCGAGTGAATAGCACTTGTGAATCTGTAGATAATATTGTTACCCAATCTTGGTTTGTCTTACCTCCCGTGATGGAATGGTATTACAAAGGACTGCATATAGATTATATGCCATTGCCACCGTTTCGATCAGATTGTAAAGACGCAAATACAAATTCAATGGGATTTATTTATCCTAAAGCTAATAGTAAAATCTACCTCACGAAAAACTTTGAAGGAAAAATACAGCCTGTTATTTTTAAAATAGCACATTCAAACAGGGATACAAAAATATATTGGTACATTGACAACGAATTTAAAGGGACTACACAAACTTTTCACGAAATGCCCATTATAACTTCCACTGGAAAACATTTGATTACAGTAGTTGATGAATCAGGTAGCGAATTAAAACAGTATGTAACTATAGAAAATGAGTAAACTGCTCAAAAAGATTTTCGACTTTTATATCAACGGAAGCATTCACGTAGCTTTAGCGGTTTTTGCTTTTATAGAAATTACGTGCGCTGAATTTCAGTTACGAATTGATAATAATGTATCTTGGTTTGCCTTTTTTGGGACAATAGTAGGTTATAATTTTATCAAATATGATGAATTAGCTAGAGTTAAAAAAGTAGTTTGGCATAGTCAATTGAAAGGGGTTATTGTGTTAAGTTTTGTTTCGGCAGTATGTTGTGGATATTATTTTTTTCAACTTAACCAGCCAACCCAAATTATCGCCATCGTGTCATTGTTTCTAACCGGTTTTTATACCCTGCCTATACTACCTAATTCAACAAATTTTAGAAATTGGAGCGGCGTAAAAATTTATCTAGTAGCATTGAGTTGGGCTATTGTAACAGTCTTTTTACCCATTTTTTATTCAGAAATGCTAATTGGAGAATTGATTTGGATTTATTTAATCCAACGTTTTCTTATTGTTTTTGTTTTGATGCTTATTTTTGAAATTGTTGATTTATCTAATGATGCATTGAGTTTACAAACTATCCCGCAACAAATAGGAGTTAAGAAGACAAAGTGGTTGGGGTATTTTGTGCTGTTCTTAGTAGTATTTATAGGAGTAATTTCAAATTTCAAATTTCAAATCTTAATTAGCGTAATTGCAATCGCACTGTTTTTTGCAAAAACTAATCGTTCTAAATATTATACATCATTTTGGGTGGAGGCAATACCAATTGTTTGGTGGGTTTTATGTCTGATTCAACTTAAAAATTATTAAAGAAAAATGAAAAAAATATACATTTTAATGCTTTGTATGATTACTTTAAGTTGCAAGCAAAAAATTGATTCCAAACAAGAAGTTTGTAAATGTAACTCTAATTTATTTTCTAGATATTCTTTGTTTATAACCAATGTAGTTGTAATTGATGCTTTAGATAATTATGAATTAACTTATAATTGTGCATCGGTTAATTTTAACATTAAATCAATTTTTAATTCAAAAGAAAATGCAGAATTATTTAATATTGATTGTATTTCAGAAGAGGTGAATAAACTAAAGTTAGCTAAAGATTTTAGCTACAGTACTGAAGAAATGAAATATATGGAAATAACAGTTGAAGGAGCACGATTAGATTTTTTTGAAGAGGTGAAAAATAATAAAAAAGCAATGTTTATGGTTAGATTGAATGAAAAGAAAGAGATAGATTTAATTGAAAAGATTTAAGTTTTAATTTTCAAGAATGTTTAATTAATTGCTTTGCTGTTTGTGATTTTAAAAACTCGTTCACCTTAACAACCATTTTTTAACAACCTTTTCTCAATCAAGAAATTGAAAAATTTCTTTTGGATTCTTTAAACACTTGATTATTAGATGCTCTTAATTGTTTGGAATCAATTCACAAGCAAAATACTCTTGTGTATCATTTATAGTTACTTTATACCAAAAAATCCCTCTCTTATTCCTAAATAAATTTTCTCTCTTTCTAAATCGACTAATTTAGAATCAGAAATAAAAACAAAGAATACTTTGGTAGGTTGATCGTGTATGTTTTGCTAGGGAGTAAAATCATATTTGTTCAATAGCCAATTCAAGTTTTATTCTAAAAGTTTACTAGTTAACTTTTTTATTGTTTCATTTTTTATGAGCTGGAACCCCATAAGTATATATAAATTAATTAAGCAACAATCTATATTAAATAAATGGAATCCATTAAAAAAAACTGACTGTAACAGTTTAAAAACAGGGCGGATACTGAAAAGCCAAACGAGTAAGAAATCTATTTAACAACTAAAATTATGTCAACTAACACAGTATTAAACGAAAAAGAGGTTGTATTAGGAGGTTGGTCTCCGTATCATCCATTAACACCACAAGACATAGCTGTATTTGATGAGGCTATGAAAGGTTTTGTAGGTGTAAAATATACGCCAAATACAGTTTCAACTCAAGTAGTAGCAGGAACAAACTACCGTTTTAAATGTACGGCTAGTATGCCTCCTTCAGAAGTGATTTGGGAGGCTATTGTGGAGATATTCCAACCATTAAATGGTAGCCCTTATGTTACAGGAATTGTAAGGTTATAATAAGGTAGTATTTAGCATAAATTTGTAAGCAAGGCTGTTGAAAAATAGCCTTGCTTTTCTGTAAATTATTTTAGTTCACTATTTCTTACTATCGATTAGTTTTTGTATTTCTGTGTGAAACTTTGTTAAGTTGCTTCAACATGCGGTTCTTGGGTTTTATTGCTCTGCTAGCTTTTTTAGAACTCGATTCCGATGTAAAATAAAATTTGTCAAATGATTTTTTAATAAAAATCTATCGAATAATTTACCAAATATCCCAAAAGGAGTTTCGTAGGTAACAATATCGGTAACTACTACATAATTTTCTTTTTGTTCAAAAAAATGCTGGTGTTTAAAACTTTTAAAATGACCTTTTAGTTGCTCATCTACAAAATAGGTTGGAAAATTCATTTCAGAGATAATGCTTTGATGAGTAAAATAAAATCCAAAATGTTTTCCTCGCCAAGTAACCGTTTCATTTTTATTAATCAGCCCAGAAGTTATCCCTGCAATAGCCACCTCTTTTGTTTTACTAGCCGATTGTTGATGAATATCAATATCTCTATTGCTATCAAAGACTTTTTCAATGGGAGCAAAGTAGTTTGTGGTGATTTTTAGGGTTGCCATATTAAATTTTGGTTAAAATTCCAGTGAATATTGCTGCTGTAGAATACGATGCGATTATGTCAGTAGTCATTTTACCTCCAATTAAATTAGCGGTGCAAATTACCCCTAGAACTATGAATGGAATAAAAATAATTTTTAGCATTAAAATCGACATCTTTTTTTTGAGATAAGCAAAACAGAAACCGCACAAAATATAAGTAGGAGCAGAAAAGAATAAACTGAAGATTAGCGATACAGGATAAACTTCTAAAAGGCCAACAATTTTATTAGGGTTTAAGTCATAAAAGTACATGATGATTTGAGAAATAAACGGTCCCAGTAGATTTGTATACATCCAATGCTTTAGTAAATAAGAGTTTTTCATATTCATTTTTGTAATAAATCTTCGAATGTTTTTGTTATTTTGTCATACGTAAATTCAAATCCATTTTCGATTAATCGTTTCGGAATTACATTTCTACTTTTTAAAACTAATTCGGTTTCAGTACCAATGATTTTTGCGCCAAATGCTAACATTCGTTTGCCTAGCGGAGTGCCAAAAGGTATTTTCATTTCCTTACGAAGTGTTTTCATAAAGACTTTGTTTTGGATAGGTTCGGGAGAAACTAGGTTTACCTTGCCTGTAATTTCTTTTTCAATAATAAAATCTATCGCTCGGGCAAAATCTTTTTCGTGTATCCAACTTATAAATTGGTTGCCATTTCCTTGTTTGCCACCAAAACCCATTTGCACAAGATTTTTAATAGGAGGAAAAGCACCACCTTTTTTGCCTAAAACAATAGAGGTTCTCAATGCTGTTTTCTTTGTTAGTGGGGTTTCGGTTTTAAAGAAGGCTTTTTCCCAACTTTGTGCGACATTCATCGAAAAATCATTGCCTATCTCTCCAGTGTATTCATCCATTTGCTTGTCTTCAGAATGACGATATATGGTCGCAGTTGAAGAATTCAGCCAGTGTTTAGGTGGATTCTGACATTGTAAAACGGCTTCGTTCAGGATTTTGGTACTTCTAATTCTAGAAAGTAAAATTTCTTTTTTGTTTTTCTCATTGTATCTACAATCAACAGATTTGCCTGCCATATTTATTAATACATCAGCATTCTCTAATGCAGTTTCCCATCCGCCTAAACTTTTAGCGTTCCAGTGAATATAATATATGTTCCCTTCTTGTCTAGATTTTCCTCTAGTTAAGACGATGATTTCCGTGAATTTTTGTTGGAAATACGCTACAATGACATTTCCTAAAAATCCTGTTCCAGCGGCAATGATGAGTTTCATTTTTAAAATTTTAATAGTAATACTAAAACGATAATTCTATAAAGAATCCAAGTATAACTTAGATAAGAAGGCAGTTCTAATAGTTGTACTCGTCTTTTGTGTTCAAAAAACATAATGAGCACAACTGTAAAAAACCAAATCGCAACTATCGGAAATGACAAACTAGTAAGAGCATTCAATACTAACATAGGACTTAAAAGTATTGAACCAATTAGTGAAACCGTAATCAAATTTCCATAATAATCCATTTGTTTTTTTAAAGTGTCTTTGTGAAGAAAAACCATTTGAAAAAGTAGTTGACCTAACGCAATGGCTATTTCTCTAAAATGACTACTTTGTTTTATATACGGAATCAAAGTTGAAAATTTTGTCAAAACGAACCCTGTGATTAGTATACTAAAGAGTAAATAGCCTATTCTATAAGCTAGATTAAAGCTTGGTTCGCAATTTACTTTTTTACTTTTAGGATTGCCTGGTAGTATTACTTTTCGATTGTAAGAGATAAAAGAATATAGTTTTTTTAGAAAACAGTGAATTGGCTTAAAGTTTCCAATTTTTTGAATAATAGGGAAGGAATTACCTATTACTTTTAACAAACTATCAATTCCATAAATTACAGTTTTGTTATGATTGTCAATTAATGCTATTTCATTGGAAGCTCTTACTATATCTACATAACTCTTTTCTTCAAGATTGATGGAACAATAAGATTTTCTGCCATTAGTATCTAACATCCCTGTTTTAATGAAAGTAGTAGTATAGGCTTTGCAAAGCGGACAATCTTCGTCGTATAGCAATGTTTGGTTTTGTAATGTTCTCATAGTACTAGCTTTCTTTTGTTTTTTACTGCAATCACTGAACCTTTGGCTAGATAGACGGAACAAGGTTTCATTGTATTTAAAAAGCTAAAGTCAGTTCCATAATTTTTTTCAAAATCAACTTCAATACAATAATTTTTAATTGAATACTGTTCCCATTTAGGATGTTGTACTTCGTATTCATAGGTTGTGTTTAAGTTATATTTTGTATAGCCATAATAATGCTCCATAATAAATTCGGCTTCACTATTGGGGTCTAATGGTAACAGAAAATCATAGGCATTCACCTCAATTTTGTTGCTGCCGTTTTCTTGATGCCATTGATAGCTAACATTCAAAATCTCTGCTTCTAAATTTGTCTTATGACTCATAGTTTGGGTTTCATAATGCTCTTTATATAAAGTGTTAGCAACAAAAGTGATAGCGCTTTTAGGAACAATTTCTTTAATAAACACAACACCACGTCTCCATTCACCATTTTCAAATCGTTTTACATAAAACCGAAGATTTACTTCTTCAAAATGGATGTGATTGGGAATTTTTACGCCTAAAACTTTTGTGTCTTCAAACATAAATCCAACTAAACTCACATAACAGTTGCCGTTAAAAAAATCCAATTCGGTACCAGTAGGAAGATATTTTTGTAATACTATAGGATCAGTAACATAATTTGCCATGATCAGATTTTTCCATTGTGCGGTTAAGAAGTTCATTTTTTATTTTATTTTTTAAACTTTCAAAAAAAAATGAAAGTATGTTTATGTTTTATTTTTGTTTAAAATTATAGGAGTTAGGATTGGAAAATATTTGCAACTAAAAAATAGTTACACTTTAATTTTATTTAATAAATTTGTATGAGTAAAATTGAAAAACTAATAGAACGATTAAAATCAAAGCCAAAAGATTTCACATGGGAAGAAATGTTAAAGGTTTTGAAATATTATGAATATGAAGAGCTATCGAAAGGTAAAACAGGTGGAGCAAGAAGGAAGTTTGTTAATTAAAATAAGCAAATTATAAGTTTACATGAACCCCATCCGCAACGAATTTTGAAAGCCTATCAATTAGACATCATAATTGATTTCTTAAATTTATAAAAATGAAAAATTATTTAGAGTATAAAGGCTATCTTGGAACTGTTGAGTTTTCAGCAGATGATAAAATATTTTTTGGGAAAATTCATGGAATTAATGATTTAGTAACTTTTGAAGGCAGTTCAGTGGATGAATTAGAAGTTTCTTTTAAAGAATCGATTACGGATTATTTAGAAACGTGTAAAGATTTAAATAAAGAACCCGAGAAAACTTATAAAGGAACATTTAATGTGAGAGTTTCTAATGGATTGCATAAGAAAACGGCTCTATTAGCATCTAAAAAAGGGCTTAACTTAAATGATGTGGTAAAGATTGCGTTGTCTTATATCGTAAAGCACGAAGAAATTTTAGATGACGATACGTTGACATTGCTTGAATAAATAATTAAAATATCATTCAAAATATACCAAATTCTTTTGATTCTATAATGTTGAACTAATCAATTTAATATCTGTGCATCTGTGGCAAAAAAACTGAAAAGATTTTACCACAAATGCACAGATTTTTTTGTTGAATATAGCTAATTTAAATTAATAGCAATTCTAAAACTATCACCTTTTATCCTCTTTGCTAAAATTGGAAACCCCTTCTATAGGAATTACAGTACCTAAAAAGCGAGGTTTTCGATTTCTAAATACATCCATTACCGATTTGAATCTAGAAAAATACTCTCTAAAACAAACATATTTATAGCCTTTATAGGCTCCTTTGTTTGCTGAATAGCCAATCACATCAAGTCCCTTTTGACTTCCAATATAAATAGCACGATTCAAATGGTATTTTTGGGATATTAAAATGGCATTCTTTATTTTAAAAATACTTTTGGCGCGATACAATGTTGAGTAGGTGTCAAAACCTGCATAATCAATATAGATTTTTGTCGTATCTACACCGTTTTGATAGCAATAGTTTTTCATTACGGTCAATTCGTCGTACTCGTCTCTGCCATTATCACCCGAAAGAAGTATCTTTTCAATTTTATGTTTGTTGTATAGTTGGATCCCCGCATCTAATCGGTCTTTTAGATATTTACTGGGTTGGTTACCATTAATTCCAGCTCCGAAAATTATCCCCACTTTGGTGGTGGGGATTTTGGTGTCGGAAGTGTAAATCAAATCTTCGGTAGTCGATTTTATATAATAATTTACTGCAAAAATAGTAACTATAAAAAGAGCTGAACCGTATAAGGTGATTTTAAAATATTTTTTCAAAATAATTAATGGTATAAATTATAATAAACCTGCACGTTTCAACAAAGCTTCTGGTTTGGGCTCTTGACCTCTAAATTTTTTATACAACGTCATTGGGTGTTCTGTACCACCTTGTGACAACACATAATCTTTAAATTTAGTAGCAATTTCTTTATTGAAAATCCCATTTTCTTTAAAATATTCAAAGGCATCGGCATCCAAAACTTCTGCCCATTTGTAACTGTAGTACCCTGAAGAATAGCCCCCTTGGAAAATATGAGAGAAAGCAACGCTCATACAGTTTTCTGTTACATCAGGATAAAGCATTGTGTTTGCCATAGATTGTTTTTCAAACGCTTTTACCGAAGTGATTTTAGATGGGTTTTGCCCATGAAAATCCATATCTAATAAACCAAAGCTTAACTGACGCAACGTTGCCATACCTTCTAAAAAGCTGGCGCTCTCCTTAATTTTATTTACATATTCTTGTGGAATTACTTCTCCCGTTTTGTAGTGTTTAGCAAATAATGCCAAGGCTTCGGGTTCATAACACCAATTTTCCATTACTTGACTAGGTAATTCTACAAAATCCCAAAATACGGAAGTACCCGATAAACTAGGATAGGTAGTATTGGCTAACATGCCATGCAACGCATGACCAAATTCGTGAAATAAGGTCGTTACTTCTTGAAAAGTTAATAAAGAAGGTTTAGTGGGTGTAGGTTTTGTAAAATTGCAGACAATAGAAACATGTGGTCGTTCATTTATTCCGTCTTTAAGATATTGTGGTTTAAAGGAGGTCATCCATGCGCCATTACGTTTTCCTTCTCTTGGAAAATAGTCAGAATAGAAGATGGCTACTAAGTCTCCTTTTTCATTTGTAACTTCAAAAGTGTGGACTTCTTCATGGTATTTGTCGATGTCAAAAACTTCTGTGAATTGTAATCCAAATAAGCGATTCGCAATTTCAAAGGCTCCTTTTTCAACATTTTCTAATTGAAAATAAGGTTTTAATTTTTCATCGTCTAAGTTAAATAGTTCTTGTTTTAATTTTTCAGAATAGTAAGCCCCATCCCATTTTTCCAATTGCTCTATCTTGTCTAACTGTTTGGCGTAGTTTTCAAGTTGGTTAAACTCACGTTGCGAAGCGGGTTTTGCTTTTTGTAATAAATCGTTTAAAAAGGCGGTTACTTTTTCAGGGCTTTGCGCCATACGTTCTTCTAAAACAAAGTGCGCATGTGTTTCATAACCGAGTAAATTAGCTCGTTCATGACGTAAAGTAACGATTTTTACCACAATTTGTTCGTTGTTATGCGCATTGTCTTGAAAGGCTTTTTTACCATACGCAATACTCAATTCTTTTCGTAGCGTTCTATTTTCTGCATAGGTTACAAAAGGTAAGTAGCTAGGCATATTTAAGGTAAATAGCCAGCCTTCTTTGTTTTTGTTTTTAGCTAATGCTAAAGCGGTATCAATAGTATCTTGCGGTAAGCCTTTTAAATCTTCTTCTTTTGTAATTAGGAGCTCATAATTATTTGTTTCTGCTAAAACGTTTTCGCCAAAAGTTAAGCTTAGTTTAGAAAGTTCTGTATCAATGGCACGTAAATGATTTTTTTTATCCTCTGGGAGTAAAGCACCATTACGGGTAAAACTTTTGTATTTTTTATCTAATAGAGTAGTTTGTTCGGGAGTTAATAGCAACGTTTCTTTTTGTTCATAAACGTTTTTTATGCGATTAAATAAATCAGTATTCAAGGTTATGTCGTTACTAAATTCTGTTAAAAGCGGAGAAACTTCTTGTGCAATTTGTTGCATTTGATCAGAAGTCTCGGCAGCATTTAGGTTAAAAAAGATACTCGTAATTCGATCCAAAGTTTGACCAGAAAACGCTAAGGCTTCAATAGTGTTTTGAAAAGTTGGCGTTTCAGGATTTGTAATGATAGCGTTAATTTCTTTTTTTGCCAGTTCAATAGCTTCTATAATTGCAGGTTTATAATCTTCCATTTTTATAGATTGGAAAGGCGCTGTATCGTGTTTTGTTTGAAATTTACGTACTAAATTTTTCATATTTTTTTCGTATGATTTTTGAAGCTATAAATATAGTTGTTAAAAGCTAAATAATAAATACTAGAAGGGGTATCTATTTATGACTGCTTATAGCAAGATTGTCTGATTTATGTTAATTTATGTTTTTTGTTTTTTGTTTGAGGAATCATAAGAGAGACTATCCGTTTATGGATCAAAAGGGAAAATCACAGAGCGATACTAATGCGATTTTCCCTTTGATTGAAGTGATAGACTTCCTGTGAGTTGTTGTTTTCGGGTAGTTCCGTTTATTTTTTAAGTGTACTAGCAGCGGTAAGTACGGCTTGTTTTAATCCTTCTTTATATACAATCATCTTTTCTAAAAAGGTTGGATTTTGTGCTCCTAGTATTTGTGTGGCTAATAAACCCGCATTTTTAGCGCCATTTAATGCTACTGTTGCTACAGGTACCCCACCTGGCATTTGCAAAATAGATAATACGGAATCCCAACCATCAATTGAGTTGCTAGATTTTACAGGTACCCCTATAACAGGCAGTGGACTCATACTGGCTACCATACCCGGAAGGTGTGCCGCACCACCAGCTCCAGCAATGATAACAGCAATGCCTCGTTTGTGTGCATTGTTGCTGAAATCAAATAATTTCTCAGGCGTTCTGTGCGCTGAAACAATATCTACTTCGGTTTCAATTCCAAATTCTTTTAAAATATCTATGGCATCTTGCATAACTGGCATATCCGATATGCTTCCCATTACGATGGCTACTTTCATACGATGTGCCCTAATTCCATTACGATGGAAATCCTACTTAGGGGGGTAGGGTTTATGTGTTCTTAATTTATTCTGGTTGTGGAATCATATTCCAAATGTCTATGTTGAATTCAATCTCTAAACTTCGTATAAATTGAAGATTGTTTATGTTTTTTTGAATTATTTTTTGGAAATAAATAGTAGGGTTTTCATAATATTGCATTAATTCAATACATAATTCGATATATTTTTTTCTCTCAACAGATAAGTCATAATCGTCTAGTTTTAAAAGTTCTACTAAATTTACAGCTTCTCTATCCTCCTCATCTGTTGCTTCAAAAAGTTTTAAATCTTGATTGTAAGAAATTCTTTCTTCAAAATTTACATCAAGTGGAGATAAAATAGGTTGATATTTGCCCCATTTGTTTGATTTTTCTCTATTCCATTGAGCTTTGCAAAGAAAAATATTTTGGTACTTATTTCTGTCCGTAAAACTTTTAGACGAATTAAAATGGTCAATATCTTTTTGGTCAGTTCTGCCTAAATAAGTTTCCGTATAAGCACAAAATCCTTTTTGTTCATTGAATAGAATTTGGCAAAGTTTTGAATTATCTCCATCTTTTATATAACTCAAATTTTTAGCTAAAGAATCTGTAAATTTAACTTGCTTTCTCATTAAAATTTATAAGTTTTAGCAAGAGTTAAAATTTCGTCTAATAATTTATCTTTTTCCTCTTCATCGTCTACCGTAGCAATTTTCCTCTTTAATTCTCTAAATCTCTCAAAAGCTTTTCTGCCTTTTTCGTTCATTAAAAATTCTAATTCAAAATCATTTTTTAAAATATCATTCGGGTCATCACCTATAGGAGACGTTCCTTGTCTTACAGCCACTTTTCCTTCTGCATCGAAATATAAAATAAATCGTTCACAAGGTTCAAAAGAGGCTGCAATAAATGGAGAGTGGGTTGCTATTATAAACTGTGCTTTTGGTGCAAGATTTTGATAATAGTCCATCAAATCCATTTGCATATCTGGATATAAAGAACGTTCTGGTTCGTCTATTAAGATGATTGATTCTTTGGTGTCTAATTTGTAAAGTGGAAGAAATGACAAAAGTAAACCTTTAGTTCCTGTACTCGTATTTTGTATAGGTATGATTTCATCAGTTGTTTTATTCCTAATAGGAATTGAATATTCTGTGTCTATTATATCAACTTCAAGATTTAATTTTTCTAAAATTGGATTAAAATTTTCTGCAAATAATTCCAAAGTATTTGGATTGTCTTTTTGCCATTTTTTAAATTCATAACTAAGTTTTTCAGTATTTGCCAGTAACCCTTTATGAATTAACTCTGACATTTTTTGAGTAAAATTCTTTCGATAATCAAGAATTTCACAAATAAGAAATAACCAAGTACTTTCATCAACTTTGTCGTTAAAAGATAAAATTTGTGGTTTTAACTTATTATTCCTTTTAGAAATTTTAATATTCTCAATTTGAACAGTATTTTTTTCAATTAAATCAATAGGATTTTTTGAAAATAGCTCAATATTTTTATCAGAAATAAGACTTGATTTTAAATAATACAAACTATTTGTAAGATCCAAAGGTATTAGCTTCCCTAATTGCCCATTCCCTTTACTAAAAGTAAATTCATTCTCATTAAAAGTAATAGATTCGTTTTTGTAATGGAGTTCCTCATTTTTCAATTTTAAAATTAGTTCTCCTTTTAATAAATTCGAATCGCCGAAAAGATTAAATAAATATTTATTATCTATTGTCTCTAATTCTAATAGATGTTTTAAATTTTCAAATATTAATTCTAACAAACTAGTCTTCCCTGTTGCACTTTGCCCAATAAAACATATTTTGTTCAAAGGTTTTCCACGCATTGTTTCATCGTGAAAATCCATAGGGTAGGTAAAGTCAAAATTTAAGTCTTTTAAATGTTTATACTCGTCTATATATAATTTCGAAATCTTCATCGATGTGTGTCTTTTTACAAAAATAAATAAAATTGGTACAAACCATCTAGTTTCATCTTATTTTGAAAAATATTGAAAAATTAGCTTCATTTTTTAACTTTTAGAATGACTGAAATACTAAATATTGATCACTGACCACTAATCACTCTAATATTATTTTTCACTTCTTCCGCAATTCGTCTGGCTTTGCTCATATCTTCATTTACTATCGTTACGTGTCCCATTTTACGGAAAGGTCTTGTTTCTCTTTTACCGTAAATATGAGGTGTAACTCCATCAATTGCCATGATTTTGTCAATGTTTTCATAAACTACTTGCCCAGAGTAACCTTCTTCGCCTACTAAGTTTACCATGATGCCTGCAACTTTACTATCGGTATTGCCTAAAGGCAAATCAAGAATGGCGCGTAAATGTTGTTCAAATTGCGATGTATAACTGGCCTCAATACTGTAATGTCCTGAGTTGTGTGGACGTGGTGCTACCTCGTTTACAATAATTTCATCCTTCTCTGTCTGGAACATTTCTACGGCTAGTAATCCGACATGGTTCATGGCTTCTGAAACTTTTAAGGCAACCTCACGTGCTTTCCATGCTACCTCAGGAGCAATTCGAGCAGGACAAAGAGTGTACTCTACCTGGTTAGCTTCGGGGTGAAACTCCATTTCTACAACTGGATAGGTTTTAATTTCGCCTTTTGGACTTCTAGCAACAATAACGGCTAATTCGTTTTTGAAAGGAACTAAATCTTCTGCTAAGCATTCTACTTCAGGAAGCTCAAGTAAATCCATGGTAGAGCGTACAATTTTTACGCCATTACCATCATAACCTCCTTGCGCCGCTTTCCATACAAAAGGAAAATTTAGTAAATTTTTATCCAACGTGTTTTTTAAGTCATTCAAGTCTACAAAACGTTGATGTTTCGATGTCGGGATGTTATTTTCAATATAAAAATCCTTTTGACGTCCTTTGTTTTGAATCAAACGTAAGGTTTTGGGTGATGGATAAATAGCTAAGCCTTCTTCTTCTAGTTTTTCTAAAGCTTCTAGGTTTACATGTTCTATTTCAAGAGTTAATAAGTTAACTTTTTTCCCAAATTGATAAACGGTGTCAAAGTCTAAAAGACTTCCTTTTTGAAAAGTATTACAGCCAAAACGAGAAGGGGCTTCTTCATCGGGGTCTAATACAAGTGTTTGAATGTCAAATTTACGTGTGTCATACAATAGCATTTTTCCTAATTGACCACCTCCTAATATTCCCAATTTAAAATCGGAAGAAAAATAATAATTCATTGTAGTTGTTGTGTTGTGTGTGGCGCAAAGATACTATTTTTTCAAAAAAACGAATGAAGGGATACTATTAACACAAAAAAAAATACCCCGTTTGGGAAGGGTATTTTAATGAAAGACGACTTTGGGTTAAAAGTACGCTTTGAAATAAGTAGGGTGTTATATAGTCTTTTTTAGTTTGTTTTGCTTGATTCAAAATTAGGGCAAATCTTGTTAAAATTCATACGGGAAAACCGTATATTTTGTTAAAGTTCATTTTTGATTTTAATTATGGGTGCTAATGTTTGATAATTAAGGTGTTGTGTTTTTTATATATGTCTTCTTCTTATGTTTCAATATAAAGGTTCTTGATTGGGAAAAGAGTGGATAAGGAAATAGTTTTTTTTATGTGGAAAAATAATAATTTATTTTTTGATTCTAAAATGAGTTTGTTGTCTGTTTTTTAATTCAGATTTTGTATTCGACTTCGTTGTGAAATAAAAAATTAAATGTTCAGAGATAATTTCATAAGAAGAAATAAGAAACTAATGATTAAAATTTTGAGTATGTGTTTGAATTGTAAGAATAATAAAAAGAATAGATTTGACTTGGCTAATTATTTTGGGTCTAATGCGGAATTTAGGATTTTAGGTAGATAAGAAATGTAAGCATCTATGTTGGGTTGGCAAAAAAATAAATTTATAATTAGAGAATATATAGATGATTTCTTGAAATTTAAAGATAGTGTTTAAGTCATTTTTAGAATTAAAGTATAGAAAAAAGATTTAATCAGGTAGTTGTTTTGAAATGTAAATTGTGAATTTTTATAAGAAAAAAACATTAGAATTTTCTCTCAAAAAGTACATAAAAACTTAGGTGGTAAAAATCTAATATCTAAAATCTTTATGCTATCTTTGCCGTTTATTTTTTTAAACAACACAAAAAATGGAGATTAAATTACACGATAAATATTTTAAACCTTTTATAGGGATGGAAGAGCTTGATTTTGCTATAGGTAGTTTAGCTCAGCAAATTAAAGATGATTTTCAAGATGAGATACCCGTTTTTATAGGAGTGCTTAATGGGGCATTTATGTTTTTGTCTGATTTGATGAAACATTATGATTCTTCTTGTGAAGTGTCTTTTGTGAAATTGGCTTCTTATGAAGGAACTAGTACGACTCATGAAGTTAAGCAATTAATAGGTTTAAATGAAGATTTAAAAGATAGGAGCGTTATTATTGTAGAAGATATTGTAGATACGGGAAATACCGTAGAAGAATTAAAAAATATTTTTAAAAATCAAGGAGTTAAAAGACTTAAAATTGCTACTTTATTTTTTAAACCAGAAGCTTATACAAAAGAGATAAAACTAGATTACATAGGGATTAGAATTCCGAATAAGTTTATTGTAGGATACGGATTGGATTATGATGGATTAGGTAGAAATCTAAAGGAAGTTTATCAATTGGCAGAATAGAGATATAAAATTAACAAAATAAAAAATTTTTAAAGAAAATGATTAATATCGTTCTTTTCGGAAAACCCGGAGCAGGAAAAGGAACTCAAGCTGAATTTTTAACAAAAAAATACAATCTGACACATTTGTCTACTGGAGATATATTTCGTTTTAACATTAAAAATGAAACGGAGTTAGGAATGTTAGCTAAATCTTATATGGATCAAGGAGAGTTAGTGCCTGATGATGTTACTATTAATATGTTAGAATCTGAAGTTGAAAAGAATCCTAATTCATTGGGTTTTTTGTTTGATGGATTTCCGAGAACTATTGCACAAGCGGAAGCATTAGATGCTTTTTTACTTTCTAAAAAGCAGTTTGTTACAGCTACTGTTGCTTTAGAAGCAGATGATGAAATTTTAGTACAACGTTTATTAGAACGTGGCAAAACCTCAGGTCGTACAGATGATCAAGATGAAGAAAAAATAAGAAATCGTTATCAAGAATACAACGAAAAAACCGCCCCTCTGATAGGGTACTATAAAGGTAAAGATAAATTTTATGAAGTAGATGGTATTGGTACCATTGAAGAAGTGGCACAACGATTGAGTTCCGTTATAGAAAGTTTATAAGATTTCGTTTTAAAATTAAAAAATCAAATTGTTATATTTGTTACTTAATGTTGTTTTTTTAAAACAGCTTTTATGTGCATAAATATTGTAGCTTAAAAAATAAAATAGCTAATGGAAATAGTCATAATATTCTTGCTGATACTGTTAAATGGAGTTTTTTCCATGTCAGAAATTGCACTCATATCAGCAAGGAAAAATAGGTTAGAAACCGCCGCCAAAAAAGGCAATACGAGTGCAAAAACAGCGTTAGATCTTGCTAATTCACCTAATAAATTTTTATCAACAGTACAAATTGGTATTACTTTAATTGGTATTTTAACTGGGATTTACTCTGGTGATAAAATTACACATGATGTACAAGCATTCTTTTCAAGCTATGTAATAACAGCTCCCTACTCCAAAGGTTTAGGTACAGGTGTAGTTGTGGTAGTTTTAACATTTTTTTCCTTAGTTTTAGGAGAGTTATTACCGAAAAGAATCGGTTTAAATTATCCCGAAATGATCGCTAAAGCTGTCGCTGTTCCTATGAAAATGATTTCAATAGCTACGGCACCTTTTATTTGGTTGTTAACTACTTCTACAGAGTTTGTTTTAAAGGTTTTTAATATAAAACCAACAGCAGATGGAAAAGTTACAGAAGAAGAAATAAAAGCCATTATAAAGGAAGGTACAGAAGGAGGAGAAGTACAAGAAATTGAACAAGATATAGTAGAGCGTGTTTTTCATATTGGAGATAGGAAAGTAAACTCTTTAATGACTCACCGAAAATCAGTAGTCTACCTCTCTCTAGAAGATCAAGTAAATGAATTAAAAACACAAGTTTTAGAAGAGTTACATTCTGTATATCCTGTTTGTGAGGATAATTTAGATAATGTAGTCGGTGTTGTCTTTTTGAAAGATTTATTTGCAAATTTTGAAAAAGGAGGAAAATTTGAATTACGTTCTATAACAAAAGAACCTGTTTATTTTATTGAGCATACCTCTGCATATAAAGCATTAGAAATTTTTAAAAAAACAAAAGTACATTATGCTTTTGTAACAGATGAGTATGGTGTATTACAAGGTATAATAACTCTCAATGATATTTTAGAAGCATTGGTAGGAGATGCAGCTGAGTTTTATGAGGAGGAATTTCAACTAATAGCTAGAGAAGATGGAAGTTGGTTAGTAGACGGACATTATTCCTTGCATGACTTTTTAACTTATTTTGACATGGATGATCTAATTAATGATTATGAAGTAACAACAGTAAGTGGGTTGATTATGACCGAACTAGGTTCTATTCCTAAAGTGGGAGAAAAACTAATTTGGAATAGGATGGAATTAGAAGTGATAGATATGGACGGGGTAAAAATAGACAAAGTAATTGTTCGTTCATTAAAAGAAATAAATTAAACGTTAAAAGTTATTAGCTAATAGGAAGTTGGTTGTCCAATATGTCTATTAGCTGATGTCTAATGCCTTAAAAAATGACAGAAGGAAATTTCGTAGATTACGTAAAAATATATGCAGCTTCGGGTAAAGGAGGAAAAGGATCTTCTCATTTACACCGAGAAAAATTTATTGAAAAAGGAGGCCCAGATGGAGGAGATGGAGGTCGTGGAGGACATGTTATACTAGTCGGTAATAAGAATCTATGGACGTTGTTTCATTTGAAATTTTTAAGACATATTAAAGCGGGACACGGAGGAGATGGAGGCTCATCACGCTCGACAGGTCATGATGGAGAAGATAAGTTTGTAGAAGTGCCTCTAGGAACCGTTGTAAAAGACAAAGATACGGATGAAGTATTGTTTGAAATTACAGAAGATGGACAAAAAGAAATTTTAGTAAAAGGGGGTAAAGGAGGATTAGGTAACTGGCATTTTAGAAGTGCAACGAATCAAACACCCAGATATGCGCAACCAGGCATGCCTGGTAACGAAATAGATATTATTTTAGAATTAAAAGTATTAGCAGATGTAGGCTTAGTTGGTTTTCCGAATGCTGGCAAATCTACCTTATTGTCTGTATTAACTTCTGCTAAACCCAAAATTGCGGATTACCCTTTTACTACACTAAAACCTAATTTAGGAATTGTGGCATATCGTGATTTTCAGTCTTTTGTTATAGCGGATATTCCAGGAATCATTGAAGGAGCAGCAGAAGGACGTGGATTAGGGCATTATTTCTTACGTCATATAGAACGTAATTCAACATTGTTATTTTTAATACCAGCAGATACAACAGATATTAAAGCGCAATATGATATATTGATTGATGAATTACGTAGGTATAATCCAGAACTTTTAGACAAAGATCGTTTGGTAGTAATATCGAAATGTGATATGCTGGATGATGAATTAAAATCAGAAATGAAAATACAATTAGATAAAGATTTTAAAGGGATCGAATATTTATTTATTTCTTCTGTAGCTCAACAAGGTATGATGGAGTTAAAAGATAGATTATGGAGTATTCTTAACGCTGCGAATTAAATTTTTTAAAAACTAATATATTATTTAAGTGATGAAAATAATTTTTAAGTTGTTTTTAGTAATTTCTGTCTTAGGATTTGCTCAAGATAGAAAATGTGGTACACAATCCTATATGGAGGAATATTTAAAAGATCCAAAAAATAAAGCCATTCATTATGATCTACAAGAGAAATTTAAGGCAAGACTTTTAAAAGGTACAATAAACAAAGAAGAAGCAAATAAATTAGCTGATCCAATAAGAATTCCTGTAGCAGCTCACTTTCCTGCTTTAACCTCAGTTAGTAATGAAGTAAAAAAATGTATAATAAGTTTGGTACAAAGTCAATTGGATGTGTTAAATGCAGATTATAATGCTTCTAATAAAGATATTTCTAAATGGAATGAAAATGCAGGATTGTATCGGGATGTCTTTAGTGGGAAAATGGAAGTTGAATTTGTTTTAGCTACTAAAAATCATCCTAAAGAATCAGGATTAGTAGACGGAGCTCCAGCCGTTACATTTGGTACAGATTTTTTGAATAATTCGGATTCAGATCTTACATGGAAAGGGTATATGAATTTAGTAGTTCGTCAAATTCCTAAAAAAGATCCTTCTCAAGCATTTGAAACATTAGGTTATTCTGTTTTGGGAGGAAGACCTTCACAAGGTCATACTGTAGTTATAAATACTTTTTGCTTTGGTAGTGGTGTAGGGTGTCCTGGATATCAACCTTTGGAAAATAATCATTTAGGTAGAACATTGACACATGAATTAGGTCATTTTTTTAACTTAGAACATACTTTTGGTAATAATGGAGGTTGTGGAACTGCTGATGATGGGATAGCTGATACACCAAAAGTGGGTAAGTTTTCTGTAGGTTGTCCTGTACCTGGTTCCGTTTCTGGTTGTGTAGCAAACGAAAAAGCTTTGACTATGAATTATATGGATTATGTGGATGATGCTTGTATGTATATGTTTACACAAGGGCAAACGGCCGCAATGAAGGCTTATTATAATGTAATATCATCTCAATTTGTTAAAGATGTATTTGATAAGGCTCCTGTAGTGGTAACTATTCCTGTACAAAAGAAAGAATTTAATATTTATCCAGTTCCATTTGGTGATGTATTAAATATTACATTTGAAAAGGTTCCTGCTTCATGTACAATTCAAGTTATAGATCGTATAGGAAGAATTGTTTATGAAGAGAATGATACTCAAGTAAAAACAGAAGAAAAGTATGATTTATCATTTTTAGAAACAGGTGTTTATTTCTTAAACTTAAAATTTGGCAACGAAGAAATAGTTAAGAAAGTGAGTAAATTATAAAAAATATCTAAATATTAGAAAAAGAGGTAATTAATGTATTAGAATTAATTACCTCTTTTCTATTTAACCCATTTATCTTTCAAGTTTAAAGTTTTCTAATATTTGAGGTTTCTTCGGTTCATTAGCTACTTTCCATGAAGTTCTGTACATCCATTCCGTCATTTTATGTAATTTTTTAAAATTGATGTTTTCTGATTCATCTTGAGGCGTGTGATATTGATGATGTAAAACAGAAGTAAAAAAGACAGCAGGAATCCCAATTCTAGCGTAAGGAGCGTGATCACTTCTAAAATAAAAAAATTCGGGATGTTCAGGTAAATCCCAATCTTTTAAAAATTTAAATTGGGTACTTTCATTATTGGCATCAATAGCCATTTTAACTAAATCATCAGAGTTCTTGTGAGGACTTTCAGCACCCAGTAAAGCGGCTTCGTCTAAATTATTACGCCCGATCATGTCGCCATTCAGTACCGCTACTATTTGATCTTTAGGAATCATTAGGTGTTGTGTATGATAACGAGAACCTAGTAAACCGCGTTCTTCTGCCCCATGAAAAACAAATAAAAGACTGCGTTTAGAAGGTTGTTTTTTATATGCTCTGGCTATTGCAAGCATGGCAACACAAGTGCTCGCATTATCGTCAGCTCCATTATAAATGCTATCATTCATTACGACATGTCGAATACCATCGTGATCCTGATGTCCGCTAATTAAGACATATTCGTTTTTTAGTTTAGGATCTGTTCCTTCTATTTTTCCTATTAGGTTAACAGATGGATAGCGATAAGTGTTTGTTTCTAAACGAATTTGAATGGATGGATTTTGAGTTAACCATTCTTTGTTGGATTTTTTAATCCAAAACAAAGGTAAGGTGTTTTCAATTTTATCACGTAAACCTTCTATTCCGTAGACTCCTCGTGTCATTTGTGGAAGTACTTCGGACCAACTTTTTTCTGAAATATCATCTGTTATAAAAATGATACCTTTGCCACCTAATTTTTTTACTTCATTGTAATATTTAATTTTGATGAAACCAGGATAGCGACGTTCAAATAAGGTCATTTCTTTTTCAATATTAGTGTCTGAGACTTCAATTGCAACTATCTTGTCTTGAATGTTTTTTGTAGCTAATTCGTTTGGTTCCGTTTTGCCAACATATAAGATTGTTGTTTTTAAATCAGCATTAACTACATCGGCTACCAATATATCTTTCCAAAGTTTAAGATTTTTCTCTCCTATTTTTATGTAACTATTAGGACTTATTTGATGACGATACATATCGAAAAACTGATAATAAGTACCAAACTCTCCAGCAGGTTGCATACCTGTTTCTTTCATTTTATTAGTAAACCAAGTAGATACTTTTAGTTCATCTAAAGTACCTGCTTCTCTACCTAAAAATAGATCACCAGCTAATTGATACATATCAGTACGGAGATCCTTTTCTTTAATTGCTTCAATCAAAGGAGGTGAATAGTTTTGAGCTTGTGCAGTTAGAGTAGCTAAATAAAACCATAAAATTTTTTTCATTTCTGTTTGTAATTAAATTATAATACGAATTTGATATAATTATGTTTAAGTTTTTGAATATCGAAATTAAAAAATAACTTTATATAATTAGGGAAGATTTTGTAAAAGAATTTTTTACAGCAGGTACATAACAAATAATTATCACGACTTTGTTTTAAATCCAGATTATGCGCTTGAAATTTATTATAAAAGAAAAGAATTTTGAATTTTAAAAACGTCATTTTTTCTCCTTAATTAAGTTATGCTAAAAATTTGAAATCTTCTTACTTCATTAAAAAACTTATAGGGATAATCAGGGTTAAATCACTTCCGTTTAATATGTTGGAAACAAATGATTTTAAAATAATAAAACAGATTGGTTTAGTATTTTATGAATTGCTTAAAAAAGGAGTACGTATGTTGATTTTTTAGGTGAATTTACTTTTAAATAAAACTATTTGTATTTTTTTATGATTAATAATTTTTTTTGTTGGTTTTTATATTTTCTGTATAAAAAAAATCTATAACTTTTATTAATTTGTTTTTTTATTTAATTATAACTTTATGTTGTTATGTTAAAAAAAATATAAAATGAATCAAATTTTACCTAAATCTACACTACCCTTGTTTCTAGGGACTGTTTTTTCCCTTTTTGCATTCAAAAATGATTGTAAAAAAGAGATAGTTGATCCAGAGGTTCAACGTGATATACGTATTTTAAAGAACCATATTTCTGCGGTTTCAAATCCGTATTTAGCTATCGCTATTAAAGATGCTTTACTAAATATTGAATTAGTTACAACCTTAAATAGAGAAGATACAAGACAAGGAGGATCAACAATTTGTAAGTATGATACTGAAATTGGATTACCTAAAAGTTATACTATTGGTTATTCTAAAAACAGCGCAGGTACTCTTTTGCATGAATTAATTCATGTTTCAGTAAACCAAAACTTACTTCAAGATTTTGTTAATTATAAATCGCTAATAAAAGAAAATCCTGTTGTTCCACAATATGTTGCTGATGGCGTAAGATCAAATGAAAATTTGAGGCAAGCTAAATGGATGGATCCAGGCGAAAATGCAAAACGAACAGAGCAGATGCAAAAAATTGTGAGTTTAACGGATATCTGTACTAAGCTAAGACCCGAAGTTAAAATGTATATAAAAGATAAATGTAGTTACGCCTCTATAAATCCTCATATAGAATATTCGACGACTATAGTTCAACTAGCTTATTATATGTTTCTACAAGGTTTCCCTGTAAAAAATGCTCCCGTAAATACTCCAGAAAATAACTTGTATTTAGAAATTGATAAAGCATTAATAGAAGATTTAAAAGCGCGTAATGTAATAACCACTTGTCTTCTAAACTATCCCAATTAACCTAAATTTAACCTAATTTGTATGCGATTATTTTTTTATTTATTGATATCCCTTACAGGGATTTGTTTACAAGCTCAATCTAAAGTTCCAGTAGTTTATGCAACTGCTACTGTTGAAGGAGAGTCTGTTCAATCCTCCAATAATTTAGATTATGCTTATGATGATGATATAAACTCCGCGTATCATTCTAAATGGTCCGTTAGTGGAGTGCCTAATACTCTACAATTTTATTTGAGTAACACATGCTCTAGTGTTAGTAAAGTAATTTATAGACCTAGGCGTTTAGGATTAAATGGAATTTTTACCAAAGTTAATATATCCTATAGTCTTGCCAATGCTCCCACCGTTTTTATCCCTTTACCAGGCGGAAATAACGGAGAATTTACTTGGATTGCAGATAATATGGATAAAGTTATTAATTTATCACAACCTATTAATAACCCCGCCATTTTTAAATTTGAAGTAACTCAAGCATTCGGCAACTTTACAAGTTGTGGTGAAATGGAATTTCAAGGAGTAGTTATTGGTTCAGGGATTAAAACATGTAATTAAATATGAAACATAAAATTTTATTTTTTTTACTGTTTAATGGAGCTCTTTTTTCTCAAATTCAGACAAATACTTTAGAAACAGGTTTTTTCGGTCCATTCATGCCACAACAAAATGTTTTGTGGAATTCAATTCAATCTAAAAAAGAGGCTTTTGATAAAAAAATACAAAAAGAATACGATCTAATAAAAGAGGCTCCCAATAAAGCTAATTTGGATACGCTTAATGGGAAAATCATTTATGAAGAACTAATTAATAATACAATAAAAGCTAATAAAGCATCACGATTTGACGCATTAGGACACGATTATATTAATGAGCAAATAGCTAAATATATTAATGGTGTTAAATCATTTGGTTCTGTTATTATTTCTGAAATAGGTGGTTTTGCCGATATGACGCGGGATTATTTTAAAAATTTTAAAGATAATTTTCGTGAAGTAGGAGGTGTTCATGCTATAGATGAACACGCAGAGGATGTTACGGCCGTAATGATGGGTGGTGACCTTACAAAATTTCAACGAGGTGTTTTCGTTGGTAAAAACACTAATAATAATGTAATAGGTCAATATTCAATTAGTGGAGGAATAGGTTCATTAAAAGATTATAAAGATGAATTAAAAAAAGATCCAACTAAATTTTTTACTATTAATTGTTCATGGGGAGCTCCTTTTCAATGGACAGTTTCAAAAGGAATACCCTATTGGCGAGGAGGTTTTAATGGAGATGATTATCTAGATAGACTAAAAGATATTTCTTATAAAGAAAAAGAATATAATGAATTTTCTTATCTAAACAACAACAAAGCGGTTCTATTATTTGCAGCTGGAAATCACGGTCATAGAGGGGCTGATGAAATTGACTCAAAAATACAGTTGGGCTCCGATATTTATGTAGATGATCAAAAGGGGAAAAAAATTAAAATTCCCTACGGAAGTAATGGTGTTTTATATCCAAAACCTTCCCAAATAAACGGTTCTATTAATTCCTATGCAGGAGGGAAAAACCTCATAACTGTTGGTGCAACTCGTATATTGAATGATGTCGGATACTATTCTGTAACAGAATATTCTTCTATTGGGCCCACTACAGATGGACGTATTAAGCCAGATATTTGTGCAGAAGGCGAAACGATTGATTTTAATTTTCAAAAAGAAGAGGGAACATCATTTGCCACGCCATTAGTAAGTTCTATTGTTTCTGCTTTTTCAGAAGAATATAAAATAAATAATGGTCAATATCCCACGGCTACAACAATTAAAGCCGCTTTAATAAATAGCGCATTAGATATAGGCGATCCAGGCCCTGATTATATATCAGGTTGGGGGCAATGTAATGGAGAAGAATTATTTAGATACGCTGCTAAAAACGCCTTAGTTATTCAAGACATAAAAACATTAAGAGCTAGTTCTGAAACTATATATAAAATTCCTTTATACTACCCAGGTGGTGATATACCTAAAATAACAGCAGCATGGATGGATGAAGATTTTGGGTTTGGGTTGAATGCAAATATAGATTTAAGTTTACAATCCCAGCAAGGAGACATTTATCAGCCTTATATATTAGATGCTAAAAATCCTAAAAAACCAGCCGCTAATGGTGTAGATAAAATAAATACGGTAGAGCAAATTTCTCCCGAGTTTTTATCAAGAGGATATTATACACTTATTGTTAAAGGAGAATCGCTAAAAGGAAATCAGTTAGCTTGTCCTTTAAGTATTGTTATGTCTGGTTTTATTCCTTATGTTACGATTGATATGGATGTGGCCAATTTACAAGGTAATGTGGGAGACTTATTTAAAATAGGTTTTATACAAGAAGCCAACCCTCTGGACAATAAAGTACAAACGGTAGAATTTGTAAAAGCAGTTTTGACAAATAAAAAATCAGGTAATACTTATGAACTAAGTAAAGATTCAGGTTTATGCCTTTTAGGAGATGTTTGTTTTTCTAAAGGATTAAATGAAATTGGTCAATATGATGCAGAGGTCTTTGTGAAAATTATTAATACAGATGGTTTGGTAGTTGAATCTTCTCAAAAATTTAGAAGCGTATATGACGTCATTGGAAAATTTATCATGCCTACCGTAGATTTTGATGTTCCTGACTTGGAGTTAGTACCAGGGCAATTTGAACCCGCTTATATAAACATTCAAGCAGAAGATACAGCCCCCAATAATTATCCTCAAAAGTTTGATTTGGTTTTAAACTATAATGGCAAAGAAATCACATTAGGAAGTCAGGAACTAAAATGCAAAGGAGATTTTATAAGTAAAAAGATAGAAATAAACTTTCCTGGGACTTTTTATTTTACAATAAAAGATAAATTAAATAATAGAACTTTAGATTCAAATAAAGAAACTTTATCTTATGCTTTTACAGTAGCTGATAAAAAGATCTCTTTAGATTTTACACAACCTGACTGTGAGGATAACTTTAACGTTATAATTAAAAATCCTTCGCCTGATATTACGGATTATGAATGGACTAAATTTACTACTTCCGGAAGTGCTGTTACGGAGAAGACTATTGCCACAGAATTATCTCTTAAAAACAGCGACTACAAAGCCATAAAGGTTAAAGAAAATTCAAAGAATAATTATTTCATTATATCAGATCAAACTTTTAAAAAATTTTTGCGTTACAATGATAATAATGCAACAAACTTTAAACCAACTGTAGAAGAATACAAACAAGACCCAGCCGTTTTGTTACCAGGAGATTTCGCTTTTTATTATGACACAGCTAGCCGAAAAATTATATCTAAGTCTAATAAAAAATACGCTTTGAAGTTTGTTGGAAGTTCTGTTCTTTGTTCCGTAATTGATCAAGCAGATCTTTTTGAACTCACTAGAGATAGTAATAAAAATATACTATATACAGTAAAAAATGTTACAACAAATAGTTATTTAAATATAACCAAAGAAGGAACAATAGAAATATCCTCCGCCGAAAAAAAAATAATGTTATCTATGGGGTTAAAATCGACTCCTAGTAATTCAGATAAAGTAGATTTACCCAACTCAGAAATACCCGCTATTAGTTTATCAGAAAGTGTTGCAGAAGTTTGTCCTACTAAAGGAGTAGCCTCTTTTACCTTAACAGCACAAGCTACTGATCCTAGTAAACAAAATGTGCTTCAGAATTTATTGTCTTCAAATCCTAATGCTAGTATTCAATTTATAAAAGATGGAGTTGTTCAGCAAAATAGCAAATCTTTAACGGCTACAGGAACCAGTTCAGGTATCTATCAAGCAATTGTAACGACAGGAACTTGTTATAAACGTTCGGAAGCTGATTTTATAAAATCATGTAATCAAGAAGAAAATGAATCCTATGATAACACACCTAAACCAGGTCCTGGTGGTGGAGCATTGGTTGCTATTGGAGGCGCTATTGGAGGTGCAATAGGTGGAGCAGGTCAGTTTGTAGTTGGAGTATTAGGAGGTTTGGGAGGCTTATTTGCTATACCAAGTGGTTTTGTACCCATATCCAGTAATAGTGCTCTAAAAACACGTTTTAACAATGTAAGAATTGAAGAAAACACGAATATAATATTTACTAATTCATACACCGAATATAAAGATTATGATTTGGGATCTACTTCACAAATGACCTTAACCTCAGGGATAGATTACTATTTTTCAGCTGCTCAAACGAATAATGATGGAACAAATATTTACAATAAACCTAAATTTTTTATCGATTTAAATAATGATGGTGTTTTGGCAGCTAGTGAGGATGTATTGTTTAGATCGCTATTAGTTTCAGGTCGATATAAATTTACATTACCAACTAATTTTGTAGGAAATGCCTCTACTAAAGCCCTTTTTTATGCTTCATCTAATAGTGCAAAGCAAGAGATCTTATTTAAATTAAAATTAGAAGTAAAAACTAAGTTTACAAAGATAGAAGTAAAAGATGCAACAAGTGCAACATTATTTACATATAACTTCCCAACCCCGTATAATGGATATGCAAATTATGATATTAGTACAGTAGCACCCGTAGCAATTTATACAGCAGGTCAAACGTATCAATTTGTACCAAATCAAATAAATAGTGACTCCAGTACGTCCTACGGGAAACCTAGTTTTTTTATTGATTTAAACGGAGATGGTATTTTACAAAATTCTGAAGATCTATTGTTAAATAGTAATTTGATAGCAGGACGTTACGAATTCCAATTACCATTATGTTATGTAAGCAATAATAATGTTTTAGCCAAATATGTAGCAATAGCAGGTAATGCAAAACAAGAAATTTTGTTTCGAGTAAGTTTATTAAAAACTCGATTTAATCAAATTACGATTGCGGATTCTTCAGGTTTAAAAATATATGATAAACGTTTTGTTGGAACTTATGGAGAATATTCAGATTATGATTTATCAAGTCAAGGAACGTACAGTTTTTATAAAGTAGGAGAAACTTATAAGTTTGTTTCTACCCAACAAAACGGAGATGGAACTAATGCTTATGGTAAACCTAAATTCTTTATGGATTTGAATGGAGATGGTGTTTTACAAAATAATGAAGATGTTTTGCTAAATAGTAATTTTCAAAATGGAGGATATAATTTTGAACTACCTTCATCAATAACTTATGGCAATATAGTATTAGCTAAATATATAGCTATTTCAGGAAGTGCTAAACAGGAAATCAAATTGCGTGTACAGCTAGGTCTTAAAACACGATTTAATTCCGTTCGGATAAATGATTCAAATGGAATCTCTCTATTTAATTATAATTTTCCAAGTCCTTACAATGATTATGCTAATTATGATATAAGCACAGTTATTCCAATTGTAAATTACACAGCAAGTCAAACCTATCAATTTATATCAAATCAAGTTAATAATGATGGAAGTCAAGTATTTGGTAAACCTAAATTTTATATAGATCTAAACGGAGATGGTATTTTACAAAATGATGAAGATGTCTTATTGAATAGTAGTTTGGAAAACGGTCGCTATGATTTTCGATTACCAGAATGTTTTGTAGTTGGTAATTCCGTTTTGTCAAAATTTGTAGGGACATCTAGTTTAGCTAAACAAGAAATAACATTCCAAATAGGCCTTTTTAAAACTCGATTTAATCAAATTTTAATTACGGATTCTTCTGGCTCGAAAATTTATGACAAACGTTTTGTAGGGGCTTATGGATCATACTCTGATTATGATATAATGTCTAAATCTAATTACACCACATTTAAATCAGGAGAAACGTATACATTTAGTTCAACCCAAATAAATAGTAATGGATCATCTGTTTTTGGTAAACCAAAATTTTATTTAGATTTTAATAAGGATGGTAATTTTACAGAAAATGAAAATGTATTAAATAATGCAACGTTTAGAAATGGTAATTATGATTTTGTTATCAATTCAAAAAGTGCAACAGGCAATTATAATGCTATGTATGTAGCAATAAGTGGTCAAGAACAACAAAAAATCAAGTTTAATGTTGATTATAAGTTTGTACCAAATTTTTCCATTGCAATATCAGGTAATCCAAAATTATGTGTTAATGATACTCAAAGATATTTAGCTAATATTATAGGAGATACCGCTATTAATTATCAATATATATGGTATCTTAATAATATCCGTCAATCAGTCAATATTCCAGATATTACTTTTACAGGAACCGTTTTAAATAATGGTGATGTAATAAAATTAATTGTTTCCACGGATCTAGACCCTGCTACAACAAGAGAGGCATCAATAGTAATAGAAAAACAAACTCCACCTTCAGATATAACGATTAGCGGATTACGTTCTTTCTGTTCTAATGATGATAATTTAACTTTAAGTATGAATATTACAGGAGGTAGTGGAACATTTATATATAAATGGTATAAAAATGGTGTTAAATTAGTAGAAGGTACAGATATGTCGGCTTTTGCCTTGATTCCTAGAGAATGGTCAAATGGAGATCGTATTAAAGCTTCAGTATCTTATGAATGCGCATCCGGTACTCGAATAGAATTTTTTTCACAAGAACATACCGTTCTTAAAAACAGTTCACCAAATACAGTTGCAGTAAACGGTTTAAGAGCATTTTGTAATTCAGATTCTATTTCTTTATCGGCTAATGTAACAGGAGGTTCAGGAAGATTTTTTTATTATTGGACTAAAAATGGCACACGTGTATCAGAAGGATATGATAAGTCTACCTATAATTTACAAGGAAACCAATGGACTAATGGTGATAAACTAAAATTGGTTGTGAGTTATCAATGTTTGTCTGGAAATTGGATAGAAACCGCATCACAAGAGTATACGATAGACAAATATACTTCACCAAGTTCATTAGTCGTAAATGGTTTAAATCCTCTTTTAGATAGTGATAGCTTAAATTTGAGTTTGACACTAACAGGAGGTACAGGACGTTATTACTATTATTGGATTAAAAATGGAACGCGAGTTTATGAAGGTTATGATCGTGCAACCTACACACTACAAGGAACTCAATGGTCTAATGGCGATAAATTGCGAGTAGGTATAGCTTACGAATGTGTAGCAGGTAATTGGGTAGATGTCCTATCTCCAGAATATACAATAGATAAACGTAGCTATCCAACAACTACTTCTATTAATGGACTAGGCATATTAAGTGAATGTGAAACTTCCTATCGTGTATCCGCAAACACAATAGGAGGAGTAGGTTTAGATCGTTTATACTATATATGGTATAAAAATGGTCAGCGTGTTACCGAAGGATTTGATAAGATAAATTATACGGTAGATAATACAAATTGGTCTCATGGTGATAAATTAAAGTTACAAGTAGATTATTTAACTCGTATAGGAGGATCATGGGCTAACCTATATTCACAAGAATCAACAATAATAAAAAACAGTTCGCCAAGTTCCGTTATAGTGACAGGGTTAAAACCTATTTGTGACTCAGAAACTATTAATTTATCTATGAGTACAACAGGAGGATCAGGTAATTTATATTATTATTGGACTAAAAATGGAGTAAAAGTATCATCGGATAACGCATTACAATATGTCTTAAAAGGTAATGAGTGCTCTTCTGGAGATAAATTAAAAGCAGTGGTTACATACCAATGTGCTAATGGAATGTGGAAAGATGTATTTTCACAAGAGTATTTAGTTATTAAAAATCAATCGCCAAGCGTTGTTGCAGTAAATGGATTAAGGACATTCTGTAATTCAGATTCTATTTCTTTATCGGCTAATGTAACAGGAGGTTCAGGGAAATTCTTTTATTATTGGACTAAAAATGGAACGCGTGTATCCGAAGGATACGAAAATTCGACTTATACGTTACAAGGTAACCAATGGGATAATGGTGATAAACTAAAAATGATTGTGAGTTACCAATGTTTGTCTGGAAATTGGATAGAAACCGCATCGCAAGAATATACCATAAATAAAAATATTCGTCCGTCAAGTATTTTTGTAAATGGTTTGAGAACTTTAGGAAGTTGTGAATCAGGACTTGATTTGAATGTTACGACAGAAGGAGGAAACGGATCGTTTTATTATGTATGGTTAAAAAATGATGCTCGCATTGCTGAAGGATATGATAAGAGAAATTATAGATTAAATAGAAATGATTGGACTCATGGTGATAAACTAAAAGTATTAGTTCAAGTTCAGTGTGCAACAGGTTTTTTTGATGGAATTATTACCTATGATTTACCAATAACGATATCGAATATTCCGAGTACCCCTATAGTAAATAATGAAACAATACAGTTTTGTTCAAATGAACAATCTTCTGTTACAACTTCAGGTTTTGATCAAGGAGATCAAATAAGATGGTATAGAAATAATGTAATTACTCAGGAAACCAGTAAAGATTTTAATTTGCAATCTAATAATTGGAATAATGGAGATGTTCTTAGTGTTGAATTTGTACGAAATAATTGTGCCAGCCCAAGAAAAAACATCACTATTTATAAAAACAGTTCACCAAATACAGTTGCAGTAAACGGTTTAAGAGCATTTTGTAATTCAGATTCTATTTCTTTATCGGCTAATGTAACAGGAGGTTCAGGAAGATTTTTTTATTATTGGACTAAAAACGGCACACGTGTATCAGAAGGATATGATAAGTCTACCTATAATTTACAAGGAAACCAATGGACTAATGGTGATAAACTAAAATTGGTTGTGAGTTATCAATGTTTGTCTGGAAATTGGATAGAAACCGCATCACAAGAGTATACGATAGACAAATATACTTCACCAAGTTCATTAGTGGTAAATGGTTTAAATCCTCTTTTAGATAGTGATAGCTTAAATTTGAGTTTGACACTAACAGGAGGTACAGGACGTTATTACTATTATTGGATTAAAAACGGAACGCGAGTTTATGAAGGTTATGATCGTGCAACCTACACACTACAAGGAACTCAATGGTCTAATGGCGATAAATTGCGAGTAGGTATAGCTTACCAATGTGTAGCAGGTAATTGGGTAGATGTCCTATCTCCAGAATATACAATAGATGAACGAACAGCCCCTACCGCTATCACTATCTCAGGATTAGGAACTCTAAGCGGTTGTGAAACTTCGTATCGAATATCTGCAAATGTAGTAGGAGGAGTAGGTTTAGATCGTTTATACTATATATGGTATAAAAATGGTCAGCGTGTTACAGAAGGATTTGATAAATCAATTTATACAGTAGATAATACAGGCTGGTCTCATGGTGATAAATTAAAGTTACAAGTAGATTATTTAACTCGTATAGGAGGATCATGGGCTAACCTATATTCACAAGAATCAACAATAGTAAAAAACAGTTCGCCAAGTTCAATTGCTATTTCAGGATTAATACCTTTTTGTGATTCAGATGCTATTTCTTTATCTGCTAATACAACAGGAGGTTCAGGAAGATTTTTTTATTATTGGACAAAAAATGGCACACGAGTATCAGAAGGATATGATAAATCGACCTATACCTTACAAGGAAACCAATGGAGTAATGGCGATAAATTAAAAATGGTTGTGAGTTATCAATGCGCATCAGGTAATTGGATTGAAACATCCTCACAAGAATACACCATTGTTAAAAATCAATCACCAAGTATTGTTGCAGTAAATGGTTTAAGAGCATTTTGTGATTCAGAAAATATTTCTTTATCAGCTAATGTGACAGGCGGTTCAGGAAGATTTTATTATTACTGGACTAAAAATGGCACACGTGTGTCAGAAGGATATGATAAATCAGCCTATATATTACAAGGTAATCAATGGAGTAATGGTGATAAATTAAAAATGGTAGTAAGTTATCAATGCGCATCAGGTAATTGGATTGAAACGACCTCACAAGAATACACATTAAATAAATATACTTCACCAAGTTCTGTTACAATTGTAGGATTACGTTCATTATGTAGTTCAGAAGAGCTACTTCTAAGAGCTAATCTTACAGGTGGATCTGCTAACTTTTATTACTACTGGACTAAAAATGATATACGAGTTTATGAAGGATATGGAAGATCTACGTATACTCTAAAAGGATCAGAGTGGTCAAATGGAGATAATATAAGAGTAGTAGCGAGTTATCAATGTTTGTCAGGTTCTTGGATTGAAACATCTTCTCAAAATTATATTATAGAAGAGAATACCTCGCCAAGTTCAGTTGGAATATCAGGATTTCGTACACTGTATGGCTCTGGCGATTCAACAACATTAAATGCTAACTTAATAGGAGGAACAAGTAATTTTTACTATTACTGGACAAAAAACGGGGCGCGAGTTTATGAAGGATATGGGAGATCTAGTTATACCCTAAAAGGATCTGAGTGGGCTAATGGTGATAAAATAAAATTAGTAGCCAGTTACCAATGTATATCAGGAGCATGGATTGAAACTTCTTCTCAGGAATATACAATACAAAAAAGAGAAATCCCATATTTAATTTATGATTATAGCTATAATTGGCCAGGCTTTCATCAGTTTTTGTGGAAATACAACAATGGTGAAGTAGTTAAAGGAAAAGATGTATCAGAAGTAACTTGGAGTTGGGATCAAATGGGATTCCCAGATCAAAATTATGCAAGAACCTATTATCCTGGTGAAACAGATGGAATAATAGAAAGTAGAAGCACCCTTTTAATGAATTGCCTTTTTAATAAGAGAGGGAATGTAACTTCCACATTAAAAATGAGAGATGGCAGAACATACGTTACTCGAATTTATATCCCATGTTATGCTGGAGATAGTCCTATTACAACAGCATCGGCCAGATTAGATCTAAATCAACCAATTAGTACTAACGAAAAATGTAAAGTATATCCAACTTATATTTCACAAAATGAAGAAATAATTAATTTAGAATGTGAAAATTATGAGGAAATAAAAACAATTGTTTTAGTTAATACTATTGGTCAACGATTCGAATTGAAATTTGATAAAACCGCTAAGAAAATTTATTTACCAACCAATATGAAAAATGGAATGTATTATATTAATCTAGAAAAATATCAGACAGAAAATTCAGTTTACAAAATATTAGTTAAATAATTTTTTTGGAATCAGGCTTGAAATTTTTCAAGCCTGATTTGTTTTAAACCCAGATTTCAAAAAAGTATTGATTTATTCTTAAAAATATCCTTTATATTCGCAACGAAAAGATTATAATTAATATTATGAAAAAATTAGTTCTATCTCTAATTACTGCAATTATGCTTGTGCCAGCAAGTGTAAAAGCTGATGAAGGGATGTGGTTCTTAATGTTTATAGAACGTTTAAACCACCGCGATATGCAAAAAATGGGACTTCAGTTAACTTCTGAAGAAATTTACAGTATCAATAATAATAGCTTAAAAAATGCTATTGTTCAGTTTAACGGAGGTTGTACAGCAGAAATGATTTCTAAAGAAGGTTTGGTGTTAACAAACCACCATTGTGGATATGATGCTATTGCTGAATTATCCTCTTCTGAAAAAAATTACTTAAAAAATGGTTTCTGGGCTAGATCTAAAAAAGAAGAATTAAAACCTTCTAATTTATTTGTCCGCTTTTTTGTTCGTATGGATGACTGTACAAAAAGAGTTTTATCCGTTGTAAATGATAAAATGACGGAAATGGAACGTGAAAAAGCGATTAATATAGAAATTGCTAAAATTGAAAAAGAAAATAATGAAGGAGGAAAATACGTTGTATCTGTACGTCCTTTTTTTCAAGGAAATGAATACTACTATTTCGTTTATCAGGATTATAAAGATGTTCGTTTAGTAGGTACACCTCCTGAAAGCTTAGGTAAATTTGGTGGTGATACAGACAACTGGGAGTGGCCTCGTCATACAGCTGATTTTTCAATGTTTCGCGTATATGGAGATGCTAACGGAAATCCAGCCGAATATGCTGAAAATAATATCCCTTTAAAACCAAAACACTATTTACCAGTAAATTTAGGTGGTGTTAAAGAAGGTGATTTTGCAATGATTTTAGGATACCCAGGTCGTACAAATCGTTGGATGCCAGCTGGAGGAATTGAACAAAATGTAAAATTTGCTTATCCAGCTTGGGTTGAAGGAGCTAAGGTAGGTATGGATAATATGAAGAAATATATGAACCAAAGCGATGCTTTGAATTTAGTATATGCTTCTAAATTTGCTTCGACTGCTAACTACTGGAAAAACCGTCAAGGTATGATTGATGCTTTGACTAAATTTGGTACTGCCAAAACCAAAGCGGCTCAAGAAGCTAAATTCAATGCTTGGGCAAACAAAGCTGAAAACAAAGCGCAATACGGGAATGTTGTTGAAACTATCAACAATTTCTACAAAATGACGAATGAAAAATCGCGTCATGATAACTATATGATGCAAATGTTCCGTACGTCTAACTTTGCATCTATCGGTAGATCTATTGGAAAACAATTAGAAGCTTATGCAAAAGCAGATGCTACTAAACGTGCTCGAATGGCTCCTGCTATTTTAGAAATGACTGAGGAATTATACAAAGAAGTGCATATTCCTGCTGAAAAAGATATCTTAACAGCTCAATTAAAATTATATGCAACAAAATCGGTTGGTTATGCAATTGCTCCAGCTGTAGAAAAAATTAGCAAAGAGTACAACGGTGATTTTGCTAAGTATGTAAATGCAGCTTTCGAATTAAGTATCTTCACTTCTAAAGAAAGAATCAAAGCTTTCCTAGATTTACCAACAGAATCAGTATTGACTAACGACCCATTATATACGTTGTCAAACGATATGTTAACACACTATGCGTCTAAATCAGATGCTATTGCTAAAGCACAAAACGATTTTGGTGTGGCATTCCGTAAATTAGTACAAGGATTACGTGATTCACAAATTGGAGAGATAAAATATCCAGATGCTAATTCAACTTTGCGTTTAACGTATGGAAAAGTACGTGCATTACCAGCCGATAAACGAAATGATGCCATTATTAACAATTATACGACCTTAACAGGACAAGTAAAAAAATATAAAAAAGGAGATGCTGAATTCGATTTACCAACTCGTATTCTAGATATGGATAAAAATAAAGAATTCGGTCGTTATGCTGATAAAGACGGAACTTTACACGTAAATTTCTTATCTGATAATGATATTACAGGAGGTAATTCAGGTTCGCCAGTACTAAATGGTAAAGGAGAGTTAATCGGTTTAGCTTTTGACGGTAATATTGAAGCTATGGCAGGTGATGTAATCTTTGATAAAAAATTACAAAGAACTATTAATTGTGATATTCGTTATGTTTTATGGGTAATCGAGAATTTCTCAGGAGCGAAACATATTGTGGATGAAATGACATTAGTAAAATAATAAATTTAGATAAAATATTATCTAACCAGAAAAGTCGAACTTCTTGAAGTTCGACTTTTTTATTTACAATATTGTTATATTTTCAACTCAAATTCCCTATTAGACTTTATTTTGAAGAAAAATAAAGTTGAATAGATTGACTTCGTCAATTCACTTCGTTAGAGTTCAATGCAGAATTTTGATTAAAAATAAAAAGAGTATACTTTTTTAGATTCAAAATCATTTTTATTTGTTATAAATTTGCTTAGCCCGTTTACTTCATCTGGATCTAACACTTAATTGGAGTTAAAATAATTGTTTACCTATCTTAATGAATAGAAGTAATTTAATGTGGCGACTCATGATCAATAAAATGTATATAAATGAAGATATTTCAAATACTATTATTCTTTTTTTGCTGTTCATTGAATGCTCAACAACCGTTAGAGCAAGCATTGGAATTATATAAACAAAAAAAGTATTTACAAGCCAAATCCCTTTTTGAAAATATACTTAAGACCGATTCTAAAAATATAGAAGCAATTACAAAATTAGGCGAAATAGCGTTTTATTATCAAAATTGGGATTACATGGTACGTTATGGAGAAGAATTAGTCACGTTAGAACCCCAAAAAGCAGATAATTGGTTTAAATACGGAAGTGCATTAGCCATGAAAGCCAAAAATTCCAATAAGTTAAAAGCATTTACTATGATAGGAACAATAGAAGAAGCTTTTATAAAAACGTTAACTATAGAACCTAAACATATAGGAGCTCACTGGGCATTAATTATACTATACTGTGAATTGCCTAAATTTTTAGGAGGAGGACAAGAAAAAGCAAGTGAATATGCTAAAGACTTAATCTCTTTTTCCCCAGTAGACGGTTATTTAGCACAAGGATACATTGCCGTTCAGTTTGATGCTTATAAATCAGCCGAGTTTTGGTTAAAAAAAGCGTATCAATTAGGACATTCTAAGATAACGTTTGAAAAATTATATGATTTATATGTAAATAAAATTAAAGATTATAAAAAGGCAGAACAATTGAAAAATGATTTTAAGAAATAATCTTATTTAAGCTTAAGTATTGTGCCATCTTTTTTTACTTGATATTTTTCTAATATTTTTTTTGTAAATGTGTTATATTTAATATCATAAATAATTATAGATAAATCTTTTTCAAAAATAAAAGATTGATAACTCTCATTGTCAGGCATAGCGTAACCAATAGATGCACTTGAAATTATTTTGTCATTTCTTACAGATATTAATGTTTGTGAATCAGAATCACCATAGATGCAATATATGTAGTTTTTAAAGTCTAAATTTCCATTGTTGATTTTAAAAATTTTATCAGGACTATCTTCTGAATTTTCTGAAATCAACCTTTTTATGTTATCTAATTCATTACCCTCCAAAAATGGATATTTTTCTTTGCACTTTTTTTCATTGTTCCCGCATAATTTAGTCATTTCTTCAAAATCAAAAGGAAGATTTACCATTTCTGAAGCACTCATTGTATTATTTTGAATATTGTTTTCAGATTTATTTAACTCTCTCCATTCAGATAATGAAATCATATTTCCTTCTACAGGTTCTAATACTTTTATATTTTCGCAATTCCCTTTTTCAACATTAAAAGTGAAATATGTTTCAAATCTAATATCTGAATTATAACCAGCTTTAATTTGATAAAATGTTTTATTTTCTACAATTAAACTGTCAGATATTAGCGATATACCTTTTTTATGATTAGATATAGAATCAATAAAATGATTTTGTTTTATAATCTCGTCTAATCCTAAGATTTCATTTTGTACTTGATTTAAATTGCAATTATTTGAAACGGAAACTTTATTAATATTGCTTTGGTTTTTCTTTTCCGTCTTTTTGCAGTTTATGAAAAGAAGTAAAAATGAACTTAGGATAAATAGTTTTTTCATATTTTATTTTAACTTATTTAATAATTCAATGTCTTTTTTGATTTCTTCAATTTTTGATGAATATGACTGGCATTTAAGTTTGCACTCCAGCCATTTTTGATAGTCACGCACTACATTGGATTGTTGTTTGGAACTTCTTTATTAAAGCCATTTTCTTGACATCTTTGAGCGACCATATATAAGCCTTTAAATTTATTTGACTTCCCAATATTTTTTACTGTATTTATGGCTGTACTCCCAAATTCATCGTAAAATTCATATCGCTCTTTTTCAAATACTTTATATATTGTACAATTTGAATTGTTCACTTGAGGTTTATTTGTTGTGAATGAAGAAAAACAGTCACATGTGTTTTTAAAACCTAACTCTTGAGCTAAAATCATTATATTTTTCCCATTTAGTCCGTTGGAATCTTTACAAAAGTATTTATTCTCAAAATAAATAGCTTTAAATTCTCTTACATCAATATGTATCCAGCTAAATGTATGATCATATCTAACATTCCCTTTTTTATCATAAAGTAAATCAATTGACTCTATAGAAAATTTATCATCGTCTGGCCAATTTTTTTGAGCTCCCAAATATTTTATATAAAATTCATTTCTTATATCTCTTAATATTGGTAAGTTACTTTTTTTTCATATCTGATTGGGTCAGAATCTTTACTAAACTGAATATCAATTGCTTTTCCTTGATGATTTGTTGTGTTATAATTTTTGAAACGACATCTATATCCTGAAGATATTAAATCAATAGTGTAAGTTGTTTGTTTACTAAAATAAAATTTTAACGCCTTTATTCCAAATAGTAAGCTTGCTTCTATGTATACCTGGATATTCATAATTATGATTCGCTTCAACATGAGGTGTGTCTTTATAAGTGCCTTTTCCAGTATGATCTCCAAAATCATTACATTTATTTTTTTCTTTTATTTTTCTTAGTTTAGAGGTTGTCTCCTGACCTTTGGTCTTACAGCTACATTTTAATTGATTCCAAAATGTAGTTCCAATATCAAATTTTATTGAAAAATCATCAATCGCTCTCAAAACATTCCCACAAAACTTACCCGTCTCAGGAACTTTTATATAATCCCGTTGAAACTGTTTAATCATTTTTTCGGTGCGGTCTGTAAATTCATCAGTCGGGACATTTCCGCCAAAACCCGCTAAACGAATATTAATTTCTCGTATGAGTTCACTTTTATCTCCTTTTTTAAGGCAATATCTTTCACCACAGCTTGTACCTGTAGAGGAAGCCTTCTCACTCTTCGTTTTCCCCACAATAGCGGGGCTTTTTTCCTCCGGGATTTCAATGGTGTGGGGTTTGTCTCTTAGGGCGGTTCCTTGGGTTTCTACCCAATCCCATATTTCGCCTAAGGTTTCGGAAATAGGGTTTAATAAGCCACTTTCCTCTTTCTTGCTTTTTGGTTTTTCTTCAGCTGGAGAACCTTTGGCTTTTTTATTTCTATGTTTACTGTTGCGTATTTTTGTTTTGTAATATTACTTCCTTTTTTTGTACAAATCCTTGTCTTGTTTTTTGGGTTATATATAAGTGGGGCAAGGGAAATGGCAACATTTCCCTTCTTTTATATCAGATATGCCTCGTTATATATCATAGCACAACCAGAATCACAATCTATAGTAAAAGATTTATTAGAATTTGTGGTTGTTTCGTTTGATAAGATAGAATTGTTAGATGTAATACTATCATTAATAGTGCTAGTATTTATGTTTTTTATACTGCTTATTGCGTTTTCTTTTTTACAACTTATTAACAAGAAACCGGAGCTAAGAATTATCCAGTTTATTTGTTTCATTTTGTTGGAATGGTTTTACTAAGGGTTTAAAAAATGGGATTGAGTCGTTTTTTGATATTTATTTATAATGTGTTTTAATTCTCATTTTCGAAATTATTAAAATCTCTTAAAAATGTTAATTGAATTTTTCATCTTGAGGATTAAAATCACTAAAATTGATTTTTCCAATTTTGGTTAAGTCTTTTTCGGCTTTATTGCCATTTAAATTTTCTTCATATTTGATTAAAACTACTTGATTTTGTTTACATTCAAATGAATAATTTTTCTCTATAAAAGATTCATTAGGTACTTCATTAAACAATTTTATTTTTATCGTATTTTTATTTATTTCAATTGTGTCAAACAAATCATTTAAAGAATTTGGAAATATTGATGTGTTTATTAGCTTTTTAAAATTATTTTTATCGCTCAAGAAAAGAATAATTTTTGATTTTTGAGTCTCGATATTTTCAGGATTAAAATCTAATTTGTTTTTTAGAACAAAGATTTTGTCTTTAATTCCATCTGAATTTAAATCCGTTTCTTTATTAAATACTAATTCAAAACCATCGATTTTTGTTTTACTGTCATTTAGTAATTTATAATCATTGTCATCATTGTTACAATTTTCTTTTTCAAGATTCGCATTTGATAAATTCGTTTTCTCAATAGCATAAAATGAAAAATCTGTATCGATTTTATTGGTGTTAGAGTCATAGTTTTGCCAGTAACTAATTTTTTTATTTTCATCTACTGTCTTGACTAAATAATAAAAAGTCTCATTTTTTAAAAAGATCTTTATTTCATTTTGAGAAACATTGTCAATTTTCTCAATCTCATAATTAATTGGTTCAACGATTTCTAAATAAAGTGTTTTATCTGTGAGTTTTATATTGTTTGATTTTGTAGCACAGCTCAATTTAAAGATGTTATCTTGTTGTACAATTTCAGTGTATTCTTTATTCGTGAAACTAGTTTGAATTTCAGTTGTTGTATTAGTAGAATTTTTGTTTTCTTTATTCTCTTTGCAATTTGTAAATAAAAAGAGATTTAAAATAATCAGTAATAATGTTTTATTTTTCATAATTTATTTGTTTAATCTTACTTGTGCGACTTGATATGTTTTTGATGAATTATACGCGGTTTTTCCTTCGATCTTATCTGTTAAAATATATAGTTTGTTTTCATCACTAGTTCCAAGGTTTCTATGTGAAGTACCTACTTCATAAAATATGTAGTAAGCACCTTTTGTATCACATGATCTTCCAACTATGACAACAAAATGGTCACTTGTGTGATCTATATTTTTTTCACCTCTATAATTCAAATCATGATTAACACCAATTAATACTGGATGTTTACTTTCAAGTTGAGAATCAATATATTGGATACCCTTTTTTAAACCTTCTGATAAAAGTGAAAGTTTAGTATGATTTTCAATCTCTTTAGCAAGTTGAATTGCGTTTGCTGGGTATCCTGATAAGGACCCCAAACCTGATTTAGTAAGTATTTGTTGAGCTGTTTTCCAACATGCAACGTTTTGTGCATTTCTATTTCCCCACTGTGGGTCGAACTGAGTTTGCCAATTAACAGTTGCTCTTAAATCAATATGATTTTTTTTGCAAATACAATTTGAATTATTAACATTTTCCGCTTTACCTAACTTACATTCATCAATTTTAAAAACTTTTGATGTTGAGTTATCAAACACTTTCTTTTTCTCTTTATGATTCGTAGACGATTTTCCACTTTCATCTATCACCTGCGTATCACTCCCAACTTTTGGACAAATTTTTCTGACGACATCTTTAGTAAGATTTGCTTTTGTATTAAGGTTTTTCCATTTCCAAAATGCCATAGATGATAAAACAGCTATGGAAACATCACTTATTACTAAATCTGGATTTGCAATAATATCAGCTCCTTCTTTTTTTGTATAGGTATTAGCATAAGTATAAGCATTTCTACCTGTGAGTTGCAATAATCCTTTACCTCTAAAATTCCATCCGTCATTAGGTTGTGTGTTTTCAAGTTCTTTTGCTTTTTCAGCTGGTGGTGAATAGGCGTAATTAGCAATTTTTCTTTGATTTTCTTGTGTTACATCTACACATTTTGGGTCTCTCCTGTTTTTAATAGCTCTTCCCCATAGTTTTGCTTTTTGTTTTCCTTCAGATGTTTGAAATGCTCCAAATTTTTCTATGAGAATTTCCCAATAATAATTAAAATTTTCGCCGTCTTTTACATGTAATTTTGAACCTGATTCTACACGAGCTTGAGCAAAGAAATGAGCTTTGTTCCAACAAGTATTCATACCAAGCTCTTTCATATATTTATTATAGGTAGCAGCGACTTTAGTTAAAGTTGTTAAATCTGCATGCTCGAAAATTTGTCTAAGTTCAGCTACGGTTATGTCCTTGTCACAATTAGGACATTTACCTGTGGTTTTCTTTTCCTCTTTTTTCACCTCCTTCGTTTTCCCCACAATAGCGGGGCTTTTTCCCTCCGGGATTTCAATGGTGTGGGGTTTGTCTCTTAGGGCAGTTCCTTGGGTTTCTACCCAATCCCATATTTCACCTAAGGTTTCGGAAATAGGGTTTAATAAGCCACTTTCCTCTTTCTTGCTTTTTGGTTTTTCTTCAGCTGGAGAACCTTTGGCTTTTTTATTTTTACGCTTATTGTTGCATATTTTTGTTTTGTAATATTGCTTCCTTTTTTTGTACAAATCCTTGTCTTGTTTTTTGGGTTATATATAAGTGGGGCAAGGGAAATGGTAACATTTCCCTTCTTTTATAACAGATATGCCTCATTGTTTTTTAGTTTGTCAAGGAACGTGGAATATAAAACGGTTTTATGCTATTTTAAATTTGATTATTGTATTTAAAATAATTTATGTTTAACCCTTAATTTCTTGAATTTTTATAATTATTTTTTAGTTAATTTTTGCCAATCAGTATTCAAGAATCGATTACTATGTATTGAATATTTATTGCTATTTTCAATTTTTATATAAATATTACTATCTTCTTCGTTTTCCGAACAAATACCTTCATCTTTATATTCAAGTTTAAAAATATTGTTTTTCAATCTCTCTATCTTGTATTTTCCTTCACAATAAGCATCTAAAATATCTTCAGTTGAAATACTTAACAAAGCTTCGTTGTCATTTATGTTAATTATACAAGTTATATTTGTTTCTGTTTGGTCCTTAACTTTTTCTATTTTTGTTTTTATTTCATATGTACCTGAAGCTAATTTGTAATTCTCGTTCACAATTTCTTCATTTATACCTAAATCCATTTTGTTTTTAACAATGTTATTATCCAAATTCAAAAAACAATAATTATCAGTTTGTTGATAGTTTTTTGGATTTGAAGAATAATTTGCGATTAATTTTTTTTCAAACTTTAATATATAATGCTTATTTACATTTAATATACTTAAAAAATTCTTAAGTAAAGTGGTATCATTTGCTCTAGGATCTTTAATAATTGTATTCTTAATTAATTTGTTGTTTTCAAAAACCACAATATTATACCAAGCAGTACCTATTTCTGCTAAAGCCTCAAAGAGAATAATATTTACATTTTTATATTTGTCTGTTTTGTACATATATACATTAAATCCATCACCATCAAATCCATTTGAGTTAAATGTTATATCATTAGATTGATTTATCTTTTTATTTAATAAATTAAAAGAATTGTTTTCATTATTATATTTTAAATAAAATTCATTTAAAGTAAAGACATCACCACTTGTATCTGTATTAAATTGTTCTATTTTATCAAAAACTATTGTGTCCTTGATATTAGCGTTTTCAATAACTTGATTATTTTTCTTAGAAATATTTTTAGTATTTTCTTTACATTTTACAGTATTTATAACTATTAAGAGTTAAAAAAATAATTTTATTGATTTTTTCATATTTTTATCTTTTATCTTTTATCTTTTTTTGTAATTTCATATCTATTGGTTCTAATCTTACAAAACACGTAGGATTACATCGATTCGTTAAACCTTTGCCATTATTATTTTTTTTCATGGCTATTTCGAAATGAAGATGTGGATTGGGTACTCCTTTAGCATTACCTGAATCTCCAGTATAGGCAATAGTTTCACCAGCCATTACTTCACCTTTAGTTTTTACTGCGCTTTTTAGATGTGCATATCTTAAATAAAATTTATCTGCATCCAAATCAAATCCATCTCCTTTTTCTTTTTCATTTACAAATTCAAGTTTATATTCTTTTTTTGCTTTTCTTAATTCTTCTCCATTGACTTCTAACACCAATACATTACCATATCCATCATTACCTTCGTTCGTATAACTTACAATATTTCCATTTAAACACGCTTTGCAGGGAGTTCCAATATCAGCAAATAAATCTAAACCTTGATGGTTTTTTGGCAAGATTTTACCATTAACAATTTTGGTTCTTACTGGACCAAATGCTCCATTGGAAGACTTGATAACACCATTTGAATTATAATAGGTTCTTTGCGAATTATCTAATGGATTATGCCATAAAGAATTTGAAATAGTTTCCTCTTTTTTTATTTTTCCACAAGCAAAATCATTTTCTTTTTCTTTTTCTCCATTTGTCTTACTATCTTCATATCTTTTTAAAATTTCTTTTCTTTGAATCTTATCATCGTTATTTCCATCTTTTGTATCTACGCTTTCATTCGATTTGTAAGCCTTGTCACTAGCTTTTTCTTTTTTTGTAATTGGAAATAAATATTCTTCATATAAAACATAATCGGGTTGTTTCCCAATTCCTATAGGTGCAAATACTTGTAAATAAATATCCTCTGGTGATTTTATTTTTTTATGCCATTTGTAAAGCTCAAAATATTTCTTAACATAATCTAATTGTTCTATGTTAGTCATCAGAGCTAATTTTCTTTTCGTTAGAATTAATGAGTTTTCTTTATTTAATGCTTTTATAGCATCTTCAGTAAATTGAATTAAACCAACAGGACCACTAAAGTTCTCATTTAGTTTTAATATATTTTCTTTGGAAATTCCTTGATATTTCCTTTTTCTTTTTCCATTTTCATCAATATAACTAACTAGGCCTATTTTAGAAGCCGAAAATGTTTCAGCAGATTCAACAGCCATCACCGCCATTAACCCATTAGCCATTTCAATTTTTTTGCTTTCTCCCCATAATTCTGCGCAAATTTGAACCACTTTTTTCCTAAAATCACAATTTACTTTATTACCCCATATTAAATCATACTGTTTACAGATACAATTAGTTTCTGTATTGTTTTTCGGATGCTCCACTTTCGTTTTCCCCACAATAGCGGGGCTTTTTCCCTCCGGGATTTCAATGGTGTGGGGTTTGTCTCTTAGGGCGGTTCCTTGGGTTTCTACCCAATCCCATATTTCACCTAAGGTTTCGGAAATAGGGTTTAATAAGCCACTTTCCTCTTTCTTGCTTTTTGGTTTTTCTTCAGCTGGAGAACCTTTGGCTTTTATTTCTACGTTTACTGTTGCATATTTTTGTTTTGTAATATTGCTTCCTTTTTTTGTACAAATCCTTGTCTTGTTTTTTGGGTTATATATAAGTGAGGCAAGGGAAATGGCAACATTTCCCTTCTTTTATATCAGATATGCCTCGTTATATATCATAGCACAACCAGAATCACAATCTATAGTAAAAGATTTATTAGAATTTGTGGTTGTTTCGTTCGATAAGATAGAATTGTTAGATGTAATGCTTTCATTTACAATACTTTTATTTATATCTTTTTCATTGTTTGGTGTGTTTTCTTTACAACTAAATAGAAAAAGGAATAAAACTGTGGTAAAAATTATTTTTACTAACTTAAATTTTATTTTGAATTTATTATTCCATTAGAATCAATTTTGTATTTTTTAAATAGAATTCTTTTTTCCAGTAAATTTTTATGTTTAAATAGTTCTATAGAATAATCTTTCTGGATAATGAAATCTAATAACATATTGTTTTCGTTAGAAGATATTTTTAAACTAGATATAATCTTATTATCTTTTATAGTTATTAAATCAATGGTTGATAAATCATCTGATTCGTCAAAATACAAAACAGTTGGCTGAATTTCTCCAATCTTTGTTAAATAACTATAGCTACTGGGAAGTTTATATTTATTTGTAGATAAAATGTTTGTCAAAATTTTATTAGTATTCAACATTTCAACTTGGAAATGTTCTTTACAATAAGTTTCTTCAGGTTCAAAAATACACTTCTTATAATAATCGGAGTAATCAAAAGGTAGAAGAGCTAATTTAGATGAGTTCTGATTATTGTTACTTTGTTCTATTTCACAATTCTTAAAAAAAGCATCATTTAAAAAAACATTATTGAATTTTACCTCTGTTGGATTTTCAGGATCTGAGGTTATGTTTTGTAATTTTTTATCATTTGGATATAATTCAAGCCAAGCAATGGTGCTTTCTACTATTTGTTTGTTTTTAGGGTCTTCAGAAATATCATTCTCAACATAAACTTGGATTTTAATTTTTTGACCATCGTTACTTTCTATCCTTGTAAAATAATTTTTATAATCTTTAATTAAATTGGTTGATGAAACAATGTCATAGATGAGCTGTCCACAATCCGAAACTACCTTTTGATTGTTTTGGTTTTTATGAACTAGTTTTGTTGAATCTCTTTGTGTTTTTTGATCTAAATCATCATTCAGATTCTCTCCTTTTTTACAGCTTATCGAAAATGTGAATAGCGCAATAAATAAAATCAGATTTTGCATTAGCATTTAGTTAATAAATGTTTGAATTAAAAATAAATTCCTACTTTGATTTTAAAAAAATTCCGCTAGAATCAATTTTATAGTTTGTTAATTCTGTTGCTGTGATTTTCTCATTATCAAGATTTTTTTTAGTTATGGTGATTTTGTAATTTTTATCAATTGAAAAATGGGTCAATTCTTTATAAGTTTCATCACCAGGTTCATACCATTCTCCTTCGACATAAAGCTTATCAAGAAGTTTGTTTTCAAAAATTGTAGCCATGTAGAATCTATAGTTAAAGTCTCCACAATCCATAGGTATTAATATAACTTTTTTATTTTCAAAATTTGGAAGTGCTATATAACGTAAATTTGGACTGTCACATAGTAATTCATCAATACCTTCTATTTTACATTCACAGGTTTCGTAATTAATTTTTCTTACATCAATTTTCTGATTGTACGGAAGTTCTAATTCAGATTTTTTAAAACACTCTTTGTTTTCATTTGGTGTTTCAATGGAATCTTTTTGAGTAGCTATTTTTGATGGTAATATTGAAACTGTATCGGCCGTAGGTATTATAGCTTCATTATTATTTGTTTCGTTCTTTTTACAATTTGATAAAAATATAAAAGAAATTAATGTTATTGTTTTAAAAGTTTGCTTTAGAAATTTCATTGTTGTGATTTTACAAAAGATAAATATTTTTCTTGACACTGAGTAAAATGAATATATTCGTTCATAGAATTTCCATAATTCTGTATTTGAATTTTATCGTCTTCATATAGTCCTTCTATTTTTCCAAATGTCAAATAAGTTGAACCTTCAATTGTTTGTTTCTTTACTTTTCCTTTTGAAATTATTTTATTTTTATCGTAAATTAAAAATGAATAAATCCCTGATTTTTTTTCAATTTTTATTTGAAATCTTGAATTTTCACAAGATTTCAAAATATATGTTCCTATAATTTCTTGCTTAATGGTTTTAGAAATAATAGTAAACCATTTTTTTTCAATTCGTTTTTCATCTTTAAAACTTGTCAAAGACAAGAAGATTACTAAAATTATTGAACTAAACACTAATTTTTTACTTAACTTTTTCATTGGCAATTTTTCTTTTGTTTTCCATATTTTCTCTTTTTTTCTTATTTACATTACCTTTCATTGAATTCCATGTAAGATAATCATCCGTTAATTCTAAAAATCTTTTATAGGATTCTTTGGATTCAGATGTATTTAATTTTGCGTATTTATAAACTGCGTCGTATGCATCCCATGATTTACTTTTTTTAATAGAATATGAATCATAATTTTCAAATTTAGTCTTTTCACAATTGATTGATTTTATCATCTCAATTAATTTAGGTTTTCTATCGTCTAAATACCCATTATAGCCACCATTAATTCTATATGTGATATAAATAATATCATCTTTATCAGCATAGTCATTCAAATCGATAGAAAGATTTTTACTCCAATACCAACCAGCTGAATCAACACAATATGGTAATTCTCCTAATTTCTTATTGTTTGGAGTAGTAGTAAAATTTTCACCTTTATAACTACCATAATTAGTATAATTCTTTCTACCTGTTATTTGTATTAAACCTCTTCCTTTGAATTTTATACCATCACCTTTTTCTGTATTTCCTAAATCTTCTCTTCCTTCATAAGCGCTACCTGAAGCAATTTCTTCTTGATAAACAAATTCTCCTGATTCATGGCGAACTTGTGCTAAGAAATGCAGTTTTCTTTTACAACTGTTAATATTATAATTTTGCAAAGTTGAATTAATTGATTCTAAAAATTTATCTGCATTTTTTTTACTTATACCCAGTGAAACAAGGTCTTCGGTAGTAAAGTCTCTACCACAAAAGCATCCTTCCTTTTTAGTTTCATTTTTAGGAGTTGCTGTTTCCAATGTTGCGATACAATTACAAGTATTTTGAAAACCAAGCTCTTTAGCTAACTGAACAATTCCTTTTCCATTAAAATCATTGAGCGTTTTTGCAAAATATTTATCTAAAAGATATTTTGTTGGAGTAAATTCTCTAACATCGTAATGAATCCATGTAGTTGCTCCTACTGATGTAGATTCTAAGTAGAAAATATCTTTTTCATTTTTCCAATCCCATTTTGCTCCCAAATATTTATTAAAAATATCGCTCCTTATTTTTTCAATATCAGAAACAATTCTAGTCCTAGCTCCATTTTTATTAAAATGTAAATCTAATGCTTTGCCCATATGATTAGTTGTAGGTTTTTTCAGATATTCTTCATGATTTCTACATCTATAACCTGAACTAATTTTATCGAAAGTATATTTACCCTCTTTCTCCAAATAAAAAAGTACAGATCTCAATGACCATAATAATGATCTATGAATACCAGGATATTCGTATCGATGATGAGCTTCTAAATTACCTTTTAAATATTTTTCTTTATTACTATTATCTCCAAAACCAGAGCATTTACCACATTTACACTTTAATGAAGAAAAATCAAAATTATATTTAACTTGAAATTGATCTATCGCTAACAATACATTACCACAAACCTTACCCGTCTCAGGAACTTTCATATAATCCCGTTGAAACTGTTTAATCATTTTTTCGGTGCGGTCTGTAAATTCATCAGTCGGGACATTTCCACCAAAACCCGCTAAACGAATATTAATTTCTCGTATGAGTTCACTTTTATCTCCTTTTTTAAGGCAATATCTTTCACCACAGCTTGTACCTGTAGTGGAAGCCTTCTCACTCTTCGTTTTCCCCACAATAGCGGGGCTTTTTCCCTCCGGGATTTCAATGGTGTGGGGTTTGTCTCTTAGGGCAGTTCCTTGAGTTTCTACCCAATCCCATATTTCACCTAAGGTTTCGGAAATAGGGGTTAATAAGCCACTTTCCTCTTTCTTGCTTTTCGGTTTTTCTTCAGCTGGAGAACCTTTGGCTTTTTTTATTCCCGTAGACTGAGAAGGAGGGGTATTTTCTGTAGGTAATGGATTTTGTATATCTACGTTTGCTGTTGTGTGCTTTTTATTTCTGTAATATTCTACTGTTACATAAAACTCTAGTTCTCGTATATCTGCTTCTCCTTGCATGGCTTTCTTCATCAAGGCTTTGGTTAGCATAAAGTCTACTACAACATTACCATATAGATCTACTTTTGCCTTCTTTGTATCAATGAGTTTGTTAGAGGCATTGTGTCCGCTGCCTTTTGCGTCGTCTTCCCATAAGGTAAATAAAATTTCTTTGTTAAACATATTTACACAATGCGCTTTGGCTCGTAGTTTTTCTGTAAAACTAAAAACACTTCCTTTACTATCGTCTACATAGGTTAGGTCTACTTTGCATATTTTGGGGATTCTGCTGGCTTTGGGGGTTATGATTAATCCGCCTCCTTCGGGTTGGTATAAATAGGCTTCTAATCGATAGGTTTCTCCTGCCGAAGATTCGCCAAAGGTAAAACTGCTGTCTCCTTTTTTCTTAACATGGGTGGTGGTAAATCTTCCATCGCTTCTTTTTTTGAATAGTTCCCAAGTAACGTTGGCTTTTTCTCTTTCGGATAAGGGGGTATTGGGGTACCATTCGGATATGTGGTAGGTCATTTTTTCGCCTACTGTGGGCGAGGTTACGCCTGATATTACAGATATCCCTTTTTTCATTATAAATCTGTTTTTTAGTTAGTTTTCAATGTTTAAAAATATTTTGTTAAACATTTGGTTGTTTTGTCAAATTTAAATATTCTTATCAATTTTTGTACTTTTTATTTATTATTATTTTGATATTTGTGTTATTGTGTAGAAAATCAATCTCATTTTAATTGATAAGGAATCGAAGAAAATAAAATAGTGGAGGCTTTTTTTATTCATAGAATAGGAACGAGGGCCCATCATATAAATAATGCGACACCTTCCTTTGTCGGAGTGACAAACTAGCGGGGATTGTTGAAGAATAAATAATTTGACGCCCTTGTCATCCCAACCCCATAAAGAGCGTAACACATAGTTTTTAAAATGTAATACTGATTATGCGTTAGAGATTAAAAAACACAGACATTAGTGAAGAGGTAATAGTGAAGAGGTAATAGTGAAGAGGTAATAGTGAAGAGGTAATAGTGAAGAGGTAATAGTGAAGAGGTAATAGTGGAGAGGCAATAGTGAAGAGGGAATAGTGAAGAGGGAATAGTGAAGAGGGAATAGTGAAGAGGGAATAGTGAAGAGGGAATAGTGAAGAGGGAATAGTGAAGAGGGAATAGTGAAGAAGCAATAAATGACAAAATTGTGAACTTTTAAGACAGCCTAATTTAATAAAAAAGTACGCTTCTTAGATTTAGAGTTCTTCTTTGTTTGGAATAAATTTCTACCACATAATTTGCGATTAAGAAGAAATCATAGATCAAGTTTTTATTTTTTTTAGATTTTTTTATAAAAAAGCAAGCCCTATTTTTCAAATATAATTTAACGATTCCTATTTCGAATGAAAAACTGATACCTTATATTTGAACAAAAATAGGTTAAGACTTATTAAAGTAGAGTTTTAAACCGTTAACCTTCATACTTGCAGATGAGAACACACTTTATAGCCATAGGTGGTGCAGCCATGCACAATTTAGCATTAGCTTTACATAATAAAGGATACCAAGTAACAGGTAGTGATGATGCTATTTTTGAACCCTCTAAATCACGATTAGAGGCCAAAGGATTATTACCCGTTGAATTAGGATGGTTTCCTGAAAAAATTACAGCAGATATACAGGCCGTTATTTTAGGAATGCATGCTAAAGCGGATAACCCAGAATTATTAAAAGCGCAAGAATTAGGATTGAAAATATATTCTTACCCAGAGTTTTTATATGAACAATCTAAAAATAAAACACGTGTTGTAATAGGAGGGAGCCATGGAAAAACTACCATTACCTCTATGATTTTACACGTAATGAATTATCATAATATTAAGGTAGATTATATGGTAGGAGCTCTTTTAGAAGGATTTGATACCATGGTGCATTTAACAGAAGAAAATGAATTTATCGTTTTAGAAGGAGATGAATATCTAACATCTCCTATTGATTTACGTCCAAAATTTCATTTATATAACCCTAATATTGCACTAATTTCAGGTATAGCTTGGGATCATATTAATGTATTTCCAACTTATGAAAATTATGTGAATCAATTTGATATTTTTATAAAAAAGATTACTAATGGAGGGATTTTAATCTATAATGAAAATGATTTAGAAGTAAAAGAAGTAGCTGAAAAGGCAGAAAATCCAATTCGTAAGATACCTTATTCTACTCCAGAATATACAGTAGAAAATGGTATAACTTTATTGAATACTCCAGAAGGTGAAATGCCTATAGAAATTTTTGGAGCCCATAATTTAAATAACTTAGCAGGAGCTAAATGGGTTTGTCAATGTATGGGAGTAGATGAAGTAGCGTTTTATGAGGCGATAGCCTCCTTTAAAGGAGCGTCTAAACGCTTAGAAAAAATAGCAGAATCCAAAGACAAAGTAGCTTATAAAGATTTTGCCCATTCACCAAGTAAAGTGTCAGCCACAACAAAAGCTGTAAAAGCACAATATCCTAACCGTAAATTAATAGCCTGTTTAGAATTACATACCTATAGTAGTTTGAATGCTGAATTCTTAAAACAGTACGAAGGCGCTTTAGATGCAGCCGATATAGCGGTTGTATTTTATTCACCAGATGCAGTAAAAATAAAAAAATTAGAAGAAGTAACGTATGATCAAATAGCACAGTCTTTTAAACGTGATGATTTGATTATTTATACCAATCCAATGGATTTTAAAAATTATTTATTTAGCCAGCAGCTTAATGATTCCGCTTTGCTTTTGATGAGTTCTGGAAACTATGGCGGATTAAACTTTGATGAGGTTAAAGGATTGATTCAGTAATAAATCACAAAATCAATCTTTTTAAGACATTATTTCAAAAATCAAAAAAAACATTTAGTTTATTCATTCCGATAAAAGGAGGAATTTCATAATTTGTATTGTGTGATTTCTCCTTCTGATCGAAAGGAGAGGGCATGCCTTTTAACTTAAAATATACTGGGTTAAAAAGAAAATTCAAAGTTTAAATGGTATTAAATCCTTGATGTTCTGTATTATTATATTTTATTGCTCCTAAGCATAAAAGTTCCATAGATTAGTTTTTTTGGTTCAACGAAGAACCTTTTTGGTTCAAAGAAGACTCTTTTTGGTTCAAAGAAGACTCTTTTTGGTTCAAAGAAGACCCTTTTTGGTTCAAAGAAGACCCTTTTTGGTTCAAAGAAGACTCTTTTTGGTTCAAAGAAGACTCTTTTTGGTTCAAAGAAGACCCTTTTTGGTTCAAAGAAGACCCTTTTTGGTTCAAAGAAGACTCTTTTTGGTTCAAAGAAGAACCTTTTTGGTTCAATGAAGACCCTTTTTGGTTCAAAGAAGAACCTTTTTGGTTCAATGAAGAACCTTTTTGGTTCAAATAAGGACCTTTTTGGTTCTATTTTTAGTCTCTTGTTTGTCACTACGTAAGGAGGTGTCACATAATCAATATCAAAAAAAAGAATCACAATTAGAAACATTTCATAAAATAATATCATTTAAACTTAAAATATGCTGGATTAAAAAAGGAAGTTCTCGATACGCTTTTTTTTATTTTAAAAAGAACTCGAACAGAGGGTTGAGTCTATAATTGAAATCACCGCTAGTTCGAGCGCGAAGCGCATCGAGAACGAACACTCATTTTTGTTGTTTTTGTAGAGGTACTATTTTTAAAAAGAAAATTCAAATTTTAAACCCAGATTCCACATTAGACTTGGTTGTGAAACAAAATTTTTCAATAAATTCAAGTGCTCACGGAAAATTTTAGAAGAAGAAATAATGAACTATTTTGATGATTAAAATTTGAGTACGTGCTTGAATTTGAAGAAAAATAAACTGGAATAGATTTACTTCGTCTATTCGCTACGCTCGGGTCTAATGCGTAATCTGGGTTAAATGGTATTAGGTCACTTTTCAGACGGTCGCTTTAATAAATAATAACGCAAGTTTCTTTTACAAATCAATCCTGTGTTGTTATGCTATTTGCTAAATTTTTCCACAAGGCACTATAAAGCAAGCAAAGTATTGTTTCGGTAATAGGAATCAATCCAATAACATAAAAATAATTACTTTTTTGTATATCAATTAGATAATACGCAAGCGGTATCTGAAAAATCCAAAATCCAATAAAATTAACGATTGTAGGGATTTTTGTATTACCTGCACCATTAAATAAATTATTTAAAATCATTGAAATTCCATAGGAGATATAACCTAAACTGATAATTTTCATAGATTCCTTTGCTTGTGCTATAGTTTGTATGTCATTAGTGAAAAATAAGCTAATACCTTCTGCAAAAAAAATATTGATTAGTGTAATTCCTAAGCAAAGTATAATAGTATATTTAAGTACAATTTTAGTTAACACTTTTACTCTTATACTATGTTGGGCTCCTAAATATTGACCTGTAAGAGTGGCAACAGCATTACTTAAACCCCAAATAGGGAGTATAAAAAACATCATAACTCTAACCGCTATCTGAAAACCTGCTGAGCCATATTCGCCACCACTTTTAGCAATTAATTGAGCTAAATAAATCCAACTTAAAGAGGCTAATACATATTGTAATATACCAGGTATAGCAATAGAAGTAATAGATCTTATGATAGGGTAGTGAAATTGTATACCGTTCTTTTGAAAACCTATAGATTTTCGGATTCTGAAAATAGAATATAATTGATAAAAAACGCCTATTGCTCTACCGCTGACTGTTGCCCAAGCTGCTCCCTCAATCCCCATAGCAGGAAAAATTCCCCAGCCATTTATGAGTAAAGGACATAATATGAGATTAAAACCATTTGCTATCCAAAGACTTTTCATAGCGAGTAAAGGATTACCTATACCTCGAAATATTCCATTAATTAAAAACAATAAGAGTATAAAAATACTATTGCTGAAGATAATTTTAGGATAACTTATACCATAAGCAATAGCCTTTTGAGAAACATTTAAAGAAGCAAAAATATCAATAGCATAAAAATAACCTAGTATACTAATTATTAAAGAAAGTAAGCAAGAGATGATTAATGCTTGCATGATAATTTTTCCTGTTTTTTCTATTTTTTTTTCACCAATAGAAATAGAAATTAGAGCAGTAACAGCTACGCTAAAACCTACCGCTATTGAATATATTATAGTGTTGATAGATTCTGTAAAACCTATAATTTGAATGGCTAAATGACTATCTGGCAAATGCCCTACGAAGTACAAATCTACCAAAGAAAAGACTGATTCAAGGATTAACTCTAAAATCATAGGGATAGCTAATAACCAGATTCCTTCTTTAAGTCCAATAGAATTAAAATCAACAATATCATGATGCTGAAGAAATTTTAATTTTGCTTTAATAGTTTTTACCATACAGGTTTATATTGATGAATGGGATTTTCTAATGTTCCTACAAATTGTAAACTAGAAGCTGGATCAGCTAGATCTAACATTTGCTTATTGTTTTTAAGTTGTAAACGATTTAAACAACAAGAGTCAAATGTTTTGCTAAATATGTCATGTTGTATAAAAGATTCCTTAAGTTGAGGATTTTGTAGCTGATATTCAGCAATAGAAGTTCCAACACTTTTCCAAAAATCATGCTCACTTAAAATATTATATTGATCTAAAATAGCCGATAGAAAGCGAAAGAAGTGTTGGAAAATGTCATTTTGAATACTCAATATTTTTAAATTGTCTGGTAAATTCATACGTATTCTTTCTGCTTTTTCTGGTAAGGAGATTGTATGATTAAAGAGCATGATTTCTTCTGTAATGTCTTTTATTAAAACACGTTCAATAATATGGTCTTTTATTACTAGAATAAGATTTTCTCCATGTGGCATAAATACTAGTTCATGGGTATAAAAACAGTGAATGAGAGGAATTAAATAGGCTTGTAGATATTGATCAATCCATTGTTTTGAATTGATTTTAGAGGATTCAATAAGATGTTTAATAAAAGGTTGGCCTTCATAGTCTAAATGAAGTAATGCAGCCATGGTAAAACAATCTTCATCTTTTTGAAGTTTTGTAGCAGGGCTTTCTCTCCAAAGCGTAGCTAACATTTTGTTATGTGGAATGGTTTTGCCAAGATTTTCCCATAAAATATTACGATATCCTAAAGTGGCTACTTCTCCTAAAACGGTAAAACCTTTGGATTGTAAAAAAGGATCTGTTTGTACAAGATTTTCTAACCAAGTAGTAATAACGGGAGTACTTTCCATGTAATAAGGAGAAAGACCTCGCATAAATCCCATGTTAATTACAGATAAAGCCGTTTTTGTAAAATGTTTGCTTGTATTAGAAAGATTATAAAAAGTACGTATAGATTGTTGAGCCGAGTGTTTGTCAGGGGCAAATCCTAAAGGAATTAATTTTTTTTGGGCAATATCATGAGTAAAAATCAAGGTCAGTTTATTATCCCATTGCCATGGATGTACAGGAAACCAAAGGTATTCGTTAGGATCTACTTTTTCGGTTTCTAGTACTTTTTGAAATATAATTTGAGTTTCGTTATCTAATTCCGTTTTGATTAATAAGTCATAACTGAGAGAATCAATACAAGAAAATTGAGCACTACTTTTATGACCTGCCACCCATAATAATTGAATAGGACTATTGGCTTCTGGTGAAAATAAAATAAAATCAAGACTACTAAAACCATTTTTTCCGCTATTTGCTAAAAAGCAAGGATGTCCTTCGGTAACACTGTGTTCAATAGTTTGATAATCTGTATGAGGAAGTTCATTTGCGCTGAATTTTTCCTTTGAAATTTTATAAGTAGTGCTATAAAGAGTCGCATTAATTTCTTCTAGATAGGTAGGAAGTAAATCAGTTGGAATTTCAAGGAGGTCTTTAAATTCAAGAATAAAGCTAATGAGACATAGAGGAATTGTATTACCGTTAGTATCTTCTTTTATAATACTTTCATAAGGAATATGCCAGTTATTAAGAGCTTTTATATGCGCAGGAAAGGTATACGTGTACTGTTTATCTATTGTATTTAGTTGGTATTTATTTATTTTTTCATTATAAATTGGGCTAATAAGTGTTTCATGTGAAAATTCTGAAATAGCTTTTCGGGTAAGAAGTCTGTTAGCTTTTTCCCAATGGGCTAATTTTAGATGTTTTATATTTTCTGCAAGAATAGGAGCAGTAGATGTTTTTGTATCCATAAAATAGTATTTTACAAAGAGCTGTATTAAAAAGTTAAAAATGGAAGGTTAGTATTGAAAGGGGACGAAAAGAAGGGGGATCTGGTTATTTCGACTACTGGAAGAAATTACATAATATTAATAATGTAACTTCTCCAATCGTCGAACGGCTAAACTAGACGTTCATTTACGGTTTATCAGACAGCCTTATTTTAGAAAATCGAATGTTAGTTACTGTTCATAATGGCATGGTAGTACTGCTGTCTTGTGCAAAATTCTAATCGTGCTTTTTTATGTGGTAAGTCAATGAATTTTTGAAAAACAAACCCTGCTTTTTCGTTTAAAATATGTATTTTTTCATTTTTTGCATCAGGTTCTACCACTACACGATTAATGGTTGAATTGCTAAAAATAAAGTCTAATATAAATTTGAAAATTTGCCAAGTAAAACCATTTATTTTTTTGTCTGGAGGGGCAACCAAAATATGCATGCCTATATCTCCTTTTTTTACTTCATAATGTTCTTTAATGATATCTTCTTGAGGATCATAGCATTCTAATAAAAAAGCTATTTTTCCTTGAAATAAACCAATATAGATATGAGTGTTTTCTACTAGTTTTTGATAAATGGTTTTTACTTCATTGTATTGTAAACCCATCATACCCCAATAGATAGCATATTCTTTTTGAACCCATTGATAAATTATAGGTAAATCTTGGGTTAGGTTAAATTTTCTCAGTTCAAAAAAACCTATAGACTCTATTTTTTTACTAAAACAGATTTGGTTTTCTATATTTTGATTGGATTGCTGTGTACTGTTCATACTTTCTTAGATTTAAGCTATTACTTTTTTGTACGGAGCAATAGGGTTAGAAATTTTACCTTGGAATTGTAATAAAGCAACGGGATCATCTAGATCTATCATAGTTTTATTATTGTTTAGTTGTAATCTGTTTAAACAAGACAATTCAAAATCAGCAGTAAATAAATCATATTTTTCAAATTTTGTTTCTAAGTGAGGTTGTGTTTGTTGGTATTCTTGAATACTTTCGGCTACTAACTCCCAAAAGCGATTTTCGTCGTACTGTATTTGAGATACTAAAATGGCTGACATAAAACGGAAGAAACCATCAAAAATATCGATAAAGATCGAAAGTAGTTTTACGTCTTCTGGTACTTCTGCATACATTCTTTCTAAATTTGTAGGGAGCTTAATTTCTGGATTCAGAATAACGGCTTCTTCTGTAATATCTTTCATAAATGAACGTACAGGAACGTGATCTTTTAATCCTAAAATTAAGTTTTCGCCATGTGGCATAAACACTAAATCATATTCATAAAAACAATGAAGAAGAGGGGTGAGATAAATGGAGAAATAAGATTTTAACCATTTGTCGGTGGTCATTTTTGATGCTTTAATCATTTCGGTTAAAAAAGCATTTCCTTCTTTATCTATGTGTAATAATGCCGCCATAGTCATTAATTGTTCTCCTTTTTGAAGGTACTTTACAGGGCTTTCACGCCATAGTGAGGCAATCATTTTGTTGTATGGATTATGTTTTCCATAGCTCTCAAAATAAGGATTAATGTAACTAATAGATGCTACTTCGCCAAGCATACCAAATCGAACTTGTTGTAGATAATGGTCTTTTTTTAGTAAATCTTCTAGCCATTTTGCCATTTCAGGGGCACTACCTAAATAATACACAGGAAGTCCTCGCATGAATCCCATGTTTAAAATAGATAAAGAGGTTTTTGTATATAATTTTTTGGGATGGCTTATATTAAAAAGAGTTCGAATAGATTGTTGAGCTTGATGATAGTCTGTTCCATAACCTAAACAGATTAGATTTCCTTGAGCTATTTCGGGAGAAAAAATAATAGCAAGTTTATTAAACCATTGCCAAGGATGGGTTGGCATAAAGAAATAATCAGAAGGATTTTTTCCTTGTTCTTTGATCATGATGTTGAATATTTCAATGGTTTCATCTCCCAATTCCTGACGAATTAGAGTGTCATAATCGAGTTCTTGTGTGCCTGCATAAACTGTTCGGTCTTTTTTACCTGCTAACCATACGAGTTGAAAAGGATTTCCTGTTTCAGGAGTATAAGTCTTATAATCGGTACTATTGAATCCTATTCTTCCATTATTAGCAACAAAACCGGGGTGACCTTCATTCATAGATTGTTCAATGGTTTGGAAATCAGCGTATACTAGTTGATGTGAATTTAAATTATCTTTCTTTAATTTAAACATACTGCTTTGTAACGTACTAATTATTTCTTCTATATAGGAAGGAAATAATTCATCGGATATCCCTATGGTGTTCTTGTACTCATTGAAAAATAAAACAGCGTCTATTTTTTCTTCGGGATTGTAGTTTTTAATGATAGAATTTTCATTAATTAACCAGTGGTTAAGTGCTAGCTTTTTTGCTTTAAAGGAATATGATACTTCACTATTGTCACTAATGATTTGATAAATGTCTTCTTCGTTTTCTTTACTAATAAGAGTAGGAGTAAAGATGCTTTCGTGGGAAAACTCACTAATAGCTTTTTTTACCAATAATTTATTAGCCAGTCCCCAAGTATCTTCGTTTATATGGCTAGTGGCTATTTCAGGATTTTTTATTTGCGAAAATACTTCGGATAAATTTAATGTAATAGTGTTTTCTGAATCTATTTTTTTAATAAATTGTCTTCTTGTACAAAAAGATAAACGAGCCGTTTTGTGAGGTAATTCTACTATTTTGTCATCTTTGAAACCAATTCGATGGCATATTTTAAACATTTTTTCGTTTCGAATATCGGGTTCTACTACGATTCTTTCAATAGTAAGATCTGAAAAAACAAATTTCATTATTGAGGTAAAGATATTCCAAGTAAATTGATGAATAGGATTGTTTGTAGGAGCTACAATTACATGAATACCGCAATCATGATCTTTTACTTTATAATAATCAGAAATGGGATCATTTTTTGGATTGTATTTTTCTAAAAGAAAGGAAATTTCGCCATTTACTTGTCCTAAAAAAACCTCAGAATGTTGTATGATTTTTTCATATTCGTTTTTTATTTCATTACAACTTTTACCTATCATGCCCCAATATTGCGCATACTCCCTGTTTACCCAATCGTGGATAATAGGAATATGAGTTTGGATATTGAGAGGTATAAAATCGATGGTTCCTAATCCTTTTATTAAGGTAGAAAAGACAATTTCTGATGCTATATTGGTGCTGTTTTTTTTCATTTTTTAAGTGTTTATAGATTATTTTCAAATGAAATAATTCTTAGTAATTTTAATTTTCTATATAGAATATTTGTTATAAGGGTTAGTACTGTAAACAAAACTATTAATGCTAAAACACTCCACTGATGCAAGCTCCAAAATCCGAAAACATACATACCCCAGTTAATTAAGGTCCATTGAATAAAATAAATACTAGTAGTATTTTTACTTAGATAGATTATAATATTAAAAAAAGGGGAGTTAGGATTAAAGAGTTTAACTAATTGATTTGCTATCCAAAAGCAGAGCATCATAATTCCTAGTAGAATAATACTTCCTCCAGGACCTAAATGATAATAATCACCAAAATGATATTTATAATTTGTAAGAACAAGTGAAAGACCTAGTACAATTAGTCCCAAACTCTGTAATGCCAAGTTCTTAAAGAAGATTTGAGTATCATTATTGATTTCTTTTAATTGTTTACCCAAAAAGACCCCCATAAAAATAAAGGCACTCCAAGGGAATACGGGAAAATAAACATTGTACTGATTACTAAAGAATAAATGGCATATATATTCTAATCCTATGATGTTTGTTTTAAACCCACTTAGCTCCTTAGATAGGATCATAATAGAGAGTCCTAAAAGAAAGTATAGCCATTTATTATTTGATATTTGATTTATAAAAGCTATTAATAACAAACTTATTCCTGCCAATTGCAAGATGTCTCCAAGGCCTAAAAAAAATAGTGAAGTTTCAAGGGATTGTGTTTTTAAATGATAAGCATTTAAAAAACGATAAGGTAATCCACCGAATATAAATTCGGGGATTATGAATTTTACAAAATTTAATGAATATCCTATAAATAATAGATAGAAGGCTCTTTTAATGATGGTATAAAAGGATTGTCTTCTGGAAAATGTAAATGATATTCCCATAGCAATAAGGTACATAGCAGCTCCACGTCCTAGCCAAATAATAATTTGACCTATCGTTGTTTCTGTTTGAGTTTCGAGTGTTCCGTATATGAGCATGGTATGCACAATAATTAAAAAGAAAACACTTATACCTCTAGTAAAATCTATTGCAGCAATTCTATTGTTTGTCAATCCCATTATGCTTTTAGGTTTGATTTTTGTTTTTCCGTTTCGGTAATACCAAATTGTTGGAAAGCAATTTGTTTTTCAATAGGATAAATTTCTTTACCTACCATTTCTTTAATGATATAAGAGTTTCTATAACAAGCCATTCCTAAGTCAGGAGTTACAAAACCATGTGTGTGTAGCTCTGCATTTTGAACAAAAATTTCAGAACTTTCTATATCAATTGTATAGTTGCGATTCGTTGCATAACGCCCTTTCTTATCCCAGTTAATTCGGTGGTTAATGTCTTGGATAAAAGAAGGAATTGTGCTAGAATATCCAGTTGCTAGTACTAAAGCCTCAGTAGTATGTTTAAAGTGTTCGTCTTGTTCAACGTGATGTAGTTCTAATTCAAAATTTTGAGTAATTTCATTATATGTTGAATTAATGCAAGCGGCATTTGTTCTTAAATTTACATCAATAGGATGAAGGACTTTTTTGTAATATATAGTATCAAAAATGCTACCTATTAAATCTTTGTTGATTCCTTTGTATAATTCTTTTTGATTATGAATTAAATGATCTCGTTTGGCTTCTGGTAAATTATAAAAATAATCAACATACTCAGGAGAGGTCATTTCAAGCGTTAATTTACTGTAATCCATCGGGAAAAAACGAGGAGAACGTGTAATCCAGTTAAGTTGATAGCCATGAATGTCTATTTCCTGCAATAGGTCATTAAAAACTTCTGCTGCGCTCTGACCGCTTCCTAAAACAGTTATAGATTTTTTGGATTGAAGTTGTTCTTTATTAGTTAAGTATTCTGAAGAGTGAATGGCCTTGTTTTTGAGTGAATTACATGATTTAGGAATATAAGGAGTCGTTCCTGTACCTAAAACAAGTTTGCGACAAGCGTAAACATTTACTTTTTTACTTTTTGTATCTTGTACGGTAACTAAATAAATCTTTTCTTGTTCATTATAATCTATTGTTGTAACCTCTTTGCCAAAATGAACATTAGAGAGTTTACTTATAGCCCATTGGCAGTATTGATTGTATTCATTACGTAGTAGTAAGAAATTTTCACGAATGTAGAAAGAATAAATTTTTCCTTTTTCTTTAATATAGTTTAAAAAACTAAAAGAGCTTGTAGGGTCAGCTAGTGTAACTAAATCAGCTAGAAAAGGAATTTGTAAAGTAGTGTCCTGTAATAACATACCTGGATGCCAATCAAATGTGTCATTCTTATCAAAAAACAAACCATTTAATTCTTTAATAGGATTAGTTAAACAAGCTAATCCAAGATTAAATGGACCTACTCCAATTGCAATGAAGTCATATATCTTATTATTTTCCATAAAGTTTTAATTTTTAATTGAATATTGTTGACCGTGATAGATGATTAAATCAATTATTTCATCAATGTCATTTGTAGTTGTTAAAGGATTTAAAAGCGTGAATTTTAAGAAAACCTTTTCGTTTACTTTTGTGCTTGTTATGATAGCCTTACCTTCATTAAAAATGGCTTTTCTTATATAAGAGTTTAGATTACAATAAGAATTGTATTTGTCTTCAAAAGGAGTATATCTAAAAACAATTGCGCTAATTTCGGGTTGATGAATGATTTCAAAATCATTTCTGTTTTTTAATATATGAGCTGTATAAAGCGCATTTTCGATAGAAGTTTCTAAGTAAGAACTTAATCCTTTTACCCCTATACAACGAAGAGTAAACCATAGTTTAAGGGCATCAAATCGTCTGGTTGTTTGGATTGATTTTTTTACCATATTGGGAATACCTTCATCTTCTTGTTCTTTAGAATTTAGATAGTCAGCATGGTATTTTATATAATCAACAAATGATTTGTCTCGCATAAAAAAACCACTAGAACTCACTGGTTGATAAAAGGTTTTATGATAATCTATCGTAACAGAATCAGAAAATTCAATTCCTTTTAATTTGTTTTTATGAATATCACTTATTAGTAAACCACCTCCATAAGCTGCATCCACATGAAACCAAATATCGTTTTCTTTGGCTATAGCAGCTATTTCTACTAATGGATCTATAGAGCCAAAATCAGTGGTGCCTGCTGTTCCAACAATAGCTATAGGAATATCACCATTAGCTTTTAATTGAGCTATTTTGTTTTTGAGTTCGTTGATATTCATTTTAAAATTTTTATCAACAGGAACTTGAATTACAGCATTTTGGCCTAATCCTAATAAACTAAGATTCTTTTTTAAACTAAAATGACTTACTTCAGAGCAAAGTACCTTAAATTTTGAGGCTTCTGCTGGTAAACCTTCCATAACAGGATTTATATTATATCTTGTTTTGATATAATGATCTCTAGCTAATAAAAGGCCCATTAAATTGGATTGAGTACCTCCACTTGTAAAAATACCTTCCCCATTTTTAGGATAATTTAATAGTTGAAGCGTCCATTCAATTAGTTTTAATTCAATGTAAGTACCTCCTGTACTTTGATCCCAAGTATCCATAGAAGAATTTAAAGAAGAAATGAAGGCTTCAGCTACAAGGGTAGGAGTAAGGATCGGACAGTTTAGATGTGCAACATATTTTGGATGATGAAAAAGAATACAGTCATCAAGGTATATTTTTTGAATTTCGTTTAATACCTCTTTTAAAGGTAAACCATTTTCGTTATCATATAGATCTATTTGACTTATTAAATGATGTAATGACGAAATGCTTTTTCCTGTATAAGGAGTTGTTCTTTTTTCATTATTCTTAATAATTTGTTTTATAGCCCTTTTCATGCTTTTTTTGTAAAGGCTTAAGTTCTTTTTTTTATCAGAAAATATATGTATGTCATTGTTTAACAAGTGTTTATTTTCTTCTTTAGGTTTAGTTTTGATAGTTGAAACCACTTCGCTCATGATTTATTTAGATTAAATAAAAATTACAAGACAAAGTAATACTTACAAATTGGATTAATCAATACCATAAATAGGGGCTTTTTTTTAATATTATAATGGTATTGAAATACCTTATATTGGGTATTTTTAAACTTTATGATTTAAACCATATTATGCGATAGAAATTGATCATAAATATAAAAGACTTTGAATTTTAAAAAATACATCATTTTTTGTCTTTAATTAGGTTGTTTTAAAAGATCACAATTTTTCATTTCTACTAAAAAAGCGAGTTTAGAACGAAATAAGTAAGAGCAAAAAATAGATAAGGTTGATCATTTGTTTTCTCTTTTAGATATTGTTTTTATTATAAATGACTAAAGCCCTCTTATTTATATTAAGAAGGCTTTAGTTAAAAATAGATAGTTCTATTTTTTAGTTATTTGTAATATTGTTTTTTAGGCTATATAAAATTAGATCAGTAGTGGTGTTAACGCCTACTTTCTTCATGATATTTTTTCTATGTGTGCGAAAAGTATGAATACTGATACAAAGGTCATTTGAAATTTGTTCATTACTCTTACCTTCCGTAAGCATTTTTAAAATGCAACGTTCTTGTTTCGTTAAATTGAAATCAATTTGTTTGAAAATACTTTTTGAAGGGAAAAAGAATTCATTTTTGTCAATATAATGAAATAATTCAATGATTTGAGATTCAGAACAATCTTTACTAATAATAGAATCAATAAAGGTTAGAATCTTGGACTCTAGTCCTAAATTATTTCTAATATAAGTTTCGTTAGATGTTATGATAATGAGTTTTAGGATTTTATTTTCTTTTTTTAGATTAATAATTTGATTCAGTAAATCTTCATTAAAATTAGTAGGATCAAAAAAAAGGTAGTTTATTGTTGTTTTTTGTAATAAGTTTTCTAGTTGATAAAAAGTATCTAGTTCATAATTTTTAGATTTAATTAATAATTTGAGCATAAAAGAATTCAATGCCTTTCTGAATAGTGTTGGAGAATCTAGTATAGCGGTTGTTTTCAAACATTAAAGAAGTTTATAGTCTGTTTATAAAATACTTAATTCCAATTGATAGATAAAATTTGATTTTCAACTATTTTAAAAATTTGATTTTTATTCGGTTTTGTTAAAATTTGTAATTCAAATAATTCTACTCTATTGATCATAATAATAAAATTATCTTGAAGTGTTGGAATAGGAATCTTTTTTTCGTACACGGAATATTCATATTCTTTTTCCCAATATACGGGGTTCATTCTTCTTAAATATTTATAAAAAGCATTTAATTCTTCAGTAGACATGCTAAAGTTTAAATTGTTAAAAGTTAGTTGATATTTTTGGCAACCTCTTAAAAAGATAAGCATACCATTGTTTGTTTTGTTAACGATTGAATAGTTGCAACACATAATTATTTGTTTTTACGTCCCCACCAAATTAATATACCAGTAATAGGTAATGATGCTATTAAAAGACTTATTAAAAAAGCAAAAATTTTCCCTGCTAATCCAGCAATAGCACCTGTATGTATATCATAATTCATACGTAGGAGTTTATCTGCATTATCAGCATCTTTAAATTGACTCCATAAATGGTCAACTTTTTTTTCTTCCAGAGTATACTGATCAAAATAGCGATAATCTGTTTTCCAAAGAGTATAGTCGTCTGGATTTGAATTACAAGCTATAGAAGTACTGTCATTTGTTGGAGGATGAATTTCAATTGATTTAGCTTTTGGATACTCTGATTTCATAATGAACCAAGCGTTGTCTATAGGAAACAAATTGTTTTTAGTCTTAATCTTTTTATAAGAAGATAAAGGTTCTTGATAAATCATTGATTTTTCTCCTCCAACTGCTTTGTAGTACAAATAGCCAAGCAAAGGAAATCCCCAAACTAATCCTGTAATAATAAAAATTAAGGCAAATAGAGAAGTATAGAGACCTATTATATTGTGTAAATCAAAATTTTTTCTTTTCCATTTTATTCCTTCTTTCCATTGAAACCATATCCTTTTTTTTATTTCTTTACTTCTTTTAGGTAACCAAAGTACAAGGCCTGTGATAATCATAAATAAGAATACTAACGTGGCTGTTGCAACTACAATTTGACCAATAGAATGTGGCAACCATAAATACATGTGACCTTCAAATATGAAATGGAAAAAACCAGTATTAAGATCACTTATTTTAATGATTTTACCGCTATAAGGATTTAAATATAAGGTAATATGATAGTTAGGAGCGTTTTTATAGAATATGATTTCAACCGCTTTATCATTTCCATTATATTTTATAGCATGTAATTCTTTATTAGGAAATTTTTTTTTAGCTATATTTTTTAGTACGGTAGGTACTAGCAGTGGTTTGTTTTGTGTTTTAATTACAGGATGTTCTTGATTCCATGTTTGAATTTCTTCTTTAAATGTATATAGAGCACCTGTAATGGCTACTATGAAAACAATGAGACCTGAGGTTAACCCCAGCCAAAGATGTATTTTTCGCGCTTTTTGTTTAATGTCTTTTATTTTCATTTTATTTAATAAAGCTTTAAGAAACTTATGTTGATAAATTTCTTAAAGCTTTTGAAAATTTTAAAATTTATAGGTTAGCATAGTTCTCCAGTTTCTACCTGGTTCACTTTGCCAGTAAGCAACAGTTCCAGCTATTCCTCCAGAATAAAGATATTTATTTAATAAATTATTTACATTTAATGCTAAATTTAATCCTTTATATCTCCAATTAATGCCAGCATCTAATCTTAAATAATCAGGTAATATAGTTTTGTTGTCTACTCCCCAATTAGATGTAGAACGGTCTATCAAATATTGATATCCTAACATAGTTCCAAAACCTTTTAAAAAAGAATCCTCTTTAAAATTGTAGTTAATCCAACCATTGGTTGTATGTTTAGAATGGCCTTCAATTCTTTTACCAATATTTAATGGATTTATGTCTTCAATTGTTTTTACTTCTGTGAAGGCATAATTTAAAACAATATTTAACTCAGGTGATAATTGACCTTGAATGTCAAATTCTACCCCTTCTGATCGTACTTTACCCAATTGTAATTTGTTAAGAATATCATTAGGGTCAGCTACTAATACATTCTTTTTTGTAATTTGATAAACAGATAATGTTGTTTTTAATTTGTCTCTTAAAAAAGATTTTTTTAATCCTGTTTCAATATTATTAGCATATTCTGGATCAAATAATTTGCCTTCTTTATTTGTACCGTAATTAGGTATAATTGAATTGTCATATTGGGAATATATGCTAAAGTTTTTAGTAATATCAAAACTTATTCCGACCCTTGGACTTATTCTTTTTATGGTAACACTATTTTTATAATCATCATTGGTTTTTCCATTAAAATAACGTCCTGCCAGAGTTACTCTAAGGCGATCCTTTAGAAACCATATTTCATCTTGTGCATAGATAGAAGTATATTCAGTTCCACTACCAATATTTGTTAATCCCGACTCTCTGTTAAATACAGGATAGACTGCTTTGCCATAAACAGGTTGAAAAAGATTGAAAGGAATTACATCATAAGTAGCGGTATGGGACCAGTCGTATTTACTGTTGAGTTTTTTATAATCAATACCTGTTAATAATTTATGAGTTGTGCCTAAAAAAGATATTTCCCCATTTATATATACCTGAGCTAATTCATTTAATGCTTTTGTATCAAAATTATTAAGCATTCTTTGAGTATATCCTGAAGGATGTATGCCATAAACCCAATTTGTATATCCCAATTGGTTATATTGCATAATCATATATTGAGTATTGATAGACCATTTACTACTAAAGTTATGGTTAAAATCTACAAATAAATTAACTTCTTCTATATCAGAGCTAGGGTAGTTTTGATCTATATGAGAAATGTCCCTGTCTAAACTACCTAATCCCTTTTCTACGGGAGCAAATACGTATGATGCACTTAACATTTGTTTTGCTTTTTGATAAGTGAATTCTGTTGTCAAGGACGTATTATCATTAAATTCATATTTAAGAGAAGGAACAATACTGTATCTTGAATTGTTTTCAAATTGCCTATTAGTTTCTGAAAATTGATACATAGCATTAAAACGATATTGTAGTTTGCCATTTTCGGTTAATGCTCCGCCAGAATCTAAATTTCCTCTGTAAAAATTAAAACTTCCACCTGAAAAACCTATTTCATTGATTGATCTTTTAGTTGGCTTTTTAGTTACTACATTATAAATACCACTTGGAGCTCCTGCTGAAGTCATAAATCCAGATGGTCCTTTTACAAATTCAATGTTTTCTACCATTGATAAGTCGGTTGCCAACGGACCATATCCGATATCTATGTTCATACCATTTCTAAATGAAGGAAGTTTAAATCCTCTCATGTTGATATTAGCGTAATTACCAAAATGTTCGTTCATTTGAGCTCCGCTTATGTTACGTGTTACATTTTCCATCATCGTGGTAATGTTTTGACTTTTTAAGAGTTCATTTGTTACGATTTGAATATTTTGAGGGATTTTAGCAATTTCTGTTTTCAATCTTAAACTACTTGAAACCTTATTAGAGGCAAATTTGTTTGCAGTTCCAGATACCGAAATTTCTTTTAAACTATTAATAGAATCTCTTTTGATTCTCTTTTTTTGTCCGTATAGATGTATAGACATCGTGGTTAATAGAATAATAAAAATAGACTTATTCATATTTATTTAGATTTATTAAAAATAATGACAAAGTAATCTATAAAAAGTTTGATAACCAAATTTATTTAGAATAAATAAAAATAAATATTTTTTGGGTGATTTTTTTTAAAAAAGCTGTAAATTGTAAGTTATTAAAAGCCAATCAATTATGTATACGCCAATTAATAAATGGGCCAAAGATGATCGCCCACGTGAAAAATTCTTGACAAAAGGGAAAATGACACTATCTGATTCCGAACTACTTGCTATTCTTATAGGTTCAGGATCTCGTAATGAAAGTGCAGTACAATTATGTAGACGCATTTTAGCTTCCACAAACAATAATCTTCATCAATTAGGGAAGTTATCTATCCAACAACTTAGAGAGTTTAAAGGAGTTGGAGAAGCAAAGGCATTGTCTATAGCTGCCGCTTTAGAGTTAGGACGTAGGCGGAAAGAAGAAGAAGTAAGAGAATTTTTTAAAATAACAACGAGTTCACAAGTTTATTTTTTAATGCATCCCTTAATAGGGGAATTGCCACACGAAGAATTTTGGGTGCTATTTTTAAATAACTCTAATAAATTAATTTATAAAACACAAATTAGCAAAGGCGGTATTACAGGAACCATTGTAGATACTCGGTTAGTTTATAAATTAGCATTTGATTACTTTGCTACAGGTATTATTCTAATTCATAATCATCCATCAGGGAAACTAAAACCCAGTGATGCTGATATACAACTAACGAAAAAGTTGATAGAAGCAGGAAAGCATTTGGATATTTTAGTATTAGATCATTTGATAATAACAGAAAAGGCGTATTTTAGCTTTGCTGATGAAAACTTGTTATAAATGATACAAATTAAAGCGTTAGAGTATAGTTATTCTGATCATAAAATATTTCAATTTCCTGATTTTACTTGTTTAGCTTCTCAAGTATTATTACTAACAGGAAATTCAGGAGTTGGAAAAACCACTTTATTGCATTTATTAGGAGGAATGTTACTCCCTCGGTCAGGTGAAATTTTGATTGATAATTATGCTTTACAATCTCTAAGTGAAAGTGAAAGGGATCGTTTTAGAGGGAAATATATAGGTGTTGTTTTGCAACAAAATTATTTTATAGAATCCTTTAATGTATTAGAAAATGTATTGATGGCTTCCTATTTTGGAAAGGGAAAAACGGATATTATTAGAGCTAAGGAAATTTTGAAATATTTAGGTTTAGAAGATTATATTTATAAAAAAACGTATGAATTGAGTATAGGACAACAACAACGAGTGTCTATTGCAAGAGCTCTAATAAACAGACCTAAAGTAGTTTTGGCAGACGAGCCTACTTCAAGTTTGGATGATGAAAATACAATGATAGTGGCCAATCTATTAGAAAGTATTGCTAAAGAGTATCAAACAGCTATGATTGTAGTAACACATGATGTACGTTTAAAAGAACGTTTTCAAAATCAAATTCGATTGATATGATAGTAAAATTAGCTTGGCGAAATATTTGGTTTAAGCCTTTAAATACTTTTTTAAGTGTTGTGCTTTTGGCTAGTAGTGTGGCAATTATAACTCTTTTAATATTATTAGAAAAACAGTTTGAGGAACAATTTTCATCTAATGCAGATCATGTAGATTTGGTTTTAGGGGCTCAAGGTAGTCCTTTGCAATTAGTTTTGTCTTCGGTTTATCAAATAGATACCCCTACAGGGAATATAAATTATGATTCGGCTAAAGTATGGATGCAGCACCCCTTTGTAAAAAAAGCAATTCCGTTGGCTTTTGGAGATAATTATAGAGGTTATAAGATTGTAGGAACTAGTATAGATTATTTGAAAAAGTTTGATGCTGAAATAATTCAAGGGGAAATTTTTTTAAAGGATTTTGAGGTCGTTATAGGTTCTGTTGTTGCCCAAAAAATGAATTTAAAAATAGGACAAAATTTTTATAGTGTACATGGTGATGCAAAAGAAGGGGAAAAACATGAAACAAAACCTTTTAAAGTTGTGGGACTATTAAAGCCTACTGGTAAAATGATTGACAATCTAATAGTGTGCTCTATTAAAAGTATTTGGAGTGTACATGATGAATCAAACCATGAACTAAAAGAAGACCACCATCATAATGAATCTAGAGAAATTACCTCGGTGTTGTTAAAACTCAGAAATAAGATGGCTATTATGACATGGCCACGGTTGATTACATCCAATACAAAAATGCAAGCCGTTTCTCCTGCAATTGAGATTAATAGATTATTTACTCTCTTTGGAGTTGGAATTAAAACATTATCTTATTTAGGATATGGTATTATGACAATTTCAGGGCTTAGTATTTTTATAGTACTTTATAATAGACTGAAAGAACGTAGATATGAGTTTGCTTTATTACGCTTGCAAGGAGCAACAAGAAAACAGTTAATGTTGTTAGTTTTATTAGAAAGCCTACTTTTATGTTTAGTTGGCTTTTGTTTTGGAACCATAATTGGTAGATTTGCCTTGGAAATGATTTCTCAATTTTCAGAGGAAGATTTTAAAATAAGATTTAATACTTTTGAAATTATTTGGGAAAAAGAAAGTATTTTGTTACTAATGATTTTATTGTTAGGTATAATTTCTGCTTTAATTCCAGCACTTAAAGCCTACAAAATGAATTTATCAAAAATATTAGCAAATGCGTAGATGGATTATATTTATCACTTTGGTAAGTTTTACCTTCGTGAGTTTTAATAAAAAAGATAGAAAAAAAGAGAAAGTTTTTCAAAGAATAGCGATATCGAATGATACCTTGACTTGGAAAAAATTAGGGTATATTAAATTCATTAAAAAGCAGCATAAAGATTACGGTATGATTGATTATCCAGTAATCAGTCCTGAAATTAAAATGAGAAATAATAAGAAAATCATTATTTCAGGATTTATCGTACCAATTGATAATATTAATTATGCAATTAGTAAAAATGTGTTTGCCTCTTGTTTTTTTTGTGGAAAAGCAGGTCCTGAAACGATTGCAGGTTTAAAATTTAAAGAAGCCAAAAAGAAGCTTCGTACAGATCAATATGTAACGATATCTGGAACACTTAAAATAAATGAAACAGATGTTGATAATTGGATGTATAATTTAGTGGATGTAGTGATATTGAAAGGAGAATGAAGAAGTATTTTCTTTTATGAGCAATTTAATAAATCAACATTTTTAATGGGCTAAAGAAAGAATCATTAATTACTATAAGTATTTATAAAAAACGATTATAATTTTGAAATACAATCATATCCAGCATATATTTTTTGATTTAGATCATACTCTTTGGGATTTTGATCGAAATTCAGAAAAAACATTTGAAGTAATTTTAAAATCTTTATTTCCAGCATTATATATTCATGATTTTATGAAAATATATAATCCAATCAATCAAGAATGTTGGAAATTGTATCAAGTAGATACGATAACCCATAAAGAATTGCGTTATAGAAGATTAAAAGAAACCTTTGATAAATTAGAAATATTGATTTCAGATCAAATGATTGATAAAATTTCGGAAGATTATATGAATCAGTTATCTAACAATAATTATTTAATAGAAGGATGTATTGAAGTACTTCAATATCTTTATTCAAAATATAGTTTGCATATTATAACAAATGGATTTGCGGATGTACAGTTAAAGAAAATGCACAATTCAAATCTATACCCTTTTTTTAACACAATTACTAATTCAGAATTAGCAGGTGTAAAAAAACCGCATAAGATGATTTATCAATACGCGTTAGATAAAGCAAAAGCTACAAAAAGAGGAAGTATTATGATAGGAGATTGTATAGAAGCAGATGTTAAAGGTGCTCTAAATTTTGGTATTGAAGCTATTTTTTTTAATCCAAATTGTCAACAGGTCGAAAAGGAAATCAGTCAGATTAATACCTTAACTGAATTAAAAAATATATTTTAAAAATGAATAAGAAATTAATTATGGGGTTAATGAGCTTGTTTTCATTAACCAGTTTAGGACAGTCTTTAAATGACTATAAAATAGCATTAATACCATCAAAGTTTTCCTTTCAAAATGAAGATAATCAATATCGAATCAACACAACCGTTAAGATGTATTTAAAACAAAAAGGTATTGAAGCGTATCTATCTAATGAAAAATTGCCAGAAGACTTTTTAGATTATAATTGCGATAAACTTTTTATAAATGGAGTTGAGGAAAATACGATTTTTTCAACAAAGATTAAATTTGAGTTTAAAGACTGTAAGGGAAATATTTTATTTACAACAGATTTAGGAGAAAGTAGAGAAAAGGATGTTGCTACGGGATATAATTTAGCGACCATTCAATCTTTAGGTTCTTTTAACAAAGCGAATTATAAATTTTCAGGCAAAAGTTTTGATGATGAAATTATTCAAGCCAAGTTAAAAGAAATGAATAAAGAAGAAATTACTGAAACAAAAATAGTTACGGTAAAAACAGAACTTTCTTATGAATTAATTGATAAAATAACAGGAGAGAATTTAGTTTTATATAAAACGTCTACACCTTTCGTTTTTTTAACTTCGTTTAAAAATCGTAATGGTATGGTAGTTAAAAAGGATAATACTTGGTTTTTTGAATATTTAGAAGAAGGAAAAGTTAATTCAGATAGGTTAGATATTAATTTTTAAAAAAGAGTAAGAAATTATTTTTATTCAAGGATTAAATAATAAGGAGAAACTTCACTCATGATAGGTGTATGATGTTTCTCCTTTTAGGAAGCGGTATAATAAAGATAAGAATAAATAGTAATGAAATAAAATAATTCATTTTTAATAATCATATTTGTTTTTCCATCTGTTTTTTAAAAATTGACGAAGTTCACGTTCCCTAACATTTTCACCTGGTTCAAAAAATTTAGTTTCACTAATTTCGTGTGGTAAATATTCCTGTTCTGAAAAATTATTCGTGTAATCGTGTGAATATTTATATTCTTCCCCATATCCTAATTCCTTCATGAGTTTAGTAGGAGCGTTTCTTAGATGTAGAGGAACTGGTAAATTACCAGTTTGTTTTACTATTTGTTGCGCTTTACCTATAGCTATGTAACTAGCGTTACTTTTTGCTGAGGAAGCTAGATAAATGGCACATTGACTTAATATGATTCGACTTTCTGGATATCCAATAGTAGTAACTGCTTGAAATGTATTATTAGCCATAATTAATGCAGTTGGATTAGCATTGCCAATGTCTTCACTAGCTAAAATTAGCATACGTCTTGCAATAAATTTAACATCTTCACCTCCTTCAATCATTCTTGCTAACCAATATACAGCCCCGTTAGGATCACTTCCTCTTATAGATTTTATAAAAGCAGAAACTATATCATAATGTTGTTCTCCTGTTTTATCATATAAAATAGTATTCTTTTGAACTAATTGCATTACTTTTTTATTGGTGATTTCAATAGGCGATTCATCAGAAGCATTAATGACTAATTCAAATGTATTAAGGAGTTTTCTTCCGTCACCACCGGAAAGTTTTAAAAGAGCTTCTGTTTCCTTTAAAATGATGTTTTTCTTCGTTAAGATTGTGTCGGTTACCAAAGCACGTTGGAGTAAATTATCTAAATCTTCTTTGTTAAAAGCGTTTAGTATATATACCTGACAACGTGACAAAAGAGCAGGGATTACTTCAAAACTGGGATTTTCAGTAGTTGCGCCAATGAGTGTTACCCATCCTTTTTCTACAGCTCCAAGTAAAGAATCTTGTTGTGATTTGCTAAAACGATGGATCTCATCAATGAATAATATGGGATTTCTGGAGGTAAATAAACCATTACTTTGTTTTGCTTTATCTATAACATCTCGTATTTCTTTTACTCCCGAGTTTATGGCACTTAATTCATAAAAGGGACGATTACTACTTTGGGCAATAATTTGTGCTAAAGTGGTTTTTCCTGTACCTGGAGGTCCCCATAAAATAAGAGAAGGAATAATACCATTTTTTATTTGATGAGTCAAAGAGCCTTGATTGCCAACCAAATGAGATTGACTAATATATTCTTCTAATGATTTGGGGCGTATTCTTTCTGCTAGTGGTATTTCCATAGGGAGTAAAATTAATTATTTCTGACAAAAAATCATTAAAACAGTTTTGGATCTTTTTTTGATATTAAATGTTGAATGATTTTTGTTTCGAATTACAAATTTAACAATATTAAGATTGCTATTAATGATGGTTTTATAATAACCTCTATACTTAAATAGGTAATATTATGTATTACCGTTGAAAAATAAATTTTATACAAATGAAAGAAAATGAATTTAAATTTACACCATCTGTAATATTATTGCCTTTATATTTTGTTTTATGTCTTTGGATTGTTTTTTGGGTCGAGCAACAATTTAAGATTAGTTTTACAGTTTATGGGATTTATCCAAGAGTGTTATCAGGAATAAAAGGCGTTTTTTTTAGTCCTTTTTTGCATGGTGATATAGGACATTTGTTTAATAATTCATTACCATTATTATTTTTGTTAGCTAGTTTACGTTTTTTTTATAGAGAATATTCACTTAAAGTATTGTTTTATGGGATTTTGTTATCAGGTATAGGAACGTGGATGATAGGAAGAGAAAGTTATCATATAGGAGCTAGTGGTTTAGTGTATGTCTTGGCTTCTTTTATTTTTTTTAAAGGAATTCAAACGCGTTATTATCGTTTGGTAGCGTTATCTTTTACTGTTATTTTATTGTATGGAGGTATGATTTGGTATATATTTCCAAGTGCAGAAGAACATATTTCATGGGAAGCTCATTTATCAGGTTTTGTAGTAGGATTGTTTTTTAGCTGGTTATATGATACACCAATATATCAAAAACCTGTGATATACGATTGGCAAGAACAAAATTATGATTTTAAAAAAGATCCTTTTATGAAGCATTTTGATGAGGAAGGTAATTTTATTTCGAGTTCTAAAATGCGTCAGATAGAATTAGAAAAATGGATTTATTTCATTTCAAATCTTCCTGTTATTTATGAAATAAAAAAGCCCGATGAAACATCAGGCAATGATTTATAATTTAAATAAAACTTTTAAATAGGGGATTCCTAGATAATGAATATCTTAGATTTCCTTTCTTTGTCTTACTGTTTCATATAAGAAAGCACCACATGCTACAGAAACGTTCAATGAAGAGATGGTGCCAAACATAGGTAATTTAGCTTTTTCATCAATAATTTTTAGAACAGATGGGTTAACTCCTTTATCCTCGCTTCCCATAATAATTGCAAGTGGTTCTTTTAAGTCAATATCGTAAATATTATTATTAGTTTTTTCGGTAGCCGCTACTGTTTTGATACCAGAACCTTGAAGGTAGAAGACAGCATCCTTAATATGATCAACTTTGCAAATAGGAATATTGAAAACAGCACCAGCAGATGTTTTTACGGTGTCGCCATTTACAGGAGCAGAACCTTGTTTTTGAACAATAATGCCATCTACGCCAGTGCATTCTGCAGTTCGTATAATAGCACCAAAGTTACGAGCATCGCTTAATTGGTCTAAGATTAGAAAAAGAGGAGTTTTTTTATTTTCTGTTACTCTTTCTACCAAATTTTCTAAGCTAACAAAAGAAATAGGGGCAATGGTGGCAACAACGCCTTGGTGATTATTAGAAGTTAAACGATTTAATTTTTCAACGGGAACATAACTGAAATTAATATTGTTTTTTTTAAAAGCTTTAAGTAATTCTTGCATTAACTCTCCTTGTGCGTCTTTTTGTATAAAGACTTTATCGATTTCTTTTTTTGCTTGAATAGCTTCTAAAACGGCTCTAATTCCGAAAATTTGGTTATCTTTTTCCATGGGGTAAAGATAAAAAAAATCCATCAAATTCTAAATTTGATGGATTTTATTATAGATTAAAAGTTTTAATTTTTATCCCAGAAAATCTTAGTATATAATTTATCACCTCCAATAGCTTCTGCTGCTGCTGTGTAATTTGATCCATTTATGGTTGATTCTGATATCGGATAAGTATATCTGACTGGAACTTTTTTGTCAGCTGCTGCTACCGCTTTTGTAGGAGCTTTTAAAATAGGATAATCTAATCTTCTGTAAAAAGTCCAAGATTCAAAACCTCTATTATACATTGCTATCCAAGCTTGCATTCCAATTTTTTCTTTCCAATTGCCACTAGCAGTTGTATAATTAATGTTGGGTTGCGCCAAGTAATTGTTAATATCATTTGATGGGATATTCCAATAGTTCATGGATGAGGTAATAGCAGTATTGTAGTAATATTGAGCATTGTTTCCAACTGAATAACCTCGTTCAGCAGCTTCTGCTAATAAAAAGTTTATTTCTGATGCGTCAACGAGTACACCAAAAGCATCTGATTTTTTTATTGCATCTCCAACATGTGAGTAAGATGTTGCATACGGATTAGCATTTTGTGCGCCATAAACACCTCCAGTATAAGCACCTTCTAGTTTGGTAAAGAAAATACCTCTTCTAGGATCACTAAGGGAATTCATGTAATCAACAATTGTTTTTGCTGGTACAAAGTCATTTCGATTGCTGGCTACTAAATTGTCAAAAATCGGATTATAAGTAGGAGCAGATGTAGAATATCTAAAAAGAGCATTGTCTGTATTAGATGTAATTATTCCTCCTGCTACGGCTGTTTCTACTGTTTGTTTAGATAAAGCAGGATTGAAATCACTTAGATTTATACCTAATTTAACTTTTAATGAATTTGCAAATTTTAACCATTTTTCAACGTTTCCAGCGTATATTAAATCGCCACTTTTAAAACTTTCAGAATGCAGATCTAATTTGCTGATAGCATTATTTAATCTAACGATTAAATCAGAATAAATTGTTGCAGCATCATCATATTTGGGTAAAATATTAGTTTGGTTTTTTAATGATTCGCTGTATGGTATATTTCCAAAAGTGTCAACTAAATTCTGATAAGTGTAAATTTTTAAAATTTCAATTATGGCTTTTTTATTGGTTTGAATTTTTGCCCAATCAGTAGCTGAAATCCTATCTGGTCTAATTTCATTTTGAATGACTTCTTCTGCAGATTGTAAGTTGCCTAGTACATCTCTATACAAGTTATTCCAGTGAAAACCAGGAATGTTTCGATTGATTAGATTATATCGAGATTCAGCAGTATACAACGTAGCGGCCCAATATTGTGAAAAATATCTAAAAACATTTTCATTGACACTAGGGGAAGTTAATTGATCAGATATACCTTTTTGAGAGTTGCTTAGTAATGATTCGGCAGAAACATCATAAGCTTTTTTTGTGTCATCATTAAATTTTATGTCTTCGCTGATACAGCTTGTTACTAATAATGATGATATTGCTGTTAATTTTATAATTGTTTTTTTCATTTCTTAGAAGTTAATTTTCATGTTAAATGAATATGTTTTAATAGCAGGCATTACACCTGATTGAAATCCTTGGATATTTCCTGCAGAAGAACCAGCTTCAGGATCACTATACGGTGTGTTTTTATGTATTATCCACAAATTGCTTCCTAATAAACTAAAGCTAATACTTGATAAATCTAATTTTTCAATATATTTATTAGGTAAGTTGTATGTCAAGCCAACTTCTCTAAGTTTGATATATGAAGCATCATAAATATAAGCTTTATTAGGATTAGTATCAGTGCTAAAAGCAGTTCCTCCTGATGAGGAAGCATCTACTACAATGTTATTAGGTTGCCCATTTTCTAGAACGCCAGGTAATATTACCCCTCCTTTGTTTGCATCTCTGACAGGTACTCCTAAATGATTTAATCCTGTTGTTTCAGGATATATTCCTGTTTCTTTTCCGTAAGCTTGATCTAATGAATAAAGATTGCCTCCTTTTTTTACATCAATTAAGAAGTTTAAAGAGAAATCATTATAACGAATTTTGTTATTTAAACCACCTATCCAGTCAGCTTGTATTGTTCCAAGTACTTTGTTATTTTGTGTCAAATAAAATCCGTTTGATCCAACAACTTTGTTTCCATTTGCGTCATATACGTAATCTGTACCTCTTAATGTGCCATAAGCTTCACCTACAGTTGCATTTAGAGAGACTCCTCCTTGGAAGTTTGCCAAGAGTAAGTTGTCTCTTCCTTGATTTAAAGATTTAACAGTATTGATGTTTTTTGACCAGTTGATACCAATTTCCCAAGAAAATTTTTGAGTTTTTATAGGACTTCCAGATAAGGCTACTTCAATACCTTTGTTTTCCATTTCTCCAGCATTAACGCGCGCAGATGTAAAACCTGTTGCTCCAGTTTGCGGTACGTTAAATATTTGGTTGGTTATGTTGGTTTTGTAAACTGATAAGTCTAAGTTTAAACGATCGTATAATCCTAGTTCTAAACCTGCTTCTATTGATTTTTGAACTTCTGGTTTTAATTTTCCTTGTTCATAATAAGTTGAAGGATTTCCAAATAATGGATTTCCATCTATAATCCCGTTGAAAGCACGTGAACCTAATCTCCCAAAAGCCAAATCATTGCCTACCTCTGCGTAATTAACTCTTAGTTTAGCTAGGTTTAACCAGTCTTTTTTGATTACTTCTGATAATATTAAACTTGTCCCTACAGAAAAATAATTATATTTATTTTCGGCTCCAAGTAAAGCTGTACTTTCATCATGACGTACAGTTCCTTCTAAGTAAATAATTTTCTTATAATCTAATGTGCCTTGAGCGTAAATTCCACTTTTTTCGTATTTTATTTCTGATTGAAGTGGAGCAAGGAATACGTTAGAGTTTTGTAAAGAGTATAGATATGGTTTAGCAAGACCTCCTGTTGTTGATCCAAATAAACTTCTTGAGTTAGCTTTTTTAAATGTATAACCACCTAAAATTCTTGTACCAAAATCTTTACTTAAATTGAATTTATAAGTAGCTATTAAATCATAAGTTTGCTGTAAAAAATCTCTTGTAAAAATACTATAGCCAGAAGAAGCATTACCTCCTGTTGTACCAAAATTTTCAGCATGACTTCCTATTGCTTTTCTTAATTCTTGATTATCATATGAATATTCTAGTGTAGCTCTTCCTAAAATGTTTAAATTTTTTGAAATATCATAGCTAAGACTACTCCCTGTTAAAACTCTTGTTCTTGTGTCAGTTTCATAGTTTTCATATCGATCCCAATAAGGATTATTCCAGAAGTTAGGTTTTAAATCGCCATTTGTAGGATCTATTTGGTTCCAAGTAACGTTTTGTTTGGTTCTGAAATATTCATTTTCTAATTCTTTAACGTCTACGTTAACTGGCCACCATTGTCTAAATCCTGTTATAATGTTATCGCCATAGCCTGTAGCATTTCTACCTTTTGTGCTTTGATCTGTAAAAGTGATGAAAGTGTTTGATTTTAATTTACTTGTAAAATCTCTTGTGAAACTACCATTAATGGAGTTTTTGTTTAAAGTACTGTTTGGTAAGATTCCTGTTTCGTTATTATTTGTGTAAGAGAAGTTGTAAGCAGATTTTTCATCTCCACCATTAAAATTGATATTATTAACAGTAGAAAAAGCTGTTTTGAAAAAGCTATTGGGATCGTTTGAAGCTGCAACCCATGGTGTTGCTTTACCGTAATTAGGGTTTCCTATTACAAACGAGTTCCATTGATATACTAATTGATTAGGATTAAATGCGTTTCCGTAAGAAGCATCATCTCCTGTAGAGCTTACTACCGCATTCGGGTTGCCAAAAATATTAGCTGTATAGTTGCTGTTTTCGCCTGCATAACCTCCTCCATATTCTTTTTGATATGTTGGTAATGTTTGTTTATTTGCATTTGAAATGGATAGAGTTGAACTTAAACTAATTCCTAAAGCTGTTCTCTTCTTTCCTTTTTTTGTAGTAATAATAATAGCCCCATTCGCTGCTTCACTTCCGTATAGAGCAGTTGCTGAAGTACCTTTAAGCACATTTATTGATTCAATGTTATTAGGGTCTATGTCAGAAGCAGAATTACCAAAATCAAAACCTTGTCTTCCGCTTGCTGTATCTGCGTCATTTAAGTTAGCATTGTTTACAGGTACTCCGTCTATTATGATTAGAGCTTGGTTGTTACCAGTTAAGCTTTTTGTTCCTCTTAGAACAATATTACTAGAGCCTCCGAAGTTAGAATTGTTTCTAATTTCCAAACCAGCAACTTTACCAGATAAATTATTAATGAAATTACTAGTTGGAACCTGATTAATTGTTGCTGCATCAAGTTTTTGAGTTGAATAACCTAACGATTTTTTTTCTCTTGATATACCCTGAGCAGTTACAACTACCTCCCCTAATACTTTAGAGTCATTTTGCATGACTGTATTCATTACAGGAGAAGTTCCAACAACTTTTGAAATTTCTTTCATTCCCATAAATGAGAATATTAAAGTCTCTCCTTCTTTTGCTTTGATATTATATTTTCCATCAAAACCAGTTGAAGCTCCTCGTTGTGTACCCTTCACTAAAACATTTACCCCAGGCAATGGTCCAGAAGCATCTGTTACCACTCCTGTAATCGTTTTCTCTTGTGCAAAAGAAAACTGAACCGTCAACACTATTAGAAGTGTATAAATCCATTTAAATTTTGATCTCATAAAAATAATTAATTGATTAGTTCATGCAAATATGTAAAATAAATTTTAAAATTTCTTTTTTTTATTTGTTTTTTTAAAGGGTTTTATAAAATAAAAGAAATATTTATATGAAAAATAGAATTTTTAAAATCTAAATTTCGATTATTGGTCGTTCCATTGCTGTATTGTATATGTATAAGGCTTGTTTTGTTAATTAAATAAAAGCCCAGTCCAAGACTTTTTAGGTTATTTTTTGTTTTGAGTGTAGTGTCTTCGCTATAAGCATAATCTATAATGCTGTGTAGGTAAAAATTACTGTTAATTTTGTATCTGTATTCTGAAATAATTGAAGTTAGAAAGTTTGTTTGCAAACTATTTTCGTTAAAACCTCTGATTGAATTAATACCTCCAAATCGAAATAATTCGTTAGTTAGGTAGTGATTGCTGTTTAGATAGTAATTTTGACTTTTAATGAATAAGCTGTTTTGATTGTTTAAGTAGAATAAGTGCGATAACTCCGTTAATGTAAAAAATTGCGATATGTTTGTGGTGCTGTTATTTCTTTTTCCTATTCCTATTTTAAAACTAAGATTTGTTTTTTCGCTAAATAGAGTTTCGTTGGAATTGTGATTTAGATGTTGAAAACTTAAAGTGTAAAAGTGGTTCTGGTAATCCATTAAAGTTCCTGAATTTGATTTTTGGATATCACTTGATTCGGTTTCTTGATAGCCTAAGTAACAACGCGTTTTGTAGTTTAGTAAGTAACCTAATTCTATTTCTGATTTTGTTTTTTGAAAAGTCGTATCTTGTTTAAAAATATTTAATTCCCCTTTTAAAGCTAATGGTGTTTTGAAAATATAAGGAGTTTCAATATTTAGGTTAAAAGCAGTTTGGTTTTCTCCATTTTTTTTCCAGTATATATTGACTTTTTCGCCTGAGTTTAAAACGTTTGATAATTTTAAGTCTAAATAACCATTCAATTTTAGGTTGTTTTTTTGATTGCTAAAGCCAATATATCCGTCAAACGTATTTCTTTTTTGTTTTTCTAGGTAAACGTAAATTATTGTTGAGTCTTTCTTGAAAAGAATCTCAGCGTCTTTTGTGGTCTTGCAAAAAGGAAGGTTTTTAAAATCGCGATTAATTTTTTTTAATTGGGTTTCGTTAAAAGTCTTTTTCTTATACTCTATGAGTATGTTGTGTAAAAAGTTTTTTGGGAAATTGGAATAACCATTTATGTTGATTTGATCTATAGTCCTTTTTCTATCTTTACAAATAGTGATTTCTGATAGTAAAATTTGTTTGTTTCTTTTGATGTTAGAGAGGCTTATTTCTGTTAGAGAAAATCCTTTTTTTTCTAGTGTTTTGGTGAAATCAGAAAGTTGTTTATTTATGTTTTTGAAGTCTATTTTGATGGTGTCTTGTTTTTTTTCTAATAAAATTTTGTGTGAGCCCAAAAAAATATGAATTTCTTTAATGCAATCTCCAAGTTCGTATTTGATAAGATGTGTGCTGTCGTTAATCTTTTTGTTAATTAATATTTTTTGTTCTATATAGCCTTTTTGAGAGATAGTTTCGGATAATTTGTTTATTTCTTTCTGAAGAGAAATTAAGTTAATATGTTTTTTGGAAACAGAAATAGAATCTAAGACTTTATTCTGATAGTTTGAATTTCCTTCAATTTTTAAAAATAAATATTGTCCCCAGTTTTTGTGAGGTAAAATGAGAAAAAGAATGGAATAGAAGAGATGTTTCAAAAGTTTGTGATTTTTGGTAAAATTAACGTAAAAAAAAGAACTTTAAAAGGTAAGAAAATAAGAGTGCTGAAAATTAATAATTTACAGTTTGTTTTTTGAAAATTTATACATACATTTGCAACCCCGTAAATTGCGGGATTTTATAAACAAGTAAATAATTTAGTATTAATTATGCCAACAATTCAACAATTAGTAAGAACTGGAAGAGCCAAATTAACTAAGAAGAGTAAATCGGCTGCTTTAGATTCTTGTCCTCAAAGAAGAGGGGTTTGTACGCGTGTGTATACTACTACACCTAAAAAGCCAAACTCAGCAATGCGTAAAGTTGCGCGTGTGCGTTTGACTAATGGTAATGAAGTAAATGCTTACATCCCAGGTGAAGGACACAATCTACAAGAGCACTCGATAGTATTAGTTAGAGGTGGAAGGGTAAAAGATTTACCAGGAGTTAGATACCACATCGTACGTGGTGCTTTGGATACTGCCGGAGTTAACGGTCGTTTACAAAGAAGATCTAAATATGGTGCTAAACGCCCTAAAGATAAAAAGTAATTTTTAATTAAGTGATTAGTGATTAGTGATAAGTGAATAGTGATAGGCTCAAGGGCGTAAATGCTTAAACTTAAACTTTAAACTTTAAACTTTAAAAAAGTAACAAAAAGAAATGAGAAAAAGACAGGCCAAAAAAAGACCTCTTTTACCAGATCCAAAATTTAACGATCAATTAGTTACACGTTTCGTGAATAACTTAATGTGGGATGGTAAAAAATCGACAGCTTTTGCAGTATTCTACGATGCTTTAGAAATCGTTGAGAATAAAAAACAAGATGCTGAAAAAACATCATTAGAAATTTGGAAAGACGCTTTAACAAATGTTATGCCTCACGTAGAAGTTCGTTCTCGTCGTGTAGGAGGTGCTACCTTTCAAATTCCAATGCCTATTCGTCCAGATAGAAAAATTTCTATGTCGATGAAATGGTTGATTCTTTATGCTAGAAGAAGAAATGAGAAATCTATGGCGGCTCGTTTAGCGTCTGAAATTTTAGCTGCGGCTAAAGAAGAGGGTGCGGCTGTTAAGAAAAGAATGGATACTCATAAAATGGCGGAAGCTAATAAGGCATTCTCTCACTTTAGATTTTAATTCGTAAAGAAATGGCAAGAGATTTAAAATATACTAGAAATATTGGTATTGCTGCTCATATCGATGCAGGTAAAACGACCACTACAGAGCGTATCTTATTCTATACAGGTAAGTCTCACAAAATTGGTGAGGTGCACGATGGTGCTGCTACTATGGATTGGATGGCTCAGGAGCAAGAAAGAGGGATTACTATTACTTCGGCAGCTACTACTTGTACTTGGAATTTTCCAACGGAACAAGGAAAAAACATTGCAGATTCTAAGCCTTACCACTTCAATATTATCGATACTCCAGGTCACGTTGACTTTACAGTAGAGGTAAACCGTTCATTACGTGTATTAGATGGTTTAGTATTCTTGTTCTCTGCGGTTGATGGTGTTGAACCTCAATCTGAAACGAACTGGAGATTAGCTGACCAGTACAGAGTTCCTCGTATGGGATTCGTAAACAAAATGGATCGTCAAGGTTCTAACTTCCTTAATGTGTGTCAACAAGTTAAGGATATGTTACGTTCTAATGCGGTAGCTATTACTTTGCCAATTGGTGAGGAAAATGATTTTAAAGGGGTAGTTGATTTAGTGAAAAATCAAGCTATTGTATGGCATGATGAAACGCAAGGAGCTACTTTTGATATTATCGATATTCCTGCTGATATGGTGGATGAGGTAAAACAATACCGTTCTATATTAATTGAAGAAATCGCTTCTTACGATGAAAACTTACTAGATAAGTATATGGAAGATGAGAATTCAATTACTGAAGAAGAAATTAATACGGCATTACGTGCGGCTACAATTGATATGGCTATTATTCCTATGTTATGTGGATCATCATTCAAAAACAAAGGAGTTCAATTCATGTTAGATGCTGTTTGTAAATATTTGCCATCTCCTTTGGATAAAGAAGGTATCGAAGGTATTCATCCTGATGATGCTGATTTGTTAGAAGAAGATCAAAAGAAAATCTTGCGTCGTCCAGATGTAAAAGAGCCGTTTGCGGCTTTAGCATTTAAAATTGCTACGGATCCTTATGTAGGTCGTTTAGCTTTCTTCCGTGCTTATTCTGGTCGTTTAGATGCAGGTTCTTATATCTTGAACACGCGTTCAGGAAACAAAGAGCGTATTTCTCGTATCTACCAAATGCACGCTAACAAGCAAAACCCAATCGAATATATCGAGGCTGGTGATATTGGAGCTGCTGTAGGTTTTAAAGATATCAAGACGGGTGATACAATGTGTGATGAGAAAAATCCTATCATCCTTGAATCAATGAAATTCCCTGATCCGGTAATCGGTATCGCTATTGAGCCTAAAACTAAGGCTGACGTAGATAAAATGGGTATGGCTTTAGCTAAATTAGCTGAAGAAGATCCAACGTTTACAGTTAGAACTGATGAGGCTTCTGGTCAAACGATTATTTCTGGTATGGGTGAGCTTCACTTAGATATCTTAGTTGACCGTATGAAACGTGAGTTTAAGGTTGAAGTAGATCAAGGTGAGCCTCAAGTAGAATACAAAGAAGCTTTCACTAAAACTGCACAACACCGTGAGGTTTATAAAAAACAATCGGGTGGACGTGGTAAATTCGGTGATATCGTTTTCCGTTTAGAGCCTGCTGAAGCTGGTACTGTAGGATTAACGTTTGTTAACGAAGTAAAAGGTGGTAACGTTCCTAAGGAATATATCCCAGCTGTTGAAAAAGGTTTCAGGGAAGCTATGAAGCAAGGTCCTTTAGCAGGATATGTTGTAGATAGCTTAAAAGTAACTTTATTAGACGGTTCATACCACGCGGTGGATTCAGATGCTTTATCTTTCGAATTAGCTGCTAAGTTAGGGTACAAAGAAGTAGCTAAAGCTGCTGGTGCTGTAATCCTTGAACCAATCATGAAAATTGAAGTTATTACTCCAGAAGAAAACATGGGTGATATCGTAGGTGACTTAAACCGTCGTCGTGGTCAAGTAAATGATATGGGTGATAGAAACGGTGCTAAGACTATTAAAGCAAACGTTCCATTATCAGAAATGTTTGGTTATGTAACTACTTTAAGAACTTTATCTTCAGGTCGTGCTACATCAACTATGGAATTCTCTCACTACGAAGAAACTCCATCTAACATTTCAGAGGCAGTAATTAAGAAAGCTAAAGGTAACGCTTAATTTTTAAGAAAATGAGTCAAAAAATCAGAATAAAATTAAAATCTTACGATCATATGTTGGTTGATAAATCAGCAGAAAAAATCGTAAAAACTGTAAAAAGTACAGGTGCAGTAGTTACGGGTCCAATTCCATTACCTACTAACAAAAAGATTTTCACTGTGTTACGTTCTCCGCACGTAAACAAAAAATCAAGAGAGCAATTTGAAGTTAGTTCATACAAAAGATTGTTAGACATCTATTCTTCATCTTCAAAAACTATCGATGCTTTAATGAAATTAGAGCTTCCAAGTGGAGTAGAAGTTGAGATTAAAGTGTGATAAATTACTCAAATTAAAATATTTAAGCATTATGTTTTGAAATTCAAAACATAATGCTTACTTTTGCGCACTCAAAATTAGAGTTTTATATATTATTAATAATTAATTATTTAAGTATGTCTGGGTTAATCGGAAAGAAAATCGGAATGACTAGCATCTTCGACGAGAACGGGAAAAACATCCCTTGTACTGTTATTGAAGTTGGTCCTTGCGTTGTTACCCAAGTCAGAACCAATGAGGTTGACGGGTATGAGGCTCTTCAACTTGGTTTCGATGACAAATCTGCAAAGCACACAAATAAAGCTGCTGAAGGTCACTTCAAAAAAGCTGGAACGGTTGCGAAAAAGAAAGTTGTTGAATTCCAAGGATTTGAAAATGAGCACAAATTAGGTGATGTAATCACTGTAGACTTATTCGCAGAAGGTGAATTTGTAGATGTTCAAGGTGTTTCTAAAGGTAAAGGTTTTCAAGGGGTTGTAAAACGTCACGGTTTTGGTGGTGTTGGACAAGTTACTCACGGTCAACATAACCGTTTAAGAGCGCCAGGTTCAGTAGGTGCTTCATCTTATCCTTCTAGAGTATTCAAAGGAATGCGCATGGCAGGAAGAATGGGTGGAGACAATGTTAAAGTTCAAAATCTTAGAGTTTTAAAAGTAGTAGCTGAAAAGAACCTACTTGTTGTTAAAGGATGTATTCCTGGGCATAAAGACTCTTATGTAATCGTTCAGAAGTAATGGAAGTAAAAGTATTAGATATCAACGGAAAAGATACTGGAAGAAAAGTACAGCTTTCTGATTCAGTTTTCGCAATTGAGCCTAATAACCATGCTCTTTACTTAGATGTGAAACAATATTTGGCTAATCAACGTCAAGGTACACATAAAGCAAAAGAAAGAGCAGAAGTTACTGGAAGTACTCGTAAAATTAAAAAACAAAAGGGTACAGGTACCGCTCGTGCAGGAAGTGTTAAGTCTCCATTGTTTAAAGGAGGAGGGACAGTTTTCGGTCCAAGACCAAGAAATTATTCTTTTAAATTGAATAAAGCTTTAAAACGTTTAGCTCGTAAATCAGCTTTAACTTTAAAAGCGAAAGAATCTAACTTAATCGTATTAGAAGACTTCGGTTTCGAAGCTCCAAGTACTAAAAATTTTATTAACGTTTTAAAAGCGTTAGGGTTAGAAAACAAAAAATCATTGTTCGTTTTGGGAGGTGAAAACAAAAATGTTTACTTATCATCTCGTAACTTACAAAAATCTTCTGTGGTTCTTAACTCAGAATTAAGTACTTATGCGATATTAAACGCAAATAATTTAGTTCTTTTAGAGGGATCTTTAGAAGGAATCGAACAAAATTTAAGCAAATAATAGGCCATGAGTATTATTATAAAACCTATCGTTACAGAAAAAGTAACTAAAGACGGTGAAGTATTCAATCGTTTTGGTTTCGTTGTATCTAAAAAAGCAAACAAAGTAGAAATTAAGAAAGCTGTTGAGGCTGCTTATGGTGTTACTGTTGTTAATGTTAATACAATGAATGTACGTCCAGATCGCACTACTAAATATACAAAAAGTGGTATGATAGCTGGTAAAACTAATGCTTACAAAAAAGCAATCGTACAAGTTAAAGAAGGAGAAACAATTGATTTTTACAACAACTAAGTAAAGTAAGATGTCAGTAAGAAAATTAAAACCTATTACCCCAGGTCAGCGTTTTAGAGTTGTTAATGGTTTTGACGCTATTACAACTGATAAGCCGGAGCGTTCATTAATCGCACCGAAAAAATCATCTGGAGGTAGAAATAGTCAAGGAAAGATGACTATGCGCTATACAGGCGGTGGTCACAAGCAAAGATATCGTATCATCGATTTCAAAAGAACTAAAGATGGAATTCCAGCTACAGTTAAATCAATCGAATACGATCCAAACAGAACTGCTTTTATCGCGTTATTAGCTTATGCTGATGGTGAAAAAAGATATATCATTGCTCAAAATGGTTTAAAAGTAGGACAAACTGTTATTTCAGGTGCTGATGTGGCTCCAGAAATCGGGAACACTATGCCATTAAGCAAAATTCCTCTAGGAACAGTAATTTCTTGTATTGAGTTACGTCCAGGTCAAGGTGCTACTATCGCTCGTTCGGCTGGTACATTTGCTCAGTTAATGGCTCGTGATGGTAAATATGCTACTATTAAAATGCCTTCTGGAGAAACGAGATTGATCTTGTTAACTTGTACTGCAACTATCGGTGCAGTTTCTAACTCTGATCACCAGTTAATCGTTTCTGGTAAAGCGGGTAGATCAAGATGGTTAGGTAGAAGACCAAGAACAAGACCAGTAGCAATGAACCCAGTTGATCACCCAATGGGTGGTGGTGAAGGACGTTCGTCTGGAGGTCACCCACGTTCAAGAAAAGGTTTACCAGCTAAAGGTTATAGAACCCGTTCTAAACAAAACCCGAGCAACAAGTATATTGTAGAACGTAGAAAGAAATAATAAGATATGGCACGTTCATTAAAAAAAGGACCTTTCGTACACTATAAGTTAGAAAAGAAAGTATTGGAGAATGCTGAGGCAGGAAACAAGAATGTTGTTAAAACTTGGTCTAGAGCTTCAATGATTACTCCAGATTTCGTAGGACAAACAATCGCAGTTCACAACGGTCGTCAATTTGTTCCAGTATATGTTACTGAAAACATGGTAGGACACAAGTTAGGTGAGTTTTCACCAACTAGATCTTTTAGAGGTCACGCTGGAGCTAAAAATAAAGGTAAAAAATAAAAGAAGACATGGGAGTTCGTAAAAGAGAAACGGCAGAAGCAAGAAAAGAGGCTAACAAGTCTATCGCGTTTGCTAAGTTAAATAACTGCCCTACTTCACCTAGAAAAATGCGCTTAGTAGCAGACTTGGTAAGAGGTCAGAAAGTAGAATATGCACTAAATATATTAAGATTTAGTCAAAAAGAAGCTTCAAGAAAATTAGAAAAACTATTATTATCCGCAATTAATAACTGGGAGCAAAAAAATAGTGAAGGTAATGTAGCTGAAGCAGGCTTATTCGTAAAAGAGATCAGAGTGGATGGTGGTATGATGTTAAAAAGATTACGCCCAGCACCACAAGGTCGTGCACACAGAATTAGAAAACGTTCTAATCACGTAACTATCGTATTAGGATCAATTAATAACACACAAAGCAATTAATAAAGATGGGACAAAAGACTAATCCAATCGGAAATCGCCTTGGTATCATCAGAGGATGGGATTCTAACTGGTATGGTGGTAATGACTACGGTGATAAAATCGCTGAAGATTACAAAATCAGAAAGTATATCCACGCTCGTTTATCAAAAGCTAGTGTGTCTAAAGTAATTATTGAAAGAACTTTAAAACTTGTAACCGTTACTATCACTACGGCTCGTCCTGGTATCATTATTGGTAAAGGCGGTCAAGAGGTAGACAAGTTGAAAGAAGAACTTAAGAAAATTACTGACAAAGAGGTTCAAATCAACATCTTTGAAATTAAAAGACCTGAATTAGATGCTTATTTAGTAGCTAATAGTATTTGTCGTCAAATTGAAGGGCGTATTTCTTATAGAAGAGCAATCAAAATGGCTATTGCAGCTTCTATGAGAATGAATGCTGAAGGTATCAAAGTAATGATTTCTGGTCGTTTAAACGGTGCTGAAATGGCACGTTCAGAAAGTTTCAAAGAAGGACGTATTCCTCTATCAACTTTCAGAGCTGACATCGATTATGCTTTAGCAGAGGCTCACACTACTTACGGTAGAATGGGTGTTAAAGTATGGATCATGAAAGGTGAAGTTTACGGTAAAAGAGATCTTTCTCCACTTGTAGGTATGGATAAAAAAGCTGCACAAGGTGGTAAAGGTGGTGATGCTCCACGTGGTGGAAAATCAAACGGTAAACAAGGAGCTCGTAAAAGAAAGTAATTTTTAAATTAAAGAAAAATGTTACAGCCTAAAAGAACAAAATACCGTAAGGTACAGAAAGGTAGAATGAAAGGGAACTCTAATAGAGGTCACGAACTTTCAAATGGAATGTTTGGAATTAAATCTGTTCACGAAACAGGTGCTTTCTTAACTTCACGCCAAATCGAAGCGGCTCGTATTGCAGCAACTCGTTTTATGAAACGTGAAGGGCAATTATGGATCAAAATTTTCCCAGACAAACCTATCACTAAGAAGCCTCTTGAAGTACGTATGGGTAAAGGTAAAGGTGCAGTTGAATACTGGGCTGCTGTTGTTAAACCAGGAAGAATTATGTTTGAGGTAGGTGGTGTGCCACTAGCTGTTGCAAAAGAGGCCTTACGTCTTGCAGCACAAAAATTACCAGTAAAAACTAAATTCGTCGTTGCTAGAGATTTCGAAGCATAATATATAAAATTATGAAACAGTCAGAAATTAAAAATCTATCTGCAGCTGAGTTACAAGAAAAGCTAGTTCAATTAAAAAAGACCTATGCCGACTTAACAATTGCTCATGCTATTTCTCCAATCGAGAATCCACTTCAAATTAGAAGTTTAAGACGTTCAGTGGCAAGAATTGCAACTGAATTAAGCAAAAGAGAGCTTCAATAAAATTCAGCTGAAAAGATGGAAAAAAGAAATTTAAGAAAAGAAAGAATCGGTGTAGTTACGTCTAACAAAATGGATAAGTCTATTGTTGTTTCTCAAGTAACAAGAGTAAAACACCCATTATATGGTAAGTTCGTGTTAAAAACTAAAAAATATGTTGCACACGACGAAACAAACGACTGTAACATTGGTGATACAGTAAAGATCATGGAAACAAGACCTTTGTCTAAATCTAAATGTTGGAGATTAGTTGAAATTATTGAAAGAGCGAAATAATTATGGTACAACAGGAATCAAGACTAAAAGTAGCAGATAATACGGGAGCTAAAGAAGTTTTAACTATCCGTGTTTTAGGTGGAACAAAAAGACGTTACGCCTCAGTTGGTGACAAAATTGTAGTAGCTATCAAAGATGCAACTCCTAACGGAAACGTTAAGAAAGGTGCGGTTTCAACTGCAGTGGTTGTTAGAACCAAAAAAGAAGTAAGAAGAGCTGATGGATCTTATATTCGTTTCGATGATAATGCTTGTGTGTTATTAAATGCAGCAGGTGAGATGAGAGGAACTCGTGTTTTCGGTCCAGTAGCTAGAGAACTTCGTGAAAAACAATTCATGAAAATTGTATCATTAGCACCAGAAGTGCTTTAATTATTATTATGATGATGAAGCTAAAATTAAAATCAGGAGATACAGTAAAAGTTATCGCTGGTGACCACAAAGGTGCTGAAGGTAAAGTTTTACGTGTTATTCGTGAAAAAAACAAAGCGGTAGTTGAGGGTGTAAATATGGTGTCTAAGCACACTAAGCCAAGTGCTAAAAATCCTCAAGGTGGAATCGTTAAAATGGAAGCTCCTATCCACGTTTCTAACTTAATGTTAGTAGATGCTAAAGGTAATGCTACTAAAGTTGGTTTTAAAGTAGAGGGAGATAAGAAAGTAAGATTTTCAAAAAAATCTAATCAAGTATTATAGTAATGGCTTATATACCTAGACTAAAAGAAGAATATAAGAGCAGAGTAATTGCTGCTCTTACAGCTGAATACGGTTACAAAAACGTAATGCAAGTTCCTAAATTGGAAAAAATCGTTTTAAGTAAAGGAGTAGGAGCTGCAGTGTCAGATAAAAAACTTATCGATTACGCTGTTGAAGAGTTAACGAAAATTACTGGGCAAAAAGCGGTTGCTACTATCTCTAAAAAAGACGTTGCGTCTTTCAAATTGAGAAAAGGTATGCCAATCGGTGCTAAGGTAACTTTACGTGGAGAAAGAATGTATGAATTTTTAGATCGTTTAATTACGGCTTCTTTACCGCGTGTAAGAGATTTCGGTGGTATCAAATCTACAGGTTTTGACGGTAGAGGAAACTACAACCTTGGAGTTCTTGAGCAAATTATCTTCCCTGAAATTGATATTGATAAAGTAAATAAAATTACGGGTATGGATATCACTTTCGTAACATCTGCACAAACAGATAAGGAAGCAAAATCATTATTAGCTGAATTAGGTTTACCTTTTAAAAAGAATTAAGACATGGCTAAAGAATCAATGAAAGCCCGCGAGGTGAAAAGACAAAAAACGGTAGAAAAATACGCAGAGAAAAGAAAAGCTTTGTTAGAAGCTGGAGATTATGTATCTTTGCAGAAATTACCAAAAAATGCTTCGCCAGTTCGTTTACATAATCGTTGTAAATTAACAGGTAGACCAAGAGGGTATATGCGTCAATTCGGTATTTCACGTGTAACTTTCCGTGAAATGGCAAACCAAGGATTGATACCAGGAGTTAGAAAAGCTAGCTGGTAAAATTATAAAAGAGATTATTAACAGGTTATAGGTTCAACCCACGAGTGTGGGTTGAAAACCATAACCGCAATTTTGTTTATATGTATACAGATCCAATTGCGGATTTCTTAACAAGAATTAGAAATGCATCGAAGGCAAGCCATAAAGTGGTGGAAATTCCTGCGTCTAATTTAAAGAAAGAAATCACAAAAATCTTATTCGATCAAGGTTATATCCTTAGCTACAAATTCGAAAATGAGACTGTTCAAGGAACAATCAAAATCGCTTTAAAGTACGACAAAGAAACTAGAGAAGCGGTAATCAAGAACATTCAAAGAATTAGTAAACCAGGTTTACGTAAGTATGCAGGTGCCACTAAATTACCTAGAATTTTAAATGGTTTGGGTATTGCTATCGTTTCTACTTCTAAAGGAGTAATGACTGATAAGCAAGCTAGACAATTAAATGTAGGTGGTGAGGTAATTTGTTACGTATACTAAAAAAGAGTTAAGAGATGTCAAGAATAGGAAAAAGTCCAATCGCCATTCCAGCTGGTGTGACTGTTGAATTGAAAGATTCGGTTATCACTGTAAAAGGAAAATTAGGGCAACTTTCTCAAGAGATTACTGACAACGTAACAGTAACTGTTGAAGAAAATCAAGTTCTTGTTTCAAGAGCTGCCGATAGTAAAGAAGAAAGAGCTCAACATGGTTTATTTAGAGCTTTAATTAATAACATGATTACTGGTGTATCTACTGGTTTTACAAAAGAATTAGAATTAGTGGGTGTTGGATACCGTGCTTCTAATCAAGGAAATAAACTTGATTTAGCTTTAGGGTATTCTCATAATATCATTTTAGAAGTAGCTCCAGAGGTAACTGTGGAAACGGTTTCTGAAAAAGGTAAAAACCCTATTGTAAAGCTAACTTCTTTCGACAAACAATTAGTAGGGCAAGTAGCGGCTAAAATCCGTTCTTTCCGTAAGCCTGAACCTTACAAAGGAAAAGGTATCAAGTTTGTAGGTGAAATATTAAGAAGAAAAGCAGGTAAATCAGCTTAAAAAATAAGATTATGTCATTAACAAAATCTGAAAGAAGACAAAGAATACAGTACAGAATCAGAAAAATTGTAAGCGGTACAGCTGCAAGACCTCGTTTATCTGTATTCAGAAGTAACAAAGAAATCTATGCTCAGCTTATAGATGATGTAAATGGTGTTACGTTATTAGCAGCTTCTTCTCGTGAAAAAGAAGTAGATACTAAAGGTACCAAAATTGAAGTAGCAGCAGTAGTAGGTAAATTACTTGCTGAAAGAGCTTTAAAAGCAGGTATCGATACAGTAACATTTGATAGAGGTGGTTATTTATACCATGGTCGTGTTCAATCATTAGCAGAAGGCGCTAGAGCAGCTGGATTAAAATTCTAAGAAATTATGTATCATAATTATAAAAACGTAGAACTAGTAAAGCCAGGAGGTCTTGAATTGAAAGATCGTTTGGTTAGTGTAAATCGTGTTACTAAAGTTACTAAAGGTGGTAGAGCATTCGGTTTCTCTGCTATTGTAGTAGTAGGTGACGAGCACGGTGTTGTAGGACACGGATTAGGAAAATCTAAAGACGTTTCTGAAGCAATCGCAAAAGCAGTTGAGGATGCTAAGAAAAATTTAGTGCGTATTCCTTTGAGTGGACAATCAGTACCTCACGAACAAAAAGGTAAATTTGGTGGAGCTAGAGTATTATTAATGCCTGCTTCTCATGGTACTGGAGTTATTGCTGGTGGTGCTGTTCGTGCCGTACTAGAATCAGTAGGTGTACACGATGTATTGTCTAAATCTCAAGGTTCTTCTAACCCTCACAATGTGGTAAAAGCAACTTTTGATGCTTTATTGCAGATGAGAAGTGCGACTACTGTTGCTAAACAAAGAGGAGTTTCTCTAGAGAAAGTATTCAAAGGTTAATTCAAGGAAATTATGGCTAAGATATTAGTAAAACAAGTAAAAAGCGTTATTAATTGTTCTCAGGATCAAAAGAGAACAATGCAAGCTTTAGGACTTCGTAAAATAGGGCAAGTAGTTGAGCATGAGGTAAATCCTGCTATCCTTGGAATGGTAAATAAAGTTAAACACTTAGTTTCTTCTGAAGAAGCTAAATAACAAATGACTGTTATGAATTTAAGTAATTTACAGCCAGCTGAAGGTTCAACACATAACCAAAATAAAAGAGTAGGTAGAGGAGAAGGTTCTGGTAAAGGTGGTACCGCTGCACGTGGTCACAAAGGAGCTAAATCTCGTTCAGGTTATTCTAAAAAGATTGGTTTTGAAGGAGGTCAAATGCCACTTCAAAGACGTGTTCCTAAGTTTGGATTCAAAAATATCAACAGAGTGGAATATCAAGGTGTAAATTTAGACACTTTACAAGCTCTAGTTGATAATGGTGTTGTGGCAGATACAGTAGATTTTGCTACTTTGGTTGCAAACCGTTTAGCTACTAAAACTGAAGTTGTTAAAATTTTAGGTAGAGGTGAGCTTAAAGCTAAATTAAAAGTTAGTGCACATAAATTCACAGCATCTGCTAAAGCCGCTATAGAGGCAGCTGGAGGGGAAGCTATAGAATTATAAATTTTCTAGACACGATGAAAAAATTTATTGAATCGTTACAAAACGTTTGGAAAATTGAGGAACTAAGAAACAGAGTCCTATTTACTTTAGGACTCCTGTTAGTTTATCGTTTTGGAGCTCACGTAACATTACCGGGAATTGATGCAACTAAGTTGCAAGGATTAACTAATCAAACCGATAAAGGTATTGGTTGGTTAATTAACGTATTTACGGGAGGTGCTTTTTCACAAGCATCTGTTTTTGCGTTGGGTATAATGCCTTACATTTCAGCTTCTATTGTAGTGCAGTTAATGGGAATTGCTATTCCTTATTTACAAAAATTACAAAAAGAAGGTGAAAGTGGAAGAAAGAAAATGAACCAAATTACAAGATGGTTAACTATTGGTATAACGTTAATTCAGGGGCCAGGTTATATTTATAACTTGTACCGAACGTTGCCAAGTGAAGCATTTTTATTAGGGTTTAATTCATTTGCTTTCTTGTTTTCGTCTGTGTTAATACTAGCTACTGGTACTCTTTTTGCGATGTGGTTAGGTGAAAAAATAACAGATAAAGGTATTGGAAACGGTATTTCGTTGTTAATCTTAGTAGGTATTGTTGCTCGTTTACCACAAGCATTTGCTCAGGAGTTTTCATCTGCTGTTTCTCAAAACAACGGAGGTTTAATGAAGATTGTTGTAGAAATCATCGTGTGGTTACTTGTAATTATTGCCTGTGTTTTAATGACTATGGCAGTTAGAAAAGTAGCAGTGCAGTATGCACGTCGTACTGTTTCTGGAGACTTAGAACAAGACTTAATGGGAGGTAATCGTCAGTTTATTCCTTTAAAGTTAAATGCTTCAGGTGTTATGCCTATCATTTTTGCACAAGCTATTATGTTTATACCTGCTGCTGTAGCTGGTTTATCATCTTCTGAAACAGCTCAATCAATCAGTACAAGATTCCAAAATATATTTGGTTGGGAGTATAACTTGGTGTTTGCTACGTTAATTGTAATTTTTACGTATTTTTACACCGCTATTACTATGCCAACTACAAGAATGGCTGATGATTTAAAAAGGAGTGGTGGTTTTATTCCAGGTGTTAAACCAGGTTTAGAAACAGCAGACTTTTTAGATCATGTGATGTCTTTAATTACATTTCCAGGAGCTATTTTCCTAGCATTGTTAGCTGTGTTCCCAGCTATTGTTATGAATGTTTTAGGAGTGCAACAGCAATGGGCTTTGTTCTTTGGAGGTACATCACTCTTGATTTTGGTTGGGGTTGCAATCGATACAATTCAACAAATCAATTCATACTTGTTAAATCAGCATTATGATGGTTTGATGAAAACGGGTAAAAACAGAAAGGCAGTAGCTTAATATGGCAAAACAATCAGCAATTGAACAAGACGGAACCATAATTGAAGCATTATCAAATGCAATGTTCCGTGTAGAATTAGAAAACGGGCATGTTGTAATTGCTCACATTTCTGGAAAAATGCGTATGCACTACATCAAATTGTTACCTGGTGACAAAGTGAAACTAGAAATGAGCCCTTACGATTTGTCTAAAGCAAGAATTACTTATAGATACTAAAATGAAAGTAAGAGCATCAATTAAGAAAAGAAGTGCAGAATGCATTATCGTTCGCAGAAAAGGAAGATTATACGTTATTAACAAAAAGAATCCTAGATTTAAACAAAGACAAGGATAATTATGGCAAGAATAGCAGGGGTAGATATACCTAAAAACAAAAGAGGTGTCATAGCTTTGACATATATCTTTGGAATTGGAAAAAGTAGAGCTATTGAAATTTTAGAAAAAGCTCAAGTAAGCCAAGATAAAAAAGTGTCTGAATGGAATGACGATGAAATCGGTGCAATCCGTGAAGCGGTTTCTTATTACAAAATTGAAGGAGAATTACGTTCAGAAACTTCGTTAAACATCAAACGTTTAATGGATATCGGATGCTACAGAGGAATCCGTCATAGATCGGGTCTTCCTTTAAGAGGGCAAAGAACTAAGAACAATTCTAGAACAAGAAAAGGTAAAAGAAAAACTGTTGCTAATAAGAAGAAAGCAACTAAATAATAAGTAGTAATATGGCGAAAGCAAATACAAAAAAACGTAAAGTTGTTGTTGAGTCTACTGGTGAAGCACATGTAAGTTCAACTTTTAACAACATCATCATTTCTTTAACTAACAAGAAAGGTGAAGTTGTAGCTTGGTCATCTGCTGGTAAAATGGGCTTTAGAGGTTCTAAAAAGAACACTCCGTATGCAGCTCAAATGGCAGCAGAAGATTGTGCGAAAGTTGCTTTAGAAGCTGGTCTTAAAAAAGTAAAAGTGTTCGTTAAAGGACCTGGAAACGGAAGAGAATCAGCAATCCGCTCAATCCATAACTCAGGTATTGAAGTAACTGAAATTATCGACGTTACTCCACTTCCACACAACGGATGTCGTCCTCCAAAAAGACGTAGAGTTTAAGGATGTCTGAATTTTCAGCATCTTTATAATTTGATTTAATTAAGTATAACTTAGGTTGATCATAGATTATCGGAGGATAATTAGACCTGAATTCATAATCTCAACCTTTAAAAAAAATATAATGGCAAGATATACTGGTCCAAAAACTAAAATTGCTCGTAAGTTTGGCGAAGCAATATTCGGAGATGACAGAGCCTTCGAAAAAAGAAACTACCCTCCAGGGCAACACGGTTTAGCTAAAAAAAGAGGTAAAAAATCTGAATATGCTATCCAGTTAATGGAAAAGCAAAAAGCTAAATATACTTATGGTATTTTAGAAAAACAATTCAGAAATTTATTCGAAAAAGCTTCTGCTGCTTCTGGTGTAACAGGTGAAATCCTTTTACAATTATGTGAAGCTCGTTTAGATAACGTAGTTTACAGAATGGGGGTAGCACCTTCAAGAAGAGCTGCTAGACAAATTGTAACTCATAGACATATTACAGTAAATGGTGAAGTGGTTAACGTTCCTTCTTACCATTTAAAACCAGGTGACAAAGTTGCTGTTCGTGAAAAATCTAAATCTTTAGAGTCAATCGAACGTTCTTTAGCTGCTGCTTCTCAAGTATACGAGTGGATCGTATGGAATAATGATACTAAAGAAGGTACTTTTGTATCAGTTCCTCAAAGATTACAAATCCCTGAGAACATCAAAGAACAACTAATTGTCGAATTGTACAACAAATAATAATAATTGACATCAGTCGAAATTTATGGCAATATTTAATTTTCAGAAGCCCGATAAAGTTATCATGATCGATTCTACTGATTTCGAAGGTAAATTCGAATTCAGACCTCTTGAACCAGGTTACGGATTGACTGTTGGTAACGCTTTAAGAAGAGTTTTACTTTCTGCTCTTGAGGGTTATGCTATCACTTCTATTCGTATTGAAGGAGTGGATCATGAGTTCTCTACTATACCTGGTGTTGTAGAAGACGTAACTGAAATTATCCTTAACTTAAAACAAGCACGTTTTAAACGTCAAATTGAAGATATCGATAACGAATCAGTTTCTATTTCTTTATCAGGTAAAGATCAAATTACTGCTGGTGATTTTCAAAAATTTATTTCAGGTTTCCAAGTGTTAAATCCTGAATTAGTAATTTGTAATTTGGACAGCAATGTAAATTTGAACATGGAAATGACCATCGAAAAAGGTCGTGGTTATGTTCCAGCAGAGGAAAACAAAAAACAAAATGCTGCAATCGGTACTATATTTACTGATTCTATCTTTACTCCTGTAAAGAATGTGAAGTACGCTATCGAAAACTTCCGTGTTGAGCAAAAAACGGATTATGAAAAATTAGTTTTTGAAATTAAAACAGATGGTTCTATCCATCCTAAAGATGCTCTAACTGAAGCGGCTAAGGTATTAATTCACCATTTTATGTTATTCTCTGATGAGAGAATTACTCTTGAGGCTGATGAAATTGCTCAAACAGAATCATATGATGAAGAATCATTGCATATGAGACAGCTGTTGAAAACTAAGTTAGTTGATATGGACTTATCTGTAAGAGCATTAAACTGCTTAAAAGCTGCTGAAGTTGATACATTAGGAGACTTAGTATCGTTCAACAAACATGACTTAATGAAATTCCGTAATTTTGGTAAAAAATCATTAACTGAACTTGATGAGTTGGTTGCCAATAAGAACTTAACGTTCGGAATGGATTTGTCAAAATATAAGTTAGATAAAGAATAATTATATCTTCATATTTTGCTCTCCAAAGCGGATTGATGCAAGATGAAGTTTAAAAAGCAACGTCATGAGACACGGAAAAAAAGTAAACCATTTAAGCAGACAGGCTGGACATAGAAAAGCTATGTTAGCTAATATGGCATGTTCATTAATCGAACATAAACGTATTAATACAACTGTTGCTAAAGCTAAAGCGCTTAAACAATTCGTTGAGCCATTAGTAACAAAATCTAAAGAAGATACAACTCACAATCGTCGTACAGTTTTCGCTTATTTAAGAAATAAATATGCTGTAACGGAATTATTCAGAGATGTAGCTGCTAAAGTGGGTGACCGTCCAGGAGGATACACACGTATCATCAAGTTAGGTAACCGTTTAGGAGATAACGCTGATATGGCAATGATTGAATTTGTAGACTTCAACGAAATCTACAACGGTGGTAAAAAAGAAGTTAAAAAAGCAAAAAGCCGTCGTGGTGGTAAAGCTAAAAAAGCTGAAACTGCTACTGAAGCTCCTGCAACTGAAGAATCTTCTGAATCTGCTGAATAATATGATGCTCAATTCATAAATATAAAAAAGGATAAACTTTTTGGTTTATCCTTTTTTTTTTGAATAAATTTGCCAAACTTTTTTAAACAATGCAACACACAACAAAACAGTCAGCTATTTTACTCCTTGCAGACGGAACCATTTTTTACGGGAAATCAATCGGAATTTCAGGTAAAACTTTTGGAGAAGTTTGTTTTAATACAGGAACTACAGGTTATCAAGAAATTTTCACAGACCCTTCTTATTTTGGTCAGATCATGGTTACCACCAATGCACACATTGGTAACTATGGAGTAAATGCAGAAGAAATAGAATCTGATAAAATAATGATTTCAGGTCTAGTTTGTAAAAACTTCTCAACTTTTCATTCACGTCCTGATTCTGAAAGTAACCTTTTGAATTATTTCAAAAAAGAAAATCTTATTTGTATTTCTGATGTAGATACACGTGCATTGGTGAGTTATATCCGTGACAACGGAGCACAAAACGCTGTGATTTGTACAGATGGCACTTCTGTCGAAGAGTTAAAAAAAGAATTAGGGGCAATACCAGATATGAAAGGTTTGGAATTAGCTTCTAAAGTTTCAACTAAAGAACCTTATTTTTTCGGTGATGAAAATGCTACTTACAAAATTTCTGTTTTAGATTTAGGAATTAAGAAAAATATTTTACGCAATTTAGCAAAACGCGATTGTTATATAAAAGTTTATCCCTATAATACTTCTTTTGAAGACTTAAAAGAGTTTAATCCAGATGGTTATTTCTTGTCAAACGGACCTGGTGATCCAGATCCATTGCATACTGCACAAGAAGTAGCACGTCAAATTTTAGCAGCAAATAAACCACTATTTGGAATTTGTTTAGGACACCAAGTAATAGCTTTAGCTAATGGTGTGTCTACTTATAAAATGTTTAATGGACATCGGGGAATTAATCATCCTGTTAAAAATTTATTAACTGGTCGTGGAGAAATAACTTCTCAAAACCATGGTTTTGCAGTGAACAGAGAAGAGTTAGAAAAACATGCTGATTTTGAAATTACACATGTACATTTAAATGATGGTACTGTAGCAGGTATGCAAATGAAAAGTAAAAACTGTTTTTCAGTACAATACCATCCTGAGGCTAGTCCAGGTCCACATGATGCTTCCTATTTATTTGATCAATTTATTGAAAATATAAAGAATAATAATTAAATAATAACTATTTTAGAAAATTCATGATTGAATTCTAAAAATAAAAACTTAAACAAAATGGGTGTTATAATAAAAGTTCACGCAAGACAAATCCTTGATTCAAGAGGAAATCCTACAGTAGAAGTAGATGTAGTTACAGAAAATGGTATTTTAGGTCGTGCAGCGGTTCCATCAGGAGCCTCTACAGGAGAACATGAAGCAGTTGAGCTACGTGATGGAGGGAATAGTTTCTTGGGGAAAGGAGTTTTGAAAGCCGTTGAAAATGTAAATATAACAATAGCAGAAGCCTTAGTAGGTATTTCAGTATTTGAACAAAATATGATAGATAAAATCATGATCGATTTAGATGCTACACCTAATAAATCCAAATTAGGAGCTAATGCTATTTTGGGTGTTTCTTTGGCAGTAGCTAAAGCAGCAGCTAATGAATTAGGTTTGCCTTTATATCGTTATGTAGGTGGTGTGTCTGGAAATACTTTACCAGTGCCGATGATGAATATTATTAATGGAGGTTCACACTCAGATGCACCCATTGCTTTTCAAGAATTTATGATTATGCCTGTAAAAGCTACTTCATTTACACATGCAATGCAAATGGGAACTGAAATTTTCCATAACTTAAAGAAGGTATTACATGATAGAAATTTATCTACTGCTGTAGGTGATGAAGGTGGTTTTGCTCCTAACTTAGCTGGAGGTACAGAAGATGCTTTAGATTCAATCAAATTGGCTGTTGAAAAAGCAGGTTATGTGTTTGGTGAAGATATTATGATTGCTTTAGACTGTGCAGCATCTGAATTTTATGTTAACGGAAACTACGATTACACGAAGTTTGAAGGAGCTACTGGTAAAGTGAGATCATCTGAAGAACAAGCAGTCTATTTAGCTGAATTATGTGCCAAATATCCTATTGTTTCTATCGAAGACGGTATGTATGAAGACGATTGGAACGGTTGGAAATTGTTGACCGATAAAATAGGAAACAAAGTACAGTTAGTAGGTGACGATTTATTTGTAACCAATGTAGAACGTTTATCAACAGGAATTGAAAAAGGAATTGCAAATTCGATTTTGATCAAAGTAAATCAAATTGGAACTTTAACAGAGACAATTGCGGCTGTAAATATGGCACATAATGCGGGATATACTTCGGTAATGTCACACCGTTCAGGAGAAACAGAAGATAATACGATTGCGGATTTAGCAGTAGCATTAAACTGTGGTCAAATCAAAACAGGTTCGGCATCTCGTTCTGATCGTATGGCAAAATACAATCAATTATTACGTATAGAAGAAGAATTAGGAGATGTAGCTTATTTTCCAGGAAAAAATGCTTTTAAAGTAAAATAAAAAATATTTTTTAATCAATTTAAAAAAACGATTCCCTTTTTTAGGTAATCGTTTTTTTTATAAAAAGAAATTTAAAATATAAAATATTGGTTTTTGTAAAAAAATAGGTGGAATTGTGAATAAAAAACAATTTTAAGGGTGGAAATTTGTTTGATTGTTTGAAATAGTATTACTTTTGTTTTAAAAAACAAACACTATCTCATGCGATTTAAAATAGCAGTTCTTATTTTATTTACATCCCTTTTATCCTATTCCAATGTTACTTTAATAGAAAAAGATACATTAAAAATTTCCAAAATAGCGTCTAATTTTTCTAAGCTAGATTCCAAAATTGCGATCCAACAAATATTAGAATCAAGTGTTCAAAGACAATGGATTTCACCTTTTTTTTCTAGATTAGACAAAAACACACCAGAATATATAAAACAGTTTTTTAAAACAGATCAATTCGCATTCGAGGATAAGTTTTTAGATAAAATTGGGAAATTATTCAATGATAAAAATCTAAAATACGTCCAAAATATATCAAAAGAAGAACTAATCAAGTTACCCATAGGTTTAAAAGGTTTGACAAATGATGGTTTTAAAGCTGAAATGGTTATAGTGAATGCAAAGGTTACTGCAGAATATTTACAATTAACAGCCTTTGCACGTTTGGAGACCCAATTTTTAAATACCCATTTATATTTTGCTGCCGAAGATTTAAAACTTTCTCATGATGGTGGAATTATCGGCGATTGGAAGTTATATTCACTTGGTAATACCACATTACCTCAGTTGGGTAGTAAAGCATTATTAACGATTTTAGGAGGAGATATAGAGCGAAAAAATGGTGCAATAAAAGGAGATTCTTATATAGAATTTGATTGTAACGGATTTAAAAGTATGTCTTTTAAACTAGATATTCGTTTAGCACGTTCTATTATTGTGCCAGTTGATGCAAATGGAAAACGGAAAGTATATAGCTCCGATTTAGCTCAAGATAAAGAAAAAGCAGTTGGAAATGAACACTATGTAGGAACTACCTTAGGGATAAAAGGGAGTGGTTGGAATGATCTGTTATTAGATCTAGACTTGCCTGCTTTTGAAATTACTAGTTTAAAAAACTGGAGTTTTAAACTTAAAAAAGTAACGATGGATTTAAGCGATACCAAAAATAATCCTGAGGTTACTAAAAATTTTCCTAAAGTATACGAAACGGGAGGTTTTTTCCCAGGAGGGAATAAAAATATTTGGAAAGGCTTTTTTGCAGAAGAAGTAGAAATAACAATGCCAAAACAATTTTCTAATAAAAGTACAGGAGAAAAGACAAAAATAGAAAGTACCAATTTACTGATAGATAATTTTGGAGTAAGCGGAATTTTTGCAGGTTATAAGCTTTTAGATAAAGGAAGCGCTTCAGGATGGCAATATAAATTAGATTACGTAGGTGTTGGTTTAGAATTAGGTAAAATTAAATCAGCAAAAATATTGGGATATATAAAACCATCTGCTACGGATTCTTTTTTAGAAATTTTAGGAACATTTAATGAAGATAAATATCTTTTTCAAGCTTCGGTTACTGAGTCTGATTTAAAAATGTTTAAAGGAAAATTGGTTTTTGAAAAAAATTCTTGGATCAAATTAGAATTTGATGATACCTCTGATGAATTTAAAGCTTCTGCTCTGCTCAATGGTAAGATGGCTTTTAAAGGTGGATTAGAAAAAAATAATACCAGTCAGAACGTTAATAACACTACTATTGAAGTCTTTAGTAGTTCTGATAGTAATGTAGGTCACGTTTTGACAGATGTTCAAACAGGAAGTGAAGTTGTTGTTACGAAAGTGAATAATTATTTGAATGATAATTTTTCATTCATTAAAGCAGATCCCAAGAAAAAAGCTGTTGAGCAACTTAAAGAATATGTTGATAAAGGATATAAAGAGTTGAGTGATTTTGTTCAAGCCCAGGTTTTTTCTTATGCAGCGGATATAGCAAGTGAAAAAAATATAGAAGCAAAAAGAGAAGACATTCAGAAAGAGAAGGATAAAGAATTCTATAGCTTCAAAGGGATTGCATTTCAAAATTTGAAATTACAATCACACGCCTTACCATATGTTCAAGCCGATTATTTTGGTTATCCCTCTTCAGTAGAACAAAAATTTGGTAATTTTTCGGTTGGAATAAGCAATATTCGTTTAATAACTCCGTCAAAAGATGAATTAGGATTAGCATTCAACATGAAAGTAAATTTAATGGGCGGTGATTCGTCTTCTTCGGATAGTAATGGTTTTATATCGGCAGAAGCGGGACTTCAAATTATAGGTAAATTTCAAAATGATACTTTTCATTCCTATAAATTTAAAGAGGTAGCGGTTGATGAAATTAAAGTAGACGTTGAAAAGAGTGGTTTTACTCTGAAAGGTGGGCTAAAAGTATTTAATGAAGATGCTATTTATGGTAAAGGCTTTCAGGGAAAATTAGCCGTTGAGCTAAAACAACTAGAAGTGAAAGGTATGGCTAAAGCTATTTTTGCTAAAAAGGACTTTTCTTACTGGTTTGTCGATTTTCAGATTGATAATAACGGTTCTTCAAGTAAGTTTGGATTACAACGTGTAGAGGGCGGTTTATCTTACAGAATGAAACGTGTAGACGGGAATATGATGGCGAATTTAGGAACCAATGTTTACAAACCTGATGCGAAATCGGGTTTAGGTTTCCGTGCGGGGGTTAAAGTAAAATTTGGAGAATCAACCTCCTTTAAAGCCAAAGTATTTTTGGAAATGGAATACAACAATACGGGCGGTTTAAACCGTATTTATTTCCTAGGAGAAGGGGCAATGATGTCTGGTAATGGCGATACCGAAGGTAATTTAAGAGATACATGGGCTAGCTATGATAAGATATTTTCTGGGGACGAAGCTGCCGAAATGAATCAATATCTTGCCAATGGGAACATGTTAGCTATTTCGAAACGGACACATCCCGTATCTGAAATTGCAAAAGATGGAAAAATTGGATTATTTGTAAGTATCGAAAAAGATTTTGTGCATAATTCTTTTGATGGGCTTTTTGAACTGTATCTAAATTTAGAAGGAATCAAAGGTTCTGGCCAAAATAATAAGTTTGGTATGGTACATATGTACTCTAGTCCAAATAAAAATTATTTACATGTAGGAACCCCTATGGATAAGCTTGGTGCTATTTTCAAAATAGGATCGTATGATATTAACGTTGGAGCGTATTTCATGACAGGTGATGTAATCCCTTCACAAGTACCACCACACCCTAGGGTTTTAGAAATTCTTGGGCCTGATATCATGAATGATAATCGGAACTTAAGTTTGCTGAATGATGCTAAAGGGTTCGCTTTTGGACTTAATTTCAGTCTTGCCATCCCCTATGATGGAGGTTGGTTTTATGCCCTTTTGGAAGCAGGTGGAGGTTTTGATATTACCCATCGAAAATTAAATGGTGTGAGTTGTGCTGGTCGTCCTGGATTAGTAGGAAATGATGGATGGTATTCCATGGGGCAGGTATATGCCTATATCTATGGAGAGGCAGGCTTGCGTATTAAAGTATTTGGTATCAAAAAAGAGATAAAGATTTTAGCGGTAGGTATAGCGGCCATGCTACGAGGTGAATTTCCGAATCCAACACACATGGAAGGTTATGTAGGAGTTTATTATAACGTACTTGGAGGTATGATAAAAGGGCGCTTTAAGTACAAAGCCGAAATAGGTGAAAAGTGCGAATTTATAGGTATGACGCAACCACTTTCCATACCGCTTATTGCGAGTGTGAGTCCTGATAGTGAAAGCAACGTAGATGTGTTTAAAAAGCCTCAGGTAGCCTTTAATTACAGTATGTTGCAACCTTTTTCGGCAGAGGATGCTAATGGAAATAGGAAATTGGTACGCATCAATTTGAAAAAGTATGTGCTTAAAGTGGATGGAAATCCGTTGACAGGTGATTTGCAATGGACAGACCATAATACCAAAGTAAATTTTGTTTCCTTTGAAGTACTACCTCCACAAAAAGATATTGTAGGAGAAGTAGAAGTAGGGGTTGAAGAACAATATGGGGCATCTTGGATACCGCTCCAAGGAGGGAATACCGATACAGAGAAAAAAACATTCACGTTTAAAACGGGTAATGCGCCCGAGTATATTCCGTTAGAGAACATCAGTTACAGTTACCCTGTCGTGGCGGCAACTAATTTTTATCCTGAGGAACATAAAAATGTATATATCAAATTAAAGCAAGGACAAAAATATTTGTTTGATGGCTCGGTGCAAAATTGGGTGCTTAAAGGCGAAATGAAACAAGGAGAACAAATTCTGTTTCAAACCGATTTGAAATACGACGCCTCTGCTAAAAAAGTAAGCTTTGCTTATGATAAGGTAGCGACTGAAAAAGCCTACCAATTACAGTTGACGGCTTATCCGCCAGGAATGGTTTTAACTACTTCACAAAGCATGGATATTACGCAAAGCAGTGGTACAGCTAGTACAGTATCGGATGCTAACTTTACCAATCAGCAAACCATCAGTCAAAACACAGCTATGGCCGATAATAATACTAAATTAACCAAATCATTTTTGGCTTATGAGTTTAAAACGAGTAAACATGCAACGTTTACGGAGAAGATGATGAGTATCGTAAAAAGGGCTGATATTTTTGAAATTTTAAGTGCAGATACTGATGCTTTACATATAAGAACTAAACCGTATGAAGTATTTAATTTAGAAGAATTGGAAGGGAATCAGTATACCGATGGAAAACCGTTAATTACTGTTGAAGCGGTACTTGAAGATAATTATTTTAAAAACTATATTAACCCTTTATTATATCAAAAATATCCTCTAGATGGGAATATTTGGATTACGCAACGTGATACCAAGGTGTTAGGGTTGCCGCCTGTACGTGCTATAGAAACGCCTGCTTATTATTTAGAATGGCTTAAAACGCCTGCTGGATTGCAAGAAGCATCTAGGCGTTTACCTTTTGTGTATCAATTGCCAAGAGTGTATCGTGCTGATTATGGGGAGTTGAAATATAAAGTGGTAAATAAGTTTATGAGTCCAAATGTGAATTTTGAAAAATATGAGATATATAAAAGTTTAATTGATAATATGTATATCCCTATTGCAATAGGAAATTACACGATTAAGATAAAATACTCTTTAAACGAAAAGGAGTTTAGTAAAGAAGTAGGGAGAACTTTTGAAAGAAAATTTTAGGGAGTTAAAGTTTTTTAAAAAGTTATATAAAGATTAAATTTTTAAAAATGAAGAAATATTTAGTAATGCTTTTCTTGTTGTCAAATTTAATGTTTTCTCAACAAAAAATAAAAGTCTTATTTGTAGTTGGAAATTTAAGTATTAAAAACAAATGTATAGTTAATTCTAATAGTGTATATTATGAGGGAGGTTTTTTAAATAATGAAATGTTATTTTCTGGTAATGTTATTTTTAATAAAACTAATTGGGTTTTAGAACAATATCATGTAATTACTTATGATAAAGAAAATGTTCCTAAAGAATTGTATTTTTCTTCAAAGAATCATTACAGTGGATTAGATGATAAAGGACAATGTGTTCCTGAGTTTTGTAATTCTGATTTTAAAATAACTTTAGATGTAAGTCTAGAAAAATCTTTTTATAAAAGTTTGGAAGTGCTAAAAGAGGAAAATTATGATGTTTCTAATCCTAATGGAGGAGGAGTCTGTCAGCAATTTCCTGAATTAGTTATTTTAACTACAACAGATGCTCAAATATTAGAGAAGGGAAGTTGTGATTATTTTAGGATTCCTGATGTATATGATTTACGAACGACTACTCCAAGAACTGTAGGTCTAGTTAATAAAATGGCCTATAAGACATCTGCAACAGGTGGTTGGAATGAATTTATACCAATTGTATATGACCCGTATAAAGATGGGCACAAATATTTTAAATTGTCAGACTTGGGGTTGGAAAATTATGTTGGTAATTTTATATATAAAGTAAAAATTGTTAATACCAAATTTGTTGGTAATATTGGAACTATCGATAGTGATTATATTGAAACTTCAGAAGTTCAAACTGAAGTAAAATCTTGTTCCCCTCATATAATATCTCAAAATGTTCAGGGTAATAATAATTGTTATGGGGATAGTAAAGGTTCTATACTTTTTGAGTTTGATAAATCACCTGATGCCTCCTTAAAACAATACTTAGTTGCAACATTAGAAAAAAAGGTCAATGATAAATATATAGCAGATAAGACATTGCAAATTTTACCTTCAATGTTGACATTTGATCCTGTCAAAAAAACATATAAGTATTTATTAGAAAATTTATTTAAAGGGGAATACAAATTAACCTATAAATTGTTTGATGGGACATCAAATTTCACTACTCCTGAAACTTCTGGAGAGTTTAGTATTACAGAAAATTCAAAGATCACCTTTAGTGTCATGGCTACACCCGTATTATGTTATGGTGCAAAGACAGGAACAATAAGAATTAATGCTGTAGGAGGAGTAGGGAATTATCAGTACAGTCAAGATGCAGGAAATACTTGGGGAAATACAAATGTGTTGAGTGGATTACAAGCAGGTAGTTATACTGTTTTGGTAAAAGATAGTAATGGTTGTATAGCACCTGATGGATCTCAAAATATAGTAGTAAGTCAACCTAGTGAATCATTAACAATAGAGCTAGTTAAGTTGATTACCCCTTCAACAAATGTATCAGCGGATGGTGAAATAGATATACGTGTTAGAGGAGGAGTAGCCCCTTATAGCTATTCATGGCAATCTACAAGCAATAATCTCAATGGTCAAATGCACAATGAAGATTTATCTAATTTATCAGGAAATGCAATTTATACTTTAACCGTTACAGATGGAAATAATTGCACTATAACTTTTAGCCAAAAAATAGAAGCCCCAGAACCAATAGTTATAAAGTTTGATAATCCACTCATCCAATGTTATGGAGGAAGAGTCAACCTAACAGCCACGGTAACGGGAGGAAATTTACCTTATAAAACCTTAGAATGGGTACCCAATAATTTTCAATCAACCAATACGGCCAATACATCGAGTATAAGCAATTTATTAGCAGGAGACTACCAGTTCCGAGTAGTAGATCAGAGAAATGTTATTCGAACAGCTATTTACACAGTAGCCTCAGAACCGTCACAACTAAATATTAAAGGATTAAATACTTCTATTATAGGAGGTATCCCTACCGTTTATCAAAAATGTTATAATGATACCCAAACCAGTTTAAACGTAATGATTCAAGGAGGAACTACTCCCTATACTTATGCTTGGGTAAATCTAAATACACCCAATATCATATTAAGTACCAATAAAGATTTGATTTCAGTGAGTCCTGGGGCTTATAGACTAACCCTTACCGATGCTAATGGATGTACAGCTATCCAACCATTTAATGTAGTAGAGGCTTCTCCTCTTGAATTTACACTATTAACCGAAACACCGATCGTTGATCCAGGAACAAATAGTGGAGCAATTAAAATAAAAGCTACGGGAGGAACAGGTATTTTTAGCTATAGTATAGATGGTACTAATTGGCAATTATCCAATATCTTTGCTCATTTAAAAGCAGGGAATTATAATTTTTATACAAAAGATACAAATGCTTGTATAATAGGTCCTAAGTCAATCAGTCTTACAGAACCAGCACCATTTCAAGTAAGTATTCAGTCCATTAAAAGTATTAAATGTCACGGAGACTCAACAGCAAGCCTTAAAGCAATCGCTACAGGAGGTACTCCACAAATCAATCCTCCTTATTATGACTATATATGGACTAATACCACCACAGGTGTGCTATATACTGGTGAAAATATATCCAATATACCAGTAGGTATTTATAATTTAGTAGTAACAGATAAAAATGGCGTTACTCGTACCGCAACCTATGAGTTAAAAGCACCAGATCCGCTTATTTTGTCACCTTCGTTTACTCCCGTAAAATGTTTTAATGCAAATGATGGAGAGATCGTATTAGATGCTAAAGGCGGAACGATGCCTTATACATATTACCTAAATGATGTGGTTTATCCAGATAAAAAAATTACAGGCTTGAAAACAGGTGTTTACCTACCAAAGGTTACAGATGCACAAGGATGTAGTATTGAAGGAACTCCAATTGAAATTAAGCAACCTTTAGTCCTAAGTGCTACACATACCATTTACCCTGTTTCGTTTGTAGGGGCTAATGATGGTGCTATAGAAGTGACTGTAAGTGGTGGAACCCTGCCTTATTCGTATAAATGGACACCCGATTTAGGTAATACTAATTATCCTAAAAATCTTAGCAAAAATGATTACACACTTACCATAACGGATGCCAATGGATGTCATTTAGATAAAAGATATGCCGTTGGACTTATAGAACCCCTAAGAGTTAATTTAGATGCCCCTAATAGTATAGTAGAGTTGAACTGTTTTGGCGATAAAATTGCCAAAATAGGAATATTAATCAGCGGAGGACGACCGGCAACCAAAGAACCATCTTATAACATTGCATGGTATAATGATCAGAATCAATTCTTAGGCAATACGCCCACTATCAGTAACTTACCAGCAGGAAATTATAAAGTAACGGTTACAGATTTTAACACACCAAAAGGACAAATAACTCAAACTTTTACAGTCAAACAACCTCTTGCTCCATTAAATTTACAACTTACGCTATCTAAAAAAGTATTGTGTAATAAGCAAACTACAGCTGAGTTACAGACTATGGTTCAAGGAGGTACGTCTCCTTATGATTATCAATGGAAAAATGCGACCAATCAATTAGTAGGTACAGCGGCTAATTTGTCCAATATAGGAGCAGGAGTTTATACTTGTTCAGTAATTGATGCCAAGGGATGTAAAATCAATCAAAGTTTTACGGTAACAGAACCCACCATTTTAACGGCTACACTAACCGCTACTGATGTTAGGATTAATGGACAAAAAACTGGAAGTATAGTTGTAAATCAAATTTTGGGAGGGACTTCTCCTTATCGTTTTGCTCTGGATAATGGAAATTGGCAAACTTCTACTTTGTTTTCAGGCTTAGGAAAAGGAAGTTATAAAGTAACCGTTGAGGATGCAAATGGTTGTACGTTAGTTCTAAACACCAATATTCTTGAACCAGAAGTGTTAAAAACAACGATACTAAATGTAAATCAAACAATTATTAAATGTAATGGGGATAAAACAATAAACCTTGAATCCGTTACCACAGGGGGGATCAAACCTTACTTTTTTCAATGGAAACAAAATGGTCAGCTAATGGTGAATGCACAATTAGATAAATTGAATTTGGTAGGAGCAGGAGTTTACGAAGTTATGATTAAAGATAATGCAGGAGCTACAACTTCGGCCATACTAACAGTGAATGAACCTCAAAAACTAAGTGCGACTTATACAACAGTAGACGCTTCTTGTGACGCACCTTTAGGAGGTAAAATAGCTGTACAAGTTAGTGGAGGAACTCCTCCTTATACGTATGAGTGGAATAAAGGTGTTAAAGGCACAAACTCTGTATTAGAGAATATAAGTATTGGTAATTACAATGTTATAATAACGGATGCCAATAATTGTGTTTTAGATGATCCTCAATTGAAAAATATAAATATAAAAACTACAGGAGGATTACAATTAAATGAGAAAATTACAGCTGTTAGTTGTGGGGAGTTAAATAATGGGAAAATAGATTTATCACCTTCTGGTGGTACAGGGAACTATAGTATTGTTTGGGATGACAAAACTTTACAAGGCTTCCATCTACAAGACCTAATGGCAAAAACGTACACAGGCACGCTAACCGATACAGGAAGTAATTGTAGTTTACCAATTGCGTTGACCGTTGGAGGATCAACACCTTTGGTAGTCAATTTAGGTTCTGACATGGTATTATGTAAAGGGCAAACACATACTATAGATGTAGAAATAAAATTACCAGGCTTAATTTATTTATGGACATCAGATAAAGGTTTTAGATCAACCAACCCTAAAGTTACCCTAAAAGAAAGTGGCGTGTATACCCTTAAAGTAACAAATGGAGACTGCCAGTATACCGATCAAATAGCCATTCAAGTTTTAAACGAAACCATTGAAGCAAACTTTATGATTGCTACACAAACCTACAAAGATGAAGAAATCGTTTTAGTTAATATTAGTAACAATTCGACAAGTAATACGTACGAATGGATATTACCCGTTGGAGCAGAAATTGTAGCACAAAATCAAGATAATATGATTATCAAATTCAAGGAAAATGGTAAATATCAAGTAGGAATTAAATGTAAAAATGCTTTGGGATGTGAAACACAACAACTAAATGAAATAATAGTAGAAGAAAATACAAAAGGTACTACAGCAGATACAAGCGCCCTATTTGTTAAGAATTACAAAATATATCCTAATCCATTAGAATCGAATGATGATCAGATAAATGTAGAGGTAGAACTAGCTTTTGAATTACCCGTTACACTATCAATATACAGGATGGAACTAGGAGCCTTGATTTTAGAATTAGAAAAACCAGCCAGCAAAAAACATATAGAAAAAATTCCATTTCATCATGCCGCAGGAGTTTACTATATAATTATGAAAACAAAAGGAGCCGTACAAGCCAAAAAAATAATTAGAAAATAAAGAACAAACAAAAGGAATAAAGTAAAAATAACAAGTAATTATAAATCTTAAAAAAACAATTTAAGAAACTAAATTACCTTTTGATATAATAAAAAAATAAAAATGAATAAAAGCTTAAAGAATTGCTCACGTATTGTATTGTTTACAATGCTACTGATTTATTCTTATACTATTGGTCAAGTTGATACAACAATCGTTAAACCTGCTATTTTTGGAAAAGCAAAAATAATAGATAACAAAATCTTATTAAAATGGAACGTTAATGACCCTTATTATTGGAAAAAATCATTAAAAAATGGGTACAAACTCCAACGTGTTACCGTACTTCGTGATGGTAAACCTATAAATAAAGACGAGGTAGTAATCCTAAAAGAAACCTTAAAACCCTTGCCTTTAGCACAATGGGAACCATTAGTAAAACAAGATTCATTAGCAGCCGTATTAGCACAAGCTATTTATGGCGAAGATTTCGAAACCTCTACGCAAGAGAAAGGTCTTGCGAAAATGATGATGTTAAACGATCAAAATCAACAACGCTATGCGTTTTCCATGTTAGCGGCTGAACAATCATTTTTAGCCACCAAAGCCGCAGGCTGGGGGTTTGAAGATACGACCGCTAAAATTAACGAAAAATATGTATACACCATTACTTTATTGGGCGTAAAAGAAGATGAAGTAGCCCACGGAAGTATTTATATAGGCTTAGCTGATAAAAATGATACACCCCCCCCTGTAACGCCTGAGGCTGTTTTTGGGAACCAAACCGTTATGTTATTTTGGGATTTTGGAGCACAAAAAGAATTGTTTTCTTGTTATAACATAGAAAGATCAACCGATGGAAAAACATTTTATAAACTAAACAATGTGCCTGTTTTTCCAACAATAAGCAAATCTACTTATACCACCTTTACCGACAATTTGCCAGAAAACAACACCAGGTATTATTATCGAATACGTGGGATAGACACCTTTGGTTATTTGAGCGAACCCTCTAAAGTGGTTTCGGGTATGGGAGCTGATTTTTTAGAGTTTTCACCTCAAATTATAGCAAAAGCCGCTTTAGATGATGAAACTGTAAATTTAGAATGGGATTTCCCTCAAGAAGGAGAAGAAAAAATTAAGGGATTTAATATTTTACAAGCAGATCACGATAACGGTCCTTTCGAAATCGTAAAAAAAGAGGTTGCTGCTACCACACGTAAATTAGTTTTTAAAGCAAAGTTAAAACCTTCCAATTATTTTAAGATACAAGCAATCGCTAAAAAAGGAGGATTCAGAGAATCCTATGCTATGTTAGTTCAACCCATAGATTCTATCCCTCCCATAGCTCCAGTAGGATTAGAAGGCGTAATAGATAGTGTAGGAATTGTAAAACTAAAATGGAAAAACAATACAGAACCCGATTTGTATGGATATAAAGTTTTTCGTAGTTACGACAAAACAGGGATGTATGTAGAGTTATCATCAAAAGTTTTGCATAAAACCAGCTATCAAGACACCATTACGATGAAATCTTTGAATAGAAAAGTATTTTACAAATTAAAAGCTCTCGATATAAGATATAATGAATCCTCTTTTTCAACAGCATTTGAAATTATAAAAAAAGACAAAATAGCCCCATCAATCCCTGTTCTATCCAATTATGAAATAGAAGAAAAAAAAATAAAAATTTATTTTCTTCAAAGTCAGTCAGAAGATGTTAAAAAACATAGTCTCTATAGAAGAAGAGAAGATCAAAAAGAATGGAAAGTTATTTTTGAAACCACAGATCAAGAAATAGACTTTTACGAAGACAAAACAGTAGAAGAAAAAAGAAAATATTATTATGCCATGACCGCAACAGATCAAGACGGTAATGAAACAGCGCCTTCTGAACCCTTAATTTTAGAAACAATTCCAACCGTTTTAAGACCTGGAATCACAACCTTTAGTGGCATGGCAGATCCTAATTCTAAAGCAATAGAACTATATTGGAATGCAAAATCTAATGATATAGAAGAATACCATTTGTACAAAAGAATAAATGAAAGTCAAAATGTTTTATTCAAAATACTACCACCTAACAAAAAAAATCAATTTATAGATACCACTTTACATGTAGGTAATGTGTATTACTACAATATTAGAGCGGTATTTAAAGATGGAAGTTTAAGCGCTTTTAAAGAAGTTAAAGTGGTGTATTAGAATTCAGAATTCAGAACTTTTAGATTTTAGAAAATAAGATGTAGAAAAAAATTAGCGTGCTTTGTGCTTTCGTTGTGTGCTTTGTGCTTTCGTTGTGTGCTTTGCGGTTAAGTAAGAATTTAGAAAAAACTTAGTGTGCTTCGTGCCTTTTTTAAAGGCTCAGTGATTAAGTTAGAATTTGTAATTAAAATTGATTTTCTTATTGCATTTAAATTCTAATAAAAATACAAATAATAAATAGTGCAAATTGTTGCAAAATATAATAAAGTGAGTTTTAGATTACATATTTTAAAAAAACTATTATTAGTGTTGAGTATAAATGTCACCGCTCAAACTATAGATTTAGGATCCTTTCATGGAAAACCTTTTAAAATTGGAGGCGGTTTATCAATAGGTTCCACCTTCTTCAATTCAAATAGAGATGCAAGAGCCCCCTTTGTATACAATTTTACAGGAAATTTGAATGTTTCATTCTATTCCTTTTCAATGCCCATTTCCTATAATTTTTCCAATATGGGAGGCAAACTGAGTTATCAAGTACCTTTTAATTTCAATCGTTTAAGCCTTAATCCCAGATATAAATGGATTTCAGCTTATATAGGCGATGCCTCAATGAACTTCTCTCCCTATTCCCTAGCAGGCCACATGTTTACAGGAGCAGGTATTGAACTTACACCCGATGGCCCTATCAAAATTTCAGCGATGTACGGGCGATTATTAAAAGAAGTAAATGATATTTACAATCCTAATAGTTTTCCCGTATTTGAACGTTGGGGGTACGGAACAAAAATAGAATTAATAAAAAATAAATATAAAGTAGGATTAATAAGCTTTTATGCAAAAGACAAAGAAAATCCATTATTATATCAATCAGTTGCACCCAATATACAAAACTTAAGTCCTAAAGAAAACCTTGTTATAGCATTTAATTTTGAATCACAAGTTTCAAATAATACCAAAATCTATGGTGATTATACCCATTCCTCTTTAGTGCAAGATAAAAGAGCCATAGGCCATCATACTGTGGATGGAATTGCCTCTTTATTACTAAGAGGAAATGAATCCACACAAAATTTTAAAGCCATCAAATTAGGATTTGATTACAAACTTCAAAAAATGGTTTTAGGAGCCAGTTTTGAGCGTGTTGATCCTGGTTATCAAACATTAGGAGCCTATTTTTTTTCCAATGACTTACAAAATATCATGATCAATGCCGCCAGACCCTTATTTAAAGATAAAGTACAGCTAAGCCTAAATCTTGGAGTTCAAAAAGATAATTTAGATCATAAAAAAGCACAAACCACTAATCGACTAGTAGGAACCGTTAACACAAACATTAAAATAAATGAAAAACTATCTACTAACCTTAGTTTTACCAATCAATCCACCACGACTAACGTAAATCCTGACCAATTTGTACAAATCAATCAAACCAATCCAGCTATTAACGCTATAAATCAGTTGAATTATCGTCAATTGTCCAATAGCTTAATGTGGAATACCAATTATCAATTACCAGAATCCAAACAAGCAAAACGCAATTGCAGCTTTAATTATAACTATAATCAAGTTGAAAATGAGCAAGGAGGACAGGTTAATCCGAATCAAAAAACAGCCTTTCATAATCTGAATGCCCTGTATACCCATTTTTTAATAAAAAGTAAATGGGCCTTTAATACCTCTTTGAACTATACAATAAGCCAAATGGGAGGGCAGGATTCCTATACTTTTGGTCCCGTGATAGGCATTAGTAAAAAATATTTTAAAGACAAATTAACCACACAATGGTCTACCTCCTATAACACAAGTAAAAATTCAAGCAACAAAGCAACCAACTTTAATTGCCGTTTTAATGCAAGTTATAAATTGTTTGAAGAACATAACTTTAACTTTATGATATCGCAATTAATAGCCAATTCAATAAATACTTCAACATCCAATAAAATCAATGATCTAACCATTACCCTTGGTTATAATTTTAATTTTGCAGGTACTAAAAAGAAAGAAAAACTAGAAAATGCTAAAAAAACAACTATAGAATCAGTAACAAAACAAAAAATAAGCCTTCATCTATCAGAAACCCATTATGAACTAGATGCTAAATCAATAAACCAATTAATAGACGATAAAATTAATACAACAGATTTTGAAGGACTAGAAGAAGAAAAACAAATCGTATCCAATCAAAAAAATACAATACAACAAAACCTTGATAAACTAGATACAACCCAAGAAGAAAAAGAAAAAACAACCCTAGCAAAAACAATTCAAAAAGACGTTGAAAATGTATACCAAACACTCAAAAAAATAAATGAATTTACAATATTTTATAAAAAATCAGAAGAAGAAGCCTTGGCGAAAATGCGAAAAGACATTAACCGTGATTTAGTTTTTAATAAAAAAGATTTAACAACTAAATATAAACTCAATGCTTCCGCCGACGATCTTCAAAACCAAGAAGAATTCTTGATTTTTGAACAACAAATGTTAAGCGAAAAGATAAAACTATCAAAAAAAGATATTTTTACTATGGCACAAATGAGCTGCTATTTCCAATTAGACAATCCAGATTGGAACACTCGTTTTCATAATTCGGTGACAGCCATAAAAAAACAATATTACGAGAAATTTAAAAAATCAAAAAAAACACTTAACATAGTCGATGAACTGGAAGTAAAAGGAATGGATGCCTATGTTAAAAAGTATAAAGAAAAATTTAGATTTTAGAATTTTTAGATTATTTGGATTCTTTTGATTTTGAAAAATCTTTGCGCCCTTTGCGATTAAGGTTTCACAGAGTCACACGAAGTTTCCACAGAGTCACACAAAGTAAAAAAACTTTGCGATCCTAGTGCCTTCATTGCGCTCTTTGTGGTTAAGAAGAATTTAAAATTTAGAATTTTTAGATTATTTGGATTCTTTTGATTTTGAAAAATCTTTGCGCCCTTTGCGATTAAGGTTTCACAGAGTCGCACGAAGTTTCCACAGAGTCACACAAAGTAAAAAAACTTTGCGATCCTAGTGCCTTCATTGCGCTCTTTTCGGTTAAGAAGAATTAAAAATATACAAGAAACTTGAGTGTGCTTTGTGCCTTTTTTGTGCTCTTTCTGGTTAAAAAAATCACCCTTATTAGTTAAATAAAAAAACAATTAAATGATAAAGTTAAGACATCTTTTTAGTATCCTATTTTTGTTCCTAAGCAGTTTAGGATGGGCACAACTCTATCCCGTACAGGTTAATAGTACCGTTTTGCCTCCTTATTTATCTACCTTGTCTAGTTATGCCACTACGGCAAATCAAAAATATTTAGTCAATATTTATACCTCCGATTTGAATGTCGTGCACCGTCAAGTGCGCTTAAAACTCTATATTGAAGGCAATGGAATTCAAGCACAATCAGTACCTGTAGTATTGGGAGCTAATAATTTGTTTATTAACGGAGGTGAAACCTTACAACTTTCTAATATTGATCTAGCACCTTATTTTCAATTAGAAAATCTCACAGGCATCAATCAAAACCAGTATAGTGGCACACTCCCACAAGGCAACTATAAGTACTGCGTTGAGGTGTATGATTTTATAACCAACCAGCGAATTTCTCAAAAATCGTGTACCTTTTATTATTTTGTATATAATGAACCCCCATTACTCAATACACCTACTCAGCATCAAGTGGTTACTTTTCAAGAACCACAAAATTTGTTTTTTACTTGGACCCCCCGTCATATCAACGCTGTAAATATTGAATATGAATTTGAATTGGTCGAAATACTTGATCAGCAAGTCCCATCCAATCATGCTTTTTTAACCCAAATTCCTTTATATAAAACCACCACACCTACAACGGCATTACTTTATGGTCCTACTGAACCCCAACTTATAGCAGGACGTAAATACGCTTGGCGTGTCAAAGCACTTAGTCAACCTGGTTTTGGTGACAAAGCCGTTTTTAATAACGAGGGCTATAGCGAAATTTTCGATTTCGTTTATCCAGGCAATTGTCAACCACCTAAGTTTGTACTTGCCGTTTCTTTAAACGCTACCCAAACTAAAATTACTTGGCAATCCGACCCTAGTTATCTAGATTATAAAATAGAATACCGAAAAAAAGGAAGTACCACTTGGTATCCTACGGCATATTATAACAACGAAGCCAAAATATACGACCTTGAAGCGGGTGCTACCTACGAATATCGTGTGGGTGGCGAATGTATTGGAGGACTGGTTAATTATACCCCTGTTGACGAATTTACGCAACCGACTAAAGATGCTATTGCCATAAAATGTGGTATGAAACCCAATGTGGATCTGAGTAATGTAGCCCTTTTTCAAGGGGAATTACCAAACGATCAGGTTATTATGGCAGGCGATTTTGCCATCAAGCTGACCGAAGTAAGTGGAAAAGGAGCCTATACAGGCAAAGGTTACGTAAGCGTACCTTATTTGTCCTTTGTAAAAATAGGTGTTGAATTTAAAGATATTAGCATCAATACCGATTTTAAATTGGTAAAAGGTGATATAAAAGCTCTATATGATCCCTCATGGAAAAATATTATAGATGTTGGAAAAATATACGACCAAATAGAGAATGTTTTTGACTACTTCTCTCCCGATATCGAAGAACACCAATTTGAGACTAACTTCGAAATTCCCGATTTGTCACATATTTCGGTAAGTAGCAATGCTATAGTAGTAACTGGTGCCGATGGACAAACGCAAAGCTTTGACCACGATCCCGGCGAATTGGTTGTTATTCGAGATCCTAAAGGGAATGTATATGCTATACCCCAAGGAGGTGATAAGCCTGTAGCGTTAAACGAAGGACAAGCCGCTGGATTTATCCCCAATGCCGAAAATACACAAGGCGTAAGCTCCTCAGGTACCGTTACCAGTTTAGCAGCAATAGCCGCACGGGTTACATTTGAAAGAGCAAAAGAAAGCAAATATGCCGATGATCAAATGCCAACAAAGGCACATCCTGCTATCCAAAAACTATACAAAACCATCCCTGACGGAGCTACTTCATACAACTTATACCACAAAGGAATTCAAAATGATGGTAAAGGAAGTCGTAGTTTTGACTATGTAGAGGCGGTTATAGAAGTTAAAGGTTCAGGTATTAAACCCGAGGAGATTCAATTTAATATCAAAGGAAGTACCGCCAAAAAGATAGGTACTATGGTAATGAAAAACGGCAAGGCTTATCAAACCCTTGAAGTTCCTGTGTATGATAGTTCCGCACCCGTAGAGCTTATGGCATTGTTACCAGGTAAAGACGGTGCCAAAAATCAAGTGCTAGGTGTGGCCAAAATAATTCCTATTAAAATACTTCCTGAGGTCAATTTGACTCTTATACCTGTTAATGATGCGGTACTGCCAACAGGATTACAAGACCAATTGAACGGCATTTATAAAGATGCTGCAGTGCAGTTTAAAGTGACCGTAGCCGCTAATTATACTGTTGCCAAAACCGAAATGGAATGCGGAAAGGATGCCTTATTAGACAAGCTTTCAGAAGACCAAGCCACATTTGTAGAAACCTATCAAAAAACACATCCCGCCGATAAAAATCAGTACTATATTTTTGTGACCTCGGGTATTACACCTAGTCGACCTATATCTGGTTTTATGCCGCGCCATTCGCAATGCGGTTTTGTTTTTGGAGCTCAAAAAGGCGACGATGCTAAAGCAGTATCTAATATAACCGATATCATTGCCCATGAACTCGGACACGGTGTGTTTGAACTCCAACACCCATGGGAGGAGTTTAACACGGGAAGTAAGAATAGTAACACCCCTTGGTTAATGGATTATACCTCGGGGACTAAACTAGCCTATGTACACTGGCAACGTATCAGCCATCCTAAGTTTGGAGTGTATGCTTTGGATAGTAGCGAGCAGGGGGAGTTGGCAGGTGGCTATGCGATTGCTCCTGATTTAACTTTTATTAAAAGTCAATTGAACACTGTTATTTCATCATCAAGATATACTGCGCCACTAGCTACTCTTGGTGGATTTGAGGATAAGTTTAATAATAGAGAAGTCAATTATTTTTGGGATGAAGCCAAAGGTAAGTATATCGCAAAAGTTGATGGGAAAGAAATTGAATATTCTATAAAAATAAAGCCTACAAATGATAAAGATGTCATTTGGTTGTTTTATGATAACGAGCTGAATTGTAATGAGAGAAAGTATATCAAAACAACATATGAATTAATTAAAAATAAAATTAATAGTTTACAAGCATTACAAGCATATGTAGGCACTATAAAAGGCAAAGCTGAATTTAAGAAGAAAGAGGATGACGATAGAAATGTTTATTGGGGCGTTTTACCATGCAATAGTGATTCTAATTCAGGTTCTGAAACAGGTTCAGGTTATGCTAATTATATAAATAATCTTGGAAAAAATGCGAATCAAACTTATTCGCCAGACAATAAACCAGTAAATACTTCAGAAAATCATTTGTTTGATTATACTAAGGTGATTTCTGATGCTGAAAAGCAAAAAGTTTTTTCTGAATTGCAAACTATAAATACTTCTAGTAAGTTGGTTTGCAAAATTTATTTGACAGACACTAAAACACCAGAACAAAAAAAGACTGAAATAGCATCTTATGTTAATGATTTGCCTGGTAAACAAATTGCACTTTGGATTGATTTTGATGCACAAGGTAAAGCGTCTATAAAAACGTTTTTAGGAAAAGAAATTAAAGGAAGAGATGCGGAAGGAACAGGGATATATATAAAATATCTTTCAGCTGTTTTAGCAACTCTTGATTTACCAGAACTCAAATTCAATCCTTTAACAGCATTATTGGACGGAATTGCAGGACTAATTGAAGAAGCAAAAATACCTGAGCGTTTTTATAACCCTGATCATGCACAATACAACCCATTACCCTCAATGGTGTATTCTGTAGCTAGCTTGTCTATTATAAATGACGAAATGGATAAGTTTATGAATACAGGCAATACAGATGTAGTAAAGTATTCACAAAGTCGTATGCAGTTTGCTTTATTATGTGGTGTTTGGAATGGTTTTGTTGAGTTAGTAGCTGGTGTTCCTCAAGGTTTATCTCTTGTGGTTAAAGCAGATGAAGGGCTCATGAATTTGATAACCAATAAAGATAATGCAAGGGCTAAATTTAAAGAAGCATTAAATAAATTCAGTTGGTCTGCATTAGGTAATATGATTGACCAAGAATGGAAAAAGGCAACTGCAAATCCATGTATGGTAAGTCATTTGAGCGGTAAAGTTGTTTTTGTTGTAGCTTCTTGTTTTATTGGAGCAGGTGAAGCCAATATAGCCTCTAAGTTTTTACAAACAGTCGAACGATTGGATGTCATAGGACAAGCAATGGGTAAGTTCGCTAAATTATCGAGTCCAATCGTAAAAGCAGCCTTTAATAAGGCGGGGAAACTAGTAATATTACCACTTGCAAAATTAGAACCACAAATTAGTATTCGTTTGCGAACATTATTTAAAGAAAATGTTCGTCAATTATTGAATCGTACCTCAGATCAAGTAGCATTAAGTTTACATGCTTTAGATGATGGAAATTTTTTATGGGATAATATTGAAGTAAGCCCAGAAGAATTAGCGGAATATTTAACTAAAAAACTGGATCCAAAAATAAAAGGAATTGTACTTTTGTCATGTAATGATTTAGCTAGCGCCAAAGCGCTTGCCCAAGCTACTGGCAAAAAAGTTTATACCACTGATGGTGCTATAACGATCTTTGAAAATGGTATAAAACGTGCTGATAATACCAAATGGTATGAAGTGTCACCAGACGGTACAGCAACAGAACTATCTTCTCCGCCTGTTAAAGAATGTTCGACTTGTACAGGTGAAGGGGTTGAGATGGGGAAACCAAAAGAGTTCATACTAAATACTCCTGAGGATCTATACAAGAAAATAGAATACTATAGACATACTGTTCGTGATGTTTTAGAGACAGAAGAAGCAGTTATTTATGCAAGAAAATACTTTGACAAATATGTTAAAAACCAAAGTTTTGAAGAGTGGTGGGTTTATGCAAAAAAATACAATGTTGCCGATGATCTAAATTTTGAAGTACATCATGTTATTCCTATTAAAGTATTAGAAAAAAATCAAAAATTAAAAGATTTACTTTTCTGGGCTGAAAACAATGGAAAAAGTTTTGAGTTTAATGGATTAGATAATGCAATGCCTTTGCAAAAGAAAAAAGCTGCTATTGATTTGAACGGGCATACAAACCATCCTAAATACGATCAAGCTATGACTGTAAAATTAAATGAGATTCTAGGTAACGATTCTTATTCAGAAATAAGAAAGTTTAACGAAATAAAGAAATTAATAAATAACACTAAAATGAAGCTAGAAAATGATGTTTTATTAGGGAGTAAAGATGTAAATGAAATAATTAATTTATAAAATGAAATATTACAAAATTGCAATTAGAAGTTTTTATGGAGACAGGATAGTTTCAAGCGCAAATTTTATTAATAATCTAAATGAAAATTATTTTAAAAAAATTGGTGATGGAGAAATAATTATTAATGCACCAATTTTTGATTACTTTTTTTTAGAAAGCTTTGATAAAAAAAAATATTGGGATTGGAAATTATTTGATGTTCATCCATTTATTGGTGAATCGAGTAGTATGTTGGGGTCTTTACTTATATCTAAAAGGGCTAAAACAATATTTGATAGATTTAATATCTCAAATCCACATTATTTTTATAGTAGTAACCTAATTTTTGAAAATGATAAATATGATTATTTTATTTTTCAATTTACAGGAAAATTATTATTTAAAGAATTGGCAAAATATATTAGTTTTTCAAAATCAGAGTTTTTAAATCCTGCTTTAAAAACCTTAGTTTCATTTAAAAATATTGATGATTATATTGAAAAAAGTGAAGAGTTATATTTTGAAAAAGATATAGATTTTATAAAAAAAAAAATAGTATTGAATGAGAAGCTAGATTATTTTCCTATGCAAAGTTTTTTTATGGACAATATAGTTTCGGAAAATCTAAAAGAAGCCATTGAAGAAAATAATATTACAGGCTTTGAATTTTCAGAATTAGATTACGAGATAATTATAGATCCATCTCAATAAAAGCAAGCATAACTGTTTTTTTACCTTGTAAAGTATTATTTTTGATTTATGAGTCGTAATTATAAGTTTCCCCTGTCTCGTCCTAAAATAAGTTTACATGTTTATACTTAATCCTAAAATATATTTACAACTCATTTTTAGTCCTACTATTGGTTTACAATAATAGGACTTTTTATATAATAATTCTTCCATAATTTTTCTGTTTTTATACCGTTTAAACTTTGAAAACACTGTAAAAAGCATTCATGTAAAACGGATAGCCTGTTATTGATTTAATTGTTTTATCATCAGATATTTTAATCAATTCTTCCATTTTTTGGTTTAAGTCGTCTAAAGTATCATAAATTTTCATTGCAATTTTATCTTTCATCCATTGCCACATTTTCTCAGCAGGGTTAAGTTCTGGGCAATATGGTGGAATTGGCAAAAGAAATATATTGTCAGGAATTATCACATCCTTTGTGGAATGAAATGCGGCATTATCAATTATCATAATCTTTAACTCTGTTGGCTTGTGATTGCTGAAATCTTCCAGATATTTTACAAATAATTCTTTGCAAACACTTTGTGTTGTCATACAAAAACTCTCACCTGTTATGGGGGAAAAACTTCGGGTCAGAGACATTTTCAGGGGATTTGATTAAATTTGTTTTTTTAATTAATAGCAATCTAATCGATGGATTTGGAATTTATAAAGCATTTTTTACCTGAGGGTTTACTTGATTATTTTGATATTGTAGATTTTAAAGAGTTAGGCGATTTGTCAACTCAAAAAGAGTGTTTCTTTATTTATTTAGACGAAAAGAATACTCTACATTCAGTTGATAATCCTGTTCAATATGAATCAAAAGGTTTTAATGAGAGAACGCTAGTTCAAGATTTCCCCCGCTCCCGCGCGAATCCTTTCGCGTGGCAGTAATAAATGATAAAAATAATCAACTAGCAACTTGAAGTAATCAAACAAAAAATTGATTACATTCACAATAATCCAGTTGCAGAAGAGATAGTGTTTAGACCTGAAGATTACAAATATAGTAGTGCAGTCGATTATTCTGGAGAAAGAGGATTACTGGGAGATATTTGTGTTTTTCAGTTTTTTAAATTGTAAATACCACGCGAAAGGATTCGCGCGGGAGCGGGGTAGGTCAATCCTGGTTTCCGTCCTCTTGGACAAAGCAGGAAATTGATTTAGCTTCAAAATATGTTATTCAAAAAAATCAATCTGCTTATAATAAATTGGCTGATGGTATAGCTATATACGATACATATAAAGGTGTAAGAGTAGGGATTATAAAAACAGATGGTAAATTTGCAACAGTTTTTCCTGATAGTGAATTTCAACCAAATGCTTTAGGACAATTAATAAAGAACCCAAAATATTAATAAAATGAATTTTGATACTAAATCAAAAAATTGTATATTCTCTTTTCGAGATACTGAATTGTTATATTTAGTTCACAATAAACAGAAGCTGCATCCTAATGATTATGCTCACGTGTTGTATTCAAATATTATTGAGACATTATTAATGATAAATGAAATTAAAACGATTGAATTTATTGAAAGCCTAGATAACGAAGATGACTTTGAAGCTGTGTCAAATCATTTTGCTAGATTGAGCGGTGTTTTTCAGAGTACAAATTTTATAAATAAAATCGAAGAGGCTACTGAAAAATATAAAACTAGTAAATATTATAAGTGGATTTTAGATAACATAGTTGAAGCAAAAAATGCTCTTGATGATAACGGAGGATCCCCCAGATACGAAGTGTTCCCATAAAATGCTGCTATGCATTCTATGATAAAAAACAAGTTAGAAATGTTAAAATTAAGATGCAAATTTATAAGTATTTATATATGGAGTTTCTCTGTTGATTACAGCAAAAACTCTGCTTATAAGTTTGCATCTAATGTTATTTAAAACAAGCATCGAGTTTTTACCTTCCATCTTTTTCTTATTATAATATTCTTTCAGTTGTGGGTCATATTTTAAAGCTGTCATAGCCCCTGCGGCTCTAGCGTCTTGTCTAATTTAAACAAAGGCTAGCGCGAGCTTCTAGCTCGTGAACACAAAGAAAATCATTTTTTTACTATTTTTGAAAAATGAGCAGGAAATATAAATTTGGTGATATGACAGGATTAGTTGTGGGTACGAGCTAGAAGCTCGCACTAGCGAACGTAAAAGATTCTTGCGCCAGGGGGGATGATGTCTTACAGAATCTTGAAAATACTTTAGGTGGCAGTAAGCTTGCTGAATTACTTGAAATTACCAAACAATTACCAAGTACTTGGACAATTAAAAGAATAGAAGGAAAATTAGTTTTAGTTGATAAAGAAGGAAAACAATGGGCAGAGATTCTGAATAATGAAATACGCGCTACAGCGGGGGATGCTGGACAGGGATGGAATAAATTTCTTAACGTTGCACCGCCATTGATGAAGAACTTCCGATATGTAGTTGATAATGGTAGATATGTTTTTGAAACTGATGAATTGGGAAGAGTTAATAAAGCTATAATGGAAGACATAGACTTCACTACTAGAGCAAGAAATGAAACCTATCAGCAAGAGACTAAATTAGTAAAAGATGGTTATTCAAATGATGATGGTGGGCATATTTTTAGAAATGAGTGGGGAGGACCAAGTGAGCAGATAAACTATTTTTCTCAAAGTCCTACGCAAAATAGAGCTGGAGGAGATTGGTATAATATGGAACAGGAAATATCTTCACTTAAGAGAAATAATCCTAGTTCAATATATAAAGCAGAAATGGTTTTCGTTTTTGCAGGTAGCTCAAAACGACCTATAAGTATGCGTGTAAGATTATCAGAAAATGGAGCTGTTAAGAAAAACTATTTAATTTCAAATTAATTATGGAAGAAGTATTAGTTATTATAAATAAATTTTTCAAAGAAAAAGTTTGGGATAAAATTTTAATTGAAATAAATTTTACTGAAGCAGGTGGTTATGAACCAAAACTTACAGTAATTAAATGCGGTGAAAAATATTTATGGGGAGAGTTTGAATTGTTTGACATAGCTGATATAATACATAAAAAGCAAAAAGAAATATTAGATACATCAGAAAAATTTAACAAGGCAAAAATTGAGATTTATCCCGATGGAAAATTTTTAGAACATTACTGGTGGGATTCTGGTCTACAAAAGCAAAACCTTTTAAGTTATGCACAAGTATTTTATCAATGGGCAAATGACAGAATGATGTCTATGATATTTGAGTATGAGAAAGATAATAATTTGTTACCAACACAATATGATAATGATGGAGATTTAGAATACTTGAGTTCTTGGGATGGTGGAGTGTTTACTTTTTACATTAATAAAAATAATGAATTGGAGTATAAAATAGTCCTTATCAAAGATGGAGTTGAAAGAGTCTCGGAAATGCCATTGAAAGATTATTTTATCGAAGGTGTTTTAGAGCATCATAAAATAACAAATACTGAACTTTTAGATGTTTGGAAGCCTTGGAATACGTTAATAATTAGGTCTCCTCATACAAGTATACCGTATGATACAGTGGGCAAATATGTGGAGTATAAAACTGTCTAGATGCCCCGCTCCCGCGCGAATCCTTTCGCGTGGCAGTAATTGTCTCGTCCTAAAATAAGTTTACACAAAAGTGTAAAATTATGGAAAGATATTCAGTAGAATATTCTACAAAGTGGCAATCAAGATATTCAGAAGAATTTAAAAGATTTGTTTGTAATGATTATCTAACTGGTTCAATGACCAAAAAAGAAGTTGAGTTAAAGCATAATCTTGGTAATGGTCGACTTACTTATTGGTTAAGAGAAAGAGGTTTTGATCTTTTAAAAACAAGAATTGTATCTTTACCTGATATGAAATCAGTTAAAATCAACACAAACGAAAAAGACTCTCAAAAGTCGATTACTGAACTTGAAAAAGAACTTCAAGAAGCAAAACTTTTAGCTGAGGCTTATCGTAGAATGATAGAAATTGCTGAAAAAGAGTTTAAAATCAATATTGTAAAAAAGTCCAATACCAAGTAATTCAGGAGATGAAAAACCGCACTTGCCCAAGCTACTGGTAAAAAAGTTTATACCACTGATGGTGCTATAACGATCTTTGAAAATGGTATAAAACGTGCTGATAATACCAAATGGTATGAAGTATCACCAGAAGGTACAGCAACAGAACTATCTTCTCCGCCTGTTAAAGAATGTTCGACTTGTACAGGTGAAGGGGTTGAGATGGGGAAACCAACTAGCTTAATGGAAGGGAAAAACGTATTTAGAGGTTTTAGTTCTGATTATGCAAAAGCTAAAATAACTTTTAAGCAATTTAGAGAAGGAAGATTATATGAATTAAAAAAGCAATTCTCGGGACAACAGCTTTTAGAGCAAATTCAACAGTTTGATAAAAGAAATTTAGCTTATTTTGAAGGCAAGATTGATAATGTGAATTTAGATTCAAATGATATTAAAATAAGTGGGTCTAAGTATGAAGGAGAATCTATTTTTGATGCATATAAAGTAGATAAAGACGGTGGAATAGGAACAGATGGAGCTTGGAGTAGAGAGTTTGATACAGAATATGTAGGTTTGAGTGAAATTGCTGGCAAGTTAGGAGGTAAAAAAGGACAAAAGTTTCCTAGTGTTAAAGGGCAGATTATAATTTCTTCTGAGCTCCCATATTGTATTTCTTGTCAAGGAGTAATTCAGGATTTTGCAACCATGTTTCCAAATGTAAAAGTTTATCTTGTTGATGGAATAAAAGCCGTAAAATGACATGACATATATAGATAAGGATACAGTGCCAAACTGTAAGATAGAAGAGAAAAAGTTTGAATGGGGAGAACCTTATAATATTTATACACCTATTTTTAACTTAATAGATTTATCAAGTTCTAGATTAGAAAACTCTATAAAATTATTTGGAGAAAATAATTTTAAACATCAGCTTTTATTAATGTATAATACAATTAATAATTATGATGAATTTGAGAAGATTGTAAACTATGGAGGAGAACAGTTTAATAGAAATGCGATATTAGAATTAATTAATTCATATTTAAAAAAAAATGAAAATCTGGTATCTCCTTGGGATAAATATAACATAGGTTTAGATGAGAATGACTATTTGAGATTTATTGAAGGGGAAATACAAGATAGGTTATATTATATAGCCCCCGATAGTCAAAGCATTAAGTAGTCTTAGGCTAGAGCGTGCTTCAAGCTCGGCCCCATAATATTGCGCAGTCAAGTTAAGAACCACAATCAGTAGAAAGCTTGTGGTTTTTGTTTGTCTAAAATCTAATGAGTCGGGAATATAAATTCCATAAAAAAAGTGTTTATTGTGTAAGTTTAACTACTATTAATTGGCTAGATGTATTTTCAAGAGTTTTGTATTTTGCAATAATAAAGGCTCCCCGCTCCCGCGCGAATCCTTTCGCGTGGCAGTAATAAATGATAAAAATAATCAACTAGCAACTTGAAGTAATCAAACAAAAAATTGATTACATTCATAACAATCCAGTTGCGGAAGGAATAGTGTTTAGACCTGAAGATTACAAATATAGTAGTGCAGTCGATTATTCTGGTGAAAGAGGATTACTGGAAGATATATGTGTTTTTCAGTTTTTTAAGTTGTAATTACCACGCGAAAGGATTCGCGCGGGAGCGGGGGGGTGAGTTTTAGTTTCTTTTGAATAAGGTAAGTCGAAAAAAACTTCAATAATGTCTCCTTTATTAAAGCTCATTAACAAGAAAGTAAATTATGAATATTTGATGAGCTCATTTTAACAACTCCCTTTTTTAATTCTTCATCAGTTTTTATTACTGGGACTGATTGGTATACTTTTTTATGAAGTTTACTTTCTATTTTGTACAAGCATTTAAGCATATACTTGAAATTATCTTTAAGTTCAGTGTTATCGTAAAAATTTTTAGAACTCATTTTTTCAGAAAGCACTTCAAATTTTGATATGATTTTTTTTGTATCCTTAAGAATTTTTTCTGATTCAGATATGTTTAAAGCATCTAAATGCATAATTGCACCTTCCATTGATAAAATAAAAGTGATAATATCTTTGTTAAAGTTACTAATTACTCTCTTTTTAAGGAATTGTAAAAATCGTGTAATTAAAGACACCCTGTTCGCTTCGTTAACGACAGTCTGTGCCATGTTTTCTATGTTAATTGTCAAATACATAATTACAATTTATACAACTAATTACGTTTCAAAAATAAACAATTTTATCTAAAAAATGAGTTAAATTGTTTTAATCCTTTTTAGTGTCTCAGTTTGGACAAGCTGTTGTGCAACTCACAAATAGTCAAGTCCAATCATAAGTTTATTTATTTGCTAAAAAACATTTCTGTATTGTTCTTATCAAAAATAGAAAAATTTATTTAGAGCGTGTTCGATGGAGTGATGATTTTCCATAAGCTTTGGTCGGTTTATGAGTGAATGAAAGTAATACTTGTGCGATTAGAGGTAAAAGCACATTATTAGTACTATATGGTTCTCGAATTACTTTCCTTAAGTGTCTATTCTTTGGTCGATAATAAGATTGCGACTTTTTATAATAACTGAATTGAATACAGAAAAAGAATACTTTTTAGATTCCAATAGTATTCTTTCTTTCGAATAAATTACGAAATCGAAATCTATATTTTAGATGTTTGTAAGTAAATTCTGTTTTTTTTAACTCTAAAATCAATTGTAAAGTTAAAAAATGAAAAAAAACATTGTATAATTAGGATTCCTAACTATATTTGTACAGCAATAATGCAAAAAAATAAAAATGAATAAAATGGAAAAATCAATTTTTTATCATGCAGGTTGTCCTGTTTGTGTTAGTGTAGAGCACGATATTGTAAATCTTATAGGAGAAAATAATGTCGAAATTGTACATCTAGGAGAAGATCGTAATCGTATTGAAGAAGCAGAAAAAGCAGGCGTAAAGTCAGTACCTGCTTTACTTACAGTAAATGGAAATGTGCTTCATATAAACTTTGGGGCTACTTTAGCTGATGTAAAAGGCTAATTCTTTCGCCTTAATAATTTAGGATTCCTAATTATTAAGGCTTTTTTAACCCAGATTTCAAGAAAGTATTGTTCTTTGACAAATGAGAGCTAACTTGCACTTGCGAGCGAAGCCTATGTATAAAATGGTGAATTTATCCCCTCCCAGATTTTGGCTGAAATGTAAAAAGGCTTCCATTTGGAAGCCCTTTGAGACAATCAATGATGAAACACCATGTTATCTCGTATAGAATAATTTAAGCAAAGATATTACATTTCCTCGCATTTTAATAAAAAGATATTTTATGAAAAGTTTCGAAAAAATGCAAATTGTAAATCCCAATGCTGCAGGAATTGATGTTGGGTCACGTTCTCATTTTGTAGCCATAGGACAGGATGAAAATCAAATCAGAGAATTTAATGTTTATCAATCAGGATTATGCGCTTTGGTAGCTTATCTTCAAGAGAACAAGATTCGTAGTGTTGCTTTGGAGTCCACAGGGAGTTATTGGCAATCTTTGTTTATGATCTTGCAGGGAAATGGTTTTGAAGTTCTTTTGGTTCAAGGGACTCAAACAAAAAACCTCAAAGCAAAGACAGATGTGAAAGATGCACAATGGATACAGAAACTTCATTCTTTAGGGTTATTACGAGGTTCTTTTTTGCCCTCTGAAACCACTTTGCAGATAAGAACACTTCATAGACATCGTTCTAGTTTGATTGAACAAAGTTCAGGCTTTGTAAACAAAATGCAAAAAGCATTACGTTTAATGAACTTCAGACTCGACGTTGTGATAAGTGACATCACAGGAGTTTCTGGAATAAGAGTAATTGAGATGATACTATCAGGTGAAACTTCAGGTGAAAAATTAGCTGAATATTGCGACAAACGAGTTAAAAAAAGCAAAGAAGAAATAGCCGACGCTTTACAAGGTAAAATAAACAATGAATACCTACATGAGCTTTCCGATTGTTATGATATTTACAGACTTATTCAAGATAAAATAAAAAACACCGATACTCGTATTGATCAAGTGCTGAAAAATCAAACCAGAGAAATTGTTTTATCAGAAGATATCGAATTGGTAAAGAAACAGAATAAAGGGAAAAACCAACCCAAATTTGATGTACAGAAATATAGTTTAAAACTTTTTGGAGTAGATATCTTTGCTATAGAATCAGTTTGCTCAGGAACCGTTACTAGTTTTTTAGCCGAAATAGGCACCGATATATATAAATTCAAGACCTCCAAGCAATTTGTGAATTGGCTCAGGTTAGCTCCAAATAATAAAATTAGTGGAGGTAAGGTTTTGAGTAGCAGAACTCCAAAAGGGAAAAATAAATTTGCATTGACATTAAGAAATGCGGCAAATACAATTGAAAGAAAAAAAGAAGGTTACCTCGTTATGTTCTTTAAAAGGATTTCTTTTAAAAAAGGAAGAGGTGCTGCAATTACAGCAACAGCAAGAAAAATAGCAGTTATAATTTGGAATATGATAGTCAAAAAACAACATTATATACCAATAAATACAGACCAATATATTCAAGAAATGAAGAATAAAAAAACGATACAAATTAAAAAAATGATTAAAAAATACGGAATCGAAACTACTTCTTTATCAATTCCTTAAATTAAGTTAGATAGAATTACGCATTAGACTTGGTTGTGAAACAAAAATTTTCAATAAATTCAAGTGCTCACGGAAAATTTTAGAAGAAGAAATAATGAACTATTTTGATGATTAAAATTTGAGTAGGTGCTTGAATTTGAAGAAAAATAAAGTGGAATAGATTTACTTCGTCTATTTGCTACGCTCGGGTCTAATGCGTAATCTGGGTTTAAAGTAAAGTAGTTACTTACTTTGTAAAAAAAGTAATCTTGTTCTTGTAAAATTTTAAATGATAAGTAATAACTCATTTATTTTTTATCATTTGATGAAATTAACTAACATAAAAAAGAATGTAAATGAAAGTAGCAGTTTGGGATACCTATGTAACAAAAAAAGAAGGAAGTATTATGCACTTTGATATAATCGTGCCGCAAGAGATGATAACAGATACAACGACCATTTATAATTATGGTAAAGAATATTTAAAGAGTAAAGGTCAAGAAGGACAAAGTTTAACTTCAAAAGAATGTAAATTTTGTCATGTAGAATATCTTCAACCTATATGGGAAGAAGAAATAAATAAAAAAGGATATTTTATAATAGAAATAGAAAATTGTTAATGAAAAATACTACGCATTTACTTTTTTCTTATGGTACTTTACAATTAGAAAAAGTTCAACTTGAAAATTATGGAAGACTTTTAGTTGGAACACAAGATGTATTAAAAGGTTATAAAATTGAAAATTTACAAATAACAGATACAGATGTTTTAGTAAAAAGTGATTTAGAATATCATCCTATAGCTCTAAAGACAGGCGTTGAAACCGATTGTATTAAAGGGATAATTTATGAAATATCGAATATTGAATTAGAGGAAACAGATAAATATGAAGTAGCTGAGTATCATAGGATATTAGAAACTTTTGAATCGGGTAAAAAGGCTTGGGTATATGTGGCATGTCATAATAAAAGATAATATAAAAGTATTTTTAAAAATTTATATAGAGATTAAATGGTATATTCAGTATTTAATCCAAATTCTACATTAGAAAGGATCAAGAACAAAAGTTGAGGATTAAGGAAAGATTGGATAATCTGAATAATAAGAAATCTATATTTCTTACCTCTCTAAACTGATTTTTAAAGGCTTTTATTTTTGCATTAAACCCAGATTCCGCATTAGACTTCGTTGTGAAACAAAATTTTTCAATAAATTCAAGTGCTCACGGAAAATTTTATAAGAAGAAATGGTGAACTATTTTGATGATTAAAATTTGAGTACGTGCTTGAATTTGAAGAAAAATAAAGTGGAATAGATTTACTTTGTCTATTCGCTACGCTCGGGTCTAATGCGTAATCTGGATTAAATATATAGTTCTATTTGATCAATTCCATAAGCAATAGAAATTTCTAAAATTTATTGATTTTACAAAAGTCAAATTTTAGACATAAAAACGGGTCAGAGATATTTTCAGGGGATTTGATTAAATTTGTTTTTTAATTAATAGCAATCTAATCGATGGATTTGGAATTTATAAAGCATTTTTTACCTGAGGGTTTACTTGATTATTTTGATATTGTAGATTTTAAAGAGTTAGGCGATTTGTCAACTCAAAAAGAGTGTTTCTTTATTTATTTAGACGAAAAGAATACTCTACATTCAGTTGATAATCCTGTTCAATATGAATCAAAAGGTTTTAATGAGAGAACGCTAGTTCAAGATTTCCCTATTCGTGGAAAGGCAGTGTATTTAGGAATTCGAACCAGACGTTGGCGAGAAAAAGTGAATAAATCTAAAGAGGTGAAAAACGATTATTCTTTTGTAGCTGAGGGTTCAAAATTAACTACTGAACTCTCCGTTTTTTTAAAAGGTACAGGTCGAGACCCGAGAAGATACGATAAGTAATATAGCTAGTTACTATGGTGTAAAGAGCTACATCCTTCAACGGCACTATAAGAAAAAAGTGAGCGGATTTAATGAATGGGAGCAAAAAAATCATGCTGAGGATTATTTGATTTATCCTCAAAATATTGGTCAACATATCAGTATAGATGAAGTTAGTTTGTCAAAAGGAGAACTCTATACTTACTTAACCAATAAAAAAGGAAGAGGTAAAAAAGGAACTCTTATTGCTTCGATATCAGGCACAAAAAGTCAGGATATTATAGATGTCATTCTTAAAATCCCATTAGAAAAAAGACAGTTAGTTAAGGAAATAACTTTGGATATGGCTAGTAATATGAATCTCGTTGTAAAAATCTGTTTTCCTAATGTCAATATCGTTACAGACCGTTTTCATGTGGTAAAATTAGTAACCCAAGCATTACAACACATTAGAATAGAGTATCGTTGGGAGGAAATAAAGAAAGAAAATCAAGCTATAAAAGAGGCGAAAGATAAAGGTGAAAAATACAAACCATTTACCTTTGAAAATGGAGATAGTCCAAAACAACTTTTGGCAAGAAGTAGGTATATAATAACCAAATTGCCAACAGACTGGACAAAAAATCAAAGAGCGAGAGCTAAGTTGTTATTTGAATCTTATCCAAAATTAGAAGAGGCTTACAAGCATTGTATGGAGTTTAGAGCGATATATGAAACAACTTCAAAAATCATAGCAAAGGAAAAAATAGAACAATGGATTGGAAAAACTAAATCACTGAATTTTACTCATTTTAATATTGCTTCAAATAGTATTAAAAACCATCTAGAAACAATTATAAACTTCTTTAACAATAGAAGCACTAATGCAAATGCAGAATCTTTTAATTCTAAAATAAAACTCTTTAGAGCGAATCTTAGAGGTGTTACAGATATTAAATTTTTCTTGTTTAGACTGGAAAAATTATTTGCTTAAATCAAACTAATCCCCAAAAAAATATGTGAGCCAAAAAAATATGTGAGCCGTAATTTATATTCCCGACTCATTAGATTTTAGACAAACAAAAAACCACAAGCTTTCTACTGATTGTGGTTCTTAACTTGGTTGTGCAATATTATGGGTACGAGCTTAAAGCTCGCACGAGCCTAAGATTACTTAATACTCGGACTATCTGGGCTTTTTACTATCTTATTATATCTTTCTAAAACAAAATCTGTAAAACTATCATTTAGTTTTCTAATAACTGGTGTATCGTTTATATCAAACGCATATACAGGTGGATTCTCGTTGCCTTCCTCTATTGGAACATAAAAAAATGTATCTTGAAAATTAAAAAACGGTAGTATATTTTTCAACTCTGATAATTCAATGCCTTCACTTCTGTATTTTTCTATCCACTCGTAAATCCATTCTTTCAATTTTACTAATTCTTTCGTGCCATGTTCATCCGAATATTCATAAAAATTCGTCTTCTCACCCATTAATAATAAATATTCTCTTAATGCCAAAGGAATTTTAAACCCCAAGTCATTTTCAGCTAAATGAATAGACTCATTATTAGAACCTTCTATTACCAAATTAGTATTTGCGCTATCTATAAAATTTATAAACTTCATTTCTACTTAAATGATTTTGATGTTGTAGTGATAATTTCCAAATCTACTTTAGGAACATTTTTTTAAATTCTTTAATAACATTAGCACATGAACCACAAGGGCATAGTTGCGTATACAGTTTAATCTCACCTTCAATACTATTAAATACCTGATTGGCTGTGTTTGGTTTTGCTCCATTTTTCAAAGCAAACTCTTCCAAAAGTTTTACTTCTGTATCGTTCACTCTATTTAATCCATCAACGATTGAAGTATGTTGTTCAAAAACAGAACTGCCTTGTTTTGGATGTACAGCACCTGGAAGAGAAATTATCTGATAACCTCTAAAAGTTTTTATGATCAGATTTAAATATCTTGTAAACGTTTTAAAATTTCCAATTTACTTTCTAAATATAAAATATTTATCTCTTCAATAAAATACTTTTCTAAACTACAATTAAGGCATTCATATATTAATGATTTAAGCCTATAAAAATAAAAATCCTTAATTTTTCTAACATCTTTGTATGAATTAATATTCCTTTTCGTCAAGTACAAATAAGCTTTTAGTTTTGTTATTTGTATACTTTTTTTGGGTGAAAGGTTTAGTTTATGCGAACAATTAATAACTGCTTCATATAAATCAATTACACATTCTTCATACCTAAAAAAATCAATAGTATAATTTGTGGATTTTCTAATAATTTTTGAACGTAATAAACGTTTTATTTGCTTTTCCATTTCTGTAAGACTATTCCAACTAATGTCATCATCTAAATCACTATTATTAAATTGTTCTTTTAACCATAGAAGTTCACTTTTGTCAATTAAATTCTTCATATTCTAATAGTATAATATCAAATTCATTCATATTATAACTCTTTTATTTTATATATATAAACATTATGATTTTTAGTACTTGAAACAATATCAATAAGTTCATATTGAGTGTAAGGTTTAAATAAAACTTCAGATTCTGAACTATTAATCATTTTTAAATCGACACCTGTTTTTGATTCTATTTGCCAAATTACATCTCCATTTCCAACTCTTCTAAAATCATCAGCAATAAAATCATCAATTGAACTTGAAGTAAAATGCCCTTTAAAATTAAATTTCTGTCCTTTTATTAATGTTTTCTCAAAATTAGATTCTGTTAATCCTGCACCTCTAAAAACGGTTACATTTAATTGTTTGGGTAATTTTGAACAGGCTAACATCATTAAATCTTTCATTGCTGAGTATTCCGCAGTCATAGATATTTCTCCTGCTAAAGCTTTATTGAAATTAGCGTAATAATTATCTTGAATAAATAACTTTAGAGAAGCATCTAGGGATTTTTTTAATAAATCACTTATTTTGATTTTTAATGAAAATGCAAAAATGTAAAATAGTTTTACATTACTATTTTAACAAAGTCAGGAGACATTGCCCAGCATGTGAATCTTAAATTATAGCTCAGACTTCGGGCAGCTGGGGGTCAACCTTAAAAATCGTAGAATTAATAAACTTAACTTTCAAATCACTTACAGTCTTTTTCCAAGAATCTAAATGTGGATCAGGAAAATTCACTTTCTCTAAATAAGCAAAATACTGTTCTGAACAGATAATGGTTTGTTCAATAAAGTCCTTTTTGGGAACCATTATTTCTTGAATCATATAATTTGTATATGACCAAAAAATCCCTTCTTCTTTATCATTTTCATAAGTTTTACAACCAAAATGTCTTATTCGAACACCAATATCATAACAATCAATAAAATCAAACTCTAAATAGTCTTTATACAGTACTTCTAGTTGATATCTATAAATATTTTCATCCAAAATACTATTAGCTGCACATACATAACAAGTAAGTATAACTCTTGCAATATATTCATCTTTAATAATAAATGTATGTTTATAAAACTGAATTGTTACTCTACCTATTTCAGACCTTGAATTTTTGTATTTGGGTTTAGATAATTTATCTTTTAGTTCTGCATCATAATCCACCTTTTCCATTAAGTCTTCAAAACCTATATAAGAGTTTTCTGCAAGCTCTACCTCAAAAAAAATCTTTGTCATTGTATTTCGTTTATTATTTTTAATATAGATGATTTTATTGTTATTCCGCCAGTTCTTGATTTTGGATAAAACTGACCTATTATGTTCGCGTTGTCAGGAAATACTCCAGGTGCAGTTCCAATATTTTTACCAAGATCAGAGCCTATAAATACTTCCATACCATTTGATAACTTTACAAGCTCTGGATTACTATTCAAAGGAAAGTTAGCTCCTTTAGTATTTTTCAATATAGTCAATGCTTCATCAATGTATGCAGAAACTTCTTGTTGTGTTGTTCCAATTGGAAACATATCAATATTACTTGAAATTCCATTTACATTAAAATCGAAGCATTCTGCACTATGCTTGTCCATAATGTGTTTCATATTTATATCATCAAAAACTTTGTTAGCTTGAGTAAAATAATTTGGCTTTACATTGGAAACAGGCATTTTTTTAAAAGCTGGTAAGTATATATCTACTAATTCTACAAATTGATTGTATCCTCCTGATAGCAAATTTTTGTTAAACAAATTATTTATTTTCTGAACATCATTTTTAGCATAAGAAATCATTTTCTCAAGCCTAACAATATCGTCATTAATCTGAGTTTTTTGAAGAAGTCCTCTTACATCAAATCCTGCATTCTCAATTCTTCTATATGCTCTTATGAAATCGGCATCAGACAGTAACGTAAATTTACTCTTAAATCGTTGCAGATATTGAGCTTCTTTTGACGCAATAACAACCCCGCTCCCGCGCGAATCCTTTCGCGTGGTATTTACAATTTAAAAAACTGAAGAACACAAATATCTTCCAGTAATCCTCTTTCTCCAGAATAATCGACTGCACTACTATTTTTGTAATCTTCAGGTCTAAACACTATTCCTTCCGCAACTGGATTGTTATGAATGTAATCAATTTTTTGTTTGATTACTTCAAGTTGCTAGTTGATTATTTTTATCATTTATTACTGCCACGCGAAAGGATTCGCGCGGGAGCGGGGGTAATCTTTAAATTATAGCTTAGACTTCGAGCATCAAGAATTTTCTTCAATTTTCCATTAATAGTTTTTATTATTCCAACAGCTTCAACATCACTGGTTATTTCCTTTTTATAACACAATTCGATGATGTGGTTCTAAAAGATCAACTATATCTTCATAGTAAATAACTTCTCCATTAAACATTACTCCATCTTCACAAAAATCATTTAATCCTAAATTTTCAAACTCAAATTCTGTAGCACCATATTCAAAACACAACTTTTTCAAATCTCGAAGAAAGCTATTTAATCGAGGTGTATTTAGATAAGCTAATTCTGAGTTATCTACAGGATATTCAAATTCACGACACTTATTATTCTCTAAGCCTAAATTAAATACGTCATTATCTAAATAACACAATAGTTCCAACTTATCTTCACGCTTTAACAACTCTACTCTAATGGGAATTGACCCATGAGAACTTGATTTTTCAAAACTATTTTCTATTGGAATTAATGGGTTAATAGAAATTATTTTTTGAGCTATTTTATCGTTTGGATTAATAAATAAATATGTTGGATAGTAATAATTATTATTGTCTTTTTGATACAATGGATACAACGACATTGATTGTATGACTAAATCATTCAAGTCATTGACTGGTACTGCTATTTTATATTTTACTGCGATCTCAATATAGCCTTTAATAAAATTTATAATTTCACGATGAGACCCCAATTCATCCCATATAAAATGGTAGTACACAGATAAATCTCCTTCAAAATCTGTCCAATAAATTGATGAATTAGAAAACTTAATATCTAATCTTTTCATTACCATTCAGTATTTTTTATTGCAAACCTACCTTGTGCATTTTCTACATGTAATTCAGAGATAGAGTTTGTTAGGTTATTTTTATTTATTCCTCCTGCTTGATCGAGCAAATCAGCTTTAATTTTATTTATAAACTGTTGCTTATTGAGGTTATAATATGGATTTGAGGCATTACTAATATTTAACTTGCCATAATGATTTGGGTATTGATTTTTGATACTTGATGATAACTTAGATTCATCAGTAAATTTCTTTATAATATCATCAAGTCTATCTCTAACAGCATCAGCTCCACCTGTTACATTTTTACATTCTACTAATGCTTTTTTTGTAGTTATAGTAACATCAACCTCATTAACATTTGCAGTCCATTTCCTAGAAATATATACTTCATTGCCTTGATTCATCCAATATTTACCTTCATTTAGCTCGTTAAGTAAATCGTTAGCACTTGATGTATTTACATTTCCAGAAACAACAGGTTTTCTAAATGCACTATTTAAATTTTCTAATAAATCTTCAGGATTTTTAAATTTAGTTGAGCTTACTAATTCATCAATCATTGATTGCATTTTATTAGCTCCAATCACATCATCAATATACATAGCTCGCAAAGCAATATCGTCAGCAATTGAACTTGAAATTCCTCTACTTATAAGCCTACTTGATAAGTTCCCCGCCCCTGTAACCTTCTTCCCAATCACATATCCCTTCCATTTTTTTATCAATTCAGCATTACCGTTAGGAATATCTTTGATGGTTATTCTTACTTTGCCTTCTTCGGCTAATTTATTCCAAGTTTTAGGTCGGCCTGTCACGGGGTCTTTAGGAATATTCCATTTGACTTGCTTGCCTTGCCCTTTTTGATTAAACCAAGGGATTACATCAGCAAGTTCTCCATCAAAACCTAAATCTTCTAATATTTCGATTTCATAATAAAAAGTATAATTTGATTCTGGAATATTTAGTGCTCTTGAAGAAAAATCAAAAGGCTTATCGTCAATAATAGGGCTGGTAAAATTACCTCCTAATAAGGGTTCGTTTATTCCATCCCAACTCCCTATAGGATTCGCATAACGGTCATATTTTTTGAACTTTTGAAGTGATATTCCACTTTCAATATTGTATCCGCCATTGTATGGAGGCCAATTTCCATTGATTTTATATTCCTTAAAAATCTCTTCTAACCGTTGCCATAAATGCAATTTGTTTTCATTATTAGCTTTTTTATAGTATTGATAGGCTAACGATCTTAAATGTTTAGGAAGATTTGATACATCAACCGTTTGTTCAAATTTTTGCTGACTATCTAAAAACGGAATAGGAACATTTCTTTCTTCACTTGTAAGCTTGTCAATCCATTTTTGATACCCACCAGCATTTTTTACTTCTTGAAAATTTTCGGCTACTATTTTAACTTCAGGAAGACTATTTCTTAAAGAAGGCTTTTCTTTATTCAACAAATACCAAGCGTCAAATGCTTTAGAATCGCTTTTTACAAAATCTTTTAAAGCGGTATTACGAGAAAAATCTTTTGCTAATTCAGAAAATGTACATTGTGCAAATCCTGATGTTACAAAAAACAAACTCCAAAAGGCTATAACATAAAAATATATTTTTTTCATATTTATTTTATTTTTCTTCATAACTCCAAACTCCAGCTATTTTGCATACAAAACGATTCGGATTAGGTTCACCCAAACCAAAAATAATTAGATTTTTTTGTGAACAAAATTCACATTCTTTAGTGATATAACGAGAGGAATACAACGTTATATCCACAACTAATTCACCTGTAGCATTCTTAATTAACATTTTATGATTCAAAATATCCTCTTCTGTTAGTATCTGCTTTTTTACAAGTTCATTAACATCGCTTGAGATTTGAAAAAAATCAATACTTACTTTGTTTGATGAATTACAATTGGAACAATAATAATTAAAAACGGCAGGTTTTTGATTGTGATTTTCAAACAATTTGATATTTGTTTCAAGTTTTTTTAGGATTCTTATTTTCATTTTCATCTAAAAATCTATTTTGTACAAATTGGTAATTTTCTTTCAGTTAATAACAACCAAGAGTCTATAACATCATCTGCATCTGTTTTAATTAATTTAAGCATTTCGGTATTCCCTGCTACATCTTTCACAAACAATTTGATTTCATCCTCAGAAATTCCTTTTGCTTTCAATTTAGATAAAACTTCAGAAGAAAGTTCAAAAACCCCTGCTCCCGCGCGAATCCTTTCGCGTGGTATTTACAATTTAAAAAACTGAAGAACACAAATATCTTCCAGTAATCCTCTTTCTCCAGAATAATCGACTGCACTACTATTTTTGTAATCTTCAGGTCTAAACACTATTCCTTCCGCAACTGGATTGTTATGAATGTAATCAATTTTTTGTTTGATCACTTCAAGTTGCTAGTTGATTATTTTTATCATTTATTACTGCCACGCGAAAGGATTCGCGCGGGAGCGGGGATTGAAAAAAGCCCGATTAAGTCGGGTTTTCGTTATACTTTAAATATCCTATTTCTCGGTCTTTACCTTCAATATACTTCTGTATAATTCTTTTTTTGACAAAGGGTAATTTCCAAAGATTATAATATTCCAACTGTTTATATTGTTGATGCTTTTTTAATTCTTCAAATACATCATAAGCAAGCATCCATTCATTTATTGAACTATTGGCTTTTAAAACATTTTCAACAGATAAATTTAATTCCTCTATTTCTTGCTCAGTCAATCTTCTTTCAGGAAATAAATAATCTTGCAACAAAAACTTAACATAGTTTTTGATGTCCTCATTTGAATAACTTTCTGGACTTATTAATAATTGGCTTTCTGTCGCTAAACTAATCCAATCAAAATTTTTATCAAACATTACGGATGAATATTCTGATATCAAATTTTCTTTACTAATTGTACCACCATTGATACAATAGTTTATACTTCCTATACTATCCTCATATGGAAACCAATTTGCTTCCATAAAGGAAGCTAAAGCGCTTATTAAATTCCTTAAGTCATTCATAATTAAAAATCAGGAAACATAGTTAATAACTGCCAATCACCCGAAGAAGTTTGCTGATATACAGCTCTAACTTTAGTTGATTGCTGAAATATTTGTCCATCTTTTGGAACTCCTTTGCCATAAGCACTACCATCAGTCAATGTATGATAAACAACTTTGGTATTACTTCCAGTTACTGGAGTTGAATTAAAAGCAGAAGTTCCAGGTTTTGTATTATTTAAGGCCTTTTGTAGTTGTTGCGGATTTTCAAATTTTGAACTATACGGAGGTTTGGTATACGGCATAGTATTCCCAATATGAGAACCCCCGCTCCCGCGCGAATCCTTTCGCGTGGTATTTACAACTTAAAAAACCGAAAAACACATATATCTTCCAGTAATCCTCTTTCACCAGAATAATCGACTGCACTACTATATTTTTAATCTTCAGGTCTAAACACTATTCCTTCCGCAACTGGATTATTGTGAATGTAATCATTTTTTTGTTTGATTACTTCAAGTTGCTAGTTGATTATTTTTATCTTTTATTACTGCCACGCGAAAGGATTCGCGCGGGAGCGGGGGAAAGACACCCTCTCAAACGCTCTTAATTTTGCTAAGTAGCTTATAGTACTTATAAAAAACTAGAAGAACCTTTGTACAAGTCTAAATTTACCTCTTTGATGGAATTAATGTCCTTAACGTACTCACCGATACTAAAATCAAAAATATTATCAATTTTCCCATTAGTATCATATTCAAATGCATAAAGTAAAGCACCACTTTTATAAAAAAATTTTTGAACCATCGAGTTGTTGTTCTCTACAAAGTTGGTTTTTATATAAACAGCATTATTATCAATATATTCGATTTCTCCGAAAGAATTTAAAGAACCTTTAATATATGTTTTAAAATTTTCTTTTTTTAAACCACCCAGTATTCTTTTATCATAGTGAAAAGTGGTAATTTCTGCCAAAAAAACATTATGCCTACTAATTACTGATTCATTTTCAATTTCGTACTCTATACATACCAACTTATTATCATCGTACTTTTTGGTTTCTATAAAATCATCTCCAATATTAACTTCTTTAAAATTTGCATGCTCTTTAATTTTATCGAACGCAATTTCATTCCCGTTAGTATCTATATATTTTTTTATCATTTTAGATCTAGATAAGGTTTAATATCGAAGCCCTTTCCTTTGATTATTATGGAAACATCAGCAGTAGTAGCAGTTGAACTACCAAGTACTTTTCTAGCTTCATAAAAATCATTCATAAATGAAGTATAGGGTTCTATTCTATCAAAATAAAACGCATTAACCTTCCCTTTACTTATTTCCGTCTCTAAATTCTTTATAAGATTATCTCCTGCTAACCCTGGGGATCTTTTTCTTATTGCATCTTTCATTTTATTAGTTAACACAGCAAAATCATTTTCATTCATAAATATTGCCACATCAATATCTTTAGCATTAGGAGTTCTTAAAGCAGAACCTTGAATTTTTATATCATTACTAATTATGCCGTAATCTGAAAGCTGCTTCTTTAGTTTAGAACTAAACTCAGTAAAATTCTCTAAAGAGTTAAAAGTATAAGGATGTCCGTTTTTCAAAACAACATTTACGTAGTTATCCATTTGTTGCATTAACTCTACAGCATCAATACGTTTTGCATCCCTACAACTAATAAATAACATATCATCAATAATATCATCTGTAAGATTTAGTGATTTACCCTTATTTATTATTTGTGTTATTTCTGCGTCAGTATGTTTCAATGCAAATCCTGTAGAACCTTGAACCCTTGTAACAAGCTTATTTTTAAAGGTAGATAGCCAGTTCCCCGCCCCAGTAACATTTTTCCATTTGCTATACCCCCCAGCATTTTTTATAGCCTGATAATTATCTTCTACTTCTTTTAAAACTTTCGCATTAGTTTTTTCTAATGATTTCTCTTCTAAAAGCAAGTGCCAAGCATCAAAGACTTTATCTGTATCATCAGCTTTTGAAGCATAATCTCGCAACTCTTTTGAGGCATACAAATCATTTTCAAAAAGACTTTTTACTGTTTCACATTGAGTAAAGCCATAAAAAGAATTTAAGAAAACAAATAATAATATAATATTTTTTAAATATTTCATTTTAAAATTCTCCTTTTATTTTTTTCATAATATTTTCAGGTAATTCAGGGTTTTCCCAAATTCCATGAATATAGGTTACATCTTCCCCTCTCGCATCTTCTCCTGCACTACGTGGTTGATAATCAAATTGCCAACGTTTTGACTTAATTATAATGTATTCCTTTTCTAAATGTGACAGCACCCATGATAAATATACAATTGAAAATCTATCATCATTTGAAATTTTAGCGAGTTTATATCCTGAAGATTCTCTTTTAATAATTTCAAAACTGAAAATATTAGAAAGATAAACTAATTCTTCTTCTGTAAAATTTAATTCCAAATTCCCACTAGGATTAAACGTTAATAACTTAGATCTTTGCTTTTTTGCATTCTCATACAAAGAATAATTATCAATAAATATTTCTGGTCTAATCAATTCCTGTTTTATAGTACAAAACCCTCTAATTTGATTTTCAACAGAGGAATGTGCATCATTTGTTTGAATACAATAAAATTCTTCAATTTTTTTCATTAATTACAATCTATATTTTTATTCATTACTTTTTTAACTGATTCCCTAGTATCCTCAATCAAATGTGTCCAATTCTTACCCGAACCCAATCTTGATTGTTGAATAATATCTATTTTATCCTCTATTGCACTAAATTTCATTCCTTTCAAACGAACTTGTGTAGCACCACCCATTACCTTTTTACCTGCTTTTGTTTTCCATGGAATAGCCGGACCTACATCAAAAGTGACTCCTTCAGAATTTTTCAATCTAAATTTAAAATAATATGTTCCTTCTTCCAAATCATCCATCAAAGCCCTTGCGTCGTAGGTAAAAACATTATCAATTTGATTATATGCAGAATTCTTTACAGGACTTGCAAATCCTCCACCTAGCATATCTTGTTCTTCACCTCTTAACTTAGTTTGAAATCTATCAAAAAAAACAGTGCCAATTTCTGTTTTTATTTGTTCTCCAGTAACCGTTTTCTCTATTTTGTAAAATCCATCATATGGAGGCCATCCACCATTAATTAACTTATTAGGATTCGCGTGAAAATAATCAAACAAATCATCCCACTTCTCAGCACCCCATAATTCAAAAGCTTTTGCTCTTTGTGCAATAGTTGAATTATATTGCATAGTTCCTTCAAATGTATCAAAATCGACCGTATTACCTCTAAATTTCTGCTTCCAAACTTTTTTAATTTGCATTAAATCATCAATTGATAATTTTTCTGAAGCTCCATATTTTTTCCAAATTTCTAATACATTTTCATCTTGAATTTTCCTTATGATTTCTTCTGTTGCATTTGCAAAATCGTCTAAAAATTTTACTTTTAAATCTCCTAGTTCATCAATCCCATCTTTTAAAACTTTAAATTCAGGCTTAGATAAAATTTTAACAATTGAGTTATTCCCAACTACTATATCACCCTTTTTTATCTTATCAATTGCCTTTTCAATTTTATTAGCCAAAACAACATTATCCATTTTGGAGAAAGCTGATAAATCTTTTTCTAATAATTTCACAATAACCGTACGAGTCTCCTTAGATAATAAACTAAGCTGTTCCGTACTCAAATTTTTCAATACAAAATCAGCATATTCCTCGGTAGCTTTTTCAACTTTCCCTGCGTCAGCAAGATATTCACTTTTAATAATATCATTAATGGGTGATTTAATAAGATTTTTTGAATTAATAACTAAATCTGTAGCTGATATACCTCCAGTAATTAAACTAGTTTTATTGAAAAACTCGGCCAAAGCAGGATTATCTTCTCTAAATGCAGTACCTGCCATACTACTTACCGAACTGATTTTATCAGCATAAAATAAAACCCTACCCAGTTTAGTAAATTGGGTAGCTGGAATAGCAAGCGACAAAACATCAAGACTTGTTTGAATAATATCCGATTGTGTTTGCAAGCTACCTACATCGCTACCGTAAAGCATTAAAATAGCAGGAACTGGGAGCGGGGGAAAGGATTCGCTCGTAGTTACAATTTAAAAACTGAAAAAAACAAATATATTTCAGAAATCCTGACCACGCGAAAGGATTCGCGCGGGAGCGGGGGAATAAATAAAAATAACCTAACAAACTCTATCTCTGAATTACATGTAGAAAATGCACAAGGTAGGTTTGCAATAAAAAATACTGAATGGTAATGAAAAGATTAGATATTAAGTTTTCTAATTCATCAATTTATTGGACAGATTTTGAAGGAAATTTATCTGTGTACTACCATTTTATATGGGATGAATTGGGGTCTCATCGTGAAATTATAAATTTTATTAAAGGCTATATTGAGATCGCAGTAAAATATAAAATAGCAGTACCAGTCAATGACTTGAATGATTTAGTCATACAATCAATGTCGTTGTATCCATTGTATCAAAAAGACAATAATAATTATTACTATCCAACATATTTATTTATTAATCCAAACGATAAAATAGCTCAAAAAATAATTTCTATTAACCCATTAATTCCAATAGAAAATAGTTTTGAAAAATCAAGTTCTCATGGGTCAATTCCCATTAGAGTAGAGTTGTTAAAGCGTGAAGATAAGTTGGAACTATTGTGTTATTTAGATAATGACGTATTTAATTTAGGCTTAGAGAATAATAAGTGTCGTGAATTTGAATATCCTGTAGATAACTCAGAATTAGCTTATCTAAATACACCTCGATTAAATAGCTTTCTTCGAGATTTGAAAAAGTTGTGTTTTGAATATGGTGCTACAGAATTTGAGTTTGAAAATTTAGGATTAAATGATTTTTGTGAAGATGGAGTAATGTTTAATGGAGAAGTTATTTACTATGAAGATATAGTTGATCTTTTAGAACCACATCATCGAATTGTGTTATAAAAAGGAAATAACCAGTGATGTTGAAGCTGTTGGAATAATAAAAACTATTAATGGAAAATTGAAGAAAATTCTTGATGCTCGAAGTCTAAGCTATAATTTAAAGATTACCCCCGCTCCCGCGCGAATCCTTTCGCGTGGCAGTAATAAATGATAAAAATAATCAACTAGCAACTTGAAGTAATCAAACAAAAAATTGATTACATTCATAACAATCCAGTTGCGGAAGGAATAGTGTTTAGACCTGAAGATTACAAATATAGTAGTGCAGTCGATTATTCTGGAGAAAGAGGATTACTGGAAGATATTTGTGTTCTTCAGTTTTTTAAATTGTAAATACCACGCGAAAGGATTCGCGTGGGAGCGGGGTACAAAATAAGCTATGTCAAAAGAAGAAATTATACAATATGCAAATTTTCCAGAAGGGAGTTGGCAAAAGAAAAAATATGATTATGTATTATTACCATTTCAGGATTATTTAGACAAGTATTACCATGATTTTGAGGTCAAAATGGATATTATACCTGAAGGGAAATTAGTTCCCCATAGATGGGTACAAATACAAAAGAATTGTTTAGATAAAGCATTTCAGTTTAATGATGTAGAGTTTGAAACTTATTTAAAGCAAATAAGATGGTCATTGCCAATTGGGAAAGCCTCTTGTATGAAAAAAAAAGTAAAAGAATATGAGGAGCAAGAACTAATATATGATACTGATATTTTACGTTTTTTCTCTATGTTGGAATGCTCCAATTTTTTGATAAAAAATGATATCAAAAGTATTCAAAATTGGTTGGAAATTCAAAATTGGTTTGCCCCTCAAAAAGCTATCAAACAAGATAGAACTATCAAAGAAATTTTAAGTTATAGATATGGTAATCATTGGTTAAGGGATAAATTAGTTGATTTGCCGTGGTTAAAGATATTTAAAAAAAAAAAACAATTATGAAACAGAAAAATATTATGAATAGGTTATTAATACTAACTTTATTATTATTTTCAAGTGTTTGTTTCTCTCAGTGTTGGTTTACATCACTCGCACAAGATATAGAAAACGGATCAACAGAGTTTAAAAATTTTATCAGTACTAATGATCAGGCTTTTGCTTCTTATGAAATTTTATATGCTGAGGCTTCTGCATTAAAAAACAATGTTGATGAGTTAACTCTTGTTTCTAGTAAAATTGAAGAAATAAAAAATGCAGGAGGGTATATTAAATGGAAAAATGCTACAGGATCAGGGAGTTTGGATGAAATGCTTAAAAACTCTTCATTCAAAACTATTTATGAGCCTTTAGAAAATGGTAGTCTTATTAGAAAATTTGCACAATTCAATGTTACATCTGCAGAAGAGGCTTCTCTAAAGTTATTTATTCAAGATAATTATTACGCTAATTTCAATAAAGCTTTAGCAGGAGAAATATCTATGACTACGGAATACTCAGCAATGAAAGATTTAATGATGTCTGCCTGTTCAAAATTACCTAAACAATTAAATGTAACCGTTTTTAGAGGTGCAGGATTAACAGAATCTAATTTTGCGAAAACATTAATAAAAGGACAGAAATTTAATTTTAATGGTCGTTTTACCTCAAGTTCAATTGATGATTCAACAGCAGATATTTTCAGAAGAGGAGGTAATGGATATGTAATATGGCAAATAGAATCAAATGATGATTCAACAGCAGATATTTTCAGAAGAGGAGGTAATGGATATGTAATATGGCAAATAGAATCAAAAACAGGTGTTGATTTAAAAGTGATTAATGGTTCAGAATCTGAAGTTTTATTTAAACCTTTCACTCAATATGAACTCATTGATATTATACCAAGTACTAAAACTCAAAATGTCTTGATTTATAAAATAAAAGAGCTATAATATGAACGAATGTGAAAAGATACTATTAGAATATGAAGAATTCAATTTAATTGATAAAACTGAACTTTTATGGTTAAAAGAACAACTTATTAATAGTGATTTAGATGAAGATAGTAATTGGAATGTTCTTTCAGATAATAAAAAGCAAATTAAAAGAATATTTAGATCTAAAATGGCAAAAAAAACAATAAATTATACTATTGATTTTTTTAGGTATGAAGAGAGTGTAATTGATTTGTATGAAGCTATTATTTCATGTTTGAAAGTATTAGATATGACTAATAAAAAAGATATTCAAATAACAAGACTAAAAGCATATTTATGTTTAACTAAAAAGAACATTAATAGATATAAGGATTCTAGAGAAATTAAAAATTTTCATTTTGAAAAATTTAAATCAGTAATATATAATTGTCTAAATTGTAGTTTAGAACAATATTTTATTGAAGATGTTAATATTTTATATTTAGAAAGTAAATTAGAAATTTTAAAGCGTTTACAAGATATTTAAATATGATCATAAAAACTTTAATATACCCCGCTCCCGCGCGAATCCTTTCGCGTGGCAGTAATAAATGATAAAAATAATCAACTAGCAACTTGAAGTAATCAAACAAAAAATTGATTACATTCATAACAATCCAGTTGCGGAAGGAATAGTGTTTAGACCTGAAGATTACAAATATAGTAGTGCAGTCGATTATTCTGGAGAAAGAGGATTACTGGAAGATATATGTGTTTTTCAGTTTTTTAAGTTGTAATTACCACGCGAAAGGATTCGCGCGGGAGCGGGGAAGATGTAACCTATATTCATGGAATTTGGGAAAACCCTGAACTACCTGAAAATATTATGAAAAAAATAAAAGGAGAATTTTAAAATGAAATATTTAAAAAATATTATATTATTATTTGTTTTCTTAAATTCTTTTTATGGCTTTACTCAATGTGAAACAGTAAAAAGTCTTTTTGAAAATGACTTGTATGCCTCAAAAGAGTTGCGAGATTATGCTTCAAAAGCTGATGATCCTGATAAAGTTTTTGATGCTTGGCACTTGCTTTTAGAAGAGAAATCATTAGAAAAAACTAATGCGAAAGTTTTAAAAGAAGTAGAAGATAATTATCAGGCTATAAAAAATGCTGGGGGGTATAGCAAATGGAAAAATGTTACTGGGGCGGGGAGAACTCTTTCTGAAATGCGAAATTCAGTTGATGAATGGGTTAGACTTCAACGACATTTGACTACTTCTAACAACCAATTAAGAGAATTTAATACTGCAACAATTCTATACAATAAAGCAACAGGCAAATATTACTATGGAGCTAACAGAGGAATATTTGTAAGCGGTGCAGAAATCCATCCAACTTTAGCTGGAAAACTTCCCGAAACTTCAACTAATAATGCCTACAAACTTGGGAATTGTGCGGAATGCGATGCGGTGAATCAAGCATTACATGACGGTGCAAATTGGGGAGATTTACAAATGCATACAATAGGTGTTCAATGGAATACTGGGGCCACTTTTCCAAAACCTTTGTGCTCAAATTGTGAAGTGACTTTTGTAGGAATTGAAATAATACAATAAAATGAAAGAAATAATAGAGAAAATATCGCTTAGAGCAAGAGTTGCATTCATTATTTTATGCATGGAAAAATCTGTTAAAAATATTGGCTACAATGTTTCATGGGATAAGGTATTTAAAATTTTTTGGTTACAAACAAACATTAAATTTGTTGATGAGTGGCTTTATGAAGTTTCGAAAATTATGCCTGAAAGTATATTAGAAGATGAATACGAAGAGAATATTACAATCACTTTAGAGGACTACTTTGAACTTAAAAAATTATACAAGAATACTCCTAAATTTATATTTGATTTAATGGAATTAGCATTTGAGTGTGGTACAATTGATTTGTATGGAGAAATTGAAAATAATTCAGATAAAACTATGCAATCTGTGTTGCGTTGTATTGAAATTATGTACAATAACAATATTGAATTGCCCAATATTGATTTATTGAAAAAGTATTCAATTAGTGAAAATCGTGGTTGGGGGAGAGAATTTACAAAAGAGCAAATTTTCAATGAAAGCAATTAGATTAATATTTCTTGCTTTAGTTCTTAAGTTACAATCTTGGACAGTTGCTATAGGAGCAGGGAGGTTAGGTGTAATAGACGATGCCATTAAATCTGTCGCCCCTTATCTTGATGGATTAAAGAATGTTGGAGTATCGGTTCGTAAAATGGCAACTGCCGAAAACAGAGGCGTTAGACTTAATAAAATCCAGTAATAATATAAAACCTGAAGTAAATATTGCTAAAGCAGAAGTTAATTTGAAGAATGGACAATCTTATACAAGCCATGCTACAAGTGGTTATCCTGATCCTAAATCAGGAAATATTTTAACAAATCCACCTGGCTCTCCAAATCCAGCAAGAGGCAATTCTGTTTTTGAGCAACATACTTCAAATTGGGAAGGAAGAAGTAGAGTAAATGACACGGAAGTAAAACTTTTAGAAGAATTTGCTTTGAAGAACGGTGTAAAACCAAATACGGCTAATCAAGTATTTAACGGTGTGGAAGGAGAGATTAAACTGTACACACAATTATGCCCTTGCGGTTCATGTGCAAATGTTATTAAGGAGTTTAAAAAAATGTTCCCGAAAGTAGATTTAGAAATTATTACTACAACTTTAAAATCATTTCGTTAGATGAAGTTTATGAATTTTATAAAAATTGATAACATTACTTTAGAAATAGAAGGTTCAAAAATTCAAGCTATCGAACTTTTAGAGGCTGACTTAGGGGTTAAAATCCCTCTATCGTTAAAAGAGTATTTGTTATTAATGGGAGAGAAAACGATTTATGATGAATATGATTATCATGGAACAAAAGATATGAAATATATTCATGATTGGATTTATGAGTGGATTGATAGATACAAGCGTGAAGGCATTAAGTTATCTGAGATAGATAAAATTTTACCTTTTGATAAATTTCAAGATACATTTTTTTATGTTCCAATAGAGGAAGGTAACGAGAATCCACCTGTATATGCGTTTGATATAAACGATACACCAGTTATTAGAAAACTAAATGATAGTTTTACAGATTTTGTTTTAGAAAGATATAATAAGATAGTAAAAAGCCCAGATAGTCCGAGTATTAAGTAATCTTAGGCTCGTGCGAGCTTCAAGCTCGTACCTATAATGTTGCACAACCAAATTAAGAACCACAATCAGTAGAAAGTTTGTGGTTTTTTGTTTGCCTAAAATCTAATGAGTCGGGAATATAAATTCCGGCTCACATATTTTTTTTGGGGATTAGTTTGATTTAAGCAAATAATTTTTCCAGTCTAAACAAGAAAAATTTAATATCTGTAACACCTCTAAGATTCGCTCTAAAGAGTTTTATTTTAGAATTAAAAGATTCTGCATTTGCATTAGTGCTTCTATTGTTAAAGAAGTTTATAATTGTTTCTAGATGGTTTTTAATACTATTTGAAGCAATAGTAAAATGACTAAAATTTAGAGTTCTAGTCTTTTGAATCCATTGTTCTATTTTTTCCTTTGCTATGATTTTTGAAGTTGTTTCATATATCGCTCTAAACCCCCGCTCCCGCGCGAATCCTTTCGCGTGATCAATAAAAGCAAGCATAACTGTTTTTTTACCTTGTAAAGTATTATTTTTGATTTATGAGTCGTAATTATAAGTTTCACAACCCAGAAGGTTTATATTTTGTCAGTTTTGCAGTAATAGATTGGCTAGATGTCTTTACTAGGAATGAGTATAAAGACATAATAATAAATAGTCTTACATTTTGTCAGAAACAAAAGGGAATGGAAATAATTGCTTGGTGTATTATGACAAGTCATGTGCATTTGATTTTTAGAAGTGTAAATGGAGAGGAACCATGATCTTTACTTGGAGACTTTAAAAGATTTACAAGTAATGCTGTTGTAAAAGCAATCAAAGAAAATCCAAGAGAGAGCAGACGAGAGTTTTTATTAGAAAGTTTTAGAAAAGCTGCCAACAATTCAAGCAATGTAAAACACAGCCAGTTTTGGCGACACGATAACAAGCCCATAGAATTATGGAGTAATGAAGTAATCAAACAAAAAATTGATTACATTCATAACAATCCAGTTGCGGAAGGAATAGTGTTTAGACCTGAAGATTACAAATATAGTAGTGCAGTCGATTATTCTGGTGAAAGAGGATTGCTGGAAGATATTTGTGTTTTTCAGTTTTTTAAATTGTAAATACCACGCGAAAGGATTCGCGCGGGAGCGGGAGGTCTTTTTCTAATAATTTGAGTGATGATGTCTTACAGAATCTTGAAAATACTTTAGGAGGCACTAAGCTTGCTGAATTACTTGAAATTACCAAACAATTACCAAGTACTTGGACAATTAAAAGAATAGAAGGAAAATTAGTTTTAGTTGATAAAGAAGGAAAACAATGGGCAGAGATTCTGAATAATGAAATACGCGCTACAGCGGGGGATGCTGGACAGGGATGGAATAAATTTCTTAACGTTGCACCGCCATTGATGAAGAACTTCCGATATGTAGTTGATAATGGTAGATATGTTTTTGAAACTGATGAATTGGGAAGAGTTAATAAAGCTATAATGGAAGACATAGACTTCACTACTAGAGCAAGAAATGAAACCTATCAGCAAGAGACTAAATTAGTAAAAGATGGTTATTCAAATGATGATGGTGGGCATATTTTTAGAAATGAGTGGGGAGGACCAAGTGAGCAGATAAACTATTTTTCTCAAAGTCCTACGCAAAATAGAGCTGGAGGAGATTGGTATAATATAGAACAGGAAATATCTTCACTTAAGAGAAATAATCCTAGTTCAATATATAAAGCAGAAATGGTTTTCGTTTTTGCAGGTAGCTCAAAACGACCTATAAGTATGCGTGTAAGATTATCAGAAAATGGAGCTGTTAAGAAAAACTATTTAATTTCAAATTAATTATGGAAGAAGTATTAGTTATTATAAATAAATTTTTCAAAGAAAAAGTTTGGGATAAAATTTTAATTGAAATAAATTTTACTGAAGCAGGTGGTTATGAACCAAAACTTACAGTAATTAAATGCGGTGAAAAATATTTATGGGGAGAGTTTGAATTGTTTGACATAGCTGATATAATACATAAAAAGCAAAAAGAAATATTAGATACATCAGAAAAATTTAACAAGGCAAAAATTGAGATTTATCCCGATGGAAAATTTTTAGAACATTACTGGTGGGATTCTGGTCTACAAAAGCAAAACCTTTTAAGTTATGCACAAGTATTTTATCAATGGGCAAATGACAGAATGATGTCTATGATATTTGAGTATGAGAAAGATAATAATTTGTTACCAACACAATATGATAATGATGGAGATTTAGAATACTTGAGTTCTTGGGATGGTGGAGTGTTTACTTTTTACATTAATAAAAATAATGAATTGGAGTATAAAATAGTCCTTATCAAAGATGGAGTTGAAAGAGTCTCGGAAATGCCATTGAAAGATTATTTTATCGAAGGTGTTTTAGAGCATCATAAAATAACAAATACTGAACTTTTAGATGTTTGGAAGCCTTGGAATACGTTAATAATTAGGTCTCCTCATACAAGTATACCGTATGATACAGTGGGCGAATATGTGGAGTATAAAACTGTCTAGATGCCCCGCTCCCGCGCGAATCCTTTCGCGTGGCAGTAATTGTCTCGTCCTAAAATAATTTTACACAAAAGTGTAAAATTATGGAAAGATATTCAGTAGAATATTCTACAAAGTGGCAATCAAGATATTCAGAAGAATTTAAAAGATTTGTTTGTAATGATTATCTAACTGGTTCAATGACCAAAAAAGAAGTTGAGTTAAAGCATAATCTTGGAAATGGTCGACTTACTTATTGGTTAAGAGAAAGAGGTTTTGATGTTTTAAAAACAAGAATTGTATCTTTACCTGATATGAAATCAGTTAAAATCAACACAAACGAAAAAGACTCTCAAAAGTCGATTACTGAACTTGAAAAAGAACTTCAAGAAGCAAAACTTTTAGCTGAGGCTTATCGTAGAATGATAGAAATTGCTGAAAAAGAGTTTAAAATCAATATTGTAAAAAAGTCCAATACCAAGTAATTCAGGAGATGAAAAACCACCACCCTAAGATTGGTTTAGGCATATTTTGCCGATTACTTGGTGTAATACGACAAGCATATTATCAACACTTTTGGCATCAAGAGCAATACGTTTTTGAAGATGAACTAATTGTTTCTGAGGTTTTAAAAATAAGAAAAAATCATCGTCATATGGGAGGTAGAAAACTATATGAGTTATTACAACCATTTCTACTAGAACATCAAATAAAAATGGGTAGAGACAGGCTTTTTGATGTGTTATCAGCTAATTATCTACTAGTTAAACGCAGAAAAAAACAAACAATAACCACAAATTCCTCCCATAGATTTAAGAGGTATCCAAATCTTATAAAAGAGTATGTTCTTAATGCTCCTAATCAATTATGGGTAAGCGCCATAACTTATTGGAAGATTAAAGGAGTTTTTGTTTATATAAGTTTTATTACTGATGCATATTCTAGAAAAATTATAGGATTTCATTTAGGAGATAGTTTACAAACATCACAAACAATCGAAGCTTTAAAAATGGCAATATCAGGTATTTCAATTGAAAAAAAAGAATTAGAATTAATACATCACTCTGATAGAGGAACTCAGTATTGTAGCAGTGAATATGTAAAACTTTTAGAAAATAATAATATAGCAATAAGTATGACAGAAAATGGAGATCCATTAGAAAATGCCATTGCAGAAAGAATTAACGGAATTATAAAAGAAGAATATCTAAATGATTATCAAGTTCATAGCATAGAAGAAGCTAGCGATTTATTGGAAGCTGTTGTTGATTTATATAATAATGAAAGACCTCATATGAGTATAGGAAATCTAACTCCAAATCAAGTACACCATAACAATATAAAAACAGAAAAATTATGGAAGAATTATTATATAAAAAGTCCTATTATTGTAAACCAATAGTAGGACTAAAAATGAGTTGTAAATATATTTTAGGATTAAGTATAAACATGTAAACTTATTTTAGGACGAGACAGGGGATTTTTGATGGTAATAAAGTTTCATCAGGTAATTTACCAAATGAGAACATAGTTATAAAGTACAATAGAAAGAAATATAATGGAGATGTTTTAGAAAATTCTGATACAGCATATGATGACTTTATAAGTACATTACACCCCTTTTTACAAAAACACATAGAATATATGGATTTTATAAGAAAAGACTGTTCTGGAAATAGCGATGGTAAATTGTATGAAAAGTTATATGGTGGTAAAATTACATTAGGTAAGATGAATGATGCTCAACGACCAGGGATTCATACGGAGGTGTTAGTTTTGAACGAATTAATCAAAGATAAAAGCATTAACAGTGTGTCAGATATTAGAGCACTTGATATAAAAATTGTTATAAGATGGAAAGTAAAAGATCAAGTTTTTAAGCAGATGGTTACTTGTCCTCATTGTTTTTATATAACGGAAGGGGTTTTCTTTCCAAATAGTAAATAAAATGATAAAATATTTTGAGCAACAGAATTGGGAAAATTTAAAAGCCTACATTAACGTAAATGATAAACGTGAATTGTTTACTGGAATAGAAGAAAAGTTAGACCTAGATAAAAATTTATATTTTAGAATTTCATATGTGAATAATTTTGAACATGGATTAATTTATGATTTTTGTTTTAGAGAGTATAAATGGTATGCATACATATATATATATGGTGTGAAAAGGTTTACATTAGGTTTAGATTGTATAAAAAATACTAATGTTAGTCATTATAATTTGAGTTACGATTTTATTTCTTTTGATGATTTTCGTTTTAAAAACGGAGAAAATATTGAACAATTGAACTTTAAAGTACTTTTAAATCGTGAAGATTTGGATTATGAAAAGTTAATTGCAAATAATCAAGATATAATAGATAAGTATCATTCTTATGATGAAAAAGGGTATATTGAAATAGATCTAGATACATTTGTTTATGTACATGGAGATGTTGAAAGATATTCAAAAGTTATTGTCGCTTATGCCATTCATAATCAAATGAAAGAATATCTAGGAAAGACAATTCCTGATACTTTCATGGAAAAATTTGTGTGGCAAGAAGAGCAAATTGAAAAAATAATACACGAGGATAGATTGCCAACTGATATACAATTTATTGGAGGAGTAACAGTAGCCTATCATGATATTACCCAAAAAATAGTGGCAGTCGTTACTGTTATGGATGTAAATAGTCAAGAAATTGTAGATCAAGCAATTTATACTGAAGATAGGATTAATATGCACATACCTGATGTTTTTGGTTTTAATGAAACGATATGGGCAATCAAAGCTTTTGAAAAATTAACTATAAAACCCCAGCTTATTTTTTGTGATGGACATGGCATTGAGCATCCCAAAAATATGGGCTTCGCAACTTTTTTAGGTATTCAACTGGATATACCTACTATTGGTTGCGCCAAAAAACGTCTTGTAGGCTATTATAAAAAGGAAGATTTAGGGGATAAAAGAGCAGATAATTTAGAACTTATATTTGACCAAAAAGTAGTTGGAAAAGCCCTTCGTACAAAAGAAAATTCAAATCCAATATATGTTTCTTTAGGACATAAGATTTCATTAAAAACGGGCATTGATTGGGTGCTAAAAACAACGCAATCAACAAGACTTCCTTTTGTACTTGAAAAAGCAATTGCGATTGCTCGCCAACAGATGCCTGAGCAATTCAGAATAGATTTTATGAACGATGAACCTAATGAATATGGAATTATAAAATGATACTCGCCGATAGTCCAAGCATTAAGTAATTTTAGACTAGTACATGCTTGAAGTTCGTACCCATAAAATTGTACAATAGTCTCTTTTGGCGAGTGTTTTTTTCTTTTCTAAAATTGTTAACAAATTACAAAACATTTATTAAATTTGGAGAAAAGCATTAGGTAAGTTTTTGAAATTAATATCAAATTCCTATTTTTGTTAAACCAATTGTAAAAGATAAATACCATAAACTTAATTATGTCAAAAACTGCGATATTAGAATTTGATGGCAACAAATATGAGTTCCCTGTAATGGTGGGTTCTGAGAATGAAACGGCTATCGATATTGAAAAATTACGCGCCCTAACAGGAGCGATCACGATAGATCCTGGGTATAAAAATTCAGGTTCTTGCACAAGTGAAATTACTTTCTTAGATGGTGAAGAAGGAATCTTAAGATATAGAGGATATGCTATTGAAGATTTAGCCGCAAATGCAACATTCTTAGAAGTGTCTTATTTAATTATTTTCGGAGAATTACCAACAAAGACTCAATTGGAAAAATTTGAAAATGATATTCGTAAATATACTTTGGTAAACGAAGAAATGAAGAATATTATAGATGGATTTCCCAAAACAGCTCACCCAATGGGAGTCTTGTCTTCATTAACATCTGCTTTAACTGCTTTTAATCCTAAAGTAGTCAATGTAGAAAATGAAACCGAAATGTACGAGGCAATCTGTAAAACGATGGGTAAGTTTTTAGTTATTGCCACATGGACATATCGTAAAATGATGGGGTTCCCATTGAATTATTATGATAATACAAAAGGATATGTAGAAAATTTCATGCGATTAATGTTTGAGTTGCCTACAGGACCTTATGCCACCAATAAAACCATTATAGACGCTTTAGATAAATTATTTACATTACATGCTGATCACGAACAAAACTGTTCAACGTCTACAGTAAGAATTGTTGGTTCCTCTCACGCTGGTTTATTTGCTTCTATTTCTGCAGGTGTTTCTGCTTTATGGGGACCATTACACGGTGGCGCTAACCAAGCGGTGTTGGAAATGTTAGAGCAAATCCAAAAAGATGGTGGCGATGCACAAAAAGCATTAGAAAGAGCCAAAGATAAAAATGACGATTTTCGTTTAATGGGATTCGGACACAGAGTATACAAAAACTTCGATCCTCGTGCAAAAATCATCAAAAAAGCAGCAGACGAAGTGTTAGCAGAATTAGGTGTTAACGATCCTATTCTAAATATTGCAAAACAATTAGAAGAAGCAGCGCTAGTAGATCCTTATTTTGTAGACAGAAAATTATATCCAAATGTAGATTTTTACTCAGGAATCATTTATAGAGCATTAGGAATTCCAACCGATATGTTTACTGTGTTATTTGCTATTGGTCGTCTTCCAGGATGGATTGCGCAATGGAAAGAAATGCGTTTAAACAAAGAACCTATTGGACGCCCTCGTCAAGTATATACTGGTTATCCTTTAAGACCATTCGTTTCTATGGACAAGAGATAAATTAATGATGAATAAAAGAAAAAAAGCTTCTTCTCTCAAGAGGCTTTTTTTATATTTGCTATCGAAACAGATGAAATACATGTTATTTAATGATATAACAATCATCATCCAATCTAAAAAATTATGAGTAAGTCAATTACTTTTCTAATAAACCAATCAGAAATTGCAGCAGGTACGCGTGGAGCATCTTTAGGTCCAGAAGCTATTATGGCTGCTGCTAGGAAAAAGGAGAGCTATATTTTTGGTGAAAATACTCTCGAAACAATTAAAAATGTCAATACTTATTTAGATAAGCCTACAAAGTTCCCTTTTGCAAAGCGTATAGATGGTTTGCTTTCTATTTATGAAGAACTCAACGCAAAAGTATCTTCTCTTTTACAGAATAAACAATTTCCTATTATTTTAGCTGCAGATCATGGCTCGGCAGGAGGAACCATAGCAGGTGTTAAATCAGCTTATCCCGATAAAAGAATTGGAGTGGTTTGGATTGATGCACACGCAGATATCCATACACCTTATACAACACCTTCAGGTAATATGCACGGAATGCCGTTAGCATCTGTAATGAATATTGATAACATAGAATGTCAAATAAATAAAGTAGATGAAAAAACAGTTGATTATTGGAATCAATTGAAAAATGTTGGAGGTATAACGAACAAAATAAATCCTGAAGATCTAGTTTATATTGCAGTACGAGATACGGAACCAGAAGAAGAAGCCGTTATAGAAAGATTAGGGCTAAAATGGTATACAGTACAAGATGTTCGTAATTTAGGTATATGGACCCTCGTTAATAATATTAATACACAATTACATCAATGTGACATCATTTATATATCCTTTGATGTAGATTCTATGGATCCTATTTTAACATCGCATGGAACGGGAACACCTGTTCCTCATGGAATTACACCACAAGAAGCAAAAGATTTATTAGTCCATTTAACATCTAATCCCAAAACAGCTTGCGTAGAAGTTGTAGAAGTAAACCCATGTTTAGATGAAAAAATAAATGCGATGGCTGAAATAACTTTAGATATAGTAGATTCAATTGTGAATGTGGTAAAAAATAGATAATCAAATTTTACAAATATAAAATCCTCTCAATCACTGAAATTTAGTAAAATGAGTAGAGTGTTTGAGAGGTTTTTTACTAAATTAGATATGCAACAAATAACAAATTCCATTCTAATGATACGACCTGTTTCATTTAGAATGAATGAACAAACAGCAGTAAATAATTACTATCAAAAAAAAGAAGATACTGTATTACCAGCGACTATTAGAGCTAAAGCACAACAGGAATTTGATGCCTTAGTTCGTAAATTACGTCAAGTAGGAGTTCATGTTACAGTAGTAGAAGATACCACTGATACAGATACGCCAGACGCTGTATTTCCTAATAATTGGATTTCATTTCATGAAAATGGAGAGGTCGTGCTATATCCGATGTTTGCTGAAAATCGTCGTTTAGAACGTCGTGAAGATATTTTAGATATACTAGAAGAACAAGGCTTTTTAATTCAAGATGTAATGGATTATACACTTGCAGAAGAAGATAATGTTTTTTTAGAAGGAACAGGAAGTATGATCTTGGATCGTGTACACCAAAAAGCATATTGCGCCTTATCACCTCGTGCTGATGAAGAGTTGTTTATTGAATTTTGTGAAGATTTTGAATTTACTCCAGTTTTGTTCAATGCTTTTCAAACAGTTAATGATAAAAGAGAATTAATTTATCATACAAATGTAATGATGGCTATAGGAGAAACGTTTGCAATTCTCTGCTCAGAGTGTATAGATGATAAAGCAGAAAAGAAAAACCTAGTTGAAAATTTAAAGAAAGATGGAAAGGAAATTATTTATATTTCCGAAAGTCAAGTAAATGCTTTTGCAGGTAATATGTTACAAGTAAAAGGAGATAATGATAAAACATATTTAGTTATGAGTGAATCAGCTTATGACGGATTAAATAAAATGCAGATAGCACAAATAGAAAAACATACCACCATTTTATATTCAAATTTAGAAACGATAGAGATGTATGGAGGTGGAAGTGCCCGTTGTATGATGGCAGAGATTTTTTTGCCTAAAGAATAAAAACATTTACATATAAAAAGAAGGTGTCCGAAAGGGGGACAAATTTTGTCATTTCAGCGATGGCTCCCTGAGAGTTTTACTCGAATAGGCGAAGCAATAGCAAGATGCTGATACTATGACATCCCCTGTCGTTGAAGTGAGAGATTAGATGTTGAATTTTGACTTTTCAGACACCCACTTTTTAAGATCTTAAAAATAGTTTATTATTACTTGATAAGATGACTGTTTTCAATGATTTTTAAAATAGCATTTACAATATACTGTACGCCAATAGCAATTACAAAAAAACCAACAATTCTTGAAATGGCTACAATGCCTGCTTCTCCAAGAAAACGTACCAGATAATGAGCACTATTTAAAACCAAGAAAATAGAAATAGCTACGGCTAATACAGCTCCTATAGCTATACTAATAGCCATCCAGTTATTATGTTCTTGGTAAAAAGCAATTAATAAAGAAATAGAACCAGGTCCTGCTAATAAGGGCATAGCTAAAGGTGTGAGTGCTATAGCATGTTTTTGTTGTGCTTCATCTTCTACTTTTTTGTTTATTCCTTTGCGTCTTTTTACTTTTCCAGATAGTAACCCAAAACCAGAATTTGCAATAATCATACCTCCAGCAATGCGCAAAGCTTCTAAGCTAATGCCGAAAAAATGTAAAACGTATTCACCCAAAAAATAAGCTACTATCATGATAATAAATACGTTAATTGCAGTCCATTTAGAGGTTTTTGTTAATTCTTCACGAGTGTATCCATTGGTTAATCCTACAAAAACAGGAATAGCACCTATGGGATTAAGTACAGAAAATAAAGCAGCGAAAATGTAAAAAAATAAATCCATAGTTTTTTTGTAAAATTAAATTTCTAAAACTCTATACGCGTAAAGAAAATGTTAAGTTGTGGTTTCCTAAATTTAAAAATAGTAAATTTATTCTTTTAAAAAAGAATAAAAATGAAAACTTTAGTTTTAGGAGCTTCTACTAGCCCAGAAAGATACTCATTTATAGCTATGAGTAGATTATTACAGAATGATCACGAGGTAGTTGCTATAGGTTTAAAAAATGAAAGTGTTTTTGGAATAGAAATTCAAAAAGGATTTCCAAGTTTAGAAAATATTCACACAGTTACTCTATATTTGAATCCAGAACGTCAAAAAGAATATTATAAATATATAATAGATTTAAAGCCGAATCGGGTTATTTTTAATCCAGGTACCGAAAATCCTGAATTTTATGATTTGTTAAAGGAAAATAATATCCTAGTAGAAGAAGCTTGTACATTAGTTCTTTTGGGAACAAAAGAGTATTGAAAGAAAAACTAACATTGGATCTAGTTGTTTTAAAAATTAAACTTTTAAAAATAACAAAGGTTTAGCTTTTTTGAAAGGCTTTTAAAACCAAAATTGCATTAGACTCGAAGGTGAATTGATAAATCTATTCTATTTGTTTTATTTTGTTTTAAATCAGGGATGTACTCAAATTTTAAGGATCAAAATAATTTCCTGTTTTTTCTTTTAAATTCTTTCTGAATACTTGAAATTATTCAAAAATTTTGTTTCACAAAGTAGTTTATGCGAAATAGGGGTTAAAACAATATTTTAAAAAATGAATCAACCCCGTTTTTAGAGCAAAAGCTTTGAAAACGGGGATTAATATTTTTTACGACATTTTAAGGATGCTATTTCAAAAATAAAAATAAAAAAAACGAGTACAGCTTTATTTGAATGTTTGATAATTTATCTTAAAAACGAGTACTGTTTGTAGTGGGTTTACTAATACATAATAATCCAACAAAAGTAATCATCCCATTAATAATAATTAATTCTTCTGCTATGGTATAACCATCAAACCATTCTATAGAATAAGTTGATAATAAATAACAAATAGCAGGAGATATTAAGCAAATAAAAGGAACAAATTTATCATGTACAGTTTTGTTTTTTATAAATAAACCAAAACCATATAATCCTAATAGAGGACCATAAGTATACGAGGCAATTTTAAAAATCATCTTAACTACAGAAGCATCGTTTACAGTATTAAAAAAAACAATGACTAAAAAAATTAAAAAAGAAAAAGCTAAATGTACAATATGACGTATGTTCGTTAATTTTGTTTCATCATTTAGTTTTTTATACTTATCTTCAGATTGTTTTTTTTCCATTCCAAGAAAATCAATGCAAAATGAGGTAGTTAAAGCTGTAAGAGCAGAATCAGTAGTAGCAAATGTAGCAGCCGTAAGCCCTAAAAGAAATACAATTGCAGGAATTAAGCCTAATGATTTTAACGCTATTTCAGGAAACAGGAAATCTGTACGGACAACATCGCCAACCATAGGAACAGCAATACTATTTTTTTCAGCATACATATACAATAAAGCACCTACACTTAAAAAGAAAATGTTAATAATTATAAATATCCCTGTAAACGTAAACATATTTTTTTGTGCTTCTCTTATGTTGGGACAGCTTAAGTTTTTTTGCATTAAATCTTGATCAAGACCTACCATAGCAATGGTTACAAAAATACCTCCCAAAATTTGTTTCCAAAAATAATTCCCCTTTAAATAATCATCAAAGAAAAATATTTGAGAATAGGTGCTGTTTTTTACTTTCTCAAAAGCTTGAAATGCAGATAAATCTAAACTTTGACAAATAAAATAAATGGTTAGAAAAACAGAAAACACTAAGAAAAAAGTCTGTAATGTGTCCGTAATAATAATGGTCTTAAGCCCTCCCTTATAAGTATAGGCAAAAATCAAAAATAAAGATAAAAATACTGTAACTGTAAAAGGAATTTCATAATAATCAAAAACATATCGTTGTAAAACGATAACCACTAGATAAAGACGAAATGCAGAACCAATAGTACGACTAATCAAAAAAATGGAGGCCGCAGTTAAATAACTAATTTTTCCTAATCGTTGTTCGATGTAACCATAAATAGAAGTTAAATTCATTCGGTAGTACAAAGGTAATAGTACTGTAGCAACAATAATAAACCCCAAAGCATTACCTATTACAAATTGGAAATATTTGAATTGTAATTCAGGATTTCCCACTTCACCAGGTACAGAAATAAAAGTCACACCTGATAATGCAGTACCTATCATTCCAAATGCAACTAAATACCATTTAGAATTTTTATTAGCCTTGAAGAACGCATCATTATCACTATTATTTTTACTCATAAAATATGAAATGAGAAATAATATTCCAAAATAAATAATGATTAATGAAAGAATTGCAAATGGAGTCATAAATTAAAAGAATGAATTTAGTTTTGTTTTGCAAGATAGAAAAAACTTAATTTAAGTTCTAATAAGTCGCTTTTTTTTCAAAAAAAGACTTTTATAAACCATTTATTTATATTTAACCCAGATTCCGTATTAGACTTCGTTGTGAAACAAAATTTTCAATAAATTCAAGTGCTCACAGAAAATTTTAGAAGAAGAAATCGTGAACTATTTTGATGATTAAAATTTGAGTACGTGCTTGAATTTGAAGAAAAACAAAGTGGAATAGATTTTTAATGCGGAATTCTATCTAACTTAATTTAAGGAATTGATAAAGAAGTAGTTTCGATTCCGTATTTTTTAATCATTTTTTTAATTTGTATCGTTTTTTTATTCTTCATTTCTTGAATATATTGGTCTGTATTTATTGGTATATAATGTTGTTTTTTGACTATCATATTCCAAATTATAACTGCTATTTTTCTTGCTGTTGCTGTAATTGCAGCACCTCTTCCTTTTTTAAAAGAAATCCTTTTAAAGAACATAACGAGGTAACCTTCTTTTTTTCTTTCAATTGTATTTGCCGCATTTCTTAATGTCAATGCAAATTTATTTTTCCCTTTTGGAGTTCTGCTACTCAAAACCTTACCTCCACTAATTTTATTATTTGGAGCTAACCTGAGCCAATTCACAAATTGCTTGGAGGTCTTGAATTTATATATATCGGTGCCTATTTCGGCTAAAAAACTAGTAACGGTTCCTGAGCAAACTGATTCTATAGCAAAGAGATCTACTCCAAAAAGTTTTAAACTATATTTCTGTACATCAAATTTGGGTTGGTTTTTCCCTTTATTCTGTTTCTTTACCAATTCGATATCTTCTGATAAAACAATTTCTCTGGTTTGATTTTTCAGCACTTGATCAATACGAGTATCGGTGTTTTTTATTTTATCTTGAATAAGTCTGTAAATATCATAACAATCGGAAAGCTCATGTAGGTATTCATTGTTTATTTTACCTTGTAAAGCGTCGGCTATTTCTTCTTTGCTTTTTTTAACTCGTTTGTCGCAATATTCAGCTAATTTTTCACCTGAAGTTTCACCTGATAGTATCATCTCAATTACTCTTATTCCAGAAACTCCTGTGATGTCACTTATCACAACGTCGAGTCTGAAGTTCATTAAAGGTAATGCTTTTTGCATTTTGTTTACAAAGCCTGAACTTTGTTCAATCAAACTAGAACGATGTCTATGAAGTGTTCTTATCTGCAAAGTGCTTTCAGAGGGCAAAAAAGAACCTCGTAATAACCCTAAAGAATGAAGTTTCTGTATCCATTGTGCATCTTTCACATCTGTCTTTGCTTTGAGGTTTTTTGTTTGAGTCCCTTGAACCAAAAGAACTTCAAAACCATTTCCCTGCAAGATCATAAACAAAGATTGCCAATAACTCCCTGTGGACTCCAAAGCAACACTACGAATCTTGTTCTCTTGAAGATAAGCTACCAAAGCGCATAATCCTGATTGATAAACATTAAATTCTCTGATTTGATTTTCATCCTGTCCTATGGCTACAAAATGAGAACGTGACCCAACATCAATTCCTGCAGCATTGGGATTTACAATTTGCATTTTTTCGAAACTTTTCATAAAATATCTTTTTATTAAAATGCGAGGAAATGTAATATCTTTGCTTAAATTATTCTATACGAGATAACATGGTGTTTCATCATTGATTGTCTCAAAGGGCTTCCAAATGGAAGCCTTTTTACATTTCAGCCAAAATCTGGGAGGGGATAAATTCACCATTTTATACATAGGCTTCGCTCGCAAGTGCAAGTTAGCTCTCATTTGTCAAAGAACAATACTTTCTTGAAATCTGGGTTTAAAGAATGTACACGTACTACTGTTTCAGTTTGTAGAACTTTTTCATTTCGCTTTCTAAATGAAAACTTCTGTATACATTTGCAGTATAAATAATATTTTAAAGATGAAAAAGAAATATAAAATAGGGTTTGTAATATTGTTCTTGTTTAGCACCGTATTTTATGCTAAAAATATAGAATCACATTTGTTTATAATAAAATTTTTCTTCAATGGAGCTACTTATGCTACTACTGAAGGAAGTTCTATTACCTTTATGAAAAAAGGAACTGAAAAGTATGAAATATCAGGGTTGTCAGGATGTCAGTTTAAAGTAAAAGATCTAATTCTAGAATTGGTTGAGGAAACAGGAACAGTAAAAAAATATAGTTTTTCAAAATGTAAAATAGATTTTTTAGGAGGAACCATTAATAATGAGTTTGCAGAATTGAGCTATTTGTTTAAAAAAGGGGGGATGATTTACATAGATGAAGCAGGGAATTTAGATATTATTTATGAAGGAATAGAGGGAGAGCGAAAAATGAAGTTTAAAAAGAAATAGTTTTTTAATATTTTTGTTGATTGTTTGTGAAATCCAAATATGAAAGTATTTGGATTTTTCTTTTTTTAAACCGTAATTTTGCTCCATGGATTTTTCTTCAAAAATATTAGAAAATGCAGTTGAAGAGATTGCACAATTACCAGGAATTGGTAAAAGAACAGCATTGCGGTTGGCTTTACATTTACTCAAACAACCCACAGAGCAAACACGTTTTTTAGCAGAAGCATTGCTAAAAATGCGAACCGAAATTAAATTTTGTAAATCATGTCATAACATTTCAGACGTAGACCTTTGTGAAATATGCTCTAATGATAATAGGAATCAAGCATTGGTTTGTGTAGTAGAGGATGTTCGTGATGTAATGGCTATTGAAAATACAGGTCAATACAAAGGAATATATCATGTGTTAGGTGGTAAAATTTCCCCTATAGAAGGAATAGGACCTACTCAGTTAAAAATTAATTCTCTAGTAGAAAAAGTAAAATTAGGAATGGTTAAAGAAGTTATATTTGCTTTAAGTTCTACCATGGAAGGAGATACCACCAATTTTTATATTTACAAACAAATAAAAGATTGTCCGCTAATAGTTTCTTCATTAGCAAGAGGTATTTCTGTGGGAGATGAACTAGAATATGCAGACGAAATAACTTTAGGACGTAGTATTTTAAATCGAATTCCTTTTGAAAATTCATTGCGAAATCCTTAAGAATTTAATTTTTAAAGTTTTTCTATTTACAAAATGAAAAACTATATTTGTTTTTTGAAGTGAATATTGTTAAAGAATTTAACTGAAAATAAAATTAACATTTGTTAAAGAACCGTTACTGTAAATAAAATATAAACAGATATTACAAACAAAAATGAATAAACCATCCCTATATTTACTAATATTGATTTTGTTTACGGTTTCATCTTGTATATCAAACAAAGATGTAGTTTACTTGCAAGGAAATGAAAAAATAGAGACTTTAGAGCCAGTCGTATTAAAACCATATCGACTTCAGATATCGGATGTGTTGTCTATTAAGATTAAAGCCCTAGATTCTAAATTAGTAGAAATATTTAATGTTTCAAATGCGCCACAAGGAGGAACTTCTGTTGATGATTTGTATTTTGATGGTTATCCCATAAATGATCATGGATATATCAGAATACCAGTTTTAGGAGATTTGCAAGTAGTAGGGTTGACATTAGAAGAATTGAGAATTAAGATAGAAAAACAACTTTTAAAAGATTATTTTCATAAAGAAGCTGATATCTTTGTAGTGGTAAAACTAGGAGGACTTCGTTATACAATTAATGGAGAAATAAAATCACCAGGAACAAAAGTATTATTGCAAGAAAAAGTAACAATTTTAGAAGCAATAGCTAATAATGGAGATGTTCTTATAACAGGAAATAAAAAAGAAGTTATGTTGATTCGTCAGCAACCTCAAGGAACCGAAATACATACGTTAGATCTGACAAGTATTGATTTGTTAAAATCACCCTATTATTATATTCAACCCAATGATTATATATATGTAAAACCTATAAAACAAAAGAATTGGGGATTAGGAACAAATGTTTTACAGTCATTTACTACAATTGTAAGTGCATTGTCATTAGTACTTACTACTTTTTTATTAGTCAAAAATGTTAAGTGATGTTAGATATTAAAGATTTTAACTTTTTGGAATCTCAAAATACTTTTGATGTTAAATCTTTTTTTAATAGAGTTTTAGGTTATTGGTATTGGTTTCTAATTACATTATTAATTACTTTTTTTATAGCTTATCAGATAAATATTAGAAAAGAAAAAATTTATAGTATGACCACTACTGTGGCCTATAAAGAAGAAAGTAATCCTTTCTTTACTTCTAATACAAGTTTAGTATTCAATTGGGGAGGCACCTCTGATCAAGTACAAACTTTAATGAGTACTATAAAATCACGATCTCATAATGAAAAAGTAGTAAAAGAATTACGTTTTTATATTCAATATCTAAGAGAAGGAAAATATAATTTAGAAGATGTTTACGGAATGACCCCATTTGTTGTTGATGCTAATGTAAATTATCCTCAACTATTAGGGAGAAATTTAACTATACAATTTGTTTCAAAACAAGATTTCATACTGTCAATTCAATTTGATGAAAATACAACAGCATTATATAACTACTCAACAGACGAGCTAACCACAATACCTGTAAAAAAAGGCATCTTTTCGAAAAAATATAAAATAGGAGAAGCTGTCATTTTACCTTTTTTAAATTTAAAATTGAAATGGACTAAAAATCCTGGATTTTACGAAGGAGCTAAATATATAGTTACATTCGCTGATTTTAATAGTGCAGTTGCCTCTTATCAAGGAATAGAGGTTGAAAATGATTCGAAATCATCAGCTATTGTTAGATTAAGCATGCAAGGAACCAATAAATTAAGATTGGTAGATTATCTGAACGGAACAGTTAAATATTTAATTAAAAGCCAATTATTGGCTAAAAATCAATTTGCTCAAAATACAATTGATTTCATAGATAGCACTTTAGTGGCTATGGAAGGAGATTTAAAGAATACCGAAAATGAGCTAAAAACGTTTTCTAAAGGAAAAAATATTTTTGAATTAGAAGAAGGAGCAGGAACAAAATATTCAGACAAATTAACGGAGTATGATGTAGAAAAAGAGTTGTTAAATAGAAAGTATACTTTTTATAACTCATTAAAAAGCTATTTAATTAAAAACGCTGATTTTTCTAAACTACCAGCTCCCTCTGTTGCAGGTATTGATGATCCTAATATATTGACGAATGTAAGTAAGCTAACCCAATTATCAGCGGAACGAGCAGCACTATCTTATACTTTAAAAAATGATAAGAAATTTAAAGATTTTGATGCTCAGATGGAAGCACTAAAAGTTGTTTTATTAGAAAATATAGAATCAGCCAAACGTTCCATAAATTCTGATTTAGTTGCTGTTGATAAAAAGATAGGGACAGCCGAATATCAGATTAAAAAACTACCCGAACAACAACAAGAACTAGTAAAGATAAATCGTAAATATGATTTAAATAAAAATATTTACAATTCTTTTCTAGAAAAACGTAGCGAGGCCAATATTGTAAAAGCAGCAAATCTTTCCGATATTCAGTTCATAGATCCTGCAAAAGATGTAGGAGGTGGACTGATAGGACCTAAAACAAGTACAAATTATGTCTTAGCTTTTTTAATAGGTTTTTTATTTCCTTTAAGTATTATCTTTATCTTAACCGTTTTAGATAACTCAGTTAATAAGGTGGAAGACATTGAAAGACTAACCCAAATTCCTGTTTTAGGAATAGTAGGAATTAAGAATATACCATCTAATTTAGCTGTTTTTGAAAAACCAAAATCACCATTAGCCGAAAGTTTTAGAGGAATACGTTCTTCATTGCAATTTTTGTATAAAAAACAAGTACAAACAGGCGCTAAAGTTTTGATGATTACATCCTCAGTTGGTGGAGAAGGAAAAACATTTTGTTCTCTTAATATAGCTTCCGTATTTGCTTTAAGTGAAAAAAAGACAGTAGTGGTTGGACTTGATTTAAGAAAACCAAAATTATTTCAGGATTTTAGTCTTGAAAATACAGAAGGAGTAGTTAATTATTTAATAGGACAAAAAAAATTAGATGAAATAATTAAAAATACACACATCCCTTATTTAGATTTGATTAGCTCAGGACCTATACCTCCCAATCCATCAGAGTTAATTCTTAGTGAAAATATGGAAAGTTTAATAAATGAGTTAAAACTCTATTATGACTACATAATACTAGATACACCTCCTATAGGATTAGTAGCAGACGCATTAGAATTAACTCCTTTTTGTGATGCTTCAATGTACGTTGTGAGGCAAGGAGTGACCAAAAAAGAAATGTTACGTATTGTAAATGAAAAACACAAATCAGGAACATTAAAAAATATTAGTATAGTTTTTAATGGATATCATAATAAATCAAAATACGGATACGGATATGGAGATGGATACGGATACGGATATGGAACGTATGGAAACGGATATTTAGAAATGGATATAAAGGTATCAGTTGTAAAAAAACTCTTAAATAAAATTATAAATTTTTTTAAAAAACCTTAACATGAAGATTGTAATTACAGGTTGTGCGGGTTTTATCGGTTCTAATCTAACAGAACATTTTTTAAATAAAGGTTGTCAAGTAGTTGGATTAGATAATTTTGCAACAGGACATTTAAAAAATATTAAAGACCTGATGTTGAATGAGAATTTTGAATTCATTGAAGGCGATATTAGAGATGCTAAAATATGTAAGAAAGTATGTGATGGAGCAGATTATGTGTTGCATCAGGCAGCATTAGGATCTGTTCCTCGATCTATAAAAGATCCCTTAACATCTAACGATGTAAATGTAAATGGTTTTTTAAATATGTTATGGGCCGCAAAGGAAGCAGATGTAAAGAGATTTGTGTATGCAGCAAGTTCCTCTACTTATGGAGATTCGGAAAATTTGCCAAAAATTGAAGAAGTTGTAGGAAAACCATTATCACCGTATGCCATTACAAAATATGTAAATGAACTCTATGCGGAGATTTTTGGAAAAATCTACGGAATAGAAACAATAGGGTTGCGTTATTTTAATGTATTCGGGAGAAAACAAGACCCAAATGGGGCTTATGCCGCAGTAATACCGAAATTTGTAATGCAGCTTATGAAATATGAAAGCCCAGTTGTGAATGGAGATGGTAATTACTCTAGAGACTTTACCTATATAGATAATGTGATTCAAATGAATGAATTAGCAATGTTAACCCAAGATTCCAGAGCAATAAACAGCGTCTTTAACACTGCATTTGGAGAAAGAACAACATTGAATGATATGATTCATATCTTAAAAGAAGAATTGATAAAAAAAGATCCTAAAATAGCAGATGTAGAAATTGTTTATGGAGCTACCAGAGCTGGAGATATTCCGCATTCTCTAGCCTCTATTGATAAAGCAAAAATAATATTAGGTTATATACCTAAATTCTCTTTACGAAAAGGATTAGAAGAGGCGGTTCATTGGTATTGGGAAAATTTAGAATAAATTAATGATGAAAATAGGTGTAATTGGGTTAGGATATGTTGGTTTGCCATTAGCTAGATTATTAGCTACTAAATATGATGTAGTAGGATATGATATAAATAAAACGAGAGTTACTGAGTTAAATGAAGGAAAAGATTCTACATTAGAAGTAAGTCCTGAACTTTTAAATGCAGTGCTAAAATCTGATAATAATGATGAATTGGGGCTTTTTTGTGCATCAGAAATACAAGAAATTACTACTTGTAATTACTATATAGTAACGGTGCCAACACCAGTAGATAAGCATAATAAACCGGATTTGACACCTTTGTATAAAGCCAGTGAAACGGTTGGGAAAGTGCTTAAAAAAGGCGATATCGTAATATATGAATCGACAGTATATCCTGGGGTAACAGAAGAAGAATGTGTGCCTATTTTGGAAAAAACAAGTGGATTGAAATTTAATCAAGATTTCTTTGCAGGCTATTCTCCTGAGCGAATTAATCCAGGGGATAAAGAGCATACAGTAGAAAAGATTTTAAAAGTAACCTCTGGTTCAACCCCTGAAATAGGGCAAAAAGTGGATGCACTTTATAGATCAGTTATTACAGCGGGGACACATTTAGCTCCTACGATAAAAGTTGCAGAAGCAGCTAAAGTTATAGAAAATTCACAACGAGATATTAATATTGCTTTTGTTAATGAATTGGCTAAAATTTTTAATTTGTTAAATATTAGTACGCAAGATGTTTTAAAAGCTGCAGGGACGAAATGGAATTTCTTGCCTTTTAAACCTGGTTTAGTAGGAGGGCACTGTATAGGGGTTGATCCTTATTATTTAGCACAAAAAGCCCAAGAAAAAGGGTATCATCCAGAAATAATTTTGGCAGGCCGTCGTTTAAATGATAGTATGGGAGAATACATAGCCTCGCAAGTGATCAAATTGATGATAAAAAAAGGGATTTCTGTTAATGAAGCTAAAGTTTTAATGCTTGGAATTGCATTTAAAGAAAATTGTCCTGATGTTCGTAATACAAAAATTGTAGACGTAATTACTGCTTTAAAAGAGTATGGAGTAGAAATAGTTATTTATGATCCTTGGGTTAGTGTTGCAGAAGTTAAACATGAATATAATTTAGAAGCATTAAGAGAGTTGTCTTCTGATAAATTTGATGCAATAGTTTTAGGAGTTGCTCATGAGCAATTTTTAAGTCTTGATTTTTCTAGTTTGCAAAAAGAAAAATCAATTATTTATGATGTAAAAGGAATATTATATTGTAAAGTAGATGGAAAGTTGTAACTTTGTAAACTTTGTCATAATATTACATGAATGAAGGTAAGAAATATATGTTGTATAGGAGCGGGTTATGTTGGAGGGCCTACTATGGCAGTAATAGCTCAAAAATGTCCTGAAATAAATGTAACGGTCGTTGATTTAAATGAAATGAGGATTGCTGGTTGGAATGATTCAGATTTTTCAAATTTGCCAGTGTATGAGCCAGGATTAGATAAGGTTGTAGCAGAAGCTAGAGGAAGAAACTTATTTTTTTCAACAGAAGTAGATAAGGCAATTGATGAAGCCGATATGATTTTTATATCCGTAAATACTCCAACCAAAACGTATGGTGAAGGGAAGGGGATGGCTGCGGATTTAAAGTATATAGAACTTTGCGCACGCCAGATTGCACGAGTATCTAAAACAGACAAAATCGTAGTCGAAAAGTCAACACTTCCAGTAAGGACAGCTGAAGCGCTTAAGAATATTTTAGATCATACAGGAAATGGTGTTACTTTTCATATATTATCAAATCCTGAGTTTTTGGCAGAAGGAACGGCTGTTCAAGATTTGCATGCTCCTGACCGTGTGTTAATTGGAGGTGAAAATGAAACAGCTATTCAAGCTTTAGTAGATATTTACGGTACATGGGTTCCGAGAGAACGTATTTTAACAACCAATGTTTGGTCTTCGGAATTGTCTAAATTGACGGCAAATGCTTTTTTAGCACAACGCGTTTCTTCTATTAATGCAATTTCAGAACTTTGTGAAAAAACAGGAGCTGATGTAAACGAAGTGGCAAGAGCAATAGGAATGGATTCTCGTATAGGATCTAAATTTCTTAAATCATCAGTAGGATTTGGTGGATCTTGTTTTCAAAAAGATATTTTAAACTTAGTATATATTGCTAAATCGTATGGTTTAAATGAAGTAGCAGATTATTGGGAGCAAGTAGTTATTATGAATAACCACCAAAAGCATCGTTTTGCAAAAAATATTGTAAAAACACTATATAATACGGTTGCTTCTAAAAAGATCGCCATGTTAGGTTGGGCTTTTAAAAAAGATACCAATGATACCCGTGAATCAGCTGCTATTGATGTAGCAAAGGATTTAGTGGCAGAACAAGCCAATGTGGCAGTTTATGATCCAAAAGTAGATTTAAAGCAGATTGAATTGGATATGAATTATGAAATGAGTGAAATAAGTGTTTTTAATGAACCTTATGAAGCTTGTCAAAATGCTCACGCTATTGCGATTTTAACCGAATGGGAGGAATTTAAAACTTACAATTGGCAAAAAATTTATGATAATATGTTAAAACCAGCTTTTGTTTTTGATGGTAGAAATATATTAGATCGTAGTGAAATGCAAAAAATAGGTTTTATATATTCAGCTGTAGGATCTTCTAATGAAAATAATTAAAGAATAATGAAAAATATTTTAATTACAGGAGGAGCGGGTTTTATCGGCTCTCATGTAGTAAGGCAATTTGTAACTAAATATCCAGAATATTCAATTTATAACTTAGACGCATTGACCTATGCAGGTAATTTGGAAAATATTAAGGATATCGAAAATGCACCAAATTATACTTTCTTAAAAGGAGATATAGTTGATGAAAATTTTATCAATCAAATTTTTCAAAAATATCAATTTGATGGTGTTTTGCATTTAGCAGCCGAATCTCATGTGGATCGTTCCATTACTGATCCGTTGGCATTTGTGAAAACAAATGTTATCGGAACAATGAATTTATTAAATGCAGCTAAAAATCTTTGGAAAGAGAATTTTGAAGGGAAACGATTTTATCATATTTCTACCGATGAGGTGTATGGTTCATTAGGAGATACAGGTTTGTTTACTGAAACCACTTCTTACGATCCTAATTCGCCATATTCAGCTTCAAAAGCAAGTTCTGATCACTTTGTTCGTGCATATGGAGAAACTTATGGTTTACCGTATGTGTTAACTAATTGTTCAAACAATTACGGACCTTATCATTTTCCAGAAAAATTAATTCCTCTTTTTATTAATAATATTATCAATAAAAAGCCTCTTCCTGTTTATGGAGATGGAAATTATACGCGGGATTGGTTATTTGTAAAAGATCATGCAGTAGCTATCGATTTAGTATTCCATGAAGGAAAAAATCATGAAACGTATAATATTGGAGGTTTTAACGAATGGAAAAATATCGATTTAGTACGTTTGTTATGCGATCGTATGGATGAGAAACTAGGGCGTTCAAAAGGAGAATCTTCTGAGTTGATTACTTATGTTAAAGATCGTCCAGGTCACGACTTGCGTTATGCAATTGATGCTTCTAAAATTAATAAAGAATTAGGATGGAAGCCATCAGTAACGTTTGAGGAAGGTTTGGAAGAAACGATTAACTGGTATTTAGAAAATACGGAATGGTTGAATAATGTAACTTCAGGAGAATACGCAAAATATTACGAAAAACAATATCAATAGCAATATGCAGAAAGCAATATGCAGAAAGCTTTTTTAAAAGCATTACCTATTGCTTAGAGGCTAAAGCTTAATGCTTAAAAAGATGAAAGGAATTATATTAGCGGGTGGATCAGGTACAAGATTGCATCCACTTACACAAGTGGTTTCAAAGCAATTGTTACCCATATATGATAAACCGATGATTTATTACCCATTGTCAGTGTTGATGTTGGCGGGTATTAAAGAGGTTTTGATTATTTCAACCCCACATGATTTACCAAACTTCGAACGATTATTTGGAGATGGAAGTCAATTAGGAATGCAATTATCTTATGTGGAACAACCCTCACCAGATGGTTTAGCGCAAGCTTTTATTTTAGGAGAAGAGTTTATAGGTGATGACGATGTATGTTTGATTTTAGGCGATAATATTTTCTACGGAGCAGGATTGCAAAATTTATTGAACAATGCGGTTAATACCGTGAAAGAGAAGAATGAAGCTACCGTATTTGGATATTATGTAGATGATCCAGAGCGTTATGGTGTGGCTGAATTTGATGAGAATGGTAAAGTTTTGTCAATTGAAGAAAAACCTTTGGAGCCAAAATCTAGTTTTGCGGTCGTTGGTTTGTATTTTTATCCCAATTCAGTAGTTGAAATTGCTAAAAATGTTACACCATCTCATCGTGGAGAATTGGAAATAACAAGCGTTAATCAAACCTACTTAGAACAAGGAGAATTGAATTTACAGTTAATGAGTCGTGGATTTGCTTGGCTAGATACAGGAACGCATGAATCACTGACTGAAGCAACGGAATTTGTAAAAGCAGTCGAAAAGCGTACAGGGTTAAAAATAGCTTGTATTGAAGAAGTGGCCTATAGAAAAGGGTTTATTTCTAAAGAAGAATTTGCTAAGTGTGCTGAAGGACTTGGTAAGAGTACGTATGCGGAGTATTTGAGGAAGATTGTTAGGTGATAATTTCTTGTTTTTTAATTTAAAATTCTATTAAAAAAAGTATGAAAAAAAACTTAATTGTTTTTGGTACACGTCCTGAAGCAATAAAAATGGCTCCTTTATTTAAAGAGTTTAAAAAATATACTAATTTATTTGAGACAAGAATTTGTGTTACAGGTCAGCACCGAAAAATGTTAGATCAAGTACTTGAGTTTTTCGAAATCATCCCTGATTATGATTTAAATTTGATGAAGCCAAACCAAGATCTATTTTCAATTACATCTAATATAATTTTGGAGTTAAAGGATGTATTAGATGATTTTAATCCTGATTATGTTTACGTTCATGGTGATACAACAACTACTATGGCGACTAGTATTGCTGCTTTTTATTCAGGTGCTAAGATTTGTCATATTGAGGCGGGTTTAAGAACTAATAATAAACTATCTCCATTCCCTGAAGAAATTAATAGACAGATAACAGGTAGAATTGCGGATTATCACTTTGCTCCTACGGCAATATCTTTTAATAACTTGAGGTTAGAAGGAATAAATGAAAATGATATTGTGATTACAGGTAATACTGTTATTGATGCTTTATTGTATTCTGCGGAAAAAGTAAAGGATATTGATAATGATGATATCTTACAATTACAGAATCTAATAAATACTGAGAAAAAAGTGATTTTGGTTACGGGTCATCGAAGAGAAAATCACGGTAAAGGTTTTATTAGTATATGCGAAGCATTAAAAGAAATTGCATTAACAAATAAAGATGTTCAAATAATTTACCCCGTGCATTTAAATCCAAATGTTAAAGGGCCGGTATATGAGTTATTATTAGGGATAGATAATATTCATTTGATTGAACCTCTAGCTTATCCAGCTTTTGTTTGGTTAATGACTCAAACACATATAATTATTACGGATTCGGGAGGTGTTCAAGAAGAAGCTCCAAGTTTAGGGAAGCCTGTTTTGGTTTTACGTGATACTACTGAACGACCAGAAGCAGTCGAAGCAGGAACTGTAATTTTAGTAGGAACCAATAAAGATGTTATCATAAAAGAGACTCAAAGGCTTTTAACAGATATTGCTTCATATGAAAATATGAGCAAATTGCATAATCCTTATGGAGACGGTAAAGCATGTAAGAAAATTGTAGATTTTATTAAGGGGTTATAATCATTGATTAATGAATAGTATATATAGTAAATTAAAATCGACAGTATTTTCATCTGAAATAAATAGAAAGATTATTACTCATGGTTTTTGGATTGTTAGCGGGAATATTGTTTCCAAATTTTTTTTATTAATCGCTACTATTTTAATGGCAAAATTTCTTAATAAGGAAGAATACGGTCAATTTGGAATAATCAAATCTACAATTTTAATGTTTGCCCTTTTTGCAGGAATGGAGTTGGGAATAACAGCTACAAAATATATTTCTCAATATAAAACATTAAACCCAAAGAAAATTGAAAAAATAATAGGGTTGTCTAATTTTTTTGCACTACTAATTAGTATCATTATAACATTACTAGTTTTTCTTTTTGCAGAAGAAATAGCAAAGCAAATTAACGCCCCACATTTGTCTCTGGAAATAAAAATAAGTTCATTTGTTTTGTTCTTTTCATCTTTAAATGGAATTCAGAATGGGATTCTGGCTGGGGTAGAAAAATTTAGGGATTTGTCTGTAAATACGACAGTAGCAGGGGTACTATCTTCCCTAGCAATGGTGGTAGCTTCAAAGTATAATAATCTAAATTGGGTTGTTATTGCTTTTGGAAGTAATTTTTTTATATTATTTATTTTAAATTTTTTCTCTTTGAAAAAGTATTTTTATCCTTTTTATAAAGTAAGTGTATTTGATAAAAGTAATTTTGAAGAGATTACTATTTTATGGAAATTCAGTCTTCCAGCAATTTTGGCGGGATTAATGGTAGGCCCTGTGACATGGTTTTGTAACTATCTTTTAGTGAATCAAGTAAATGGTTATCAACAAATGGCAAACTTTGATATTGCTAATCAATGGAGAAATACAATATTGTTTATTCCAGGGGCTTTATGTCAAATCGCTTTACCTCTTTTATCTTCAACTTTAGATAACAAAGAGGAATATAAATCGATTTATATAAAAAATATTAAAATAAATTTTTATATAACATTAGTTCTAGTGATTTTTTTAGTTGCTATCTCTCCAATTATTATTAATATGTATGGAGAAAAATACTCCGATGCGATTGTTCCTATTATTTTAATGTTCGTTACATCAGGCTTTATAGCTGTTAATAATGTAATTGGTCAAGCAATTGCAAGTAAAAATATGATGTGGTTAGGCTTTTACGTTAACCTTCTTTGGGCATTTGTGCTTATAGTGTGTAGTTACTTTTTTGTCGTATATTTTAATTACGGAGCAATTGGTCTTTCTATTGCATATTTGATTAGTTATATTATTCACACGATAGTACAGTTTCTTTTTATTAATAAAAAAATTTAATTGAAATATGAAAGTAGCTTTTTGTATTAGAGAGGATTATGATACACGTGGTGGTGGAGACGTAGTCCAAATGTTGAAAACAAAATTTTTTTTAGAAAAAGATTTTAATGATGTTCAGATTGAAATTGTTAATTCTCCCGAAAAATTGAATTCATCTTTTGATATATGTCATATTTTTAATTACTCAACATATAAAATAACAAATGATTACTTTGTAAAAGCGAAAAACTTGAACTTAAAGATTGCTTCTTCTCCAATATATTGGGATTATAAAATATTAGCATATGCTTTATTTTCTAAACTTGGTTTTCATAAATTAAATAAATTTATACTTGGTTTTGAAATAAAAGTAGTAGCAATTTTTAATTTTTTATTCGCTACAAATGTTTTAACTACAAATAAATTTAAAAAGAGAATAATATTTTTTCTTTCCAATAGTAATGTTGTATTGCCAAATTCTGAAGAAGAAATGGATTTGTTATGTCAATTTGTTAGAAAAAATAAAGAAAATATAAATTATAAAGTTGCCCTCAATGCTTCTGATAGTAAGCAAAGTATTAATACCAATATAGATATTTTTTCAACATATAAAATACCGAATGATTTTATTTTACAGGTAGGAAGGATAGAGCCTATTAAGAATCAATTGAGTATTGTAAAAGCTTTATTTGATCGAAAAGAGATTCCAATTGTTTTTATTGGGGCTTTTTCCCATAAAGAATATACAAAAGAATTGAAGAAACAAGCGAGTAAGAGAGGGAATGTGTTTTTTATTAATGAAATTCCTCATTCGGATATTTATGAATTTTATAAAAAAGCAAAATTACATATTTTACCTTCTCTTAGAGAATCACCAGGATTGGTTTCATTGGAAGCAATTTCCATGGGATGTGAAGTAATTGTTTCAAAGTTTCCTTATTCACCATATGAGACATATTTTAGAAAATATGCTTATGTAATAGATCCTTTGGATGTAGATTCTATAAAGAAAAAGATTTTAGAGGTGTTAGAGAATAAGTTTTTAAGAAATAAAGAGTACTCTGATGAATTTAGCTGGGAAGTAACAGCTTGTCAAACGTATGAAGCATATAAGTCCTTGATGAATTATGATAGTTAATAAAAAAAATGATTTTGTTTTTTTCTTATGGACATTTTTCTTTGTCTTTATTTTTGCATTCCCGAGAGTTTTTCAAACTGAAAAAATAATAATAATGGGACTGTTAATTGGAATTGGTTTGTTGAAAAATATAATATATATAAAACAAATCAATCATTATATTCTTTATTCTTTTTTTGTTTTTTTTTCATTTACAGTAGGAACTTTTTTATCAAATGATATTACAGAAATCTTTGGAAGTTTAAGATTATATTTATTTTTTCCTTTTTTACAACTTTTTCTTTTAGGTTTTATCGCAAATAAAGACTTGGAAGCTAGTTTTAGTAAGGCTGTATTTTTGGGTATTATAATTATCGATTTGTTCGCATTGAGTACTCTTTTAAATGGTCTAGGGCTTTTTTCCGTCAATTTAAATGGTTTAGTCTACACAGAGGAAGATAGAATTGGGATTAATGAAGGTTATATACACATTATTAATACTAATTTATCATTCTTATTATATTTAGTCCCAATTTATTATTATTTAAATAAAGACAGACTTAATTATAAAATGTTCGGATTTTATTTGTTACTATTTACTTTAATCATCTGTCTAGTCTCAGGAAGAAGAATCTTGGTTTTACCTTTTATTATTATTGTTCTTCTGAATATAAGAAAGTTGAAGTGGGTAGTTGTTTCAGTTGTGTTTTTGTTTGTTTTACTAATGTATTTAGGATACATAAATCCCGTTTTTATCACCACTTTTTTTGAAAGAATGAATGAAGCTGTGAGTATGACAGGTGATTCGGAGGTAAAAGATGTACAATCTCAAATGTTTTTAAATTACATTTCTAATTCTCCTTTTTTTGGATATGGACTAGGAGCTTACATGCCTGATTATTTAAGAAATGAAGATTTTAAATCGGCTTATGAGTCGTCTTTTCATTATTTAATTTTTGTATTAGGTGTTCCAGCTGCATTATTATTAATTGCATACTATATAAAGTTGTTTAGGATAATTTTAAAAAACATTTTATTTACTCCTTTTTTTAGATATGCAATAGTTATAGGTAGTATAACATTGTTATTATCATCATATACAAATCCTTACTGGTTGAGTAGTTTTGATTTTTGTTTACCTTTAGCAATTTTATTTAGACTTTCACAAGATGACAAATGATAAGATATTAGGGATAATAGTAACATATAATCCGTTAATTTCCGAACTAGAAAGGAATATTGAAAACATTTTAGATCAAGTATCTAAACTCTATATTTTTGATAATAATTCTAAAAATTTTTCAGAAATAAAAGATTTAAACAAAGGGAGGTTTCATATTATAGCTAGTAATGAAAATGTAGGTTTAGGAAAAGCATACAATATAATTCTTGAAATAGAAAAGAATCATTTTGAAAGTTTTGTTACTTTCGATCAAGACACCCTTATCCCAAATAAAGCGATTAAACATTTACACGAACTCTTGTTTAAATTTCCGCAAATAGGAGTCATTGGACCTTTGTTTTCTCGAGATACAAATTCTTTTAATCAGGCTGGAATTATTGAGTATAAGGACGCATTAATTCAAAGTTGTGCTTTGTTTAAAATGGAAATCTACAAAATTCTAGGAGGTTTTAATGAAGATTATTTTATAGATTCGGTTGATTTTGAGTATTGCCTTAGAATTTTAGAAAAGAAATATTTAATTGCAATTTGCAATGATATTGTAATCAAGCATGATTTAGGCGAATTAAAAAGTAAATTTGGAATTAAGTTTTATTCTCATAGTGCTAATAGAAATTATTATATAGCAAGAAATCACGTGGATATCTCAAAAAGATTTTTCAAAAAATTTCCACTTTTTATATTAAAAAAAAATGTATTCTTTTTGATTCATTTTTTAAAGCTTTTATTTCTTGAATCTAATAGAGGTAAGATTAGTTCTTTTCTTAAAGGTTTTTTTAACAGATGATACTATGAAAAGAGGAGTGTTTTTAAAATATGTTTCTTTAGGTGCTTTTGCTCCTTTGTTTTTTAAAAAAAATGAATCAGATTTTAAATTTGAAAGTGACCGAGTTATGCCTTCATATTTCAAAAAAGCTATTAAGAATGATGATGGAGGTGAAATAAACGATGATTTTGTTGATGGTGTAGTATATATAAAAAAATACAATAATTATTATTATAACACTTTAGGAAGAATAGATGTTAAGGAATTTGGAGCTGTAGGGGATGGAATAAATGATGATACCGTATTTATTCAAAAAGCGATTGATATTTGTGTAAAAAGCAAAAAAACATTATACATTTCCAAACCTGTTAAATCATATTTGTGTACAAGTAAAATTGTTATTTCTGGGCAGATATATATATGTGGAGATGGTATTAATGTAAGTGGTTTTAATTTTGTAAATTCTGATGGGTTTGAAATTAAAGAGGGTGTTCTAAACGTTATCATAGAAAAAATTTCAATTAATCAGTCTATAAGATATTCAAATAGAGTGAATAAATTTGTTGCTATTAATGTTTTAGGAAATAGAGAACAAAGACCCTACACACATGTATATCGCGATATTTTGATAGATGGTTTTAATACAGCGTTTTTATTAGATTGGATTTGGGATTCTCATTTTGATAATATAAAAATTCTCTTTGGACAGATTGGATTTAACATAAAGGGAACTTCGGTTAATAATAATGTATGTAATGTTAGTATTTCTGTGGAAGGTAAAAACTCAAAAGGAATTTTTTTTAGTGATGGTTTAAATCCAACAGAAGGATGGAGGTTTTCAAATTTATTAACTTTCGGAGCTGAAATTGGAATTCATTCAATTTATACTTCTAATGTTTTTATAACGACTCCAATACTTGATTTTTGTAAAAAAATAGGGGTTTTACTAGAATCAAGTGCAGGTCCTTCTACAAATTGGCAAATAATAGGAGGTTACATAGCTATGGAAGGGAAATCTGAAGCTGGAATTTTTTTAGAAAATAATTGTGATAATAATCAAAATAGAGGATCCAGATTTATTGGATTAGATATAATTGCTTATCCCAATACAACTGCCCAATTCGGAATTGTTTTTAAAGGTAACTATGATAAATTAGATATAATAAAAGGAGTCACATTTAACAATTTTAGAAAAAAAATTGAATATAAGAATAAATCAAAATAAAAATCAAAACAATTAAACTATGAATATTTCTTTTATTTGTGTAAACTATGATTCACATGAAGAAACAAAAAAATACATTAAAAATGTTTTTGAACTTTCAGATTATTCTTTTACAATAGTTGTTGATAATTCACCTACTAATGAGAGTTGTTCTATTTTAGAGAGTTTTTTGAAAGAAGAAAATTTTTTATCAAGAGCAAAAATATTGAAAAGAGAAAACAGAGGATATTTTCAAGGCTTAAACGATGGTTTAGAAGTTATAAATAAAAGTGATTCATTGAATTCATTTGTAGTTGTAGGAAACAATGATATAATATTTGAGAGTAATTTTATAGATCAACTTAGCAAATTGAAAATTGAAGAAGATATACTAATAATAGCTCCAGATGTAATTACAAGAGATGGGATTCATGAAAATCCACACGTTATAAATAAGATGTCTTTTTTGAGAAAATTGAAGTATGAAATTTATTTTAGCAATTATTATATAGCTAAATTAATTACATTGTTTTATTCAGCAGAAAGAAAGGCGAAACCATTTGACCCTGAAGCTAAATCTATTTATATGGGAATTGGGGCACTTTATATATTGACACCTAACTTTTTTAAATATTTTGATAAACTTAGAGAAGATGTTTTTTTATATGGTGAAGAAGCTGTTCTGGCTGATCAAATTAATAGTGTTGGTGGAAAAATATGGTATGAACCTTCATTAAAATGCTATCATAATGAATCTTCGACTACCTCAAAGATGGATTCAAAATATAAATACAATATTATTCAAAAATCATACAAAATATATAAAAAATATTTATAATGAAAATTCAAAATAAAATACTTTTAATAACCGGAGGTACAGGATCTTTTGGTACGGCGGTACTTAATCGTTTTTTACATACAAATCATTTTAAAGAGATACGTATTTTTTCTCGTGATGAGAAAAAGCAAGACGATATGCGTAATCTTTATAAAAATGATAAGCTGAAATTTTATATTGGTGATGTGCGAAATGCGCATAGTATTGATTATGCAATGCGCGGTGTAGATTATGTTTTTCATGCCGCTGCTTTAAAACAAGTTCCGTCATGCGAGTTCTTTCCAATGGAAGCTGTGAAAACTAATGTAATAGGAACACAAAACGTAATAGATGCTGCTGTAAAAAACGAAGTGAAAAAAGTAATCTGTTTAAGCACAGATAAAGCTGCCTATCCTATAAATGCTATGGGGATTTCTAAAGCTATGATGGAAAAAGTTGCTGTGGCAGCTTCTCGAAATCTTGAAAAAACTACTGTTTGTCTTACCCGTTATGGTAATGTAATGGCATCTAGAGGTTCTGTTATTCCCTTGTTTGTAAAACAAATTAAAAATAATGAACCATTAACTATCACTGATCCTTTAATGACACGTTTTTTAATGTCGCTTGAAGAAGCTGTTGAGCTTGTGTTATTTGCTTTTGAGCATGGTAATTCGGGTGATTTGTTCGTAAATAAAGCCCCTGCAGGAACCATTGGAGATTTAGCCCAAGCACTCAAAGAACTATTTAAAGTAGATAATACTATAAAAGTAATAGGAACTCGTCATGGCGAAAAACTATATGAAACTTTATGTACCAGAGAAGAAATGATTAAAGCCGAAGATATGGGTGATTTCTATAGAATTCCTGCTGATAATAGAGATTTAAATTATGCTCAATATTTTTCGGAAGGAGAAATAGATATTTCAACTATTGAAGACTATCATTCGCACAATACAATTCAACAAGATGTCGAAGGAATGAAAAAATTATTGCTTAAGCTTCCATTAATAAGAAAAGAAGTTTTAGGAGAAGATAATTTGTTGAAATATCTAGAATAATGAATCCAATATTAATAAAAGGGAATTGTTATCAAGATTTTAGAGGTGATCTTAAGTATAATAATAATTTTGATGCTTCTGGTGTAAAAAGAATATACATAATAGAAAATCAAAAACTTGGTTTTAAAAGAGGATGGCAAGGTCATAAGATAGAGCAAAGATGGTTTTCTGTTATAAACGGAAGTTTTAAAATCATGTTAATTGAAGTTGATGATTGGGAAAATCCAAATTCAAATTTAGAACCCATAATCTTTAATTTAGATTCACAAACCTTTGATGTTCTTCATACACCTTCTGGATATATTACTTGTATAGAAGCATTAGAAGAAAATTCTAAATTATTAGTCTTAGCCGATTATCTGTTGGGTGAATTAGATGATGAATACAAGTTTGCATTAGATTTTTTTAACTGTACAAAATAAAATATGATAAAAGTAGGTATTACTGGGCAAAATGGGTTTGTTGGCAATCATTTGTATAATACACTCGGATTATATCCGGAAAATTATGTTAGAATAGATTTCAATAAAGAGTGTTTTAATGATAATTCACTATTAGATAATTTTGTTTCTCAATGTGATGTGATTGTTCATCTAGCAGCGATGAACCGCCATGAAAGTCAGGAATTTATTTATAAAATTAATGTTGAATTAACTCAAAAATTGATAGATTCTCTGGAAAGAACTAACTCTAAAGCTCATGTTTTATTTTCTTCATCATCTCAAGAAGAAAGAGATAATTTGTACGGAAAATCAAAAAAAGAGGGGAGAGAATTATTAGTAAACTGGGCAAACAAATCTGGTGGAAAAGTAACAGGAATGATAATTCCAAATGTATTTGGCCCTTTTGGGAAACCTAACTATAATTCATTTATTGCTACTTTTTGTTATAAACTTACACATAACGAAGCTCCTGTTATAGATAATGACGGAGAGGTAAAATTGATTTATGTAGGAGAATTAGTTATAGAAATTATCAATAAAATTAAAGAAGGAAAATCAGAAGCAATTTCCGAAATAAGCCATACTTCAACATACAAAGTTTCAGAAGTTTTGCAAAAGCTTAATTATTATAAAACAACTTATTTTGATAATGGAGAAATTCCAGAGTTAAACTCGACTTTCGATTTGAATTTATTTAATACTTTCCGTTGTTATTTTGATATTGCTAATCATTATCCGGTAAAATTCACGCAACATAAAGATCCTCGAGGTGCCTTTGTTGAGATTATTAGACTTGGTATAGGAGGACAGTGTTCTTTTTCAACAACAGTTCCAGGTATCACAAGAGGAAATCATTTTCATACTCGCAAAATTGAACGTTTCGCTGTAATTAAGGGGAAAGCATTAATTCAATTGCGAAAAATAGGGACAAACGAAGTACTTGATTTTTATCTTGATGGAGATGAACCTGCCTATGTAGATATGCCTATTTGGTACACACATAATATAAGAAATATAGGTGAAGAAGATTTATATACAAACTTTTGGATAAATGAACCTTATAATCAAGATGATGCAGACACCTATTTTTTAGAAGTTTGATGAGTTTGTTTGACATAGACATTATAACACAATATACATGTGTTTTTTACCTAAGTATATTACTTCCCTTATTGAATATTGTTTTAGTAACTTTTAACTTCAATGTGGTAAAAAAAGCTAAATTGTTTTATATGCAAATAGGGTATGTGATTTTTATAATTATGTTAATTGCTTTTCGACCCATTGGGGAAAATGGATTTACGGATACTTTGATGTATATGAAATGGTTTGATAATTCTAGAGAAGGATTTGTTTTGCATAAAGATATAGGGTTTGATTTTTTAATCTATTGTTGTGCTCAAACTGGATCTTATAGAGCCCTTTTTTTTATGTGTAGTTTAATTTCTTTTGTTTTTTTAATTTGGATTTGCTACACGATTGCCAATGATAAGTGGTTTTTAATGTTTTTGGTATTTCTTGTGTCCATTTATTTCTGGAATCACCAAGTCTTCACTATTCGTCAAGGTATGGCTTCCATTTTTTTTATTGCAGGTGTTCTACATAGAAATAACTTGCTAAAAATATTCTTAATATTATTAGCAGTCAGTTTTCATATTTCTTTTTTAATGCCACTTATAGTTTATGTATTGGTTTTGTTGTTTCAAAATACCATAGTATATCTCATATTTTGGTTTTTAGTTATTATATTATCTATGCTAGGTAAAATGTTTTTTTTTGGAGAAATTGTAAATTTTTTTTTATCAGAAAGAATATCCTATTATATTAAACCATTATATGATTCAGATAAAGAAGTTATTTTTAGATGGGATGTTATTATTTACAGTTTTGTTTTTATAGTCATTGGGATTTTTTATAATTATAAATTTTATCATAATCAAGAAAAGGAATATGGAATTTTTTTAAATATTTTCTTACTTACTAATTCAATATTTTTATTAGTAGTGCCATTTAGTAGTGATTTTGCTCATAGATTTGCTTACTTATCTTGGTTTATTATTCCGTTGATTGTTTTTTTTCCATTGTTTAAAAGTGGAATTAGATTTAATTTTAAGTTATATTTGTATCTTTTTATCTTGTTTTATGGAAGTATAACATCGTATGTTTTTTTAAAAATTCATAAACAAGGAGGGAAATATGTTGTTGAGCAAAATAGGCTTTAATTGAAATATGAAAAAAATGAAAGTAATGACGGTTGTGGGAACACGACCAGAAATAATAAGATTATCAAGAGTTTTATGTGCTTTAGATACTTCAGACTCTATAGAACATGTAATTGTGCATACAGGGCAAAATTATGATTACGAATTGAATCAGATTTTTTTTGATGATTTGGGATTGCGTAAACCTGACTTTTTTTTGGAAGCAGCAGGTGCAACAGCCACTGAAACTGTCGGTAATATCTTGATTAAAGTTGATCCTCTTCTTGAGAAAATTCAACCTGACGCTTTTTTGGTTCTAGGTGATACAAATAGCTGTTTATGTGCGATTCCAGCAAAAAAAAGACAAATCCCAATTTTCCATATGGAAGCTGGAAATCGTTGCTTCGACCAACGAGTGCCTGAAGAGACGAATCGAAAAATTGTAGACCATACATCAGATATAAATTTAACTTATAGCGATATAGCTCGTGAATATTTACTTCGTGAAGGATTACCTGCTGATAGGATTATCAAAACAGGTTCGCCAATGTTCGAAGTCTTACATCATTATTTGCCAAACATTGAAAAATCAGATGTGTTATCCAGATTGAATTTGGAAGAAGGAAAATATTTTGTTGTTTCTTCACACCGAGAAGAAAATATAAATTCAGAAAAGAACTTCAAAGATTTAATGAATAGTTTAAATCTCATAGCCGAAAAATATGGTTATCCAATCATCTTTTCAACTCATCCGAGGACTAGAAATATGATTGATAAAATGAAAATTGAAGTAAGACAGGAAGTTCAATTTTTAAAACCTTTGGGGTTTCATGATTATAATGCTTTGCAGATGCGTTCGTATGCCGTTTTATCTGATAGTGGGACCATTTCTGAAGAAAGTTCAATTCTAAATTTTAGAGCATTGAATATTCGTGATGCACATGAACGACCAGAAGCAATGGAAGAAACAAGTGTTATGATGGTTGGTCTTTCTCCAGAGCGAATCATGCAAGGATTAGTGCAACTACAGCAACAAAAAACAGGTAAAAATGAGCGTAATTATCGTCCAGTTGTTGATTATTCTATGCCAAATGTTTCTGAAAAAATGGTAAGAATTATTCTAAGCTATACAGATTATGTGAATAGAGTAGTATGGCGTAAATTTTTGTAAATGAAAGTATTGTTTTTAACATTAATAGAAATTAATTCTGTTGAAGAAAGAGGAATTTACCAAGATTTACTTCGTCAATTTATAAATAATAGGCACGAAGTGGTCGTAGTTTCTCCTGTAGAAAGAAGAAAAAAGCAGAAAACAAATTTAAAGATTTCTAATAATGCTAAAATCCTTCAAGTAAAAACTTTAAATATTCAAAAAACAAATATTTTAGAAAAAGGAATTGGTACGCTTGCAATCGAATATCAATACCTAAACGCAATTAAAAAACATTTAAATGATATAAAGTTTGATTTGGTGTTGTACTCAACACCGCCTATTACATTTTCAAAAGTAATTAGTTTTATCAAAAAGCGTGACAATGCATTTGCATATTTACTTCTAAAAGATATTTTTCCTCAAAATGCAATTGATATGAAAATGATCAAGAAAAATGGCTTTCTACACAAATTGTTTGTAAAAAAAGAAAAGAAATTATATGCAATATCAGATGTTATAGGTTGTATGTCAAATGCAAATGTTAATTTCGTTCTAAAGCATAATCCAGAGTTAAAAGCGTCAAAGCTTGAAGTAAATCCTAACTCGATAGAGCCTAAATTTATTGAATATTCAGTGGAAGAAAAGGAAACTATAAGACAAAAATATAATCTGCCATTAGATAAGAAAATTTTAATTTATGGTGGTAATTTAGGAAAGCCACAAGGTTTAGACTTTTTATTAGAAACAATTAAAAAAAATGCTATTATAGATGTTTTCTTTTTAATTGTAGGTGATGGTACTGAATATTTGAGAATCCAGAAATGGTTTGAAGTCAATAATCCAATAAATGCAAAATTGTTTCAATATTTGCCTAAAAATGATTACGACTTGTTGTTAGCAGCATGTGATATTGGATTGATTTTTTTAGATAAAAATTTTACTATACCTAATTTTCCATCTCGCTTATTGTCATATTTAGAAATGAAAATTCCAGTCATTGCGGCCACTGATATTTCAACCGATATTGGTAAAGTAATTGAAGAAGCAAATTGTGGTGTTTGGGTTCACACAGGAGATAATTTAGCTATGAAAAAAGCTATAGAAATTTGTTTGAATAATCTGCAAATTATGAGTGAGAGTTCAAAAAAATTATTAGAAGAAAAATTTACAGTAAATAAATCATATAAACTTATTATTGAAAAACTTGTCAATGTATAAATTATATTTAAAACGATTATTAGATTTTCTAGCAGCTCTTATAGGGATTGTAATGCTAAGTCCTTTTTTTATACTTGTTTTTATTGGCTTGTCTATTGCAAATAAAGGGAGTGTGTTTTTCGTGCAACCAAGACCAGGGAAAAATGGTAAAGTTTTCAAAATTTATAAATTTAAAACCATGACCGATGAACGTGATGCGAATGGTATACTTTTGTCAGATGCAGATCGATTAACTATTATAGGGAATCTAGTAAGAAAAACATCATTAGACGAAATACCTCAATTGTTTAATGTTTTAAAAGGGGATATGAGTCTAATTGGTCCAAGACCATTATTAACTCAATATCTGCATTTGTATAATGATTTTCAGAACAGAAGGCATGAGGTTAAACCAGGAATTACTGGTTGGGCTCAAGTAAACGGACGTAATGCCATATCATGGGATCAGAAATTTCAATATGATGTTTGGTATGTTGATAATATTTCGTTTTTAGTTGATATGAAAATTTTATTTTTGACATTTTTGAAAGTAATTAAAAAAGAAGGAATAAATGCCGTTGACTCGGCGACAATAGAACCATTTAATGGACAATAAGATAATATTATACGGAGCTAGTGGGCATTGTAAAGTAATAATAGATATTTTATTTGAAAACAAAATTCAAATAAAAACTATTATTGATGATTTGGAAAGATTAAAAACTATTTTTGATTTTCCAATTATTAATTCTAGAAAATTTAAATTTCATCCTTCTGATAACTGCATAATAGCGATTGGTAATAATCTGACAAGAAAAAAAATTGCGGATACTCTAAATGTTAACTTTGTTATTGCTATTCATCCAAAAGCTATAATATCTAAATTTTCTAGTGTAGGTGAAGGGACGGTTATAATGGCTGGTGTAGTTTTAAATGCTCATGTTAAGGCTGGTAAACATTGTATTATAAATACTTCAGCATCTGTTGATCATGATTGTTGGATTGAAAATTATGTGCATATCTCACCAAATGCTTCACTGGCAGGAAATGTTTTTGTAGGAGAAGGAAGTCATATTGGTATTGGTGCTACCATTATACAAGGGATAAAAATAGGGAAATGGTCAACTATTGGTGCTGGAGCAGTTATTATAGAGGATGTTCCAGATTATGCTGTTGTTGTAGGAAATCCTGGAAAAGTAATAAAATATAATTCAAATGAATAATACAAAAATATGGCTTTCTTCTCCTCATATGGGAGGGAATGAACAAAAGTATGTGAATGAAGCTTTTGAAACCAATTGGGTGGCGCCACTAGGGCCTAATGTGAATGGTTTTGAGCAAGACTTAGAAAAATACTTAGGTAAAAATTTGAGCGTTGCTGCCTTAAGTTCAGGAACAGCCGCTTTACATTTAGCTCTAATTCTTTTAGATATTAAAGCAGGTGATGAAGTAATCTGTCAGAGTATGACCTTTTCAGCTTCAGCAAATCCAATTGTGTACCAAGGAGCTACTCCTATTTTTGTGGACAGTGAATCAGAAACGTGGAATATGTGTCCAATTGCTTTAGAAGAAGCTATAAAAGATAGAATTTCTAAAGGAAAAAAACCAAAAGCAATTATTGCAGTTCATCTATATGGGATGCCATACAAGCACGATCAAATAAAAGAAATTTCTCAAAAATATCAAATTCCTGTTGTAGAAGATAGTGCAGAAGCATTAGGAAGTTCCTATAAAAAACAAAAATGTGGAACATTAGGAGATATTAGTATACTGTCTTTTAATGGGAATAAAATTATTACAACCTCTGGGGGGGGAGCATTGGTAACAAATGATATGAATATTAAACAAAAAGCAGTGTTTCTTTCAACTCAAGCTCGTGATGATGCACCTCATTATCAGCATAGTCATATAGGTTATAATTATAGAATGAGTAATATCTGTGCAGGTATAGGACGTGGACAAATGGAAGTTTTAAACAAACATGTTGAGTTAAGGAGAGATATGAACCAGTTCTATAAGTCATTCTTTGTAAATATTCCAAATGTAATTGTTTTAAGTGAGCCAACGGACGATTTTTATTCCAATCATTGGTTAAGTGCGATTGTATTAGAGTCTTATGAACAAAGAGAAGCACTCCGTTTAGCATTTGAAAAAGCGGATATAGAAACTCGACCTTTATGGAAGCCTATGCACCTTCAGCCAATATTTAAATCTTATCCTTATTACGGAGCGAGAATATCAGAGGATTTATTTGAAAGAGGTTTGTGTTTGCCTTCAGGATCTAATTTGACAGAAAGCGAAAAAGCAAGAATTTACTCGGAACTTCAATTATTTTTTCGGTAATTTGCAAGGTGAAAAAACTAAATAAAAATAATGTTCTTTAAAAGTGAGAAAATATCTAAATAAAAAAATTAACCATAAAATTTTATCTAAAATAAACTTAAGCAATATAGGTTATTTGCCTAGGTGGTTTGTTCTTTTTTTAGATATTTTAGTTATTAGTTTTGCTACAGGATTGACTTACTATTTGTTTAAAGGGATCAATCTTAAATTTATAACAACTCAATATGAAGGAATCAAAATTCCGTTGTATTTTTTCGTTAATATTTTCTTTTTTTGGATATTTAAAACCTATTCGGGAATTATTAGACACTCTTCCATTGTGGATGCGGTTAAAATTTTTTTCGCTCAATTTTTTTCCTTTTCCACATTAGTAATAATAGATGCTTTTAGTAAAACTTTCCTATATGTAGATCTCTATTTTACAACAGCCTTATTAGTAAACTCATTCATTGTTTTTTGTTTGCTTTTTTTTTACAGAGTTTTAGTTAAAAAAATATTTGAAATCTATTTTTCTAATATTTTAGTAGGAAAACAAGAGGTGTTGCTTATTTATGGCTCAGATGCCAATGCTATCGCAGTAGCTAATGCCCTTTTGTCAGAAATACCGAAACGTTTTCATATAAAAGGTTTTATAGATAAATATCAATCTAATGATTCTAAAAGAGCATTAGGTCTACCTATATTCTGTGTTAAAGAAAATCTAGTAGAATTATTTGAAGAAAATGTAGTATCAGGATTGGTTATTGCAGATAAAAGTCTAACCAGAGAAGAACAAATTCAACTAGTAGATGAATGTTTAGAAATAGGTATAAAAGTGTTTACTGTACCTTTGGTTTCTGATTGGGAAGATCAAAAAGAAATTTCAAAAAAAATTAAGAATTTTGAGATAGAAGATCTATTAGATAGAAAACCTATAATTCTAAATAATAATGCTATTTCTTTAACCCATAAAAATAAGACAGTTTTAATAACAGGGGCTGCGGGTTCCATAGGAAGTGAGATTGTTAGACAAGTAATAGATTTTAAACCAAATGTGTTGCTATTGATAGATCAAGCGGAGAGTCCTTTACATAATTTATTGATTGAGTTAGATAAGTATGATACGTCTTCTATTGAAATCATTGCTAAGGTAGCAGATATTAGAGATAAAGAACGGTTAGATATTATTTTTAAAAGATATTTACCTAATATTATTTATCATGCAGCGGCATATAAACATGTTCCATTAATGGAAGAGAATCCTTCACAAGCAATCTTTGTTAATGTTATGGGAACTAGTAATTTAGCTGATTTGGCAGTCCAATATAAAGTAGAACGTTTTGTAATGGTTTCAACAGATAAAGCTGTGAATCCAAGTAATGTAATGGGAGCAAGTAAAAGAATTGCAGAAAAGTATGTTCAATCATTACATTTTGAACTATTAAAAAAGAATATTAAAACTACTAAATTCATAACAACCCGTTTTGGGAATGTTTTAGGGTCTAATGGATCGGTCGTTCCATTATTTACAAAACAAATTTCAGAAGGAGGTCCCGTGACCATTACGCACAAAGATATAATTCGATATTTTATGACTATTCCTGAAGCTTGTCAACTTGTCTTGGAGGCAGGAACTATGGGAAGTGGAGGTGAAATTTATATATTTGATATGGGGAAACCGGTTAAAATTTACAATCTAGCAGAAAAAATGATACGTTTAGCAGGTTTAATTCCAAATGTGGATGTACAAATAAAAGAAATAGGGCTAAGACCTGGTGAAAAATTGTACGAAGAATTATTGAAAGACGATTCAAAAACCTTGCCTACTCATCATGAAAAAATATTAGTAGCACAAGACGTAATAGAAGATTATGAAAGAGTAAAAGAAAATATTCAATTGTTAATTGATACTACTTTTAAATATTCTAATCACAATATCGTTAAATATATGAAAATGATTGTGCCAGAATTTAAAAGTTTAAATTCTGATTATGAAATTTTAGATAAAAATTGATATATGAGAGGTAAAATTTATTTAATTATTTTTGGAATAATTTCTTTTTTTGTATTAGGATGTTCACAACAAAAAAAGATAGCGTATTATTCGGATTTATCTAATAATTCGAATTTTGAAAGTGTAGTGTTTTTTGAGCCTAAAATACAACCAGATGATTTGTTACTAATTACAGTTTCTGCTCCAGATACTGAGGCAGCAGCTCCATTCAATTTAGAAAGTACCACGGCACCAAATGTTGGTAATCAAAGTGCACCTGGCCAGAGACAGCAACAATTGTATTTGGTAGATCAAAAAAATCAAATAGAATTTCCAGTTATAGGAACTTTAACTTTTGGAGGGTTAAAAAAAGAAGAGGCAATTAATTTGTTGAAAAATAAATTAAAAGTATATATTAAGAATCCTATTGTGAACGTTCGTATAATGAATTTTAAGGTAAGCGTGATAGGAGAGGTAGCAAAACCAGGAACTTTCAATGTAGTTAGTGAGCGTATTACATTGCCTGAAGCATTAAGTTTAGCGGGTGATTTGACTATTTATGGTAAAAGAAATAATGTTTTGTTAATTAGAGAAAATGAAGGAAAAAAAACATATCATAGAATTGATTTGACAAAGTCTGATTTTATGAATTCACCCTATTATTATTTAAAACAGAATGATTTAATTTATATAGAACCTAATAGAGCAAGAGCGAATGCGTCCACATTTAATCAAAATATACCCGTTTGGATTTCGTTGAGTTCTGTTCTTATATCACTAGTACTATTGTTTAAAAAATAATGATAAAATGCAAAATAATTTCATGCCCCAAGAAGAAAATGTTGATGAAATAAATATAAAACTAATATTAAATAAATTTTTAAGAAATTGGTATTGGTTTGTTTTTTTAGTTATAGTTTCTTTGTTTTTAGCAAAAATTTACTTACGTTATGAAACCTCTACATATAAAGCATCTACTACGGTATTAATAAAAGATAAAGAGTCAGGAGGGTTGGCATCTGAGCTTTCTGTTTTGGAGGACATCAGTAGCTTCGGAGGAGCTAAGAATAAAATTGATGACGAGATTGAAATTTTAAAATCTAGAAATATCATAAAAAAAACCTTATTGTCAGGAGGTTTCAATATTAATTACTATGCTGTAGGTAGAATTAAATCAACTAATGTTTATGGGAAAAGTCCCATAAAAATTCTTTTTGAGAACAAAGAGAAGATAGATTTAGATACAAGTCTTGTAGTATCATTGAAAGGAACTCATAAATTTTTATTATACAATCAAAATAAAGATTTAATAGGAGAATATCGTTATAATCAAATCATTAAAAGTGAAAAATTAGGCAGTTTTATTATAGAGAGATTGTCTTTGTTAGAAGATGCTTTTGGGAAAGTAAAGTATTGTGATAAAGGAACTTATCGAATAGATATAAGAAATATTGATAAAGAAACTAATTCTCTTCAAAATAAGATAGTAGTTCAGCCACTGAATAAAAAAACGAATGTGGTAGAAATTACTTTTACTGATCCAGTACCACAAAGAGCTGTTGATTTCTTAGATAAACTAGTAGTAAACTATAATCAAGATGCTATCAATGATAAGAATTTGATATCAGAAAAAACGGCAAAATTCATTAATGATCGTCTAGCTATCGTTACAGAAGAATTACAAGGGGTTGAGAAAAATATAGAAAAATATAAAAAAAATAACGATCTGACTGATATTACTGCTGAAGTAGAATTGGATTTGAAAACAGCATCTGCATTTAATACAGAACAAGTTTCTGTTGGTACTCAGCTTACTGTAATAAATATGATGATCGCTCAATTGAAGAGTGATAAGACAGATGTTCTACCTATAAATTTAATCCCTTCTGATAATGCGTCAGCGGCTGGTTTAATCAATGAGTTTAATATGTTAGTTATTGAACGTAATAGATTATTAAAAAGTGCAACATCTGATAATCCGAATATAGAAAAATTAAATGATCGTATTTTAACTCTAAAAGGTTCTATTGCTCAAAGTTTATCAAAACAAAAATCAGCTTTAGAATTTAAAAATAATGATTTACTAGGAGAACGCAATTCATTAAATTCAAAATTAAATAAGATTCCAAAGTTAGAAAGAGAATATAGAGGTATATTTCGTCAACAACAGATAAAAGAGGAGTTGTATCTGTATTTATTTAAGAAAAGAGAAGAAACAGCCATTACCTTGGCAGCTACTGCACCCAATTCGAAAATAATAGATAAAGCTTATGCTTTAGAAAATCCTATTTCACCAAAACCCTTGATTATTTATTTTGTTGCAATTTTAGTTGGTTTATTCATCCCATTTGTAATTATTTATCTAAAAGATTTATTAAATACAAAGGTTCAAACAAAAGCAGATTTAGATAAATTAGGAATTCCATTCCTTGGGGATGTACCTCATTCTGACTCTCATCAAGAAATTATTCAATTAGAGAGTCGAACAAGTGCGGCCGAAGCAATGCGTATTGTACGAACTAATCTTGAATTTATTCTAAATTCAAAAGTAGAAACCAATGCTAAAACTATTTTCTTAACTTCTACGTTGCCAGCAGAAGGGAAAACTTTCATTACTGTAAACCTTGCGGGTACTGTAGCCTTGACAGGGAAAAAAGTTTTATTGATAGGCTTAGATATTAGAAATCCACGATTAGATGATTATTTACAATTGCCAAACAGAGGAGTGACAAATTATCTTACAACGCCTAATCAAGCAATTGAGGATTATATAATCAAATTGCCTAATTACGATTGTTTTGATGTTCTTCCTGCGGGTGTTATTCCGCCTAATCCAGCAGAATTATTAATGAGTCGGAAATTAGAGGAAATGTTTGATTATTTGAAAGAAAAATATGAGTATATAATAGTTGATACAGCTCCTGTAAGTTTAGTAACTGATACTTTGCTTATTGCAAAAAATGCCGATGCCTTTATTTATGTAGTTAGAGCTAAATATTTAGAAAAAGAATTGTTAAAAATTCCAAGTTCTATTTATAGAGAGGGTAAATTGCCTAATATGTCTATGGTCTTGAATGATACTGATGTAATAAATGGATATGGATATGGATATGGATATGGACAAGAGGTAAAAGAGAAAACTTTTTGGGAAAAAATTAGAGATTTATTTATTCTGAAATAGAATCAAAAGTATTTTTTTTAGTATTAATAGTTTGACAGAAATATTAATTGAATTAAAAAAATAATGACCGATTTTTTAATCTTATTAGATGTAAGGTTAAATGGAATAAAAAAATGATGATTATTGATGAATTATAAATAAGTTTGATGATATGTGAAAATGATCAATGATTAGACTATATCTAAAAATATCAATAGATTTAAACTTAAATTTGATAAAAATGAGCTCAACAAGACATTGAGCTCATTTTTTTTAATCTTAAAAACTTTTTGTATATTCAATAAGGGAAGTGTACTTAGGTATATTTAGAATAATACAAATACTTTTTTTTCAAAAAAATAAAGACTTGTATTTAAAGAAACGAACCTCGAAATAGATCAAAAAGAGCCAAAAATGAGGTTTTCATTTGAAAATATGTCTAATACCATTTAATCTTTGAATTTTCTTTTTAAAAATAGTACATCTACAAAAGCAACAAAAATTAGTGTTGGTTCTCGATGCGCTTCGCGCTCGAACTAGCGGTGATTTCAATTATATACTCGATCGTCTGTTCGATTTCTTTTGAAAATGAAAAAAGCGTATCGAGAACTTCATTTTTTTATCCAATATATTATAATACCATTTAAGGTTTAAATTTACTCTAATAATATTGCGTAATATCTCTTGATTCATGTATTCTGTAGTGCGTTTTGGTTTAGGTAATTTCAAAACTAAAATGGTATAAGTTTAAATGGTATAAAATAACATATTTAAGTAGCTTTTAATGGCAAATGTCACTTTTTAGTATCCATGATGATTTTGATAGTTTTACAAGGAACGGGTGTCTTATCGTGACGCTTTCAACCCTGTTTTCGAACTAAATAGATTCAAAAAAGATCAAAATTGATTTTCAATTTCGGTCTTTTTATCCATTTTTGGGTTGATGTGGTTTTACTTCTGAATGTGCCTTAAATACCGATATTAAAAAGGATGGATTTTTAGTCATCCTTTTATATCGTATAAATTATAAAATTATTGCTACTTGGTTGCTCCTCGGTAGAGGAAACCTTCTCTTTAATTTTACAGGGCAATATAAGTGTTAAAAAGTGAAAAATTACCAACTATTTTTGAATACATTACCTCAAATTTAATGTCTAATTTTTATAATGTAATTCTTTATTTGGTCATAGTTAATTTTTTTTGAATAATCTATAAAAGGTTTTTCTATAATTTTATAAGATAAAAAACTAATTAAAACGACAATAGGAGTTATAAAGAAAATGATGCTGTAAAATTTTATAGGAGACATTTTTTCGGCTTCTTCTAGACCATAATAAAAAAACATTACGATAAAAATGATGATTCCATGAATTAAATAGGTACTATATGAAATATCACCTAAAAACTTTAATGTAGTATTTTTTAAAATTCCAAAAATATTATTACCTAAAGCAATTAAATTGAAAACTATTATTATTAGAAATTTGCAAATATAGTTGTTAGAAGTATCAAAAAGTAAAATTAATCCTAGACATACTAGAATTATTAAACTGAAAAAAGAGGAATTAAAATTTACTTTTTTTGTATTATACTTAATGATGAAAGGGGGGATTATACCGCCTAAGAAAGAAAGTAAATGCGGAATGTTCAAACAGTGAATTTTAAAGAAAGATAGGACGAACAAGAAGCTAATTGCAGTATAAAAAAAAGAAGTCCTTTTTCTGAATATTAAAATAGAAATGAGTGGAAGACTAAAATAAAAGAGCCACTCGTAAGGAAGAGACCAGACAACCCCCGCGTTTATTATATGTGTATATGATAAATTATTGATGATTGGACTCTCTAAAATGGTGAAAGTTATCCATTCCAGTAATTCTCTTATAAGATGAAAAGGAGAAACATTGAGTTGCCAATTACTTATTATGAATATAATTAAGACTAATGGAAAGATAGATACTAGATACATTGGAACTAGTCTAAAAAAACGAGATATGAATATGATGTTCCAGTTAATTTTTTGATTTTTTGAATTTAATAATTTCGTCACAAATAAAAAGGAGGTGATCATAAAGAATAAAGAAACGCTTGTTTGGCCCAATTGATTATATAAGTTTGATTTTGGGGCTTCCCAAGATTTTATTTGTAAATATTGAAACCATATTGATGAATGATGTATAAAAACACCTATAGCTAGAAAGCCTCTTATTCCATCTATTGTTTCATATCTTGTGTTGTCATTTGTTATTTTATAATTTAAATTTATTAAATAAGCTGTTGCAAAGGCAATGAGGAAGATTATAATGGCAAAAAAAGGATTCAAAGGATTCATTTTATCATAAGTAGGTTTTGAGAAACAGGATACAGTTTATGTTATACGTATATTTTGTTAATAGTAATAAATATGGTTTAATTTATTTTTACTTAAGAAAATGCAAAAAAAATGATTCTCAATAATAAAAATAAATGCATTAGGGGAAATAGGAATTGCTGAATATTATATTTTAAAGAAATTATTATTTCGAATGGCCTCTTTAAGAGCATCCGTATTTTTTATTTCTATTTTTGATTGAAAAGCAGTTAAATGTCTTTCGTGATGTACATCACTTCCTGCAAAATCAATTAATCCCTCTTTTAATAATTGATCCGCTATATTTTTTACCTCTTTTCCATAATATCCAACTGTAGATAATAGGTTTAATTGAAACTTACATCCAGCATTTTTTAGCTTTTTGTAGGAATCAAATTGCTGATGATAAAATAAATAACGTTCAGGATGTGCTAATATGGGAGTGTATCCTGCCACTTGTAGGTCAAATAAAATATCATATAAGTTGATAGGAGCATTTAAATAAGACATTTCGACTAAAACATATTGCTCCTTTAGAGTATGAACTTCCTTTTTTTTGAAAAGAGAAACAAAATGATCATCCATTAAGTATTCTGAAGCAAAATTCATAGTAACAAATAACTCTTTTTTATTCAATTCTTTAATGGTATTGTTATAATTGGTAGCTATAGATTCATAAGTATTATCATAATAACCAGCAAAAGTATGGGGTGTTGCCATAAATTGTACAAATCCATAATCAGACAAAGTAGTTATTAACTGTATGGTATCCTCTATATTCTTGGCTCCGTCATCAATTCCAGGTAGTATATGGGAATGTAGATCAATAAAATTTTCTGTAAATTCTTTTAAATAAGGCTTTGATTTGGTAAAAAACAGCATAGATTTTTTAATTTCTTTATGTTTTACAAAGGTACGTATTTAGATAGTCTTTACATAATGATAATTTTTCTTTTTATTGTATTTAATAGTATATTTTATTAAGTTGCGCTTTTTAAATAAAATGTATGAATACTCCTAAAGACGATAATTGGAATCAGATTATTACAGCAAAATCTTCATTTTTTGATTTGAATTTAAAAGAAGTTTGGGCGTATCGTGATTTATTAATTTTATTTGTGAAACGGGATGTGGTTACAGTTTACAAACAAACGATATTAGGTCCTTTATGGTACTTGATTCAGCCATTGTTTACAGCTGTAACGTTTACTGTTATTTTTAATAATGTAGCGGGGATAAAAACAGGTGAAACTCCTCCTTTTTTGTTTAATTTGGCGGGTATTATAATTTGGAACTATTTCACGACTTGTTTGACGGAAACGTCAGACACCTTTAAGAAAAACGCAGCTATATTTGGTAAAGTTTATTTTCCTAGAGTGATTATGCCTCTGTCTACAGTAGTGACTAATTTATTAAAATTAGGTATTCAATTATTAATTTTTTTAGGATTCTATTTCTATTATGTATTCAATGGAATGTCATTAACACTAAGTAGAACTTTGTTGTTATTCCCTTTTTTAGTAGCTTTAATGGGCTTTTTAGGATTGGCATTAGGAATGATTATTTCTTCATTGGTGACTAAATATAGAGATTTATCTTTTTTAGTAAACTTTGGAACTCAACTACTCATGTACGTTTCAGCTGTAATTTATCCTATAGAGTTAATTCAACAAAAGTTTCCACAATATGCTTGGCTGGTAGCATACAATCCTTTAGCATACATCGTAGAAGCTTCTCGTTTCATTTTACTAGATGAAGGGAGTATTTCAATAGAGGGAATGCTTTATACAATCCTTATAACTTTAATGCTTTTTTTATTCGGATTGTTGATTTTTAATAAAACAGAAAAGAATTTTATAGATACAGTTTGAATCATAAATTTTGTTTATAATTAGAAGATTTTCACTCATAAATTATTTTAATCCATGGGTTCACATAACGTAATATTAAAAATAGAGAATTTGTCAAAACAATATCGATTAGGGACTGTTGGGACAGGTACGATTAGTCATGATTTGAATCGTTGGTGGTATAAAATTCGTGGTAAAGAAGACCCTTATTTAAAAGTGGGGGAAACCAATGATCGAAAGTCTAAAGGAACCAGTGATTATGTTTGGGCTTTGAAGGATATAAATTTTGAAGTACAGAAAGGGGAGGTGTTAGGTATTATAGGTAAAAATGGAGCAGGGAAATCAACTCTTTTGAAAATATTATCCAAAGTAACAGCTCCATCTACAGGAGTAATAAAGTCAAGAGGAAGAATTGCTTCTTTGTTGGAAGTAGGAACGGGATTTAATCCAGAACTCACAGGTCGTGAAAATATTTATTTGAACGGTGCTATTTTAGGAATGACCAAAGCAGAAATTACCTCTAAGTTAGATGAAATTATTGCTTTTAGTGGGTGTGAGCGTTATATTGATACACCAACCAAGCGCTATAGTAGTGGAATGACCGTTCGATTAGCTTTTGCTGTAGCCGCTTTCTTAGAACCTGAAATATTGGTAGTTGATGAAGTTTTAGCTGTAGGAGATGCAGAATTTCAGCAAAAAGCCATCGGTAAAATGCAAGATATAGCTCAAGGACAAGGAAGAACTGTTTTGTTTGTAAGTCATGATATGTCTGCGATAAAAAAATTATGTAAAAAAGTAATTTTATTAGAACAAGGAACTGTTAAAATGATTGGTGATACTGATACAATCATTTCAGAATATTTAAAAGTAAGCTTTGATTCAAAAATTAATTTTCCACTACTTACTTTTGATAAACGTTTGATACTTAAAAATGCTTATATATCTAATTCTGTATTTGAAAATATAGATTTAGTAGATTTTAATACAGGATTTAAAATAGTTACTCATTTAGAAACGTTTGGATTTAGAGGGTCATTAATAGTAGAATATAAATTATATAATTATGAAGACAAGATTTTAACTACTGGTTCTACTTATCTTATGGCAGAAGAAGTTGTTTTAAATGAAGATGGTTGTTTTCAGATTACCTGTGACTTTTCAGATATTAATTATGTTCCAAGTAAATATTTTGTTTCTGTAATTGTGATGGATGCAATTGCTGAATCGAAGTATACTATTTTTGATAAATTATTATATTTTGAAGTAATTAAAAGTGAAGCCTATAAGATTAAGCAAGAATTCAAGCCAAGACTTCATGGATTACATATATTACCTCAACGTTGGACTATTCAAAAAATATAGTTAGAAGCATGAAAAAAAAAATATTGCTTTTTTCTCCAGTTAGAAAATCACATGAAATAGTAGCATTACATCTCCGTTCTTTATTAGATTTAGATGTTGCGGAATTTAATTTTACATATTCTTTTTTTGATGATAATTTAGATCCAAAAAGTAGTGTTTTGTTACAAGAATTTGTTTCTCAACAAGACAACGCTTTATTGTTGAACACTATTTTTGAAATAGAACCCGATATAGAAGAACGAAAGGAAAGATGGGAATTAGATTTATATAATAGAATTACTCTGATAAAAGACAGAGCTATCCAATACTTTTTAAGAGAGGATTATGATTTTTTATTTTTTGTAGATGCTGATTTAGTTTTGCATCCACAAACGATAAACCATTTATTTCATGCTAAGAAAGATTTTATAGCAGAGATATTTTGGACACATTTTTCGTACGCAGCCTCTTATATGCCCAATTGTTGGGATAAAGATGGTAATCCATTAGATAGAATGATGAGTTATAGAATACCAGGCACCTACGAAGTAGGGTTTACAGGAGCTTGTACTTTATTAACTCGTAAAATTTTATCTTCAGGTGTTCGATTTCAAAGCATAAAAAACATGACTTGGTTAGGTGAAGATAAACATTTTTGTACTCGTGCAGCTGTAATGGATTTTGATATTTTTATTAATACAGAATCTCCAGCATTTCATATTTATAGCCCCAGATTAGTTTTTCAAGCCAAACAGTTTATAGATTCTGGTTATTCTTTAGTCTATCTACAAGATTGGTTAAATGATAACTGGATTCAAAAAATAGAAACTTGGTATAAAGCAAATGCTTATAAAAAACCATTAATTGCTAAGATTAAAACTCGTATAAAAAAATGGATAAAATACAAGAATTAACTTTTCGAGGTTTATGACCACATTTGCAATAGCTATTTATTATTTTGATTGAAAAACGAGTTTGTATCTTAGATTTCATTTTTGAAAATGCTAATGTAGTCGTATCTGCTTTTATGCTTTATACAGTTTTGTTTTTTTTTAGACTTTTAAAAGAATTCATTTAGCCTATTTATTAGATCTATCAATAACCTTATTTGTAAAAAAAAATATTAAGATGATTTTTTACAGTGTCTTGATGATTCAAATTTGGATTATAGGAAAATTATTGATTTTTAATAATCTAATTATAGACTATTTTTAATGGATCTTTTATGCTTTTTTTAAAGAGTTCGTTAGTAATGTTTTTGAAAATGAAGTAGTTGTCGTTTTTTGGGATACTGAGCTAGTTGTTTTTTTTATTTAAAAGATGAATTATAGATTTTTTTAATATTCACATCTATTTAAAAATGTTAATGAAGACATAAGTTTTTTGGTTCAATTTTTACTTGTAGTTTACTTTTCATTGTATTTCATTATCTAGTAGAAAGATTTATTAGATTTTATTGATGAAAATAATAATAGAAATAGAAAAGTTAGATTTGATTAATGGATTTAATAAAATATAAGTATACTTGTAGTGTATAAAAAAGGGTTGATGAAAATTTTACTTTGTTTCGGAACTAGACCAGAAGCTATAAAAATGGCACCATTGTATCATAAATTAAAAGAAAAAGCATTTGAAGTAAAAGTTTGTGTTACAGCACAACACAGACAAATGTTAGATCAGGTCTTAGATTTTTTTGAAATTATTCCAGACTATGATTTGAATCTAATGGTACCCAATCAAAGTTTAAACCAATTATGTGCTAACATATTGCAATATATTGATCCTGTTTTAGAAAAGGAAGCCCCTAATATGGTGTTAGTCCATGGAGATACAACTACTTCAACCATGGTAGCATTAGCTGCTTTCAATAGACAGATAAAAATTGGACATGTAGAAGCAGGTTTAAGAACATATCATAAATATTCTCCATTTCCAGAGGAATTAAATAGACAAATAACAGCTAAGTTAGCTGATTATCATTTTGCTCCAACACCACAATCAGTTTCTAATTTACATTTAGAAATGGTTCATCAAGAAAATGTTTTTGAGGTAGGTAATTCTATAATCGACGCATTAAAATGGGCGGTGAATAAAATTAAGATAGGCTACGAAAATGAAGCCATATTTGAATTAAAAAAACAACTAGATTTAACTAAAAAAATATTGTTGGTTACTGGACATAGAAGGGAAAATTTTGGAGAAGGATTAGTTCAGATTTGCCAAGCGTTGTTAGTACTGGCTCAAAGATCTGATGTACAAATTGTTTATTCCGTTCATTTAAACCCTAATGTTTTGGAACCCGTTACTTCTATGTTAGGAAACCAGCCTAATATTTTATTAATAAAGCCTGCGGAATATCCTTTATTTATTTGGTTGATGGAACAATCATTTATGATAATATCAGATTCAGGAGGAGTTCAAGAAGAAGCACTAACATTAGGAAAACCTATTCTTGTTACAAGAACTTTTACAGAACGAGTAGAAGGGGTGGCAGCGGGGATGTCATTTTTAGTAGGAACAAATACAGATTTAATAATAGAACAAGCTACTAAAATATTAGATACTTTTCAAAAATTTTCCTCCTCAATAAATCCATATGGAGATGGAGCTACGGCCTGTAGAATAGTGAAACAATTACAAAAAATAAATGAATAAATTAAGGATATATGACTCTTTATAAATGAATATAAGCCTTATGGATAAATTAGTTTTAATTCTATTCTTATAGTTTTTGAAAGTTAACCATTTAAAATAATTATAAAAAAAATATTCATGTCAATTATATTAGTTACCGGAGGAGCAGGAAATGTTGCAAGTGCTTTAGTAGACAAGCTTGCAGAAGACAGTTCAAATTATATAGTTGTTGTAGATAACTTGTCAACAGGATCTTTAAACAAAATTCCGAAAAAAGACAATATAAAATTTATAAAAGCAAATTGTAATGTTTATAACGATATTGTACCCATTTTCGGACGCTACAATTTTAATTATGTCTTTCATTATGCAGCTGTAGTAGGCGTAAAGAGAACATTAGCAAATCCCATTTCCGTTTTAGATGACATAGAAGGAATTAAAAATATTTTGAGTTTGTCTAAAAACTCAGGAGTTGAGCGTGTGTTTTTTTCAAGTTCTTCAGAGGTATATGGAGAGCCTATTGAAATTCCCCAAAATGAAAAGACAACACCGTTGAATTCAAGATTACCTTATGCGATAGTGAAAAATGTAGGAGAAGCATTTTTTAAATCATATCAACAAGAATATGGTTTAAATTATACCATTTTTAGATTTTTTAATACTTATGGTCCCAATCAGAGCGAAGATTTTGTAGTTGCTCGTTTTTTGAAAGCAGCATTAAAAAATGAAACCATTTACATCTATGGCGATGGTATGCAAACCCGTTCTTTTTGTTATGTAGAAGACAATATAGAAACATGTGTGAAAATATTAAATCAAGGTCTTTGTCTGAACGATGTAATTAATATTGGAAGTCATAAAGAACAAACAATCCTATCATTAGCACAAGAAATTATTCAATATACTCAATCTTCTAGCGAAATAGTGTTTTTACCCGCGTTACCTGAAGGCGATATGGCCAGAAGATGTCCAGATAATTCAAAGATGCTATCTATATTAAATAAAGATTTAATTACCCTAGAAGAAGGAGTGGCTAAATTAATAGCCTTTTATAAAAAATCTAATGAGTATGCGTTTAGGAAATAATCCCACAAAAATAGGAAAACTAGTAGAACGAACTGTTTGTGATCATCGTGTCATAATTCCTTTACATATTCCAAATGAAGAGGACTATTACAAAGATACATATCGCATTTTTGAACTTTGTTTATATTCCGTTCGTAAAACAACACATTCACCGTTAAAAATTTCAGTAGTCAGTAATGGAAGCTCAGTAACGATTAATCAACGTTTGAACATCCTATATTCTAAAGGTTATATAGATGAATTGATTATTGAACGTGAAGGAATAGGCAAAGTGAATAGTATTTTAAAATCACTGCGTACTGCAGAAGAACGTTTAATAACTATTACAGATGCTGATGTTCTATTCAAAAACGGTTGGGAAGACAAGGTTTTACAAATTTTTGAATCCTTCCCAAAAGCAGGAGCAGTAAGTCCAGTTCCTGTTTTTAGAAAGCATTTTGAACTTACCCATAATATTTGGTTTGATTATTTCTTTAATTCAAAATTACAATTCGAACCTGTGACTAATGAAGAAGAATTAGAAATGTTTGCTAAAAGTTTAGGATGGTTATGGCTAGAACCCACATGGAAAGACACTATTTTAAAATTACAGGCAACAAATGGAATAAAAGCGGTAGTAGGTTGCCCTCATTTTTGCGCTACCTACAAAAGAGAAGTATTTGAAAATTTGCCCAAAGAAAACAGTATTTACAAAATCTTGGGCGATAGTGAATATAAATATACAGACTTACCCGTTTTAAAAAATGACGGATATCGTTTGTCTACAGATGATAATTTTGCCTTTCATTTAGGTAATATATTTGAACCCTGGATGCAAGAGCGTTTTAATGCTTTATATGAAGAAGTTCCTATTTATCGTTCCTATACTCATCTACCATTACTCAAAAGAAATAAAGTAGCTTTTTATGTTAAACAAATTCTATTTAAACGAATTTTAAAAAAAACAATATTTACTCGATATGCTTTTCAAAAAAAAGGATTAACTCAAGAACAAATACTTAATTTTATGGGAAATGATTATGATTAACGAATTAAAAAAACTATACAAAAAAATCTTTGTTAAAGAATTACCTATATATCAAAAAATTGATAGTTTTTGGGTGCAGTATGTTGATAAAAAGAGTATAAAAAACCGATTTGAATTTTTTAAGCAAATATGTGATGGAAAAGATATAATTCATTTTGGATGTAATGATTGGCCCATTTTTAAACCGGACTATAATTTACATATTTTTCTGTCAAAAGTAACTCGATCCATTCACGGTTTTGATGTAGATGTAGATGGTATTGAGCATTTAAAAGCTTACGTAGATCAACCTTATTTTTCGAATTTTAACGATTTAAAAGAGAATCGTTACGATATATGTATAGTCCCAGAAACTATTGAGCATGTGGATAATGTTCGAACTTTTTTAGAAGGAATAGAAAGTGTAAACGCTCAAACGTTTTATATTACCGCACCAAATTGTTTTTCTAAACGTCATATACATCGTAATCATTATGAAGAGGATTCTTTTATAGAGATAGTACACCCTGATCATAATTATTGGTTTAGCCCATTTACACTAAAAAATGTTATTCAGAAGTATACCTCATTAGAAGTAGAAGAAGTAATCTTATTAGAAGGAGATACTATGGTTTGTTGTAAAGCAATAAAAAAGAATGGTTAAAATAAAAAAAATAGTAAAACTTTTTATAGGTTATTACCATTTATTATCATTTAACTTTAAATTGATTCGAGTCTTACCTGATGTTGAAGTTATTTTCTTTTTTCCGTATTATCATACTGGTGGTGCTGAAAGAGTACATGCGGCTATATTAGAGGCAATACATCCTAAGAAATGTATTGTTTTTTTTACCAAGGCTTCAGCAACTTCTAATATGCTTCCTTCTTTTACCCAATTTGCTTGTTGTTTAGAACTTAATGATATACTAAATAAAAAAAATACTAGGTTAATACGGTTATTAACTTCATGTATTGCAAATAAAATAAATTCAAGTAAAAGCATTACAAAAGTTTTTGGTTCCAATTCGGATTATTACTATGAAGTCTTGCCATTTATAAGTTCCAATATCAAAAAGTTTGATTTATTTCATGCTTTTAGTAAAGATGATTATCGAGAAAAAATGATTATTGATAGTGCTCGTTCTATTACAACAAGAGTTGTAATTAATGAGGTCGCTAAAACTGTTATTACGAATTATTATTTGAGAGCTGGAATATCCTCTTGTACTTCCCATATTCAGGTTATTTCTAATGGCGTTGCTATTCCATCTGAAGTTGCAGTAAAGTCTATAAATAAAATACGAGTTGGTTTTATTGGTAGATGGTCTGACGAAAAACGACCCGAACTTTTTTTGAAAGCCTCTCAACTTGTTAAACAAAAATATCCTGAAACTATATTTTATATGGCAGGTAGTGGTGTTAGTCTAAAAAAAGATTTGGTTTTGTCTTATGGAGTTGAACCTTTAGGAGATATTCGTGATATTGAAGTATTAAAAACATTATATCTATCTACCTCTTTTTTGGTTTTAACATCTGTTTATGAAGGTTTTCCAATGGTTTTTATGGAAGGGATGAGTTTTGGCTGTATTCCTATTACTACAAATGTAGGGGGTATAAAAATTCATGTTATAGAGGGTGTTACAGGATATTTAATAGAAGAATTAGAAGAAGAAAAAATTATAAATACCCTAGTAGCTCATTTGTTCCACTTACTTGAACATCCTGAATTAATAGCCGAATTAAGCGCTAATTGTAGACACTATGCAGCTGAGCATTTTTCGATTGAACAATTTAATGAAACATATAAATTACTTTTCAATTAAATGAAAATCCTACTAGTTTCCATACCCAACCATCATTTTTTTCAATGGGCAAACCAGTTAAAAAACAGTGGATACCAAGTACACTGGTTTGATATTACAGATGGTGCAGGATTTGCAGATAAAATTAGTTGGGTAAAACAATATCCAGGTTGGAAAATCAAATGGAACTATCCATTTCGACAAAAAATTAAAAAATATTTACCAAGTATTTATTCCACTATTCAAAAAAATAATGAGCGATCTGTAATTACTGTTTTTTCACAACTAATCAATCAAATACAACCAGATATTATTCATATATTTGAAATGCAATTAGCAGGGTACCCTATCTTTTCCGTATTAAAAAAAAATAATACCATTCCTTTAGTGTATTCCTCATGGGGTAGTGATTTATTTCAGTATGAACGTCTAGGGCTTGAGACTTCTTTTGTACAGCAATTCTTAAATCGAGTAGATTATTTAATCACAGATTGTGGTAGAGATTATGAAAAAGCATTACAACTAGGCTTTAAATCCAATTTTTTAGGTGTTTATCCAGGTAATGGAGGAATTGATTATCCTAAAGAATCAATCTTGGCTGTTGAAACTCGAACAACTATAATGATCAAAGGTTACCAAGATGGAGTAGGGAAAGCTCTAGTTATATTGAAAGCTATTGAAAAATATATTCCAACTCTATTCAAAAAATATGATTTGTTAGTATATAGTGCAGATGCCGTTGTTGTAGATTATTTACACTCAAAACCTTTATTTAATCAAGAAAAAGTACAAATTTTCGCTAGAAAAAAATACATACCTAATGCCGTTTTGTTAGATTTTATGGGTAAAAGTGCACTACATTTAGCCAATAGTTTATCTGATGGAATGCCTAATGCTCTCTTAGAAGCAATGGGGATGGGAGCTTTTCCTATTCAGTCTAACCCTGGTGGCGCAACAGAAGAAGTAATTCAAAATGGACAAAATGGATTTTTAATTCAAGATCCAGAGAATGAGGAAGAAATAGCTAATTTAATTTTAAAAGCACTACAAGATCTTCAGTTGCGTAAAAATGCCCAAGAAGTAAATATAATTAATGCTAATTGCCGTTATGATAGAGCCTTTCTTCAACCAAAAATAGTAGATTTGTATCTTCAAATATCGAATGAATGGAGTTCTCGTACCTCATAGTAACACATAATCGAACAGATGATTTAAACAAAACGTTATCAGTTTTAAAACAAACTATTGATTTGAAAATTGAAGAAGTTTTAGTTTATATTGACGCTTGTCCTGAAACAGAAATCTTAAAAAAAGAATTCGAATGGGTAAAGTGGTACTCTGGTAAAAAACGAATATCCGCCTCACCCGCTAGAGCTTTTTTATACCCCCATGCTACGGGGAAATATTTAATTGGATTAGACGATGATGCTCATTTAATTTCAACAAATTACAAGGAACAAATACGAACTTTGTTTGCAACTTCAGTTATTGGAATATTGGCATTTAAGGAAATAAAAGGGATTTTTAAAACAGATCAAGTTGCCCTAGATTCTTATCAAGAACCTGTTCAAATGTATGAAACAAATGAATTTATAGGATGCGGATTTGCTATAAAAAAAACAGTTTATGAAAAAACGAAAGGATTTCCTGTATGGGTCGATATTTATGGAGAAGAAACCTGTCTATCCTTAGAAGTATTAAATTTAGGCTATGAAATATGGTATACCAATCAAATCATAGTAAATCATCGGGTAGATTTCATTAAGAGAAAAAAACAAGGAAAAAATTATTATCGTTTTCAAAAACAGTTGCAAAACTCTTTCTTTATTTTTTTAAACTATTATCCGCAACCCATCGTACCTATTTTAAAGTTATTATTTCATAATTTTAAAAAATATGCACTACATGACGTGATGTTTTTTAAGCTTTATTGTAAAGCATTAAAACATATTTTTATAAATTATAAAAAGAAGAAACAATTTAGAAAACCGATGGCTGTTTCTACAATCCGAAAAATAAGAGAAGTTAAATCTTTAACGTATTAATTATACTATTCAATCGTTGTTTTAACGAGTTTATTTTATAAGTTTTAGCGTGCATTGGCTTCACTAAAAAAGATATTTGGAGAGATAAAATGGAGATGTTAACTTAATACTTACAAAAGCCAACATTCTGTTTTTATTTGTAAGTATTAATTTAAAAAATAGAACGATCCTCAACTTGTCTTGAATGTAAAAAAATATTACATTTCGTAAATTCTTTGAAAATATTGTTTAATTAACCTCTATCCTAAAAAGAAACATAGTTTATACCATTTAGATAAGAGGATTATTGTTATAGAGGAGTCTCATAAAATAAATAAAATTATGATTAGTATTGTTATCCGAAATAAAAATGAAGCTAAGTTACTTGAACGAACTTTGAAAATTTTGACAAAGTTTTATCATGATGATATAGATGAAATTATTTTAGTTGATAATTATTCGAATGATAATAGTGTTGAAATAGCAAAAAGTTATAAATGTAAAATCATTTTTATAGACAAATTTACTTATGGAAAAGCAATTAATATGGGGATTGAGTCAGCAAAAAATAACGTTGTTTTGTTATTAAGTACTCATGTAATTCCTATGGGGAATAGCTTTTTTAAAAATTCTCTTTCTTTTGTTCAAAATAAAAAAAAGTGGGCAGGCGTTCGTTTTATTAATTCTGCAAAAAATTTTGAACGTGCATTAGAATATGATTTTGAAGTTAAGAAGCCATTGGATTTTGGATTGATGGCGGCATGTTGTTTGGTTTCTAAAGAAGTTTGGGAAGAAGTAAAATTTGACGATTCTTTACCATTTAGTGAAGATAAAGAATGGTCAAGTCGTGTTACCCAATTAGGTTATAGTATTTATGATATAAATGAAACCTTTTTTTATGATATAAAAAGAGATGAAATGTCTGAGTTAAATAGAATTAAAAATGAAACTTTAGCTCATTTTAAATTACATTCAGAATTGAAATTTCCTAATAAGTTGAAGTTGCTTCTGTCCTTTATTAAAAAGATTTCTATATTAAATACAATTTCATATTTTAAAACTATGAAAAGAGATTTTATGATTTTAAAAATTAAATTTTGGATTGCTAATCAATTAAATAAAAAAGATGCTTAAATTAAAAAATTTACACAGAATTGATTTTAAAAATAAAGTAATCTTATTTTTTTATTATTTGCTGAAAATTTTTAGATTAAGACCAACTCGGAAACAAAAATTAATAAATGAACTTTATCATCATTTAATTTTTTCAAATGGTGTTTTAGTTTCTGAAGATTCAGAAAAATATAAAGTAAGGTTATTTGATTCAAAAGTTGATTTGTATATAAGAAAATTACCGTCTAGTGATGTGAAAGTTTTTGGACAAGTCTTTAGAGGAAATGAATATAAGAAAGTAGTAGATTTATACCGTGATTTTTTCGGAACTACACCCCAATACATAATTGATGCAGGAGGAAACGTTGGATATACTTCTGTTTATTTTAAAAGTATTTTCCCTAAAGTTAATTTAGCTATCATTGAACCAAGTAGCACGAATTTTTGTATGATCAAAAAAAATTTTACACTAAATAATACAGAGGCTTATTTGTTTAAAGGAGGGTTGTGGAATAAAAATACCAGTTTGAAAATAGTACGTGATTTTAGAGATCGCTCTGATTGGGCTGTTCGTGTTGAAGAATCTTGTTATGAGACTGATATAAAAGCTTTTACGGTTGATTTTGTTTTGGAAAAATCTAAATTTGAAAATATAGATATTTTTAAAATTGATATTGAAGGTTCAGAAAAGCAAATTTTTAGTAAAAAAGCATCAATAGATTTTTTAAAAAAGACGAAATGTATTGCAATTGAAATTCATAAAGAGTTTGATTGTAGTAAAGATATCATAACAATATTAGAAAATTATGGTTTTGAATTAACCTATTTTGGAGAGTTGACAATAGGTATAAATCAAAAATTAATAGAAAATAAGTTATGAATAGATTGAGAGAACTAGATTTTCTTAGAGGGATCGCAATTTTATTGGTTTTACTTCGCCATCAATTTTTATTTTATTGGACAGAAAAAATGGGATGGATTGGAGTTGATTTATTTTTTGTTTTGAGTGGATTTTTAGTTTCGGGATTGCTTTTTAAGGAATATCAAAAACATAATAAAATTGATGGTAAACGTTTTTTAATAAGAAGAGGATTTAAAATTTATCCAATTTTTTATTTGTTTTATATTTTGTATCTAATACCATTTTATTCGAATAATAAAATATTAGATTTTAGAAAAATAGCTACAGATTTACTGTTTTTACAAAATTATGCAACAGGTTGGGGATACGCTTACCCAGCAAGTTGGTCATTAGCAGTTGAGGAACATTTTTATTTTGGATTGGTTTTAAGCTTTTATTTAGTTTTGAATAATAAAAGATTAGATAAGATTTTTTTTTCCTACACTAATTTTTTTACAGAAAAAATTTTAGTTTTTATATTAGTATTAATCCTATTATTTCGTGTCATTTCAAATTTTTGTTTTGAAGAACAATCCATACGCAATTTTACAATGACACATTTGAGAGTCGATGCTTTGTTATTTGGTGTTTTGATTTCTTATTTGTACCATTTTAAACAAGATTTTTTTAGAAAAAAATTTAATGAATTAAGGAATTGTTTACTTTTTTTAGCTGTATTATTTTTAACCTTTACCCCATTTATAGAGCCATTAAATTCTTTCTTTGTAAAAACAATAGGCTTTACGTTGGTCTATATTGCATTTGGAATTTTCTTATGCTTTATTTTATTTATTCCTAATGTTAATAAAATTTTAGATCAAAGTTTATCAAAGTTTATTGTTGATATTATAGCCAAGATAGGTTTCTGTTCATATTCAATTTATGTAATTCATACATTTGTTATATTTGAGGTTAAACAATTAAATGTTGAAAATCATTACATTCACTTTATTCTTGTCTTGTTTTTTAGCTGTTTTTTTGGTTATTTCATGACCTATTATGTAGAAAAATATTTTTTAAAAATTAGAGAACATTATTTTCAAAGTAAATAAATGAAACAAGTCGCACTTATTCCGTTACGAAAAGGATCCAAAGGAATTCAAGGAAAAAATAAAAAAAAAATGCTAGGACGTCCTCTCTTTTGTTGGATATTAACAGAAGCAATTTTTTCCGAATTAGATCAAATTTTTGTTTTTACAGATGATGAAGAAATACTAAAATTCATCGAAAAAGAATATACTTGGACAAACAAGGTACACCCTCTTTTAAGAAGTGCTGAAAATGCAAACGATACAGCATCAACAGAAAGTGCCATGAAAGAATTTGTAGAAAAAATTAATTATGATTTTGATGTATTGTGCTTATTACAAGCAACATCTCCATTTACAACATCTAATGATATCAATAAGGTATTAAATAAACTCGATGAAAATTATGATGCCGCTTTAAGTGTGGTTAAAACACACCGATTTATTTGGTCAAATGAAGGGAAAGCACAAAATTATGATATATTTAAACGACCTAGAAGACAAGATTTTGATGGACTCTTAATAGAAAATGGTGCAATTTATGCCACTACAAAAAAAGAATTTGTACAATCCAATAATAGAATAAGTGGAAAGATAGCAGTAGTTGAAATGCCAGAAGAATCATTAACAGAGATCGACAGTTTAACAGATTGGGAAATAACAGAAAAGCTATTAGCTAAAAGACAAAAACAATTAAAAGAGCAAAAAAGAATAGATTATTTAGTGCTAGATGTTGACGGAGTATTCACCGATGGATGTGTTTACTACGGAAAAGAAGGAGAACTAATGAAAAAATTCGATATGCGTGATGGAATGGGATTAGAAATTCTCAGACAAAATGGCGTTGAGGTTGTTGTAATAACCTCTGAAAATTCCAAACTAGTAGAAGAAAGAATGAAAAAATTGCAAATTAAAAATCTTTTTTTAGGAGTAAAAGATAAATTTTCATTGTTAAAATCTTTTGTTTTAAATAAAAATACTAGTTTTGGAAATATAGCTTATGTAGGAGATGATGTAAATGATTTAACCTGTATTTGTTCCGTTGGTTGGTCTTTTACACCACAAAACGCCACAGTAACGCTGAAAAACAACGCAGATATCATTTTAAATCAGAATTCTTCAGAAGGAGCTATAAGAGAAACATGTGAATGGATAATGAAATACAATAAAAGATATGACATTTAAAAAACCCTATGTAATTGCTGAAATAGGATGTAACCATAAAGGAAAAATGGAAATTGCCAAAGAATTGATAAAAATGGCAAAAGTATATTGTAATGCAGATGCTGTCAAATTTCAAAAAAGGAACAATAAAGAGTTGCTAACAGAAGAACAATATAATGCGCCACATCCTAATCCTGTAAATTCGTATGGAGATACTTATGGGGCGCACAGAGAATTTTTAGAATTTGATGCTAATCAACATGCCGAACTAAAAAAATATTGCGAAGAATTAGGAATTGTATATTCCACATCAGTTTGGGATACCACATCCGCTAAAGAAATAGCTTCTCTAGAGCCAGATTTTATAAAAATACCATCCGCATGCAATAATAATTTTGAAATGCTACAGTGGTTGTGTGACAATTACAAAGGAGAAATTCATATTTCAACAGGAATGACCACAAAAGATGAGGTAGATTCTTTAGTTAATTATTTTATAGAAAAAGGAAGAAACAAAGATCTAGTGTTATACAATTGTACATCAGGATATCCTGTTCCATTTGAAGATGTTTGTCTTTTAGATATCAACTTACTAATTCAAAAATACGGAGATAAAGTCAAACATATTGGTTTTTCAGGACATCATTTAGGTATTGCTGTAGATGTGGCCGCTTTTACTCTAGGAGCAAATGTTATTGAGCGTCATTATACATTAGATAGAACATGGAAAGGGACGGATCATGCGGCATCTTTAGAACCAGAAGGAATGCGAAAATTAGCAAGAGATTTAAAAGCCGTTTACAAAGCATTGTCTTATAAAGAGCAAGATATTTTACCAATCGAACAAATCCAAAGAGACAAATTAAAATTTAAAAAAGTTTAAAAAAGACATTTATGTCATCAAAAAAAATATTTATTTTCCTACCAGATGGAGTCGGCTTGAGGAATTTTGCGCTTACAAATTTTAACCAAATAGGGAAAAAATTAGGATTTGAGATTGTTTATTGGAACAATACCCCTTTTGAAATTGAGGCAGAGATTGGATACCAAGAATTAAAAATTACCAATAATAAATTACATCCACTAACAACTGTTTTTACCAGAGCCAGAAAAAGATCAGAATTAAATTTATTTGACAAAAAATTTAAAGAAACAGTATACAATACCTATAATTTTCCACAATCCTATAAAGGATTCAAAAACGCATTTAAAAGTTTGTATGTTGATTTTCTCGTAGCCACTAAATCCAATGAGAAAGGAGTAAAAGTAATTCGAGAAAAAATAAAAAAAGCAGAACGATCAACCGAAAAATACCATTATTGTAAAAGACAATTAGAAGAACAAAAACCAGATTTTGTTTTTTGTACCAATCCAAGACCTACGCAAGCCATAGCGCCTATTTTAGCAGCGCAAGATTTAGGAATACCTACAGCAACTTTTATATTTTCATGGGATAATTTACCCAAGGCAACAACCTTAATAGAAACAGATTATTATTTTGTTTGGAGTGAATATATGAAAAATGAATTGTTGCAATATTGTCCGTATGTGATTCCGGAAAATATTTTTGTAACAGGTACTCCTCAATTCGAAAGCCATTTTGATCCAGATTTGTTACAAAGTAAAGAGGACTTTTACGCACAACATGAATTAGAAATTGAAAAAAAATACATTTGTTTTTCTGGAGATGATATCGTAACCTCTCCTTTGGATCAATATTATTTAGAAGACTTGGCAATATCGGTAAGAGAATTGAATCGTCAAGGATATAATTTAGGAATAATTTATCGTAAATGTCCAGTAGATTTTACAGATAGATATCAAATTATATTAAATAAATATAAAGATGTCATCGTTTCCATAGATCCTTTATGGCGTCCTATAGGAAAAACATGGAATGAAATTATGCCAACAAAAGAAGACTTTGCGTTGCAATCTAACATTTGTGAACATACTGAATTTGTAGGAAATATTGCCTCGTCTATGGTATTTGATTTTGTAGCACATAATAAATCATGTTTGTTTTTTGATTACGAACAGCCACAATTAAAAAAAGGAATTAGAGATATTGGACAAAATTATAAATACATCCATTTTCGTTCAATGCCTTCTCAACAAGCAGCCTTGTTTGTACATGATAAAGCAGCCTTGACTTCTATCGTAAAAGCCATTTTAGATGGAAGAAAATCGAATGTTTCTGACGGAAAAAAATGGTTTGATATTGTAGTTGGAGAAGAACCAACTTTGGCATCAGAAAAAATTTGGAAAGAAATTAATCTACTTTTAAATAAATGAGAGATTTTTTTTACTTTATTTCTAAGATATTATTTATATTCATTTCAACTTCGTTTTTGCTAGAGTCAATTTACACCTTTTGTTATACTGAAAAAACAAACTATTCTAAATTTCAATTTATAAAAAATAAGCAAAATAAAAAATATAACTATATATTTTACGGTTCGTCGAGGGTTGTAAATCATATTAATCCAAAAATTATAGATTCTTGTTTGAATAGGACAAGTATAAATTTTGGCGTAATGGATGCAAAACCTAAAGACATTTTAACATTATTGAAACTTACTAAATTTTACAATATAAAATCGGATTCAATTTTTGTTCAAACGGATTATTATTATAATTCAACTGATAAATCTAATTTTTTATATTTAGATATGTTGCCATATATACAAGAAAATAGCATAATAAAATCTTATTATTATGATGAAAAGGATTATCTCTTTTTAGTTTATTTCCCCTTTTATAAATATTTAAAAAATAGTTCCAAATTAGGTATGAGAGACCTGTTAGCTGCTTTGTTCCGAAAAAACAAATTTGACACCACAATTGGATATGAGCCTTTATATGGAAATGGTAATACTTGGCAAAGAATATTACCAACAAGCGTTTTAAATAATGAAATCAATAAAGAAACATTACAATTTATGAAAACTAATGGCATGAATTATGTTTTTTTTACAGCACCGTTCAGGAGGGATACTAAAAATCTTAATTTTGTTTCACAATTAAGGAATCATTATCCTGTTTTTTGGGATTTTTCTACTTCAATTACCGAATCTAATTTATTTAAAAATGGTTATCATCTGAATCATACTGGTGCAAAAGAATTTTCAATAATATTTTCAAATAAAATAAAGGATTAATAATCAGATGTTTTTCAATTCGTTATCTTTCGCAATATTTTTACCTATTGTTTTTATCTTATACTGGTTTATCTTTGGAAAAAACAAGAACACTCAAAATATAGTGCTCATTGTAGCAAGTTATTATTTCTATTCTTGTTGGGATTGGCGTTTTTTGTTTTTATTAGTGTTTTCCACTTTTCTAGATTACTTCAGTGCTATTATGATGGAAAAGAGTACAACTGGCAAAATGAGAAAACGTTGGTTGTGGTTAACTATTGGAATAAACTTAGGCTTTTTGGGTATTTTTAAATACTACAATTTTTTTGTCCAATCGTTTACTGATTTGTTAAAAGATTTCGGATTTCAAATGAATCCTACATTATTGCAGTTAATTCTTCCTGTCGGGATCTCTTTTTATACGTTTCATGGGTTGTCGTATGTGCTTGATATTTATTATAAACGAATTAAAGCAGAACATAATTTTATAGATTATTCATTATTTGTAAGTTATTTTCCACTTTTAGTAGCAGGACCAATAGAAAGAGCTACGCACTTATTACCACAAGTAAAAACCAAACGATATTTTAATGCTGAAAAGGCAAAAGAAGGTGTTTATCAAATTATTTGGGGATTATTTAAAAAAATAGTGATTGCTGATAATTGTGCAACTTATGCTGATGCTGTTTTTGATAATTATCAATCTATGAACTCATTATCATTAATTTTAGGAGCAGTATATTTTGCATTTCAGATTTATGGTGATTTTTCAGGCTATTCTGATATTGCCTTGGGGACATCTAAGTTGTTTGGGATTGATTTGTTAAAGAATTTTAATTATCCCTATTTTTCTAGAGATATTGCCGAGTTTTGGCGTCGTTGGCACATTTCGTTGTCGTCTTGGTTTCGTGATTATTTATATATTCCATTAGGAGGAAGTAAAGGTAGTATGTGGACGAAAATAAGAAATACATTTATCATTTTCTTGGTAAGTGGTTTTTGGCATGGAGCTAATTGGACGTTCATTTTTTGGGGTTTGTTGAATGCGATTTACTTCTTACCGTTGTTGTTACAAAATAAAAATCGCTCTAATATGGGTGAAATCGAAATGGGTTGGAATGTGAATAGCATAAAAACTATTTTAAATATTCTGTGTACATTTGTCTTAACTACAATCGCATGGATTTTCTTTAGATCTAATACTATTACAGAATCTATTAGATATATCCAAAAAATGGTAACGAATTTCCATTTTAACACTCAGTATTTGAGTAATGAACGATACAGCTTTGAATTACTATTTTTACTACTGGCTTTTGTATTGGTAGAATGGTTTAATCGTTCAAAAATAGAACCTTTATCAGGAAAAAGAACTTGGCTAAAAGTTACTTTAGTTATTATAGCTTTATTAACTTTAGGCGTTTATTCTGATTATAAAGAATTTATTTACTTCCAATTCTAATGAAACAGTTTTTAATTTTTATTGGGAAAATAGTTTTAATAATTTTATTGTCAAGTTTTACTCTAGATTTGCTCTATTCAAATGTATATTCAAAATCGGATAAAAGGAATAAAATTCAAAAGGTTATCAATTCTGAACCCAAAATGTATGATGTAATTATGTTGGGTTCTTCTAGAGCTAATAATCATTTTATACCAGATCTTTTTATTGAAAAAGGGTATACATCTTATAATTATGGGATGAGTGGTGCTAGATTACAAGAATCAGCATTGTTGTTACGATTGATGATTGATAAAGGGTATCATTTTAAAAATATTATTTTAGAAATTGATCTGAATATCAATTCTGAGGGGTATTCAGAGGGGGTAAGGGCTTTTTTTATGCCATATTTAAAGTCAAATACAAGTGTTTCAAATTATTATAAAGCTATTATTCCAGAATTTAATTTATTATATTACATACCGTTTTATCGCTATATTCAGTATGATTCTCAAATTGGTTTTAGAGAAATGATTTTTTCTTTAATAGATAAACCCTCAAAAAGTGTTTTAAATCATGGATTTTATGCTTTACATGGAGTGGGAGAAAATATGAGTTATGATTTAACGAAGTATTATCCAAAGAAAAATAAAGATTATGAATTTATTAAAGATATTTGTAGAAAAAATAAGATCAATCTTATAGTTGTCAGTACACCAATGTGTTCTAATGTAAAAAAGATTGAATATTTTGATATGATTAAAAAAGTATATCCAGAAGTTCATAACTATGAAAACAGCATAAATGAAGATAAATATTTTTCTTCTTGTGGTCACATGAATGAAGCTGGAGCGAGAATGTTTACTGTAAAAATTATTAAAGATTTTTTTTAAAATTAAATTATGCATATAGCTTTTTTAACTCCAGAATATCCACATTTAAAAATAAAACATTCGGGGGGTCTAGGTACCAGTATTCAAAACTTGGTACTCGCTTTGATTGCTAAAGAAGTAAAGGTGACTATTTTTATATATGGACAACCAAAATTTGAAGTTTTTCAAGAAAACGGGATTGTTTTTCATCTAATTTATGATAAAAAATACCCATTTGGAAAATGGTTTTTTTATAGAAGATATATTCAAAAATACATAAACAAAGTAATACAATCAGAAAAAATTGATTTGATAGAAGCACCCGATTGGACAGGAATTACCGCATTTATGCGTTTTAAATCGCCATTAGTAATTCGTTTTCATGGGAGTGATACCTATTTTTGTCATGTAGAAAAAAGAAAACAGAAAATTAAAAATCGGTTATTTGAAACTTTGGCAATAAGAAAAGCAAATGGCTATATCGCCCCCACAAAATATGCAGGTGAAATTTCAGCTAAACTTTTTGGACTGCACAAAAAGAAGATAAAAACGATACATTACGGTTTAGATTTAACCCAATTTAATAATAAACATCCAGAACGTTTTGATAAAGGCTTACTTTTATATATAGGTACAATCATAAGAAAAAAAGGCGTTTTTGAATTACCTGGAATTTTCCATAGAGTAAGAAAAGAATTTCCAGAAGTCAAATTAATTTTAATAGGTAATGATTCTGGTGATATAACTACAGGAAATAAATCTACTTGGGAGTTAGTTCAACAACAGTTTCACGAAAATGATTTGAAGCAAGTTTTCTATTTAGGTAAAATGCCTTATACAGAAGTACAAAATTATATTCAAAAAGCAAATGTTTGTATTTTTCCTACTTATGCAGAGACTTTGGGTATGGTAACCATAGAATCAATGGCCATGCAAAAAGCCGTGGTAAATAGTAATATTGGTTGGGCTCAAGAATTGATGGAAGATGGGAAAAGCGGTTTTTTAGTGTATCCATCACATCATGAAGAATATGCTAATCGAATAATAACGTTACTACATGATGAAGTTTTGTGTAAATCAATAGGTAATGAAGCATTTCAATTTGTTTCCAATCATTTTGATATTCAGCATGTAGTAGACCTAAATATTCAATTTTATAAAGATTTGTTATGATTGTATTGGTTCATGATTTTCACAAAGTAAAAAAAATCGAGGGAGTTAGTGAAGTCGAGTACAAGATTATAATTCAAGAGGAGTCAATAGCGAAATCCATTTGTTTACTGGCTTCCAACTATCCAAGTGAAGTGATAGTTTGGTGTAATGAATCGTATTATTCTAAATTAAATCGCGCATTTATTGAAAATGCATTTCCACATAATCGCTATATGTATTCTTATAATCCAATGGGTAATTTTTTTTCAGGTGCCATTGGTTATGTAGAAGAATCACCTTTCATAAATATTAATAAACAAGTTTGCTATCCCACATGGCAAATGAGTAGTGTGGTGGGGGCAATGCAATCTAGTACAATTCTTTTACTATCTAAATCCTGTTGGGGAATTAGTAATAATTTAGATTATGTTTTAAATACTGTTGCGAAATTATATCAACCCTTAGGTCTATTTTGTTATTCAGAACCCATGTTGTTAGTGGATTCCAGATTTCAGATAGCCTATCCCAAGGCTACATCAAAGGAATTGTTTTCTTTTGTAGCACAACAATACAAGTGGGTATGGAAACACTTTTTGTTATTTTGTTTTTTCATTTTTGAAAAGCGATTTTGTTTTTTATCATGGTTATTATCCCTTTTTCAAAGACAATTAGAGTATCAAAAAGAAACAATTGTTTTTGAGGAACCACAAAAGACAATCGATTGGGAATTGGAAACCATCGATGTAATCATTCCTACCATTGGAAGAAAAAAGTATCTTTATGACGTTTTAAAGGATTTAAGTGGGCAAATCCATTTGCCTAAAAATGTTATAATTGTAGAGCAAAATCCGAATCCCGATAGTAATTCAGAATTGGATTATTTAACTACTGAACAATGGCCATTTCAAATTAAACATGTTTTTATCCATCAAACGGGTGCATGTCAGGCTAGAAATAAAGCGTTGGATTTGTTAGAGAGTAAATGGTGTTTTTTTAATGATGATGATAATAGATTTGATGAGAATTTAATAAAAGAGGCACTTAAATTTTTAATTGATTATCATTTAAGCGTTTTTTCGACTAATTATCTATTAAGAGACGAAACTCAATTGTATAATTCTATCAGTCAAACTACGATATTTGGTTCTGGTAATTCATTTATCAAAAGTGAAATTACAAAAACGATTGGGTTTGAACTAAAGTTGGAATTTGGTTATGGAGAAGATACAGAGTATGGTTTGAAATTAAGAAATAATGGTTTTGATATTATATATAATCCTATTATCAAGATAATTCATTTAAAAGCACCAATGGGCGGGTTTAGAACTAAATTTGTTCATCCATGGGAAAAGGAACCAATACAGCCAAAACCATCACCTACTATAATGTATGTGAAAAAAAAATATAGCACTAAGGAACAAATGTTAGGGTATAGATTACGCTTGTTTTTAAAAACATATAAATATCAATTTTGGAAAGTAAAAGGGTTTGAAAAGCAATGGAAACAAAGTAAATATTGGTCAGCAAAACTTTAGAAATGATAATAAAAAAAATAAAGAAAAGGTTTTTAAAATTTAAGAGCCATCCAGTAACAAAAAGCAATCCTTATGGAGCGCTTTTTAGGTATTTGTTATTTAATTTGGGGGCTATAATTAATAATAAACCAAAGGTTTATCGCTGGGTTAATGGACTTAAATTTTATGCTCAAAAAGGAGATGCAGGAATTGTTCCTAATATTTATTTTAAACTTTTCGATTACGAAGATTCGATGTTTGTTATAAATAATATTTCTTCACAAGATGTTTTTGTTGATATAGGAGCCAATGTTGGACATTTTTCTTTATTAGCAGCAAATAATGGGGCTCAAGTGTATGCTTTTGAGCCTATTAAAGAAACTTTTGAAAAACTTAAACGAAATGTTGAGTTGAATATTCTGGAAAACGTTGAACTTTATAATGTAGGGGTGGGAAATAAAAATGAATTTTTAAATTTTACAACAAACAAAGATGTTATGAATTCAGTGGCACTAGATAATGAAGCAGAAGTTAGAAAAATTAAAGTACTAGTGTTAGATGAAGTTTTGATAAATGTTAACCCCACTATGCTAAAAATTGATGTTGAAGGTTATGAGTTATTTGTTTTGCAAGGAGCTGATCAAATTTTGAAAGCCCCCTCTTTGAAATATATTCTAATTGAAATTAATAATTCATCCACTAAATTCAATGTTGAAGATGAAGTCATACATGATACATTGTTGCTATACGGATTTAAACCTTGTAAATATGATGTTGTTATGAATAAAATGATTCTTATAGAAACATTCAGAAAGGATAAGTTTAATACTTTATATATAAGATAATTGATCACGTTTTATACCAATACAAAAACATTAATACCCGCTAATAGGAAAATAGTTTTTCCTTTATTATTTGATGTCTTTTATTTAAAAAATCCAGTTGCTATTAGTAATTTTTATTTTCAGGATGAACCCGATAGAGCTGATATACATATTTTCCCTTTAGAATTGACATCAATTTATAATTCAGGAAAAAGAAAGGATTGGTTTGATTTTTTAGATGAAGCAAGAAAGTTAAATAAGATTGTTTGGGTTTATACAGGGGGAGATTTTGGGATAACTTTACCTTTTAATAATAATTTATATACATTTCGTCTTGGTGGATTTAATTCAAAATTAGATACAAATACGCATGTTATTCCTTCGTTTATAAATGATCCCATAAGTGTATTGGGATTGAAATGGTTTATTATTGAGAAAAATATTAAACCTTCAGTAGGTTTTGTAGGTCATTCAAATGGTTCTTTTTCCAAAATAATTAAAGAATTTTTGATATATACTAAACATCAAATTAAAAGATCTCTGAAGATTGATAAAACTGATTATCAGTTTTTTTATCCCTCAAGTAATAAAAGATTTCATTTGTTAGAAGTACTTAAAAATGCAAGTAATATAGATACTAAATTTATTTATCGAGCTAAATATAGAGCAGGAGCTAATTCTCAATTAGATAAAGTAAATACAACTCTTGAGTTTTTTAAGAATATTCAAGAAAATTTATATACTTTTTGTATGCGTGGTTCTGGTAATTTTTCTGTACGATTTTATGAAACACTTATTATGGGGAGAATTCCAATTATATTGGATACAGATATAAGATTACCACTCCATGATAAAATAAATTGGGAAAAACACTGTATAATAGTCAAGGAAAATGATTGTATTCAAAAAATAATAGAATTTCATGAATCTAAAACTAATGAAGAATTAAAAAATATACAATATGCTAATCGTCAGCTTATGTTGAATAAATTAAATAGGATAGATTATTTTTTTCAAATTTTAGACTAGTATTAGATATGAATTTTTCTCTTATTATTTGTACCTATAAAAGGAAAAACGCTTTAACTAGTTTGTTAGAGTCTGTAATAAAACAAAGTGTATATCCTAACCAAATAATTATTGTAGATGGATCTCCTGATAGAGAAACAAAAGAAACACTTTTAAAAAACAATTATAAAAATCTTATATATTATCAAGTTTCTGAAGCAGAAAGAGGTCTTACAAAACAAAGAAATTTCGGTATTACAAAAGTAAATAAAGAAACAGATGTCGTTTGTTTTTTAGATGATGACGTTATTCTGGAAACGAATTATTTTGAAGAAATACTAAATACATATCTTGTTTTTCCAAAAGCATTAGGAGTAGGAGGTTATATTACTAATGAGGTAAAGTGGGAAAAGAGTCAAAAGGAAAACATTGATTTAAATTACTTTTATTGGGATGGATTTATACGAAAAGAACCCAGTCGATTCAAATTTCGTAAAATTTTTAAATTAGATACAGATAGTCCTCCAGGATATTTTCCCTTGTTTTCTCATGGAAGAAGTTTGAGCTTTTTACCTCCAAGCGGTAAAACGTATCCTGTAGAACAGTTAATGGGAGGAGTTTCGTCTTTTAAAAAAGATTTGTTTGAAAAAATCCAGTTTTCAACTTATTTTCAAGGATATGGTTTGTATGAAGATGCAGATTTTTCCATTAGAGCTTCCCAATTAGGGGAATTATATTGTAATACTGCTGCAAGATTAGAACATCATCATGCTCCTTCAGGACGCCCTAATAGATTTAAATATGGGAAAATGATTGTAAGAAATGGATGGTATGTTTGGCGAGTTAAAAATCCTAATCCTAAATTGATAGACCGTTATAAATGGCATGTAATAATAGGTGTATTACTTATAATTAGAATGACAAATATTCTTAAGGGAAATAAAAAGAAAGAAGCTTTTCAAGAATCTTTAGGAAGAATTTGGGGTTGGATTAGTATATTTGCCAAAAAACCTCAATAAATAAGATATTGATGCGGTTTGTAATAATTACCCACGTACAACATATAAACAAAGATAATCAGATATTTGGTTATGCTCCTTATATTAGGGAAATGAATTTATGGTTGAAAAACGTAGATGAATTAATCTTAGTTGCACCTAAATCAAAAGGAATCATAGATCCTATTTGGTTACCTTATGAACATCAAAAAAAGAATTGGTTACAAGTACCTAGTTTTAGTATTACAAATCGTAGTGCTTTTTTTTCTTTTATAAAGAATTTGCCAATTTTGATTTTTCAAATTATTAAAGCCTTCCAACAAGCAGATCACATACATTTGCGTTGTCCAGGAAATATGGGATTACTGGGAGCTATTATACAGATATTTTTTCCAAAAAAGAAAAAAACAGCAAAATATGCTGGAAATTGGGATCCCAAAGCTAAGCAACCATGGTCTTATAAATTGCAAAAATGGATTTTATCAAATACTATTCTTACAAAAAATATGCAAGTTTTAGTATATGGAGAATGGCCAAATCAAACCAAAAATATCAAACCTTTTTTTACAGCAACGTACTCTGAAGAGGAAATAAGAAGACTACTTTTAGAAAATGTATTTGAAAAAGGAAAAATAAATTTAGAAGCTAATTTTTTATTCGTTGGAACTTTATCAAGAGGGAAAAGACCTTTATATGCGTTGAAATTAGTTGGAAAATTAATAGAAATAGGGATTAATGCTAGAATGGAGTTTTATGGACAAGGAGAATTGAGTAATGAAATTATTCAATGGATAAAAAAGAATAACTTATCTGAAAAAATTTTTTTAAAAGGGAACCAATCAAAAGAAGAAATAATTAGAGCGTATCAAAGAAGTCATTTTTTAATTTTACCATCTAAAAGTGAGGGATGGCCTAAAGTTGTAGCAGAAGCTATGATTTTTAAATGTATTCCCATAGTTACCTCTATATCTTGTATTCCTTTTATGATTGCTAAGGGAGAGAGAGGTATTATATTATCTCTAAATTTAGATGAAGATGTAAAAACTATTATGAATATTATAAATAATGAAATTATGTTGGAAAATATAACTTTTAAAGGAGCTGAGTGGTCTAGAAAAATTACTATTGATCAATTTGAAAACGAAATTGAGAAATTAATAAACTAGAAAAATATTATGAAAAAAAGTTTTTTGGGAGTTTCTGCATTTTTTGTAATTATAGGATTTCTATTAGTTTGTGTTATAAATTATAAAACCCCTTTTTTTGTATCTAAACGTTCTGGATGGTCTATTGGTTTTGGTATATCCAATCATTTTCCTGAAAAAATGAATATTAATAAATGGAACTTGATATTTAAAAATGCTGTTTCTAAAGATTCAACAAGTTTTATAGCGGATCCCTTTTGGATTGAATTTAATGATTCTATTTATATTTTTTTTGAAAATCAAAGTAAATATGATAACGGAACAATTGGTGTTTTTGCCTCAAAGGATGGAAAAAAATTCCGTTATGTAAAAAATGCCATCAAAGAGACTTTTCATATGTCTTATCCACAAGTATTTAAAAAAGATAAAAAGTTTTATATGTTACCAGAAACACAAGCTTCAGGACATGTTTTATTGTATGAAGCTGTGAAATTTCCATATAAATGGAAAATATGTGATACATTAATTAAAAATTGCCAGTTAAAAGATCCTACAATTTATCTTTCAGATTCTATTAATTTAATTTTTGGAGGAGGTAAGAATTTAGATTTAAATTTATATGTATCGAACTCATTATTTGGTAAATGGAAACTGAAACAAAAGGGAATACTTAGAGGTACAGAATATAGACCAGGAGGAAGAATTATAAGAGATAAAGGGAAATTATTATTACCAGTTCAAAATTGTTCTGAAGCGTATGGCTATGGGCTTTCTTTATATAGTATTTCCAAAGTTAAAAATAAATATAAATTGCATAGGGTTAGCCCTTTTTATTTAGAACAACAGAAAAATATAAAAGAATTTAATGCAGGGATGCACCATTTAGATTTGCATAAACTAGGTAATAATTTTTTTTATGTTTATGATGGAAATACTTTTGAAGAACCTGAAAAAAAGATTTTTAATTATAGAGGTCCCTTAAAAAAGACATATATTGATTCAAAACAATTTATAAGTAGTCTATGCGAATAGTACAATTAATAGATAGTCTTGAAGTAGGAGGAGCAGAAAAAATGGCTGTGAGTTATGCTAATGCTCTATCAAGAAGTATTTTATTTTCGGGAATTATAACTAGCCGAAAAGAAGGACTTTTGCGCAAAAAAATCAATGAAAAAGTAGACTATTTTTTTTTAGAAAGGAAAAGCGTTTTAGACATAAAAGCACTTTTAAAATTCTATAAATACTTAAAAAAGAATAAAATTAATTACATCCAGGCACATGGATCCTCTTTTTTTCTAGCATTATGTGTTAAAATGTTTCTTCCTAACATAAAAATTATTTGGCATGATCATTATGGTTTTAGATACAAGAATACTTTTTTTCAGAATTTACCTTTAATATTATGTTCTTTTTTTTTAGACAGAATAATTGTTGTGAATAAATTACTATTAAATTGGTCTTTAAAAAATCTTTTTTGTAAAAATGTTAAATATTTGCCTAATTTTATCGATTTCTCTTCTGAGAATGATTTTCAATTAAAATTAAAAGGAAAGGAAGGAAAAAAGATTATTTGCTTAGCAAATTTAAGGCCTCAAAAAAATCATTTTATGCTTATAGAAGTTGCTAAAATGATTAGAGAAGAATTTGCAGATTGGACTTTTCATTTAGTAGGTAAAGATTTTAATGATGATTACTCGAAATTGCTTAAAGAAAAAATTATAGACTATAAATTAGAAGGAAATGTTTTTCTTTATGGAAGTATTTCCAATACTTTTTCTGTTCTAAAAGAATCACAAATAGGAATTTTAACATCTATTTCAGAAGGGTTTCCTGTCGCTTTGTTAGAATATGGTTATCATAGTTTAGGGGTAGTGGTTACAGATGTCGGTGAAATTCCGTTCATTATTAATTCTAATAATGGTTTTTGTGTAAAATCCAATGATCATCAATCATTTTTTGTAGCATTAAAAAGTCTGATAAAAGACGAGAATTTAAGAAGGGAGAAAGGTATGATTTTAAAGGAAAAAATAAATAATGAGTTTGATGAAAGAAAAATAATTTCAGATTTTATTAGTTTTATATACAATGGAAACACAGTTGACTAATAATTATTTAAGATATTATGCCCTTCATTTAGTTTTAGGTCTACTGATATTTATAGTGCCCTTTATAGCTAATTTTTATAGTGCATTTGTTTTCTTTTTTGGCATTTTTGTTATTTATCTGAAAAAGAATAAAAATGATGAAGCCCTCTTGTTTTCTGGATATGTGATAGGTCTAGAAGTATTGTTAAGAATGACGAATGCAATGCACATTAATGAATATGGTAAATATGTCGTAATTGTTTTTTTAATTTTTGGAATGTATTACAAAGGAGTTTCAAAGACTGCCTATTGGTATTTACTTTATTTGTTACTATTGATTCCTTCATTAATTATTGGTTTTTTAACTTTAAATATTGATACAGAAATAAGAAAAGCTATTTCATTTAACATATCAGGGCCAATTTGCTTAGCTATAGCATCATTGTATTGTTATGATTATAAAATTAGGTATGAATTATTATTAAAATTGTTATTGTACATAAGTTACCCCCTTTTATCTATAATAATTTACCTAATATTATTTAATCCATCTGTTAAAAATGTAATTGTTGATACAAGTTCTAATTTTGCTACTTCCGGAGGGTTTGGACCTAATCAAGTTTCAACTGTTTTAGGATTAGGAATGTTTCTCTTTTTTGTACAATTTCTTTTAAATTCTAAATCAAAAATTCAAATCCTTGTGAACTTTTTTTTAGCATCCTTGTTCTCTTATAGATGTTTGTTGACTTTTTCTAGAGGAGGAATGTACTGTGGTTTGGTTATGATTTTGGTATTTATGATATATGTTTTTAGTAGGGCTAAAAATGAAATAAAACTTAAAATAGTAATAGTAAGTTTGTTTTTAATGTCTACAGGAGGAATAGTGTGGTATTATAGTTCCTTTGAAACAGATGGTTTGATAGAAAAACGTTATGCTAATCAAGATGCAATTGGTAGAATAAAAAAATCTCGATTTAGTGGCAGAGAAGATATCGCTAAAACGGAGCTAAATATGTTTTTTGAGAACCCAATTTTTGGAGTAGGAGTAGGTAAGAACAAAGAATTTAGGCAAGAATTGACAGGGATGGATGTTCCTACACATAGCGAGTTTACTAGATCCTTAGCAGAACATGGGATGCTTGGCGTGATCAGTTTATTAATGTTGTTTTTTGTGCCTCTTTTTTCTTATATGAATAATAAAGAACATTTGTTTTTTTTATCTTTTTTTTTGTTTTGGTTTATTACCGTAAACCATGCTGCAATGCGTTTAGCAGCACCAGCTCTGATTTATGCTTTATCTTTGTTAAAAGTAAAATTTTATAATTATAATGAAGAAGATACAAGTACTTTATCTAGGTAACAACCTGTCAGCCAAAGGATATAACGCGACCACAATTGATACTTTAAGTTCCCAACTAAAATCAATAGGATATGAAGTATCGGTAGCATCCTCTTTTAAAAATCCTTTTTTTAGGTTGATAGATATGTTCTTTGCAGTTGTAAAGCATAGAAAAACAAATTACTTGTTAATAGATACTTATAGTACCTCCGCTTTTTGGTATACGTTTTTTATAAGTCAAATAGCTAGAATCCTAAATATTCCATACATTCCCATATTACACGGAGGAAACCTACCACATCGGTTAAATAAAAACCCTAAATTAAGCCAATTAATTTTTAAGAATGCTTATAAAAATGTAGCTCCTTCAAATTATTTATTAAAGTGTTTTACAGAAAAAGGATTTAACAACACGCTCTATATTCCTAATACAATTGAGATAGAAAAATACCAATTTAAATCAAGAACCAATTTACATCCCAAGTTACTTTGGGTAAGAGCTTTTGCTTCTATTTATAATCCTAAAATGGCAATAGATGTTTTATATGAACTAAAGAAAAAATATCCTTTAGCAGAATTATGCATGGTAGGGCCTGATAAAGATGGTAGTTTAGAACAAACAAAAAAATATGCAGATGAAAAAGAGATGAAGGTGGTTTTTACAGGAAAACTATCTAAAGAAGAATGGATAAAAATAGCTCAATATTATGATGTTTTTATAAATACAACGCATTTTGACAATACACCTGTTAGCATATTAGAAGCTATGGCATTAGGACTGCCAATAATTAGTACTAGAGTTGGAGGAATCCCTTTTTTACTTTTAGATCAACAAGAAGCTTTGTTAATACCCGATAATGCGGTTGAGGAAATGGTGTCTGCTATTCAAATTCTACTAACAGAACCGAATAAAAGTCTTGAAATATCCAATCAAGCTAGAAAAAAAGTAGAAAGTTTTGACTGGCAACAAGTACAAATATATTGGAAGGATTTGTTGGTTTAATAATTTAAAACCAAATTCCGAATTAGATTTTGTTGTAAAACAAAAAAATAAATTGAAATGCTTATAGAAAATTTTAGAAGGAGAGATAGGACACTTTTGATTATTAAAATTTTATTAAGTACTTGAATTTTATTATAATAAGGCGAATTAGATCTCCGCAATTCACTTCATTCGAATCTAATGCGAAAATTTGGGTTTCTCACAAAGATTGTATAATACGGAATAAAATTTGACTTCTTAAAACACATAATTAAGTAGGTAATTAAACTTTATGATGACCCTTTTTTTTTTCCTCTTATTTGTCTAATTTGCAGGCCAGAGCCCCAAAGATATGACAGATAAGAAACATTTGCATTTTGAAATTTCAGAAAGAAAAATATTACTTCGATTTTTTGATATCTTCGTTGTTTTTGTTTTTCTCTATTTTATAGGAAACTATTTTAATTTTGGCTACATCACATTTTTAAATCAAAATATTTATTCAATTCTTATTTTATCGGTATACTTATTGTTTTTTGGAACTATTTTTGAAATGTACGATTTACCTACAGCAAGTAGTCAAACAAATATTTCAAAGAGTATAGTACTGACTAGTTCAATGACTGTTTTGATCTATTTGCTAACCCCTTTTTTAACCCCTCCTTTACCTGAAAATAGAATGCAAATTCTCTTGTTTTATCTAGCAATCACTACAGCTTTGATGCTATGGAGATTGATATATGCCAATTATTTAGCATCACATAGGTTTGTTAAAAAAGCATTACTAATTTGTGAAGAAAAAGAAGTAGCAGAGTTAGTAAATGGACTTAGAAAAAATGATCCTCATTACATCATATTAGGATATGTCAATTTATCTCAAAACGAATCAAAAGATAATGAAGAATTTGTGACGAAAGTTATAACAAATGACCTGATAGATTATATAAAAACAAAGCAAATTTCAGAAGTAGTAGTGGCTTCTTCAAGAACAATAGGAATGCCTGTAGAACTTTATGAAAAGTTATTATACCTTGTAGAAAATGGTTTTTCTGTAAGAGAATATTCACAAGTTTATGAAGCTATTACTCAACGAATCCCTGTTCAATTTGCGGAAAGAGATTTTTATCGTTATTTTCCGTTTTCTCGAAATAATCAAAATCGATTGTATTTGATTTATGTTCGTATTATGGAAGTCTTAATTTCTTCTATAGGTTTATTAGTAGGTGGGCTTATTTTACCTTTTATATTTTTAGGAAATCTAATAGCTAATAGAGGCCCTTTGTTATACAAGCAAGAGCGTGTAGGTAAAAATGGAAAAATATTTAATATTTATAAATTACGATCTATGTTAGTAAATGCTGAGGTTAATGGTGCCGTTTTTGCTACTTCTAATGATATTCGTATAACTTCTTTTGGTAGATTTTTAAGAAAATCACGTTTAGATGAAATTCCTCAATTTCTGAATGTATTAAAAAATGAAATGGGAATTATAGGACCTAGACCTGAACGTCCCATTTTTGTAGATCAGATTAATGAAATGATGCCTTTTTATCAAACAAGACATGTTATCAAACCTGGATTGACAGGCTGGGCTCAAGTTAATTATTCTTATGGTGAATCGTTAAAAGATAGTTTGATAAAGTTACAATATGATTTATATTATATAAAACATAGAGGCGTTTTTATCGATTTAAATATTATGATAAAAACCATTAGTACCATTTTGTTTTATCGTGGACAATAATCATTTTATTTTATGGAAATATTTCAAGAAGTAAAAAAATAAAAACAGATCATAACTTTAATTTTTCTTTTGAGTGTTTTAAAGTTTATTTTGAAAATTATTTTTCTCAATAGATAGTAAAAGACTTAAGTCGTTACTTTATAAAACGTACTTGAAAAATAAAGGAGTAAGCAAATCTTTTTTATTTTTTTTGTAAATGAATATTGTAGACCCTAAAAGTAAGAACAAAACTAGTGACAACTAAAGGAATCATAAGAAATAAGTGCGGTTTGTTAAGCATATATAATAAATAGCAACTGATGCAAATAAGACATATAAAGGCGGTTTTAGAAGCTGTTTGAACTCGTTTTTTTAATAAGAAATAAGTTATTATTAAATAAAGAGGGTTAAATAAAAGGATATTGTAGTTCCATAATACTTCTTGATGAAGTGAATATAAACTGACTATTATAAAAAATAAGCCAATAGATCCCATTAAAATCCAATAAATCATATTTAAAGACTTTTTATTAATATAAATAAGTAAGCTTAATATAAAAATTAAAGGGATGCAACTATTTAAAAAAGAGAAACTTTTGTCTAGTGTAGTAGAAGCATTATATAATGTTTGAGTTTTTTTAACCAAAGGTTTTCCATTATATTTGGTTTTTTCCAGTACTTTCATTAAGTCTAGAGGTAAAAATAAAACGTTTGCTTGTTCATCAGGACGATGACCAAATATTATATTAATCCCTAAATTTAACCAATATTGTTTACTTTGGTAGTTATATAAGACTTCTCGATAACTTTCTTTTAAATGCAGTGTATTTACAATGGGATGATTTTTTAAAACGGAGTTAACGATGTCAATTACTTTTGTTGTGCAGTTCCGATCAATAAATTTATAAGTATAATATTTATTATCCGAAAATACAGATTTATTTAATGCTTCAAAAAGTTTGTTTTTTTCATTAATGGAAAGATTTAGAATTTGTTCATAAATACTTCTATTTTCCTCTCTGTAATTATACTCAAAATCAGCATAAGAGTACACAGCAGCATAGTATTGTAAATCACCTTTTGTGAATTTTAAAATAAAATGAGGTGTTCCAAAATCAAACATTCCATAATTATATACGACATCAATTCCTGTAATAGGGTCTTTAACACGTAGAGCAGTATGTCCGTATAAAGTATGTGATTCAGCTGCTACGTCCACAGTTAGTATACTAAATACTGCTTGTTCTGAAAGAGAAATTGTTTGTGAATAAGAAAAAAAAGATAGTTGTATAAAAACTAATAATAGGATGATTTTTTTATTCATTGCTTAGTTTTTTAGTTAAAACTTATTCTATTCAATGTTGTATAAATAACGTCTTTTTATCGGAAAATAGATAAATCTACTTTTAAAGAAAAGACATTGGAATATAGTGCAGCACTTTGATTTCCTATGTCAGTTAAAGCATAATCAACAGAAATGCCTTTATAGTGAAAACCCAGTCCAAAATTAGGTTGAAAACCTACACTTTTTTTACCATCTATTTCCAATGTATTCTGAAAATTGCCAACTCCAGTTCTTAAAAAAGCTAAATTGTCATATCCTAATTCAAAACCAATAGCAGGAGAAAAACTCAATAAATCAGACGAAAAGAGGTCTTTGGTACGTTGAAATTCCATATTCAAATTAGTAGCAACTAGAAGACTCATATCATTGTGAAAATCATATTTTTTAGCTACACCTAATTGAGCTTTTGGTAATGTAATTTCAGAGGTTGCAGGTAATTCTTGATTTTGTAGCGGAATTTGAGTTTGTGCATCTTGAATTTTTTTAAACTCCTTTTCATTAATATTCCATATATTATAAGTGGTTGTAATATCACGTATTAAAAACCCTAATTTCCAATTGTTTTTTTCAAACTGCATACCTACATCAAAACCAAATCCCCATGAACTAGCAAAATTACCAATAATTCTCCGAATAATTTTTGTGTTAATACCATATTTTAATCCCTGAATAGGTAAATCACGAGCATAGGAAAAGGTTACTCCATAATCCGCAGCAGAAAATAAGCTGATTCTGTTATAATCTATTGTGCCATTTGCATCAATGAGTTGGGTAGTATTTAAAATATTATCAACACCAAAACGTATAATAGAAACACCCCAAGCACTTTGAAAATCTATTTTTTTAGCATAGGCTAGATAATCATATTGTGCAATGTTAGCAAAATAACTAGCATGCATAAAAGCTGCCTGCGCATCTTCAATTTTTAGCAAGCCAGTTGGATTCCAATAGCCAGAATTTACATCATTAGTATGGGCTACCATGGTATTAGCCATTCCAAAAGCCCTAGCATCAACCCCAATATTCATAAATTCATTAGAATATTTACGAGCCGTTTGTGCTTGTAAAAAGTTAAGGATAACTAAAAAACTAAAAGTTAATATCTTTTTCAAAGGAACTGTTTTGGCAAAGATCAAATAAAAATCTGACATATTAAACTCTAGAACTTATAAACTTATTGTATTACCTTTGTACGTTTAGAACCAAGAATTACAAAATTATTTTTATGTTAATAAAATCGCAAATTCCAAATTTAATCACATTATTAAACTTGTTTTCAGGTTGTATAGCTATTGTTTTTGTTTCACAATTACAATTTGAGTGGGCCTTTTTCTTTGTGTGTTTAGGAATATTCCTTGATTTTTTTGATGGTTTTTTTGCTCGACTTTTTAAAGTTCAAAGCCCTTTAGGCTTGCAATTAGACTCATTAGCAGATATGGTAACTAGTGGAGTAGCTCCAGGGTATGTCATGTTTCAAATGCTATTAAAAGCAACAGAAGGGCATCAAGAAACAAATCTTAATACTTGGGATAATGCCTTTATGTTTCTTCCTTTTTTAGGTTTTATTATTACATTAGGATCTTGTTTTCGATTAGCTAATTTTAATATCGATACTCGTCAAACAGATTCTTTTATTGGGGTGCCTACACCCGCTAATTCTTTGTTTGTTATGAGTTTGCCTTTAGTTATTCAATACGCCAATATTCCTGTATTTATAAATATCTTACAGAATACTTATGTACTTCTTTTTATTACCGCTTTAAGTGCTTATGTGATGAATGCTGAAATCCCCTTATTTTCTCTTAAAATAAAACAATTTACATGGTCTAAAAATGCGTTACAAATTTTCTTTTTAACATTAAGCATTATCCTATTATTCGTTTTTAAATATTTAGGGATTCCTTTTGTCATTATAAGCTATATATTACTTTCAGTTATTAATAATATGTTTTTGAAAAAGAGTTAAATGGCTCAAAGAAAATATTCTAAAACAGTAAAAAAAGGAGCGAATACACGTACAAAGAAAAACACACCAAATCAAATTTCCTTTTTTTCAAGTTCCCTCTTTTTTAAGTTAGTAATGCTATTGAGTATTATCGTGCTAATTTATAGTCAAAAAAAAATCATTGCGCGTTATTTAGGCTTTACTACTGACAAAATTATTTATGCAGAAGCTCGTTCTATGCCTATTGATAAAGTATTAGATACTCATATTGAAAAGTCTTTCGGTATTGATCTTTCAGAATATCAAGATAAGATAGATTGGGCAAAAGTGAAAGAAATAGAAGGAGGCTATCCAATAGAATTTATTTTTATTAGAGCTACCGCAGGGAGTAATAAAGTAGATAAAAAATTTAAAAAATATTGGTTACGAGCAAAAGAAAAAGGTTTTGTAGTAGGGGCCTATCATTATTACAGACCCAATGAAAATTCAATAGAGCAAGCGGAAAATTTTATCAAACAAGTTACTTTAATTGAAGGCGATTTCCCTCCTGTGTTAGATATAGAAAAATTACCCAAAACTCAGTCGATAAAACGTTTAAAAGTAGGTTTAAAACGATGGTTAGAAAAAGTGGAAGCACATTATGGAGTAAAACCTATTATTTATAGTAGTGAAAGTTATTATGAAGATTTTTTAAAAGATGATTTTGAAGATTATCCCTTTTGGATTGCTAATTACACCGCTTTTTATAAACAAATAGATTCAGAATGGTCAATATGGCAATTAACTGAAAATGGAAAAATACCAGGGATTAAAGGTACCGTAGATATTAATATCTATAACGGAACTTCTATAACCATGAAGGATTTATTGATTAAATAAATTTGGATTTATTTTATGAGAAAGACCCATTTTGAAAATACAAAATGGGCCTTTTGATAAAAAGAATCTATTTAAGTTATCCCCCGCTTATACTAGACTTTGTTGAAAATGAAGTAGAATACATCAGCTTCGTCAATTCACTTTAGGTCTAATGCGAAATTTAGCTTAAGGATAACTCATACATATATATTATTTCTTTAATCCTAATTTTTGATGAGGCTTTCCATCTTGAAAAGTAAAAAACATTTTGTTAGCTTGTCCTTTTGTAAACATTGTTCTTTGCTCGTCAGCAGCATAATCCATATAATTAACAAACATTTGAGGATATTCTACACCATGACAAACTTCTTTCAAAGGATGTTTTTGAAAACCATAATGTTCTTTTGGTGCTGGAGGCGTATCGGATACTAAATCATCCCCACAATTTCCTTTAGGGCCTGAAAGATGATATAAACCAAAATAATGACCTACCTCATGAACCAGTATTTTTCCTTTGGTATGTCCAACTTTAATAAGATTTTGGCTACTTGGGCTAGGATCATAAAAATACAATGAATTTAAAGCAATTCCCCAATAATTTCTATCGCCTGATAAAGGAGAAGCATATCCAGCAAAATCATCTCCATCTTCATCATATAAACTGTCTAATATCCATATATTTAATGTTTTTTCAGTATTTTCAGCAAGAAAACCATATTCTTTCGTTTTAAACCATTCTTGTTGACCTAATGCAGCATCAAATTCAGTTTCTTTTCTGTTTATCCCTTTTAGAACAAAAGATATTTTTGTATCTCCAGAAGCAAGTTTAGAAAATTCTTGTGGTGTATTTCTAAAATCACCGTCTTTTCCTTGAAAAGATTCATTCAAAATTTGGATTTGCTTTTGAACATCTTGATCTGTTATTCTGTTTCCTCTCTTTCCTTTTTTGTATAAAATGTTAAACTGAACTGGAATTTCTCTTTTTTCTGTAAGAGTATAAGTCTTTTTAGAGTCATAAGAGTCATCATACCTGTTTTTCAGGTTGTTAAAAGCGGTGTTTTCCGGATAATTTACAGTTTTATCTTCTGTTATATTTTCTTTTTGACAAGAAAGTACTGATAAAGATGCAATTAGCATCGTAATAGATAACTTTTTCATAAGATATTATTTAATTTAGTTTAATTCTAGATTAATTGCTTACGTTTTATTATGAAGAGGTTAATTTCTTAAAATAATAAAAAGTATAAAAAATAGAGGTTAGTAATTTTTAATTACTGAGTTATTGGATATAATTCTCATTTTCTTAAGAATTATTTTAGTGATAAAGCGACCTGGATTTACACAAAGGTAAGATGTTTTATTTTTTGCTGCTTGTTAAAATAAAGTAGCTATTTATGCTTTAAGTTTTCAAGTGTTTGTTTTTTAGTTATTTGTGAATTTTTTTTATATTTTTTTTATGCTTTATTTAACTTTTATTTTGTAAATAATTATTAATAATTTAACAAAAATGACAGATAGACTTTGTGATGAAAATTAAAAGAAAAGAGAGGAAAAGTCAAAATATAACATCTAATCTGTTACTTCAATGGTAAGAGAAACCATATTATCAGTATTATGTGATTTCTCCAGCTGGTCGAAAAGAACAAGATTATGATTTTTTAGACACCTTAATAGATGTGTTTTTACTGCATTGAAGAAAAAAATAAGTACTTTTTAATTCAATTCATATTTCGTATCAGATAGTATTATAAAACAAAATTTTACTACAAATTCAATTGCTCACGGAAAATTTTAAAATAAAATAATAAATAATTTTTAAAAATTATATTTAAATGTCGGCCTGAATTTGAAGAGAATAAAGTAGAGTTTTGATATTAAATTTACGCTCACAGTTACTTTATCTATAAAAAGTTTTATCCTATAATTTGGATGATTTTCCCATTTCAAAATTAATTAGAGTTTCGTTTTTTGAAACATTTTATCATTTATTTAGAATAATTAAAAATAATATTTTCTTTTTAAAATTCTAATCTTATATTTGCAGTCCAAAAACAATTTAAAATTAGTCTAAATAAAATGAAGATATATTGGTTAGCATGCCTATTATTTTTGTCAGGGCAAAGTTTCGGACAAGATAAGTTTCAAGAAGAAACAGTTGAAAATGATACTGTAAGAAAAAAAAGATATTCATTAAAAGAAATAGAAATAAGACAACATAAACAAAAGAAGTTTGTTTCTACCGTTCGTACAGGATTAAAACCTTTTGATAATCCTCAGAGTTTACAATCTATAGGAGGCGAAGTAATTGCTCAACAACAATCAGTACGTTTGAGTGATGTAGTAAAAAATGCAAATGGCGTTTATGTTGGATCAGCACGTGGTGGAGCGCAAGAATCTTTTTGGTCAAGAGGGTATGATATGGGGACGAATAATATTTTTAAAAATGGTTTTCGTCAAAATGGAGGATCAATGCCAGAGGTTATTTCTTTAGAAAAAGTAGAATTTTTAAAAGGAAATAGTGCTTTGTTATACGGAAATGTAGCACCAGGTGGAATTTTAAATTTAGTTACCAAGACCCCTTTGTTTGAAAGAGGAGGTGAGCTCTCTTTTCAAACAGGAAGTTATGATTTTTACAAACCTGTTATTGATTTTTATGGGCCGCTTAGTAAATCAATTGCTTACCGAGTAATTGGTAGTTTTGAAAAATCAAAAAGTTTTAGAGATGTAGTAAATAGAGAACGTTATTATGTGAACCCTTCTTTCTTATTTAAAGCAACTCAAAAAACGGATGTACTTCTTCAAATGGATTATTTGCACGATAATTGGACACCTGATTTTGGAACGGGCGCTTTTGGGAAAACTATTTTGGATGTACCAATTAGCCGTTATTTAGGAGCTAATTGGTCTAATGGACAAACACGTCAAGGATCATTATCCGCTCTCTTAAAACATCAAATCAATGATTCTTGGAAGTTTATTGCGAACATGTCATTTCAAAATTATTCAAGGCAATTTGAAGGAACTGACAGAGTTCAGCCTTCTAACTTAATAGGCGATTTGACGAGAAAACTAGGTAAGAATAAAAATGTTGAAACATTATTAGGAGAACAATTAGGATTACAAGGTAGCTTTAAAACTTTTGGGTTAAAACATGAATTATTTACAGGGATAGATGGCGAAACCAGTTATTCTGATAATTACTCTTATTCATTTTATACAAAACAGCCAGATGGTAAACTAGTTTCTATAACGGATTATGATAAAATTAATATTTTTTATCCTATTAGCCTCTTAAATGAAAAAGGATTGCAACCTAGTTATAATTCAGCAATAACAAAAAATCAAGGAAAACGTTTTGGTTTTTTTGCTCAAGATTTAATATCTATTCATGAAAAATTAAAGGTCTTAGCGGGCTTGCGTTGGTCTTGGCAAGAAATTCAGAGTACTGTTTATAATGCTAAATTAGATGATGGTAAAATGACAAGCCCTAAGGGACAAACTCCTTTCATCCTTAATAATGAAGCTGATAAAGATGACAATCCAGTTGAAGGAGCTATACAAGTAGATAAGGCTTTTTCGCCTAAATTCGGTTTGGTTTTTCAACCGATACAAACTATAGCAATTTTTGGTAGTTATTCTAATTCATTTGCACCTAATACAGGTATTGATATTTATAATAATCCAATAAAACCTTCTATTATTAATCAATATGAAGCAGGGATAAAAGCCGATTTTTTTAAAGGAAATCTAACAACAGGAGTAACTGTTTATAGCATTGAAAACAATAATTTAGTTCAGATGGCAGCTACAACATTAGATGGTAAATTGAACTCTAACACAAATATTAAAGAATTATCAGGTAAAACAAGAAGTAAGGGGATTGAAGTAGATGTTACAGTTAAACCTACAGAAGGATTTAAAATTAATGCAGGATATAGTTATAACGATATGCGATTTGTAAAGACATCAGGATTAGTAGGAAGTTCAGTAGAAGGAGATCGTCTAGCTCGTACACCCGATCAAACAGCTAATTTAAGTTTCTTTTATACAGTGCAAGATGGATTTTTTAAAAATGTTTCGATAGGCGCTATAGGTAATTATATAGGAAATCGAATAGGAGGTTGGAACAACCGCTATGCTAAAGATAAAAACGGAACATTATTTATAGAAGAACGTGAAATTCCAGTTAGTGGTTATACAGCTGTAGATGCAACTGTAGGATATGCTTATAAAAATATAAGTTTATTATGTAAATTGTCTAATGTGGCTAATACTTTAAATTATACAGTACATGAAAATTATAGTATTAACCCAATACCGCCAAGACAATTTATGGCAACACTAAAATATCAATTTTAAAAGGTTTTGTTTTTGTGAAAGGCAAATAGTATAGTTTTAAAACTATACTTTTGCCTTTATATTTTATTGTTACCCGCCTACAATAAGTAAAAAAACGAAAAGCCATAATGATTAAATAGTTCGTGAAACAAATGAATAGAATAACTATAATAGTAGCAATCTTATTTAATTTCGTATCGATTGCTCAACAAAAAAATACATTGCTAGAAACAAGTTTTTGGAAAAAAAATCCTGATCTAGCAACAGTTCAAGCTGAAATAGCGACAGGAAATAATCCTTCAGAGTTTAACCCCTCAGCCTTTGATCCCGTTGCCTTAGCTATTAACAATGGGGTTTCCAATCAAGTTGTATATTATTTGTTACAACAAAAAGGAAATGAAATAAATAAGCTCACACACGATGAAAGAACCTATTTACATTGGGCAGCTGCAAAAGGTAATATAGAGCTAGTAGAATATCTTATAAATATAGGAGCTAACATCAATCAAGAAGATTCCCATAATACAACACCATTAGTGTATGCGTTAACAAGTGGGAATGCCAGCGTGCAATTATTTGAAACTTTTTTAAAAGCAGGATTAGATCCTAAAAAAAAGTATAAAGACAAAGCAACCCTATTAATGTTAGCCGTACCTTATGATAAAGATTTAGCGATTACACAATTTTTAGAAACAAAAGGATTAAGTATAAAAGATCAAGACGCTTTAGGAAAAACAGTTTTTGATTATGCTGCCAGAACAGGTAATATTACAAATTTAAAAAAGCTTATCGAAAAAGGAAGTAAATTTACATCGAATGCTCTATTAATAGCGGCAGAAGGTACCAGACGTTCATCTAATTCCCTAGAAGTTTATCAATACCTTATAGAAGATTTAAAATTAAAGCCTACAATTACAACATCAAATGATGAAACCCTTTTCCATTTGATAGCTAAAAAAGAAAATCAAACACCAATTGCCGAATATCTATTTAATAAAGGCGTTTTATTAAATACAGTAGATAAAGAAGGGAATACAGTCTTACACAAAGTAGCAGGAACGCGTGATTTAGCGTTTACGAAATTTATATTAGAAAAAGGGATAGTAGATGTAAATAAAATAAATCAAAAAGGAGAATCCGCCTTAATGCAAGCAATTAAAACAGGTTTGTTAGAAACAATGAATAAACTAGTTAAGAACGGAGCCGATATTAATTTATTAGATAAAGAAAGACAAGGTTTAGTTTATCATTTGGTTCAAAATTATAGAGCACCTCGAAATGGAAATGATGATTTTTTAGATAAACTAAGATGGTTAAGAGATAACGGAATGAATTTGAAAAAACCGTTATTAAAAGGTCATACCTTATATCATATCGCAGTGGTTAAAAATAATCTAGAGTACTTAAAAAAATTAGAAGGATTTGGAATAGATATAAATGCTAAAAATGAAGAAGGATTAACCGCTTTACATAAAGCAGTTATGGTAGCCAAAGATGAAAATATAATAAATTATTTACTCACGCAAGGAGCAGATAAAAATATAAAAACAGATTTAGAAGAAAGCGTTTATTCATTAGCTCGTGAAAATGAAGTATTAGCCAAAAAACAAATAAATTTAGAATTTTTAAAATAAAATATGAATAATTATACCAAATATCTAGCACTCATTATTTTATCGTTATTCTTTAATAACGTAACAGCTCAAACCTCTAAATATAAATGTATGCTGCAAATGACAAATTATGTAGGAGAAGGAGCATATATAGTAGTATCATTAATCAATCCTAAAGGGCAGTATGAAAAAACACTGCATGTAATGGGGGATGACAAAAAATGGTATAAAGACATTAAAGAATGGTATAAATTTTACAGTAAAAGAAATAAGGTAGATGCTAAAACAGGGGCTTCTATAGCAGGAGGAGACAGAAGTGTAACGGTTTTAGAAATAGAAGATACTAAAATAAATTCAGGATATAAAATTCGTTTTGAATCAGCTGTAGAAAATCAAAAATATCATGTTACAGATGTAGAGGTTCCGTTAACTACAGAAGCACTGTTAGAGAAAATAGACGGAAAAGGCTATATACGCTTTGTTAAATTAAATAAAATTTAGACCGTTAATGACCTTATCTATTTGGCGATTGGCTCACTTTGCCTTGGCTCTTATAACTTCTGTATTTCTAATATTAGCCTCTTTAACAGGAGCAATTTTAGCAGTGGATGCTATAAAACAAAAAAATACACCTTATAAAGTTGATAATTTTGAAAAAATTAAACTAGCAAAAGTCCTAGCCGTTGTAAAAAAAGAATTTATAGAAGTAACAGAGTTAACAGTCAGTCCTAATCAACATGTAAAAATAAAAGGATTAGACACAGACACTAATGAAGTAGAAGCTATTATTAATCCTAATACAGGAAAAATAATAGGAACTCCCCAAAAACAAACACAATGGATTCAATGGGTAACATCATTACACCGATCACTTTTTTTACACAAGACAGGAAGGATTATTTTAGGGATTAACGCCTTTCTTTTAACCATTATAGCCTGTACAGGAATCCTATTATTATTAAAGCGTCAAAAAGGATTTATTGGTTTAATTAAAAAAATAAAAAAGGATCATTGGGCATCCTATCTTCATGTATTACTAAGTAGATGGATGATTATTCCTATTTTAGTTATGAGTTCAACAGGAACTTATTTAACACTATATAATTTCAAAACTTTTGAAAAAGATTCTATAATAAACCATAAAAAAATCATTTTTAAAAAACCACCTTTACAAAAAAAAATAGAAGAATTTCCTGTTTTTAACATGATTTTGTTATCAGAAGTTCAAAAATTAGAATTTCCATTTACAGATGAAGTAGAAGAACACTTTATCCTAAAATTAAAAGATCGCGAAATATTAATTAATCAATGGGACGGAAGTATTCTTAGTGAAGTTTCAATATCAAAATGGATTAAATTAGAAAACCTTAGTTTAGACTTGCATACAGGTAGAATATCTATTATTTGGTCGTTCATCTTATTACTTGCTGTATTAAGTATTCTATTCTTTATTATTTCAGGATTTGTTATCTCATACAAACGTTTACGTTATAAACCAACTAATATTTATACATTAGAAAAAAGCGAGTTAATTATATTAGTCGGATCAGAAAATGGTAATACCATGAAGTTTGCCAATACTGTCCATACTCAATTTTTGGAACAAGGAGTTAAAAGTTTTATAATTCCTATGAATCAATACCAAATATTTCCGAATGCACATACCATCCTATTCTTAACCTCCACTTATGGTGAAGGAGAAGCTCCTGATAATGCTCGTTATCTAGAACAATCAATACGGAAGTACAAACAATCAAAAAACATACAAACAGCAGTAGTAGGATTTGGATCATCTCAATACCCTAATTTTTGTGGATATGCAAAAAAAATAGAAAGATTATTAGAAACACAAGCTTGGACTCAAAAAATACTTGATTTGCATACAATAAATGATCAATCTATGACAGATTGGTTGAATTGGGTAAATAGCTGGAATGCAGTTTCGGGTATTCCATTAAGTACTCTAGAAACAACCTATCTAACTAAAAATAAAAAAGAAATACTTTTTAAAGTATTATCTAAAACCCAAGTAGAAGAAAATAACCCTAACTTTATATTAACATTAAAACCTTTAAGAAAGATAAAATATCAATCAGGTGATTTATTCGTCATTTATTTAGGATACCCCAAAAAAGAACGTTTATATTCTATCGGAAAGTTAAATGATGAAATTCAACTAATGGTTAAGCTACACTCTAATGGTATAGGATCTAATTATTTATACCAATTAGAAAAAGACCAAATAATAAGAGGAACAATTATACAAAATTCGAAATTTAATCTACCTAAAAACGAAAAAATCATAATGATTGCTAATGGAACGGGTGTAGCCCCCTTTTTAGGAATGATAGCAGAATCTACACCAAACCAATCATTTTATCTATATGCTGGTTTTAGAAATAACAATTCCTTTGTTCAAAACCTACAACATCAAGTAAAAAGCTTTAGAAAAGAAGGGAAATTACAAGAATTTAAACTAGCCTTATCTAGAGAAGAAAATCGAACCTATGTTACAGATTTAATTAATCACGATCTAGCGTTTGTTTTTCAGTTATTAAAAGAAGGAGGGATACTAATGATTTGCGGTTCATTAGCCATGCAAAAAGATATAGAAAAATTGTTAGAGAATCATGCTTTTATATATGAAGCTGAAAATGTAGAATTTTACAAATCAACACGTCAAATCTTAACAGATTGCTATTGATGAAAAAAATAACGATACTAACCCTCTTTTGTTCTTTTTTATTACAAGCGCAAGTACAACGTCATCGAGCCGTTACACTTATGGGAAGTCGATTTGATATAACCATAGTCGAAAAAGATACCATTCTTGCGGAACAAAGAATTGAGGAAGCTATAACAGAAATTAATCGTATAGAAAATTTAATATCAGAATGGAAATCTACTACACAAATTTCACAAGTTAATCAGAATGCAGGTGTACAAGCTATAAAAGTAGATCAAGAAGTTATACGACTTACAAAATCAGGATTATTTTTTTCTAAAATAACAGAAGGAGCTTTTGATATTAGTATAGTAGCAATGGATAAAATTTGGAAATTTGATGGATCAATGACGACCATGCCTGAAGAAGTGAATATAAAAAAATCAATAGAAAAAGTTGATTATCAAAAGATCCTAATAGATACAATAGCTTCCACAATCTTTTTAAAAGAAAAAGGAATGAAAATAGGTTTTGGATCTATAGGAAAAGGTTATGCAGCAGATCGAGTACGTAGTATCTTAGAAGCAAAAGGAGTTAAAGGAGGAATTATAAACGCATCGGGTGATTTAACTACTTTTGGGGAACAAGTTAACGGGAATTTATGGAAAATAGGAATTACCAATCCTTTTGATAAAGAAGAGTTTATAGATGTAGTTAAGTTAGGAAGGTATGCTGTAACCACTTCGGGAAATTATGAAAAATATGCTGAAATAGAAGGAAAACGCTATTCTCATATTATAAATCCCAAAACAGGTTATCCATGCCAAGGAATTTGTAGTGTAACCATTTTGGGTCCTAGTGCAGAGATAGCTAATGGGTTTAGTACTTCCATCATGGTTTTAGGTATACAAAAAGGAATGAAATTATTGGCTAATTATCCAGACTATTCTTGTTTATTAGTAACTGATAAAGGAAAGATTATTAAGTCTAAAAATTTTAACAAAATGTACAGTAAGTAGTGTGATCAATGATAATGGATTTATGTTGAAGATAAAAATAATGAAGATTTTTTAGATTAAAATGCTTAGCAAGCAATGAATTTAATCATCTAATTTGAATCCTGAATATTGAAGAGTTCCAAAAAAAGAAAAACCTTTTTTAAATTGGCGCAATTTTATTTCTTGTTGGTTTTAGAACTCCTATGTAACCAACAAGAAATTTATTAAAAGAAATATTAACCAGAGTAAGTAAAAAAATTAAAACTCTAATTTTTTCCTTCTTAACTCGAAGTTTTGTCCTAAATACACACGACGTACCATTTCATCTTCCACCAATTCTTCAGGAACTCCTGCTTTTAGAATACCTCCTTCAAACATTAGATAAGTTTTGTCTGTAATAGCAAGTGTTTCTTGTACGTTATGATCTGTAATTAAAATGCCAATATTTTTGTTTTTAAGTTTAGCTACAATACGTTGAATATCTTCAACTGCTACAGGGTCAACACCAGCAAAAGGTTCGTCCAATAAAATAAATTTAGGGTCAGTGGCCAAACATCGGGCTATTTCTGTACGACGACGCTCACCACCCGAAAGCAGATCACCACGATTTGTACGAATATGATTTAATGAAAATTCATCAATAAGAGCTTCCATTTTTTCTTCCTGCTGTTCTTTAGTTAAATTTGTTAGCTGTAAGACACTCATAATATTGTCTTCAATACTCATTTTTCTAAAAACAGAAGCTTCCTGAGCAAGATAACCAATGCCATTTTGGGCTCTTTTGTACATAGGAAAGTTGGTAATGTTCATGTTGTCTAAGTAAATATTACCAGAATTAGGTTTTACCAAGCCTACTATCATATAAAAAGAAGTTGTTTTGCCAGCCCCATTTGGACCTAAAAGTCCCACTATTTCCCCTTGATTAACTTCAACAGATATCCCTTTTACTACGGATCTCTTTTTATATGTTTTGATTAAATTATCTGCTCTTAATATCATGTTTTAAATTTGAAAATCTGAAAAATTTGAAAGTGAATTAATTATTCAAAATCATTTTTAAATCCAACTTGACAAATAAAGTTAAAATTAATCAATGAAATAAACGAATTAGTATAAAATTACAATTTCAAATTTTCAAAATGATTAATTTTAAAATTAATTAATTAATTATTTTCAAGTGCTTCCCAAAACTCGTAAGCTCTTCTCAAATGAGGAATTACAATAGTGCCTCCGACTAGGGTAGCAACACTCATTGCTTCCATCATTTCAGCTTTGTTAATTCCTAATTTGTAACACGTTTCTAGGTGATATTTAATGCAATCATCACAACGTAAAACAGCTGATGCAACAAGTCCCATGAGCTCCTTTGTTTTTATATCTAAAGCACCTTCCGTATAAGTATTCGTGTCTAGGTTAAAAATTCGTTTAATAACTTTATTGTCATCGCCTAATATTTTTTCGTTCATCTTAGAACGATAATCGTTAAAATCTTTTACTAAATCAGTCATTTTGTTCTTTTAATTGGTTTTTGTATACAATTCTAGAAATAATAATGCTCATTTCATATATTAAGAGCATAGGAACTGCTACGGTTACTTGACTTACCACATCAGGAGGAGTAACAATAGCGGCTATAATTAATACAATTACGATAGCATATTTTCGAGTATTTTGTAAAAAACTAGGTTTTATAAGCCCTAGTTTAGTTAATAAGTAAATGATAATTGGCATTTCAAAAAAAATACCACCAGCAAGTACAGATGTTTTAACCATTCCTATATAGGAATTTAAATCAATATCGTTTTTAACTACACTACTGATAGAAAAGGAAGCTAAAAAGTTTACGGACATAGGAACAATTACATAGTAGCCAAATAAAACACCTGTAAAGAAAAGGATAGATGCTGAAATAATAAATACTTTAGCATATTTTTTTTCATTTTCATAGAGTGCAGGGCTTATAAAACGCCATAGTTCCCATAAGATATAAGGAAATCCAAGTATAAAACCAGCAGTAATACACATCCATATAAATACATTTACCTGTCCTTCCATACTTGTATTTTGTATAGTAAAAGGAAGCTCTTCAATACAAATAGTATCCGCAAAACCAAGGTAATGAGAGGCATCGCAAAAAAAGCGATATGTTATAAATTCTACTCGTGTGGGGCCAAAAATTACTTCATCAAATATAAAATCAGCAAAAAAGAAGACCACAATGGCTAATATAACAATTGCAATAGTACTTCTTATGAGTAACCATCTTAGTTCTTCTAGATGGTCTAAAAAAGACATTTCTGATAAATTTTTCTTTGCCATTTATATAATTCCTTCTTTTAAAATATCGTGTATATGTAATATGCCTACATAATTTCCTTCTTCTTCAACAACTAGTTGAGTAATCGAAAAGTCTTCCATAGTGTGAAAAGCATCTATAACCATAGCATTCAAAGCAATTGTTTTAGGTGTCTTTGTCATAATATCCTTTGCTTTTAATCCTGATATAGTTTCAGTAGTATTAAGCATCCTTCTAATGTCTCCATCTGTAATAATCCCAATGAGTTGCTTGTCTTCTATTACAGCTGTTACACCAAGTCTTTTTTCTGATATTTCAATAATTACATCCTTTATTGGAGAATTAGAGGAAACCTGTGGTTTATGGTTTTTATCTAATAAGTCAGAAACTCGTAGCAAAAGCTTTTTGCCTAATGCTCCACCAGGATGATATTTAGCAAAATCTTCACTTTTAAAATTTCTTTTTTTCATCAAACAAATAGCCAAAGCATCTCCTAATACCAATTGAGCAGTCGTACTATTAGTAGGAGCTAAATTATTAGGACACGATTCTTTAGTTACATAGGCATGCAAAACAAAGTCTGATTCTTTGCCTAAAAAAGAATGAAGATTAGCAGTCATTCCTATTAATTGATTACCAAATCGTTTTAATAAAGGAACTAATACTTTTATTTCAGGACTATTACCACTTTTTGATATGCAAATAATTACATCACCATCTTGTACCATTCCTAGATCTCCATGAATAGCCTCAGAAGCATGTAAAAACATAGAAGGGGTTCCTGTTGAATTAAAAGTAGCCACCATTTTTTGGGCAATAATGGCACTCTTTCCTATTCCTGTAACAATTAGTCTACCTTTGGCGTTATATATAAGTTCTACTGCTTGAGCAAAATCAGCTGTTAAATAATTTACTAAGTTTGCTATAGCTTCGCTTTGTTCTAATAAAGAGGCTTTAGCGGTGGCAAGAATGGAATCTTTAGTAATCAAAACAAGAGTCTTTTTTAAAATTTGTATAATGATAAAGAATTTTGTATCTTTATGTAAGTGCAAATTTATAAAAATACCTAGTTGAAAGAATTTTTTATTTGACTGAAATTTTATTAATTTTGTTTAAAATTTCCCAAAAATATACCAAACACATTTTTTTTTACTAGTTGGGGATAGTATAAAAGCTGTTTGATTTTCATCATTTCATTAATTTGTCAATAGAAAATAGTTGAAGAATGAGTTCTCACCCAATTGATTTACACAAAGAATTAAAAAAGTATTTCGGATTTAACCAGTTTAAAGGTTTACAAGAACAAGTAGTAAGAAGTATTGTATCTGGAGAAAATACTTTTGTTATTATGCCTACAGGTGGCGGAAAATCGTTATGTTATCAGTTACCTGCACTAATCCAAGAAGGGGTAGCTATTGTTGTTTCGCCTCTTATTGCCTTGATGAAAAATCAAGTAGATGCCCTTAGAAGTTTAGGCTCTGGGGATGCTATAGCGCATGTTCTTAATTCTTCATTAAACAAGACCGAAATTAATCAAGTTAAAAAGGATATAGCATCTGGTTTAACTAAATTGTTGTATGTAGCCCCTGAATCTTTAACAAAAGAAGAGTATATTGATTTTTTAAAGGAGCATAAGATTTCTTTCGTTGCCATTGATGAAGCGCATTGTATTTCGGAATGGGGACATGATTTTAGACCTGAATATCGAAACTTAAGAAATATAATTAGGGCTTTGGGAGATATTCCAATCATAGGACTAACAGCAACCGCCACCCCAAAAGTTCAAGAAGACATTCTTAAAAATTTAGATATGTCTGATGCTAATGTATTCAAAGCATCATTTAATCGTCCTAATTTATTTTATGAGGTACGAACAAAAACCAAGAATGTAGAAGGAGATATCATTCGTTTTATAAAACAACATAAAGGAAAGTCTGGAGTTATTTATTGTCTTTCACGTAAAAAAGTAGAAGATATAGCTGAAGTTTTAAAAGTGAATGGCATTTCGGCTGTACCGTATCACGCAGGTCTTGATGCTAAAACAAGAGCTAAACACCAAGATATGTTCCTTATGGAAGAGGTAGATGTAGTGGTAGCTACTATTGCATTTGGTATGGGTATTGATAAGCCTGATGTCCGATTTGTAATTCATCATGATATACCAAAATCCTTAGAAAGTTATTATCAAGAAACAGGAAGAGCAGGACGTGATGGAGGAGAAGGACATTGTTTAGCTTACTATTCATATAAAGATGTAGAGAAATTAGAAAAATTTATGGCAGGAAAACCAGTAGCTGAACAAGAGGTAGGTTTTGCTTTGCTACAAGAAGTAGTTTCTTATGCAGAAACGTCTATGTCTCGTCGTAAATTTTTATTACATTATTTTGGAGAAGCGTTTGATAGCGAAACAGGAGATGGTGGAGATATGGATGATAATATGCGTAATCCTAAAAAGAAAACAGAAGCTAAGGATAATGTAATAAAACTATTAGAAGCTATTCGTGATACAAAAGAAATATATAAAGCAAAAGAGATTATTTTAGCATTAATAGGAAAAGTAAATGCCGTTATTAAAGCACATAAGACAGATGCCCAGCCATTTTTTGGTATAGGAAAAGATCAAGATGAAAAATATTGGATGGCATTAATTCGTCAAGTAATGGTTGACGGCTTTATGCGTAAAGATATTGAAAGTTATGGTGTTTTAAAAATGACTGATAAAGGATACGATTTTCTGAAGACACCAATATCTTTCATGATGACAGAAGATCATGAATTTTATGATAATGAAGATGATACAGTTATAGCAGCTGCTAAGTCATCAGGAACCACAGATGAGGTTTTAATGGCTATGCTGGTTGATTTACGTAAAAAAGTAGGTAAAAAAGAAGGTGTGCCTCCTTATGTTGTTTTTCAAGAATTTTCATTAGAAGATATGGCCTTGAAATATCCTATCACTATAGCTGAATTAAGTAACATTCAAGGAGTAGGAGAGGGAAAAGCAAAAAAATATGGAAAAGCATTTGTAGATCTTATTTCAAAGTATGTTGAAGAACATGATATTATGCGACCTGATGATTTAGTTGTTAAATCTACAGGAGCTAATTCAGGATTAAAGCTTTATATCATTCAAAATATAGATCGAAAGTTACCTTTAGATGATATTGCAAAAGCAAAAGGTTTGGATATGGATGCTCTACTAAAAGAAATGGAGCAAATAGTGTATTCAGGAACCAAATTAAATATAAATTATTGGGTTGATGAAATTTTAGATGAAGATCAACAACAAGAAATTCATGATTATTTTATGGATTCTGAGTCGGATAAAATTCAAGATGCTTTAGATGAATTTGACGGAGATTATGATACGGAAGAATTGCGACTTATGCGAATTAAATTTATTAGTGAAGTGGCTAATTAATATGAAAAAATCGAATTTTTGACAAAAAGCGGGATAATAATAAAAGAATTATTCCGCTTTTTTTGATGGTTTATTTAAGGTTTAATAGACTAAGAACAAAAGTTGGGGAGGATTTCAAAAAAAGAGATCTTTGTCAAAATTAAACACTACTATGAATCCCTATAGATCTTTTAAAATTGGTGCTTCCTGATTTTCTAGTTGATTATTTTGAAATAATTTCAGTTGATAATTCACAAGAAAACTACATCTCTATTTTGAAGAAAAAGCAAAACCTCCAAAAGAGTTTGATCACACAGAGTTAGCCTCCAAAGGCTTAACAGATGAAATAATAATTCAAGATTTTCCACTAAGAGGAAAGTTTGCGTATTTGCATATAAAACGTCGTCGTTGGATTGATAAAAACACAGACGAGATAGTTAAAAGAGATTGGAATTTATACAATTTAAACTTTGAATTTTCTTTTTAAAAATAGTACCTCTACAAAAACAACAAAAAATAGTATTGGTTCTTGATGCGCTTCGTGCTCGAACTAACGATAATTTCAATTATATACTCAACCGTCTGTTCAAGTTGTTTTTAAAATGAAAAAAAACATATCGAGGACGTTACTTTTAAACCCAGATTCCGCATTAGACTTCGTTGTGAAACAAAAATTTTCAATAAATTCAAGTGCTCACGGAAAATTTTAGAAGAAGAAATAGTGAACTATTTTGATGATTAAAATTTGAGTACGTGCTTGAATTTGAAGAAAAATAAAGTGGAGTAGATTTACTTCGTCTATTCGCTACGCTCGGGTCTAATGCGTAATTCTATCTAACTTAATTTAAGGAATTGATAAAGAAGTAGTTTCGATTCCGTATTTTTTAATCATTTTTTTAATTTGTATCGTTTTTTTATTCTTCATTTCTTGAATATATTCGTTTGTATTTATTGGTATATAATGTTGTTTTTTGACTATCATATTCCAAATTATAACTGCTATTTTTCTTGCTGTTGCTGTAATTGCAGCACCTCTTCCTTTTTTAAAAGAAATCCTTTTAAAGAACATAACGAGGTAACCTTCTTTTTTTCTTTCAATTGTATTTGCCGCATTTCTTAATGTCAATGCAAATTTATTTTTCCCTTTTGGAGTTCTGCTACTCAAAACCTTGCCTCCACTAATTTTATTATTTGGAGCTAACCTGAGCCAATTCACAAATTGCTTGGAGGTCTTGAATTTATATATATCGGTGCCTATTTCGGCTAAAAAACTAGTAACGGTTCCTGAGCAAACTGATTCTATAGCAAAGAGATCTACTCCAAAAAGTTTTAAACTATATTTCTGTACATCAAATTTGGGTTGGTTTTTCCCTTTATTCTGTTTCTTTACCAATTCGATATCTTCTGATAAAACAATTTCTCTGGTTTGATTTTTCAGCACTTGATCAATACGAGTGTCGGTGTTTTTTATTTTATCTTGAATAAGTCTGTAAATATCATAACAATCGGAAAGCTCATGTAGGTATTCATTGTTTATTTTACCTTGTAAAGCGTCGGCTATTTCTTCTTTGCTTTTTTTAACTCGTTTGTCGCAATATTCAGCTAATTTTTCACCTGAAGTTTCACCTGATAGTATCATCTCAATTACTCTTATTCCAGAAACTCCTGTGATGTCACTTATCACAACGTCGAGTCTGAAGTTCATTAAACGTAATGCTTTTTGCATTTTGTTTACAAAGCCTGAACTTTGTTCAATCAAACTAGAACGATGTCTATGAAGTGTTCTTATCTGCAAAGTGGTTTCAGAGGGCAAAAAAGAACCTCGTAATAGCCCTAAAGAATGAAGTTTCTGTATCCATTGTGCATCTTTCACATCTGTCTTTGCTTTGAGGTTTTTTGTTTGAGTCCCTTGAACCAAAAGAACTTCAAAACCATTTCCCTGCAAGATCATAAACAAAGATTGCCAATAACTCCCTGTGGACTCCAAAGCAACACTACGAATCTTGTTCTCTTGAAGATAAGCTACCAAAGCGCATAATCCTGATTGATAAACATTAAATTCTCTAATTTGATTTTCATCCTGTCCTATGGCTACAAAATGAGAACGTGACCCAACATCAATTCCTGCAGCATTGGGATTTACAATTTGCATTTTTTCGAAACTTTTCATAAAATATTTTTTTATTAAAATGCGAGGAAATGTAATATCTTTGCTTAAATTATTCTATACGAGATAACATGGTGTTTCATCATTGATTGTCTCAAAGGGCTTCCAAATGGAAGCCTTTTTACATTTCAGCCAAAATCTGGGAGGGGATAAATTCACCATTTTATACATAGGCTTTGCTCGCAAGTGCAAGTTAGCTCTCATTTGTCAAAGAATAATACTTTCTTGAAATCTGGGTTTAGTCCAGTTGTTTTAAGTTAAAATGGTATTAGTGGCTAAAGGGACACGTATGATGCAAGAATTTGCGTCTTTTTTAAAAGAAATTAATCGATAGTACTGCTGTAGATTCTCAAAACTACTTTGATAATAGAAGTACAAATGTAGCTGCTAAATCTTTTAATGCAAAAATAGAAGCCTTTAGAAGTCAGTTTGGAGGGGTAAGAAATATCGATTTCTTCTTATTCGGATTGTTCAATCTTTTTTGCTTAATCCTTAAATTTTGTTCTTGATCCCTTTTGTTCTTGATTTTTCTAAGATACTTTTTTAGAGTAAAAAAGCAACAAAAAAGGCTATCCTAAACAACATTTTGAACAGCCTTTTTTTAGTGACCCCGCTGGGGCTCGAACCCAGGACCCCATCATTAAAAGTGATGTGCTCTACCAACTGAGCTACGGAGTCTATACTATTATATTTTTGTTTCTTAAATTAGTTTTATGGTGACCATGATGGGATTCGAACCCACACGTCTTACGACACCACCCCCTCAAGATGGCGAGTCTGCCAATTCCTCCACATGGCCGTTGAGAATGAAAAAGCCAAACTTTTGTTTGGCTTTAGTGACCCCGCTGGGGCTCGAACCCAGGACCCCATCATTAAAAGTGATGTGCTCTACCAACTGAGCTACGGAGTCAATGCTTTAATAAATTTTATTTTGTTTAGTGACCCCGCTGGGGCTCGAACCCAGGACCCCATCATTAAAAGTGATGTGCTCTACCAACTGAGCTACGGAGTCAATGCTTTAATAAATTTTATTTTGTTTAGTGACCCCGCTGGGGCTCGAACCCAGGACCCCATCATTAAAAGTGATGTGCTCTACCAACTGAGCTACGGAGTCAATGCTTTAGGAAATGTTGTTTTGTTTAGTGACCCCGCTGGGGCTCGAACCCAGGACCCCATCATTAAAAGTGATGTGCTCTACCAACTGAGCTACGGAGTCGTAAACATTTCTTGTTTGCGGGTGCAAATATATTACCTTATTTTTGATTTTTCAAAGAAAAGGAGGTTTTATTTCTGTTTTTTTTGTAAGTTATTGATTATTAATGTGTTTTGTATGAGTAAAATTGTGTTAGTAGGTTATATGGGATCAGGTAAATCAAGTGTTGGGAGAGTTCTAGCTCGTAAATTGGCATTAGAATTTATAGATTTAGATGATTTTATTGTTCAAAAAGAAGGAAAAAGTATTAAAGAAATTTTTGATACAGAAGGTGAGATTTATTTTCGAAAGTTAGAACATATTGTTTTAAAGGATTTATTGTTAAAAAAAGAGTCTTTTGTTTTGAGTTTGGGAGGTGGTACTCCATGTTATGCTGGAAATGATCTTTTATTACAAGGAGATGCTGTTAATTCAGTTTATTTAAAAGCTTCAATTCAATTGTTGGTTGAGCGTTTAGTTATAGAAGCTGATAAAAGACCCTTAATAGCGGGTTTAAATAAAGAAGAAATGAATGAGTTTGTAGCCAAACATTTATTCGACAGAAGCTATTATTATAATAGTTGTAAAAAAATAGTTTCTGTCGATAATAAGACGATTGATGAAATTTCTGATGAATTGGTACGTCTTTATTCTAAATAGGCGTACTGGTTGTTGTTTTCGAATACAACGTGAACGTGTTCTAGTATAGAAGTAGACAAAGAAATGCCTTTGAAATCAGCTTTTATAGGATATTTTTTATGGTTACGATCTACAAGTACCGCCGTTTTAAATTTTTGAAGAGGTACTTCCAAAAAATGTTTTACTCCATATATAAGGGTTGTTCCAGTGTTGAGTACATCATCTACCAATACAAGCCCTTTATTGCTGTATTCTTCTTTTGGAAGGCTTGTGTGTATAGTAGTGTTAGGATTTTTTTTATCAATTATAACTTCACAAAATTGAATAGATAGAGGAGAAATATCTTTTAGTGTGATAACTAATTTTTGTGCTAATATGCTCCCATTTCCCTGTATCCCAGCAATAATTACTTCTTTTTCATTAATAAATGTTTCGTGTATCTGATATGCTATGCGTTTGATTTTAAATTCTATTTCAGTATGAGTAAGAATAATATTTGTGTTCATTTGTGTTGTTATTTTTTTGTAAATATAAAAAAGAGTTCTTTACCTTGTCTAGGTTTGATAGAATTGTAAGCAATTTCTAGTGTTTTTATAGTAAATTGGGGTGAAAACAAAAGTTTGTATTCTTCCTTAGAACCTCCAAAAGGAGGGCCTTGTTCAGTTAAAGGGAAATCAAATAAAAGCCCCGCTATTTTTCCTTGTGGATTTAATAGTGAATTTATTTTGGTTGCATATTCTTTTCTTGCCATAGGAGGAAGTGCGCAAAAAAAAGTTTGTTCTATAATTAGATCATAGTTGTCTTTATGTGAAAAAAAATCTTCGTATATAATTTGGTTATAAGGTACCTGTGGTAATCGCTTTTTTATGTTTTTAATGGGTGTTTCTGCAAAATCGAGAACATGAGTGTTCTTAAAACCTTTTTGGATCAAATATTCAAATTCGTATGCGTTTCCACCTCCAGGAATTAGTATTTTGAGATTTTTATTTGTTAATTGATCAAAATAACTTTTCAGAGGTTGTGTAATGATTCCAGTATCCCAACCTGTTTCGTTTTTTTGATATCTGTTTTCCCAGTAATTACGATTCAGATTCATCTTTAAATTCATTTTCAAAATCTAATTCAAATTCATCCAAATCACGACGGTCTTTTTTGGTAGGTCTACCTTCACCATATTTTCTGTAATGTGCTTTAGAAAGTTTAAGCATTTCTAAATGAGCAAATGCTTCTTCTGGGGTTTCATCTCTACGATATATATCGACTAGTTTGGCACCTACTCGGCTTGTAGGAATGTCTAAAACCTGAATGCTATAGGTAATTTGGTCTTTTCTAAAAGTAACTTTGTCTCCAGAAAAAACTTCTTTAGAAGGTTTGGCTGTAATTCCGTTTACAGTTATTTGGTTTTTTTTACAAGCTTCAGTTACCATGTTACGAGTTTTGTAATATCGTACACACCATAAATATTTATCAATACGCATAAAATCAAAAATCTTAGTTAAATTAGTATACAAAAATAATTCAAAATTGTATCTTGCGTGCAAATTTTATAGAAGAATGAATAAATTAAGTAAATTGATAGGCGGCTTATTTTTAGTGATTGTATTTATGTCTTGTAATAGAAATAATGATACAGTAGATGTCGTTCCTCCTAAAGCATATTCAGAACAAATACCAGGAGAAATTTTAGAAATAGAAAAGTTTTTTGAAGATTATCACATGGATGTTGATGCAGATAAAAATGTTGAATTTGTAAAAAGAATCGGTTCTAAATCAGGCTTAGTTTCTATAAAAGATCAGTATGCACCTAAATTCAAAATAATACGTTACAACGATTATGATTTTAAGGTGTATTATATTAATCATAATGGTGGAGGAGAATTAAAACCAGAACTTTCTAAAACTCCTTGTCCTATAGATACAGTTTTAGTATCATATCATGGCCTGTTGTTAAAGGAAAAAGCGGGTTTTGATCAAGAAAAAACGACATTTAATAAAAATCAGTTTTTTGACCGAGGAGAAAATCCAGTTCGTTTTGATTTAGCAAAAGTAATAGCTGGTTGGTCTAGAATGGTGTCGTTAATGACTACAGGTATTACAACAGTTGATCCTGTTACAAATGTTTTAAGTTTTAAAGATTTTGGTGCTGCAGTATTGTTTCTACCTTCAGGGTTAGGGTATTATTCTGATGCACAGGTAAATATACCAGCTTATTCTCCTTTAATATTTAATGTTAAATTAATGTCAATGAAGAGAAAAGATCATGATTTTGATGGGCATACAACCTTTGAGGAAGAATATAGTTTTGATGCGTCAAATTTAAACGCTTCATGGGTTAATTTAAAGCGTGATACAGATGGAGATGGGTATCTTGATTATCTAGATCGCGATGATGATAATGATGGAATATTAACAAGAGATGAAGCAATAGGGGATGATAATCGTAATGGAATTCCAAACCATTTGGATAAAGAGGATAGAAGAAGAAAATAAAGCATATTGAAAATAAAAAAGAGGCTATCTAATCTAAAAGATAGCCTCTTTTTTTATTCAGTTTCTAATAACCAATTTTTAAAATCGTAAAAGTTTTGAGGAGCTACACCATGTCCTACAGGATATTCTTTATAGCTATTCTTGATACCTAAATCGTTTAATATGGGTTGTGCTTTACGAGCCCATTCTACGGGTACTACTTGGTCTACGCTGCCATGTGAAGCGAATATTTGTAAATTATTAAAGTTGTTTTTTTGATAATCTTTTAATGCAATTTCTTGATTAAAATACCCACTCATACCTACTATTCTCTGAATTTTGTTAGGATAAGATAAGGCGGTAGCGTAGCTTAAAATACATCCTTGGCTAAATCCAATTAGCGTAATTTTATTAGGATCAATAGCGTAATTTTCGACTAATTCGTCAATAAAATGAACTATTGTTTCCCTTGAACTGCGAGCTTGATCTAAATCTGAAAATTTATTTTCGTCAGCATCAAAATTAATGGCATACCAAGCATAAGCATTTGGCATTAGATTATAAGGAGCACGAGCGGATATGATGTAATAATGATCAGGAAGTTCAGAAGCAAATGAAAAAAGATCTTCTTCGTTACTTCCGTAACCATGTAATAATAAGAGTAATGGGTTTTTCTCTTTTTTTATTTTAGGTTCTTTTACTAGATGGTATAGCGATAAATTCATTTAGATAGTTTTAAAAAATTTTTGAAATATGGAGCCTAATAGTGGTAACGGACGGGATTCGCCTCGGCTTGCGGTATATAAACCGTAAAAGCTTAATAGAGAAATGAATATCCACATACTTATAGTAGCCATAGGGATGCTAAAATTAGAAAGCATAAGACCTAATGTAACAAAAGTAATGGTTAAGCCTAGACCTTGTCTTACATGAAAAGAGCCAAATTCGGTTTTGTCTTCTCCACTATTCATGGATAAGGCAATAAGTGGACCTATTATAAGTATATAGCTTATAATTGCTGTGTTTTTTCCTTTTTTTATATCGTTTAAGTTTGTATTCATTATTAGCTTTTAATAAATTGAGAATGATTAATAATACCAATTACTTTTCCTTTCATAGATTGGTTTATAAAAGCTGAGTTTTTAGATTTGGATATTATGTTTTCTTTTTGAAAAAACCAATTTTCATTAGGAGTAAATAGTGTTAAATTAGCTGTTTCTCCTTCTTTTAGGTGAGGCTCTTCTATATCAAAAATCTTTCGTCCAGCAGTTAATTTTTCTATAATAATTTCTGTGGGTAAAATGGTTTGTAAGGCACTATAACAACTTTCTAATCCAATGGTTCCATTTTTAGCTAAATCAAATTCTAAATTTTTGTTTTCAATGTCTATAGGGTTATGATCGCTTGTAATACAGTCAATAGTATTATCTAAAACGCCTTCAATAAGTGCTTTGCGGTCTTGTTCTGATCGGATAGGAGGAGTTACACGATAATTAGAATTAAAACTGTTTAGTACTTCGTCTTGTAATATCAAATGGTGAACAGATACACTACAGCTAACTTGTAAGCCTTTTTTCTTCGCCTGACGAATTAGATCTACAGCGTGAGCGGTTGAAAGGGTTGGAATGTGTAGTTTACCTCCTGTGTATTCTAAGATGTATAAATTGCGGGCTATTATTAAATCCTCAGCTAAGGAAGGAATGCCTTTTAAACCTAACTGAGTAGAAGTGATTCCTTCGTTTACGATTCCTTTGCCTTTGATGTTGTTATCCATTGAGTAAGCAATAACTTTTCCTTCAAAATCTTTTGTGTACTGTAGAGCTATTTTTAGGATGTTGGCGTTATCTAAATTTTTGTTATAATCTCCAAAAGCTACAGCACCTGCATTCTTCATGTCTAAAAGTTCTGCTAAGTCATTTCCGTTACTGTTTTTTGTAAGTGCTCCAATGGGGTATAAATCAGTGGCGCTTTGATTAGCTTTTTGTTTAACAAAAAAGATTTGAGATTGATTATCTAATATAGGAGCTGAATTGGGTTGTAAAAGAATGCTTGTAAAACCTGATTTACTAGCTGTCTGTAGTCCGTTATTGATAGTTTCACGATCTTCAAAACCTGGTTCTCCTAAAGAAACACTAGTGTCTATCCAGCCTTTAGAGAGATGTAAATCAGGGTAGGTGATTTCTTCATAATCATTTAGAATGGGGAGATTTTGTCCTATTTTTTCTATTATACCGTTACTAATTTGAATATCAGTAATTTCTTGGTTTAAAGGATGATTTTTTTCAATAATTCGAGCATTACGGATAATTAAATTCATTTTAGAAATTTTTGAATGAGCAATTCGATGATCAAAAATAATAAGGCAAAAATAAGAAACCATTTCCAAATTTGCTGATCAGTGCGTTCTGTTTGAAGGGTTTCAAAAAAAATATTTAAGTTGCTTATTGTATTAATTTTGTTATAATTACTATAATTGTTTAATTGACTTTCTTTGCGGTCATAATTAAAACTAATAGGGTAGATGTTTTTTTTATTTTGAATAATTTGATAATTACCTGCTTTTTTAGGGTTATCGCCACAACTAAATTTTAGTTTATTTTCTAAAATTTGTTGTACAGGAATAAAATTTTCTTCTTTGTTTGTAATAGAAACTATTTCATCTTTATTTAGTAACGCATCAATTATAGTGGTTTTGTTTTGACCAATTGTTTGATATTGTAGACCATTTTTACTAGTTGAAATACCCATTTTGTAAAAAGTAGGTACAATTAGTGGGGCATTTTGAAAATTTGAAATTTCTTTGTTTAAAGGAGCTGAAAATATATATATAATACCAGAATTTTTATACAATGTATTTAAAAATGCCGATTGATCATCGTAGGTAAGTGCTTGGGGTAAACCACTTTTTACTTCAAAGGATTTCTTTACAATAGGGTACTGAAAGTTACGGATTCTTTTTTCAAAAACATCTATGTATAGAGGATTTGAAAAGTTAATTTTCATTATTTTTTTTTCCTTGTTTTGTAAATTACCAAATTGAATGTTTGTGAAGTTTTTTAAAAAAGCATTCAAATTAGATGGAATAATTTTTTCGGAAGGAATAATGACCAAACTACCTCCTTTATCGACAAATTTTTTCATATTAGTGTGCATTGCCGTAGGAATATTATCTAACTCATTTAAGATAATACAATCTTGATTTTCTATACTTCTATAGTCTAGGTGGTTTGGATTGCTGTTTGAAAAATTAAACTCGGGCTTTGTATAAATTCGGGTAAGGAAATTAGATTTTTCGTCATCTCCTATACTTAGGATTTTTACAATTTTAGGTTTTGAGAAATTGAAATAAAAAGTGTTGTCAAAAGCTAAACTATTATCATTTAAAGAAACATATCCGTTAAATGTTTCTTTTGGAATTGTAAATAATAAAGTTTGTTTGTTTTTGTTTAAAGGTATTACAGATTTGGCAATCAAATTGTTTTGATTGTATAATGAAATAGGAATTGATTTAGATTCCTTAAAATTAGATGAAACTAATACACCAATTTCATAGAAATTTTCAAGACTCTGATTTATAAAAACACTATCAATAGCAGCGTTTGTCGTTTTTTCAGCTTCAGGAACTACGAAATAAGTTTTGTTATTTAGAGGTAATTTAGATAAGGATTCGGTTTGTAAGCCAATAGCATCTGTGATAACTAAAATATCTTTTCCTTGATTGTTATTATGCGATTTTGTTTTAATTAGTGCATTTTCAAGAGAAAAAGGAATTGGGCTATAATTTAAATTTTGGAGATCTTTAGCAATAGCTTTAATATGTGTGTTCCAAAAATCGGTATCGTTTGTTAAAAGTGAAAAAGTTGTTTCTTCTGGAATGTTTTCTAATAAATCTTGTACAGCTCGCTTAAGTAATTCTCCTTTTTTACCTTTTGCTTGCATACTAAAAGAGTTGTCTAATAGTATAATAAGTTCATTGTTTTTACCTGCTTGGTCTGTTGCTTTAAAAAAAGGTTGCGCAAAGGCTAGAATAAGAGTGGCTAAGAGTAAAAGTCTTGTTGCTAATAATAAATATTTTTTTATTTTAGAGCTTTTACGTGTTTGGATGATCAGTTCTTTTAAAAAACGAACGTTCGTGAAGTATTCTTTTTTAAACTTTCGTAATTGAAATAAATGCACAATTACTGGAATAATCAGTAAAAAAAGAAAATAAAGGATTTCAGGATGTTTAAATTGCATTTATGTTTTGAATTTGTCAAAGATACATTTTTAGTTTGAATCGTAGAATAGTTTCAGATTTTAATCGTTTTTTTGAACAAAAAATCTAAAAGTATTAAATTAAGAGTTAGGATGAAATTTCCCTTTTTTTTAGTTTTTCTTTATAAAACTCCTTTTCCGCTATGTAAATAGTTTTAGTTACTTCACAAAATGTAACATCCCCTTTTTTGTTGGTAATAGATGTTATCTTAGTATACTCTATTTCTTTCTTTATTTTTACTTCATCAATGATTTTTTTTATTTCTTCATCACTAAAATGAAAAGTAGCGTAAACGTTTTCTCTTGCAGGTTTTTTAAAGCGTATGAAGGCTGTTTTATCCCATATAATGTAATTGTCTTTCAGGATATACATTAATTGAGTCATAGGTATTGGATCTACAGCCGAAAAGAGACTTCCACCAAAAATAGAACCTACGTAGTTCTTGTTTTTATAATTATGAGGGATTTTTATATGTACATTTTTTAAATCTTCTGAAATATGGGTTACTCTAGCTGTACTCCTTTTGTACATAGGAGAAAAATTAAATCCATATTTTAGAAAAATAGATGGATGTATGAATTTTTGAGCAAATCTAGAAAGTTTTTGATACATTGTTTTTAATTCATTAAAATTGATATAAAACAGTTTTGATTGTCAAAAATAAACTATTTTTGACTAAATTCCTTCCTTTAAAAAATCAAAAATTTAGAAGATGTATCGTTTTTTTCTAATCATTTGGAGTCTTATTGTTTGGCCTTATGATGTTTCATCACAAAGAATAAATGCTATAAAAAGAACAGAATTAAAAATTAAAAAGGCAAAAAGCGCACTAAAAGAATTAAATACAAAAGAATCAATGATGCTAGCTCAGGAAGGATTGCTAGAATCATTTCAATTAAATGACAATAGATTAAAAGCTAAAGCCTATATGGTTTTAGGATGTAATTTTGTTGAATTTGTTAATACAAAAAAAGCTGAAAGATATTTCTTGAAATCTTTGTATTATGCTAATTTAAATGATAATGATACTCTTAAGGGGTTGGTTTATAATGATCTAGGAGCAGTCTATTCTTATTATGAAGGCAATTTTGAAAAAGGAATTAAATATTATAAAAAAGGATTATTTTATACAGAAAAAATAGAAGATCCAATTCAAATTACATATGATTGTCTGAACATTGCAGGAGCTTATGTTGATGAAGGACGTTATGAAGAGGTAATGCCTTTCTTAAAAAAAGCAACTTACTATATACAATTTAATAAAGAAGCTGAAGCACAATTGAATTATAATGCTTTATGGGGGCGCTATTATAGTTATAAAAATCAAAAAGATAAAGCAGAATATTTTTTCGAAAAATCAATTCAATGCGGATTAACAGAAAAAGTGGATTTATTAGATAGTTATTTAGCAGAGGTTTATAGTGATTATGCTATACATTTTGAAAAGTTTAAAGAATATGATAAAGCTTTGAAATATGAAAGATTAAGCTCTCAATATAGGGATAAGGTCTATAATCAAAAACGTTCAGAATTTGTCAAAAGCAAAGAAGATGTTATTAAAATGAAAGAATATGAATGGCATATTAATTATATTGAAAAAGAAAAAGAAGAGAAGGAACTTAGTTTAAAAAAAACGTATATAATCATTGTTTTGTTTACGATCATTGTAGGAGGGTTGATGGTATTAGTCTATATATTGTTTAAAAATAATCGTAACAGACGTAAAAGTTTTATACGCTTACAAAAGGTTAATAATGAATTAGAGAAAGCAAAAGAAAAAGCAGAAGAATCGACACGAGTTAAATCACAATTTGTTTCAACTATTACACATGAATTAAGAACACCTTTATATGGTGTTATAGGAATTTCAGATCTATTAGCTGATGAATATCCTGAAATAATAAAGAGTAAGTATTTGCAATCTTTAAAATTTTCGGCTCAATATTTATTGTCTTTAGTAAATGATGTTTTGCAAATTTATAAGATCACAGAAAAAAAAATTATTTTAGAAAAAAGCAGTTTTAATCTTCGGGATCAATTAGACGCCATTAAAAATAGTTTTTATACACAGTGTCTTAAAACATTGAACGTTATTCATGTTGATGTTGATAATGCTATACCTGAAAGGATTGTAGGGGATGGTCTTAGACTTTCTCAGATTTTGATGAATTTGATTAGCAATGGACTTAAGTTTACAGAAAACGGAAAGGTAGAGCTAAAGGTTAATTTGATTGATAGAATAGAAGATCAATTGAGTTTAGAATTTATTGTGCAAGATACAGGAATAGGAATAGCAAAAGAAAATCAACAACGAATTTTTGAGGAATTCGTTCAAATTGAACGTCGTGAAGAAGATTATCAAGGAACAGGTTTAGGTTTACCTATTGTTAAAAAATTAATAGCATTATTCGGTGGGACTATTTTTTTGGAAAGTGAAGAAGGAAAAGGGACTAAAGTAGTATTTCGGTTGAATTTTGAAATAGATAATGAATATTTTTCATCCAAATTATTTGTAGATGAAGCAAAGGCCCAAGCTTTGAAAATACTTCTAGCCGAAGATAATAAGATTAATCAAATAGTAACGAAGAAAATATTAAAATCCTTTGGTTATAAAGTTGTTATTGCAAATAATGGTTTAGAATCAATAGAAGCTTGTAAAAAAGGAAAATTTGATATTATTCTTTTGGATATTAATATGCCTCTTTATGATGGATACGAAGTGGCTATTCAAATAAGAAATTTAAGCATTACAACCCCAATAATTGCATTAACAGCTTTTGATAAATATGAAGTTTTTAGTAAATGTAAAAAAGCAGGAATGAATGATGTATTGGTAAAACCTTTTGAAAAAGAACAGTTGTTAGGTATCATAAATAGTTATGTAGGTTAAAGGGAAGTTATAGTGTCTTTTTTAGATATTTATTCGGCCTATATTATCAAAAAATATAAACCCAAATTTCGCATGCGATTTCGTGGTGAATATGAAAATATAAGTAAAATGTATGAATTTTTTTTCTTGTGATAGGTAGCAAAAGTGGTAGTTTGTCTCTTCGATCCAAGGAAGAAGTTACATTATTGATATTATGTAATTTCTTTCCTATTTTATAAATGACAAGATTGAGAATTTTTAAGATAACTTAATTCAATAAAAAAAGTACGCTTTTTATATTTAAAGTTTTTTTGTTTGTAATAAATTGCGAATGTGTAATCTGATTTTAAAAAAGTAAACCTCATTTTAGAGAAAAAGTTTTAAAATGGGTTTACTTCAAGGAGTAAGGAACTTTCGAACCTTGATTTATTGATATATTTTTTTCTGAATAACCTTATTAGAGTTATCAATAGAGGTGATTTGCTAATAATGAGTAGAATACTGTCAGAAAACTTATTTTTTCTTGCGTTTTTCTGCACGTTTACGTTCAACAGCGCGATTTCTAGGAGCTGTTTTGCGAGGTTTTCTTTTTCCTGGACCACCTAAATTTACTTTTTTATTTTTTTCCGATTTGTCTTGAAAGGCGCTGTTTTCAGATGTTTTAGGTTTTTTAAGCAAGTGTTTTATTTTTTGCTTTTCTTTTTCAGGGCCAATTAATTGTGTTGAAATTTCAATGTTTTCAGGTAAATCTAAGATAGGGATTTCAAGATCCATTAACATTTCAGCTTCTATCTTTATGTCTTCTTCTCTTGGTGCAATAAAACTAATAGCAATTCCTTCTGTATCGGCACGTCCAGTTCTACCAATACGATGAATATATTGTTCTGGAATTTCAGGCATTTCAAAATTTATAACATGTGTAATGTTTGAAATATCTAAACCTCTTGCCATTACATCAGTTGTAATAATACCCTTTGTTTCGCCCCTTTGAAAGCTGGACATTGTAAGTAAACGATAGTTTTGAGATTTATTAGAATGTATTATGCCAAATTGATCTGGATATGCTGCTTCTATTTTTTCATGAAGCATATCGGCAATTTTTTTATTATTAACGAATATTAGAACTCTTTCTAAAGAATCATCTGTTTGTAGTAAGTGTTTTAATAAATTTACTTTAGTATTAAAGTTAGGAACATGATACGATAATTGTTGTATTTTTTCTAATGGAGTGCCTGATTTAGCAAGTGTAATTTCTTCTGGAAAGTCAAAATAATCGTTTAGGATTTCGTCTACTTCATCTGTCATTGTAGCAGAGAAAAGTACATTTTGACGTTTGGGTTTTAACATAGTTAAAATGGAAGTAATTTGAGGGCGAAAACCTAAATTTAACATTTCATCAAATTCGTCGATCACTAGTTTATTTACTTCTTGTAAGGATAAGACGTTATCTAAAGCTAAATCCATTATGCGCCCTGGCGTTCCTACTAAAATATCTATTCCTTGATATACTTGATTTTTTTGCGTATTAATGTTTACACCTCCATAGATTCCTAAAGTTCTAACAGACATGTATGCTGTAAGTTTTTCTATTTCATCTACTACTTGTACAACTAGTTCTCTAGTAGGAACCAAAATCATCATGCGAGGATTGTATGTTTGAGCAAACTTGTATTGTTTTAATAAAGGAAGTAAGTATGCAAAAGTCTTACCTGTTCCTGTTTGAGCAATTCCCATTACATCTCTACCAGATATGATTACATTAAATGATTTTTGCTGAATAGGGGTAGGACTGACAAATTTTAATTCGTCTAATGCTTTTTGTAAAGATTTTGGTAAATTAAATTGCTCAAATGATGACATATATCTAATTGTATTTTTTGCAAAGGTATTGTTTATAGTCGATATTTCTTAAAGAAAGAGCGATAACTTCATTTGAAAATTACAATTAAAGTTGATATTGGGCAAAAATAAGAAGCTTAAAAAGAAGCTTTTTGATAAGTAGTAAATGAGATTTAGTTTGTTATCTCGACGACAGGAGAAGTCACATTATCAATGTTATGCGATTTCTCCTGCTAGTCGGAATAAACAAGATAGTGTCCTTTTCGGACATTCTTTATATTTTTAGCTATTAAGCATTACAGGCATTACGAGCATTGTAACAGTTTCTCCTTCATCTAATCCATCGGCAGGAGTTAATATACCTGCGCGATTTGGCATTGACATTTCGAGCTGGATCATGTCACTTTGTAGATTTGTAAGCATTTCCATTAGAAAACGAGAGTTAAATCCTATTTGCATATCATCTCCTTGATAGTCACAAGTAAGACGCTCTTCTGCTTTGTTTGAATAGTCAATGTCTTCTGCTGAAATGTTTAGTTCAGCACCAGCTATTTTAAGACGAATTTGATGTGTTGTTTTATTTGAAAAAATAGCTACACGACGTACAGAACTTAAAAATTGTGTGCGATCTATCAATAATTTATTAGGGTTTTCCTTAGGAATAACGGCTTCGTAATTAGGATATTTTCCGTCAATTAAACGACATGTTAAGATATAGTTGTCAAAGGAAAAAGTAGCATTGGCATCGTTATATTCAATAGTAACTTCTGCATCAGATGCTGCTAATATACCTTTTAAAATATTTAAAGGTTTTCTTGGCATTATAAAATCAGCAACTTGTGAAGCTTTTACATCAGTTCGAGCGTATTTAACTAGTTTGTGAGCATCTGTTGCTACAAAAATTAGGCCTTCTGGTGAAAATTGGAAGAATACGCCACTCATAACAGGACGCAAGTCATCATTACCTGCTGCAAAGATAGTTTTGCTAACAGCTGTTGATAATATTTCTGCGGGCACTAAAGTCTTAGAAGGATCTTCTAAAACAACGGCCTTAGGAAATTCGGCTCCAGGAGAGTATGCTAAAGCATACTTACCAGATTGAGAACTAATTTCAATCGTATTGTTTTCCTCTACAGTAAAAGTGAGCGGTTGCTCAGGAAAAGTTTTTAAAATTTCTAATAATAATTTAGCAGGCACAGCCACGCTCCCCTCACTAGTAGAATCTATGCTTAAAGAAGCCGACATAGTAGTTTCTAAATCCGAAGCAGAAACCACTAATTGGTCTTGTTTTAATTCAAATAAAAAATTGTCTAAGATAGGTAAAGTATTGCTACTGTTTATTACGCTACCTAAGACCTGTAGTTGTTTTTGTAAATAAGAACTCGATACAATAAATTTCATCGCAAATTATTTAAGTAAGTAACCTTATGGTGTATAGATTTTTAGTTTTTACAAATATATCGTAAACTAATTACTTTTTGAAATTATTTTTTTAAATAATTATCGCCCCCATTTTCGATTTCTTAAATGGTTAAAAATAAGGCCAAATAGGATTAAAATAATTAATGGAGCACCAATTGTAATGAATTGAATAGTGCTATATTCCTCATATACTTTTTCTTTATCAAGTAGTGGAAGATCTACTTCTTTACTACGAATGTTAATTAATCCATTGTCATCTAATAAAAAATTCACACAATTCATTAGGAACTCTTTGTTTGCATATAGCTGATTGGTCCATTTATCAAAACCTAATTCCATAGGTTGTCCGTTTTTATCCAATTGATTTTTAATGATATCGCCATCGGATACAACAATTATTTTGGATTCTTTTCCTATGTTTTTGAAATCCAGTGATTTAAAAGGTAATACGCGATTTTCAAAGACAGAATGAAACTTTCCTTCTAATAACAAAGCCACAGGGAAATTTCCAGGGACATAGTCTTTTGCTACGGGGTTTTCATTTACCATCTCAAGATTAATTTCTACAGGTGTACCGACTGTTCTAGAGTAGGGAGATGATTTTAATAAAATAGTTTTTTTTATACCATTTTTTAAGGTGTCTATAGGGTTTGCAAACTCAAATTTAACACCGTCAATATTGTTTACAATGGGATGTTTGCTCTCTGTGTATACAAATGGAGAATAGAACCAAGGATAGTTTTGGTATTGTGTCTCACTTCCCCTTTTTCCTGTAGCTAATGCTATAGGTACAGCTTGCATATCTTTTATCAGTACAGGATTTATACGAAAACCATATTTAAAAAATAAATCATTTAATCCCAAATCTTTTGCAAAAGCAAGTGTATTGCCTGTTTGATTTAAGTCTTCCATAGAAACATTTACCGCGTCTATTAACCAAAGTGTTTTACCTCCGTTTATGATAAATTGATCTAGTACTTGTTTTTCTGCATCTGTAAAGCTCGAATTGGGTTTGGTAATGATGGCTAAATCAAATGTTTGAAGTGCTTTTTGTATTAATTTAGGTTTTGTTTTTACAGAATCTATAGGAAAGGGAGCTATAAAATAATTATCACGAACAGTTTGTAAAAAATCCGCTTTTAATACATCTGGAAGTTCATTTTTTCCTTTTATAATGGCAATTTTTTTCTTTTTTGATGTTGTAATTTTATGAAAGGCATCTGTAAAAGCATATTCTAGATGTTGTACTGAATGAATGATCTTTTGTTCTGTACTAACCCCCATACGGTTTTTTAATAATGGAACTTTAGTACTTTTTCCTTTATAAGTAGCAATGGCCCAAGGGTAAACGACTTCTTGTGATTGTTTACCTTTATCGTCAACGGTTATTTTAATAGGAGTTAAGCCTCGTTCATAGAATTGTTGCATTACTGCCTCTGCTTCTTCTGGGTTTTCTAGCGGATTAACAAATTGAAATATGATATTAGAATTGTAGGCTTTTAACTCTTCTAATATTTGTTTTGTTTCGAGTTGTAGGCGTTTAAATTCTGTAGGAAAATTACCTTCTAAGAATACATCTATATAAAGTGGTTCTTTTGCATTTTTTAGAATATCTAAAGAAGTTTCTGATAAAGTATATCTTTTATCCTGAGTTAAATCAATACGTTTAAAAAAGGTATAGCTGATAATGTTTAGTACTACTAATCCAAGGATAAGACCGATTATTTTTTGTGCAGTATCTTTCATCTTATTTCTTGTAGTTTTTAAGGTTGATAACGGTTAGTGAATAAAAGAAAAACATTACGCTTATGAAATAAATCAAGTCGCGCGTATCAATTACACCTCGACTGATACTTTTGTAATGGTAATCCATTCCTAAGGAGGCTATGATGTTATTAAAGTTTCCTAAAATGGATAATGTAGAAATACCTTGAAAGCCAAAATAAAATAAGAAAGAGGCTAACACTGCTATAAGGAAAGCAATAATTTGATTGTCAGATAGCGTAGAGGTATAAATTCCGATAGAAGTATAAGATCCTACTAGAAATAATAAACCAAAATAAGATCCCAATGTACTGCCAAAATCTAGGTTTCCTTCAGGTAGTCCTAGATCATAGATTACCTTTACATATACTAATGTAGGGATTACGGCTATAAGAATTAAAAAAAAGGCACCTAATGATTTTCCCATTACAATTTTGCCTAAACTCATTGGTTTTGTTAATAGGAGTTCAATAGTTCCTTGTTTTTTTTCATCAGCAAAACTTCGCATTGTTACAGCAGGAATTAGAAATATTAAAACCCAAGGAGCAATAGTAAAAAAAGGGGTTAAATCAGCAAAACCAGAATTAAGTATATTGTAGTTACCTTCGAAAACCCATAAAAATAGACCTGTTATGAGCAAAAATAACGCAATGACTAAATAACCAACAGGAGATCCAAAAAATGATCGAAATTCTTTTAAAAGTATGGCTTTCATAAATTATGGTATAGGTTTAAAATCTAAAACGTAAAGATGTTGTAATGCAACAAAAGTAATGGAATCGTCTCAAAGTTAAAATTTTAAATCAAAGAAACCAGCTTGTTTACACTCCAAGCTTCTGGTTTGTCATTGAATAATTTTTTTGTAAAACTCCAAACTTCCTCAAATAACGCGGAATTTCTATAATTCTCCAAGTCTTCAGGGCTTTCCCAATAACTATAAGTAAAAAAAACACAAGGATTATTTTGATCTTGGTAGAGTTCTAATAATTGATTTCCTGGTGAGTTTCGAATTAAATCTTTTATTTCGTTAAAATTTTCTAAGAAAAGAGGGATGTTTTCTTCGTGAAAACTAAGTTTAACTATTCTAGTTAACATATCAATAATGGCTTATTAATTTAATTTTGTAAATTATTCTATTCAAAAATAACACTAACTGTATCTCTGTATTTTAAGCCTAATAACGACTTAGCTGTACCAGTGGTGTTAGGATTGCTCTTAAATATAGCAATTTCAAGATAGCCAGCTTCATTAAAAAGAGCTAACTTTTCACCTTCATAGTCTTTAAGCGTATAACCTTCTCGGATATTAAAATCAGAATAGGAACGATGTATTTTTTTTATTGTTTTGTTGCCAAATTTTATTTCAAATTTTTTGTCGATATTTAATTTCTCAAAAGAACTTCTTGTGATGTTTGTTACACAATTTCCATAGTGATCAATATATATAACATTTCCCTTTATTTTGTTAGGTTCTACTATTTCTTGTAGTTGATTTTGTGGCTTTAAATGTTCAATTTTTTCACCAATTACATCCAATACACCTCCTTTTGCAATATGACAAGCCACAGCCAACAAAATGTCTGTGTCAGTAGCGGTTTTAGGTAAATGGTTACTGACCTCTATTCGTGTTATACTTTCTGGTTTTTGATTTTGACAAACTAAGCTCATAATACCATTATCAGCACACACAAAGTAATGCTCGTTCCAATATACAACTAAATGTTTCGTATTATTAGTTTGTTCACTATCTACACCTATCAAATGAACTGTACCTTTAGGAAAGTTATAATACGCAGCACTAATTACGTAACTAGCTTCTATTATATTAAAAAGATCTATTTGATGAGAAATATCAACAATTTGAGCATTAGGGATTTGTGTGAAAATTTTTCCCTTTAGTGCACCTACAAAGTGGTCTTTGACTCCAAAATCGGTAGTAAGTGTAATTATTGACATTCGATTGTTTATAATTATTGCTGTATTATTGAGGCAAAATTAGTAGATTTGGGATAAACAAAACGAATTTATTTTTAACTAAATTAATCTGACTTTGAACGAAAGAGTTATAGAATTAGAAAATATTGCGCCTAAAGAATTTTGGGGAGCTCATGATAATCATTTGGAAACCATAAAAAAATACTATCCAAAACTTAAAATTGTAGCTAGAGGGACAACCTTAAAAGCCTTTGGAGAACAAGAAGTTTTAGATGAATTTGAGGTACGATTTCGTAGACTCATGCTCCACTTTACACGCTTTAATAGTATTGATGATAATGTTATTATGAGAATTGTGGAAGGTGATATACAACACAGTACTCAAATGTCAGATCACGATAAGATATTAGTACATGGAGTAGGGGGGAAGTTGATAAAAGCAATGACTCCCAATCAACAATTATTGGTAGATACGTTACAAAAAAATGACATGGTCTTTGCTGTAGGTCCAGCAGGAACTGGTAAGACTTATACAGGAGTTGCGCTAGCTGTTAGAGCCTTAAAAGAAAAACAAGTAAAGCGAATTATATTAACTCGCCCTGCCGTAGAAGCAGGAGAAAATCTAGGTTTCTTGCCAGGAGATATGAAGGAAAAATTAGATCCTTATATGCAACCGTTGTATGACGCTTTACGAGATATGATTCCTCCTCAGACTCTAGAAGATTATATTATGAAAGGTGTTATTCAAATTGCTCCCCTAGCATTTATGCGTGGTCGTACATTAGATAATGCCTTTGTTATACTAGATGAAGCCCAAAATACGACTCACAGTCAAATGAAAATGTTTTTGACTCGTATGGGTAAAAATGCTAAATTTATTATTACAGGAGATCCTGGTCAGGTAGACTTGCCACGAAGAACTATATCAGGTTTAAAAGAGGCTCTTTTAGTATTAAAAAATGTAGATGGAATAGGAATAATCTATTTAGATGATAAAGATATTGTACGTCATAAATTAGTTAAAAAAATTATTGACGCCTATAAAAGCATAGAAAATCAAGATTAATTAGTAAGATTTTTTTTAATAAATAAGATTGATATGATGAGCGGATCAAAGTTGCTATAAGAAATGAACAGATACAATCAAGATAGAAAATTCTTTTGATTTTAAAAAGTATGAACAAATGCTATACTAACGGTCATAATAAGTGTTTTTAAAAGTTTTATGATTTAGGTAATATTTCATTCCAATTCTTAAAGCGAAGATCTTCTAGTGTATGTTGATTTAAGGTTTCAATAAATAAGTCATAACCTTTTTGTAATAGATGTTTTAATTGACATTCGCTACTAGGAAATATACACAGTTTGGTTTTGCAATCAATAATAGGATCTTCGTCTTGTTCCAATAAATGTATTAGATTACCAAGAGGGGTTTTTAAGGTTTTTTCTGCAATACGTATTCCTCCTCCTTTCCCTCTTTTGGTTTCTACTAAATTATGATAAGAAAGAAACTGAATAACTTTTATTAAGTGATTTCTAGATAAATTAAAAGTACTGGCCAATTCATCTAAAGAAGTAGAATCTTCCTTATTCAGATGAATTAAGTAAATTAATACTCGCATAGAAAAATCAGTAAAGTGATTCAGTTTCATAAAAAATATTAATGATTAATTGAGATTCAAAATTTGTGGACCAAATTCTTCAAAATGAATTGCATTTTTATCTACACCTAAATTTATAAGCGACTGATATTGTGTTTTTATAAATACTTCAGGACCGCAAATATAATATTTAGCATCTTCTATTAAAATTTCTTCCTGATGATTTTCTAAATTAATACGTCCTTTTTTTATAGTGTCCGTTTCGGAATCTATTTGTTCATAGTAAGTATAAGATTTTAGATTTTTGTCTTTTTGCGCTATTTCTTCCACTTCATCTCTAAATGCTTGTACTTTTTCATTACGACAACTATGTATCCATACGGTTTTATTATCATGATCTTTTTGGCTTTGTAACATGCTTAATAAGGGAGTAATTCCTATTCCTCCACTTATTAATATCATTGGATAATCTATTTTTTTTCCGATATTAAAAACGCCTGCTGGAGCTGATACAAAAACTTCACTTCCTTCTTTTTTGTTATGTAAGGTGTTAGAAACCAGTCCATCAGGATTATTGTTAGCTCCTTTTTCTGATTTTATGGAAATTCGATAATATTTTTCATTAAATGAAGAAGAAAGACTATACTGTCTTGGTTGTTCATGACCTAGTTCCTCTATATAGGTCTTGATTGTAATGTATTGACCAGGTAGATAATCAGCAATCGCTTCGTTATCCTTTGGCGTTAAATAAAAAGATTTAATCTCATCGCTTTCTTCTACTATTCTTGTAATTAAAAAATTTCTCCATCCTTTCCAGCCTCCTTTTTTATTAAGATTAGTTTGATACATTTCTTCTTCTATTTGTATCATTATATCAGCTAATTCCCAATAAGCTTTAGCCCACGCATCTAGTAATTCCTCTGTTGCAGATTCTTGTAAAACTTCTTGTATAGAAGCAATTAAGTGATTACCTACTATTTCGTATTGTTCTTTAGTAATATTAAGACTAACATGTTTATTACCAATAGACTTAAGAACATCTATTAAAACACTTGGGTTTTCTATATGTTCTGCATAAGCTAAAACGGCCATAGCTAAAGCTGTTTGTTGTTTACCACTAGCTTGATTTCCTAAATTAAAAATATTTTTTAATTCCGGATTATGAGTAAACATCCTATTGTAAAAATGTTTGGTTAATAATACGCCATTTTCTTTTAATACAGGAATAGTAACTTTAATTAATTCTTTTTCGGTTGTTGTCATTGTAAATTATATTTTATGAAGCAAAAATATTAAAAAAAAATATAAGTTGTATTTTAAATACAACAAATAAAAAAATGATTTATCTTGTAAGTAAATAGGAAACCTTTACATTTGTATTACGGTTTACAATAAATGTAAAATATAACAACACAACACAAATGAATACGATTACTTCTACCCAGTTCAATTTTTCGGGTCAAAAATCAGTTTATCACGGAAAAGTGCGTGAGGTTTATAATATTAATGATGAATTATTGGTTATGATTGCTACCGATAGATTATCCGCTTTCGATGTTATTATGCCAAAAGGAATTCCGTATAAAGGGCAAATACTAAATCAAATTGCCACAAAATTCATGGAGATGACACAAGATATTGTACCTAACTGGTTGATAGCAACACCTGATCCCAATGTAGCAATAGGGCATTTATGTGAGCCTTTTAAAGTTGAAATGGTTATTAGAGGCTATTTATCAGGCCATGCAGCTCGTGAATATGCCTTAGGGAAACGTGTATTATGTGGCGTTACAATGCCTGAAGGAATGAAAGAAAATGATCCATTTCCAGAACCTATTATTACCCCAACAACTAAAGCTGATGTAGGAGTACATGACGAAGATATTTCAAGAGAATCAATTTTAGCAAAAGGAATTGTTTCCGAAGAAGATTATTTGGTTTTAGAAAAATACACGCGCGCTTTATTTCAAAGAGGAACTGAAATTGCTAAATCAAGAGGATTAATCTTAGTAGATACTAAATATGAGTTTGGAAAAACAAAAGAAGGAAAAATTGTTTTAATTGATGAAATTCACACACCTGATTCTTCACGTTATTTTTATGCTGAAGGTTATAAAGAAAGACAAAGTAGAGGAGAAGAGCAAAAACAATTATCGAAAGAATTTGTGCGTAAATGGTTAATATCAAATGGGTTTCAAGGAAAAGAAGGACAACAAATACCCATTATGAATGATGAATATATAACAACAGTTTCCGATAGATATATTGAATTGTATGAAAATATAATAGGTGAAAAATTTGAAAAATCTGATATTTTAAACATTCACGATCGAATTGAAAAAAATATTTCTACATTTCTTGATAAAAAATAAATCCTTTAATCTTTTAATCTTTTGTTATATTTGCGTTTTGAATTTTAAAAAAACTGTTACTAATTTTTTAAAAAAAAGACCGTTTTATGAAAAAAATAATTTTATTTCTCTTTGTAAGTTTATTGTTATCATGCAGCAATGACAAAGAATTTATTAATTTAAATACAAATTTACCTACCGATGTAGCTGCTCAAGATCCAACAGAAGATGATATTAAAGAATATTTTAGTCTTTCGGTAACATCTGTTAAAAAGGCAGATGAAATCGTTAATAATATTACGAACATCAGAGGACTAAAAAAAATTGGATATAAACAAGTAGATTTATTAGTTGAGAATACAGTAATAGAAAAAAAAGATGCCCAAAAAGGAGAGGTTATTGCAAAAATTTCAGGAAAATTTGCTAATAAAACCTTTTCTAAATCATATACGTTTTTTTGCTTGCCAGATGGATCCAGTAATAATTCCGAAGATTCCTATATTGCCAAAAATATTATAATGAAGTGGAAACCTGAATTTAAAGATAATCCAGAAGAATTAACAGATCTAGATTTTGATACTTTTTATAGGTTAAAAAAGACCGATTTATTTACTGTAGAATACCTAAGTAAATGGCTTGATTTCTATTCTAAAAAGCAAAATTCGGATAAGGAGTATAAATTTACTTCTGAGGATTTAAAAGATATTAAAATTAAAAAAATAGATTATTTGATAAGAAGAATAGACATAACTTTCGAATATAAAAATAAGCATTCGGTTACTTTGCTCTTTGATTTTGATCAAGATAAATATTACAAAAAAAAGATTACTTTAAACAAAGATGAAATAAAAAAATATTATGTATTTGGTGTAAGCAAAAATCTAGAAGAATTCAAAGATAAGTTCATTAATACTTCAAGTGATTTTGTTTTAAAAGTTTCTTTTCCTAGAGTAGAAGAAAAGAATAATTCTATAAAATACAATTGTTCTTTATTGACAAAAGGAGGTGAAAAATTAGCTGATTTCTCTCATGAAATTACAGGTTTCAAACCCTTATCTGATTTTCCTAAGGAATTTATAGTGCAAACAACCGATGGTCTAGATCGTTATATGCAAGATGTTTTAAAAGATATACCCGATGGAGATGTAAAAGGAATAGTTTCTCCTTTACGTAATAAAATTATAGAGAAGTTACAATACGGAATTATTAGAGAAGATGATATTATTAATACTCTAGGAAGTGATCTTGTTATTCGTTTATCAAACGGGCAATTAGCGCTAAAGTTGAAAAGGATATCGGATAATAATCCTGATACTTTCGATGATTTAATCCCTTTGAGTCAACATATCAGACATAAAGATATATTCTTTCTCCCTGTTTTTGCTACAACTTCAGCAGTTAAAAAACAAGATAAATTAGTACTTGAATTAACATTTTTTATTTCTGGATATTCTGTTATAGGAAAAATTAAAAAAGAGATAGTGGTGAATCTTTAAAGAATAGTCTAAAAAGAGGGGGTAAAAAGAATAACTTGACTTTGTAGATAGTTATTCTTGGAAACAGAGAACTGACAAGATTTTAACCTTTTGCCCCCTCTTTTTGATAGACTTGTTTTTTGTACTATTTTAACTAATCTAAGAAATAGTTTAATCTTCCTTCTTTTTCACTATATGATCATATAAAAATATATGATACTGTTTAAACATTGAAAGTAGCGTAAAAAAACATTTGTGTAAAACGCATAACCAGTTATTGATTTAATTATTTCATTCTCCTTCATTTTAATCAATTTTTCCATTTTCTAATTTAAGAACAAATTCCGAATTAGACTTCGTCATGAAGAGGAAAAGGAAGGAAAATAGAAAGGAACGGAAATTTTTCTCGCAGATGTGGACGACAAAAGCCGTAATTTACCCCCTTGTTTCTTACTTCTACCAAAGGGAACGTCACATTTCAATATTATGTTATTTCTCCTGTTGTATAAATGACAAGATTGCCAACTTTTAAAAGAATCTAATGAATACCAAAAAAGGGTACTTTTTTAAATTCAAAAGTTTTTTTCATTTGTAGCAAATTTTTAATGCAAAATCTGAAGTTAATGTTTTTAACCCCAGATTTCATATTTTACTTCGTTTTGAAACAAAAAAATCAATAAATTCAAGTACTGACCGAAAATTTTAGAAGAAGAAAAAGGAAGCTTTTTGATGATTAAATTTTGAAGACATGTTTGAATTTGAAGAAAAATAAGTAGAATAAGCTTCGCTAATTGGAGTCTAATCCGTATTTGAGTTAAATAATCATAAACTCTCTTTTGTATTTGTTTTTGTTAAAATATTAAACCTTATAAAAATAGTTAAAGAGTATAAATAATACTTTTTTAAACAAAAAAGTTTAAATATTTAATTTTTGGCATTATATTTGATGTTTCTATGCGGGATTTATTTATAATAAATCTAAATAATAATTTATATAAAAATAATGTTATGAGAAAAACGATTTTACTCCTTTCAGTTAGCCTGTTATTATCTTGTAGTAAAGATAAAGAACTCACAGATTTAAAACTTGATAATGATGTAAAGAATAATGTTGATGTAGCCCCTTTAGTAGATCCAACAGAAAATGAATTAAGAAAATATTTTGATATAGAAATCACCCAAGATATTGATAAAGCAGCTAATAATATATCAACTATAAGAGAAACAAAGAAAATAGAATCGAAAGAATTATCAATAGAAGAAGCAATAATAGAAACAAAAGATGTAGAAAAAGGTATAATTACAGTAAAAGTTTCTGGGAAATTTGGTAAGAAAAACTTCTCAAAAAAGCAATATACATTTTTTGATTTTGCTCAAAAACCATATGATTCATATATGGTAAATAGAGCTTACATGAGATGGAAACCTCAATTCAAAGATAATCCAGCGCAACTAACAGATATAGATTTTGATACTTTTTATAGATTAAAAAAAACAGATCTATTAACAATAGAAGAACTTAGTAAATGGGTTGATCTATATTCAAGTAATCCTAACGCTAATATTTATAAATATACTGCTGAGGACCTTAAAAATACTAAAATTATAGAAGCACTTTATACAGACGAAGCATTTAATTTTAGAATAAAATATAAAAATGAAACAAGTAAATACATCTCTTTGCACTTTAATAAAAATGAATATTACAAAAAGAAGGTAGTTTTAGATAAAGAAGAAATAAAAAAATATTATGTGCAAGGAGTTCATCAAGAATTTAGTGGCTTTTTTGGAAATTTAGTTAAGATATCCGATGATTTTAATTTAGAATTAATGTATGATAATGCAAATTTAAATAAAAGTGAAAACAGTATATCATGCCACTTTTCTCTATCTACAAAAAAAGACGAAAAATTAGCCGAATTTGAATATCTATTTACAGGATTTAAGCCATTGTCTGACCTATCTAAAGAATTAGTTATTAAAACAACAAATGAGTTAGATCAATATATGCAACGTTCTCTATTAAAAACGCCAGATGGTGACGTTATTGAAAAAGTGAAAAGATCATTACAGCATTGGATTAAAATGACCCAAATTGGCGTGATAAGAAAAGATGATATGATTAATACAATAGGAGAAAATTCAATTATTCGTTTACCAAATAATCAATTAGCCTTAAAATTATATCTAAAAAGTATTAGTTTAGGTAATTATTCTGTTGACGCATTAGTACCTTTGAGTAGAAGAGGACTTCATCAAGATATTTTATTAATTAATCCTTATTTTCAAGTAAATTCAGCAGTTAAAAAAGAAGGAAAATTAATTGTAGAAGTAGAATTATATAATGTTAACGAAGAATCTTTAAATAATGTTAAAAGACAAATTGAAATTAGATTATAATATCTCAATATAAACAAGTTGTATTATAACAACTTTATCTGTACAGATAGCGTTTTTAAATTCCTATCTGTACAGAAACAAAATAAATTATGAAAGCTTTAAAGAAACATTAATCCCTTTTAAAAATTCTTTTAACTAGATTGCAAAAATTTTTATAATTCAATAAAAAGAAACATCTATAAAAAAGTTAAAAACTTCTCTATATTGTGTTTAATTAAAAAAAATGATGGTTTTATATTCTAATTATCCATCACTTAAGTTAATCAAATTAAAAAGTATGAAAATAATTGATTTATCTAAAACAATCTACCAAAATCCAAATGATCCTTTCTTTATGAAAGTTAAAATCAAACATAAAATCCATAAAAAATCCAAATGGATCATAAGATTGTTCGGATTACCCTTTAGTTTATTTCCCAAGCACTTTACAGGCTGGGCTGATGATATGATTAAACAAATGGGAGTACACGCTACTACTCATTTAGATGCACCCTATCATTATGGTCCTATTTGTGAAGATAAACCAGCAAAAACTATTGAAGAAATACCGCTAGAATGGTGCTATGGAAATGGTGTTATTATAGATATGAAACATAAAAAAGATTTTGAAATAATAACAAAAAATGATATTGAAAACTTTTTAAATAAAGAACAAATAAATATCCAACCAGGAAATATAGTCCTAATAAAAACAGGTCGAGATAAATATATATACGATAAAGATTATTATAAGAAAGGAACCGGTATGTCCGCAGAAGCAACATTATTTTTAATTCAAAAAGGAGTAAAAGTAATGGGTATTGACCAATGGGGATGGGATTTGCCATTACCTTATCAAATAGAACAAGCAAAAAAACAAAAAAGAAATGATATATTTTGGGAAGGACATCTAGTAGGGGTAGAGCATGAATATTGTCACATGGAACAACTGGTTAATTTAGAAGAACTTCCTTATACAGGTTTTAAAATAGCTTGCTTCCCCTTAAAATTAAAAGGAGCTTCTGCAGGGCCCTCTAGAGTAGTTGCCATACTAGAATAAAAAATCACTCACTCAATCAATCAATCTACTTTTTGTAATTATCTATTCAGTATCAAAATATATTGAATAGGTAATTCACACCCATTCCCCACCATTTCTTATTTTTAATACATTTAACAAAAAAACATTATAACTCCTATATCATAAGAGTTATAAACTTAATTAAAAACACATATTTCTTAAATATCAAAAGGAAGAAAAGCAAGTTTTTGTTTAATCCAAAATTCAGGATTAGACTTCGTGATGAAGATGAAAAGCAAATAAAATAAAACTTACGGAAATTTTATCTAACAAACGCAAGTACAAAAGACGTAATTCAACGCGTGGTTTGTTACTTCGATCAAATGGAAAAGTCATATTATCAATATTATATGATTTCTCCTATTGTGTAAATGGTAAGATTGTGAACTTGTAAAACGATCTAATTGACCACAAAAAAATGTACTTTTTTAGATTAAAAGTCCTTATTTATTTGCAATAAATTTCTAACGCATAATCTCCATTTTATTTTTTTAAAATGGAGTAGATTTTTAACGCTCAATTAAAGCTAAACCTTCCTTTAATAAAGAAGCTGTTAATCTGTTTAGATTTCGTTACTTTTTTTTAAAAAATAACCAATCTTCAAACTTTTCGATTAGCATACTTTAATCAATGATAAAAGAAATATTGATGTAATAACATCAAAAAAAATTATAATTCTATTCTAAATCATTTTAAAAAAAACAATATGGAAATAAGTAAGAAAATGAAAACACTTCTAATTTTAATATTAAGTTGCCCTATTTTTGCTCAAAATATAAAATGTAAAACAGCAGAAATAAATAGGAATCAATTCAATAACCTAAAAATAAAAGCAAAGAAAAAATGGAATGAAGAGATAGATGCAGATGTGATAAAAAATAAAGATTTAGAAAAAGAATTTATTATTCCCGTTGTTTTTCATGTTTTTGATGAAGGATAGGTTTACTATCCAGAAACTAAAAAAGCCACTCCAGATGGTTATTATCAACCAGATGAGAAAAAAATTACAATCGAAAAAATAAAAAAAGCATTAGAAAAAGTAAATGAAGATTTTAATGGGCTCAATGATGATTATAATAGTGTTGATCCTGATTTTCAATCCATAAAATCTAAATTAAATATAAAGTTTGAATTAGCTAAAATTGGAAAAAAAGGGAACTATAAACCAGAAGGATGTGTTATCTTTTATAAAAAAGATGAAAAAGGATTTGGGAATAATAGCAAAAAAACGAAAGACCTAATTCGAAAAAAATATGCTTGGGATAACAATAAATATATTAATGTATATATCCAAAATGATATTTTTGACGATCAAGAAAACAATTCAGGAGTCGCCACCTATCCAGATCAAGAAAAAACAAATGATAATTTTTCCAGAATAGTCTATAGCGGAACCTCTCTTTATGGTAATGTAGATGACGAATTTGCGTCAACACTAACCCATGAATTTGCACATTTTTTAGGACTAATACACACTTTTGAAAATGGCTGTGCAGGAACAGACGAAGTAAGTGATACGCCACAAGAAGAATTTGCCGTAGCAAATGATAATTGTAAACCAGTTTTTAATTGCAATAAAGAAAAAGTGAATAACGAAAATTATATGGGATACAATGGATCTTATGGCTGTTATAAAATGTTTACAAAAGGACAAGTAGAACGTATGTATGAAGCATTACACCATTCCAGTAGAAAAGAATTATGGCAACAAAAAAACCTAATTGAAACAGGATTGAAAGAAGAAACCCTTTTATCTAATAATTCATTTGAAACAGGAAAAATAATAAAAATATATCCCAATCCTTTTAATTCTAAAATTGAAATTATACTAAATGAAAAGATAAAAAATATCAAACTATTTAATATGCTAGGAGAAGAGATGATAATCAATATTCAGTCTCAAAATAAAGACCTAATAGAATTAAAATCATTAGAAAATTTAAAAACAGGCCTGTACATAATAAGGATAACAACCTTCTCAGGAAAAATATTTTCAGAAAAAATAATAAAAAAATAAATAAAAGTTATATTCAAGTGGTTACATCTTTTATGGTAAAGGCGAAAAACAAAGATTTTTCTTCCAGATTTTAAGTAAGATTACAAAATAAAAAGATCAAATACGAGAAAGGAAGACCATTTTACAATCAAGTTGAGACCACCTCATTTTAATCCAAATTTCGCATTAGACTCCGTTGTGAAAAAAATGAATAAATTCAAGTGATCACGGAAAATTTTAGAAAAATAAATAAAGCACTATTTTGATGATTAAAATTTAAGTACCTACTTGAATTTGAATAAAAATAAAGCAAAATAAAATTCTAATGCGAAATTTAGGTTTAAGGAAATATATAGAATTAAAATAGTATAAAAAAATCTACTCCAAAAAAAACATCCTCTTTTTAAGAGTAGATTTAGATTTTATTTAAAATATGAAAAACTTTCGTTGTTTTCAATTTTTAAAAGACTTTCATAGATTAGTTTTATAACGTTTTCTACATCCTCCCGATGTACCATTTCTACCGTTGTGTGCATATAACGTAATGGTAAAGAAATCAATGCAGATGCCACTCCACCATTACTATAAGCAAAAGCATCCGTATCAGTTCCAGTTACTCTAGAGCTAGCATGTCTTTGAAAAGGAATTTCCTTTTCTATTGCGGTATCAACAATCAATTCCCTTAATTTATTCTGTACAGCAGGAGCATAAGCAATAACAGGACCACGACCCATTTTTAAATCACCTTCAATTTTTTTATCAATCATAGGAGTCGTCGTATCATGACATACATCCGTTACAATTGCAACATTCGGCTTAATAGTCTGTGTAATCATCTCAGCACCACGTAATCCAATCTCTTCCTGTACAGAATTTACTATATACAATCCAAAAGGAAGCTTTTTGTTATTCTCTTTTAGTAAACGAGCTACTTCAGCTATCATAAACCCTCCCATTCTGTTATCTATAGCACGGCAGACAAATTTGTTCTTATTTAAAACCATAAACTCATCAGGGTAGGTAATAACACATCCAACATGTACACCTAATGCCTCAACCTCCTCTTTGCTATTACATCCACAATCTATAAAAATATTATGTAAGGTAGCACTTTCTTCCTTGCCCCTTCCACGTGTATGAATTGCAGGCCAGCCAAAAACACCTTTAATAATACCATTTTTAGTATGGATATTTACCCTTTTTGAAGGAGCAATTTGATGATCAGAACCACCATTACGAATCACATATATCAAACCATCCTCCGTAATATAATTTACATACCAAGATATTTCGTCACTGTGTCCCTCTATGACCACCTTATAAGGAGCGTCCGGATTTATAATTCCGACAGCTGTTCCGTATGTATCCGTAATGAATGTATCCACATAAGGTTTAAGATAATCCATCCAAATCTTTTGCCCTTCACTTTCATATCCCGTAGGAGAAGCATTGTTCAAATAATGCCCTAAAAAGTCTATAGAAAGATCATTTAATATTGTTTCAGTATTCATAAAAAAAATTTTTGCTAAAATAAAAAAATGGAGTAACACTTGTAGAATAAATGTATAATTTTGAGCAAAAATAAAATTCAATGCACAAATATAACACAGCCATAGTATTTCTGTTTTTCTCTGTAATAGCAGTTACAGCTCAAGAAGTAAAAATAGATTCTACAGAAATTGAAAAAAAGTTAGATATAAAAGATACCATAGCACAAGTCTCTTATCAATTAGAAGAAGTCTTAGTAACAAACAGAGCATATAACTTTAAAAGCGAAGAAGAAAGAAAACGCTTCATGATTCTAAAACGACGCGTAATGAGAACCTATCCCTATGCCAAGATTGCAGCAGATAGATTAGTGGCACTTAATAACGGAATGAAACTTTTAAAATCAGAACGCGATAAAAAAAAATATTTCAAATTAGTTGAAAAATTTTTAACAGAAGAATTTGAAGAACAATTAAAAAAATTAAGTAGAAAAGATGGACAAATTTTAGTAAAACTAATACATCGTCAAACAGGAGTTACTACCTATGATCTAATATCTGAATTAAAAAGTGGATGGAAAGCCTTTTGGGCTAACAATACAGCTAGTCTATTTGATATAAATCTAAAAACCAAATATGAACCCGATTTAGTTGCAGAAGATTACCTTATAGAAAGCGTTCTATATCGCTCCTTTATAGATGGGAGATTAGTGTCACAAGAATCTAAATTAGGACATAATTATAGCGAACTTCAAAAAAGTTGGCGTCAAAAAGTAAAAGAATATAAAGAAAGACATCCCGAATTACAAAAATAGATAATAAAAAGAAATAAGGTGATCAAAAGAAATCTCGTACTTTGGGGTAAGAGATGCCAAAACAAAATAAACAGATAAAGAAATCAATCTAAATAATCAGCTATATACTTCTTTTAGTATTAGAACAACTGGTTAGATATTTTAAAATTTACTTTTTGTCACCTGTTTCTTTGTTAATTTTGAAATAAATTAGAACTCTTCAGTTTATAAAAACTTTCAAGAACAGAGTCATTTTAAAACATTTTCCATTCGATTCGTTATCTATTACTTATATCCCTTTGTAAAATCAAACTCCGCCCAAACAAGTAAATAAAATAAAAATCCATTACCTATTTAACGTGAGTTCGACTTAAGAAACTTTTAACTTGCTAATAAACAGTTCTTTCATATTTCTTTGAGGAACTTTGTGTAATACTTTATGTAATAGCTATACGACGAAAAAGACAAAGAAAACATTAACGGAAGCACAAAGATTCTATGTAATGTGTTAAAAATCAATGTTTTTTATGTCGAACTCATGTTGTTTAAAAAAGTAACAAGACTCGAAAAACAACCAAACAAATTAAAGGACTATAAAATAATACAAAGGGAGTAATAGATAACTATTTGATAAACAGCAATTAAAATAAAAAACTAAAAAAATAAGACAAAACACTAGGAAAAAAGAAAAAAACGAGCGTATCTTTGCACCCGCAACAGCGAAGTTCTTTAGATTATTGTTAAGATATTTTTCGAAGCTTACTTCAAAAAAAGTTTTCAAAAAAGTCTTGCAAATTAAAAAAGAATTTTTACCTTTGCACCCGCTAAGACGCTAAGTCAAAAGCGAAAAATAAGAATAAAAAGTTCATAGACATATTGGATTGACAGCACGTTTTAATAGAGATATTAAAACAATAAAATTTAAGAGAGTAAGAAAACTAGCATTCTTTGTCCACAATATTTAACCTTAGGGTTACAAAAGATATACGATGAAGAGTTTGATCCTGGCTCAGGATGAACGCTAGCGGCAGGCTTAACACATGCAAGTCGAGGGGTAGAAGGAGCTTGCTCCTTTGAGACCGGCGCACGGGTGCGTAACGCGTATGTAATCTACCTTGTACAGGGGGATAGCCCAGAGAAATTTGGATTAATACCCCATAGTATTATGATGTGGCCTCACATTATGATTAAAGTTCCAACGGTACAAGATGAGCATGCGTCCCATTAGCTAGATGGTAAGGTAACGGCTTACCATGGCCACGATGGGTAGGGGTCCTGAGAGGGAGATCCCCCACACTGGTACTGAGACACGGACCAGACTCCTACGGGAGGCAGCAGTGAGGAATATTGGGCAATGGTCGCAAGACTGACCCAGCCATGCCGCGTGCAGGATGACGCATCTATGGTGTGTAAACTGCTTTTGTACAGGAAGAAACACTCCCTTGCGAGGGAGCTTGACGGTACTGTAAGAATAAGGATCGGCTAACTCCGTGCCAGCAGCCGCGGTAATACGGAGGATCCAAGCGTTATCCGGAATCATTGGGTTTAAAGGGTCCGTAGGCGGTTTTATAAGTCAGTGGTGAAATCTGGTCGCTCAACGATCAAACGGCCATTGATACTGTAAGACTTGAATTACTTGGAAGTAACTAGAATATGTAGTGTAGCGGTGAAATGCTTAGAGATTACATGGAATACCAATTGCGAAGGCAGGTTACTACGAGTATATTGACGCTGATGGACGAAAGCGTGGGGAGCGAACAGGATTAGATACCCTGGTAGTCCACGCCGTAAACGATGGATACTAGCTGTTTGGGGCAACCTGAGTGGCTAAGCGAAAGTGATAAGTATCCCACCTGGGGAGTACGCTCGCAAGAGTGAAACTCAAAGGAATTGACGGGGGCCCGCACAAGCGGAGGAGCATGTGGTTTAATTCGATGATACGCGAGGAACCTTACCAAGGCTTAAATGGGAAACGACAGATTTGGAAACAGATCTTTCTTCGGACGTTTTTCAAGGTGCTGCATGGTTGTCGTCAGCTCGTGCCGTGAGGTGTCAGGTTAAGTCCTATAACGAGCGCAACCCCTGTTGTTAGTTGCCATCGAGTAAGGTCGGGAACTCTAACAAGACTGCCGGTGCAAACCGTGAGGAAGGTGGGGATGACGTCAAATCATCACGGCCCTTACGCCTTGGGCTACACACGTGCTACAATGGACGGTACAGAGAGCAGCCACTACGCAAGTAGGCGCGAATCTAAAAAACCGTTCTCAGTTCGGATCGGAGTCTGCAACTCGACTCCGTGAAGCTGGATTCGCTAGTAATCGCAGATCAGCCATGCTGCGGTGAATACGTTCCCGGGCCTTGTACACACCGCCCGTCAAGCCATGGAAGCTGGGGGTACCTGAAGTCGGTGACCGCAAGGAGCTGCCTAGGGTAAAACTGGTAACTAGGGCTAAGTCGTAACAAGGTAGCCGTACCGGAAGGTGCGGCTGGAACACCTCCTTTCTAGAGACAAAAAAAAGGATGTGATTTAAAATTAAAATTAAATTAAAATCTTACTCTCGCTGTTAATTCAAAAAAAAGAAAAGGCTTAAAATACAGAGTCTCGTAGCTCAGCTGGTTAGAGTACTACACTGATAATGTAGGGGTCGGCAGTTCGAGTCTGCCCGGGACTACTATTTAAAGTTATAAAAAAGGAAATTCTAGAAGCGAATTTTGAATTATAAATTTTAAATGATGAATTTGAAAAATAATTCAAAAAAATAATTCAACATTCAAAATAGACAATGGGGGATTAGCTCAGCTGGCTAGAGCGCCTGCCTTGCACGCAGGAGGTCATCGGTTCGACTCCGATATTCTCCACAACAGCCCCTCCTAACCTCCCCAAAGGGGAGGAACATAGAGCAATCGGCTCTCCCCCTTCGGGGGAGCTGGAGGGGGCTCAAAGTTCATTGACATATTGAGATAAACATACAAACAAGTAGAAAGAACATCTTTAGTGATTAGTAAAAAAGCAATAGGCACTAGTGGCTTATGGCTATTGACTAATGGCTAAAATAATAAAGAAAACAATAAGCAAAATAAGGGCGTATGGGGAATGCCTAGGCTCTCAGAGGCGAAGAAGGACGTGATAAGCTGCGAAAAGCTGCGGGGATCGGCACATACGAATTGATCCGCAGATATCCCAATGGGGCAACCCACTATGTTGAAGACATAGTATCCGATAGGAGGCGAACCCGCTGAACTGAAACATCTAAGTAGGCGGAGGAGAAGAAAACAAAAGTGATTGCGTAAGTAGTGGCGAGCGAAAGCGCATTAGCCCAAACCGTTGTTGTTACGGCAATAACGGGGTTGTAGGACCACAATATTTCTTGTAAACTGAATTAGAATAACCTGGAAAGGTTAACCCAAGAGGGTGATAGTCCCGTATAAGTAAAGAATATAAAGAATAGTGGTATCCTGAGTAGGGCGGGGCACGTGAAACCCTGTCTGAATCTGGCGGGACCATCCGCTAAGGCTAAATACTCCTGAGAGACCGATAGTGAACCAGTACCGTGAGGGAAAGGTGAAAAGAACCGTGAATAACGGAGTGAAATAGAACCTGAAACCATACGCCTACAAGCGGTCGGAGCAGCATAAGCTGTGACGGCGTGCCTTTTGCATAATGAGCCTACGAGTTACCGTTGCTGGCAAGGTTAAGTGATTAAGTCACGGATCCGTAGCGAAAGCGAGTCTGAATAGGGCGCGATTCAATCTAAGGGATTGAAAGCGTATTTATACGCTTAAGTCAGTAGTGGTAGACGCGAAACCGTGTGATCTACCCATGGACAGGATGAAGCTTTGTTAACCCAAAGTGGAGGTCCGAACCCGTTGACGTTGAAAAGTCTTGGGATGATCTGTGGGTAGGGGTGAAAGGCCAATCAAACTCGGAAATAGCTCGTACTCCCCGAAATGCATTTAGGTGCAGCGCTCAAGTTAAGTTATATAGAGGTAGAGCTACTGATTGGATGCGGGGGCTTCACCGCCTACCAATTCCTGACAAACTCCGAATGCTATATAATATATTGAGCAGTGAGGGCTTGGGTGCTAAGGTCCAAGTCCGAGAGGGAAAGAACCCAGACCATCAGCTAAGGTCCCCAA
>NZ_CP097869.1:2072500-3438997 GCF_042182265.1 Flavobacterium davisii
GCTAAGGCTAAATACTCCTGAGAGACCGATAGTGAACCAGTACCGTGAGGGAAAGGTGAAAAGAACCGTGAATAACGGAGTGAAATAGAACCTGAAACCATACGCCTACAAGCGGTCGGAGCAGCATAAGCTGTGACGGCGTGCCTTTTGCATAATGAGCCTACGAGTTACCGTTGCTGGCAAGGTTAAGTGATTAAGTCACGGATCCGTAGCGAAAGCGAGTCTGAATAGGGCGCGATTCAATCTAAGGGATTGAAAGCGTATTTATACGCTTAAGTCAGTAGTGGTAGACGCGAAACCGTGTGATCTACCCATGGACAGGATGAAGCTTTGTTAACCCAAAGTGGAGGTCCGAACCCGTTGACGTTGAAAAGTCTTGGGATGATCTGTGGGTAGGGGTGAAAGGCCAATCAAACTCGGAAATAGCTCGTACTCCCCGAAATGCATTTAGGTGCAGCGCTCAAGTTAAGTTATATAGAGGTAGAGCTACTGATTGGATGCGGGGGCTTCACCGCCTACCAATTCCTGACAAACTCCGAATGCTATATAATATATTGAGCAGTGAGGGCTTGGGTGCTAAGGTCCAAGTCCGAGAGGGAAAGAACCCAGACCATCAGCTAAGGTCCCCAAATGTATGCTAAGTTGAACAAACGCGGTTTGATTGCATCGACAGCTAGGATGTTGGCTTGGAAGCAGCCATTCATTTAAAGAGTGCGTAACAGCTCACTAGTCGAGCGATCGAGCATGGATAATAATCGGGCATAAGTATACTACCGAAGCTATGGACAGAATATTCTGTGGTAGGGGAGCATTCTAACATCGCTGAAGGTGTCTCGTGAGGGATGCTGGAGAGGTTAGAAAAGAAAATGTAGGCATAAGTAACGATAAGGGGTGCGAGAAACACCCCCGCCGAAAAACTAAGGTTTCCGCAGCTATGCTAATCAGCTGCGGGTTAGTCGGGTCCTAAGGCAAATCCGAAAGGAGTAGTCGATGGCCAACGGGTTAATATTCCCGTACTAGTTATAATTGTGATGGAGTGACGCAGTGGTGAAAGTACCGCGAACTGACGGAATAGTTCGTTAAAGCACTTAGCTAAAGGCCCGGTAGGCAAATCCGCTGGGACTGGTGAAATGCGATAGTACTCGGATTCTTCGGATGAAGGGATAGTGTACCTAAAGGCTGCCAAGAAAACCTTCTAAACATAGATTATAAGTACCCGTACCGTAAACCGACACAGGTAGTTGAGGAGAGTATCCTAAGGCGCTCGAGAGATTCATGGCTAAGGAATTAGGCAAAATAGACCTGTAACTTCGGGAGAAAGGTCGCCAGCGCAAGCTGGCCGCAGTGAAAAGGTCCAGGCGACTGTTTATCAAAAACACAGGGCTCTGCAAAATCGTAAGATGACGTATAGGGCCTGACACCTGCCCGGTGCTGGAAGGTTAAGAGGAGATGTTATCTTCGGAGAAGCATTGAATTGAAGCCCCAGTAAACGGCGGCCGTAACTATAACGGTCCTAAGGTAGCGAAATTCCTTGTCGGGTAAGTTCCGACCTGCACGAATGGTGTAACGATCTGGACACTGTCTCAGCCATGAGCTCGGTGAAATTGTAGTATCGGTGAAGATGCCGATTACCCGCAGTGGGACGAAAAGACCCTGTGCACCTTTACTATAGCTTAGTATTGGTCTTGGATAAGTGATGTGTAGGATAGGTGGGAGACTGTGAAATGGCGTCGCCAGGCGTTGTGGAGTCATTGTTGAAATACCACCCTTTGCTTATCTGAGGTCTAACTCCTAAAAAAGGAGGACATTGCTTGGTGGGTAGTTTGACTGGGGTGGTCGCCTCCAAAAGAGTAACGGAGGCTTCTAAAGGTTCCCTCAGCACGCTTGGTAACCGTGCGTAGAGTGCAATGGCAAAAGGGAGCTTGACTGAGAGACATACAGGTCGATCAGGTACGAAAGTAGAGCATAGTGATCCGGTGGTTCCGCATGGAAGGGCCATCGCTCAAAGGATAAAAGGTACGCCGGGGATAACAGGCTGATCTCCCCCAAGAGCTCACATCGACGGGGGGGTTTGGCACCTCGATGTCGGCTCGTCACATCCTGGGGCTGGAGAAGGTCCCAAGGGTTGGGCTGTTCGCCCATTAAAGTGGCACGCGAGCTGGGTTCAGAACGTCGTGAGACAGTTCGGTCTCTATCTACTGTGGGCGTTAGAAATTTGAGTGGATCTGACTCTAGTACGAGAGGACCGAGTTGGACCAACCGCTGGTGTATCTGTTGTTCCGCCAGGAGCACCGCAGAGTAGCTACGTTGGGAAGGGATAAGCGCTGAAAGCATATAAGCGCGAAACCCACCACAAGATGAGATTTCTTTTAAGGGTCGTGGAAGATGACCACGTTGATAGGCTATAGATGTAAAGGCAGTAATGTCAGAGTCAAGTAGTACTAATAACCCGTAAGCTTATTGTAAGAGCCCCCTAACCCCCAAAGGGGGAACCACTGGGGGCTCGTAAATTCTTTCGATTCCTAAATAGGATTATAAACAAATTTGAATATTTATCTCAATATGTTAAAATATTAGCCATTAGGCAAAAGGCATAAGCCAAGAGTTTAATGGAAAAGCACAAACTAGTGGCTTATGGCTATTAGCTAATGCCTTTAAAAACCTTAAGGTGGTTATTGCGGCGGGGCTCACCTCTTCCCATTTCGAACAGAGAAGTTAAGCCCGCCAGCGTCGATGGTACTGCATATTGTGGGAGAGTAGATCGCTGCCTTTCTTTATTCCAAAATAGTTGGAATCGACATAAAATTCCCCTGTAGATCAGGGGATTTTTTATCCTCGCAAAGTACAAAAGTTCCTAAATAGATTGAAAACCAAGAATTTTAAAATTTTTGAAAAAAAATAAGAAAACCCTTGGAAATACTAAAAGAAACACTATCTTTGCACCCGCTAAGACGCTAAGTCAAAAGCGAAAAATAAGAATAAAAAGTTCATAGACATATTGGATTGACAGCACGTTTTAATAGAGATATTAAAACAATAAAATTTAAGAGAGTAAGAAAACTAGCATTCTTTGTCCACAATATTTAACCTTAGGGTTACAAAAGATATACGATGAAGAGTTTGATCCTGGCTCAGGATGAACGCTAGCGGCAGGCTTAACACATGCAAGTCGAGGGGTAGAAGGAGCTTGCTCCTTTGAGACCGGCGCACGGGTGCGTAACGCGTATGTAATCTACCTTGTACAGGGGGATAGCCCAGAGAAATTTGGATTAATACCCCATAGTATTATGATGTGGCCTCACATTATGATTAAAGTTCCAACGGTACAAGATGAGCATGCGTCCCATTAGCTAGATGGTAAGGTAACGGCTTACCATGGCCACGATGGGTAGGGGTCCTGAGAGGGAGATCCCCCACACTGGTACTGAGACACGGACCAGACTCCTACGGGAGGCAGCAGTGAGGAATATTGGGCAATGGTCGCAAGACTGACCCAGCCATGCCGCGTGCAGGATGACGCATCTATGGTGTGTAAACTGCTTTTGTACAGGAAGAAACACTCCCTTGCGAGGGAGCTTGACGGTACTGTAAGAATAAGGATCGGCTAACTCCGTGCCAGCAGCCGCGGTAATACGGAGGATCCAAGCGTTATCCGGAATCATTGGGTTTAAAGGGTCCGTAGGCGGTTTTATAAGTCAGTGGTGAAATCTGGTCGCTCAACGATCAAACGGCCATTGATACTGTAAGACTTGAATTACTTGGAAGTAACTAGAATATGTAGTGTAGCGGTGAAATGCTTAGAGATTACATGGAATACCAATTGCGAAGGCAGGTTACTACGAGTGTATTGACGCTGATGGACGAAAGCGTGGGGAGCGAACAGGATTAGATACCCTGGTAGTCCACGCCGTAAACGATGGATACTAGCTGTTTGGGGCAACCTGAGTGGCTAAGCGAAAGTGATAAGTATCCCACCTGGGGAGTACGCTCGCAAGAGTGAAACTCAAAGGAATTGACGGGGGCCCGCACAAGCGGAGGAGCATGTGGTTTAATTCGATGATACGCGAGGAACCTTACCAAGGCTTAAATGGGAAACGACAGATTTGGAAACAGATCTTTCTTCGGACGTTTTTCAAGGTGCTGCATGGTTGTCGTCAGCTCGTGCCGTGAGGTGTCAGGTTAAGTCCTATAACGAGCGCAACCCCTGTTGTTAGTTGCCATCGAGTAAGGTCGGGAACTCTAACAAGACTGCCGGTGCAAACCGTGAGGAAGGTGGGGATGACGTCAAATCATCACGGCCCTTACGCCTTGGGCTACACACGTGCTACAATGGACGGTACAGAGAGCAGCCACTACGCAAGTAGGCGCGAATCTAAAAAACCGTTCTCAGTTCGGATCGGAGTCTGCAACTCGACTCCGTGAAGCTGGATTCGCTAGTAATCGCAGATCAGCCATGCTGCGGTGAATACGTTCCCGGGCCTTGTACACACCGCCCGTCAAGCCATGGAAGCTGGGGGTACCTGAAGTCGGTGACCGCAAGGAGCTGCCTAGGGTAAAACTGGTAACTAGGGCTAAGTCGTAACAAGGTAGCCGTACCGGAAGGTGCGGCTGGAACACCTCCTTTCTAGAGACAAAAAAAAGGATGTGATTTAAAATTAAAATTAAATTAAAATCTTACTCTCGCTGTTAATTCAAAAAAAAGAAAAGGCTTAAAATACAGAGTCTCGTAGCTCAGCTGGTTAGAGTACTACACTGATAATGTAGGGGTCGGCAGTTCGAGTCTGCCCGGGACTACTATTTAAAGTTATAAAAAAGGAAATTCTAGAAGCGAATTTTGAATTATAAATTTTAAATGATGAATTTGAAAAATAATTCAAAAAAATAATTCAACATTCAAAATAGACAATGGGGGATTAGCTCAGCTGGCTAGAGCGCCTGCCTTGCACGTAGGAGGTCATCGGTTCGACTCCGATATTCTCCACAACAGCCCCTCCTAACCTCCCCAAAGGGGAGGAATATAGAGCAATCGGCTCTCCCCCTTCGGGGGAGCTGGAGGGGGCTCAAAGTTCATTGACATATTGAGATAAACATACAAACAAGTAGAAAGAACATCTTTAGTGATTAGTAAAAAAGCAATAGGCACTAGTGGCTTATGGCTATTGACTAATGGCTAAAATAATAAAGAAAACAATAAGCAAAATAAGGGCGTATGGGGAATGCCTAGGCTCTCAGAGGCGAAGAAGGACGTGATAAGCTGCGAAAAGCTGCGGGGATCGGCACATACGAATTGATCCGCAGATATCCCAATGGGGCAACCCACTATGTTGAAGACATAGTATCCGATAGGAGGCGAACCCGCTGAACTGAAACATCTAAGTAGGCGGAGGAGAAGAAAACAAAAGTGATTGCGTAAGTAGTGGCGAGCGAAAGCGCATTAGCCCAAACCGTTGTTGTTACGGCAATAACGGGGTTGTAGGACCACAATATTTCTTGTAAACTGAATTAGAATAACCTGGAAAGGTTAACCCAAGAGGGTGATAGTCCCGTATAAGTAAAGAATATAAAGAATAGTGTTATCCTGAGTAGGGCGGGGCACGTGAAACCCTGTCTGAATCTGGCGGGACCATCCGCTAAGGCTAAATACTCCTGAGAGACCGATAGTGAACCAGTACCGTGAGGGAAAGGTGAAAAGAACCGTGAATAACGGAGTGAAATAGAACCTGAAACCATACGCCTACAAGCGGTCGGAGCAGCATAATCTGTGACGGCGTGCCTTTTGCATAATGAGCCTACGAGTTACCGTTGCTGGCAAGGTTAAGTGATTAAGTCACGGATCCGTAGCGAAAGCGAGTCTGAATAGGGCGCGATTCAATCTAAGGGGTTGAAAGCGTATTTATACGCTTAAGTCAGTAGTGGTAGACGCGAAACCGTGTGATCTACCCATGGACAGGATGAAGCTTTGTTAACCCAAAGTGGAGGTCCGAACCCGTTGACGTTGAAAAGTCTTGGGATGATCTGTGGGTAGGGGTGAAAGGCCAATCAAACTCGGAAATAGCTCGTACTCCCCGAAATGCATTTAGGTGCAGCGCTCAAGTTAAGTTATATAGAGGTAGAGCTACTGATTGGATGCGGGGGCTTCACCGCCTACCAATTCCTGACAAACTCCGAATGCTATATAATATATTGAGCAGTGAGGGCTTGGGTGCTAAGGTCCAAGTCCGAGAGGGAAAGAACCCAGACCATCAGCTAAGGTCCCCAAATGTATGCTAAGTTGAACAAACGCGGTTTGATTGCATCGACAGCTAGGATGTTGGCTTGGAAGCAGCCATTCATTTAAAGAGTGCGTAACAGCTCACTAGTCGAGCGATCGAGCATGGATAATAATCGGGCATAAGCATACTACCGAAGCTATGGATTTGTACTAAGTACAAGTGGTAGGGGAGCATTCTAACATCGCCGAAGGTATCTTGTGAGAGGTGCTGGAGAGGTTAGAAAAGAAAATGTAGGCATAAGTAACGATAAGGGGTGCGAGAAACACCCCCGCCGAAAAACTAAGGTTTCCGCAGCTATGCTAATCAGCTGCGGGTTAGTCGGGTCCTAAGGCAAATCCGAAAGGAGTAGTCGATGGCCAACGGGTTAATATTCCCGTACTAGTTATAATTGTGATGGAGTGACGCAGTGGTGAAAGTACCGCGAACTGACGGAATAGTTCGTTAAAGCACTTAGCTAAAGGCCCGGTAGGCAAATCCGCTGGGACTGGTGAAATGCGATAGTACTCGGATTCTTCGGATGAAGGGATAGTGTACCTAAAGGCTGCCAAGAAAACCTTCTAAACATAGATTATAAGTACCCGTACCGTAAACCGACACAGGTAGTTGAGGAGAGTATCCTAAGGCGCTCGAGAGATTCATGGCTAAGGAATTAGGCAAAATAGACCTGTAACTTCGGGAGAAAGGTCGCCAGCGCAAGCTGGCCGCAGTGAAAAGGTCCAGGCGACTGTTTATCAAAAACACAGGGCTCTGCAAAATCGTAAGATGACGTATAGGGCCTGACACCTGCCCGGTGCTGGAAGGTTAAGAGGAGATGTTATCTTCGGAGAAGCATTGAATTGAAGCCCCAGTAAACGGCGGCCGTAACTATAACGGTCCTAAGGTAGCGAAATTCCTTGTCGGGTAAGTTCCGACCTGCACGAATGGTGTAACGATCTGGACACTGTCTCAGCCATGAGCTCGGTGAAATTGTAGTATCGGTGAAGATGCCGATTACCCGCAGTGGGACGAAAAGACCCTGTGCACCTTTACTATAGCTTAGTATTGGTCTTGGATAAGTGATGTGTAGGATAGGTGGGAGACTGTGAAATGGCGTCGCCAGGCGTTGTGGAGTCATTGTTGAAATACCACCCTTTGCTTATCTGAGGTCTAACTCCTAAAAAAGGAGGACATTGCTTGGTGGGTAGTTTGACTGGGGTGGTCGCCTCCAAAAGAGTAACGGAGGCTTCTAAAGGTTCCCTCAGCACGCTTGGTAACCGTGCGTAGAGTGCAATGGCAAAAGGGAGCTTGACTGAGAGACATACAGGTCGATCAGGTACGAAAGTAGAGCATAGTGATCCGGTGGTTCCGCATGGAAGGGCCATCGCTCAAAGGATAAAAGGTACGCCGGGGATAACAGGCTGATCTCCCCCAAGAGCTCACATCGACGGGGGGGTTTGGCACCTCGATGTCGGCTCGTCACATCCTGGGGCTGGAGAAGGTCCCAAGGGTTGGGCTGTTCGCCCATTAAAGTGGCACGCGAGCTGGGTTCAGAACGTCGTGAGACAGTTCGGTCTCTATCTACTGTGGGCGTTAGAAATTTGAGTGGATCTGACTCTAGTACGAGAGGACCGAGTTGGACCAACCGCTGGTGTATCTGTTGTTCCGCCAGGAGCACCGCAGAGTAGCTACGTTGGGAAGGGATAAGCGCTGAAAGCATATAAGCGCGAAACCCACCACAAGATGAGATTTCTTTTAAGGGTCGTGGAAGATGACCACGTTGATAGGCTATAGATGTAAAGGCAGTAATGTCAGAGTCAAGTAGTACTAATAACCCGTAAGCTTATTGTAGCCCCACCCAACCTCCCCAAAGGGGAGGAGTCAGGGTGGGGCGTAAAATTCTTTCTTTACCTAAAAAGGATTATAAACAAATTTGAATATTTATCTCAATATGTTAAAATATTAGCCATTAGGCAAAAGGCATAAGCCAAGAGTTTAATGGAAAAGCACAAACTAGTGGCTTATGGCTATTAGCTAATGCCTTTAAAATCTTAAGGTGGTTATTGCGGCGGGGCTCACCTCTTCCCATTTCGAACAGAGAAGTTAAGCCCGCCAGCGTCGATGGTACTGCATATTGTGGGAGAGTAGATCGCTGCCTTTCTTTAAAACCCTTCATCTATACGATGAGGGGTTTTTGTTTTATAGAAATTGCTAATGGAATACCGCAATCACCGCGTGAGCGGGCGTAGCAAGCTACCGTGGAATCAACAACAAAAGTTGGGAATTAGGCAAAAAGATTGGACAATCTGAATAAGGAAAAATCGATATTTCTTACCCCTTTAAACTGACTTCGAAAGGCTTTTATTTTTACATTAAAAAATTCAGCAGCTGCATTAGTACTTCTATTATCAAAATAGTTTAGTATTGATTGATAATTGACTGTTATTGTATTTAGAAGAATATTGAAGTTTTTAAATCCTGATTCTTCTACTTTTCTATACCAATGAGCTAATTTCAACATTGCAATATTTTTATGGGTCAGAGACATTTTCAGGGGATTTGATTAAATTTGTTTTTTAATTAATAGCAATCTAATCGATGGATTTGGAATTTATAAAGCATTTTTTACCTGAGGGTTTACTTGATTATTTTGATATTGTAGATTTTAAAGAGTTAGGCGATTTGTCAACTCAAAAAGAGTGTTTCTTTATTTATTTAGACGAAAAGAATACTCTACATTCAGTTGATAATCCTGTTCAATATGAATCAAAAGGTTTTAATGAGAGAACGCTAGTTCAAGATTTCCCTATTCGTGGAAAGGCAGTGTATTTAGGAATTCGAACCAGACGTTGGCGAGAAAAAGTGAATAAATCTAAAGAGGTGAAAAACGATTATTCTTTTGTAGCTGAGGGCTCAAAATTAACCACTGAACTCTCCGGTTTTTTAAAAGGTACAGGTCGAGACCCGAGAAGATACGATAAGTAATATAGCTAGCTACTATGGTGTAAAGAGCTACATTCTTCAACGACACTATAAGAAAAAAGTGAGCGGATTTAATGAATGGGAGCAAAAAAATCATGCTGAAGAGTATTTGATTTACCCTCAAAATATTGGTGAATATATCAGTATAGATGAAGTTAGTTTATCAAAAGGAGAACTCTATACTTACTTAACCAATAAAAAAGGAAGAGGTAAAAAAGGAACTCTTATTGCTTCGATATCAGGCACAAAAAGTCAGGATATTATAGATGTCATTCTTAAAATCCCATTAGAAAAAAGACAGTTAGTTAAGGAAATAACTTTGGATATGGCTAGTAATATGAATCTAGTTGCAAAAATCTTTTTTCCTAATGCCAATATCGTTACAGATCGTTTTCATGTGGTAAAATTAGTAACCCAAGCATTACAACACATTAGAATAGAGTATCGTTGGGAGGAAATAAAGAAAGAAAATCAAGCTATAAAAGAGGCGAAAGATAAAGGTGAAAAATACAAACCATTTACCTTTGAAAATGGAGATAGCCCAAAACAACTTTTGGCAAGAAGTAGGTATATAATAACCAAATTGCCAACAGACTGGACAAAAAATCAAAGAGCGAGAGCTAAGTTGTTATTTGAATCTTATCCAAAAATAGAAGAGGCTTACAAGCATTGTATGGAGTTTAGAGCGATATATGAAACAACTTCAAAAATCATAGCAAAGGAAAAAATAGAACAATGGATTGGAAAAACTAAATCACTGAATTTTACTCATTTTAATATTGCTTCAAATAGTATTAAAAACCATCTAGATACAATTATAAGCTTCTTTAACAACAGAAATACTAATGCAAATGCAGAATCTTTTAATTCTAAAATAAAACTCTTTAGAGCAAATCTTAGAGGTGTTACAGATATTAAATTTTTCTTATTTAGACTGGAAAAATTATTTGCTTAAATCAAACTAATCCCCAAAAAAAATATGTGAGCCAAAAGTTGGGAATTAGGCAAAAAGATTGGACAATCTGAATAAGGAAAAATCGATATTTCTTACCCCTTTAAACTGACTTCGAAAGGCTTTTATTTTTACATTAAAAAATTCAGCAGCTGCATTAGTACTTCTATTATCAAAATAGTTTAGTATTGATTGATAATTGACTGTTATTGTATTTAGAAGAATATTGAAGTTTTTAAATTCTGATTCTTCTACTTTTCTATACCAATGAGCTAATTTCAACATTGCAATATTTTTATCGTTATTGGTGTTGTAGATCCTTCTTAATTCTTGAGATAAAAGGTATGCTGTTTTTATCTCTGTATAAGTTCAAATAAAATTTCAGCTCTTTCTTGTTGATTTAGGGTCCATTTTCATGAGATTTATATAGTAAATACCTGCATCTAGCTAATAATTGCTTTAGAGAATCACCATTGGATAAAACTTGTGGAATATGTGTTTTGTGATTTAGCTTTTAGGATGGCTTGATTTTCCTTATCTATAGCTTCCCACCTGTGTTTGATTCTGATTTCTTGCAAGGCTTCTAATTTGTTCTAAAATTTTGGTATTTTTATGTTTTTATCACAGTAAAGTTTATTAAGCAATTGGTTTAATAAAATACCCCAAAATAGAATTTTAACTATTTTGGGGTAGGATTGTATTTAGAAGAGCTATTTTAGAATTTGTAATTAGCTGATAAATTAAACATGGTTCCTAATTGGCTAAAATGATATCCATCATAAGTCATTTGTGAATAACGTTGATTGAAAGTAATTAGATTGGATTGGTTTTTTACAAAATTAGGATCAGTTAATTTGGTTTGTCCTATTGCATTTTCAGCCTTAAATTCCCATTTTGGTAAAACATTTAATAAGTTATTAATGTTCAAAGCAAAGGTTAATTTGTTTGTGGCATTGAAATTTATCCCTAAATCGGTTACTACTTTTGGCTTGAATTCGGTTCTTAAATCGGAATCCAATCCAGTTTGTTTGAATATTGTTTTTCCAAACAAAGTATTGTTTAATGAAAAGCCAAATTTCCCAATGTCATAAGTTGTTCCTAATATCCATTTAGTTTTAGGGCGAGAAGTGAATAATAAATGTTGTTGGGTAGCATCTATAAGGTCTTTGCCAAATTTTACAGGAATTTTGTTAGTATTCCAGTTTTCAAATGTGTAATTTCCTGATAAATTAAAGCCTAAATCGCCTCTTCCTAGTTTAATATTTCGTATGCTGGCAACTACATCTAAACCTCTTGTTCTAGTGTCTAAAGCATTGGTAAAGAAGGATAATGTTCCTAAATTTTTTCCGTTAATGGTTACATCTTTAATTTCATCACTTAAAACAATTCTGTCGTATACGTTAATGTGATAATAATCAAGAGTTAATGTTATGTTTTTCGTTGGTTTAAAACCTAGTCCAATGGTGTAATTTTCAGATTTTTCAGCTTTTAATTTATCGATTCCCATTTGACGAGCTTGAGGAGATACATTGTTAACTAATCCGCTAACTAAGACTCCTTGTCCTGGAAAAAAGCTGTATTGTGATTTTTGGGTGTAAATTTGGTGTAAAGAAGGTGCTCTAAAACCAGATGATATAGATGCTCTTAGTGTTATTTTATCATCTAAAAATTTATATCTGGTACTTAATTTACCTATATAAGTAGAACCAAAATCGCTATAATTTTCACCACGTAAAGTGGCGTCTATTAAAAAATCCTTTGTGAAATCTATAGTTGTCGCTATGTATCCTCCAACATTATAACGGTTGAATTTACCTGAATTTTCAGGTCTGTTACCGGCAAATGAGTCTGCACCTAGTCCATCCCATGAAGCTTTGTCTCCTTCTAGAATGGTGAAGTTTTCTGTTCTGAATTCAGACCCTATAGCAAAACTGATTTTATCTGTTAAGTTTTTGTTTACATCTATATTTCCTACTATGTGGTCAAATTTGGATCCTCCAGGTTTGAATGAAATTGGACTGTTTTCTTTATAAATATTGGCTCCATTTCCATCTAAAATGCTTGAACGGTTGAAAGAGTTGTTGACGGTGTATTCTTGAGTGTTGCCTCCAAATGTTATACTTAAATCTGTATTCCATCCGTTTTTTGTGGATTTTAATCCTAAAGTTGCATTGTAGTCATTTAAGTCTCCTTCAAATGTAGGTACATAACCATCGTATCCATTTTTACCATTTCCAGGAAATAATTGATTTAAAAAAGGATATTCATTTAATGTTCTCCAGTATGGTGTTCTGTAGTTTGCGAATGAATTTACTTTTTTGTAAACATAAGCACCATTAAAATATAATTTTGAATTTTCAGTTACTTCTACACCTCCATTTATCTCAAATTTAGCAGTTGCTGTAGCGGGAGATCCATTAATATTACCTGCATCGGGATGTCTATTTAGAAAGTCTTGAACGTCCAGTATATTTGCAGAAAAATCTTTAGATTCTCCTTGCGCATCAACAGTGCCAGGTCTATTAGCTAATGTTACTTTTGAAAAATCTAAAGTGTAGTTAACAAATCCTTTTTCATTAAATGCCGTTGTTCCGTTATTAAGGCTTACACCGATCATTTTTCCATCTCCTTTTCCTGTTATTCCTGTTCTTATGGTGCCAGATCCTGAATTAGGATTGCTTTTTAAAATAATATTCATAACGCCTGCGATAGCGTCAGAACCATATTGGGCAGAAGCTCCGTCACGTAGTATTTCTACTCGTTCAATAGCATCTTGAGGAATTGCAGAAATATCGGCTCCTGTTTCGCCGCGCCCAGGAGAAGTTTGTGTGTATAGCAATGCACTCATGTTTTTACGTTTACCGTTTATTAATATTAAGGTACGGCTAGGTCCCATGTTTCGTATTTCATAGGGATCTAATAAAGAGGTGGCATCGTTTACAGGTGTTTGAACAGTATTGAAAGAAGGTATTCTGTATTGTAATGCTTTGTCAAACGTGGCTTGTCCTGTTGAAGCAAGTTCTTTGGAAGATAATAAATCTACAGGTAAAGGGGTGGTAGTGTTGCTTCGGGGAGCCGTTCTGGTACCTACTACTACTACTTCATCTAAGCTTTTGTTTTCTTCTTGTAGAACTATGTTTAATTCGATATTTTGATCTTTTATTTCAATTTCTTTGACTTCTGTTTTATAGCCCATATAATTGAATTTTAGAGTGTGTTTTCCTGGATTTAATTTAATAGAAAAACCACCATCGAAATCAGAAGTTGTAGCATTTGTACCACTAGTAGTGATATTAACTCCTGGAATTCCTAACCCTCCTGTATCTTTTATAGATCCTTTTACAAGATTCTGAGCGAATCCTGTCCAAGTTGTTATTAATAATAATAAGCAATGAATTTTTTTCATATTTATTTTTTTTAGGTTATTGTTTTATCAAATATCTAAAAAAAATGTTAAATATGAAATTATATCTGTATTTTTTTATTTTTCCTATTTGTTTTTATTGCTAATCTATTTTGTTTTTCTTTTACATAGTTTTAAAGTATCTTAGCACCCAATCGTTTTTTATATATGTTTGAACAAAATCAATACACCGAAGATAATATACGTTCTCTCGACTGGAGGGAGCATATCCGTATGCGTCCAGGGATGTATATTGGTAAGTTAGGGGATGGTTCATCTCCTGATGATGGTATTTATATTTTGGTAAAAGAAGTCCTAGATAACTGTATCGATGAGTTTGTGATGGGAGCAGGAAAGACTATAGAAGTTACCTTAAAGGATAAAATGGTTACCGTGCGTGACTATGGTCGTGGTATTCCTTTAGGGAAAGTAGTTGATGTGGTGTCTAAAATGAACACAGGAGGTAAATATGATTCGAAAGCCTTTAAAAAATCGGTAGGTCTAAATGGAGTAGGTACTAAGGCTGTAAATGCGCTTTCTACTTTTTTTAGGGTAGAGTCGGTACGTGATAATCAACAAAAAGCAGCAGAATTTTCGGCAGGGAGTCTTACTGTAGAAGAAGATGTAATTGAAACTACAAAACGTAAAGGAACCAAAGTTAGTTTTATTGCTGATGATACCATTTTTAAAAACTACAAATACCGTAACGAATATATTGTAAGAATGTTGAAAAATTATTGTTACCTAAATAAAGGTTTAACAATAGTTTATAATGGTGAAAAGTTTTTTTCAGAAAATGGGTTAAAAGATTTATTAGAAGAAACCATTACTACTGAAGATATGCAATATCCTATCATTCACTTAACAGGTGACGATATCGAAATTGCGATGACACATAGTAAAACACAGTATTCGGAAGAATATTATTCGTTTGTAAATGGGCAAAACACAACACAAGGGGGGACTCACTTGGGGGCTTTTCGAGAAGCCATTGTTCGCACTATAAAGGAGTTTTACAACAAACCGTTTGAGGCTTCAGATATTAGAAAATCAATAGTTTCAGCCATTTCAATTAAGGTTGAAGAACCCGTTTTTGAATCGCAAACCAAAACCAAACTTGGTTCGACTGATATTGGTCCTAATGGCCCTACAGTGCGTACGTTTGTAAATGATTTCATTAAAACGAATTTAGACAACTTTTTACATAAAAATCCAGAAGTAGCCGATTTGTTACTTCGAAAAATTTTGCAAGCCGAACGCGAGCGTAAGGAATTGTCAGGTATTCGTAAGTTGGCTAAAGAACGTGCCAAAAAAGCGAGTTTACACAACCGTAAACTGCGTGATTGTCGGGTGCACTTGACTGATGCTAAGAATGCTCGTAGTTTAGAAAGTACCTTGTTTATTACCGAGGGGGATTCAGCATCGGGGTCAATTACTAAATCACGTGATGTAAATACACAAGCAGTTTTTAGTTTGCGTGGTAAGCCTTTGAATACCTATGGCATGACCAAAAAGATTGTGTATGAAAATGAGGAATTCAACCTTCTTCAAGCCGCATTAAATATTGAGGAAAGTATGGAAGACTTGCGTTATAACAACATTGTTATTGCGACCGATGCCGATGTGGACGGGATGCACATTCGGTTGTTATTGATTACTTTCTTCTTACAGTTTTTTCCTGAAATTATTAAAGAAGGACATTTATATATTTTACAGACTCCGTTATTTCGTGTGCGTAATAAGAAAGAAACCATTTATTGTTATAGCGATGAAGAACGTAGGGATGCGATTGATAAATTAAAACCAAAACCTGAAATCACACGATTCAAGGGATTAGGTGAAATTTCACCTGACGAGTTTAAGCATTTTATTGGTGAAGACATACGTTTAGACCCTGTTATGCTGGATAAAGCCACTTCTATTGAAAAGTTATTGGAGTTTTATATGGGTAAAAACACCCCTGATCGTCAGGAGTTTATTATCAAGAATTTGAAGGTGGAGTTGGATACGGTGGAGGAGTTGACGTCGTAGCACAAAGTCACACCAAGTTTATCACAACGTCAAAGAAGTTTTTTAGGCTTTGTGAAACATTGTGAAGCACTTTGAGGAACTTTGTGTAACTAATTTCACATAGTCACTCCAAGTTTGTCACAACGTCAAAGAAGTTTTTAGGTTTAACTTTGTGATACATTGTGCAGAACTTTGAAAAACTTAGTGAAACAAAAAAATGATTATGCAAGAAGAAAACGATATCAGTAAAATAATTTTAGACTGTGCATACAAAGTGCATACAAAGTGCATACAAAATTAGGCTCAGGATTGTTGGAAAAAGTATATAGAGAATGCTTAGCTTATGAGTTAGAAAAATGCGGGCTGAATGTTAAACAAGAAAAAGGATTTCCAGTAGTTTATGAAGATATCAAATTTGATTGCGGCTACAGAGTAGATATAATAGTAAATGATAAAGTGATTATTGAGTTAAAAGTAGTTGAAGAATTTACAATTGAACACACAGCCCAATGTTTAACATATATGCGATTAGCAGATTGTAGATTGGGTTTACTTTTAAACTTTTATAAAAGATCATTAAAAGACGGAATAAAAAGATTGGTAATTTAAAACATTGTGGAACATAGTGTAAAACTTGGTGAAACATTGTGACCCTAAATTATGAGCGAAGAAAACGAAAATAGAGAAGACGATTTAACCCCTCAAGAAAAATCCACGGCTGATGAAAATCAGTTAGGAGAAACTAGCTTTGAAGGCGAACATTTTTACGAGCAAGATGAAAATCCAGAGGCTACCATTACCAAGGTAACGGGGATGTATAAGGATTGGTTCTTGGATTACGCTTCGTATGTAATCCTTGAACGTGCGGTGCCTGCTATTGAAGACGGATTTAAACCAGTACAGCGTCGTATCATGCACTCTATGAAGGAGTTGGATGATGGTCGTTACAATAAAGTTGCGAATGTGGTGGGTCACACCATGCAGTATCACCCTCACGGTGATGCCAGTATTGGTGATGCGATGGTGCAAATTGGTCAAAAAGATTTATTAATAGATACCCAAGGAAACTGGGGAAATATATTAACAGGCGACGGAGCAGCAGCATCCCGTTACATCGAGGCACGTTTAAGTAAGTTTGCCTTAGAGGTATTGTATTCTCCTAAAATTACCGATTGGGGATTGTCTTATGATGGGCGTCGTGCGGAACCTATTAATTTACCCGTAAAATTCCCTTTACTTTTAGCACAAGGAGGCGAAGGGATTGCCGTAGGTCTATCTACTAAGATTTTACCGCACAACTTTAACGAGTTGATTGATGCTTCTGTCAAAATTTTAAAAGGGAAACCCTTTACATTATATCCTGATTTTCCAACGGCTGGTATTGCCGATGTATCTAATTACAACGATGGGTTACGTGGTGGGCGTGTACGCGTGCGTGCTAAAGTTTCGCAATTGGATAAACAAACTTTGGTGATTACGCAAATTCCATTTTCTACCAATACGACTTCTTTGATTGATAGTATTTTGAAAGCCAATGATAAAGGTAAAATCAAAATCAAAAAAATTGAAGATAATACCGCAGCGGAAGTAGAAATCTTGATTCATCTGCCTCCAGGTGTTTCACCTGATAAAACCATAGATGCGCTTTATGCTTTCACGGCTTGTGAAACTTCTATTTCACCTTTAGGTTGTGTGATTGAAGATAATAAACCGTTGTTTATTGGGGTTTCAGAAATGTTACGCATTTCAACACATCGTACCGTCGATTTGTTACGTCAGGAGTTGGAAGTGCAATTGGCAGAATTGGAAACCAAATGGCATTTTTCTACATTGGAAAAAATCTTCATTCGTGAGGAAATGTATATCGACTTTAAGTTGTACAGCAATAAAGAAGCTTTATATACCTATATGTACGACCGTTTTGAGCCTTTCAAACATTTGTTATTACGCGATATTGTTGATGAAGATTTGCAAAAACTAACGCAAATTCCAATGATTCGTATCACACGTTTCGACTCGGACAAAGCGGATGAATCAATTGCGAAATTAGAAGATGAAATTGCACAAGTAAAGCACCATTTAGAGCATTTAACGCAGTTTGCTATTGACTTTTTTACACGATTGAAAGAAAAATATGGCAAAGGTCGTGAACGTCAAACGGAAATACGAAACTTTGAAAATATAGAAGCCACAAAGGTTGTTTTAAGAAATACGAAACTATATGTTAATAAAGAGGAAGGCTTCGTAGGAACTTCTTTGAAAAAAGATGAATATGTAGCCGATTGTAGTGATATTGATGATGTAATTTGTTTCCTTCGTAGCGGTAAAATGATTATTACCAAAGTAGATGAGAAAAAATTTATAGGCAAAGATATTATTCATATTGCAATATTTGATAAAAACGATAAACGAACCATTTATAATATGATTTATCGCGATGGTAAATCAGGTCCTTCTTTTATCAAGCGTTTTAGTGTTTCAGGTGTAACCCGAGATAAAGAATACGATTTAACACAAGAAAAAACAGGTTCGCAAGTGCTCTATTTTTCAGCTAATCCTAATGGTGAGGCAGAAACGGTTACTATTTTACTACGACAAGTAGGAAGTGTTAAAAAATTAAAATGGGATATTGATTTTGCCGATATTATGATAAAAGGAAGAGCTTCTAAAGGAAATACAGTAGCTAAATATCCTATTAAAAAAATTGAATTAAAAGAAAGAGGAATATCTACCTTACGACCTCGAAGAATATGGTTTGATGATACGGTACAACGTTTGAATGTAGATGGAAGAGGGGAGTTGTTAGGCGAGTTTAAACCGAATGATAGATTACTAATCATAGGACAAAACGGGAAATTAAAAACAGTGATACCTGAGCTAACTACCCATTTTGAAGATGATATGATTGTTCTAGAAAAATGGAATAATCAAAAACCTATTTCAGCCATTTATTACGATGGGGAAAAAGAGCGTTATTTTGTAAAACGCTTTTTAGTAGAACATGAAAATAAAGAAGAACTTTTTATTTCTGAACACGAAAGATCACAATTAGAAATTGTATCCACCGATTGGCGCCCTATGATAGAAGTTGTTTTTGCTAAAAAAGGAGGAGTTCAAAAAGAAAACTTAATTGTTAACTTAGAAGAATTTATTGCTGTAAAAGGAATTAAAGCTTTAGGTAATCAATTAACAACGGATAAAATTAAACAAATTAATAGGTTAGAACCACTTTTTTACGAAGAGCCACTTGAAGTAAAACCAGAAGAAAATTTAAGAAATGAAGCAGAATTAGAAGGAGAAAACGATACAAAGAATTATGATATTACGTTAGAAGATGATGGACAAATCACTTTGAGTTTGGATTAATCTCAGATTACACAAAAATCAAAGTTAAAGTCCTCTTTATTTTTAGATTTAGCCCTTTTTTAAGGCTTTTGCTTTAAACCCAGATTCCGCATTAGACTTGGTTGTGAAACAAAATTTTTCAATAAATTCAAGTGCTCACGGAAAATTTTAGAAGAAAAAATAGTGAACTATTTCGATGATTAAAATTTGAGTACGTGCTTGAATTTGAAGAAAAATAAAGTGGAATAGATTTACTTCGTCTATTCGCTACGCTCGGGTCTAATGCGTAATTCTATCTAACTTAATTTAAGGAATTGATAAAGAAGTAGTTTCGATTCCGTATTTTTTAATCATTTTTTTAATTTGTATCGTTTTTTTATTCTTCATTTCTTGAATATATTGGTCTGTATTTATTGGTATATAATGTTGTTTTTTGACTATCATATTCCAAATTATAACTGCTATTTTTCTTGCTGTTGCTGTAATTGCAGCACCTCTTCCTTTTTTAAAAGAAATCCTTTTAAAGAACATAACGAGGTAACCTTCTTTTTTTCTTTCAATTGTATTTGCCGCATTTCTTAATGTCAATGCAAATTTATTTTTCCCTTTTGGAGTTCTGCTACTCAAAACCTTACCTCCACTAATTTTATTATTTGGAGCTAACCTGAGCCAATTCACAAATTGCTTGGAGGTCTTGAATTTATATATATCGGTGCCTATTTCGGCTAAAAAACTAGTAACGGTTCCTGAGCAAACTGATTCTATAGCAAAGAGATCTACTCCAAAAAGTTTTAAACTATATTTCTGTACATCAAATTTGGGTTGGTTTTTCCCTTTATTCTGTTTCTTTACCAATTCGATATCTTCTGATAAAATAATTTCTCTGGTTTGATTTTTCAGCACTTGATCAATACGAGTATCGGTGTTTTTTATTTTATCTTGAATAAGTCTGTAAATATCATAACAATCGGAAAGCTCATGTAGGTATTCATTGTTTATTTTACCTTGCAAAGCGTCGGCTATTTCTTCTTTGCTTTTTTTAACTCGTTTGTCGCAATATTCAGCTAATTTTTCACCTGAAGTTTCACCTGATAGTATCATCTCAATTACTCTTATTCCAGAAACTCCTGTGATGTCACTTATCACAACGTCGAGTCTGAAGTTCATTAAACGTAATGCTTTTTGCATTTTGTTTACAAAGCTTGAACTTTGTTCAATCAAACTAGAACGATGTCTATGAAGTGTTCTTATCTGCAAAGTGGTTTCAGAGGGCAAAAAAGAACCTCGTAATAGCCCTAAAGAATGAAGTTTCTGTATCCATTGTGCATCTTTCACATCTGTCTTTGCTTTAAGGTTTTTTGTTTGAGTCCCTTGAACCAAAAGAACTTCAAAACCATTTCCCTGCAAGATCATAAACAAAGATTGCCAATAACTCCCTGTGGACTCCAAAGCAACACTACGAATCTTGTTCTCTTGAAGATAAGCTACCAAAGCGCATAATCCTGATTGATAAACATTAAATTCTCTAATTTGATTTTCATCCTGTCCTATGGCTACAAAATGAGAACGTGACCCAACATCAATTCCTGCAGCATTGGGATTTACAATTTGCATTTTTTCGAAACTTTTCATAAAATATCTTTTTATTAAAATGCGAGGAAATGTAATATCTTTGCTTAAATTATTCTATACGAGATAACATGGTGTTTCATCATTGATTGTCTCAAAGGGCTTCCAAATGGAAGCCTTTTTACATTTCAGCCAAAATCTGGGAGGGGATAAATTCACCATTTTATACATAGGCTTTGCTCGCAAGTGCAAGTTAGCTCTCATTTGTCAAAGAATAATACTTTCTTGAAATCTGGGTTAAAAAAGGGTGTTTGTTTTTATCTAGATTTCGTATTATAAAAAAGAACTTTATTTTTATTAAAAGACTATATGTACTGGTCAATTTGCTTTTTGACGTTGGAGTAAAAAGAATCACTTCTTTTATTTTTGGTACACTGTCTTTGTATTTTACGCTTTTAAATGAAGTTCTAAAGCATAGCAAGTTTTATTATTTTTTGTTATTGTAAATACGCTCGTTTGATTGTCTTTTTTGTTATTAATTTCAATTTGATCGTGAAGATTTACTTCTTGTAAAAAATTAATAGCAAAGGATTGAATTTTTTGCTCTAAAACAATTTCGGTCTCTATTTCATCTAGCGACCATTCTAGATATTTTACATTATTAGCATGGTTAACAATATCAATATCTGATAGTTTGACAATTTTATCCGTTAATTTTTTTGTATCTTCGGGAATATTGATTTTATGTGTTTTTATGTTAGTAGCATTATCAGCGAAAAAAGTAAAATGATCACAAGATATAGCTAAATTTTCAGGTTTTCGAGTAGTTGTATTAATGACAACCCAAAAGGTTTCACAGCCAATAATTTTTTCCCCGTTTAAATACATTTCAAGGCATCGGACAGATTGATAACCCTCTAGAGATTTGATCCAAGTTTTAATTGTTACCTCATCTTGCCATTTAGGTAAATCTGTAATTTCGACAATCATTCTACTTAAAACCCAAGCTTGATTAAAAATTTGCATATCATTATGACTAAATCCTCCTAATTCAGCATGAGAACTGGCTGTCAATTGAAAAAGATTGCACAGATCGGTATATTTAAGAATTCCATTAGGAGTACAATGCAAAAAATTGATTTTATGATTTTCTTCAAATAAGGATGAAAAATTAGGTGAAATAGGCATTTTATATAAAATTTATATTAATATGAGAAATGATTTTATGTAAATTGGTTTGGTAATTAAACCAGTTAATGTTTTCTGTTCTTTTAAACCAAGTCATTTGACGTTTGGCAAAACGACGCGTATTCATTTTAATTTGTTCAATGGCATCTTCTAAAGATGTTTTTCCTTCAAAATAATCAAATAATTCGCGATAGCCTACAGTTTGTAAGGCATTAAGATGTTTATGAGGTAAAAGGTTTTCAACCTCTTCTAATAAACCTTGTTGCATCATCAAATCGACTCTCAGATTGATGCGTTCATACATCAGGGTACGGTCAGCTTCTAAACCGATGATAATAGGAGTGAAGTTGCGCTTGTTTTTACGTTTACCCAAAAAACTAGAATAGGGTTGCCCTGAACCGATACAAACTTCCACAAAACGTTTCATACGTTGTGGGTTAACCAATGTTTGTGGGTTCTCCGTTGCTATTTTTTGATAATAATCGGGGTCTAATTTTTTTAAATTATCTTGTAGATAGGTTATGCCTAGTTCGTCATAATTACTGTTAATGGTTTCGCGTACCGATGCATCAATATCAGGAAATTCATCAAATCCTTTTAAAACCGCATCAACATACAAACCACTCCCACCAACAAGAACTTGGATGTTGTTTTTTTGAAATAATTTGTCCAATTTTTCTAGTGCTTCTACTTCAAAATCGCCCACGGAATAACTTTCAAAAATCGATTTGTTTTGAATAAAATGGTGAGTGGCTTGTGCTAATTCTTCTTGCGAAGGTACAGCAGTCCCGATACACATTTCTTTAAAAAACTGTCGGCTGTCACAAGAAATAATCTCGCATCCAAAATGCTTAGCCAACTGGATAGCTAAGGCGGTTTTACCAATGGCTGTAGGACCGATTACGGTGATTAAATAATTCGTTTTATCCAAAATATGTTTTTATAGCGATTTTAATTTTTCAATTTTATTGCTAGTTAGTAGCTGAACGTTTGCTGTAATTTTCTCAATATCCCAATCCCACCAAGCTAGATGCAGTAGTTCTTGGATTTTTTCTTCAGAAAAACGTTTGCGAATCAGTTGTGAAGGATTGCCTCCTACTATGCTATAAGGCGGTACGTCTTTAGTAACCGTGGCATTGGTGGCAATTATAGCACCATCACCAATTTTTACGCCTGCCATAATCGTGGCATTGTGTCCAATCCAAACATCGTTTCCGATAATGGTATCTCCTTTAGTGGGATAAGATTTTCCTTCCATAGCATGTTGCCAATCGTGCCCAAAAATAGCAAAAGGATAGGCAGAAATCGCCTCAGTCAGGTGATTAGCGCCATTCATAATGAATTTGACTCCTGAAGCAATCATACAAAATTTACCAATGATTAATTTGTCGCCTGTAAAATCAAAGTGATATTTGACGTTCTTTTCAAAATTTTCCACATCGTCAAAATCGTCATAATAGGTATAATCGCCTACAATGATGTTGGGGTTTTTGATGATGTTTTTTAAGAAACAAAGTTTGTTATATCCGTTTAATGGGAAAGGGTTGTCTTTGTTTGGAATATTAGGCATGTTTTGAAATTTGTTTGTGTTCAATTAAAATCGGAATGGTTTAGTTCAGAAAAATCTTAATACTTCACAATCTTCAACATCTTCTTTTTATTTATATAATGCTGAATAATATTACGACTATCCCTAGTGTTTTGCATAGGAATAAGTATGTTTTTAAGAATTTGAAGTGTATTAATTTGATGATTTAAATCGTAAAAACAATAGCCTTTGTAAATGCCATTTTCAATCACTACAGCACTTCTTTCTTCCAAAGTACGACCTCTATCTACAACAACCATAGTATTATTATGAAATTGATGATTGCTAATGAATTCGTTTACCCTTTTGTTGTAATCTTCAGGTGCTTCTTTTTGAATACAAGCACCAAAACATTGTTTGATGTCGTATTGGAAACAACTTTTTTTAGTATCGTATAAACCGTTTATTTTTTGACATAATTGGTACTTTTCAGTAATTTGAAACAAAGCAGTTTTACCTTCTTGCGGACTACTAAAAGAGGTGATTTCTTTTTTGCGTCCATCGGCTTTTAAAACTTTCAAAGCTAAATAGCCTTGTGTATCTTTTGCTGCATACAACGCCCAAGGAAATACTGTACGTCTTTGTGCGCGATTGTATATGGGGTTATTTATTTTTATTTCTTCGCTTTCTTTCAATAAAGCGATCAATTCGCTACCTGTTTCCTCAAAAGTTACGGCAAAGACTTCTTTTTGGATTTTTTTACTTTTCTTGGAAGTCCCTGTGAAATGTTGGTTAACTCTTTTTTGGATGTTTTTGCTTTTACCAATATAAATGAGTTCGCCTTTTTCATTATGGATATAATAAATTCCCGTTTTTGACGGTAAAGCTTCTACTATATCCATGAGTTTAGGTGTCATGCCCGATTTGATTTCGGTTTTAATAAAACTCTTTATAATGTTTTTTTCAATGTCTTTGGCTAAAAGTAATTTGAATAAACGAACGGTAGCCATTGCATCACCACTAGCACGATGTCTATCAGTTACAGGAATCCCTAAATTACGTACTAGTTTTCCTAAACTATAAGAGGTTTGATTAGGAATTAAAATTTTAGATAATTCGACTGTACAAAGGGATTGTTTTTCAAAATTGAAACCTAGACGTTTGAATTCGGTTTTAATGACTCTATAGTCAAAAGAGGCATTATGTGCTACAATAATACTGCCTTCTGTAATTTCGATAATGCGTTTAGCAATTTCGTAAAACTTGGGAGCACTGCGTAACATGGCATTGTTGATACCTGTTAGCTTAACCACAAAAGGCTGGATAGGAATTTCGGGATTGACCAAACTGATAAATTGGTCTACGACTTCATGACCATCAAATTTGTAGATGGCTATTTCGGTAATACCTTCTTCGTTGTATTGACCGCCTGTGGTTTCTATGTCTAGTATGCAGTACATTTTCAATGTCAATGACAATTGCAAAATTCAATCACAACTATAAAAAATTGAATTTGTGATTGATATTGTAATTGCAATTGAAAAATTATTTCTTGTTAATTATCATTTTTAAAGCAATTGCGATTAATTCTTCAACTTCTTTTAAGCGTAAATTTCTGAGTCGAGAATTGCGTACATTTTCAATGTCAATGACAATTGCAAAATTCAATCACAACTATAAAAAATTGAATTTGTGATTGATATTGTAATTGCAATTGAAAAATTATTTCTTGTTAATTATCATTTTTAAAGCAATTGCGATTAATTCTTTAACTTCTTTTAAGCGTAAATTTCTGAGTCGAGAATTACGTACATTTTCAATGTCAATGACAATTGCAAAATTCAATCACAACTATAAAAAATTGAATTTGTGATTGATATTGTAATTGCAATTGAAAAATTATTCCTTGTTAATTATCATTTTTAAAGCAATTGCGATTAATTCTTCAACTTCTTTTAAGCGTAAATTTCTGAGTCGAGAATTGCGTACATTTTCAATGTCAATGACAATTGCAAAATTCAATCACAACTATAAAAAATTGAATTTGTGATTGATATTGTAATTGCGATTGAAAAATTATTTCTTGTTAATTATCATTTTTAAAGCAATTGCGATTAATTCTTCAACTTCTTTTAAGCGTAAATTTCTGAGTCGAGAATTACGTACATTTTCAATGTCAATGACAATTGCAAAATTCAATCACAACTATAAAAAATTGAATTTGTGATTGATATTGTAATTGCGATTGAAAAATTATTTCTTGTTAATTATCATTTTTGAAGCAATTGCGATTAATTCTTCAACTTCTTTTAAGAGTAAATTTCTGATTTTTTCATCACCTTCTTTTATATAATTTAAAATTTTTAATGAATTTCTTGATTCTTTGAGTTCTTTTACTGCCAACCCAACTTTAAAAATAAAATCTTTATCTGTATTGGTTCCTTGCGCTTCTCCAAAATTTAATGATGAACTTCCAGATGATCTAATTAATTGATTTTTGTAATATTCATTTTCGTATGATTTATTTAAATTACGAGTAAAGAAGATACATTCACCAGCGAATCTAACTAATCGGTCTTCAAAATTGAAAATCTTTTCATCAAAAATATTATTTTCTCCCATTTAATATATTGAAGTTTTGAAATTGTTATTGCAATTTTATCTCGTTCCAAATATACTACTTCCAACTCGAATCATTGTACTTCCACATTCAATAGCTAATACATAATCACCACTCATGCCCATTGAAAGAGTTTCTAGTTTAAGATTAGCAGTTTCTATTTTTTTATAGGTATCAAATATAGATTTTAAATGTAAAAACTCTTTTTTGATTTGATTTTCATCATCGGTAAACGTTGCCATTCCCATTAAACCAACAATTTTGATATTTTGTAGGGAATTATCGTTTTGCAAGGTAAGAAGAATTTCTTCAAGTTCGTTTTCATCTAAACCAAATTTACTTTCTTCATCCGCTATGAAAATTTGGAGTAAACAGTTAATAACTCTATTGTTTTTTAAAGCTTGTTTGTTGATTTCTTGTAACAATTTCAAACTATCGACTCCATGAATCAAACTCACAAATGGCGCCATATATTTTACTTTGTTCGTTTGTACGTGACCTATCATGTGCCATTGAATATCTTTTGGCATTTGTTCCCATTTGTCGGTCATTTCTTGGATTTTATTTTCGCCAAAAATACGTTGACCCGCTTGATAAGCTTCCATCAAATCGGTCACAGGTTTGGTTTTAGAAACGGCTACCAGCGTAACGTGTGGCGGAAGGGATGATTTTATGTTGTTGAGGTTTTGTGGGATGGACATGTTACTGTTTTTTGAGCGTTAAAAATCTTTTTTCATAAAAATGATAAGAAAAATACGATATACTTATGGTTAGCAAAAATACGGATAGATTGAATAATATAATTGAAAAAAAAGTAGTAAATAGTACATGTAATTTCATTTTAATAAAAATATAGCCTATTAATTGAAAGGTTATAGCATGATACATATAGATACCGTATGAAATTTCACCTAGTGAAACAAGTATTTTATTTTGTAGAAAGGTTATTGGTTTTTGTGATAAAAAGTATAGGGTGAGTGAAAAACTACACATACATAGTAACTGGTAAATTTCGTTGTTTAAATATGTTTTAAAAAAATTTGATAAAAAAATAAACAAACTAATGATACTGGAAATAAAGGTTAAAAATAAAGGTATTTTAAAACGATTTGAATGAATAAATAAATAAGCAATTATTCCGCTGAAAGAAAAGTAAAAAAAAGTCATTCCATACTTGTTTAACAATGTACTTAGGGAACTAAAATTAAACATATAGAAATAAAATATTGTAAAAAGAGTTAAAAATAAAAAGGCTTTTATAGGTTTTAAAAAGTAAATTACGGGAGCAATAAATAGATAAAATTGTTCTTCTATACCAATAGACCATAATATTTCAATAATTCCTCCGGGATTATATTTTGCTAAAATATTAGGGAAACAAGTAAGACCTAATGTTAACGCTAAGAAAATATTATATTCGGGGTTGTGTGTAAAGCCAAAATGCGGAGCAATGAGATGATAAAAGATTAGTCCTATAAAAAAAATAAGATAATATAACGGTAAAATTCTTAAGGCTCTTCTTAAAAAGAAATTTTTTAAATGAGTTGTACCTTTGTTTTTTTCAATAAACACATTTCTAATAATTAAAAAACCACTTAACGAAAAGAAAAAATATACAGCTTCTGTGCCTTTGTTAAAAATAGGTAAGGCATCGTAATAGGGTAAACCTCTATTTTTACAAAAGGAAGGAATATGAAAAACAACCACAATGGAAGCCAAAAGGAAACGGATAGAGGTTAGGTTAGGTAGTTTTGCCATGAATATTAAAATAAAAGTTTCCTATGAGGGGATAAAAAAAGCGGTGATTTTGTGTCGCTGTTGGGGTTCTATTTTTTTAGAATTTAGGACTACTTTATGAATTATATAAATTCAATTTTGCATTCAATTTAATATCTTCAAAAATTTCTTTATCGGCTAAAGTAAATAAGAGTAATTCTAAATAAAATGGTTTGGAATTAATTCCGCAAATTGTTAAATGATTTTGTTTTATGAAATCACAAAGTATTTGTTTAAGAAGGATATTTTTTTCAAAAGAATTTTTACCTTTTGATAATAGTTCTTTTTCAGAAAAATTAAAAAGCCCATCATTAATATCAAATCCATATGACTGAGATCTTTCCGAGAGATTTATTTGTTGATTATACTCTATTAATTTTTCAATTACATTTTTCATTTTAGTTCATTTCTAATTTTCGATAGTTTACAATTCATACACCAAAAGGCCACTTCTAAATTTAGGTTCAATATAAGTCGATTTTGGAGGCATAATCAAGTTGTTATCGGCTAATAATTTGATTTCATTAATATCTGATGGATAGAGCATAAAACCAACTTCAAACTCACCATCGTCAATTAATTCCTTCATGTGTAAAAGGGCTTGCTTACCCGGAATATAATCTATGCGTTCATCATTACGAAGGTCGCCAATGCCTAAAATAGGTTGTAAGACATAATCGTATAAAATTTGCGCATCCAGATTTTTTAAAATTTGGTTTTTATCATTGCGATTATCCTTGTCGTTTTTTTTGTATTCTAAAGCATAAAAACGACCATCTAAATACATTCCAAATTCATATTTTTGTTGTGGCTGATATAACTCACTTTTTTTGTCTTTTATGATAAAGTTATTAGCTAATAGTTTGATGAATTCTTCTTTAGAGTGCCCGTTGAGGTCGTGAATAACACGATTAAATTCATAAATTTTAATATTACTTTCGGCAATTAAAAAACTCATGAAGTAATTCAAATTCGGATTTCCTGTGGCTTGATCTTGTTCATACAGCATTTCGGCTGATGCGGAACGATGATGTCCGTCAGCTATGTATAAATTAGGAATTGACTCGAAATGTAAAATTAAAGAATCTATATCCTCTTGGTTGTCAATTTTCCAAAGCGTATGTTTTTCTTTATTGGTGGTTGAAAATTCGTAAATAGGTTTACTATTTTTATGTAATGTTATAAAACGATCTATTTCTGCCTTATCTGGGTAGGTAATAAGTACGGGCTCAGTATTAAAACCAGTTTGATGTAAATATTCTTTAAATAACTCTACTCGATATTGTAGGGTGTCTTCGTGTTTTTTAATATGATTATTTTGATAATCTTCTATAGAGGTGCCTGCTACAATACCTGTAAAAACATTAGTTTTGGTTTGAATTTGATATAGATAAAAAATAGGCTTATCTTCCTGAATTAAGATGTTTTCCTTCTTAAAATCGTTGTATTTATGGGTTACCCCTCTAAAACGTTTGTCGGCTGTAATTTTTTGTGAATGGGTATAGGCAGGATTAATAATATGTAAGAAAGAGTATGGATTAAAATCTAACCAAGCCGCTAATTCGGCAGGCGAATATTCATCATAGGTTCTACAGGTTACTAATGCCACTTTATCTTGTGTGGGACGAACTGCTTTAAAAGGGGTTATTTTTGCCATTTTTTTTGTGATTAGTCAAAAGTCATTAGGCATTAGTGTAACTAACGGCTAATGGCTAGAGGCTTTTATTTACTGAATTGTTTCGAAACTTTTTCTGCTTTTTTGCTTTCGGAATAATCGTAAAAACCTTCGCCTGATTTTACACCTAATTTACCAGCCATAACCATATTAACTAATAAAGGGCATGGAGCATATTTTGGGTTTTTGAAACCATCGTACATTACATTTAGAATAGATAAGCAAACATCTAATCCAATAAAATCGGCTAATTGTAAAGGTCCCATAGGGTGTGCCATGCCTAATTTCATAACCGTATCAATTTCATATACACCACCTACACCATTGTATAAGGTTTCGATAGCTTCATTAATCATTGGCATTAAAATACGGTTAGCTACGAATCCTGGATAATCGTTAACTTCGGTAGGAACTTTACCTAATTTAACCGATAAATCCATGATGATTTTAGTTACTTCATCAGAGGTGTTGTACCCACGGATAATTTCTACCAGTTTCATGATAGGCACAGGGTTCATAAAGTGCATACCAATTACACGTTCTGGATGTACTACATTTGCAGCAATTTGTGTAATAGAAATGGAAGAAGTATTGGTCGCTAAAATAGTGTTATGGTCACAAACTTCGCTTAATTGTTTGAAGATGTTGAATTTTAACTGTACATTTTCGGTAGCTGCTTCAACAACTAAATCGCAACCTACTACACCGTCTTTAATATCGGTATAGGTAATGATGTTGCCAATAGTTTTGTGTTTGTCTTCTTCGGTAATAGAACCTTTAGCGACCATACGGTCAAGGTTATTAGCAATAGTAGCCATACCTTTTTCTAACGATTTTTCAGAAATATCAATCAATTTTACGGTAAACCCGCTTTGTGCAAAAGTATGAGCAATTCCGTTGCCCATAGTACCTGCGCCTATAACTGCTATTGTTTTCATTGTGTGAAGCCCCTATATTACTTAAATGTTTTTCCTACTAGGGGTAGGTAGGGATTAATGGTTTGGTTTATTATTAATTTCTTTTTTTATTTCATTTAATAATTGCTCTTCCGAGGGTAAAATCAATTCATATTGACTGGCTAATATGGTTTTGTTTTCTTCGGGTAATGAGAATTTAACGACAGCATTGTTTTTATCGGCACACAAAAGTACACCGATAGTGGGTTTTTCATGAGCCAATTTTTCAACTCGGTCAAAATAGTTGACATACATTTGCAATTGACCCAAGTCTTCATGCGTGAGTTTATGGGTTTTGATTTCAAAAATGACAAAAGATTGTAAGATTCGGTTGTAAAATACCAAATCGACAAAGAAATCATCACCATCTAAATGGATTCGTTTTTGACGGGCTACAAATGAAAAGCCATTACCTAATTCTAATAAAAAATCTTGTAAATGCGTAATGATGGCTTGTTCTAAGTCTTTCTCATAATAAGCTGATTCTCTTTTTAATCCAAGAAACTCTAAAACCATCGGGTCTTTGATGATTTCGTTTGGATGTACAGGAAGTGCTTCGTTTCGAGCAACGGCCAATACACTTTCTTTGTCATTACTTAATAATAGCCGTTCGTACAATTGACTATTGATTTGACGTTCCATTTGTCTAACCGACCAATTGTTTTTAGCGGTTTCGGCTATGTAATATTCTCTTTTGTCTTCGTTATCAATACGTATTAGTGTTCGATAATGAGTCCAACTCAATTGTGTACGCAGTGAGTTCACAATTGGGAAAGTTCTATAAAATTGTCTGTACCAATGTAGATTACGATAGGAAAAACCACTTCCGAACTCTGGTTGTAATTGCTCAGATATATACTTGATTAGGTATTCTCCGTAATCAGCTCTGTCTTTCCCTTGTTGCTCTTCGTTGAAAATACGTTCTCCAATATGCCAATATAATAAGGTGCGCTGGAAATCTACTGCTTTTATAGCAGTAGCTCTAGTGCTAGATATTAAGGATTTAATATCAGATATTATGTTGGGGTTGGATAACATTATGTGTTTTAAATATAAAATCTTTTCGGTTAGATTTTATGGTTACTTTTCAATACATTCTATAATTTGATAGGCTACTCGCAAGGCTTCTGTTCCATCTTCAAGGCTAACAATAGGAGTAGAATTGTTATTGATAGCATCGGCAAAAGATTCTAATTCATCTAAAATGGCATTGTTAGGATGCACTCCTGGATTGTCAAAATAAATTTGTTTTCTTACACCTTCAGCATTTTGTAAAATCATATCAAAATCGCCTGGGGTTTCGGGGGCGTCTTTCATACGAACCACTTCACAAACTTTATCCAAATAGTCAACAGATATATAGGCGTCTTTTTGAAAAAAACGTGATTTACGCATGTTTTTCATCGATATACGGCTTGATGTGATATTAGCCACACAACCGTTTTCAAACTCAATGCGAGCATTAGTAATATCGGGCGAATCAGATATAACAGCTACGCTACTGGCATTTATCGATTTTACTTTCGATTTTACTACGCTTAAAATGGCATCAATATCATGTATCATTAAGTCTAAAACAACAGGAACATCTGTCCCACGAGGATTAAATTCAGCTAAACGATGGGTTTCTATAAACATAGGATTGTTTATTTTATCTTTTATTGCCATAAAAGCGGGATTAAAACGTTCCACATGTCCTACTTGACCCTTTACGTTGTGTTTTTTAGCTAAAGCAATAATTGCTTCTGCTTCTGCCACGGTGGTAGCAATAGGTTTTTCAATAAAAATATGTTTGCCCGCTTTTATAGCTTGTTGGGCACATTCAAAATGTTGTAAGGTAGGGGTAACAATATCTACCACATCTACAGCGTGTATGAGCTCTGTAATGGTATCAAATTTTTTATATCCAAATTCGGTAGTTACCTTATTTGCATTATCGTTAGAAGGATCAAAAAAACCAACTAGTTCGTATTTTTTAGATTGTTGAAGTAATCGTAAATGTATTTTTCCAAGGTGTCCTGCACCTAAAACGCCTACTTTTAGCATAATTAAGAATTTGAACAAATGTAAATCATTTATTCGATTTATTCAAAAATCAATGTAAATCTAAATTGTAAAATGCGCCTTTGTTTTTACGGCTTTCTAACGAATGTTTAACAATTAAATAAGCGGTGGCATTAATATTTCGTAATTCGCATAGTTGAGGGGAGAGGGTTACTTTTTTAAATAACTTTTCAGTGTCCTCGTATAAATAATTTAAGTGGTCTAATGCGCGTTCTAATCGCTGGTTTGATCGTACAATGCCTACTAGGTCATTCATGATGTTTTGTACAGATTTTTTGTTATGCGAGATAAGAATCAATTCTTTAGGATCCACGGTTCCCTCTGAGTTCCATTGAGGGATTTTTGGGAAAGAAGTTTTTAAATTATGGCTGTTTGCTATAATATCCTCAGCTATTATATGACCCAATACTAATGCTTCTAATAGTGAGTTAGAAGCAAGTCTGTTAGCGCCATGAAGACCTGTTTTGGCTACTTCGCCATTTGCATATAAATTAAGGATAGAAGTACGGCCTAATTTGTTTACTTTTACTCCACCGCACATATAGTGCATTGCAGGCAGCACGGGTATGTAGTTTTTGGCTACATTTATCCCTATACTTTTACATTTTTCAACAATGTTAGGAAAGTGATTATAAAAAGCGATAGGGTCTAAATGGGTGCAGTCTAGATAGACACATTCATTTCCAGATATATTCATTTCCATATTAATAGCTCTTGATACAATATCACGTGAGGCAAGTTCTGCTCTTTGATCGTAACGTAGTATAAAGCGTTCACCCGATTGATTGCGTAAATAAGCACCAAAACCTCTTACTGCTTCAGAAATTAAGAAAGCGGGGCTTTTACCTGGTTCATATAATGCTGTAGGATGAAACTGTATGTATTGCATATCCTCAATTATTGCCTTTGCTCTAAAAGCCATACCTATACCATCTCCTGTAGCAATTATAGGGTTTGTAGTGGTAGCGTAAGTTTGTCCTGCACCTCCTGTAGCGAGTATGGTTTTGTGAGCTAAAAACGTGTGAATGGCGCCTGTTTTTTCGTTTAAAATATAGGCTCCATAGCAATGAATGTTTTTTTGCCCAATTTCTATTTTAATATCTGTAAAATGGTGTTCGGTTATTAATTCGATAGTAAAATGATGTGGTAAAAAGGTAATATTAGGTACGTTTTCGCTGTACTTAATAAGTGTTGTTTGAATTTCAAAACCTGTTATGTCTTTATGATGCAAAATTCTATTGGCAGAATGGCCTCCTTCTTTGCCTAAATCGTACTGATTGTTTCTGTTTAAATCAAATTCGGCCCCCCATTGTATAAGTTCTTGTAAACGGATGGGAGCATTTTTGATTACCAGTTTTACAATTTCTAAATCATTTTCATAATCGCCTGCTCTTAAGGTGTCTTCGATATGGCTTTCAAAAGAATCTTCTTCATCCCATACAGCGGCTATACCTCCTTGTGCGTACTTAGTGTTTGATTCTTCTTTAGTATTTTTTGTAACAATTGTTATTTTTTTGTTTGGAAAAGCTTTTGCTAATTTGATAGCTGTAGTAAGCCCTGCAACGCCTGAGCCTAGTATTAGAAAATCAGTTTTAAAGACACTCATTATTTAGAAATTTCTAGCATTGCATGTATTGATTTTACAGCTTTTTTTCTTAAATCTTCTTCAATTTCTATATTAGGTAATTCATATTTCATACACAAATATAGTTTTTCCAAGGTGTTTAATTTCATGTAGGCACATTCGCTACAATTGCAATTAGCCTCGTTAGCAGGAGCAGCAATAAAAGTTTTGTTAGGTACTTCTTGTTTCATTTTATGCAGAATACCCGCTTCGGTTGCAACAATAAAGGTGTTCGCATCAGCTGTTTTTACATAATTTAACAAGCCTGCCGTAGAGCCAATGTATTTTGCTACTTTTAAAATATGCTCTTGCGATTCAGGATGTGCAATAATTTCGGCGGTAGGGTTTTCTTTATATAATTGTAGAATTTTGTCAATTGAGAAGGCTTCATGTACTAAACAGGCTCCGTCCCAAAGGAGCATATCACGCCCTGTTTTTTTAATTAAGTAAGCTCCTAAATTTCTATCAGGGGCAAATATTATGGGTTTGTCAAGAGGGATAGCATTAATTATTTTTTCAGCATTAGATGAGGTGCATACAATATCTGTTAGAGCTTTAATACTAGCCGAGGTGTTAACATAAGATACCACAACATGATTAGGATGTTGTTTTACAAACCATTCAAAATCGGTAGTAGGGCAAGAATCAGCTAGAGAACAACCTGCATTTAGGTCAGGTAGAACAACTTTTTTGGTGGGGTTTAAAATTTTAGCGGTTTCGGCCATAAAATGAACCCCTGCAAAAACAATTAAATCAGCCGTTGTTTTGGCAGCTTGTTGTGCTAGTGCTAGGCTGTCACCTACAAAGTCGGCTATATCCTGAATTTCGGGGCGTTGATAGTAATGGGCTAAAATTACCGCATTTTTTTCTTTTCGAAGAGTGTTAATTTCTTCTATGTAATGAATGTTTTGTTCTTTTAGTTTTAAAAAGCCGTTTTTAGTCAAATTTTTTTTAGCAATTTCTAAATTGTTCATATCGAAAAAGTTTGGACAAAACTAGATAGTAGATCAAAATTAAAATATGATAATTGTTAGTTTTATTAGAATATCCAGTTTTGTTAAATGTTATTTTTATCTTAATTTTACCGAAGTATTATGAGAGATTTACCCAAACATCAAGGACTTAGAAATCAGTTAGTAAGCCTTTTAGAACAAAAAGGAATTACAGATCGAAATGTGTTAGAAGCTATTAGGAAAATTCCTAGGCATTTATTTTTAAACTCTAGTTTTGAGGATTTTGCTTATCAGGATAAGGCTTTTCCTATTGGGGCAGGTCAAACCATTTCGCAGCCCTATACGGTAGCTTTTCAATCAGAACTTTTACAGGTTAAAAAACATGATAAGATATTGGAAATAGGGACAGGAAGTGGTTATCAAACTGCTGTATTGTGCGCTATGGGGGCTAAAGTGTATTCTGTAGAAAGACAAAATGAATTGTATAGAACTACATCCTTATTATTACCTAAATTAGGGATATTGCCTAAACATTTAACTTTTGGCGATGGTTATAAAGGCTTGCCTAATTTTGCTCCATTTGATGGTATTATTGTTACAGCAGGGGCTCCATTTATACCCCAGCCTTTAATGGCACAACTAAAAATAGGTGGGCGATTAATTATTCCTGTGGGTGAAAATGTTCAAATAATGACGATGTTAATACGCAAAAATGAAACCCAGTTTGAAAAACATGAATTTGGTGATTTTCGATTTGTACCACTGTTAGAAGATAAAAATTAAGCCTATAAATTTATTTATAGGTTTTTTTTATTCGATCTAAATCACGCTTATTATCACGATCCTTTATAGTTTCTCGCTTGTCATAATTCTTTTTACCTCTACATAAAGCAATGTCTAATTTTGCAAGTCCTTTTTCGTTAGTAAATAAGCGCAATGGGATAATTGTTAACCCTTTGTTTTGAACGTCTTTTAAAAGACCTTTTAATTCTTTTTTATTTAAAAGGAGTTTTCGCTCACTTTTAGCTCTATGGTTATAATGTGTTCCAAAAGCATATTCTTCAATGTTGGAATTGATAACAAATAACTGGCTTCCGCTAAATTCACAAAAGCTTTCAGCAATAGAAGCTTTTCCTAATCGAATAGATTTAATTTCGGTACCCGTTAATACGATTCCAGCAGTATATCTGTCGATTATTTCGTAATCAAATTTAGCTCTTTTGTTGAGTATGTTGATTGTTTTTTGCATAGGATTGCAAATTTATAAAAAATATTATTTATAAAGATTATTTTATAAAAATGACTTATTTCTTTTTTTTGTTTTTAAAATTATTATATTCGTAATTCAAACTAAAAAAAATAATGAAAAATGAAAAAAAAAATAATTAAAATTTGCTTTTTATCACTTATAGTCTTTAATTCTTGTATTAATGATGATTCTTTGTCTAAGGAAGAACAAATTGTAATAGCCGAAAATCAAAAAGAACCGTTATCTAATAAAGAGATAAGTAATAAACTTCTTTTTCGTGTAAAAACTGGAGAAAAATTTAATTGGAACATGGCAACAGCGTATGAAGTCTGGAGTGCAATTCAAAATGGGAATAAAGTTTGTACAATAGGCTTCGGTAATAATAAAAATGAATTTGATAGAAAAAAAACAGCAAACCAAGAACAAATACAAAGTCAATTATTAAATATTATAGCCAAATACGAAGAAAAAGAAATAGAAAAAATACTCTTAAATAAAGATCCGTATCTTAATTTGATAGATGTTTATATTGAAAAACAAGAAACGATCATAGCCTTAAAAAGATTAGGTTATGTACGTTATATCGAACCAGGTGATTTTAAATTAGAAACAACACCAGATCCTAGAAGTAAGGACTCATCATCATCTTCAGGATGTGGATTAGAAAGCGAATTAATTAGCTCTACAGATTATACTACAATTACACCGAATGCTAAAGTTCCTTGGGCATTTTACAATCATAATATACCTTCAGCATGGCAATACAGTACAGGAAAAGGAATTACTTTAGCTATAGTAGACACAGGAGCTTCCACAGTTAATTCATTACTTAATGAAAATTTTAACAATGGCAATTCTACAGGAAGAACTATTCAAAAATATGGGGTTTATGTAAATTCTATCTGGCCTTGGTCTACAGGATATGATGGAGCAAATGATCAATGTGGTCATGGGACAAGTATGTCTTCTGTAGCTGCTTCTCCCCGTAATGACAAAGGACAACCTGTTGGAGTAGCGTATAATTGTAACCTAGTTACCTATAGAGCCGCTTCAAATGTAGTATTAGATGGTTATCAAGAATTAGAAGGAGTTAAAAAAGCTTTTACAGATTTAGGCAATAATCCATCTGTTCGGGTTATATCAATGTCAATGGGAAATATTATTTCCTCTAGTAAAATTGAAGATGGTATCAGATATGCTTACAGCAAAGGGAAATTAATTTTTTGTGCAGCTGGTACGTCTACCGATTTTACCTCTTCTTATGGTGTTATTTTTCCAGCTTGGATGGCTGAAACAGTTGCTGTTACAGGGCTAAAAGAATCAAGTAGCTACCAAGCATGTGATGTATGTCATTCAGGGAGTAAGGTTGAATTTGCTATCATGATGCAAAGAAATAATACAGGAAACAAAATACCTGTAAATAGTTATTACGATGGACAAGGTGATTATGTTGGAGGTTCTTCTGTGGCAACGGCAACAACAGCAGGTATAGCAACCTTAATATGGGCTAAAAATCCGACATGGACAAGAGATCAGGTTTTAAATAAATTGCGTCAATCTTCAGCGTTTTATGGAAATAAACACCCCGAGTTTGGTTATGGTATGCCAGATGCTTTAAAAGCTGTTCAATAAATTTGAAAAAGAATAATACAATATTAAAAGCTCGAAAAACAAAATTCGAGCTTTTTATTTATAATAAGAATAAACTAAACATTCTCTTGTGAAAATAAAAATATTAACTTCGTAAACTTTATTTTGATTATAAGACAATGGCTAAAATTATTATCCTTACTCCAATGGATATCGAATACAAAAAAGTAGCATCAGCATTATCCGAAATTAAAGATACCAAACATTCCTATCACATTGTTGTTTCTGGAATAGGGAGAGAAAGTACCGCAAAGACCCTGATGAATTTACCAGCACATGATCTTTGTGTATTAATGGGCTTTGCAGCAGTTGTAGGAAAAGAAAGCGAACTACCTCCTTATCTTGCTATGGGGAAACCTATCGAAATTACGAATGCCTCTTTGTATGGATACGAAGGAGGATTGTTTGAAAATGGAAAACCCATAGCGGTCAATCCTCAAACAAATTTACCGTGTTTGCATTCACTAACTTCAGATAAATTTGTTAGAACGACTAATCTAGCCCTTCAAACAGTGGTAAATATGGAGGATTACACTTTTATGTATTTAAAAAAGCCGCAGGATTTTATCATTCGAATTATCTCAGATTTTTTACCTCACGAAACCGAAATCGATTTTTTTGAAGAAGTAAAAGGAATACAATTTCTAGAAGCTGTAATGGAATTAGAAAAAATATGCTAGTTACCTAAGGTCAAAATCATCAGGTAAAATCAAATATATATTTTCTCATTAAAATTGAAAAGGCTCGTTTTTTATCCTAATATAGGAGTATAAAAAACGAACCTTTTGTTATGTTTTAGAAAGCAGAAAATTAATTGCTCGATGTTTTATCGTTTCGCAGCTTACTGTTTTTCTTGCCGTAAAAGAAATAAATTAATATGCCTATTGCCAGCCATGCAAAGAGCCTAATCCAAGTACCTAGAGGTAGAGAAAACATCATTAACAAACAAGTAGCTATACCTAAAATAGGCACAAGAGGAACTAACGGCGTCTTAAATGGTCTAGGTAAATTAGGTTCTTTTTTTCGTAAGATTAAAATACCTATACATACCATTACAAAAGCTAATAAAGTACCTATACTAGTCATCTCACCCACCACATGAATAGGAACTAATCCAGCAAACAAACTAATGAATACACATAACAAGATGTTTGATTTATAAGGAGTATGAAACGTAGGGTGCAATTGCGAAAACACCTTAGGCAACAAACCATCATTACTCATGGCATAAAATACGCGTGATTGTCCTAATAAGTCGACTAAAATAACAGAAGTATACCCAATTAGAATAGCCATAAGTACAGCCGTACCTAGCCATATATAAGGCGTTTTTGCAATAGCAATAGCCACAGGTGCGGCACTGTTTTTAAATTCAGTATAATGTGCTAAACCCGTCATTACATAACCAAAAGCGATGAATAAAATGGTACAAACAATTAATGACCCTAAAATCCCAATTGGCATATTTTTTTGTGGGTTTTTAGTTTCTTGCGCCATCGTAGCCACGATATCAAAGCCTATAAAAACAAAGAAAACAACTCCTGCACCACGTAGAATTCCAGAAACACCAAATTCTCCAAAAGTTCCTGTGTTAGCAGGGATAAACGGACTGTAGTTTGCTGGATTTATATATTGCCAACCTAAGCCTATAAATAACAATACAACCCCTACTTTAAGGGTTACAACAATAGCGTTAAATAAAGCAGATCCTTTGGTTCCTCTGATAATAACAGCTGTAATTAATGCAATGATTAATACGGCTGGAAGGTTAATGAAACCGCGAACAATTTCTCCATTTTGTCCTGTAGCAGTTTCAAATGGTGACATAATTAATTGGGGCGGGAGGTATATCCCAAATTTCTCTAAAAATTTGACCAAATATTGAGACCAACTGATACCTACTGTAGCTGCGCCTACAGAATATTCTAAGATCAAATCCCAACCAATAATCCAAGCAAATAACTCTCCTATGGTAGCATAAGCGTAAGTATAAGCACTACCAGAAACAGGTACCATCGAAGCAAATTCAGCATAACATAAGGCACTAAAAGCACAGCCTACCGCGGCAACAATAAAGGATAGGATAACTGCGGGTCCTGTATTGTTAGCTGCGGCAATTCCAGTTAAAGAAAATAGACCAGCGCCAATAATAACGCCTATCCCAATCATGATTAAATGGAAACCACCTAAGCTTCTTTTCAAACTATGAGTTCCCGTTGTGGCAGCCTCTTTTTGTAAGGCTTCTATAGATTTTTTTAGCATAAAAGTATATTTATAACAGCCCTTTGGACTGGATTTTTTAAAAACGAGACAAAGGTAAGCCAACTAATTTTTAGCGCTTTAGAAATCAACTGATGAATATTCTGGGGTAAAGTGCTATAGGTTAGTGTTTTTCATGCGACTCGCTCATTAGTTGATAATAAGTTTGTAAATACACCGCAACGTAATTTTTTTTACTAAAATGATGGTGTGAACAATATCAAAAAAATCAATACAATTGTATAGACTTCTTTAGACTGAATAAAAATTTTAAAAATCATTTGGAAATAAAAAAAAATAATTACAAAATTTGCGTCAGAAAATTATTAACAATTAAAACGAAGAAAAATGTTTGTATTCAATTTAGCAAATTACGGTTACGGATCAGCAGGAGCTGGTGTAACTTCTCTTCGTGGTTTTACTTTAAGTTAGATTCAAAAACTTCACTATATGATAAAACCCGAAGACAATTAGTTTCGGGTTTTTTTATGCACTAAATTTTCCCGTTACTGATAAATCAGAAACCAATCGAAAGTAATCGCTTTTGAAAGGTCAGTTTATTATTCAATTTTAAATTTATGGGAAATAAATTATCAGGAAAAGACCTTATTAAAATAGGTTTTCCAAAAAATAATGCCATCAATATTGCTTTAGGGCAAATTAATAGATATCGCAAAAGAGAAAAAAAAGAAAGTATTCTTAACGAAGCCAAAGAAGTTTTACTTTATCCTGAAAAGTTCAAAAATCACGGAACTTGGGGCAAAGTAGCCGAGGGATTAGTGAATCCAGTACAGGTAAAGTTCAACGAATTGCGAAACACAAGAGCACCTTTTTCGATTTTTGGAGAAAACGAAATCGAAGATCAAGCCAAGTTTCAATTGTATGATGCTTTGAAATTACCTGTTGCTGTACAAGGAGCCTTAATGCCTGATGCACATTCTGGTTACGGATTGCCTATAGGCGGTGTGTTAGCTACAGATAATGCAGTGATACCGTATGGAGTAGGAGTGGATATAGGTTGCCGAATGAGCTTGTCTATTTTCGATTTACCCGCTTCATATCTCAAAGGGAAAGAGCATCAATGGCGAAAAATACTGTTGGATAACACCAAGTTTGGAATGTACGAAACACACAAAATCAAATCCGATCACGAAGTGTTTTCTCATCCTGCTTTTTCAAATATTCCTTTGCTAAAACAATTGTTAGGTAAAGCATACAAGCAATTGGGTACTTCGGGTGGAGGAAACCATTTTGTCGAAATAGGGATCGTAAAAATCGATACCCCTATGAACGAATGGAAACTGGATGTAGGCGAATATGTAGCGGTTTTATCACATAGCGGTTCAAGAGGTTTGGGTGCCAATATCGCGAAACATTACACGTATTTGGCTACAAAACAATGTCCGTTACCTAAAAACGTCCAGCATTTAGCTTGGTTAGATATGAACACACACGACGGACAAGAATACTGGATGGCTATGAACTTAGCGGGCGAATATGCTAAGGCGTGTCACGAAGATATTCACAGGCGTGTTGCGAAAGCCATCGGGAAACGAGTGTTAGTAACCATCGAAAACCATCACAATTTTGCTTGGAAAGAAATGGTAAACGGACAAGAATGTATAGTGCATCGCAAAGGCGCAACACCTGCAGCCAAGGGCGAACTAGGAATTATTCCGGGTTCGATGACAGCACCTGGTTTTATTGTACGAGGCAAAGGAAATGAAAGCAGCCTGAATTCTGCTTCGCACGGTGCAGGACGATTGCATTCTAGAGCCAAGTGTAAAGCCAAGTTCACGCAAAGCGATATCAAAAAAGTTTTAAAAGACAAGGAAGTCGATTTGATTGGTGGTAGTATCGATGAAGCACCTATGGCGTATAAAGACATCCATAAAGTAATGGCGCTTCAAGAAGAATTAGTAGAAGTATTAGGAACATTCACCCCAAAATTTGTGCGAATGGATAAATAAGATCAATTATGAAACGATTTGAAGATGAAAATATTAGAGGGGTAAAATTCAATGATTTCATTGATGTTGTTTGTCCAAATTGTAATCAGAAAGCAGCTGTAAAAATCAAGAATGAATTAGAATCTTGTCCTAATTGTGGAAAACACAATTGCGAAAGCAAAAGGGTTTTTGAATGTAAACATTGCTATTATAGTCTGTCAAGAAGAAAAACAGTTTATGAGCCTTATGCTAAAGTTTATTGTTCAAGTTGTACAGAAAAATATGAAGTAAAAGGAGTTCAAACAACTAAACAGGTAAGCGAAATAAAAGTTAAATGTCCACATTGTAATCATAGCGAAACTGTGAAAGCAAAACTTAAAGAAATAGAGTTTGAATTTAAATTCGATATTGAAGGAGTAAGAGACCCTTTTTATAATTGTAGCTTATGGTACCAACAAGAATTTAAACAGAATGTTTTTTGGGCTTTAAATAATGATCACATTAATTACCTAGAAAGATATATTGAGGCTGATTTAAGAGAGCGCAACTCAAAATGCAATGGAGGTCAAACATTAGTTGCGCGATTACCAAAGTTTGTCAAAGAAGCAAAGAATAGAGACAAACTTTTAAAAATTATAGAAAAATGGAAGCAAAAATAAAATCAAATCAAGTCTCTAATAGCCCCTCCTTTGGAGGGGTTGGGGAGGCTATCATACAAATCACCTCAGGAAGAGGTCCAGCCGAATGCGATTGGGTAGTCGCACAAGTGCTCAAAAGAGTATTAGTCGAAGCTGATGAAATGAATCTGAAAGCAGAAGTGCTAAATCGAGTAGCAGGGCCTGAAAACGGAACGGTAGTTTCAGCACTAGTGACTATAAAAGGAGCAAATGCCAACGAATTTGTCCGTAGTTGGGCAGGCACCATTCAATGGATTGGGAAAAGTACGTTTCGAAAATTTCACAAACGTAAAAATTGGTTTATCGGAATTTTTGAAGTGCCTCTAACCATACTGCCATCGTTTTCAGAAAAAGATATTCAATATCAAGCAATGCGTAGTTCAGGAGCTGGAGGACAACACGTAAACAAAGTGAGTTCTGCTATTCGTGCCACACATCTTCCTACAGGAATAAGCGTAGTGAGTATGGATTCTCGTTCGCAGCACCAAAATAAAAAGTTGGCAACAGAACGATTATTAGCCAAACTAAAAGAAACGCAGTACGACCAACTCCAACAACAAGTGCAAAACCAATGGACCAATCAAATGGCAGTGCAAAGAGGAAACCCAATTCGCACTTTTGAAGGTTCCGATTTTAAAAAAGAAAAGAAAAGTAAAAACAACAAAAACGAACGACAAGAAGGAAAGAAGATAATTAACGATAGTTTATATGATGAGTAGTATCATCCATCATCCAAAACTTGTCACCCAACAAATTCAAAAAAATGAAAACAATAGATAAATATTTAGTACAAGCCTTGGATAATTACCCATATTGGTTAGAAGGTTCCTTAGAATCTTTAGGGTATGCGTTAGCGTATGATGACAAAAATGCCATGGCATTAGGGTTGTACGGACGATTCTTTGCAGAACAAATGCAGGACTATGAATCAGCGAAGCAGTATTTTGCCGAAGCTCTTGCTACCGATATTCACACCTTAGCCATATATCCATACTATGCTGAGGTATTATTGCAAAACGAAGATTATGACGAAGCAGCTAAGCTGATTGATTTTTCATTAACCATAAAAGGAATTGATAAATCCCAGATGCTTTTGTGTAAAATTCAACTTTTAGAAAGACAACACAATTGGAAAGAAGCGTTACAATTAATCAAAGAAGCAAAATTGAGTAATTTTTCTAACTCGTTATACACTATCGAAGAAGTGGAAAAACGAATCAAAGACAAAAAAGCGCTTTTAAAAGAAAAGAAGCCTAAAAAGAAGAAATCAGAGAAAAAGAAAAGTAATAAGTGATTAGTAATAAGTGTTCAGGACTTAGTATTCAGATATTTTAAGATAAAAATGCTGTGTGACTTTGTGCTAAACTTCGTGATACATTGTGATACATATTCAGTGTTCAGGTTTAGTATGCAGTATGCAGAAATCATTCATTATTAGTTATGCGGTTTGTTTGTCACTCCGACGTTAGGAGGAGTCACATAATCAAATTTTAAAACTAGCTTGTAAATTATAATCTGTGCATCTGTGGTTGCTAAAAGCATTTGTAAAAAAGAAAAGTAATCAGTGTTCAGAACTTAGTGTTCCGATATTTTAAACGAAAAACGTAGTGTGACTTTGTGCTAAACTTCGTAATATATTGTGAAACATATTCAGTGTTCAGAACTTAGTGTTCCGATATTTTAAACGAAAAACGTAGTGTGACTTTGTGCTAAACTTCGTAATATATTGTGAAACATATTCAGTGTTCAGAACTTAGTGTTCCGATATTTTAAACGAAAAACGTAGTGTGACTTTGTGCTAAACTTCGTGATACATTGTGAAACATATTCAGTGTTCAGAACTTAGTGTTCCGATATTTTAAACGAAAAACGTAGTGTGACTTTGTGCTAAACTTCGTGATACATTGTGAAACACTAAAACAAAAAAATAAAAAATTATGGCAAAATTATTAGATAAAATACTCGTAGTCGATATAGAAGCTACGTGTTGGGAAGGCAAACTTCCCGAAGGTATGATTAGTGATATTATAGAAATAGGCGTGTGCTTACTCGATGTACAAACAGGCGAAATAAGCGATAATCGGGGGATTTTAGTACACCCCGAACGCTCCACTATTAGTCCATTTTGCACTGAGTTGACCACCATTACACCCGAGTTAATCGAAAACGAAGGGATTTCGTTTTCAGAGGCATTGCGCATCCTAAAGAATGAGTATAAGAGTCAAAGTCGTGCTTGGGCAAGTTTTGGTGCTTACGATTTGAAGCAATTTCAAAAACAATGTCAAGCCTTAGAAAAAGGCTATCCATTTAGTCCGTCGCATATTAATGTCAAAACCCTGTTTGCATTAAAAAACAAACTCGGTCATGAATTAGGAATGGATGGAGCGCTTAAATTCTTAGATATTCCTTTGGAAGGTACACACCACAGAGGGGTGGATGATGCTAAAAATATCGCGAAGATTTTAAGGGAGATTTTGAAATGATTTCTATAAAAATCAATTTTAAAACTAAATTAGTAGTTATTATAATGTAAAACCTAACAGGTTGGAAAACCTGTTAGGTTTATAAAAAAGAAAAAAAATGTTTACAGCCGAAATAAAAAGTAGAATAGGAGAGGACATCTCCATTTTAATAAAACCCGAAAATTATTCGTATAACTTTATTTGCGAATGTGGCGACGCCAGTGATTTGACCGTAAAAGACTGTCAAAATACCGAAGCGATCTTCATCAGTCATACACATATTGATCATTTTATCAATTTTGATACGATACTCCGTCACCAAATTGGTATACAACGCCGGGTGGTGATTTGTGGACCAACAGGAATTACCCAACAAGTTCAGTCTAAGTTAAAAGGGTATCAGTGGAACTTGATTGCAGAAGATGCCATTGTGTATGAAGTACGAGAGATTCAAAACGAGGCTAAGATAACCTGTTCCGAAATTAAACCACCATTCTGGAACATTGAATCTATAGATAAAGAATTGGATTATGTGTACCAAAATGAAAAATGTACTGTCGAATTTGTTTTGTTGGATCATAAAACACCTTCTGTGGCTTATCTTTTTAAAGAACACGACACATTGAAAATCGATTTGGATAAAGGCCAATTTAAAGGAGGGGCTTGGGTTAATGCATTGAAAAATGCTTATGCCAACCAAGAGGATGATTTGCAAATCACGATCGAAGCAGTTACTTATCTTGCCAAAGATTTATATTACTTGCTTGAACTTAAAAAAGGCCACCGATTAGGAGTTATTATGGATCACGCCGCAAATACCGAAAATCACGATTTAATTTATAGTTTGTTTAAGGAATGTGACACAGTATATATAGAAAGTTTTTACAAAGCCGAAGATCAGGAACAAGCCCAACAAAATTACCATAGTTATTCCCGTGAATCTGCACGAATTATGAAAAAATGCCTAGTCAAAAATGCCTTTCCAGTGCATTTCTCTCGTAAATATAAAGAGGAGGATATCCAACTGATTTTACAGGAGTTTAGGGAGGTGTTTGAAGGATAAAATCAACTGAATGATGTTGTTTTTTTGTTTTAAAAGCTATTTCTGTTAAAAAATATGCAAAAACCTTTTTTAAGTATAAAAAAATATTACATTTGATTAAAATTTGAGATATGTTAGTTCAGTTTTCTGTTAGGAATTTTAAAACTTTTAAAGATAAAGTTACCTTAAGTATGGTAGCTTCAAATTATGATAAATCTGATTTAGAGGATTCAAATGTTTTTGAAATTAAAAATTATCCTCATAGGCTATTAAAAAGTGCTGTAGTTTATGGTGCGAATGCTAGTGGTAAAACAAATTTAGTTGATGCTTTAGCATTTATGCGTTGGTTTGTTGTTAATTCATCGACCAAGACTCAGAAAGGTGATCCTATTAACGTAGAAAATTTTAAATTTAATACAGCATCAGAAAACGATTCTTCCGAGTTTGAAATTATTTTTTTATTTGACAAAACACAATTTAGATATGGGTTTGAAGTAAATAAACAAGGTGTTGTAGCGGAATGGTTATTTCAAAAAAAGCTTAATCAAAAACCGAAAGAAGTAGAGTTGTTTTATAGGGATGAAGATAGTATAGATTTTCATACTTCATTTAAGAAATTTGAAATTTTGCAAAAGCAAGTTGATATTATTAGAGATAACGTTTTGATTTTATCTTTGGCAAATCAATTTAATGTGGGAGAAGCAAGTGTTATTGTCGATTATTTTAGGAAAATACATTTTTTCTTAGGAAATGAACCAGAAATTTATGAAGAGTTTTCTTTTGAAGAAATTTCGAAAAGATCAGATTTGGGTTTAAAGATTATTGAGACACTAAGAAGATTTGATATTGGTATATCTGATATTTATGTTAATGAAATTAATTTAGAGAATTTATCTAAAGAACAAAGTAGTAAATTATCTGAATTGTTTAAAAAAGAAAAAGGAATGGTTTTCATTGAAGCAAAATCAGTTCATAAAAAATATGATAATGATTATAATTTTGTAGCCTATGAACAAACTGACTTTAAGGAAATTGAATCGGCTGGTACTCAAAAATTATTAGCAGTATTAGGATTTGTTCTGTTTTCTTTAGAAACAGGTTGTCCTATGTTTATTGACGAATTAGATTCAAGATTACACCCTAATATTGTGTCATTTTTAATTGAATTGTTTAACTCAAAATCGACAAACCCGAATAATGCACAATTAATTTTTAATACACATAATACTAACTTATTGCACAAATCATTATTTAGAAGGGATCAAGTTTGGTTTATGCAAAAAAATAGATATGGTGAAGCTAAATTATTTTCATTAGCTGATTTCAAAGTAAGGAAAGAGGAAAATTTTGAAGAAAAGTATTTAGAAGGTAAATATGGAGGAATCCCATTTCTTGAAGATATTTCTGATTTGTTTAATAAATAGATTCTTTTGACAATGAAAATGCAAGATAAAAGATCTAAAGATCAATTAAACAAACTTACACATAAGGAATCAATTCAAAATGTTAAAAGAAAAAAAAGAGGAGAACCAATTCTTGAGAGACCTTTTGATATTAAGAAAGGTAACCCAGAAATTTTAATAGTTTGTGAAGGAAAAAATACTGAAAAAGATTATTTTGAAAAATTTAAAATACCTACATTAACATTAAGAGTAATTGGCGTTGGAGATAATACTTTGTCATTAGTAAAAAAAACAATACAAAAAAGGGATAGTAAACCTAAAGGTTATTACGAAGAAGTTTGGTGTGTTTTTGATGCTGATCCTAAGCCTGATAATCCCAAACAATTAATTAATTTTAATAATGCTATTTTTTTAGCACAGCAAAATAATATAAAGGTAGCTTATTCTCACCAAGCCTTCGAATACTGGTTATTATTACATTTTAATGATTATCAAGGTGAACCTATGGAAAGGAAGTTGTATAAAGATCGATTAAATAAATTTTTATCACCTTATGGTTTAAAATATGATGACAGTAGCGATGAGCGAGGAAAATCTATATCAAATGAACTTTTTGAAGTGCTGTTAGCATATGATAAAGGTAAAAGAAGAATTTGCCAGGCGATTAAGAGAGCAGAAAGAATTTATGAAAAATTGGAAAATAAAGAAAATCCATCAAAATGTGAATCTTCAACTACAGTCTTTCATCTTGTGAAACGAATTTTAGGGATTGAAGACGAAGAGGAATTATCTTGTGAAGAATTAGAGTTCTAAAAAAAAACACCAGTGTGAGCTGGTGTTTCTTGCAAGAAAAAATCATGCTATATAAAGAATTAGTTATACGATTACTCGATAGTGATTTCGGCTAGGTTTTGGTTTTCTTTTACTTTGCCAAGTTGGATGGTTTGTAGTTTGCGAACTATTTTACCAGTTTTGTCTTTCATATAGATTTCTACTAAAACGGTGTCTGGGTCTGTTTCGGTAAGTTTGGTTTCTCCAAAATAATTGGTTTTGATTTGGTATTTTCCTTTAATCGCATTACGTAATAAATACTGCTCGGGACCATAGCCTTGTGTGAAATCTTTTGAAAAACGAGCCCCTATTTCGGTGTCTTTATGAGCATAGTAGCATTCTTCATTAGTGGGTTCCATGATATGTAAATCGATATCTATTTAAAACCTGTCAGGCCTAAATACCTAATGACTCTTCTATCTAATAATAATTACATTTTTCCTGATGAGATTGTTTGAAATTTTCGATATCGTTAAATAGTTCAATTACTTCTTTTCTTTTCAGTTTTGTTGATCTGTCAGAATTACAACTTACATACGAACTCCACGGATATTGTATAGGATGGTCACAAATATTGTGATGTACAGGATTATTATGAATGTATATGATTGCATTTTGAAAATAGGTTCTGTTGTTAATTTGTTTTCGGCGAAAAGGTCTTTCAAATAAAGCACCATGCCGTTTTGTACTTTTATTGTATGCTTTTGTGTAAGCATTGAATAAGTTAGAAAAAGATTGAGAGGGTAAAATAATTTTATCCGTTGAAATTTCTGAAATTTCTTTTATCCTCACCACAAAGTGAAAATGATTTTTCATTAAACACCAAGCAAAAGTTTTGGCAATAGGATCAATGTGAAGGGAATAGAGAGTAAGGAAATACTCGTAATTTTCTTTATTATCAAAAAGTGTAACACTATTGATTCCACGATTGTAGATGTGGTAGTAATTTCCACGTTCTAAGGCTTGTATCATAACTATTTTGGCTTATATATAAAACAAATATAAGTAAAATGGTTTTAGATCTGACAGGTTTTAGTGTAATTAATTTGGAAGAAACTAAACTTAATTCAATTTACTCATGATTTAATTAGTAATAAGCCTAATTTGATTTTGTTTAAGTTTTCACACCTGACAGGTTTTTGAAACCTGTCTCAGGTGTAAAAAAAATTACTCCGCTATTAAAACCTCTAAAATCGTAATGGCAGCATCGCTAATTTTAGTACCAGGACCAAAAACGGCCACTGCTCCAGCATCAAACAAGAACTGATAATCCTGTGCAGGAATTACGCCGCCAACAATCACCATAATATCCTCACGTCCGTATTTTTTCAATTCTTCAATCACTTGGGGTACCAATGTTTTATGTCCCGCCGCTAACGAAGAAACGCCTAAAATATGCACGTCGTTTTCTACCGCTTGTTTAGCCGCTTCTTGTGGGGTTTGGAATAATGGTCCAATGTCCACGTCAAAACCTACATCGGCGTAGCCTGTTGCGACTACTTTAGCGCCACGATCGTGTCCGTCTTGCCCCATTTTGGCAATCATAATACGTGGGCGACGACCTTCTTTTTTAGCAAATTCATCGGCTAACTGACGTGCTTTTTCAAAGCTTTCGTCATTTTTTATTTCTTTACTATACACCCCACTAAAACTTCTAATTTGTGCTTTGTATCTTCCAAAAATGCTCTCTAAGGCATCACTAATTTCTCCTAAAGTCGCTCGGTTACGTGCCGCATTTACGGCTAAATCTAATAAGTTGCCGTTTCCTGTTTTAGCACATTCGGTTAGTTTGGCTAAACAGTCTGCTACTTTTGCAGTATCACGGGTCGCTTTAATTTGCTCCAAACGTTCTATTTGTTGTTTACGAACGGTTTGGTTATCTACTTCAAGGATATGTAACGGATCTTCTTTTTCTAAACGGTATTTGTTTACGCCTACAATTATGTCTTGTCCGCTGTCAATACGCGCTTGTTTACGAGCTGCCGCTTCTTCAATGCGAAGTTTCGGAATTCCTGCTTCAATCGCTTTGGTCATTCCGCCTAGTTCTTCTACTTCTTGGATTAATGCCCACGCTTTTTCGGCAATTTCAGCGGTTAAACTTTCTACATAATAACTTCCCGCCCAAGGATCGACCGTTTTACAAATTTTGGTTTCCTCTTGTAAATAAATTTGGGTATTACGTGCAATACGCGCTGAGAAGTCAGTGGGTAAAGCAATGGCTTCGTCTAAGGCATTGGTATGTAACGATTGAGTTCCGCCAAAGGCTGCCGCAGCCGCTTCAATAGCCGTTCGCGCCACATTATTAAAAGGATCTTGCTCGGTTAAACTCCAACCTGATGTTTGACAGTGTGTACGTAAAGCTAGTGATTTTTCATCTTTTGGATCAAACTGTTTTAAGAGTTTTGCCCAAAGCATACGCCCAGCGCGCATTTTAGCAATTTCCATAAAATGGTTCATTCCTATTGCCCAGAAAAACGAAAGGCGAGGGGCGAACTCATCTATATTCATTCCCGCTGCTAAACCCGTACGAATGTATTCTAAACCATCGGCTAGGGTATAGGCTAATTCAATATCTGCTGTAGCTCCTGCTTCTTGCATGTGATACCCCGAAATGGAAATCGAATTGAACTTTGGCATATTTTTGCTGGTATAGTCAAAAATATCGGCAATGATTTTCATTGATGGAGTAGGTGGATAAATATAGGTATTACGCACCATAAATTCTTTTAGGATGTCATTTTGAATCGTTCCCGAAAGTAGGTTAGGTGCTACGCCTTGTTCTTCGGCTGCTACTATATAAAATGCCATAATAGGCAATACGGCACCATTCATGGTCATGGAAACTGACATTTCACCAAGTGGAATTTGGTCGAAAAGCACTTTCATATCTTCCACCGAGTCAATCGCTACACCTGCTTTTCCTACGTCACCTACTACACGCTCGTGATCAGAGTCATAACCACGATGTGTAGCCAAGTCGAATGCTACCGATAAACCTTTTTGACCTGCGGCTAGATTACGACGGTAAAAAGCGTTACTTTCTTCGGCAGTAGAGAATCCTGCATATTGACGAATCGTCCATGGACGACGCACATACATAGTGGCATAAGGACCACGTAGGTTAGGTGCAAAGCCTGCGCCAAACTCTAAGTGTTCTAGATCTTCTATATCTGACTTAGAGTAGTTTGATTTTACCTCGATGCCTTCGGCAGTGGTGAAATGATTCGAAGCGGGAAGTTGGATATTGGAAGTATGTTCTAACTTCTGATTTCCAACTTCTAATTTAATATCTTGAATGTTTTTTCTCATTCTAAATTTATTTAGGGTACTTTCTTGTACTTTTTGATGTATGAAAGCACGATAAAATTTTTATGTTATTTGTGTTTTTTAGTAACAATTACCTTAAAATCCATATTTAGCTTTTATACTATCTAAAGATTCTTTTGATGAAATGTATTCAGATTCAGGTTCATTTAGCCTGTTTTCTGGAGTTTCTTTCATTTCGTTAGTAAGATAGAAATCATTTTCTTTTGCCAAAATAATAACTTCAACTTCATCTGTTAAGAAATTATCAGGTAAAGTTATTTTTATTTGATGATTTTTAACTTTTACAAATTGTCTTATAGCTTCCATTACTCTATAATTTTATAAGTGTAATTACGATAAACTAAATTTTTATTTTTTACTAACGCGCCTACAATGGCAGTTCCATTTTTGGCTAATCCAGCAACCCCAGAACTAACGATTAGTCCTCCTCTTACACCAAAAAGGATTTTTTAGCTTTTGTATCTCCTTTAGGATAATATTTTATGCTGCCTAAATTGGTTAATTTAACTTTATTGTTGTCTACTGTAAACGTATCAGCATCTTTAAATGAAATCGCACCTACATATTTAGGACGATCTAGAGTGATGACTTTTACGCGCATTCCTTCTTCGAAAATGACACTTTTGCCAGTTTGATTATTGGTAGTAGCTTCTGTTTTTTTTGATTGTGCAAAAAAGAGAAAAGAAATGATTAGTACTAAGGTTACAAAAAGATTCTTCATTTGTATAGGTTTTAAGCCTCAGCTTGTAATCGTTCTTGTTCTAATTTTTCGGCTAATCGTCGTTCAATAATTGGGCTAATTAGTGTTTTTCTTGGATTTTGTTTAACAAAAGGATATAGTTCTAAATCATTTTTCATGTAATCATTTTTATTAGGATATTTGTTTGTTCCTAATAAAATTTCTTTTCCATTATTAAACAGTTCTTGTTCTTTATCAGCACTTTCTTTAATTTTTCTTTGGATAGTTCCTTCTATTAATTGGGTAATAAATCCGCCACCTTTTTCAATATCTTTAAATAATATTAAGGCTTTTTCGGCTAATTGTTGAGTTAATTCTTCTATATAGTACGAACCATCGGCAGGATTGTTTACCTTATCAAAATAACTTTCGTGTTTTAAAACTAATAATTGATTACGTGAAATTCGATCGCCAAATTCGTTGTCTTTGTGATAAATGGCATCATAAGCAAGGTTGGCAACTGCATTAGCTCCACCTAAAATGGCACTCATACACTCAGTGGTAGTACGAAGCATATTAACATTATAATCATATAAAGTTTTGTTACGCTTGGTAGGAGTAGCTATAATATGACAGTCAGAATTGTAATTATATTCTTTGGCTAGAGTATTGAATAATAATCGTAAAGCACGGAGTTTTGCGATTTCAAAAAAGTAATTACTTCCAACAGCTACGTTAATAATAATAGTAGAGGTTAGGTTTTTAATTCTATTGAAATACTCATTACAATGGGCTAAGGTGTAAGCTAATTGTTGGACAATATTGGCTCCTGCATTTTGATAGGTTTCAGCATTAATATTTAAAGAAGTTTTGGACTGATTTAAAATTAAAAAGTCATTTTCTAAATTGGTAAACCAATTGCCTTCTTTAGCTAATTGACCAATTGGATCAATTTCTAAAATAATTGTAGGTCTAAGAGCGTGTATTTTTGTTATGAAATCACTACTAAGAAAAAGCGGCTTAATATATACTTGAATTTCTTGAGGAATTGTATTTAATAGTTTTTCTAATTCTAAAGATTCATTTTCTAGCGTAAATCGAATACTTTCGGCTCCTCTTGATAACGTTTCATAGGTTCTGTTGATAGATTTTTCTAGATCATGTACAAAGATATTTTGAACGATTTTAAAAGTATTTTTGATAGAGTTTACTTCTAAAGGATTATAGCTTTCATCTATGTGATAAAAGGGTTTAACTTTTATACCTTCAGGGCTTTCCCAAACGAGAGTTTCGTTATAATCAGCTCCTTTTAGTTCATACTGAATCTGTTGCTTCCATTGTTTGGAAGGAACGGAATTGAATTCATTGAAAAGTTTTTCTTTCATGTTGTGTAGAAACAAACTATTTTAAAAATGAAATAGTTGATTGATTTTTCACAAATTTAAAAAAATAACGTTTAAGAATAGAATCTTGTATTAAAATGATTATAAAATGTTGTAAAAAAAGACAAGGAGATAGTTTTTAAGCTATCTCCTTGTAATTGTATTGTAATTAAATATTAATTACCAAACGATTTTTTTAGTTTCGTAGTCTCCGTTTGAATAAGTTACTTTTGTAATGATTACACTATTAGTTTTAGGTAAGTTTTTAGTAAAGTTTTTGATGTTACTAACGTTTTCTTGTAAAAGGATTTTACCTTGTACATCAGTTATTAAAATAGCATTAAAGTCTTTACTTGATTTTAGTGTTATTTGATCATTTTCAGTTAATAGTGTTAATTGATCTTTTAACTCCATTGATTTACGTAATACTTCGGTGTTTAAAGAAACGGTAGGAGCTACTAATTCTAATGTATATTGGTCCGTATTAAGTTCTGAATAATCAATTGTTATATCTTCGTTTTTGTTGAAATTTTTGGTTTGAACTAAATTGTTTTTTTGATCAAAGATATAGATAGTAATGGTTTCATTTTCAAGTCCTTGTCTGTTAATAGTCCAATTGCCTTCTTTGTTTTCAGTTACTAATTCTTTTGTAGTTACTTTTATAGAATTTTCTTTTAGATAAGCAACTTTGTAAGTTTGATTATCATGTTTCATTTCTACAATATATGCACCTTCTTTTAAATCTTCTAGTTTTTTACTAGCAATTCTGTTACTAGTTAAATTTTGGTCAAAACCATAGATATTGGTGATTTCGAAATTAGAATTTTTATTTTTTGTTGCAATGAGAGGATGTAATTGTGATTTGTTAAACTCTAATTTAGATTCTTGACTTGTTCTGTCTGATGACATAGCAGTCCAGTTTAATAGTCCACCTGTTCTATGCCAGTTAAATTTAGCAATAGAAGCTATTAACCAAGGAAAAACACCTCCTGCATGTCCAAAAGGACCTAGATTCGTAGCATTAATTTTGTATTTAGATAAATCGAAAAAAGAATAGTAGCTTCTTTGAACTTTCTCCGTTTTTAAAGCGTTTAGAAAAGGAATTTCAGCATCTGCTGTAGTATATGACATGGTTGTAGGAGTTGTGTTATGAAAATCATACACATCACTTTTCTTTAAGAAATCTCTTAAAGGGTTGTTAGGGCTAGAAGCTGTTTTAATGTATTCTTTTGTAAATAGTGTTTTCCATTTCAGAGGTCCCCAATCAAGTCCACCTTCTTCGTTAAGAACATGTTTTTTGTAAGTTTCTTGAAATTCAGGAGAAATCATTTCTGTAAAGTTTTTTTGATACTGTTTGTATCCTAAACTATGCGCTCCATTTACAATGTAAGCAATAAAAGCAGAAGAAGGATAATCTTCGTTGGCTAATACACGATCTTCGTAAGTAGTTTTAGATAAATCGTATGGTCCTGCTCCAGCATATACTTGTTTAAAATTGAAACGTTTGTATTTTTCTGTATTGTATTTTAATACAGCCATAGTTGAATGTCCTCCTTGTGAATAACCAGAAAGAAAATATTCGTTGTATCTTTTTACTCCTTTTTGGTTTAAGAATGTGTCAGCAGCTGTAAGCATATCTATACTAGCAGAAGCTTCTGTTTTTGCATCGGCATAAGGGTGTACTCCTTCTGAGTCACCTAGTCCTAAATAATCAGGAGATACAACGTAATAACCGTTAAGAGCATAAAGCATATCAAGAACAAAACCTCCTTCACGTGTGCCTTTTAAATTAGATGGAATGTTAACTCTTTTGTCAGCTGTTGGATGTTCTAACAAAACGGTTGAAAGAGGGTAGTCAACTTTAGGGAACATAACTAGACCGTGTGCTTTTACCAGTTGGTCATGATGGTTTGTGGTCCAGTAAGTTACTTTGTATCCTTCTAAACCTTTAACAAGGAATTGGAAAAGTTGTGCTACGGCATTAGGTAGTTTGATTTTTCCGAAACCAGCCATTCTTTGGAGTACTTGTGGGGCTGAATCGTCCATTTTTTTTTCTACACTAATCAAATCGCCTGGTTGCTGAGCAAAGTTTGATAGTGAGAAAATAAGAGATAATACTAGTAAAGTTTTTTTCATAAAAGGTTAAATTATCATTAATATAAATGCAAACTTAACCTTTTTTTAAATATGATTGTGGTATTTTTTCTTTTTTGTGTTTTATTTTAACGTATCATTTTCGAATTCTATGATATAAATGTCTTCGTTTTCACGTTTCATATAGTACTTTTCACGAGCATATTTTTCAATTTCATTTGCACTTTTTAATTTCTTAATTTGTTCTAGGTCTTTTGCAATTTCTTCTTTGTAATATTTTTTGTTATCTTCTAGTTCTTCAATCTCTTTATTTAAGACTTGATGGTCTAAATAAGAATAATTATCTAGAAAAAGCATCCATGTTAAAAAGAAAGCACTAACTAAAAAGTACTTATTACTGATGGTTTTAAACCAATATTTTCTTTTTAAGAAGTTTTTAAAAGATTGAAACATATTTTGAAGGAATTCTTGAATAGTGAATTTAAAAAAGCTTATTTTAAGAAATACGTTGATTAATGACTGCTCTGACTACATCAATGGCAACGGTATTGTATTTGTCATTTGGTATGATTATGTCAGCAAATGCTTTAGTAGGTTCTATGAATTGTTCGTGCATTGGTTTTAATGTTGTTTGGTAGCGATTTAGTACTTCTTCCATATCGCGTCCTCTTTCGGCAATATCACGTTTTAATCGTCTAATTAATCTTTCGTCTGAGTCAGCATGAACAAAAATTTTGATATCAAACATGTCACGAAGTTCAGGGTTTGTTAAGATTAGTATGCCTTCAACAATCATTACTTTACGTGGTAAGGTATGGATTGTGTCTCCAGTGCGATTGTGTTTAACGAAAGAGTAAACAGGTTGGTCGATTGCTTTTCCTGCTTTAAGGTCTTTTAGATGTTCAACTAATAAACTGAAATCAATTGAACGAGGGTGGTCAAAATTAATTTTTGTTCTTTCCTCTAGGCTTAAATCGCTTGTTTCTCTGTAATAATGATCTTGAGAAATAATGCCTACTTCTGTTTCGGGTAATTCATTCATGATTTGATGAACTACCGTTGTTTTTCCTGAGCCTGTGCCGCCTGCAATACCTATAATTAACATATTTTTGTGGGGTTTAAAAATGCAAAAGTAGGATTTTTTGAAGTTCTATCAAATTTAGTTTAGTAGAGATAATAAAAAAAACCTTTCTATAAAGAAAGGTTTTGTCGGGGTGGCAGGATTCGAACCTGCGACCTCCTGGTCCCAAACCAGGCGCGATAACCGGGCTACGCTACACCCCGAAGGTAATAAGATATTTTAAAAGCTTTCGTCGGGGTGGCAGGATTCGAACCTGCGACCTCCTGGTCCCAAACCAGGCGCGATGACCGGGCTACGCTACACCCCGAAAGCGGTTGCAAATATAAATGTATTTTTGGTTGATTTGCAAGTTTTTTGTAAAAATTTTATTGTTTTTGGAGGCTGTTTTTTTAATTTGTTGAATATTAGCTTTTTTGCACTGTTTAGAAGAAGGGAGAGGCTATTTTTATTTTGACTCAGATTATAGAATCATTATATTGTAAGACTCATTTACAAAAAGGGGAGCTAAAAGGGAGTAATTTTGTTGTTTCGACTAAAAGAGAGACTCGAACGAGTGAATAGGTGAAACAAATTATATAGTATTGAAATTTGATTTCTCCTGTCGTTGGAGTGAAAAATTAGACGTTAGGTTACTGCGTTTTAGCTCCTTGTTTTTTTAGATTCCTTTGATAATGCCTACAAAATCAGTTGTAGTTAAAGAAGCACCTCCTATTAAACCTCCATCTACGTCAGCTTGAGAGAAAATTTCTTGAGCATTGTCAGGTTTAACACTTCCTCCGTATAAAATAGAAAGGTCTTGAGCAACTTCATTTCCGTAGCGTTCTATAATCGTTTCTCGGATATATTTGTGCATTTCTTGTGCCTGTTCAGGTGTGGCTGTTTCTCCTGTACCGATAGCCCAAACGGGTTCGTATGCTAAAATTATATTTTTCCAGTCAGAGGCATTTAAATGAAATAAAGCATCTTTTAATTGATATTCAACCACATTAAAATGCTGTTTGTCTTGGCGATGTTTTAATTCTTCTCCAAAACAAAAAATAATTTTCATTTTATGTTTTAGAGCTGTATTTACTTTATTTGCCAATAAAGCATCTGTTTCATGAAAATAAGCGCGACGTTCAGAATGTCCTAAAATAACAGTTTGAACCCCGATATTTGTTAGCATGTCGGCTGATATTTCGCCTGTAAAAGCTCCTCCTTCTGCCTGATGCATGTTTTGTGCAGCTACTTCTATGGTGGTTTCGTTGGTTTGTTGTACGGCTTGAGCTAAGTTAACAAAAGTAGGAGCTATGATTATTTTAGCGTCTGTTTCTGGAAGGTTTGTAATTAAATCAGCTATCAACTCATTTGTTTGCTTAGCATTTTTGTTCATCTTCCAGTTGCCAGCTACTATTTTTTGTCTCATGTTATATTTGTTAGTATTTTGAAAATACAAAGATATGTTTTTTAATAAGTTAAATATCTTTTAATATTGTATGATTTTATTTGTTTATAAAGTTTTTAAAAGAGTATTGATTTTTTCGTTATCTTTTTCAATTGCTCTGTATAAAACCACTTTGCCCTTTTTGTTTAAAACGATGTATCGAGGAATCCAATCTAGATTTATTGATTTACCGAAATTTCCTTTCATGTTTTCTCCTACAAATAATTGATCTCCTATTAGTTCATGTTTTTCGATTCCTGTTTTCCATGCTTCTGGAGTTTTGTCAAAAGAAATGAAAATGAATTTGGTGTCGGGGTTTTCTTTTTGTAATTTTTTTAAATTAGGCATATTTTTTATACAATCGCCACACCATGAAGCCCAAAATTCTAAAACAATGTTTTTTCCAGTATTTTGAGTTATTATTTCTTTTAAGGTAATCTTTTGATTATCTGTACTGGTTAAAGAATAGTTTAGGGTTTCATCAGAAAGTTGTGTGTCTTGTGCTTTTGTGCATGAAATATTCAGTATCATGGCTAGTATTAATATTATTATTTTTTTCATTTTATTAATTGATTAAATGGTTTGTTAATTAATTCTTTGTAATCCTTAGGGTTAAATTGGTTTTCATTTGTTCCAAAATAACATTTATATTCGTTTCCATTCCATAAGTACTTTACACCAGGGGTGTCTTTTCCTGTTCCTAATAGTTTCCAAAAGGGAATGATTTCTATGATTTTATAAGGATATTCTGCGCCTGTTTCTTTAAAAAAATCGGGAATCTTTTCTGGTTCTTCGTTCATAAATAAAACTAGGATTTCAGGAAAGTTTTTATTTGTACGTTTTAACTCCGTTAATTCTTTTGCTGCTTGACGGCAGTGATCACAACCAGGAACGAAGAAGCATAATGTTTTACGACCGTTATCAATTTTAGTAAAAAATGGTGCATAACCAGATTTCTTTTTGGGAGGTTCATTAATTGTTTCTTCTTCTTTTGTTTTTTCTATTTTTTTTATGGTGTCTAGAATGACTTTTTCTTTGAGAGGGATGTCTTTTTTTATAGAGGAAGAGTCTATGAATGTTGTTTTTGTCGAATCTGTGCTCATTTCAGTTGGCAAAGTTAATTCAGTTGCAGATTTAATAGGGGCTGATATGAAAATTCCTGTAATAGAAACTAAGGTGATAACGACTATTGGCCATAATTTAGAAATTTTTTGATTGTCTTTTGGTAATATAAAAAACAGTAAACCAAGAATGATTATAGCAACAATATTTTTTATTATGGCTTCTATAGGAGTCATAGGAATTAACTCGCCAAAACATCCGCAATTTCCTGAATTACCACCATCAATAAAAGTTTCATAGGATAAGTGAATAATAAAAACGGTAAGTAATGTAATGGTTGCTGGGATGATTATTTTTTTTAGATAATGATTCTGTAAGATTAGTATTCCTAAAGCCATTTCTATACCTATTAATATTCTTGAAAACCAAGGAGCTATGGTTTCAGAAAATCCCAGAGGGTATAATTGTTTTACTTCAAAAGTTGAGATGGCAAAATAAGGCGAAGGATACATTTTTGCTACCGCTGATACGATGAACAGGAGTGCAATTATAATTCGGAATAGGGTGACTAGGTTTTTTTTCATTTTTTTATTTTTAAAAGTAATTAACCTCTAGCAAATGGGTGGGACACCTTAATTGAAGTTGAAATTATTTGATATTGTTTAATAAAATCAATGCAAAAACGGAATAATTAATCATGTCCTGGTAATTAGCGTCAATACCTTCACTAACTAGGGTTTTTCCTTTGTTATCTTCTATTTGTTTTACTCGCAAAATTTTTTGTAAAATAAGATCGGTTAATGAGCTTACTCTCATATCACGCCAAGCTTCACCATAATCATGATTTTTAGCCTCCATTAAATTTTTAGTTATTTGTATTTTTTCATCGTACAATTTTACGGCTTCTTCTGTATTTAAATCGGGTTGTGTTGCAACTCCTTTTTCTAGTTGAATTAAGGCCATGATGGCGTAATTAATGATACCTATGAATTCGGATGTTTCTCCTTCATCTATTTTTCTTACTTCGTTTTCTTGTAGAGAGCGGATGCGTTGTGCTTTTATGAAAATTTGATCTGTTAGTGATGGTAAGCGCAAAATACGCCAAGCACTTCCGTAATCTTGCATTTTTTTACTATATAAATCACGACAGTTATTTATTATTGTATCGTATTGTTGAGATGTATTACCCATTTGTATCCTATATTTGTGTCAAATTTTTTCAAAAATAGGGATTTTAAAATAAAATGTTGTTAATAAAATGCAAATGACTACGATAAATTGTAAGGGGAAACTTATTGATTTGATGATTCCAAAGGTTATGGGGATTTTAAATATAACACCTGATTCTTTTTATGACGGAGGTAAGTTAAAAACAGATGGCTCAGTCTTGAAACAAGCTGAAAAAATGTTGTTAGAGGGGGCTACTTTTTTAGATATAGGAGGACAATCAACAAGACCTAATGCAGAATTTTTGTCTGCCGATGATGAATTAAATCGAATTAGTTCGGTTGTTTCGCTTTTAATAACAGAGTTTCCAGAAATATTAATATCTATTGATACTTTTTATAGTAAGGTAGCGGATGAATGTTTACAACTAGGTGCTTCCCTAATTAATGATATTTCAGCTGGTAGTTTAGATGAAAATATGTTTGATGTAATAGCTAAGTACAAGGTGCCATTTGTTATGATGCACATGCGAGGAAATCCTAGAACAATGCAACAAATGGTAAGTTATGATGATTTAGTTAAAGATATTTTGTTTTATTTTTCGCAAAAAATAATGAAGGCAAGAAGTTATGGAATTAATGATTTGATTCTTGATCCTGGTTTTGGATTTTCTAAAACACTGGAACAAAATTTTGAGTTATTATCTAAAATAGAACTTTTATCTATAGCAGATTTACCTATTCTTATAGGAATATCTAGGAAATCCATGATTTATAAAACATTAGATGTTACAGCACAAGAGGCATTAAATGGGACTACGGTTTTAAATACTATTGCAATAACAAAAGGGGCTAAGATTTTGCGAGTACATGATGTAAAAGAAGCAGTAGAGACTATTCGACTTTGTGAAATGACAAAAAATAATTAAAAAAGGATGTTCATAAATAATTATATGAACATCCTTTTTTACAGCGTATGATACCTGTTGGAGAATATTTTATATAATGTACAATTCTGCTCAAAAGGGATCTTGTTCTTTTTGTAAAAAAAAAAACTTTATTAGTTACAATATTTTAATAATTCTTTTTCTTGAGTTTTTGATTTTTTTATATCGTCACATACTGAATCCGTTTTACCTAATTCAATATTAGCTTTAGCTCGGTAATAATTTAAGAAATTTCCTTCTGGACCAATAACTAAACCTTTAGTACAAGTTTCGATGCACTCTGAATATTGTTTGTTTAAAAAGTAAGCTTGTGCTAAATAGTAATAAGGTGATTTCTGATCTTTAAGGGATGGAATTAGAAGGTTAAATAATTCTATAGCATCAGCATATTTTTTAGAATTTAGTTTTTCTAATGCTTTATCAAAAAGTTTATCCTGTTCAGGAGTAAGAGAATTTGTGTATTTTTCATTATTTTGAGCAGATGTAGCAAGCCCTGTTAAAAAGGTAATAATAAGAATGATTTTTTTCATAATTAGTAGGTTTTGAATATCAAATTTAATCAAATTATTTATAAGTAGCCCTATTAGAGAATAGGTTTAATTATTCAGTAACTACTGTTGTAAATAATTTTGCTATTTGAGGGATAGAATCAGGAGCTACAGGACGACCATTTTTTACAGCTACTCCTGTTACCTTAGCTGATACAATTAGTTTGTTATCAGATAAGCGAATAATATCTTGATGAAATATGACTTTAAGATTACCTTCTTTTTCGGCACTTACTTCTACTTTGAATAGGTCTCGGCTAATGAGCGAATTTTTAAAGTTAATTTCGATATTTTTTACAACTAATAATATGTTATTTTGAGCAAATTCGACAAAATCTACTCCATGATGGTGTAAAAATTGATGTCTGGCATGTTCAAGGTAGTTTTGATAAACAGAATTGTTTACAATTCCTTGTACATCTAATTCATAATTTCGAACAGATAGTTCAATAGAAAATTTTTCCATTTTGTATGTAATTTATTTGATATGATTTGTAAATTGTGCTTCGTATAATTTTCGATAGACTCCTTTTGGATTTTTTAATAAAGTAGTATGAGTGCCTTCTTCTATAATTACTCCTTTTTCTAAAACAATAATTCTATCGGCTTTGGTAATGGTGGCTAGACGATGTGCTATGATTATAGACGTTCTATTTTGAGTTAGAGTTTGTGTGGCTTGTTGTATTTTTTCTTCTAAATAGGTGTCTATAGATGATGTAGCTTCGTCTAGTACTAAAATGCTAGGATTGCTTAGGTAAGCTCTTAAAAAAGCAATTAATTGCCTTTGACCAGATGAGAGGGATGCTCCTCGTTCTTTTACATCGTAATCATAATTGTTTGGTAGTGACATGATAAAATCATGAGCGCCAATAATTTTAGCGGCTTGTATGACTTGTTCTTTATTTATTTTAGGATTTTTTAGCGTAATGTTATGATAAATACTATCTGCAAATAAGAAAACATCTTGAAGGACAATTGCTATTTGTGTTCTTAAACTTTCTATAGTATAGTCTTTTATATTTTGATTATCTATAAAAATAGATCCTGATTGGATATCATAAAATCGGTTGAGTAGGTTGATGATAGTTGATTTTCCTGCACCTGTAGCTCCGACTATGGCAATGGTTTCACCTGGTTTTATGTTTAAATTAAGGTTTTGTAAGATGTATTCATTTGATTTATAACCAAAATATATATTTTTAAAATCTATTTTTCCTTTTAATTTAGCAGCTTTAATAGTTCCATTTTTTTCTATGTCTTCTTTAAAATCAAGAACTTCAAATACTCGTTGGGCAGCAATCATTCCCATTTGCATTTCGTTGAATTTATCAGCAATCTGTCTTAGAGGGGTAAAAAAAATAGAGATATACATTGTATAGGCAAACAAATGTCCTACATTGGTAAAAGGATCATGCTGTAATAATAAATTACAACCAAACCAAATGATGAGACTTAATGTTAAATAGCTTACGATATCTGCAATTGGAAAAAAAATAGAGTTATACCAAACATTTTTTACCCAAGCTTTTCGGTGCAAATTATTTATTTTTTTGAAATTTTCGTATTCAATTTCTTCTCGTGTAAAAAGTTGTACAACTTTCATACCTGTTAGTCTTTCTTGGATGAATGTGTTCATATTGGCAACTTGATTTCGAACATCTTCAAAAGCATTTTTCATTTTTATCTGAAATACGCGAATAAAGTATAGAAGTATTGGCATGGCTATAATTACAACGAGAGTGAGTTTCCAATTCATGTATAGCATAAAAAAAAGTATGGTTCCCATTTTCATTAAATCGCTAATAATCATGAATAATCCTTGACTAAAAATACGAGCTATAGCTTCAATGTCAGAAACGGTACGAGTAATGAGCTTTCCAACAGGTTCTTTGTCAAAGTATTGTATTTTGAAATGACTTAAGTGGGTAAATAATTTTAACCGAATATCTTTAATGATATCTTGTCCTAATATATTAGCCCAATATACAAAGTAAAATTGGGCTAACACTTCAAGTAACAATGTAGTCCCCATGATTCCGAGCATGACTAAAAATCCAGTGAGCTTTTTAGGGATTACATAATCATCTATAATATTTTGTAATAAGTAGGGGCGAAGTGCTGCAAAAATAGATAATAAAACCGACCAAAAAATAACGCCATAAAATCGCCTTTTATGAGGATGGGTATAAGTAAGTATTCTTTTGAATAATGTACGATCAAATGCTTTCATTTATATAAGGGTAGGTTACTTTACTCAAAAACAATCCTTGTGCTGGAACCGAGAAGCCTGCTTTTTTTCGGTCTTTGCTTTCAATTATATGGATTAAATCTTCTTTTGTGATTTTATGAGTGCCAATGTCTACCATAGTTCCAACAATTGCCCTTACCATATTTCGCAGGAAACGATCGGCAGTAATTGTAAAAATTAAATTTTCGTTTTCTTTACGCCAGTAGGCTTCTGTTATCTTACAATTGAAAGTGTGTACATCAGTATGGGTTTTTGAAAAACATTCAAAATCAGTATATTCAAAAAGAATTTTACAGGCCTCATTCATAGTGTTTATATCTAAAGTATGATGGTTATGCCAAGCAAGCTCCGTGTTGAAGACATTTTTTTGGGTACTGATGTAATAATGATAAGTTCTAGATGTGGCATCAAAACGAGCATGTGCCTCCTCATGTACTGGAATGATACGAAATAAAGCGATATCTTTTGGTAAAAAGGAATTAATTCGTTGTTTTAGTTTTGCTAAATCTAGTGTTTTTTGAGTATTAAAGTGACCATACATTTGAGACGCATGTACCCCTGTGTCTGTTCTACCAGCTCCTACAATTTCTATATTTTCTTGTAAGAGTGTTGAAAAAACGTTATTTAGAGTTTCTTGTACAGAAATAGCGTTGGGTTGGTATTGCCAACCATGATAGTGGGTGCCTTTGTAAGCAAATTCTATGAAATATCTCAAAATATAAAAATTTGAAGCAAAGATAAAAAGAAAAAAAATAGATTTGGAATAATCTAATAGGACTAACAAAGAACTTAAAAAAGTATGGTCAAAAGTACCAATTCAGCGGTTATTTTGTTATTACGATAAGATTGGGATCTTTTTATCCCAAATTCCGCATTAGACTTCGTTTTGAAAAATAAAGTGGAATAGATTTTTAATACGGAATTTGGGGTTAAATATCTTTTTTTGACTATTGTATCATAAGAGGTCTAAAATCTTCTACCATGTCCTCGACCTTCTCTACGATCATAATCTCTTTCATCATATTTATATTCTTTTTGATCTCTATGATAAGTATGATTTTCGTCCCTTTCTTCGTAACGATCATCGTTTCGTTTGTAGTAATTATCATGTTCATATTCGCGGTATCGACTTGGGTAAGTTACATAGTCGCCTCTTCTGGAATGAACAGGACCATAATATTCGCTATGATAGTTACGGTAGTTGTTTCTCCAATATTGTTTTTTATGATAATTAAAATGAGTCCAAGGGCAGTTACCTCTATAATCTATTATTACTCTAGGAGCTCTGTGTATATCATATCCTCTTCCATAGTCTGGTAGATAGTTTGAGCGAGACCATCCCCTTGGCCCCCAATAGACATACACTTGGTCAAAATTATCATAATAGCATTCTAGTTCTGGTAAATAGACATATTGAACTCGATTTTCTGAATAATTTGTACACCAATTAGGGGGGGCTCCGATATTTACATTTACTGAAACTTGAGCCGAGGATTGAAAGCTTAGTATAACTAAAAAGATTCCGATTATTAAGGATAGCTTTTTCATATTTTATGCGTTTTATTGATCTGCTTAATTCTTTTTTAGAATACTTTTCAATTACTGTGCCAAAAAATGAAAAAACTATAGGTTAAAAATTTAATAGATATTGGTATACTTTTTCTGTGGGTAATCCAACAACATTAGTATAAGAACCTTCGATTTTTGAAATGCCTATTAGACCTATCCAGTCTTGAATACCATAACTCCCCGCTTTGTCAAAAGGTTTATAATGATTTAAGTAGTAATGTATTGCTTCATCTGTTAGAGGACCAAACGTTACTTTGGTGATATCATTAATAATATCTTCTTTTTCTATGGTTTTAAAGCAAACAGAGGTTATTACTTCATGCGTACTGTTGGATAAGGTTTTGAGCATTGTAAATGCGTTTTCGTAATCTGTAGGTTTTCCTAATGCCTTGTTGTTATGCCATACTAGAGTGTCGCTAGTAATTAGTAATTCATTCGACTCTAATTCACCTTCAAAAGCAGCCGCTTTTAGTTTAGTTAAATAATTTGTGATTTCTAGAAAAAATAATGTATCAGGGTAAATTTCTTCAACTTCTTTTAATTTAATACTAAAATCAATATCAAATTCTTTAAAAAATTGTTGACGACGAGGGGAACCTGAAGCTAATATGATGTGATGATTTTTAAATTTAGTGCGCAGCATAATAATTCATGTTTAAACCTATAATTCCTATAGAAAGACTACCTAATAAAATGATTAATTTTAAAACATTATTTAAATGATTATAGTCTTTTTGTGATTGAGCGTTCCAAGTTTTTATTGCAAAATAAAAAAGAGGCCCTATGATAAAGAATATGATATAAAGTGTGGCATATAATAATTCAAAAAGATTGATATATACATAATATAAAATTAACGTAATAGGGATAAAAGTAAGACCAAAAAGAAGTTTTAAAGTTCTTTGTGTACCTAAAACAATGGGTAAGGTGCGGATACCTTCATTGTAATCACCTTTTATATCTTCAATATCTTTTATGATTTCTCGTAGAAAATTAATCATAAAGGCCATTATTGAAAAATCGACTAATACAGAAAATAAAAAAAATAATTCTCCTTTATCTCCAACAGGTAGTACAGGAAAGAGTGTAAATAATCCAATAATGATAACGCTAAACGACAATAGGAGTGATACGATGATGTTTTTTACTAGTATTATTTGTTTTAGATTTGTTGCGTATAAATAGAGTAGAGAAGCGCAGAGTATAAAAACAATTACAAAATTAGGGTGATTAATAGCGTGTGATAAATAATAGCCTATTATTACCCCTAAAAAAGTAAGGGCAGTGTAGAGATTATATGCTTTAGATTCACTAATTGAGTTACCAATGAGGTTTTTATTAGGTTTGTTGATAGCATCAGTACCTTGATCAAAAATATCATTTATAATATATCCACCAGCAGCAATAAGAAGAGTCGCAATGACCAACAGTATATACTGCCAAGTCTGAATGCCCAAAAGAGTAGGTTGGAGTTTTAGAAAACCAAAATAGCATACAAACTGCATGAGTGCTATTAGGAATAGGTTTTTGTAACGGATTAGATTTAGGAATTTCATGGTTTTTTTATTATAACTGTTTTAAAAAAGCTTTCCATCAAAATAAGTATTCCATTTTTCCTGAACTTTCATTACTTGTTCAATAACATCTCTAACGGCTCCTTTACCTCCGTTTATGTGTGAAATATAGTGTGAAACTTCTTTTATTTCGGGACTAGCATCTTGCGGACAGGTAGGAAGTCCAACTAACTGCATAACATGATAATCAGGTATATCATCACCCATATATAATACATTTTCAGGTTGAATATTATAGATATCGCAATATTCTTTAAATGTTTCAACTTTATTAGGCGATCCAAGATAGATATCTGTAATACCTAAGTTTCGTAATCGGATTCGAACACCTTCATTACTACCTCCAGAAATAATGCATACATTATAGCCTGTTTCGATAGCGGCTTTCATGGCAAAACCATCGCGTATATTCATTTCACGTAGCATTTCACCAGTAGGAGTTACATGTACTGTTCCGTCAGTTAGTACACCATCTACATCCAATACAAAAGTATTGATGTGGTTCATTATTTCTTTATAACTTTTAGACATTGTCGATAATAGATTTTGTTAATAATTTATAAATTTCTTTATGGGTGTCATTTTGTAAAAAATGAAGATGTTCATTAATTGTAATGGTATCTTTTCTTTTAGCAGGTCCTGTTTGTGCTTCTTTAGGATTAAGCGTTTTAATTTTATGAGCGGTTTCTTCTATAAGAGGTTGGAGTATTTCAAAAGGAATCTTGTTTTCAAAGCAAATTTCGCTGCCTATTTGATATAAATGATTTACGAAATTACAAACAAAAACAGCGGATACATGCAATGATTTTCGTTGATTAGAATCAATTTTGTAAACTCGATTGCTAATAGATTGAGCTATTTTTTCTAGTAATAAATAATCTTGTTCGTGTTCTGTTTCTAGGCAAATTGGAATTTCTTTAAATGATATAGCTTTATTTTTTGAAAATGTTTGTAAAGGATAAAAAACACCCTTTCTTGCTGTTTTGGGGAGCAATTGCATACTAATTGTTCCAGAAGTATGAACAATTAATTTATTTTGAAAAGGTATTTTTTCAGCTAACGAATGTATAGCCGCATCCGTAACAGATAAGATGTAAAGATCAGCTTCTTTTAATTCTGATAAGGAATGAACTATATGCTCTTTAGGGAAATCAGGTATTTCAGTTGTTTTATTTCGAGTATATACTTGTGTTACCTTTATTTCTTCAGTTAACTGAAAAGTTTTAATGAGATGTAAGGCCACATTTCCTGAGCCTAAAATTACCACTGTTGTCATAAAGCGAAATTACTAAAAAAGAATTTTCAGCCAAAACTTTCAAATAGAATGCTTAGCTAAGAGGTTTTCAACAAAAAAAGTTAATATATTTTTAACTAAATTGGGAAAAGGAAGAAAAAAAGTTTTATTTTGCTAAAATATTCAATTTCTAAATTAATATTTTATGAGAAAATTATTAAGCTTATCCCTATTTTTTATTTGTTCTTATTCTGGTTTTAGTCAGATAAAAGTAATCCCTACGACTCCTTTAGAGCGTTTAGGAAGAGTAGGGAATAATAGTATATATGTACATAAAGAAGGAAATATCTATACCTTTTTTTATAAAGATATAGAAAACCCAGAAGAATCACCTATACGTAATTTTTCTTTTAAAAATTTAGAAAATGATTATGATAATTTATATAAAATCATTGTAGACGGTTTTAACGCATCACCTATGTATGATATTAAATTAGAATTGCCAAATGATTTTATTTGGTTACATTATGTCAAGTCAACAGCAAAAACAACGGTACAATTTATGACGACCAACAAAGCTACTGCTACTACTGGTATTTCAGAGGCAATGACATTAGAAGAAGTTAAGAAATTATTTGAAAAATCGTAATTTTCTATACAATATTATCCTATAACGAGATCTTTAATAGTAAGGTCTCGTTTTTTATTTATAAAAAAATCTTAAAAAAAGCAAAGATAAAAGCATTAAAGAAACAAAATAAGTACTTTTGTACAGCTTAAAAAAAAATGAATTTCCCAATCATGGATAAAAAGATCTTTTCCTTTCTGTTTTCAACTCGGTTGATGGCTATCTTGTTTTTGGTTTTTGCAGCAGCTATGGCAGCAGGAACATTTATAGAGGATGCCTATAATACAGATACTGCGCGTATTATTATTTATAACGCTTGGTGGTTTGAAGTAATAATGATATTTTTTGTTATTAATTTCTTAGGGAATATAAAACGCTATCAATTATATAAAAAAGAAAAATGGGCTACGTTATTGCTTCACCTTTCTTTTTTGTTTATACTGTTAGGGGCTTTCATTACACGTTATATTAGTTATGAAGGAATTATGCCTATTCGTGAAGGTGCTACTGAAAATCAGTTCTATTCAGATCGTACCTATTTAACTTATTTTGTTGATGGGATGCACAAAAATGAATTTAAAAGAAGAGTGTTTGAAAAACCTCTTTTATTGTCGGCAGCAGTGAATAATCATTTTATAGACGACGAACAATTTGATAAAACTCCTTTCAAAGTAGAGTTAGTAGATTTTATTATGGGAGCAAAAGAAACCATAAAAGAAGATCCAAAAGGGAAATTCTATCTAAAAATGGTTGAAGCCGGAAATGGACAACGCCATGAGCATTATTTGAAAGAAGGAGAAGTAGCAAGTATCCACAACATATTATTTTCATTAAATCATTACACAAAAGGAGCTGTTAATATTACAATTAACGATGAAGAGTCTACAATAGAATCGCCTTTTGATGGTCATTTTATGCGAATGGCAGATCAGCTAAAAGGGACTGTTACAAAAAATAAGAAAACACCTTTAATGTATCGTTCTTTGTATAATGTTGGCGGAACTCAGTTTGTATTTCCTGAAGTAGCTATGAAAGGAGTAAAGGATTATAAATCAAATGGAAACTATAAAGATAAAGAAAGTAATGATGCTTTAGTTTTGAAAGTTACAAATGAAGGAAAAGAAAAAATAATTACATTATTAGGACAAAAAGGAAACCCAGGTGAACCAGTAGCTTTTAAACAAGGCGGTTTAGAATACACGTTTCAGTTTGGAAGCAAAATTTATGAATTACCGTTTAAAGTTAGATTAAATAAATTTATAGCATCAAAATATCCTGGTACTGAAAAGAGCTATTCTGCTTTTGAGAGTCAAGTAACTATATTAGATGAAAAACCATTTGATACACGTATTTACATGAATCATATTTTAGACCATAAAGGGTATCGTTTTTTTCAATCAGGATTTGATCCTGATGAAAAAGGAACAAAATTATCAGTAAATCATGATTTTTGGGGAACTTGGATGACTTACTTAGGTTATACTTTGTTGTATATTGGATTAATAGCTATCTTGTTTTTAGGAGATACCCGTTTTAATGATCTTAAAAAGAAATTAGAAAAAGTACGTAATAAGAAAGCCAGTATGCTAGCCATTGTAGCTATATTTTTTACATTTTCTTTGAATGCTCAAAAAAAACAAACACACGTCATCCCAACAGAACAACAAATAGATTCAATACTAAAACGTTATAAAGTGCCTGAAAATCAAGCAGCCAAATTTGGTCGTTTGGTTATTCAAGATGAAGGAGGACGTATGAAACCAATTAATACCTTTTCTTCAGAATTATTACGTAAAGTGAGTAAAAAAGATACCTATAAGGAAATGAACTCAGATCAAGTTTTCTTGTCGATGACACAATTTCCACAAATATGGTATGAAATTCCGATCATTTTCATGCAAAAAGACAATGATAGTATTCATAAACTACTAGGTATTGAAAAGAAAACGAAATATGCTAAATTAATTGACTTCTTTGATGAAAGAGGAAATTATAAATTGTCTCAACAATTGGATAAAGCGTATAAAGCAACGGTGCCTAATCAATTTGAAAAAGACTTTATAGAAGCCGATAAAAAAGTTAATTTACTCTATTCGGCTATTTCAGGTCAGATTTTAAAGATATTTCCTGTGCCAAGTGATAAAAATAACAAATGGGTTAGCTTTTTAGAAATTAACCATTCTACAGGTACCTCATTAGACACAATTAAAAATGTATTACCTTTTTATCTAAACTCTTTGGATAAAGCAACGACTTCTAAGGACTATACATTGGCAAATAGTTTAGTAATAGGATTAGAAAAGTATCAAAAAAAATATGGAGCTGCTGTAAGACCTTCAGACAAAAAAATTAATGCTGAAATATTATATAATAAATATGATGTTTTTAAAAGATTGTATTCGTGGTATATGTTAGCAGGATTGTTAATGTTTGTTTTTGTAATTGTACAAATATTTAATAAAGCAAAATGGGTATATTTTTCTGTTAAAACATTTCACGTTCTTTTAGGAATATTTTTTTTAATACACACTATAGGACTCATTGCTAGATGGTATATTTCAGGGCATGCGCCGTGGAGTAATGCGTATGAATCGATGATTTATGTAGGTTGGTCTATCATGCTATTTGGTTTGTTTTTTGGTAGAAAGTCAAATTTAACAGTAGCTTCAACAGCTTTTGTGGCTTCTATGATTTTGTGGGTAGCACATCAAAGCTGGTTAGATCCGCAAATAGCGAACCTGCAACCTGTATTAAACTCTTATTGGTTAATGATTCACGTAGCGATAATTGTAGGTAGTTACGGACCATTCGCTCTAGGTGCTATATTAGGATTAGTAGCCATGTTCTTAATGTTATTTACAAACCAAAAGAATCAGAAAGTAATGGATTTAAATATTAAAGAAATTACTTATATCAACGAAATGGCATTAACAGTTGGTTTAGTCATGCTTACAATAGGAAACTTTTTAGGTGGACAATGGGCCAATGAAAGTTGGGGACGTTATTGGGGATGGGATCCTAAGGAAACTTGGGCTTTAATTAGTATTATGGTATATGGTTTCGTAATTCACATGCGTTTTGTTCCTGCGTTAAGAGGAAAATTTATCTATAATTTTTTTAGTGTTTTAGCTTTCGCATCCGTATTAATGACCTATTTTGGAGTTAATTTTCATTTAAGTGGACTTCATTCGTATGCTACAGGAGAACGTCAGAATGTAGAAATTTACATTAGACTGCTTGCAGGCTTTTTATTGTTTTCAATCTTAGTTTATTATAAAATTTTAAAATCTAAAAAAAATGAGTAGAATTATTGCAACTTTATGTATGCTTTTTTGTACTATAATTATTTGGGGGCAAAAAAGTAAATCAAACGATGAGTATATGAATACAATTTATCAATTTAAAGTAAAAGATATAAACGGGAAAGAGTTTGATCTTGCTAAATTAAAAGGAAAAAAAGTACTAATTGTAAATACAGCTTCAGAATGTGGGTTAACGCCACAATATGCACAATTAGAAGAATTGTATAAGACTTTTAAAGATCAAAATTTTATTATAGTAGGATTTCCGGCTAACAATTTTGGGGCTCAAGAGCCAGGAAGTAATGATCAAATTGCTACTTTTTGTAAGAAAAATTATGGTGTTTCTTTTCCTATGATGGAAAAAATATCAGTAAAAGGAAATGATATGCACCCTCTTTATCAGTTTTTAACACAAAAAAAACAAAATGGGGTATCCGATAGTGAGGTAAAATGGAATTTTCAAAAATATTTAATAGATGAAAAGGGAAAATTAGTTCAAGTAATATCCCCTCAAACTTTGCCTAATTCAGATGAAGTTGTTAATTGGGTAAAATCCTAAATAGAAGATGTCTCAAAAGATAAAAACACTATATTATTTCAGTAAAAATAAAAACGTATTATCCTATCATTTTCCTTTTTTCTGGTAATTTTGAACGTGTTAATAAGTTTTTGAGACATTTTTTTATTTAAAAAATATAGGTATAGTTTTAACTTTTTTTTAAATTCGCTACATCCAAAAACAGCTAATTAAAATAAGACTAAAAAATGAGAAAAGAAGTTTTATTATTAATGTCTATACTTGTGTTTTCATGTAAAAATCAAGAAGAGACTTTAAAAAATGATGATTCAAGTAGAGAAGCTAAAGGTTTACAAGAAATTGTTATTGAAAAAAATTTAGAAGGACAAACGATCTATCAATATCAAGTCGTAGATATAAATGGGAAAATTTTTGATTTTTCAAAGTTAAGAGGAAAAAAAATAATAATTGTTAATACCGCTACGGATTGTGGATTTACAGATCAGTTAGAGTTGTTACAAGAAATGTATGCGAAATATCAAGAGGAAGGCCTCGAAATTGTAGCATTCCCTTCTAATGATTTTGGAAATTCAGAACCTTTAGAAAACGCTGGGATTAAAACTTTTTGTAAAACAAAATATGGCGTAACATTTCCTATAATGGGAAAAATGAGTTTAAAAGGAAATAATAAAAATCCAGTATATCAATTTTTGATGAATAAAAAGAAAAATGGATTAAAAGATAATGTACTCCACTGGAATTTTCAAAAATATTTAATTAACGAAAATGGTCATGTTGACCAAGTTTTAGGACCTCATATTCCCCCCGACAGTCCAGCTGTTTTAGAGTGGATAAAATCATAAAATAAATGCGCTATCAATCAGTTGATCAGCGCATTTATTTTATGCCACAATTGTGTGTCAAAATCGGATAATCCAGGATTATTTAAGGTGCTAGATTCCCCCATACGTATAATTACCATCTTTTTGCTAGGAATAACATATATCCTCTGATCTGAAGCCCCCATAGCCATATACATATCAGAAGGAGCATTTGGTATTAATGAACCTGTAAATACATTTTGTGAGTTAGGTAGCATAAAAGAAGCTTTCCCATTTATCCACCAAAAATAGCCATAGGATTTATTAATGTTTTGTGAACTGGTAATACATTCATTAAAGAAAGACTCTTGTATTATAGATTCATCATGCCATTTTCCTTTGTTAAGAGCTAGTAAACCAAAACGCGCCATGCTTCTTGTACTACTATAATAAATTCTATAAATAGCTCCGTGATACCAAGTGCCATCCATTCCTATTCTATTTTTTAATTTTAAATTAAAATAGTTATCAAAACTGGTATTGCTAACATGAGCTATAACATCCATTTGCTTTTGAAAAATATTATGATAAGCCCATCTTGTACCAGCATCCGCTTTATAAATAAGATCAGAAGGAGTGGTTTTATCGCCTTGTGTATCATTAATTCCTGAAGTCATTGTTAGCAGATTCTTACAGGTAATAAGATGCTCTTTGTCAAGAGGAGCACTAGTCCATGCGGTTCCTAAATATTGAGATACTTTATCGTTTATATTTAACAGGTTTTCTTGTTGAGCAATGCCTGTTAGGGCAGAAGTGAGTGTTTTTCCCGCACTATTCCATTGCCATATTTGATTGACCGAATGCCCATTAAAATATTCTTCGATTACAATACGTCCGTTAACTAAAATCATAAATGATTTTGTGTTTGAATCCTTTAAATATGTTTTTAATGATTCTAGATAAAGTGTATTCCAGTTAAGATTACTCATGCTTAGTGTTTCCCAATCACTTGAAAGAGTAGGAGGAAAGTACATTTTCTCTGTAGTAGCTGTTTTTTGAATGTCATTTTCAGATTGACACCCCATTAATCCTAAAAATAAGAATAAAAAAAGAGATAATATATTGATGCTTTTTTTCATCTGCTTATAATTTTGGTTAATCCTATAGAGTATTACTTTACCTGTAAATTATAAGAAAAACCACTTGTTACAATATAAGAATTTATCAGTTTCCTTAGTATTTTAGATACTTCTTTTTTTGAAAACAATTTCATATTCTTTCATATCTGTAAGTCCATCAACGGTTTCAGGATAGAGAAAGTAGTGTTATTAGCACCATGTTATTTGCTTTATCTATTCACTTCGCCCCCTTTTGATCGAATAAGATCACAATCTTTTAAGAAAATCCCAATTGCGGGCAAGGTAAGACTCGAAGAGTAACAAAATCTTAGCTATTAGTAGCTGGTTTTACTTTGCCATCTTATTCGTACTGCTGAAATTTTATCAAGCTCAAGTCTTTCATCTATAAAAATTTTAAAACCACACTTTTCATAAAATTTCAATGGTGAAATGTATTGATCTCCGTTTTTCTTTTTGTCATCATGATGGTCAATTACCCAACCATTTAAACTTTGTTCATGTTTTTTTAGTTCGTCAAGTATTTTTTTGCCTAAACCTTTTCCTTGTATTTTTTGTGATAAAATAAGAGCAAACCATTTTTCATTTTCTCTCTCAAATGTTATAGCCCAGCCTAAAATGAATAGGTCTATACTTGTTAATAAATAATGATTTTTATTTTTTAATTGGAATAAGTATTTATCAAACTCTGTTAAATTATCGTAAGTAAGTTTTTCAGGATATTCATTATTCCACAAATTAAATAGTTGTATTTTTTCTTGTTTTGTTAGCTTCGTTTTCTTTTTTATTTCAATATTAGTCGTCATTTTTTTGAATTTAGTAGAGTTAAGTTTTTCACCAGCTACTTTTTTATTGTTTGTTTTTGACTCGAACGAAACCGTAGTTATGAATGATCAACTGTTTATTTGTAATGTTCGTAAAACTTATTATTAAATATTTCGTATGGATCATATTTTAATTTGAGTTTAAAAAAACGATCTGCATTCGGATATGATTTTCTCATTTTCTCTCTGTTAATATGCAAACGGTAAGGTAAGTAAAATGTTCCCTCATTTTTTAATGCAATGTCTACAAGTTGATTTGTTAAAAATTTCATTTCTTTTTCTTGTTCGTCTGTTTTCTTTTGATTGAATAAAAAAACAAAGCCAAAGACATTTTCTCGTGCGTAAGTCAAATAGCTATCATTATCTTGCTGAACACCGCGAATGGTAATGTTAAGCAAATCAATTTTAGAATTTTTTAATATCGTTTTTATATCGTTAATGTATTGAGTAAAATTTCTTTCAGGAATAAAATACTCGTGAAGTAAGTCAGTTGAAGAAGGATCTTTGTTTTCAATTAGCGAAACGTGGTCATTTAAAAGTTCGTTTCTTGAATAAATGGTGTTTTTAGAAACTTTATTCATTCCTGTTTCTAAGTCCCAACGAAGCCGCTTACCATATTCATTATTTACGCTTCCTCTAAAAACTAATCTTTGTATTTCAGTGCTTCTTTTATTTTTTAGAACGGGAATTTTAGCTTTTACTTTTTCAAAGAAATTTAATGTTGCTTCTTCTAAAAAATGTTTTTTAGAAATTCGGAGTCGTCCAAATACAAGATTCACATTTGGATTTTTAGAAATGTAATTTTTATAATAACTGATATAATGATCTGGTTTTAAACGGATGTATTTATATTGTAAAGCTATATTTTCAACCACTTTTAACTTTATGTCTAAGATGACACCAAATAAGCCATAACCACCAATTACCAAATGAAAAAGCTCCTGATTTTCTTGTCTGCTACAATTTACAATTTTGCCTTCTTGTGTTAGTAATGTAAATGAAATGACGCTTGCTGAAATTGGAGGTGAATTTTTTTGCCAACCGTGCCCATTTACGCTAATAGAACCTCCAATTGAAAATGAACTAAACGCTTGCATTATTGAAATGGATTTGCCGTATTTATCTAAATATTTTAAAGCATCTTCCCACAAAGCACCTGAACCAATTGTTAAAATATTATGTATAGAGTCTAGATGCATTTCCTTGTATGGAAGCATATTTAAAACAATTCCATTTGGATAAATTGTGTGTCCTCCCATACTATGTTTTGCACCTGCAATAGAAATTTTTAATCTATTTTCTTTTGCATATTTCAATATACCTTTCAGTTGAGTTTCAATTTCTGTCTTGTTATTGGGAACTTGAATTATAGTATCAACTTTGGTTAAATTCAATAGACTGGCATCATTTGTATAGCCGTTTGGAATTGTCTGTACGTTGTTACCTTCTTTAAATTTTGTTTTAAGTAGATGAAAGGTTGGAATACATAAAAATAGTAATACTGTCAAAAGACCAATTATCCAAAGATGTTTTTTCTTCATATTTTAGTATGGTATAAACGTTTTAATATTATGATTAACGTTTTATTTCGTTTAATATTTTAATTCCTCAAACTACACATTTTGCTTGTTCGTTTGCTTGCCAAAAGACTTTACTATGGAAGGGATGACAACCCATAATGTAAATTTCTTAAAAGATTGCAATTTTGTTGTTTCGGCTCAAGGGATGTACTGACGGAATGAATAGAAAAAGTAAATGATATAGTGCTAATAATGCGCCTTTTTCCTATTACGAAAGTACAAACTAGATGTTAGGTTATTACTTTAAACCCAGATTTCAAGAAAGTATTGTTCTTTGACAAATGAGAGCTAACTTGCACTTGCGAGCGAAGCCTATGTATAAAATGGTGAATTTATCCCCTCCCAGATTTTGGCTGAAATGTAAAAAGGCTTCCATTTGGAAGCCCTTTGAGACAATCAATGATGAAACACCATGTTATCTCGTATAGAATAATTTAAGCAAAGATATTACATTTCCTCGCATTTTAATAAAAAAATATTTTATGAAAAGTTTCGAAAAAATGCAAATTGTAAATCCCAATGCTGCAGGAATTGATGTTGGGTCACGTTCTCATTTTGTAGCCATAGGACAGGATGAAAATCAAATCAGAGAATTTAATGTTTATCAATCAGGATTATGCGCTTTGGTAGCTTATCTTCAAGAGAACAAGATTCGTAGTGTTGCTTTGGAGTCCACAGGGAGTTATTGGCAATCTTTGTTTATGATCTTGCAGGGAAATGGTTTTGAAGTTCTTTTGGTTCAAGGGACTCAAACAAAAAACCTCAAAGCAAAGACAGATGTGAAAGATGCACAATGGATACAGAAACTTCATTCTTTAGGGCTATTACGAGGTTCTTTTTTGCCCTCTGAAACCACTTTGCAGATAAGAACACTTCATAGACATCGTTCTAGTTTGATTGAACAAAGTTCAAGCTTTGTAAACAAAATGCAAAAAGCATTACGTTTAATGAACTTCAGACTCGACGTTGTGATAAGTGACATCACAGGAGTTTCTGGAATAAGAGTAATTGAGATGATACTATCAGGTGAAACTTCAGGTGAAAAATTAGCTGAATATTGCGACAAACGAGTTAAAAAAAGCAAAGAAGAAATAGCCGACGCTTTACAAGGTAAAATAAACAATGAATACCTACATGAGCTTTCCGATTGTTATGATATTTACAAACTTATTCAAGATAAAATAAAAAACACCGATACTCGTATTGATCAAGTGCTGAAAAATCAAACCAGAGAAATTGTTTTATCAGAAGATATCGAATTGGTAAAGAAACAGAATAAAGGGAAAAACCAACCCAAATTTGATGTACAGAAATATAGTTTAAAACTTTTTGGAGTAGATCTCTTTGCTATAGAATCAGTTTGCTCAGGAACCGTTACTAGTTTTTTAGCCGAAATAGGCACCGATATATATAAATTCAAGACCTCCAAGCAATTTGTGAATTGGCTCAGGTTAGCTCCAAATAATAAAATTAGTGGAGGTAAGGTTTTGAGTAGCAGAACTCCAAAAGGGAAAAATAAATTTGCATTGACATTAAGAAATGCGGCAAATACAATTGAAAGAAAAAAAGAAGGTTACCTCGTTATGTTCTTTAAAAGGATTTCTTTTAAAAAAGGAAGAGGTGCTGCAATTACAGCAACAGCAAGAAAAATAGCAGTTATAATTTGGAATATGATAGTCAAAAAACAACATTATATACCAATAAATACAGACCAATATATTCAAGAAATGAAGAATAAAAAAACGATACAAATTAAAAAAATGATTAAAAAATACGGAATCGAAACTACTTCTTTATCAATTCCTTAAATTAAGTTAGATAGAATTCTACATTAGACTTCGTTGAGAAGAAAAATAAAGAGGAATAGATTTACTTCGTCTATTCGCTACGCTCGGGTCTAATGCGGAATTTGAGTTTAAAGATTCTTTTTGTTAAAGGTAATTTTATGAACTGTTTTTAGACTAAATTGCACGATAGACTTTTTATTTGAAATATATTAGAAGACGTAATCTAGATTAAAAAACGCCAAGAAATGATATGAGAAAATCAAATCAACTCATTAATTTCATCTATATTAGAATCCTTGTGATTAAAATAGACATTAAAATGGAATTCATTTAATTTTTTGAGTAAAGCAAGCAGGTCTGATTTTTCATCTTCCTGTAACCTAGCGGCTAAAACTCTTGAAATTCGGGTTACACCTTCTACTGATTCATTAAAATAGGTTTTCCCTTTTGGTGTAATACGTAATCGGGTTATTCGTTTGTCTTTTTCATCTGGAAGTTCTTCTAATAAATCATTTTTCACTAAACGTTTTATTATTTCTATGCCAGTTTGTTTTTCATGTGCATTTCTTTCTATCAACTGCATTTTGGTAAGCGAATCCTCATCAATCATTCGGTATAAGTAGGTAAACTCTTCATTAGCTAATTGCGGAAAGTCTTTCAGTCCTCTTCTAATCATTTGCTTTGAAAAACGTCCTAACAATATTACTTGTTTCGCTATTTCATTTTCTATATCAAAAACAGTTTTATTTTCTTTTTTAAATAAAGCAGTTGGATTTGTTTCTTGATATGCTTTTTCATTAAGCCACAAACGAAATTCATCGACTGTTACGCTGTTTTTAAAAGGAACTTCCTCTTCAAACTCTTTAACTTTTAGTAATAATTGTATAAAAAAATCGGTATTCATTTTAAATCACAATTTTAAATTGCTCATTCCTCCATCTATTCCTATAATTTGTCCTGTCATCCAAGCAGAAGAATCTGAAAGCAAAAATACAATCATTTTTGCAATATCATCAGGATCTCCAATATTCTCTATAGGATGACGCTTTGCTGCTGCTTCCATTTTCTCTGGAGTGGCTAGTAATGCACCCGAAAGTTTTGTCTTTGTCAATGAAGGTGCTATCGCATTTACACGAATTTTATGTTGGGCAAATTCGGCTGCTAAACTTTTTACTAATCCTTCCACTGCACTTTTACTCGTTGCAATTGATGCATGAAAAGGCATACCCATCTTAGCCGCTACACTGCTAAAAAGTACAATACTTGAAGTATTTGATTTTTTCAAATTAGGCAATACTTTTTGGATCACTTTTACAGCACCTAATACATTAATTTCGAAATCATTTATAAAATCTTCTGCAGTCAAACGATGAAATGGTTTTAAATTAATACTACCAGGAGCGTAAACAAGTCCGTCAATTATTTCAGGAAATTCAATAGTTGTTATATCATCTGTTAGGATATTTTTTTCATAAAATTGGATATCCAAAGCATTTAATTCAGTAGAAAAAGTCTTTGAAATTCCTATGACATTATGTGAAGTATGCAACGCCTTTACTGTAGCAAGTCCTATTCCGTTACCACAACCAACAATTATTATATTTTTCATCTCTTCGATATTTTATTAAGACTAATATTTCGCTGCCTTGTACATTTAAAACGCTTTATTTCTGGATTTCTTTTTTGCAGATGTTTACTACTTATACCAGAATTAACTCTTTTTCTCCATAACTTGAAGGAACTTTCTTTGAGTTCATTTCTCATAAGTGTGATTACTTCCCTCTCAGAAATAGTAAACTGATAGGTAATAGCTTCAAAAGGTGTTCGATCTTCCCAAGCCATTTCAATTATACGATCTATAGAGTTTTGTTCAAAATTGCTAGCACTTTTCATCTTATTTATTTACCAATTTGTTAATCATCCCATTAAAAACAAAAACATGAAAAGGAGAAACAAGATACCAATATATTCTTCCTAACACCCCTTTAGGTCTGAAAACAGCTCGCTGATAGAGTTTATTTTTTTTAATAGAAAACTCTAACCAAGCTTCACCTGGGAGTTTCATTTCGGCAAAAAGCAATAATCTTTTTTGTTTTTCATCGGCCAAAATAACTCTCCAAAAATCTAATGAATCCCCTGCTTCTATATGTGTTTGATGGGTTCTACCTCTACGTAATCCTACCCCGCCAAAAATTTTATCTATATGGCCGCGTAATTCCCACATCCAATTAAATGCGTACCAACCATTTTTTCCTCCTATCGACCAAATTTTTTGCAATGTTGACTTTTCATCAGTGATGGTTCTTACTCGTAAATCTTTAAAACAACCATAAGATGGAACTTGTATGTAATCTTGCAATTGATTTTGAAAAAAACCACTACTCATAGCATCTTTCCAACTAGAAACTACGGCATTTTGTTCAATTTGTTGAAAAGCTAAAGCCACTGCTTTTTTATATGGAATAGGATCCACTCCAAGTAATTCGTTAATATTGCTCGGTTTACCAATAACCTCTACCTTTAAACTATCAACCAAGGCTTTGGCCAAATGGAATGAAATAGAGGTGACAAAGTATAACCAATACGAAGATAATTTTGGTGTTAGGACTGGTAAAGTAAGGATATAGCGTTTTAACCCTCTTACCTCCCCAAATTTTACTAACATTTGTTTGTAGGTTAGTACTTCTGGACCGAAAATATCAAAAGATTTATTAAACGTTTCTTCAACCAAAATTGCTTTTGATAAATAAGCCAAAACATCTCTTATAGCAATAGATTGTGTTTTTGTATTTAACCATTTTGGTGTAACCATTACTGGTAACTTTTCTACTATATCCCGAATAATTTCAAAGGAAGCACTTCCGCTACCCACAATTATTCCAGCTCTAAAAGTCGTAAGTGCATATTTTTGTGATTGCAAGGTTTTTTCAACACAAAAACGGGATTGCAAATGTTTAGAAAGCGTGGTGTTATTAACTATACCACTAAGATAAATAACTTGTTGGCAATTTGTTTTTTCAACTAAACCTTTAAAATTCTCGGCACATAGTTTTTCCATGGTTTCAAAATCACCACCTGAAGCCGACATAGAATGTATCAAATAATAACAAACATCAATATCTATTGGCAATTGCACATGCTCCGTATTTAAAAAATCAACTTTTATAAAAGAAATATTAGGATGATTGTCAAATGTGTTTGGTGTGCGATTTATATCACGAACACAGCATACTAGTTCGTGATTTGATTCTAGTAATAGCGGCACTAAACGTTGCGCTATATACCCTGTTGTTCCTGTAATTAGTATTTTCATAAATTGTTGATTTTATTTACTTCATATACAATTTCAATGTAGAAATCTAACCTTCCTAGCAAAAATGTGATAATCGTTTAAGATATTTTGACACTTGTAGCCAGTAACCGTCTTGTAACATTTTACAATTTAATAGCCTAATTAACATTTCTATTTATTATTGTTGTAACTTTATAAAAAGTTGATTTTTATATAATTATAAAAATTCACTACATCAAAATTAGTAAAATATTTTTCTTTTTACAAAAAAATAGTATAATTTTGTACTAAATCAATTCTAAGAAATGAAAAAAGTAGTAATCATAGGTTCAGGTTTTTCTTCATTAACAGCAGCTTGTTACATGGCAAAGGCAGGATATTCAGTAACCGTCATCGAAAAGAATGAACAATTAGGCGGTAGGGCCTCTATGATGGAAATTGAAGGTTATAAATTTGATATGGGACCAAGTTGGTACTGGATGCCTGATGTATTTGAGCGTTTCTTTGCTGATTTTGGTAAAAATGTAAGCGAATATTATGAATTAGAAAAGTTAACTCCTGCGTATCGTGTATACTTTGGTCAAAATGATTATATAGACATTGAAGATTCCCCAGAAAAAATTATAGCAACTTTTGAACGTATTGAAAAAGGAAGTGGTACGCTGTTAGAAACATTTATAAAAGAGGCAAAAGCTAATTATGAAATAGCGATACACGATTTAGTTTATAACCCAGGTAAATCAGTAACAGAATTAGTTTCAATAGAAACAGCAAAACGCTTACATTTATTTGTTACCACCATTGCCCAACAAATTAGACGCAAAATTAAAAATCCGAAACTACGAAGTATCCTTGAATTCCCTGTGCTTTTTTTAGGGGCAAAACCCAGTAAAACACCAGCATTTTATAACTTTATGAATTATGCAGACTTTGGTTTAGGTACTTGGTATCCTAAAGGTGGTTTTAATGCTGTAGCGATGGGTATGGTAAAATTAGCCAAAGAATTGGGCGTAACTTTTCATACAAATGAAGAAGTAACTACTATAACTACTCAAGCTAATAAAGTCACTAATGTAACTACTAAAAAAGACTCCTATCTAGCAGATATTTTTATTTCTGGTGCTGATTATGCTCACACTGAAAAATTATTACAAGAACATAAAAATTATGCTGAAAGCTACTGGCAAAAGAAAACCTTTGCTCCAAGTTCATTTTTATACTATGTAGCTTTTAATAGAAAGGTTAGCCATTTATTACATCATAATTTATTTTTTGATACTGATTTTGAACAGCATGCCAAAGAGATTTATGACACTTTTGAATATCCTAAAAAGCCTTTGTTTTACGCTAATTTTTCAAGTATAACAGATGAAACACTGGCACCAGAAGGAAAAGAAATTGGTTTTTTCTTGATTCCTGTCGCTGTCGATTTGAATGATAATCCAATTATTCATGAAAAATATTTTGACATTATTCTTGACCGAATTGAAAAATGTACGGGTGAAAATTTGAGAGATGCAGTACTATTCAAAAAATCATTTGGAGTTAATGATTTTAAAGAACGTTATCACTCCTGCCGTGGCAATGCATACGGTTTAGCAAATACACTTTTACAAACCTCTATTTTACGACCTCAAATTGATAATAAAAATTTGACTAATTTTTTCTACACAGGACAACTTACTGTGCCTGGGCCTGGTGTTCCGCCGGCTTTGATTTCTGGAAAAGTAGTAAGCAATTATATTTTAAAGCAACAAAAACAAATTCAAAAATAATAGGCTATGAATAACGAACAACTTTTTGATCATATCTCTGGGCTTACTTCTAAAATGGTAACCCAAAAGTATAGCACTTCTTTTTCTTGGGCTTCAAAATTATTTAAACCTGAAATTAGACAACATATTTATAATATTTATGGATTTGTGCGATTTGCTGATGAAATTGTAGATACTTTTCATCAATATGATAAAGCTAAATTGATGACTATGTTTGAAAATGAATATCGTGCATCTATAGAAAATGGGATTTCGCTAAATCCTATCATTAATTCTTTTTGCAAAACTCAAAGAGAAAAAAAAATACCGCAACATCTGGTCGATGCTTTTTTGCATTCTATGAAGATGGATTTAGGCGAGATTAAAAACCTAAATGATGAAAAATATAATGAATATATTTACGGTAGTGCCGAAGTCGTGGGGCTTATGTGTTTGAAAGTTTTTTTAAACGGTGATGTAAAAGAATATGAACACCTTAAACCTTATGCCCAAAGCTTAGGAGCGGCTTTCCAAAAGATAAATTTCTTACGAGATATTAGTGCCGATTTTAATGATTTAGGAAGAACCTACTTCCCGCAAGTAAATTTTTCGCATTTTACAAAAGCTGACAAATTAATTATTGAAGAAGATATTGCTTATGACTTTGCCAATGCCTTAATTGGAATAAAATTACTACCTATCTCCTCAAAAATTGCTGTTTATATGGCTTATAAGTATTACTTTAACTTATTTAATAAAATTAAACAATGTGAAGCCGAAGTTTTAATCACCAAAAGAATAAGAGTTTCTAATTTAAGAAAAGTGTATCTTTTTGGGGAAATGATGTTTTTTAAAAATTTAAATTTAATTCGATAAAAAAATCAGTTAATTCACTTTACAAAGAGAAGTGCTCATTAAAAATAAATTATGGAAGTAGTTCAATATACACTTATAACATTGGTAGTGTTTGTAATAATGGAAGCAATAACTTGGCTAACCCATAAATACATCATGCACGGGCTAGGATGGTATTTCCATGAAGATCATCATCAACCAGGGTATCCTCATGTTTTTGAAAAAAACGATTTCTTTTTTGTAGTATTTGCAACACCTAGCATTCTATTATTCCTTTTTGGAGCCACAAATGGTATTAATTGGATGTTTTTTATAGGATTAGGAATATTTTTTTATGGGTTGGCTTATTTTTTAATACACGATGTACTCATTCACAGACGATTTAATTGGTTTGAAAATACTAACAATTGGTATTTACGTGCCTTACGAAAAGCGCACAAAATGCATCACAAACATTTAGGTAAAGAAGATGGAGAGTGTTTTGGGATGTTATTTGTTCCTATAAAGTATTTTAAAGAAGCAAAAAAATCAATGCAAAAGAATGAATAGCTTGGAAAAATATTATTATATACTATTAGATGTAGCTAGTTTTCTTATTCCTTTTCTTTTTAGTTTCGAAAAGAAATGGATGTATTTTATACGTTTCTGGAAACCTTATTTTATAAGTATTTTACTTGTAGGATTAGTTTTTATTATTTGGGATATTTATTTCGCTTACCAAAATGTTTGGGGTTTCAATGATACTTATTTACTTGGAATTCGCTGGTGGAAACTACCTCTTGAAGAATGGCTATTTTTCTTATTGATCCCCTACTCAAGTAATTTTATACATTATTCCTTTTGTTATTTTTTACCCTATATCAAATTAAATAAAAAAGCCACACAAAACATTAGTATCCTATTATTTCTTGTTAGTTCAGGAATTTTTATTTTAAATCTCGACAAAATTTATACTGCTTCAAGTTTTGGGCTTTTTGCTTTATTAATGCTTTGCCAATCTATTTATAGATGGAACCATGCACGTCAATTTTACTTGAGTTTTATTATAATCTATCTTCCTTTCTTTCTAGTTAATTCGGTTCTTACAGGTATGTTCACAAACCAACCTATTGTATTTTATAACAATCTTGAAAATTTAGGTATTCGAATTGGAACTATGCCTGTAGAAGACAGTTTTTACTGCTTTAGTATGCTTTATGGAAGTGTAATCTTATTTGAAATACTAAAAAAGAAATGGAATTATTCAACGGAATTGTCATATAATCAATAAAACATGAAAATCGATATAAAAAAACAATCGGGAATATACACATTGACCTCAAAACAAGTGTTACCGCTGAGTTTAGAAGAAGCTTGGCATTTCTTTACCTTGCCCAAAAACTTAGACAAAATCACTCCTAAGGAAATGGAATTTTGTATTACAAACAATCCAGGTGATACCACGTATGCTGGACAAATTATTACATATAAAATTGGTATTTTACCATTCATAAAAAACAATTGGGTAACAGAAATAACTCATTTTCATCACCAAAAATTTTTTGTTGATGAGCAACGTTTTGGTCCCTATGCTATGTGGCACCACGAACATCATTTTGAAACTACATCAGATGGTCATGTCCTAATGACTGATATTGTTAATTTTAAATTACCTATGGGCATAGTTGGTGATTTGCTCCTTGGAAGTTGGGTATCAAGTAAAGTCCGATTTATTTTTGAAAGCCGATTCAATATTTTAAAAGAACTTTTTAAATAATTAAATTTAGAATACATGACTATTTTTTGGTTTAGACGAGATTTACGATTAGAAGACAATACGGCTTTATATTTTGCTTTACTGGAAAATGAAAGTGTAGTCCCTATTTTTATTTTTGATCCCACTATTTTAGATCAACTAGATAAAGATGATGCCCGTGTTACCTTCATCCATCAACAACTAGTAACTATTAATAACCAACTAAAAACAATTGATAAATCTTTGGCCATATTTTACGGAGATCCTTTGGCTATTTTTTCAAAACTTATATTAGAAAATAAAGTTGAAAATGTCTATGCCAATCATGACTATGAACCAGCTGCTAGAAAACGTGACAAAGCTATAAATGAATTACTAAAATCACATAAAATAGCTTTCAAAACCTGTAAAGATCAAGTTATTTTCGAAAAAAGTGAAGTTGTTAAAGATGACCAAAGTCCTTATGTCGTTTATACACCTTATTCAAAAAAATGGAAAGAAAAATTGAGTACTACGGCACTCCCGAATTATCCTTCTGAAACACTTTTACATAAAATAATTTGGCACAGTTATACTTTTTTACCTTTAGAAAACATAGGCTTTAAGCCAACATTAATTTCATTACCAAAATATACAATTACCGAAGAGTTAGTTGCAAATTATGAAGCTACACGAAACTTCCCCAGTATACCAGGAACTTCTTTACTAGGTATACATTTACGCTTTGGGACAATAAGTATTAGGAAACTAGTAAAATACGCCCAACGTTTTGCAAATCCAACCTTTTTGAATGAGCTTATTTGGAGAGAATTTTTTATGCAAATATTATGGCACTTTCCGCATACGGTTACTAAAAGTTTTAAGGAAAAATATGACCAAATTCAATGGGAAAACGACGAAATTAATTTCAAAAAATGGTGCGAAGGAACAACTGGTTACCCATTTGTTGATGCAGGTATGCGCGAACTCAATGCCACCGGACACATGCACAATAGGGTACGTATGATAGTAGCTAGTTTTTTATGCAAACATTTACTAATCGATTGGCGCTGGGGTGAAGCTTACTTTGCCAACAAATTATTAGACTACGAACAGTCGAGCAATGTGGGCAACTGGCAATGGGCAGCTGGAAGCGGAGTAGATGCTGCGCCCTACTTTAGAATATTTAATCCCACTGAACAAATTAAAAAGTTTGATGCTGATTTAAAATACATCAAAAAATGGATTCCTGAACTAGAAACACCTCGCTACCCAAAACCTATAGTAGATCATAAATTAGCCCGAGAGAAATGTCTATTTACCTATAAGATAGCATTGAAGTAAATATAATTTTTATTCTTAAATTATAGATAAAAACAAGTATAATAGTAAAAAATTTTTTCTTTTATCAAAGTTTTCTTTAAAATAGTTTTATTATATTTTTATCCAGTTTTTAAACCATTTTACATTTTAAATATAAAAAAAGATGAAACTATATTATAACATATCATTCCTAGTTTTTTTACTTATTTCATGTTCTAAAAAAATAGAATTAGAAGAATTAAAAAAATTAAACGGTTATTGGCAAATTGAAAAAGTAAAAGTTAAAGAAGGAGAAAACAAAGAATATACAATAAATGAAAATTATGATTATATTGAGCTCAATAAAGAACATGGATTTCATAAAAAAGTACGTTGGCAACCTACAGGTAAATTTTTGATTAACGACTTACAAGAAACGATAAAAGTAATTAAAAAAGAAGACGAAATTTATTTAGAATTTAGTTCAAAGTTTGGAAAACATACAGATAAGCTTTTAAAAATAACGGATAAAGAAATGATTTTAGAAGTAGAAAATGGCAATGAAAATTATTATACTAAAGTAATGGAAGATGGCAAAGCGATTAAATAATGACAGTCCAATAGGAGATATACTAAAGCAAATCATTGAAACCAATAAATTGGAAAAAGGATTAAATCAAATTTCTGTAGTTGACGCTTGGAAAAATTTAATGGGAAATGGAGTGAATCATTACACACGGGCAGTTGTATTAAAAGGATCTGTGTTATATGTGGAGTTGAATTCGGCTGTTTTACGTGAAGAATTAAATTACGGAAAGCAAAAAATTATAAAAATGATAAATGAAGAGTTAGGAGGAGAAATAGTAAAAGACGTTGTATTACGATGATTTTTAGAACATATAAACGATAATAAAAAAATAGGCTTATTGAGAGATAATTACAAATATACATATATGAATTTTTTAAAACTAAATGCTAAATTGACATTACTGGCGGTAATGCAATTGTCCGTTTTGAGTTGTAACAAAGAAGAGGTTACAATCGATGAATCTGGGAAGGAAGGGAAGGATCTTAAAGGGGAAAGCATTTATGCTGGTCCCAAATCAGAATTACAAATTAGTAAAAAAATCCTTTTCCCATCATCAAATGAAAGAGGTTATTCGAGTTGTAAAACAATTGAAGAAGGTTACAATAAAACATTTGATAACTTTTCAAAATTAGGGTCAGGATCTCATTTATTGTGGCCGGGAAACCTTATTCAAGGAGGAACTGTTGTTTCAGGTAACTTAGCATCTATTCCTATTGATGAAAGCGGAAGAAATAAAATAGAAGTAAAAGTAGATGCTTTTTCCTCTAATTTATCAAAGCCATCAAGCTTAGTAATAGAAAATCCAACACCTGGTAAAGTACAAAGTGCTTTAGAAAAAATAATAGACGGATATTATACATCAGGAACTAAATTTTCGGCTAATTATGCAGTTGAAATTCAGAGAACGTATGATAGTAAACAATTACAAGTAGCATTAGGAGTAGGTTATACAGGACCTGCTGTAGGTCTATCAGCTAGTTTGGGTATAAACTTTAAAAAGAACAAGACATATTATGCTGTAACCCTTAAACAAAAATTCTTCAATGTATCAGTATCTGCAAAACCAGGACTTCAAGGAGATTTTGGTTGGATAAAAATGGATTATCCGAAGGCTGAATTTGATAAATATATTGGAGCAAATAATCCAGCCGCTTATATAGCATCTGTAACCTATGGTAGATTATATACTTTAGTTTATGAATCAGATGAAAATTCGTTTGAGATGGAACAAGCTTTAAACTTTGCATATAAAAATCCAGGAGCAAAAATAACAGTTGATCAAAAACTAAAATATGCTAGCACATTACAAAATACAAAAGTATATGCAAAACAATTAGGAGGTAATGCAACAGGCGGATTAGATGCCGCATTTGGAGCTTTTGCAGGAAATTTTGAAAAAGTAAGAGAATTTGTAGTGAATGGAGCAGAGGTTTCTAAAGAGAATCCAGGGTATCCAATAGAATACACAGCGGTAAACATAGAATCTAACCTTGATGTTACCATAAATGTTAATGGAGTGTCTACATATTCAGAATGTCAAGAATCTTTGTACACAACCAAAACTCTTGAAGAAGCTAAAAAAGGAGTAGATAAATTAAAATCAGATTATGGAATAGCCAATTGTGCTAAGATTATCATATTTAATAACACCGATAGAGAAGTTATATTAAAAAATTATACTCCTTGGTATGGTAGTTATTTTTATAATATACCACCAAGCTCTATTCCAGCCGGAAAATATGGATATGTCTTAGCCGTTCATAAAACAGGTGTTGCAACAGGTACATTTAATCAAATTTCGTATTTATTGGATAGTAAAACGGTAAGCTTTGGAACCTACGCACCTTGGGAACAAGCTAGAACCAATAATGTTTTAGTTGGTTTTAAAGAAATAACAGAAAACGAGTTATACAATAATAGTGTAAGACCTTCTATAGAAAAATTAGAAGACAATATTAGAGTTAAAGGAACTATTTCTACAGGAGATTCTCCTTATGTAAATTTTGAAATTAATGGTAAAGGAAATAGTTTTGTAAATTAAGAAAATAAAAAAGAGTTAATTTAAAAAAATCTGTACAAATCTTTTTGTGCAGATTTTTTTGTTTGAACCCAAATTACGCATTAGATTTCGTAGAGAAGATGAAAAAGCAAAGAAAATAGAAATGCACGAAAAATTTTTCTTGAAGATAGGGGGTAAAAGCTATAATCTGACGAACCGTTTGTTACTTCGATTCAACAAAGACATCAAGAGGGAAGAGCGTATTGCTAAGATAAATAAAGAGCTGGTGTATGGTGTTTTTTATATTTTAAAAACCCCTTTTTATTTGTACTAAATGTCTGATGCGTAATTCTATCTAACTTAATTTAAGGAATTGATAAAGAAGTAGTTTCGATTCCGTATTTTTTAATCATTTTTTTAATTTGTATCGTTTTTTTATTCTTCATTTCTTGAATATATTGGTCTGTATTTATTGGTATATAATGTTGTTTTTTGACTATCATATTCCAAATTATAACTGCTATTTTTCTTGCTGTTGCTGTAATTGCAGCACCTCTTCCTTTTTTAAAAGAAATCCTTTTAAAGAACATAACGAGGTAACCTTCTTTTTTTCTTTCAATTGTATTTGCCGCATTTCTTAATGTCAATGCAAATTTATTTTTCCCTTTTGGAGTTCTGCTACTCAAAACCTTACCTCCACTAATTTTATTATTTGGAGCTAACCTGAGCCAATTCACAAATTGCTTGGAGGTCTTGAATTTATATATATCGGTGCCTATTTCGGCTAAAAAACTAGTAACGGTTCCTGAGCAAACTGATTCTATAGCAAAGATATCTACTCCAAAAAGTTTTAAACTATATTTCTGTACATCAAATTTGGGTTGGTTTTTCCCTTTATTCTGTTTCTTTACCAATTCGATATCTTCTGATAAAACAATTTCTCTGGTTTGATTTTTCAGCACTTGATCAATACGAGTATCGGTGTTTTTTATTTTATCTTGAATAAGTCTGTAAATATCATAACAATCGGAAAGCTCATGTAGGTATTCATTGTTTATTTTACCTTGCAAAGCGTCGGCTATTTCTTCTTTGCTTTTTTTAACTCGTTTGTCGCAATATTCAGCTAATTTTTCACCTGAAGTTTCACCTGATAGTATCATCTCAATTACTCTTATTCCAGAAACTCCTGTGATGTCACTTATCACAACGTCGAGTCTGAAGTTCATTAAACGTAATGCTTTTTGCATTTTGTTTACAAAGCTTGAACTTTGTTCAATCAAACTAGAACGATGTCTATGAAGTGTTCTTATCTGCAAAGTGGTTTCAGAGGGCAAAAAAGAACCTCGTAATAGCCCTAAAGAATGAAGTTTCTGTATCCATTGTGCATCTTTCACATCTGTCTTTGCTTTAAGGTTTTTTGTTTGAGTCCCTTGAACCAAAAGAACTTCAAAACCATTTCCCTGCAAGATCATAAACAATGATTGCCAATAACTCCCTGTGGACTCCAAAGCAACACTACGAATCTTGTTCTCTTGAAGATAAGCTACCAAAGCGCATAATCCTGATTGATAAACATTAAATTCTCTAATTTGATTTTCATCCTGTCCTATGGCTACAAAATGAGAACGTGACCCAACATCAATTCCTGCAGCATTGGGATTTACAATTTGCATTTTTTCGAAACTTTTCATAAAATATCTTTTTATTAAAATGCGAGGAAATGTAATATCTTTGCTTAAATTATTCTATACGAGATAACATGGTGTTTCATCATTGATTGTCTCAAAGGGCTTCCAAATGGAAGCCTTTTTACATTTCAGCCAAAATCTGGGAGGGGATAAATTCACCATTTTATACATAGGCTTTGCTCGCAAGTGCAAGTTAGCTCTCATTTGTCAAAGAACAATACTTTCTTGAAATCTGGGTTTAATAAAATGTAAGAAATGATGGGTAATGAAAATAAGGTGTCCTAAAAGTCGAATCCGTTTTCTGATAGCAGTTGAATTTTTAATAAGAAAAAAAAGCTGTCCTTTTGGACAGCCTTTTTTGTAATAATTAGACTATTTTATTACGTTTTCTATCATTTTCATTCAAGTAGATTTTGCGTAAACGTAACGATTTTGGTGTTACCTCAACGTATTCATCTTTTTGGATGTATTCTAAAGCTTCTTCCAATGTAAACTTGATTGCAGGGACAATTCTCGTTTTGTCATCAGCACCTGCACTACGGAAGTTGGTTAATTGTTTTGTTTTGGTGATGTTGATAACCATATCGTCACCTCTTGAATTTTCACCTACTACCTGACCTTCGTATACATCCTCATTTGGATCTACAAAAAACTTACCTCTATCTTGTAACTTGTTAATAGAGTAAGGAATTGCTTTTCCGTTTTCCATACAAATTAATGAACCACTAATACGTCCAGCAATTTCGCCTTTGTATGGTTGGTATTCTAAGAAACGGTGTGCCATGATAGCCTCACCTGCTGTAGCAGTTAATAATTGGTTACGTAATCCAATGATACCACGAGATGGGATGATGAATTTAATAATCATACGTTCTCCTCTCGGTTCCATACTTAGCATTTCACCTTTACGTACTGTTACAAATTCTACAGCTTTACCTGAAACGTTTTCTGGTAAATCAATAGTTAATTCTTCTACAGGTTCGCATTTTACACCATCAATTTCTTTAATGATAACTTGAGGTTGTCCGATTTGTAATTCATAACCTTCGCGACGCATGGTTTCAATTAAAACAGACAAGTGTAATACACCACGACCAAACACCATAAATTTATCAGCAGAATCAGTTTCATTAACACGTAAGGCTAAGTTTTTTTCTAATTCTTTTGTTAAACGATCCTTAATATGACGAGAAGTTACAAATTTACCCTCTTTACCAAAGAAAGGAGAGTCATTAATTGTAAATAACATACTCATCGTTGGTTCATCAATAGCAATAGTTGCTAATGCTTCTGGGTTTTCAAAATCAGCAATTGTATCTCCAATATCAAATCCTTCTAAACCAACAATGGCACAAATGTCACCAGCTGTTACCTGTTGTACTTTTTTTCGTCCAAGACCTTCAAAAGTATGTAATTCTTTAATCTTAGATTTTGTGATGGATCCATCACGTTTAACTAATGAAATATTCATTCCTTCAGCTAAAATACCTCTTTGTAAACGACCAATAGCTATACGACCCGTAAAAGAAGAAAAGTCTAACGAAGTAATTAGCATTTGTGGTGTTCCTTCAGAAACCTTAGGTGCAGGAACATTATTTAATACCATGTCTAATAATGGTTCGATAGATGAAGTTTGAACTTTCCAGTCTTCGCTCATCCAATTATTCTTTGCAGAACCATATACACAAGGGAAGTCTAACTGTTCTTCAGTGGCTCCTAATTCAAACATTAAATCGAAAACTTTTTCGTGTACTTCTTCAGGAGTACAGTTTTCTTTATCTACTTTGTTTATAACCACACATGGTTTTAAACCTAAATCAATTGCTTTTTGTAATACAAAACGAGTCTGTGGCATAGGCCCTTCAAAAGCGTCTACTAATAAGCATACTCCGTCTGCCATGTTTAATACGCGTTCTACTTCTCCACCAAAATCCGCGTGACCAGGAGTGTCAATAATATTAATCTTAGTTCCTTTATAAGTTACGGATACGTTTTTAGAAGTAATTGTGATACCGCGTTCGCGTTCTAAATCATTGTTGTCAAGAATTAAATCTCCTGTATTTTCGTTTTCTCTGAATAATTGACAGTGGTACATAATTTTGTCAACCAAAGTTGTTTTGCCGTGGTCAACGTGTGCGATAATGGCAATATTTCTAATTGATTCCATGTGTGTGATTTTTGAAGGTGCAAAATTACAATTATTTTTTTCTAATTCAATCGTTAACTGTTGATTAGTTTAAAAAGATTTGTTCTCTTTGTGAAAAAATGGAAACTATGGAAGTTAAAACTATTAAATAAGTGATACAAATTTCAGATTTAATTGTTAGAAAATCTGAGGAAAAATGATCTCTTAGGATATTTTGTGGTTGTTTATCGTTATCTTATAATTAGAATATTGAAAAGGATTAAAGAAAATGGGGTTGAGAATAATTACAAGGAGGAGTGTTTGGGTGTGTGGGTGATAAATCGGTATTTTGAAGCTTGTTTTGGTTTAAAGAACAAAAATACCAATAAAAAAGGGCTAGATGCTTTCTGCTCTGCTAAAAAGAATCATTTGGATGTATAATATTTATTACAAAGAGTTGGTGTATATATTAATTTAAATTTAAGGATTGTTATTGTTGTAATTTGCGGACGGCAATATCTAAATGGAATTAAAAAGTATTTTAATAAGATTAATGAAGTGTTAAGAGATGAGGTAGATGGAATATAATAAAAAAATAAGAAGTATTTTGTCTTTATTTAAAAGGTTTAATGTTTTTTGTGAAAAGGTAGAATGATTTATTAGTGCAGTTTAGTGTGAAAATAATAAGAGAAGGAGATTGGAATTATGTAAATATACGAATGGGATATGATGGAAACAAGTGGTTAGTAGCTTTAATAGATTGTAAGGTAATGGGGCTAGGAGAGATATTGGTTCTTGAAAAGAGGTTTTGAGTTAGATTGTAACGATGGTTTTGTTTTTTGAAATGGCTTTTGTGAGGCGGTGAAATAGGGGATTTATAAAAAAGACTATTCCGTTTAAATTCAATTGTTCATAAAGCTTTATTGTGAAAAAACAATAAATTCAATGCTTAAGGAGAATTTTGGAAGAAGAAATAAGAGGTGTTTTGATGATTAAAATTGAAGTATGTGCTTGAATTGTGAGAAAGATAAAAAAGAGATAGTTTTGTTTTGTTCGTCCGCTTTGTTTGAGTTTAATAAGATTTGAATTGATGATATTTATTTTGGAATGAAATAGGGGGAAATAAAAAATCCCGAATTATTCGGGATTTATTTTTTGAACACTTAATTATAAATTATAAAGCAGCTACGTGTCTTGTTAATTTAGACTTTAAGTTAGAAGCTTTATTGTCGTGTATGATATTTTTCTTAGCTAATTTATCAATCATTGAAATAACACTTGGTAATTTAGCAACTGCCTCTGCTTTATCTGTAGCTAAACGAATAGCTTTTATAGCATTACGAGTAGTTTTGTGTTGGTATCTGTTTAATACTCTTTTCTTTTCGTTACTTCTGATTCTTTTTAATGCTGACTTATGATTTGCCATTTTCTTTAATTTTAATTGTAATAATAATTTATAAACTACTAGTTAAAAAAGAAAAACCTCCCATAATCATTTTAATAATTACTTTGGTTTTAACTAATAAAATAATACTTGAGACACTAAGCAATTATTTTATAAAACTTATTTACAACTAATTAGTAGCCCGTAGGGGAATCGAACCCCTCTTGCAAGAATGAAAATCTTGAGTCCTAACCGATAGACGAACGGGCCAAGAAGCCTTATAGTATTTTAAAGTTGTAGCCCGTAGGGGAATCGAACCCCTCTTGCAAGAATGAAAATCTTGAGTCCTAACCGATAGACGAACGGGCCATAAGGCTTTTGTTTTTTTACAGTATTTCAAATTTTGTAGCCCGTAGGGGAATCGAACCCCTCTTGCAAGAATGAAAATCTTGAGTCCTAACCGATAGACGAACGGGCCTTTTTGTACTTTGATTGCTTTTTGTTGAGCGATCATTTCCGTATTGCGAGTGCAAAGATACACACATTTTTTAGTTCTGCAATAGCACTCGCAATTTTTTTTTAATTTTTTTTATCTTTTTTTAGTAAGCCTTTGCAAATAAGACTCTTCCGTTTGAAGGATTTCCTGAAAAAATACAATTCCCATTCTCTTCTTTTCGATCTAGAGGGATACAACGAATGGTTGCTTTCGTTAATTCTTTAATTTTTTCTTCAGTTTCTGGAGTTCCATCCCAATGAGCAGATACAAATCCTCCTTTGTTGTCTAAAATATCTTTAAACTCATCAAATGTATTTACTTCTGTAATATGAGTATTTCTGAAATCTAAAGCTTTGTTAAACATTTCTTTTTGTATTTCCTCTAATAGGTTTTCAATAAAGGCTACTGTTTGATCTTTATTAACTACTTGTTTTGATAAGGTGTCACGACGGGCAATTTCAAAAGTTCCATTTTCTAAATCTTTAGGACCTATGGCAACACGAACTGGAACTCCTTTTAATTCCCATTCAGCAAATTTAAATCCTGGTTTTTGTGTAGTTCGGTTATCAAATTTAATAGAAAGGCCTAGTTTTCTTAATGATTTACTTAGTTCATCGGCTACCTCGGTAATTTTTTCTAGCTCTTCTTCTGATTTGAAAATAGGAACGATAACAACTTGAATAGGAGCTAAATTAGGAGGTAATACTAATCCGTTATCATCTGAATGGGTCATGATTAAAGCTCCCATTAAACGAGTAGAGACTCCCCATGAGGTTCCCCATACGTACTCTTGTTTACCTTCAGCGCTTGTAAATTTTACATCAAAGGCGTTGGCAAAGTTTTGTCCTAAAAAATGCGAAGTTCCCGCTTGTAAAGCTTTACCATCCTGCATTAAAGCCTCTATGCAAAAAGTTTCCTCAGCACCAGCAAAACGCTCATTCGCTGTTTTTACTCCTTTTACCACAGGTATAGCCATAAAGTTTTCAACAAAATCAGCATATACATTCATCATTTGTACTGTTTCGTTCAAAGCTTCTTGTTTGGTGGCATGAGCCGTATGGCCTTCTTGCCATAAAAACTCTGCTGTACGTAAAAATAAGCGAGTACGCATTTCCCAACGTACCACATTTGCCCATTGATTGATCAATAAAGGAAGATCTCTATATGATTGAATCCAGTTTTTGTAGGTACTCCAAATAATCGCTTCAGAAGTAGGGCGTACAATTAGCTCTTCTTCTAGTTTAGCATTAGGATCAACCATTAATTTTCCAGGTCTTTCTTCATCATTTTTTAAACGGTAATGTGTAACTACTGCGCACTCTTTAGCAAAGCCTTCTGCATTTTTTTCTTCCGCTTCAAACATGCTTTTAGGTACAAAAAGAGGAAAATAGGCATTGCTATGTCCTGTTTCTTTAAACATTTTATCTAATTGCGCTTGCATTTTTTCCCAAATTGCATATCCGTAAGGTTTTATAACCATACATCCACGAACTGCTGAATTTTCAGCTAAATCAGCTTTTACTACTAGTTCGTTATACCATTTAGAATAATCGTCTGCGCGCTTTGTTAAGTTCTTGCTCATTATCAGTATTTTGGCACAAAAATTGTGATTTGTTAAAGTTGAAATAATTTGTGCAAAACTAGTTATTTTTGTATTGTCCAACAATAAAAAATTGAGAAATGAAAACAATCTGCCAATATTTAGGAAGTACTGTTGTCAAAATAGTATTAGTAAGCATGGGGATTTTTATCCAAGCTTGTGGTTCTTATCAAAATGTTTCCTATTATGATAATGATGGAATTTACGGTTCAACTCCTAAAGAAGTAGGAGGGGATCAGATAGTTAAAGATTTAAATAATAATGGAGGGCGTTATAAAGAATATTTTGGAGCTAAAACAAATGATTTTCAAAAATCTGATAATGAGGTTTTTACAGATATTTCGAGTTATTCTTCAAGGAAAGATACAACTAAAACGGCAGTGAAACAGAGTTATGCAGGTTGGGGAAATAATGATAAACAATTAACTGTCAATGTGTATAATAGTTCATGGAATAATTGGGGCTGGAACTATGGGACATGGTGGAATCATTGGGGGTATAGACCTTATTATTCAGGATTTAGTTATTGGAATGATTGGTATTACAGCCCGCATTGGGGATATACTTATTATGGACCTCATTGGAGAGCAGGTTGGTATAATAATCCCTATTATTATGATGGATTTTATACTAATAGTTACTACGGTTGGAATGATTCTTATTATCATGGAGGAAGTTATATTTACAGTATGGGAAGAAGATCAAATATGTATGAAGGAACAGGTTATTCAAATTCGTATTTAAATTTTGGAAGAACAACCAATTATAACCTAATCCCCCAAAGGAATTATAATACTAATTCGATTTATACAGGTGCAAGGAGAAGTGGAGGAGAAGTGCAAAATTTAATAAATGATCAGAATCCAAGAACTTACGAATCGCCTAGAAGTTACGAATCACCTAGAAGTTACGAATCGCCTAGAAGTTACGAATCGCCTAGAAGTTACGAATCGCCTAGAAGTTATGAATCACCTAGAAGTTACGAATCACCTAGAAGTTACGAATCACCTAGAAGTTACGAATCGCCTAGAAGTTACGAATCACCTAGAAGTTATGAATCACCTAGAAGTTATGAATCACCTAGGAGTTATGAATCACCTAGAAGTTATGAATCACCTAGAAGTTACGAATCACCTAGAAGTTATGAATCACCTAGAAGTTATGAATCTTCCCCTAGAGCTTATAATAGTGGATCAAATTCAGGAGGAGGGAGACGATAACCTAAGGATTTATTGAAAAAAATATAAAACATGGTTTTTATTTAAAATTTTATAGATAAAAAAATGAAAAAAATTTATATAGCATTTACTATTGTTGTAAACTTTTTAAATAGTAATGCACAAGGAATAAAAGAAGCATTACAGTATTCTATAACAGATATGAACGGAACGGCTCGATTTAGAGCATTAAGTGGTGCTTTTGGTGCCTTAGGAGGCGATTTGTCAGCTATAAGTGTTAATCCTGCAAGTTCTGTTGTATTTGTAAATAATCAATTTGCTTTTACTTTAAGTAATAAATACAATACTGTAAAAAACCAATATCTTGGAATGAATACGACTACTAATACCGCTGGTTTGGATTTTAATCAAATTGGCGGTGTTTTTGTTTTTGAAAATAATAGTAAATATTCAGGATGGAATAAATTTGCTTTAGCTTTAAATTATGATAATCAAGCGAGTTTTAAAAACACTGTGACGATATTGGGAGAAAATCCTTTGAATTCGATTGACCAATATTTTTTAAATCAAGCAACAGGAATGCGTTTTTCAGATATTTCGAGTTTTAATTACAGTCAAATGGGATTTCGTCAAAATCAAGTCGCATTAGGCTATAAATCACAATTGTTAGATTATGATACTTCAAAAAATATATTTTATGCAAATGTTTCACATGCTTCTGATGGAGGAAATTATATTCAAAAAAGTTATATAACTAATACGGGGTATAGTGGAAAACTAGCTTTTAATTTTTCCGCAGAATATGATAAAAAACTAATGTTTGGAATGAATTTAAATGCACATTTTTCAGATTATACTCAACAGAAAACTTTTATTGAAAAAAATAATAAAGCCTATTATTCAATAGGAGCAACAATAAATGATATCTCATTTTATAATGAATTGACAACAAAAGGGTCTGGTTTTTCACTTCAATTAGGAGCGATTTATAAACCTATTGCTGGTTTAAGATTAGGTATTACTTACGAGTCGCCTACTTGGATGGTGTTAGAAGATCAGTTAATACAAAGAATATCCACATCAGGAGTCGTTAAAACTGCTGGAACTAATTATGTACCTGTTAATAATAGAGTGGATCCAAGAACCATTGTTTTATTTGCACCCTATACGATTGTTACTCCGAGTAAATGGAGTTTTAGTGGAGGATACGTTTTTGGAAAACAAGGATTTATTAGTTTTGATTATAGTGTAAAAGATTATTCTGGAATTGTATTCAAACCCTTTAATCAGTTCAATAATCCAGATGATAACAATTCTAATAATATATTTCCTAATTTATTTAAAACAGCCAATGAGTTTAGAGTAGGGATAGAGAAAAAAGTAAAACAATGGAGTTTACGTGGAGGATATAGATACGAAGAATCACCTTATAAAAATAAAAGTTTAATGAGCGATTTAAATGGTTTTTCAGGTGGTTTTGGTTATAATTTTGGAGGAACAAAAATAGATTTTGCTTTTTCTACTTCTAAAAGAAGCTATAAAGAACAAATTTTTGAGGGAATTCCTGATTTAGTTAATACTACAAAAAGAAATAATAGCGCAACTATTACACTTTCATTTGAGTTGTAAATAAATAAAAGAAAGAGAGTATTAAAAAAATAATAGTAAGTTTTATTTATAAATTTAACGATAACAAAGAAAAGTATAAAATGCTCCCTGTTGAATTTTTTAAAGTTTCCTTTTGATTAAAAACGAAGATTAAACGAAGTTAATAGACTTGATTGTGACTCTTTTAGATAATCTCTTTTTGTTTACAAGTAAAGAAGTGTTTTTGGATTAGAGTGCCTTATCTTTCAATTTTTTATCGTAGTTTTGCACTCCAATTTTTTATAGTTATGAGAACCAAGACATTAAAGAAAAATAAAATCAATGTAATTACCCTAGGTTGTTCTAAAAATGTATATGATAGTGAAGTTTTAATGGGGCAGCTAAAGGCGAGTGGAAAAGAAGTAGTACATGAGCAAGAAGGAAATATTGTGGTAATTAATACTTGTGGTTTTATTAATAATGCCAAAGAAGAATCGGTTAATACTATATTAGAGTATGTAGATAAAAAAGAACAAGGTTTAGTAGATAAAATTTTTGTGACAGGTTGTTTGTCAGAAAGATATCGTCCTGATTTAGAAAATGAAATACCAGATGTAGATCAATATTTTGGTACTACAGATTTACCTTTATTATTAAAAGCCTTGGGAGCTGATTATAAACATGAATTATTAGGAGAACGTTTAACTACTACTCCTAAAAATTATGCGTACTTAAAAATTGCAGAAGGATGTGATCGTCCGTGTAGTTTTTGTGCTATTCCTATTATGAGAGGGAAACATGTGTCTCAACCTATAGAAAAATTAGTAAAAGAAGCCCAGAATTTAGCAAAAGAAGGAGTAAAAGAATTGATCTTAATTGCACAAGATTTGACTTATTATGGACTGGATTTATATAAGAAAAGAAATTTAGCCGAATTACTCGAAAACTTAGCTAAAGTAGAAGGTATCGAATGGATTCGTTTGCATTATGCTTTTCCAACAGGTTTTCCTATGGATGTGTTAGAGTTAATGAAACGCGAACCTAAAATTTGCAATTATTTAGATATACCATTACAACATATTTCGGATAGAATATTAAAGTCTATGCGTCGTGGAACTACCTATCAAAAAACAACTCAACTAATAAATGATTTCAGAAAATTAGTTCCAGAAATGACAATCCGAACTACACTTATAGTAGGATATCCAGGTGAAACAGAAGAAGATTTTCAAATACTTAAAAATTGGGTTGAAGAAATGCGATTTGAACGATTAGGATGTTTTGCCTATTCGCATGAAGAAAATACAACCGCTTTTGAATTAGAAGATGATGTGCCAGATGCTGTAAAACAAGCACGAGCTAATGAAATCATGGAGATTCAAGCGCAAATTTCATGGGAACTAAATCAAGAAAAAATAGGCCAAACTTTTAAATGCGTTATAGATCGTAAAGAAGGCGCTTATTTTGTAGGTAGAACAGAGTTTGATAGCCCAGATGTAGATAATGAAGTGTTAATAGACGCATCTAAATTTTACTTAAAAACAGGGGAATTTGCTATGATTAAAATTATTGAAGCAAGTGAATTTGATTTATATGGAGAACCCATCTAAAAAAAATAAATTAAAAATACAAAAAACTATACAAAAAGAGTAGATTATTCATTAAAATTGATTTCAGTTAATAATGAAAAACTCGTAAATAAAAGAAAAAATCTACGATAGAAGTCTAATAATTTGATTTTTTTACCCCAGATTCCGCATTAGACTTTGTTGTGAAACAAAATTTTTCAATAAATTCAAGTGCTCACGGAAAATTTTAGAAGAAGAAATAGTGAACTATTTTGATGATTAAAATTTGAGTACGTGCTTGAATTTGAAGAAAAATAAAGTGGAATAGATTTACTTCGTCTATTCGCTACGCTCGGGTCTAAGGCGTAATCTGGGTTTAATCAACTAGATCGACTAATAAAATGTTATAATATTTCTTTTTGTGTAGTTTTTTATGTAAAAAGTAGGTTCTGTTTATTTTATATTTTCTTAATTACTTCCAAAAAGGAACCATAAAGGGCCATATAGAAGCAATTAATAGAAATTTAGATAGTAAGCAATATTATAAAACTATTAAACAATTTTCTTTGAATATATGAAACGTTTTAGAAAACCAAAATATTTCAAAATCTTCAAAATTTTCTTCAAAACTGCTTTTTATTTGCCCTAAAGTTATAGAAATATTATTTTTTATAGTCAAATTAGTTAATTGTTGATTCAACCAAATAGCCTTTTCTTTTTCTAAATGAATGGAAAAACGATTTGTTTTTGTTTGTAAAATCATTTCAGCCATTTCCCAAGATTTTCCTTTCTTATTTTTTGTAAAATATTTTATTTGCGGAAGATTAGAGATGAAATAAACTTTTTGATTAGGCTTAAAATGAAAAGAATTTTCGCTAGTTAGACAATTTTCAATAAAATTAGCAGGAATTTTAGTTCGAGGAATTTTAAAATCAAACCAATCTTGTAAAGGAAAATCAAAACACAAACCATGCATATAGTTGAAAAGGGATTTTTTTAGACCAAAACTAAATTGATCATGGTTAATACCCGTCTTATCTTCAAATAAGATATCATTATTAGCAAAAGTAATATCTTTTATTTGAGGCGTTACGCCAAATTCTTCTGGATTAAGACCTATAGGGCTATGGGCAGTCATGGCAAATTGATGCCAAAAACCACTTTGTAATATGCCTATTTCAAAAAGTTGACGTACCATTTCTAAACTATCAATCGTTTCCTGGATTGTTTGAGTTGGATATCCATACATTAGATAAGCATGTACCATAATACCAGCTTCGGTGAAATTACGTGTTACACGAGCTACTTGTTCTACTGTTACACCTTTTTTAATTAGGGCTAATAAACGATCAGATGCTACTTCTAATCCGCCTGACACCGCTATACAACCTGAAAGTTTTAGAAGTAAACATAAATCTCTTGTGAAACTTTTTTCAAACCGGATATTAGTCCACCAAGTTACAATTAGATTTCGTCTTAAAATTTCGAGAGCAACCTCTCGCATTAAGGCAGGAGGAGCTGCTTCATCTACAAAATGAAAACCATTTTCACCTGTTTGTTCAATTAATTCTTCCATTCGATCTACGATGATTCGAGCCTGAATAGGTTCGTAAATTTTTATATAATCTAATGAAATATCACAAAACGTACATTTACCCCAATAACAACCATGTGCCATAGTTAATTTATTCCAACGACCATCACTCCATAGACTGTGCATAGGGTTGGCTATTTCTATTACAGAGATGTAGCGATCAAGTAAAAGATCGGAATAATCAGGTGTACCTACTTGACTTTGTTTGTAATCGGGAAGAATAGAGTTGTTTTGAAAGACAACCTCGCCATTTTCAAGAAGAAAAGTCCTTTTCAGTTGTGTTTCTTTAGAACTTGTATGAAAAATATGATGATATAATAATTCTAAAGGCAATTCGCCATCATCAAGTGTAATAAAATCAAAGAATTCAAAAACCCTTTTGTCTTTTAAATCACGGAGTTCGGTGTTTGGAAAACCACCTCCCATAGCGATTTTTACTTCAGGATAATATTTTTTAATGAATTGTGCACAACGAAAAGCACTATATAAATTACCAGGAAAAGGAACCGAAAAACAAATGAGCTTAGGTTGCGTGATTTTAATTTTTTTTAAAAGAATATCAAGTGTAATAATATCAATATGTGTGGGATCTTTTTGTAAAAAACTATAAAGTTCATCAAAAGAATTAGCACTTCGTCCTAATCGTTCAGCATAACGACTAAAACCAAAATTTTCATCCACACATTCTATGATATAATCAGATAAATCCTCAAGATATAAAGTCGCTAAATGTTTAGCTTTATCTTGCATTCCCATATTACCAAAAGCCCATTCCAGATCGTCTAACTGCTCAAAACGAGATGCTTCGGGTAAAAAATTTCCTGCGCATATTTGACGCGCCAGTGAAGGTTTTTTTCCTTGTAAAAAAGCAATAACATTTTCAATGGTTTTTATATATTCTTCTTTTAGTGCATATATTCGTTGCGAGTTTTCCGTTAAATTTTTAGATTGTATATCTTGAATGTCAAATATTTTTTCAAGCCCTTTTTTAGAAAACAATTCTAAAATAACATCAATACCCAAATCTATTTGAAATGAGTCAATAGATTTAGTATTCAAAAAGCCCTTTATATAGGCCGTAGCTGGATACGGAGTATTCAGCTGTGTAAAAGGAGGAGTGATCAGTAGAATATCTTTCAAAGGATTGTTTTTTTGCAAAGGTAAATCTAAAAATGGATTCTGTTGAAATTTTCATTCAGATTCCGCATTAGATTTCGTTGTAAAACGAAAAAAATAAGCGGAAGTATCCACGCAAAAATTTAGAAGAAAATAAGTTAACTATTTTGATGAATAAAAATTAAGTACGCGCTTCAATTTGCGGAATGATAAAAATAGAATAGATTTTTCCGCCAATTAACCTCAATTCAAATCTAATGCGTAATCTGGTTTTAATCATTACCATTATCTTGAAAATATGAAGCAGATCTACTTATGAAATTTGTTGTCATACGAAAAAAAAGAGATCAATTGTATCCCGAGTTTCAAAAAGAGATTCCGATCATATTGTAAGAAGATGTTAAAAACGAAAGAAAGAACCAATCTATTTGCTATTTTTACCCAAAAAAGAACTATGCCAACAGATTGTATTACTTTTCAAAATTCAGGGTATTTTTCCTCATTGATTGTTGATTATTTAAATCAAGAAAAGAAAACGCAATCGTTTTATAATCGCTTCCCTAAGATTGAAAATTTTTTAGATCAAATAGAAGAAAAAAAAAATAACTACAGTGTAAAAAATCGAGCGGTTTTAGTTAATTCACTATTAAAACAAAATAAAGATTTTGATATTAGTGAAACTACTCTGAATAATATTCATTTGCTAAATGAACGAAATACTTTTACAATTACCACAGGACATCAACTTAACTTATTTACAGGGCCACTGTATTTTATTTATAAAATTGTATCTACAATTAATTTGTGTTTGGAGTTAAAATTACAATATCCTGAATATCATTTTGTTCCAATTTATTGGATGGCAACAGAAGATCATGACTTTGAAGAAATTAATTATTTCAAACTAAATAAAGAGAAACTTACTTGGAGCAAACAATCCAAAGGACCAGTAGGAAGATTATCTACTGAAGGATTAGAAGAGATGTTTGAAAAAGTAAAAAAAAGTTTAGGAACCAGCAATTACGCTAAAATACTTACTTCTCTTTTTGAAAAATCTTATTTAGAGCATTCTAATTTAGCAGATGCAACACGTTATTTAGTTAATGAATTATTTAAAGAATATGGATTGGTAATTTTAGATGGAGATGATGGTACTTTAAAACAACTTTTTATACCTGCTGTTAAGGAAGAATTACTTCAGCAAACGGCATATAAAAAAGTAACAGAAACACTTTCTTCTTTTTCTTACGATATTCAGGTAAATCCTAGAACGATCAATCTTTTTTATATAGAAGAAGATTTGCGTGAAAGAATTATTTTTGAAAAAGGAAACTACAGAATTAATAATACTAATTTAATTTTTTCAGAAGTTGAAATTTTAGAATTACTAGAAACAAAACCTGAAAATTTCAGTCCTAATGTTATTTTAAGACCTTTGTATCAAGAGCTAATATTACCTAATTTATCCTATGTTGGAGGAGGAGGAGAAATAGCCTATTGGTTAGAGCTAAAAGCCATGTTTGAAGCATTTAAAATTACATTTCCTATTTTGTTGTTGCGTAATTCCGTTGTTATTGCAAGCGAAAAACAGTTAAAAAAAGCAAATAGTTTACAGTTAACATGGTCCGATTTATTTCTTAAACAATCAGAATTGATTAATAAAAAAACAAAGCAATTTTCAGCTTTTACAATCGATTTTTCAGCACAAAAAGAACATTTGAAGAAACAATTTGAAGGACTTTTAGATATTGCAAATAAAACAGATAAAACATTTCTAAGAGCAGTAAAAGCACAAGAAACAAAACAAATAAAAGGATTAGAAAACTTAGAAAAACGCCTTTTAAAAGCAGAAAAAAGAAATCACGAAGAAAAATTAAAGCGTATTGTTGATCTACAAGAAACCATATTCCCAAATAAAAGTTTACAAGAACGTCAGTTAAACTTTAGTACATTTTATATAGAATATGGAGAAAAGTTTATAATAGAATTGTTTCAAAAACTCCATCCACTTAGTAATCAGTTTAATGTGATTGTTTTTTAAAGGGGGTTTAGAATTTGAATAAATATCAAAAATAAATATTTAAACATTTAAACATTTAAACTAAAGTTTGTACTTTTGACCCCAAATTTAAAAAACAAAAAAATGGCAGGAAATAGAACTTTCACAATGATTAAGCCAGATGCTGTTGAAAAAGGACACATTGGGGGTATTTTAAATATGATTACTGAAGGTGGTTTCAGAATTGTTTCTATGAAATTAACTCAGTTAACAGTTGCTGATGCACAAAAATTTTATGCTGTACATGCTGAAAGACCATTTTATGGAGAATTAGTAGAATTTATGTCTCGTGGTCCTATTGTTGCCGCTATCTTAGAAAAAGATAATGCTGTAGAGGATTTCCGTACTTTAATTGGTGCTACTAACCCAGCTGAAGCTGCTGAAGGAACTATCCGTAAAAAATATGCAACGTCTATTGGTGAAAATGCGGTTCACGGTTCAGATTCTGATGAGAATGCAGCTATTGAAGGTGCTTTTCATTTTGCAGGAAGAGAAATGTTTTAGTTGAAGAAAAATCAAGATAAAAAAAGTCCACATAATTAGTGGACTTTTTTTATTTCTTAAGTTTGAAAAAGGTATTATTAAAACCGTAATTTAAGCCATATTCCGCATTAGACTTCGTTTTGAAATAAAAATTTAAATAAATTCAAGTGTTCACGGAAAATTTTAGAAAATGAAATAATGAACTATTTTGATGAATAAAATTTGAGTACGTGCTTGAATTAGAAGAAAAATAAAGTGGAATAGATTTCTAATGCTAAATTTGGATTTAACGCGTGCTTTATCACTTCGACCAAGGGAGATAGATTCAAATGATCAATAGTATATGATTTCTTCTATTGTATAAATGATTAGATTCTAAATTTTTAAGACAACCTAATTGAGGATAAAAAAATATACTTTTTTAGATTCAAAGTTTTTATCTGTTTGTAATTAATTTCTAACGCATAATCTTAATCTGGGGTTAAATTAAGATCATCTAATTTTTTTTTGTTTGCACTAAATAAAATTGTATTGGATAACTTTTTTTAATGAAATTTTTAAAAAGGGATTATTTTTTTTTATTTAATTCTAGAATCCCTTTAGTTATAAGGAATTGGGCAGTAATGTAAGTTATCATGATAAGAAAACCGGATTTGGGTAATTCTAGTTCTGGATAAAATTTGTTAATGGCTAAAATACTATCAGAACTTACGAAAAATAAAGCACCTATAAGTATTGTTAAATTGTTAGGTTTAGACCAATTAAAATAACCTTTAATAGCCATTAATAGCATGATAGAAATAGTGCTGGCATATATTGTAACAGGTATTTTTAAACCGCCTAGATAAGGAAAAAGAAAATGTAATATTTCGAATAGATAGAGGATTACAAAAATAAAGCCAATCCAAAAGAAGTTGGAGTTTGCTTTGGTTTGATTTTGTTTAGTAAAAAGTAGGATAAAAAGAATATGACTAATTAAGAAAGAAACCAAACCTAGAATAAAAAACAATTCGTCTTTATGGGCAAACATTAAAACGACATCTCCAATCCAGGAAAAAAATAATGCGGAAAGAAGTAGATTTTTTGTACGGAAATCATTGCTTTTGTAAGTTTCTAATACTAAAAAAGGAAGAAGTAATGGTTTAAAATACCAAGCCAAAGCGTCTTGTTTAGTTAGTAATAAAATTAAATAGAATATACTTATACCTGTAAAAATTTTTAAATACTTGCTCATAAAATTAGCTTATATGGAAACGACTTCTTTTTGTTTAAAATCTACTGTTACGAAGTAAAAACTTGCTAAAAGGGAAAATACAAAATAACTCATTATGATGTATGTGCCATAAGGTATTATTTCATCTATTTTAAACCAACCATTAAATAAATAGAGGAAAGTAAATGCTAATACAAAACGAATAGTTTCGTAAATATATGCTAATTTACTTTGGTCCATTAATTCTGTGTAACTATAAACTGTTATAAAAATGAAAAAGCCATAATAAAAAATTTGTGGTAAGCCTATTCTTGCGATGTTATCAAATAAATATGAAATTAGTAATAAAGTGAAAAATAATTGAAATAATGACCAACGAATCAATAGTTTTGAATTATGAGTTCCAAATTTTTCAAAACGGTATACATTTTCAATTTTATTAATGGGGTATTTTTTTTCAAATCCATCAGGTCTCCAACCTGTAGGCATGAACCAAATTTTTAATTTATCAATAAATTTTTCTGCATGCCAAGCATCCTGAATTAAAACGCCCAAATGTTGAAAATTAATTTTAAAAGGATTCCACGTTTTAGCAGGACGTGTAATACCAAAAACAGGAGGAACCTCATCTAATTCTTCCTGAAAAGTTCCAAAAAGCTTATCCCAAATAATGAATATCTGAGCATGATTTTTGTCCATATATTCAGGATTAATTGCATGATGTACCCTGTGGTGAGAGGGCGTTACGATTATTTTTTCTAAAAAACCTAATTTATTGATATATCGTGTGTGGTACCAAAATTGTAAAAAAAATTGCACAGGTAGTGTAATTGCTATTACCTTGGAAGGAACGCCTAGTAGAGCTGCCGGTAGTAGTAAAAAAGTAAAAAGCTTAAAAAAATCAGAAACGGATTGTCTTAATGCACAAGATAGATTAAACTCTTCGCTACTATGATGAATTGCATGTTTGTTCCAAAAAATATTAATTTGATGTGCCCAGCGATGCGTCCAATATCCTTGGAAGTCAATAGCAATAAATGCAATGATATAAGCTAAAGCCGATTCTTTAATATGAAAAATTGCAATTTTAGAAACCATTATTTCATACGAGATAATTGAAATACTTAATCCTAAAACATCTCGAGTAGCATTTGTCATGCCAGAACTTAGGCTTGAAATACTATCCATTATAGGAGCGTAATCTATTCTTTTGTAATATCCATATAGTTTCTCAACTATAATTAAGAATAAGAACACAGGCATTGCAATGATTAGTATTTTACCGTAAGTTTCCATTTTGATGTTTAATTTTAAAATTCAAAAAAATGTTGTCTGTTTAAGTAAAACTAATTATTTTTTTTTAAAATTTATTTAAAAAATTAATATTTTTTATATGAATTATATAATTTCCGCGCTTAATCCTGCGTCAAGAAGGGCGTGATATTGAGGTTTTAAATCGTCAAATGCTCCTGTTTTTACACCGCATTTGCCCGTATAATGTACTAGTATAGCACACTGTTCGGCTTGTAGTTCTTCATGGTTACAAACACGTATAAGGGTATCTATAACATGATCAAATGTGTTAATATCATCGTTGTATAAAATAATTTCATGGTTAATAGAAACTTGTTCTAAAATAGCAATCTCTTCTTGTATTTTTTCTATTGTTGACATAATTGATTTTTTTAGTATAAACCATATAAGCTCCTAAATTTTATACTTCCTATAATTCCTTATATGGTTTGAAAAACTAATTTACATATTTTAAAGATACCCAGTTGTTACGGCTTATTTTTTTAACAAAAGTTAAACCTTTTTCTGTGCAAGAGGCATCAATGTGAGGAATATCTTGTTCGTAAAAACCGCTAAATAAAATAATCCCATTTGGATTTAAACATGTAACATAAGTTTGCATATCATTAAGCAAAATGTTTCGATTGATATTAGCTATAATCAAATCATATTTTTTATCAGTTAGTAAAGAAGCGTCTCCTTCATAAACGGTTATATGCTTACAGTTGTTACGTTCTGCATTTTCAATAGAGTTTAGATAACACCAATTATCGATGTCTATAGCGTCTATAGGTTGTGCTCCTTTCATTTCAGCAAGTATGGCTAAAATAGCCGTTCCACACCCCATATCTAATGTTTTTAATCCTTTTAGATTTAATTCCAGTAAATGTTGTATCATCATGTGTGTCGTTTCATGATGACCTGTTCCAAAGCTCATTTTAGGTTCTATTACAATGTCAAATTCAGCATCTGTTTTAGGATGAAAAGGTGCACGAACGTGACATAAACCATCAACATCAATAGGGGCAAAGTTTTTTTCCCATTCTGCATTCCAATTTTGTTGTTCAATTTCTTCAAAAGTATAGCTAATTTTGAAGTCAGAATTTTGTAATATATAAATGTCGTCTAAAATATTTTCATTCCAGTTTTCTTTAGGAATATAAGCTGAAAAACCATTTTCTGTTTCGATAAAACTATCAAATGGAAGTTCGCCTAACTCCGCTATTAAAATTTCTGAACCTAATTCTTTCGGTTCTACTTCAAAATGATATCCGATGTATATGTTTTGCATTATTTTTTTTTGCAAAGGTAGTTATTTAGTCTTTATATAGTTTGTGGTTTAGAGGTCTTTATTAGATGGAAATCGTAATTTTGCTTGCTTTTTAAAAAACAAACAAACAAAAAGGGAAAATAACAAACGTTTTATTTAAAACGATTATCTGATTTATTTTTGAAACAATATGTATTAAATATTATTAATTAGATAAAAAAACAGATTGTAAAGAGAAATTAATTAAATTTAATAAGAAATAAAATGTAACCTATTGTTTAAAGCAGATTACATCATAAGTCTTGTGATAAAGATAAAAAACTGAGGATTTTTTACCACATTGGTAGTTTTATTGTATTAGAAACAAAGAAAGGCGCTTTTTTAGATTCCAAGTTGTTCTTATCTGTAATATATTTCTAAAACATAATTGAGTTAAAATTATAGATTATGACAGTGTTATTTTTAAGCTTGTCTCAAGCAAGAAGAGTCTTGTTTTTTTAAAAAAACTAAAAAAATGAACAAATAAGAAATCAGTAGTTAAGAATTTATAATAAAATTTGTACAAAAGTAGAATCCAACCATTTGTTAAACTTAAATCCCGCTTCCTTAATATGGCCAACTTCTTGAAATCCGAGTTTTTTGTGGAATGTAATACTTCCTGAATTTTCAGAGTCAATAACACCAATTAAGGTGTGTAATTTTTGTTTTTTTGCAATTTTTATAAGTTCTTTTAAAAGATGAGATCCGATACCATTTCCATGAAAATCTTTATGTACATATACAGAATGTTCTGCGGTAAATTGGTAACCTATTTTAAAACGAAATGAACCGTAAGTCCCAAATCCTACTGTTTTATTTCCTTTTATGGCAACTAAAAAAGGTTGATTATTTAATTTTTTTTCATTAAAAATCTTTTGTTGTTGTTCTAACGTTCTGATATGATATTCCCAAATAGAAGTACTGTTTACAATTTCATAATTCACTATTTCAAGAATATCAGGAAGATCTGTGTACTTAGCCTCTCTTATGTGGATGGACATTTAATTAAAATTAATAAATTAAGGTCATGAAATTACAAAAAATTACCCAACTTTTTGAATTCCTATTTATTTTTAATCTCGTATTGTATGGAATTATGAGTTTGTTACAAGTAAATGCGTTAGAAGAGTATCAGCGTTCTATACGTATTCCGTTACTTTTCATATTATATATAGTTTCTTCTACTAGAATAAATATGAATTTTTTATTATGTCTAATATTATTTCAGATTACATCCTCTTTATTTGCAATAGAAGGAAAAACCGCTTTTAAAATAGCAACACTATTTTCTTTAGCTTCCAAAATAGGACTTATTTATTTAATATTAGAATTTATTAAAAAAAAATACCGAACAGCAATCGGAATTGCTTTAATACCATTATTTGTCTTATATTTATATATGATCTATTTTGTTTTTGATCAGGTAGAAGAATTCTATATTTATTGGGTTTTTAATTGCCTATTAACCGCCTTTTTGGGAGCTGTTGGAGTTGTTACGTATTTAAATGAACCCAAAAAAGAAAATTTGATTTTTCTGATAGCCACTATTTTTTTTCTAGTTCAAATGTCTGTTTTTTTCTTCAACATGTTTCATTATAGATCAATCTTTTTGCACAAAATAATTACGATTTCTACTGCTTTGGCATATTACATGATTTATAAATTTTTAATTTTAAAAGAAAATGCTCAAAATATGACGATAAGTTAATACTTTTGCTACAGAACATGAGTTTATTATAAATTGAAACCTACCGCTATTTACCCCAGAATTCCTTTAGCACAAAGCATAATAGAAATATGTAAAAAAAAAGGATTACAACATATAGTCATTTCTCCAGGTTCGCGAAATGCGCCCTTGACTATAGGATTTTCTAATCAAACAGAGTTTAATTGTTATAGTATAGTAGATGAACGTTGTGCCGGTTTTTTTGCATTAGGTTTAGCTCAACAATTGCAAGAGCCCGTAGTACTAACTTGTACTTCAGGATCTGCATTGTTAAATTATTACCCTGCTATTACAGAGGCTTTTTATAGTCAAATACCTTTAGTGGTTATTTCAGCTGATAGACCAATTGATAAAATAGATATTGGAGATGGACAAACCATTAGGCAAGCCAATGTTTTTGCTAACCACATTTTATATAATGCAAATTTAGAAGAGAATGCTTCTGCTGAAAATGATCGTTTAATACAAGAAGCTCTTTTCTTAAGTATTTCACAAAAAGGCCCTGTTCATATAAATGTTCCTTTTGAAGAACCTTTATATGAAACAATTTTAGCGCCCATTATAGCGCCTGTATGGTTTGATTTTGAAAAAAAAGAAGAAAAAGCCTCCGAAATACAACCTTTTGCAAAACAATGGAATGAAGCACAAAAAAAAATAGTATTAATAGGGGAAAATCAACCGAATACCATTGAAGCAGAATATCTAAACATAATAGCACAAGATCCTTCTGTTATTGTAATGACTGAAGTTACATCTAATGTACATCATGAAAACTTTATTACAAATATAGATACAATTATAACGCCTTTTTCAGAAAAAGAATTCGAACATTACAAACCTGAAATATTACTAACGCTAGGAGGTATGATTGTTTCAAAAAGAATAAAAGCCTTTTTCAGAAAATACAAACCCAAAGCACATTGGCATGTGGACGAATTAAGAGCTTATAATACGTATGGTTGTCTTAGTCATCATTTTAAAGAAACACCCAATGTATTTTTTGAACGTTTTTTAAAGTTAACCAGCTACAAAGAAAGCTCTTTTCAGCAAGAATTATTAGATATTCGTTTACAAAGGGCAGTAGCACACAACGACTATCTAAAAGAGTTGATTTTTTCTGATTTAAAAGTATTTCAAATAATTACAGAATTATTACCTAAAAACCTCCAATTACAAATTAGTAATAGTTCCGCTATACGTTATGCACAACTCTTTTCTATAGATTCGAGTATTTCGGTCTATTGTAATAGAGGAACTAGTGGAATAGAAGGAAGTACCACAACAGCTATTGGCGCAGCTGTAGGAAGTAAAAAAACAACGTATGTAATAACTGGAGATATTAGTTTTTTTTATGATAGTAATGCTTTATGGAATCACTATATACCCAATGATTTTAAAATTATCCTTATAAACAATGGAGGAGGAGGGATTTTTAGAATTTTGCCAGGACATCAGGAAAATGAAACATTTAATACCTTTTTTGAAACCACCCATAATCTAACAGCAGAATATTTAGCCTCTATGTATGGATTTCGCTATTTTAGAGCAACCAATGAAAGACAATTACGGAAAAATTGGAACGATTTTTCATCATTAAATAGACCTGCTATATATGAAATTTTTACGCCAGAAAAACTAAATAATAAAATCCTTTTACAATATTTTAAAGATCTAAATGATTGATTTTTTTAGTCTTAGCTTGTTTGTTCGTATGTTTTTTTTTATATTTGGTAGATATACAATAATCTAACTAAAAAAAATATGAGTAAAAGAGATGAACTGATTGAAAAATATACTGCAGATTTAAAAGAAAAATGTGGTGTAAATCCTGATGTAGAATTGTTAACAAAAGTAGTAATAGGTTGTGGTCCCTCTATTTATAATCAAGATTCTGCTACTGTTTCAGGTTCACAACAATCGGAATTAGATACAGTTAAAAATAACTTTCTAATAAAAAAATTAGGGCTTTCAGATAGTCCAGAGCTAGATGCCGCAATTGATAGTGTAATGGAACAATACGGACGTTCTAACCGAAATAAATACCGTGCAGTTGTATATTATTTATTAACGCTTCATTTTCAAAAAGAAAGTGTTTATAATTAATTATACAAACAAACTTTCTAAATCCCGATTTTTATCGGGATTTTTTATTTGTATCTTTGCCATTCTAAATTTTCACAGATGATTGAAATAGGAAAATACAATACTCTAAAAATACTTCGAAGTACAGCCGTTGGTTTATATTTAACAGACGGAGAAAAAGATGTCTTATTACCCAATAAGTATGTACCAAAACAATACGAAATAGAGGAAGAAATAGAAGTGTTTGTTTATTTAGATCACGAAGAACGTCCTGTAGCTACCACTCTGGAACCCTATATATTTTTAAATGAATTTTCGTTATTAAGAGTAAGTTATGTAAACAAATTTGGGGCTTTTATGAATTGGGGTCTAGAAAAAGATTTGTTTGTGCCTTTTAAAGAACAGGCTAGGCCTATGGAAGAAGGAAAACGTTACCTTGTGTATATGTATCTAGATCAGCAAACAAATCGTCTAGTAGGTTCTAGTAGATTAAATCAGTTTTTGAATAATCAAGATATGAATCTTGAAAACGGAGAAGAAGTTGATTTAATCATTTCGCATATTTCCGATACAGGTATTAATGTTATCATTAATGAAAAACACAAAGGATTAATTTATAAAAACGAAATTTTTGAAGATTTAAGAACAGGAGATCGTATTGTTGGGTATATAAAAAATATTCGCCCAGATGGTAAGATTGATGTGTCAAGACATCCTTTAGGTTTTGAAAGAATAGATGCTTCTGCTCAAAAAATAATAGATGAATTAAAAGCAGGTAGAGGAGTTTTAAAATTACATGATAATAGTAGTCCTGATGATATTAAAACCATTTTGCAAATGAGCAAAAAGACGTTTAAAAAAGCCATAGGAATACTCTATAAGCAAAAAATGATAGAATTAAAACCTGATGGGATCTATTTGCTAAAGGAATAAAATTATTATTCCCTTTGATTCTCTAAAGTTGGCATTAAAAAAAAGAAAAGATGTTGAGGGGAAATTCATAACTAAATATCGAAGCTTACTACACTTTAATAAAAAAATCAAGAAAATAATAGTTAAGTGTTTAAAGCAGAGTAAAGTTGATTTTCTTTTTGAAATAATATTTATAAACCTCATGCAAAAATAGCCCCCTTTTTTAGAACAAGAGCTCTAAAAAGGGGGCTATTTTTATAAGAAGGGGGTAAACCTTGGTTATATTGCTCTATTTTATTTCTAAATGACTTGTCAAGAGTAGATAATCCCATTTACTCATTATAAAAACTACCTGTTGTTTTTATTTCTCTAGAAAAGAACGATTTGATTAAACCAAAAAAATTATTTTTTCTTTTTATACAAAGGAATAAAATAAGTAATGCTATAATTCCATCCTACCCCAAACTTCCCTTCATAAGTTCTGTTAAAACCAGGAATATATAAATTGTTAAAATTGTCAGGTTTTTTCTCAGATAACAAATAATTCATACGAAGGCTAACACCCGCATAAAAATTATTAAAAATTTTAGCTTTTATTCCTGCAACAACCTCTGTCCAATGAGCTGTAAGATCATCATATTTTTGATTGACTACTATAGGATCTGCTTGTGGGAAATATCCTGTAGTATTGTAAATTTTATAGCTATTAAGTTCTTGACTGAAAGTAGAAATACCATAACGAAGTCCTAAATGTACCATGTCTTCCATATCTAGCCAATTTTGGTAAAAATTATAATCAAAACCTACTTTTAAATAATGGCCATTTGTTGTAAAGTTAAGGCGTTTGTCTTCCGTGATTTTTTTTTCTTTACCTATTTCAGCAGCTAAATACATTTTTTTGCCTATCCTATAATCACCAACAAGTTCTAAACCTTGGTAATTTTTATCAAAAATAGAGCGCGTTATTTTTGATACGTCAGCCCCTATTCGTAAGCCATAGCGTTCTGTTTTTTTAATTGTATCGTTTGTTTTTTCCTGTGCCTGAATAAATGTTAGTGATAACATAAATAATAACAGACTAAAAGAAAATTTTGATATGTGTTTCATTTTCGTTTGTTATAAAAGTTTTTTGAATAGTTACTTCTTGTATCCAATTTTTAGGTGTAGTAAGAAACACTCCCTTAGGGGAAACGAGTGTAAAATCAGTTTTATAACCACAAGCTCTAGAAATATAAACGTCATGGCGAGAGTAACTAAATTTAATTTGATCTTCCTTAGCTAGAGCAGCGTTTTTTGAATTGATTTGGAAGTTATATATTACCTGATTATCATTTACTTTTAAAGGTAATGCAATTTTGTTACTTCCTGTAAAATCTAAAGAAGTATTCATTCCTTCCGCTGTAACTTTTAAATCGGTTATATTTTTAGGGTTAGTAGGGTTATTATTATCAAAGAATTGGATAATTATTTTAGGCGTTGTAGGCGTTTCTTGTGCGCAAATATCATCAGGTTCACAATTTAAAAATCCCGTTGCAAAAATAATAGTCAACAAACCAAAGCATATCTTTTTCATATTTGTTTTAGTAAAGAGTGATTTGTAAAGGAGGCTATCCTAAAAGTAATAATTCAAGAGGTATTTTGTTGCTTTTGTATTAATAAAGGGGCGATTATCAGAATTATGATAGTCCTTTTTGGTTAAAAAAACAAGATTAGAATTCTTTTGGATGGCCTCATTTACTATTTATTTTATCTCTAAAAGTACCACATTTTCTACGTGATGTGTTTGTGGAAACATATCTACAGGACGTACACGAGTTACTTTATACATTCTGTCCATTAAAGCCAAATCACGTGCCTGTGTGGCAGCGTTACAACTTACATAAACCACTTTTTTGGGTGCAATTTTTAATATTTGCTCTACAACATCAGCGTGCATACCATCACGAGGCGGATCTGTAATAATAACATCAGGATGTCCGTGAGTAGTTATAAACTCGTCGTTAAAAACATTTTTCATATCACCTACAAAAAACTCACAATTAGTTATTTTATTGCGTTCCGCATTTATTTTGGCATCACTAATCGCTTCCGGAACCGCTTCGACACCAATTACTTTTTTAGCTTTTTTAGAAACAAACTGCGCAATAGTTCCTGTTCCTGTATACAAATCATATACTAACTCATTGCCCGTTAACCCCGCAAAATCTCTTGTGATAGAATATAATTCATAAGCTTGTTCTGAATTGGTTTGATAAAATGATTTAGCATTAATGCTAAATTGTAAACCTTCCATTTCTTCTAAAATATAGTTACGTCCTTTAAATAAAATAATATCTTGGTCGTACAACGTATCATTGGCTTTTTGATTAATCACATATTGTAGTGATGTAATTTCAGGAAAACGCTCTGCTAAAAAATTCATCATACACGCTATTTGTTCTTTATGGTTGTCAAAAAACTGAATAAGAACCATAATTTCTCCTGTAGAAGCAGTACGAATCATAAGGGTACGCAATAAACCATTATGCTCTCTAGGGTTAAAAAAGCTTAAATTATTTTCATTAGCAAAACGCCTTATTTCGTTGCGAATAGTATTGGATGGGTCTTGTTGTAAATGACATTTGTTAATATCAAGAATTTTGTCCCACATTTTTGGGATATGAAAACCAACGGCATTTTTATTATTAAGTGCCTCACCACTGTTAATCTCTTCAGGAGTCATCCAACGAGTAGAAGAAAAGCCAAATTCCATTTTATTTCGATAAAAAAATTGTTTTTTTGATCCTAAAATGGGTTCAAATTCTGGAAGTTCAATTTTGCCAATACGTTTTAAATTATTTTCTACCTCTTGGTGTTTGTAAAAAAGTTGTTGATTATAATTCATATTTTGCCATTTGCAACCACCGCATACACCTGAATGCTCGCATACAGGCTCTACACGATGTTCAGAATATGAATGAAATTGGATGGCTTTCCCCTCATAATACGATTTACGTTTTTTAAAGGTTTGAATATCTACAACATCGCCAGGTACCACATTACTTAAAAAAATGACCTGACCTTCTGGTGCTTTTGCCACACATACGCCTTTTGCTCCTGCATCAAGGACTTTTACGTTTTCGAATACGACTTGTTTATCTTTTTTTCTTCCCATAGTGCAAAGATAATAATTGCTATTAGATTTTAGAATTTTAAAGAATGTGAGTTTCGTTTTTAATTGGTCAATCAAAATGAGGATAACGATTCTTTTTTACATTCAAATTTTGGGTTTATTCTAATCCAAATTTTTTACCAAGCTGATATAAATTTGCTTTTTTTGTTTTGGGGGTATACTAAAGTAAAATGAGGAATGGTGGCGAATTGTTATTTTTATTTAGTCAATTAATTCGCATTATATAAAACTAAAAAAAGACTTTCTTTATAATGGTATATTTTATCATTTGGCATGTTAAATATTTAAGAGAGTATTGAAATTAATGATAAAAAGAATAGAACAGATAGTATTCTTAAATACAAAAATTGGTTGTTATATTGAGTGTTTTTAATTCAAAATCGGTATTAGATTTGAATGAAGTGAATTGACGGAAAATCTATTCCATTTCAAGCACGTACTCAAAAAATTAATTATTAAAATGGTTTATTATTTTTTCTTTTAAAATTTTTTGTGAGTATTTGAGTTTGTTCAAAAATCTTTTTTTAAAACAATATCTAATGCGTAAACCATTTTATACATAGGCTTCGGTCGCAAGTACAAGTTAGCTCTCATTTGTCAAAGAACAATACTTTCTTGAAATCTGGGTTTAATAAAAATTTACTATTATTTGATATTTTGATCTATCATATCCAATATTTCTTTGTTGTAATCTATATCAAACTTTCTAGCAAATAATTTTAGAGGTGGTTGATCTAACAATTCCTTTAAGTCGTCAGATTGAAAAGTTACAGGAAGAGGACAATTTTTTCTACTCCAATTAATATATGTTAAAGAATTATCAAATTCAATAGGAAGGCCTGTTTCTTTTAAGTACATAATGATCGAATGAAAAAAAAATTCATCTGGTAATAAAGAATCAACAAAAAAATTAAAAAGAGCATGCCTGTTTAATTTTATATAATCATTCATTTTAGCTAAAATAGAAAGATCCATAGCCCACCATTGAGAACCACCATAGAATTTTAAGGGTAAAGTAAGTTTCCGTTTTATGACCATAATTTTTAAAAATTGATAAAAAGAAATTTCTTTTTTAACAAGGCTTTTTATAGTATGAGTATTCAGTCCTTTTATTAGTAAAAAGTCGCCCCTTTTTGAACTCAGATTAATCTTATAATATTTTATTCTTTCATAAAATTTTGGCCAAATATTTTCTGCTTTATCTAAATCAATAAAAACGGTATTCTTATTCTGATTGAAAAAAGCATCAATAAAAGATAAGTTCTTTATAGGGTAATCATGGCCACTCATGAGTATACAAAATCCTTCATTATGATGATTTATTGCATTTTCCATTAAATTTAAAGTTGCTATAATAGTGCTAAAATCACCCCAAATACAATCTACTCGATCGGTTATTAAGTATACATTATTTATTTTTTTTAGATTATCAAATAAATGAATATCCGATTTTAGGTCTATGTGTATATAAAAAAAAGATTGTTCATTATATAATGCCTTAATTTGTCTTTCCAATTGTTCTGGTGATTTATGGGCTAAAATGAGATATATTTTGTTCATTTGAAGAGCAATTTTTTTAAAAAATTAGAATTCATCAAAAAGGAAGACTTTCTACTGTAAAGATATTCCGTTTATTTTGATAATGTGACAGGATAGGTTTTCTTTTAATAATGGTTAAAGATAGTGGTTTGTTAAGATAAATCAATCATGAAAAAATATTTCAGAAGGAATACAAGACATAGTGTCTCGTCCTAAAAGGGCAAAATCTTTGAAAGAAGCGGTTATATTTTCTTCTGGATTATTCAAAAAGCCACCAGAAAAGTATTTATCTTTTTGTTTGTAGTGATCAAAATTTTTTGTTTGATTTTTTTGATGGTTAAAATTAGTAAAAGGTTTTTTACGTTTGTCTTGTTAACATTTTTAATTAATTTAAATTTGTTTTTTATTTGTTTTAAACTTTTTTAAAAATATAAAAATGGTAAAGCACCTTGCACTTCTCCGAGGCATTAATGTATCGGGGCACAATATGATAAAAATGGATGATTTGAAAGCGTTATTGGAACGAATAGATTTTCAAAACGTAGTGACTTATATTCAATCAGGTAATGTTTTTTTTGATTGTGAGGAAGAGAATGGTGCTTCGGTGGGATTTAAAATTAAACAGGAAATTTTTAAAGAATGGGGCTATGAAGTTCCTGTAATGGTTCTAGCGAAACAAGATTTAGAACAGGCACTAGCTAATAACCTGTATTTAAAGGAAAAGGATGTAGATACATCTAAGATTTACTTTGCTTTTCTAAACAAAGAATTAAATGAAGATGCTATTCACGATTTAAAAATAAGTCAAGTGAAGCCAGATGAAGCTACTATTGATAAAAATAGAATGTATTTAAAATACATAAATGGAGCTGGTAAAACTCGTATGGATAATAAATATATTGAGAAAAAATTGAATGTTATTTCTACTATACGTAATTTTAATACAGTAAGTAAATTGTTGGAAATGTTTTAAAAAATGATTGTATGGCAAAAAAAGAAATAGACAGTATGAAAGAAGTAGAGAAGGATTTAGGTACTAAAGCTTTAACTTTAGGGCAGCGTGTTGCGGATAGAGTAGCAGCCTTTGGAGGAAGTTGGACTTTTATTATTTTATTTCTTAGCTTTTTATTAGTTTGGATTTCAATAAATGTTTTTGTCTTATTAAATGTGGGGTTTGATCCCTATCCTTTTATTTTGTTAAATCTTATTTTGTCTTGTGTTGCAGCTCTTCAAGCCCCTATAATTATGATGAGTCAAAATCGACAAGAAGAAAAGGATCGAGAACGTGCCCAAAAAGATTTTCAGATTAATCTAAAAGCCGAAAAAGAAATTAGAATTCTTCAAGATAAATTAGATCATATTTTAAAACATCAACACGAAGAAATGATGCAAATGCAAATGCAACAAATGAAATTATTGGAAGAATTAAGGTTGAAGGGAGGTGAATAATGTACCGTATCCGTTTATTGCTTGTTTCTTCCAATTTTCAACCTCCGTCTTCAATTTCTAATTTTTAGCTTCGATCTTCTACTACCATCCTAAATATCATTTAATGTTTTAATAAAACTAATTAAATCTTTTATATCTTGTTTAGAAAGATTTAAGTTGTCCTCGGGTAATGTTTGATTTTTAAGATGTATTCCTAGTCCTTTTCCACCCCCTTTGTTATAAAAAATGAGGACTTCTTCTAGGGTTTTAAAGTGGCCGTTGTGCATGTAAGGAAAAGTTATAGCAGCATTTCGAAGAGTAGGCGTTTTAAAAGCATATTTTTTTAGGGGAGCTTGGGTAATTAAATACTCGCCTAAATCAGGATCTAATGAAGGAACGTTTGGTTTTGTAGGAACACCTAATACCTCACTTTCCATTTTTTGATACAAAGGCGGTACGCTTCCGTTAAACAAAGGGAAAAAATGACAAGTGGCACATTTTCCTTTGCCCATAAATAAGTTAAATCCTTTTGTTTCGTTTGAGGTTAGTGAAGCGGTTCCTTGTAAATAATTATCAAATCTTGAATTTAATGGAGCAAGTGTTCTAATAAAACTGGCTAATGATTTTAATACATGTTGTTCACGTACGACTTTTTCATTTAAAAAAACTTTTTTGAACTTTTGAATATATATAGGATTTGAATTAATTTTTGCCAAAGCTGTTTTAAAGCTTCCGTGCATTTCGTTTTTGTTATTAATTACTGCCTTCGCTTGATCTTCTAAATATACTACTCTACCATCTACAAATAAGTTGTTTTGTAATGCTGAATTGAGTAAGGTGGGGGTATTTCGAGAATTTGCGATATGATTAACTGCCGTAGTTTTATGATCAGCATAGCCTATTTCAGGAATATGGCAACTAGCACAAGATACTGCTTGATTGCCACTTAAAATTTTGTCATAAAATAATTCTTTGCCTAATGCAATTTGCGCTTTAGAAGGATTTCGATTATAGAATGGTGCGAAATAGTTTACATTAAAAGCTCCCTTTTCAAATGGTGAGTTTTTAGAGAAATCGATTGCGCTAATAAATGAATTGTTTTTAATGTTTAATTTTTGTTGAATATGATTTATTTCTTCAAAAATTGGTTTTATATATTTTACAATAAAGACAGCCCGATTAAAAGAATTGAAATCTTGATTTTGATTTATAAATTGTATGCTTTGAGCTATTTTTTTATTTAGCTTTTCTTCAAAAGAAAAACAATTTATATAAGATTGAATACCTTTTAATGCACTTTTTGTTTCGGCTAAGGATTGTAAGGCAATGGCAGAATCAAAACCCGAAATACCTAAACTGATGATTCTAATAAGTTGTAGTTTTTGAATTTCAAAAATAGAACGATCTGTAAGCTGAATGGTTTGGATTTGTAATTCTAGGGTTTGTATATAGGATTGAAGCGTAGCAGTATTTTGAATAGCTTCTTGTCTATTTAATTTTTTGTCAAAAAGAGTTTCCTCTACAACCTGAAATCCAGTAGCGTCTTCTATTTTTCTGTTGCTGTCATTTAAATCATTTTCGTTTATAGGTGCGCCATTAATTTTTGTAAAAGTACTGGGGAAATAAAAGGCAATAAATTCTTCACAAGTTTTAAAGGCTAATCGTGTTATTATAAATTGTTTTTTTAGTTCATCCTGAGTTGCATTATGTTTTGTTAGATGAGCAAGTTTGTTAGCTTCCTTTATTAGTTTGTTATAGTTGTTAAGGATTAATAATTGGGTGTTTTTTAAATAGTTAATATGATTATAACTGTTTTTTTTACAAGAAATTAAAAATAAGAGAAGGACTAAAATAAAAATTTTTTTCATTTATATACTTTAAAAAATTAGAAAGAGTTGGTCCAAAAACAAAGCATGAATTTTTGGTTTGCAATATTTAGGAAGGAAAAGGTTTGTCATTAAGAGGATATGATTTTCTTTTTTTGTTTTAAAAAATGTATAACAAGATATTGGTTTTTTTGGATACTTTTTAGACCCAAATTCCGCATTAGACTCGAAGGAGGTGAATTGACAATGCCAATTTAACCACCTTATTTTTAATAATAGGAAGGACATACTCCCATTTTAATCATCAAAATAGTTTCTTTATTTTTTCTTCTAAAATTTTAGGTGACTAGTTGAACCTATTGAGATCTTTTGTTTTACAATGAAGCCTAATACAGAATTTGGGTTTAAGTTTATTTATTTGATTAAAAAGTTTAACGAGGTAAGCCTTTTATTAAGATAACTTGACTTCCTTGTTTTTCGTTTGGACGTATGTTGCCACCATCGACTCCTTTAAAGGCTTCCTTTTCCCAAGAATGTGCTTGTATACATAGCATAAAAGTGTTTTCAACTCCTAATGTTTCAGAAACATCAGTTAAACTGCCATATTCCCAAGAACCTTTAGGAGAGGCTGCACTTAAATATTTGTCGCCAGGTTCATTTCTTTTATGATCTAATTCAAAAACAACTTTTAACTCTTTTGTTAGAATATTATATTGATAAAGATAAGAGTCATGTACTTCATCTCCATATCCGTTAGGATCTTCTTGTAAATACACATAATTTTTGGTGACACAAATATTGTCTATATTTTGAAAAGTTTTAGCTTTACCATTTCGGTTATCCCCATCCAATTCTAAGGTTAGTTTTCCTTGTAAAGGATTATTAGCGTTTAATTCTAACTTGTATAAACGGCCGTATTTATTACGTGAGTTATTAGCGTTTACACCTGTGTTGTTTTGACCTGTAACATTAAAATAAATTTCTCTTTCTTTACCAGTTGTTTTATTCCAATCAATATCTTCAACTCGACCAAAAGTAAGAGCGTTTAAAGCTTGTGCAGCCTGATTGTTTTGTAATCCAGTATTGGTTTTTATATCGGTTATTTCTACAAATTCAACATCATAAGAGTTGTTTTCTGTCATGTTTTTTTCAACAGGATCATTATTAGTACGTTTTAAGACATACACTTTTCCATTGTTTAAATCACCAATAGTCGATTTATACAATATTAATTGTCCTCCGTATGTTCCATTATCATCATCGCCAATTATTATTACAGTTTGTCCGTTATATGCGTTTTTAGAAAGAGGAACAGCATTTTCAGCACTCCATCTACCTAGAGCGGTTAATGGTCTTGGAGTGCTATTGTTTGCTTTTGAATCAAAAGGGGTTAAACCGTGAATTAGAGATTCACTATTGCTTTCGCCACAAGTTAGAAACAAAGGGCCAAAACCATGTATTTCTGGAGTAGCTAAAGTAGCTGAGCATAATCTTGTGCCCGCTCCGTTAGAATTTAGTATATATTGCCCAGCAACTGGTTTAAAAGTTTTGTCAAAAGTAATTTTAGATACCGCAAAATTATCTTCATTATTTACTAAAAATGTAAATGTATCATCTGTATTTCGTATTAATCCAGATCCATCAGCAGAACCTCCAAAAACATAATCAGGAGTTTGTACTAATTTATCTTCACTAGAAAATAATGAATAAGTTTGCAATGAGGAAAATTCAGGCATAGCTTTAATCAGAGGAGGAGTTACAGAATGATTTCGTAATTCATAAGGATTAACAGCACTTGTTGTTTCATTGCTTTCATCTTGTTTATTACACGCAACTAAGCTTGCAATGATGATGATGGTAAATAAAGAGGTTTTTTTAATTTTCATATAATTTGTTTTTTCGAAGCAAACTTAAAATGACAATGTTAGATAAATGTTTAGTCTTTTTTTAAAAAAGGTTATCATTCATTAAAGTTAAAGTTAACATCATGATCTAATAGTATATTTTAAGAATATGATTTAACGTTATAGTGTTGTAACTCCTATTCAAGATAAGAGTCGAATTATAAATATCATGTTTCTTCTAAAATTTTCGGTGAGTACTTGAATTTATTAAGAAATTTTGTTTGACAATTAAGTTTAATAGAGAATCTGATTTTAAACAAATAGAAAGAAAACGAGCCATAATGTAAAAATAAAAGAAGAAGATTTGTTTAAATTTATTAATATTCAGTTTTTTTAAATGTGGTTTTTTGAATCGTTTTTTATGATGATGACAAGCTAAAATGACACCCTTGATTATCTTTTTTGTTTTTGGGAGTTATATTTTTACATTTGTATAGTATTGGGTTGATTTCTCGCCATAAAGAAGGAATTGCGATTTTTTAATCAATAATAATAATTATGTCAGTTTTAGAAAAATTAACTTCAGCTGAAGCCATTGGATTAGAGGACAAACATGGAGCACACAACTATCATCCATTACCAGTAGTATTAAGTAAAGGAGAGGGAGTGTATGTTTGGGATTTAGAAGGGAAAAAATATTATGATTTCTTGTCGGCATATTCGGCAGTTAATCAAGGACATTGTCATCCACGTATTGTAGGTGCTATGGTACAGCAAGCCCAAACGTTAACCCTAACGTCTAGAGCTTTTTACAATGATAAATTAGGTGTTTATGAGCAATACGTAACCAATTATTTTGGTTTTGATAAAGTATTGCCAATGAATACGGGGGCTGAGGCGGTTGAAACCGCTTTAAAATTGTGTCGAAAATGGGCCTATGAAAAAAAAGGAATCAATGAAAATGAGGCACAAATTATAGTTTGTGAAAACAATTTTCATGGAAGAACGACCACGATCATTTCATTTTCAAATGATGAAAATGCTCGTAAAAATTTTGGTCCTTACACAGTTGGATTTATTAAAATTGCGTATGATGATTTAGAAGCTCTTGAAAAAGCAATTACTTCATCGTCCAATGTAGCGGGATTTTTAGTAGAACCCATTCAAGGAGAAGCTGGTGTATATGTGCCAAGCGAAGGATATTTAGCTAAAGCAAAAGAATTATGTGAAAAACACAATGTGTTGTTTATTGCAGATGAGGTGCAAACAGGTATTGCTCGTACAGGGAAACTATTAGCCGTACACCATGAAAATGTACAGCCTGATATTTTGATTTTAGGAAAAGCTTTGTCAGGAGGTGCTTATCCTGTATCAGCAGTATTAGCAAATGATGCTATCATGAATGTAATTAAACCAGGGCAACACGGTTCTACTTTTGGAGGAAATCCAGTAGCAGCAGCTGTTGCTATTGAAGCTTTAGAAGTAGTTAAAGATGAAAAGTTAGCCGAAAATGCAGAACGATTAGGACAAATCTTTCGTTCAGAATTAGCTAAATTTATCGAAACGTCTCCCATAGCTAGCTTAGTTCGTGGAAAAGGATTATTAAATGCCGTTGTAATTAATGATACAGAGGATAGCGATACTGCTTGGAATATATGTATGAAATTAGCAGAAAACGGATTGTTAGCTAAACCTACTCATGGAAATATTATTCGTTTTGCTCCTCCTTTAGTAATGAATGAAGAACAATTAAGAGATTGTGTTGCAATTATTATAAAAACGCTAAAAGAGTTTGAAAAATAACGAATAAAACTTATCTATAGTGCCCCCAAATAGTGAACTTTTGGGGGTGTTTTTATGTAAAATGTTTGCTGTAGTAAGAAATAACCATGATAATGAAGTTGAGATAACCTAATGATAGTATGATTTTGGAAGAAAAGATAAAAAATTTAAAATAACGACCGATAATTAATATTAAATAAGGAATAATACTGAATAAAGGGGGATACATTAAAAAAGCATGTTGTACCTCTCCTTTTAATAATAAAATGAGAGCCCTTTGAGCTCCACAACCTAAACAATCTACTTTAAAAAGTATTTTGAATAAGCAAGGAATCATAAAATCGTTTAGGATTATCTTTTGTACCACTGTAAAAATAGAGTTCATTGTAAAATTAAAAAATTAGTTTCTATTTTTGCAAAAAAATAAGATTTATGTTTTTTATAGGAGATAGTGTATCGGTTTTAGATGATAATATTAATGGAGTAGTAATAAAAGTAACGGGGGATCAAGTTTGGATAGAAACAGAAGAAGGATTTGAGTTGCCTTTTAAAAACAACGAACTAATTTTAATAGATCAAACAGGATTGGATTTTTCAAAAGCAAATTTTTACGCTATAAAAAAAGAAAAAGAAATTTCAAAACCCAAAAACTTTATAAAAGAAAGGAAGTCTAAAAAAGATGAAACTGTTTTAGAGGTAGATTTGCACATAGAAAAATTAGTACAAACAACTAAAGGTATGAATAATTATGATATTTTAAATATACAAGTGGAAACCGCTCAAAGACAATTAGATTTTGCAATAAAAAACAGAATACAAAAAGTAGTACTTATTCACGGTGTCGGAGAAGGAATCCTGAAAGCTGAATTAGATTTTCTACTAAGTAGATACAGTTATATCAGCTTTCAAGAAGCCAGTTTTCAAAAGTATGGTTTTGGTGCTACAGAAGTGTATATTAACCAAAAAAACTTTTTGTAAATTAGTTTATAATTTCACCAAACTCATAATCCCCATTAGGATTAGGACTATAGGTTTTAATACCGTTTTTAAAAATCACTTTTCTAAGCTTGATTACATGACGATAAGTTGAAGTGGTTTGTTGAGAAGTTTCTACCACAATAATACCACTTACATCTGTTATGCCTTCCTGTGCAATCCATTCTTCTACCAAAGCAGGACTTGTAGGCGGAATAGATTGACAGAAAAAACTAGCGTTTAAGCCACCACTATAAACCCTATAGCTAATCTTATTACTGTTATTTAATAAAGCTGTTTTTGTACCAATAATTTGATGTTTGTATAAACTAGGGTCTATATCTAATAATAAAGCATTACTGTTGTTGTATTTAAAAAAGAGATTATTGCCAGAACAATTTTGCATGACAGCATTTTTATAATCAAATTTTAAATCAATTAAATCCGTAGTATAGTTACCAAACTCATATCTGTCAAAAACTAATTGCTTATTAGGACTATTAAAAGTTATATTCTTAAACAAAATCTTATGATTATACCCCACAATCTTTGAAGGATCGTTAGTAGAAATTATTTTGTTAGTAGTTATTTCAATAGTACCGCCAGATACAGTCCATTGCTCAGCAACGGGATTATTACCAACAGAACAGATTTCATTACTATTAATCGTTGAAAAAAACTTTTTATAAATTAAGTTATTGCCTGTTCCAATGAGGTAAGTTTTAATCCCTTCTTCATTAGGAAAACTTGTTTCTGGAGTTGTAAAAATAAGCGTTTCTTTATCATTAATTTTGTATAATGTATTGGTGTTGTTACATTTTTGAACAGAAATAGAGCTAAAGTTAAATGTTTCTTCTATTATATTTCCATCATCACAAGCTGTAAGTAGTAGTAGTGAAATTAGTAAAACCCAAATTTTTTTCATATTCATTAAATTTTAAACAAAAATACAATTTTAAATTTTTAATCAAAGATATTGTTATATTTGGATCGCTAACTAAAAAAGATTTATGAATTCACAAGTAACAAAAACAAATTATCCAGCTTTATATACCTTGGTAACTGTTTTCTTTTTTTGGGGTTTTATTGCTGCTGGAAATAGTATTTTTATTCCATTTTGTAAAAATTATTTTTCCTTAGACCAATTTCAATCTCAGTTAATAGATTTTGCATTTTATACAGCCTATTATTTAGGAGCCTTGTTATTATTTGCTTTCGGGAATGCGAAAGGAAAAGATATAGTAGGAAGTTGGGGACATAAAAAAAGTATAATTTACGGTTTATTATTTTCTGCTTTAGGATCGGGAGCAATGATTTTAGCTGTAAAAGGTAGTATTTATGAAGGAATGCTAGTAGGCTTGTTTATAGTAGCATTAGGTTTTTCATTACAACAAACAGCGGCTAATCCATTTGCAATCTTATTAGGCGATCCTAAAACAGGAGCAAGTAGAGTAAATTTAGGAGGAGGTATTAATTCTTTAGGAACTACAATTGGTCCTATAATAGTGGCTTTAGCATTGTTTGGAACGACAGCCTCCGTTTCGGATGATCAGATTAAGCATTTAGAACTAGATAAAGTTATTTTTCTTTATGTGTGTGTAGGCTTTCTTTTTGTAGGTTCAGCAGCCTTATTTTATTTTTCTAAAAAAGTCCCATCAGGAATTTCTAATGAATCTATAGAAAAAGCAAATAAAGCCCTAACGACACTTGTTGTTATGACATTACTTTTAGCGGCTTGTTTTACCTTTATTTTTAAATCATATCAAAATGTAGAAGGATTGGATTCAGTTCAATTATTAGACTTGAATCAATACAGAATGAACTGGCTAATGGGGGCATTGATTGTCGTTTTAGGAGGGATTTTGTATTCCTATATAGCAGCGAAGAAAAATCCAGAAGGATGGGGAGCTATGCAATATCCTCAGTTAGTATTAGGAATGTTAGCTATTTTTGTTTACGTTGGGGTTGAGGTTGCAGTAGGAAGCAACTTAGGCGAGCTGCTAAAATTACCTGAATTTGGTAGCTTACAATCATCTGATATAGCTCCTTATATATCTATATATTGGGGAAGTTTGATGATAGGACGTTGGGCCGGTGCTATTAGTGTATTTAACCTAAAAGGGATTCAAAAAATAATAGCCTTAATTGTCGTTCCTTTATTAGCATTTGGAATTGTATTAGGTGCTAATATGCTTTCAGGTAAAGATATGAAACCTCTTTATTTTTACATTGTATGTGTTTTATTACAAATTATAGCCATGTTTTTATCTAAAGATAAACCTGCAAGAACACTTATGATTTTTGCACTATTTGGTTTAATTGCCATGATAATAGGTTTATGTTCAACAGGAATGGTGGCTATTTATGCGTTTTTAGCAGGAGGTTTAGCTTGTAGTATTATGTGGCCTGCTATTTTTAGTTTATCTATCTTAGGATTAGGAAAATATACTTCACAAGGTTCCGCTTTTTTAATTATGATGATCTTAGGTGGTGGTATAATTCCTCCTATTCAAGGTAAAATATCGGATTTAATAGGCATACATAACTCCTATATTGTAGCGGTTATTTGTTTTGCATATTTAACGTTATTTGCAATTTTAGTAAAAAAAATATTAAAAAGTCAAAACTTGGATGTCGATTCAATAGAAATTAAAGAAGGACATTAAAACTAAAAGACATAATAATATTAAAAGGGTAAAAGGAATTAAGTACTTTTATCCTTTTTAATTTTAATTTAATTTTATGAATCGTAATAAATATTTTACAGCAGCTTTTTCATCTTTCTTTATTTGGGGATTTTTTAGTTTGGCTATAAAAAAAATAAATGACTATGCTTCTTTAGATATATTATTTTATAGGGTTTTTTATGCAACCTTTTTACTATTGATGATTAATTTTATATTTAGAAGACAGATTGTCTTAGATGATTTAAAAATTTTCAATAGTTTTAGCAAATCTGTCCAAAGAAAAACAGTAGTTTTAACGATTATAGGTGGATTTTTGCTCGTTTTAAATTGGTTTTTGTTTATGTACTCTGTAAACCATATCAGTATACAATCTGCCTCATTTGCTTATTTAATTTGTCCTATTATAACAACTGTTTTAGCCTATTTTGTACTCAAAGAAAAATTAGATAAAAAACAATGGACTGCTGTCGGATTGTTCGTTGTTAGTTGTGGTCTTTTGTCTTATGGTCATATAAAAGATTTAATGTATTCATTAATAATTGCTTCTACTTTCGCTCTGTATTTAATAACTCAAAGAAGGAACAATTACTTTGATCGTTTTGTAGTATTAACAATTCAATTGCTTATTTCATCTATAATATTATCTCCTTTTTATTGTTTTTATAAATCAGAAACCCCTACAACCTTTTTATTTTGGGGTGTAATGACCTGTATAGTGGTACTATTTACAATTATACCTCTTTTTTTGAATCTTTATGCTCTTAAAGGGATTGATTCTAAAACAGTAGGTGTCTTAATGTATACTAATCCTCTTATTAATTTCTTTTTAGCATTGTTTTATTTTAAAGAAGAAATAAACGTAATTCAATTAAGTGCTTACTTGTTAATAGTAGTTGCTATAATTTTATTTAACATCAATTATTTTGCGAAAAAGGCGAATTGATTTTTTACACAAAATTAGGTTTTTTTGTTAAATAGTGTAAAATATAGCAATAATATTAATCTTTTTTATTGTTTTGTTTGAATTTTTATTAAAAAATAACATATAAAACCCTTGTTAGTTAAGAAAATGTTATAATTTTGCTAAAATAATTCAAAAAAAAACAAATTTATGAAAAACACTATCAAAGTAAGCACTCTGTTGCTGAGTATGGCTACATCAGTAGCATTGTTTTCTTGCTCTAAGGAAAAAGAAGGGGTAATTAATCAAGAAGAGGCTGCAATTGTAGAACAACCAGCAGGGATTGAACGCGAATGTAGTTATGTAGATTCTTCTTGGCCAGCTTCAGCTAATTTATCTACAACCTTATCTTCTGGTGCAGGAACATCAGCAGATGTTACTTTTATGACAAATCAAAATATAAATATTAAAACTTTTTGGAGAGGGACTTCAGTAGCGGCTCCAATATTTAGATTTGTAAATAATGGTACGAACTGGAATTCTACCTATAATGCAATTTCTTATGGTAATGGAAAAATTTATTATGGAGAAGGTATTTTTAGAGATGCCAAATCTAAAGATGCTTCAAACTTAATTAATGTAATGATACTTGCTCATGAGTATGGACATCAATTACAATATGCGTTCCGTTTGCCTTCTAAAAAAGAATCAACAGCTAGAGCAGGTGAATTAGAAGCAGATGGAATGGCAGGTTATTATTTAAGAAAAGGATATGGCAAATCTACTTATTCTGAAATAGCTACAGCTTATGAGTTTGCTTATTCAATTGGAGATAAACAAATAACAAGTGCCGATCATCACGGTACGCCTGTGCAAAGACGTTCTGCAGTTCGTTTAGGATTTTTGTTAGCAGATCCTACGAATACTAAATTAACGCCAACTCAGTTTGATTCAAACTTCTTTTATTACTATGATGGGGTTTTAGCAGGTACTAGCAGATTAGCTAAGCCAGAAGGAATGAGTGATGAAGGTCACCAATTAGTTATGAGTAAAATGAGTGAGTTACAAAAAATTCAATCAGGAAAAATGTCTGATACAGAATATTTTAACCTATAATAATTGAACTAATTTTATATTGAGGCTGTCCTTTTGGACAGCCTTTTTGTTTACTAAAATATTCGGACACCTATCGGAGATAGTTTTCATATAAACGATTCTCAGAAACTGGGTTCGACTTTTAGGACACTCTCTTTAGAGGAGGCCTTTTAATGTGTATTAATGGACGGACCAATTTCTTTTTGGTATCGTTTTATATTAAAGTGGAAATAAATCTAATTCGATCAAGTACTTACTTTTTAATGATGAAATCATAGTTCTTATTTTGTTTTATTAATTTAACAAAAAATTAATTATAAGGTATTAATTTGTTTTTTTTAAAAATATATTTGTTTTTTGTGATTTTAAAAATTTAAATTTGTAAAAAAAATATTTAAAAACAAACTAAGTTTATGAAAAACAACAACAAACTAAACACTCTGTTGTTGGGTGTAGTTTCTATAATATTGTTTTCCTGTTCTAAAGAAAAAGAAGAAGCGAAAAAAAAAGATGAAACAGTAAGTATTGAAAAACCAATAGAGGTAGTAAAAGAATGTGATTTTATTAATGATGATTGGCCTGCTTCGGCTACTCTATCAACCACTTTATCTGCTGGAGTAGGAACAGCAGCAGATGTTATTTTAATGAATGATCAAAATATAGCTATTAATACTTTTTGGAGAGGAATTTCTGTAGCCGCTCCAGTTTTTAGATTTGTCAAAAATGGCACAGATTGGAAATCTACCTATAATGCTATATCTTATAATACAGGAAAAATTTATTATGGAGAAGGTATTTTTAGAGATGCCAAATCTAAAGATGTTTCAAATTTAGTTAATATAATGATTCTTGCTCACGAATATGGGCATCAATTGCAATACGCATTTCATTTACCTTCTGAAAAAGAATCAACCGCCAGAGCAAGTGAGTTAGAAGCAGATGGAATGGCAGGTTACTATTTAAGAAGAGGTTATGGTAAATCAACTTATTCTGAGATCGTTACGGCGTATAACTTCGCTTATGAAATTGGAGATAATAAGACCACAAGTTCAGATCATCATGGTAAGCCTCAACAAAGACGCTCAGCGGTTCGTTTAGGTTTTTTATTAGCAGATCCTATAAATGCTAAGTTAACAGCAACTCAGTTTGATTCTAAATTCTTTTATTACTATGATGGAGTGTTAAATGCTTCTTATAGAATGGCTAAACCAGAAGGAATGAGTGATGAAGGTCATCGATTAATTATGAGTAAAATGAAAGAGTTGCAAAGAATTAAATCAGGAAAAATGTCTGATGCAGAATTTTTTAACCTAGATTAAATCAGTTAGATATATTGTAAGCCAGCTATAAACTTATAGCTGGCTTTTTTGTGATCTTATTTTACCTATGAAATAACCAAATTTTAATCCAAATGGCAAATTTATTTAGATATAAAAAATGACGTTGATTTTAATAAATAACTCTGTTTTTTTATTCTCTATGCGTAGACTACAGCTGCGATAAAAACATAGTTTTTTATCATCACAACAAAGTCTATAGAATAAATTTGATTAAATGTAATGATATTCATTATCCTGAATATTATCTATTACACGATAAACAAACAATTTTTGTACTTTTTGTCAATTATTAAACAAGAAAAAGTTATTTGTTTGTCATTTTGTCATGAAGAGATGGAGGTGTGCTGACAAAGAAGGCTGTTTTTAGTATTGGCATAATCCTTGTCATTCTCGAAAATGTATAAGAAGTACAACTGTGATTAAAAGTAATCACATAGAAAAATGAATTAAAAATTAAGGAGAATTATATTATGAGTAAAATTATTGGAATCGACTTAGGTACTACTAACTCATGTGTAGCAGTAATGGAAGGTGGAGAACCGGTTGTAATTGCAAACGCAGAAGGTAGAAGAACGACTCCCTCAGTAATTGCTTTTGTTGAAGGAGGAGAAATAAAAGTAGGGGATGCTGCAAAACGTCAAGCAGTTACAAATCCTACAAAAACAATTGCTTCAGTAAAACGTTTCATGGGGAATAAGTATACTGAAAGTGCTAAAGAAGCGTCAACAGTAGCTTATAAAGTGGTAAAAGGGGATAATGATACACCCCGTGTTGATATAGACGGACGTTTATATACCCCACAAGAATTATCTGCTATGACTCTTCAAAAAATGAAGAAAACAGCGGAAGATTATTTAGGTCATGCTGTAACACAAGCAGTTATTACGGTACCAGCTTATTTTAACGATGCGCAACGTCAAGCTACTAAAGAAGCAGGACAAATTGCAGGTTTAGAAGTAATGCGTATCATTAACGAACCTACAGCTGCAGCTTTAGCTTATGGTTTAGATAAAGCAGCTCAAGATAAGAAAATTGCAGTATATGACTTAGGTGGAGGTACTTTTGATATTTCTATCTTAGAATTAGGTGACGGTGTATTTGAAGTATTATCTACAAATGGAGATACACACTTAGGAGGAGATGATTTTGATCAGGTAATTATTGATTGGTTAGCTTCTGATTTTCAAACAGCAGAAGGAATTGATTTGCGTCAAGATCCAATGGCATTACAACGTTTAAAAGAAGCTGCTGAAAAAGCTAAAATCGAATTGTCGGCTTCAGCTCAAACAGAAATCAATTTACCATACATTACAGCTACGGCTACTGGACCTAAGCACTTGGTTCAGTCTTTAACAAGAGCTAAATTCGAACAATTAGCAGATACTTTAGTAAAGCGTTCTATGGAGCCAGTTGCTAAAGCTTTAAAAGATGCTGGTTTATCAACTTCTGATATTGATGAAGTAATCTTAGTAGGAGGTTCTACTCGTATTCCAGTTATCCAAGAACAAGTTGAGAAATTCTTTGGTAAAAAACCTTCAAAAGGTGTTAATCCAGATGAAGTAGTAGCTATCGGTGCTGCTATTCAAGGTGGTGTATTAACAGGTGATGTGAAAGATGTATTATTATTAGATGTAACACCGTTATCATTAGGTATCGAAACTATGGGAGGTGTGTTTACTAAATTAATCGAGTCTAATACAACTATTCCTACTAAAAAATCGCAAGTTTTCTCAACAGCAGCAGATAACCAACCATCAGTAGAAATTCATGTTTTACAAGGTGAAAGACCAATGGCAAATGATAACAAAACGATTGGTCGTTTCCACTTAGATGGTATTCCACCTGCACAAAGAGGCGTACCTCAAATTGAAGTAACTTTTGATATTGATGCTAATGGTATTATCAAAGTTTCGGCTACTGATAAAGGTACAGGTAAATCTCATGATATTCGCATTGAAGCTTCTTCAGGATTAACACAAGAAGAAATCGAAAAAATGCGTAAAGAAGCTGAAATGAATGCAGAAGCAGATAAAGCAGCTATGGAAAAAGCGGGTAAATTAAATGAAGCTGATAGTATGATTTTCCAAACAGAAAAACAATTAGCTGAATTTGGTGATAAATTATCGGAAGGGAATAAATCAAACATCACGGCTGCTCTAGAAGAATTGAAAAAAGCTTACGAAACGAAAGAGATAGATACGATTACTCCGGCTTTAGAAAAAATTAATGAAGCATGGAAAAATGCTTCAGAAGAAATGTATAAAGCACAAGCAGAAAGTCAACCAGGAGCGCAAGAACAACCGCAAACTGAAACAAATGGTGATACTACACAAGATGTAGAATTTGAAGAAGTAAAATAATTTAAATTTCATTATTTTTAAGAAGAGGCTGTCTGTATAGACAGCCTTTCTTATTGCTAAAATATCGGATACCCATTGGGATAGTTTTCGTATAAGTAATCCTCAGGAGCTAAATTTGCCTTTTAAAAAAACTTCTTTTAGTACGTATTTTGAGGCTGCTCATTTAGGAATAAAAACATTGATAAATTAAAGTTTACCCCAGATTACACGTTAGAGATTTTTTAAAAAAACATTTATTGATTTAGGTACTATACAAAATTAAGAACCAAAACGAGTAAAAATATAATAGGTTATAAGATTTGTTTTTCTAATGCGTAATCAGGGTTTAATCAAATTTCGGATTAAACTTTGTGATGAAAATGATAAGGCAAAGAAAATAAAGATGTAGGGAAATTTTTTCTTGTATATTTTGGGGTAAAAGCTGTTACTTAAATGACAAGATTGCGCACTTTTACTCTATAAATATTTAATATATTTTGTAAATAAGAAGTAAGCACTAGAGAAAGTATAAAAAAATGAGACTATTTTTCTAAAAAGAATAATCTCATTTTATAAATTTATGAGAGACTATTTTATAGCAATCATAGATATTTCAATGTTAACATTTTTAGGAAGAGTAGCAACTTGTACCGTTTCACGGGCAGGAGCAGTAGCCTCTTCAAAATATCTTCCATAAATAGAATTAATTTTAGTAAAATCGCCCATATTCATAATAAAAATAGTCACCTTAATGACATTTTCAAAAGTCATATCAGCAGCTTCAAGAACTGCTTTTAAATTTTGCATTACTTGTTCTGTTTCTTCCTCAATTGAAGTTAAAATGAGTTCGTTGTTTTTTGGGTTAATAGCAATCTGACCAGAGGTGTATAAAGTGTCTTTTATTAAAATAGCCTGACTATAAGGTCCAATAGGAGCAGGTGCTTTTTCTGTAAAAATTATTTTTTTCATATTTAAGTGTCAATTATTATAATCTTCGATCAGGTAGATTTCTTTTATCCCATTTGATATCGCTTAGTACAGAGGAGCTAATTCCTATGAAAAAATACCATGAAGCTCTGTCTCCAAAAGGATTCCATTGAAAATCCATACGCCAACTTAATAAATCTCTCTGAAAACGTAATTGTGTATAAGTAACTCCTTTTTGAACAAAATCATATCCCGTTGATATTCCTGTTTTCCATTTAGGAGTAAGATCTATATTTCCAGAAATCATTAATGAGTTTTGAGTAATAGTATTTTCTCTTTTATTGTTGGAATAAGTTAATGAATAAGCAAGGTTTAGATTCCAAGGAATTATCGAACGATAAAAACCTTTGAAAGGAGATTCTTCATTGTCTTTTTTGTCAAAAGGATTTTGATTTCGATTGCTAAAATCATTAGAGCTACCAAAAAGATCATCTGCTCTACCACCATTTCTTAATCCTGAATTGTTTAAATTATTTTGATCTGTTTTTCCTTTTCCTCCTAATTCATTACTATTAATAGAATAATTTAACGTAATATTAGCACTTGTCATTCGAAATAAACTACCGCCATTATTAATGTTAAGTTTGTCTATCATATTTCCTTTATTATTAATAGCATAGGGATTTAAAGTCATACCAAAATTAATATTTAGTTTATCTTTAAGTAAATTGGTACCACCGCTTACTCGTAAAGGAGACCATTTTAAAGAATCTGCATTAATATTATAATTGCTAGATAAGTTTAAATTGTTAATTAAAACTATTTTTTTAGGAGCTGTTTTAGTAGAGTCTTTATCTCGAACTTTAGCTTCAAAGACATTGTTTATAGAAAAAGATAAGTTGTTGTTTCTTGTACTAGAAGGGCCACCGAAAATTCCTTTTTCAAAACGTGTATAATTAGCCATTTTACCACTGCCATCAATAGCGTATGTGTCATAATATTTTTCAAAACTAGGAGCATAAGCATAACTAATGTTTGGTCGTACAGTATGTCTTATAGATTGGATTTTTCCATTTTTTTTGAAATTAAATGTTCCATAAATAGTAGTTCCCACACTGCTTGAAAAATCATAAGTTCTAAAAGAATCAAAACCTTTGTTTTCAATGTCTTCTACTTTTTTTAATGTAGTGTTGTATTGCTTTCTTATTGTTTTAAGATACCAGACTTCATTGAAATTAGAAGAGGTAGTCACACTAAAGTATTTAAAAAGTTTGAAATTTGTACTAAATGGAATATTGTGTTGAATTCCGTTTTGCATATCTCTAAACATAGCAGGTTTAAAGAATAATGAATCTGTTGTTTGAACACGGTTTTCGCCCCTTAAGCTATAAGTGAAATTTAAGTTTTTAATAAAACCTTTTTTAGTACCGCTTTTAGGTGCGAAAGGGAAAATACGATCGACTCCAATTTGCAAAGTAGGAAGCGTCATATTAATCTGTCTTGTATTTGTGTTTTGTGAATGAGAAGCAGTTAAAGACAAATTTACTTGCGGAGTCCAATTAAAAGTTTTTCCGTATGAAACAGAAGAACTTAAAGTATTATTTAAAAAATTAGAGGTGTTTAATTGATTAAATGACTGTCTGTAATATTTGCTACTACCTAAATTAACAGATGCCGAAAATCGTGAGTTAGGCGTGGCTTTTGTATCAGGGGAGTGACTCCATTGTAAATTATATAGAGTAGATTTTCCATAACCGGGCAATCCTCTTTCTCCGTTTATTTGGTTTTCGTATCGAAAATTAAAATTACCTCTGTATTTGTATCGTTTTGCATAATTTGTTTCCGCTCTTAAACCATAACTGCCATTTGTAAAATAGTCGCCTAATAATGCAAGATCTAAATTGTTACTAATAGCAAAATAATAACCACCGTTTTGCAAAGAATACCCTTGTGCATTATTTTGTCCAAAAGTAGGCATTATAATTCCAGAAGTCGCTTGCTCAGTCATAGGGAAAAAGGCGTAAGGAACCCCTATGGGAGTAGGGACATCTGCAATTACCATATTGGTTAAACCTGCTACAATTTTCTTTTTAGGAACAAATTTTATTTTACGTGCTAAAAAGTAATATTCAGGATCCTCTAAGTTTTTAGAAGTTGTGAATCTTGCGTTTTTAATAAAAAAAACCGAATCATTTTCTCTTTTAGTTATCTCACCTTTTATTTTAAATTCCCCCTGATCTGTTCTAGAATTCCATATCAATGCTTTTTTAGTTTTAAAATTAAAACGAATTGAGTCAGGTTCTACAATGTTAGTTCCTTGCTTAAAAATAGGGTATTGAACGTACTTACCTGTAGAATCTTTTAGTCGACCAGCGTATACTTCATCTTTATCATAATTAATGACAATGATCCCCGATTTAATTTCAATATCTTTATATTTTACCTCTGCTTCATCTTTTAAAATAGCAAGTTTTTTTTTGTTGTCTAATTTAACAGAGTGCTTTGATTTATATAAAATTTTACCTTCTAAAAAAGATTTTTTCTTTTTTATACTGTCTTTGTTTTTACTAACCTCTTCTTTTTTGTTTAAAATAATAGAATTAGATTTTAGGCTATCTTTCTGTTTTACAGATAGTAGGCTCGTATTTTTTTTAGGAAGCTCCTGCGATTGTAGATTTAGACTACAAAATGCTATTAAAAAAGGAACTAAAACGATGTAAAATAAGTTTGTACGCAAAGCTATAAATACTATTTTTGTAAAAATATGGCTTAATTTTTGAAGCCACAAACTTACAGCTATTTTTATAAATAAGTAAGTATTTAATAAAATTATAACCATTTAATTCATTAGTGAAATGAAGGTGAAAAATAGAAATAAAATGAAATATGTTTTTTTTACGGCTTTATTTGTTTTGTCGGGGGTTCTTCAAGCACAAAATAATGCTAAATTCAAAGTATGTTTAGATGCAGGGCATGGTAATCAGGACTTTGGAGCTACTTATCATGGATATGTGGAAAAACAGATTAATTTAGCTATTGTTCTAAAACTAGGCGCTATCCTAGAAAAAGATCCTACTATTGATGTTATTTATACTCGAAAAACCGATACTTTTATAGAACTGGTTGAAAGAGCCAATATAGCCAATAAGAACAAAGCTAATATTTTTGTCTCTATTCATTGTAATGCTAATAGGAATTTGGAAGCTTATGGATCAGAGACCTATGTGATGGGACTTTCAAAAAGTGCATCAAGTTTGGCTGTTGCAAGAAAAGAAAATGAAGTTATTAAATTAGAAGATAACTATAAAACTAAATACGCTGGTTATAATCCCAATGCTCCCGAATCTTTAATTAGTGCCACCATTGCACAAGAAGAATATTTAGACCAAAGTATTGAATTGGCAAGTAGAATTCAGGATAATTTTGATCAAAAAGTAAATCGTAAAAATAGAGGTGTACATCAAGCTCCTTTTATGGTTTTACACAAAGCCTTCATGCCTAGAGTATTGGTAGAAACAGGATTTATTTCAAATCCATCAGAAGGGGCTTACCTAAATTCAGAAGAAGGTCAAGAAAATATGGCAAGGTCTATAGCAGATGCAATTTTTAGAATGAAAGCAGAACATTTTGGAGGTACAGTTCCTTTTTTAGATATAAAAAAATCAGAAAAACCTACTCCAAAGGATAGTACACCTAAAACTAAAGAAGTAGTAGTTCCTGTAAAAGAAATTATTAAACAAGATCCTGTAAAACCAGAAACTAAAAGCAAAGGTAGTGTTGATACTCAAAAAGTTGTTTTTAAAATACAACTAAAAGCAAGTAATACACAAATTGATGTTAAGCCTGAAAATTTTAATGGATTATTGAATATTTCTTCAGTTTTTGAAGGGGGATATTATAAATATATGTACGGGGAAACAAATGATTATCAGGAATCTAGGAAAATGTTAACAGAGGCAAAATCCAAAGGATATGAATCGGCTTTTATAGTGCCTTATAAAAATGGAATTAAAATAAGCCTTAATGAAGCAGTGAAATCTGCTAAGTAATTAGTATTTTTGCAACAAAAAAAATATATTTTGAAAATAACACGAGAAATTAAAACAGCAATTCTAGTAATTGCCTCTATTTTATTATTTATCTGGGGATATAGCTTTTTAAAAGGTAGTAACTTGCTAAATAGTCACAAAAAACTATTTGTTGAATTTGATAATGTCGAAGGCCTTCTTTCTTCCGCATCTGTAACTATTAATGGAAAAGTAGTAGGTAAAGTACGATCATTAAATTTAACGGATACAGGTAAAATTTTAGCAGAACTACAGATCAATCAAGATGATTTTCCGATTTCAAAAACAAGTGTCGCTCAAATATATGAACCTGGTTTTATAGGAGGAAAACAAATAGCGATTATTCCTAACTTTGCAGATAAAAATATAGTTGTTGATGGTGATCGTTTAAAAGCAGATGTAAAATTAGGCTTAACAGATAACCTAGGTAAAAAATTAGCTCCAACTCAACAAAAAATAGAATCATTAGTTGAAGATGCCGATCAGCTAATGGTTAATGTAAATCAAGTTTTAAATGATCAAGCTAAAAGAGATCTTCAACAAGCTATAAGTCACTTAAATCAGACAATGGCTGAATTTAATAAATTAGGCAGTGGTGTTAACCAATTATTAGCAACTAACCAAAAAAGTTTAAACCATTCATTAGGAAATATAGAAAAAATTACCACGGATTTTTCTAAAGTATCCAATGAATTAGAAAAGGCAGAATTAGGAAAAACTTTAAAAAATTTAGAAGGAACTTTAGCAAATGTGAACAAGTTAGTATCCGATATGCAAGCAGGACAAGGAACTTTAGGCAAAGCAATGAAAGATGAAGCAATGTATAACAACTTTACCAAAGCTGCTAAAGAAATTGAACTATTACTTCAAGATTTACGTTTACATCCTACGCGTTACGTAAATGTTTCTCTTTTTGGAAAAAAAGAAAAACCATACAAAGCACCTGAAACACAATTAAAATAATTTTAAACCAATCAACCTTTTATATGAATTATTTAAACAGTTTGTTTTTTCTAATTATTCTTGGTGTTGGAATAGGATTTTTTGCAAAAAATGTAAAAAAAATTATTCGTAATATAAAGTTAGGAAAAGATATAAATAGATCGGATAACTCATCAGATCGCTGGAAAAATATGCTCCTAGTAGCATTTGGTCAAAAAAAGATGTTTACACGTCCAGTACCTGCCATTCTGCATTTTGTATTGTATTCAGCTTTTATAATTACTCAAATAGAGTTAATTGAAATCTTAATAGATGGTATTTTTGGAACCCATCGTTTTTTTAAACCAGCTTTAGGAGGGTTTTATACCTTTTTAATTAGTTTTATCGAAATTTTATCAGTTACGGCATTAGTAGCAACAATTGCTTTTTTGATGAGAAGAAACCTGTTAAAATTACCCCGTTTAAATAAAACAGAATTATTAGGTTGGCCTAAAAAAGATGCTAATTTAATCTTAATTATGGAGATTATATTGGTAAGCTGTATTTTTACAATGAATGGTACAGATGAAGTGTTGTATACAATGGGGAAATCACACTTTGAAGGTCAAGGATCATTTAGTTTTGCTGTATCTCAATATTTAGGACCCGCTTTTTTTGGAAGTTTAAGTGAAGGAACTTTGCATATATTAGAGAGAGTAGGTTGGTGGGGACATTTTACAATGGTAATGGTTTTTTTAAATTATTTATATTACTCCAAACACCTACATATAATTTTAGCCTTTCCTAATACCTTTTTTGCTGATCTAAATCCTCTAGGAAAATTTGATAATTTAGAAAGTGTTACGAATGAAGTGAAATTAATGATGGATCCTAATGCTGATCCCTATGCTGCTGCACCAGTAGATGCAACACCAAGTAAGTTTGGAGCTTCTGATGTAACAGATCTAAACTGGGTTCAGTTGCTAAATGCTTATACCTGTACTGAATGTGGACGTTGTACCTCCTCTTGTCCAGCTAATCAAACAGGTAAAAAATTATCTCCTCGTAAGATTATGATGGATACACGTGATCGTCTAACAGAAGTAGGAAATAATTTAGACAAAAATAATGGAACATTTATAGAAGATGGAAAATCATTGTTAAATGATTATATCACACAAGAAGAACTTTGGGCTTGTACCTCATGTAATGCCTGTGTAGAAGAATGTCCAGTTAATATAAGTCCTCTTTCAATTATCATGGATATGCGTCGTTATTTGGTAATGGAACAAAGTGCAGCACCTCAGTCCTTAAACGCCATGATGACTAATATTGAAAACAATAGCGCGCCTTGGCAATATAGTCAAATGGATCGTTTGAATTGGAAAGACGAAAATTAATAATTGAAATTGCAGACAAATCAATATAGAGAATTATGTCAGAAAATTTGATAGTGCCTACAATGGCAGAAATGTTAGCTCAAGGGAAACAACCAGAAGTTTTGTTTTGGGTAGGATGTGCAGGTAGTTTTGATGATAGAGCTAAAAAGATAACAAAAGCTTTTGTTAAAATTTTGAATAAAGCAAGTGTAGATTTTGCTGTTTTAGGAACAGAAGAAGCTTGCACAGGAGATCCCGCTAAACGAGCAGGAAACGAATTTTTGTTTCAAATGCAAGCCTTTATGAATATAGAAATTCTTAAAGCTTATGAAACAAAAAAAATTGTTACAGCTTGTCCCCATTGTTTTAATACTTTAAAAAATGAATACCCTGAATTAGGAGGAGTATTTGAAGTAGTACATCATACAGAATTTTTAAAAGAACTATTAGACAGAGGGCGTTTGACTATTGAAGGAGGCCAGTTTAAAGGTAAAAAAATTACATTTCATGATCCTTGTTATTTAGGACGAGCAAACAAAATATATGAAGCTCCTCGTGATTTAATTCAAAAATTAGATGCCGAACTAGTTGAAATGAAACGCTCTAAAGCAAACGGATTATGCTGTGGAGCGGGAGGAGCACAAATGTTTAAAGAACCTGAAAATGGAGAAAAAGACATTAATGTTGAACGGACAGAAGATGCTTTAGCAACGAAGGCAGATATTATAGCAGCTGGATGTCCTTTTTGTAATACAATGTTAACAGATGGTACCAAAGCAAAACATCGTGAACATGATGTAAAAGTACTAGATGTAGCAGAATTAATTGCTAACGCTCAAGATTTATAGTATTCAGATGTATATACCCTTTGAAAATATGCCACTTGATTCACGTGTTTGGATTTATCAATCCAATCGAAAATTAAGTGATGACGAAATAAAAGAAATAGCCACTCATACTGAAAAATTTCTTACTGATTGGTCTGCTCACGGTACCCCTTTAGAAGCATCGTTTGATATTCGTTATAATCGTTTTATTATTTTAACTGTCAATCCTAGTATACAAGCTCCAACAGGTTGCTCAATCGATAGTTCTGTACAGTTTATCCAGCAATTAGAACAAAAGTATGCGATTGATTTGTTAGATAAAATGAATGTTACATTTAAAAATGGTGAATTTATTGCCCATAAATCATTAATAGATTTTAAGAAAATGGCTAAAGAAAAAGCTGTTTCTGCTTCCACCATTGTTTTTAATAATTTAGTTAATACTATAGAGGAACTAAATGATTCTTGGGAAGTTCCTGCAAGCGAAAGTTGGCATAGTCGCTTTTTTTAATATTTGAAGATGAAGTTTTCTATTGTAAAATATTTATTTTTTTCCCTTTTAGCTTTTCTAATGATGCAATGTGCGGTTATAAAAAACCGTAAAAGAGAGGAAGCTATTATGGCAGAAACCAAAAATATTCCTATGATTCAAAAATTTATAGATCCTGATAAAGAAGGGTTTAATTTATTTAATGAATTATCAGGAGAACGTAAATGGGTTGACAGTGTTTATAATTCTTTAAGCTTTGAAGAAAAGTTAGGACAACTTTTTATGGTGGCTGCTTATTCTAATAAAGATAGTATTCATTTTAATTCGTTAGATAAATTAATAAAGAATTATAAAATAGGAGGCTTGATCTTCTTTCAAGGAGGACCCATGCGTCAAGCCAAACTAACCAATCGTTTTCAAGCCAATTCTAAAATCCCCCTTTTTATAGGGAATGATGCAGAGTGGGGGCTTAATATGCGTTTAGATTCAACCTATGCTTATCCTTGGAATATGACTTTAGGAGCCGTTCAAGATATGAAATTGATAGAACAGTTAGGAGAACGAATGGCCAAAGAAACCAAAAGAATGGGATTGCAGTTTAATTTTGCTCCTGTTATTGATATTAATACAAATCCTAATAATCCTATTATAGGAAATCGTTCTTTCGGGGAAAATAAAGAAGAAGTAACAAAACGTGCCGTAGCTTTAATGAAAGGAATACAAAGCCAAGGAGTATTTGCTACAGGTAAACATTTTCCAGGACACGGCGATACCGAAACAGATTCACATCATACATTACCCGTTGTTAATTTTACAAAAGAACGTATTGACTCCGTAGAGTTTTACCCCTATAAAAAAATGTTTAATTTAGGACTATCTTCAGTTATGGTTGCGCATTTGAATGTGCCAAGTCTGGAAGAACGTCAAAATTATCCTTCCTCTATATCTTATAATATAGTTACGAATACCTTAAAAAAAGAACTAGGTTTTAAAGGGTTAATTTTTACAGATGCTCTTAATATGAAAGGAGCAAGCAGTTTTAAAAAACCAGGTGATATAGATTTAGAAGCCTTTTTAGCAGGTAATGATATTATGCTGTTTGCAGAAGATGTTCCTTCCGCTATTACTAAATTTACTCAAGCTTATAATGATAAAATAATTACAGATGAACGTATTGAACATTCTGTAAAAAAGATCTTAAGCTATAAATATAAGGCAGGATTAAATAATTATAAACCAATAGAAATAACAGGTCTTTTAAATGATTTAAATGCCCCAGAAGCAAGTAAATTACAATACAATTTATATGAAAATGCTATTACGGTTTTAAAAAATGAACATACTTTATTACCAATAAAAGACCTAACCAAAGCTAAAATTGCCTATGTGAAATTAGGGGATGATTCAGGTAACGTTTTTTTGAGTACATTAAAAAAATATGCCCAAGTAGAGGAAATGGAAGAGAAAAATCTGGATAGCCTTTTAGTTAATTTAAAAGAATTTAATACTGTCATTATAGGTTATCATAAATCTGATAGAGCATGGCGTAAACACGATTTTTCTGAAAAAGATTTACTTTGGTTAGAAAAAATAGCCGCTCAAAATAATGTTATTTTAGATGTTTTTGCAAAGCCATATACCTTACTTAAGATCAAATCTTTTGATGATATAGAAGGTTTGATTGTAAGTTATCAAAATGGTGATATACCCCAAACTATTTCAGCTGAATTAATTTTTGGAGCCGTAGAAGCAAAAGGGAAATTACCCGTTTCTATTAAAGAATATTTTAAAGTAGGTGAAGGAATTACTACAGAAAAAATAAACAGATTAGGCTTTTCTTCTCCAGAAGGAGTAGGAATGAACTCTTATAAATTAAAAGAAATTGATGATGTAGTTAAAAAAGCAATCGATGATAAAATAACTCCAGGAGCACAAGTTTTAGTTGCTAGAAAAGGAAAAGTGATTTACCACAAATCCTTTGGTTATCACACCTATGAACAAGATACGAAGGTAAAAAATACAGATATTTATGATATCGCTTCATTATCTAAAATTATAGGAACATTACCCAATGTAATGATGGATTATGATAAAGGGGAAATAAATTTAGCTACTCACTTAGGACAAATGGTTCATAAAGCCAGAGGAACTAATAAGGATTCTATTGTTTTTAAAGAATTGTTATCACATTATGCTCGATTAAAAGCTTGGGAGCCTTTTTATAAACAAACAATAGATTCAATTACCAAAAAACCATCTGAAAAATTATACCGTCAAACGCTAACAGAAGGTTTTACGACTCAAGTATCTGAAAATTTATTTTTGACAGATAGCTATAAAGATTCAATTATTTCTAAAATAATGAAAAGTAAGCTTTTGCCTAAGAAAGAGTATAAATACAGTGATTTTACCTTTATTTTGTTAAAAGAATATTTAGAAACACATCATAATAAAACCTTAGATAATTTGGCTTACGAAAACTTTTTTTCAAAAATAGGAATGAATTATACAATGTATAATCCTTTAAAAAAGGTTGACATAGACCAAATACCACCAACAGAAAAAGATACGTACTATCGTCAGGATTTAATTCAAGGATATGTGCATGATATGGCAGCTGCCATGCAAGGAGGTGTAGCAGGACATGCAGGCTTGTTTTCAAATGCAAGTGATATTGCAAAAATGATGCAACTCTATTTGAATAAAGGTAACTACGGAGGAACTCAATTCTTTTCTTCTAAGACAATGGACGATTTTAATACATGTTATTTTTGTACGGAAGGAAATAGAAGAGGTATTGGTTTTGATAAACCTCAATTAAAAGGAGAAGGACCAACGTGTGGTTGTGCTTCAATAACTAGTTTTGGACACACTGGTTTTACAGGAACAATGACTTGGGCTGATCCTGAAAAAGAACTAATTTATGTTTTTTTATCCAATAGAACTTTCCCCGATAGTAATCTACCAAATAAATTAGCAAAAGAAAATACGAGAGAAAGAATTCAACAAATTATTTACGATTCTATTTTTGACTAATCGTTAATATTAAGTGAAATTAATTTTTATTTTTTTAAAATATACTAAATTCGTAAAGTAAAATTTTGCTTTACGAATTTTTTTTAAAAAATAAATTAAAATATTTTATATGCTTGATAAAACCCAGATTCCGCATTAGGATTTTTTAATAAATCTGGAAAGATCAAGATAAAAATACATGAAAATTTTATTGAAATGTAGTTTTACTATATAAAGGATAAAAAAAATATTTTCTAAATATAAAGTTATTTATTATCTATAATAAAGTGTTAATGCGAAGTTTTGATTTAATAAAAAAAAGAACAATTTTTTAAATAATAATTTTTTCATTGTTTATGAAAATAGCAATTGTTTGTTATCCAACATTTGGAGGAAGTGGTGTAGTGGCTACAGAATTAGGTTTAGAACTTGCTAGAAGAGGGCACGAAATACATTTTATTACCTATCGTCAACCAGTACGTTTAGCTCTTTTAAGTCATAATGTACATTATCATGAAGTAAATGTTCCAGAATACCCATTATTTCATTACCAACCGTATGAATTAGCTCTTTCGAGTAAATTAGTAGATATGGTAAAGCTTTATAAAATAGAAGTTTTACATGTGCATTATGCTATACCTCATGCTTATGCAGGATATATGGCGAAACAGATATTAAAAGAAGAAGGAATTAATTTGCCAATGGTAACTACATTGCATGGTACAGATATAACTTTAGTAGGAAATCATCCCTATTATAAACCCGCTGTTACATTTAGTATTAATAAGTCGGACGTTGTAACATCTGTTTCTAAGAGTTTAAAGGAAGATACTTTGAAATATTTTGAGGTAACTAAAGAAATAAAAGTAGTTCCTAATTTTATAGAAATAGCAGATACAGAATCTCATAATCGAATTTGTAAACGTTCTGTAATGGCTGAACCAGAAGAAAAAATAATTACACATATCAGTAATTTTAGAAAAGTAAAAAAAATTCCAGATGTTGTAAAAGTTTTCTATAAAATACAAGAAAAAATACCCGCTAAATTAATGATGGTAGGAGATGGTCCTGAAAGAGAAAAAGCAGAATGGCTTTGTAGAGAATTAGGTATTGAAGAAAAAGTTATTTTCTTTGGAAATAGTCATGAAATAAGCCAAATCTTATGTTATTCAGATCTTTTTTTACTACCTTCAGATACAGAAAGTTTTGGATTAGCAGCACTGGAAGCAATGGCTAATAAAGTGCCTGTAATATCAAGTAATTCGGGAGGGCTGCCAGAAGTTAATATAAATGGTGTTTCTGGTTTTTTAAGCTCAGTAGGGGATATAGAAGATATGGCTCAAAATGCACTTAAAATTCTTTCAAATAATGAAGTTTTAAATAATTTTAAAAGAAATGCTTTTGAAACAGCTAAACTGTTTTCTGTTGAAAATATAGTACCCATTTACGAAGGAATATATAAAGAAATAATAGGTTTAGAATAAAAATATTTGAGATTAAAGAGGAATAGTTTGAGACTTTACCAATTCACTTTTTCCAGTCTAATACCAAATTCTAGTTAAAAAAACACTAGTAACCACAACTCCTTTTTATTATTTACCAATACATTTTTCTTTTTTTTATTCAAGAAAAACAAAGTGAAGTTATTTTTTTAACAAAACATTTGTTTTTTCTTGAAAAACACAGTATATTTGACTTAGTTGTATTTCCATAAATGGTTATTATTATTAAAAAACAAATATACGATGATACCACACAAACAAAACAATTTACCTACATACTTACAAAAACCTAACACCCCCAAATCATTCCTTATATTATTTTTAGGTATCTACATCCCTTGTATTTTTTATTTTTTTTAAATCTTTATAAATATGTCATTTAAATCTAAACTAGTAGTAGCAGGAAAAGAGTACACCGTATTAAACGTAAATTACGGGTTATTTCAAGAAACAGACGCAACAGGTAGACCTTCTACCGTAACAAGAGGAGGTAAAATTGAGTTAACTATTGAAGGAACAGCAGACACTTCGTTCTTTGAGTGGATGACCAACTCTTTTGAAAGAAAAGACGGTAGTGTAAAATTCTTTAAAAGAGATAGCGATGCTGTTTTAAAAGAATTAAAATTCTCAGAAGCTTATGTTGTAAAATTCAGAGAAAACTTCGACTCAACTGGCGTAAACCCATTAACCGAAACCTTTACTATTTCAGCTAAAAAAATTGAATTAGGATCAGGCGCTTACCAAAACGAATGGGTATAACAACACCTAAGAGGCTGTCCTAAAAGGTCACAATCTTATCATTTCGATTAAAGGAAAAACCAAGAGTTTTACCCAAATAGGAGAAGCAAATCACATATTACTGTGACTTCTCCTATGGTCGAAGTGACAACTAAAGATTGATTTTTCACTTTTCAGACAGCCTCTTTTTTAACCCAGATTCCGGATTAGACTTCGTTGTGAAACAAAAATTTTCAATAAATTCAAGTGCTCACGGAAAATTTTAGAAGAAGAAATAGTGAACTATTTTGATGATTAAAATTTGAGTACGTGCTTGAATTGGAAGAAAAATAAAGTGGAATAGATTTACTTCGTCTATTCGCTACGCTCGGGTCTAATGCGTAATCTGGGTTTAATTCCTTCTTTTAAAAACACTATAAAAATTTAAGACATGTCATTTTTAGCCAAATTAGAATTAGACGGTAACACCTATAATATCTTAAACTGCGATTATAATTTCACACAAGAAATAGATGCAACAGGAAAACCACAAGGCATGCCCCAAGGAGGTGAAATCAACATCCGTATAGAAAGCAACGGCAAAACCAACCTACTACAGTGGATGCTAGACCATAGTCAAACCAAAAACGGTACCATTATTTTCTTTCGTAGAGACGCTATGAGCAAATTACAAGAACTAAAATTTGAAAAAGCCTTTTGTGTATCCTTTTCCGAGTTCTTTGATTCCCAAAACAACCAACCCTTACAAATAGCCATGCGACTCATAGCCAAACGTTTTACACTAAACGATACCACCCATGAAAAAAAATGGAAAGACTAACAAAACCAAACAACTAAAAAACACAGACCATGGAAACCTATAACAGCGATTATGGCAGACTCAATCATCCTGATGATCTAGCTAAATACGCCTCCGTTGGCACTTTTAAAGACTTTTTAGCCGATAAATCAAGCCCCTTAGTTTACTGTACCCTAACAGTAGAAGGCAAATCCTTTTTAGAAAAATCCCATTTTGATCTAACACTTGACCAAAAAACCAACGAACACGACACCTTTACTATTGCAACCCGTGCCGATTCCCTAGACAACCAAGAAGCATACATCATGGAAAACTCCAAAAGTTATCTAGGCAAAACCATACACATCCACCTACATCGATTTGGTGAAATAAAACAAACCTTTACAGGCATTATAACCCATCTGAACCTTTTAAAAAAAAATGGATACAGTCAGTTATACATTACAGGACATGCACCGACCATTATGCTAGAACAAGGCTTAGAATGCCAAAGTTTTGAAAACAAAACCCTAGAACAAATCATACAAGAAATAACCGCCGAATATCCAAAAGACAACTTCAACCTAATTACCAAAAACAGCAACACCCAACATGTAATCCCTTACACCGTACAATACAACCAAACCGATTACCAGTTCCTAAAACAATTGGCCATACGCTATGGCGAGTACCTGTATTATGACGGACAAAGCTTGGTGTTAGGCAATAAAGTAGGCCCTAAAATAATTGTATTAGAAGAAAACATAGACCTAATACATGTATCTTTTGAACTATCGGTAAAACCACAACAATTTACCTACACCACCTACTATACAGAATCAGGAGACAACCTACAACGAGATAGCGCCTTTGCTCAATTACAAAGCAAATTTAACCCCTACCAACTCGCAGCCCTTAAAGCTTCAAAAGACGTATTTCATAAAAAACCCAACAAACTCTACAATCAAACCGGAATTAGTAGCAAAACAGACCAAGAACTACAAGATGCCGTAAGAAAACAAAAAGAGCTACGCGAAAGCCTTATGGTGGTAAAAGGCAAAAGTAAAGATCCCCAACTCAAACAAGGCGATCTAACCAAGCTAATTGATATTAACGACAAACCGATGGAAACCTATCGGATCATAGAAATCAAACACTTTCATGATGGTAACCAGTACTACAACGAATTTGTAGCCATACCCGATTTGTGGACACCTCCTTATTTTGACGACAGTGCTTATCCTAATTGCGAAGAACAAACCGCACAAGTAGTAGACAACAACGACCCTATGGGCATGGGACGTGTACGGGTACAATTTCCATGGCAAGAAAGAAAAAACCAAAAAACCCCTTGGATTAGGTTAATACAACCCCACTCAGGAGCAGGCAAAGGCTTTCATTTTATCCCCGAAATAGGCGAGGAAGTACTGGTTGGTTTTGAAAGTGGCAACGCCGAAAAACCTTTTGTATTAGGTACTCATTATAACGGAAGCGCAACCAGTGGGTATCATACTAGCGGGAATGATGTAAAAGCCATAAAAACCCGTAGTGGAACTAAAATTATTCTAAACGATGCCCAAGGCTCTGTTTTTATAGAGGATCCTAGCGGCAACACTTGGACGATGGACGGACATGGGAATATTAATGTAAATGCGCCAAAAAACATGATCTTTACCGCAGGCGAAGATATGATTATTAACGTGGGTAAAAACATGACAACCTCCGTTGGAATGAATATATCTGAAAGTGCAGGAATGAATAAAAATGAAACCATTGGTGCCATGAAAAACACTACCGTTGCAATGGATATGATGACCATGGTAACAGGAAAGTTGACGGAGATTATTGAAGGAGATGTGCATAGTGAAACAAAGAAAGAGAGAAATGAAGTAAGTGATAAAGAAATGAATATTCAGTCAACAGGTATGATTAATAAACATTCAGATAAGGAAGTGCAAAATAATAGTGCCGAGAACTCAAAACAATTTTAAATATGTCTAGAACAAGAATTGTAAAAGGTACCTATACAAAAATTACTGGAGGCGACCATAATATGTATGCCAAAGGAAATATTGTAACTACAGCAGGAAAATCTATTAACGAAATTGGAAAAGAAAATGGAGTTACCTGTAATGAACCCAAAAAACCACCTTTAGCTCCAAAGCATTTTTTTGTCAAAGGATGGTGGAGCTCAGACCTAGTGGGCAGTAAACCAATAGAAGAAGCCTTGATTGACGATATTGTCTATTTTCACGCAGAAACAAAGAACATTCCCGATGGCGACATGGTTCAAATGAGACTCTATGACGATGATAACAATGAAATAGAAGAACCTAAAGAAAAAAACGACAAAAGCGAATATATAGAAACCATAAGTAGTAACAAAGCAGGGATTACAAACAAGAAAGTAAACGGCAACAAGATTGTAATTGCTTTGCGACTGGCTAATTTAGAAAAATTTATAGCCAATGAAGCCGATAAAAAACTAGAACTCTACTATCGTTGTAGTTATAAAGGTGAAAATGTAGAACTTCCTAGAGCCTCAAGCGATTATTTGAAAGTAAAAGGAATGCCGAAGATTATTTTTGTAAATGGACATTGGAATAATATAGCAAATAAAATTGGGATGTCACCAGGTGAAGGACAAAAACAGTATTGGATATTTTTCACAGGGAAGTTTCAAGAATTTAAGAATAGAGCGGATAGATATTTCCAGTTTAAGCAGCAAAGTATTGAATATTTTATAGACGGATCGTCATTATGGGGAGGAAGCGAGAATGGACAAGAAAGAAAAGACAGAGGTTATAAATATGCCAAAGAGCATTTTAATGAAATAACCAAGGGATTAGGAGATCAACCTATTTGTCTTATTTCTCATAGTGAAGGTGGTGCTTGCGCTTCTGGAGTTGCAAAATATTTAATTGAACGAGGAGTCAATGTTAAGGAGTCTATTTTACTTTCTTGTGATGAAGGAGATGAGTTTACTATTGAAAATAATTATCCTAGTTATCAGCTTGTAGCAGGTTATTTAGATCTTGATTTTATAACAAAAAAAAAATATTTTAAAATTGATCCTGTTGTAAAAGATAATAAAATAAAAGGAGTAACAAAATATGGAGTTTATATTTCAAAGTCAAGTTTTACCACAGTACACGGTGCAACCGTTGATGATAATATTTTTGATTTATTAAAAAAACTTAAATCATTAACAATTGAGCAGGTTTGGAACTCTAAAGGTAAAATGGTATATCAAACCTTTCCAAAAGATGAAAAATGGGCTAAAATTGATGAATATATACTTTATAATAGCCAAATTGATTACTATCCTACAAGAAACTCAAATATTATTGAAATGTATAAAAAAAGAGAAGATTAAATGAGAAGAAAAATTATAAAAGGTATAATAATATCACTTGTAGTCATTGGTTTATGTTTTATTTTAAATCCTTTTTATTGGTTAATGGATAGTAGTGCGATTAAACAACCAGAATTATCTATTGAGGAGGAAAATTATTTTGAAAAATTTGAAAATGAAAGTAAAATTTCTATTGAAAGATATTATGAAAATTTTGATTCAAAAGGTAATGACACTTTATATATAAACGATTTTGATAAAAGAGTTTTCGATTATACACTAGCTCTACATATGTCAAACAATAAGGGGTTATTCCATTTGGAAGAAGATTCCGTTTTTAATATCGCTAATCATATTAAAAAAGAAGTACTCAAGAATAATAAATATTTAAGATACATATATATATATGATGATCTTAATAAATATAAATTTATTAATAAATATAAATATTTAGAAAAAGCGGAATAAAAATTTTGACATTACATTAGGTGTATACATTTACAATTTCCTTAACAACACCAAAAAACATGATCTTTACCGCAGGCGAAGATATGATTATTAACGTGGGTAAAAACATGACAACCTCCGTTGGAATGAATATATCTGAAAGTGCAGGAATGAATAAAAATGAAACCATTGGTGCCATGAAAAACACTACCGTTGCAATGGATATGATGACCATGGTAACAGGAAAGTTGACGGAAGTAATTGAAGGAGATAAAGAAATACAGATCGATAAAAAATATGACGTAAATAGTCAAAACAGTATCACTTACTCATCACAAGGAGAAGTCAACAAACATTCTAAAAAAGAAGTTAAATTAAATAGTGCTGATAAATCTAAACAACACTAATTATGGCTTACAAATCAATCATAGGTGGCAAACTCATAGTTACCGCCAAAGAAGGCATAAATCACTATGCTAAAAAGGACATTATAATTAATTCCAACAAGACCATCAATCTAAAAGGAGAAGAGAAAGGAGTTAGTTATGGAGAACCAGAGGTTTTTAAAAATAGTAGCGAAAATTTTGATGTTTCACTATCTATAAATAAAAAACAAAATACTTTTGTACCACTAGGCATACTTGACTTTGAAAACAATTATGAAAATCGGTTTTTTATTTTTGATTACTCCTTAAAAATGACCAATTTGGATTCTTTACACTTTCAAATATTCAACGAAAATGGAGAACAAATTTATCAAGTCACTAACTTAGCTCCTATTGTTATAACTGCTCAAAGAACTCCAAAATTATTTTCGAAGTTAAAAGCAAAAACCCCTACATTAGACTCAATAAAACCCATTAAAACATTTGATATTCAAAAATTAATGGATGATTACTTATATCCTGATTTAACACACATAGGTAATTATTGTATTTTTTGGGATGGTTTTAACAACGATGAAATATACGACAGTACTTGGTTTGATGGCAAAAAATTAAAAGCCAAAATTACTGCTAAAAAAGGAGGCACGACAAAAGTACAAGAAGTTGAGTTTGAAACCACTCGTAAAGAAGTAGATTGGGTGGACGTTAAAATAAACAAAAAAACAAAACGTATAGACGTTACTTTGCGTGTAGATTTGAAAGATGGAGGAGCTAATGGACTTGATTGCAAACAAGTACTAAAAGGAATGCGTGATAATACACATTGGGTAACAGAATGTCCTTGGGACGACATACCTTCAACAGCTATATTACCTAAGAAACCTATTATTAAGCAAAGAACAAGAAGTTTTGCAGATTTAGAGAAATTAGCAATAGATGGTTTAAATTACCATTGGGGAAGAAATAAAAATCATACAGTTGCAAAAGATGTTAAGATAAATGGAAAGTCTTTTGAGGTTTATATAAATACAATCAATACAACTGATAAGGCAATGGATGATGTGAATTTGGTTTATAATACAAACAATGAATGGGTGCGTTCTATGAATCCAGGCTCTGCAACTAGTGTAAAATCATTTTTTGGACAGGTAATGTTTGAAAGGATAGTATATAATGTCGGATATATGGAGGGTAGTCAACGATGGTATTGGATGGGGAACTTTAATGATATTGATGATGATTTTTCTTATACATCAGCACATGAGATTGGACATGAAATTTTAAAGTCATACGCAAGTGATAGTTTTTATTCATACAAGCATAAAGGGAGCTCCACTTTATCCGAAACTAAGCCTATTTCAGAAGGAGGAGTTAATTATCCTTCAAGTGGAGAAATAGATCTTATGAAATATTTCAATAATGAACCTTATTGGAAAGATTTTAAAAGAGTGGTAGCCGAAGAGAAAGATGTTTTATGCTTATTATGGCTTTCGAAAATTAAAATAAAATAATATGAAGAATATGAGAATATTAATATTGTGTATGTTTTTTATTGTGGGATGCTCTGTTAAATTAGAACGCCCTGAAATAAAAGGATTTGTTTATGATAAAATTACAAAGAAACCAATTAGTAATGTAAAAATTATTACTTATAACGATGGGCAAATAATTACTGAATCAATTACAGATACTTTAGGAATGTTTTATTTAAAAGCTATTAAAAATTCCCATTTGTTAGATTTTGAAAGTGGAAATGATCCTAAATTTTATGATATTATATTAAAACATAGAAATTATTTAACTGATTCTTTGCAGGAAAAAACCAGAGCTAGTTTTATTAATGAATTAAAGGTTTATGATACAATTTTCTTATCCAAAAAACCAAGAAATTAGTTCTTTTTTGTGATGTTTCAAATTGGTATAACATAAGTTCAAAATGGAGATACTTTGATATTATAGCCGATAAAGTTGACAATGATTTTAAATACACATCAGCTCATAAATTAGGACATACAATTTTGAGAAAATACGGTGGTAAAATTTATTCTTTCACTCACGATGAACTCTTCAACCATATTACAAAATCCAACAGGCAATCAGAGTTATATAAAACAAAGAAATAATTCAGAAATTAATTTAATGTATTATTTTAAAGATGATCCTAGTCAATCACATTATGATTATAATTTGATTGTTGCCTCGGAAAGAGATTCTTTGAGCTTAATTTGGTTAACTAAAATTATTATAAAAGGATGAAAAAATTATTTGTTATATTATTTATTGGTATATCATTTATAGGTTGTAAAAATTACGCCTATATATTTGATGAAAAAGAAGAAAAACCTCTTGAAGGAGTTTTAGTAATTGACTTGAATAATAATTCAAATAGAACTTATACAGATAAAAATGGAAAGTTTTCTTTTACAGAATGTGGTAATGTTTTAATTCAAAAAAAAGGGTTTAAATCGGATACTTTAAAGGATTATGGATGTAAACCAGATCCATATTGTTTCAATGGAAAAGTATTCTATATGAAACGTATCAATAAATAATTTATCATCGCAAGAAATTCTAAATTTAAAAAAACAAAACGTATAGATGTTACATTGCGTGTAGATTTGAAAGATGGAGGAGCTAATGGACTTGATTGTAAACAAGTACTAAAAGGAATGCGCGATAATACTCATACTGTGACAAAATGTCCTTGGGACGATATACCTTCAACTGCTATATTACCTAACAAACCTATTATTAAACAAAGAACAAGAAGTTTTGCAGATTTAGAGAAATTAGCAATAGATGGTTTAAATTACCATTGGGGTAGAAATAAAAACCACGCTGTGGCAAAAGATGTAAAGATAAATGGAGAGTCTTTTGAGGTTTATGTACATACTAGAAATACTGAAAGTCGAGCAATGGATGATGTGGATTTGGTTTATAATACTAACTATAATTGGTTACGTTCTAATAATCCTGGTAAAGTTACAGGTGTTAAGTCTTTCTTTGCAAATGCTGCCCAATACATTCCTTTTGTACCATTAAGTGAATCTATATACTACAATGTTGGTCATTTAAATAATGTATATACTTTCGAATCGGATGTTTTACAAAAAGAAGCTTGGACTTATGTGAGTGATAAACTATTATATAAAAATGGAAAATCAAAGGTAGATTTAGATTATTCATACACATCTGCACATGAAATTGGTCATACTATTATAAGAGCCTATGCTGAAGGTAGTGGAGCCAGTGCAGACCATTCTTACCAACACAAAGGAAGTTCAGGGTATTCTGATACCAAGCCTGTCTCTGAGGGAGGATTTAATTATCCTTATGCTGTTAACAAAGAGATTGATTTAATGAAATACTATAATAATGATCCTAGAAATTTTTTAGATTACGATTTCGAAAGAATTGTGGCAGAAGAAAAAGATGTTTTGGGGCTATTGTGGTTAACAAAAATTAAAATGCAATGAAAAAAGTAGTATATATTATTCCTGTTTTATTGGCTTTATTAAGTTGTAGCCAAGCTGAAAAAAAAGAGTACTCTGGTTATATTTACAATAAAAAAGAACCTATAAGAAATGCTAAGATAGTTGATGTAGACAATCGAGCTCATTTTAGTTATACTGATTCTAAAGGATATTTTGTTTTGAAGAAACTAAAAGAAAGTCCAGATGAAATAATAATCATACAAAAAAACTCAGAAATAGACACAATCAATCTTTTAAGCGGAGGTGGTTTAAAGAAAGCTTATATATTCTTTTTTAGGGAAGGTTTCAGCGATACACTATATTTAGATCGGGAAAGATTTTTTAAAAACCAAACCAAAGGTAAATAGACTTTTCTTAGGGTCCAAAAAGGACCCTATGACGGCAGTAAAAAATCTTATTTCAAGACAAGCAATTTGCTATAGTGTTGGTTATATGTATTATTTTGATTGGTACGAATTTGAACCATTTAAAGAAAAAAAATGGAGATACAGAGAAAGAATAAACGAAGATATAGATTTTAAGTTTACTGCTGCACATGAAATAGGTCATGAAGTATTAAAAAAATACGGTGGTACAATTTATTCTTATGGTCATAAAGGAAGTGTAAATTCAGTTACTCAGTCAATGAAAGATAATGCCCCTTCTTATCCTTTAAATGGAGAAATAGATATAATGCCATATTATCCACAAGATCCTCCGTTTAAAATTTATCAAAGATATGCACTAGCTGAAAAAGATTTATTAGGTTTAATATGGTTAACTAGATTAGAAGTAAAATGAAAAAAGTAACAATAGTGTTATTAGTTATAGTAGCTAATTGCACAAATAGAAATAATTTTAAATATTATCAAGGTTATATCTATTTAAATAAAAATCCAGTGCCAGATGTTGAAGTTTATGAAGAAGATAATCCTTCGAATAAAACGAAAACAGATGAAAATGGTTTTTTTAAAATTCCAATGCAACAAAAGTATATTTCTAATTTTTTAATAATAAGAAAAAAAAATAAAATCATTGATTCTATCCAAATAATTAGAACATCTGGAGGTGAGAAAGTTAATTTTTATTTTGTAGAAGGCAGAAAAGACACTTTATTTGTTGATTATAAATAAAAATACAATGAAATTTTTTTTATTACTATTTACATTAGTTTGTACTAATTGTGAAAATTTTGATAATGATTATAGTGGATATGTTTATGATAGGTCAACAAAAAAACCGCTTTCAAAAGTTTTAGTAAGAGAAAATTTTGTTAAAAATTCAAAACAAGCTTTTACAGATAGTAATGGTTTTTTTAAAATTAAAAATGATAGTGAAGCTATTACAGATTTAGTTTTCTTGCTTAATGGATACAAATCAGATACTGCTGTTACAGCTTGGTCACAACATGGAGAAAAAATGGAATATAGGTTTTTAAATAAAAAAATGACACTATTTTTTTAGAAAAAGAAATCGATACTATTTATATTGGTCAGTAAAGTATTAAATACCTCATAAGCTTTTTAGATTGCGATTTCTAAAGAATTGTTGCAGAAGAAAAAGGTCTTTTAGGACTGCTATGGGTAACAAAAATTAAAATAAATGAAAAATATCTTTTTTTTAATAGCATTAATATTATGTAGCTGCTCACCATCAATAAAAGATAATTATACGGGGTATATTTACCTCAATAAGAGACCTTTAAAAAGAGCGAAAATTATAGAAGAGAACACAGAAAATTACACTTTTTCAGATAGAAAAGGTTTTTTTATTCTAAAAAGACAAAATTTACACTCTGTAAATAATTTAATTTTTGAGATAAGTGATACAAAAGATACTATTGAGTTATTGCGTGGTGGAGGTGCAGGCAAAAACACACACTATTATTTTTTAAATAAAAATATAGATACGGTTGACCTTCATCTCGAAAGGATATTTAAAAACCAAACCAAAGGTAAATAGACTTTTCTTAGGCTCCAAAAAAGACCCTATGACGGCAGTAAGAAATCTTATTTCAACACAAGCAATTTGCTATAATGTTGGGTATATGTATTATTTTGATTGGTACGAATTTGAACCATTTAAAGAAAAAAATGGAGATACAGAGATGATTTAAATGAAGATATTGAATTTAAAGAAACAGCAGCACATGAAATAGGTCATGAAATTATTTTGACTTATGGAGGATATAAATATTCAAAAAGCCACAAAGGTAGTTCGACAATTGTGACACAAAGTGATTTGGGTTTAGTTTTGCCTGCAACAGGAGAAATCGATCTTATGAAGTATTATAGCCAATATTATGATATTTCAAGAACTATAGTAGCAAAAGAAGATCTGTTAAGCTTAATTTGGTTATCAAAAATTAAAATAAAATGAAATATTCAATATTCTTGGTTATAATACTATTTTCCTGTTCACAAAAAACTTAATAGTTTATAGAAAACCAGTAAAAGGTTATGTGTATTCAGAAAAAAACTTACCTGTAAATGATGTTTCAATAAAATATGATTCATTAGACATTTTGAGTCCAACTAATATTAAAACAGATAAAAAAGGACTATTCATTTTACCTAAAATTATACTAAAAAATGATTTACAAGCTAAAAGAAGAATTAGTAAACTATCTTCTTTAATTTATATCACAAAAAAGGGGTATAAAAAAACAACAATAGATTCAAAAAAATTCGTAAAAAATGAAGCTAAAACTAATGACACAATTGATATAGGTAATATTTATTTAGAAAAAACAAATGAAGATGAATAATTTTTTTCTAAAACGAATAGCCTATATTAGTGTAATTATATTTTCATTTTTACTATATGGAATTTTTTTCATAGAAAACAGTAGATCTTGTTTAGGCTCACCTAAAATTTTACCAACTATTTTCATAGCAATTCCATTAGGACTTTTTATTTTAATTATAGATTTAATCATAACCTTTCTAAGTAAAAACAAAGAAAACAGAAAGTATATTTTTCTATCATTTGCATATTTTATTTTTATCCCAGATTACGCATTAGAAAAAATAAATTTTATAACTTACTGAAATAGAATGGTTTATTTATTTGATAATTCTAGTTCGTAATTTTATATAGTACTAACAATCAATAAAATATGTTTTTTAAAAATCTCTAACGCGTAATCAGGGTTTAACTGTCCTCCTATTGTGAAAATTCAATAAAAATTTTGGAGGTTTAACTAAAGATATTCTACGAATTTATAGGTCAGAAGAGCATATAGACAACCCTAAAGGATGACCATGGTAACAGGAAAGTTGACGGAAATTATTGAAGGAGATGTGCATAGTGAATTCCAAAAGGATACAAAGTACCTAATGACAGTGAACTTAAAAATTATCTAGAAGGAAAACTAAAAGATCAATTTGACGATAAAGGAATAAACATTATGGATTTTCGCATCAGCCATAATTACCTTTAGATATTAAGGAAAATACCCCCAAATAGTATCTAACTTTTTGGGGGTAGTGCATTTTTCTTAGACAACCTTTTATATATTATATAACAATTTTTCTTCCTGTACCAGGTGCAATGTTTTTTTGATCATCTATATAAAAATCAATGCGCCCTAGATTTATACCATAAGCTCCCACTTGATTAACAAGAACTTCTTTATCGTCTAAGTTTTTTTCAATTACAGGTTTGTCTAAAAACGTATGGGTATGTCCTCCAATAATCAAATCAATATTTCGAGTTTTTTTAGCTAAATTGATATCTGAAATTCTTTCAGGTTCATTTTTGTATTCAAAACCTAAATGGGATAAACAAATGATTAAATCGCATTTTTCAACCTCTTTTAATTTTTTTGTTATGTCATTTGCAATTTCTACAGGATCTAAATATTTAGTTTCCTTATAATATCTAGGATCGACTAAACCGTATAATTCTACACCTAAACCAAAAATTCCTATTTTAATACCAGCTTTTTGAAAAATTTTATAAGGTTTAATATGAGTATCTAAGATTGTGTTTTTAAAATCATAATTAGCACACACAAACTCAAAAGTAGCATTGGGTAACTGTCCGTATAATCCCGTAATTCCGTTATCAAAGTCATGATTACCAATTGTTGCTAAATCATATTTCATCATGCTCATAACCTTAAATTCAATTTCACCTCCATAGTAATTAAAATAAGGAGTGCCTTGAAAAATATCCCCTGCATCTAGTAATAATACATTATCTTCCTCTTTACGAATTTGATTAATAAGAGCAGCTCTTCTTGCCACACCTCCCAAGTTTGGATTCTTAGGATGACCTTCAGGGAAAGGATCTATTTGGCTATGCGTGTCGTTAGTATGTAAAATAGTTAATTTTTGTAACGTTCCAGCAGTATTAAAGCTACTTAAAGATAAACCTCCTAATCCTAATAAAGCAGAACTAGCTACTGTGTTTTTTAAAAAATCTCTTCTTTTCATAATCTTTGTCTCTTTATAAGGTTATTCTTGGGTAACTTTAATAATTTGTGGTACTTTTAGTATATCTACTTCCTCAAAGTAATCAATAAGCATATCTCTTAATTTATAATCAATAGATATTTTTCGAGTAGCTTTTAAGAAAAATTCCATGCGATCACCACCACTAGCTAAGTAGTCATTAGCCGCTATATAATAGGTTTTTTCCAGATCTAAATCGTTTTTACCAATTTTAATATCTTTCGCTTTGTTATCTGCGGTTATAGTAAAAGACATCCCAGCAAAAGGGTGTGGTTTTTTGTCTTTAATGAAGAAATTAATAAAATCTAAAATAACATGGCCCTTTACTTCTAAAATCATTGCCGCATTTTCAAAAGGCATTACTTCAAAAGCATTTCTAGCAGTAACATTACCCAAAGGGATAATGGTTCGTATTCCACCACTATTTAAAATCGAAATATCGGCAACTTTACTTTCCCTTTCTTTCAAAACTTGGCTGCTTTTTTCTAAAATAATTTCGGCAAATAAATCGCCAATATTACTTTGAAATTTTGTTCCCTTTGTTTTGTCTAATAATTGAGGGTTGTAAGCTAGTACCTTATCAAGATCTTTGTTTATTTGTTGCCTGTAAGGAGCTATCAAGGTTTCATATTCCTGAATGCTACCCACGCTAGCTTCTACCTTAATTTGCTTACCATGAATTTCTTTTACTACGTTTTGAGCATTTGTAGTAAAGCTAAACGTTATTAACGTTAAAATTAAACCAAAATGTTTCATTTATTCCTACTCTTTTTTATACTTTTACCTGGCATTTTTTATGCTAGTTCAAGCTTGTTAACATTAATTCGTTTCAAAAGAAACAAGACGACAAAAATAATATGTTTATAAACTATATAAAAGAATTATCGTTAAAAAAAATATTAAACTCTACTTTGCAATCTGTGAAAGAACCTTCATTGGTCAAAACCATTGAAAAAGTAGGGTTATTGCTAGATGAATCTTACTCTTTTAAAAAAGAAGAGTTGATTAATTCATTAATCAATAACGGTTTTAAACGAGATCATATTAAAGTTTTAGTTTATAAACAAAAAATAGGAAAAAATGAAAATCTAAGTTATCCTACTTTTTCTTTTAAAGATATTAATTGGAAAGGTGAATTTTCAGCACCATTTGTTAATGAATTTATTTATACTCCTTTTGATCTACTAATAAATTACTACGATGTTGGAAAAGCCCCCTTATTGTTAGTTACACATAATTCAAAAGCAGTATTAAAAGTAGGATTTTCATCAGTAGATAAAAGATTAAATCATCTATTAATAAATGTAAATGCTGAAAACTTTAAAGTTTTTGTGCAAGAATTGTTTAAATATTTAAAAATTTTAAAAAAGATATAATAAAATGCAATCATTTATAGGTACAGGTGTTGCTTTAGTAACACCTTTTAAAAAAGATTTTTCAGTAGATGTTGAATCGTTAAAAAGAATTGTTAATTATGTTATTGATGGGGGAGTAGAATATTTAGTTGTATTAGGTACTACAGCAGAATCGGCCACCTTGTCTACAGCAGAAAAACAACTAGTGATTGATACTATAGTAGAAACCAATGCAGGAAGATTACCATTGGTTTTAGGAGTAGGAGGTAATAATACATTGAAAGTAGTTGAAGAGTTAAAAACACGTGATTTATCTCCTTTTAAAGCAATTTTGTCCGTTTCTCCGTATTATAATAAACCGACACAAGAAGGGATTTTTCAGCACTTTAAAATGGTTGCAGACGCATCTCCTCTTCCTGTTATTTTATATAATGTTCCAGGTAGAACCTCTAGTAATATGTTGCCAACTACTGTTTTAAAAATTGCCAACGAATGCAAAAACGTAATAGGAATAAAAGAAGCTGCAGGTGATATTGTACAAGCTATGAAATTAATTCAATTACTGCCAAAAGATTTTTTGGTTATTTCAGGTGATGATATGATTACTTTGCCTATGGTGTTAGCAGGAGGAGCAGGTGTGATTTCTGTTATAGGAGAAGGATTTCCAAAAGAATTTTCAGAAATGGTTCGTTTAGGTTTAAAAAGGAAAGTAAACGAAGCGTATGAATTACATTATAAACTAATGGATAGTATTGATATGATTTTTGAGCAAGGTAATCCAGGAGGAATTAAAGAAATTTTTAAATCTTTAGATTTATCCGAAAACATATTAAGGTTGCCTTTAGTAAATGTAAATGAAGATTTAGCTAATCGTTTAAACGCATTTACAAAACAAATGACTAAATAGCAGAAAAATAAAGTTTTGAAGTAAAAAATTAATAATTAACTTTGCACTCTGGCTTTTGGAGAGTGTTTTGTAATATTCTAATAAGTCTTTGAAAAAAGTTGACAAGTTTTTATGAATAAATATATAGGTGGTATTTTAGCTACAATGTTATTAGCTTCTTGTAGTGAATATCAAAAAGCATTAAAATCGGAGGATCCAGCTGTAAAGTTAATAGCGGCTACTCATAAGTACGAACAAAAAAAATATACAAAAGCTATTCGCCTTTTTGAGCAAATAGCACCAGTGTATAGAGGTAAAGCAGATGCTGAAAACTTGTATTACATGTTTGCCAAATCCTATTATGTTACCGAACAATATTATTTAGCCGGTTATCAGTTTGATAGTTTTAGTGCTTTGTATCCTAAAAGTAAAAATGCAGAAGAAGCAATGTTTTTAGGAGCTAAATCTTACTCAGAGTTATCGCCTGTTTATTCATTAGATCAAACAGAGACCGAAAAAGCGATCTCAAAAATGCAAGAATTTATTAATAAATATCCTAATTCAACTTATCTTCCTGAAGCGAATACCGTTGCTCTAGGATTACAACATAAATTAGAGAAAAAAGCATTTGAAATAGCAAAACAATACAATACAATTTCAGATTATAAAGCAGCTTTAAAAGCTTTTGATAATTTTTTAATAGATTATCCTGGTACAGCTTATAAAGAAAAAGCGTTATTTTATAAACTAGATTCAGCCTATAAATTAGCAATTAATAGTATTCCGAGTAAAATGGAAGAACGTTTAAAAGAAGCTCGTATTGCTTATAATGGATTAGTAAAGTTTAAAACAGATTCAAATTTTAAGAAAGAAGCGGATCAAATGTTGGTTCGTATAGAAAAAGATTTACAACAATTTCAAAAATAGGATATTAGAATGGATTTAAAAAAGACAACAGCTCCAGTTAACACGGTTACTTATAATAAAAGCAAAATTGAAGAATCAACCGGAAATATCTACGAAGCTATTACAATTATGGCAAGAAGAGCTAATCAAATTAATTCTGAGATCAAAAAAGAGTTAATAGAAAAATTAGACGAGTTTGCTACTTATAATGATAGTCTTGAAGAAATTTTTGAAAACAAAGAACAAATTGAAGTTTCTAAATTTTATGAAAGATTACCAAAACCTCATGCCTTAGCCGTACAAGAATGGTTAGAAGGAAAAATCTATCATAAAAATACGAAATAATCTAAAGCGTATAACATGTCCGTTTTAAGTGGTAAAAAAATAATACTAGGTGTAACTGGTGGAATTGCCGCTTATAAGTCGGCTTCATTAGTAAGACTTTTGATAAAAGCAGGTGCTCAGGTTCAAGTAATCATGACACCTGCTTCTGTTGATTTTGTTACGCCGTTAACGCTTTCAACACTATCAAAAAAACCCGTTTACATCCATTTTTTTAATCAAGAAGATACTGCTGCTCTGTGGAATAATCATGTAGAGTTAGGACTTTGGGCTGATCTTATGATTATTGCACCTGCTACAGCTAACACAATGTCTAAAATGGTAAATGGAAATTGTGATAACCTTTTATTAGCAACTTATTTGTCTGCTAAATGTTCTGTCTATTTTGCACCCGCAATGGATTTGGATATGTACAAACATCCTTCTACTTTAGCTAGTTTTGAAACTTTAAAACGTTTTGGAAACATCATGATACCTGCTGAAAATGGAGAGTTAGCAAGTGGACTCTCAGGAGAAGGACGTATGGCTGAACCCGAAAATATTATTTCTTTTATAGAAAAAGACTTAGAAAGTAAATTGCCATTAAGAAATAAAAAAATACTCATTACAGCAGGTCCTACTTATGAAGCAATAGATCCTGTTCGATTTATAGGGAATCATTCTACTGGAAAAATGGGATTTGATATAGCAGATGTGGCAGCCGATTTAGGAGCACAAGTAATTTTAGTTACAGGACCTACCTCACTTCAACCTAAAAATAAAACCATTCAAATCAGACGAGTGCGTTCAGCAGAGGATATGTATCGTGCTTGCCATGAATGGTATCATACAGTAGATGTAGCTATTGCAGCTGCCGCAGTGGCAGATTATAAACCAAAAAATGTAGCATCTCAAAAAATAAAAAAAAGCGATCCAACGTTTACAATTGAGTTAGAAAAAACAAAAGATATTTTGGCCTCTTTAGGAGAAATTAAAAAAGATCAGTTTTTGATTGGATTTGCATTAGAAACTGAAAATGAAATTGAACATGCAAAACAAAAAATTCAGAAAAAAAATCTAGATTTGATTGTTTTGAACTCACTAAATGATAAAGGAGCTGGTTTTGGACAACCTACCAATAAAGTGACCTTTATTGATAAAAAATTTAATATAGAACCTCAAGAGCTAAAATCAAAAGAAGAAGTAGCTTTGGATATAGTGAATAAAATTGTAAATCATTATGCGTAAATTTTTAATCTTATTTATCTGTTTCTTCTTCAATAGCTATTATGCACAGGAGTTGAATTGTACGGTGGAATTTAATACAAGTCAGGTTTCTGGAACCAATCAACAAATATTTAAAACTTTAAAAAAAACACTTACAGAGTTTATAAATAATACAAAATGGACAGATAAAACCTATAAATCAAATGAAAAAATAAATTGCTCATTTTTTTTTAATATTAATTCATTTGATAATATAAATAAGTTTTCAGGTAGTCTACAAGTAACAGCTACACGTCCCGTATACAATACTACTTATACTACCTCTATCCTGAATGTTAACGATAAAGAATTAAATTTTACCTATAATGAATTTCAAAATTTAGTATTTAACTCAAATGCTTATGAGTCTAATTTAATTTCAGTAGTAGCTTTTTATGCTAATATGATTATAGGAATAGATGCGGATACCTTCGCTTTAGAAGGAGGAACAAAAGCTTTTGAAATGGCGTCCAATATTGTTGCTCAGGCACAAGTAACACAAGAAAAAGGATGGATGGCGACTTCATCACAGAATCGTTATTTTTTAGTAAATGATATGTTATCGCCTACTTTTGCCTCTTATCGAAAAACAATTTATGATTATCATTTAGGCGCATTAGATAAAATGGCTGATAATCCTAAAGAAGGAAAAGAAGCTATGCAAAAAGCAATTTTTAATTTAAAAGAAGTTGTAATATCTCGTCCTAATGCCTATCTGACTCGAATTTTTTTTGATACTAAGTCAGATGAAATTTTAAGCGTATTTTCTGAAGGGCCTAAAATGGATGTAAATCAATTAGTTGAAACATTAAGTAAATTATCTCCAACCAATATTAGTAAATGGAGTCAAATTAGTTTTTAGCTTTGTCCCATGCTTGTACAATTATCAATAAAAAATTTTGCGTTAATAGAACAATTAGAAATGAACTTTTCTAATCAATTCTCTATAATTACGGGTGAAACAGGTGCTGGTAAATCTATTTTACTAGGTGCTCTTGGACTCGTTTTAGGAAACCGAGCAGATTTAGGCTCTCTAAAAGATAAAGAACAAAAATGTGTAATAGAAGCCCATTTTAATCTGTCAGTCTATAATTTGAAAGGTTTTTTTGAAGAAAATGATATGGATTTTGAAGAAATAACGATTATCCGTCGTGAAATTCTTCCTTCTGGAAAATCAAGAGCATTTGTTAATGATAGCCCTGTAAATTTAACAGAATTGCAAGAATTAGGAACATTTTTAATTGATATTCATTCACAACAACAAACAAGAGAATTAATAGAAGAATCATATCAAATAGAAATATTAGACGCTATAGCATCTAATGCTACTCTTTTACAAACATACCAAAAAGACCTAAAACAGTATAAAACACTTCAAACTACATTAAAGAGAATTTTATCCGAAAAAGAATCTTTCGTAAAAGAATCAGATTATAATAGTTTTTTGTTAGAAGAACTAGTTCAAGCCAATTTAAAAGAAGGAGAACAACAAGAATTAGAAGATGTTTTTGAAAAACTAAATAATGTTGAAATTATAAAAGAAAACCTAGATAAATCTATTGCACTAAGCAAAGAAGAACAAATAGGAATTTTGCAAAATCTCAAAGAAGTAAAAAATTCACTTCAAAAAATAGGGAACTTTTCTCCAGAATATCAAGCTTTGTTAGAAAGAATAGCAAGCGTCTTAATAGAAATGGATGATCTACTTGTAGATTTAGAAAACCAAAGTGAAAAACTTTTTAGCGATCCTGAAAAACTACAGTTAGTTAGTCAAAAATTACAACTTATTTATAATCTGCAAAAAAAACATCAAGTAACCACTGTTGAAGAATTAATAAAAATTCAAAAAGATTTAGATGCAAAAGTTTTACATGCAGGAGATTTAGATGAACAAATACAAAAACTACAAATCGAGATAAGTAGTACACAAGAACAACTGATACAACAAACTAAAACCATTTCAAAAAAGCGTAAAGAAGTAGTGCCTATTTTGATTGCCCAAATGACAGCTATTTTGGGTGAATTAGGAATGTCTAATGCTCGTTTTGAATTTGATATAAAAGAATCAAATACATTTTTATTCAACGGAAAAGATGAGATACAATTATTGTTTTCGGCTAATAAAGGAACTGATTTCGGATTGCTAAAAAAAGTAGCTTCAGGAGGAGAAATGTCTCGGATAATGTTAGCTATAAAAGCAGTATTGGCTAACTATTCAAAGTTACCTACCATAATTTTTGATGAAATAGATACAGGTGTTTCAGGTGAAGTTGCTCAAAAAATGGCCAATATTATGAAGATAATGAGTGATAAAATGCAAGTTTTTGCTATTACACATTTACCCCAAATAGCCTCTAAAGGACAACAACATTATAAAGTATTTAAATCAGATCGTGAAGATGTTACCGTTTCAGAATTAAAATTACTATCTCTAGAAGAAAGAATAATCGAAATAGCAGAAATGTTATCAGGTAAAAATATTTCAGATTCCGCTATTGCACACGCAAAAGCTTTGCTTAACTAATTATTTAAACTAAATTTGCTAATCAAACTAATTGAAAAGATATGATTATTGAACCAAGAATGAGAGGTTTTATTTGTTTGACAGCACACCCAGAAGGTTGTGCCCAAAGCGTAAAAAACCAAATTAATTATGTAGTATCTAAAGGAAAAATTAATGGACCAAAAAGAGTGTTAGTAGTTGGTGCTTCTACAGGATTTGGTTTAGCTTCTAGAATTACAGCCGCTTTTGGTAGTGATGCGTCTACAATTGGGGTTTTCTTTGAAAAAGAACCAGTAGAAGGAAAAACAGCGACTCCAGGGTGGTATAATTCCGCAGCTTTTGAACAAGAAGCAAAAAAAGCAGGACTATATGCTAAAAGTATTAATGGAGATGCTTTTTCAAAAGAAATCAAGCAAAAAACGATTGATATGATAAAAAATGACTTAGGACAAGTAGACCTAGTCATATATAGTTTGGCTTCACCAGTGCGTATGCACCCTGAAACAAACATTTTATACCGCTCAGCATTAAAACCAATCGGTCAAGTTTTTAGTGATAAAACAGTTGATTTTCATACAGGAGTAGTATCAGAAGTTTCTATTCAATCAGCTACACAAGAAGATATAGATAATACAGTAGTTGTAATGGGAGGTGAAGATTGGACAATGTGGATAAATGAAATGAAAGAGGCAGGAGTATTGGCTCAAGGTGCTACAACTGTTGCTTATTCTTATATAGGACCAGAAGTTACAGAAGCCGTATATCGAAAAGGGACTATTGGACGTGCTAAAGATCATCTTGAAGCTACCGCTTTTGAAATAGATGAAAAATTAAAGGATATTAACGGACGTGCTTATATATCTGTAAACAAAGCATTAGTTACCCAAGCTAGTTCTGCAATACCTGTAATTCCTTTATATATATCATTGTTGTATAAAACAATGAAATCAGAAGGTTTACATGAAGGATGTATTGAACAAATGCAACGTTTATTCGCAGATCGTTTATATAATGGAGGAGAAGTACCTGTAGATGAAAAAGGACGTATTCGTGTAGACGATTGGGAAATGCGAGCAGATGTTCAGGAAACAGTCAAAAAATTATGGGCGCAAGCAGATACAGAAACTTTAAAAGAAATAGGCGATTTAGCAGGATATAAAAGCGATTTCTTAAATTTATTCGGTTTCGGTTTTGAAGGCGTTGATTATTTAGCTGATACAAATGAAATGGTTAATATTCAAAGTATAGACCAATAAAATAATAAATGAATGAATAATAGAAAGATTGTTTTGTAAAAAGACAATCTTTTTTTTATGCTAATCCCAGCTCCGTATTAGGCTTTAAAAAAGTGATACCATTTTTGTTTTGAAATTAGCTAAACCAAAATTCACTACAGAATACACGAATCAAGAGATATTACACGATATTATTACAGTAAATTTGAATCTTAAATGGTATGAATTAACGAAGTAAATTTATTCTACCTCGTTTTTCTTCCAATGCAAGCACGTATTCTCTTTTGATCATAAAAATAATTTCCCATTTCTTTTTCTGAAAATTTCCCTAGTATTTGAATGTCTTGAAAAGTTTTGTTTCACAACGAAGTCTAATGCGGAATCTAAATTAAAAAAATAAAGAACCAGTATTTAATTTTTACTTTTACAATAAATGGATTTATATAATCAGTATTGTATGAATTTCTCTTTCAATCAAAAAAGATCGTTGGTTTTTTAATACGTTCCATATCCAAAAAAATCAGTAGGCATACGTTACACAAACTAAAGATTAATTGTATGAAAATAAACAAAAAAAAAGATGAATAGGTAAAGTATAGAATGTCTTATGGTTAACAATGAAAAAAAACAAAAAAAAGAAGTATAAAAAATGCGAAATAGGATAAAAAACCTCTTGTTTTTCATGACTTTTTTTTGTTAAAAATGTAACTTTGTCAAAAAAAAATAAGAAGAATGAATTTTTCTTTTGTTATCCCAGTTTACAATAGACCTGATGAAATAGATGAACTATTAGAAAGTTTGACCAAACAAACTTATAATAAACCTTTTGAAATTATTATAGTAGAAGATGGCTCTACAATACCATGTGAATATATAGTAGATAAATACAGATCAAAACTAAATCTGACTTACTACCTAAAATATAATTCAGGGCCTGGTGATTCTCGTAACTTTGGAATGCAATATGCTAAAGGAGATTATTATATTATTTTAGATTCAGATTGTATACTACCCTCGCAATATTTGTCAGAGGTTGAAAAATCATTAGCTGAAAATTATGTAGATTGTTTTGGAGGGCCTGACGATATGTTAGCAAGTTTTACACCTATTCAAAAAGCAATTAATTTTGCAATGACCTCTGTATTAACCACTGGAGGAGTGAGAGGAGCCAGTGAAAAAATAGGGAAATTTCAACCAAGAAGTTTTAATATGGGAATTTCCAAAAAAGCATTTGAAGAATCAAAAGGATTTTCAAATATTCATCCAGGAGAAGATCCTGATTTGTCAATTCGTTTATGGAAAAAAGGATTTGACACAAAATTAATTCCTAATGCGTTTGTATATCATAAACGAAGAATTGATTGGGAAAAATTTTATATTCAAGTTAATAAGTTTGGAAAAGTAAGACCGATACTAAATAAATGGTATCCTGAATATGCTAAACCTACATTCTTTTTGCCGTCCCTGTTTGTGTTAGGGTTTATCTTAGGAATATTGTTGAGTTTTCTGTTTTTGTTCGATTGGCTGTTAAAAATATATTTTTTATACACTGTCATGATAATGATACTTTCTACCTATAAAAATAAAAATTTAAAAGTAGGCATTTATTCCATTGTGGCCGTTTGGAGACAATTTTTTGGATACGGTATAGGCTTTATAGAATCATATTATAAAATTAATGTACTAAGAAAGAAGCCAGAAGAAGCATTTCCAGAATTATTTTTTAAAATTTAATGACTAAAATTATCGGATTAACCGGAGGTATAGGAAGTGGTAAAACCACAGTCGCTCGATTATTTCAGAATAAAGGAATACCTGTTTATATAGCTGATGAAGAAGCTCGAAAAATAATGGCGTTACCTGAAACAGTTCAGAAAGTTGCTAGTTTGTTTGGGGAAGAAGTGTTAAAAGAAAATAAATTAAACAGGAAACAATTAGGGCAAGTTGTTTTTAACGATCCTTCTAAACTTAAGATGTTAAATGAATTAATACATCCTTTAGTCGCAGCACATTTTTATAAATGGATACAAATTCATAATTCTTTTCCTTTTGTAATAAAAGAATCCGCTATATTATTTGAAAGCGAAAGTTATAAAAATTGCGATAAAATTATTTTAGTTATAGCTCCAGAGGAGGAGCGAATTAAAAGAGTAATGCAACGTGATCAATTAACGAAAGAAGCTGTTTTGCAACGCATAAAAAATCAATTATCTGATGAAGAAAAGATTGTTAAAAGTGATTTTGTTATAAAAAACGAAAATTTAAAAGAAACCAGTAAAAAAATTAGTGATATTCTTAAATTTTTATCAAATCTTTATCAAAAAACCTAATTGTTAATATTTGGTTAATTTTATTAACATTTAAATGTTAAATATTATATTTGTTTCAATGAATAAAAATTGGTTTCGTTTTGTTGTCGTACTAATGTCAATTGCTCTACTAGGGATAGTAGCTGTACAAGGATATTTGATAAATGTTTCCTTTAAAAATAAAGAAGAACAGTTTAAATACCAAGTTAAACAAGTAATTGACAATGTAGCAAGAGAGGTAGAAGAACAAGAAGCTTACTCCTTTTTAAGTCGATTTAGTAAAATAAAAGATAGTATAGGTAAAGATCCTGAAAGAAGCGAGTTAATGAAATTTTTTTACGTAGAAAAAAATGAATTAACAAATCAAACGATAATTTATTCAAATAGCATAATCCCAGAAGATTATTCTGTTTCATCCTCGTTCTTTGATAAAAAAAATGATTCCACACGAATTAAAAATTATGTAGCAAAACGAGTAACAGAAGTGTATAATGAAACCACTTTAAATGATCAAAACATGAGTTCAGTAGTACACCCTTCTGATCTAATAGAAAAAGCGGGAGTAGTAGAAATTCTGGATAAAGCAACATTTGAACTAAATTTTAAAGATATAGCGGCCACTAGACAGGTGTCCCAAAGAGTAAGTGTGGAACAATTACAGATTTTATTTGCAAATGAACTAAAAGCATTAGGAATAAATACCCCTTTTGAATTTGGAGTATACAATAATGGATTGGCAACTAAAGTAAAATCGGAGCATTTCAAATATGATAAAAAAAACACTTACGATACTCCACTCTTTAAAGATAATGATGGAATTAGTAGATACCAATTATTGTTAAGCTTTCCTAAAAAGAAAGTCTTTTTAGCGTCCGATTTTGTAGGAATAGCATTTCTAGCCTTCTTATTTACATCTATTATTATTGTAGCGTACTATAGTGCCTTAAAACAACTTAATACCCAACGTCATATTTCAGAAATCAAAACAGACTTTATCAATAATATGACGCATGAATTCAAAACACCTATTGCAACCATCAATTTAGCTTTAGATGCTATTCGGAATCCTAAAGTAATTGATGATAAAGAAAAAGTACAACGCTATTTGCAAATGATTAAAGATGAAAACAAAAGAATGCACGCGCAAGTAGAAAATGTTTTAAGAATTTCAAAATTAGAAAAGAAAGAACTAGATATAACAAAAGAATGTCACGACGTACACGACATGCTAGAAGAAGCAATTGAACACGTAAGTTTAATTGTAGAAGATCGCCAAGGTAAAATGAAAACCAATTTTAACGCCTTAAAATCAAAAGCTTTATTAAATGATATTCATTTTACTAATGTCTTGGTAAATGTTTTAGAAAACGCTGTGAAATATACACCAGAATCTCCTATAATAGAAATAAGTACAGAAAATGTTAAAAATTTCATCGTTATAAAAATAAAAGACAATGGAATAGGTATTAGCAAAGTATCGCAAAAGAAAATTTTTGATAAATTTTATAGAGAACACACGGGAGATATCCATAATGTAAAAGGGCATGGATTAGGATTAGCCTATGTAAAAAGAATTATGGACGATCATCACGGTGAAGTGGTGGTAGAAAGTGAAAAAGGTAAAGGAAGTACATTTATAATAAAATTACCCTTAATAGTTTGATTATGGAAACGGTAAAGAAAATATTATTAGTAGAAGACGATCCTAATTTTGGTTCAATTCTTCGAGATTATTTAAGTATGAATGATTTTGAAGTAATATTAGCCAAAAATGGAATGGAAGGTTTTGAAAAATTCAAGAAAGATGAATATGATCTATGTATTCTTGATGTTATGATGCCTTATAAAGACGGCTTTACTCTAGCCAAAGAAATTAGAGAAAAAAATAAAGAAGTTCCTCTTATTTTCCTTACAGCAAAGACTATGAAAGAAGATGTCTTAAAAGGATATAAAGTAGGAGCTGATGATTATTTGAACAAACCTTTTGACTCAGAAGTTTTGTTGATGAAAATACGTGCCATTATTCAACGAAAAGCCACTGAAATAAGAGGAGATGCTAGCAAATTTGAATTTGAAATAGGTAAATTTCATTTAAATGCTAAATTACGCTTCTTAACTTATCCAGGAGATGAACCCGTTAAACTCTCCCCAAAAGAAAATGAGTTACTCAAAATGTTAGCATTACACGAAAATGATTTGATGCCACGCGAACTAGCATTAACAAAAATATGGCGAGATGATAACTACTTTACTTCTCGTAGTATGGATGTTTATATTGCCAAACTACGTAAATATCTTAAACAAGATGAAAATGTTGAAATACTTAATATTCACGGTGAAGGATTCCGATTAGTTGTAAAAAATAGTTAATCTTTTAGAATATTAAGATTTTTTATTAAAAAAATAAATTTTCAAAGAGTATATTCAGAAGTAAAATGTATTCATGAAATCAAGATTCAAGATCTTTTTACTTTTGAGTTTAACTTCCATTTTTATACCCAGATTGCGCATTAGGCTTCATTGAAAAATCAGTAAATTAAAGTGCCCATGGAAAATTTTAAAAGATGAAACAGTCTACTGTTTCGGTGAATAAAATTTGAGTACGTGCTTGAATTGGAAGAAAAATAAAGTTGAATAGATTTACTTCGTCTATTCGCTACGCTCGGGTCTAATGTGTAATCTAGGTTTAAAAGGAATCAGAAAATATTTTGTATAAAAAAAGCTGCCTATATAGGCAGCTTTTTTGTTCTAATTAGTAAAATCTTGATCTTCTAATTTGGGATCAGTTATTTTGTTATTATGTAGTTTAACTGGATTTTTAGATTTTTTCATTCTTAAGTTTAAGAACTCTACAAATAAAGAGAAAAAGATTGAAAAGTATAAATATCCTTTAGGTATGCTATGAACTTCTGTACCACCAAAGAAAGCTATATGAGCAAGGTGTCCACCTTCTGCCAATAACATAACACCAATTAAAATGAGGAATGATAATCCTAAAATTTGAATAGTAGGGTGGTTGTTTACAAATTTACTTACAGGACCCGCAAAGATCATCATAATTACAATTGAAATAATAATAGAAAGAATCATAATGATTAAAGCACCTTCGTATCCAAAACCTTCTGGAGCAGGTTTCATACTGACTAAACCAACAGCTGTCAGAATGCTATCAAAAGAAAAAACTAAGTTTAAAGCAGCAATTTGAAAAACGGCAGCAGATAAGCTATTGCTTGCGTTTCCTTTTTCTCCTTCTTCTTCACCTTCTAGTTTGTGATGTATTTCAGATACTGATTTGTATAACAAAAATAAACCTCCTCCGAAAATAATAAGGCTTTGTCCTGTTATGCCAGCTTGAAACCATCCCCAATCAATGTGAAATAATACTTCTTGTAAGCTTAAAACCCATGTAATACCAAATAATAGTACAATACGAAAAGCCATGGCTAGTAATAAACCAATTCTACGGGCTTTGGGTTGTTCTTCCTCTTTTAATTTTCCAGATACGATTGACAAGAAAACAATATTGTCAATACCTAAAATAATTTCTAAAAAAGTTAAAGTTAATAATGCTATCCAAGCATCTGGGTTAAATAAGATTTCCATTTTGTCTGTTTGAATTTACAATCATTATACGCGGCTATTTTGTTTTTGTTACAAAACCTTTTTGTTTTTTTGATTCACCTACGAAACAATATTCAAAAAAATAACCTTTTTTGTTGGTACTCAATATTTTAATTTGAATGGCTTTTTTTTCTTCTAAATTTTTCGGGTTTACTTTTTGAAGTATATATTCGCAATCATTTACCCATCGAACTCTGGCAGTATCTGTTTTTCCTTCAAAAGTTTCTATTTGTAATGAGTCGTTACGTATAAATTGAGAGGTATGCTTTACACCTTCAATTTTTTGATTAAATTCAAAAGTTCCTGTTTTAAAATCGTTACAATTACGTTCTACGTTATAACAAGAAATAAGGGTAAATGTTGTTAGAAGGAAAAATAAATATTTGGACATTTTGACAGTAATTTTAAAGATTAGGTAAATTGTTTTCTTTTAAAAATTTGTTTGTATTGTATTCTTTTGATTGGTTTTTAGGAATAGATAGGTTATCCCAATGCTCATTTTTAATCATTTTAGCATAAAATACGATTTGGCCAATATGATATGGATAATGAGCTAACTGACGATTAATAGCATCTATAACTGTTTGTTCTTCATTGCGGATATAAATGATTTGATTTAAATTATCAGGTTTTAAAGTGTTAATGGTATTAAAAAAACATTTCCATCCTTTTTCCCATAAAATTAAAAGGGTTTCTTTAGAAACAAGATGATTTTCGAATTCAGCATCGCGGTTTCGCCATTCTTTTTCACCATCAGAAGTGAGGAAATCAGTCCAACGAGAGATCATATTGCCAGCTATATGTTGTATGATTATAGCAATTGAGTTAGTGTTTTCATGGGATGTTGTAAACAGTTGTTCAGATTCTAGTTGAGCTATGGCTTTATCTGCAATAGTTTTATAATAAAGCATTTGTTTTTTTACGCTTTCTAGGTAAAGATTAGCGTTTTTCATTGAATAAACTTTTCATTATAGTTTGAATTCCTTTGAACATAAGATATATTGAAAGTAAACAGATAGTGATTCCTAAGCCTAAAACAGGAATATAAAAGGGGTGATTTTGATTTTTAAATGAGCTGAAAATAACAGAGGGACCTATGAACATAAGAGGCAAAGCCATTGCTAAATTTTTAATCCCTTTTAGTAAGATATCTTTATTAGTTGACATTGTTGTTGTTTGTAGTTAATTATTGATTAAATGTTAAGGTGTTTTATAATTTATAATTTGTGATAGCTTTTCTAACACTACCATGTTGTTTTAAAAGTTTTTGAGCTTCGTCATAACTTACTGGAATTTCACTCATTATCATTCGAGTCCCACGATCAATTAGTTTTGTATTGCTGAGCTGCATATCAACCATTTGGTTTCCTTTTACGTGGCCTAATTGGATCATGGTGGTAGTAGAAATCATGTTTAAAACTAACTTTTGTGCTGTGCCTGCTTTCATACGGCTACTACCAGTAACAAATTCAGGACCAACAACAACTTCAATTGGAAATTGAGCGGTTAAGGCTAGTGGGCTTCCTGCATTACAGGTTATTCCGCCTGTTATAATATTATTTTCATGGCATTTTTCTAATCCTCCTAAAACGTAAGGAGTTGTTCCAGATGCTGCTATACCAATAACAATATCGTTTTCGTTAATATTCCACTCTTGTAGATCTTGCCAAGCTTGTAGAGGATTGTCTTCGGCAAATTCTACTGCTTTTCTTATGGCTGTATCTCCGCCAGCTATTAATCCAATTACTTTGTCAAAAGAAACACCAAAAGTAGGAGGGCATTCAGAAGCATCTACAATTCCTAATCTTCCAGAAGTGCCTGCGCCTATATAAAATAAGCGTCCGCCTATCTTCATTTTTGCAATGATTTGATTAACCAAGGCTTCAATTTGTGGTAATGCTTTTTCTATAGCTAAAGGAACTGTCTTGTCTTCATTATTAATATTGGTTAATATATCATGAGTTGACATTTTTTCTAAATCCTGATATTCGGATGATTGTTCGGTAGTTTTTGTAAAAGTCATTTTTTATAAGTTAAAAGCAATAATGTTTTTTGTTTTTTAAGAAATACTCTTTACATGAAATACGCTAAAATAATACCTAATATGATAGCAATTAGTTTAGCTAAGTTAAATTTGTGTCCTTCACTACTTTCAAAAATAATAGTGGAAGAAATATGAAATAAAATACCAATTACGAAAGCTGTGATTTCTTTATGATAGGTAACCAAAATATCAAAACAAGATGAAATATATGTTCCGATAGGAGTCATCAGAGCAAAACTTAACATGAATAAAGCAATTTGCATTTTATTTAGATCTGACTGAATTAGAAAAGTGGTTAAAATGATGGCAATAGGAAAATGATGTATTGATATTCCTAAAGCCACATGGGGATGCTGACTTATGGGCATTCCTTCTAATAAAGCATGTAGACATAAACTTATAAACAAAGCCCAAGGTATATGTGATAAATGATTATGTCCGTGTACATGACCATGTTCTGCTCCTTGTGAAAAATATTCTAAAATAATTTGAAATAGAATACCTGCCATAATAAACATGCCTATGTTGTTATGTAAATGTTCATTAGTATTCGTATTTGTATTTGTGAAAATTTGAGGAAGTAAATGTGAAACAGTTAATGCTAATAGAAAAGAACCACTAAAAGCCAATAATAATTTTAGATTCTTCTTGTTTTTAGGTTGTATAAAAGTAGCAACTATATAACCTAATATAACAGATAAAAAAGGAATTAAATATATCATTTATGTTGATTTCTGATGGGTTCATTTGTTTTTCTTTAATCTAAAAGTACAAATGAACCCATAAACTTTATTTAAAAATCATTATTAATCGTTCTGACTCGTTTTTGTAAAATTTACGTAGTTTATAATCGCCAAAAATTTCTAAAAGATAAATACCAGCTTCTTCCATCATGCTCTCAAAATCTTGTAGGGTTAGAGCACGAACTTTTTCTGTAAAATGATATTTTATTCCTTTGTCTTCAAAATCAATTTCTTTAAAGATGTACCCTTCTTTTACATGTCGCTTGATATGAAAATCAATTTCATCAACTGTTTTGGTTTCTTCAGGAACTAAATTTTGGATGATGTATTCAGTGTTTAAAAAATCAATAACCGCAAAGCCATATTCTGTTAAACTTTCTTTAATGGCTATTAGCGTTTTAAGATTGTCATTTTCATTTTCAAAATAGCCAAAACTGGTAAATAGATTTAATACAGCATCATATTTTTCTTTTGTATGCTCACGCATATCATGTACTTTGAAGTGTAAATTGTTATTGCTGAATCGAGATGCCTCGGCAATACTGTTTTCTGCTAGATCAACTCCTGTAACATCATAACCTAATTGGTTTAGGTAAATAGAATGACGTCCTTTTCCACAAGCCAAATCTAAAATTTTAGCTTCCTCAGGTAAGTTTAAATAATGCGTTAAATTATCCATGAATAATTGCGCTTCTTGATCATTCCTGTCTTTATAAAGAATATGATAATAAGGGGAGTTAAACCACGTTTCGAACCAATTTTCTGATTGGGTATTTTGGGTTTCTGATTTATGATTTGATAATTCTGACATTTATACTTATTTGCATACAAATTTAAAGTATTTTTGCATTCCAATTTCAGATTTAAAATTTGATATTCGAAAAATATTTAGAATTTGAAATTTGGCGTTAAAAAATTGGAATGTCAGAATTTAAAATAATTTATGGAAAATAATTTTAAAATGGTTGCTAAGACACTTTTTGGTTTGGAAGAAGTGTTGGCAAAAGAATTACAAATATTAGGTGCTCAAAAAGTAGAGATAGGAACCCGTATGGTGAGTTTTGTTGGAGATAAAGGGTTTATGTACAAAGCTAATTTAGCATTACGTACAGCCTTAAAAATTCTAAAACCTATACATCAGTTTAGAGTTTATAACGAATCTAGTTTGTATAAAGGAATTCAACAAGTAGATTGGGCACAGTATTTTGGAGCTAATCAAACGTTTGTGATAGATACAACTGTAAATTCAGAGTATTTTAACCATTCGCAATTTGTGGCATTAAAATGTAAAGATGCCATTGTAGATCAATTCAAAGAAAAATTAGGGCATCGTCCTAGTATTGATAAAGACCATCCAGATGTACGCATTAACATACATATTGATAGAGAAAATTGTTCTGTTTCCTTAGATTCTTCGGGTGATTCGTTACACCATAGAGGATATAGAACTGCAACAAATATTGCTCCTATAAATGAGGTGTTAGCGGCTGGTATATTACTATTATCAGGTTGGGATGGTAGTTGTAACTTTATGGATCCCATGTGTGGTTCAGGAACTATTTTGGCTGAAGCTGCAATGATTGCATGTAATATTCCAGCCAATATTAACCGCAAAGAATTTGCTTTTGAAAAATGGGCTGATTGGGATAATGATTTATTTGATAAGATAATGGATTCATTACTAAATAAAACCAGAGAATTTCATTATAAAATTATTGGTTATGATAAAGCTCCAAGTGCTGTAATAAAGGCCAGAACTAATGTTACACAAGCTAATTTAGATGAATATATTATCATTCGTGAGCAAAACTTTTTTGAAACGAAAAAGACATTAGAAGGACCATTACACATGGTTTTTAATCCACCTTATGGAGAGCGATTAGATATTCATTTGGAACGCTTTTATCGTGAAATAGGAGATACATTAAAACAAGGGTATCCTAATACGAATGCTTGGTTTATAACGGGTAATATGGAGGCATTAAAGTTTGTAGGATTAAAACCTTCAAGAAAAATTAAATTGTTTAATGGTAAGTTAGAATCGCGTTTAGCCAAGTTCGAAATGTATGAAGGAAGTAAAAAAGGCAAATTTTTAACGCCTCAGAATTAAGATTTTTTACTACTAGCTTTATTCTTTGAAAAGAATTAAACCCAGATTTGAGATTACACTTCGTTGTAAAATAAAAGAATAATAAATTCAAAGCTCACGTAAAATTTTAAAAAAAGAAATAACGAAACTATTTGGATGATTAAAATTGAAGTACGTGCTTGAATTGAAAGAAAAAATAAAGTGAAATAGATTGGTCTCACCAATTCACTTCGTTCGAGTCTAATGTAGAATTTTGATTATATATATTAAAAATATTTGTTAAGAAACAGTGAAATAATGATTTGTTTTTTTTGTTATTCGCTTTTTCTACTATTATTATAACTTTGTTAATTCCAATATTGGCTCAAAATAGCTTTTTGAATAGTATTTGTTTTGTATGTAAATAAAAATATAATTGCTTTTAGTATATTTTGCTTGAGGCACAAATAAATAAATGATGAATAAAAAAACAAAAGCCTTTTTATATAATTTTTTATCTTTTGCAGTTTTCTTTTTTTCAACACGTTATTTAGTAACTCAGTATGCAAATTTGAGTGGTTGGTGGATTCCTATGACAGCTTTTGTTGTTAGTACGATCTTGGCACCTAAATTTCAATCTGTTGTGACGCGAGATGGCGAAAAGATTTTTATGAAATGGATTTTTATTAAAGGGGTTAAAATTATAGAATAATAAAAAATAAACCCCGTTTTAAGCTTTTGCTCTAAAAAACGGGGTTCATTTAAAAGTAAAGAGGTTTTTAAACCTTGATTTTATTAATACTTCGTGTTAAGACTTGTCTACTACAGGTTTTTCTTTTCTGTTAGCTAAATCCCATATAATAGCAAAAGCAAGCTTGGTGCGTTTCGTTAAAATATCGTATTCAATCTTCTCAGGATCATCGCTAGGTTTGTGGTAATCCTCATGAGTACCATTAAATAAAAAGACAGAAGGAATATTGTGTTTAGCAAAATTATAATGGTCTGAACGATAATAAAAACGATTCGGATCATTCTTGTCGTTATATTTATAGTCTAATTTTAGATTTACAAAGTTAGAATTAGCCTCTTCAACAATATTATATAGATCCGACGATAAATAGTCTGATCCTATTATGTAAACATAATTGTTGGAGTCCTTATGAAGATCATCTCTACGACCTATCATATCAATATTAACATTGGCAATAGTATTTTTTAAAGGATAGAGAGGATTTTCAGAATAAAAACGAGATCCATGTAAGCCGTGTTCCTCACCTGTTACATGTAAAAATAAAATAGAACGTTTAGGGCCATGACCTTCATTTTTTGCTTGTTGAAAAGCCTCTGCCATTTCTAACAAAGATACAGTGCCCGAGCCATCGTCATCAGCTCCATTGTAAATTTCGCCATTTTTCATTCCTATATGATCGTAATGAGCCGAAACAATAACGATTTCATCTGGTTTTTCTGTTCCTTTTATAAATACCCAAATGTTTTCAGAATCACCTAAACGTGGACTAAAAGTTTTTTGAAAATAAGATGAAGGAATAGGTTGGTAATACGATGTTGCTTGGTCAGGAAAAAGAATGTTGTTTTTTTTATGTTCTGAAATAATATATTTTCCAGCTTTTTTTTGTCCTTCTTCTCCAGTATTTCTGCCTTGCATTTCGTCAGAAGCAATTGTATAGAGATGACTTTTAAGTTCTTTTTCTGTTATAGTATTTAGATAGGTTAAAACGTTTTTTTTATGAGTATTATCTGATTTGGTTGTATCTTTTTGACTAGAGCAACTTAATGATACTATAGAAAGAAGTCCTAATAAGATCGTTTTTTTATTCATGATTTAATATTTGATAAACGAATATAGGTAAATATGAGTTGTTGAACAAGAATTAGTATTTTTAATTAAAATGATACATGATTAAAAAGGCAATTTTTTATAAAGATTGTTGTGTGAAAAGAAATATCCGAAAGAAAAAAAAGTTTTTCGTTTGTTCGGATATTTTATTTGTATAAAAGAAATTCAGTCTAAAAAATGAGATTGACTATAAAACCGCCATTTTTCAATACATTGAACCATGTCTTGAGGTAATTCAGTATCAAAACGCATGAATTCTTTGGTAACAGGATGTTCAAAGCCTAACGTTTTGGCATGCAGTGCTTGACGAGGTAGAATCTTAAAACAATTGTCTACAAATTGTTTGTATTTTGAAAAAGTAGTTCCTTTTAAAATAAGATGACCGCCGTATCGTTCATCATTAAATAATGTATGTCCTATATGTTTCATGTGAACACGTATTTGATGAGTACGTCCTGTTTCTAATTTACAAGATACAACAGTCACATAACTTAACCTTTCTAATACTTTGTAATGAGTTACAGCGTGTTTTCCTATAGAAGAATCACTATAAACAGCCATTTGCATTCGATCGGTAGAATGACGAGCAATATTGCCTTCTATAGTTCCATGATCATTTTCTATATTTCCCCAGACAATAGCTATGTACTCTCTTTCGGTAGTTTTTTCTTCAAATTGTTTAGCTAAATGAGCCATGGCTTGTTCTGTTTTAGCAACGACTAATAATCCTGAAGTATCTTTATCTATTCTATGTACTAAACCCGGTCGATTACTGGAGTTCATAGGTAAATTTTCAAAATGAAAAGCTAATGCGTTAGCTAAAGTTCCAGTGTAATTTCCGTGACCAGGATGAACAACTAATCCTACAGGCTTGTTAAGAACAATAAGAGCGTCGTCTTCGTATATTATATCCAGAGGAATATTTTCAGGAATAATTTTATTTTCAAATGGAGGATGTGATAATACAACTTTTATTTCATCAAATGGTTTAATTTTATAGCTCGATTTTACAGCGATACCATTTGCTAAAATAAAACCTTTTTCAGCAGCCTGTTGTATCTTATTACGTGTAGTATTTTCTATATTAGTCATTAGATATTTGTCCACACGTATTGAACCTTGTCCTTTTGGGATGTCAAACTTATAATGTTCATATAAATCATCTTCCCATTCCTCTTCCTTTTCTAAAAAAGTAATAGCCATATTTTATTTTGTAATAGTAGAATCTACAGGTTGATCTTCGAGATCGGTATCTTCTTCCTCAAAACCAATTTTCCCATCGCCTAGTACAAGATTAATACGAGTCATTTTTAAAACTTGTTGACCTGGTCTTATTGGCTTACCATTGATATTCATTTCTAATACCATATCCTTAGCAAGATTAGGAACATAAGTCGTATCACCTACAGACAATCCTAACGCATTAAGAGTAGGAACGGCTTGACGATATGTCTTCTGGATTAAGTCAGGAAGTCGTACTTTTGCATATTCTTCCGCATTAATTTTTACATAAATTACGCGATTTTGTTTTACCTTACTTCCTGGTTTTGGATCCTGTTGAACAATAGAAAGCTTAGGAAAAGCGGGATTATAATCAGTAGTATCTAATAACTCATAGTCTAAATCTAGTTCGTCTAATTTTTCTTCCGCCTCTTCCAAAGTTAATTTGCTTAAGTTAGGAACTGTGATTTCTTGACCATGATTAGTAGTAAAACTAATCCATTGCATGAAAATAAATAAAGAAGCAGACACTATTAAAAATGCAAAAAATAGTTGCTTAAAAAAAGTAAAACTCAGGATAAAACGTTTCCAGTTCATATAAAAATGCTAATTTTCAAAAGGTTATTATTGGTATGCTATTTTTTTTAGAAGAAAACCAATAAATGCAAAGATATAAAAATAGTAAAGCGAAATCATTTGAAAAAAAATGATATTTTTGTTAAAAGAGATTTTGAATAAAAGAGATTTTGAATAAAAGAGATTTCAAAAATTTTAGAATGATATATAAAGATAAATAGATAAAGTATGAAAGTTGCTGTGGTAATGGGAGGCTATTCAGATGAAAGCGTGATTTCTTTGCGTAGTGGTCAGTTAATATTGAATAATTTAGATAAAAATAAATACCAAGTGTATGAAGTACATATTCTTAAAGAGGGATGGTATGTTTTAAAAAACGATCAAAAGCATACAGTTGATAAATCAGACTTTTCATTTACATTAGAAGGAGAAAAAATAAAGTTTGATGTAGTAGTTAATACAATTCATGGAACCCCAGGTGAAGATGGACATCTTCAAGCTTACTGGGAATTATTAGAAATTCCTTATACAGGATGTAATTTTTATCAATCAGCTCTAACCTTTAATAAACGAGATACACTATCTGTATTAGCTAAGTTTGATATTCCTAAAGCGAAATCTATTTACTTAACAAAAGGGATGAAAGTAGATAAACAAGCAATAGCAGACGAATTAGGATTACCATTTTTTGTTAAACCCAATCAATCAGGAAGCAGTTTAGGAGTGTCAAAAGTAACTGATCTGGCACAATTTGATAAAGCGTTAGAATTTGCATTTGCTGAGGATAGCGATATATTAATAGAGTCATTTCTTAAAGGAACTGAAATTTCAGTAGGAGTATTTCATTACAAAGGTGAAACAAAAGTTTTAGGAATAACAGAAATTATTTCACAAACAGATTTTTTTGATTACGAAGCTAAATATCTTGGTAAATCAGAAGAAATTACACCTGCAAAACTAACCGATGAGGTACGTGTAAAAGTAGAACAAACAGCAAAAAAAGTATATGAAGCTTTAGGGATGAGTGGTTTTTCAAGGACAGATTTTATTATCATGAATGAAATACCACATTTTATCGAAATGAATACAAATCCAGGTTTGTCACCACAAAGTATTTTTCCACAGCAAGCTCAATACGCAGAACTAGATTTTGGAGAAATGTTAGATAACGAAATTCAATTAGCATTTCGAAGAAAATTAATTTGGAGAAAATAATGAGAAAAGCAGTTTTTCCTGGATCTTTCGATCCAATCACATTAGGTCATATTGATATTATAGAAAGAAGTCTTCCTTTATTTGATGAAATAGTAATAGCTATAGGAATTAATGCTGATAAGAAATATATGTTTTCATTAGAAGAACGCATTCGTTTTATTGAGGAAACATTTAAATACGAAGATAAAATTACAGTTGTATCTTATGAAGGGTTGACAATTGATCTGTGTAAACGTTTAGAAGCCGATTTTATTCTAAGAGGACTTCGGAATCCAGCTGATTTTGAATTTGAAAAAGCCATTGCACATACGAATAGATTATTGTCAAAAATAGACACGGTATTCCTTTTAACAGCATCCGATACATCATTTATTTCTTCCAGTATAGTACGTGATGTGATACGTAATGGAGGAGATTATACAGGATTAGTTCCAGAAGCAGTAAGAGTTGATAAAACCAAATAAAAAAACGAGTTGTAGAGAATAAATTAATTTTTTTATTTCTCTACAACTTAGTTTACCTACTGGCTTGAAATATAGTATGTCGTAAACTTCAATTGCGAACTTGAAATAATAAAAAGAGAAGGAACATTAAAAAATAAATCCAAATAGAAATAATTACGGCCATTAAACTAGATCCAAAACCGAAGGAAGAAAATGGTACGCCAGACAGAAGACATCGAGTAACTCCGCCAAACAAACCAAACATTCTGACTTAAACCCAGATTACGCATTAGACTTCGTTGTGAAACAAAATTTTTCAATAAATTCAAGTGCTCACAGAAAATTTTAGAAGAAGAAATAGTGAACTATTTTGATGATTAAAATTTGAGTACCTGCTTGAATTTGAAGAAAAATAAAGTGGAATAGATTTACTTCGTCTATTCGCTACGCTCGGGTCTAATGCGTAATTCTATCTAACTTAATTTAAGGAATTGATAAAGAAGTAGTTTCGATTCCGTATTTTTTAATCATTTTTTTAATTTGTATCGTTTTTTTATTCTTCATTTCTTGAATATATTCGTCTGTATTTATTGGTATATAATGTTGTTTTTTGACTATCATATTCCAAATTATAACTGCTATTTTTCTTGCTGTTGCTGTAATTGCAGCACCTCTTCCTTTTTTAAAAGAAATCCTTTTAAAGAACATAACGAGGTAACCTTCTTTTTTTCTTTCAATTGTATTTGCCGCATTTCTTAATGTCAATGCAAATTTATTTTTCCCTTTTGGAGTTCTGCTACTCAAAACCTTACCTCCACTAATTTTATTATTTGGAGCTAACCTGAGCCAATTCACAAATTGCTTGGAGGTCTTGAATTTATATATATCGGTGCCTATTTCGGCTAAAAAACTAGTAACGGTTCCTGAGCAAACTGATTCTATAGCAAAGAGATCTACTCCAAAAAGTTTTAAACTATATTTCTGTACATCAAATTTGGGTTGGTTTTTCCCTTTATTCTGTTTCTTTACCAATTCGATATCTTCTGATAAAACAATTTCTCTGGTTTGATTTTTCAGCACTTGATCAATACGAGTATCGGTGTTTTTTATTTTATCTTGAATAAGTCTGTAAATATCATAACAATCGGAAAGCTCATGTAGGTATTCATTGTTTATTTTACCTTGTAAAGCGTCGGCTATTTCTTCTTTGCTTTTTTTAACTCGTTTGTCGCAATATTCAGCTAATTTTTCACCTGAAGTTTCACCTGATAGTATCATCTCAATTACTCTTATTCCAGAAACTCCTGTGATGTCACTTATCACAACGTCGAGTCTGAAGTTCATTAAACGTAATGCTTTTTGCATTTTGTTTACAAAGCCTGAACTTTGTTCAATCAAACTAGAACGATGTCTATGAAGTGTTCTTATCTGCAAAGTGCTTTCAGAGGGCAAAAAAGAACCTCGTAATAACCCTAAAGAATGAAGTTTCTGTATCCATTGTGCATCTTTCACATCTGTCTTTGCTTTGAGGTTTTTTGTTTGAGTCCCTTGAACCAAAAGAACTTCAAAACCATTTCCCTGCAAGATCATAAACAAAGATTGCCAATAACTCCCTGTGGACTCCAAAGCAACACTACGAATCTTGTTCTCTTGAAGATAAGCTACCAAAGCGCATAATCCTGATTGATAAACATTAAATTCTCTAATTTGATTTTCATCCTGTCCTATGGCTACAAAATGAGAACGTGACCCAACATCAATTCCTGCAGCATTGGGATTTATAATTTGCATTTTTTCGAAACTTTTCATAAAATATTTTTTTATTAAAATGCGAGGAAATGTAATATCTTTGCTTAAATTATTCTATACGAGATAACATGGTGTTTCATCATTGATTGTCTCAAAGGGCTTCCAAATGGAAGCCTTTTTACATTTCAGCCAAAATCTGGGAGGGGATAATTTCACCATTTTATACATAGGCTTCGCTCGCAAGTGCAAGTTAGCTCTCATTTGTCAAAGAACAATACTTTCTTGAAATCTGGGTTAAAATCACACATATATAAACAAAAGGATTAATTGCTTATAGTATACTAAGTTGTTTTTGTTTTTTTTTTTACAAAATTTATAAAAGTAACATAAATGATTTATCTTCCTAAAGAAAATCGTATTTCTCCAATGTTTCTTACAGGAACAACTCGGATACTTAAACAAAGTAGAATAGATTTGCTTTAATTCACTTTGTACGAGTTTAATGCGGAATTTGGTTTGAAAATAGCAATAAAATCCATTGTAAAAAGATCAAAACGTAGAAATGTTTTTTAAACCTTAAAATCAAATTGGAAGAAGTGTAAGATTATTCTTGATAAAAATAATTTCAAGCCTGTCAACCTATATTTTTAGGATGAAAAATAAAGTATTTGTTTAAATCAATAAAAAAAATAAACTAATTCCGTAAATTTATTCTTTCAGAATTAATTAAATAAAATGAAAAAGGTACTGTTGATTTCATTATTTTTCATCATCTCTTGTTCTAAAAAAACGATTGACGAAGTTCTTCCCCAAAAAGGAGTCGTAACGGAAAGCGTTTATGCTTCTGGAATAATAAAAGCGGATAAGCAATATATTGTTTTTAGTACAGTAGCAGGTGTTCTACAACGGATTAAAGTAAAAGTAGGGGATCCTATTTTAAAAGAACAATCACTATTTCAGATAGAAAATGAGAAAGCCAATCTAGCAACAGAAAACGCCCGATTATCTTATGAGATTTCAAAAGAAAGTAGCCAATATATTCAAGATAAAATAGCAGAATCCGAACTACGTGTTCAAAGTGCTAAAGATAAATTGATCTTGGATGAATCCCTTTATAAACGTAGTAAAAATGTTAAGGTATATAACGCTATTTCTGAAGTTGATTTCGAAAAAATAGAGGTAAGTTATAAAAATGCTAAATTAACTTATGAAACAGCTATAAAGCAGTTATCCCAGTTAAAAAGTCAGTTACATAATGAACAGACTAGGAACAATATAAATTTAAAAATTAACCAAAAAATACAGAGTGATTTTACTGTTAAAAGCGCTTTTTCAGGAACCTTATTTGACATTTTAGTGAAAGAAGGGACTGTTATAAATCCACAAACCCCTCTCGCTATTATTGGTAAAAAAGATAGTTATATATTAGAATTAGATGTAGATGAAAATGATATGGTTCGTGTGCAAATAGGTCAAAATATTTTGATTACAATGGATAGTTATAAAGGAGACGTTTTTAAAGCTATTGTTTATAAAATTTATCCTATTATGGATGTGCGCTCACGAACATTCAAAATAGAAGCCCATTTTGTAAAACCACCACAAAAATTGTATCCTAACTTAACCGCAGAAGCGAATATTATTATCAAGACACGTGAAAATATATTGACTATACCAAGAAATTATTTGATAGATGGTGAGTATGTTTTAGTTAATCATAATGAAAAAAGAAAAATAAAAACAGGTTTAATGGATTACCAAAAAGTAGAAGTAATAAGCGGATTAAAAGCAAATGAAACCATTTATTTACCTAAGTAATGAATTTTAAACTAATTTTTTCTATTGCATTGCATTTAATGCGTTCTAGGCTGAAACAAACTATCATTGCGGGAGCAGGTGTCATGTTTGGCATTGCTATGTTTATTACTTTAGTCAGTTTCATGTATGGTATGAATGATCTGTTAGATGGTCTGATAATTCATCGTACACCACACGTTCGTTTATATAATGAAATAAAACCATCAAAAAATCAACCTGTTACGATTTCTCAAACATATAAAAAACATATTAATTTCATCAGATCAATAAAACCTAAAGATAGAGGAAGATCTATTTATAATGCCCAATCAATTATTCAAAGTTTAAAACAAGATATTCGGGTATATGATGTAGCAGCAAAGATTAATACCCCCGTTTTTTTTAATTCAGGAACAATAGAAATTTCTGGAGTTGTTAATGGTATTGATGTTCTGAAAGAACAAAAATTATTTGCTCTCAATGATTATATGATAGAAGGGAAAATAGAAGATTTACAGCAAAATAATAGTATTATTATAGGAAAAGGTTTATCCGATAAAATGCTTTTAAAAAAAGGAGATATTATTAAAATTACTACACCAAAAGGCAATTTAACCTCCATGAAAATTGTAGGAATCATTCAAATAGGTATTGCAGATATAGATGATATAACGAGTTATACTTCTTTGTCAATGGCTCAAAAAATTTTAGGAGTCCCCAAAAATTTTATAACCGATATCCAGATAAAAATTTATGATATTTTACAAGCACCCAAATTAACTAAAGAATATAGAATAAGATATACAACAGATGCTATTGATTACCAAACCAGCAATTCACAATTTGAAACAGGTACAACTATTCGAAGTATTATATCTTACGCAGTAGGAGTTGTTCTTTTAATTGTTGCAGGTTTTGGAATATATAACATACTAAATATGATGATCTTTGAAAAAATGGATAGTATAGCCATTCTAAAAGCTACTGGTTTTTCGGGAAATGATGTAAAATGGATTTTTATATTATTGTCTATGGTTATTGGAATTACAGGAGGTATTTTGGGATTGCTTTTAGGATTTATTTTTTCCAACATTATAGATCTAATTCCATTTAATACAGCTGCTCTACCTACCATTAAAACATTTCCAATTAATTATAATCCCATCTTTTATATTATAGGAATTACATTTGCCTTAATAACCACTTTTATAGCAGGGTTATTTCCAGCACTAAAAGCCAGTAAAATCGATCCAGTAGAAATTATTAGAGGAAAATGATGAACAATATTGTATTAGAGACTAAAAATCTAACAAAATATTTTAATGACCCTGTGCGTATGCAGGTTCTTAAAGAAATTAATTTACAAATAGAATACGGTCAATTCGTTTCTATAGTTGGAAAATCAGGTTGCGGAAAATCAACTTTGTTATATTTACTTTCTACTATGGATACAGATTATGAAGGGCAAATTTCTATGGATGAACAACTTATTACTGGTAAAACAGATAAAGAATTAGCGCAAATACGTAATGAAAAAATAGGATTTGTATTTCAGTTTCATTATTTACTTAATGAATTTAATGTGTTACGAAATGTAATGCTTCCAGGACTCAAGTTAGCTAAACTATCAGAAGAGGAAATTGAATATAACGCAATAGAATATTTGCGTACATTAGATATGCACGAACAAGCATTAAAAATGCCCAATCAATTAAGTGGGGGACAAAAACAGCGTGTAGCAATTGCCAGAGCACTCATTAATAAACCTGTTATTATTATGGGAGATGAACCAACAGGAAATCTAGATAAAAAAAATAGCGATATTGTTTTTGATATCTTTAATCAATTAACAAAAGAATTTAACCAAACCTTGCTAATTGTAACTCATGATCCTGATTTTGCTAACCGTACACACCGTATTATAACCATGGAAGATGGTAAGGTTAAGATTTAACATTCGTTATACAAGGTTCTATTTTTATCTTTAAGTGCTTTTCTGCGATAAATTTGCCCCAATTTGAAATTTCATTCAATAAGGGAATTAAAGTTTTTCCTAATGCTGTAAGCTCATATTCTACTTTCAAAGGAGGCTTAGTAGAAAAAACACTTCTAGTTATCAAACCATCTTCTTCTAACTCTTTTAGTTGTAAGCTCAAAGTTCTTTCCGTTACCATAGGTATTTCTTTTCGTAGTTCACTATATCTTTTTTTATCAAAAAGATGAATCAAAATAACAGCCTTCCATTTACCCCCTATAAATTTCATAGTTAAACTCGTGTTACATGGAAATTCTTTATTGTTTATTTTATACATTTTACTATCCTTTTTGACCGTTATTGCAAATGTAAAAAACTATAAATATGTTTGCAACTATAAAAAGTATAGTTTTATTTAAAAAAAATAATATGAGTTTTCTACAATTAGCAAAAGAACGCTACACTACAAAGAAATACAATCCTAATGGAAAAATTTCATTAGAAACAATTGAAGAATTAAAGGCAATATTAAATTTATCGCCATCTTCCATTAATAGTCAACCTTGGCATTTTACTTTTGTGTCAAATACTGAGACAAAAAAACTCTTAGCAGAAGCTTCCTATTTTAATGCGTCAAGAGTTTTAGATTCGAGTCATACAGTAGTGTTTAGTGTGATTGATAGCGTTCAAAAGTTTGAACAAAAGTTTGAAGGAGAAATAGAAAATAATCTGCCAGAAGGAGCAGTAGGATATTATAAACAATATTTAAAACCACTACCAGAAGAAGAGATAAAAGCTTGGATGACAAATCAAGTATACTTATCATTAGGGTATTTTTTATCAGCTTGTGCGAGTTTAGAAATAGATTCCACTCCTATGGAAGGAATAGAAAAAGAAACGTATAAGAAAATACTAGGATTAGAAGATTATCAGCCTTTATTTGCTGTTGCAATAGGAAAAAGAGATCAAGAAGATGTAAATCAACCCCATATAAAGTCAAAATTTCGTTTAAATCTAAATGAAGTAGTAACAGAAATAAAATAAAATAAAATCTATTTGTTTTCTATATACATATTTACCTCCTTGTCTTTTGTAGTTTACATTCAGTATGGAGGAGTTAGGAGGTAAGTATGCTTTTTATTCAGTTCGATAAAAGAAAGAACTACTTAATGATGATTCCATATTGATCTAATAGCCCTTTGATATTTTCTTGAGAAAAAATAGCTTTTTTTAATTGATTCTTCTCCGGGTTAATCGAGAAATTATGACTAGAATAAAAATCAGATTTTGTAAGATTGGTATTTGAAAAAACAGCCAATCTAAGATTACAGTTGTCAAATAAAGCCTCTGTTAGGTCGCTTTCCATAAAATCTACTGAAACCATACTGCAATTGGTAAATTGAATTTTTTTAAGTTTTAGTTTGTAAAATTGAGCATAATCTAAAAGACAATTTGTGAAATGAAATTCATAAATAATCTGATCAGTCATAGCAAAATTTACATTTGTAAAATTACTATCCATAAATAATACATTTCGTAAACCTACATGACCAATTTTAGCCTCTTTGAAATTACAATTTCTGAAATTGCAATCCATAAAAGTGGTTCCTGTAAAAAAAGCCTGTGTAAAATCACAATCGATAAATGTACAATTATCAAATTCTTTATGAGTCAGTTCGTATGAGCTGTACGTAATCTGATTAAAACTTTTGTCGTATATAAACTCGTGCATGTTTTTTTGTGCAAAGTAAAGAAATCTAGTTTGTTTTAGAATAAAAATAAACTGTATTGTTTGTAGATTATTGTTTTAATAAATAACGGGTCTTTAACCCCGATTTCAGAAAGTATTATTCTTTGAAAAATGAGAGCTAACTTGAACTTGCGAGCGAAGCCTATCTATAAAATGGTGAATTTATCCCCTCCCAAATTTTGGCTTAAATGTAAGAAGGCTTCCATTTGAAAGCCCTTTGACACAATCAATGATGAAACACCATGTTGTCTCGTATAGAATAATTTTAGCAAAGATATTACATTTCCTCAATAAATTTATAAAGTATTTAGATTAAATAAAAAAGAGGGTGTTCTAAAAGTCGAAGCTAGTTTTTTAGAATCGCTTAAACCCAGATTCCGCATTAGACTTCGTTGTAAAACAAAATTTTTCAATAAATTCAAGAGCTCACGGAAAATTTTATAAGAAGAAATTCAAGAATATATTAACTATTACAATAACGAAAGAATCAAGTCTAATCTAAACAAAATGAGCCCGATAAAATATCGAACTCATTATTATCAAAATTAAGTTTAAATTTGTCTAAACTTTTGGGTGCAGTGTATTTTTTTAGGACAGCCTCTTTTTATGTTTGATTTTTAAAGAGTTGTTAACTTCTACGGCCTCTACGATCCGATGAAGAAGAATCTGAACGACGAGATCGTCTTTCGTTTTTAGGGGCTCTGTCATCAGAAGAATTTCTTCTATCGGATGATCTTTTACCTCCATCGCGTCTATCACCTCTAGGAGCGCCTTCTCCACGTCTTTCTCCGCGTTCTCCTCCTTCTCGTTTTCCGCCTCTACCACCATGATCACGACGTTTATTGTTAGAAGATCCATCGTTTTTAGATATTTCTACATTTATACGACGTCCTTCTAAAGTAATACCGTTTAAATTATTCATAACTAATTCTACGTGTTCAGCATCGGTATTAAAGAAAGAAAAGCCTTCTTTTACATCTACTTTAAATACGTCATCACGACCTAATTCTAGTTTTTCTTTTAAGAAATCTTTTAATTCCATCCATTCAAAACCATCACGAGCTCCAATGTTAATGAAGTAACGAACAGCGCCTTCTGTAGGAATAGTTGTTGTTTTATTACCAGAAGATTCTTGATGTAAATCACGCGATTTTTTATAGTAAGATAAGAAACGATTGAATTCAACCGATACCATTTTTTTAATTAATTCTTCTTTGGTTAAATCTTGAAGAACATCATAAATAGCAGGTAAGTAATTGTCAATTTCATGATCTACTTCTACGTCTTTTATTTTGTTAGCTAAGTGATATAGTTGAATTTCACAAATTTCAATTCCACTAGGAATAGGTCTTTCTTCAAATTTAGTTTTGATGATTCGCTCAATTTGATGAATTTTTCGTAGTTCACTTTTTGTGATAATAACCATTGAAGTACCTGATTTTCCAGCACGACCAGTACGACCTGAACGGTGAGTATAGGTTTCAATTTCATCAGGTAATTGATAATTAATAACATGTGTTACATCATCTACGTCTATACCACGTGCTGCAACGTCAGTAGCTACTAACATTTGAATCTGACGACCACGAAATGCTTTCATAACAGCATCACGTTGAGCTTGTGATAAATCACCATGTAAGGCAGCAGCATTATAACCATCTTCAATTAATTTTTCTGCAATTGCCTGTGTATCCCTTTTTGTTCTACAAAAAATAACAGAAAAAATATCAGGATTAGTATCAGCCAAACGCTTTAAAGCAGCATAACGATCGCGTGCATTAACTAAATAAAACTCATGTGAAACGTTTGTAGAACCTTGGTTTTTGTGACCTACTGTAATTTCTTGTGGAGTGTGCATGAATTGTTTTGCAATTCTTGCTACTTCAGCAGGCATTGTAGCCGAAAACAACCAAGTATTTTTGTCATCAGGAGTATCAGATAAAATAGAGCAGATATCATCGTAGAATCCCATATTAAGCATTTCATCTGCTTCATCTAATACACAGATTGAGATGTTTTTAATATTAACCATTCCACGGTTAATCATATCCTGCATACGTCCTGGAGTAGCTACAATAACTTGAGCACCTCTTTTTACTTCTCTAGCCTGTTCATTAATGCTTGCACCACCATATACCGCTACGGTATTTAAATTCTTGATGTACTTAGAATAAAGTTTGATTTCATTCGTAATTTGCAAACATAATTCACGAGTAGGAGATAATATTAACGCTTGAGTTGTTCGGTCTTCTGCGTTGATTTTTTGAATAAGAGGAAAGCCAAATGCGGCTGTTTTTCCAGTACCAGTTTGCGCCAGTGCAACAATGTCGGTATCTTGCTCTAATAATAGAGGAATCGCTTTTTCTTGTACTTCAGAGGGATTTTCAAATCCTAGATCTTTAATCGCCAGCACTAGCGATTCATTAAGACCTAATTGTTCAAATTTATTCATTACTTATTTTTAAATTGGGCGCAAAGGTAATGAAAAGTTATAAGTTAATCCTGTAAAATAGATTTTTTTTTAAATATCTTCAAAAAAATAAGAGTTTGGTTATTAAAATTTTAAATAAAATTTAAAAAAGAAGCTGTCTAAAAGTGTAAACTCAATGTTTAGCTCATGGTTTCAATTAAAGGGAGAAGTTATATTATCGTCGTTATAGTTTTTTTCCTTACTTGAAGTCATAAAATTGAGACCTTTTTAGACAGCTTATTTGTTATTATTCTTTGTTTGAAGAATTATAATTTTACCATGTTCTGTGCTAATGTTTCAATAAATTTAGTGATAGGGGCTTTAATCATCATAGCCATCATAGCATTAAATTCTCCTTCAAATATTAATTGAATATCAGTAGATTCAGTTGCTGTTTCATTAATGTTGGCAGTTAATGTAAATGGTAATTTACTAGAAGCTGCTCCTAAAACAATTTTTGATGTAGGTACGGATTCTTTTTTAACTAATTTAATTTCAGGCATACCTTTTAAGCCAAATTCAAAGCAATTTTCATCAATTACTTCAAATTTAGCTGTGTTTTCAGGCATTAATTTCTCAAAATTTTTAACATCAGACAGTTCGTTAAATATATATTCTGAAGATTTTGCCACTGTTACTTTTGGGCTCTCTAAATTCATAATTGTTCTTTTAAATATTATACTTCAATATTCCATTCAGATGGGTTTTTTCGCCAATCTGTAAGTAATTCATGTTCTTTTTCTGTTATGTAATTTTTAATTACGGCTAATTCTAAAAGATTTTCATAATTGCTTAATGTAAATAGATCTACATTCGCATTCTTAAAATTTTCTTCAGCAACTGGAAAACCATAAGTAAAAACGGCAGCCATACCTTTTATATTAGCACCTTCATTGCGTAAAGCTTCAACTGCTAGTAAGCTACTGTTTCCTGTACTAATTAAGTCTTCCACAACGACTACATTTTGACCTTTCTGTAAAAAACCTTCCACTTGATTTTTGCGACCGTGTTTTTTGGGTTCTGGACGTACATACACAAAAGGCAATCCTAATTCTTGTGCTACCAATATACCTATACCAATAGCTCCTGTTGCTACTCCCGCAATTACATCGGGCTTACCAAATTGTTTTTCAATATTTTTTGCAAATTCATCTTTTACATAATTTCGTATTGCCGGAAACGAAAGTAATATCCTGTTATCACAGTAGATGGGCGATTTCCAACCAGAAGCCCATGTAAAAGGATTTTTAGAATTCAATTTAATTGCATTTATTTGTAAAAGCAATTCGGCAGTTTTACTCGCTGTATCTTTATTAAAAATCATACTGCAAATGTATAAAGTTTTTGTGAACGACAAACCACTTTTCCTGACAAATCAATTTGTTAAGGAAACTGATTTCAAGTTTTTTTTACTTGAAAGTATTGATATAGAACAGCTTATTGTAAGCTATTTTCAAAACAAAATTCAAAAGGCTTATTTGTATCATCCTGATGAAAAAGAAATATTGAATACTCTGAAATCTAAAATTAAAGTAAACTTTGCGGGAGGCGGGTTAGTTTATAATAGTAAAAGAGAGGTTCTTTTTATTTATCGAGGAGGAAAATGGGACTTGCCTAAAGGAGGAATTGATAAAGGAGAACAAATTGAAGAAACAGCTATTCGTGAAGTTGAAGAAGAAACGGGTGTTACAAATCTCAAGATTATTCAAAAACTTCAAAAAACCTATCACATTTTTAGAAGAAATGGTAAATATCGATTGAAAATTACACAATGGTATGAAATGCAAACGGATTATGATGGTTCGTTAGTAGGACAATTAGATGAAGGAATTGAAAAAGTAGCTTGGCTTAATCCAATTCAAATAGAGGAAGCGTTAACGAATTCATACGAAAACATCAAGCTTCTTTTTGAAAAAGAAAATGCAAGAATAAAATATTAAAAAAAGACAAAAAGATCTACTAAAAAAGAAGTAGATCTTTTTTGTTTTAATCCAGATATCATATTCATTCTTTAATCTCTGATAAATATAGATTAACTGATAGTCTTTTACGATGAAAATAAAAAAGAGTGAAGAAGCTACAAATTCGCCGAATTTTTTCTGAGATAAGCATATATAAAAACAGGTAAAGTATGACATGTTACTTAGGAAGATGATAAAAAAATCTTATTGTAAGTACCATATAATATGATTTACTTCTATTAATTCATTTCGATTTTTCCTTTGGTTGAAATAAAATTGTAATCTTTTACTACAACCTTTAATTATTAAATAATTTGTTTGTCTATTTCAGGATAGAGAGAAATTTATAGTACTGCCATTAAATGAATTATTTGATTATTCTGTTAATATATGAAATGAGTAACTAAATAGATTTTTTTGAAAAAATAGAATGACAGAGTGCTTGGGGTAAGTTTTTTGAATATTAAATAAGTTACAGATTTTAAGTTTTAATTATTTAGAGAACCGTTTTTTTTTAATTTTTGTTTGTTTTATTTGTTTTAAGGTTTTAAATTTAAACTAAAATGTTTTTTAAGGTTTAAAAATAAAATTAAATATATCAATTTTGCTTTATAAATAAATTATTAATCAAATCTGAAATCAGATATCTAAAAATAATATAATTATGTGTGGAATTGTATGCGCCTTCAAACTAAAGCAAAAAGCGGAAACGTTAAGACCTCAGGTGTTAGAAATGGCTAAAATTATCCGTCACCGCGGACCCGATTGGAGTGGTATTTTTTCTAATGATAAAGCTATTTTGGCTCATGAACGTTTAGCAATTGTAGATCCAGCTTCAGGAAAACAACCTTTGTTTAGTCCTGATGGTAACTTAGTTTTAGCTGCTAATGGAGAAATATATAATCACAGAGAATTACGTAAGCAATTTGAAGGAAAGTATGATTTTAAAACACAAAGTGATTGTGAAGTAATTTTAGCTTTATATCAAGAAAAAGGACCTTCTTTTGTGGATGAGATGAATGGAATTTTTGGTTTTGCCTTATATGATGTAGAAAAAGATGAATACTTTATTGCTCGTGATCACGTTGGGATTATTCCTTTATATATTGGTTGGGATAAGAACGGAACTTTTTATGTAGCATCTGAGTTAAAAGCCTTAGAAGGATATTGTTCCAAAATTGAGTTATTTCCACCAGGACATTATTTGTATAGTAAAACAGGAGAGTTAGTAAAATGGTATAATCGTGAATGGGTTGAATACCAAGCTGTAAAAGAAAATGAGACTAGTATTCAAACTATTCGTGAAGCCCTTGAAGCGGCTGTTCATCGTCAGTTAATGAGTGATGTTCCTTATGGTGTTTTGTTATCAGGAGGTTTGGATTCATCCATTACTTCTGCTATTGCTAAAAAATTTGCAAGTCGTCGTATCGAAACAGATGATAAATCAGAGGCATGGTATCCACAATTACATTCATTTGCTGTAGGATTAGAAGGATCGCCTGACTTAGCTGCGGCACAAAAAGTAGCAGACCATCTAGGAACTATTCATCATGAAATAAAATTTACCATTCAAGAAGGATTAGATGCTATCCGAGATGTGATTTATAATCTTGAAACCTATGATGTAACAACTGTTAGAGCTAGTACACCTATGTATTTAATGGCGCGTGTAATAAAATCTATGGGAATTAAAATGGTTTTGTCTGGTGAAGGTTCTGATGAATTGTTTGGAGGTTATCTATATTTTCATAAAGCTCCTAATGCAAAAGAGTTTCACGAAGAAACAGTACGTAAACTAAGTAAACTTCACATGTATGATTGTTTAAGAGCTAACAAAAGTTTAGCTGCTTGGGGAATTGAAGGACGTGTTCCTTTTTTGGATAAAGAGTTTATGGATGTAGCAATGCGTATTAATCCTCAAGATAAAATGATTAATGGAGAAAAAATGGAAAAATGGGTTCTTCGAAAAGCTTTTGAAGATATGTTGCCAGAAAGTGTTGCTTGGCGTCAAAAAGAACAGTTTAGTGATGGAGTAGGATATAGTTGGATAGATACATTAAAAGAAATTGTAAACAAAGAAGTTTCAGATGAACAATTAGAAAATGCTAAATTTAGATTTCCTATTCAAACACCAATGAACAAAGAAGAGTATTACTATCGTACTATTTTTAGTGAACATTATCCGAGTGATACTGCAGCTTTATGTGTTCCACAAGAAGCGAGTGTGGCTTGTAGTACAAAAATAGCTTTAGAATGGGATGAAGCTTTTAAAAAATTAAACGACCCTTCAGGACGTGCTGTGGCAAAAGTACATGATGATGCTTATGAAAAATAAATCAAATAATTTAGTTTTCGATTTACTTTGCTATCAAATTAAATAAAAAGTAAAAACCTCAATCGTTCTTCTTTTGAGGTTTTTTATTAGGACTCATTTCTGAAAGTTTAAATTTAAACCAAATTCCGTATTAGAAATAAAAAGAATTTTGAATCGAACAAAGTATACGATTTTTTATTCTTGTTTGATATAAAAAGCATTTAAAAGGATTTAAAAGGATTTTTATGAAATAATAATTTTAACATTTTTTGAAAGATAAAGAAAATCTCATTTAAGGCTATTTTCGTTTGATTTAAGCAATTATCTCTTTATTAACTTTGTAATGTTAATAAACTAAAGAGGGATTTAAGTCGTTTTGTCGTTTTAAAAAGTGGTATTTCATTATATTTGCATGTTAGACAAAAGTAATGCAATTTCGAAAAAGATATTATGAGCGAAGAAGTTAAAAAGAATAATTATTCTGCTGACAGTATTCAGGCACTTGAAGGAATGGAGCACGTGCGTATGCGTCCATCCATGTATATTGGTGATACAGGTGTAAGAGGATTACACCACCTAGTATATGAAGTAGTAGATAACTCAATTGATGAAGCCTTAGCAGGACACTGTGATACTATTTTTGTTACCATAAATGAAGATAATTCCATAACGGTAGAGGATAACGGTCGTGGTATTCCTGTTGATATACACAAAAAAGAAGGAGTTTCAGCCCTTGAGGTTGTAATGACTAAAATTGGAGCAGGAGGTAAGTTCGATAAAGATTCGTATAAAGTATCTGGAGGTCTTCATGGAGTAGGGGTGTCGTGTGTAAATGCTCTTTCAGATAATTTGAAAGCGACAGTTTATCGCGAAGGAAAAATATACGAGCAAGAATACGAAAGAGGAAAAGCACAGTATCCTGTAAAGCAAGTAGGTGAAACAGACAAACGCGGTACGACGGTTTGGTTTAAGCCTGATGGAACTATTTTTCAACAAACTTTAGAGTATTCTTATGATACTTTGGCAGCTCGTATGCGTGAGTTAGCCTTCTTGAATAAAGGAATCATGATTACTCTTACAGATAAAAGAGAACAAGATAAAGAAGGGAAATTTCTAGGAGAAACATTTCATTCTAAGGAAGGTTTGAAAGAATTTGTTAAATTCTTAGATGGAAATCGTGTGCCAATTATTGGCCATGTGATTTCAATGGAAAACGATAAAGGAGAAATTCCTGTTGAAGTAGCCTTAATTTATAACGATAGTTATTCAGAAAATATATTTTCTTATGTAAATAATATTAATACCCATGAAGGAGGTACGCATTTACAAGGCTTCCGTATGGGATTAACACGTACGCTGAAGAAATATGCCGATGCTTCAGGGTTATTAGATAAATTAAAATTTGAAATTTCAGGAGACGATTTTCGTGAAGGATTAACGGCTATTATTTCTGTAAAAGTCGCAGAACCACAATTTGAAGGACAAACCAAAACCAAATTAGGTAATCGTGAAGTCGTTTCCCCTGTATCACAAGCAGTAGCTGAAATGTTAGAGAATTATTTGGAAGAAAATCCAAATGATGCTAAAATCATTGTACAAAAAGTTATTCTTGCGGCACAAGCACGTCATGCTGCTAAAAAAGCCCGTGAAATGGTACAGCGTAAAACCGTAATGGGCGGTGGAGGTTTGCCAGGTAAATTATCAGACTGCTCAGAGCAAGATCCTACAAAATGTGAAATTTTTCTTGTCGAGGGAGACTCGGCAGGTGGTACAGCTAAACAAGGACGTGATCGAGCTTTTCAAGCTATTTTACCTTTGCGAGGTAAGATCCTAAATGTCGAAAAAGCGATGCACCACAAAGTGTTCGAAAACGAAGAAATTCGAAATATATTTACAGCTTTAGGAGTAACAGTTGGTACTGCTGAAGATAGTAAAGCATTAAATCTAGAAAAATTACGTTACCATAAAGTAGTAATCATGTGTGATGCTGATATTGACGGTAGTCATATTTCTACATTGATTCTAACCTTTTTCTTTCGATTTATGAAAGAGTTAATAGAAGAAGGCCACGTATATATTGCAACACCACCTTTATATCTTGTTAAAAAAGGAAATAAAAAGGAGTATGCTTGGGATGAAAAACAACGTGATATGATTAATGAAAAGATGGGAGGAGGTTCCAATATTCAGCGTTATAAAGGTCTTGGAGAAATGAACGCAGAACAATTATGGGAAACAACTTTAAATCCTGCCTATAGAACATTACGACAGGTAACTATTGATAGTTTAACTGAAGCAGATAGGGTGTTTTCAATGTTGATGGGAGATGAAGTACCTCCTCGTAGGGAATTTATTGAAAAAAATGCCATTTATGCAAATATTGATGCGTAATACATAGTGAATATTAATTAATCAAAGACTGGATTTGTTCCAGTCTTTTTTTTATAAATTTTTTATAAATGAATTCATGTCGTATTTTTTTTGTATATTCGAAAGAGCTTCTTGTTTAGTTAATACTGTATTTTAGACTTTGTAATGAAGATAAAAAGATTAAGAAAATAAAAGTGAATAGATTTTTTTAGCAGATGTAGTTTTGCCATCTCAAGAATAAAAAGAAATATAAGAACATTTTTATCTATGATATAATTTAGCCTGATTACTTCATTTGAGGCTAGTATAGAAAAATAAATAAAGAGCTTTGATGTGTAAAATTAATAAAAATGTAATTTATTATGAAAGTAACTATAGTAGGAGCTGGAAATGTAGGTGCTACTTGTGCCGATGTAATGGCTTATAGAGGAATTGCTAGTGAGGTTGTTTTATTAGATATTCGTGAAGGTTTTGCAGAAGGAAAGGCATTAGATATATCTCAATGTGCAACTAACACAGGTTTTAATACTAAATTGGTAGGGGTAACCAATGATTATTCTAAAACATCGAATAGTGACGTAGTTGTAATTACTTCTGGTATTCCCCGTAAGCCAGGTATGACACGAGAAGAATTAATTGGGATTAATGCTGGAATTGTAAAATCAGTCGCTGAAAATCTCCTTGCTCATTCACCTAATGCGGTATTTGTTATAGTTTCAAATCCAATGGATACGATGACTTACTTAACTTATAAAACTTTAGGTATTCCTAAAAGTAGAGTAATAGGAATGGGAGGAGCTTTAGATAGCGCACGTTTTAAAACCTACCTAGCATTGGCTTTAGATAAACCAACAAATGATATTTCGGCTATGGTTATTGGAGGGCATGGTGATACTACAATGATTCCTTTAACACGTTTGGCATCCTATAATGGTATTCCTGTTTCACAGTTTTTGTCAGAAGAACAATTAAAACAAATAGTTTCAAATACGATGGTAGGTGGGGCAACTCTAACTTCCTTATTAGGTACATCAGCTTGGTATGGCCCTGGTACATCAGTAGCTTACTTGGTAGATTCTATATTAAATAATCAGAAAAAAATGATAGTTTGCTCTGTTTATTTAGAGGGGGAATATGGACAAAATGATATATGTATAGGAGTTCCTTGTATTATAGGAAGTAATGGAGTAGAAGAAATAATAGATATAAAATTAAATGATCTTGAGGAGGAATTGTTTATTAAATCATCAGCTGCCGTTCGCAATATGAATGAGACTCTTGGAGAGTTATTATAATAAGAATTTAACTTCCTCAAAAAGACTGCTCTTTTGCAGTCTTTTTTTTTAATATAATTTTTGTAAATTAATTGGTTTATCGTATTCAGAATTATATATTTGCAAGTTTTAGTAAATACTCCTATTGTATTTAGGAGTCTTTTATTAACCAAAAACGAACGTAGAACAAATTAATTAATTTTTTACAAAGAATGCAGAATAGAGGACTCATTAAGTTTTTTGCAATCATCTTTGCTTTAGTAAGTATTTACCAGCTTACTTTCACTTTTGTAGCGAATAAAGTTAAAAGTGATGCAAAAGCATTTGCAAATGGAAATCAAGAAAAGGAGATTAAGTATCTTGATTCAATTGGTAAACAAAAAGTTTTTAGTTTAGGGTTTACTGATTTTACTTACAATGAAGTAGCCGATAAGCAAATTAACAAAGGTTTAGACTTAGAAGGAGGGATTAATGTTACCTTGCAAATCTCTGTGAAAGATGTATTAAAAGGTTTAGCTAATAATACATCAAATGCTATATTTAATAAAGCTTTAGCAGAGGCTAAGAAAAACCAACAAGGAAATCAATCTTTTCTAGATGCTTTTTTTGAAGCATTTGAAAAAGCTTCCGCTGGTTCAGGAACTAAATTAGCTTCTCCGGATGTTTTTGGAAATAGAAATTTAGCTGATGAAATTAACTTCAATATGTCAGATTCAAAAGTAAAAGCTGTAATAGCTAAGAAAGTAGATGAGTCTGTACAAAGTGCATTTGGAGTATTACGTGAGCGTATAGATAAATTTGGTGTTACACAACCTAATATCGTTAAATTAGGAAATACAGGACGTATTTTAGTAGAGTTACCAGGTGCTAAAGATGTAGATCGTGCTAAAAAATTATTATCTTCTACAGCTCAATTAGAATTTTGGGAAACTTATAAAATGGAAGAGGTAGCCTCTTATTTAATGACTGTTAATGAAGCGCTAAAGAAAACTGAAAAAGTAGAACCTGCTGTTAAAGAAACTAAATCTTCTTCTAAAGTGAATGATTTGTTAGTTGACAAATCAAAAGATTCTGCAAGTAATGCAAAAGGTAACAATCCATTGTTTGATAAATTAATGCCTTTACAACAAGGAGGTTCTATCATAGGTATGATTGCAACTAAAGATACAGCGGTAGTTAATGCTTATTTAAGAAGAGCCGATATAAAAGCTTTATTACCAGCTAATTTAGCAGATGTTAAGTTCTTATATGGTAAAGCAAAAGATGAAGAAGCAGAAGCTGTTGAGGTATATGCTATTAAAGGAAATAGAACCAATACACCTCCAATGAGTGGTAGTGTATTAATAGATGCTGCTGATACTTTTGATCAAATGGGAAAACCAGCTGTTTCTATGCAAATGAATGGAAAAGGAGCCAAAATTTGGGAAGAATTAACAGGAAGAGTATTTTCTCAAAAGAATGCAATTGCCATTGTTTTAGATGATGTAGTTTATTCTGCACCTGGTGTAACGTCAGGTCCTATTGCAGGAGGACGTTCGGAAATTTCTGGAACTTTTAAAATTGATGAAACAAAAGACTTAGCTAATGTCTTACGTGCTGGTAAATTACCTGCGGCGGCTGAAATTGTTCAATCAGAAGTAGTAGGTCCATCATTAGGTCAAAAAGCCATTGATAATGGTACTATGTCCGCTATTGTAGGTTTATTAGCCGTAATGTTATGGATGTGGGTATATTATGGTAAATCAGGTACTTATGCTAATATAGCATTAGTAGTTAATTTATTGTTCTTATTTGGTATTTTAGCAAGTTTAGGAGCCGTATTAACATTGCCAGGTATTGCAGGTATTGTGCTAACATTAGGTACAGCAGTAGATGCAAATATTATTATTTATGAAAGAGCAAAAGAAGAATTACGCCATGGTTTAAATCTAGGTGACGCTGTACAAAAATCATTTTCTTGGACAGGTGCTATGCGTTCTATTATTGATGCAAACGTAACCCACGTATTAACTGGAGCTATTTTATACACTTTCGGTACAGGACCTATCAAAGGTTTTGCAACCACTTTATTAATAGGTATCGTGACTTCATTGTTTACTTCTATCTTCATTACAAGAATTTTCCTAGATAGAGCAGTAGCTAAAAATGATGCACTATCATTTACTACAGATTGGTCTAAAAACTGGTTTACAGGTTATCATTTTGATTTCTTAAAAATTAAGAAATTTACTTATGCTTTTTCATTAACAGTAACTCTAATCAGTTTAGTTTCAATATTTTTTGTAAATGGATTAGATCAAGGAGTTGATTTTGTTGGAGGTAGAACTTTTCAAGTAAAATTTGAAAAGCCAGTTGATGCTGCTATTGTGTCAGAAGAATTAGGAAAAGTATTTGGTGTGCCTGCTGAAGCTAAAGTATTTGGAGATTCAGATCAATTAAGAATTACAACTAAATATAAAATTGAAGAAGAAGGCGTTGCTGTAGATGAAGAAGTTAATAAATTGTTATACCAAGGATTATCTAAGTATTTCCCAGGTATGGATTATAAAAAATTTATTACCTTAACAGATGGAAAGAAATTAGCCGTACTATCAGGGTCTAAAGTTGGAGCCGCTATTTCTAATGACATCAAAACAAACTCTTTTTGGGCTGTTATTGGAGCAATGTTAGTAGTTGGTTTATATTTAGTAATTTCATTCCGCAAGTTAGGATACTCATTAGGAGCAGTAGCAGCAGTAGCACACGACGTAATATTTGTATTAGGTATTTACTCATTATGCTATAAGTTTATGCCTTTCCACATGGAAATGGATCAGCACTTTATTGCAGCTATCTTGACAGTTATTGGTTATTCAATGAATGATACTGTAATTGTATTTGACCGTATTCGTGAGTTCCTAGCAGGTGATTTAAAAGGAAACTTTAATCATATCGTAAACGAATCTATTAATACTACTTTGTCTAGAACAATCAATACTTCGTTAACTATGATTTTAGTATTAGCTATCATGTTTGTGTTTGGTGGTGAGTCTATTAGAGGCTTTATCTTTGCCATGTTAATAGGAATTGTTGTAGGTACCTATTCATCATTATTTATAGCTACTCCTGTGTTAGTAGATACTTTATCTAAAAAAGATAAAGAAGAAATAGAAAAAAGACATGAAGAAATAAAATCTTAAAATAAATCTTTTTTAAAAACAAAAAGTCCCGATATTATTCGGGACTTTTTTTGTATATTGACTAATAAAAATATAAAAAATGGAAATTTCTTGGTTTGATTTTGAATCTGTAGAAATGCGAGTTGGGACTATAATTAGAGTATATGATTTTCCAGAAGCTCGTAAACCAGCATATCAATTAACAATTGATTTCGGAAAAGAGATAGGGATTAAGAAATCTTCAGCGCAAATAACAAAAAGATATTCGAAAGAAGAATTAATTAATAAACAAATCATAGCGGTTGTGAATTTTCCTAAAAAACAAATTGGTAAATTTATGAGTGAGTGTTTAGTTCTAGGATCTATAGGACAAGATAATGATATCGTATTATTATCTACTGATCAAAAAGTAATAAATGGTTTACGCATCGGTTGAATCCAAAAATCGTATTAAATTTTGTTTCATAACGAAGTCTAATGCGTAATCTGGGTTAAAAAGTGTAAATAAAAAAAAGGCTATAGATACAGAAAAAGAGGTTGTCCTATTTTTTGAACAACCTCTTTTTTATTAAAATATTCGAATTTCTATCGGAGAAAATTTATATAAGCAATTTTAGTAAATACTATTGATTTTTAGGTTACCCTCTTTGATGAGTGTTATGCTATCATTATGCCTTTTTTGTTTTATTTTGCTGATTCTTTGCTTTTAACATTTCTTCTTTAGCTTTAATCATTTCCTCTCGCGCTTTAATCATTTCCTCTCGTGCTTTTAGCATTTCCTCTTTAGCTTTCTTTATTTCGGAATCGGTTTCTTTCTCATTCCAATTAAAATCAAAATTAAAATCTTCTGGTTTGATTTTTTCTATTTCAACTTTCATTTGATCCATTTTCGGACGCATGCTATTTATTTTTTCACGTAGTTTGCTGAACTGTTTTTGGGAGTTAGATAAAGCATCTTTAGTTATTTTTTCTATCTCATTCGAATCAAATTTAAATATATCTTCATTGTTGAATTTTAATACCATAGGACCGTCTTCTTGCATATTAAATTCAAAATTACCATTAAAATCTTTTAATGCTTTTTTATATTCTTCTGAATCGGTTTCTATCGTTTTACCATTTATGATAATTTCAGGTTTCCCATTATTTTGTTTTTTAATAATGATACTTTTATTATAATTTTTTAAAGAGGATTTATCAGCTTCTTTCTTTTCTAATTTATTTGATGCGTCTGGATTTTTAGGTGTAGATATTATTTCTTCTGATTCATGAATTATATCATTTTCTGGGTCTAAAAATGAAAAACCAAAGCTATTATTTTCATTATTAGATTTGTGAAGATTCTTAGAAGAATTGATTTCGTTTGCTTTTCCAAATCCTACTCTGTTTTTAGTTTTATGGAAATAAATTGGTTTTATAGGATCATCTCCCTGTATGTGTGTCATTCCTTTCTTACCTTCAAAATCTTTGTATTCTATTTTAATAGCTGTTATTTCTCCTTTTGTATTGCGTTTGATTTTAGAATATTTAAGGACTACACCAAATTTTTCTTTAGCTATTTTAATGTCCTCTTTTATTTCTTGTTCACTAGAATTTTTATCAGTAGTAATATATAAATCACTAGAGTTAGATTGAGTAATGTTTTTTTCTTGTGCAATGGTTTTTGTTTGAAAAAAGAACATAAAACCAGCTAAGACTGGAATTATTAATGCGTATTTCCAAGTTTTCTTTTTTTCTGATTGAGGTTGATTCAACATAATGATTCGATTTTTAATTAATGATGAGTTAAAATGATTTGAAATTGAAAAACAATTCCGTTCTGTAATTACTTTTAGTAAAGCTTTTTGATATTGAGTTTTATCTTTTAAAAATTTACTGGCTTTTTGATCCGCTATGTATTCTAAATTTTGTAATACTGATTTTTTGTATAGCCATATAAATGGATTAAACCAAAAAACAATACAAAATAGTTGGCTAATGAGTGTATCGATAGAGTGTTTATCTTCACTGTGTACTTTTTCATGTAAGAGTATACTTTGTAATTCCTCTTCTGTATAAAAATTAGAATTGTATACGATATAATTAAAAAATGAGAAAGGTGCGATTTCATCATCCAAGTCTACTAGCTTGAATAAACCTCTTTTTATGTTTTTATGTCGATGAAGTAGTTTATACAACGAAAAGAAGCTAATTATGAGTTTACTAAATAAGATTAAAAAAACAATTAAATAAATACTGAGGATGATAATATTCCAATCTACAAGAGAAGCAGATTTAGAGTAATTATTTGTAGTATATTCAACAGTTTGTGAAATAGTGGATTTCTCGGTTATATGAGGTTGAACTATTATGTATTTAGGAATGAATAATAGAGGTAAAATAACAGCAGTTGCTAATCCAGATAATAAAAACCAACGATTGCTGCTAAAAAAAGTTTCTTTGCTTACCATAAAATGATAAGTAATATAAAAAATAATTATTAGTATATTAACTTTGATTATATATAAACTCATCACTTCCATATTTATTTCTTATTTTCTATCAAATCTAAAATTTCTCTAAGTTCTGCGGCAGAAATTTTTTCTTCTTCTGCAAAAAAAGAAACTAAATTCTTGTATGAATTATTAAAATAATTTTCAATAGCATTATTGAAAAATTTTTTTCTATACTCTTCCAAAGTGATGATGGGAAAGTATTGATGAGTATTACCAAAAATAGTATGACTTACGTAATGTTTATCTTCTAAATTTCTGATAATTGTAGAGAGAGTATTATAATGGGGAGTATCATTTTTTATTTCAGCCATGACCTCTTTTACAAAAGCTTTTTTTAGCTTCCATAAAATTTGCATGATTTCTTCTTCTTTGTTTGTTAACTTTTGCATTATTGTGATAGTTTCGAATCATTTTTTAGAGTTGAACAAAACTAAAACGATGTTTTTAGTTAAACAACTATTTTTGTAGTTGTTTAACTAAGATTTAAGTTATTTTTAAGAAAAGACTAAATTGATTTATCTTCTTTTTGAGTAAGGTTGTATGTAAGTATACCTAATACGGTAGCAATAATCCCTAAAAAAGCCATTATTAACCAATTCGTTCTATAGCCAAAATAATCAACTATAGACAAACCTATCTTTGCACTTAGTATATGAGCAGCACTAAAACTCATACTAAAAATAGCCATATATCTACCTTCGTGTCCTTTAGCTGCTCGACTCATAGCAAAGGTGTTTGAGAACGGAAAAGTAAACATTTCGCCTAAAGACATTAAAATCATCATGATTATTAGAGTTATACTGTAAGAAGAAAATAAAAGTATAAACATACTAAAAGACATCATCATGGCACCTATTGTAATAACCTTTATTTTGTTAATTTGTTTTCTTTCAATATAACTTACAATGGGCATTTCCAAAAAAAAGATGAGTAAACCATTAAGCATAAGTAACAAACCTGATTGAAATTCAGTCAAATTAAATTGAATTTTATGATAAAGAGGAAGAGTAGTAAAAAGTTGAAAAAATAAAATGCCTACAAGCATACAGCAAAATAAGAAAATCCAAAAAATAAAATCATTAAATACAGAAGTATTGTTATTTGATAAATTGTTTTCCTTTTTAGGTTCTAACTGTTTCCTTTTTACCGTTATAAAATATCTAAAAATGCTAATAGCCAGTATACAGGTTGCGCCATCAACCCAAAAAAGACCTTTGTAGCCTATTTTCATGATTATTAATCCAGCCATAGCAGGACCTAATGCAAAACCTAGATTAATAGCTAAGCGAATTAATGTTAAAGCTCTTGTTCTATTTTCTTTAGTAGCAAAAGTATTTAAAGATACGAACATAGCAGGTCTATACATATCAGCTACAACCATGATAATAAAGATACCTATACATAAGCCGATGAATGAATTGATGAATTGTAAAATAAAAAAACAAATTCCGCTTGTTAGTAGACTGAAAATCATTATTTTATAAAACCCTATTTTGTCAGTAAGTTTTCCTCCCAACCATGACCCTACCATAGAACCGATACCAAAACTAACTAATATCCAACTGACTTCCTTGTAGCTAAAATGAAGGTCTTCTTTTAGGTACTTTGATAGGAAAGGAAGAACCATTGTTCCTGCACGATTGATAAAGGTTATTAAGGTTAAAATCCAAATTTCCCTTGAAAAGCCCTTAAAATTATTAATATAACGAATAATTCCAGTTTTAAGCATAATAGTAAAGTATGTTCTCAAAAATACTAAATGAAATATAAAAAATAAGTAATTATAGATATTTGTTTAATCTGGATTCCGAATTAGACTTCATGTTCGAGATGAAAAGACAAAAAATGAACATTTTTTGTAAATAGGGAGCAAAAGCCGTAATCTAGTCGTAGTTTGTCACTTCAACCTTAGGGAGAAGTCATATTATTTATGTTATTTCTATCCTAATTTATAAATGACAAGATTATGAACCTTTAAGATAACCTTAATGTAATAAAAAAATACGCTTTTTAGATTGAAAGTCCTTGTTTATTTGTAATAAATTTCTAACACATAATATAGGTTTAATTTTAATAAATGAAAAATGTATTTATTGATAATCTAAATTATTTGGTAAAAAAGATAGTTTATGTAAAAATATATTAATTTTAAATTTGTTTAAATAAAGCATTTTTAGATAATTTAAAAACTCTTAAAAAATAGGTTTCATAGGAATTGTATAATTTGAATTTCTTTATTATAATAAAATAGCTAGGTCTTTACTAGCTTATGAGAAAGGCTCTACTTAGAACTATTACTACTAAAGCAAAAACATGAAAGATGAAATATAATTTACATACACATTCATTTAAAGATCAAATAGGAGTATTGGAAATAGTAAATCAATACCCTCTAGAATTAGATGAAAAAATACCTTACTTTTCCATTGGGATACATCCTTGGTATATAAAAGAAGAAGAAATAGATATAGAATTAAAGATTATAGAAGAAAAATTAGTGTTACAAAATTGTTTAGCACTAGGTGAATGTGGATTGGATAAAAGGATAGAAACGAAATATGATCTTCAATTACAAGTTTTTGAAAAACAATTAGAACTTGCAAAAAAATATAAAAAACCCTTAATTTTGCACTGTGTTTCAGCTTTTCAAGAAGTAATTGGTCTAAAAAAAGAAATGCAAATAGAAGAGCCCATTATCATACATGGCTTTTCTAAAAACATTCAGGTAGCTAAAAGTTTATTAGATAACGGATTTTATCTTTCTTTTGGGAAATATTTAATAAGAAATCCTGAGTTGGCATTGGTATTTAATTATATACCAGACGACTGTTTTTTTTTAGAAACAGATACAATAGAAGAAACAATAGAAGAGGTGTATGAAAAGGCTTCAATGATAAAAAAAAAGAATGTAGAATCATTAATTGAAGCCAATTTTATAAAAGTATTTCAACTTTAACTAATAGATAAAAATAAGAATTGAATGGCAGTTTGGCAGGAAAGAGCAGCGTTATTATTTAAAACAGAAGGCTTAGAAAAATTAAAAAATTCCAACGTTTTAATTGTAGGAATGGGAGGAGTAGGTTCATTTGCAGCAGAGTTTGTAGCGCGCGCTGGAGTAGGTAAAATGACAATAGTAGACGGAGATGTGGTAGATATTACAAATATTAATAGACAATTACCCGCTTTACATTCTACAGTAGGGCTACCTAAGGTACAGTTAATGGCAGCACGTATTAAGGATATAAACCCAGAAATAAATCTTACCGTTATAGAAGAGTTTCTTTCGCCAGAAAGAGCTTATGAACTTGTTACGGAAGATTTTGATTATGTTATGGATTGTATAGATAGTATTACGCCAAAACTCAATCTTATTATTGCAGCTAAAAAGAAAAAAGTAAAGATAATTAGTAATATGGGAGCAGGAGGTAAATTTGAAGCTAGTAAAGTATGTGTAAAAGATATTAGCAAAACAGATTACTGCCCATTGGCAAAACAAGTTCGTAAAAGATTAAAAGCAGAAGGGATTTCAGGAGGAGTAAAAGTAGTTTATTCACATGAAAGACCTGATTATTCAAGCGTAAAAATGACTGACGGATCTAATTTTAAAAAATCTTTTTATGGAACTAATAGTTGGATGCCCGCTTTATTTGGTTTACACGCGGCCGAAAAAGTCATTAGAGATTTGTTAAAAAAATAAAAATCCGCTTTATTTTTGCGGACTTTTAAGGTTATCAATGTGAGTATTTGTGGTGTCTTTTTTTACAGTACTCACTTTGGTAGCAACTTTTATAGGCCTAACAGGAAAATAAATTTCAGTTATCCATGAGGAGGCCGATTGAAATGTGGTACTATTTTTTATTAAAACTTCTATTTCTCGATATTTATCGCTTTTTTCTAATCTATTTTCTTCCATAAAAGCATAAATTTTAGGAAAAGCTTTTATCAGGTGAGTATAATTTCCTTTTACAGTAGCCTTTATAGTGCTTGAAGGATTAATCTGACCGCTTAAAATATCACTATCACTACTGGTGTATATTTTTTTCTTTATGGGTAAAGCAATTGAATATTTGAATTGATTTTTTATACTATCTTTTGAGTGATACACAATAAAAGGATACCCATTTGTAATTGTGTTCGTGTTTTTTAGTATTTGTTGTAATTGGGGGACAAAGCGTTTAATCATTAAAGGAATTTCTTCTTTTTTAGAAACAACAGGTCGTTGTATGTAATAAAGAGTATCTCTTTTTACAAAACCATCTAATTGTATTTGAAAACTGTTGATTTCTCTCGTTAAAGTTGTATTAACAAAGTTTAAAGCAGACTCAAAACGATCTTCAAAATCATTTTTAACACTTTTGCCTATGATACTAAGAAATTTATCTTTAAATGTTAGTTCTCCCTTGGTGAACCAAATAGCCTTTGTTTTATTTTTTAAAGTATCTTTAAAATTCAATACCAACTCATTTTGAACTTCATTAAGTATAACTTGTTGCGTAATGGATTCGTTGGGGATTTCTTGGGTTGAAATTATTTTAAATTTTTCACCTTTCCACGGATTGATAGAATCCCAATTGGTACCATCACTGATATATTTAAAAGCAATTTCTTTAGAAACGTCAATTAATTTTTCATGTTGTATCGTATATTTTCCATCTTTTGTGGCTACAAATACAGCGATAGTTCCCGTAAGCAATAGTGCTAGTAAAAATAAGTATTTAGCTACCTTCATGATCTTAAGTGTAAACCCATGTAAAGCTATAAAAAAATGTTAAAAACGCAAATTTATTATTGATTTTTCAGTATTGTCTTTATGAAGAATAAAATTCCGATAAAAATAAAAAAAGAGATAAGTATCCAAAAACTACCTCTATAATGTATTTTGTGTAATTTTATATCTTTTCTATAAGAAAAAATCATTAATACAACAAAACAAATAAAGAATGAAATTGCAAATAAAATTTGACCTTGGCTGAACATAGTTTTTTTTACAAAATTAAGTATTAGTATTGGGATATTTTCATTTTAGACCTTTTAATTCATTCTGTTAATAGTTATAATCATACAAATATGAAAAAACAAATCGAATCAGTCTCTTTATTTCATCAATCTTTTGGTTTAGGAATAAAGAAAGTGCCAAAGGCCGATTTAGGAAATGACCTAAATCAACTACGTTTTAATTTGATGAAGGAAGAAAATGAAGAATATTTAGAGGCAGTTCAAAATAATAATTTAGTAGAAGTAGCCGATGCTTTAGGGGATATGTTGTATATACTATGTGGTACAATTTTAGAACATGGATTACAAGAAAAAATAGAAGAAATATTTGAAGAAATTCAAAAAAGTAACATGAGTAAGTTAGGACTAGATGGGAAACCCATTTATAGAGAAGATGGTAAAGTATTGAAAGGACCTAATTATTTTAAACCTAATATAGAAAAAATTTTATTATAAGAAAAGGTCTTCTTTAAGTTATAAATAGGTTGGTATTATAAGCTTGAAGAAGACCCTATTCAGTCATTCATTAAAATGGTACATTACATAATGTTACCTTCTATAATTACTTGATCAATAAGATGACTTGTAAAACTGTAAGGTAATTGGTAGTAAGTAGGAATTTCCTTTGTTATAATTAGATTTGCTATTTTACCTTTTGTTATACTACCATGTGTATGGCTAATTCCCATGGCATAAGCTCCATTTAGAGTAGCTGCATTAATGGCTTCTTCGGGAGTCATTTTCATTTTAATACAAGCAGTAGCTACTACAAAATTCATATTTCCTGATGGAGTAGTCCCAGGGTTAAAATCAGTAGCTAGAGCCAGAGGAAGACCTGCTTCTATCATTTTTCTAGCAGGGGTGTAAGGTATGCTAATAAAGTATGAGCAGCTAGGAAGTGCTACAGGCATGGTATCGGATTTTTTTAATACTTCAATATCATGATCTGTTACAATTTCCAAATGATCAACACTAAGAGCATGATGTTTTACACAAGCTTCAATTCCATTAATTGCCGTAAATTGATTAACATGTATTTTTGCTTGTAAGCCATATTTTTGACCCGCTTCCATAATACGTTCTGTTTCTTCAACCGAAAAATAACCTGTTTCTAGAAAAGCATCAATGTAGTCTGCCAAATTTTCTTTAGCAATTAAAGGAAGCATTTCATTTATAATTAAATCGATGTAAGCACTATGGTCTTCTTTATATATAGAAGGAAAAGCATGGGCTCCTAAAAAGGTAGATTTTATTTTAATAGGATACTCGTTTGCTAATCTTTTGATTACTCTTAACATTTTAAGTTCTCCTTCAATGGTTAGACCATATCCAGATTTTATTTCAATAGCCCCTGTTCCTTGCTGTATAACTTCTTCTAATCTAATTTTAGATTGTTCAAAAATTTCTTCCTCAGAAGTTTCATTTAATTTTTTAGCAGAGTTTAGAATTCCACCCCCTTTTTGAGCAATTTCTTCGTAAGAAAGCCCCTTTATTCTATCTACAAACTCTTGTACTCTGTTTCCAGCATATACAAGATGTGTATGACTATCGCACCAAGTGGGTAAAACTACTTTTCCTTTTGCGTCTATAATTTGAGCATCTACGTTTTTAGGACAGTTATCCATAGATCCAAAATCAGTAATAAGATGATCCTCAATTAATAAATACGCATTTTCAATTTTGGGAAGTTCAGCCATTTCCTTTCCTGATACTTTTAGGACAGATTCTTCTCTTATTTGTAGTAATTCTTTTATGTTTATAATTAATTTTCTCATTTTGATTTAAAAAATATTCCTGCTAAAGTACTTTGTTTTACAGTATTCAACAACAAAAAAATATTTTTTTAAAATGTATTAATAAAATATAATTATGATTTTAATAATTATTTTGTTAAATTAGTGCGTTTATTTATTTAAAATAATTCTATTTATTTTATTGTAATAAATAAGAAGCGGTTAAATTTAGATTGTTTCAAGAAAATAGAGGTTAGTTATTTAATACAAAAAGCTGTTAAATTTTTTTTGACAGCTTTTTTTTGTTTTTTTAAACATATTTTTGTGTATACCAAAATCGAAATTCATCTTGCGAAAAATAAAATATAAAAAAGGGAAAAAAATTATACCGACTCTTTTAGAGTATACTGGAGGTTATAAAAGTATTCCAACTACAATGCAGTTATTTGTTTATGATACCTATACTTTAATAGAAAGTGCCGATGGTTTTTTTGAACAAATGATAGTAGATGTAGATTTAAATAAACAAAATTGGATCAATATTCATGGACTAACAGATTTAGAGAAAATTCAAAAAATAGGGGCTTTCTTAGATGTTGATAAATTTATTTTAGGAGATATTCTCAATACAACTAAAAGAACTAAAATAGATGAATATCATAACGTCTTATTTTTTAGTATCAAGTCTATTTTACCTATAGAACATTCAGATAATATAAAAGTAGAGCAAATATCTTTTTTGTTAAAAGAAGGTGTTTTAGCTTCTTTTCAAGAAAAAAAAAGCGATTTCTTTGCTCATATAAGAGAACGTATCAGAACACATTCAGGTATAGTACGTGATAAAGAAGTAGATTATTTGTTATATCTTTTATTAGATGCTATTATAGAAAATTTTTTTATTACTATAGAAGCAGAAGAAGATAAGGTAGAGGAATTAATTAATATATCTAAAACTAATTCAAAGCCTGAAATATTAGAACAAATAGAAAAACATCGAGATAATTTTAATTTTTTGAAGCGTTCTATTATTCCTTTACGGGATTCATTATATTCTATAAGAAGTACAAAAGATGATAATGTGTTTAATGTAATAAAAAAAGAAAATTTTAGTTTTTTTGATCGATTACACCAAAAGTGTTTAGAATTATTAGAGCAAATAGAATATGATTTGACAACATTAGATAGTGCATCAAATTTTTATTTTGCTTCACAAAGTCATAAGATGAATGAAGTAATGAAAACTTTCACCATCGTTTCGATCTTTTTTATGCCATTAACATTTATAGTAGGAGTTTATGGGATGAATTTTGATAATATGCCAGAATTACATTGGAAATATGGTTATTTTATGGTTTTAGTTTTTATGGTAGTTTTGTTAATTGCTATGGCAATTTATTTTAAATGGAGAAAATGGTTTTAAATCTAAAAGTAAAATTATTTTTTTAAAAATAGCCCTTTTAAATAATAAAAAAACAGGAATAATTATTGGCTATAATAAATAGTATTTTTACTTTTGTAGAGTATACAAAAAATTCCGGAAAATGTTTGAATTTCAACAGTATTTAGGTTTCTTACTTTTCTTAACCATTTTAACAATGGGATTTTGGTTAATGATTTTCTTGATTAATTTCGTATTCTACTGGGTAGGAGGTTATTTATGGAATGAATATAAAGAAAAGAGAGCCAATAGAGAAAGTTTAAAACAATAATTTTTATTGTTTTTAAAAGCCCCTATAAGGGGCTTTTTCATTATATTATCCTCCTAATAATCGTTGTCATTGCCTTCGTTATGTGTTTTAGGTTTAGTTTCTTTCTCCGTTTTAGATTTATTAAAACGATAAGTAAAAGATAAAGTAGCAACACGCATACGATTTTGCATCTCAGAATAAGAATTTACACTAGGCAAATTTAAGTCACGAATCATTTTACGTGAATTGAAAACATCATTTACATTAAAAGCGATAGTGGCTTTGTCTTTTAGTATGTCTTTGCTAAATCCTAAATTAAGCACTGCAATTCCTTTTTGAACTCCCTGCGCAATTTTTTGTGATGCGTTGTAAGTGAAATTAGATTGAAAATCAATTTTATAAGGTAAATTAATTCGTGAGTTTATACGTCCTGTCCAAGTGGAAGATTTGAAATTGAAATCTTGAATAATTAATTCGTTTTTTGTATTAGTGTATTGATAATCACCTTTTGTAATATTATAAAAAAAGTTAGCATTTGCATTTAACTTCCACCATTTTTTTAAGGTGTAATTAGCTGTAACTTCCAAACCATATTTATCATCTGTTGAAAGATTAAAAGGCATATTAATAATGACAGGAGTACCATCAATAAAATCGCCTCTTTCTTTACGAACAATTTGAAACGCATCGGTTGTATGATTTAAATATACAGAGGCATTTAAGGTTAATTTATCCCATTTTTTTAAATACCCAATATCAAAAGCATCACTATAAGCAGGATTAATATCTGGGTTACCTTGAAATAAATTAATATTACTAGTATAAGAAGCAAACGGATTGATAAAACGATCTCTAGGACGCGTAATACGTTTGCTATAGTTGGTTGATATACTAGCATTTCCTTTTAATTCGTAGGTTAAAAAAATACTAGGAAAAAAATTATTATAATTCTTTGAATTAAAAAGTAGCGAAGTTAACTGATTGATTTCAATATGAGAGTTTTCAAAACGTAAGCCTAAGAGATATGAAAATTTATTGATTTTAGAACCAAATTGAGTATAAAAAGCGTTTACATTCTCTATATAATTCATTTTATTAGTAAAACCTATAATATTTTCGAAATTACCAGTTGTCGGGTTTAAATTCTGTACTGAAAAATCGGCCAGTAAGTTTACGAAATTACCACGATAACCCGCTTCAAATTGAGATTCTTTATTAAAAGGAAGGATATAATCTAATTGAAGTAAATTTCTTAATTGAGTATCATGTTTTTTACTACGTTCATTTCTAATGAATTGATTGTTATCCAAAATTGTTTGAAGAATATCCGCATCATCTTTATCCGTATTTTTTGAAAAGGCACCATCAAAAGTAATTTTATGACCTTCTTTTTTAAATTTTTTAGTAAAATTAGTCGTATATTCTACATTATCTTCTGTTGAAACTAATTGATTATCACGTTTAGATGTGTTTTGATAAATTCTATTAGAATTAAAGTTATAATATAAAACATCTTCATTGTTTCCTCCTTTATTGTTTCTGTAATTAAAAACATTTGTCCAAGATGTATTTTTATTAAGGGCAATCTCCATACCAAAATTTAAATTGATTCCCTTAGAGTATTTTTCACTTTCTCTTCTTTCTTCTAAATAGGATGCCAAAAGACCTGTTTTCTTATTAAAAGTTTCTTGATCAATTTTGGTTCTTCCAGGGTTATTTCGATCATTATAGCCTATGGTAGAAAAGAAATTCATTATTTCATTTTTGTAATTTACATTAGCAGAAATGCTATTGTTTTTAGGGATTCCAGCTGCAATTATAATACTGCCGTTTATTCCTTGGTTTTTGCCTTTTTTTAGAATTATGTTGATAATTCCTCCGCCTCCTTCAGCATCATAACGAGCAGACGGAGTGGTAACCGTTTCTACTTTATCTATTGCATCTGCAGGAATCATTTTTAGAGCATCCGTTACACTTACTGCATTAGTAGGTTTGCCATCTATCAAAATTCTAACATTTTCATTACCTCTTAAAGCAACAGTTCCTTCACTACTAACAGATATAGAAGGAATGTTGTCTAAAACATCACTCACCGTTCCTCCTCTGACTAATATATCCTTACCTACAGTAAAAACCTTTTTATCCAATTTTAGATCAACTGTTGTTCTTTCAGATCGGACTACTACTTCACTCAACGTTTTAGCATCAGGCTCTAAAGAAATAATTCCAACATTTAAATTTTCATTATATAATTTGGAATTACTTATTAGAGTCTTAAATGATAAATATTCGTATTTTAAGATAAAATTACCTGATACATTTTGAAAAGTAAATTCTCCTTTTAAATCTGTAATAGCACCATTAACAGGTTTGTTAGTGGTCGGATTAATAACCGTTATTGTAGCATATTCAAGAGGTTGTTGTGTCGTTTTATCAACAAGTTTGCCTGTAATCGTAATTTTTTTTAAAAATGTTTTTTCCTGTGCATTTATAGAAATGATAGAAAAAGCAAAAAATAGAAAAAATATTTTTTTCATCTGAAGGGGAATTAATGAGCAAATGTAATGGGTATATTTTGCTAAAAGGATTAATAAAATGTTAATATCTATTATAAAATTTCATTGATTCGTTCAGTAGGTCTGGCAATAACAGCTTTATCTCCTTTTACAACAATGGGTCTTTCTATAAGTTTTGGATGTAGAATCATTGCTTGAATAACTTCTTCTTCATTTAATTCTTTTGATTTAAAGTTTTCAATCCAAATACTTTCTTTTTTTCTTACTAAATCAATAGCTGGTATATTTAATTTTTTTAATAAGTCCTTTAATTCCTCTGTAGTAGGTGTGTTTTCTAAATAATTAACTACTTTAAAATCTTCATTTTGATTTTCTAAAAAGCAAACACCTTCTCTTGATTTCGAACAACGTGAATTATGGTAAATTGTAATCATAATTTAATCTATTTTTTTTGTAACAAAAATAGACTAAATTGCTCTTATAGTTAAATAATAATAATATGTTTTTAGAACAAGCTTTTTTCAGGGGAAATAAATTTTGGAAATATCTCTTAGGGACATTTATAGTTTTTATAGCAGCTTTAATTGGGCAAATACCTTTTATGATGGTTGTTTTTTTAAAGTTAGAAGAAAAAGGAGATACTATTTATGGTAAAAATGAGGTAGCTCTTTTACAAGTGTTAGATACTAATTTTGGACTTTTTCTTATGTTGTTGAGTTTTGTTTTTGCTTTTTTAGGCTTTATTTTTGTTGTTAAAATTGTGCACAAACAATCTCTCATAAAAATTATTACAAGTAGAAAAAATATAGATTGGAATCGTGTGTTTTTTTCATTTGCTATTTGGGCTCTTTTTCAAGTTATAATAACGGGTTTTTCTTATTTGTTATCACCAACAGACTTCCAATGGAATTTTGAATTAAAATCATTCCTATTATTGTTTTTAATAGGCGTATTAATGATTCCTATACAAACAACTATAGAAGAATTGATGTTCAGAGGTTATTTAATGCAAGGTTTTGCATTTGTTTCTAAAAATAAGTTATTCCCTTTAGTTCTTACTTCTTTAATATTTGGATTACTACACATGAGTAATCCTGAAGTGGATCAAATAGGTAAAGTGTTGATATTGTATTATATAGGAATAGGTTTTTTTTTAGGTCTTATTACCTTGTTGGATGAAGGAATGGAACTTTCCTTAGGTTTTCATGCAGCAAATAATTTAATAACAGCTTTGTTGGTAACTTCTAATTGGACTGTCTTGCAAACAGCATCTATATTAAAAGATGTATCCAAACCTGAATTAAGCATTGCTCTTTTTTTACCAATATTCGTGGTATTGCCTCTTTTATTCGTTATTTTTTTAAATAAATACAAATGGCGTAATTGGAAAGAAAAATTAATAGGGACTATTTTTATACAAGATAAATGATAACAATTCATCCTAATTTTAAATTAAATGATGTATCGTATGATACAGAAACTTTACTTCTTTGGGCAAAAAGTAAGATAGAGGAAGGAGGAGATTATGAAAAAAATGCAGCAATCTTTATTTTAGAATGGTTAGATGTTTATTCTAATGTAAATGTACAAACATCAGGAACTACAGGAAATGCAAAAAAAATGATGCTAAAAAAAAGCGCCATGGTTTATTCCGCCCAAAGTACAGGTGCTTTTTTTAAATTAAATGCAGGATCAAAAGTATTATGTTGTTTGCCTGTGAAATATATTGCAGGAAAAATGATGCTGGTAAGGGCAATGGTATTAGGATGGGATTTAACGCTTGTAGAGCCAAGTTCGTCTCCTTTAAAGGACTCTTATATTGAATATGACTTTGTAGCTATGGTTCCTTTGCAAGTAGAAAAATCATTAGATGAATTACTCAGAGTCAAAATTGTACTAATAGGAGGAGCTAAAGTAAATCCAGTTTTGACCCAAAAGTTAATACAAAACTCTATTAATGCTTATGAATCTTATAGTATGACTGAAACAGTTACACACATTGCATTAAAAAAAATAGGAACAAAAAATTTTAAATTATTGCCTGGAGTAGTAATTGAGCAAGATAATAGAGGATGTTTAGTAATAAATGCTCCTAATATTAATGAAGAGATATTGGTTACAAATGATTTAATAGAATTAGTTTCTGATTCAGAATTTATTTGGAAGGGAAGAGTAGATAATGTTGTAAATAGCGGGGGAATAAAATTATTTCCAGAACAAATAGAAGCTAAATTGATACCTAAAATAAAAGAACATTTCTTTTTCTATGGTTTACCAGATCAAAAATTTGGAGAAAAATTAGTATTGGTCATAGAAGGAGAAGCTTATGAATTAGATTCTTCTATTTTTGAAGAATTAAGCTTGTATGAAGTGCCTAAACAAATAATTTTCATAGCTAAATTTGAAGAAACTGAGACAGGTAAGATAAAAAGAAAAGAAACAATGTTAAAAAACAAGTTAATATAAGGAAAAGACCTATAAATAAAAAAGAAAATTCTTTTACTCGAAAATCAAGATTAATTTTAGTATGATTTGCTCCGTGAAATGCGTAAGTAAATGCTTAAATCTTAATGAATATACTTTATGTTTCTGAATGTATTAGTTTCGTCTGCTCACTCCGTTCTAGTTTTATTTGTTAACTAGAGCGAAGCGATTGAACGAACTTAAAGAGGTTGTCTAAAATAGTAATCTTACATACTACTTGTTATACAATAAGATAAGTTGTATTATCAGTACTATATTGGATTAAAATGATAAAATGGCGATTTTTTAGAATAACCTTATTTTTGAGATGTTTTAATGAAAAATAAAAAATATTATCTCAAAGTAAAACTAGTTTTAGCTACTAATTCAGTTTTATCAAAAACATTTACGAAAAAAGTTCCTTCTGAAATATCTTCTACAGGAAGATCTTTTTCTACTTTTACCGTTTTGTTTTCATAGCGTACAGAGGATACAAAGCTGTATGTAAGCATTTTGTCTCCAAAGCTTTCGATTTTTTTATCGCCTAATACATTGTTTTTACTATCAATAATTTGGACATAGTATGATTTATCTCCTGATTTAGCAATTTGATTTTCTGCTATTGTAAAACTAATTTTTAAAAGATTAGCACGACTTGCTTTGTCTGTAACAATTTGTTTTCCACTGCTTTTTTGTTTAACAGCTGTTGTTTGTAGATTTACAATAGATAATTTAGACCCTTTTTCGATTGCTTTAGCAAGCATGTTATTTTTTGAAATTAAGGTATCATTTATTGAACGAGATTTTTTTAATACAGTATTAGTACTATCAATTTTAGTATTAAGTGTTGCATTTTCTTTTTTTAATCCATCAATCTGTTTGATTAAATTGGCAATTTTAGATTTCAGTTTTTGAACTTCATCTTTATATTTCATAATAGCTGCCGTATCTGTATTTTTTGTTTTTTCTAATTCAGTCATTAATTGCTGAATTTTTTCTTTTTCGGCCATTAATTCCTCTGTCATTGTGGTGTTTGATTCCATAGCGGTTTCTAAAGATTGCTTCGTTATTTCTAAATCTTTCATTAAAGCATCTTTTTCATTTGTTACTACAGATAAGGTATTTTTAGAATCTTCACTTAGCTTGTAAATATAAACTAAACTGGATGTTAACATCATTAATAAAATACCTATAACAACTTTAAAACCTACGTTGCTAGATCTTTTTGGAGCACTTCTTTGCATATTAAATTTATTTATTTAGGGTTATTATAGTATGCTAAAATAATTTTTTAATGTGATTGTAGCAAGGAGTTAACGTAATTTTACATAAAAATAGTATTTTTGACTCAATATAATTTCGTTCCCCAATGGAAAATTTAATTCGTTTTAGACAATCTGATCTTTCTAAAATTACGGTTTATCGTAATGGAGAAATAAAATTTGGAGAAAAAATTCAAATCGTTCCCAAAGATGAAGAGGTCTTTAGTTTTTTAAAAAAAAGTGATGCTAGATACGTACTTTTAGGAATTCCTGAAGATATAGGTATACGAGCTAATTTAGGAAGAAGAGGTGCTAAGACAGCTTGGGAAAGTACTCTTCAAAATGTAGCTAATATACAACATAATAAGTTTTGTAAAGGAAGTCAAATTATAATCTTAGGTCGTGTAGATGTTTCGCAAGAAATGAGTCAAGCAGAAGATTTAGATCCTAATAATCCAGATGATCGTAAACAATTATTTAAAATAGTTGAAAATATAGATAAAGAAGTTTCCCATATTATTTACCACATTATAAAGGCAGGTAAAGTACCTATTGTAATTGGTGGAGGGCATAATAATGCTTATGGAAACATAAAAGGAACTGCATTAGGATTAGGAAAATCCATCAATGCCGTAAATTTTGATGCCCATTCTGATTTCAGAATTTTGGAAGGAAGACATAGCGGTAATGGTTTTTCCTATGCTTTTGAAGAAGGCTTTTTAAAAAATTATTTTATTTTTGGATTACATGAAAGCTATACATCTAAAAATGTCTTAGATATTATAAAAAGTAAAAATGATCGGGTAAAATATAATACCTATGATGAAATTAAAATCCGTCAAGAAAAACACTATCAATCAGAATTAAAATTAGCTTATGAACATATAAAAGGAGATTCGTATGGAATTGAAATTGATCTAGATTCTGTTCCTAATATACCTTCTAGCGCTATGACTTTAAGTGGTTTTTCTGTAGAAGAAGTAAGGCAGTTTTGCTCCTTTTTTGCTAAACACAAAAATGCTAGCTATTTACATATTTGTGAAGGAGCTCCTTCTTTAGGGGAGGATAAAAACCCTCAATTAGTTGGTAAATTAATAGGTTATTTAATAACTGATTTTATAAAAGCACATTCTTCAGTCTTAAAATAGTACCTTTGTCCAAATTATATATATATGACTTTTGAACAGTTTAGTTTTCATCGAAATATTGTAGAGTCAATAAAGGAAGCGACCTATACAAATCCTACTGAAATACAAGAAAAAGCAATCCCAATTATTTTAGAAGGAGAAGATTTAGTTGGTTGTGCACAAACAGGAACAGGAAAAACGGCTGCTTTTGCTATACCTATTTTAAATTATTTAATTCCTATAGTAGGATCTATTAAAAAACGAAAATATATTCGCACCGTTGTTTTAGCTCCTACTCGTGAATTAGCGTTACAAATAGAAGAAAGCTTTAATAAATACGGAAAATATACGAATTGCACGACACTTACTATTTATGGTGGTGTACCCCAAACTACTCAAGTAGAAAAATTAAAAGAAGGAATTGATATATTAATTGCCACGCCAGGACGATTTTTAGATTTAAATAAACAAGGAGTAATTGATATCAATCATCTACATCATTTAGTGATAGACGAAGCTGATTTAATGCTTGATATGGGATTTATTAATGATGTAAGGAAAATAACAAAAATAGCGCCTCAAAACAGACAAACACTTTTGTTTTCTGCCACAATGCCTATAGAAATTAGAGAAATAGCAGAAGAATTTCTTAAAAAACCCAAGTATGTAGAAGTTAAATCAACTATTAATAACAGTCAAAACATAGTACAATCAATTTATTTTGTTGAAAAAACAGATAAAAAACAACTTTTAGTACGAGTTATCAAGCAAGAAAAGCTAGTTAATACAATAATATTTGTAAGAACTAAGCAAGGAGCTGAAAATCTTGTTGAATTTTTACAAAAGAATCAATTAAATTGTGATGCCCTTCATGGAGATAAATCACAAAATGCACGCCAAAAAGTATTAGAAAATTTTAAAAATAAAACAATTGATTTTTTAATAGCAACAGATGTTGCTTCAAGAGGAATTGACATAGATCAACTACCTGTAGTCATTAATTATGATTTGCCTAATATTCCAGAAACATATATTCACAGAATAGGTAGAACGGGTAGAGCAGGACATTCTGGTATTGCTATTTCATTTTGTGGTAAAGATGAAGAAATATATTGGAAAGATATTATTAGATTGTTAAAAAATAAAGTAACAACGGTAGATAATCATCCTTTTCCTTGGAAATCTTCCAATAATAATGGTAAGAAACGAAACCCTTCTTCTAATAATCAGGTAGCTACTAGTGTAAGTAGCAACTCGTCAAAACAAAGAAGCGGAAAAAAATCGAGAAAGTCAGATAATTCTAAGAAAAATAAAAAACGTTGGTATTAAGCTCTATAAATAATCAAAATAAAAAGAAGTTTATATAAAAAGACTTTACTTGCCCTTTCATTTCATTTATTTTTTTAGAAAGTAAAAACAGAATGAATTGAAAGGGTTAAGTAATATTTGTATTAATAAAGATAGTTTTTTCTTGTTTTAAAAGAATAATTTAAGATATTGAAATGTTTTATAAGATTATTAAAAACTATTATCACCATCTAATAATTTGCCAAATCCACCTAGCAAACTACCTTCTTCCTTACTTTGTCCTCCTATATTAGATGCTGCAATAACGCGTCCAGCTAGACGACTAAAAGGGAGAGATTGTATATATACCACACCAGGACCTCGTAAGGTTGCATAAAACATACCTTCTCCACCAAATAAAGTATTTTTTATACCTCCTATAAATTCTATATCATAATCTATATCTTTGGTAAAGCCTACAATACATCCAGTATCAATTTTTAAAATTTCTCCTGGCTGTAATTCTTTACGAGCCAAAGTGCCTCCTGAATGCACAAATGCCATGCCATCTCCTTCTATCTTTTGCATGATAAAACCTTCTCCGCCAAATAAACCTCTGCCTAGTTTTTGTGAAAATTCAATACCTATTGAAACTCCTTTTGCTGCACACAAAAAAGAATCTTTTTGGCAAATAAATTTACCACCATATTGCATTAAATCTAGTGCAATAATTTTTCCAGGATAAGGAGAAGCAAACGAAACTTTTCTTTTTGAAAAATCTTGATTCTGATAGGCGGTCATAAATAAACTTTCACCTGTTAACACTCGTTTACCAGCACTTAAAAGTTTACCTAAAATACCAGTGCCTTGAGCGTTTGAACCATCGCCAAAAATAGTTTCCATTTTAATCCCATTTTCCATCATCATAAAGCTACCAGCTTCCGCTATGACGACCTCTTGAGGATCTAATTCTATTTCTACGTATTGCATTTCTTCACCATAAATATGGTAGTCTATTTCATGTGCCTGCATTTTCTAATTTTTATTATTTGCTTATAAGTTTTATATTACAAGAAAATGTTACAAAATAACTCAAAATTTAACCATGTATAGTTTCTTTTTTACCATAATTTATAATGATACTTTCCTCGTAAGTAATCCACTCTTTCCAGCGGTTATCTACATAATCTCTTTCGCCGTATTTTCTAGCAAAATTTAAAAAAACAGTATAATGATTAGCTTCAGAAACCATTAGTTCTCGGTAAAATTTAGATAATTCTTGATCTTGAATGTTTTCAGAAAGTACTTTAAAGCGTTCGCAACTTCTGGCTTCAATCATAGCGGCAAATAGCAAACGATCAATCATAGATTGTTCACGGCTTCCATCTTTTTTTAAAAATTTGGTTAGTTGTCCTACATAATCATCTTTTCGCTCGCGTGTAAATTCATAATTACGTTCTTTAATAATATCATGAACCATTCTAAAATGATCCATTTCTTCAATAGCTATTTTAGTCATTTCAGTTACCAGATCTTCTTTTTCAGAATTATTGATGATGAGATTAATTGCGTTAGTTGCCGCTTTTTGTTCACACCAAGCATGATCTGACAAAATTTCAGCAAGGTTTCCTTCTGCTATATTAGCCCATCTAGGGTCTGTTTTTAATTTTAATCCTAACATATAAAAATGATTGAAATACAAAATTACATTTTTTACTCCTAATTTATAATTGTTATTTTGCATAAAAAAAGACTTGAATACAGTTTTATTTATAGGTTTAGTTTTTCCAGAACCCACTTCTTCTGCGGCGGGGACTAGAATTGTACAACTCATTAACTTATATAAAGAGTTAGGATATGAAGTAATTTTTGCTTCAACTGCGCAAAAAACAGAAAACTCATTTGATTTATCATCTATTGATGTTTTAGAATATGCTATTGAGTTAAATCATAATAGTTTTGATGATTTTATTTTAAATCTTGATCCTGTTATGGTTGTTTTTGATCGTTTTATATCAGAAGAACAATTTGGTTGGCGTGTTGCTACAGCTTGTCCTAAAGCAATACGTATATTAGATTCAGAAGATTTGCATTGTTTACGTTATGCTCGACATACAGCCGTAAAGAAAAATAATGTTTTTGATACAAAAGACTTATTAGAGGAACCCTTGGCTTTAAGAGAAATAGCTAGTATATATAGGTGTGATTTAACATTGATTATTTCTGAATTTGAAATGGAAATTTTACAAAATATTTTTAAAATAGATAAATCGTTACTATTTTATCTACCTATATTTTATTCAAATAAAACTAAAACACTTGCTTATGAAGATCGAGTAAATTTTGTTTTTATAGGAAACTTTTTACACGAACCTAATTATGATGCTGTTGTTCAGTTAAAAACAATTTGGAAAGAAATACGTAAAGAATTACCTACTGTAAATCTTACCATATATGGAGCTTATGCTTCATCTAAGATAAATCAAATGAATAATGAAAAGGAAGGTTTTTGTATTAGAGGTAGAGCATCTTGTGTATACGAAATACTGGAGCAAAGTAAGGTACTATTAGCTCCCTTACGATTTGGCGCAGGAATAAAAGGAAAGTTATTAGAAGCTATGGTAGTTAATACTCCTTCCGTTACCACATCTATTGGTGCTGAAGGAATAAGTACTCCAAAGTATTGGAATGGTTATGTAACGAATGATATGAATGATTTTGTCAAAAAAGCAATAAATCTGTACAAAGAAAAACAAATTTGGGATAAAGCATGTAAAGAAGGAGAACGAATTATTTTTACAAAATTTAAAAAAGAATTATACGAACAATTATTCAAAGAATTAATTTTAAAAATAAAAGAAGATATAAACCATCATAGAAATCAAAATTTTATAGGAAAATTATTATTACAAAATCAATTTGCAGCCACAAAATATATGTCAAAATGGATAGAAGAAAAAAATAAAAAAAAGATCGTTTAAGAGAGACGTTTTTTTGTATTTTTAATAGGAGTTTAGAATAAAAAATAAATTTATATTTTTGATTAAGGTTTTGTATTTTCAAATGATTCAGTTGTCAGGATTAAATGTTTACCAATCATCTTGGTTCTTACTTTTTTTCCTATTTGTTGCTTTTTTTGTATTTTATTATTATTTTTTTAAGAAATCTGTGGTTAATCGTGAAATGATGCGTGATTTTTCAGATTTCGATGGTTCTTATGAACAATATCGCTTGTATTTTTTATTTGTAGGGATAGGATTAGCTTTTATAGAATTTACCGTTATTTTTTTACACTTAAGAGAAAAAGAAGTTTTTCCGATTAATTTTACAGTAGCTAGTATTTTACTTTTTGTGTATGCTGCTAGTTATAAAATTTCATTTATAGAAAAGCATTTAAGAGCGTTTTTTACACTCATGTTTTTTACGTACTTTTTAATTACCTTATTACGTATTGTTGCACATCCAGAATATATATTTACTTATTTTGACTGGATTGTTTTATTCTTTTTTTCATATTATCTTTTTACTACCATAAACTATTATTGGGTTTTTGTAGTGTTTAACTATATGTTAATAATATTTTTGTTTTTTTATGAAATACTTAATGAAGTAATGTTTGTTACTTTAGGAAATAGTTGCTTAATGATTTCTCTAATCAATCAGGTACGCTATATTATAAAATATAAAACAAAAGATAATTTTTTATTTACCAATAATGCTATTAATAAAAAAGCAACGTTAGTTATAGCAATCAATAAAAATGGAACAATAGTTTATTGTTCTCAAAATGTAAAAAATATTTTAGGATATACAGTTGAAGATTTACAAGGAATGAGCTTTTTAAGTCTAATTGAAGATCCTGAGTTTACAATTGAAAATTATAAAAATAATCAGGAGTTTTATACTCGTAAGGTATTAGCAAAAGAAGGAACCTACAGATATATACAATGGAAAAATGTTAAGAACTTAAATGATATTTATTTAAGTATTGGACAAGATATTACAGGATTAATTGATTTAGATCATCAGTATAAAAATTTAATAGAAACAGCTACTGATATTATTTATGAAACAGATCGAAGAGGTAAATTTACTTTTGTTAATACATTTGCTAAATCCTTATTTAATTTAAAAAATGAAGATATAATAGGACAAAATTTAATTCTTTTTATTAGAGAAGATTATATAAGAAAAGTACTTAGATTTTATCATTCTAATTTGTTAGGAAGAAAAGAGGCGTCTTCAATAGAGTTTCCTGTTGTTATTAATGAAAATACAGAATTATGGTTGTCTCAAAAAGTTAATGTAAAAAGAAATCAAAAAGGAAAAGTTTTAGGGTTTTCAGCAATAGCAAGAGATATTACCTTGCTTAAAAATGTAGAAATACAACAAAAGAATAGACAAAAGAAAAATGAAATTTTTAATAAAACAATAAATAAATTAGCTACTTTATCTTACAAGGAAGAAGAAACTTTTAGTGATAGAATAAACCTTATACTAAAGTCTACAGCAAAGGGAGCCCTGATAGATAGAGTAAGTTATTGGACTTATGATCCTTTAAGCCTTCAGTGTTTTTCTTTATATGATCTAGAATTAGATGAATTTAAAAAAGGGTTGGTTTCTTTTAAATCAGATCGTCCTAACTATTTTGAACACTTCGAAAAAGAACAATTAGTAGTAGCAACTGATGTCTATGAATACTTTGGTACAAATGAATTGGTAGATGATTATTTCCTTAAAGGAGAAATCAAATCAATGTTAAATCTTCCTGTTTTCATAAATGGCAAATTATGTTCCTTATTAAGTTTTGAAACAACAAAACAAAAAAGAGTATGGGATAATGATGATATTAATTTTGCAAGATCAATAGCGGATATCGTTTCCTTAGCAATTGAAACATATAAGAGAAGAGAAACAGAAGAAAAATTAGAAGAAAAAACAAAAATATTAACAGCAATTGCAGTTTCTACAGAAAAATTACTTAAAAATAATAACCTAGATCCACTATTTGAAGATGTCTTTTCTATAGTAGGACAAGCGACAAACATTGATAGAATTTATTATTTTGAAAATAACGAAGCAGAACATTATTTTAGTTGTAAAAATGAATGGGTAAACAGAGAAAAAGATATACAACCTCAAATTAATAATAAAGCCTTGAAAAAAATGTTTCACCAAGAGAATTTAATTTACTATGAAACATTGTCAAAAAAAGAAGTTTTTAGAGCTAAAAGTGCTCAAATAAAAGATCCTTTTATTTACGAAAGATTATGTTCACAAGGAATATTGTCTATTTTACTATTTCCTATATTTATAAATAATGTATTTAGAGGTTTTTTAGGATTTGATGATTGTTCAAAAGAACGTGAATGGGCAGAGGAAGAAGTTAGTATATTGCAAATATTAGCCAATAACGTTTCTATTACGATAGAAAGAATAGAAAATTTAAATCTGATAGAAGAATCTCAGAAACAGTTTAAATTGTTAGCAGATAATATACCAGGTGTCGTGTTTTTGTCAGAATATAATCAAAAGTTTTCTAAAATATATATTAGCGATAAAATAGAAAATCTGACAGGATATACGCGTGAAGAATTTTTAGATGGTCAAGTATATTTGATTGATTTGACACATAAAGAGGATAAAGAAAAAGTAATATCTGAAAATAAAAAAGCATTTGAATCAAATAATCCTTTTCAATTAATCTATAGAATTAAGAGAAAATCAGGTGAATATATTTGGATTGAAGAGTTTAGTGATACCGTAATTAAAGATGGTAAAGTGTCTTATATAGGAGGAATTTTAGTAGATGTAACGGAAAAAAAAATAATAGAAAAAGAAATTAAAGCCCGTGAATATGCAGAAACCTCTAATAAAGCTAAGTCTGAATTTTTGGCTAATATGAGTCATGAAATTAGAACACCTTTAAATGCTATTATTGGATTTTCTGGTTTAATGAAACAAACTCAATTAAATCATATTCAAAATGAATATTTATCAACAGTAAATGAATCAGCTAAAATTTTATTAGAGGTGGTAAATGATATTCTTGATTTTTCAAAAATTGAAATGGGAAAATTAGAGTTAGAGTTTAAAAAAACTAATCTCTATGATTTGGTCTTGCAAATTGTTAAAATAATACGTTTTGATTCTGAAAAAAAAGGTATTGCTTTAGATTTTATTTTTGACGAAAGAATTCCTAAATACGTTTTAATTGACCCACTAAGAATAAAACAAGTCTTATTAAATTTATTGTCAAATGCCGTTAAATTTACAAATGAAGGAGAAGTAGTTTTAGAATTAAAGCTTAAAGAAATTGAAGGAAATAAAATAAAAATTCAATTTTTGGTTCGAGATAGCGGAATAGGGATCAAAAAAATAAGTCATCAGAGAATTTTTGAACCTTTTTCTCAAGAAGACAATTCAACAACCAGAAAATATGGAGGAACTGGCTTAGGATTGACAATATCTAATAATATTTTGACTCTAATGGGAACTAAACTTCAGTTGGAAAGTGATTATAAATTAGGAAGTACCTTCTTTTTTGAATTAGATTTAGTTTTTTGTTCTCAAGAAGAAAAATGTGTAGAAAATTTAATTCATAATTCAGATGTTGTTGTTTGTGAAAATTTTTCTGCTGAATATTTAGATAGAATCAAAGAATCGAAGTTTAAAGTATTGATAGTAGAAGATAATAAAATTAATATGATGTTGGCTAAAACTCTATTAAAGAAAATTTGGCCTAATTTAATTCTTTTTGAAGCTGAAAATGGAGTTGTTGGAGTTGAGAAATACATTCAAAACACTCCAGATTTAATACTACTAGATATTCAGATGCCTTTAATGAATGGATATGAAGTTACATTAGAAATTAGAAAAAAAGATAAGAATATTCCAATTATAGCTCTTACGGCAGGTACTATTAAAGGTGAAAAAGAAAAATGTTTAGAAGTAGGGATGAATGATTATATATCTAAACCTATAGATAAAGATTTTTTTGAAAAAACAATGTTTAAATGGTTAAATCAAATAACTAAAAAATAAAGATATGAAATGGGAAGGAAGACGTCAAAGCGATAATGTTGAAGATAGAAGAGGTGTGTCTACCAGAGGTAAAATGGTGGCAACAGGAGGCGTTCTAGGTGTTATTATTTTGTTGTTAAATCTTTTTGGAGGTGAAACAGGTAAAATGATTGCCCCAGTTTTAGAACAAATGAACCAATCTACTACTCATCATGCTCCTTTAGTAGAAGGTTCACTTACACCAGAAGAAAAAGAAATGGGGAAATTTGTAGCCACTATTTTTGCTGATACAGAAGATATTTTTGGTAAATTATCAAAAGAAAATAATATTAATTATAGAAATCCCAAAATGGTTTTGTTCACAAATGCTGTTGAAACTGCCTGTGGTAGTGCTTCTGCAGCTTCAGGTCCTTTTTATTGTCCTGGAGATGAAAAAGTTTATATGGATTTAGATTTTTTTGAAGAATTAAGAACTCGTTTTGGAGCTAAAGGAGGGGATTTTGCCATAGCTTATGTTATTGCTCATGAAGTAGGACATCATTTGCAAACGGTTATAGGGACATCTAATAAAGTGCGACAATTGCAACAAAGTATGACACAGGAAGAAGGAAATCGTTTATCCGTAGCTTTAGAATTACAAGCTGACTTTTATGCCGGTGTTTGGGCTAAACATAATCAAAAATATTTAGATGCAGACGATATTGAAGAAGCTTTAAGTGCTGCACAAGCAGTAGGAGATGATGCTATTCAAAAAAAAATGCAAGGTTATGTTGAGCCTGAATCATTTACACATGGTACTTCTGAACAGCGGAAAGAATGGTTTTTAAAAGGTTATCAAACAGGAAATTTATTAGAAGGAGATACTTTTAAAAGGATTCAATAATGTTTTTTTTAACCATATAAATTATTCAAAAAAAATGTTTTACGTGTTAACTAAATAGGATCTGCTGAAAAATTCAAAACCTTATGAGATTTAGTACTTCTTAAGTTGATTGAATGATTTTTTTGGAATTATATTTTTAAACTTAATTTTTAGGAGCTTTATAAGAATTAATATCGCTCAAAAATTACCAAATTCGAAGGTTTTGAATTCATTTGCGCAAGTTATTTTTTAGTAGTCTTAAAATGAATATATTTAAAATAGAAATGAATAAGTTCAAGATCTTATTGTTTCTTGAATTTACCTTAGATTTCGTATTAAACTTTGTTATAAAACAAAAATTCCGAATAGATTCAAGCATTTATGGAAAATTGTAGAAGAAATAAATGAATTACTTTTTATGATTAAGATTTGAATAGATGCTTGGATTGGAGGAGAAATAAAAGGGTATAAATTTGGCTTTGCCAATTTATTTCGAGTTTAACCCAGATTCCGCATTAGACTTCGTTGTGAAACAAAAATTTTCAATAAATTCAAGTGCTCACGGAAAATTTTAGAAGAAGAAATAGTGAACTATTTTGATGATTAAAATTTGAGTACATGCTTGAATTTGAAGAAAAATAAAGTGGAATAGATTTACTTCGTCTATTCGCTACGCTCGGGTCTAATGCGTAATCTGGGTTTAATGCGGTATTTGAGTTAAAATATAAATTTGATAAAAATGTTAAAGCCTGATCATAAGATCAGGCTTTAAAGTAAAAAAACTATTATGAGAAAATATGATTTTATTTTTATTTATTATGGTTGAGCAAATGAAGCTCTAGCTCCACCAGCAGCAAAGATAGCTAATGATCTTTCTTTTTGTCCTTGAGAGAACATATACATACCTCTGTCATCAGTGTAATCCATATAATTCATATACATTTCTAGTGGTGTACCAGTACAAGTTGATCTATGTCCAACAGCAGGTACTCCATAGTTTGAAGAATCATGAAGAGGAGTGTCTGCTACAAAATCATTTCCACAGTTTGCATCACCCCATATATGACGTAAATTCATCCAGTGGCCTACCTCATGAGTAGCTGTTCTTCCTAAATTGAATGGAGCAGTAGCTGTACCCGTTGTTCCTGTATATTTATAGTGTAATACAACACCGTCAGTTGCAGCAGCACCGCCAGGGAATTGAGCGTACCCTAGTAAACTAGAACCTAAATTACAAACCCAAATATTTAGTTTTGTTGTTGGAGAAGTAGGGCTTATTCCACCTTGAGTTGATTTTTTCATAGAATCGTCAGTCCCCCAACTTCTTTTTTTGGTGCTTTTACGAATTACTTGATCTAAGACAAAACGAACATTGAAATTACCACTTCTTACAGAAGAATAAGGGTTGTTAGCCGTGTTATAGTCTGCATTTGTAGCTGCATAATCTGCATTTAAAACATCGATCTGAGACTGTAATTGAGCTAATGAAATATTTTCTGTTGTGCCATTGTATAAAACATTGAAAATAACAGGAATTTCGATAACACCGTTTACCAAACGATTATTTTTGATAACTTCAGATGTTTGTTGTTCGATAGCAGCCATTCTTGAAGCTAATCCTGGGTCTTCTTGCATTTGTCTTTCTAAAACTTCATGAGAGGCACATCCTCTATGAGCTGTAGTATCTACTTGGTCTGTTGAAGAATTATCCTCTTTTTGACAAGAAAACATCATGAATGCTATTGATGCTGACAATAAAACTTTTTTCATAATTAATTGGTTTTGGGTTGATAATTTTTGTTTTATTCTGGTGCAATGGTATAAAATATATTTTAATTTTAAAAATATATTTATCATTAAAATTGATTTTTTTTAGGTTTATATCTATTTTATTTTGTTTTAATATGTATATAATGTATTTATTGTTTGTTTTTGTTGTTTATTTATTAAAAATATAATGTTAATTTTTATTCTTATTTTTTTGCTTTTTTGTTTGTAATGTATAAAAAATCAATATGTTAAATAATTTTAAAATGTATAATTCTGTTTGTAAGTCTAAAAAAAATGAATATAATCAGGTATTAAATGTTTATTGAAAAGGAGTGATTTTTTATTAAAAGATTAGAGGTTGTATATGAAATGGGGAAAACTTTTTGTTTGAAACAAAAAAAAGAAGATTTTTGTTTTTTTACATGACATAGTAGGGCTGTGAAGTGAAAAATAGATAAAATAACGTGAGTTGGACTTAAGAAAACTTTTAACTTGCTAATAAACAGTTCTTTCATATTTCTTTGAGGAACTTTGTGTAATAGCTATACGATGAAAAACACAAAGAAAACGCTAACGGAAGCACAAAGTTTTTGTGTAATGTGTTAAAAATCAATGTTTTTATATCGAACTCATGTTAAAATATGAAATAGAAAGATCATTTGTAGTTAATTAACCTATGAATAAATAAAGTAAATTGCATAAGGCTAATAATGTGATTTTTCTGTTATATAAGAGATATAATGTGTGTTAAGTAGTTGATTTTTAGATTGTAATATCTGTAAGGGGAGTTTTTGTTCATTTTCATCACAAAGTCTAGTACATGATTTAGGTTTATCTTATAAGGGGGGGTAGATTTAAAAACATTTTATATAAATAAATATTTTGTCTGTAAAGTTTTATCCAAAATCTGCTATTAGACTTGAAGTGAATTGGTGAAGCTAAATGTATACTACTTTTTTTAAAATTAAAGCACGTATGTCTTTTTAATCGTCAAAATAATTCGTTATTTCTTCTTTTAAAATTTTCCATGCGCATTTGATTTATTAAAAAATCTTGTTTTATAACGAAGTTTAATTAAGAATTTGGATTTAAATAGGTGTGTTATTCAGATTTTAAAATTATTTTAAAGTAATAATATTATGATGTAATAGATTTTGTTATAAGTGGAATGCTTGAGTTAATTCATAGAGAGCTATAGATAAAGCTTGTACAACATTCATGCTACTGTTATGACCAAACATGGGGATGTGAGTTTGAATAGTTGAAAGTGTTAATATTTCAGGAGAAATACCTTGTATTTCATTGCCAATTATTAAGGTTATGGGAAGGTTTGAAGAAATTTTGATTTTGTTTAAAGGAATGCTAGATTGGGTTATTTCTAATGCAATACAAGTAGAAGGGGTTGTATTGAGGTAGTTTATAAGAGATTTCTGTTCTTTAATGATTTCAAAAGAAATTTTTTTGTGAGTACTTCTAGATGTTTTGTTTATTTTACGTTCAGAAAAAATAAAGTTAGATCCAGAAAAAATGATTTTAGAAACCCCCATGGCATCACAAATTCGGAAAATACTTCCTATGTTTTCTTGAAAGTAAACACCATCGCAGACTACAGTTATAGGGAATTTTTTAGTTTCGAAAGGAGAGTTGTAATGAGTAAGTTGTTCCAAATTATTAATGATTAAAAACGTAATTTAAGATATTGGCTCCCATTTTTAAAGCTTTTTCACGTACTTCTTTAGGGTTGTTATGTACCTCATAATCTTCCCATCCATCGCCTAGGTCACATTCGTATGTGTACAATAGTGTTAGACGATTATTTAGAAATATACCAAAAGCCTGTGGTCTTTTACCCTCATGTTCGTGTATCTTCGGTAATCCAGAAGGAAAAGAATAGGGTTTTTGAAAAATAATATGGGAAGAAGGAATTTCAACTAAAGATTGGTTAGGGAAAAGTTTTTTAATTTCATTTCGAACATACTGATCCATACCATAATTATCGTCTATATGTAAAAAACCTCCTGCATTTAAATAATTTCTTAAATTTTCAGCTTCTTGTGGGTTAAAAATAACATTTCCATGTCCGGTCATGTGTATAAAAGGATAGGAAAAAATATCGTTGCTACCAGGAGTAACTGTTGAAGGTTTACTTTTTATGCGTGTATTGATTGTTTGGTTGCTGAATTTTATTAAATTAGGGAGCGAGGTGGGGTTAGCATACCAGTCGCCACCACCGCTATATTTTAATAAAGCTATTTCTTGAGAAAAAACAGATAAGTTGAAAAAGCTAAAAAAAATAAGATATATTCTGATCATTTTTAAAAACATATAAACTTTATTTATTTAAATAAAATAGAGGTATTGCAGGAATAAAATTATATTTTTTTATATTACGATTAAGGAATTACTATTCTAAAATTGTAAAAAAATAAAAAAGGTCTTTATTCGTTACTAAAAACGACACTATGGCAAGCAACCACAGCAGCAGTTTCTGTTCTTAATCTTGTGTTTCCTAAAGTAACGGGAATAAATCCTTTGCTGATAGCTAATTTTATTTCATTTTCTGAAAAATCACCTTCAGGACCAATTAAAATAGTGTATTTAGAGTTGGCTATAATTTCATTTTTTAAGCTTTTCTTATGGCTATCTTCACAATGAGCAATAAACATTTGTCCTTCAAAATTTTGATTAAGAAAATCTTTAAAAGGAATAGCTTCGTTTAATTTAGGTAAATGAAATTGATTAGATTGTTTCATGGCGGACTGGATGATTTTATCTAAACGGTCTATTTTTATAATAGTTCTTTCAGAATGCTCACAAATAATAGGCGTTATTTCTTGTATGCCTATTTCTGTTGCTTTTTCTAAAAACCACTCATAACGTTCATTCATTTTAGTTGGTGCGACTGCTAAATGTAAACGAAAATGATTTTGTTTAAATTCTTTATGATTTTTTATTATTACTATACATTTTTTTTCTGAGGCTAAAACAATTTCTGTTTCAAATAAAAAACCAGTACCATTGGTAACAAATAAAAGATCATTTTCTTTTTTGCGTAATACTTTAACTATATGCTTACTTTCCTCTTTGTCAAAAGAAAAATCACTAGAAGTAATCGTTATATCTGGATTGTAGAATAATTGCATTATCGCTTTTTTTGTTGTTATTTTTTGTTTTCAATCAAGTGTAGTCTTTTAAAACTCTATTCTAGCTTTAGAAGTGACAGTGTTATTACTAAAATGATTTTCTAAAAATTTGTAGTAGCCAACTATACCTATCATACCTGCATTGTCAGTCGTGTATTCAAATTTAGGGATGAAGGTTGTCCAGTGATATTTTTTTTCAGCTTCCTTTAAAGTTTTACGAATACCGCTGTTGGCAGATACACCGCCTCCTATAGCAATTTGTGTAATGCCTGTTTGTATAGAGGCTTCTTTTATTTTATCCATCAGAATTGTAATGATAATATTTTGTATAGAAGCACAGATATCATTTAGATTTTCATTAATAAAATGGGGGTTTTCTTTTACATTTTTTTGAATAAAATATAAGATTTGTGTTTTAAGTCCACTAAAACTAAAATGAAGTCCATCAACCTTAGGTTTCGTGAAAATAAAACGTTTAGGATTTCCTAGTTGAGCGTATTGATCTATAAGAGGGCCACCAGGGTAAGGTAGACCTAATATTTTAGCAGATTTATCAAAGGCTTCTCCTACGGCATCATCAGTAGTTTCTCCAATGATTTCCATATCAAAAAAACTTTTAACTTTTACAATCTGAGTATGACCTCCTGATATGGTGAGCGCTAAAAAAGGAAAATCAGGTTTAGAATATCCATCTTCATTTATAAAATGAGCTAATATATGAGCGTGCATGTGATTAACTGCTATTAAAGGTATGTTTAAAGCCATGGCCATACTTTTTGCAAAAGAACCACCAACCAATAAAGATCCCATTAATCCAGGGCCTTGTGTAAAGGCTATAGCAGATAACTGCTCTTTCGATATTCCTGCTTTTTTAAGTGCTACATCTACTACAGGAACAATGTTTTGCTGATGTGCTCTAGAGGCTAATTCGGGTACTACGCCTCCATATTCTTCATGAATATTCTGACGTGCAACAACATTTGATAACATTTTATCGTTGTGTAATACGGCACAGGCCGTATCATCACAAGAGCTTTCAATTGCTAATATATAAATATCTTCTATTTTCATTTTAAAGCATAGAATTTGTTTGTAAAGTTGTATAAAATCAAGGAATAGATTATTTTTACAACCCGTGCCAAAGTTACTAAATTTTAACTCAAAAAAATATTTCCTTTGGAAGAGCAAGAAGGTGAAGTAAAAAAAAACAAAAAAAGACTGTGGGTAACGATTTTAAAGTGCAAGATGTATTTTTTTCTTGGCTTAGTATTATTGTTACTCACATTGGTCATAGCACTGTCTATGCCTTCTGTTCAAACTCGATTAGGCCAATATGCAACAGCCTTTTTAAATGAAGAATTTGGTACAGATATTACAGTTCAAGAAGCAAATTTTACAGTTTTTGGGGGAGTTAAACTAAAAAAAGTTTTCATTAAAGACTATAAAAAAGATACACTTTTTCATATAAATGTATTAAAAACCAATATTTTAGATTTGAAAAAATTGATAGATGGTGATTTGCATTTTGGAGAGGTCAGAATGGATGGGCTTACATTTAAAATTAGAAATTATAAAGGTGAACGTGATACAAATTTGGATAAATTTATAGAACTTTTTGATGATGGAACTCCTTCTACTTCCAAGAAAAAATTTCTAATGACCATTAAAAATATTCACTTAATTAATAGCGCATTTTATTATTGGGACGATAACATGAGAGACCCTTTAGTTTTTAGTGCCAAAAAATTAAATGCAGAAACGCATAAATTTAAAATTTTAGGACCTGACGTTACAACTCAGATTGATGAAATGTCATTTGTAGATAACAGAGGTATAGAAATAGAAGAATCCTCGTCTAATTTTACCTATACAAAAAAAAATATTCATCTAGCAGAACTAAAGCTAAAAACATCAGAATCTAATTTAATAGGAGATGTTGAATTACGTTATGATCGCAAAGATTTTGCAGACTTTAATAATAAAGTCCTATTTGATGTGAAAATCCAAGAAGGAATAATTTCATCTAATGATTTAAATAAATTTTACGGAGAGTTCGGTAAAAATTTAAAATACAAAGTAAAAGGTAAATTATTAGGGACTTTAAACAACTTTTTTACTAAAAGATTGGTTTTATTAGATGATTTTGGATCACAGATAAGAGGTGATTTTCGATTTAAAAATCTCTTTTCAAAGAAAAAAAACGCCTATTATGTAAAAGGATATTTCACCAAAATAACATCGACGTATGATCATTTAACTAAAATATTACCCAATATTTTAGGGAAAAAATTGCCAACCAATTTTAAAAAATTAGGTACTTTTTCATTAAATGGACAAGCAGAAATAAATTTTAAAAACCTAAAAGCAAATGTTTCATTAGTTTCTGCACTAGGAATTGCTAAAACAAATTTAGTCATGACCAATATTAATAATATTGATAATGCTACCTATGTAGGTAACGTTAAACTGACAGAGTTTGATTTGGGTAAATTTTTAAATCGAAAAGATTTAGGAATTGTAAATTTAGATACAGCAGTAGACGGTAAAGGATTTACAGAAAAATATTTAAATACAAAAATAAAAGGAACTGTTCAGAGCATTTATTATAATAAATACAATTACAAAAATATAGTTGTAGATGGCGAGATGAATAAATCTGTTTTTGAAGGCTCGATAAAAGCCAATGATCCTAATTTAGTTATGGATTTTGACGGTTTTTTAGACCTGACTAGAAAAGAAAATAAGTACGAATTTCATGCAAAAGTAGAGTATGCCAATCTTAAAAAAATAAATCTTTATACCTCCGATGCAGTTTCTGTCTTTAGAGGAGATGTAAGAATGAATTTACAAGGAAATTCAATAGATAACATTTATGGAAATGTTTATATAAATAAAACATCTTATGAAAATCCAAAAGAAACCTATTTTTTTGATGATTTTATAGTTCAATCTACTTTTGAAAAAGATGGATTCAGAACCATTACAATTAATTCACCCGATATAGTTGAAGGAAAAGTAGAGGGACGATTTAAATTTAAAGAATTACCCGACTTAGTAGAAAATTCATTAGGAAGTCTTTATGCTAATTATTCACCCAATAAGGTAAGTAAGGGACAATTTATGAAATTTGATTTTAATGTTTACAGTAAATTAATAGAAATATTTTATCCTGAAATTTCATTAGGTGAAAACACTTTTATGAAAGGTGAAATAAATTCAAACGAAGGCTTGTTTAAACTAAATTTTAAATCACCCAAAATAAAAGCATACGATAATGAATTTGATAATATTAGTGTAGACATAGATAATAAAAATCCTCTATACAACGCTTATGTTGAAATGGATAGTATTAAAACAAAACACTATAAAGTTTCAAAAATGAGTTTAATAAATATAACCTCAAATGATACTTTATTTGTTAGAACAGAGTTTAAAGGAGGCGATAAAGCAGAAGACTTTTATAATTTAAATTTGTACCATACTATTGATCAAAATAATAAAAGTGTAGTAGGAATTAAAAAATCAGAAATTAATTTTAAAAATTATTTATGGTTTCTGAATGAAAAAGAAGAAGATAATAACAAAATTGTATTTAATAAAAAACTAACCGATTTCTCAATAGAAAAAATCGCTCTTTCACATAAAAACCAAGCAATGGAATTAATGGGAGTGCTAAGAGATTCCACCTATAAAGATCTTCGATTATCATTTAAAGATGTAGAGTTAGATAAAATTACACCTGCAATAGATAGTCTACGATTGAAAGGGAAAGTTAATGGGAATATAGACTTTAAACAAGAAAAAAGTATCTATGAACCTGCTTCGGAACTGACAATTGATGATTTTAGAATTAATAATTTGCCGTTAGGAAAATTTGATATAGCTGTTACAGGAGATGATAGTTTTAGAAATTTTAAAATTAATTCAGTCTTAAATAACAAAGGAAATGATATTCTAAAAACAGAAGGAAGTTTGTACTTTCAAGGTAAAAAAACTTTGATGGATCTAGATGTCAGACTCAAAGATTTTGATCTCTCCTTTTTTACACCTATGGGAGCAGATATAATTACAGACATAAGAGGACTGGCCTCTGGATCGGCTAAATTTGAAGGAGATATTTATAATCCAGAAATAAATGGACGACTTTATTTAAATCAGTCAGGTATTAAAGTACCTTACTTAAATACAGATTATAATTTTGGCAATAACTCGATAGTAGAAGTAACAGAAAATCAATTTTCATTTCGAGATATAAAAGTAACAGATACTAAATTTAAAACAACAGGTACCATGGATGGTTGGGTAAAACACAACAAATTAAGTGATTGGTATCTGAATTTTAATATTAATTCTGATCGTATTGTTGTACTTGATACCAAAGATCATGAAGACGCATTGTATTACGGAACAGCTTATATGGATGGAAAAGCAAGTATTAAAGGGCCAACAAATGCCTTAGTAATAAATGTTAATGCTTCTTCTGCAGAAGGATCTTCCTTGAAAATACCAATTAATGATGATCAAGCTAGCTCTGAAAAAAAATATATTAAATTTATAAATTCAAAAAACATATCGGATAACGTAAAAAGTAAAGAAAAAGATTATAGTGGTTTAGAATTAAAATTTGAATTAGATATCACTCCTGTTGCAGAAATAGAAGTCATCATTAATAAAAATAATGGACATGGACTAAAAGGACGTGGTCGGGGTTCCTTGCTAATGGAGATAAATACATTAGGTAAATTTAATATGTGGGGAGATTTTCAAGTGTACGATGGGGTATATAATTTTAAATATGGAGGATTCATAGATAAAAAAATAAAAGTTAAAAACGGAGGATATATTTCTTGGGATGGAGATCCATTAAATGCGACTCTAAATATGGAAGCTATTTATAAAACAGAAGCCAACCCATCTATTTTGCTAGATAATCCTAGTTTTAATAAAAAAATACCAACAGAAGTAGTTATAAAACTAACAGATAAATTAACCAACCCGAAACCTGATATTTTTATTAATTTTCCAACAGTAAACTCTGTTCTACGTTCAGAAATAGATTACAAACTTAACGATTTCGATACACGCCAAAAACAAGCATTATCTTTAATCTCATCCGGAAGTTTCTTATCAGATAAAGGAGTCGTAGAAAATGTAATTAGCGGTAATATCTTGGAACGAGCAAATAGCTTGTTTGATGAATTATTTGCAAATGATGAACGTTTTAAATTGGGGCTGAATTATGTACAAAACGATCGATTAAATCAAGAAACAACCACAGGAGGACGAGTAGGATTTACCGTTTCAACCCAAATAAGCGATAAAATTACTATTAACGGTAAATTTGGAGTGCCCGTTGGCGGAATAAACGAATCGGTTGTAGTAGGAGATGTAGAAGTTCAATTACGTCTAAATGAAGATGGCTCACTAAAAGCACGCGTATTTAATCGTGAAAATGATATAACCTATTTAGGTCAAGGAGGAATAGGTTATACACAAGGATTAGGGTTAAGTTACGAGGTAGATTTTAATACATTTAAAGAATTAATGTATAAAGTTTTTAATTCTAAAAAAATTAAAGATCAAAGAAAATCAGATCAGCAAAAAGATCAAATACCAGATTCTGACTTATTACCAGAAATCATTCAGTTTACAGAAAAAAGGAATAAGAAATCTTCAGAAAAAAGAAAAGAAGATGAAGATAGAATTCCTGAATTAAATTAGTTGTTTATTTCTGCAAAAAATAGTACCTTAGATCTCCGTTGAGAGATTTGTCAATCTTTTTTACCTTTTTGATTGTAAAAAAAATCGCTCAAAAAATAATATTTATCATTTTTAAGTAAAGAGAACGTTTGTAACTTTACTTATTAAGAAAACCCTTTTTTAATGTCAAATACTAACATAAAGAAAATAGGAGTCTTGACCTCTGGTGGAGATTCCCCAGGAATGAACGCGGCAATTCGATCCGTTGTTAGAACATGTGCCTTTTATAATGTAGAATGCGTAGGTATTTATAGAGGTTATCAAGGACTGATAGAAGGCGATTTTAAAGAAATGGGACCTCGTTCTGTAAATCATATAATCGATAAAGGAGGAACCATACTTAAATCAGCCCGTTCAAAAGATTTTAGAACTTTTGAAGGAAGAAAATTAGCTTTTCAAAAAATAATAGAAGCTCAAATAGACGCATTAGTCGTAATAGGGGGAGATGGAACCTTTACGGGAGCCGAAATATTTAATAAAGAATTTAATTTCCCAGTTATGGGAATTCCAGGTACCATAGATAATGATATTTATGGAACAAGTCATACATTAGGCTATGATACCGCCTTAAATACAGTAGTAGAAGCTATTGATAAAATAAGAGATACAGCAAGCTCCCATAATAGACTCTTTTTTGTAGAAGTAATGGGACGAGATGCAGGACATATTGCACTAAATGCTGGTATTGGAGCAGGTGCAGAAGAAATCCTTATTCCTGAGGAAGATTTAGGATTAGAAAGATTATTAGAATCCTTAAAAAGAAGCAAAACTTCTGGTAAATCCTCTAGTATAGTAGTCGTGTCAGAAGGCGATAAAATAGGTAAAAATGTATTTGAATTAAAAGAATATGTAGAAGAAAATCTACCTGAATACGATGTTCGAGTTTCCGTATTAGGTCACATGCAAAGAGGAGGTTCTCCTTCGTGTTTTGATAGGGTATTAGCTGCTCGTTTAGGTGTAAAAGCAGTAGAGTCCCTTTTAGAAGGAAAATCCAATTATATGGTAGGATTATTAGAAGATAAAGTAGCCTTAACCCCTTTAGAACAAGCTATAAAAGGACATTCTAGAATTGATCAAGAACTACTTAAAGTTTCCGATATTATGTCTATCTAATAAAAAAACTAGAAATTAAAAAATAAAACAATACAAAAATCGTGAAAATAGATATGAGTAATCTGTTGCGTTGCTAAATAATTTTATAATTATTTAAAGTGTTGAAAACCAAAGGTTATCTGCGATTAGAAATGAATAAAAAAAATATATATGAAAGTAAAAATAGGAATTAATGGTTTTGGTCGTATAGGACGTATAGTATTTAGAGAAATAGTAAAAAGAGATAATGTAGAAGTAGTCGCAATTAATGATCTTTTAGATATAAATCATTTAGCTTATTTGTTAAAATATGATTCAGTTCATGGCCGTTTTGATGGCAAAGTAGAAGTAAAGGAAGGAAAATTATTTGTAAATGATCGCCCTATAAGAGTAACAGCCGAAAAAAATCCACAATTAATAAAATGGGATGAGGTAGATACCGAAATAGTAGCAGAATGTACAGGGATTTTTACAAAACTAGAAACGGCTCAAGCGCATATTGATGGAGGAGCAAAAAAAGTAGTAATATCAGCTCCTTCGGCAGATGCTCCAATGTATGTAATGGGAGTAAATCATACAGATGCTTCAGCTAAAGATACAATAGTATCAAACGCATCATGTACAACAAATTGCTTAGCTCCCTTAGCAAAAGTTATTCATGATAATTTTGAAATCGTAGAAGGATTGATGACCACAATACATGCAACAACAGCTACTCAACTAACCGTAGATGGTCCTTCTAAAAAAGATTTTAGAGGAGGACGTTCTGCATTGGTAAATATAATACCATCTCAAACAGGAGCCGCTAAAGCAGTTGCTAAAGTCATACCAAGTTTAAAAGGAAAACTAACAGGGATGTCTATGAGAGTGCCTACAGCAGATGTATCCGTAGTAGATTTAACAGTAAAATTAGCTAAAGAAACATCTTATGAAGAAGTTATGGCAGTACTTAAAAAAGCATCTGAAACCACAATGAAAGGAATTCTTGGATTTACAGAGGATGATGTAGTTTCGCAAGACTTTATAGGCGATACCAGAATATCAATTGTTGATGCTAAAGCAGGTATTGGGCTTAATTCAACTTTTTTTAAAATTGTATCATGGTATGATAACGAATACGGTTATTCAAGTAAATTAATAGATTTAGCCGTACATATAGCTAATTTATAACGAAAATGATTATTTTTATCTCCCGTTTCTTCATCTTAACGAAACGGGATTTTTATTATAAATAAATCAGTATTATTCAATTGATCGTATTATTCCTTAAATTCAGATTCTGTATTAGACTTCGTTGTGAGACAAAAAAACAAATACTTACGGAAAATTTTAGAAGAAGGAATAGCAACTATTTTGGTCATTAAAATAGGAGTACGTGCTTGAATTGGAAGAAAAATAAAAAGGAATAGATTGGCTTCACCAATTTAATTTGTTCGAGTCTAATGCAAAATTTGGATTAAAAGTGTATCCAAAAAAAATACTAAAAAATAAAATAAATATTTAAAAAGAAAAGATTTACGCATTAATGAAAGTCTTTTAATTATTGTATAAATAAAAAAGAAAATATAAAGAGAAAAACTATACAAATGAAATTAATAATAGACAGTGGTTCTACTAAGGCAGATTGGATTGCAATAGATGATTTGGGAAATATTTTATTTTCTACCCATACATTAGGTTTAAATCCTGAAATTTTAACAGAAATAGAAGTTTTAAAACGTCTAAATGATAATTCGGAATTAAACAAAAATAAAGAAAATATTTCAAATTTATATTTTTACGGAGCAGGATGCGGAACGGATCGTATGAAGAACTTTTTAGTTTCTATCTTTGAACAATACTTTTTGAATGCAAAAATTATTATTTATGAAGATACATACGCAGCAGTGTATGCTACAACCTTAAAAGGAGAAAAGGCCATTGTTAGTATTCTAGGAACAGGATCTAATTGTAGTTATTTTGATGGTGATATATTACACCAAAAAGTACAGTCGCTAGGTTATATTATTATGGATGACTGTTCTGGTAACCGTTTTGGACGTCATTTGTTAAGAGAATATTATTATAACAAAATGCCTAAAAAATTAGCAGAAACTTTTGAAGCATCCTATAACCTAGATGCAGATGTGATTAAACAAAATTTATATAAAGAACCAAATCCAAATGCTTATTTAGCCTCATTTACAGAGTTTTTAATAAAACATAAAAACGAGTCATTCTGCCAGCAAATTATAAATGAAGAAATAGAATCTTTTATAGAAAACAGTATCAAACAGTTTGATAATTATAAAGAAGTATCCAATCATTTCATAGGATCAGTTGCATATTTTTTACAAGATGAAATTAAGTCTGCTTTAGAAAAACACAATATAAAAATTGGCAAGATCTTACAACGTCCAATAGACGGGTTAATAACATATCATTTACAAACCAATTAAAAATATGGTAATAGCACTAATAGCACATGATGTAAAAAAAGCAGATATGGTTCAGTTTGTAAGTAGAAACCTAGATTTGCTTTTAAAAGAAAATATTAAAATTATAGCAACAGGTACAACAGGAAGCCAGGTAGAAGTAACCGGAATTAAGGTTGAAAAATTGTTGAGTGGCCCTTTAGGAGGAGATGCACAGATAGCAGCTAGAGTTGCAGTTGGAAAATGTAAAATGGTTTTGTTTTTTAAAGATCCAATGAGCAGCCATCCACACGAACCAGATATTAATATGCTTATAAGAATTTGTGATGTACACAATATTCCTTTAGCAACAAATGAAGCAACCGCACAATTGTTATTAGATGCTATAGCCAAACAAGATTAAATAGAGGTGAAATTTCGTAAATAAAATATTTTATTATAAAACAATGTATTTTCTTTTAAAAAGGGGTATATTAGTATAGTACTTGCTGTCAGTAAGATAGGCGTTGCGTTCTAATAGATCTTAATAAGAATTTAATTAAACATATAAAATTTATATTTATGAATAAAACAATTTTCTTGCTCAGTCTCAGTTTTCTGGTATTAAATTCAATTCAAGCTCAAAAAAAGAAACCAACAGACAATACAGTTAATCTTTTATTAATTAAAAATGGAGAAGCCAGTATTGTATTTAATAAGAAAAAAGATTTGTATTTAGTTGTTATAAAAGATAGTATGCTTTTAACTAAAAATAAGCCAGAATTTGTACCGAATACAGTTAAAGTTGCTCCGATAAAAGTTAAAAATAAGACATTTTACCATGTTAGTTGGAAAGCTGTTGAAAAAAAGGAGACTTCCTTAGGAAAAGAATTTGTAAACCTTACTGAAAATCAGATTTGGAATCCTGTAAAAAAAACACTTTTAATAGCTAATATTGAAAAGTCGATAGATATAACAGAAATAGAATATTTAGATAAATTTAAAAATGCTTCGCAAACGATTTCCAAAAAAAGAAATGAAGGCTATTTATTTAGCCTATTATCTAATGGAGATTTTAGTTTGAGTAATAAAAATAACATGACTAAATATAGTTATAATGAAAAGACAGATAAATACGAATCTGTCAAACGTTAAGAAAGTTTATTTGAAGATTTCATAAAATAAAAGAATCTGTTGATGAAATATGAAAGAAGGAGGTAAAAATCTTTTACCCCTTCTTCTTAAAAGTCATTTTTTTAGATTTTGCTTCTTGAAATATAGTATTCATAAAAAGTATTTAATACTATTTTACAGTATTTATTCTAAAAGCAGGCTAATAAAAATGTACGATTTTTTTGTAGATATGGAAGTAAAAGATATAATTTGATGGGCATTTGTTACTTCGATCAAAGGAAGAAGTCATAATCTAAAATATGATTTCTACTTTTGTTATATAAATGACAAGATTGAGAATTTTTAAGACAACTTGATTGCTCTCAAAAAATGTACTTTTTTAGATTCAAAAAAAAAATTAAAAACAAGTGTTAAATAAAGAAAAATTAATTTAAGTATTTATTGTATATATTATTTCTTAAATGTGGCTAGATATCGTTTTATTATAAAGAGTGCAAAAAAATACGCATCATTTTTAAACCCAGATTCCGCATTAGACTTCGTTGTGAAACAAAATTTTTCAATAAATTCAATTGCTCACGGAAAATTTTAAAAGAAGAAATAGTGAACTATTTTGATGATTAAAATTTGAGTACGTGCTTGAATTTGAATAAAAATAAAGTGGAATAGATTTACTTCGTCTATTCGCTACGCTCGGGTCTAATGCGTAATTCTATCTAACTTATTTTAAGTAATTGAGAAAAATTAAAATCTCTAATTTGATTTTATCTTGTCCTATGGCTACAAAATGAGAACGTGATCCGACATTAATTGCTGCACATTGGGATTTACAATTCGCATTTTTTCGAAACTTTTCATAAATTTTCTTTTTATTAAAATGCGAGGAAATGTAATATCTTAGCTAAAATTATTCTATACGAGATAACATGATGTTTCATCATTGATTGTCTCAAAGGGCTTCCAAATGGAAGCCTTTTTACATTTCAGCCAAAATCTGGGAGGGGATAAATTCACCATTTTATACATAGGCTTCGCTCACAAGTACAAGTTAGCTCTCATTTGTCAAAGAACAATACTTTCTTGAAATCTGGGTTAAAGACATTAATTTAAAAATTTTCAAAAACACCCAAACCAAATAATGCAAAGTCATATTTAACAGGATCTTTTGGATCTAATAAACGTAAATTAATGTCTAATTCATACAATGCTTTTGAATCATTTTGTTTACGATTTAAAAGACCTAATTTTCTAGCTACATTACCTGAATGAACATCCAACGGACAAGATAGTGAAGAAGGAGAAATTTTTTTCCATATTCCAAAATCAACACCAGCGGAATCTTGTCTACACATCCAGCGTAAAAACATATTAATACGTTTAGCAGCAGAGTTATTAAAAGGATCTGATATATGTTTTTGAGTTCTTGTAGTATGAGGAATTTCAAAAAAAACTTTTTTAAATGCACTAATTGCTTTTTGTGTAGAGCTATTTTCTACATGTTTAGTGAAAACAGTTTCCAACCCTCCATGATGTAAATAAATATGTTGAAGACTTTTAACAAATTGTATAAAGTCTTCTCCATTAAAAGTTCTGTGTACAAATGAGTTTAATTTATCAAGCTGTGACAAATTGTGATTTATAATAAAGTCATAGGGAGAATCACCTAATAAATTCATCATTTTTTGTGCGTTTTTTATAATCATCTTTCGGTTCCCCCAAGCTATAGTAGCACTTAAGAAAGCGGCTATTTCAATGTCTTCTTTAGTATTGAATAAATGAGGGATTTGTATAGGATCACTCTCTATAAAATCAAAACGATTATATAAATTCACTTTTTCATCTAAAAAATCTTTTAATTCTAGAAACTCCATGTCAATTAAAGATGACTTCTATGTCATTTATATCTTTTATGTTACCATCCACAATAGTTATTTTTCGATCAGCCATATTAGCTAAATCTTCATTATGAGTAACAATTACAAAAGTTTGGTTTAATTCATCACGAAGTTTAAAAAACAATTGATGTAGATTTTCTGCTGTTATAGTATCTAAGTTACCAGATGGTTCATCAGCAAAAATGACCTTCGGTTTATTTATCATAGCTCTAGCAACAGCAACCCGTTGTTGTTCACCTCCAGATAATTCCATAGGTTTATGGTTTATTCTATGTTCTAAACCTAAATAACTTAATAATTTTTTAGCTTCCTCTTCGACTTCTTTCTTGCGTCTTTTGGCAATATAACCAGGTATACAAACATTTTCTAAAGCAGTAAATTCAGGAAGTAGTTGATGAAATTGAAAAATAAAACCAAGATTTAAATTTCGAAATTTTGATAGTTCTTTATCATTCATTTTTAATACATCTTGACCATTGATTTCTAAAGAGGAAGAAAGATTAACTCCTTTTCTGTTTTTAAAACTAGGTTGGTCCAAAGTGCCTAAAATTTGAAGTAAAGTAGTTTTTCCTGCTCCAGATGCACCAACTATTGATACGATTTCACCCTTTTTAATTTGAAGATTAACTCTTTTTAAAACTTTTAGCTGTCCAAAGTATTTATGAATATTTGTGGCTTTGATCATTATTAAGTATTTTCACAAATAAACAAAGAATTTTATTCAACTTCAAATAAAGTTTTATTAAGATTGATGCTATGTTTTTTTAACCCGAATTTTGAGTTAGAAATTTATTACAAATAAAAAGAATTTTAAATCTAAAAAAGGATGTTATTTTTTAACCTCAATTAAGATGTGCTAAAGGATCACAATTTTTTCATTTTAACCCTGATTACACGTTAGAGATCTTTTAAAAAAGATACACATTTTGTTGATTGGCAGTACTATAAGAATTAAGGATTAGAAGTGCTAGAAACAGAAGCCATTTTATTTCAATGAGTTATAAAATTTATTTTTTCTAATGCTGAATTTGGGTTTACGCAAAAGAAGGCAAGAATGAAATGGATAAGCGAAGTTTTTATATAGTATTTATTTATAACATCATTTATTTCCCTGTTTGAAGATAGCCCTCGGGATTCCTATTGTGTGAAAAACGGTTGCTTTTAGGTGAAAAGAAATCGGTGTATTTATATCTTCTATACTCTTTTTATTTTCATTATAAAGTTTATGCCGCAATTTAGTTTTAAATGAGATGTAAAAAATAAGTATTTGTTAAATATTTATTTATTTTGTTATATAGTAGTTGTTTAGTTTTTTAAGTATTAAAAAAGTTGTTTTAACATATTTTTAAGTCTACATTGTTAAAAAAGTGATTAATTTTGCATGCTTGCATAATAAAATAACAAATGAAGAAAATTGTAATTTTTGGTTCTGGTGTTACAGGACTTAAACTGGCTCACGAATTAGTTAAAACAGGAAATATGGTTACTGTTTATGAAAAAAAAAATCAACCAGGAGGAAAATGTATAGGAACCTTTCAAAATGGCTTACCAACAGAGCTTACACATAGACAAATGTTTGCCTCTAATATGAATTTTATTAACACATTAAATGAAATAGAATATAATGGAGGTAGCTTACTAAAAAATATTGAACCATTAAATAATGTTCAGTTTTATTGGGCAAAAGAAAATAAATTTATGGATTTCAAACGAAATTTTTTTAATTTTTTTGAACAATTAATCGATAATTTAAAATCAGCAAACTCTTTGTTTTTTTCAGGAGTACCTTTAAATGATATTTATTGGTTTAGATCTAAGTTATTGGTAAATAAAAAGGATAAGAATACATTGAATATGCCTTTATCTGAATACTTAGAATTTGATAAAAGACCAAAACTTGCCAATTTTGTCCTAAAAATAATATCTACATGGATAGGAGGAAATGGAGACACAAAGACAGGAGATTTCTTATTATTATTTAATTATAAAAATTTAACAAAAGAAAAAGTATATACTAAAACAAATACAACAAGTATTACTCTTAATGGGCCTATATCTGATTCTTTAATACAACCATGGTATGATTTTTTAAAGCAAAAGGGAGTCATTTTTCATTTTAATGAAGGTGTGAAAAAGTTGAATATTAGTAACGGAAAAGCTTTAAGTGCAATTTCTGAAAAAGAGAATGTTATTGAAGCAGACGCATTTATTTTAGCAATACCTCCTAAACAGGTTATAGATATGTTCCCTACAATAGGAGAAAGACTATCGGTTAACTATATTAAAAGCCATGGTTTTCAATTCCATTTTAAAGAAATTCCAGATTTATTTGTTGATAAAACAATTGGAATTATTGCTGATTCAGCTTGGGGGTTAAGTTATAAATTATATCATACCAAAAAATACGCAAATAAAGAGTTTTCTAACGATGTTAAACTTACAATTTCTGTTACAGCTACAAAAACTGAAAAAGAAAAAGGATCTTTATATAATAAACCCCTAATAGAATGTACTTTGAAAGAAGTAGAGGAAGAAATATTATTCCAAATGGGTATTAAGGAAAATATGCACAAGGATATTATGTACGGAAATTTAAATATTGGAGTGGGAGCAAAGTATTTAGAATATACAGACTTTAATATAGAAAAATATAGAAATTGGTATCATGGTCCATTAATTAGAGAAAATGATAATGGTAAATTTTTCTGGGCATTCGAAAATGAATTAATTAATCCAGATTACAATAATAGAGTCGGAATTAATTCTGCTAGTTGTGATAACGTTTTTATTTCAGGAGAATGGATCAATGATGAGAATCAGGTATGGACAGTTCCTTCAACAATAGAAAGATGTATGGAAAATGCAGCAATCTGTTCAAAAGTTGTAGATAATTATTTAATAGAGGCGTAAAATATTGTTAAACTCAGATTCCGCATTAGACTTCGTTTTTTGAATAAATTGAGGTGCTTATGAAAATTTTAGAAGAAGGAATAGAAAATTACTTTGATGATTAAAATTTGAGTACCTGCCTGAATTGAAATATAAATAAAGAGAAATAAATTCACTTCGTTCGAGTTTAATGCTAAATTTGGGTTCAATATTAGGTTATAACTTTTTATGATTTATTAATCGTAATTAGTGTTTTTATTTTAAAAATATTTTTAAAACCAAGCTATTACTATGTGTATTGTTTGGATTAATAAATTGAATAAGATTGTTAAAATAAATGAAACCTATAATAAATTATAGATCCTATAATGTTTTATTTCCTCATTTTTGTCAATACCTAGCTAAATATAAATGTAAGAAAAATTAAAAATAAGAAGAAAATGAATTCATTGTCAAATAAAAAATACCAATTATATACTACGTCATTATTTTTCTTTTTAAGTTTATTATATTGTTTTTTTATTCAATATTTAATTGAAAAGAGTGTTTATAATGAGGTTATTATTAGTTTACTTTTCCCATTGTTAGCTATTCCTTTTTTTAATAAAGAAAATTTAACACCAGACATTAAAAGATTACTCGTATTAGAAACTTTTTTTAATCTGATATGTATCACTTTAAAATTTAATACATCTTTAAAAATAGAAATGATTATTTTTGATATTGTATTTGCCATATTCTTTTTTTTTCAATCAGGAGGTTTTTTACTTTCTTTATTAGTTAAGAAAACATATTATAATTTGATACCCACTATTGCGTTAACAATAGGACTTTTTATCTATTATTTTAGATCAACAGGAACAACACTTTCACCAGATAATAAAGTTCTTATTTATGGATATGATGCTCCTCTTGAATTGCAGTTAATCTATTGCTCTTGGTTAATAGGAGTCTTACTAATAGACAATAAACTAATATTACCTAAGGCTACAGTATTAATGGTTCATCTAGCTTCATTTATAGTAGCTTTTCAATCGAGTGAATTTTTTCATTCAAGAATAGCAACAGCATGTCATCTTTTTGTTTTGAATTCCTTATTAGTTTATAAATCAAGAAATTGGGTAAATGAAAACTTTGTGTCTATAGATTCTTTAAAAGAAGTTTTAGATAAACCTATATATTACAAAACCTTATCATTAATGATAAGTATTTTATCTGTGTTTTTTCTAATTTGTCTGTTTTTTAATACACAATGGTAATAATTTTTATAAAAAAATAAGACGAAAATATATAACTTAATGATTCCTTCTTCTTTTGTATTCTACAATAGAAAAAGGAATCATTTTATTTCAAAAATGAATAGATTCTACATTTTAAAATATTAAAAAAGTTGATATTTTTATCACGGATAAAAAATGTTTTTTATTCGGCATTATAGTAAAAATTGAAAGATACAATACGTATTAAAATGCTAAAAAATAATAAATAGAGGTTTTCAACCCAGATTTCGTATTAGACTTTGTTTTGAAACAAAAAAAGAATAAATTTAGTTGTTCATAAAAATTTTAAAAGAAAAAAAGGAAACTATTTTGGTGTTTAAAAAGGAGTACGGACTTGAATTGTAAGAAAGATAAATAGGAATAAACGGGCTTTGCTAATTCACTTCCTTCGAATCTAATGTAAGATCTGGGTTAAAACAAAAGAAAATATTAATCATTTATAATTATTGTCGTGAATCTAACAAAAGATCAACTAATACAAAAAAGTAAAAGAAATAAGCAAGCAACAATTGGAAAACTAATGGTGAGTATCATTATGGATTTTGTAGGTTATTTCAGTTATCTATTTCCTGGAATAGGAGAGTTTTTGGATCTTGTTTGGGCCCCTTTTGCTGCATTTATGATGATCTTACTTTATAAAGGAACAGTAGGTAAAATTGCAGGTTTTTTAACATTTGTTGAAGAAATAACGCCAGGTTTAGATTTTATCCCATCTTTTACAATTACTTGGATTTATGAATATTACCAAGATAAAAAAGAAGAAAAGTAATTTTATATCCCTTTAATTATAAACAAACTCAATCTTTAAAATTTTATGGTTATTAAAAAAATATTTGTTTTAATAATGGTTCTCTTTTCAATGAACAATTTCTCCCAAAATGAAAAAAAAGCTATTTTGCATGATACAACTTTTGTTAATATAAATGAGTACTCCAAGAATTTTGTTTTAGATATCAAATATGCAACGGATGATAATTTTTTAAAAAAGAAAGTATATGATTGTAATGCCTGCTATTTGCGATATAAAACAGTAAAACAATTAATAAAGGCTAACAAAGAATTTGCCCAAAGAGGATACCGAATAAAATTATTTGATTGTTATCGACCTTTGAGTGTACAAAAAAAAATGTGGCAAATTGTTTCAAACCCTAATTATGTGGCAAATCCAGAAAGAGGATCTATCCATAATAGAGGAGGAGCGGTAGATTTGACCTTAATTGATAAACAAGGAAATGATGTAAATATGGGGACTGCTTTTGATCATTTTGGAAAAGAATCGTCACATACTTATACTAATTTACCTCAAAAAGTATTAGAAAATCGAAAATGGTTAAAGGAAATAATGAAAAAACATCACTTTGACTCATTAGAATCAGAGTGGTGGCATTATAGTTTAGAAGGAGCCCGTCAGTTTCAACTATCTAATTTTAATTGGCAATGCAATTAAAATCATTTGAGAAATAAGTTTTAATTTGAGTGTTTCTTTAGATTTTTAAATGATACTTTAAAAAGGAATTAAATTCTATAAAACTTTTCATTATAAATCAAATGATAAAAATCAACGTTATTATCATAAAATACAGTTTTTTCAAAAATTCATACATAAAAAACGATTAGTTCCTTTGTGAAACTAATAAAATTAGTAATATCTGTCGCTAATATACAAGACTTTTGTGATTCAACCCAGATTTCAAGAAAGTATTGTTCTTTGACAAATGAGAGCTAACTTGCACTTGCGAGCAAAGCCTATGTATAAAATGGTGAATTTATCCCCTCCCAGATTTTGGCTGAAATGTAAAAAGGCTTCCATTTGGAAGCCCTTTGAGACAATCAATGATGAAACACCATGTTATCTCGTATAGAATAATTTAAGCAAAGATATTACATTTCCTCGCATTTTAATAAAAAGATATTTTATGAAAAGTTTCGAAAAAATGCAAATTGTAAATCCCAATGCTGCAGGAATTGATGTTGGGTCACGTTCTCATTTTGTAGCCATAGGACAGGATGAAAATCAAATTAGAGAATTTAATGTTTATCAATCAGGATTATGCGCTTTGGTAGCTTATCTTCAAGAGAACAAGATTCGTAGTGTTGCTTTGGAGTCCACAGGGAGTTATTGGCAATCATTGTTTATGATCTTGCAGGGAAATGGTTTTGAAGTTCTTTTGGTTCAAGGGACTCAAACAAAAAACCTTAAAGCAAAGACAGATGTGAAAGATGCACAATGGATACAGAAACTTCATTCTTTAGGGCTATTACGAGGTTCTTTTTTGCCCTCTGAAACCACTTTGCAGATAAGAACACTTCATAGACATCGTTCTAGTTTGATTGAACAAAGTTCAAGCTTTGTAAACAAAATGCAAAAAGCATTACGTTTAATGAACTTCAGACTCGACGTTGTGATAAGTGACATCACAGGAGTTTCTGGAATAAGAGTAATTGAGATGATACTATCAGGTGAAACTTCAGGTGAAAAATTAGCTGAATATTGCGACAAACGAGTTAAAAAAAGCAAAGAAGAAATAGCCGACGCTTTGCAAGGTAAAATAAACAATGAATACCTACATGAGCTTTCCGATTGTTATGATATTTACAGACTTATTCAAGATAAAATAAAAAACACCGATACTCGTATTGATCAAGTGCTGAAAAATCAAACCAGAGAAATTGTTTTATCAGAAGATATCGAATTGGTAAAGAAACAGAATAAAGGGAAAAACCAACCCAAATTTGATGTACAGAAATATAGTTTAAAACTTTTTGGAGTAGATCTCTTTGCTATAGAATCAGTTTGCTCAGGAACCGTTACTAGTTTTTTAGCCGAAATAGGCACCGATATATATAAATTCAAGACCTCCAAGCAATTTGTGAATTGGCTCAGGTTAGCTCCAAATAATAAAATTAGTGGAGGTAAGGTTTTGAGTAGCAGAACTCCAAAAGGGAAAAATAAATTTGCATTGACATTAAGAAATGCGGCAAATACAATTGAAAGAAAAAAAGAAGGTTACCTCGTTATGTTCTTTAAAAGGATTTCTTTTAAAAAAGGAAGAGGTGCTGCAATTACAGCAACAGCAAGAAAAATAGCAGTTATAATTTGGAATATGATAGTCAAAAAACAACATTATATACCAATAAATACAGACCAATATATTCAAGAAATGAAGAATAAAAAAACGATACAAATTAAAAAAATGATTAAAAAATACGGAATCGAAACTACTTCTTTATCAATTCCTTAAATTAAGTTAGATAGAATTCCGCATTAGACTTGGTTGTGAAACAAAATTTTTCAATAAATTCAAGTGCTCACGGAAAATTTTAGAAGAAGAAATGGTGAACTATTTTGATGATTAAAATTTGAGTACGTGCTTGAATTGGAAGAAAAATAAAGTGGAATAGATTTACTTCGTCTATTCGCTACGCTCGGGTCTAATGCGTAATCTGGGTTAAATTTTTTCGCAAAGTAAAATAATCTTATTATTATCTAAATCCGTTGTAAAAAAGGTATACAAATTCCCTCCTTCTTTTATTTTCCATTTTTTTCTAATTGTTTCTACAGTTTCAGGAAAATTACGAGTCGTAATATTTGCTTTTTTGCCTTCTAAATGTTTCTTTATATCTATTTTGTTATACGAAATGGTTTCAATTATTTTAAATTTCCTGCCAGGAAAATAAATAAGTTCAGTATTCGTATATAAATGTGAAAAAGGATGTAGCTTTTTAACAGGAAATAAATGACAGATATAGTCAAAAGCTCCTGATTTCATAATAGCATTATTAGGTTCATATAAAAAAAATAAAGGCTTTGAGTAATTACAATTAAAATTTTCTTTTCCCCATGTAAATTCTATAACTTCATTTTCTTCTTTCGTAATATTAACAGCTTTTATTAAAATAGTATCATTATAATTTTTTTCAATAATCCAAAGGAGTTCTTTTACCTCATTTTGTAAAGCTACAATATGAACTTCTTTTACATTTTTTAATTCGTTCAGACCAGCTGATATGTCTAATATAGGAGCTGTCTTAATTAGAATACGCTCTGTAAATTGAAAATAAAATGCTAAAAAATCAGGAACATTAGGGAGGCAATCTTTTAATAAAAAAACTTTCCCTTTAGTGTCATTTCTTCTAGAAGGATCAATATAAATCCAGTCAAAAGATTGATTTAATTTTTTTAAAGTTTCATGGCTATCTCCAAGATGACATTCAATATTATTGATTTTAAGGAGATTAAAATTGTGTTTTGTGATTTCGTGTAAAAAGGTTTTGATTTCACAATGAATTAAATGATCAAAATTTTTAGAAAAATAATAATCATCTACACCAAAACCGCCTGTTAAATCAATCAAATTTTTACCACTAATAAGCGAAGATTTATAATGAGCTGTAGCTTCTGATGAAGTTTGTTCAACTGATAATTTGCTTGGGAAAATAATATTTTTTTGATTGTACCAACTAGGTAGTTTTTCTTTTGCTTTTGCTTTAGAAGCAATTTGATTTAAAATTTCATTCCAAGGTATTTCAGGAAAAGGATTTTTCATCAATGCTACTTTCGTAAAGTTGAGCGCTATTGAATCCTCTATGAATTCTTGTACTTTAGGAGCTAATAATGGTTCAAAAATCATTATAAATTTTTTGTAAGGGTATAGATGAATTTGTTGTCAGGAAAAAACTCTTTTCCAATTACTTTAAGTATGGTGTAAGAAGGAACAGCAATGATCATTCCCGTAATTCCGAATAAAAATCCAAAAATTAAGATGATCAAAAATATTTCTAAAGGATGGGAGTTTGTACTGTTTGAAAAAATAATAGGTTGACTAAAATTATTGTCAATAAATTGAACAATAAAAAAACCTATTAAAATATAGAAAGAATGATAAAGCATTTCGGCGTTAATACTTCCATTAAAACTGCCTAATAGAGCTAGGGTAACAGCTAAAACGCTGGCTATAATTGGTCCTATATAAGGGATGATGTTTAAAACGGCACAAATAAAAGCTATAATAAAGGAGTTTTCTACATTAAAAAAGAATAATACTATAAAATAAAGTATAAATACAATGAGAAGTTGTAGTAATATACCACTAAAATATTTTAATAATAAAAAATCTATTTTTTGAATAGAAGTGACTATTTTTTCTTCATGCTCATCGGGTAAAATATTTTTGAATAATCGAAGAAAAAGAGCCCTGTCTTTTAAAAAGAAAAAAGTAATAAAAAAGCAAGAAGCAATTCCCATTCCAAAATTACTAATAGCGTTAATAAAAGAGTTTAAAAATTCACTAAGAAAATGAAAGTTGAGGTATTTTGTTAAGTTACTTCTATTAAGTATTTGATCAGCTTTAAAACCATTTGTGTTTAAAAAGGATTCTAATTGAGTAATTAAGTGTTCTATTTGTATAGATAATGCTTTACTGTCAAGTAATGAAATATGGGTGGCTTGACTATTTATTAGAGGAATGAACATTAGGAAGAAACCTAATATGACAATTCCGAAAAGGAATAAGGTTGTTAATACGGCTAAAATACTTTTAAATTTTAATCTTTTTTTTAAAAAATCTACGATGGGGGATCCAATCATAGAAAGTAATAACGAAATGATTAGATAAATAATGACTGTTTTTATTTTGTAAAGAAAATAGAGTAAAATGGTTATAGAAATTAGCGTAATGACTGCTCTTATAATTCCGTTTGCAATAGCTTTGCTTTCCATATTTTCCGTTTTTGTGACGAATATATAAAAAAAATCCTGAGAAATACTCTCAGGATTTTAATCGTATCAAAAATGCTATTTTTTATGGTTGAGCAAAAGAGTTTCTTGCACCTCCTGAAGCAAATACAGCTAAAGCTCTTGATTTTTGTCCTAAAGAGAACATATACATTCCTCTGTCATCTGTATAATCCATGTAATTCATGTACATTTCAAGAGGAGTACCTGTACAAGTTGATTTATGACCTACTGCAGGAACACCTGAGTTTGGAGAATCGTGAACAGGAGTGTCAGATACTAAGTCAGATCCGCAAGTAGCATCTCCCCAAATATGACGTAAATTAATCCAGTGTCCTACTTCGTGAGTAGCTGTACGTCCTAAGTTAAATGGATAAGTAGCTGTTCCTGTGTTACCCGTGTATTTAGAATCTAAAACCACACCATCAGTAGCTGAAGAACCGCCAGGGAATTGAGCGTATCCTAAGATACCTCCTCCAATTGTACATACCCAAATGTTTAATTTGGTTGTAGGAGAAGTAGGGTTAATACCTCCTTGAGTTGATTTTTTCATAGCATCAGCTGTTCCCCAAGATGTTTTAGTAGTTGATTTTCTTATTACTTGGTCAAGTACGAAACGAATTCCTAAATTACCACTTCTTACATTTGCATAAGGATTATTAGCTGTGTTATAATCTGTATTGGTTGCTGAAAAATCTTTGTTTAAAACATCAATTTGAGATTGTAATTGTGCTAATGAAGTGTTTTCAGCTGTTGTTCTGTATAATACATTAAAAACAACAGGAATTTCAATTACGCCATTTACTAACCTTCCTGATTTGATAATTTCAGTAGTTTGTTTTTCAATAGCATTCATTCTAGATGCCAATGCAGGATCTTCTTGCATTTGTCTTTCTAAAACTTCGTGAGAAGCACACCCTCTATGAGCAGTAGCGTCAACTGTATTGTTTGTAGCATTGTCTTCTTTTTGACAAGAAAACATCATTAAAGCAGCAGAAGCTGATAATAATAATTTTTTCATAATTTGTTTTTTGTTTGGTTTGATTAATAATAAGTTTTTAATTGGTTGCTAAATTATATATATTTTTTTAAAAAGCAAATAAATATTTATTTTATTTTATTTTTTTGATTAAAAAATGAATTTAGTTTAATTTTTTTATTATTTTGATTTTAATATTGTAATTATATTTTTTTGTTTTTTTAAATAGAAATAATATCTAATTAGATGTTTTTGTTAAGGTTGTTTGAAAATTTTAGATAGTGTCTTTAGAAGTTAAAAAAGTAGGTCGTATGATGCTAAGTTGCTTTTTAGTTATTGTTTTTACTTGGTTTAAAGAATAATTTATTATAAATATTCAATCAATATAAAAGACGAGTTAGCTGTAATTTTATAAACCGAACTTGAATGGATTTGTTTGTTGTTTCGTCAAACCCAGATTCCGTATTAGACTTCGCTTTTAAACAAAAACTTTCAATAAATTCAAGTGCTCACGGAAAATTTTAGAAGAAGAAATAAGGAATTGTTTTAATCATGAAAACGGAGTACGTGCTTGATTTGGAAAAAAAATAAAATGGAATAAATTGGCTTCGTTCGAAGCTAATGTGGAATTTAGGTTAAAATGAGATAGAGAGAATTACTTATTTTAAAGAACTGCTATTTTAAATAATAAACTTATAACCTATACGTTTAAATTATATTTAACAGAAAGTACTACATTTGAATTACAAAAGATATTCTATGCGTCAATTACCTTTTCTTATATGTTCCATTTTTTTTTGGGTCAATTCATCCATTTTTTGTCAACAATCTGAAATTTATACAAATCCTCTTAGTTCCTACCAAAAGGGGATTCATCTTTTAAAAAGTAAACACTATTTAGCTGCGCAGTTGATTTTTGATAAAGTACAAAAGACAGCTGAGTTTGAAATAGCATCGGATTGCGCCTTTTACAGTGCATTAGCTTCTTTACGATTGAAACAAGAAAATGCGGATCAAAAAATGCTACAGTTTATAAAAGAATATCCTATTAGTACCAAAATGAATTCTGCTTATACGGAATTAGCAACTTATTTTTTTGAAAGCGGAAGATATGCGTATGCCTTAGAATATTTTGAAAAAGTAGATGAATCAGCATTAACTCGTGATGAACTTGAAAAATACTATTTTTATCGTGGTTACACATTTTTTACAACTCATGATCAAAAATCAGCCAAATATTATTTTAATCGTGTTGTATACTCCCATGAATACGGCTCAAAAGCCAAATATTATTTAGGTTTTTTGGCTTATCAAGGGAATCAGTATGAAGAAGCAAATAAATATTTTGATCAAGTAGATAAAGAAGATAAATATAAAGAAAAGCTTTCTTACTTTCAGGCTGATATGGCGTTTAAATCAGGAGCCTTTCAAAAATCTATTGATTTAGGCTTAAAAGCAATGGCTCATTCAAGCATAGAAGAAAAATCAGAACTAAGCAAAATTATTGGTGAAAGTTATTTTAACTTAAAAGAATATGATAAAAGTATTCCTTATTTAAAAGCATATCAAGGTAGAGAAGGCAAATGGAATAATACAGATTTTTATCAGTTAGGATATGCTTTTTATCAAAAGAAAGATTATGAAACAGCCATAGCATATTTTAATAGGATTGTTGAAGGAAACGATTTAGTAGCCCAGAATGCGTATTACCATTTAGGAGAAAGCTATTTAAAAACAGATAAAAAACAACAAGCATTAAATGCTTTTAAAAACGCTTCTGAAATGATTTTTGATAAAAAAATTCAAGAAGATGCTTATTTAAATTATGCAAAATTGAGTTATGATATAGGGAATTCGTATCAAACAACTCCAGAAATACTAACAGGTTTCTTAACAAAATATCCCAATACATCCCATAAAAACGAAATAGAAAATTTATTGATTAATTCTTTTATAACATCTCGTAATTATAAAGAGGCGTTACAATTACTTGAAAAAAACAAATCAATAACCAATCGAATAGTTTACCAAAAAGTAGCTTTTTATAGAGGACTTGAATTGTATGCTGATGGCAACTATAATGAAGCACTGAATCTATTTAAAAAATCTATAAATGAACAAAAAAATCTTGTTTTTACAGCTCGCGCCACCTTTTGGAAAGGAGAAACAGAGTTTATAAAAAATGATTTTTCAAATGCGTTGTTAAGTTATAAACAATTTTTAGGTTTTGTAGAATCCAAAACAACAACCGAAAATGAAAATATAAATTATAACATAGCCTATACCTATTTTAAATTAAAAGAATACGAGCAAGCCTCAAGATTTTTTCAAAAACATACAGAAAATTCTAAAGAAGATAAAACACGATTAATAGATGCTTATTTGCGATTAGCAGATTGTTATTTCGTAACTTCTAAATACAATTTAGCTATTGAATCCTATGATAAAGCCATCGCTTTAAAAGGAATAGATACAGATTATGCTAGTTTTCAAAAAGCTATTTCGTATGGGTTTGCAGGAAAAAATGATCAAAAAATTAGAGAACTAAATAATTTCATCAAAAAATTTTCAGAATCAGAATATCGTGACGATGCTTTTTATGAGTTAGCGAATACTTACACAACAATAGGACAGTCTACAGCTGCTATAAAAATGTACGACCAGTTAATTTCCGAGTATAACAAGGGGCGCTATACCGCAAAAGCCATTTTACGTCAAGGACTTATATTTTATAATGAAGACAAAGACGATTTGGCCTTGTTAAAATTTAAAAAAGTAGCACAAGAATATCCAGGAACCGAAGAAGCCAATGAATCAGTTCGAACAGCTAGACTTCTTTATATAGATAAAGGACAAGTACAAGAATATGCAAATTGGATTAAAACCCTTGAGTTTGTAGAAGTAAATGATACAGAATTAGATCATGATGCTTGGGAAGCAGTAGAAAAGCAATACGCACAAGAAAATAAAGAACAAGCTTTACTTAATTTAAAAAGTTATATTAATACTTTTCCAAATGGGAAACAAATATTAAAAGCATACTTTTATTTAGCAGAACTATATTACCAAAAAGGTGCAATAGATCTTTCTGTTTCTAATTACGAGTACTTAGTTTCCAAATCAAGAAATGAATATACAGAACAAGCCCTTACTCGTTTATCAGAATTATTTTTAAAAAAACAAAATAATACAGAACAATCCATTATATACCTAATACGTTTAGAAAATGAATCGGATTTTCCACAAAATAAAATGTATGCACAAGCGAACCTAATGAAAATTTATTATGAAAAAAAAGAATATAATAATGCCGTTGTATATGCTGAAAAAGTATTATTAAATCCCAAAACAGATAATAAGCTTAAAACAGATGCTCAAATTATTATTGCGCGTGCAGCTAGAGAATTAGGAGATGAAAATAAAACAAAAGAAGCTTATTTAAATGTTCAAAAAAATGCTAAAGGAGAATTAATGGCCGAGGCACTGTATTATGATTCCTTCTTTAAAAATAAGGAAGGAAAGTTTGAACTTTCTAATGCTATTGTGCAAAAAATAGCAAAAGAATATTCCGGATACAAATATTATGGAGCCAAAAGTTTAATAATTATGGCGAAAAATTTTTACGGACTGAAAGATAGTTATCAGGCAAGTTATATTTTAGAAAGCGTAATTAAAAATTTTAAGAATTTTCAAGATGTACTTACAGAAGCTCAAGAAGAGTTGAATAAAATAAAGGCAGAAGAAGCTAAAACAAATTCCTCCATAAAAGGATAATATTTAAAAAAAATATAGTTCCAAATTGGAAATAAAGCTGTTCTAAAAGCAAAGCATCAACATTTAGTTTACCACTCCCAAACAGAACGAGTTTTTAATGAATATGAAACTATTTTGATTAAAAGGAAAGCCCCGTATTATGGTTTCCTTTATAGATAAAAAATAGTTTATTTTAAATAAGAAAAAAATGAATAGAATTAATATATATACCATAATCTTTTTAATGATTTTCTTTCAGAATGGATCAGCTCAAAAAAAAGAGGACACCATAGGAACTGAAGTTGTAAACGTAGTAAAACCTTATACACCTGCAATTTCCGATGCTTTTAAAATAAAAGAAAATCCACCTGTTATAGAAAAAGAATCTACTCAAAAAGAAATAGTAAAATATCAAATTTTTTCATTTCCTGTTGCATCCATCTTTGTACCTTCCAAAGGAAAAGCAGCTCTGATAGAAAAAGCCAAACAAGAAAAAATAAAGCCTAATTATATATCAGCCGCCTATGGTAATTATAATACACTTTATTCAGAACTTTTTATCTCCCATAGTATAGATGATACTCAAAATATAGGAGGTACTGCTCAATATCTAGGTTCAGGAGGAGGCATATCAGGAACATCACTCAATAATGGATATGAAGATTTGTTACTAGGAGGATTCTATGACTACACATTTAATCAAAATATACTAAAAGTTGATGCCTCTTATGGAAGAGAAGGATACAATTGGTATGGTTTACCATTAAAAAATCCCAACTTCAATTTTAGAAATGTTAATTCTATAAAGCCTCAACATATTTACAATACACTAAAAGCAGATGCTGAATTAATAGTAGCTAAAAGTTTTTTAAACAAAATGAATATTCGTTATATCGGATTTTCAGATGATTATAATTCAAGTGAAAATCGTTTTATATTAAATCCCCGATTTAATTTTGATGTAAATCAAACGAATTTAAAACTTAATTTCAATTTAGACTACGTTAACACTTCTTTTGATAAAAGTTTTCAAATAAATGTAAGCAATCAAGGAAAAGACATATCGATACAACAATCCTCTCTCATTTTTAGTACACATCCCAGTATTACTTTTAAAAAAGATGATGTATCTATAGATTTTGGTGCTGAATTAACCTATCAAGCTAGATTAAAAAATATTTATTCAGGAATAGATCAAGGAACTCAATCAGGCTTCTATATTTATCCTAAAATCTACGCATCCTATAAAGTAGTTAATGACTTAATGGTACTAACAACAGGAGTAGAAGGAGGTTTAGAGCAGCAAACATATCAAAATTTTGTGACTCAAAATAAATTCTTTTCTCCTACATTAGACGCTAAACCAAGTGATCGTCAATATGCCTTATTTATAGGTTTAAATGGTAAATTAGCCAATACGGTTTCTTATCATCTAAAATCAATGTATGAATCAGTAAAAAATAAAGCGCTCTTTGTAAGTAATCCCTATTTATCTAACCCTACAGAAAATTATAGTTACGGAAACTCATTTAATGTTATATACGATGATATTAAGAATTTTAGTTTCTTCGGAGAATTAAAAGCAGATGTTAATAAAGATATAGCATTAGGTATTCATGCAACCTTTAATTCATATCAAACAACAAATCAATTAGAGGCATGGAATTTACCTGTTGTTAAAATAGGCTTTTTAGCAGATTTTACTATAGGACAAAAATTTTATGCAGGAACACAATTATTTTATGTAGGTGAACGAAAAGATCAATTTAAAAATTATACAGGTTTTACTTATCCAGATTCTGTACAAAATGTAGAGGCTTATTTTGATATTAATGCGCATCTAGGTTATAAATACAACGATCGTTGGACATTTTTTGTAAAAGCTAATAATTTAGCCAATCAAAATTATCAAAGATGGTTAAACTATCCTGTACAAGGTACACAAATAATAGGAGGGGCAAGCTACAAGTTTGATTTATAAAATAGTCTAAAAATGCTTAATTATTAGTTTTTTTTAAAAAATAAAATAATTATTTTTCTATAAATAATATACCTGTTTATAATTGAAAATGATGCTAAAACAAGAAATTTACAGCCAGTATCTTCAAATCATACAAGATAAGATAGATGTTTTTCAAGATATGATTATAGATCTTACTAAAGACGCTTCCAATGATGCTAAAGGATCCGCAGGAGATAAGCACGAAACGGCTTTATCTATGATGCATCTTGAACAAGAAAAACTATCAACCAAATTGCGAGAAGCAATTGAATCTAAATCTACTTTAGAAAAAATAGACATAACTCAAGAACATAAAAATATTGTTTTAGGAAGTCTTGTAAAAACCAATAAGCTAACCGTTTTTATTAGTTGCGCTTTGCCTAAACTAATAATTGATAATAAAACTATTTTTGGCATTTCACCAAACTCTCCTCTAGGCAAAAAACTAATAGGACAATCAATAGATTACCAATTTGAACTAAATGGCGTTTTATACCAAGTGTTAGAAATCTATTAAAAGTATCTTTATAAAGAAAAATAACCGAAATGAAAGCATTCTTATCATTAATAATATTAAATCTTTTGACTTATTTTACCTCCTCAGCTCAAAAGCAAAAGGTTGATATGATTCTAGCTAACGGAACAGTTTATACAGTTGATAAAAACTTTTCTAGAACAGAGGCATTTGCCGTAAAAAATGGAAAAATTGTAGCCATAGGTAAATCTGCTGACATCATAAAAAAATACCAATCAACAAAAATGATTAATGCACAAGGAAAATATATCTTTCCAGGACTTTATGATGCGCATGCTCATTTTTATAGCTTTGGATTAAACCTTCAAAGAGTAGACTTAAGAGGTACGAAAAGCTATCAAGAAGTCCTAGATCGAATTGTTAAATTTCAAAAAGAAAAGAATCTCACGTTTATAACAGGACGAGGATGGGATCAGAATGATTGGAATGTTAAAGAATTTCCTACAAAAAAGGAATTGGATGCCCTATTTCCTAATATACCAGTAGTTTTAACTCGAATAGATGGTCATGCTCTTTTAGCTAATAAAAAAGCTTTAGAATTGGCTAAAATTACACCTCAGACTAAAGTATCAGGAGGTGAAATTCAAATCAAAAATGAAGAACTGACAGGTATTTTAATAGATAATCCTATGGATTTAGTCTATAATATTATACCAAAACCAACCAAACAAATTCAAGTACAAGCACTAAAAGATGCAGAAAAAGTAATGTTTCAATATGGTTTGACAACTATTAATGAAGCAGGTTTGGATAAAGAAACGATTAATTTAATAGACTCATTACAACAAAATAAAGAATTAAAAATTAATATTTACGCTATGGTAAATGCCACGCAAGATAATGTAGATTTATACACCCAGTTAGGCCCTTATAAAACAGATCAATTAAATGTTCGATCTTTTAAATTTATGGGAGATGGTGCTTTAGGATCCCGAGGAGCTTGTCTACACCAACCTTATAATGATCGACCAAATCATCATGGGGCATTATTAACATCGATAGAAGATATTCAAAAATTGGCAAAACAAATTGCAAATTCAGAATATCAAATGAATTCACATGCTATAGGAGACTCTACAAACACTGTTTTGCTAAATATTTATAAAGAAGTGTTAAAAGATAAACCCAACAGAAGATGGAAGATAGAACACGCACAGGTAATACAAGAAAGAGATTTTAATACTTTTTCCTCTAATATTATTCCATCTGTTCAACCAACACACGCAACATCCGATATGTATTGGGCAGCAGAACGTTTGGGGGAAAAGCGAATAAAACATTCGTATGCTTATAAAAAAATGTTAGATGCGGGAGGGATAATTGCTTTAGGAACTGATTTTCCTATAGAAGAAGTAAATCCCATGCTCACTTTTTATGCTTCGGTTGCCCGTAAAGATTTAAAAAAATATCCAGAAGGAGGATTTCAAATCGAAAATGCTTTGTCAAGAGAAGAAACAATAAAAGGAATGACCATTTGGTCTGCTTATTCTAATTTTGAAGAAGGCGAAAAAGGAAGTTTAGAAATAGGGAAATGGGCTGATTTTGTAATTTACGATAACGATCTGATGATAGAAGATATAGATGCTATTCCGTATATAAAACCAGTTAACACCTTTATAAAAGGACAACGGGTAAAATGATAAGAAAGAGTTCCTAAATCATCTTAAATCCAAATTTTTCATTCGATTTCTTGGTGAAGATAAAAAGACAAAGAAAATAAAAAGAGACAGAATTTTTTTCTCGCAGATATGGAGACAAAAGCCTAATTTAACGCTTGGTTTGTCACTTTGATCCAAGGGAGAAGAAAAGTAATATTATCAATATTATGTAATTTCTTCTATTGTAAAATAATAAGATTGAAAATTTCAAAACAAGCTAATTGAAGACAAAAGAGTATTTTATTAGATTAGAATTTCTTTTTATTTCTAATAAATTTCTAAGATAGAATACGGGTTAATGCGAAAGAAGTTTACATTTCGAATCTGTTATTCTATATTATTTGAGAAAAAATAAATTCAATAATTTACTTGAGAGCTACTATCCTAAGAACTATTGAAAAAAAAATCTTCTAAAACTTATAAAATTGAGTTTTGAAAATATAATTCCCCAAAAAAAATATTAAATCAACTATAAAAGGGCTGGATTTCATGAGGGGTTCAATTTTTCAACAGATCCTACTTAGTTATAATTGGATATCTATAAGATAAATAAAAGGGATAAAAACTTTTTTTAGGTATGATTATTGATGTTTCTTTTTTTATAACATGTATTTTTGTAGTAAAATACTGATATTTAGTGTGATAACTTTCATGTTTTTGTTAAAATATATAAGGGGTTGGTTTAAAAACATTAACTTTGTAGACGAATTTAAATGTAAGAGGGATGAAAAAAAGATTATTGTTAAGTTTTATTATTTTAAGCTCCATGTTACTTAATGGACAGGTCGGAATAGGTACTGTAACGCCAGAAGGAATATTAGATCTTAATTCTAATACAAACGGATTAGTGCCTCCAAGAGTTGAACTAACGGCATCCAACATTCAAGCACCAGTTTTAAATCCACAAGGAGGAGCAATAGTAGCGGGTACTATTGTTTATAACACCGCAACTGCAGGAGTGTCACCAAATGATGTAATACCAGGTTTTTACTATTGGGATGGTAGTAAGTGGTTACTTTTAACCAGTCAAAATACATCTACTCCTACTAATTGGAGTATTTTAGGAAATAATAATACCACTCCAACTTCCAATTTTATAGGGACAACAAATAATAATGATTTTATAACCAAAACAAATAACATTGAAAGGTTAAGAGTGACAAATACAGGTAATTTAGGGATCGGAACAGCTTCGCCTACCTCTACATTAGATATAAATGGAAGTTTACGAGTTCGTAATATTCCAACTACTACAAGTTCAACTCAAATACTGACGAGCGATAGTAGTGGAAATATAGCGACATTCAATAGCTATCTTCCTTCAGATGTAGATGGTATTGTTGCTTCCAATCCTGTTAGCTATTCAATATCAACTCCAGGAACAGTAAATAATATAAATTTAGGCTTATCCACTAGTATAAGTCTTCCTGCCAATAAAAGTTGTATGATTATCATAAACTATTCAGTACCTATAGGTATTTCTAATTTTCCTAAGCAAGAAGTAGTAGGATATTATGGAATCCGGTTTTTAAAAAATGGGGTAGAGGCAGAAGCAGGCTCTAGAAAATCGACTATTGTAAATAATTATGAAGTTTCATCACCGTATGGATCAACAGCCGATATGTTAACGGTTTCGAATACATATATTGAAAAGTTAACAACAGGAGCATCTCCTGTAAATATAACCTATTCTCTTAATGGTTATATAGAGTATTATTCATCTTTTAATTCAACTTTCCTTTTTAATATGTGGTCTTCATCACCTCCTAATTATAATTGGGGAAGGGCAACCATTACAAAACAAGTTTATATATTATAAAATACTTTAATTTTAATATATAAATTATTTTATAATTAAAAAAAATAGAAACTATCTTTAAAAAGATGTTCAAAAAGTTTACAATTTTCTTATCTAACTTTAGTAACTTTACTTTATATTATCAAAGTAAGATAATGTAAAGATTTAAAAGAAAAGTTATTATTTCTTTTGGATAGGTAAACTAAATGCTAAATTGTTACTTTTTGAACGCCTTTTTTAGTTACAGAATTTGCATAAATCAAATCTAAACCCCGTTAATTTAGTTAATCAAACTTTTTTGTGATTCCAAGAAAAATCAAAAATTAAACAGCATAACATCTTTGTTCTATTCATTGTCTGATTTCTTCTATCTTCCGATGTAAAAAATATGTCAGTCATATAAATACATAGCAGTTTGTCAAAATGGGTATTTAGTATAAAAGTGAATATTCGATTTTAAAATGAATATTAGTACTGAATTGACCCCAGATTCCGCATTAGACTTCGTTGTGAAACAAAAAAAATCAATAAATTTAAGTGCTCACGGAAAATTTTAGAAGATGAAATAGTGAACTATTTCGATGAATAAAAAGGGAGTACGTGTTTAAATTTAAAGAAAAATAAAATGGAATAGATTTACTTCGTCTATTCGCTACGCTCGGGTCTAATGCGTAATTTGGGTTAAAAGTAGATATTTCTAAATTTGCACTTTGCCAAGTTGCAAAATCTTATAAGTAAACAAAACCAGCTGTTTGTTTTTAAAATTAAAGTTTTGAGTAAAAGAAATAAAATTATTTTTTTAGCAGACTTTATTTAGGTTTAACCTAAATTCTGTATTATATTCCGTGCTGAAGATGAAAAGACAAATAAAAAATGTACGAAAATTTTTTCTTGTAGGTGTAAACGGACAAAAGCCCTAACTTAATGTATTCTCTGTCACTTTTATCAAAGAAAGAACTCACATTATCAATAGTATCTTATTTTATTTCTCCTTTTGTGTAAAGGATAAGATTTAGAACTTTTAGGCAACCTAATTAAGGGACAAAAAGCGCCATTTTTGACCACAATGCCTTATTTATTTGTAATCAATCTCTAACGCATAATCTAGGTTTAAGCTAATTTGTATAGTGCAATTTGTTTATAATTTCTTCACTTCTGGCAGATAACAAAAACACAGTAAAACCTTTACAATAAAAAAGAAATTCATTTTCTTATTCTGATAGAGGAAGATTTTTATTAAATAATATGAAAAACAGGGTGTTATAATTTTATTTTTACAATTTTATCATCTTTAATAATGACAAGTTCACTATTACGTTCTTTTTTAAATTCCAACATTTTTTGATAAGCAATAGCCAATCCTTTTATAATATTGTTACGACGTTCAATTTTAGCCTCTTTGGTCATAAATATTTTTAATTTCGTTGAATTTTTTAGCTTCCAATACATTCAATTCATCACTACTTGATTTCTCAGCTATCAACTGATGGTTTCCTTCTGAATTATCAAATAGGAGAACTTGTTCTACAATCGGTAAATATAGATCAAATAAATTTAAAATTCCCTTTTTGTATCTTCTTTCTATAATATCATCAGGAATATTGTGTCCACCTTCTTTTACTCTTGTTTTTACTCTTTCTTTGGCTAGATCAGTTGTTCGTAACCAAAAGAATAACAAAGTTATGTTATAATTTTTATTTTTAGCTTCCATAATTTTGTTTTTGTAACTTCTGGTAGACAAGGTAGTTTCAAATGCAAAGCTTTCATCCTGTGAAAGTAACTCATTAATTCTGTGTAACATAATTCTTCCCGCTTCAAAAGCCACTTTTTCAGGTTGAAAAGGGGAGAGCCCTTTGGCAATTTCATCTGCATTTACAAATTCTTTACAATCTAATATTTCAGGTAATATAGTAAAAGAAGCAGTGGTCTTTCCAGCACCATTACAACCTGAAATAATATAAAGATTCTTTTCTCTCATCCATACAAAGCTAATGAAAATTTTATTGATTTTATCTTTACTTTAAAACCAGATTGCGTATTAGAGTTCGTTTTGAAGAAAAATAAAGTGAAATAAGATTTGTTCTGCCAATTCACTTAGTTCAAGTTTAATACGGAAATTGGGTTAAAATCTTATGGATTGATTGCTTTTTGGATTATAAGAATATAAATTTTATGTTATTTAGTTTGTGTCTTTACTTTTTCAAAAGAAAAAGTAAAGACACATAAACTTTTCAATTGGCTATAAAATAATATTTCTGATTCCCATATAATTTTTATATAAAAACTAAATGTTTAAAATACAACGAATTTTACTCAAACCTATCCTTATATTTTTTAAATAAAGTATTCATTACTAGTAATACCACACCTACGCCCAGTAAGACTAAAGCTCTAATTAGAAAGTCGGCATTAGACAAATCGAAAAACATTAATCGAATAAGACATAAACCAACTAACAAAAGCGATACATATCGGAAATATTTCTCTTTTAAAGTAATACCTAAAATAAGCAAGCCTAAAGCTTCTAATATCCAGAAGAAGGTTAATATTCCTTTATCAAAAGTCAAGTATAAAAAGGAGCCTATACTTAACGTAGCAGGGTAAATTAATAAGCTATTTTTGAGTTTAAACTCTTCCATCCATTTATAACTTAGATAAATATAAACAGCAAGTAGAATGAATATTAATAGATAAAAGATTAAAAATTTGGTTTCATAAAAATTAAAACTAAAGAAAGCTAAATGTAAATTGGCCAACAAATAATACACAAAATGGATATCTTTCACTTTGCTTATTTTCTTATGATACAAGTACAGATTTAGTATAGCTACAACGCACCAAAAAATAGGTAACCATTTATGTTCTAATTGGGAAAACATGATAAAGGATAACCACGCGTTTATGGTAATTTGGTTATACGATTTTAGAGATTCAACTTTTTCTATTTTATCTAATAAAATAACCAATACAAAACCTAGGGTAATTGCTCCTAATTGTAAAAACCAATCACTAAAACTAAAATGATTCCATTGTAACATACTGTAATTTAATGAGTTGGTTATAGAAAGTAAACCAATTATAGAGATGGTAAAAGATTGGATTTTTACTTTTAATCGGGTAATTACAAAGTAATTACTTATAGCTAAAAGCATTAAAAATAACGAAATGCAATTGGTTTCTAATTGAATAAATAATAAGAATAATAGACCTATATTTTGAAGATAAGGTAAGATAAACGAATAATTTTTATCCTCAGGTATATTCTTATCTGTGATATATAAATAGGAATAAGCTAAGGTGATTGTAAAACTTATAAACTGAGACAGGTAAACGTAAAAAAAGGAGTCAGTTGTATTGTTTTTTAATGCAGTTGAAACCATTAGAACAGTAGCTGCTACTGTTAGTACAAATGAATACACTAAAAAGCGTTTACACTCTATGAATTTTTGAAAAGCGATAAAGAAAAGTATTCCTAATGAGGCAATGTATATAGGTAAATACGTTATTCTTATGCAAGAAATACCAAAAATCAAAGTCGTAATAATGATAAACTCGGTATTAAAAACATTTAATTTTTTCCAATTGGGTAAATTGTCTTCTGTGTTTTTTCTAAATCTTTTAATGAATAAAACATACGATTCTATAAGTACTATTCCAATGCTAATTAAAGCTTTGTTTGCATTCGAAAACATAGTTGTTTTGAAAATAAATGTTAAAGTACCTATAATTATAAATAAAAAGTAAAACAGATACAAAATCGATTGATTGTTACTGCAAAGATTTTTTCGTTTGTAGGCAACCCAAAGAAATTCGTGATTCAATAAACCAATACTAAACAAACTAAAAATTTGAAGTATCTCAAAATGGCTTAAATATTTAAAGTTTAAGATTAGTAGTAAGATATTTACCCCCACAATTCCTGAAAAGCCTACGTAAAAATCATTCTTGTAAAATTCTTTTTGGTACCAATTTAGGGTTATGATAGCGAATAAACCAATACTAAATAGTCCATCTTGGTAGGTTTTGTCTTGAATGTTAATTAGAACAAGGCCAATTAAAATAGTTAGCAAATAATAAAGAATTCTTCCTATTTCAAAAGTTTTAGCATCAAATTTCCATTTTAAAAAGAACCATATTCCTGCAAAAGCTATCAAAGCATAGTAAAAAGAATTACCGTGTAAAGCGTTCCATTTTAAAATAACGATGGTAGAAAAAATCATCGCTAATAGGCCATTGATGCTAATGCTTTTTTCTAGGAAAAGAGAATCAACTTCTAGATATTCTTTTTTTATTTGCGAAATAATAGGAACAGCTATTGCTATACAAAAGAGTAGGATCGAAGAAAATAAAATAGTAAAACTCTGGTTTGCCTCAATATTATTTGTTACTAGTAATGCAAAGAAAATGGTCAAGGCTACTACCATAAAGTGATTTACTGACAAGAGTATTTTGTGTAGTAAAACTTCTTTTTCTTTGTAAACAATGAATAAACATACTAGAACTAGGCTATAAAGAATACAAGCAATAATATCAAGTCCTATATTCCAATCATTCAGCATAATGATACTCAATCCAGCAAGAATAAAAGAAACCATACCATCTAGATTATATAACCAGTACACTTTTTTCTTTCGTGCTTTGAGTGCCATAAAAAAGCAAATTATTGCACCTAGAAATAATACAACTATTTTAAATTTGCTTCCCGTTGCGTGCAATAGTAATCCCGTTGCAAACAAAAGCCAATTGGTCAAATGGGTAATAAAAGCAGGTTTGTCAAAATAGGAATTTTCATATATAGCTCTATACTGCATAAATAAACAGCTGCCAGCCACTGTAATGATTCCAAGAATAGCAAAAATATTTTCGGTAGCGGTTAATTTTGTTCCTTGGGCATTAAACCAAATGTCGAATATCACAAAACCTATAATGACTATTAACAGGTGATATTCCCATTTTTCTTTATAAGATAGAAGAATACCTATCGTAGCTGTAATGGCTGCCAAGAGGAATGTAATTAATAATTTATCAGGAATAACACAAAGTATTAAGATACTCAAGACAACGTGAAGCGATAAAAAAGTTTGTTTTTTTATGATGTAACCTACATATAAATTTACCCCTATTCCAAGACCAATAAGAGCGTAACCCATTGTTGTGTTGGAAATAAAAGTCAAAGCATCAATTTGGGATGCACCAAAGCAACTAAATAAAAACAAACTGGCCCCTGCGCTTCGTAACCACAAACCAGTATTTACCCATTTTTCTTTCTTTTTAAGAATATAGTAAGAACCAACAAATAAGCCGGCGTATAACCATAAAATGAATATTCTGAAAAACGGTGATACTTTCAAAGCCGTATAAATACTCAAATAGCCTATACCTAGCACCATAATAGCTGTTCCTAATATACCAGTCCAATTGTCTGCAAATTGTTTTTCGGCTTTTTTTAGAAAAATTGAAAAAGCACTTTCTTGGTATATTTCTTCTTTAGTTGGTTGTTTGGTAAAAGGAATCGCTTCTTTTTCTTCAATACTATTTATCTTATTAATTTCGGTTGGTACTACTTCTTGAATAGTTTTGGATTGAGGTTCTTCAATGAATTCTACTGAAGTTGGTGTAGCAACTGGAGTTTGAGACACTGTTTGAGATAATTCAATAGGAGTATTGATAGTTTCGGCTACAATTTGTTTTTCCTCCGTAGTGCTAGGAGGTACAAATTCAACGTCTATACGTGAAATATTTTCAATGCCTTGTTCCTGAACAACTTCTAAAGGTTTTTCTGTTTCAGGTATAACAGGAGAAGTTGTTATAAAACCTTCTTCAAGTTTATATTTTATGCTTTCTAATTCTTTTTTTAAGAAATTGTTTTCTGATTTTAGTTTGTTAATATCAGATAAAGCGTTGTTGAATCTTTTTTTTAAATCTTTAATTTGAGAATATAAAATGATGAAAAGTATAAGTAGTAGAAATATCCAGAAATCCATTGTTTAATTTTTTGTAAATATAAATTTATTTTATATTGCTTTGTAATTAAATTCTAAGAATCATTAACAGTTTATCACTTTGGGTTATATAATCCAGTTGAATTAAAATTAATTAAGTTTAAAAAGCTATGTGTTACTTACGTTATGTGATCCCTCCTTGGTTAGGGATGACAAGAACGCCGAATAATTTTTTATAGTAAATCATCGTCTAGTTTGTCACTCCGACGATAGGAGGAGTCACATAAAGAATTTAATATTTAATACAGTTATTCAAAAAAATGATTCAAAAATTCAAAGTTAGGATTGAATTCTTTAATTAATTCTAATTTCTTCTCTCGTCTCCAACTTTTTAATTCTTTTTCACGATTTATTACTTCTTGTACCCAAGTAAATGTTTGGTAATAAACCAAATGCTTTAAGTTGTATTTTGCTGCAAATGTTTTATTACCGATTTCTATATTTAATCTATGTTGTTCTAATCTGAGTTTAAGATTGTTTGTCATTCCAATGTAAAAAGTCGAACGAAAATCGTTTGTGATGATATAAACATAATATGTATGAAAACCTTTTTGAGGATTGAATGGATCCATAATATAAGTTATTTTTTGTTATTGAGTTTGTCACTCCGACGAAAGGAGGAGTCGTATAATCTGATTAAATTTTATAAGCTATGTGTTACTTACTTTATGTGATCCCTCCTTGCGTCGGGATGACAAGATACCGAATAATTCATTCCTAAAATCATCGTCCAGTTTGTCACTCCGACGCAAGGAGGAGTTGCATAATCTAGATTAAATTTTATAAGCTATGTATTGCTTACTTTATGAGATCCCTCCTTGCGTCGGGATGACAAAATTTAGCTTTTATCTTTCTCTTTCTTCTGTTGAAATAAATTTATAAATATTCAAAGAACTTATCTAGACAAACATAGGATGACAAGATTACGAGTAATTCATTCCTAAAATCATCGTCCAGTTTGTCACTCCGACGGAAGGAGGAGTCACATAATTTAAGTCAAAGTTTTCTACGAAGCTTTAAAGTATAATATTACCCACTTTATGTGATCCCTCCTTGCGTCGGTATGACAAGATTACGAATAATTCATTCCTAAAATCATCGTCCAGTTTGTCACTCCGACGAAAGGAGGAGTCACATAATCTAAGTAAAAATGAATTCTTTGAGCAATAATTTCCTCCAATTGTGTTTGATTATACCCCGTTAACTAACAAATAATGGTATCGACTTCCGCTTTTGTACGACCCTTTTTCTCCGCTTTAGCTATGTAATGCGGATACACGGAAGTGAATGTGGTTTTGAAGATGCATTGTTTTGCATTTTTTTAAGTGATTTCTTGAAGTTAATTAAAATTTAGTATTTGTAATAGATTTCAATTTGTTTAAATCACTGGGGTCTTCCAGTCTATGAATCATTCTATGGCAATTACTACAAAGAACAGCAAAATCATTTTCAAGATTAACCTCAAAATTCCCTAAATCCAGTTTGGAAATTGGTGTTAAGTGATGAGCTTCAATGAATTTATCTCCAAGAGTACCATATTTTTGCTTGAAATCAAAATTACAAGCTTCACAAGTATAGCCTTTAACATCTTTTACTTTGTTAGAAATAGAAGAATTGCGTTCAATTCTGAAATGTAATCTTAGTTTTTTTTGTTCAATTGCATTTAGTCCTTCTTTTAATTCGTATTGATTATCGTTGAAAATTATCTCATCATAATATTTTAAGAATTTTTGAATATCCGCTTTTAATTCTTCATCACTAGGTAAATTGGTTGATGGATAATATTTAGCAATAATATTTCCCGCTTCATATAATATAGCATTTTTTGACTTTGATTTTAAATCAATTTTAATCAATTCATTGTTGAAATTAATTTTGGCACGAAAATCTTCTGCACGCAATTTAAGTACTTGTTTTGAATCTTTTTTATAGTATTCTAATACTTCAGTAACACCTTGGTTCAAGGATAAATATATCCCGGACATGTCTGCTGTAAAAAGAAAAACAGGATAAAATCCTGATTGAGGGGATTTAGTTATCAAGATATCTAGTATTGCTATCCAAGGACAATCAGTCCAATTACCTTTACCTGGTGAACCTTGAATTTTATACCTTTCCTTATTTGAAATTAATTTTGTTATTTTTTCAGGAATATCCTTCCTTAATTTGTTTGCCAATTGATTTCCTGAAAAATTAGTTTTTTTTTCTTTCAGATATTCAGTAATTGGTTCTCTTAAAATGTTTTCCATTGATTTTAATTTTTTTAAAATGGATATTTACCAAATATAATAAAATCCCCACAAAAAAAGCGGTCTATTACAACCGCTTTCCTTTCTTTATTTCTGTTTTTCAATCCATTTCCTAGCATTAACAAAAGCTTCTAACCAAGGAGAAACTTCGTCCTTCTGTCCGCGGTCTGGGTAGTTTGCCCAGTTCCAAGGGAAGATGGAACGCTCAATATGTGGCATCATTACCAAGTGACGTCCTGTAGTGTCGCACATCATAGCGGTGTTATAGTCAGAACCATTCGGGTTGGCTGGATAACCTTCGTAAGCATATTTACCTACAATGTTGTATTTATCCTCACCGTATGGTAACTTGAATTTACCTTCCCCGTGTGAAATCCAAACGCCTAAAGTCAATCCTTCTAATGAAGATAACATCACCGAGTTGTTTTTTTGGATTTTTACCGAAGTAAAGCCACTTTCGTGTTTGTTAGACGTGTTATGGTGCATTTTTCCGTGTTCTTCGTGTTCTGGATTGATTAATTCCAATTCCATTAACAACTGACAACCGTTACAAATACCTACTGATAACGTGTCTTCACGCTTGAAGAAGTTTTGTAAAGCGGTATTTGCCTTTTCGTTATATAAGAAAGCACCTGCCCAACCTTTAGCTGAACCTAAAACATCAGAGTTAGAGAAACCACCTACAGCTCCAATAAATTGGATGTCTTCAAGCGTTTCACGACCTGAGATTAAATCGGTCATGTGCACGTCTTTTACATCAAAACCAGCTAAGTACATCGCATTGGCCATTTCACGCTCTGAGTTACTTCCTTTTTCACGGATGATGGCAGCCTTAGGAGCCCCCTCCCGACCTCCCCCAAAGGGTGAGGCGATAGTACCGCTGAAGTTTTTAGGGAATACAAACTGTAATGGTTGATTTTTGTAATTATTGTAACGCTCTTGTGCCATTCCATTTTTAGATTGTTTTGAATCTAATAGGAATGATGTTTTATACCAAGTGTCTCTTAACTGAGGAATATCAAAATTGAATTTGTCATTGAAATTTGCTATTGAAATTGTATTTCCTTCGGTTACTGTACCAATTTTAAATACTTTCACATTGCGTTTCGCAAAAGCTAAATCAATAGCTTCGTCTCCTAAATTAGACTGGAATACTACCCCAATATTTTCGTTGAATAAGGCTTTAACAGTATCCGCTTCATTAAGAATAGTCAAGTCGATGTTGGCACCTATGTTTACATCAGCAAAACACATTTCCAATAAAGTTGTGATTAAACCACCACTTCCTACATCGTGACCTGCGCTGATATTTCTTTCTTTAATTTGGTTTTGAATTTCATTAAATGCTTTACGAACGTAAACCGCATCTTTCATTGTTGGTACTTCATTACCAATTTTATTCAAAATCTGATTAAAAGAAGACCCTCCTAATTTGAAAGTATCTTGTGAAAGGTTGATATAGTAGATGTTACCACCGTCTTTCTTAAGTACAGGTTCAACTACTTTAGTGATGTTTGAACAACTTCCCATAGCTGAAATAATAACCGTACCAGGTGCTATTACTTCATCATTAGGGTATTTTTGTTTCATTGAAAGCGAGTCTTTACCTGTTGGGATATTGATACCTAACTCGATAGCAAAATCCGAACAACCTTTTACTGCTTCGTACAAACGAGCATCTTCACCTTCATTTTTACAAGGCCACATCCAGTTAGCCGATAATGAAACCGATTGTAATCCGTCTTTTAAAGGAGCCCAAACTAAGTTGGATAATGCTTCACCAATGGCATTTTTAGAACCTGCTACTGGATCTACAATTGCTGCTATTGGAGCATGTCCAATAGAAGTTGCAATACCTTCTTTGCCTTTATAATCTAATGCCATTACACCTACATTATTCAATGGTAATTGTAACGGACCAGCACATTGTTGTTTTGCTACACGTCCACCTACACAACGGTCAACTTTGTTGGTTAACCAGTCTTTACAAGCCACCGCTTCTAATTGTAATAGTTGGTTTAAGTAGTTTGGTATTTCGGTAACGTTATACTCTGGATTAGCATAATTACGATTAACCTTTTTATCCGTCATTATGGTTTTAGGCGAACTACCAAAGAAATCTTCTAAAGCATAATCCATTGGTTTTGCACCCGTAGTTTTCGATTCGAAAGTAAAACGATTGTCATTGGTTACATCACCCACAGTGTACATAGGAGAGCGCTCTCTTTCTGCAATGCGGTTTAAAGTTTCGATATCTTTTTCACCAATTACTAATCCCATTCTTTCTTGCGATTCGTTACCGATGATTTCTTTAGCCGAAAGGGTAGGGTCACCAACAGGTAATTTGTCTAAATCGATATGTCCACCCGTAGCTTCTACTAATTCTGATAAACAGTTTAAGTGTCCACCAGCACCGTGGTCGTGAATCGAAACGATAGGGTTATTATCACTTTCTACTAAGCCACGAATGGCATTAGCTGCGCGTTTTTGCATTTCTGGGTTAGAACGTTGGATGGCATTTAATTCGATACCCGAACCAAAAGCACCTGTATCTGCCGAAGATACCGCAGCACCACCCATACCAATTCTATAGTTTTCACCACCTAAAATAACGATTTTGTCGCCTGCTTTAGGTTCGTGTTTTTTAGCTTGTTCTAATTTTCCGTAACCAATACCACCCGCTTGCATAATGACTTTGTCGAAACCTAATTTGCGCGCTTCTTCTTCGTGCTCGAAAGTTAAAATTGAACCTGTAATTAACGGTTGACCGAATTTATTTCCAAAATCAGAAGCTCCATTTGAAGCTTTGATTAAAATATCCATTGGAGTTTGGTATAACCAAGCTCTTTCATCCATAGCATTTTCCCACGGACGCGTTTCTTCTAAACGCGAGTAAGAAGTCATATACACCGCTGTACCTGCTAATGGTAAAGAACCTTGACCACCTGCTAAACGGTCACGAATTTCACCTCCTGAACCTGTAGCAGCACCGTTGAAAGGCTCTACTGTAGTAGGGAAATTGTGCGTTTCTGCTTTTAAGGATAAAACCGATTCGAATTCTTTTTCTTGGTAAAAATCAGGTTTGTCAGCACTTTTTGGAGCAAACTGAACGGCTTTTGGTCCTTTTACAAAAGCTACGTTATCTTTATAGGCTGAAACAATCTCGTTAGGATGTGTTTCCGATGTTTTTTTAATTAATTTGAATAAAGAAGTAGGTTGTTCTTCACCGTCAATAACAAAAGTTCCGTTGAAAATTTTGTGACGGCAGTGTTCTGAATTGGCTTGTGAGAAAGCAAAAATTTCAGAATCAGTTAATTTTCTTCCAATTTTAGTTGAAAGATTATGTAAATAAGCAACTTCTTCGGTGCTTAATGCTAAACCTTCTTGTTGGTTGTAAGCTTCAATATCTTCAATTTCAAGAATGGGTTCTGGCTGAATATTGATTGTATAAATTTCTTGATTTAATTCCGAATATTTTTGAGCTAACATCGGGTCAAAATCAGTAAAATCTTCTGTTACTTTTTGAAACTCTTCAATACGGATAATCCCTTGAATACCCATATTTTGAGTGATTTCAACGGCATTCGTACTCCAAGGCGTTACCATAGCGGCACGAGGACCAACAAAAAAATCCGCCAATACGGATTTTTCTATTTTATGTGCGTTGCCAAAAAGCCAGTTTAATTTGTTGATGTCTTCCGTCGATAATTCGTTTTGCGTTTGTACGGCAAAAACAGTGTTGGTTGCGTTACCAAAAAAATGAATCATTTTTATTGTGTTGTTGTGTTTGTTGGGACAAATGTAATATTTACTTTTTGAAAAAAGAAATAAGATTTTTCAAAACACTTTAAGGGATTTATGTGTATTTCGTCGTTTTTTTTAGTTCTTTTGTTATGTTTTTGGGTTATTTTGTATTAAAATAACAAACAATATTATGAAAACTTATTTAATAGCGGCTTTGCTGTTTTTTAATTTTAACTTCTATTCACAATCGTTTGTCTTTGATCAAAAGATGTATAAGTCAATTGAAGATAAGACTATTAAATTTGATGAGATTAATAAAAGAGTTGAAGAATCTTTTAAAAATCGCATTATTGATGCTAAGGGTAGTGGTTGGAAAGTGTATCAAAGATGGAAGTATATGGCAAGCTTTGAGGTAGACGAAAACGGTTATTTGCCTAATTCGATTGCAATTGATAAAATGAAGACTGAATTTAAAGAAAGTCCTTCTTTTAATGACAAAATTTACAGAAAATCATTAAACAATTTATGGGCACCAGCAGGGCCTTTTACATATACTAATAAGGGATCTTGGAGTACAGGTCAAGGTAGGGTGAATTGTTCTGTTACAGATCCTAATAATGAAGATATAATTTATATAGGTGCAGCTGCAGGAGGTGTTTGGAAATCTACAGATGGAGGATTAAATTGGTCGCCTAAAACTGATTTTATAGATTCTATAGGTATTTCAGGTTTAGCAATAGATCCTAATAATACGAATGTAATATATGCAATAACTGGAGATGCAGACGGAGCAGATACCGTTTTTGATGGTCTTTACAAATCTAATGATGGAGGGGATACTTGGATAAAAATGGGGCTAACAGATGTGAATTATGGTAGAACAATATTGATAGATCCTAATAATAGTAATGTTGTAATTGTAGGAACTAATTCAGGTGTATATCGTTCAGAGGATGGAGGACTTTCTTTTGAACTAACTTCAGATAGTGACGTTATCTATCAGTTGGCGTTTCATCCTACTAATTCAAATATAGTGTATGCTTCTAATTCAACAGGAGGAGATACTTTTATTTATAAAAGTGTTGATAATGGGGTAAATTGGGAAATGAAGAAATCTTTTGTGCGAGTAAAAAAGATGCTTATGGCTACTACAAAGGCAGATCCTAATTATTTGTACTTATTAGGTGCTAATACATCTGGAGATTTAAATGGCTTTAAAGGGGTTTATTTATCGGTTGATGCGGGAGAAAATTTTACACTTAAAAATGATAGGACTGATATTTTAGAAAGCTATCAAAGTTATTATGATTTGGCATTGGCTGTATCGCAAACTAATAAAGATTTGATTTATACAGGATGTCTTAATATGTGGGGTTCAAAAGATGGAGGGATAACGTTTACCAAATTGAATCATTGGAGTAATATTTCTGATCCACGATATACGCATGCAGATATACATAATATAAGAACAGTAGGTTCTGATGTATATGTATCTTCAGATGGAGGTATTTATATTTCTAAAGATGCGGGTAATACTTTTGTAAATAGAACATCGGGTTTGCAAATAAGCCAGTTTTATAAAATGGATACTTCACCATTAACTAATTCTAGATTGGTAGGAGGATTACAGGACAATGGGGGATATGTATCAGATAATGATGTTTGGTCTAATTTTTATGGAGGAGATGGTATGGATACCGCAATAAATCCAGTAAAACCTCATTTAGCATACGGTTTTACACAGTATGGCGGAAATTTATATGAATATAATTTTAATTCAAAATATGATGGTTCTTTTATTGCAAATCATAGTTATGAAAAAGGAGAGTGGGTTACTCCTTTAGAAATTTCAAATAGAGGAAATATTTATGGAGGCTGGAAAGAGATAGAGGAGTTGGTTAATAGGACTTGGAAACCGATAACGAATAATTCTAATGGATATAATATAAAGAATATGAAAGTTAATCCATTATATCCTAATAGATTGTTATATTATAGAAAAAGTAAGGCTAATGCTAATTTTGATGAATTAATTTATACTGAAGAAGAAAGGGATAATTTAGGTAATTTAGTTCCAAAAGTAATTACTCTTCCTTCTACTTCAAGATTGGTTAAGAACTTAGCAGCTATTTGTTTTAATCCTGTAAATCCAGCTATTTTTTATATACTATATGCAGGAAAAATTTATAAAACAGCTGATTCAGGAAAAACATGGAATGATATAAGTTTTAATTTGCCTTATTCAACTACTTATTGTATTGCAGCGCAAGGAAATCAAAAAAATTCAGTTTATGTAGGAACTAATTTAGGCGTGTATTATTTTGATGAAGAATCTAATTCTTGGAGTCTTTTTAATAATGGTTTGCCAAGAGTAAAAGTTACAGAGTTAAAAATTAATACTTCTGAAAATAACTTAACGGCTTCAACTTACGGAAGAGGAATATGGAGAGTTGCTTTACCTAGCGGGACACTTGCTGTAGAAGAGCAGGTATTAAATGAATATAAAGGAGGTGTTTTTCCTAATCCATCTAATGGCGTTTTTAAAATTAATGTTAGTATTGAAGAGCCTTTAAAAATGGCTATATATGACGTGTCAGGAAAAATGATTTTTGAAAAAAGTTTTCAATCGTTATCTCCTAATGACGAAATTAATATTTCAAATAATCCGAAAGGAATTTATTTATTAGACATAAAATCAGATCAATACACTATCAGAAAAAAGATTTTAATAAAATAATTAGAATTATATAGCGTAAAATCTTTTTAATTGAAAATAAAAAGGAGTAAGATGCGTTATACTTGTGTAGTAAAGACACTTTTAGACTGTCCTGAAATAATTTAAAAAGAAAATAAATAAAAGTAATATCAAGTTTTTTTTTAGTTTTTAACCCTATTTTGAGTAAAAATCAAAATAGGGTTTTAATTTTCTATTAACTCCAAATTCGGTGTTGGATTTGAAGTGAATTAGCAACTTCTGATCTATTCCATTTTGTTTTTTAAATTCAAAATACGTATTCAAATTTTAATGATCAAAATAGTTTATTATTTCTTCTTTTGTAATTTTTGATGAGCATTTGAATTTATTGAGAAATTTTGTTTCACAATGAAGTTTTAATGCGGAATATGTGTAAATATGAAGAAGTAAAGAAAAAAGAATTAATCATAAATAGCGAGAGTTCGACTTAAAAAAACTTTTAACTTGCTAATAAACAGTTCTTTCATATTTCTTTGAGGAACTTTGTGAATAGCTATACGACGAAAAACACAAAGAAAGTACTAATGGAAGTACAAAGTTTTTGTGTAATATCTTAAAAATCAATGCTTTTTATGTCGAACTTACGTTAAAATAGGAATGGTTTTGTATTTTTTTAGAGTGTTTTATAAGGATTGTTTTTTAGTTTATTGACATTTATTGTTTGCAAAGAACTAATTTAGTACAATCAAAAAGAGTCTTTTTTAAACTAAGTAAAGGGTATCTTTTGTGATGAAGATAGAAAAGACAAAGAAATCGCTTCTTTTTATATTCAAAGTTATTTTTATTTGGCTAAATTTATTATTTAAAGAGAAAAGTATATTGTGATATTAAAATTTATTCTGCTATTTTTCGTAATTGGTTTTTATTTTTAATAGCAATTTTTTTACCTGATATACTGATTAACTCTTGTTTGTTTAATTCAGAAAGTAATCGGATACAGCTTTCGGTAGCGGTACCTATTATACCAGCTAATTCTTCTCTGGATAGTTGAATACGAAGAGAGCCGTCTTCATTATTACCAAAAGTTTCTTCTAAATAAATAAGAGTTTCTGCTAAACGTTCTTTTACGCTTTTTTGAGCCATTGAAACCATGTGATCATCAGCTTCCTTTAAATCACCACAAATAGTTTTCATTATATTCATGGAAAACTGATTGTTTTGATTAAAAAATTTCAAAATTTCGCTTTTAGGAACAAAGCAAACTTCCATATCTTCTAAGGCAACAGCACTTAAGTTGGCGGGTTCTTCGCTAATCATAGATCGTTGTCCTAAGAGTTCTCCCGACTTTACTAATTTTACAATTTGGTCTTTACCATTAGTACTCAGTTTGGTCATTTTACAAACACCATCCTTTATACAAAATATGCCATTGGTCATATCACCTTCTTCAAAAATAGACTCTCCTTTTTTAATGGTGTATGACGTTTTACATTCGGCCATTCGTAATAATTCGTCCTTTGTTAGAGCCTTCAAAGAACTGAATTGTCTAACGATACATTGTTCACATTTGCTCATAGCACAAAAATCAGCATCCAAAGATATTTAAAGTATGACAAATATCATAGTAAAATAATCAATAAGAAAGGAAATTTGTTGAAGGTTTTAAAGAGCAAATGAATTTATGGATAAAATACATTGTTTTCATTGTGGAAACGATATTGTAAAAACAGAAGAAATTGTTTTAGAAGACAAGTCTTTTTGCTGTGTGGGCTGTAAAACAGTATATGAGATTTTTAGTCAAAATGATTTGGTTTGTTACTATGACTTTGAGCAATCCCCTGGTACTGCTCCACAGGATATTAAGGGAAAGTACGTTTTTTTGAATGATAAAAAAATCGTTTCTAAATTATTGGATTTTGAAGAAGAAGGAGTTCATGTTGTTTCTTTGTATATACCACATGTACACTGTAGTTCATGTATTTGGATTTTAGAAAATCTTCAAAAGTTAATCGAAGGAGTTGTTAGTTCACAAGTTAATTTTAATCAAAAGAAAGTTAGAATTACCTATAATCCAGTAAAAACGAATCTAAAAGATATTGTTGAAATACTTAGTAAAATAGGTTATGAACCTTACATTAGTTTAGAAAATTATGAAAATAAAAGACAAGAAGTTGATAGAACCTTAATTTATAAAATAGGGGTTGCCTTTTTTTCTTTTGGCAACATTATGTTGCTTTCTTTTCCAGAATATTTTGAAGTAGGGGAGTTTTGGATAGAACAATACAAAAGCTTTTTTCGTTGGTTAATTTTTGCTTTGTCATTACCTCCTTTTTTTTATTCCGCTTGGGGATATTATGTGTCTGCTTGGAAAAGCATTCAGTCAAAAATGCTTAACATAGATATTCCTATTGCTTTAGGAATTGTAGTCATGTTTGTTAGAAGTACTATAGATATAGTTTTTGATTACGGGCAAGGTTTTTTTGATAGTATGTGTGGATTGATTTTCTTTATGTTATTAGGAAGATTATTTCAGCAAAAAACCTATAATTTTTTATCATTTGAACGGGATTATAAATCTTATTTTCCAATAGCCATTACGAAAATTACAGCAGATGGATTAGAAGAACCTATTCAGGTATATGATATTTCAAAAGGAGATAGACTCTTAATTAGAAATCAAGAATTAATTCCTGTAGATGGTATTTTAATTACATCAGAAGGGTCTATTGATTATAGTTTTGTTACAGGTGAAGCCATTCCAATAAAGAAAAAATCGGGAGATAAGGTATATGCTGGAGGAAAGCAAATTGGTAAAGTAATAGAGATAGAAGTGTTAAACTCTGTATCGCAAAGTTATTTAACCCAATTATGGAGTAATGATGTTTTTCAAAAAAGAGTAGAACAAAAGTATAAAACAATTACAGATACTATCAGTCGATATTTTACCCCAGCATTGTTACTATTAGCTTTTTTATCCTTTGTTTTTTGGATATTTAAACAACCTGTTACCGCTTTTAATGTTTTTACGGCAATTCTAATTGTAGCCTGTCCTTGCGCATTGGCATTAACAGCTCCTTTTACGCTAGGTAATGTTCTTCGTATAATGGGGTATAGAAAATTGTATCTTAAAAACACAACGGTTATAGAACAGTTAGCAAAAGTAGACACAATTGTTTTTGATAAGACAGGAACCATTACAACTAATAAAAAAACGGCTATAACTTACGAAGGAACAGAACTAAGTTTAATAGAATTAAAACAGCTGAAAAATGTACTTAGAGGATCTAATCATCCTTTAAGTAGAAGATTATATGATTTTATTCCAGTTTATGAAAAAATAGAAGTAACAGACTTTGAAGAGATAACAGGAAAAGGAATTTTTGCAAAAATAGCTGGAAATTCAATAAAATTAGGTTCCTCTCAATTTTTGGAACACATGAGTGAAAATACTCATAAAAAAACCAAAGTACATATTGAATGGAATGGAATATATAAAGGGAGTTATGTTTTTAATAATCAGTATAGAGAAGGATTGGAACAACTGTTTGAAAATTTATCTAAAAAATACCAATTAGTTGTGTTGTCAGGAGATAATGATGGAGAAAAAAAGATTTTACAAAAAATGTTACCCTCTTCTACGCGTTTAGTTTTTAATCAAAAACCAGAGGAAAAGTTACAATATATTGAAAAATTGCAGAAAGAAGGTAAAAATGTTATGATGGTAGGAGATGGATTGAATGATGCAGGAGCATTAGCTCAAAGTAATATAGGAATTGCTATTTCAGAAAATGTGAATGTTTTTTCTCCTGCTTGTGATGGTATTTTAGATGCAACCCAATTTTCCAAGATACATTTTTTTATGCAATATTCAAAAAATGCCATGAAAACCATCTATATGAGTTTTGGATTATCACTATTGTATAATGTTATAGGACTTAGTTATGCTGTAACAGGTAATTTATTACCTATAGTGGCTGCTATTATAATGCCATTAAGCACTATTACTATTGTGAGTTTTGTAACATTAATGAGTAATTTTTATGCGTCTAAAAAATAATTTTAAGTTACAGATTTGAGGTTTATTAAAAAAAGAAACTTGAAATATTAAACAAAATAGGGAGTATGATAAAAATCATATTTTATCCCATATAGTCAAGGTAAATTTGAAGTGTAAAAATAAAGGTATGAGTATTATATATTTATTAATCTGCATCAGCATTGTATTAGCTGTTACTTTTCTTTACATCTTTATTAGAGCAGTAAGAAGTGGTCAGTTTGACGATGATTATACTCCTTCAGTACGAATGTTATTTGAAGATGAGTTAAAAAATAGTAAACCCAAAACAAATATAAATTCAGAAAAACAAAATTAATTATGGAAATGCAACAATTTTATTACGACAACAAAATTGTAAATAAGTTCATATACGCAACCATAGTTTTTGGGGTAGTAGGTATGTTAGTAGGGCTATTGTTAGCAACAATGTATTTATTCCCTAATATTACAGATGGTATTTCGTGGTTGAGCTACGGACGATTACGCCCCCTGCATACAAATGCAATCATTTTTGCTTTTGTGGGCAATGCAATGTTTGCTGGTTATTACTACTCAATCCAGCGATTATTAAAAACAAGAATGTATAGCGATTTTTTAAGTAACCTAAATTTTTGGGGATGGCAGTTAATTATTGTTGCGGCTGCTATTTCTTTACCTTTAGGTTATACCACTTCTAAAGAATATGCAGAACTAGAATGGCCAATAGATATTGCTATAGCAGTAATTTGGGTAGTATTTGGTGTTAATATGATTATGACTATTTTACGTCGTAGAGAAAGACACCTTTATGTAGCCATTTGGTTTTATATAGCCACTTTTGTAACGGTAGCAGTATTACATATTTTTAATAGTTTAGAATTACCAGTTAATGGTTTAAAATCATATTCTGTTTATGCAGGCGTTCAAGACGCATTGGTACAATGGTGGTATGGACATAATGCGGTTGCCTTTTTCTTAACAACTCCTTTTCTTGGCTTAATGTATTATTTCATGCCAAAAGCAGCTAACAGACCCGTGTATTCTTACAGATTATCAATTATTCACTTTTGGTCTTTAATATTTCTATATATCTGGGCAGGACCTCACCATTTGTTATATACAGCTTTGCCTGATTGGGCGCAAAATTTAGGGGTAGTATTTTCTGTAATGCTAATTGCGCCCTCTTGGGGAGGTATGATTAACGGACTTTTAACCTTAAGAGGTGTTTGGGATAAAGTACGTACGGATGTTGTATTAAAATTCTTTGTAGTAGCGCTTACAGGTTATGGTATGGCTACTTTTGAAGGCCCTATGTTATCATTAAAGAATGTAAATGCCATAGCACACTTTACGGATTGGATCGTGGCACACGTACACGTTGGTGCTTTAGCTTGGAATGGCTTTATGACTTTTGGTATTATTTATTGGTTGTTACCTAGATTAACAAAAACATCATTATACTCCCAAAAATTAGCTAATTTCCACTTTTGGATAGGAACATTAGGTATCATCATGTACGCTTTACCAATGTATGTGGCTGGTTTTACACAAGCCTCTATGTGGAAACAGTTTAATCCAGACGGATCGTTAGTATATGGTAATTTCTTAGAAACAGTAACTCAAATCATGCCTATGTACGCTATTCGTGCTGTAGGAGGAAGTATGTACTTGATAGGAATGTTAGTAATGGTTTATAATGCTTATAAAACAGTTGTAAACGGACAATCAGTAGAAGATGAATTAGCCGAAGCACCCGCTCTAGTTACGATTGCTCCATATCGTTTAAAAAATGAAAAATTTCATGCTTGGTTAGAAAGAAAACCTGTTCAATTAACAGTTTTAGCTACAATAGCCATTTTAATAGGAGGAATTATACAAATTATTCCAACAATCGTTGTAAAATCTAATATTCCAACTATTTCAAGTGTAAAACCTTACACTCCTTTAGAATTAGAAGGACGTGATTTATATATCCGTGAAGGATGTGTAGGATGTCATTCCCAAATGATTCGTCCTTTCCGATCAGAAGTTGCACGCTATGGAGAGTATTCTAAGTCAGGTGAATATGTATATGATCATCCGTTCTTATGGGGATCAAAACGTACAGGTCCCGATTTATTTAGAGTTGGGGGTAAGTATAATGATAACTGGCATTTTAATCACATGTGGGATCCCCAAAGTACGTCAGCGGGCTCTATTATGCCTGCATACAAATGGTTATTTGATAATAAATCTGCTGATTATTCTCAAATTGAGAAAAAAATGAAAGTAATGCAAACATTAGGAGTGCCTTATACCGAAGAAGACATCAAAAATGCCAAAACATCTATTGCAGAGCAATCAGCTAAAATAGAGACAAATTTGAAAAATGATCCAGATTTTGTAAAAAGTTATGCTGAAAGCGAAAAAAATGCTAAAATCCGTCAAGAAGAATTTGTTCCTATGAAGGATCGTGAAATTGTAGCTCTAATAGCCTATTTACAACGTTTAGGTACTGATATAAAAGTTAAAGATTCTCAAAAATAAAACTATGTTGAAGTTTGTTAAACATACTATGGAAAATATCACAGGAATTGAGATATATCCTATCATTTCATTGTTAATCTTTTTCTTCTTTTTTGTAGGATTGTATTGTTGGGTTTTTACCTATAAAAAAGAAAAGATAAATCAATTAAGTAATTTGCCTTTTGCTGAAGGTACTACAGACGAATTTTTAAATTTATAAAACATAAAACGGCTGTTTTATAGCAGATTGTAGCTCTATATCAAACATAATAAGATAATAGATATATACTGCTAAAAAATAAAATTTAAGCATTATGAAAAAAATATTTCCTATATACGTAAGAATTCCAGCATTTTTTGCCTTGTTTTTCATGGCGATGGAATTTTTTATAGACTCGGGCGACCGTCCAGCTTTTATTAAGTACCCTATACTAAATGTTATTTTATTGATTTTTTTGTTAATTCTGATAGCTGTAGAGTTAGTCCTTAAGGCAACAGATAAAGTTTTAGATACTTTATTAACTGAAGAACAACGTAAAGAAAAAGAATTAGAAGAAAATCTACCTTTTACTAAAACTCAATTTTTTAAAGGAATTATACAAAAATTAACTCGTTCTCGTAAAGTAGAAGAAGAAAATGAGTTAATTATGAATCATAATTACGATGGAATTCAAGAATTGGATAATGTTTTACCTCCTTGGTGGGTGTATCTATTTTATGGGACCATTGCATTTGCATTAATTTATTTAGTCCGTTTTCACATGCTAGGTCATGATGATCAAACAACTGAGTTTGAAAAAGAAATGACTATAGCAAAAGTTCAGGTAGAAGAATATAAGAAGACAGCCCCCGATTTAATGAGCAAAGAAAATGTTACTTTATTAACAGATGCTGAAAGTATTAATGCAGGTAAGGCTATTTTTCAAACAAACTGTATTGCGTGTCATAAGGCAGATGCAGGAGGAGCAATAGGTCCCAATCTAACAGATAAATATTGGGTTTTAGGCGGCGGAATTAAAAATGTATTTAATACCATTATGGAAGGTGGACGTGCTGGTAAGGGTATGATTTCATGGAAAGATCAAATAAAACCATCAGATATACAGAAAATAGCAAGTTATGTATTGAGTTTACAAGGTACCAATCCAGCTGGAGCTAAAGCACCCGAAGGAGATCTATGGGAAGAAGGCGCTACAACTATGCCTGCAACTCAAAACATTTCAGCAACTGTAGATTCAACTAAAGCTAAATAATACTAAATATAAAATTAGTTGCCATTTGAAACAAAGGGAGAAATCCGCTATAAGTATAAAAATATTGTATATGATTTCTCCATTTCACTCTGTTTTATTCAAAATGACATAAAAAATAACAAATTATGGCAGGCCATTTACCATCAGATAGCTTTAGAGATACCATTGCAACTATTGACAAAGAGGGAAAACGTGCATGGATTTTTCCTAAAAAACCAAGTGGGAAATTATATGATAAAAGAAAAATAGTAAGTTATTTTTTGTTAATATTTCTTTTCTCAGCACCTTTTGTAAAAGTAAACGGCAGTCCGTTTTTATTATTTAACGTAATAGAACGAAAATTTTCCATTTTTGGATTTCCATTTTGGCCTCAAGATTTCCATTTGGTCGTAATTTCAATGATCATTGGAGTTGTAGGATTAGCTCTATTTACAGTAGCATTTGGACGCATTTTTTGTGGTTGGATTTGTCCGCAAACTATTTTTATGGAAATGGTTTTTAGACGAATAGAATATTGGATAGAAGGGGATAGAGGAGCGCAAATTAAATTAGCTAAACAAGAATGGAATGCTGAAAAAATAAGAAAAAGATTAACCAAATGGATGCTCTTTTTTATAGCCTCCTTTTTTATAGCCAATGTTTTCTTAGCTTATTTAATAGGAGGTGATTCCGTATTAGACATGGTACGCCAAGGCCCCTTACAAAATACAACGACCCTAATTGCTCTTTTAATTTTTACAGGCGTTTTTTATTTTGTTTTTGCATGGTTTAGAGAACAAGTATGTATTATAGCTTGCCCTTACGGTCGTATGCAAGGAGTCTTGTTAGATAATAAGACAATCAATGTAGCGTATGATCACGTAAGAGGTGAAGGCGAAAGAGGAAGAGGAAAATTTAGGAAAGGAGAAGATAGAACACTATTAGGAAAAGGAGATTGTATTGATTGTCATCAATGCGTAAATGTTTGTCCTACAGGAATAGATATTAGAAATGGAGTTCAGCTAGAGTGTGTTAATTGTACTGCTTGTATAGACGAGTGTAATGCTATTATGACAAGTGTAAACTTACCCATTAACTTAATACGCTATGCAAGTGAAAATGAGATTGTAAAAAAAGAAAAATTTGTTTTTACAACTCGAATGAAAGGATATGTAGCCGTTTTAAGTATTTTAATAGGTATTTTTATAGGAATGCTATTTTTAAGAAATGATGTAGAAGCCACTGTATTACGTTTACCAGGACAATTATTTCAGCATAAAGGAGAAAATATTACAAATGTTTTTACTTATAAAATAGTAAACAAAACCATGGATGATTTTAAAAACGTAACCTTTAAATTAGTTAGTCCAAAAGGAAAAATTGAAATAGTAGGTAAACAAAGTGTTCAGGTTAAAAAAGATAATTTAGCCCAGGGAACTTTGTTTGTAGAAATTCATCCAGCATTTTTGGAAGGAGATAAGACAAAAATAAAAATAGAAATTTATAATAATAAAAGGTTAATAGAAACCACTACTAGTAATTTTTTAGGGCCAAGAAAATTTAATTAGTATAGTTCAACTTTAATAAAACAAAAAGATGACATAAAAATGGATAAAATGGTTTTATTGAGTTAAAAAAAAGGTATGTAATAATAGAATTATGAAAGCAAATTGGGGAACAGGAATTGTGATAGCATTTGGGTTATTTATCACATTCATATTATACTTTGTATTTAAAGTACAAGGAACAAAAGAATACGATCATGAAATGGTTACAGAAGAATATTATAAAAAAGAAATAGGATACCAAGATCAATTAGATAAAGAAAAAAATGCTCTCAATCTAAACGAAAAGGTTATTTTAGAAATTAAAAAAGAAGGACTTATAATAAAATTTCCAAAATCATTTGATTACAAAAATATAATAGGTAAGGTGTCCTTTTATAGACCGTCTAATCAGCAATTAGATTTCGATGTGCCCATATCGTTATCTTCTTCCAATTTGCTCATACCTAAAACCAAGCTGATTGGCGGTCGTTGGGACATTACTATTGACTGGGAATACCAAGGAAACAAATATTTGAATAAAGAGAAAGTAAATTTATAATAGCAAACAATAATCGTATGCCATAAACTACTAAATAATAGTTTTAAAATAATAGGTATATGGTTATTGCTAATCATAAAAAAATGATATACTCAGCATTCATATTAGGTTTAATTAGCAGTTTGCACTGTGTGGGTATGTGCGGACCTATTGCTATGATGTTGCCAGTTGATAGAACTAATCAACTTACAAAAGTTATACAAATTATAACCTATAATATAGGAAGAATCATATCCTATATTTTATTAGGATTGTTTTTTGGTTTGTTGGGTAGAGGGCTTTTTCTTGCTGGTTTTCAGCAAAAAATGTCAATTATGATTGGCATTTTAATGATAGTAATAGTTTTAGTTCCAGAAAAAGTCTTCGCCCAATATAATTTGTCTAAGCCCATCTTAACAATATTAACTAAATTAAAATCGTCATTGGGACAGCAATTTAAAAAGAAAAGCTATCCCTCTATTTTTATGATCGGTTTACTCAACGGATTTTTACCCTGTGGATTAGTATATGTAGCACTTTTTGGAGCGATTGCAATGCAAAAAATTCATTTAAGTATCCTATATATGACTTTGTACGGAATAGGAACCATTCCGATGATGGCAACAGTTGTATACACGGCTAATTTATTAACAATCCCTATACGAAGTAAAATTCAAAAAATAATACCCATAGCAGTTATTGGAGTGGGAATATTATTTGTTTTTAGAGGATTAGGATTAAATATCCCTTTTTTATCTCCCAGTACCATGAGTTTATTAATTCAAAGCACACCACATTGTAAATAAAAGAGATAAAGAAAAATCAATATAGAATTATAATAATAATTTAAATATAAGCAAAAATGGAAAGACACAACCTACTGAACGAATTCCCTGAATTCACTGAAAAAATTCATGATTTAAAAACAAAAGACAATCATTTTAGAAAACTATTTGATGAATACCATGAAGTAGAACATGAAATTCACCGATACAATTCTGGAGCAGAAGTCACTACAGATGCACACATGCACGAGTTAAAAGCTAAAATGTTATTTTTAAAAGATGAAATTTTTTCGATGCTGAAAAATTAATTAGATAAAAAGTGAAAATCGTTTAAGATTTTCACTTTTTTATTTTATTTCAAAAAAACATTCAAAAAAATAAATTTTAAAAGTTATAAAAAAACAGTTCTCATAGCTTTGAATAAAAAAATAGTTCTACTATAATTTTATCCAATAAACAATTTCCTCTATTCATTCCTATCGTTCCTATTGATTAGGTTAAACAAAAAATACGATTACATTCAATACGGTAATAAATAGGGTAAAAATAAAATTTTCCATAAAAAACAACAAAATATAATTATTTTGTAATTTAAAATGATAAATTTGATATTTATTGTAAAAAAAATAAATATAAAATTGAAAACAATGTCTTGATGAAAAAAACAAGCTATATAGGGTAAAAAAACACAATTGAAGAAGATGTAAATTTATGACACAATAACATGTTTTAATACAAGTATAAATATGGCTAACAAACAGTTTCAATACAAGACTATTAAAATAAAAGAACATCTTCCATTAAAAGATTTTAAATACAAATCAACTTGATAAAACATTTCTGTTTTATCGCTAAAAAACAAACAAAAACGAGATGAATATTAGTTGGTCAATGCATATTGTAAAAAAAGGAGATACCTTAGAATCTGTAGCACAAAAATTAGGAATCAGTAGTCAAACACTCAGACAATATCATAATACCTATTGCGATCTAAAAGAAATAATAGAAGAGAATCATCTAAAAGGAATTAGTGCAATCCTATTACCTTCCTCACAAGAAATCCAAGAGTTTAAAGAGTTTGAAAAAAAAAATCAGACCCTTAACAGTCTACCATTACACTACTTACCTCATAATTTTTATAAACCCAGTTACAATATAGAAGAAACAATAGAATCATCAGCAAAAGCTCCCTTTACAGTAAGTTATAAGGCGACCCTAAAAACCACAAGAGAAAAAGAAGGAATCATAGTATCGTTAGCAAACAGCTATTTTCAAAAAGAAGAAGAAACCCCAGAAGATAAGATTTCTACATTAGCCATAGCTTGTATGAACACAATATATCCGATAGAATTTATAATAAATTCCGGAGGTCAGATAATAAACATAAAAAATCATCAAGAAATAATAAACAAATTTAAAGAAAGAAAATTAGACCTTTTAACTTATTTTTCAGGAAAAATAAATCAAGCATATATTGATAAGTTTGAGAAAACTCTAACAGATAGAAAAAAAATTCTAAAGAGTTATTGTTCAACCTTATTATACCAAGTCCTTTTTCCCAATATGAGTTGGTTTAGTGAAGAAGAAAAAAATGATTTTTTTTATTATCAAGCCAATTCGTATAACGTAGAAAGTGCAGTTATAACACAACATAATTTTGAAAACACAGACTATATAAAAACAATTGTTACATCAAATTATGAAGAAGGGAGCACATTTGAAGAAATATTACGTAAAAAAATTATAGAATATTCCCATAATACAATAGATACCCAAGAAGAAGATCTATCAAATTGGCAAGGAAGTATAACTTTTATTTATTACACCTCCAAAAAAGAAAAACAATTACTAAAAGTAGAAGCCGAACTTAAGATAGAAAATAACCAAGAAATATATCTAAAGCATACCTTAAAAATAAATTAACTAAACAAACTAAACCAGTCTATATATGAAAAAATATAGAGTACAAAAAGGCGACACACTCAATAGCCTAGCGGAGAAATTTGCTATAAAAGACGGAGCCAGCCTTCGCGCATTTCACAACATATATTGTCCTTTAGAAGACTTATTAGATTCAGAAGTCGTAGTAGGAAAAGAGCTTCTAATAGCAGAAGAAGCCCCTTATATAAAAGAAAAGCAAGAAAACAATGCCCCACAGAACAACGATACAAAAACAGAAGTAGCAGTATCCCAGAGTTCCAAAGAAGTAGCAAAAAAAGAAACAAGTCCAAGTTCTGACTCCTCCAGCTCCACTCCACACGAAGGCAAGCACTTTGTCGTACAAAAAGGACAATGTCAGTGCAACCAAGGGTTTCAATTTCCATCCTTTAAAGTAACCAGTCATACCAAACATTATTGGAATGATTCCCAAGGCAAGTCTGATTACTTGGCCGTAACAGAAGAAGATATACAACTAAATCCAACAGCACAACCCTTTGGACAATGTAAACTAAAACCCAGCTCCGGAGGGTATTTACCCTGCTCCTTTGCAGCCGCAGGGAAATGGACTAAAACCTATGATAAAGTAAAAATTTTAGACAAAAAATGCGTCACCGAAATATCCGAGTTAATGTGCAGTACAGGCGGTAAAATTACCATTTTAAAACACGGACAAGAAAGTCAAACCAGTAAAAACCAAGTTAAAAAAGCCAATCCACACGAACAACATCTATACAACCCCATTCTGAATTTTGAAGAATTTCAAGAAGAAATTAACAGTGATAATAATGAAATTTGGTAATAAAAAAACAGATTTATAATGAAAAAAGGGATATCCGTAATATCAGGCGTAACCTCGCCCACAGTAGGCGAAAAAATGACCTACCACATATCCGAATGGTACCCCAATACCCCCTTATCTGAAAGAGAAAAAGCCAACGTTACTTGGGAGCTATTCAAAAAAAGAAGCGATGGAAGATTTACCACCACCCATGTTAAGAAAAAAGGAGACAGCAGTTTTACCTTTGGCGAATCTTCGGCAGGAGAAACCTATCGATTAGAAGCCTATTTATACCAACCCGAAGGAGGCGGATTAATCATAACCCCCAAAGCCAGCAGAATCCCCAAAATATGTAAAGTAGACCTAACCTATGTAGACGATAGTAAAGGAAGTGTTTTTAGTTTTACAGAAAAACTACGAGCCAAAGCGCATTGTGTAAATATGTTTAACAAAGAAATCTTATTTACTTTATGGGAAGACGACGCAAAAGGCAGCGGACACAATGCCTCTAACAAACTCATTGATACAAAGAAGGCAAAAGTAGATTTATATGGTAATGTTGTAGTAGACTTTATGCTAACCAAAGCCTTGATGAAGAAAGCCATGCAAGGAGAAGCAGATATAAGAGAACTAGAGTTTTATGTAACAGTAGAATATTACAAAAATAAAAAGCACACAACAACAAACGTAGATATACAAAATCCATTACCTACAGAAAATAAACCCCCTTCTCAGTCTACGGGAATAAAAAAAGCCAAAGGTTCTCCAGCTGAAGAAAAACCAAAAAGCAAGAAAGAGGAAAGTGGCTTATTAAACCCTATTTCCGAAACCTTAGGTGAAATATGGGATTGGGTAGAAACCCAAGGAACTGCCCTAAGAGACAAACCCCACACCATTGAAATCCCGGAGGGAAAAAGCCCCGCTATTGTGGGGAAAACGAAAGTGGAGAAGGCTTCCACTACAGGTACAAGCTGTGGTGAAAGATATTGCATTAAAAAAGGAGACAAGAGTGAACTCATACGAGAAATTAATATTCGTTTAGCGGGTTTTGGCGGAAATGTCCCGACTGATGAATTTACAGACCGCACCGAAAAAATGATTAAACAGTTTCAACGGGATTATATGAAAGTTCCTGAGACAGGTAAGGTTTGTGGTAATGTGTTGAGGGCGATTGATGATTTTTCTACTAAGTTTGATATAGGTGTGCCTTTTTGGAACCAATTAAAATGTAGTTGTTCAACCAAAGGTAGACAAGCTAGTTCTAAATTAAGAGTAATTAAAGAAAAAAATATTTGTGATGGTTTTGGTGATCATACTGGAAAAGGCACATATAAAAAAAAACCTCATAATGAAGCAAATCATAATTATGAATATCCAGGCATACATAGAAGCTTATTGTTTGGTTTAAAAACTTTAAAATTTTATTTCAGCCAGCAAACTATTTATTCTCTAGATTTAATTTCATCTGGATACAGATGTAGATTTAAAAATTACACAACAACAAATCATCAAGGAAAAGCAATTGATATTCAGTTTAGTAAAGGGGATTGGAATATCAGAGGTGAACAAAAAAAGAATTTGGAAACATTGCGAAAAATTAGGGATGAATTTTATATAAAATATTTAGGAGGACAAGAAAATTGGACAAATCCAAATAAATTTTCAATTGAACCAATTGATTTGTTATATAAAAAAAATGGGAGTGTTAGATTTGATCATACTTTTAGTTGGATTCATTTTGATGTTAGACGATTTGATGCAATTTACTTAGAAGATAAATATTTTTGTAAAAATAGTCAGTCCTTAAATGGTAAGAGCATAGTTCAATTAGCAAGAGAAATGGGATTAAATGATTTGTGTAATTGTTTTAGAAGTTTTACACCTCAAGGTAACCCAGAAGCTGAAAAAAAAGACTCGAATGAAAGAGTTGATCCTAAAACCCTAAAACTATCGGATAAAGGCAAACAATTCATAAAAGATTGGGAAAAATTTGAGCCTAAGGCTTATAATGATTCTGAAGGATATTGTACTATTGGGTATGGTCATTTAATAAAAAGAAAAAAATGTGAGGATATTACAATTCCTGATGAATTTAAAAATGGAATAACCAAAGAAAGAGCAAATGAATTATTTGAGCTTAGATTAAAAAAATTCGAAAATTCCGTAAAAAGAGACATCACTGCTCCTCTATATCAATATGAATATGATGCTTTAGTAAGTTTAGTATTTAACACTGGGGAAAATTTTTTAAATACAGGTGGCAAAAATGATGGTGAGACAAAAATTAAAAAAAATATAAATAATAAAGAATATGAAGCAGGAGCTAATGAAATGAAAGATGTCACAAATGGAGGAACTTCTGGTTTAGTAAAAAGAAGAAATGCAGAAATTAAAATGTTTAAAAATAATATATATGATTCAACACATTAAACTTATAAAAATGATTTTATTTATTTATTTAACCAACTTATTATTCCTAGTTTCAGGATGTAAGACTGATTCTAAAAATGGTTTAGAAAAAGAGAATGTTATTTCAAATACAGAAATAACAAATACTTTACCAATTAATGAAGATAAAAAAGATAGTACTTCTGATGATTTAATAGAAAAAAAAGAAAACTTTGAATTAATTGAAGTAAAACAAATATCTAATAACAAAACTGTAGATTCAATTGTATCAAGATTGAAATCGATAAAAATTAATATTACTGACAATAACATCATTATAAATAATATTAAAGCCCAATTTACTGTCAATAAATCAAATTCGAAAAATTTATTTGGTCAAAATTATATATACAAATATTATTCTGACTATCTGTCCAAAAATTACAAAATCAACATACAAAATGAAGTTGATTATATTGAAGTGAGTTATGAAGATTCTCAAAAGTATCCCTTTAAGGATTTTTTTATGGAGGGTGGTATTGCCGTTTTTACTAATGGCTATCTAATTTTACAATACTCTGATTACTTAATAACTTTCAGAAAAAAATCCAGCAATAACAACAATTCAAATAATCTAGTATCTCTCCCATTTGATTATCAAAAATACACAAATGACTGTTACTTAAAAAATAATGCTGAATGTGATAAAAGATATCCTCAAATTCAAGGTAATGAATTGAACTTAGTCACTAGTTTAATTAATAAAAAAATCAACAAGAACAAACCTTATGCAATTTATCATATTGATAATGGTGGGTTATCTTTCGAGACATACATAATTCAAATTCGTGATGATATAGAAGAATATTTTTTAAATCATTTAATGATAAATGTAAAAAACAATATACTGATTTCTAAACAAATGATAGGAATTCAATTAGATGGTGATGCACCCGAAGATCTGACTTATACTGCTAAAACATTTACTTTAAATAAAAATCTAAGTATAGATATTTTCGAAATGAGATTTTCCAAGATTTATAAAAAAATAGAAAGTTATAAATTAAACTCTGATGGAAGTTTATCTAAAATTTAAATAATAGAAAACGGCTTAAAACCGTTTTTCTCAACATTCTTGACAAAGTAAAAACCAATGAAAAAATTCATTTATCTAGCATTAATAGTTGTGTGTTTTTCTTGCAAAAAAGATAATTATATAACAAATAATTTTAACGATTCAAATAAGGAAGACACATCTAAACTTAATAATCAAGAAAGTAACAGTTTAGAAAATCAAGAAAATTCAATAGAATTTGGCAATTTATTCAATGAAGGATCTCAAATAAATTTTACTCCAAGCGATTTAGTTAATCCAAGCAATGAAGAACAAAAAGAATTTAAAAAAAAATTATCTGAATTTGAAAACAGTATTCCAATTGAAGATTTCGATCCAGAGAATTTAAAAATTTTAATTAACAATTCCACTTATTTTGATTCACAATACTATGTAAATAGTCAATGGCTAGACTATTTTATCAAAAAATTCAAATTAGAAAACTATCTTGATTCAATTATGCAAGAAGCAATAAAAAATGAAGACTTTAATGCTGTGAAAATTATTATTGCAAATAATTATATAGTCAATTTGACAAATATAGAAATGGCAAACGAAAGAAAATCTGAACAAAAACTTCTAATTGAAAGAGATGTAAAAGAAAACGAAAACTTTTACATAAAGGAAAAGTCAAAAATAGATGAAATAATTATTCTTTTAAATAAAAAATTTAATTCAAATATGATTTTTGACAAAGATGGTTATTCAAATCTAAGAAGTAAGCCAAGTTCAAATTCAGATATTATAACAAAAATAAATACCAATGAACATATAATAGTTCTTAAATGTATTGAAGAAGATGTTGAGGAAAGCAAAAAAGGATGGTATTATATCGAGACAAAAGATGGTAAAAAAGGCTATGTACACAAATCAAGAATTGTATCAAAATAAATAAAAACGGCCGTAATGCCGTTTTTTGTTGTACGTTCCTTGACAAACTAAAAACTAAAATCAATCACAGGACCCAGTACCATAAAAGCAGGCGAATGGACAGATTACAAAGTATCAAGCTGGTATGATGCAACACCTGCAAACGAACGCAATGAAGCACACGTAAAATGGGTAGCATATCACGATAACAAAGGCAATTGGGAAAAAATCCTAGAAAAAGAGCAAGGACATTTCCGCTTTCAAGAAGGTGCTGTAGGAAACACCTATCTCATTGTGGCATATAGCCACGAACCAGAGCTGGACAATGCCAGTGCAATGAAAGTAAAAGTAGTTTCTGCCGAAAAACGTGAGGTTTTACGAGTAGAAATGACAGATATAAATGATAATAAACTCACTAAAGACCTACCTTACGGGCGCAAAGTAAAAGCAAAAGCCTATACCACTGGAATGGTCGGAGAAAAAATTTTATTCAAAATGTGGGAAGATGATGCAGAAGGTGGTGGACATAGTGAAGAAAACAAATATAATCTTGTCGCTCAAGCTATGGGAAAAGTTGGTGAAAAAGGCCTAGCTATTGTAGAGTTTACCCTAAAACCAGATTTTAAAGTAATCGCAAAGGCGCACGCTGGCAAAGGCGGCGAAGGTAAAACACACGAATACTATGTAACAGCGGTAGCAACGCTAAAATCAAACTATGTTGCAGGAAGTAATTTCAATGTATATTCACCAGAGGAAATAAAAAAAGTAGAAGAAGATCAACTAAAAGGAAATCCACCTAAAGAAAATACTCCTCCAAGCGCAGTTGAAAAAGTCGAAGTAAAACCAGATAAAATTGAAATTGATGTTCCTACTAACGTTACTAAGACTAAAGTAGAAGATTCTAAAACAGACGTTCCAAAAATAGAAGCTCTAATTGATGCCTATTTTGCTAAAGAAGAATTCACTAAGGAAACCACCGAAAAAGCAGGTAAACAGCAATATACGTTTAAAAACGAGAACAAAAATATAGATAAAGACAAAATTGCCACTATCATAAAGAAAAAAGTAGATGCAGACCTAAAGAAAGATAAAAAATATTCGAAACTAGAAGATATAAAAGCTGCTTTAACTAAAACTACTTATGCTAAAAATGAAGTAATCTCTTTTGACGTCTATAAGCTAGGGGCGAATTTTGTTAAAATCAACAATGCTCCACTAGAAGAAGAAATATATGTAGTAGCAAAAACCGTATTGCTAGATGGGAAAGAAGTAAACATTAAAATAAAAGAAAAAGAAGAAATTTTAATAGCTAAAACTGCCGATTTACCCGTTCAAGAAGCGAAAAAAGAGGGTGCAGAACTAACCACATTAAAAGCTACAGTAGAAAAAGGAGAAGCTAAAATAAAAATTAAGCTACGCCCAAAATCTGATGAGGATTTAAAAAAGTGGAAAGAAAAACTGGCTGGAATAAAAGACGGACAGTATACATATACTTTTGGAGGTAAAAATGACACTAGTACTGATGCCAAGAAAAAAACGGTTGCTGGCGTAATTATTAAAAAAATAAAAGACGAATTAGCTAAAAATAAAAAATTTTCTAAAGCTGAGGATATTGTAAAATCATTGGCAAATGTCTCGTATGACAAAGGCGAAAAAATCACTTTCGACACCTACAAAGTACCGACCGAATACCTATGGCTACAGGCAGAATGCCAGGGTAACGTTAAAAAACACGAAGGGGAATTTTTGAAAAAAGAGGGGTCTTATTTTGAAATAGGAAAAAAATGTGAGTGTGAAGCTAAGATTAGGGCTTTTATGAGAGTATTGAGAATAGCCAATGATTTTATTTCTAATAAGCAGGCCAATTATACGCATTTTTTGATGAAGAAGACTGGTGCTTTGTAGAGACTAAAGATGGTAAAAAAGCTATGTACAAATCAAGAATTGTATCAAAATAAGTAAGAGGCTGTCTAAGTACACTGACCCCAAATAGTATCTAACTTTTTGGTGCAGTGCATTTTTTAGACAGTCTCAAAACGAGTTGTATAGCTAAGAAAAAGTATTTTTTTTCTTAGACTTTACTTTTTTATCACAAAATATAATGCGGAATTTGTTATAAAGTCTGCTGTCATACATTTTTTTTAGTAAGGCTAATAAAAATTTTATGTTTTAGATGTAAAAATTTTATTATCAAATTCATTTATGCCGAGACCTAATAAAGTACCTAATAAAGTAATATGAATCATAATATTCATCCAATTTCCTGATGGTATATGAACCGTCGCTAGGGCAATAAACATCACAAGTGATAAAAAGCTGTAAGAATAAAAAAGTTTTTTATTAATAATAAGAAAAATACCAGCAATTAATTCTAATAAAGCTAAAATAAGGGCTAAAATAAAAGTTCCTTTATGGCCTAAAAAACTCCAACCAGTAGATTTTAAAAAATTAGCCATATTTTGTAAACCTACACCTCCTAAAAAACCTTCAAATAATTTTTCAAGTCCGCCCCAAATAAATAATAGACCAAAGGCTATTCTGATGATTAAATTTCCCGATTTCATTTTGATAAAATTTTAAAAGTTAATTAAAGTTCAGATGCAATTGGAAAGTCAATGGCAAACTCCGTTAAATTGTGTAGGTAATTACTAATTATTTTGTCTCCTACGATAATAACGAGATCAATTAAATTGGCTTCTGTATAGCCTGCAGCAAAAAAAGAGGCTTTACTTGTTTCAGTTGCTTTACCACGATTTTCTACTACTGAAGCGGTAAATTTAGCCAAAGCGTCTAATTTAGGATCAAAAGAAGCAAAACCCTTACGAAGTTCTATTACCTGCTCTTCTGTAAAACCATTCATCTTACCTAGCATAGTATGGGCTGATAGACAATAACGGCATCCATTAATTTGACTTGTTACAAGATTGATTACTTCTCTTTCCTTTGCCTTAAGTGTACTTTTTCTATTTTGCAAAGTAAGATAATCGCTTAATGCGGTTTCATTTTTTGCGTAATAAGCGTATAAATTAGGTATAAAACCTAAGTTTTTTTGAAGATTGTCAAAAATTACTTGATTGTTTTCTGATACTTCTTCTCGAGTTGGAATTGTAAACTTTGTCATTGTTTTATTTTTTATGTTATTGGAATAATTACAATGCAAAGATCAGGTAATAGTAAGATCAAGGGTTAGGTTTTCGTTCCCGATGAGTTGGCAATATTTCCCAATAATGAGTTTTTAAATTCAGAAGGGCTGATTTTTTCAGATTTTTTAAAAAAACGACTAAATGATTGTATATCTTCAAAGCCAAGTTCGTATGCTATTTCTTTAACTGCCTTATCAGTATACCTAAGCATTCTTTTGGCTTCTAAAAGTTTTCTTTCATGAATGATTTGTAAAGGGCTTTTTTTGGAAACTTGTGAAAAAATATTAGCCAGTGTTTTTGCTGATTTATTTAATAAGCTGGCATATTCTTTTACGGTATGTTTTTGTTTAAAATGTTGTTCTACCAAAAAATGAAATTCTCTAACAATATCAATTTCTTTTGTCTCTAATTTAAATAAGTTTTGTTGTAATTTGTAAATGCGTGTACAAAGAATAATAAATCTTTTTAACATCATTTGAAGCATTTCTAATTGTAAACTATCTTTTGATTGCATCTCAATTAAAAACATTTGCCATAACGTTTCAAATTTATCAATTTCATCTTCTGGTATTTGAAAATAAGGTAATTGATTAGCTCCATAAAAGAGTAATCCCTTGCAGCTTACTTCGCTGTCATGATCTTTAACACAATAAAATTCACGATTAAATTTTATAACCCTTGCTGCTTCTAAATGATCAATTTCAATTTTATGAAAAGATGTAAGACATAAAATAGTATTATTAGCAAGATTTAAAGTATTTCCTTCATAAGAAAAATCCGCTTGGTCACTTTTTATCCATATAAATAAAAGAGGATAAGACAAAGTGTTGTCTAATGTTAATAAACTGCCAGTATGGAGGTTTATTAGTTCTATGTATTCATTATTTAATCCGCTATATATCATTAGAAAGAGCTCTTTAATAAAGTTTTTAGTGGCTTTAATGTGTAAAAAAACAAACTCAAATATAATTAAAATAGTTCGTTTAAAAGAAAGACTTTATTATATCTTATATAATGGTAATATATTTAATAAAGCAATTGGAAGATATGAATGAAGAATGAAATTGAATATAAAAAGTATGAGCTCGAACTTATCGAGCTCATATTCTAATTAAAGCAATTATAAACTAATTGATGTTTTTGAGTGCAGTGTATAACGGCATTCTTTTTTATATAGGATAAAATTATTTTATTAAACCTCTAGAAATAACAATTCTTTGAATTTCAGAAGTTCCTTCATAAATTTGAGTAATTTTAGCATCACGCATCATTCTTTCTACATGATATTCACTAACGTATCCGTTACCACCGTGTATCTGAACTGCTTCTATTGTTACATTCATTGCAGTTTCTGAAGCAAATAATTTAGCCATTGCGCCAGAATGAGATATATCTTGTCCTGCATCTTTTTCACAAGCAGCTTTTAAACAAAGCATTCTTGCAGCAGTAATTTGGGTAGCCATATCTGCTAATTTAAAAGCAATAGCTTGATGTTGGAAAATTGGTTTTTTGAAAGCTACACGTTCTTGTGAATATTTTAATGCTAAATCGTAAGCACCAGAAGCAATACCTAAAGCTTGAGAAGCAATACCAATACGTCCACCATTTAAAACAGCCATAGCAAAATTAAAACCAAAACCATCTTCACCTATACGGTTTTCTTTTGGTACTTTTACATCCGAAAACATAAGAGAATGTGTGTCAGAACCTCTGATTCCCATTTTTTTCTCTTTAGGGCCTATAGAAAAACCTTCCCATCCTTTTTCAACGATAAAAGCATTGATTCCTTTATGTCCTTTTTCAGCATCTGTTTGAGCAATAACGATATAGGTAGAAGCAGATCCACCATTTGTTATCCAGTTTTTAGTACCATTTAATAAATAATGATCTCCTTTGTCAATTGCCGTCGTTTTTTGGGAAGTAGCATCTGAACCAGCTTCAGGCTCAGACAAACAAAAAGCACCAATAACATCACCTTTAGCAAGAGGAACTAAATACTTCATTTTTTGCTCTTCACTAGCAAATTTTTCCAAACCTGCGCATACTAATGAGTTATTTACGGACATGATTACAGCTGCAGAAGCATCAATTTTAGCTATTTCTTCCATAGCCAGTACATAAGAAACGCTATCTAAACCTGCTCCTCCATATTTAGGATCAACCATCATACCTAAAAAGCCTAGTTCAGCCATTTTTTTTACTTGTTCCGTTGGAAATATAGAATGTTCATCTCTTTCTATAACACCTGGTAATAATTCAACCTGAGCAAAATCTTTTGCAGCTTGCTGAATCATTAAATGTTCCTCGCTTAAATTAAAGTTCATTGTATTTTTGTGTTTTTGTTTTATAAAAGTTTTCAAATATAGTTATTTATACTAATTTACCAATAAGTTTGATTATTTTTGCAGGTTATGGAAAAAAAGTTTTTTAATGTTATAGGCGTTATGTCGGGCACCTCTTTAGACGGGGTTGATTTAGCCCATATTTTTTTCAAAGAAGAAGATCAAACTTGGAAATTTGAAATATTAGAAGTAGAAACGGTACCTTATGACCAAGAGTGGGTATTAAGGTTAAAATTAGCTGTAAACTATAATCAACAAGATTTAGAAAAGTTAAATGAGGATTATACGCTATATCTAAGTTCTATCATTAATAAATTTATAAATCAATACCAATTAAATAATGTAGATGCTATTTGTTCACACGGGCATACTATTTTACATCAACCAGAAAAAGGTATTACCCTACAAATAGGTAATTTACCCATGATAGCTCATTTAGTTAAGCAGACGGTAGTGTGTGATTTTAGAGTTCAAGATGTTAATAAAGGAGGACAAGGAGCCCCTTTAGTTCCCATAGGAGATCATATTCTGTTTTCAGATTTTGATTATTGTTTGAATTTAGGAGGATTTTCTAATATTTCATTTCAACTATTAGATAAAAGAATTGCTTTTGATATTTCTCCAGTAAATACGGTTTTGAATTTCTTTGCAGAAAAAACAGGAAATAACTTTGATGACAAAGGAGCTATGGCTAGATCTGGATCTATTAATCATTCTTTGTTAATGAAGTTAAATCAATTAGCCTATTATCAATTACCTTTTCCTAAATCTTTAGGAATAGAATATGTAAAAAGTCAAATATTACCGATTATCAAACAATTTGAAGGTTTAAGTATTCCAGATATTTTATGCACATTTTCAGAGCATATTGCCGTTCAAATTAAAAATGTATTATTAAATAAATCAGGGAAAATGCTAGTTACGGGAGGAGGAGTGTATAATGATTATTTAATTGAAAGAATCAGAAATAATAATCCTAATATAAAAGTTTTAATTCCTGATCAAAAAATAATTGAGTTTAAAGAAGCATTAATTTTTGCATTTTTAGGCGTTTTAAAATTAGAAAATAAAATAAATGTACTCTCCAGTGTAACAGGCGCTTCAGAAGATCATTCGGCAGGTTACATATATAAGATTAAATCAGAATAAAGCAATCATTTTTTGGAATAAAATTTAAATGTGGTACATTTGTATTACCCTAAAATATTGAAAATTATGAAATTGAAAAAGTTATTTTTTCTTGCTTTAATGTGTACCGCTTTTATCTCTAATGCGCAAACACAATTTGAAACAGACGGCGTAATAGTTCCCAGAACTATAGAGGTAAATGGAGGAAAAAAAATTCAATTAAATGGATTTGGAACTCGATCAAAGGCTTGGGTTGATGTATATGTACAAGCTTTATACTTAACTGCTTTATCTCAAGATCCACACGTGATTATGGATAGTGAAACAGATATGGCTATTCGTATTGAAATAATTTCAAAAATGGTTACAGCTCGTAAACTAACTAATGCAATGGAAAAAGGGTTTGAAAAATCATGTGGAGAAAAATTAAACGCCATGATGCCTAAAATTAACCAATTTAAGTCATTGCTTTCGGAAGAAATAGTGAAAGGAGATGTGTATGTATTATCTTATAATCCCAAAGAAGAAGCTATTACAGTTACTAAAAATGAAAAATTAAAAGGTAAAGTAGAAGGGAAAGACTTTAAAAAAGCTCTTTTTGGTATTTGGTTATCAGATGAACCAGCAGATGAAGATTTAAAGAATGAACTTTTAGGAAAACATTAAAAGAATAAGTCCTTGAAAAAAGTTGTGCAAAATAATTACATTTGCACAACTTTTTTCATAAAATACACATCTAAAATTAATATATAATATGAAAGAGCTTTTAAAGAAATTTGAAAATAAAGAACCAGAAGTCGTATTTCATTGGAAAGATCCAGAAACAGATGCAGAAGGTTGGACTGTAATTAATTCATTGCGTGGAGGGGCTGCAGGAGGAGGAACTCGTATGCGTAAAGGTTTAGATATGAATGAAGTTTTATCTTTAGCTAAAACAATGGAGGTTAAATTTTCAGTTTCTGGACCAGCTATAGGTGGAGCAAAGTCAGGAATTAATTTTGATCCAAATGATCCAAGAAAAAAAGAAGTCCTGCAACGTTGGTATAAAGCCGTATCTCCCTTGTTGAAAAGCTATTATGGTACTGGAGGTGATTTAAATGTAGATGAAATTCATGAAGTAATACCAATGACCGAAGAATGCGGTGTTTGGCATCCACAAGAAGGTGTTTTTAATGGCCATTTTAAGCCTACTGAAGCAGATAAAATCAATCGTATTGGACAATTACGTCAAGGAGTTGTAAAAGTTATAGAAAACACAACTTTTTCGCCAGATATTCATAAAAAATATACCGTAGCTGATATGATTACAGGTTACGGAGTTGCACAAGCCGTAAGACATTATTATGATATTTATGGAGGTAATGTTGCGGGTAAAAAAGCCATTGTTCAAGGTTTTGGAAATGTGGGATCAGCCGCTGCTTTTTATTTAGCAGAAATGGGAGCCAAGATTGTAGGAATTATAGATAGAGAAGGAGGGCTTATTAATAAAAACGGTTTTACTTTTGAAGAAATTAGAACGTTATTTCTTAATAAAGATGGCAACAAATTAGTAGCAAATAATATGCTTTCTTTTGCCGAAATTAATAAAGAAATTTGGACTATAGGAGCTGAAATTTTTGCACCATGCGCCGCTTCTCGTTTAGTTACAAAAGAACAAGTAGAAAACATGATAACATCAGGATTAGAAGTAATCTCTTGTGGAGCTAATGTTCCTTTTGCCGATAAAGAAATTTTCTTTGGTCCTATTATGGAGGAAACAGATAGCAAAATAAGTTTGATTCCTGATTTTATTTCAAATTGTGGAATGGCTCGCGTTTTTGCTTATTTCATGGAACGAAAAGTACAAATGACAGACGAAGCTATTTTTAATGATACTTCAGATGTTATTAAAACGGCTATCCAAAAAACATTTGATTCAAGTTCTGATAAAAAGAATATAAGTGCAAGAGCTTTTGAAATAGCCTTAAAGCAATTAGTATAATTTTTATAGTCTTTAAAAAATAATATTTTAAAAAGAAATAAGATTTAAATGCAATACGAATTGTTTTGTTTCTTGCTTCTTCAAATTTCCTTTTACTGATTAAAGTAAGGTGATTTTTGAATTAAAATAATAAGATTTCAACTTTTTGAATCGTTTTAATTTTTATAGATTTATGTAAAAAGAGAATATCATAATTTTTTGAATATTCTCTTTTTTAGTTGTAAAATATTACCCAAGCCAGCCTTCTCGGTCTAAACTCCTGTATTGTATTGCTTCCGCTATATGATCCGCTTGGACATTTTCTGAATTTTCAAGATCGGCAATCGTGCGAGACACTTTTAAAATTCTATCATAAGCTCTAGCAGATAAGTTTAAACGATCCATAGCAGTTTTTAATAAATGGATAGAATCGGCATCTAAAAGACAATATTCTCTTATTTGTTTTGTTGTCATTTGAGCATTGTAGTGTAAATGATCATATTTTTCGAATCTTAAACTCTGAATTTCGCGTGCTTTACAAACTCTCTTTCTAATTTCAAAACTAGATTCTGATGGTTTATTATCCGAAAGTTTTTCAAAAGGTACAGGGGTTACTTCTATATGTAAATCTATTCGATCCAACAAAGGACCTGATATTTTACTCATATAACGCTGCATTTCATTAGCAGTGCCACTTAATTTAGAATTAGAATCATGAAAATATCCACTAGGACTAGGATTCATACTAGCAACAAGCATAAAAGAAGAGGGGTAGGTAATGGTAAATTTAGCTCTTGCTATTGTTACTTCTCGATCCTCTAACGGCTGTCGCATTACTTCCAAAACTTCTCGTTTAAACTCAGGTAGTTCATCTAAAAAAAGAACACCATTATGGGCTAAAGAAATTTCGCCAGGTTGTGGATAACTGCCTCCTCCAACTAAAGAAACACTTGAGGCAGAATGATGAGGTGCTCTAAAAGGACGTTGATTCATTAAGCCTGAATCCTTAGCTTTTCCAGCAACACTGTGTATTTTAGTTGTTTCCAATGCTTCTTTTAGTGTCATAGGAGGTAAAATGCTGGGTAGTCGTTTGGCTAACATAGTTTTACCCGATCCAGGAGGTCCAATTAAAATGATGTTATGACCTCCAGCTGCCGCTATTTCCATACATCTTTTAATAGATTCTTGCCCTCTTACTTCTGCAAAATCAAATTCTGCAAAATCAATAGTTTTAAAAAATTCTTCACGAGTGTTGATTTTTGTAGGCTCTAGTTGTATTTTCTTTTCAAAAAAATCAATAATTTCACGTACATTTTCAATACCATAAACCGCCAAATCAGATACAATAGCTGCTTCATTAGCATTTTGTTTTGGCAAGAAAAAACCTTTAAAACCTTCTTCTCTAGCTTTTATAGCAATAGGAAGAGCTCCTTTTATAGGTTGTAAACTCCCATCTAAAGAAAGTTCACCCATTATAATGTATTCCTTTATTTGGGCTTCATTAATTTGTCCAGAAGCAGCTAAAATACCTATTGCAATTGTTAAATCATAAGCAGATCCTTCTTTGCGTAAATCGGCTGGGGCCATATTTACAATTATTTTTTTTCCAGGAAATTGATAATGATTATTCTTAAGAGCAGCTGCTATTCTAAAACAACTTTCCTTAATGGTACTATCAGGTAGTCCTACTAGATGATAACCAATCCCTTTTTCTGTATTTACTTCTACTGTAATAGTAGTAGCATCTACACCAAATACGGCACTTCCAAATACTTTTACTAACATGGCTTATATTATTTTAAATGGCTTATATATGACAAAAGTAATAAAAACATTTATTATTTAATTTTGTTCTTAAATAAATGTTAAAATTTTAATAAATAAACTCTAAATAGAGATGTTATTTTTAATTTTCAAAAATAAATAAATCATGAATGATGAAAAAAATTATAGCATGCTTATTCCTTAATTTAATATTGTTAAATACTATAAATTCCCAAGAGTATTTTCCTAATAATGAAAGCGTTCAAAGCAAAACTTCTAATTTTATAGCTTTTATTAATGCAAAAATTTACGTTACACCTTCAGAAATAATAGAAAATGGAATATTATTAATTAAAGAAGGCAAAGTGGTGGAAGTTGGTCAAAATCTAATAATTCCAAAAAATACTATCACTATTGATTTAAAAGGAAAGAACCTCTATCCTTCATTTATTGATTTATATACCAATTTTGGTATCCAAACCAATGAAAAGTTAAATGCGTATAAAGATAATAATCCATTATATGATACCAAAAAGAAAGGATATTATTGGAACGAACATATCAAACCAGAAAAAAATGCTTTTGAAGCTTACAAATATGATACTCAAAAAGCAGAAGAATTTTTAAAAGCTGGATTTGGAGTGTTAGGAACTCATATTCCAGACGGGATTGCAAGAGGTACAGGTGCTTTAGTTTTTTTAAATAATGAAAATGGAATTAATAATTTCTTAGAAAAATCAGCCACTCATCATTTTGCCCTCATGAGAAGTGCCTCTTCTAATCAAGCTTATCCATCGTCATTAATGGGGATTTTAGCACTTTTGAAGCAAATGTATTACGATGCTAATTGGTATAAAAAAGGAAATTCAGAATATAAAGATACCTCATTAGAAGCTTTAATAAAAAATGAAAAATTAATTCAAATTTTTGCTACAGAAGACAAATTAAATGCACTGCGTGTAGCGAAAATAGGAAAACAATTAGGCGTTAATTATATATTTAAAGGTTCAGGAAATGAATTTGAGCGTATTGAAGAAATAAAAAAAACAAATTCCCAATTTATTATTCCCATTCATTTTCCTGAAACTTACGACGTATCCGATCCTTATATAGCCAACCAAATAGAATTGGCCGATTTACGTTTTTGGAATCAAGCACCCTTAAACCCTAAAATATTAAACGAAAACGGTATTGTATTTGCTTTAACAACAGATAAATTAAAGAAATTAGAAGACTTTAAGACCAATTTGTTAAAGGCAATAAAATATGGTTTAAATACGACCACAGCATTAGAAGCCTTAACTACAGTTCCAGCTCATTTATTAGGCAAAGAAAATCAGATAGGTTGTTTAAAAGCAGGAGCTTATGCCAATTTTTTAATTACTTCAGGAGATATTTTTGATATAAAAACAACTTTGTTTGAAAATTGGGTTAATGGTAAGAAATATGTAATTAATGATTTAGAAGCAAAAGATATCAGAGGAAATTATCAGTTAACTATTGGAAATGAAAACTATAAAATGAAAATTGAAGGGGAAATAAAAACACCCAAAATAGAAATTAAAAATGATCAAGATAAAACAATAAATTCCAAATTAACACTATCTAATAATTGGGTAAACATCCTGTTACAAACAGTAGATACCACTAAAACAGAATTTCATAGATTAGCAGGTTTTGTTTCAGATGCTAAAAAAATGACAGGAAAAGTCATAAAAGCCGATGGATCAGAATCGGTTTGGGAAGCAAAACAATCCGCTATCTTTATATCCAAAGAAGAAGAACAAAAGAAAGAATATTTAAATAAAATTTTTCCTATAACCTATCCTAACTTACCTTATGGTAATAAAGAAAAACCCAAAGCAAAAAATGTACTATTTAAAAATGCAACAGTTTGGACAAATGAAAAAGAAGGAATTTTAACAGAAACCGATGTTTTAGTAAAAAATGGAAAAATAGTAGCTTTAGGAAAATCAATAAAAGAAGAAACAGCACAAATAATAGATGCTAAAGGCAAGCATCTAACAAGTGGAATCATAGATGAACATTCTCATATAGCAATATCTAATGGAGTGAATGAAGGAGGACATAACTCATCAGCAGAAGTTACAATAGAAGATGTTATTAATTCAGAAGATGTAAATATTTATAGAAATCTAGCAGGAGGCGTAACAACTTCACAATTATTACATGGATCAGCCAATCCTATTGGGGGACGCTCAGCCATAGTACGTTGGAAATGGGGATTATCACCAGACGAAATGATTTTTCAAAATTCACCCCAGTTCATCAAATTCGCTTTAGGAGAAAATGTAAAACAATCCAACTGGGATATTTCAAATCCAACTCGTTTTCCACAAACACGTATGGGAGTAGAACAAGTATTCGTAGATTATTTTACTCGAGCATTAGAATATGACCAAAATTGGAAATTGTATAATGCACAAGGAAAATCAGGTAAATTAAAACAACCACGTATAGATCTTGAATTACAAACAATAGCCGAAATTTTAAATAAAAAACGATTTATTTCCTGTCATTCGTATGTTCAATCTGAAATTTTATCACTAATGCGAGTAGCCGAAAAGTTTAATTTTAAAGTAAACACTTTTACCCATATATTAGAAGGTTACAAAGTAGCTAATGAAATGAAACAACATGGGGTAGGAGCATCTACTTTTTCTGATTGGTGGGCCTATAAATATGAAGTAAATGATGCCATTCCATACAATGCCTCAATTTTACATAAACAAGGAGTACTTGTAGCAATTAATTCAGATGATGCAGAAATGTCAAGACGATTAAATCAAGAAGCCGCAAAAATAGTTAAATACGGAGGAGTTTCAGAAGAAGATGCTTGGAAAATGGTTACATTAAATCCCGCTAAATTACTCCATCTAGATCATAAAATAGGAAGTGTAAAAATAGGTAAAGATGCTGATTTAGTTTTATGGGATAATAACCCATTATCAATATATGCAAAAGTAGATAAAACCATGGTTGAAGGGATCATATATTATGACACTGAACAAGATAAACAACACCGAAAATCCATTCAATTAGAAAAAGCAGAGTTAATCAATCAAATGCTACAAGAAAAAAATCAAGGAACTTTTACAGTACCAGTAGTTAAAAAAATAAAAAAACAATACCATTGTGATACAATGGAATAGTAATAATTCAATTCTTGTACCCTTTTAAAGATATGAAACAATGAAAATAAATATAAAAATTTTATACTCCTTACTATTTGCAACAGGCATTTACTCTCAACAAATTCCAGCCCCTAAACAAACCAAATCAGTACTGATTATCAACGGTGTAGCGCATTTGGGAAATGGAGAAAAAATAGAAAATAGCGCAGTAGGCTTTAAAGACGGTAAAATAAACTTAGTAGCGGATGCTCGCCTTACTCGTATAGATTTAAGTACCTATGACGAAGTAATACAAGCAGAAGGCAAACATATATATCCTGGTTTTATAGCTCCCAATTCTACAATAGGATTAGTTGAAATAGATGCCGTAAAAGCAACTAACGATGAAAGAGAAATAGGCGGTTTTACTCCTAACATAAGAAGTCTTATAGCTTATAATACAGAATCAAAAGTAATAGAAACAGCACGTATTAATGGCGTTCTTATAGCTCAAGTTGCACCAAGAGGAGGAACCATAGCGGGAACTTCATCTATTGTCCAAATGGACGCTTGGAACTGGGAAGAAGCAGTTGTAAAAGAAAATGATGGAATTCATTGTAATTTTCCAGCTACGTTTAAAAAAACAGGATGGTGGGCTGAACCAGGAATGATAGAAATAAACAAAGAATATTTAAAAGAAGTAAACGAGTTTTCTGATTTTTTAAAAAATGCAAAAGCCTATTTAGCCAGTGAACCAATAGAAAAAAATAGAGTATATGAATCTTTAAGAGGTGTTTTTAATGGAACCCAAACCCTATATGTAAACGCCAATGAAGAAAAACAAATCATCGATGCCATTAGAGTGATACAAGAAAATCAAATACAAAAAATGGTAATCATTGGAGGATATCAAGCTGATAAAATAGCACCTCTTTTAGTTAAAAATAATATAGCAGTCTTAGTAGGAAGAGTACACAGTTTACCCAATTTAGATCAAGATGACATAGATCACCCCTTTAAAATAGCCAAACTCTTAATAGAAAAAGGTGTTTTAGTAGGTTTAGAAAACAGTGGAGACATGGAACGAATGAATACCAGAAATATACCTTTTCAAGCAGGAACAACAGTAGCCTATGGACTGACAAAAGAACAAGCCTTACAAACAATTACCCTAAATACCGCTAAAATTTTAGGAATTGATTCTATTTGCGGTTCCTTAGAAGTAGGTAAAGAAGCAACACTCTTTATTTCTGAAGGAGATGCACTGGATATGCGTACAAATAACCTATCACACGCCTATATTCAAGGAAGAAAAATTTCTTTACAATCACATCAAACCCAATTAAACGATAAATACAAAAAAAAATATAACATTCAATAAAACTTTAAATAGAAATCATCAACTTAATGAAAAACAATAAATAATAAGATTTTTGATAGTACACGAAGCTTTCTTTTAAAAGGGAAAAAAATATTTATAAAAATATATTTAAACCAGATCATAAAACTTAAATCTCTAATTCTTGGTTCTTGAAACAAAAATTGTAATTTTGTAGTCCAAAATAGAAGAATTACAATATGTTAGAAAGACTTCAATATGTAAAACAGCGTTTTGATGAGGTTTCAGATTTAATTATCCAACCAGATGTTATTGCTGATCAAAAACGTTATGTACAATTAAATAAAGAATACAAAGATTTAAAAGCGTTAGTTGAAAAACGTGATGAATATGTAAACCTTGTTGGAAATATTAATGAAGCCAAAGAAATTATAGCAGATGGTGCTGATGCTGAAATGATAGAAATGGCAAAAATGCAACTAGAAGAAGCACAAGAAAGACTCCCTCAATTAGAGGAAGAAATCAAATTCATGCTAATCCCTAAAGATCCAGAAGACGCTAAGAACGTAATGGTTGAAATTCGTGCTGGTACAGGTGGGGATGAAGCCTCTTTATTTGCAGGAGATTTATATAAGATGTATACCAGATACTGTGAAACCAAAGGATGGAGAACCTCTGTTGTAGATCTAAACGAAGGAACAGCTGGAGGATTTAAAGAAATTATTTTTGAAGTAACAGGAGAAGATGTTTACGGAACTTTAAAATACGAAGCAGGTGTACACCGTGTACAACGTGTACCCCAAACAGAAACACAAGGACGCGTACACACCTCTGCTGCTACCGTTATGGTATTACCAGAAGCAGAAGAGTTTGATGTACATATAGATATGAATGATGTTCGTATTGATTTATTCTGTTCTTCAGGACCTGGCGGACAATCTGTAAATACAACCAAATCAGCTGTGCGTATGACACACATTCCAACAGGATTAGTAGCACAATGTCAAGACGAAAAATCACAACACAAAAATAAAGATAAAGCCTTGTCAGTACTACGCTCCCGTTTGTACGAAATGGAACTAGCTAAAAAACAAGAAGAAGACGCTAAAAAACGTAATTCGCAAGTTAGCTCAGGGGATCGCTCGGCAAAAATTAGAACCTATAATTTTCCACAAGGACGTGTAACAGATCATAGAATAGGTATGGATATTTTTGATATGGATGGTGTAATGGGTGGAAAAATTCAAAAATTTATAGACGAATTACAATTAGTAGCTAATACCGAAAAATTAAAAGAATCAGAAGTATATTAATGGGGGCTGAAAAGTTAATACTCAGCGTTTAATTTGTTACTTCAACGACAGGAGAAGTCACATTACCAGTATTATGTGATTTCTCCCTATGGTCGAAACAATAAGATTGTCATTTTTTAGAAGAGCCTCTACTTTTAAACAATAAAACCATCATCAAATAAAAAAAATGAAAAAACTTCTCACATTATTTTCTCTTTTCCTCTGTGCAGAACAAATACAAGCACAGTCCTATATCGGATTTGTTCCCGATAACTACAGTGGTGTACACGGTATGATTTATAATCCCGCCGCTATAGTAGGATCTCCCTATCGTCTAGATTTAAATTTAGTTTCAGGAAGTGCCTTGCTAGGTAACGATTATTTTGGTGTCAAAATTACAGACCTTTTAAAAAAAGACTTTGATATAGATTTACAAGCCAAAAAATTTGCTTCATCAAACAATAATGCAATCGTAAATGCAGACGTATTAGGTCCCTCATTTATGTTTAATATTGCACCCAAACACGCTATTGGTTTTTTTTCTAGAGCCAGAGGAAATGTAAACATACACGAGTTAAATGGTACTTTATTTGATAAATTTAGAGAAGATTTCAAAGATGTTAAAAATTATAATATTGATGAAGGCGATTTTAACATGGTAGCCAATACTTGGGCAGAAGTAGGCTTGTCTTATGGAGCCATTATCCTAAATAACGAACAATATTCATTAAAAGGAGGTTTTTCATTAAAGTATTTACAAGGATTTGCAAATTCGTATGCCTACGGAAGAAATATAAGCTTGTTTTTTAATGCAAATAATCTTCCTAAAAATCAAAAAATTACAGCCACAGGAGATTTTATTTATGGCGGTACTAAAGAATTTGATAACCTAGATAAAGAAATTAAATACAACTCAAATTCTAATGGATTTGGAGGTGATTTAGGATTCCTATTTGAAATAAAAAATCAGGATATTCAAAAAAAATATGGGCCTAATTATAAATGGAAATTTGGAGTATCTGTAACCGATATAGGTTCTATTAACTATAAATCAAATACAGAAAATCATTACGAATTTAATAGCATTACCATCAATCAAGTACTTGTTGAATCAGCAGGAAATTTAGACAAGATTTTAACATTATTTGATTCAACTCCAGAGGTTAATACTTCACAAAAAGTAATGCTGCCAACCGCTTTACATACCAATATAGATTGGAATTTTTTTAGAAAATTTTATTTAAATATTAACGGTGATTTTAATTTAAACGATAAAAAAGCCTTAAATACAACATCAATTGCTAATACCTATATTTTAACTCCACGTTACGAAAGCAAATGGTTTAGTTTTGCTTTGCCAGTAAACTATATGGAATACAGAGGACTAAATGTAGGAACTAGTTTGCGTTTTGGTCCTTTATTCTTAGGATCAGGATCTATCTTAAGCAATCTCATTTCATCAGAGTCAAAAGGTGCCGATGTTTATTTTGGATTAAAAGTACCAATTTATAAAGGAGAAAAAAGAGTAAAACAGCCAAAAGAAATAAAACAACCAGAGCCGACACCTGTAGTGGTAGAAAAGATAATACCTGACACCGATAATGATGGTTTGTTAGACAATGTAGATCAATGTATTAACGAAAAAGGACCCAAAGAAAACGGAGGATGTCCTTATAAAGATACCGACAATGACGGTGTTATAGATCCTGAAGATAAATGTATAACAATAGCAGGACCTGTTGAAAATAAAGGTTGTCCTTGGCCTGATACAGATGGAGATATGGTGTTAGACAAAGATGACAAATGTATAGATGTACCTGGAACAATCAAAAACAATGGATGTCCTGAAGTAACACAAGCAGTTGTTAAAAAGCTAAATGATTATGCAAAAACAATTTTGTTTGATGCAGGAAAAAATACTTTCCAATCTACTACTTATCCAGTATTAGAAGCTATGTCAGCCCTTTTAAAAGAATATCCTACAGCTAAATTCTCATTAGAAGGCCATACAGATAGTATAGGGAAAGCAGAAACAAATCAAGCTTTATCAGAAGCACGAGCATCCGCTATTATGAATTATTTAGTAAGTAAAGGAATTGATAAAGCAAGACTAAAAGCAATAGGATATGGTGAGTCAAAACCAATAGCTTCTAATAAAACAAAAGCAGGAAAAGCATTGAATAGAAGAGTAGAAGTGAGATTAATCATTGAATAATTTCATCATTTTTAATATCTTGTACATCATAAACAAAATAATGTACAACTATGAAAAATACGAATTTTAAAAAAATAGGCCTATTATTATTACTAAGTTCATTTTTTAATAGTAATGCTCAAGAAAAAAGAACGAGCGAGTTCAGAGTTAGTTATGGAGTAGTTTCAACTAACAGTATCATTAATACCGTTACAGATATTTTAACTACTCCAGCAACTTTAGGAGCAATAACAGTAGATAATAAAATCAGTTCAGGAGTATTTACTATTAGTTATAGTTATGCTCTTGTAGATAAGTTAAATTTAGGATTAGATCTAGCGTATGAAGCTTTTGTGTCAGATGTCATATCCAATGGCAAGATTGTAAATAAACAAAAAGAAGACGATATTACCCTAGCTCTAAAATCCAATTATAATTATCTGTCAAAAAATAAATTTAGATTATATTCAGGTTTAGGAATAGGTTATACACTTATCAAAAACAGAACAAATGATTTATCCTCACAAGGACTATCCTTTGATAATTCAAGCCGATTTAATTTTCAAATAACAGGTATCGGATTTCGATATGGAGGAAAATTAGGAATAAGTGCAGAAGCTGGTTTAGGATATAAAGGAATTTTAAATGCAGGAATTTCCTATCAGCTCTAAAATTAAGATATTTATTAAAAAGGATGTTCAATTTGAACATCCTTTTTTTATTTTTGTAACACAAAAAAATAAAATGACAACACAACAATTAATCCATCAAATTCAAGAAAAAAAATCATTCCTTTGCATAGGATTAGATGTAGATTTAGATAAAATACCACAACACCTTTTAACAACAGAAGATCCTGTATTTGAATTTAATAAAGCTATTATAGATGCTACACAAGATATATGCGTAGCCTATAAACCCAATATTGCTTTCTTTGAAGCTTATGGAATCAAAGGATGGATTTCGTTAGAAAAAACCATTCAATATATTAATAGAAATTATCCTCAAATTTTTACCATTGCAGATGCAAAACGAGGCGATATAGGCAATACCTCCTCTATGTATGCCAAAGCATTTTTTGAAGATCTAAAATTTGATTCCGTTACAGTAGCACCCTACATGGGAAAAGATTCCGTAGAACCTTTTTTAGCATTTAAAGACAAACATACAATCATGTTAGCTTTAACATCAAACGAAGGAGCCTTTGATTTTCAAACCTTAAATGTAAATGGAAAAGAATTATACAAACAGGTTATAGAAACATCTAAAAATTGGAAAAACTCAGAAAATCTAATGTATGTAGTAGGTGCCACTAAAGCAGAATATTTTCAAGAAATTAGAAAAATTATACCCGATAGTTTCCTCTTAGTACCAGGAGTAGGAGCACAAGGAGGAAGCCTACAAGAAGTATGTAAATACGGAATGAATAGCAATGTAGGTTTATTAGTTAATTCTTCTCGTGGAATTATTTACGCTTCAAAAGATAAAGATTTTGCTCTAAAATCAAGAGAAGAAGCTTTGAAATTACAAAATGAAATGAAAGAAATTTTAATTTCAAACCCAACTTTAAACCTTCAGAGTTAAAAGAACATGATTTAATCCCCTTTTGAACAAATGATTTATACTGATCCAACAGGAAACCAACAAGAATTAAAAGCAACCCCCAAAAGAATTATTTCTTTAGTACCTTCACAAACCGAATTATTATATGATTTAGGTTTAGAAGATAAAATTGTAGGTATAACAAAATTTTGTGCACATCCTTTTCATTTTAAATCCACAAAAACTATTGTAGGAGGAACAAAAAATATAAAAATAGATAAAATAAAAGAACTAAATCCCGACATCATTATTTGTAATAAAGAAGAAAATACCCAAGAAATAGTTCAAGAATTAAACTCAATATGCCCCGTTTGGGTAACAGAAATCTATACTGTTGAAGATAATAACAAAATGATTGAAGATTTTGGCAAACTATTTAATGTACGTACCGAATCACAAAAATGGATCGATAAAATTAATTTTGCAAAAAATGATTTTCTTCATTTCATCAAAGATTATGAAAAACAAACAGTAGCCTATTTCATCTGGGGAAAACCCTATATGGTAGCAGGAAGAGATACCTTTATTAATCATTTATTACAATTAAATAAATTAGAAAATATTTATGCAAATAATGATAAGTATCCCCAACGATATCCAGAAGTTATTGTGCAAAAAATGCGAATTCAAGGCGATCCCGACTTAATATTCCTTTCATCAGAACCCTATCCTTTTAAAGATGAACACGCTTTTGAATTAGGGCGATATTCACACCATGCAAAAACTGTTTTTGTTGATGGAGAAATGTTCTCATGGTATGGTTCACGTTTAGTAAAAGCCTTCGATTATTTTAAAAAATTACGTTTACGTATAGGTGAATTACATTTACACCATGCACACTAAAAATAGAATTACTATAAAATATGATTCATTACACCATTTATGAAAATACATCAAGTAATCAATGGGTTACTTTTGTACATGGGGCAGGAGGAAGTTCTTCTATATGGTTTAAGCAAATTAGAGAATTTCAAAAACATTTCAACGTCCTATTACTCGATTTAAGAGGACATGGAAATTCTAAAAAAGCAAACTTCTCAAAAAAATATACATTTAAGTCTATTGCTCATGACGTATTAGAAGTTATAGATTATTTAAAAATACAGTCATCCCATTTTATCGGAATTTCTTTAGGAACCATAGTCATCAGGCAATTAGCCGAAATGTATCCAGAAAGAGTTAAAAGTATGATTATGGGTGGTGCTATCCTAAAAATGAATTTTCGCTCACAAATATTAATGAGAGTAGGTAATTTTTTTAAATATGTATTACCCTATTTATTCCTCTATAAATTATTTGCCTTTATTATTATGCCAAAAGATAATCACAAACAATCCCGTTTGATGTTTATCAATGAAGCTAAAAAATTGTATCAAAAAGAATTTATAAAATGGTTTAAATTAACATCTGAAATAAATCCCGTATTAACTTGGTTTCGACAAGTAGAATTAAATATCCCAACGTTATATATAATGGGAGAAGAAGATTACATGTTTTTGCCAACCGTAAAAAAAGTAGTAGAAACACATTATAAATCAGCAAAACTAACCATTATTGAAAAATGTGGACACGTTGTAAATGTCGAACAAGCCCCTATTTTTAATAAAAAAGCAATTGATTTTTTAAAAAAAATATAATAAAATCCAATTTTAAAATTTTGAGATAGATTTAACCTAAGTTTCACATTACACTTTGTTTTACAATAAAAAAGGCAATAAATTCAAGTGCTCACGGAAAATTTTAGAAGATGAAAAAGGCAACTATTTTGGTACGTCCTTAAATTTGAATAAAAGTAAAATGGAATAGATTGCTAATGCGGAATTTGAGTTAAACCATTTTCAAAAAGATCATGTTTTGTTTTTTAAAAATCATTTTGAGACAGATTCAGAAAAAACTATCAATAAAATTAGTTTTCAATACCTCCTTACTTATAAAATGAAGACCTGTTTTTGGAAAAGTCCAAAAGTAGGGTTTTTCTTTCCATCTTTTACTACAGTATCTACTCAATGATTTTGTAGATGTCTAAAAAAGAACCTATTACTATCCCCAAGCAGCCCATTAGTAATCTAATGCTAGACGTAAATTCAGTCGTCTATACAATATATTAGGTACTATCTATTTTATCCGTTATTGCAAAGATAAATAACTATACTTATTTTTGTAACTATAAAAATTATAGTTTAATCAATTCTTGTAAAAATGAAAAAAAACAATCTATTTATATCAATGGTATTTGCTTTCTTACTTATAATAAGTTTTGAAACGAATGTCTACGCCCAACTAAAAGCAGATAAGAATAGCCAATTGGAGATAGTTGCAGAAATGCAGATTCGTCCTGGAAACGTAGCAGTTAGTAACAAAGGGGTCGTTTATTCAACCATTCATCCTTTGGGAAATCCATCCATGCAATTGGTTGTTATTAAAGATGCCAAAACAATAGAAGCGTTTCCCAATATGGGATGGCAAAGAGGAGCCGATCAAAAGGCAACTCCTACTACCTTCGATACACCACTTGGAATAACTACAGATGAAAACGGAAATTTATGGGTAATTGATATGGGGTTAAATTTAGGGCAAACTAGATTGTTTTGCTTTAGTTCAGAAAGCAAAGAAAATATTTTTTCTTTAACCTTCCCTGAAGAAGTAGCCCCAAAAGGCTCTTTTATCCAAGATTTAGCAGTTGATATAAAAAATGGTTTTATTTATCTAGCAGATATAGCCAACCCTGGGATTATAGTAGTTAATATAAAGACAAAAGCCGTAAAAAGATTAAAACAACACCCTTCATTTTTAAGTGAAGACATTGATACAGTTATAGACTTTAAAATTATAAATTTTGGAGGCAAACCTGCGCGTGTAGCAATAAATCCAATTACAATTTCAGCAGATAAAGAAACGGTTTTTTACGGTGCGATGAATGGAAAAACATGGTACAGTATATCCGCAAGGGCAATTAGAAAAAATGAAGAAGAAGATAAAATTTTAGCAACCATAAAAAAAGTGGGAGATAAACCAATTTCAGACGGTGTTGCAACAGATAAAAAAGGCAATCATTATTTTACAAATTTGAATGATAAAGGAATTGATAAATGGAATGCTAAAACAAAAAAGTTAGAACCTTTCATTCGAGATGCTAGATTACTTTGGGCTGATAACATCAGTTTACAAAATGGATACCTCTATATATCTGTTAACCAGCTTCATAAAACAATAGCTTTTTCAGGTACAATCGATTCAGGAAAACCACCTTACTTTATATACAAAATAAAAATAAACAAATTGTAAACTTTTAAAAATAAAAAGGCGGTTATTGCTTCATATAATTTATTTAAAACCAGATTTCGCATTAGAAAAAATAAATTTTATAACTTATTGAAATAAAAAGATTTAGTTTTACTGATTCTAGTACTTAATTTTATAAAATACTGATAATCAATAAAATGTACTTTTTTAAAATCTCTAATGAGTATTTGGGTTAAACCAGCATAAAAAATAATTAAAATAAATAAAATGGATTTTATAAACTTATCAAAAAACAGATATACAACCAAAATGTATAACACACAGCAAAAAATATCCGATTATGAAATAGAACAATTGAAGGAAATTTTGCGATTAAGTCCTTCATCTATTAATAGTCAACCATGGAAATTTATTATTGTGTCAAACGATAAAACAAAAAATCAATTAGCAGAAGTTTCTTACTTTAATGAACAAAAAATTAAAGAAGCAAGTCATTTAGTGGTTTTTTGCGCAATAAATGACATTCCTACTTTTGAAAATCAAATAAACAAAAATCTTCCCGAAGGAGCCGTTGGTTATTACAATCAGTTCATAAAACCACTGCCTGAGTCTGAAATAAAGTCCTGGCTAAAACATCAGATTTATCTTTCATTAGGCTATTTTTTGAGTGCTTGTGCAAGTATGAAAATTGATTCTACCCCAATGGAAGGGATTAAATGTGATGAATATGATCAAATTCTTAATCTAAAAAATTATTCAACATTATTTGCAGTTGCAATTGGTTATAGAGATGAAAATGACCCCAATCAACCCCACATTAAAAGTAAATCAAGATTACAAATGGAAGAAATTGTCGAAGTCTTATAGTCGATTTTTTTTACCCGCAATTTAAATAAGTTTTGCTGAAAACTAATTCAACGTAAATTGATATTATTTTTACTCCAAATATTCTTTTTTATGTTTTTTAGAAAATGTTAAGTCTTATATAACTTGTAAAAAAGATATTTTAAAAATAGAAATTGAAGAAATCAGAATACTTAAATGCAAGGTTTTTATACTATAATATTCTCAAAAACCTTGCATTTAATAATAAAATTCAATTGTAGTTTTATCTTTTTAAACCAAATGACTATTTAAAAAAAGTAAGAAAATCATAAAAAACAAAATCAAATACTATAAAATATCATTTTAGCAGTACAACCTTATAAAAAACAATTAAAAATTATTTTGCTTTACTTTATTTATATATTTAATCCTTTCCTTATAAACTTGGATGAGCTCTATGTTATGATAATAGTCAAGAGAATTAGGATTTAAAATCTTCAAAATCTCCTCACGTTGATTAATTAATTCATTCAAGTGATGAATCGTTTTATCTAAACCACTTTCCGTATAATATATTTCCGAAGGTTCTTTTATATGATTTACATCAGATAAAAATTTATCTAATATTTGGTATTTTGTTGATGGAATCTTCTTTCCATTTTCATAACCATTATAAGTTTGAAAAGAGACCCCTATTAAATCCGCCACTTCCTTTTGAGTCAAACCTTTCATTTTTCTAGTTCTTTTCAATTCTTCTGGGCTCATAGATCTTTTTTTAGTTTCGTTTAATTTCAACATCGTTTTTTATTTTTATAAAAAATTTGATTTTATATTATTTTTAATCAAATATTTTATATATTTGTACATCTGATTTTTGATATAGTTTATAAGTATAAACCATACGTTTAATTTTCATAAAGAATTTACACAAATTATATGCTGGTATAATTTGTGTAAACATTAAAAACAAATATACAAAAGTTATATTAGTTCATTCTAAAAACACGACAAAGACAAAATAGTTTGTGTTAAACTGACAGATTACGCATTAGGAATTTCCTTAGTCCAGTCAATAGGATAATCCCAAATACTTTGGAACCATTTTCTACGTTTTTTGTTAGAGCGATTTTTAGCTTTATAATGTCTTTGACTTTTTCAAAATAAGCCCCTACAGCAAAAGTTCTATATCTTAATGTCGACAACGTTTTTTGATTTTTTTCTTGTAATACAAAAATTCTAAATAAAGACATTAAATTGTAAGCTATCATCGAGAAAATTAGGGCTGCTTCGGTTGGAAAAAAATCTTTAAGATTAAAACTTTCAGCACCAAAATCTGATTTTAATTCTTTGATTCTATTTTCAGCATCACCTCTTTGTCTATAGGTTCTCCATACGTCTGTAGCGGCATATTCTACATTTGTAACATAGGCTGAGTATCTGTAATTTTTATGTATTTCATCTTCTGGAAATAAGCTTAATGTTCTTCCTGTAGCATTTGGACGCTTTGAGATTTTTTGTCTAACAATTACAATTCTTCTGCTTTTATCCCAAGAATTTGCTTGATATTCTTTATCACAAATTTCTATTCCATCATCGACATTTATCCATAAATCTTGCTTGTTAATAAGGTTTTGAATAGGATGTGTAAAGCGTACAGCAACAATGTAATTAAGTGCTTTTTGTTCTAAATAATCCAAAATATCTTTTTGAAAAAATCCGCTATCCAATCGAACTAAACCTACTTTTTTAGTTCCAAAATTAGACATTGTATCTTCTAAAAACCCAACAAAATTATTGGCAGAACTACTATCACCGCTTCTAAGCCAAAAATTAGCAACCATTTTTACATCATTAATAAAAGCAATAATAGGATGATGACTCTTTCTACCTTTTTTCTTTGGGTTATATCCTTTTTTTGCACCTTCTTGTATACCGTAACGTGTAATGACTGACGAATCAATATCAAGAGTGAAGTAATTAATATTCAAATTTTGAAAAAACCAACTAAAAAAATGTCGTGAAACTCCTTGATTGGTGGCTTGTGTAAATTTCGAAAAATAACGCTTGTAAACATCTTGTGCTGGTATTTGTGACCAACCAAAAATATCCCTAATGCTCTATCTGCTCGAGTAACTTCTGTATGCAAAAATCGATTCGCTCCACACCAAATACTAGTAATAAATGATTCTAAAATTACCAGACATCATATCCTCCATTCGAGTTTTGAGTAGGTAAGGAATTACAATTGTAAATATGGGTTTTAAAGTTGATTTTATCTAACATTTGCTTCAAAAAAACCATTCCGCCGCAAGGTGTAATCTCTTTATTAGTAAAGGATAACTCAAATTTCATAAGTTAAATTTCTCTAACGCTACGCGTTAGAATTATTGTACTAAAATTACTACTTTTTTCTAATGCGTAATTTGGGTTTAATGAAATACCTAACAGTAACAGAACATAAGTTTTTCGTAAAACCTTGTAGATATATGAGCTTTGAATTCATCCAAGATGGCTACCAAATAATCCATAAATACAGCATAGGCAAACTCTATCAATCAGAACCAAGAACCTATTGCTTTGACGATTTAGGAACAGAAAACAACCTAAAATACTTCGGCAATGAATGCAATGTAATGACAGAAATTCTATTAAGTCGATATGATCTATTCATTTCAAAAAAACTCCAAACCCGTATAACCACAAACCTATCAGCCACAGGAATAGAAAAACATTACGGCAATCGAGTTAGCTCAAGATTACGAGAATTATGTAATTTAATAGTCTTTGATAATATAGCTAAAGACAAGCGTAAATAAATTGCATAATCACGATCACCCAAAAACAATAACAAAGCGTGAGTAAATGATAAATTTAATAGCATTTGAAAAATCAGCTTAAGACAAAAGATAAAATCCGTATAAATCCGCGTTGCGAAGCATCCGTTTCATCCGCGTTCCATTAACAAGAAAGAACATGAAAACAATAACCAACTTTTGGAATTACTTCCAACAAAACAACTTCGTTTTCCTACTCCTAAACGAAATCCCAAAAACGAACTAAAAATCCATTTCGACAAACTACTCGAAATACTACATCAATACAACAATAACCTAGACCTCATCATTAAAAACAAAAAAAACGGTGCAGAATTAATCATTACCGCAAACGAAAATCCCTATCTTTTCAAAGAAGTAGAATTACTTGTCCATCATGCACCAGTTGTACAACGTTGGAAAATAACAGAATTCCTTCAACCAGAAAACAACTTAACCAAATACGAAAACGGCACCGACAAACCACTAGAATATTACGGCATCACTTTACGTATAAGTGAAATGTATTTTATCCCATTAGAAAGCCCAAACCAACCAACCGATTTAGGAATAAAAGTATTGCTCAAAAATTACATCGTCCACAAAGAAAACTCAAGACTTCGAGAAGCAGTTTATGTGCATATCGAACATCTAATTGTTGAAAAATCCTTTGCCAATGATATTACATTTATTGAAATTGGACAATTAAAAAATAATCAAAATGATAAAATTGAAATATACAATTTACATAGTTACATAAAGAATAATAATGTTAATTAAATATTTATAAATGAAATCAAATCATAACAAAACACATTAAAATTATTTCTAATTTTATCATATTTAGTTATTTAAATTAATATGATAGATTTAATTTCTTGGGATAAATTAAAACCTTACAATTCTACTCAAAACAAAAGCTTTGAAGAATTGTGTTTTCAAATATGTATAGAAAAATATAAAAATGAAGGTAACTTTACCCGTATTGACGATAGTGGCGGTGGCGATGGAGTTGAATTTTATTTAGAATTAACTAATGGTGACATTTGGGGTTGGCAATGCAAATTCTTTGGAAGATTTGACGAAGGAGGTAGAAAAGAACAGATTAAGAAATCGTTACAAACTGCTTACAAAAAACATGGCGATAAATTAAAAAAATGGACACTTTGCTCTAAAAATTCATTGACAAACGAAGAAAAAAAATGGTTTGATAATGTTGGTAATCTAAAATACGACGGAGCTACAGTCTTACCTCTTGGCAATAATATTATTATTGATCATTGGGGAGATAGTATAATATTAAATCTTTTAAGAAAATATCAAAGTATCTATAAATTCTTTTTTTCTGATAAGATTTTAGATGAAAACTGGTTTAAAGAAAAGTTTGAACTAATTTATAATTCCAATGTCATAAAGTCAAAATATTTAAATTCCTTACATGTCAAAGGTGAAGTTGATGATTTTATAACAAGACGTTTAGGTGGTAAAGATTTAGTTAATTTGATAGAAAAAAATGAAGACAATATTGGAATTTATCACTTTAAAAAAGAATTCAATGAAGAAATAAATAGGATTAAAAATGAAGAAAATAAATTTGAGTTTGATGAAATTTATCAAGAAATAAAATCATTTTTATTTGAAAATAAATATGATACAATAGTTGATGATGGTGCAAAATTACTTGATGATATAAAGTCTCATTTTTTGGATGATAATTACAAATTATCAGTTTCTTTAGAAACAAAAATTGATGAGTATAAAAATCGTTATAAAGACTTTTATGAAGCTTACATATTATATAAGAATTCCGAAAAACTTAAATCAATTCACTGGGATGATGAAGAATTAGAAAACAGTGAATCTTCGAAAGAAAAGATTAAGAAGTGTAGAGAAACATTACTTGGACCTTATTTTACACTCAGAAATTATGATTATTTCTTAGGTACTTTTGAAGAATTAATTGCGTTAAAATCAAATGAAATTCATATAAGCGGGAATGCATCTAAAGGAAAAACACACATTTCAGTTGATATAGTAAAAAAACAATTAGATAAAAATAAACCAGCCGTTTTTGTTTTTGGCAAAAGTTTCAAATCCGATTTACCTTTAAAAGACCAACTGAGAAGTATTCTAGATTTGCCAACAGATTGGACAATTAGTGATTTTTTAAGCATTTTAGATGTTGCAGGAAGAATTCAAAATACAAAAGCAATCTTACTAATTGATGGGCTTAATGAAGCTATAAAATGGAAATCTGTTTGGGGAGACAATTTAGAAGAATTAATAAACGAGATAAACGTAAAATATCCCAATATTCTACTTATCACTACTTTTAGAACATCCTACAAAAAAGAATTGTTTCCTAAAGATTATTTTAATTATGATCCATATAACTATGACAAGTTGGTTAGAGTTAATGGATTTACCCATTATAATCTAAATGAAGCAATGGATAAATACTTTGAGCATTATGATATAACTCTTGTTAACTCTTCTGGAGCTGTAAATGCTTTTTCTGAACCACTATATCTAAAAATATTTTGTGAGACTAAACAAGGTAAATCGGTTTCATTCCAAAATGAAGACCTATTTGATGTTTTTGAAGAATATTTAATAAAGTGTAATGAAAATATTAGCGAAAAACTAGGAAAAGAACTTAGGTTCAATAAAAAATTCACTATTAATATTCTTGAAAAAATTTCTGAATCTCTTTGGGAAAATAGCTCTAGAGAAATTGATTTTGAATATGTAATTAATAATATATTTAACGAAGAAGAGTTTCTGGTTTTTGAAAAAGAAGATTTATTAATATTTAGGGATTGGAATAATGTGGAGGTTATAACATTTACTTATGACTTACTAAGTGGTTATTTAATTGCAAAAAATCTATTCAAATCAATTGATTCTAAAGAAAAACTAAATGAATTAATCAAATCAACAAAATTCAAGAATGAACTTTTAAACAGAAAAACATGTCACCCACTATTCAACGATATCCTCAGAAGTTTTTGTGTATTAGCAATTAAAAAATTTGGATTAAGTTTTTATTCATCTATCAAAAACGAAACTTTAAACGATTATTTATTAAAATCTATTTTCGAAGTAAATCAAAAAAAGATTATAGATAACAAATCGGTTGCAGTTAATATTATCAAAGAGAATTTTAAAGATTTTAACAAACATAATCTCATTTTCAATCAATTCAAAAATACTGAACTAGATAGCCAAAATCCATTAAATATAGATTTACTATCTAATTTATTGTTCAATATGAAAGTTTCCGATAGAGATTTGAGTTGGACAGAATATATTAGGTCAAACAATTTTGTTCGCGACAATGAATATAAAAAATTCTTAAATGGCTTTGAAGTAGCCTGCAAATCAAAAACAAAATTCAAGACTGATAAAGTTCATTTAGCGGCAAAAAAAACAATGTGGTTTTTAACATCAACCAACAGGGAATTTAGAGACTTGTCAACAAGAGCTCTTTATTATTATGGTCAAAAATACCCTGACAAATTTCTTGAATTGGTACTATATTCCTTATCAATAAATGACCCTTATGTTTGGGAAAGAACATTAGCAGCTATGTATGGTGTTGTTATGGCTAAACACAGTACTGATGACAATTTTAAAAAATTATTCCTTCCAAGAATAGCTCTAACAATATTTGAATCAATTTTTAAAAAAGAGGCTCCTTTTTCAACAACTCATATCTTAGCTAGGGATTATGCTTCAAAAACTATTGAAATTGGATTATTGCACCATAACGATTTATTGAAACCTGAAGAAATTTTACTGACAACTGCTCCATTTACAATAGGTGGCAATCGAAATCCTAATGAATTTGATTATGAAAAGGAAGAAGGTATTTTTTCAGAACCTATCAGTATGGATTTTAGTAACTATACTATTGGTAGAATTGTAGAGGGTGGGCATTCCTATTCTGACCCACCAGAGAAGAAAAAAGTTAGAAGGCAGATATATGCTAGAATTTATGAATTAGGCTGGAATGAAGCAGAATTTAATGATATTGATGGAAGAATAAGATCCCAAGGTTATCGTTCAAGAACAGAACAAGCCCATACTGAAAGATATGGAAAGAAATATTCATGGATTGCTTATTTTGAAATAGCTGGTTTACGGATAGACAATAAATTAATAGAGGATAATTGGGATAGATTCCGTTTTTCAGATGCTGATATAGATCCAAGCTTCCCTGAACGTGCTAAAAATAAAAAATTTGTTTTAAAAGATTATCTCGGAGATTCAAAACAACCATTGCTAGAATGGTATACCAATGGCGGTATACCTGACATTAATGAATATCTAAAAATAGATAAACTAAAAGGTCATGATGGAAGCTGGATATGTTTAGATGGTTTTATAGTTCAGGAAAGAAAAAAAATTAACCGCGAAGTTTTTGTATTCATAAGAGGATTGTTAGTTAAAAATGATAAATACGAAGAACTAAAAGAACATCTTATTAAAAAGGAAGATATTGGAGGTCGATTTTTACCCGACCCAAGAAGTAATTATTACACTTTTGCAGGTGAGCTATATTGTATCAAGGAATCCGTAGCCGACAATTCTTGTATAATAAGTTTTGAAGCAGATAGGAAAACAGTTAAAGTTAAAAAAGGAGAACCAGGATATTTTGCCAGACCAGTTTTTGATGAAAACAAAATAAAATTTTCATATCCAGAATTCATTGGGATAGATTCAGTAACCTATGATGAATGCGAAGTACTATTACCTGTTATGGATTACAGTTGGGAAAGTAGTCATAGTGAATTAAATAAAGCAGGTCATGAAACTGTTATTTCAAAAGAACTGGCTAATTCATTAAATCTAATTAACAAACCTCAAACTTTTGACCTTTTTGATGATAAAGGGGATTTAGCTTCGCAAAACTTATTCTATAACAAGGATTATAACAACAATCATAGATTTACGTACTTAAGAAAAGATTTATTAGATAAGTTTCTTCTAGAGAATGACTACAAACTCATTTGGGGAATTTGGGGTGAGCGTAATGTAAGATTTAAAGATATAGATTATAGCAGAAAATTTCATACCGATAACAAAGTATCCAACTTACAGATTTTTAGTGATGTTATTGAATACAAATAATATTTTTTTTCTTGTAAATTCATTTTAAACAAAAATAATCATATCAAATGTTTTTTGTCCCATTTTTTTACTAAATTTGGGACAGACATAACATTAAAATGAAACCACAATCTATTCACAATCAAATAGAAGAAAAAATAAAATCTTTAAAAAAAGGAAGCATTCTATTTATAGCCGATTTTATAGAGTTCGGTACTGCCGAAAATGTAAAAAAGGTACTATTGCGATTAGAAAAAAAAGAAATTTTAATTCGTTTAGCACACGGTATTTATCTATATCCCAAAAAGGATAAAGTCCTTGGAACCCTATTCCCTTCAACAGAAGAAATAGCTTTAGCTATTGCCAAAAGAGATAAAGCAAGAATAATTTCTACAGGTGTACAAGCATTGCAACAACTAGGTTTATCCACACAAGTACCTATGAACGTAGTCTATTTGACTGATGGAGCACCAAGAAAAATTAAAGTAGGTAAAAGGACTATCACATTCAAAAAAACCACTCCCAAAAATCTGACCATTAAAGATAAAAAACTCAACATGGTAATCCAAGGATTAAAAGAGTTAGGCAAAGACAATGTAGATGAAAATGCGAAACAAAAAATTAAAAAAGTATTGCACCAAATGTCCATTGAAAGCATAAAAGAAGATAGTGTTGCAGCACCAACATGGATTAGAAATACAATCCTTGAATTAATAAATAAAGACTAATATGAACGAATGGCTTAAACTATCCGAAAAAAGACGGCTTGAAATACTAAATGAAGTCAATAGTCAAACCGGACTTCCAACCAATGCTATAGAAAAAGATTGGTGGGTAACCATTACGTTAAAAGCAATATTTTCATCAAAATTTGCACAACATTTAGTTTTTAAAGGCGGCACATCATTAAGTAAAGCCTATAACTTAATAGAACGTTTCTCAGAAGATATTGACTTATCAATTGATAGAACGATGTTAGGATTTGAAGGCGAGTTATCAAAAACACAAATAAAAAAACTTCGTAAAGCTTCGGGTAATTTTATAGTAGGTGAATTTAAAGAAGAATTGATTTCAGAACTAGAAAAGCTGGGAGTAAATAAAGAAAATTATAATTTATTTGATGATGAAATAGATGATACAAGTGATCCGCATCGTATAGAATTAGAATACAACTCAATAGTGGAACCAGGAGAATACATTCCGCAAAGGGTTATCATTGAATTAGGAGCTAGAGCTTTACTAGAACCAAACGAAAAAAAAGAAATTCAATCAATCATTGGCCAAATATATCCGGAACAAGCTTTTACAATTCAACCATTTGAAGTAATTGTAGTGCCAACTAAAACCTTTTTAGAAAAAATAATGTTGTTGCATGAAGAATTTCTTAAGCCAACCGAAAACATAAGACATTACAGAATGTCAAGACATCTTTACGATATAGAAAAACTAATGGACCACGATTATGGAAAAGAAGCAATAAAAAATAAAGAGCTATTCGAAACACTAGTCCAACACCGAAGTAAATACACACCTATAAGAGGAATTTCGTATGAGTTACACACACCACAAACTATTAATTTCATTCCACCAGCAGAAGTAACTGAACTTTGGAAAAAAGACTACCAAGCCATGCAAGAATTTATGATTTATGGAAAGACATTGGAGTTTGAAAATCTTATAGCAAGAATGTATGAATTAAAAGAAAGATTTTTATAAATAAATGGTATTAGCAGCAATTTACATAAAAGAACATAAATATTTATTTAATAATGAGCCACAAGTATTAAACTTTGGAGCCAAATATTTTTACGATTTCGAATATATTACTGATAACGATATAACTATTTATAGAAAGGAAAACAATAAATTTATAAATGATTTTTTTTCTAATGAGATCACTTTAATTTCAGGAATAGTTGGAGCAAATGGTGTAGGTAAAACAACACTATTAAAAATAATTCATAAAAGTTATCAAGAAGATACACCAACAATTTTTTTATATGAGAAATTAACTAGTCAAGGAATAGAATATTTTATAGACAACAGGATTGGCAGTAGAAATGAAAATAGAAGTTTTATTGAAGAGACTAAACCCAGGATAAGCTTTTTTGAAAATATAGAATTTAAAAAGTTTGAATTTAATTCTTATACACAACTTTATTATTCTCCTATTTACGATAAAAATGTTTCAGATTTTTATACTCTATTAAATATTGAGTCGAAAGATTCAGAAAGAACTCTAGAAGATATTTACAATGGTGGTATATTAAAAGAAGTTATATTCTTGGAAAGCAATGTCAGTCAGAGAATAAAAGATATTTATCCTGACTTCCCTAGTTATGGAAATCTAATTATTAAGCCTCGTAAACTACACAAAAGAGATTTTACAGAAGTTTACATCAATTCAAACTTAGGGAATCCAAATAAAGCTGAAACGCTTATCCACACAATTGAGAGAGATTTAAGAGTAAAAAACTTTCCAAATCCAGTAAGTCTTTTAAATAGTTATCTATCTATACTAAAAAGTGGAAATATTACTGATGCTTTAAAAGAAATATGGGATTTGCCTCAATACAAAAATAATGATAAAAAAAATTCTCACTTAATTCACAGCTCTGATGACTTTATAAAAAATATAGAGATATCACTATTATCATACCTACTTCTTAATGACATATTTGCTATAACTGAATTGTCAGGAACTTTTGATTATAATAAGATTTTAAAAGCAAAGAGTTTTGAAGAAGCTTTGAATTATATGTTGGCAAAATATATTATTCAAACAGATAAAAGATTTTATGATAAACCTGAAGAAGTTGATATCAATGAATATGATAAATTAATTCAAAAATGCAATACTTTATATAATGGTTTTTCTTCACCAAGTGGTGTGGATACAAAAGTTAACAAAGAAAAAATTACTACTGATATTAATGGTATTAAAGCAATTAAAGATTTCTATGATTTAATTATTAAAAATCAAAACCTCCTTGAAAAAAGGTCCTACTTAGTCCTAAATGTAAAAAATAAAGAGACAAAAGAAATTCTTTCACAAATAATTCAAGCTTATGTAAAAGTAAAAACATATTTTTCATCTATTCGAATAGCATCAGTTGATTTTATTGATATTGTAGCCGATAAAAAATTATCATTTGGAGAGAAATCACTTTTGAATTTGTATTCAACTTTATATGAATTTACATTAGAAAAAAATCATACAAGAGAAAGTGAAAATTATTTATTAATTCTTGATGAAGCAGATTTAGGTTATCATCCTTTATGGAAGAGGATATATATTGACGCTTTAAATAAAACACTTCCAGAAATTTTTAACACTTTAGAAATCAAAGTTTTTGATAATATCAAAAAGAAGAAAGTGAATTCAGAAATCGAAAACCCAAAAATTCAAATAATTTTCACGACTCACGATCCGATAACATTATCTGATTTGCCCAACAATTCAATTGTCTTTTTAAAAAAAGATAGCCAACAAAATAGTAGTGTATTAAACATAGATGATATTGAAAGACCTACAAATACTTTTGGAGCTAACATAAGTGATTTGCTTTCTGAGTCATTTTTTATCAATAATGGTTTAATTGGTGATTTTGCTAAAGATAAGATTGAGAAATTGATAGTTGATCTCAACAAGTTACTCGATTTGAAGTTCAATAATAAATATGTAGATATATCGGAAGATAAAAAAATATTACTCAAAGAAACCATTGAAATAATCGATGAACCGATCATTAAAATGAAACTGATAGATATGTACAATACAATTTTTGAAGTTTCAATAGAAAATGAGATTAATGAGTTAGAAGAAAGATTAAAACATTTAAGGAATCTAAAAAATAATCAAAATGATTAGCATAAGAGAATGTATATCAGAAACAGAGTTAATATCTATAAGAAATAAGCATATAGATTTTGTATCAATTGAAGTTGATAAAAGGATTGATTTTTATATTAATCTCTTCATGTCTATTAATTCATTTAGTATTGAAACAAAAGAAATTACTATAAAAAACAGTGTTAATAAGTTTATAAACTCAAAACAGTATGTCCCATTCATAAAAATAATTTTTGCTAATCAAAAAAAGTTTGGCAAAACAAAATATTTAAATTTAAAGAAAACTGAACTTTTTAAAACAAAAGCTCAAAATGTTAATCTTGTAATTGAAAAACTTGAAAACTTAAAATCTAAAAACAAACTTATTTTAGGTTTAGATTTAAGTTTTGGAAGCCAATACAAGATAGATTATTATAATCATTTAAAAGATTCTTATTTTGAACCAATAGATTTTCTAATAAATAAAATATTTGACTATGAAAATTGGTTTTTAAATCTTGATCCAAATAGAGTTTGGGGTCCTTATCAATTAACTAAAAGTTTAGGAATCAAAGTATGTTCTTATTGCAATAGACAATATACATTTAGTCTTTCAAAAGGAAAAAACAAAATAGCAAGACCTGAATTAGATCATTTTCTACCAAAAAATGAAAATCCATTATTATCGCTAAGTTTTTTTAATTTAATACCATCTTGTACTATTTGTAATAGAGATTGTAAAGGGAAAAAAAGTTTTTCATATCAAACACATTTTTCACCTTATGAAGCAAATTCTAAACATGAATTGATTAAGTATGATTATTACCCAAAAACTTATTTAGGTTCAATAGGAGAAACAGATGAATTTAGAATTTTTGTAAAAAATGATGGTGCAAAACTTAGCCCTGAACTTAAAGCAAAAATAGACGGTAATACTAAAGTTTTTGAATTAAATACTATAGTAAATGAGCATAAAGATGTAGTACAAGAAATAATTAAAAAAAGACATATTTCTAATGACAATTATATTGAAACATTGCAAAAAACTTTTCCAGAAGCTAAACTAACTTTGGAGGAAGCATATAGATTAGCGTATGGAAATTTTTACGATGAAAAAGAATTTAATAAAAGACCTTTAGCAAAATTGACCAAAGACATAGCAGTATCTATAGGTTCCTTAAAAAAATATAATGTTTTTAGAAAACATAGATAATAAAGCTATTCAAATCTTAAAAGATAAATCAACATTTGGAGCAAATATTCATGATTTATTAAAAGATGGATTTTTTATGAATAAAGGCTCTATTGGAGAATTTGCTAAGAAAAGAATTACTGAAACAATCCAATGGATGAATTCTATACGTGAAGAAAAAGTAAAGCCTTTTAAAGAAGATTTTGAATTATTAGTAAAAACAAAGAATATCACAAGAATATTATTGAAATAATTGACGAACCAATAATAAAATCAAAGTTACTAGAAATGTATTCCGAAATTTTCGGAAATGAAGAGAGAAAAAAGCATCTTAAATACGAAATTGATAGATTAAATAAAGAATTAAAATCATTAAAATAATAACTGTTGAGTAATTCAGTAAATCCAAATTTCAACTTCATTAAAATTTTAAATGAAGAAAACACATACAAGCTTTTATTTCCAGAAATAGAATTTAAACACTTTTAAAATAATAATAAAAAAAGCAACTACTTCTATTTTAGAATGAAAACCTATAAAATCTAATAAATAAAGAGATTAACTATAAAATAGTCCTTTTATTTATAATATATTTCTACACAAAATAAAAAATACCTAAAAAGAATTCTTTCTTACGCTATTTATGTATTTAATCCTTTCCTTATAAACCTGAATTAACTCTATATTATGGTAGTAGTCAAGAGAATTAGGATTTAAAATCTTCAAAATCTCCTCACGTTGATTGATTAATTCATTCAAATGATGAATCGTTTTTTCAAAATCATTTTCCGTGTAATATACTTCTGAAGGTTCTTTTACCTGATGAACATTTGATAAAAACTTCTCCAATATTTGATATTTTGTTGTTGGTATTTTCTTCCCATTTTCATAACCATTATAAGTTTGAAAAGAGACCCCTATTAAATCCGCTACTTCCTTTTGGGTTAAACCTTTGATTTTTCTAGCCCTTTTTAATTCTTCTGGATTCATAGATTTTCTTACAGTTTCGTTTAATTTTAACATTGTTTTTTATTTTATAAATTATTTGATTTTTTACTTGTTTTTAATCAAATATTTTATAAATTTGTATATCTGATTTATATAATTTACACAGGTAAATTATATTGCTAGTTTTCACAAATAGTTTACACAAATTGTATAACAATACAATTTGTGTAAACATTAAAAACAAATATACAAAAGTTATGTCAGTTGATTCTAAAAATACAATGAAGAAGAGAGAACTCTCTACATTAAAACGAATAGAGTTAATTCAGCGTTCAAGTAAGCTTTTGATTGGCTTTTTTAATAAAGGATTTAGAAGTTTTGATGCTTTTAAAGCTGTAATTCAAAATTACTATCCAGAAATACCAGAGTCAAAGGTTTTTGATTTTTGGCATTTTAGAAACATAAACAAAGAAATATGTGATAAAATAGAACAAGTTTTAGAATTATTAGTTAATCAATGATGTAATTTTTAAAAAAGAACAATGAGTAAATAATGCTAAAAAACTAAATTATTTATCAAATTACAATCGTATATATAACATTTTTAATGCTATATCTTTAATGATAAATTTTAAAAAGCTTGTTAAGATAAAATGGCGTTAATCAAATAAAGTTAAAAAGAGATAGTAACTTAATGAAAAATGGCTAGTACTATTAAACATATTCTTTGTTAATATTGAAAATAATATATGAAAACTATAAAAAAAGTAAGGATGTGTAATAACTGTTTAATCTGGTTGTTAATTGGTGTCGTATTAAATTTATTGGTTCAAACTATTTTGTATTTGATATTATAATTATACCGAATAATATATTTTAAAAAGCAAGAATTGCTTTTATCTTATTAAAAAAAATCCAGAATAAAAGATCGTAAATGCTTTTAGGTTTTTCCGTATCACCTATTAAGTTTAAGTTTTTAGTTTGTTTTTTAGTTTTTTTTTGATCTTTAATTGTAGGGCTGGTTAATAAGACAGATAAATATATTAGCCTAGGAATGTCTAGAGCTAATGGTTTTGTAGAAAAGAAGATTTTAAAATGCTTAACTTGGTGGTTGGGTTCGTATTTTTTTTCTTCTATTCTTTTAACAAAAGATAAACTATTAAACTAAACTCAGGCATTCCTTTTTTATTTTCCTTTTCAGTTCATTATATTCTCTTTAAAAGAGGCAATCTCAGATTCTGTATTAGACTTCGTTGTAAAACAAAATTTTTTAATAAAATCAAATGCTCACGGAAAATTTTAAAAGATGAAATAATTAGCTATTTTGATGAATAAAAAGGGAGTACTATTTTTGCGAAAATGAAATTTTTTTTATGCTAGCTGTATCTAGTATTCTCACATTTTGTACATACGAAGATGTGATTAATTACTTAAATGGTAATTTGACTAATGAACAAAAAGAACAAGTTAATAAAGAACAACTAAATCAGAAAATTAAGCCACCTACACACGGATAAAATAATTTGTGTTTTAATAATTTTAACCGCACCCTTTTCTATTTGTATGAACTTGTTTCTAACACACAAGAAGTTGATTTTTAATTTTTTACATACAAAAGTATATATGGGTCAGAGACATTTTCAGGGGATTTGACTAAATTTGTTTGACACAGGGAAGGCGACTTAATACTGGGAAAGAACAGAGAATCTGCCATCGGAACCTTAGTTGAAAGAACTACACGATTTTTAATAATGGTACCTCTTAAAAAGAAAGATACCACATCTGTCAGAAAAGCTTTTGAAAAAGCATTTTCAAACATCCCAAAACATTTAAAATTATCGCTGACTTACGACAACGGAACCGAAATGGCGCAACACAAATTATTCACTAAAAACACCAAAGTAAAAGTCTATTTCACACATCCATATTCACCCTAGGAAAGACCCACAAATGAAAACACAAATGGACTTATCAGAGATTATTTCCCAAAAGGAACCGACTTTAATTTACTCTCCAAAAAAGATATTTTAGAAGTCCAAAATCAGCTCAATGATAGACCAAGAAAAACACTCGAATACGAATCGCCATTAAATACGATTTCAAGGTTATATATGTCCCAAAATTTTATTTGAAAAATGACTAATATTCAAAAAAATAAGGTAGTTTTATTCTCGAATTTTGAAATCAAATCATTCAAAATTTGGTGCAAAAATGCGGGAAATAAAACGGTAAATTTAAAAACCAAAAAATTGCGCTAGAAACTTGAAACCGCCTTGAAAAACTAAACGTAAAAAACTATGAGCAAAATAACATATGTTGGAGGTGATTATTTAGAATGGACTGGAGGCGACTATAAAATGTATGCAAAAGGAGATATAACCTATAATTCAAATAAAGCAATAAGTATAACTTCTGATGTTGGTATATCTTTTGGAGAACCAAAAAGTCCTCCAAAAAGAGAAATTGTAGAAAGCGAATGGAAACTAGAGAGCACCTACATTCACGACCATATAAAAAGTGTGGCGACAGAAATGGTTGCTAAATTTAATGGAGACAACACTGGAATTGTATACAAATTATACAAAGATATTGCAGATGGCAAAGTTGTAAATCCGCCAATTGTAGTAACCAAAAGTTTACATTCTGGTTTAGCTTCTTATGATGAGGATGAGAAAAAAATACTAATTTGGGAAACTTCGCTCTTGATGATAGAGAAATTTAATGACCGAAAAATAAAACTAATAGCATCACTAGCAGAAGCTTATGGCAAGTATATAAACCACACTTTAGAAGATTTGAAAAATTCTGGCGATAATTATGAAACCTATGATTATGACCTTTTTCGATTTGACGCACCAAGCGATACCAATGTTACTATTGCAAAATTAGAATCGCCAAGTTATAGTGGAAATCTTGATATTTTTTTTCCAAAACAAGAACAAGAAGAACCACAACATTTTAGACAAAACAGATACTCAAAAGGAGGTCCAAATCCAACAGATTATGACGATTATGAAAATTCAACTACGAATTCTGGACCAGGAGATCCCCATTTTAATATGGGACTAAAATTCAGTTTTAGTCTTGGAGGTGGTTTTACTACAAGTTTATATGCAGGAATTTCAAAAAATATAAGTAGTGGTGATTTTCACTTAATGCCAAGTTTCAATGCCGCCTTAACCTATTATGGCAATGGCGCACCCGGAACCTCCCCAATGAGTAAGCATTTAGTTACGCTCTCTGGCACACCTGCTGTAACACTAGGGTATAAAACAGGCAATGCACTCAATATGAATTTGTTTAACAATTTTACGGGTTCTGGAGTAAACAACCCTTTTGAGTATGCTTTTACGCTTGGCTCAACGGGGGTTTTAAGTACGGGAAAAGTTACCAGTAACTTCAAAAAAATGGGAGAAAGAGAGAAAGACCCTTATAATTCACAAGACAATCCACACAGACATCAAATTATAGGTGGAGCATCTATAAAAGTGGGTAATTTTATGATTTCTTCCTACAATGATATTTATAAGCCACCTTTGTTTTTAGGCATGAATTCAGACCAATACTGGTCGGCAGGTGTTAATATGCAAGCCAAATTAACAGATAAAATAAGTATGGCCTATGCCTTTGATTTATACTACGGAAAATCAAACAATAAAATGCCATATAATCTTGACAAAAATATAAATGGGCAAAACTATGATTATCAAAGATTGTTCGATGTTTTGCTAAACCGCGGACAAGAAACATTCAATTATACGGATGCTAATGGCAATTTACATCAATCAACTAAATTTGGTTATGGTACTTTTTGGCCTTCAAATAATATGCACGATGCTATTGATTTTCCTGAAAGACCTATTGAGCCAAAAAAGCCAATAGAATCGGAATTTACGAGTAAAGAAAAATTAAAAGAGGCTCAAGCTAAATATGAAGAAAATTTAATAAAATACGAGGAAGATAAGCTAAATTATCAGATTAGTATCAATTTAAAATCTAGTCCAACATTTCATCATTTGTGGGTGGTTTATAAGCCCGGAACAAATGAAATAGATTATGAAAGGCTTTTTAAATACCTTCAAGCTGAAATACCACAAAAAGAAACACAAGAATTCTACAAACTAGAGAAAAATAACAAAAATGCAAATGGACAATAACTTCTTTAAAATAACATTAATTTTATTATTTCAATTCTTTATCTCTTGTAGTTCACATAGTTTACAAAAAAAAGGAAGTTGGGAAGACAAAGAATTTGAAGACTTTTTAACAAAAAAGAATATATTATTTAAAAAGAAAGAAAACGGCTATTTATATTCAGAGAAAAGTAAAAGTCTTTATGATGATTATTTTGCTGAATTTCTTAAATATGAAACAAAAACTGAATTAGAAAAGAATCCTTATTTAAAAGTTAATCAAGTTTATACTTTTTATAGTGAGACAAGAACACAAACATTTGGCACTTTTATAGATGAAGGTGTGCAGTCGGTAACTTTTGTGATTTATTCGGATGAGGGTCGTTTTTGTTTGAGCACTTTCGATTTGAGTAAATATCCTTTCACTGCACCCAAAAATGGTATAATTAGGCTATCAAAGCCAGTAGTTGTAGAAGATTTTGGAGGATTTGAAATTACAAATGATAAAATAAAGACAAAAAAAAGAAACAAAACCCCTTTTAAAGAATGGTATGACCACGTAAATGGTTATGTAAAAAATGACACCATTCATTTTACAAATACATACGTAGGTAAAGAATATAAATTTGAAAAAAAATGGTACGCTATAAAGCATAAGATAAACTTCGAAGAAATATATCAACCAAATCTTAAAGCAGAAAAGTTTAAAGGCAGTAACGGTCTTGTAAAATACAGAGTTACAGGTGAGTTTAGCATAAAATAATTTAAGATTTAAAAACTTAGCCCAACCTTTCATCATTTATTTGTGGTATATAAAGAAGATAATAAAATAGATTATGAAAGGCTTTTTAAATACTTTCAAGCGGATATACCGCAAAAAGAAACGCAAGATTTCTATAGGTTAGCAGAAGACAATAAAAAGAAAATTAATGACGATAAATAAAATAATTCTAATTCTTTTATTATCACTAATTTTAAGTAATTGTGGTAGTAAAAAACCAGATATTAATGATGAATATCGAGAATATCAAATTGCTAGAGGAGAAAATCCAAAAGATAAGAGGCCTTTTAAACATTTTGAAGATTTTTTAGCTTATAAAGATTCTATAAAAAAACAAAACTTATTAGATAATCCTTTTTTAAAAGTTAATCAAGTTTATGTCCATTATAGAACTCCTAATTCTGTTGAATTTTCTGTTTATTCGGATAAAGAAACATTTTGTTTGAGTGATTATGATTTAGATATGGACGGAAAAATTCTAAGTTTACCCGATGAAAACGGTATGGTAAAAGTAATAAAACCTATTGTTGTTAAAGATTTTGGAGATTTTGAAATAGTTAACAATATTATTAAAACACGAAAAAGAAGTAAAACACCTTTTAATGAATGGTACGATTATGTAGAAGGCAAAATAAGCAATGATACCATTTATTTATCAAAAAAATATTGGGGTAAAGCTAAAAAAAATTACAAATTCAAAAAATACTGGTTAGCAAAAACTCGAAAGACAAATTACAAAAAAATATATCAACCCACTCTTAAAGCAGAGAAGTTTAAGAATAGTTATGGTCTTACTTGTTTTGAGGTTACTGGAGAATTTAGTGTAAAATAAGTAACAATTTAAAAGCTAATCCAACATTTCATCATTTATTTATGGTATATAAAGAAAATAATAAAATTGATTTTGAGCGATTAAAAACTTATTTAGATGCTGAATTACATCCAAAATCTAAATTATTGCAAGATTTCTATAGGTTAGAAGAAGACAATAAAAAGAAAATTAATGATGATAAATAAAATAATTCTAATTCTTTTATTATCAATAATTTTAAGTAATTGTGGTAGTAAAAAACCAGATATTAATGATGAATATCGAGAATATCAAATTGCTAGAGGAGAAAATCCAAAAGATAAGAGACCTTTTCAACATTTTGAAAATTTTTTAGCTTATAAAGATTCTATAAAAAAACAAAACTTATTAGATAATCCTTTTTTAAAAGTTAATCAAGTTTATGTCCATTATAGAACTCCTAATTCTGTTGAATTTTCTGTTTATTCGGATAAAGAAACATTTTGTTTGAGTGATTATGATTTAGACATGGATGGTAAAATTTTGAGCTTACCTGATGAAAATGGCATTGTAAAAGTAGTAAAACCTATTATTGTTAAATATTTTGGAGATTTTGAAATAACGAACAACATCATTAAAACTCGTCGTCATAGTAGAAGCCCTTTTGCGGAATGGTACGATTATGTAGAAGGCAAAATAAGCAATGATACTATTTATTTATCCAAAAAATATTGGGGCAAAGCTAAAAAAAATTACAAATTCAAAAAATACTGGTTAGCAAAAACTCGCAAGACAAATATTAAAGAGATATACCAACCCAATTTAAAAGCAGTAAAATATAAAAGTAAATCAGGTCTTACTTGTTTTGAGGTTACGGGTGAGTTTAGTGTAGAGTGACGGCTTCAAAAAAATAAGGCTTCTTGTAGCAAGAGTTTTGCAATGGTGTGGCTTTTGGGTTAAATAGATTTCTAATGCGCAATTCTATCTAACTTAGCTAAAATTATTCTATACAAGATAACATGGTGTTGCATCATTAATTGTCTTAAAGGTCTTCCAAATGGAAGCCTTTTTATATTTCAGCCAAAATTTAGGAGAGGATAAATTCACCATTTTATAGATAGACTTCGATCGCAAGTACAAGTTAGTTCTCATTTGTCAAAGAACAATACTTTCTTGCAATCTGGGTTTAAGGTAATTTGATTGAGGGTTAAATACACTTTTTAGGTTCAAAAGTCCTATTTATTTAGGGTGAATTTTTAAGAGATGACCTAGGTTAAAATAGGATAGGAGTGAATAAAAAAATGCACAAATCATCATATAAGAATTTTTGTGCATTTTTGTCATATAAAGGAAACTCTGTGATCCAATCAGGATTCGAACCTGAGACCTACTGCTTAGAAGGCAGTTGCTCTATCCAGCTGAGCTATTGGACCTTTTAGATATAATCTAAACTTTTCTTTGTCGGGGTGGCAGGATTCGAACCTGCGACCTCCTGGTCCCAAACCAGGCGCGATAACCGGGCTACGCTACACCCCGAAAAGTTCAATAAAAGCGGAGAGACAGGGATTCGAACCCTGGCATCGGTTACCCGATGACAGATTAGCAATCTGCTCCGTTACCACTCCGGCACCTCTCCTTTATTGTTTAACATTTTAATGAACGTTAACTCTTTAAGTTATTTTTGTGATCCAATCAGGATTCGAACCTGAGACCTACTGCTTAGAAGGCAGTTGCTCTATCCAGCTGAGCTATTGGACCTTTTAGATATAATCTAAACTTTTCTTTGTCGGGGTGGCAGGATTCGAACCTGCGACCTCCTGGTCCCAAACCAGGCGCGATAACCGGGCTACGCTACACCCCGAAAAGTTTAATAAAAGCGGAGAGACAGGGATTCGAACCCTGGCATCGGTTACCCGATGACAGATTAGCAATCTGCTCCGTTACCACTCCGGCACCTCTCCAGTCTTTACTTACAAGAACTTTATTTCGTTTTGCGGTTGCAAAGATATAATAAGATTATGTTTTTACAAGTATTTATTTGTTTTTTTTTCAAAAAAAATAAGGACTCTTTTGTTTTAAAACATAACATCTTAAGCATGAAATATTTAGATCTATTAAATAATATTAATAAACTTTTTATTTTATACCCTCAATACAAAATAAGATAAAAAAGCTAAATCAAAAAAAAGGATGATAAAAGAAATTAAAATCAGATTGAGATAAAACAAAAAATTACACTCAACTTCTTATACGAATTATCATTAAAAGAGTTTATTTTTTCTATTTTAAATTAGTATTTTCGCACAAACTAATTTAGAAAATCATTCATAATGAAAAAAGTAGTTATAGTATCAGCTGCCCGTACACCAATAGGAAGTTTCATGGGAGCTTTATCAACGGTTACAGCTCCTCAATTAGGTGCTGTTGCTATTAAAGGTGCTTTAAATAAGATAAATTTAGATCCAGCCTTAGTAAATGAGGTGTATATGGGAAATGTTATTCAAGCAGGAGTAGGACAAGCACCTGCTAGACAAGCAGCATTGTTTGCAGGACTTACAAACGAAGTACCTTGTACTACTGTAAACAAAGTATGTGCATCCGGAATGAAAGCCGTTATGATGGGAGCTCAGGCTATAATGTGTGGCGATGCTGATATTATTGTAGCGGGTGGTATGGAAAATATGTCCCTTATTCCTCATTATGTACACATGCGTAATGGTGTAAAATTTGGGCCTACCACATTCGTAGACGGTATGCAAAAAGATGGATTAACAGACGCTTACGATAATAATGCTATGGGAGTATGTGCCGATTTGTGCGCAACAGAACATAATATTACGCGTGAAGAGCAAGACAACTTTGCTATTCAATCCTACCAAAGATCAGCTTCCGCTTGGGAGGCAGGAAAATTTGATAACGAAATTGTTCCCGTTACAATTCCTCAAAGAAAAGGAGACCCCATTGTTGTTTCTAAAGACGAAGAATATACAAATGTAAAACTAGATAAAATTCCAGCATTAAACCCTGTATTTACAAAAGAAGGGACTGTTACAGCCGCAAACGCTTCAACAATTAATGACGGAGCAGCTGCATTAGTCTTAATGAGCGAAGAAAAAGCAAATGAATTAGGATTAAAACCATTAGCCTATATTAAAGGATATGCTGATGCCGCACAAGAACCCAAATGGTTTACAACAGCACCAGCTAAAGCTCTACCATTAGCCCTAGCTAAAGCCAATGTTTCCTTAGATCAAGTAGATTTCTTTGAATTTAACGAAGCATTTTCAGTAGTAGGATTAGCTAATGCAAAAATATTAGGTCTAGCTAATGAAAAAGTAAACATAAATGGAGGCGCCGTTTCCTTAGGTCATCCTCTAGGATGTTCAGGAGCAAGAATTATCGTTACGCTCTTAAACGTATTAGAGCAAAATAATGCAAAGATAGGAGCAGCAGCCATTTGTAACGGTGGAGGAGGAGCCTCTGCTATTGTAATAGAAAAAATCTAATAATAAAATCGGATGAGTTATAAGTTTTCCTTTATACTATAAAGATTACTTATAACTCATAATTTAAATAAAACATATACAATGTTTGGTATTTGTAATTTAGCTAATATTCCTTTACGTTTTGAACCAAGTGATCGCAGTGAACTCGTTTCACAAATCTTATTTGGTGAGCATTTTCAAATTATAGAACAAAACACCAAATGGTCTAAAATAAAATTAGCCTTTGATAACTATGAAGGCTGGATAGACAACAAACAGTTCAAAACGTTAGATGCTGAGCAATTTGATGCGCTTAATCATTCCGATTTGTTATTTAATGGCGATTTGATCGAATATGTTACCTCTACAGACAATCTATTAATACCCATTCCTCTTGGTGCCTCTTTAAGTTTTTTATCTATACCCACTATAAATACAGAAAATTATCATTTTGAAGGGTTAAAAGTAACAGGACAAAAACAAAAAAACGAAATTATTAATACAGCCTTTATGTATTTGCACAGCCCTTATTTGTGGGGAGGAAGAACTCCTTTTGGAATAGATTGTTCGGGATTTACCCAAATGGTATATAAACTAAATGGGTATAAATTACTTAGAGACGCTTCGCAACAAGCCAATCAAGGCGATCCTCTCAGTTTTATAGAAGAAAGTGAACCTGGTGATTTAGCCTTTTTTGATAACGAAGAAGGAACAATTATTCATGTAGGAATTATAATGGAAAACAATTACATTATTCATGCCAGCGGAAAAGTAAGAATAGACCGTTTAGATCATTTAGGAATATACAATGCCGAATTAAACAAACATACCCATAAATTAAGAGTAATTAAAAAAATTATCTAAAGCATCCTTTTTTAATAGATTATGAGCATTCATTTAATCTTAAAAAATATAATTAACTTTGTAGCCAAATTTTTTTAAGATTATTCATGAATCAAGAAACCATTGTAGCACTTGCCACTCCATCAGGAGCAGGAGCTATCGCTATAATCCGTATTTCGGGTAAGGATGCCATTGTTAGCGCACAAAGTGTTTTTAAATCAATTAAAAACAAAGAACTAACAAAACAAAAAACGCATACACTACACTTAGGACATATTATAGATGGAGATAAAATAATAGATCAAGTACTCCTTTCCCTTTTTAAAGGACCTAACTCTTATACAGGGGAAGATACCGTTGAAATTTCCTGCCACGGTTCTACATTCATACAACAACAAATCATCCAGTTATTACTCCGCAAAGGCTGTCGTATGGCACAAGCAGGCGAATTTACGTTGCGGTCTTTCCTTAACGGAAAAATGGACCTATCGCAAGCAGAAGCCGTAGCCGATTTGATAGCTTCGGATAATGAAGCTTCTCACCAAATTGCTATGCAACAAATGCGCGGTGGATTTAGCAATGAATTAGCCAAACTTCGTGAAGAACTCTTAAACTTCGCTTCCTTAATAGAACTCGAACTTGACTTTGCCGAAGAAGATGTTGAATTTGCCGACAGAAGTCAGTTTGTCGATTTATTAAATCGTATCGAATTTGTTTTAAAACGCTTAATCGACTCGTTTGCTGTAGGAAACGTGATTAAAAACGGAATACCAGTAGCCATTGTGGGCGAACCTAATGTGGGCAAATCGACCTTGTTAAATGCCTTGCTAAATGAAGAACGCGCTATCGTAAGTGATATTGCAGGTACAACCCGTGATACCATTGAGGATGAACTAGTTATTAACGGCATAGGCTTCCGTTTCATTGATACGGCAGGTATTCGTGAAACCAAAGATGTGGTAGAAAGCATTGGGATCCAAAAAACATTTGAGAAGATTGAACAGGCGCAAGTCGTAATTTATTTGTTTGATGGTTCCAAGTTTAAAGTTTCAAGTTCACAACTTATCCTTGAAATAGAACAAATTAAAAACAAATACCCTCAAAAACCGTTAATCGTATTAATAAATAAAAAAGATGTTTTAACATTAGAAGAAATTTCAACCTTAAACCTTAAACTTGAAACTTTAAACTTGAAACAAATTCTAATCTCTGCAAAACAGAATATTGGTATCGAAGAATTAAAAAACACCCTATTATCATTTGTAAACACAGGAGCCCTGCGTAATAATGAAACAATTATCACCAATACAAGACATTACGACTCATTACTTAAAGCATTAGAAGAAATTCAAAAAGTACAATGGGGCATGCAACAAGGACTCTCTTCGGACCTTATGGCAATTGATATACGCCAAGCATTGTATTATTTTGGAGAAATTACTGGAGAGGTTACTAACGATGAGTTGTTAGGCAATATCTTTGCGAATTTCTGTATCGGGAAGTAATATAGATTTTATTACTCAAGCAATTGAGTAAAAGCACAACAAAATTTTAAAATGGTAATTAAAAAATCAGAATTATACAGCTCGCTTTGGAAGAGTTGTGACGAACTACGTGGAGGAATGGATGCTTCACAATACAAAGATTATGTTTTAACATTGTTATTTGTAAAATACATTTCAGATAAATATAAAGGGAAAAAATTCTCAGCTATTAAAGTTCCAGAGGGTGCTTCATTTGATGATATGGTTGCATTAGTAGGAACACCAAATATTGGTGATGACATCAATAAAAAAATATTAAACCCTATAAAGGAAGCCAACAAATTAAATGATTTTCCTGATTTTAATGATGAGACTAAACTAGGAAAAGAAAAAAACCTTGTAGATACCGTTGGTAAATTAATTTTAATTTTCAATTCGCCTGATTTAGATTTTTCTAGTAACAATGCAAATGACGATGATTTATTAGGTGATGCCTATGAATATTTAATGCGTCATTTTGCTACAGATTCAGGAAAATCAAAAGGACAGTTTTATACATCTTCAGAGGTAAGTAGAGTTTTAGCAAAGGTAATCGGGATTACACCTCAAAATTCTACTAAACAAACAACTGCATACGATCCAACGTGTGGTTCGGGGTCGCTACTATTAAAAGTTGCTGAAGCAGCCGAAAAAACAATTGACTTATACGGTCAAGAAAAGGAATTTGCTACAGCTAATTTAGCCAAAATGAATATGATTCTACACGGCAATCCTGAGGCAGAAATTAGAGCAGATGACACCCTTTCGCATCCATTCTTTAAAAGTGATAACGACGACGAGAATTTAAAGTCTTTCGACTATATTGTATCAAATCCCCCATTCTCCCTCAAAAGTTGGAGTAATGGTGTATCTATTAAAAATGACCCATACAAACGTTTTGAACTAGGCTTTCCTCCTGAAAAGAATGGCGACTACGCTTTTTTGCTTCATATCATAAAATCAATGAAATCGACAGGTAAGGCAGCCATTGTTTTACCTCACGGTGTTTTGTTTAGAGGAAATGCAGAAGCCGAGATTCGTAAAAAGATCATTAAAAAAGGATTCATAAAAGGAATCATTGGTTTACCTGCTAATTTATTTTATGGCACAGGGATTCCTGCTTGTATTATCGTTTTAGATAAAGAAAATGCACACGAGAGAAGTCATATTTTTATGATGGATGCAAGCAAAGGATTTACAAAAGACGGTAATAAAAACAGATTACAAGAAAAAGACATTCATAAAATTGTAGCGGTATTTAACACCCAATTAGAAGTTCCAAAATACAGCCGTAAAGTTGAAATAAAAGAAATTGCTAACGACAAAAACGATTACAACCTTAATATTCCTAGATATATAAATGCACAAGAAGAAGAGGATATTCAAGACATCGATGCCCACATTTTTGGTGGCATTCCTGAAAGGGATATTGAAGCTTTAGGGAAATACTGGAAAATCTTTCCTAACCTAAAAAATGATTTGTTTGCCCTTCAAAGAAAAGGCTATTACGATTTAAAAATAGACCGAAACGAAATAAAAAATACGATTTTCAATTTTCAAGAGTTTGTAACTTACAAGAAAAAGTTACAAGACACTTTTGATACTTGGAAAACTACTACCCAAAACCAACTTTCTGCTTTTGAAAATGGCATTCATCCTAAACAAGAAATTGCAAAATTGGGCGAATCTATTTTGGCTACTTTTTACAACGACCCTTTATTGGAAGGTTATGATATGTATCAGCATTTAATGCAATACTGGGAAGAAACTTTACAGGATGATTTTTATGCCATTGCTTTAGAAGGTTGGAAAGCTGGAAACGACTGGGAACGACTGATTATAAAAGGCAAAACGAACAAAGACGGAAAAACAGCCAAAGATAAAACAGTAGAAGGCTTAGAAGGGATTATTGGAAAATTGATACCTCCTTCACTATTGATACAGGAATACTTTGCCACACAATGGGAAGCTGTTACTAGCTTTGAAGAAAAAATAGAAAGTATCAAAGCGGAGCTAGAAGAAATGCAACAAGAAAATGAAGTAGAAGATGGAATCTTTGCCGATTTGGATAAAGTGAATCTTACTAGCGTAAAAGCGTTATTGAAAAAAAGAAAAAGTGAAAAAGCGCCAAAAGAAGAAATAGCCGTTATTGAAAATTATATTGAGCTCAATGAAGCTTTAACTAGTATAGGTAAATTAATTAAAATCGAAAAAGCATTAATTGAAAAATTAGTGATAGAAAAGTACCCAAAACTAACCGAAAATGAAATCAAAAATTTGGTTATCAACAAAAAATGGATGCACTATCTTACCGAAGCTTTACAAAACGAACAAGAGCGTTTAAGCCAAACGGTAGCCAACCGCATAACAGAATTAGCAGATCGTTATGAAGAAACACTACCCGATATGGAAACCAGCTTAAATGACTACGAAAGCAAAGTAAAACAACATTTACAAAAAATGGGCTGGCAATGGTAGAGACTCAATTTAAAAATACGGATATCGGGTTGATTCCTGAGGATTGGAATTTAGTTAAAATAGAGGATATTGCTGGCGTTTTTGGAGGTGGAACACCTAGCACAATAAATAATAAATTTTGGGGAGGATCAATTAATTGGTTTACACCAACAGAAGTTGGTAAAAAAAAATACTTAACTAAAAGCAATAGGACATTAACCGAATTAGGATTACAAAATTGTTCTGGAAAAATATTACCTGTTGGTTCAATTCTAATCACTACAAGAGCTGGTATTGGAGATGTTGGAATCCTGACAATTGAATCTGCTACTAATCAAGGTTTTCAGTCATTAATCCCAAATTCAAAAATTAATCCCGAATTTCTGTACTATATTACAAAAACGTTAAAACCTGTTTTGTTACAAAATTCTTCAGGAAGTACTTTTTTAGAAATAAGCCCATCAAAAGTTAAGTCTATACAAATCCCACTCCCTCCACTCCCCGAACAACAAGCCATCGCCGAAGTATTATCGGATACCGATGCGTGGATAGAAAGCCTTGAAAAACTCATTGCCAAAAAACGCTTGGTAAAACAAGGGGCAATGCAACAACTTTTAACACCCAAAGAGGATTGGGAGGTGAAGAAGTTGGGGGAAATGTCTCAGATATATACAGGAAATAAAAATAATCAAGATAAAAGTGAAGATGGAATTTATCCTTTTTTCGTGCGTTCACAAAAAATTGAAAAAATAAACACTTACACATTTGATGGAGAAGCTATTTTAATTCCAGGTGAGGGAAATTTAGGGAGTATATTTCACTATATTAATGGAAAATTCGATTTTCATCAAAGAGTTTATAAAGTAAGTGATTTTAATGGGATTAATGGTAAATATTTATTTTGGTATTTTAGAATTTATTTTGGTAAACACGCTTTACAAAATACTGTAAAAGCTACCGTGGATTCAATAAGACTACCTACAATCCAAGAGTTTGAAGTATTTTTCCCTGAAATAAATGAACAAACCCGTATAGCCACCATTCTCTCTGATATGGATGCCGAAATAGAACATTTAGAAAAAAAACTCAATAAAGCCAAGCAACTCAAACAAGGAATAATGCAACAGTTGCTTACGGGTAAAATACGCTTAATTGCTGGGGATTAATTATATTTGAGTATGGAAAATGGGCAAATACTACTCTATCAAAACCAAGAGGGAACTATAAAAATAGAAGTTCGCTTAGAAGAAGAAACCGTTTGGCTTACACAGGACCAAATGGCAAAACTATTTGGTAAAGTAAAATCGACTATTAATGAGCATATCTTAAACATCTATGCAGAAAATGAATTGCTGGAAGAAAACAGTATTAGAAAAATCGGAATTTCCGATTTTTCTACAAAACCAACCAATCATTTATAGAATTTGAAAAATATAAAAAAGTTCAAATTGAAATACAAAAAGAACAAAACTTAAAAGAATTAGAAGCAGATATAAAAAAACTAAAAAACTAAAATTGTGACTATTAACCCTCTAGAACGTATTACACAAAATAGAATTATCCAGCTTTTTAAAAGTTTAGGATATACTTATTATGACAATTGGGAAGAGCGAGAAAACAACAGCAATGTTGAAGAGTCGTATTTGCGTACTTACTTGCAAAAACAAAACTATGCTACTACTCTAATTGAAAAAGCAATTGCAGAAACCTCCCAATTAGCCCATACTAACGCCAGTACTATTTACGAACGCAATAAGAATTTTTATTCCTTACTTCGCTATGGGGTAAAAGCAAAAGAAACAGTTGGCAAACAAAATGAAACGGTTCATTTAATTGATTGGGAAAATTGGGAAAATAACGATTTTGGTATTGCAGAAGAAGTAACGCTAAAAGGGAACAAAACACGTCGCCCAGATATTGTGTTGTATGTTAATGGAATTGCACTTGGCGTTTTAGAATTAAAAAGAGGAACAGTCGATATAGCCGAAAGTATTCGTCAAAACATTTCTAATCAAAAAGAAAAATTCAACGAAAACTTTTTTACCACCATTCAATTTATTCTTGCAGGAAATAATACACAAGGGTTACGTTATGGAACCATAGAAACTGCTGAAAAACAGTATCTAGCTTGGAAAGAAGACGAAACCGATAATACAGGCTATAAATTAGACAAATACCTTACCAAGCTTTGTAACAAAGAACGTTTCCTGGATATTATTTACAACGGAGTGGTTTTTGATGCAGGTAGAAAAAAACTACCTAGACCACATCAATATTTTGCCTTAAAAGAAGCACAAAAATTCATCCAACAAAAGGAAGGAGGTATTATTTGGCATACACAAGGATCGGGTAAAAGTATCTTGATGATTATTTTGGCTAAATGGATTCTGGAAAAGGTAACCAATTCAAGAGTCGTCATTTTAACAGACCGTACCGAGTTAGATAAACAAATTGCAGCTACTTTTGAAGGTATTGGAGAAAAAGATATAGCAAGAACACGTTCAGGTAATGAATTAATGTCTTTTCTAACACAGTCAAAACCTAGATTAATAGCATCGCTTATTCATAAATTTGGAAACAAAGGCGAAACAGATTATAAAACATTTATTGAAGAAATAAAAAGCAATCCCATACCAATACAAGGGAATGTTTTTGTATTTGTAGATGAATGTCACCGTACCCAAGGAGGAAAACTAAACGAAACAATGAAAGCGGTGCTACAAAACGCTATATTCATTGGATTTACAGGAACTCCGCTACTTAAAGAAGACGCAAAAACGACTATGGAAGTTTTTGGCAGATACATACATACCTATTTATTTAATGAAGCGGTTAGAGATGGAGTGGTAAAAGATTTAGTATATGAAGGCAGAGATATAGAACAACGAATTTCCTCACAAGAACGAATAGACGATTGGTTTGAAGCAGTTACAGAAAATCTGAATGATTTTCAAAAATCAGAGCTTAAGAAAAAATGGGGAACGATGCAAAATGTATTAAGTTCTCGCTCTAGAATGGATAAAATTGTGGGCGACATTTTATTAGATTTCAAAAAGCGACCAAGGCTATCTTCAGAGCGAGGAAATGCGATTTTAGTAGCATCAAGTATTTATGAAGCTTGCAAGTATTACGACTTGTTTTTAAACACACCATTTAAAAATAAATGCGCCATTATTACCTCGTATAATCCTCAAACCAAAGATATAACCACAGAGGATGGCGGTGAAGATAGCGAAACCAATAAAGAGTTTATTTACAAAATATACGAAAATATCTTAGAAAATGTTGTCGCTGTAGCAGGTAAGACTAAAACCGAAACTTATGAAGACAATTGCAAGGAACTTTTTATAAAGCAACCGGCAAGAATGAAACTGTTAATCGTGGTTTCTAAACTATTAACCGGATTCGACGCACCTGCTTGCTCCTACATTTACATTGATAAAAAGATGCAAGACCATACTTTATTTCAAGCTATTTGTAGAACCAATAGATTAGATACAGAGGATAAAGATTTTGGCTACATAGTCGATTATATGGAACTATTTGGCAAAGTTACCGATGCTATTGATGTTTATACCAGTGAAATAGACACCGAATCTATTACAACCGATGTTATTGAAATTCAACTGAAAGACCGTTTAAAACTAGCGTGTGAACGTATCGAAAATGCTTTAGAAGAACTAGAGGCTTTATGTGAACCCGTTGAAGCACCAAAAACCGATTTAGATTATATCCACTATTTTTGTGGAAACACTGAAATTCCTACTGATTTAAAAGAGAATGAATTTAAACGTGTTGCACTCTATAAAGCAATTGTTGCCTATATAAGAGCCTATGTCAATATAAAAGAAGAACTAGAACTTGCTGGTTATAACCAAAATCAAATAAATCGTTTTAAGGAACGATATGATTTTTATATCAATCTAAGAGAAGTTATCAGAGTTACAAGTGGCGAAACTTTAGATTTGAAAGCGTATGAAGCAGATATGCGACATTTAATTGATAACTACATTCAAGCAGAAGAATCTAAAACAATTACACCTTTTGAAGATATTTCGCTTTTGGACTTAATGGAATCGGATATATTCAGTGCTATAGAATCCTTACCAGAAGGAATTAAAAGCAATCCAGAAGCAGTTGCAGAAGTAATTGAAAACAGTATTAGATCAAAAATAGTTGAGAAACATTTATTAGACCCTAAGTATTTTGAAAAAATGTCGCAATTGCTTTATGAATTGATAGAAGAAAGAAAGAAAAGAAGTTTTGAATATAGAGAGTATCTTAAAAAAGAGTATCTAAAAAAAGCAGCTTCTTTAATCAAAAAAGTAAATGCTGGAAAAAGTGATGATACACCTACCTCGATGAATACAATTGGTAAAAGAGCTATTTACAATTATTTAGAGAGAGACGAAGAATTAACAATGGCTTGTGAAGAAGCCATTCAGTACGCTAAAAAAGATGGTTTTAGAGAAAATGTTCAAAAGCAAAATGAAATTCAAGCCGCCATTTATTCAGTAGTAAATGATGAAGAAAAAACCATTGAAATTTATAGAATTGTAGAGAATAATAAATCAGATTATTAATGCCTGAGATTTTAAAATTCAATGATATTGAAGTAGAGTTATTTCAAAAGGAGATAAAAAATGTACACCTAAGTGTTCATCCACCATTAGGAAGAGTTACTTTGTCTGCTCCTGAAAGTATGAATAAAGAACATCTTAGAATTTATGTAAGCTCAAAATTAGGTTGGATTCGTCGTCAACAAAATAAAATAATTGCTCAAAAAAGAGAACCAGAATATTTATATGTAACCAATGAAAGTCACTATTTTTTTGGTAAACGATATTTGTTAAGTGTTACAGAATCTGAAGATAAACCCCAAGTAATTTTACATCATAGCAAAATTGAATTAATTGTTCCCTTAGGTAGTACTATACAATTCAAAAAAGAAAAATTATATAAATGGTATAGAAAAGAACTTCAAAGCTATTTGCTTTCAACCATCGAGAAGTATGAAAAAATGATGAATGTTTCACCAAAGAGTTTCGGCATTAGAAAAGTAAAAACCAAATGGGGAAGCTGTAATGATGAGACCAAAACTATTTGGTTTAATATAGAATTAGCTAAAAAGCCTAAAGAATGTATTGATTACATTATTGTACACGAACTAGTACATCTTATAGAACGGAAGCACAATAAAAATTTCATAATTCTTATGAATAAATATATGCCTAACTGGCAGTTAAGAAAAAAAACACTTAGTGAGTTGCCTATTTAATTCTCAATTAATTTGATATGAATACATTTATCAATTTAACGGCCCCGCTCGTGCGCGAACAATGTCATTAAGTTAAGCCTCTCGTTTCATCCCGACGCAAGGAGAAATCACATAAAGTAAACAACACAGCACGCTCAAAAATTGAATTAGATAATGCGACTCCTCCTTGCGTCGGAGTGACAAACAGAACGGTGATTTATTCAAGAAAATTTTCATAATCTTGTCATTTCGACGTAAGGAGAAATCACATAATCTTTTTAAAATCATCGATATAACAAAGTGATTTTTGAATTAAATTTCCTTAACTTAATGACCTCGCTCGTGCGCGAAACAAAGTTCAGCGAAGCTAATCCTTTCGCGTTCGGCATAAAAACAATTAATGACAAATAACACACTTTAAATGAGTAACACAGCTAAAAAATATTATTTATTCATAGATGAAAGCGGTGATCATGGTTTGGTCACACTAGACGCTTCGTTTCCTGTATTTTTATTGTGTGGCATGTTAACAAGTGAGGAAAATTATGTAACCATTAGAGCGGAGATTAATAGTATAAAACATTCTTTTTGGGGTAAAAAAGAAGTTATTTTACATTCGAGAGATATTAGAAAATGTGAAAAAGAATTTCAAATTTTATTTGATTTAGCGCTTAAATCGGAGTTTTATGAACGTATTAATAAGGTAATTGAAGAGAGTAAATACCGCATTTTAGCTTCGGCAATTAATAAAGCCAAGTATATAAAAACGTATGGTAAATTATCAAATGATGTATATGAATTGGCGTTGTCTTTTATTATTGAAAGAGCTATTTTTAGTTTAGATGAAGTAAAAGGGGTAAGCAAACATTTAGAAATTATTATAGAAAAAAGAGGAAAGAAAGAAGATAAAAAATTAGAAGAACATTTTCAACGTTTAATAGCACGAGGAACAGGTTTTGTTGCCGCAGAACGCTTACAAGAAGTACAATTGAAAATTACTTTTAAAGACAAGAAAGAAAATAGTAACGGATTACAACTGGCTGATTTGATTGCTTATCCCATAGCGCGCTATGTAATTGAACCAAAACGTGCTAATCCTGCCTTTGACAAATTAGAGCCAAAAATTTATAAGAAAAATGGTAAACGCTATGGACTTAAGATATTTCCATAAAAAACAAAAGCCAAACAATTGTTTGGCTTCTGCTCGACCGGGGACACCCCAATCCTTTTATCTTTGATTTTGTAAATCAGTTTTGATAAGTCAAATATACAAAAAAAAATAATTTAATATCTTTTTTAACGCAATAAGTTAAGATGGTAAATCTAAAAATTAAACTATACAAGTAAAAATGCAAAAATACTCCGTAAACCAACACTTAATCGAAACACTTTTAACCTGGGTAAAGTCAGGTGAAATTGCCATACCTGAAATACAACGTCCATTTGTTTGGGGTAGCTCTAAAGTAAGAGACTTGATGGATAGTTTGTATCAAGGCTTCCCTGTAGGCTATGTTATTGCTTGGCGTAATCCAAATGTCCGTTTAAAAGACGGCAGTATGAGTGAAGGCAAAAAGATATTAATCGATGGGCAACAACGTGTAACCGCCTTAACCGCTGCTTTACTGGGGGAGTATGTTATTGATAAAACCTACCAACGTGTTAAAATCAAAATTGCTTTTAATCCTATTTTAGAAAAGTTTGAAGTACAAAACCCAGCTATTCTAAAAGACCATACTTGGATTCCTAATATAGCAGAAGCTGTAAGCGGTGAGATTAGTATTTTGAAATTAGTACGTAATTATTTAGCTGTTAATCCTGAAGCCGATGAAGATTTAGTTGAACGCGCTTTTACCAACTTAATCAACATTCCTAAAAAACAAATAGGAATAATAGAGTTATCGCACGATTTAGATATTGAAACCGTAACAGAAATATTCATTAGAATTAACTCTAAAGGAGTTGTTTTAAGTCAGGCCGATTTTGCCATGAGTAAAATTGCTTCCAATACTGAATATCAAGGCAACGTATTGCGTAAAGCCATTGATTATTTTTGTCATTTAGCCATTTCTCCAGAGTTTTACAAACATATCGTTGACAATGACCCCGAGTTTGCTAAAACGGAATTCTTTGCTAAAATGCAATGGTTAAAATCAGAAAACGAAGATTTGTACGACCCAGAATATACCGATTTAATACGTGTTGCCTTTACCTCACAATTCAACAGAGGGCGTTTATCCGATTTAGTGAGTTTACTATCGGGTAGAAATTTTGAAACACGTTCCTTTGAAGATAGTATTGCCGAACAATCTTTCGAAAAATTGAAGCAAGGGGTTTTCAATTTCATCAATGAAACGCATTTTAAACGTTTCATTATGATAATCAAGTCGGCTGGGTTTATATCGCCTAAGTTAATACGTTCACAAAATGCTTTAAACTTTGCTTACATCTTATACTTAAAATTGAGAGAGTTAGGCGTTAATTCGGTTCACATTGAAAGCTATGTAAAACGTTGGTTTGTGTATTCGGTATTAACGGGTCGTTATTCGGGTTCGCCTGAATCCGTTTTTGATTTTGATATTAAACAAATTCACAATCGCCCTTTTGATGCGTATTTAAAAGAGAAAGAAGAAGGAGAATTATCAGAGGCATTTTGGAACGCATCCTTACCACAAAGTTTAGATACTTCAGTAGCGAGTAGTCCATATTTTAATGTGTTTTTAGCATCCCAAGTAAAAGCCAATGATAGAGGTTTCTTATCTAAAGATGTATTGGTTGGTGATTTAATCTCTTTACGTGGCGATATTCACCATTTGTTTCCAAGAGATTTTCTAAAGAAAAACGGATTAGATAGAGGAAAATACAATCAGATTGCGAACTATGTGTATATGCAATCCGAAATCAATATTAAAGTGGGTAACAAACCACCTAAAGAGTATTTTGAATTGGTTACTTCTCAAATTGCTTCTGACAATAGATTAGTAAGTGGTTTGGCTTCACAAGAGGATTTATTAGCGAATTTAAAAGCGAATTGTGTTCCTGCTGAAATTATGACTATGGGATTAGAGGATTATCAGGATTTCTTAGTCATGCGAAGAAAGTTGATGGCTCAAAAAATTAAGGATTATTATTTTTCGTTATAATGGCAAAAAATCCCAAATTTTATGTAGTTTGGAAAGGAATAGAAACAGGAGTTTTTACTTCATGGGAAGACTGTAAAGCAGAAACCAATGGGTTTGATGGCGCGGTTTTTAAATCGTTTGAATCAAAAGAATTGGCAGAAGAAGCCTATAAAAATTCGAGTCAGCTTTACGTAGGACAACAAAAAAAGTAGTTCACAAATTATCTAAAGAAGAATTAGAACGAATTGGAAAACCTATTGAAGAGGCTATTGCTGTTGATGGGCTTGGGATAATACCTCAGGGTTAGTAGAATATCAGGGCGTGTATATCAAAACTGGAGAGGTGTTATTTCATGTAGGTCCTTTAGAAGAAGGTACTATTAATATGGTGGAGTTTTTAGCGATCGTTCATGCTTTGGCTTTGTGCAAACAAGGGCATTGGAAAGTACCAATTTATTCAGATAGTAAAACAGCCTTGGCTTGGATAAGAGAGAAAAAATCAAGTTCTCACCATTTGCCAAGTGAAAAGAATAAAAAATGATTTGATATGTTAGCAAGAGCTGAAAAATGGCTACATGCTAATACTTATGAAAACGAAATATTAAAATGGGAAACCAAAGCCTGGGGAGAAAATCCTGCAGATTTTGAAAGAAAGTAAATTTTATGTTAGAGAATAACAACCTATTAGATGTTTTAAACGATAAGCAAAAAGAAGCTGTGATTAGTGATAACAAGCGTCTTTTAGTTTTGGCTGGTGCTGGTTCAGGAAAAACTAAAACATTGTTACAAAAAATCATTTATTTAATCGAGGAAAAGAAAGTACCTCCATCAAGTATTTTAGCGATTACTTTTACAAAGAATGCTACAAATGAAATGATGGACCGTTTGATTGTTTCGGCAGATACTACCGGTATGTATGAACGCATCATTTTTAGTAAGGTATTGACCAAAAAAGAAAAAGATGCTGAACGTAGAAATTGGCAACGCAAATACAAATGGATTGAAGGATTAACAGTTCGTACTTTTCATAGTTTTTGTTATAGCGTATTGCGCTCTGATGGTGTAAAAGAATTTGATAATAAGTTTAAGATTATTGGAGATGAAAAAGCAACAGACATTGAAGATATTACTAACAGAATAGCTGATGAAACTGTATTTGAAGTATTTCACAAAATCTTCATTGAGAAATGTGATAACAATGCGTTTTTGCTAAAAACCAAGCGTTATATTTTAGATTATTTAGTAGATAAAATCCATATTTCTAAAGAATACGAAAATTCAAAAGTTACTGATGGAAAGTTTTATACTACTCTAAATGGTACAAAAGTAAGGTCCAAATCAGAACAATATATTGCTGATTGGCTTTACAGACATAGTATTTCTTTTGAATATGAACCTTTACTAAATGTAAAAGATTTTGATTTTCATCCTGATTTTTATATTCCTGATGCTAATTTGTATCTAGAGCACGTAAGTGATTTGAGTTATCCGATGGAAGCTAAAGAAAAACAGTTTGCCAAAGGAAAAATCTTATATGCCAAAACATTTGAAAAAGACACACAGGATTCAGCTGTATTCAATCATACTTTAGATAAAATTGTAAAAAGTAGATTACCGTATGATTTCCATCAAAACAAACAATTGAGCTTTTTAGAAGAGTTCAAGGGATATTTTGAAGAAGTAAAAGACTTTGTTCGTCAAATCATTCGAATTTGTGACATGATTAAAGTGGAGAATATCTCTATCGAGCAAGTGGTTAAAAGAGCTTCTGAAGACAAACATGAACGTATTAGAGTGTTTTATGAATTAGCAATTCCAATTATCTCAGAATATATAGCCTACACTACCAATAAATCTTACCTAGATTTTAATGATTTGATATCGAAGACAGCTTCTTTATTCTCAAATCATAAAGATGTAAGACAGCGTTATCTTGATAAATTTCAATATATATTAGTTGATGAGTTTCAAGATGTAAATAATTTGCAAGTAGAGCTTATACGTTTACTCATAAAGCCTGAAACCCAATTATTTTGTGTAGGCGATGACTGGCAAAGTATTTATGGTTTTAGAGGCTCCAATGTAGAATATATTATCAATTTTGAAAAATATTTTTCAAATACACAAGTAATCAAGCTCAATCAAAATTACAGAAGCGAGCGAAATATTGTAGAAGCAAGCAATGAAGTTATTAAATACAACAAAAACAAAATAGATAAAGAAATTGCTGCGGTAAAAGATTCGCAACAAAAAATAATTATTCAAAAAGGGAATAATTTAGATGACAATATAAGGTATTGCATTGAAAAAGTACAAGAATTATTAGAAGAGGGTTATGCTAAAGATGATATTTTATTCTTATACAGAAGAAATAATATGTTTATTAGCTACAGAAATGAATTCAAACAACATAATTTCTTTGTAAATGGAAAAACCATACATGCTTCAAAAGGATTAGAAGCAAAAGTCGTTTTCATTATTGGACTTACTGAAGGAAAAGGAGGCTTTCCAGATGTTTGGTTAGAAGATAGATTATTTCAAATTATCAAGAAAGCGGATTACAATTTGCTTTTAGAAGAAGAAAGAAGATTGTTTTATGTTGCTATTACTAGAGCAAAAGATAAATTATATTTAGTCACCGAAAAAGGGAATGAATCAAGCTTTTTAAATGAAATTCCAGATGAATATACTTCAAAAAGTAATCAATTAGGAAAAATAAATCATAGACAAAATGAATGTGTAAAATGTCATGCCCCTATGAAAGAAGATTGGATAGTTTGTCCAAAGTGTGGTAATAAAAAATGACACTTTCTTAATAAATAATACTTTTGCTATAAAACAAAAAAGTTATGCGGTGATTACCCTGTCTATTCACCGCATTTTTTGCGGTGAATAATTCGTATATTTACCACATTATACAAAAAACAATGGCAATCTACATACACCAACTTAAGAATTGGCCACATTTACAATGGGATGAGCAAGCTTTTATTTGGTTTTTATAAGCAATAGAAAGGGTATTACACCATTCTTGAATGAACTCAAAAAGGCGATTTAGACATAACTGAATGGATCATTTGGTTTTTAGAATGCTTAAAAAAGAGTATTCTTTTTTATTTTAATTTATGGTATAGAATGCAATTCTGCGCTAACTTGAATAAATTGTTAAGCAATATCTTTGTGCATTTTTGTATTTGGGAATAGTTTATTCACTCAACCATATCAATCAACCCAAGTTCTCTTGCAATATCCATAGTAATTTTACTCATAGGTCTTTTATGAATATCAACATCTTGAGTATAATTACCAACAATAATTCTTTTAAAGATTTCGGGATTAAGATTTAGTTTTTGAAAACCTGTTTTTAAAGATTTGATATAGCTTTCATTATAAATTTGACTTTTTATTAATAATTCTTCTACTAAATCATTTTGGGTTTTATAAATTCCTTCAATGTGAAATACATTATTGAATTTTTCAAACTCATTTGATTCATAATTAGGTTCTTCAAATTCAACTTCAATCGTATTTTTATCTCTTGTAACTAAATATTTTGCTTTTGAATTTGAAGCTAATTTAAATTTGTAATCTGATTTTTTGGTTTTAGAAATATCATTTGTATATAACTCAAAATTTATTTTTTTTGCGCTTTTACTTCCATTACAAGAAGCGCAAGCTGGATAAAGATTACACAGTGTAATACTTAAAAATGGATAATCGCTTTTAGAATAATAATGATCCACTTCAAATTTTGCGTGTCTTTTATTGGCTACTATTGTCAACTGAGAATTACAATACACACAAGATTTAATACCAATATCATTAAAATAATTTGGATAAAAAGTACTCCTCAAACCCTTATAGTCCAAACAAGCAATAATCTTATCTCTTATACCAGTTTTAGCAGTATATTCTTTTCCGTTTTTATCCTTTTTAATTTTAGTAGGAACTCTTTTAAAATCTGATTTTTCTATCTCTTTCTTAATTTTCTTTAAATCCCATAGAAGTATATTATCATTTTGTTTTTTAAATTTATTTATAACAAATTCCAAATATTCTTTGTCTTCATTAGAAAGACTCTCATTTAGCAAAGTAGTAAGTTTTGTAAGTGCATTTGTCCTTTGTAACTCAATTTGTTTTTGATAGGTGTTTTGAATGTTTCTTACTTTATCAAGAGGTATTGCTATCATAATTTTAATACAATTTATAAGTTTTGAAGTCTTTTTATTTGCACCTCAATAATAGACTTCTTTTCATCTGGAAAAGCTTCTATATACAACTCTATTAAACTAAACGATAAGATAGGTTCTCCAATAATATCTATTACATTCTTACAATAGTTTTTATCATATTTATCTGCAAACTGAACATTTTTAATTTTCTTAATCAGCGCATTTTTTTCTTGATTTAAATTTTTCTTATCAATCCCTAATTCATTTTTCTCTTCTTCATTACTACTTTTAGCTATCAAATTTTTAATTTCATTTATCTTTATTTTGAGGTTCTCAATTTTAATTTGAATTTTCTTATTAGTCAAAAAATCGATTACCACATTTATTTCATTTTTAGCAAACTCCCCCATAAATCCATCTTGTAAAAAGAAATCATTTGCTAAAATATCGTGAATATTAGCTCCAAATGTTAAGTCTTGATCCGCAATAACACTTACTTCTGTCTTATTATGTTTATCTCTTTTTAAGAAAATGATATTCTCTTTGGGTAAATCAGAAACTATAAAAGGAGAATGTGTCGTTAAAATAAGCTGTACTCTATTTTTAGGAAAAAACTTCTCAAAAAAATCAAGCAAAAAATTTAAATACTTTTTTTGCCATTGCGGATGAAAACCTAATTCTCCTTCATCAATTATAAACAATATATCTCTATTTTCTTTTATTTTATAAGCATTAATTCTTGAAAAGAAAGAAAGAAAATTACGTTCTCCTGTACTTAAACCATTATAATTAAATCCAAAAACATTTAGAATTAGATGTCTTTCATCAGTAATTTTAATATAATTAAGAGGTGGATTTAAGAAATCACTTGCTATTGTACTAATATGTTCTTTCGGTATTTTAAAGCCAAAAATTTCATCACAAATTATTTCCTTTGATTGAAACTTTTTAATAAAATATTCTTTTATTTCCTTAACCTGTTTAATAATTGACTCAGCGTTTTTAGAAAAAAAAATATTCTTTTCTATATAACTATACAAAGCATCAAATCTATCCAGATCAGGATTATAATTTTCTTTTAAATTGTCAATTAATTTTAGAATAGGAAATTTATCTTCCGAGGTAGAATTAAAATTATGTTTTAATTCATAGCTTAAAAAACAATACGTAATATCCCTTGATAAACTCTTGAAAAAATTCCCTTCTTTATCTTTGGAATCAGTATATAATGTTCCAAATTTTAAAATCTTTTCAATAGTTTGATTAAAGGTTTGAGAATTTGGAGAAATTATCTTATCTACACTATACCAGAATCGTTTACCAAATTCAGTAAAATTTACATTTATTGATTCAATATAAAAATCTATTTTAAAATTAAAATTATTCACAATATTCAAAAAATCTAGCATTCTTAACGATTCTTGATATTTATGTGCTAACAATTCACTTTCACCAGCAACCATATATCTATCATTACTTTTTTGAGATTCATAGTCACTTACAATCATAGATTCTGTAGCTATATTTATAAAATTAGGTACTCCATTATCATATTTAGCATAATCATTTTCTATACCGTCAACATTATGGATGTTGTCCATATTGATAAAAGAAGCGTATTTTATAATATAGTTATCTTCAAAATACGTTTCCATTAAATTGCCTCTACTAATACGAAAAGCTTCTTCTCTCGACAAATTCCGTTTAAACTCTCCACTATAAAAATTAGAAATATCTTCTGGATAGATAAAATTAAGTGTTTTGCCAAATAGTTCTTTTGGTGCCTCTACAAAATTAAGTCTATCACGGATAATGATTTTGTCAGATGTAACTAAAAACCCTTTAAAAAGATTTATCCTACCTAAAAAGAAATTTAATATTGCTTCCAGTAAATTTGTTTTTCCACTACCATTTTCACCAATTATGGCTTTTACATCAATAATATTACTGGGAAATAAGGAAAAATATTTTTCGTTCTCTAAATGCGTTAAAGTAACATTTAAAGTATCACCATCTTCTTGGCTGTTTACGATTGTCTCAAATTTAACTTTACTCGATAAGTTAAATCCTTGATGTTCTATATTATTATATTTTCTTACCCACAAGTATAGAAGTTCCATAGATTAGTTTTTAAATTGTTTATTTCTCAAACATAACATTTTTTTATAAAATCGGACAAACACTAAAAAAAGAGTCTGTTTCTCATTTCAAATAATTTTATTGACTATGAATTTAAATTTTATAAAAGTAAACTTAAATATTACAAATAACTCAAAAAAAGCTTAAACCAAAAACCTCGTCCGTACTCGAGTTCTAATTAATCCCTTTTAGATTCTAATTATACCTTCTGAGGTTCTAATTAATCCCTTTTAGGTTCTAATTAATCCCTCTTAGATTATAATTATACCTTCTGAGGTTCTAATTAATCCCTTTTAGATTCTAATTATACCTTCTGAGGTTCTAATTAATCCCTTTTAGGTTCTTATTAATCCCTTTTTGATTATAATTATACCCTCTGAGGTTCTAATTAATCCCTTTTAGATTATAATTATACCTTCTGAGATTATAATTAATCCCTTTTAGATTATAATTATACCTTCTGAGATTCTAATTATACCTTCTGAGGTTCTAATTAATACCTTTTAGGTTCTAATTAATACCTTTTAGATTATAATTAATACCTTTTAGATTATAATTAATCTCTTTTAGATTATAATTATACCTTCTGAGGTTCTAATTAATCCCTTTTAGGTTATAATTATACCTTCTGAGGTTCTAATAATACCATTTTAGTTTTGAAATTACCTAAACCAAAACTCACTACAGAATATACGAATCAAGAGATATTACACGATATTATTACAGTAAATTTGAACCTTAAATGATATTACTTCGTCTATTCGCTACGCTCGGGTCTAATGCGTAATCTGGGTTTAAAAATAGTACCTCTACAAAAACAACAAAAATGAGTGTTCGTTCTCGATGCGCTTCGCACTCAATGTCATTAAGTTAAGCCTCTCGTTTCATCCCGACGGAAGGAGAAATCACATAAAGTAAACAACACAGCAGGCTCAAAAATTGAATTAGATTAAGCGACTCCTCCTTGCGTCGGAGTGACAAACAGAAGGGTGATTTATTCAAGAAAATTTTCATAATCTTGTCATTTCGACATAAGGAGAAATCACATAAAGTAAACAACACAGCAGGCTCAAAAATTGAATTAGATTAAGCGACTCCTCCTTGCGTCGGAGTGACAAACAGAACGGTGATTTATTCAAGAAAATTTTCATAATCTTGTCATTTCGACATAAGGAGAAATCACATAAAGTAAACAACACAGCAGGCTCAAAAATTGAATTAGATTAAGCGACTCCTCCTTGCGTCGGAGTGACAAACAGAACGGTGATTTATTCAAGAAAATTTTCATAATCTTGTCATTTCGACGTAAGGAGAAATCACATAAAGTAAACAACACAGCAGGCTCAAAAATTGAATTAGATTAAGCGACTCCTCCTTGCGTCGGAGTGACAAACAGAACGGTGATTTATTCAAGAAAATTTTCATAATCTTGTCATTTCGACATAAGGAAAAATCACATAAAGTAAATAACACAGCAGGCTCAAAAATTGAATTAGATTAAGCGACTCCTCCTTGCGTCGGAGTGACAAACAGAACGGTGATTTATTCAAGAAAATTTTCATAATCTTGTCATTTCGACATAAGGAGAAATCACATAAAGTAAACAACACAGCAGGCTCAAAAATTGAATTAGATAATGCGACTCCTCCTTGCGTCGGAGTGACAAACAGAAGGGTGATTTATTCAAGAAAATTTTCATAATCTTGTCATTTCGACGTAAGGAGAAATCACATAAAGTAAACAACACAGCAGGCTCAAAAATTGAATTAGATTAAGCGACTCCTCCTTGCGTCGGAGTGACAAACAGAACGGTGATTTATTCAAGAAAATTTTCATAATCTTGTCATTTCGACATAAGGAAAAATCACATAAAGTAAATAACACAGCAGGCTCAAAAATTGAATTAGATTAAGCGACTCCTCCTTGCGTCGGAGTGACAAACAGAACGGTGATTTATTCAAGAAAATTTTCATAATCTTGTCATTTCGACATAAGGAGAAATCACATAAAGTAAACAACACAGCAGGCTCAAAAATTGAATTAGATAATGCGACTCCTCCTTGCGTCGGAGTGACAAACAGAAGGGTGATTTATTCAAGAAAATTTTCATAATCTTGTCATTTCGACATAAGGAGAAATCACATAAAGTAAACAACACAGCACGCTCAAAAATTGAATTAGATTAAGCGACTCCTCCTTGCGTCGGAGTGATAAACAGAACGGTGATTTATTCAAGAAAATTTTCATAATCTTGTCATTTCGACATAAGGAGAAATCACATAATCTTTTTAAAATCATCAATATAACAAAGTGATTTTTGAATTAAATTTCCTTAACTTAATGACATTGGCTTCGCGCTCAAACTAATGATCATTTCAATTATAGACTCAACCGTCTGTTCGAGTTCTTTTTAAAATAAAAAAAAACGTATCGAGAACTTCCTTTTTTAATCCAGTATATTTTAAGTCTAAATGGTATTAATCCCTTTTGAGGTATAGAACAAAAAAAGACCCCATTACTGGCGTCTCTTTCAGTTAATAAATTAAAAAATCAAGAATTATTCGGTTTTCTTTTTACTGGGTCTTTTCATAAAACGCTGACTCAAATCCTCATAAATAGGTTTGGCCGTAGCAATTCCTCTGTTGCTAGCTTCTTTCACCTGACCGTAATACAACATTGAGGCTTGTAGTGCCTCACTACCCGCTAACATCACCGTGTCATTAACATCGGTGGTTAACTGCGAAGCTAAATTGGCAATAGGACTTAAAACAGTCACTAACGCTTCGTCTTTTAAAAATTCCGTTTTGTCCATATAAGCCGGTACAAACTCAGGATTGGTATCTACATACGATTTTGTTTTTTGGACGGTAGCCACCGTTTTGTCCCCCATTTTAAATAAAGAAGAACGCTCCTCAATAGTTAATCCTTGCAAATAAGGTGCTAAAGCGGTTTTGCATTCTTGTAGTTTTTGAGTTACCGATTCAATCACTTCTTGTGGAATCGCGATGCTAATTTGATTTTTTACTGCCATTTTTTAGTTATTATTGTTTACAATTATTTCTACAAGTAAAGTATTTTTTGATTAAAAACCGATTTATTTAACAAATTTTTTAAAATATTTTTGCATATAAGACATAATTTTTGTAAATAACAAATCGATCATATATTACCATTTCAAATAATTTAAAATACCTTCGATGCGATCCAATGATACAATCCTATACAAACCACCGTATCAAATGATATCCGAAATGCAAAGATTAGTTACCGCCGTTTAAAAATCTTATGATCTTGTGGCAAAAGCATTTATTATGTCTTTAAAAAATACGATTATAGCCCGATTATATAACAAAATATTTGTAGCATGATAGCACTTTAGAAATGAATTTGAAAGAAAATAAAAAGGAATAGAGGAGGCTTTGCTAATTTATTTAGAGTCTAATGCTGAATTTGGTTTGAACCATTCGTAAGAACAAAAGGAATAATGAACAAGTTTTAGGGAAAAATACACTACTATTTTAAGGTTACTTAATTGTAACTTTGTAAATAAAATAAGGATTATGGAAAGCAAAGAATTAAATTGGGTAGAGATCATTCGACTGGCTACTAAAGGGAATTTAACGCCCGATAAAAAGATGGAAAGAACGGATGAGGAATGGAAACGTATGCTAACAGAAGAACAATTTCATATAACAAGAAGAAAAGGTACCGAAGCACGTTTTTCGGGAGCGCATTGTGCTCATTACGAACCGGGGATATATAGTTGTATAGGGTGTAATACCCCCCTTTTTGATGCCACAGAAAAATTTGATTCAGGAACAGGATGGCCAAGTTTTACACAACCAATAAAACAAAACACAATTCAATATATAAAAGACAACTCTTTTGGTATGATTCGAGTAGAAGTAATGTGTAATATATGCAATAGTCATTTAGGACATGTTTTTCCTGATGGTCCAGGACCTAGCGGATTGCGCTATTGTATAAATTCTATTTCATTGTATAAAAATCCAAAATAAGAAAAAAATAAAAGATGCGCAAAATAGAAATAGCTACTTTTGGAGGAGGATGTTTTTGGTGTGTTGAAGCAATAATTCAAAGACTAAAAGGGGTACAAAAAGTAGTATCAGGTTATACCGGGGGCAAAATAAAAGATCCTACTTATAAAGAAGTTTGTAGCGGTAGCACAGGTCATGCAGAAGTCGTACAAGTTACTTTTGATGCCGAACAGTTATCTTATACCGAATTATTAAATATTTTTATGACACATCATAATCCAACAACACTCAATTACCAAGGAGCAGATTATGGTACTCAATACAGATCCGTTATTTTTTATCATAATGAACAACAAAAAATAGAGGCAGAAGAAGTTATAAAACAATTAAACCCGATGTTTGAAAATAAGATTGTTACAGAATTAGCTCCTGTTCCTATTTTTTATCCAGCAGAAGATTATCATCAAGACTATTATAATAAAAATCCATATCAAGGATATTGTCAGGTTGTTATTTTACCTAAAATAACAAAATTAAACGAAATGTATACAAATAAACTCAAAAGAGATAATGAAAATGATTAATTAATATTTTAAAAAAAAGTTATATGGAAACACAAAAATGGCATAGCATAAAAACAGAAAGAGAAGTACTTGATATTATTGAAAAATCATACCATAAGCCACAAGTTATTTTTAAAGATAGCGTAACATGCGGTATTAGTGCATTTGCAAAAGAACGATTAACAAATGGTTTTAACTTAATAGAAAATATATGCGATTTTAATTATTTAGACTTGCTTGCTTATAGATCGGTTTCAAACTTTATAGCAACAACATTAGACGTAATTCATCAATCGCCTCAAATCATCGTTCTTATAGATGGAAAAGTAATTTATAGAGACTCGCATCATACTATTGAAGCACAAAAAATAGCCGATAAAATAAGTACATTCATAAAACAATAAGAAAAACGATTACAAATTGAGGCAGAAGTGTATCAAAATGTAAAAGAGACAGTCTTAAAAAAGCATTGAAATAGTTCTTAAAAAAATAAGAAAAAAACCTAAATAAAATATCTTTTTTAAGATAATGAATAACTCAATATGCTTTTAGACTGTCTCTTCATCAAAAAATTATTATAATTTTAGTAACTATAAAATGACAATTCTATAAGGTATAATAAAGACCTACGTTAAATCTATTACCTAAAGAATTAATGTCAAAATTGAAGCTGTTTTTTTCTTCCTTACTATTTGTGTCTTTATTTTTTGAAGTGTGAGATGAAAATCCTAAAACACCTAAAGACCCCACAACAGTCACTTTAGGAGAAAGTGCATAAGCAAATCCAGCATTTAGATTTGTGTTAAGTTCAAACGTATTATTTTTAATTTCAGTATTACCTAAAATTGTTTTTGTAGTATTAGTAGAATTTCCAGGTAATAATCCTAAATTAACACCTACAAAAGGTCTAAAAGATTTACTGCCTTCACCAAAGAAATAACGGCTGTAAATAGTACCTCCATATTGATTTTCTTTCACTTCTGTATTTCCATACTCCTTTGTAGAACCTTGCGTTGTAAATCCAACGCCTAATTGTACATTATTAGTTAAGAAAGTACCTACTTCAGGTGAAAAGTTCCATGTAGAACCGTCAAAAGTCGTATTACCTTCTACTTTTGCTTTAGTGCTAGAATACCCCATTTGTCCTCCCACATAGAAACTTCCTTTTTGAGCAAATAAACCAGAAGTAAGTAATAAGGCACTTGCAATTAAAAAATTTTTCATAAAAACGATGTTTTAAAAATTAATAGAAAACCTTTTTTCAAATTTTATTCCAAAAAAAAAGTTAAAATAATCTTATGGTGTTTTTTTATTTGTTTTTTTTATTCTTTTTTTAACTTAAATATAACAAAAATTGGTTTTATTAAAAAATAACCTTTATTGATAAAAAAATATTTTAATTATATGTTATTTGTTTTATATATATAACAAAATATGTTTTTTATGGTGTTTAATTTTTTTATTATGTCATAAAGTGATATTTCATGAATAAATGGCAGGAAATTGTGACAGTATAAGTTTTTGTTCTAAAGAGCTAACCCCAAATAGGTATTAGACTGGAAGTAGATGAACGAAACTTGATTTATTGTGTTTTGTTTTTTCAAATTCAAGCAGGTATTCCATTTTCGTTTACCCCAGATTACGCATTAGACCCGAGCGTAGCGAATAGACGAAGTAAATCTATTCCACTTTATTTTTCTTCCAAATGCAAAAAAGAGGGGTGAAAAAGTTAAAAAGGAATGTAAATAATAATAAAGAGTTACTGATAAAAAGAAATATGAATATAAAATTCCCCTTTATTTAGAACTTAAAAAGACTATTTAAAAAGGAATAAGAATACAGAAAAGAAGGCTAAAAGAGTGTGTAAAATTATGGTTAAACTCCTAAGTAATTTTTTATCTTTGTCATTGGTTTAAAAATTTGATAAATATTCAAAATGAAGATTTCATATAACTGGTTAAAACAATTTATTAAAACAGATTGGAGTTCTGAAAAGACAGCTGAATTATTAACTGATTTAGGTCTTGAAGTAGAAGGAGTTGAAAAGTTTTTTTCAATAAAAGGAGGATTGGAAGGTTTAGTAGTAGGACATGTATTGACTTGCGAAAAGCATCCAAATGCAGATAAACTTAAAATTACGACAGTAGATTTAGGAAGTGGAGAGCCTGTTCAAATAGTTTGTGGTGCTAGTAATGTAGCAAAAGGGCAAAAAGTAATAGTAGCTACAATAGGCACCCAATTATATGATAAAGAAGGAAATTCTTTTGAAATAAAAAAGGGTAAAATTAGAGGAGAAGAAAGCCATGGAATGATTTGTGCCGAAGATGAAATAGGAGTAGGTGATAGTCATGAAGGAATTATAGTTTTAGATGAAAATATACAAGCAGGTACATTAGCTTCAACTGTTTTTAATGTTGAAATTGATGAGGTTTTTGAAATAGGATTAACTCCTAATCGCGCAGATGCTATGAGCCATTGGGGAGTAGCTAGAGATTTAAGAGCAGGTATGATACAACAAGATATTAATACCGAATTGATTACGCCATCTGTAAGCTCCTATAAAGTTGAAAAAAGGACGTTAAAAATAGATGTAAATGTAGCAAATACAACATTAGTACCAAGATATTGCGGTGTTACTATTTCAGATGTAAAAGTCGGGCCATCCCCTGCATGGTTGCAAAACAGATTAAAGGCAATAGGACTTACCCCTAAAAATAATATTGTAGATATAACGAATTACGTTTTGCACGAATTAGGCCAGCCGCTACATGCTTTTGATGCGTCTAAAATACAAGGCAAAATAATAGTAAAAAATGCTACAGAAGGCGAAAAGTTTGTTACACTAGATGATGTAGAAAGAAATTTACATAAAGAAGACATCATGATTTGTGATGAAAAAGGGCCTTTATGTATTGCGGGAGTAATGGGAGGTAAAAATTCAGGAGTATCCGAAAGAACAACTTCTTTATTTTTAGAAAGTGCTTATTTTAATCCTGTTTCGGTGCGAAAAACAGCCAAACGTCATGCCATTAATTCAGATGCTTCTTTCCGTTTTGAAAGAGGAATAGATCCTACTATTACAGAATATGCTTTAAAACGTGCCGCAATCCTTATATGTCAAATTGCTGGAGGTGAAATGACTTCTGATATCATAGAAGTTTATCCTAAAAAAATAGAAGACTTTCCCGTTTTTTTAAATTTAGAAAAAGTTAAAAAAATTATAGGGCAAGAAATTCCTGATGAAGAAATTAAAAATATTCTTGTTTCATTAGATATAAAAGTAAACAGTATATCAAAAGTTGGTTTAGGTTTAACAGTTCCAGCTTATCGTGTAGACGTCATTCGTGAAATAGATGTAATTGAAGAAATTTTAAGAGTTTATGGTTATAATAATATAGAATTTTCACAAAAATTAAACGCTACAACTGCACATTCATCTAGAACAGAAGATTATAAGGTGCAAAATATTATTGCCAACTTGTTGGTAGGGAATGGGTTTAATGAAATGATGGCCAACTCATTAACAACTCCAAATTATGTGAATTTAAGTGATAGTTTACATGAAAAGCACAATGTTTTGATGCTGAATCCATTAAGTAATGATTTGTCGGCTATGCGTCAATCGATGTTGTTTTCAGCCTTAGAAACCGTTTCTTTTAATGTAAACCGTAAAAATGCAGATTTACGTTTGTTTGAGTTTGGTAAAACATATCACAAACAATTAGCTGGACATGAAGAAAAAATGCACCTAACGTTGACAATGACAGGAAATCGTTCTAAAGAATCTTGGACAAAAAGTCAAAAAGTAACAGACTTCTTTTTGTTTAAAGGTTATATTTTGAATATTTTGGAAAGATTAGGAATCAAAAATATCGTTACTATGCCAATGGAAAATGATATTTTAAGCGAAGGAATGATTTATGAATTAGGCACCTCTCGTTTGGTAGAATTTGGGACTGTAAAAAAATCAATACTAAAACATTTTGATATAAAACAAGAAGTCTTTTTTGCGGACTTTAATTGGAGTGCGATATTAAAGCATTTGTCAACAAATGTAAAATTTGTAGAAATTTCTAAATACCCAGAGGTACGCCGCGATCTTGCTTTATTAGTAGATGAAAAGGTTGAATTTGCAAAAGTTCTGGATTTAGCTAAAAAAACAGAAAAAAATTTATTAAAAGGAGTTGATTTATTTGATGTTTACCAAGGTAAAAACTTACCAGAAGGAAAAAAATCATACGCTATAAGCTTTTTATTACAAGATAGTACCAAAACGCTAACGGATTCACAAATTGATAAAGTGATGAGTAAATTAATGCAAAGTTTTGAAAGTGAATTAGGGGCTACTTTAAGATAATGTAATTAAAAAGTAAGAAAATAAAATACAATATTAATAAAAAGAGGTTTTAAGACCTCTTTATTTCCTAGTTAAAACCCCGTTTTAGAGTAAATCTAAAACGGGGTTTATTTTATATATAGCTTTTATAGCGATTACTGTATCAAAAAGTAAAAAAGGATGATTTTATTTTTTAAACTCTGATTATGCGTTAGAGATTTTCAAAAAACACATTTTATTGATTGTTAGTACTATATGGAATTAAGTACTAGAATTATCAAATAAATAAACCCTTTTATTTTAATAAGTTATAAAATTTGTTTTTTCTAATACTGAATTTGGGTTAAAGTGTAAAATAACCATTTGACTTATAGATTCATAACTTTTTTTTGAAACAAATTTTATTTTTTTACTTCGTTGAGATTTTTCGTTTAATTATTGAGATTGAATGATAAAAAGATTTTATCTTCTAAATTTGTTTGTTGTGATGATGCTTTTTAGTTGATTCTTTAAACTTTCTCCGGAATCATATACCATTTGCTCATTAGTAGGAAAAGGAACGACTCTATGAGTAAAATATTTTAAATAGCTATCATCACAAGCTCTACGATCACCATTATAATTTGCATAAATATTTTCAAATACAAAAGTATTGCTTAAAGGGAAACTGTTTGTTAATTGATTCGTATTTAGATTTATATAATCAATTTTAGCTGTAATATTACATGATTTGTATTGTCTATATTCATAAATAGTACTTCTAATAGTAATCATATTATCAATCATGATTACATTTCCTTTTTCATCTTTTACAGGTTGACCATTTGAGTTTAATTGAGGTTTTGTACCATCTTTAATTAATTTTTCTTTTGAGAACTCTCTTTCAGAAGTTTTTTCAGGTGTAATATTAATGGCTCTAAAGCTAATAAGTAATGCAAAATCATAATTAGTATCCTTTTGTTTGGTGCTGTGGTACACGGTCCAGATATCGTTTAATCCCAAAGTGCTAAAATCTAAAAGATCATTTTGCAAACGGGAAGGAATGATCATATTAGTTTCGTTTTTAGTATAGACATGCACAAAATCAGTTCCTTTATAATGGCATTCATCCATTAAATTTTTAGAGTCCTTATATCCAGGGTTTATATTATTTAGGTATTCAAAATCATAAAAAGCACGACGAAAACTCATTTTATCTTTTGTTTTCATTAGTTTTGACGCATTTTCGTATAGAAAATCCGACAGTTTAGCCTTAGTGCTGATTAAAGAATTGGAGTAGTTTTCAAAAGAAAATTGGGCATTCCTACCTTCTTTTATTAAGGATAAAGGTAATAAAGGTTGTATTTTTTCCTGTCTATTTTGTAGTTTAATATAAGTGTTGTATATCTTTTCTAAATGATTAGGATTACCTTCTTTTTCCCAAAGAGAAATAGCATCTAAGTCACGTTGTTTGGCTTTAGCAAAAGCATCTTCTAATAAGAAGATGTAATCTTGTTTTCCTTTGGAATTTTTATTTGTTTTTAAGTGATCAATGGATAGCGAAATGGCTCCGTCGTAATTGCCTTCATTTAGCATTGATTGTGTTTTTTTAACACCGCTACAGCTAAAGAAAGTACTAATGAATACTATGATTATGGGAGTAATTTTTTTCATACAATTAAAATTTAAAATGGATTAGGCAAAATTCAAGCCAAAAAATACTCCGAAAGGCTCGGAGTATTAAAAAGTTTTATTTTGTAGGAATGGGAGGTAATAGTTTACTTGAAACTTCACCAAATCCAATTCTTGTGTTTTCATTTTGACAGTAACCTCTCATGATTACAGTATCTCCGTCATTAATAAATTTTCTTTCAGAACCATCTTTTAAAGTGATAGGATTTTTGCCTCCCCACGTTAGTTCTAACATAGATCCTAGCGAATCTTCAGTAGGACCTGATATTGTACCGGATCCCATCATATCACCAGAATTTATACGACAACCATTAATTGTATGATGTGCTAACTGTTGCGTCATAGTCCAGTACATATATTTAAAGTTTGTATTGCTAATGATTGTTTCGTCTGCATTTTCAGGAGCGATACCGACTTGTAATCGGATGTCAAAAGCATAATCTCCTGTTTGTTGTAAATAAGGTAGCGGAGTAGGTTCCTGAACAGGGGATGCGCAACGGAATGGTTCTAGAGCATCCATAGTTACGATCCATGGAGAAATAGAACTTGCAAAATTTTTAGCTAAGAAAGGGCCTAGCGGAACATATTCCCATTTTTGAATATCACGAGCACTCCAGTCATTTAATAGAACCATTCCAAAGATATAATCTTCTGCTTCGCCTACTGGAATATTTTCACCCATTAGATTGGCATCTGTAGTAATGAAAGCGGTTTCTAATTCAAAATCGACTAAACGAGAAGGGCCAAAAACAGGAGCGGTTCCATCAGCAGGCATGGTTTGTCCCATAGGTCTATGTACAGGAATTCCTGAAGGAATAATAGTAGAACTTCTTCCATGATATCCTACAGGTATATGTAACCAATTTGGTAGTAAAGCATTAGCTGGATCACGAAACATTTTGCCTGTATTTGTAGCATGTTCTTTACTGGAAAAAAAGTCAGTATAATCACCTACAAATACAGGTAATTGCATTTCTACATCTTCAATTTTAAAAATAACGACATCACGATGTTTGATGTTATCTCTTAAATCAGCATTTTCAGCGTCAAAAATATCAGCAATACGATTACGAACTAATCGCCATGTTTTTTTCCCACAAGAAATAAATTCGTTTAAAGCGTCTTGAAGAAATACGTCGTCTGTTAAATCAATTCCTTCAAAATAGCCCAATTGATGCAATGCACCTAGATCGATAGCATAGTTTCCAATGCGAGTACCAACGGTTACAATATCGTCTTTTGTTAAAAAAATACCAAATGGAATATTTTGAATAGGAAAATCGCTAGTAGAAGATACTTCTAACCATGATTTTCTCTCAGGATTGTTAGCTGTAATAGGCATATTATATTTTTTTGTGATTTTAAATAAATTTTACACCTCAAATATAGTTTCTATTGGGATTATACCAAACACTTTTTGTATTTTTGACAATTATTTATAAAAAATATTCAAAAATGTTACGCGACGAACAAATATTCGATTTAATTCTTGATGAACAAGATAGACAAATTCACGGTATTGAATTAATTGCTTCAGAGAATTTTGTAAGCGACCAAGTAATGGAAGCAGCAGGTTCTTGTTTGACTAATAAATATGCAGAAGGATACCCTAACAAAAGGTACTATGGAGGTTGCGAAGTAGTAGATGTGGTAGAACAAATTGCTATTGATAGAGCAAAAGCTTTGTTTGGAGCAGCGTATGTTAATGTACAACCTCATTCAGGCTCTCAAGCTAATACAGCTGTTTTTGCAGCTTGTTTACAACCAGGTGATACAATTTTAGGTTTTGACTTATCACATGGAGGACACTTAACGCATGGATCTCCTGTGAATTTTTCAGGAAAATTATACCGACCTGTTTTTTATGGTGTAAATCAGGAAACAGGGATGTTAGATTATGACAAAATTCAAGAAGTAGCCACTAAAGAACAACCTAAATTAATTATTGCGGGGGCTTCTGCTTATTCTCGTGATATGGATTTTAAACGTTTTCGTGAAATAGCAGATTCTGTAGGCGCTATTTTAATGGCAGACATTTCTCATCCAGCAGGTTTAATAGCAAAAGGATTAATGAGTGATCCTATTCCTTATTGTCATATTGTAACAACAACTACTCATAAAACTTTACGTGGGCCACGTGGAGGTATGATCATGATGGGAGAAGATTTTCCCAATCCTTGGGGATACACAACGCCTAAAGGGGATGTAAAAATGATGTCTAATTTATTAGATATGGCTGTTTTTCCAGGAAATCAAGGCGGTCCTTTAATGCACATTATAGCTGCTAAAGCAGTTGCTTTTGGCGAATGTTTATCGGATGAGTTCTTTACTTATGCTATGCAAGTACAAAAAAATGCAAAAGCAATGGCAGAAGCATTTGTAAAAAGAGGTTATAACATCATATCAGGAGGAACAGATAATCACATGATGTTGATAGATTTACGTAACAAAGGCATTACAGGAAAAGAAGCTGAAAATGTATTAGTAAAAGCGGAAATTACTGTAAATAAAAATATGGTTCCTTTTGATGATAAATCACCTTTTATAACTTCTGGTATTCGTGTTGGAACACCAGCTATTACTACTCGTGGTTTAGTAGAAACAGATATGGACAAAATCGTAGATTTTATAGATCGAGTATTAACGAATCATACCAATGAAGAAGTTATTGAGCAAGTAGCTAATGAAGTAAATGAAATGATGAGTGAACGCGCTATGTTTGTTTTTTAGTTTACTATATTAATATTAAATAAGGCTGTTTTAGATAGACAGCCTTAATTTTTTGGAAATTTTTATAAATTTTCTATATAAACATATCTAAACTAAAAAACATTCTTTTTAAATATAGGTTAATAATAAGGAATCGAATGGCAGGAAATTCTTTTGGAAATATATTCAAAATAACCACTTTTGGAGAATCACATGGTCAAGCTTTAGGTGGGGTAATTGATGGATGTCCATCAGGTATTGAATTAGATATGGGACTTATTAGTCAAGAAATGCAAAGGCGTAAACCAGGTCAATCTTCTATTGTCACACAACGAAAAGAAGAAGATGAAGTACAGTTTGTATCTGGAATTTTTGAAGGAAAAACAACAGGAACCTCTATTGGTTTTATAATTCCCAATACCAATCAAAAATCAGATGATTATAGCCACATAAAAGATACTTATAGGCCGAGTCATGCTGATTATGTTTATGATCAGAAATATGGTTTTCGTGATTATAGAGGAGGAGGTCGTAGTTCTGCAAGAGAAACTGCTTGCAGAGTATTGGCAGGAGCTGTAGCAAAACAAATAATTTCTGAAATAAAAATCAATGCTTTTGTTTCTTCTGTAGGCGAAATAAGTATTAACAAACCTTATCAAGAATTGGATTTTTCTAAAATAGAATCCAATCCTGTTAGGTGTCCTGATTTAGAAGTTGCAGGATTAATGGAAGCTCATATTAAAGAAATAAAAAAACAAGGCGATACAATAGGTGGCACTATAACTTGTGTTATTCAAAATGTACCAATAGGTTTAGGAGAACCTGTTTTTGATAAATTACATGCAGAATTAGGTAAAGCAATGTTATCAATAAATGCTGTTCATGGTTTTGAGTATGGAAGTGGTTTTTGTGGTGCTAAAATGAAAGGAAGTGACCATAATGATCGTTTTAATTCAGACGGAACAACTCAAACAAATTTGTCAGGAGGAATACAGGGAGGAATAAGTAATGGTATGGATATTTATTTCAGAGTAGCTTTTAAACCCGTGGCAACTCTAATTCAAAAACAAGAAGTCTTAACTATTAATGGTCAACTGATAGAACAACAAGGTAAAGGAAGACATGATCCTTGTGTAGTGCCTAGGGCAGTACCTATTGTTGAGGCAATGGCTGCTGTAGTAATGGCAGATTATTATTTATTAAATAAAATTTATCAAATTTAAATAATGGAAATAACTAAAAACGAAGTTTCTAAGAAATCTATTTTTTCAAATCTGACTGTCCAAATCTTATTGGCAATGCTTTTAGGAGCAGCGTTAGGGATTTTTATACATAATAATTGTGACGATACTACCGCTAAGGATTTTAGTGGCTACATAAAAATGTTAGCTACAGTTTTTATTCGCTTAGTTCAAATGATTATTTCACCTCTTGTTTTTACAACGTTGGTTGTAGGTATTGCAAAATTAGGCGATATAAAAGCAGTTGGAAGAATAGGAGGGAAAGCCCTAGGATGGTTTTTTACTGCTTCTTTTCTTTCTTTATTAATAGGAATGTTTTGGGTAAATATTTTACAACCAGGAGCAGGGCTAAACCTAAGTGGAGTAGATGTAACTACAGCAGCGGAAGTAACAGAAAAAACACAAAATTTTTCGGCACAAAATTTCGTTGAACATATAATTCCCAAAAGTGTTGTAGAAGCAATGGCAACCAATGAAATTTTACAAATTGTAATCTTTTCAATCTTTTTTGGTTTAGCAGCCGCTTCTTTAGGCGATCATACAAAGTCTGTTATAAATGCTTTAGATAAAACATCGCATATTATATTAAAAATGGTGAATTATGTAATGAAATTTGCCCCACTAGGTGTTTTTGGAGCAATAGCAGGCGTATTTGCTATTCGTGATTTAGGTGAGCTTTTATTAACTTATGCTAAATATTTTGGTTCCTTTTTAGTAGGAATTACTTCGTTATGGATTGTATTATTAATTATTGGTTATTTGTTTTTAGGGAAAAGAATTAAAATTCTCTTAAATCATATTATTTCACCTTTGGTAATTGCATTTGGTACAACTAGTAGTGAGGCTGTTTTTCCTAAATTAACAGAAGAATTAGAAAAATTTGGTATAAAAGATAAAATTGTATCATTTATGCTCCCATTAGGTTATTCTTTTAATTTAGATGGAAGTATGATGTATATGACTTTTGCAAGTATTTTTATAGCACAAGCTTATGGCGTTTCATTAGACTTAGGAACTCAATTAACGATGTTATTAGTTTTAATGTTGACAAGCAAAGGAATAGCAGGAGTGCCAAGAGCTAGTTTAGTAGTTGTGGCAGCTACTTGTGGTATGTTTGATATTCCTGTAGAAGGTATTGCCCTAATATTGCCAATAGATCATTTTTGCGATATGTTTAGAAGTGCAACAAATGTTTTAGGAAATGCTTTAGCAACGTCTGTAGTTGGAAATTGGGAGAAGGAATAATGATAGTAAAAAATTAAAAAGATCCTAATTCAAATTTCAAATAGATAGATCGTATCATTTTTGATAACCCCATTTTCAGATAAAACACTGAAAATGGGGTTATCTGCATTAAGAACAAGAAATAAATTATTTCGATTCAACCCAGATTCCGCATTAGACTTGGTTGTGAAACAAAATTTTTCAATAAATTCAAGTGCTCACGGAAAATTTTAGAAGAAGAAATAGTGAACTATTTTGATGATTAAAATTTGAGTACGTGCTTGAATTGGAAGAAAAATAAAGTGGAATAGATTTACTTCGTCTATTCGCTAAGCTCGGGTCTAATGCGTAATCTGGGTTCAAAGTTCTTTTGTTTGTAATAAACTTCTAAGGAATAATAAGGGGTTGAAGATATTGGTAGACCTATTTAATTATTATTCTATAATATTTTTGAAGTTAAATTCTGATTTTAGGATAGCATAAATGACAGAATCCCAAAATTTACCCTCAAAATATTCATTTTCACGTAAATGACCTTCTTTTACAAAACCTAATTTTTCTAATACGCGTGCAGAAGCTTGATTTTTTGGATCTATTACAGCTTCTATAGAATGAAGTCCCATTTGATTAAAACCATATTCTAATATAAGTTGGACAGCTTCTGTAGCAATACCTCTGCCGTTATATTCGGGTAATATCATATAGCCTATTTCGGAACGATAATTTTCTTTTTGTATACGATAATAACCTAAAAAACCTATTAATTTATCATCTGGTTTTTCAGTAATAGCCCAATTGATTCCTTCATTTAATTCAATTTTATTATTTATAGTGTCTATAAGTTCTATAGCCTCTTCTTTATTTTTTAATAGCGGACGTGGTATAAATTGCATATTATCAGGATTACTTCGTAATGCAAATACTTGATCCACATCTTTATGGGTCATTTTTCTTAGTATTAATCGTTCCGATTCTAAATTTTGAAATGGTAAAAATGTAAAGGATTTCATAAAAAAATGCAAATTGTTGTAAAAAATGATTAAATTTATAATATCTCAGACCTATAAAATAAGTGTAAATATATGGAAACAAAATTTGAATTGATAGAAAAAGAATTAATAGAAGACTTAAATTTCCCAAATGAAGAAGTTTTAGAAGAATTAAAAGATAGAGCTCAATTAAAAGTAGAGTTGGAACGAGCGCAGGTATTAGGAAATTTAGAACATGCTAAAATTAAAATTTATTTTGAAGATGCCATTTCAAAAAGAGTAGTGGATACAACAATTTGGGGAGTAACAGATCAAGAGATAATTCTAAAAAAGGGAGTTACTATTCCAATAAATCGTATTTATAAAATAGTATAAGAATTTAAATTTTTACAAAAAATGATATTTGTAACTTCTGTTAGACTTTTAGATTAACAGAAGTTTTTTAGTTTTTAATCAAAATTCCGCATTAGAGATTTTTAAACCCTGATTACGCGTTAGAGATTTTAAAAAAACATATTTTATTGATTGTTAGTACTATATAAAATTACGAACTAGAATTACCAAATAAATAAACCCTTCTATTTCAGTAAGTTATAAAATTTATTTTTTCTAATTTGGAATCTGAGTTTAACCCGCATTTCATTATTTTGATTCAATGCGTATAATTTGAGATAAAGAATTTTGGTAATAAAAAAAGTATACATAATGATAGGTAAATAATACTTTGTCAGAATATCGAAAATGAGTTATATTTGGAAGAAAAAGGAATATAAAAAGTAGAAATATTATTTTGAAGCAAAAAATAATTTTTAGAATACTTTTTAAAAAAAATATATTCAGATGAAAAATAAACACCAAAACCTAAAAATACTGATTGTTTCTTTGAGTTTAATATTATTATTAATGTCTCTTACACAAAATGCTTATTATATAGCTGAAATGAAGGATTCAATAGGATCATTTGGGTTGACATCTTTTTTATTAGGTTGGTTCGATATTTTTGGACCAGGAATATCTTGGCTAGCTAATCCGTTATTGATTATTTCATGGATAGTATTAATTTTTAAAAATTCTAAAATATCTTTATACTTAAGCTTTATGGCTGTTGCCTTCTCATTATCTTTTTTGTTTTTTAAAGAGATAATAGTAAATGAAGCTGGAGAAAAAAGTGAAATTATAGTATATGGAAATGGATATTGGTTATGGTTGTCGAGTTGTGTATTAAATTTTTTCGGCAATATAATAGTATGTTATAAATTGAAAAAGATTCATTAGTAACTAATATTTTGTTGTGTAAGCAGTGTAATCATGAAATACCTATATAAAATGAAATAAAGGTTATTGAAATTAAATCTAAATGGAAAAAAATAAAAGAAGAAAAATAAAGCTCTTATTTAGTTTAGATTGTAAGTGCTTGAAAAATTAAAATGTCAAGCATATTAAAGAAAATCCGCTTAGCTTAACTTGGGACTTGTGCTGTTTTCTACTATATTTACCCAACAAAATTAAGATACTAAAAAAATTATACCAGCTAAAAAGACTGTTTAGAGAGAAATGAGTGAGATATTGAGAAGTCAAATAGAAAGAATTACACCATTAACAGACAAAGAATTTGAATATATTTTGTCTCACTTTACTATAAAAAAATTAAAAAAGCACCAATATCTGATTCAAGAAGGGGATTTTGTACAGAATGATCATTTTGTAACGAAGGGACTTCTAAAGGCATATTATGTTAATCAAGATGGAAAGGAACATATCATGCAATTTGCCATGGAAGATTGGTGGATTACAGATTATCAAGCTTATTTTAACGAAACAAAGTCGATATTAAATATTGATTGTATTGAAGCAACAGAAGTGCTTTGTTTATCCTTGTATAATAGAGAAAAATTGTGTGCTGATATGCACAAAATAGAACATTTTTTTAGAAAAAAATCCAACTCGGGTTACATGGCTTTACAAAGAAGAATACTTTCTTTTTTAAATAGTAACGCCAAAGAAAGATACGAGCAACTTCGTGAAAATTATCCTATATTATTTCAAAGAGTCCCCAAAACACTAATTGCTTCTTATTTAGGCGTTTCTAGAGAAACACTTAGCCGTTTGAGTTCCTAATTGTGATATAGCGCACAAAAAAGATGTGATTTACTTCCTATGTAAAAATAGAGAATGTCCTGAAATTTGCATAATCAATTTATAATAGTGTAGCCATGAGCAAACTATTCAAAAAAGTTTTAACAGGAATTATAGTAATTGTAATTTATACCATTTTTGGTGGTGTAAACCAAGCAAATGCGCAAAATTTAAATAGGAAAAAGATGAACAAAAAAATTTTATTTGTGGTGACTAGCCACGACAAATTAGGAGAAACAGGAGAATCTACAGGTTATTATTTAGGTGAAGTAACTCATCCTTGGGCTGTTTTAAGTGATGCAGGATATGAAATAGAGTTTGTTAGCCCTAAAGGGGGGCATCCATCCTATTATGGAGAAAATAATGAAGATCCTATTGACCAAAGATTTTTAGCAGATGAAAAATACCAAGCTAAAATTCAAAATACTATGAAACCATCCGATGTTAATCCATCTGATTATGTAGCTATCTTATATGCAGGAGGGCATGGAACAATGTGGGATTTTGCAGATAATGTAGAATTAGCTTTAATTGCTCAAAAAATATATGAAAATAATGGTGTAGTAAGTGCCGTTTGTCATGGACCAGCAGGTTTGGTAAATATTAAACTTAATAATGGAAAATATTTGGTTGACGGAAAAAAAATCAATGCTTTTACCAATGAAGAAGAGAGTGCTATAAAATTAGAAAATGTAGTACCATTTAGTTTAGAAACTAAACTTATAGAACGTGGTGCAAAGTTTGAAAAATCAGGATTGTGGCAATCTCACGTGACGGTAGACCAAAGAGTCGTAACAGGACAAAATCCACAATCAGCTCATGGAGTAGGAGAAGCTGTTTTAAAAGAACTTCAAAAACTTTAATCTAAAATTTAAAAATTATTTAAGGCAACTATTTTGTTGCCTTAAATGCGTTTAAGTATATATGTTAAAAAAGGTTCATCATATAGCTGTTATTTGTTCAGACTATCAGAAGTCAAAATATTTTTATACAAAAATTTTAGGATTAGAAATTATAAAAGAAGTATATAGAGAAGATAGAGAGTCTTATAAGTTAGATTTAGCATTAGATGGAGTTTATGTTATAGAATTATTCTCATTTCCTAATCCCCCCGTAAGAGTTTCAAGACCAGAAGCCTGCGGACTAAGACATTTAGCTTTTGAAGTTTTAGATCTAAAAGAGGCGATAGAAAAACTAAAAAAACACAATATTATAGTTGAACCTATAAGAACTGATGCGTTTACTCAAAAAAGATTTACATTTCTTCAAGATCCTGATGAATTACCCATCGAGTTATATGAAAATTGAAGTATACTTAAGCGAATTATAACTTAATTAGTTCTTTAAATAAAATCAATTAAAACTCTTTTTAATAAGTATTTAAAATGCTTTTTGTAAAGTAAATTTTAAAGTTTATTTTTAGAAAACTAGAAACCATAATTAAAGAGATCATATTGCCTTTGAAAATAAATGTTGAATAATAAATCAGTATGTATTTTTAAATTATAAGGATTAGATGCGTTATTTACTAGGCTCAAATTAAGAATAGAAAATAAAATTATTATTTATAAAAATAAGTCTCTATTAAATATATATCATTTTTTTTCTATCGTAACCTAATTATATTTTAGGTAAAAATAGGATTATTGATACCATGTATATTTTTGTTTCTTCATATAAATTGTATGACTTTATTTAATCCAAATAGGATATTAACTTCGTTATGAAACAAAAAACAATAAATTCAAATACTTGCAGAAAATTTTAGAAGAAGAAATAGAGGATTTTTTGGTGATTAAACTTCAATTCCGCATTAGACTTCGTGGTAAAGATAAAATGCGAGGATAAAAGTTTTGATTTAATGCCTTGTTTGTCACTTCGATCCAAGGGAGAAATTACATTTATTTAGCGTGAGTTGGACTTAATAAAACTTTTAACTTGCTAATAAACAGTTCTTTCGATTTCTTTGAGGAACTTTTTGTAATAGCTATACGACGAAAACACAAAGAAAGCCCTAACGGAAGCACAAATATTCTATGTAATGTGCTAAAAATCAATATTTTTTATATCGAACTCAGGTTAAAATAATATTATACAAAGGATCTTGTTTAAAAACTTTCAATTAGCTTAATAGTAAATAAATTACAAGAGCTTTCTTAAGTAATACACCTATTTTTGGTATATTTGAGTTATATAATGAACGAAACTTTTCATTATCATTACAATCCTTACCGTATATTTTGAGGTGAAAAAAATAATGTAAAAAGTAAAAATATGGAATATTTAGAATTACCTGTTTGCTACTTAAGTTAAGTTTACACTTTTATAAAAGTAATTATTCAATCTGTAAATAATTTAAAAACGGTTAATATCTATAGATTATAAATGAAAAATAAATAAAATTTAAACTGAAAAAATTATGAACAATTCAAAAGAAGGAAAATGCCCTTTCCATCATGGTGCTAATACAGAATCGCAGAACTCTGTTATAAATAAGTGGCCCAATGCACTTAATCTTGATATTTTAAATCAACATGATAGAAAAACCAATCCGTTTGATAAAGATTTTAATTATGCTGAAGAGTTTAAAAAACTTGATTTAGAAGCTTTAAAAGAAGATCTAAAAAAACTGATGACTGAAAGTCAAGATTGGTGGCCTGCTGATTGGGGACATTATGGAGGTTTAATGATTAGGATGGCATGGCATGCGGCAGGGACATATCGTTTAGCAGATGGAAGAGGTGGCGCAAATACAGGAAATCAACGTTTTGCACCTCTTAACAGTTGGCCAGATAATGGTAATTTAGATAAAGCTCGTAGGTTGTTGTGGCCTATTAAGAAAAAATATGGGAACAAGATTTCTTGGGCAGATTTAATGATACTTGCAGGAAATATGGCTTATGAATCAATGGGGTTTAAAACATTTGGTTTTGCAGGAGGTCGTGAAGATATATGGCATCCTGAAAAAGATATTTATTGGGGAGCAGAAAAAGAATGGTTAGGTAAAGAAAGATATTCAGATGATACTGATAGCGAATCTCTAGAAAATCCTTTAGCAGCAGTACAAATGGGGTTAATTTATGTTAATCCAGAAGGTGTTGATGGTAAACCAGATCCGTTAAAAACAGCTCAAGATGTTCGTACTACTTTTAAACGTATGGCTATGGATGATGAAGAAACTGTAGCATTAACAGCGGGAGGGCACACTGTCGGAAAAGCGCACGGAAATGGGAATGCTTCCATTTTAGGACCTAATCCAGAATCATCAAATATTGAAACACAAGGTTTTGGTTGGATGAATCCAGAAGGAAAAGGTAATGCTGAGGATACTGTAACCAGTGGATTGGAAGGAGCGTGGACAACAACTCCAGATAAATGGAATCACACCTATTTTCATCTTCTCTTAAATTATGAGTGGGAATTAAAGAAAAGTCCAGCAGATGCTTGGCAATGGGAGCCCATTAATATTAAAGAAGAAGATAAACCATTGGATGCTCATATAAAAGGAGTACGTAGAAATCCTATCATGACAGATGCTGATATGGCTATGAAACTTGATCCTGAATATAAAAAAATAGCAGAAAAATTCTATAATGATCCGACTTATTTTGAAGATGTATTTGCAAGAGCATGGTTTAAATTAACACATCGTGATTTAGGTCCCAAAAGCCGTTATCTTGGAGCTGATGTGCCAAAAGAAGATTTAATTTGGCAAGACCCAATTCCAGTTGTTGATTACAAATTGAGTGATAAAGAAATAGAGGACTTAAAAGAAAAAATTTTAAATTCAGGATTGACAAAAACAGAACTTATTAATACAGCATGGGATAGTGCAAGAACATTCCGTAGTTCTGATTTTAGAGGAGGAGCAAATGGAGCAAGAATTCGTTTAGCACCTCAAAAAGATTGGGAAGGCAATGAGCCTCAAAGGTTAGAAAAAGTATTAAATAAACTTTATGAAATTCAAAATGAATGGACGAATAAAGTGAGTATAGCAGATTTGATTGTCTTAGGAGGTTGTGCGGCCATCGAAAAAGCAGCTAAAGAAGGAGGCGTAAATATAAAAGTACCTTTTGATGCAGGACGAGGAGATGCAACAGAAGACACAACGGATATTGAGTCTTTTGCGGTTTTAGAACCAATTCATGATGGATATAGAAATTGGCTTAAAAAAGACTATGCCGTTACTCCTGAAGAATTACTTTTAGATAGAACACAATTGATGGGACTTACAGCTCCAGAAATGACCGTATTAATAGGCGGTATGCGAGTTTTAGGTACTAACTATGGCGATACGAAGCATGGTGTTTTTACAGAAAGAGAAGGTGTTTTAAGTAATGATTTTTTTGTGAATATTACAGATATGAATTACACTTGGAAGCCAGTTTCGGAAAATCTTTATAATATTGTTGATAGAAAAAGTGGAACGACAAAGTGGACGGCTACACGAGTTGATTTAGTATTGGGATCAAATTCTATTTTACGTGCCTATGCTGAAGTTTATGCGCAAGATGATAATAAAGAAAAGTTTGTGCATGATTTTGTTAAAGCATGGGCAAAGGTAATGAGTTCAGATCGCTATGATTTAAAATAATAGCGTATAATACTTAAAAATAGAGAGTGTCTAAAAGTTTTTTACGATTGTTTCAAATAAATTGATAATACTTTTTAGATACTCTCTCTCTTTTATAATAAATTAGGTGTATAAGAAAAGGTGCCAATGCTATCAAATCTTATTTAGTTGGTTCCAAAATATTTTTCTGAAACCATTTTAGATTTTATCTAACTCCATTAAATGATTTCTTAAAGTATTATTTTAAGATTTTTTACCTTCCTTGATAGATTTTTAAAAAAAAATACTCATTTAATTCATACTATGCGTTAGAAAATTATTATAAAATTTCGATCCAAGAAAGGTTGTAATGTAAATAAGCAAAATATAGTACTGATAATGTCATTTCAATAGAAGAATTGATAAATGATAATTTCTAACGCAGAATTTTGGGGTAAGTATACCCGCATTTGATAAAAAATCAGTGTATTCTTATTTTTTACTTTTTCATCTTCATTACAAAGTTTATTATGTAATCTGAGTATAATTCATATTTTGTTTTAATAAAATAACATGGTATAACTACCTATTGTTTTTGTATATTTTATTTGTATTAAAATGTTGATTTTTAGTTTTTTTTTATCATCAACCTATCATTTTAATTTAAGTTATGTTGTCGTTTTTTTACAATTTTAAAAAGAATGGATAATTTAGTTTTGTACCCAATAAAATAATAATATTAATATGTCTTAAGGGAACTGCAATAGATATAAGAAATAAAAAAATAATATTTAACGTAAAATAAGATTGTAAAGCGAAAAGGAGCTATAAGCTGTAAACTTGTGTTAATCATACGAGATAATGATCTAATTTGTTTTCTTGAATAGAATTTAAGTAGACTGTTAATTATTTTTTCTATAAAGGATTAAAAAACTGAAATAGAAACAATTCTAAAGATTTAGAATGTTGGGGGGGAAGATTTTGTTTTAATTGTAGATTAAGAAATGATTCATAAGTGAATAATTGTATTTTAAACTTAATATAAGATCTAATTTTCTAAAATAATTCTATTATAGTTCATTTTTAATTATCGACTATTCGTTTGAGTATCAGTTTTTTTAGAAACGTAAGTTTGTAAAGTTATCCTTCTGCGTATTAATTAGAATAATTTAAAAATAAATGAAAATGTATGATTTTTTAGAACAATTTGGAAGTGATTGTGAAACGATACCTGGTTTTTTACGTGTAGCCATTTCAGAAGTAAATAGTGGAATTTGTTTATATGCTAAATCATCAATTCCAGGTTTTGATGCAGAATTAGCTTCATCATTTAATTTACAAGTTGTTAAAGCCAAATTGAATGCCATTGAAGCCTTTCATTTAAATCAATCTATTGAAGATATTTTGATTACATTGACAGAAGAGGTTCATATCTTAGATATATCAAAAGATAATACTTATTTTATTTATTTAGCAATTGACTCTTCTCAAGCTAATTTGGGTATGACAAAAGCTTTGTTAAATAGATATAAAAAACAGTTAGAAGGAAAGTTGTAATTAAGAGATATTTAAAAGGTGTTTAAAATGGATATTATTCCTCGTTAAATTATATAAATATATTAGATTTTATAAATCTCCCTTTGCGAAAATTATTTAATAAAAACTAGTTTTATTAATAGAGTTATTTATTTGCGTTTTCATGATTGTAGTGCATAAGTGAGTTTGTTACTTAGATAGAAAGGGAATATTATCAGTATTATACCATTTAAGGTTTAAATTTACTGTAATATCTTTTCATTCGTGTATTTTGTAGTGAGTTTTGGTTTAGGTAAATTCAACCCAGAAATGGTATTATTCAAAATAAATAAAATAAAAAATGGAACGAAATAATTTTCGTTCCATTTTTTATCATGATATTTAAAAACTAATTTTAATATAAGTTAGGGAACTTACTAGGATTAGATTCGTGCATAATGTCATATACTTTTTCGAAAATATCTTCTATTGATGGTTTTGAAAAATAATCACCATCAGTGCCATAAGCAGGTCGATGTGCTTTTGCTGTAAGAGTTTCAGGTTGGCTATCTAAATGTTTATAGGCTTTTTGTACTTCTATGATTTGTTGTAAAATATAGGCAGCTGCACCACCAGGAACATCTTCGTCTACAATTAATAAACGGTTTGTTTTAGCAACTGATTTTGCTATATCGTGGTTAATGTCAAAAGGAAGTAATGATTGTATATCAATAATTTCAACATCAATACCTATTTCTAGTAATTCTTTAGCTGCTTGTTCAACTAAACGCAAAGTAGAACCATAAGATACTATGGTTATATCTTTTCCTTCTTTTATTGTTTCTGTAATACCTATAGGTGTTTTGAATTCACCTAAGTTGGTAGGCATTTTTTCTTTTAAGCGGTAGCCATTTAAGCATTCTACTACTAATGCAGGTTCATCTGTTTCCAATAAAGTGTTATAAAAACCAGCTGCTTTTGTCATGTTACGAGGTACTAATACATGAATTCCACGAATTGCATTGATGATCATTCCCATTGGGGATCCTGAATGCCAAATACCTTCTAAGCGATGACCACGAGTTCTGATGATTAGAGGTGATTTTTGACGACCTGCTGTACGGTATTGTAAGGTGGCTAAATCATCGCTCATGATTTGAATAGCATACAGTAAGTAGTCTAAATATTGAATTTCGGCTATAGGTCTTAATCCTCTCATAGCCATTCCTATTCCTTGGCCTAGGATAGTAGCTTCGCGTATACCTGCATCACTTACACGCATTTCACCATATTTTTCCTGCATCCCTTCTAACCCTTGGTTTACGTCTCCAATATTTCCAGAGTCTTCACCAAAAATTAAGGTTTGTGGGTATTTTGTAAAAAGGGCATCAAAATTATCTCGTATAACTAAACGTGCGTCTACTTCCTCTGCATTTTCGTCGTAAGTAGGTTTTATTTCATTGATAGTTAATACATTATTTTTTGATTGAGAAAATAGATGAGAACTAAATTTAGGTTGGATTTGTTGAGTATACTGTGTGATCCAATTGGCTAATGTAGTTCTGCCGTTTTCTTGTATTAGCATTCTGAGTACTTTTCGCGCAGTTGTGATTATATCTTTGCGAATAGGTTCTTTAATGCTATTTAAATCATTAGCATATTTTTCTATGAATATCTTATTGGTTGATTCAGATGCTATGTTTTGTAAAACTGTTACTAATTCATCTCTTTCTGATTTGATGGGATTTGAAAAATTGGCCCAAGCTGTTTTTTTACCTTCTAAAACATCTTTTTTGGCTAATGTATCAATTTCATCTAATTCTTCTGTTGTGGCTAAGTTGTTTTCTAATAGCCATTTACGCATTTGAGATAAGCAATCAAATTCTGTTTCCCAAGCTAAACGTTCAGTTGATTTATAGCGTTCATGTGATCCGGAAGTAGAATGACCTTGTGGTTGTGTTAATTCGTTTACGTGGATTAATACAGGTACATGTTCTTCTCGAGCTATTTTAGACGCTTGTTGATAGGTTTCTACTAGAGCAGGATAATCCCAACCTTTTACATTTAGTATTTCAAAACCTTTATTTTTTTCATCTCTTTGAAAACCTTTTAGGATTTCGGAAATGTTTTCTTTTGTTGTTTGATAACGAGCATGGACTGAAATACCGTATTCATCGTCCCATACACTCATTACCATAGGAACTTGTAAAACACCAGCAGCATTAATTGTTTCAAAGAACAATCCTTCTGATGTAGAGGCGTTGCCAATAGTTCCCCAAGCAACCTCATTCCCTTTTACAGAAAATAGGGTAGTGTTTATTCCTTCTACATTTCTAAAGATTTTAGAAGCCTGTGCTAAGCCTAATAAACGGGGCATTTGTCCTGCTGTAGGAGAGATGTCAGCGCTTGAGTTTTTTTGCTTAGTTAGGTCATTCCAATTACCGTTTTCATCTAGTGAATGTGTAGCAAAGTGACCTCCCATTTGACGACCAGCACTCATAGGATCGAATGCTAAATCAGTATGTCCGTAAAGACCCGCAAAGAATTGCTCAATTGTTAAAGCACCTATAGCCATCATAAAAGTTTGGTCACGATAATAACCTGAACGAAAATCACCATTTTGGAATGCTTTTGCTAAAGCAAGTTGGGGGATTTCTTTTCCATCTCCAAAAATTCCGAATTTCGCTTTTCCTGTTAAGACTTCTTTACGACCTAATAAACTACACTCGCGACTAATGCGAGCAATTTTGTAATCATTTAAAACTTCTGTTTTAAAATCTTCAAAAGTTAATTCTTTTTTTTCTTCTACTTGTGCCATTTTCTTAAATGTAAGTACGCAAATTTAATTAAAAAGCGGTTATGTTGCGCTTTATTTTGAAAAAATAAAATTTAATTATTCGTATTTTTATTTAGATATAATCTTTTTTAATTATTTATTTTTTATTAAAATAAAGTTTTTTATAATGAAAATTTATTAAAATATTCTTTTTTTTGTTTTAAAACCATTTTCTATTGAAAATACCTAAAAGTGTTTTCGGATTAATAGTAAATTGGAAACGTATTTTTTCAGTATAATTTTTTTGACCGATTTCCCATCCATTTTTTGAATAGATAGGGCAGAATATCTCAAAATAATCAGGAACTATGTTTAAATGAATTCCAGAATCGTAAATAAAATTAGGATCATTGTATTTGTTTTTGTATAATCCTATATCGCCGTATAGCTGAATCCATTTCCATAAAGAAGAAGTTATATTGAGTGCTGTAAGCCATTGATTAGCATAAGGATTGTTAAATTTAGATTTAAATCCTCCCTCAGCTATTATGATTTGTTGACTAAAAAAACCTGATTTTTCACTTCTCCCATAGAAAGAGTAATCAAAAAGATAGTCTTTTGGACGATCTAATCCAAAATCATAATAAGAAGAATTGTTGTTTTTGTAGAGAAACAAGCCTCCGTAAAAACGAAATCCAATTTGATAATTGTTTTCAAAAAGTTTTCTGTAACTAATTTCATTAATGTATTTAGCAAATTCATTGCTTATTTGTAGCTGATTTGATACATGATATCCTTTTGCGGTTTCGTTATTTCCAAATGAATAGCGAGCGTTAAATACAGAATAGTTTAATGGGGATAAGGTGTCTTTCGATAGAGGGCTGAATTCCTTTTTTACAAAAACTTGCCTGAAAGAAAGGCTTTTGTATTCATTTTTGGTAATGTCAGCATTTCGGAATCGAAAAGTAAGTGCTGGTATAATTCTAAAATAAGAAGCGTTTTGAATATAATGAAAATAGGAACTAGATAAGGTAAAACGGGTTTGAAAGTTATCTTTAGAGGGTTTGTTTAATGAATAACCTATAAAACCACTACCTGTTAATGATCGGGTATTGAATGAATAACTTGGACTTATTTCATAATTAAAAGGACGTGCTATAAAACTTTCATTGTTTAGAATTAAAGATGCTAATACGCCATCATATACGTTGTAATCAATATTGGGGTAATAAAATATTTGATTGCGTTTAGAATCTTCTAAATCTCTAAAAAAAGTGAAATGGATAGGCCGATTGGGTTTTAAAAAACCAGTAGTTTTGTAATTGTTTTTTTTGTTTAATTCTGGATAATAATTATTTTGATTAATGACAAATTGGTCTAATTCTTTTTTATTAAAAGTTAAAATAGTATCTTTTTCAAAGTTAGGAATAATCCATTTTTCAAATATTTTGTCTTTGTTTTTATAACCACTTAAGGTGAAAGGGAGGTTGGTGTTTTGATTTTTTTTAATTTCTAATTGAATTTGATTATCTCGATTTTGAATTTTCCCAAAATAAAAATCAACGGTTTCTTTAGATGGTACTAATTCTTGAAAAAACCAATTTATATCTTTTTGTGTGTTTTTTTTTAAAATGTTTTCAAAATCAATATTACTACAAAATTTTTCTTGATTAATCTTTAAAAATTCTTGGATGCTTTTTTTTAAAGATTGATCTCCTAAATAGTTTTCAAGATATTTAAAAGCTAATCCTGCTTTGTATTTAAGGGCAATTTGTTCGTTAAATTTGCTTAATTTATTTTTAGGTGTAGTAAGAGCTTGATCTAAAGTTTTTCTGGCCATCATTAGATAAGCGTGATAATATTGTTCGTTGAATTTAGCGTTTATTAGTTCGTAACCTCTTAGTATCTTAAATCGGTTAAGAGTTCCTGCTAAATTGGCATTAGGGTAATATTCTTCTATATATTGGATTAAATAGTAGTATTGAATAGCATCTAATAAATAATGGTCTTTTCGCCAGTCGATATTTAAATTAGATTTTAAAAAATTTTGTGAGTAAACTTTTAAAAATTTTAGTTCATATAAAAAACTATTAGAAAAAGGGCTTAAAATGCTTGGTAGTTGATTGAGACCATAAAAAGGATTTCGATCATAATCAATTTGAGAAATAAGAAGGCGTTTTGTCTTAGATTTTCCTAAATGAGTTTGAAAGTAGTTGATAATTCTATCAATAATAAGGAATTTTTGAATATCATTAACGTTTTTACTATCTAAATTGGTTATGATGGAAATATTGTCGTTAGATAATGTTTCGAAAGTTTTATTTTTTTCTATTATAAATTGATATTCTTTTAAGTTTTTGCTTTTAAAAGTTTTTGAATCTATTGAATCTAAATTAGAAGTAATGCTGTATTGATTGGGTATTTCAAATGAAAAAAGTAATTCGTTAACCGTTTCATAGGTTGCATCTTCTGTGTTTTCATTACTATATAAAATGCCTGTATGCCTGTCTATTTGTTTGTTGATTAGTAAAAAACAATCTTTTAGATAAAAATCTTCTTTGTTTGTTCCCCATCGGGTAAATTTACTATTAGGTATTTTTAGTTCATAGTCCAATTGAATTTTTATAGAATCTCCTGATTTTAAAAGAGGGATATCTATTGAAAATAAATCTATTTGATTGGGGATCCTTTCTGGTTTGATCTCTGTATTGTTTACTGTAATAGAATTTATATAGGTTTCACCTCTTTCATTTTTATTAGATAAGTGGAAATTCCGAACAAATTGATCCGATAGTTTTTTTCCAAGTGGTGTTTGCCTATTAGAAAAACTATTATTCCAATCATTAAAAATTAATCTATCAATAGAATAAGGGTATTGGTTTTTATATGTAATTTTTTGATGAACAATTATTTTTTTTGAATGAGGCTCTAAAGAGACTTTGCAATCTAATGATTGTTGACTGTATAGAGAGTTTACATTCGTTAATGTAAAAAATAAAATAATGAATAAGAGTTGTTTCTTCAAAGTTTTGGTTTTATTGCAATATAAATAAAGAATTTCAAATTATATAAATTATATAGATAGTTGAAATTAAATTTTAGTTATCTCTTGTTATTATAAAAGCTTTCTTGTTTTAAAAATATGAATTATTCCTGTTTTTGTGTGGATTTTAAGATGCTTTTATGATTTAAAATAGATGTTTTATAGCGTGTTTGTTTTAAAAGAGGAGATGAATAGTTATTTGAACGGAGAAATGAAAGTAAAAATCATGTAGAATGATATACATAGTAAAAAATTGCAAATAGAGATAAAACGACTATAAATCCAGATTATGTGTTAGAAATAAAAAGAACTTTGAATCTAAAAAAATACACTTTTATGTTCTTAATTAGGTTGTTTTAAAAGTTTGTAATCTTGTCATTTATAGAAAAAGAGAAATCATATAAATAATTAATAATGTGAGTTTTTGCTTTGATGGAAGTAAAGAAGTGACGCGTTAAATCAATGCTTTTTCCCTACATCTGCAAGAAGAAAAGGTTATGTATTTTTTACCTTTTTATCTTTATCATGAAGGCTAATGCGGAATTGGGATAATTAAGGGAGTATAAAAAGTGCAAAGGAAGACAAACTTTGTTTAATAGGGAGGACTTGGTTGTATTTGAGAATATTATATAAAGAATAATATTGTCTAAAAAATGTAATAAAGGTGTCCGAAAAGCAACAATCTAGTATTTAATTTATTGTTTTGATGCGATAGAAAATTTTACGATCAGGATTTTATGATTTATTTACCTGTTACACTTTCTTTTGATCAAAAGAACAAGATTGCTATTTTTTAGGACACCCTTTTATAAAAACAAAACCAACCTAATTAAATTTTATTATATCAGTATCCAACTTAATATGAATTAAAATCTTATGAATGGTTATCAAATAGTATGCCAAATCTATAATTTGCTTTTTAAATAATGTCCTGTAATTGATTTTTTGTTATTTGCAACTTCTTCAGGTGTGCCAAAGGCAAGTAATTGTCCTCCATTTTCGCCGCCCTCAGGTCCTAAATCTAGAATATAATCAGCACATTTAATCATATCAAGATTATGTTCAATAACTACAATAGAATGTCCTTTTTCGATTAGTGCATCAAATGATTTTAATAGTTTTTTGATATCATGAAAGTGGAGACCTGTTGTGGGTTCATCAAAAATAAAAAGAGCTTTGTCCTTGGTGGCTCCTTTAACTAAAAAAGAAGCCAATTTAATACGTTGTGCTTCACCTCCAGAAAGAGTAGATGAAGATTGTCCTAATTGAACATAACCTAAACCAACATCTTGTAAGGGTTGTAATTTTTGAATGATTTTATTTTGGTTTTTTGCTTTAAAAAAGTCTAACGCATCATCTATAGTTAGGTTTAATATATCATCTATGTTTTTACCTTCAAATTGAATTTCTAGAATTTCTTTTTTAAAACGTTTGCCATTGCAAGTTTCACAAGGTAACGAAACGTCTGCCATGAAAACCATTTCTACATTTATTGTACCTTCTCCTTTGCAGCTTTCACATCTACCTCCGTCTACGTTAAAAGAAAAATGTTTAGGTTGATATCCTCTTAGTTTAGAAATTTTTTCTTTAGCAAATAAATCACGAATGTCATCGTATGCTTTTATATATGTTACAGGATTAGAACGCGAACTGCGACCTATTGGATTTTGATCTACATATTCTACATGTTTGATATGAGAATAACTACCTGATATTTCTGTAAATTGTCCTGCTTTTTCACTTACACCTTCTAACTGTTTTTGTAATGCAGGGTATAATATTTTTTTTACTAATGTGCTTTTACCTGATCCTGATACTCCTGTAATGATTGTTAATACGTCAAGGGGAATTGTGATATCTAGATTTTGTAAATTATTTTCTCTAGCACCAATAATCTCTATATGATTTTTAAATTTTCTTCTTTTTTGAGGTATATCTATCGTTAATTTTCCATTTAAATATTGGGACGTGAGGGAATTGGATTTTAATATTTCTTTATATGTACCTTGTGCTACTAAATTACCTCCATAAGTTCCAGCTTCAGGGCCAATATCAATGATCATATCAGCTGATTTCATGATATCTTCATCATGTTCTACTACTATTACGGTATTGCCTAAATCACGTAATGATTCTAATACTTTGGTTAGTTTTTCAGTATCTTTTGGATGTAATCCTATACTGGGTTCATCCAGTATGTACATAGAGCCAACTAAACTACTTCCTAATGATGTAGCTAGGTTGATACGTTGTGACTCGCCGCCAGAAAGAGTAGCGGAATTTCTGTTGAGAGTTAGATAATCCAGTCCTACATTTTCTAAAAATGCCAAACGGCTATTGATTTCAATAAGTAGTCTTTTAGCTATTTTTGCGTCATATTCTGATAAATTTAATTCTTTAAAGAAAGGGATTAATTTACGGATAGGTAAGTCTACAAGTTCAGGTAACGTTTTGTGATTTATTTTTATATAACTTGCTTCAGGTCTTAGTCGTTTTCCTTTACAACTAGAACATTTTGTTTTACCTCTATAACGAGATAATAAGACTCGATTTTGAATTTTGTAGTTTTTTTCTTCTAATTCTTTGAAAAAACTATGAAGCCCTTCAAAGTATTGATTACCCTCCCAAATTAATTGTTTTTGTGATTCTTCTAATTGAAAATAAGGTTTGTGAATGGGAAAATCAAATTTATGTGAATTATTAACTAATTGATCACGATACCAACTCATACTTTCTCCTTTCCATGGAGCAATACAGTTTTCATATACTGATAATGCCGTATTAGGTATTACAAGATCCAAATCTATGCCTATTATATTGCCATATCCTTCACATACAGGACAAGCACCATAAGGATTATTAAAACTAAATAAATGAATATTAGGTTCTAAAAAGGAAAGACCGTCTAATTCAAAATTAGCACTAAATGTTGTTTTTTCATTCGTATTAAATTCTTGCAGATGACAAAACCCTTTTCCTTCATAAAAAGCTGTTTGAACAGCATCCGCTAATCTATTATAAAAATCTTCTTCATGGCGTATTACTAAACGGTCTATTATTAATGAAATTTCGCTATCAGCATAGTGTTTTTTTGCATTTGCTTCTTCGGATTCAATAAATTCATCTAAACGAATAGTTTCATTATTAATTAAGATTCTACTAAAACCTTGTTGTAAAAGTACTTTTAATTTGTTTTCTAAAGATCTTCCTTCTTCTAAATGAATAGGGGATAAAAGTAAATAACGACTTCCTTCATCTAATTTTTGAATGTGTTCTATCACATCTGTTACAGTGTGTTTTTTAACTTCTAAACCAGAAATAGGAGAATACGTTTTACCAATTCGGGCAAATAAAAGTTTTAGATAGTCATAAATTTCAGTAGAAGTGCCTACAGTAGATCTTGCATTGGTGGTATTTACTTTTTGTTCTATTGCTACGGCGGGAGCAATTCCTTTAATATAATCCACTTTTGGTTTATCTAGTCTACCCAAAAATTGTCGTGCATAGCTAGATAAACTTTCTACATATCTGCGTTGTCCTTCTGCATATAGTGTATCAAATGCCAAGCTTGATTTACCAGAGCCTGATAATCCAGTAATAACAACTAACTTGTTTCTGGGAATTGCAACATCTAAATTTTTTAGATTATGGATTTGCGCTCCTTTTATAAGTATATTTTTTTTAGGGTCTAGAGTTTGGATATCTTGTATCATTTTAAGAAAAACGAATTTTTACAAAGGTAAATAAATATAGTTTTAAAATAAGAATGTATAAAGTTTCATTTTAGTAACGTTTTAAAACTATAAAAGAGTATTAAACTTTTAGTTAAGATTAGTTGTCTTAATTTTTTATTAATAAGGGATTAATTTTTTAATAAGTATTGTTAATTCTTAATTCTTAATATGAAATGTATTTAACGGATTTTTTTAAGTTTAACCCAAATATGCGGTAGAAATTTATTACAATAAATAAGAACTTTAAATCTAAAAAGCGTACTTTTTTATTGCATTAGGGTTGTCTTAAAGGTTCACCATCTTGTCATTTATAGAATGGGAACGAAATCACATACTATAAATAATGTGACTTCTCCCTTGGGTCGAAGTGACAAACTACGACTAGATTACGGCTTTTGTTCCCTATCTACAAAAAAGAATTGTTCATTTTTTGTCTTTTCATCTCGAACATGAAGTCTAGTACAGAATTTAGGTTTAAAATATTTGTTGATTGAAAACTAAAATATTGTTGTATACTGGTTGATGAGTTGTTTTTTATAATGATTAATTAACTACTTTAATTTATGTGCTATATAATTTTTATTTTCAATTGTATAGCTATCGTTATTTCTATTTTTAAAATAGTATTTTATGACTTGTTGAATTTATCATTTAAAAGTAGTTAATTGATATTTTTAGTTGAGTTCATGCTTAGAATTAAAAAGTTTAGTGGATAAAATAATTTTTGTTTTTTATTAAAATAAAAGCTTGCCAAATGGCTAAACATACAAAGATTTTTGGGATATAATTTTGTAAGGGCAATTGAGTGTAATTTACAGTTTTATCTAAAAAAACAATCAAACTAAGCATACCTATAAAGGTTCCTAACGAAGCACCTATAGTATATGATAGTATTCCGTTTTGTTGAAAATTGGCATATTTTTCATTAAGTATATATAAATTCCAGCTAAGCCAAAAGGGGATTTGACTAAAGTTAAGACTACTTAAAATTATTCCAGTAATAAAAGGATAGTTTATTATTTGTATTACAAGAGGATTGTGGGATTCTTCTGGAGTAGCTGATTGTTTAGCTAAATAGGATAGAAGTAGTAAAAAAGCAATACTAAATAATGATATTTTGGTTTTTAAATGAGGGGTTAAATTAATTTTAGAAACGCCTTTGGCCGTAAAAAAAATAACTAAACTTTCTATGATTACAACACCTAATAAATAAAATAATGTAGAAGTTATAAGATCTTGTTTAAAATAATGTAATCCCATTATGTTTAGATAGCCAAGAGGTATGGAACCTATGAAACTTATAGAAAATCCTACAATGCTATTTTTAATTTTTAGATACATTTTTGTTATTTATAGTCAATAATTATTTGTAACTAAACTTGAGTTAGTCTGTAAAAATGTTCTTGATGTTTACGGTATTCATTCATACCTTCTTTATGATTGAGGTAAGGAATACCCTTTATATGATTTTGTTGGCTAATTTGAAACATATAACGAATATGTCGGGCAATTTCTTTCCAAGCAAAAAAAAGAGAATGATTGGGGTCATAAATGTGAGTAGGTTCACTTGCTGAACCGTTTAACTCTACAATCATAAAGTTTTTCCCTTCTTCTAACTCTTCCCAAGTATTATACATTAAATCCATACGACCATAATAAAAACCATCTATTTCTTGACACATAGTATCAATTACTTCTGTTAGCTTTTTAGAAATTTTATGACTTATATCTAAAAATTTTGTTCCTCTGGAATGGTTGCCAAAAGGGACAAGATTATAGTTTTTTCCCTTTGGTAAAATATCATGAATTTTGCTGCCCAATTCTTTTTGTAAAGCATTTAATTGTAACTCATAGCGTGGATTTTGTTTGATAAGATTTTCAATAGAGCTTTTTCCATCACCTGTAATAATCATAAATTCTTTTGATACAATTCCTGTAATACGTCCTTTTTTTTCATTAGGTAAACGAACGTAAAATATTCCCACTTCATTAGTATAAGGAATTAAATCTTGAATAAGATAATCAAATTCAACACTTTCGTGATAACTTTTTAGTTCTTCTAAAGAATGAACACGTTTTACAGCACTTCCGCGTAAACCTATGTCAGGTTTTACGATGAAGGGATAAGAAAGGGGGTACTCTTTAATACTTTTAATAGAATTTTTATGATTTATTAAATAAGTTTTAGGATAGTATTGCTGTGGAATTAAAAGGTATATATCATTTTTACTTTCATTAAAAAAACCACCGTTTTTAATGGTTGGGTTCACAGTATTAAAAAAGAATAAGGTACGTGAACGTAAAGCATAATAGAGCCACAAAAAATAGATAGGTATATAAACGATTTGAAATGGCCAATATTCCCAGTGCGTTAGTTTATGTATAAAAAGTTTCATTATAACATTAAAAAATTGTTGTCGTAAGTTTTATCATTAATCAAATCTTTATGGCTGAAAATCATTTTGTTTTGATTAATAACTGTTTGTGTAATACTTTGCGTGATTAAGGTGTTATTTCGGTTAATAATAAGTCCGTTTTCTTTGTCGTCTGAATTTGTATGTTCATGAAAATCTGCTATATCCTTGGCTTTAATTATATTTTTACTTTGAGTAAATGTCTTGAATAATAGTTCTCTTTCTGTTCTAATATTATTAGGATATAGGGTGGATGAAGACCAAATATAACTTTCTTGATTATTTAATTCTTTAGTATTCTTTGCATTTCCATCCCACCGTAATTGATAGAGCCTTTTATTTGCATAAGCAATTAGAGTAAAGGGTTCGATATCATCAAGATTTATTTCAAACCATTTATTTATACAATCACAATTATCAAATATTTCAAGTAAGATTAAACCTCTACTTTTTCGGTATTTTTCTTTTGGTGTGTGTTTTTCAAATGCACCATTTAGTAAAACCATAATGTTTCCTTTGTCATCTAATACATACCAGGTACCACCTGCTTTTGAATCTTTAGGAAAAAACATTTTCTTACGTTCCCCCATATACGATTTGGGAACCAATGCTTTAGGTCGTGCTATTTTTTCATCTCTATTTGAAGTAATAATGACCTTATTATTGCTAAAAACATAACTTACTGTACACATATTTTGCGAAATTCAATGGTAGATGGTGCCACACCAAAAGTTTCAGAAATTGAAATATATTTAAAATTTAATAAAGCAACTTTTATTAGAGCTTGATGATGAATACAATGTTCTAAATTGTAAAGTACTTCTCTAAAATAATTAGTTTCTATAAGAGTTGGGACTCTAGAAATAAAATGATTTATGACGAGATTTTTATTTTCTTTTTCAATTTGATTAATAATTATATCAATAGCAGAAATGGCTTGAGTTCTTATAGTTTGTATACTAATTTCTCTTTCTCTATTATCATAATTAATAATACCGTTATCATATCCTTTTAAAAGGGCTTGATATAATTCAATAATATGTCGAGAATGTTGTCCTATAGTGGCATTGCTTAAAGAAAGGATAGGCTTAATATAATCAGGATCATGTAATTGTGTAATAATTTCTTTTAGTTCTAAAAGGGTATTTTTAATTGCGGTAAAATTCATAAAAATGTTTTTTTAAATTGATTATAATCTTTTATTAAATCGTTTTTATATAAAAGAGAAAAATAGGCACTTATTGTAAAACAAATACAGGCTAAGATATAAAGAACTCCTCCGTCATTTATAATCACAATTCCTAAAATACATAAATGCGATAATAAAGCAATGGTCATATTTATTAAAATAAGTAAAGAAGCATAAAACTTTGTTCTATCAATAAACAATAGAAATGGGCAAATTAATTCTATGATTCCAGAAAAAATCCTTCCAAAGGGTTCTATATGTAGTTTTTTAAAGATATAAATAGATTGAGGACTAGCGGTCAGTTTGTAAAATAATGTTTGAATTAATATTATTGTTAAAACAAGTTTTAATATAAAATGTATTTTAGAAGAGTCCATTTGTAAAAAATCAAGTTAATATTGTTTTTTGTTTTTCAAAACTTTTTGTTGTTTGAATATGAAACGGATGTTAATATAAGAGAATACAATCTGATTTCTGTTTAAATTTTTGGATAAGAAATGAATAAGTTGCTATTTTTTTAATAAAAAAGTTTCGATTACAATGTGAGATAAACACTAATACTAAAAAAAATATCAAGTCTTACCACTAAAAAAATAAAAAGTTAACATATAAAAATGCTTAAAATAAGAAGGCTGTTCTAAAAGATTGTAATTTTGTAATCGATCGGAGGGAGGCTTCTAGGAAATGAATAGGTAAAGCAAATTGCATAGTGTTGAAATGTGATTTTTCTTTCATAAAAGTAAATGATAACCAAGATGTTAAGTGACTACTTTTTAGATGTTTATATTCATTTGATCCAATTCAATAAAAATGAGATATTTAGTAGATAGAGTTAAAAACAATAAAAAATTGTTTGTATTTTAATAAAAAATTTAACAGAGAGAAAAAGAAATAGTTTCTTTTCTCTCCATTAAAATGCTTAATAAAACGCTTGTTGAAAATTAATTAAAGTTTAGACTATTTGTTACTAAATCAAAACGACTTAATTATTTAATATTTCTTTTATAATAAGTTAAACCAAAAGGATTGTTTTCAACAGTAATATCTTGTTCATATACTAATTTATTCTGATTTACCTTATATGCTGATACAGTTGTTCCATTAGGTCCAGAATGCGTTGCGAAAACTTTACTTCCTTCTTTATTTAAAACTAAATTATGAGGTACAGGTTTATTAGTTGCAATAGGAGCATAATTTTCTGTTAGATCAGTTGTTTTAATAGAGTATATTTGTCCTCCCATTATATTAGTAACAAAGATATTATCTAAGTTAGGACTAGGGTATAATCCATGAGCACCAGGATATGATTTTTGAGAAATGATTTGTAATTTTTCGCTGTCAATATTGTATACTTCGCCAGATTGACAAGGTACAATTAGCTTATTGTTATTAGGTAAATGAAATAAATGAGGATCTTTGCCTACATTAACTTCTTTTAATTTTTCATAATTACTAATAGAATACATATATATTTTATCAGGCATTGTTGAATCAGAGTTAATAATTGAAACATAAGCTTTAGTTCCGTCTTTTGTTAAGAAAACATCATGTGGCTTCATGTCTAAATTAATCGTTTTTATAACAGAACTAGTAGCTAAATCAATAACAGAAATGGTATTGTCTATATCATTATTAACCCAAAGTTGCTTACCTAATTCATCAGCCCACATGTGGAATACTCCATTCCCTACGTTTATTGAGCTTTCTAATTTTTTTGTACTAGGGTTAATAATATGAACCTGTTTATTTTTTCTATCCCCAACGTATAGTTTGTCTTTAGAAGGAACAAATACTAGATACATAGGTTCTGAATTGGTAATTTTCAATGTGCTAGTAACAACATTCGTATTGGCATCAAAAAAGCTTATTGAAGAGGAATTTCTGTTTGCAACAGCAACTGTTTCCTCGTATAAGTTATTTTGATTGTTATCATCATTACTCTTTTCACAAGATAAAATAAAAAAGCTACTAAGGAAAGCTTTTAATGTTAGATTTAAGAATTTGTTTTTCATATTGATTAAAATTTATTTTCGGTGGTAATAAATGGATTATATTTAGTCCGTTAGATTTTTTATAGATTATCTTAATTATATACGAAGTGTCTGAAAAGTCAAAATTTAACGTCTAATCTGTTACTTCAAGGATAAGAGAAATCACAAGATTATAACCTTTTGGAATACCTTTATCTAAGGACTATTTTATACAATAAATTAATTTAGTTTTTTAATAAGTTCTGCCTCGGTTATGAAACCTAAATTTTCCCAAATTAATTTTCCATTCTTATAATAGTGTAGAGTAGGAAGTCCTTCAACATTTAATTTTTGAGCTAATTCAGGATTTTTATCAGTATCTATTTTAATTAGTTTTATTTTTTTCTCTTTTGAAACTTTTTCTAAAATAGGTGCTAACTTTTTGCAAGGACCACACCATTTTGCATTAAAGTCAACAATTATTATAGAATCTTTAGATAATAATTGATTATATTTTTCAATAGTTAATTTTTCTAATTTTATTTTTTCCTGTTTATCTGATACTAAATTTTTAGGAGTTTGTCCGAAAAATGAAAAGCTGATTAATAGTACAGCAATTGTGAAAGGTAATTTCATCTTTAATTTTTTTAATTTATAAGTTTTTTAATACGTTTAATAGTAATTTATCTGAAATACGATTTTTATAATCAGGCGCTATGTATTCAAAAATGACTTTGTTGTCTTCACCAATCACAAATAATGAAGATACAGGCAAGAAATTTTTGTTAACATTGTTAGAGCCTTTACTAATAATAGATTTGTATGTTAGAGGAGCCTCATAAGTAATTCCCATAGCAGTTAATAAATCTCCTTTACTATCAGAGTAAAGAGTATATTTTAATTTATCTTTATCAGAAGTTTTAACTAATGAACTAGGTGAATCAGGACTAATAGCAATTATTTGGTAGCCTAATTTAATAATATCATTTTCAATTGTTGCAACATTACTTAAATGCACATTACAATAAGGACACCATCCACCACGATATACAATTAATACGGTTTTCTTTTTATTTGTGATAGAATGCGTAGAAACAAAGCTACTATCTATTTTTTGAATTTGAGCATTAGGAATGGTTTCTCCTATTAAAATAGGATTGATCCCAGAAGAAGAAGAAGCTATATGTTTTTGTCCTAAAAGTGTTAAAGGAAAAAATAGTAAATAAAAAAATACATTTTTCATAATTCTCTTTATTTTTATTGTTACGATGTAAAATTAAGAGGAGTGAAAAATGTATTTTGTAAGATACTTTACAAAAGCCTAAAAATTATTGTAAAAGTTTAATATTTGAGATAATAATTTCTTTACGAGTATATTGAATAATTCCTTTTTCTTCTAATTCTATTAATAGTTTGGTAGCTGTAGGTCTAGAAGTACAAATAATTTGGGCAATATCTGTTTGAGTTAGATAATTTTCTAAAACAATGTTATTTCCTTCATTATTTCCTTCTCTTTCACACCAATCTAATAAAAATGTTTTAAGACGAGTTTTAGCATCCTTAGACATTAGGTTTGCATAATTATTTTTGATTCGCTTTAGTTTAAGCCCCACGAATTTCATATAACTTAATGCTAAATCAGGATGTTTGAGCATCAGATTTTCAAAATCAGATAATAAAAAGCTACATATAGACACTTCTTCTGTTAATGCAACAGCTAATTCATCAGATGTTTTATCGGGTTCTAAAGTTAATTCACCAAACAGATCTCCTTTTTGTATGATATCTTTTATGATTTCATTTCCGTCATGATCAATAGCAACAATTTTAATACTTCCTTTTTTTAATAAAAAAACCCGAGGACTTTCAGAATCAGAAAAATAAATAATTTCACCTTTTTTAGCCTTTTTAAAACCAACAATTATACACAGCTGTTTGAGCTGTGACATACTAAGAGTTTTGAAAAGTTTGTGATCTCTTAAATACCAATATTTTAGTTCTTCATACATAAATGTTAGATTGGAATTTAAAAATAATAAATTAGATTATCTTAAAATAAATGTTAACAAAATTTTATGTTTATTCTTGTTGATGTTAAAAAATATATTTTAATAAAAATAAATCAGAAATTACTAAAAGTTAAATAAAGAGTTTAACCTAGATTGTGCATTAGATTTCGTTGTTAAGAAAAAATTTTCAATAAATTCAAGTGCTCACAGAAAATTTTAGAAGATGAAATAATCAACTATTTCGATGAATAAAAATGGAGTGCGTGCTTAAATTGGAAGAAAAATAAAGAGGAATAGATTTAGGCTTTTCCAATTCACTTCGTTCGAATTTGGGTTAAACATTGATAGATGTAGAATAAAAGTAGCCTAATAATAGTTAATGGGATGTTTTTTTATATTTATAAAAGGAAATGAAACTATTAAAATATATATAGAGAGAAGAGGCAATAAAAAGAGGCTATTTTTATATCTGTCAGGTTTTATTAAAACCTGACAGATATAAGGATTATTTTAAGATACCAGCACAAGCAATTCTGCCTCCAGCATTACCTGTTGGTTGAGTAGTAAAATCGTCTACACCTTTATGAACAATTAGACCTTTACCAGTTATGTCCCTTGCGGAATCACCACAACCAATGCACCATTCATTAGTTGAAAATGTAACAACAGCATTTCCTTTATCATCTGCAGTAAAGTTACCAATATCCCCTCTATGGTATTCTGCTTGTCCCCATTTACCATGTTTTTTAAAAGTAGGATTCCAGTGTCCACCTGTTGAATTTCCATCGGGAGCAGAACAATCAGCCTTTTCATGCAAATGAATAGCATGTTCACCTGGTGTTAAACCACTCATATTCGCTACCATTGTTATAATGCCATTTTTTTCAGAAAATACAGCAGTTCCAGTTACCTGGCTATCACTTTTTGAAGAAAGAGCCACGTTGATTTCATTTTTTGTTACGTGTGAACTTTGACAGCTACCATATAACGCTAAAATAGAAAGACCAAAGACAATTTTTTTTTTCATTATTTTAAAGATGTTTAAGATTAAGACTTAAAAAGTCCTTTATTTAATCCTTTTTGATTGAAAATCCTATACTTAAATATAGAATTAGGATATAATGCAAATTTAAAATATTGAAACAAGCCTGATGTTATTAACGATAGTTAAAATTTATATAAATATAAGTTAAACAAAACCTTATTTTGATTTTTCACCTACAAATTGATCATTTTGTGATTTAAATAATACGTTAAATGTTGTTAGAGTTCCGTAAATACGAGTAATATATTGTTGTAACTCAATTTTTTCAAATTCTTCCAATTTACTAGCATTAATTTTTTGTTCCATTACACGTAATCGGTCTCGTAACATTACTATTTTGTGAAAAAAAGTGTCAATTGGTATTTCTTTAGTTTGTAAACCAGCTTGTCCAGGAATTAATTTTAAAGAACCACCTTTCCATTTGTCACCAATAGCTACTGGTTGACCTAGTCCGTTCCATTTTTTTAAAATAGAAAGTAAACTTTGTTCTACATCATAAAAACTGACAGTATCGACTTCGTTTCTTGTTTCTTCAATAACTTCAAATTTGCTATCAATTAAGATGGTTTCAAGTCCACCTTCAATAAATGTGACCCAATATTCTTTTGAAGACACATTAGTTACTACACCTTTTCCTAATTCGGGATGATTGATTCGGGATCCTATACCTAATAGATTCATTTGTATTTATTTTATTAATTAAAAAAACTATTTTGTAAGAAGTTACATTATTAATATTATCTAATTCTTTCCTTTAGTCAAAAAGATAAGACTAAGACCTTTTAGGACAGTCTCTAATTCTTTTTTATTTTCAAACTCAAATTCTATGAAAAAATTTCTTGCTTTTGAAAGATTGATAATTTTTTATTTCGACTTTTAAAATGGTCATTTTATTATTTTTAATTCCAGTATTTTATCTATAATAAAGTTGTTTAAAGAACGAAAATAGAATATGATGAAGCTGTTTTCTTTAAATAAGTTATAAAAATAATAAAAGAAGCTTATTTATTTTTAAGTGATATATTTTATTGTATAAGTAGAACGGAAAAGAAGGTAAATGCCCCATAAATTTTTATAATATCGTTTTTAGTTTTATGACTTTATTTATAAAAAAGGCCACTATTTAAAAAAATAGTGACCCTTTCAACCAAACTAATTAAAATTTAATTTTTAATAGCAATAGCTATTTTCTGCTACCATTTTTGCCGTAATTGTTTCGCGTAGTGCGACTACATTTGGCATATTGGTATATTTTGTAAAACGACGTAATCCCATTAGCATCATACGTTGTTCATCACCTTCAGCAAAAGAAACAATACCTTCCTTCCCTTTTTGAGAAACGATATCCACTGCTTGATATAAATACAATTGTGCCATTGCAATTTGCTCTTTTACATTTTCAGCTCCTTTGTTTTTTGCTAATTTTTCAGTACGTAAAATTCCAGATTCTGCCATGTATATTTCGATTAACATGTCAGAAGCACACATTAATAATTGTTGGTGTTTTTCTAAATCTGGACCAAATTTTTGTACAGCAGATCCTGCAACCATTAAGAATGCTTTTTTCAATTTGCCGATTAATTCTTTTTCTTCAGCAAATAATTCAGTGTAATCAGGAGTGTTGAAATCAGGAATACCCATTAATTCTTCGGCTACTTTCATAGCAGGGCCTAATAAATCTACTTGACCTTTCATGGCTTTTTTAACTAACATACCTACGGATAACATACGGTTAATTTCGTTTGTTCCTTCATAGATACGAGCAATACGAGCATCTCTCCAAGCTGATTCCATTGGTGTTTCTTCTGAGAATCCCATACCTCCAAAAATTTGGATACCTTCGTCAGTACAGCTTTGAACGTCTTCAGAAACCGCTACTTTAAGGATAGAACATTCGATAGCGAATTCTTCCACTCCTTTTAATTCTGCTTCTTGGTGTGTATTACCAGCTGCTTCACGTAATTCGATTCTTGTTTCGATATCTTTAGCTGCACGGTAAGATGCTGCTTCATCTACATAAGCATTAGTTGCCATATTAGCTAATTTTGCTTGTATAGCTCCAAAGTTAGCGATAGGTGTTTTAAACTGGATTCTTTCGTTAGCATATTTAACTGCTTCTGTAATAGTACGACGTTGTGCATCTAAACAAGCAGCTGCTAATTTGATACGACCTACGTTTAAGGCATTCATAGCAATTTTGAAACCTTCACCACGACCTGCTAACATATTTTCAACAGGAACAACAGTATCATTAAAGAAAACTTGACGTGTAGAACTTGCACGGATACCTAATTTGTGTTCTTCTTCACCTAAAGTAATTCCGTTAGGGTTTGCTGAGTCATATTCAACGATGAAACCAGTAATGTTTTTATCATCTTCAATACGGGCAAAAACAATCATTAAGTTACAGAAACCAGCATTAGAAATCCACATTTTCTGTCCATTAATTTTGTATGATTTTCCATCAGCAGATAATTCTGCCTTTGTTTTTCCTGAATTGGCATCAGAACCAGCTCCTGGCTCAGTCAAACAGTAAGCACCAAACCATTCGCCAGAAGCTAATTTGGGAACGTATTTTAATCTTTGTTCTTCTGTACCATATAAAGTGATGGGCATTGTACCAATACCTGTATGTGCTCCAAAAGCAGTAGAGAATGAGCCTGTCGCACCCGAAATATAATCACAAGTTAACATAGTGGAAACAAATCCCATGCCTAAACCACCGTAAGCTTCAGGAACTGCTACCCCTAAGAAGCCTAGTTCACCTGCTTTACGCATAGATTCTTCTGTATAAGCGTAATCTTTTTTCTCAAAACGAGGTTTTTGAGCCCATAATTCTTTATCTACGAATTCTTTGATAGAATCACGCATCATAATTTGTTCTTCTGAGAAATCCTCAGGAGTAAAAATATTTTCGCATTTCGTTTCTTTAACTAAAAACTGTCCGCCTCTTGTAATGTCTTCCATATTAGCCCCCTAACCCCCAAAGGGGGAATTCCTACTAGGGGTAAGTAGGGTTTTAGAATAGCCCTCTAACCCCCCCAAGGGGGAATTTAGAGGTTGTGTTAATAATGTTTTTAAGTTCCTTCTTATTCTATGTTAAGAATAAAGGTTTTAATTTATTTCTATATTAATGAACGTTTGGTGCTCCCCTCCTTTGGAGGGGTTGAGGGAGGCTTATAATAATTCAAATACCCCTGCAGTTCCTTGTCCAGTACCTACACACATAGTTACCATACCGTATTTGTTACCGCGACGTTTCATTTCATCAAATAGTTGAACAGATAATTTAGCACCTGTACATCCTAGAGGGTGTCCTAAAGCAATAGCACCACCGTTTACATTAATGATTTCCGGATTTAAATTTAATTCGCGAATTACAGCTAATGATTGTGCAGCAAAAGCTTCGTTTAATTCGAATAATTCAATGTCAGAAATTTTTAAACCTGCTTGTTGAACTACTTTAGGAATTGCTTTTACAGGACCTATTCCCATAATTCTTGGTTCTACACCAGCAGATGCAAAGTTTACTAAACGGGCAATAGGTTCAAGGTTTAATTCTTTTACCATTTCTTCGCTCATAATTAGTACAAATGCAGCACCATCACTCATTTGGGAAGAGTTACCTGCGGTAACCGAGCCATCAGCAGCAAATACAGGTTTTAATCCTGAAAGTGCTTCAACAGAAGTACCTGCACGAGGTCCTTCGTCTTTCGTTACTACGTATGATTTTGTTTCTTTTTTACCAGCTTCGTTAATAAATGTTTGTTCTACTGTTATAGGCGCAATTTGAGCATCAAATTTGCCTTCTGCTTGTGCTTTCAAGGCTTTCATGTGCGATTGGTACGCAAATTCATCTTGGTCTGCACGAGAGATGTTGAATTGTTTTGCAACAGCTTCAGCTGTTAATCCCATACCCCAGTAATAATCTTCGTTACCTGCGGCAGCTACTTTATAATCAGGAGTAGGTTTGTATCCGCCCATAGGAATATAACTCATGCTTTCAGCACCACCCGCAATGATACAGTGTGCCATACCTGCTTGTATTTTTGCAGTAGCCATACCAATGGTCTCTAAACCAGAGGCACAGTAACGATTAACTGTAACTCCAGGTACATCGGTTACTTTTAATCCCATTAGAGAGATTAAACGTCCTACATTTAATCCTTGTTCTGCTTCTGGCATAGCATTACCTACCATTACATCGTCAATTCTAGACTTGTCGAAGTTAGGTAATTGAGCCATCATGTGTTCGATGGTTTCAGCGGCTAATTCGTCAGGTCTTTTAAAACGGAACAGTCCTTTAGGTGCTTTACCTACAGCTGTTCTATATCCTTTTACTATATATGCTGTTTTCATTATCAGCCCCCTAACCCCCGAAGGGGAATACCTATTAGGGGTCAATAGGTTTTTAGTTATTATTATGCGTTCCAAGTTCCCCCTTTGGGGGATAGGGGGCTCTAATTACGTAGAGGTTTCCCTTTAGTTAACATAAACTGGATACGCTCCAATGTTTTTCTCTCTGTACAAAGTGATAAGAAAGCTTCTCTTTCTAAATCTAACAAATATTGTTCTGTAACTAATGTTGGTTCAGATAAATCACCGCCAGCCATTACATAAGCTAATTTGTTTGCAATTTTTTGGTCGTGTTCAGAAATGTATTGTCCTGCCACCATTTGGTCAGTACCTACTAAGAACATACCTAAAGCTTGTTTTCCTAATACTTTAATGTCTTTACGACGAGCTGGTTGTGTATAGCCCGCTTCTGCCATTAACAATGCGTGTTTTTTAGCTTCTGCAATTTGACGGTCTTTGTTTACCACAACGATGTCTTTTCCTTTTTGTAAGATGCCTAAATCGTAAGCTTCATAAGCAGAAGTAGCTACTTTTGCCATACCAACCGTTAAGAAATACTCTTGTAAAACATTTAATTCAACGTCGTTTTTACGGAAAGTGTCAGCAGCTCTTAATGCCATTTCTTTAGAACCACCACCGCCAGGAATAACACCTACACCAAATTCTACTAAACCGATGTAAGTTTCTGCGGCAGCCACTACTTTGTCAGCGTGCATAGTTAATTCGCAACCGCCACCCAATGTCATGCCATGTGGCGCTACAACTACAGGGATAGATGAATAACGAGCACGCATCATCGTGTCTTGGAACATTTTGATAGCCATGTTTAATTCATCATATTCTTGTTCAACAGCCATCATGAAAATCATACCAATATTGGCTCCTACAGAGAAATTTGTTCCTTGATTTCCAATAACTAATCCGTTGTATTCTTTTTCAGCTAAGTCGATAGCTTTGTTGATTCCTTGTAAAACACCACCTCCAATAGAGTTCATTTTTGAGTGGAATTCTAAATTTAAAATGCCATCGCCTAAATGCTGAATGGTACTATCAGCATTACCCCAAACTTTTTTGCTTTCACGAATATTATTTAGGATAATGAAGGCATCTTGACCTGGTACTTTTACTTGTGATTTTGAAGCCGTATTATAGTAATTTGTTGCGCCTTCTTTAACAGAGTAGAAAGATGTACTACCTGAAGCAACCATATCAGTAACCCAAGAAGCAGGTGTGTAGCCTTCTGCTTGCATCATTTCGATACCTTTTTGAACACCGATAGCATCCCAAATTTCGAATGGACCATTTTCCCAACCGAAACCAGCTTTCATAGCATCGTCAATTTTGTAAAAATCATCTGTAATTTCAGGCACTCTGTTAGAAACGTAAGCAAACATTGCTGAGAAGTTTTTACGGTAAAATTCACCTGCTTTATCCGTTCCTTTTACCAAAACTTTAAATCTATCAATTGGTTTTTCGATAGTTTTTGTCATTTCAAGAGTAGCAAATGACGCTTTTTTATTGGGACGATATTCCAAAGTATTTAGATCCAATGATAGAATATCTTTTCCTTCTTTTTTGTAGAAACCTTGTTTTGTTTTGCTTCCTAACCATTTGTTTTCCATCATTTTGTTGATGAAATCAGGCAACTTAAATAATTCGTGTGCTTCGTCATTAGGACAGTTGTCGTAAATTCCGTTGGCTACATGTACTAAAGTATCTAAACCTACCACGTCTACTGTACGGAAAGTAGCTGATTTTGGGCGACCGATTACAGGACCCGTTAATTTATCTACTTCTTCAATAGTTAGTCCCATTTCTTTTACTTGATGAAATAAACTTTGAATTCCGAAGATACCAATACGGTTACCAATAAATGCTGGTGTGTCTTTAGCAACTACAGATGTTTTTCCTAAAAATTGTTCGCCGTAGTTATTTAAAAAATCCAATACTTCTTGAGAAGTTTTAGGTCCTGGAATGATTTCAAATAATTTTAAATAACGAGCTGGGTTGAAGAAGTGAGTACCGCAAAAATGCTTTTGAAAATCTTCGCTACGACCTTCACTCATAAAGTGAATAGGAATACCAGAAGTGTTTGAAGTAACAAGAGTTCCAGGTTTTCTATGTGTGTCAATTTGTTCAAAAACTGATTTTTTAATATCTAATCTTTCAACAACTACTTCAATAATCCAATCTACATCTTTAATTTTTGTTATATCATCTGTTAAATTTCCTGTCGTGATACGATTAGCAAATTTTGTATGATAAATAGGTGAAGGTTTAGATTTTAACGCATTTGTTAAACTATCATTTACAATTCGGTTTCTTACTACTTTATTTTCTAGTGTTAAACCTTTTTTTTGTTCTGCTTCTGTAAGTTCGCGAGGTACAATATCAAGTAGTAAAACTTCTACTCCAATATTTGCAAAATGGCAGGCAATTCCTGAACCCATAATCCCTGAACCAACTACAGCAATTTTTTTAATTGTTCTTTTCATTTTGTAATTACTCTGGTTGATTGAATATTTTTTTATCTTGTATTAATTCATTTATTTTTTCTGTAACTTCTATAAAGTGCATTAGCTTTTCTTCGCTGATATGTTGTTTAATGACTTCATTAAACCTTAGAACTGTTTGTTTAGATAGTTCTCTCTTTAATTTTCCTTCTTTGGTAAGGTAAATTAAAACTCCTCTTCCATCTTTAGGATTTGGTTTTCTTTCAATTAATCCTTTTTCTTCTAATGATTTTAAGGTTCGTGTAAGGCTAGTTGCTTCCATTCCCATACGAGCACTTACACTTGTAGAAGGCGTTCCTTCTTCCTTATCGATACTTAAAAGAGCAAAACCAATTGCCATAGAACCTTCATATTTAGATCCTTCTTCATTATACATTCTAGAGACGGCTTGCCAAGTTGTTCTAAGTAAATAGTCTATTGTCTTATCTTTCATTTAGATTCTAAAATTCAAATATACAAAAAAAATAATATGCGCGCATATTATTTTTCTTTTTTCATGTCGCTTTTTTACAATTTTTAATCCTATAAAAGAAATAATTTTGTACTGTAAAATAAGTCTAGATTTATAATGTTTTGAAAATAAAATAATAAATATGAATAAAAATATAACCGTTACGATAAAACTGCAAAGTCAGTATGTATCATTTTTTTTAGAAATGGCTAAAGTAATGATAGAAAATACAAGAAAGGAAAAAGGTAATATTTCATATATGCTATATAATGAGTATAATGATGAATCAAGTTTTATCTTTGTTGAGAAGTTTTTAGACTCAGAAGCTTTTGAATTTCATCTAAACACAGATTATTATAAAGATTTTATTGAAAAATTAACTCCAATGTTAAGAGAGGATCCTGTTGTAAAATCGTATTTAGATAATAACTAAATAGAAAATAGTATATGGTTAAATGGTCAGTAAAACCTTCTATTCAATTACAACCTTATGTAGATAGGTATTTTTATGATGATTATACAGATCATAATGATACTTTTCCTTTCTTCTTGCCTGGTACGGGATTAGATCTTTTTTTTCATTTTGATGAAAGCGTTTTTAATTCTAAAACGGAGTTAGGCGACTCTTATTTGGTGTGTCCAAGAGATATATTGGATAAAAAAAGTATTCCAAAAGGAGAGTTTATAGGGGTTCGATTTAAATCAGGAATGTTTCGACATTTTTCTAATATACCGTATTGTAATATAATAAATCAATTTGTTACAGCAGAAGATGTTTGGGGGAATTATTTTAAAGAATTTCAAAAAATATTTTTAGAAGAAGTAACTGTATTGAATAAAATAGAACAGATTGAAAGTTTTTTAATTCAGTTGTTGTTTAAATTTAAAAAACAAGAATTGATTAATTGGGATTATTTTAATCAAAAGATTTATGATGAATATAGAGATTTAAGAATAGCTGATTTATCGGATTATTCAAAATTTTCTAAACGTACTTTTGAGCGAAATTTTAAAGAAACTTTTGGTATTACTCCAAAAGTTTTTCAAAAGTTAGTACGTCTTGAAAAAACAATTAAATCAATTCATCTTTCAGAAGGAAAATTATTAGATTCTTTAGAGTTTGGTTATTATGATCAAAGTCATTTTAATAAAGATTTTAAAGAATTTATTGGAATATCTCCTAAAGAATATTTTAATAAAAAGAATCCTCATTATTATTTTGAAAGTCTTAAGTAATATAAAATAAATATATAAACTATGAAAACAAAAATTTTATTTGTTTTAACAAGTCACAATGTTAAAGGGAGTACTGGTGAGCCAACAGGTTATTACTTATCAGAAGTAAGTCATTGTTGGGACGTTTTGGTTAATGCAGGCTATGAAGTAGATTTTGTAAGTCCTAAAGGAGGAGTTGCGCCAGTTGAAGGCTTTGATTTAGAAGATTCTATAAATGCTAAATTTTGGAATGATTCAACTTATAATCATAAAGTACATAATACCTTAAAACCTTCAGAAGTTAATATAAATGATTACTCTGCTATCGTTTATATTGGTGGTCATGGTACCATGTGGGATTTTGCAGATAATGTTGAACTAGCAGAAATAGCTGCAAAAATTTATGAAAATGAAGGTATTGTAGCAGGTATATGTCACGGTCCTTCAGGATTAGTAAATATTAAACTTAGTAATGGTAAATATTTGGTAGACGGGAAAAAAATAAACTCTTTTACAAATGATGAAGAAATTTCTATAAAATTAGAAAAGGTAGTTCCTTATATGCTTGAAACTAAATTAGTTGAAAGAGGTGCTATTTTTGAAAATTCTGGTTTATGGGAAAAACACATCACAGTAGATCAAAGAGTCGTTACAGGTCAAAATCCTGCATCTGCTAAAGGAGTAGCAGAAGCTATATTAGAATTATTACCTTAATCTTCATAATTACACTTACTGAATTACTTTAAGTGTGAGGTTGTCAGGAAATTAACAAATTTAACTTTTGATTGTTATTTTCTGACACCTCACACTTTTTGTGTTTTAATTGAAATATCTTTCTTGTTAAAATTATTTGGTTACTCTCAAATTATATGATCGGTTTTTCTGGATTAAAAGAGGTTTTTTATTTTTGTTTACGAAATAAAACTAATAATTTTGAGTTTTATTTTTAAAGTAAAAAGATGAAAATATATAAATTATTTAGTGTACTATTTTTAAGTTCAGCTAGCCTTTTTTCTCAGATAAAGAAAGAATTAGAAAATCAAACCAATGCCAAAGGCGAAAGGGTTGGTTTTTGGAAAGGGTACTATGAAGGATCAAACAGAATTCGTTATGAAGGAAATTTTAAAAACGGAGTAGAGGTTGGAGTGTTTAAATATTTTACAGATACAGATAAAAAAAAATTAAAGGCAACACGTGAGTTTGATGGTAAAGGAGGTGCTTATACCATTTTTTTAGATGAAAATGGATTAAAAGTAAGTGAAGGTAAAGTAGTTAATAAATTACGTCAAGGTACATGGAAATATTATCATAAAGGCTTGAATGTCATTATGTGTATAGAAAATTATATAGATGATAGGATAGAAGGGAATAAAAAAATATTTTTTACTGATGGTGTATTAGCGGAAGAGGCTATGTACAAAAATGGAGTTAAAAATGGAATTTCTAAAATATACTCCAAAGCAGGAACATTAAAAGAAGAAGCTGTTTTTTTACAAGGTTTTATGCACGGTGATTATAAAGTTTTTGAAGATAACGGAGTAGTTTTGATTCAAGGACAATACAAAGAAGGAAAGAAAAAAGGTCTTTGGAAATATTTTGATGCCAATAAAAATTTAGTAAAAGAAATAAATACCGATACAATTAACGGTTATAAGAAGCCTTCATTGATTAAAAAGAAATAATTACCTTTGTAGGCAAAAATAAAAATAAATGAAAAGAGTTGTTGTTGGTTTATCAGGAGGAGTAGATTCAAGTGTAGCCGCCTATTTATTAAAAGAACAAGGCTATGATGTAATTGGGCTATTTATGAAAAACTGGCACGATGACTCAGTAACTATTTCTAACGAATGTCCTTGGTTAGAAGATAGTAATGATGCGTTATTAGTAGCACAAAAATTAGGAATCCCTTTTCAAACAGTAGACTTAAGTGAACAGTACAAAGAAAAAATCGTTGATTATATGTTTGCAGAATATGAAAAAGGACGTACCCCAAATCCTGATGTATTATGTAATCGTGAAATTAAATTTGACGTTTTTCTTAAAATAGCAATGTCTTTAGGTGCTGATTATGTTGCTACAGGACACTACTGTCGTAAATCAGAAATGAAAGTAGAGGGAAAATCTATTTTTCAGTTACTAGCAGGGGTGGATGCTAATAAAGATCAATCTTATTTTCTTTGTCAATTATCTCAAGAACAATTGTCAAAAGCTTTATTCCCTATAGGTGAATTAACAAAACCCCAAGTACGTGAAATAGCTACTAAAATGGAATTGATTACAGCCGATAAAAAAGACTCCCAAGGGTTATGTTTTATCGGGAAAGTTCGTTTACCCGAGTTTTTACAACAACAATTACAACCTAAAGAAGGTTTCGTATACGAAATAGAGGCTAAAAATGAAATTTATAGTATACCAAATCCCGAATTTACTACAGAGGAAGAACGATTACAATCAGAAGCTTCATGTATACAATATACTCCAGAAATGGGAAAACTCGTAGGAAAACATCAAGGAGCCCATTATTATACTATTGGTCAACGTAAAGGACTTAATATAGGAGGAACTAAAGAACCTCTTTTTATAATAGCAACCGATATTCAGCATAATATTATTTATACAGGTCAAGGTAATATGCACCCAGGTCTGTTTAAAAAAACCTTATTTGTAGCGAAAGATGAAATTCATTGGATTAGAACTGATTTAGCTCTTAAAATAGGTCAGAAAATGGAAGTAAAAGCTCGTATTCGCTATCGACAAGAATTGAAAAAAGCTATTTTACATCAATTTGAATCCGGAATGTATGTAGAATTTGAAGAACCTATGTCAGCTATAACCCAAGGACAATTTGTTTCTTGGCATATAGGAGAAGAACTTATCGGTTCTGGTGTAATAGCTTACTAATAAGGCTTTTTTGTGTGTATTTGAAAGAAGAATACAAAAACATGATCTTAAAACTACTTTTTAGATTTTTATTAATTTCCAATGTTTTATTAATACAAGTAGAAGCATGGTTTTTTTAAGAAAGCCAATGCTTCTATTTTTTTTAATCTTTTATCAGCAGAACTTGTACAATGCTCATTAGTTAAAAAGAGTGTATAAGAAATTCGTTAGAGAATGAAGATGTGCCTTTACATAATGATAATTATCAGTTAAACCCAGATTTCAAGAAAGTATTGTTCTTTGACAAATGAGAGCTAACTTGCACTTGCGAGCGAAGCCTATGTATAAAATGGTGAATTTATCCCCTCCCAGATTTTGGCTGAAATGTAAAAAGGCTTCCATTTGGAAGCCCTTTGAGACAATCAATGATGAAACACCATGTTATCTCGTATAGAATAATTTAAGCAAAGATATTACATTTCCTCGCATTTTAATAAAAAGATATTTTATGAAAAGTTTCGAAAAAATGCAAATTGTAAATCCCAATGCTGCAGGAATTGATGTTGGGTCACGTTCTCATTTTGTAGCCATAGGACAGGATGAAAATCAAATCAGAGAATTTAATGTTTATCAATCAGGATTATGCGCTTTGGTAGCTTATCTTCAAGAGAACAAGATTCGTAGTGTTGCTTTGGAGTCCACAGGGAGTTATTGGCAATCTTTGTTTATGATCTTGCAGGGAAATGGTTTTGAAGTTCTTTTGGTTCAAGGGACTCAAACAAAAAACCTCAAAGCAAAGACAGATGTGAAAGATGCACAATGGATACAGAAACTTCATTCTTTAGGGTTATTACGAGGTTCTTTTTTGCCCTCTGAAAGCACTTTGCAGATAAGAACACTTCATAGACATCGTTCTAGTTTGATTGAACAAAGTTCAGGCTTTGTAAACAAAATGCAAAAAGCATTACCTTTAATGAACTTCAGACTCGACGTTGTGATAAGTGACATCACAGGAGTTTCTGGAATAAGAGTAATTGAGATGATACTATCAGGTGAAACTTCAGGTGAAAAATTAGCTGAATATTGCGACAAACGAGTTAAAAAAAGCAAAGAAGAAATAGCCGACGCTTTACAAGGTAAAATAAACAATGAATACCTACATGAGCTTTCCGATTGTTATGATATTTACAGACTTATTCAAGATAAAATAAAAAACACCGATACTCGTATTGATCAAGTGCTGAAAAATCAAACCAGAGAAATTGTTTTATCAGAAGATATCGAATTGGTAAAGAAACAGAATAAAGGGAAAAACCAACCCAAATTTGATGTACAGAAATATAGTTTAAAACTTTTTGGAGTAGATCTCTTTGCTATAGAATCAGTTTGCTCAGGAACCGTTACTAGTTTTTTAGCCGAAATAGGCACCGATATATATAAATTCAAGACCTCCAAGCAATTTGTGAATTGGCTCAGGTTAGCTCCAAATAATAAAATTAGTGGAGGTAAGGTTTTGAGTAGCAGAACTCCAAAAGGGAAAAATAAATTTGCATTGACATTAAGAAATGCGGCAAATACAATTGAAAGAAAAAAAGAAGGTTACCTCGTTATGTTCTTTAAAAGGATTTCTTTTAAAAAAGGAAGAGGTGCTGCAATTACAGCAACAGCAAGAAAAATAGCAGTTATAATTTGGAATATGATAGTCAAAAAACAACATTATATACCAATAAATACAGACCAATATATTCAAGAAATGAAGAATAAAAAAACGATACAAATTAAAAAAATGATTAAAAAATACGGAATCGAAACTACTTCTTTATCAATTCCTTAAATTAAGTTAGATAGAATTACGCATTAGACCCGAGGGTAGCGAATAGACGAAGTAAATCTATTCGATTTTATTTTTCTTCAAATTCAAGCACGTACTCAAATTTTAATCATCAAAATAGTTCACTATTTCTTCTTCTAAAATTTTCCGTGAGCACTTGAATTTATTGAAAAATTTTGTTTCAAAACGAAGTCTAATGCGTAATTCTATCTAACTTAGCTAAAATTATTCTATACGAGATAAGATGGTGTTTGATTATTGATTGTCTCAAAGAGCTTCCAAATGGAAGCCTTTTTATATTTCAGCCGAAATTGGGGAGGGGATAAATTCACCATTTTATAGATAGACTTCGCTCGCAAGTACAAGTTAGTTCTTATTTGTCAAAGAACAATACTTTCTTGAAATCTGGGTTAAATAAAAATTTTGCATTAGACTTCATGGTAAAGATATAAAGGCAAAGAAAATAAAAATACACGAAAATTTTTTCTTGCAGATGTGGGGACAAAAGCCGTAATTTAACGCGTAGTTTTTTATTTCAACCAAAGGGAGAACAACAACAAAGCAAACAAAAAGAAAATTAATTTAAAATAAATATTTTGAACAAAATAACATCACTTTTTAATATTAAATATCCAATTATTCAAGGAGGAATGATTTGGAATTCAGGTTATAAACTAGCAAGTGCGGTTAGTAATGCTGGCGGATTAGGATTGATAGGAGCAGGTTCTATGTATCCAGATGTTTTGCGAGAACATATTCAAAAATGCAAAAAAGCAACCAATAAACCTTTCGGAGTAAATGTTCCGATGCTCTATCCGAACATTGAGGAAATAATGCAAATAATTGTAGAAGAAGGTGTGAAAATCGTTTTTACTTCAGCTGGAAATCCTAAAACATGGACTTCCTTTTTAAAAGAAAAAGGAATTATAGTAGTGCATGTTGTGAGTAGTACAAAATTTGCATTAAAAGCGCAAGAAGCAGGTGTAGACGCTATTGTAGCAGAAGGTTTTGAAGCAGGAGGACATAATGGGCGTGAAGAGTCAACAACTCTAACATTAATTCCTATGATTAAAAAACAAATTACGATTCCATTGATTGCAGCAGGAGGTATTGCAACAGGTAGAGGAATGTTAGCAACTATGGTCTTAGGTGCAGATGGTGTACAATTAGGATCACGATTTGCAGCCTCTGTAGAAAGTTCAGCTCATGATAATTTTAAGAAAACAATACTTGCCACAGAAGAAGGAGGTACACAACTTACCTTAAAAGAATTAGCTCCAGTACGCTTAATTAAAAATAAATTTTACAATGATGTGCAAGACCTTTATACTAAATGTCCATCATTAGATGAATTAAAAACATTGTTAGGACGGGCTAGAGCAAAACGGGGTATGTTTGAAGGTGATTTGGAAGAAGGGGAGTTAGAAATTGGTCAAATAGCTGGTTTAATAGATAATATACAACCCGTTCAGGATATTGTAAACGATCTATTAAAAGAATTTGAACTGGCTAAAAATGAAATTTATAGTCTATAGATAAAACACCTAGAAAGAGGGTTATATCCCTCTTTCTATTAATTTTTTTATGCCTTCACTAGCACTTAAAGAAATTGTTTCAATAATATTTCGAGAATCCATTATTTTTGCAGGCTTGGGATCTATGTAATAAATAGGGACATGCTTTTTGGTATAGCGTATAAGACCAGCAGCAGGATAAACTTGTAACGAAGTCCCTATAATAATTAAAATATCTGTTTTTTCTAATAAAGGAATTGCTTCACTTATATTAGGAACAGCTTCGCCAAACCAAACAATATGAGGTCTTAGTTGCGATCCATCTGGAGCTGTATCACCTATATGTAAATCATCTGTCCAATCAATTACATAATGACTATTCTTTGTACTTCTTACTTTCGTTAGTTCTCCATGTAAATGAAGCACTTTTGAACTGCCAGCTCGTTCATGTAAATTATCAACATTTTGTGTTATGATTTGTACATCAAACTTTTCCTCTAATTCAGCTATTATTTCATGTCCTCTATTAGGATTAACTTCTTTAAGTTGAGCCCTTCGTTTGTTGTAAAAATCCAAAACCAAAGCAGGATTTTTTTGCCATCCTTCTGGAGAAGCAACTTCCATAATATCATGATTTTCCCATAATCCATTAGAATCTCTAAAGGTGCTAATACCACTTTCAGCACTCATGCCAGCTCCTGTTAAAATAACTAATTTTTTTTTCATTTATGATGATGTTTTTAGGATTATAAAAAAGGGATGTTTTTTATGAATAAATGAATTCATAAAAAACATTCATAACTTTAATTATTTTTGCCAATATAATTAAAAACATTTACAATGCAATCCTTATTTCAAGATGAAAAATATTTAAATTATTTAGAAACATTTATAACAGAAAATAGAAAAGAAGGTTTTAAAAAGATTTTAGCTAACAGAACCAAACACTTTACTGTAGTTTGCGAAGATGTATATCAGTTACATAATACAAGTGCTGTTATGAGAAGTTGTGAAGTTTTTGGTATTCAAGAACTAAATGTAGTAGAACAACGCTTTGGAAAAAAAATTGATAAAGAAATTGCCCTAGGAGCTGAAAAATGGGTAGATATTAAACGTTTTTCTAATAATCAAGATTGTATTAATGATTTAAGAACAAGAGGGTATCAAATTATAGCAACCACTCCACACGAAAAAGATAGCATGTTAGAAGATTTTGATATTACCAAGCCATCAGCTATTTATTTTGGTACGGAAAGGTTAGGTATATCGGAAGAAGTTATAAAAAATGCAGATGGATTCTTAAAAATTCCTATGGTAGGATTTACAGAAAGTTTAAATATTTCCGTATCAGCTGCTATTATTATACAAAGTTTGAGTAATAGATTACGCCATTCTAATATTAATTGGCATTTAACAGATGCAGAATTTTTAGAAAAACGAATTGATTGGACTCGTAAATCCATTAAAGATATTGATTTTATAACCCAAAGGTATCTAGAACAGATTGAAGTTAAATAGCTTTAACCTTAATTGCTTTAGGAATGTGAAAAAAACAAAAAATAAAATGTAGTTATTTTTAAGCAATACATGTTGTTTATTTGGTTTTTTTAAAAAAAATACAATAAAATAAATATAAAAAACAATAAAAGTGTTTTTTTATAACTTTTAAAGGCAACTTTTTTAGTATAAGATAAAAATTTTGAATTACTTTTGTATCAAATACATACGAAGCCTCAAAGAAATGAAAAAAAGATTATACCGTTTTATATTTTTTAAGTTAATGGGATGGAAAATAGTAGGAGACTACCAATCCTACATGATTGATATAAAAAAAAGTGTAATGCCTGTAGTTCCTCATACTAGTTGGCATGATTTTTATATAGGACTATTAACAAGAGGTTCTTTAGGTATTAATATAAATTTTGTTGCCAAAAAAGAACTCTTTAAATTTCCCTTTGGTTATTATTTTAAATGGGTAGGAGGAGAGCCTCTTAATCGCTTTAAAAATGAAAATAAAGTAGATGCAATCGCTAAAATTTTTTCTCAAAAAGAAGAGTTTAGACTGTCTATTTCACCAGAAGGAACTCGAAAAAAAGTTTCAGAGTGGAAAACGGGATTTTATTATATAGCCTTAAAAGCCAATGTTCCCATTGTAGCCATTGGTTTTGATTGGAAAAATAAACAAGTAATTGCTTTTCCTAAAATGATACCTTCTGGCGATAAAGAAAAAGATTTCGCAATCTTAGAAAGCTATTTTAATGGTCTAGTAGGAAAAGTACCTGAATACAGTTTTACCAAATAGTAATTTATTCTCCATACATAAAGGAAAAATTACATCTACTATTTTTGTTAATTTGATTTTCACATTGTCTTTATTCTTAATAAAGAAAAAAAGTATTTTTTAAATTTAATTTTTAAAGGTATTTTTTTTCGAGGAAAAACTATGCGATTATCTTAAATTATTAAAAAATCAGATAAAAATGGATTTTTATTTAAAATATAAAGAAAAAAGTATTTCAGGACGTTATCTTACCAATACTCACTTAGAAAGAGTATTAAAAGAATTGAGTCCTCGTTTCCAAAAAACAATTTTAGGTCAATCAGTAGAAGGACGTCCTATTTATTCCGTTACGTTTGGAACAGGAACCACCAAAATATTTATGTGGTCGCAAATGCACGGAAATGAATCCACAACCACCAAAGCATTATTTGATTTTTTTAAATTTTTAGATTCAAATGATTCATTGGCCAAAGCAATAGCGGAAGCATGCACCTTATTTATTATACCTATTGTTAATCCAGATGGAGCAGCTGCTTATACAAGAGTAAATGCTAATCAAATAGATTTAAATCGAGATTCAGTAGCCTTAACACAACCAGAATCACAAATTCTACGAAAAGTATTTCAAGAATTTAAACCTGATTTTTGTTTTAACCTTCATGATCAACGTACAATATTTGGAGTAGGTAATTTAGATAAGCCAGCAACAATTTCTTTTTTGGCACCTTCTTTTAATGAAGCTTGCGAATATAATGAATGCAGATTAAAAGCAGTAAGAGTAATTTTAGCAATGAATACTGAATTACAAAAGTATATACCTGATCAAATAGGAAGATTTGATGATACTTTTAATTTAAATTGCATTGGAGATTATTTTCAGTATTCAGGAGTACCTACTATTTTGTTCGAAGCTGGGCATTATCAAAATGATTATGAAAGAGAAGAAACCAGAAAATATATATATATAGCATATATAGCAGGATTAAAATCTATTATTTCCTTAAAAAAAGAAGAAGTAGATTTAAAAGAATATTTGAATATTCCGCAAAATAAAATCAATTTTTATGACTTTATTTACAAAAATGTTAGGTTAAAAGACGAATCTTTAGATATTATTACTAAATTTGCATCCCACTATAAAGAAGTCCTTTTTGAAGAAAAGGTATATTTTGAAGCCGAAATTGTGAAAATTGGTGACTTAGAAAGAAGTTTCGCACATCAGATTTATGACCTAGAAGGCGGGTTATATCAGGATGAATTTGGAAATTATCCCAAACCAGGAAGAAATATTAATTTTTCTGTAAATATTAACAATATTTTTGTAAATGGTGTACTTAAAAAGTGATATTTTTGAATTATTTTAAACAAAAACTAAAAAATAAAACACAAACAAAGAAATAATTATATGAGTAAGTTTAAACTAGATGAGGTTGATCATCAGATTTTGGATATGTTAATTGATAATACGAGGATACCATTTACAGATATTGCAAAAAAGCTTTTAATTTCAGCAGGGACTGTTCATGTACGTGTTAAAAAATTAGAAGATGCAGGTATTATTCAAGGATCTTCATTAACATTGGATTATGAAAAATTAGGATATTCATTTATTGCCTACGTTGGAGTATTTTTAAATAATACATCACAAACCAAGTTTGTTTTAGAAAGAATTAATGAAATACCTTTTGTAACAGTTGCTCACGTGACTACAGGAAAATTTAATATTTTCTGTAAGATTAGAGCAAAAGACACAAAACATGCTAAAGATGTAATCTATATGATTGACGATATTGATGGGGTGTATAGAACAGAAACTATGATTTCTTTAGAAGAAAGTATCAATGATAAGAAAAGATTAATGCACACAATCTTTAGAGAAATGTAAATTGTTAATACTGATAGTTTTAGAAAAAGAGTGTTGATTTTTTTCAATACTCTTTTTTTATTTATATCGATTGGTTATTACACGAAATCAATAGCCATTTCCCGTTTATTTTCTCAAAAATATAATCTGCATAAATGCCGTTATCAACCCCTCTAATTTCAACAACTGCTTTATTATCTTTGAACTTAACCGTTTGGGTATAACGATCATATTCTCTAGTTAAAGCATCTTTAGGATAGCGAAAATCAATAGTTTCATAAGCTTTTTTGTTTATTAATTTCTTTTCTGTGCCTGTTTCAGGATCTATCCATTCTTCAAGTACTAATGGAAACGTAACACGGCTTACTTGAAATACAGAATCTTTGCTAAAAACCTCAAGAAAAGACTTAAAATCATCATCTATAGATTTTGTATTAGCGTTTATTGATGTTGGCTGCATCTTTTTTACTACTTTTGGCACTTCGATGGTAGTGGTTTCTTTTTTGCAACTGATGGAAAGTATAGTTAGTAGTAAGATGAAATAAGTTTTTAGCATATTGTATTGGTTTATTCGCTTTAAGCAACTTTGCAAATATAATTTTTAACTAATAAAAAGATGCTCAATTCATTATTCCTTTTTCTCTTTACTGCATTTTTTAAAATTTGTCTAAAACTTTTTAATTGTAGTTTGTAAGATTTTATTTTAATATCCTTTTCTTTATATTTGGATAGGGCAATAGTAATGCGAAGTAAATATTTTTGATAAAAAAAAGCATTATGGTAAAAAATAATACTAAAATATTTTAAGATAAATTAATTCGTAAACTATCATATCCCCTTAAAAATATAAACATAGATGACAGATAAAACAATAAATTCAGGACCAGACGCACAAAACGGATTCGCTTTGCAGAGGAACACTGCGATTTTTTTGTTATTGGAGAATTATTTTAATAAGTTTCAAAATAAAAAGTATTTCGTCTGTCTTGAACATCACGAAGATTTTCTTTTTTGTTTTATTAATGATAATGAAGAAGTTTCCTTAATAGAAGCATATCAATCTAAAAAAAAATCACCTGATATTTGGCGATTAAATCCTGAACTATATGAAATATTAACCAAATTATTGAAAACTGGAAAAGGATTAATTCAGGATGGAATTTCTAAATCTTCTGCATATAATCATATTCTCTATTTTTCTTCTAATCAAACTATTGATTTAAAATATGATCCCAATCCAAAAGGCACAAAAAAAGATAAAAGGTTACCTGCAATTTCTGTTTCTATAAAAGCTGACAATCCAAATTCAATTTTTCCAATTTTACCACATGAAATTAAAGAAAAAATAAAATCAAATATTACTAAAATTGATTTACATAATGAATTGGACAATTTAAGTTTCATTTGGATTCCATTTACAACAACCGAAAAAGAGCAAGAAAATCAACTTGTTGGAAAAATAGATGAAGTATTTGGAAATAAAATTTTTGACAAACGAGCTGCAATTGACACTTTAATTAGTCTGTTTAGAAAAATTGAAACAACTTATAATAAAGGAAATACAGTAAAGTTATTAGACAAAACAAAAAGAGTGAGCAATTCAGAAGTTGAAAATGCTTTCAAAATTTTAACTACAAAAGCAAAGTGTTTTGATTATTGGCATAGAAAAAAAGCAGAAGTTTCTTCAAAATTAAAAATTAGAATTACTGAAAAAGAAATATTTGAATTAGCATTTGATAGTGCTTTTGATTTATTTAAAAGTATCAAAGAAGCCGAACATAAAAAGATTTTCAACTTTGTTAAAAAGCAAATTAATAATTTATCCTCATATTCAGAAGAAGATGGTGTATATGAACTATTTGAGTTATTTAAAAGTTCCGAGAGAACAAATTTTAATGACTTGCAACTAAAAGCAATTCTATTCGCAGCTTTATTTGAAGTATTACACCTAAAAGAAAACAACTATGAAATCTCAAGTGATTTATAAAAATTTTTTTATTTATTGTGAACAAAACAAAACAAGTTTCTACACGAATTTTATTAATGGAATAAATATTATTCACGGAAAAAACACATCAGGTAAAAGCACTATTATTCAAGCTATTCATTATACTTTTGGTATAAATGACGAAAAACATAAATTAACTGAAATTTTATCAGAAAAAGTAATCTTCAGATTAGATTTTATATTAAAAAGAGGGAATGAAGAATATATAACAATTATTCGTGATGATGATTTTATTTTTATTAAACGAGAAAATCATCCTATAGAAAAATTTTCAGGAATCAGTGGCAATTCATCTAAGGAACATATTAAATTAAAACATTATTTATCAGAATTATTTGATTTCAACTTACATTTAGAAACATCTGGTGAATATAAATTAGCTTCTATCGAAGCTATGTTTTTACCTTATTATGTTGCCCAAGATTACGGTTGGGTTTTGGCTTTAAAATCATTTCGCGGTTTAGATTTTTTTAGAAATTTCAAATATGATTATTATGATTATTATTTAGGTATCACCAACGAATTTGATAGATTAGAAAAACAAAAGCTTGAAAAAGAGAAAAAAGATTTAGATAATCAAATCAAATTCCTTACAAATATTGAAAAACAAGACGACGAATTAAATCTTTCAAAGTTAAAAGATGAATCATTTATTTCTAAATCGAATGAATATATAGATTCATACAAAAAGAACAAAGAAGAGTTAATACAAACAGAGAAAAAATATTTAATAAAATGTAACGAAATAACTTTTAATGAAGAAAGATTAAAAATTTTAAAAAAAATAAAGACTTCTTTAAAAAAAGAAAATCCAATCAAGGACGACTGCCCTACTTGTAATCAAAGTTTACCAAGTCTTTTAGAAAATATTTATGAATACTCACAAGATGTAAACAACACAAATTCAGAAATTGAAAGTATAAAAGAAAAACTTAAAGTTTTACAAAGTTCAAAAAACAGTATAGAAGAAAGCATTTCCAATCAAAAAGAATTAGTTTCAAAAGATTATTCAATGTTAATCAAATATAAAATTGAAGATTTAACTTTTGGAACTTGGTTAGATAATAAAACAAAAGTAAAGCTAACTGAAAATGTTTTAACCCAAATTGGAGAAACAACTATTTTGCTTAACGAGAAAATTGATGAACTAAAAAAATTCAAAACTGATGATGAAATAAAAAAAGATAGAAATTCAAGGGATTTTCAATTTAAAAATTACTTCGTTGATTATTTAGATAAATTGAAGGTAAAAAAATTCGATGACGATAAATACACATTGCTTTACTGGATGGGTATATTTCCTAAGCAAGGAGTGGAACTTTTAAAAACAATGTTAGCTTATTATTTTGCATTTAACAAAGTAATTAAAGAAACAGAATATGTACATAGATTTCCATTTTTATTAGACGCTATTTTTAAAGAAGATATAGATGAAGATAATAGAAAAATTATTCTAGAATTTATATATAAGAATAAACCTAAAGATGAACAAATAATTTTTTCTATAGCCGAATCGAAAGATAATAAAATAACAGTGAATAATTATAACAAAGAATCAATGAATAATGAAGCAAAATTAATTTTAACCGACTTGACAAATAAAAGGTCAATTTTAAAACCTTTTAATATGGAACAGAAAAGACATTTAGAGGAAACAATGAAATTAATTGAATAAAAAATGCCCCGTCAGGGGCATTTCAATTTCTATAAATTAATTCCTCTTACATATTACGTCGGTATTGCCCTCCCACTTCAAACAAGGCGCTAGTAATTTGACCTAACGAACATACCTTAGCGGCATCCATTAGTTTTTCAAAGATGTTGTGGTTTTGGATCGCGGCTTCTTGAATGATCGCGATTTGTCCTTCTACTTCTTTGGCTTTGGCTTTATGTAAGTTTTCTAGGGTTTTGATTTGGAATTGTTTTTCCTCTTCCGTCGCACGAATTACTTCCGCAGGCACTACCGTTGGTGATCCTTTTGAACTTAAGAAGGTATTTACCCCAATGATTGGGAATTCACCCGTATGTTTCAAGGTTTCGTAATACAGCGATTCTTCTTGGATTTTCGAACGTTGGTACATTGTTTCCATTGCCCCTAGTACTCCACCTCTTTCAGTGATACGGTCGAACTCGGCTAATACGGCTTCTTCTACTAAATCAGTTAACTCTTCAATGATAAACGAACCTTGGATAGGGTTTTCGTTTTTCGCTAATCCTAATTCTTTATTAATAATCAACTGGATTGCCATGGCACGACGAACTGATTCTTCTGTTGGTGTCGTAATCGCTTCGTCATACGCATTAGTATGCAACGAGTTACAGTTATCATAAATCGCATACAAGGCTTGTAAAGTCGTACGGATATCGTTAAAATCAATTTCTTGTGCGTGTAACGAACGTCCAGATGTTTGGATATGGTACTTCAACATTTGCGCTCTTTCATTAGCACCGTATTTATTCTTTAAGGCTTTTGCCCAAATTTTACGTGCTACACGTCCTATCACCGCATATTCTGGGTCGATACCATTAGAGAAGAAGAACGATAAGTTAGGACCAAAGTCGTTGATGTTCATTCCTCGGCTTAGGTAATATTCTACATACGTAAATCCGTTGGCTAAGGTAAATGCCAACTGTGTAATAGGATTGGCACCAGCCTCGGCAATATGATACCCTGAAATAGAAACCGAGTAGAAATTACGAACGTTTTGTGTGATGAAATATTCTTGAACATCACCCATTAAACGTAAGGCAAACTCGGTCGAGAATATACAGGTATTTTGGGCTTGGTCTTCTTTTAAAATATCGGCTTGAACGGTACCACGCACTTGCGCTAAGGTTTTTACTTTGATGTCTTGGTACACATCGGCAGGTAACACTTGGTCACCGGTTAGACCTAAAAGCATCAACCCTAATCCGTCGTTACCTTCTGGTAATTCGCCGTTATAGCGAGGACGTTCTAATCCTTTAGCATCATAAACCTCTTTGAATTTTTTCTCTACTTCGGCTTCAAGACCATTTTCTTTAATGTATTTTTCACAGTTTTGGTCAATGGCAGCATTCATAAAGAAGCCTAACAACATAGGTGCTGGTCCGTTTATCGTCATCGACACCGAAGTAGCAGGATGACTTAAATCGAAACCGGAGTATAATTTTTTAGCATCGTCTAAACAACAAATAGACACCCCTGCATTACCAATTTTACCGTAAATATCAGGTCGGTGGTCTGGATCGTTTCCGTATAAAGTAACCGAGTCGAATGCTGTTGATAAACGTTTAGCTGGCATTCCTAAGGATACATAGTGGAAACGGCGGTTGGTTCTTTCTGGACCTCCTTCACCCGCGAACATGCGCGTAGGATCTTCACCCTCACGCTTAAACGGATATAATCCCGATGCAAATGGGAATTCCCCTGGTACGTTTTCTTGTAAATTCCATTTTAAGATATCGCCCCACGCTTGGTATTTGGGAAGGGCTACTTTTGGAATTTGAGTATGTGACAGCGATTCCGTGTGTGTTTGAATCTTAATTTCTTTATCACGTACTTTAAAAGAATATATTGGATTTTTATACTTGTTTACTTTGTCGTCCCACGTTTGAATAATTTCCCAGTTGTACGGGTCTAAATTCATTTTTACGCGATCGAATTCTTTGATTAATAAACCTAAGAAATCTTTGTTACCTTCATTTATTTTCAACGAAGATTCAATGATTCCTGCTTTATCGATTTGTGGTAGATTCCCATTTACCGATTCGATAGTTTTGAAAATACCGTATAACTTTTGTGCTACTTCCACTTGCGATAAAGCGGTTTCGTCATATTTGCGATTATTTTCGGCAATTTCAGATAAATAACGTGTTCTATGGGGCGGAATCACGAAGATTTTCTCGCTCATTTCACGTGTAATTTCAAAAGTCGATTTTAGGTCGGCACCCGTTTTCTCCACGATTTTATCCATAATCGACTTATACAAAGTATTCATCCCTGGATCATTAAACTGTGAAGCAATGGTACCAAAAACCGGCATAGTATCAGGATCTACCTCCCATAAATTATGATTGCGTTGGTATTGCTTTTTCACATCGCGAATCGCATCAAGGGCACCTCGTTTATCAAATTTATTTAAAGCTACTAAATCGGCGAAATCTAACATATCTATTTTCTCCAACTGCGTAGCCGCACCAAACTCAGGTGTCATTACATACAACGATGCATCCGAATGGTCTAAAATTTCCGTATCCGACTGACCAATTCCCGAAGTTTCCAGAATAATCAAATCGTATTTAGCCGCTTTCAATACTTGAATGGCTTCGGCTACATATTTAGACAAAGCCAAATTCGATTGACGTGTCGCTAACGAACGCATATACACACGTGGGCTATTGATCGCATTCATACGAATACGGTCTCCTAATAAAGCGCCTCCTGTTTTACGTTTGGAAGGATCGACAGAGATTAAACCAATAGTTTTTTCAGGAAAATCGATTAAAAATCGACGTACTAATTCATCTACTAACGAAGATTTTCCTGCTCCACCTGTACCAGTTATACCTAGAACGGGGACAAGCCCCCCAGCCCCCGAAGGAGGTGCCTGAAATACTTTGTGAAAAGTATCGGGTTCGTTTTCTGCTAATGTTATAAGTCTTGATATGGTATTTACATCTTTTTCAGCCAATTTATCGTTTATCTCATTGGCTCCCCCTTCGGGCGCGGGGGGGGCTGGTTCTGCTAGTGTAACCAACTCGTTAATCATTCCTTGTAATCCTAAGGCACGACCATCGTCTGGAGAATAAATTTTTGTGATTCCGTAAGCGTGTAATTCTTCAATTTCAGAAGGAAGAATTACGCCTCCACCGCCACCAAAAATTTTGATATGACCTGCTCCTTTTTCTTTTAGCAAATCATACATATATTTAAAATATTCGTTATGACCACCTTGGTAAGAAGTCATGGCAATAGCATTAGCATCTTCTTGAATAGCCGTATTTACTACTTCTTCAACACTACGATCGTGTCCTAAGTGAATTACCTCTACTCCAGTAGCTTGGATAATTCGACGCATAATATTGATGGCCGCATCGTGTCCGTCAAATAAGGACGCTGCCGTTACTATTCTAATTTTATTTTGGGGTTGATACGGTTGTACTTGTTCCATTTTGATTTTTAGTTATCGGGTGCAATTTACTGATTTTGGGATAAAAAAAGAGGTGAAAAAAAAGAAAGAAAATAAAAAAAATAAATTAGGCATATAATTTGTATATTTTTGAGTAACATAATTTAAAAATATGAAAAGAATATTTATTCTCGCTTTTTTGATTCCAAGTATGAGTCAAGCTCAATTGAAAGACTTTATAAAAAAAACAACGGAATCTGTAATGACTAATACCACAAAAAAAAATGTTTTCGATATTTCGGAAGGATTGAAAGAGGCATTAAATAAAGGAGTTACAAATCAAGTATCTAAACTTACTGCGGTAGATGGTTTTTATGGTAATGAATTAGTTAAAATTGTACTTCCTGATGAGCTGCAAAAAGTAGATAGTATGTTGCGAAAAATAGGAATGGGGAATTTAGCTGATGATGGTATTAAATCACTAAATAGAGCAGCTGAAGATGCAGTTAAAGAATCAACGCCTATTTTTGTAAATGCTATTAAAAATATAACGATAACGGATGCAAAAAATATTTTGTTAGGACGAGAAGATGCTGCTACAGCATTTTTGCAAACAGGAACGCGAAAACCTCTTTACTTAAAATTTAATCCTGTTGTACAAAAGTCAATAGGAAAGGTAGGAGCTGATGCTGTTTGGAAAACAATTATAGATAAGTATAATAAGATTCCTTTTGTTTCTAAAGTTAATCCTGATATAACGGATTATGTAACAAATAAAGCACTTGATGGTGTTTTTACAATGATTGCACTAGAAGAAAAGGATATTCGAATTAATGTTAATTCTCGTACTAGCGATTTGTTAAAGCAAGTTTTTGCTTTACAGGATAAAAAATAAAAGTATTTAATAAGTGACTTAACATTCAGTTTGTTACCTAAACGACAGGAAAAGTTCTAGATTATCAGTTTTTTAGAATATCCTTATCTAAAAGAACTATTTGTTTTTGAGCGCGTATAAAAGGGAAAAGGAACGGATTGATTGCATATACAAATAAATTCTACTGAATTTAATGAGAATGTTATTTGTTTGAAAAAACTACTTATTTGTTTTCCAATTAAGACTTAATAGCTTTTTTGTGAATTATTTAGATTATTATTCTGTTTTAATCTTATTTTAATAGATTTATTTTCTTTTGTCTTATTTTTTGTTCTTTTGGCATGTATTTTGTTAGAAAGAGCGTGGTTAAATAATTGAAGAAATGAAGGAAAAAGTAATTTGGGGTCTTGCTATGGTATTGATTATGGCATGTAGTAAAGAAGAACAGGTGTTAACAAATGGAGAAGTTATAACAGATTCAGGAGTTGTTAAAAATGCAGAAATAGAAGAGGAGGATTTGTATCAATATTATGGCATTAAAAAAGACCAAAATGTTGGACAGGTTACGAGTCAAATTGAAACTATAAAAGGATTAAAAGAAATAAATGGTAAAAAAATTGAAGTAAAAGAAACAGTATTAGAGTCTAAAGATGAAGAAAAAGGGATTGTTATAGTTAAATTTTTAGGAAAGGTAAATGATAAGAATTTTTCTAAAATAGTAACTTTTCAAGATTTGGTTAAAAAACCGAGTCAAGTAGAAATTGCTAGAAATTTAAATGTAGAATGGAAAAAAGAGTACAAGGATAACCCAGAATCATTGCCTATAGCGTTTGATGAATTATATAGATTAAAAAAAACAGATAAGTTCACATTAGAGTATTTAAGTAAATGGATTGATTTTTATGTTGTTCCAAGGTCAGGAGCAAATTATTATTTAACTAATGAAGATTTAAAACAATCTACGATTTCGGAAGTGACGGGTTCTGATAGATTGATTAGTTTTAATTTTAGTTATAAGGGAACTAGAAATAACCCAGTTTCTGTTTCTTTTGATAAAAATAAGTATTATGAAAGATTCGTTTCCCTTAACAGAACTGAGACATCAAAATATTTTGCACAAGGTATTTTGACTGACTTTGGATCTTTCTTTAGAGGGTTTTTAAATTTAAAAGAGGAAGAACTGTTTGAATTAGATTTTGATCAAGGTTCAGAACGTTTAATAGATAGGAATGAGGATAAAATATCGTGTAAATTGATTTTAAAAGATAAAAAAAATAAAATAATTGCGGATTTTTATTTTGAATTTGAAGGTTTTAAATCTTTAAAAAGATTAAAAACAGATTGGTATGCAGAAAGTTCAGGTGAATTGAATTTTTTTATGGCTAATAGAATGAGAGGAGTTAATGATGGCGATGTAACTAGTTTATTAGAAAGAACAATTGCTAGATGGGTAACAATGGTAAAAATGGGGATTATTCGAGATGATATTAATACGAATATTTTAGATCCTCAAAGTTATATATTGGTTTCAAATGGAGTTTATGCTCTAAAAATGGTTAAAGAGGATGCAAGTACTACTTGGAAACCTTCAACTCGTCGTGCGTTATATCAAGATGCCTTATGGTTACTTCCTAGATTTAAATTAATTAAAGCAATCAAGAAAGAAAATACTATTACTGTAACACTATCGTTTGTGCATGTAAATGAAGTGTCACTTTCTAATGTTCAAACAACGTTTAATATTGTATACTAATAAAATTTTGTAAGTATAATAAAGAGGTGGGTGTTTGAAAAGTCAAAATTTAACCCAGATTTCAAGAAAGTATTATTCTTTGACAAATGAGAGCTAACTTGCACTTGCGAGCAAAGCCTATGTAAAAAATGATGAATTTATCCCCTCCAAATTTTGGCTGAAATGTAAAAAGGCTTCCAAATGGAAGCCCTTTGAGACAATCAATGATCAAACATCATGTTGTCTCGTATAGAATAATTTTAGCTAAGATATTACATTTCCTCGCATTTTAATAAAAAGAAAATTTATGAAAAGTTTCGAAAAAATGCGAATTGTAAATCCCAATGTGGCAGCAATTAATGTCGGATCACGTTCTCATTTTGTAGCCATAGGACAAGATAAAATCAAATTAGAGATTTTAATTTTTATCAATTACTTAAAATAAGTTAGATAGAATTCCGCATTAGACTTGGTTGTGAAACAAAATTTTTCAATAAATTCAAGTGCTCACGGAAAATTTTAGAAGAAGAAATAATGAACTATTTTGATGATTAAAATTTGAGTACGTGCTTGAATTGGAAGAAAAATAAAGTGGAATAGATTTACTTCGTCTATTCGCTACGCTCGGGTCTAATGCGTAATCTGGGTTTAACGTCTAATTCATCACTTAGACGATAGGAGAAGTCGCATTATCGTATATTGTGATTTATTTCAGCTATTAGAGTTTAGAGCTACGCTATTGGTTTTTTTATGCTTGAAATAAACAAGATGCTGTCCTTTTAGGTACCTTCTTTCTTTTTTTGATTGAAATGAAAGATTACGATCTTTTAGGACAGCCTCTTTTTTATATTTATGACAATAGATAAAAAAATCTTAACCCCAGATTTTGTAATGAAGATGAAAGTAAAGAAATAAAAATACACGCAAGTTTTTCTTTCAGATGTGGGGGGAAAAGTAGTAGCTTAATCTATTGTTTTTCATTTTGACTAAAAGGAAAAGTCAAATTACGCCTGTTATGTGATTTTTCCTTAAAATTTACACTGAATTTCTAAAGAATGATCTAGGTTAAAGCTAAAATATTTCTACGATTAAAATACTATTTAGGAAATCAAGCGCCTCGTTTTTAAGGTGTTGTAAGAAGAGTAGTTGGAGTTTATAATTTTATTCTTTTTGCTTTTAAATTGAGAACAGTCCCTTCACTATTATAATGATATGCTTTTTAAGATTGTATTTATTAAAAAGATCCTTTATCTGTGAAATTTTTCCGAAAATGTTTACTTTTGCACATGCAACACAATGTACTTATTTTAGATTTCGGTTCGCAATACACACAGCTTATTGCACGCCGCGTTCGCGAGTTAAATATTTTCTGCGAAATTTTTCCTTTTAATCATGTTCCATCGGATTTAAGCAGTTACAAGGCTGTAATCTTATCAGGTAGTCCCTTTTCAGTTCGTGCTGAGGATGCTCCTCATCCTGATTTATCTCAAATTAGAGGTAAAATGCCTTTGTTAGCGGTTTGTTATGGAGCACAATATCTTGCTCATTTTAATGGGGGAGAAGTAGCACCTTCTAATATTAGAGAATATGGAAGAGCTAATTTATCTTTTATAAAAGATGATGAAGCTTTCTTTGAAGAGGTAAATATTAATAGTCAGGTGTGGATGAGCCATAGTGACACGATTAAGCAATTACCACTAAATGGAGTACGCTTAGCCTCTACAAAAGATGTAGAAAATGCAGCTTATCGTATTGAAGGAGAGTTAACTTATGCAATTCAATTTCATCCAGAGGTTTACCATAGTGAGGATGGAAAACAGATGCTACAAAATTTTTTAGTTAAAATTGCTGAAGTACCACAAAATTTTACACCTAACTCATTTGTTGAGGATATTGTAGCGGAAATGAAAGATAAAATCCAAGATGATAAGGTAGTATTAGGGCTTTCAGGAGGTGTAGATTCAACAGTAGCAGCTGTATTGTTAAATAAAGCAATAGGGAAAAATTTATACTGTATTTTTGTTAATAATGGTTTGTTACGAAAAAATGAATTTGAAAACGTATTAAACCAATACAAAGGAATGGGATTAAATGTAAAAGGAGTAGATGCTTCAGAACGTTTTTTATCTGAATTAGCAGGAATTGAAGATCCTGAAACAAAACGCAAAATCATAGGGCGAGTATTCATTGAAGTATTTGATGATGAAGCACACCAAATAGAAAATGTGAAATGGTTGGCTCAAGGAACAATCTATCCAGATGTTATTGAATCAGTATCGGTTAAAGGACCTTCAGCTACTATAAAATCGCATCATAATGTAGGAGGTTTGCCTGATTTTATGAAATTAAAAATAGTAGAACCTCTGCGTATGCTATTTAAAGATGAAGTGCGTAGAGTAGGTAGAAGTTTAGGTATAGATGAAGAGTTATTAGGCCGCCATCCTTTTCCTGGCCCAGGTTTATCTATTCGTATTCTAGGGGATATAACCCCTGAAAAAGTAAGAATTTTACAAGAAGTAGATTTTATTTTTATACAAGGTCTAAAAGAACATGGTTTATACGATAAAGTATGGCAAGCAGGAGCAATATTATTACCAGTCAATAGTGTAGGAGTAATGGGGGATGAACGTACTTATGAAAAAGTAGTAGCCCTTCGTGCAGTAGAATCTACAGACGGTATGACGGCTGATTGGGTTCATTTACCGTATGAATTTTTAATGAAAATATCGAATGAAATTATTAATAAAGTAAAAGGGGTTAATAGAGTTGTTTATGATATTAGCTCTAAACCACCAGCAACTATAGAGTGGGAGTAATTCTTATAGATGATATGAAAATAAAATGCCATGTAAAATAAAAAATACATGGCATTTTTATTTAAATTGGTGTTCTCAAAATAAATTACTAAACTTATGCTTAAATACCTACTTTTTATTTTTTTCTTTTTATCTCAATTTTATTACGCCCAACAAGAAAGAACACTCAAACACCTGATTCAAAAAAATGAAACATTAGAATCTATTGCTTTAAAATATAAAGTCTTAAAAGCAGATATTATAAAACTTAATACAGGAGCTGAAAAAGGAATTCAAGAAAATACAATTTTGATGATACCGAATGTACATTCTATTTCTTATATGTTAAAGAAAAATGATGTAAGCGCCGTACGTTATGATAAACATGAAGTCTTAAATAAGGAAACCTTATATAGTATAGCAAAACAGTATCAACTTTCAGTTGAAGAGTTAAAAGAAGCCAATCCATTGCTTACTCAAAATCCAATAAAAGAAGGTATTGTCTTAAATATTCCTCAACAAAGAATTCCTTATGAAAGGAAGGTAGTTTTTGATGGTAAATTTCATGAAGTACAATCACAAGAAACATTGTTTAGCATTGCACGCTTGTATAATGTTTCTGTAAAAGATTTAGAAGAAAAAAATGAAACTTTATTAAAAGAAGGACTTCAAATAGGACAAAAAATAGAAATTCCTAATAAAAAAAAGACAGTAGATGGGAGAGTGAGAATTATTAATAACGAAACTTTTTTTCATACAGTAGAAGCTAAAGAAACTAAATATTCAATTGCAAAAAAATATGGCATAACGATTGATCAATTAGAAAAACAAAATCCAGAGATTATTAGTGGATTCGTAATAGGAAATAAATTAGCTATTAATAAAAGTATTATTAAAGCACAAAATGAAAATGAAGAGTTAATGATTGCATTAGCAGAAAAACAAGCTATTGTTGAAAAATCAAAATCACAGACCGTAAAAATTGAAGATCTAGAAGATCGGTTGAAAGTTCAAAAAGAACTCAATAAAAAAATGGTTACGCTCAATAAATTAAATATTAATTTAAATGCTATTGATGAAACTAAAAATGGCTCTGTAGAACGATTACGATTGATTTTAGATGCTAATAAAAAAATTCAAGAAGTTTTGATTGCTAAATTAGATTCTTTAGTTGTTACAATGGAATATGATTTGAAAGAATTAAAAACAAAAAACATAGAATCTTTAGAAGAGTCTAAACGATTACAAAAAGAATCAGAACAAAAGCGGAAAGAAACAACGGACTTAGTACAACAATTAAAACAAGATTTAACGGAAAATCGTCGAATAATTGTAGGTGTTATGCAAAAAGTTCAAAAAATAAATCAACAAGAAAATCAAGAGTATAAGAAGAAAATACGAGAACAACTATCAGATAAAGACCAAGTACGACTTAATGAAATAAAGAAAATAGATCAAGATTTGACAATAAAAGAAGGAAAAAAAGAAAACTTATTAGCTAAAATCAATGATTTAGAATCTGAGAAGAAAACAATTTTAAAACATAAAATAGCTAAAGCTACTTTTTATAGCATGGAAGCAAGAGAGTTTGATGATCGACTAGCATTATTAAAATTAGAACGAGCTCAAAAAAAAATTCCTGTAGCTCAAACTACTGATACCATAGTAACACTTGATCAGAAAAGAAAAACTTTAAGTGAAAATAATTCCAATGAAGAGTCTACTAAAATTGAAATAATTAATAATCTTCCCGAATTAGAAACAGGTTTTTATCTAGTAGCAAATACCTTTGCTGAATCAACAGAGCGTGATGCGTTTGCTCTTCGTTTAAGTTACTCAGGTGAGCGTCAGACAAAGTTTTTTTACAACATAAATAATTTGGACTATTATGTTTATACAAATAAATATCAAACATTAGAGGAAGCATTGTTTGAATATAAAGTAAAACCAAGATCTGATTTATTTAAAAAACTGTTCATTGTTCAAATCAAAAAAGAACTCTAAATTTGACCTTGCAAGTAGTCTTTTTAAAAAAGAGTCAAATAAGATGAAATATATTTATTATCAGTTATTTATGAGTATGATTAAGATTCTTTAAATTAAGAAAATTGAATAAGAGATAGTTCAAAACGAAGATTGGTAGTGAAATACTAATTCTAATAATAATTTGATTAAGTAAATGCGTTAGATTTTATAATAAATAGGAAAAGATATAGAAGATAAAAATAGAGGGAAATTTTTTGAAAATAGAGTTTCACTACATTAAGAACAAAATCGGTATATTTTTTTAGATTCAAAATCATTTTAGGAACAATGAATTGATTTTATCTATTCACTTTGTTAAGATCTGATATTTAATTTTTTTTTAAACTTGCACTAAATATAATTTACACACATGAAAAAAATTTTTGGGATTTTATTTATTTTAGGAGGACATTTTGTGTCAGCTCAAGTGGCTATGATCAAACACAAAGTGATAAAAGGAGAGAGTATTTCTCAAATAGCGCAGAAATACGGAGTATCAGCCTCTGAAATTTATGATTTAAACCCTGATGCACGTACAAAGATAACAGACAATACGATATTAGTTATAGCTGTTAAAAAGAAAAAGGAAACCATTAAAAAAGAGGTTTTTAAAACCATTAATCATACCGTAATTGAAGGAGAAACTTTATTTAGCATTGCAAAAAAATACCAAGTTACACTTAGCGAGATTGAAAAACTTAATCCTACAGTTGTAAATGGATTAAAGATGGATGAAGTTTTGAAAATTCCTGTAAAAGGAGAGCTGAAATCTGTATCTAAAAATGTAAATGCACAGCAAAAAATACTTATAGAACATACTGTTGTAGCTAAAGAAACAAAATTTGGAATAGCAAAACAATATGGTATTACAGTTGAGGAATTAGAAACTAAAAATCCCGATATTGCGCAAAAAGAGTTAATTATTGGTCAAATTTTATTGGTCAAAGGAAATAAAACAAAAGAAGTAATAAAATCCAAAATAGAAGAGCCTAATCAAACAAAAAAAATAGAAACTTCTAAAGGAGCCACTATAGCTTATACAGTAAAAGCACAAGAAACATTATATAGTTTAACGAATCAATTTGGATGCTCTCAAGAAGAACTAATACTGATGAATCCTGATTTAAAAGAAGGTTTAAAAGAAGGCATGATATTAAAAATTCCAGCTATTTCTAAGAAGAGAGAAGTAAAAAGAGAAATTTTTGATTTAACAAAAAATATTTCAGCAGTAACGGCTAAAAAAATGGCTCTTTTGTTACCTTTTAATATTGCAAAATTAGATCAAGATACTATTAACTCTACTAAATCAAGACTTAAAAAAGATAAATTTCTAAACATGACATTAGATTTTTATTCAGGAGCTCTAATAGCGATAGATTCTATTAATAAATTAGGCGCAAAAGTAGATGTAACCATTTTAGATTCAGATGAAACACGATCTTCTTCCAATATTCCTACTTTGGTAAATGAATATGATTTAAAAACATACGATGCTGTTGTAGGGCCTTTTTATCAAAATAATGTTGAAAAATTAGCCGCTATATTAGAAACAGTTCCTGTTATTTCGCCATTATCTAAAGATTATGATAAAAAATTCCCTAATCTTTATCAAGCCACTCCTTTGTCAGAAGATATTAAAAGAGCCATGTTTGATTTTATGCGATCAAAAAATGGAAATATTATAGCAATAGTAGATCCTAAAAAACAATCAGCAAAGCAATATATACAAGAAAATTATAAAGAAACTAAATTTGTAAATGTTTCAGATACAGGTGTTTTGGAAGTTTCTCATTTGAAGTCATTATTAGTTGCGGGCAAAACAAATTATGTAGTAATGGAGACAGAAAAAACAAATTTAATTTTATCTATTACAACTAATCTTTTAGCTTTACAAAAACAATTTGATATAAAATTGGTTATTTTAGGAGAAAATGAAGCCCTTGATTTTGAAGAAATTCAAATGAATAGATTAACGAAATTAAAAATGCACTATCCTTCTCAATATAGAGTAAATACCTCTAAAGAATATCAAAATTTCGAAAATCAATATAAAAGAAAAAATAAAATCAATCCCAATACATTTGCTATTAGAGGATTTGATGTAACATTTGATACACTTTTACGACTTATACAAGAAAAACCTTTTGCAGATACGGCTAATGATAATAGTACAGAACAAGCAGAAAGTAGATTTGATTACCAATCCAATCCAGAAGGAGGGTTTTATAATAAAGGAATTTATATTTTATATTACGATACCGATTTAACAATTAAGCAAGCAAATTAATGGCAACTTCTAAAGTAACTTATTTAGGGGAATTACGTACCTCTTCAATTCATTTAAATTCAGGTACTGAAATACTTTCAGATGCTCCAATAGATAATCATGGTAAGGGAGAAGCATTTTCTCCAACGGATATAGTAGCTAACGCTTTAGCTTCTTGTATACTTACTATTATGGCAATTAAAGCAAAAGAAATGACATTGGATCTATTAGATTCTACAGCAGAAGTAACGAAAATAATGGGAACAGAACCTAGACGTATTGCTGAAATACATATAGTTTTCTCAATGTCTATAAATCCAGATGAAAAAACAAAAACTATTTTGGAACGTACTGCCATGAATTGTCCTGTTTTTCATAGTTTACATCCCGATATTAAAAAAGAAATAGTTTTTAATTGGAAATAATTCAGTAAAAAAAGATATGCAATAAAAAGGGTTAAGAGTAACCCCCCAGATTTTTAAAAATTGGGGGTTATTGTTAACAAAAGATAAAAACAAGAATAGTTATAAATCAACCTTGTTTTTTATTTCGATTAGAAGATTAACAATAACATAACAATAAGATTTTTAATATTCTTTAGTTGTAAATGATAGGTTTTGATTGAAGAATTTGAAATTTAATGAACCAAGAACATCTTATAAAATTAGCCCATACTAAAATGCCTTTTGGGAAATATGAAGGGCGTTATCTGATTGATTTACCAGAACATTACATAGTATGGTATAAGCAAAAAGGTTTCCCTAATGGATTGTTAGGGCAACAGCTTGATTTAATATATGAACTGAAACTGAATGGGCTCGAAGAGTTGGTTCGTAATATTCAGCGAAATTTCCCTAAAAAATAAGTACCTGATTTTAGGAGTCTAAACGAATTTGCTTTTGAACACAATTGAAATTTATTTTTTTTGTGATTGCTAAATTGGAATTTCATACTAAATAATTGTATTTTTGCGCGGTTTTAAACAACAATACAACAACACAACACAATGAATCAAACAAAGTATATTTTTGTTACAGGAGGGGTAACTTCTTCTTTAGGTAAAGGAATTATTGCAGCTTCATTAGCAAAATTATTGCAAGCAAGAGGGTATAGAACCACTATTCAAAAATTTGATCCTTATATTAATGTGGATCCAGGGACATTAAATCCGTATGAACACGGTGAATGTTATGTAACTGATGATGGAGCTGAAACAGATTTAGATTTAGGTCATTATGAGCGTTTCTTAAATGTACCCACATCTCAAGCTAATAATGTGACCACAGGAAGAGTTTATCTTTCAGTAATTGAAAAAGAAAGAAGAGGTGAATTTTTAGGGAAAACAGTACAGGTCGTACCTCATATTACAAACGAAATTAAAGAACGTATGCAGTTGCTTGGTAAAAGTGGCGAATACGATATTGTTATTACCGAAATAGGAGGCACAGTGGGCGATATTGAATCTTTACCTTATATTGAGTCAGTTCGCCAGTTATTATGGGAATTAGGAGATGATAACGGAATTGTAGTGCACTTGACTTTAGTGCCATTTTTATCTGCTGCGGGTGAGCTAAAAACAAAACCGACTCAGCATTCTGTAAAAACATTAATGGAGAGTGGAATAAAAGCAGACATTTTGGTTTGTAGAACAGAACATGAGTTAACTTCTGATATGAGACAAAAATTGGCTTTATTCTGTAATGTGAAAAAAGAAGCTGTAATACAGTCAATAGATGCCTCTACTATTTATGATGTACCGAATCTTATGTTAGAAGAAGGTTTAGATCGTGTAGCACTAAAAAAATTAAGTTTACCAGAAAAAAATACTCCCGATTTAAAACAATGGAATGAATTTTTGCATCGTTTAAAAAATCCAAAATATGAAGTAAACATTGGTTTAGTAGGGAAATATGTAGAATTACAAGATTCATACAAATCAATTTTGGAGGCTTTTATTCATGCAGGAGCAAAAAATGAAACGAAAATAAATGTTATTTCTATTCATTCAGAATATTTAGATGCTAAATCGGTAGGTACTCAACTAAAAGGTTTAGATGGCATACTAGTAGCACCAGGATTTGGTGAACGAGGTATAGAAGGAAAAATAGAAACAGTTCGATATGCACGTGAAAATAAAATTCCTTTTTTCGGAATTTGTTTAGGAATGCAAATGGCTGTTATAGAATACGGTCGTAATGTATTAGGATTAAAAGATGCCAATTCTACAGAAATGAATAAGGGGACTTCGGCACCTGTTATAAACTTAATGGAAGAACAAAAGAGTATAACAGATAAAGGAGGAACGATGCGCTTAGGAGCATGGAAATGCCAGTTAAAAGAAGGGTCTTTAGCAAAATCTATTTATGGAGTAACAGATATTCTAGAGCGCCATCGTCATAGATATGAATTTAATGGAGATTATCTGGAAGTAATGGAAAATGCAGGTTTGAAAGCTTCTGGAGTAAATCCAGATACGGGGTTAGTAGAAGTAGTTGAATTAGAAAATCATCCCTTCTTTATAGGAGTACAATATCACCCAGAATATAAAAGTACAGTAGCTAATCCACATCCTATTTTTGTTAAGTTTGTGGAAGCTGCCGTAAAAAATAAAATTAATTAGTTTAAAGTAAAATGTTGAATGTATTTAAAATATTCAACTTTCCGAATTTTAAACGCTGAACTAAAAAGGAAATGGAAGAAAAAAAGTTAGACCTTAATTCGATTATCGGATTTACGTTAATTTTCGGTATTATGATGTGGATAATGTACAAAAATCAACCCACACAAGCGGAAATTGATGCTGAAAAAGCTAAAAAAGAAAAAATAGTAAAAACAAAACAAAAATTAGCTAAAACAACAGATTTAATTGCTGTAGGAGTTGACTCTACTAAAGTTACAGCAGCTTTAAAAGCGACATTGGGAAGCTTTGCTTATTCAGCAACCTTGCCTTCAGCAAAAGAAGCCTATACAACCTTAGAAAATGAATTAGTAAGTTTAAAAATTGCTAACAAAGGAGGATATATTGTAGATGCTACTTTAAAAAATTTCAAATCGATAGATGAAAAGGGGCCATTAGTGCAGTTAATAAAAAATAATAACGCACAACTTAACTTAACTTTTCAAACAAAAGAAGGTAAGAATTTGAATACAAAAGACTTGTTTTTTGAGCCTATTTTAACGAAAGTAGGGGCTAATCAAGTACTATCAATGCGTTTGAAAACATCTCAAGATGCTTATTTAGAGTATAAGTATGTTTTAAAACCTAACGATTATATGTTAGATTTTGATGTACATTCACAAGGTTTAGCGACTGTATTTAATACCTCAACTCCTGCTAACTTAATTTGGGATTTGAAAACTTATCGTAATGAAAAAAGCGTAAGTTACGAGAATCGTTATACAGAAGTAGTGTATGAATACGAATCAGGAAAAGATAATTATTTAAATCAATCGGATGAAGAAGAAAGTATTTCAGATTTAACCTATGTGGCTTTTAAGCAACATTTTTTCTCTTCTATATTATTAACTAGAACACCTATTAAAACAGCTAAATTATCAACCCAAAATTTAGTAAAAGATGCTGCGGTAGACACTACTTTTACTAAAAAGTTTGGAGCGGTGTTACCACTAGCTTATACAAATGGAGAGTTAGATTATAAAATGAACTGGTATTATGGTCCTTCAGATTATAAAATTTTAAATGCTTATGATCGTAATTTAGATGAAATTATACCATTAGGTTGGGGGATTTTTGGATGGATTAACAAATTTATATTTGTACCATTGTTTGGGTTAATGAGTACTTTCTTACCTTACGGTATTGCTATTATCCTATTTACAGTTTTGATTAAATTAACAATGTCTCCTTTTACTTATAAATCATTCTTGTCACAAGCCAAAATGAAAGTATTGCGACCAGAAATGAATGAGATAAATGAGAAGTTTTCTAAAGATCCAATGAAAAAGCAGCAGGAAACCATGAAACTGTATAATAAAGCAGGTGTAAACCCTATGGCAGGATGTATACCCGCTTTAATTCAATTGCCTTTCATGTACGCTTCTTTCCAGTTTTTTCCATCTGCTATTCAATTAAGGCAACAAGGGTTTTTATGGGCTAAAGATTTATCATCGTATGATTTAATAGCTAAGTTACCATTTAACGTTCCTTTGTATGGAGATCATATTAGTTTATTTCCAATTTTAGCGGCCATTGCTATTTTCTTTTATATGAAATATACAACAGGAGATCAAGCTATGTCAGCACCACCACAAGAAGGGATGCCTGATATGGCAGGAATCATGAAGATGATGATTTGGATTTCACCTATTATGATGTTGATATTTTTTAATAATTACGGTTCAGGTTTAAGTTTGTATAACTTATTTTCAAACTTAATGACTTTAGGTCTAATGTTTTATATTAAAAAATTCTTAGTAGATGATGCAAAAATTCATGCACAAATACAAGAAAATAAACAAAAAGAACCTAAAAAACCAGGTAAGTTCCAACAAAAATTACAAGAAGCGATGGAACAAGCTCAAAAACAACAAGAAGAAAAGAAAAGAAAATAAAAAAAATATTAGCTATAGTAAGCTTTTAAAATAAGCCGTTTCAATACTAAATTTGAGACGGTTTTTTTAGATTCATTTTTTTTCTAAATAGCTTAATGAATAATGACTAATTATTTCTTTCTTTCTTAGGAATCTTTTACTGTAACAAAAAAAGTACGCCTAATAGGGCATACTATAAGAATATAATAAAATTAATATTAAAAATGTATAAAAAAGTAATTGCTTTATTGGCATTAAGTTTTCTTATGTCTAATTGTTATGATTATAAAGAAGACGTAGTAACAGAAGTAGATAAAGAAGGATCTGTTGAAACAGAAATGACTATTGAACATATTGATAGCGAAAGAGATCTCGTTATTACTAAGCACAAAGTTTGGTCAAAAGGAAATTTGAGTAAAGAAATCGTTTATAAAGATACAGTACCAGCATTAGGAGAATATGAGGAAGAGGATGAAGAAGGTAAAATTGTAAAGGGAAAAAAAGAGTATGAAATATATTTTACAGCAAAATAAATGAAAAAGTCGAGTATTATTAATTTAGTATTGGTGGCAACTATTACAGCTGCCTGTGGTAAAAAAGAGGAAGAATGGGAAGGAGGAGGAACTGGAAGAAAAGTTTATTTACGTTCAGATACTACAGCAGTTTATACTAAAAGCGAACAGCCTCAACATTCCTATCATGCTTTTAGAGCTTATAGTTTATCAGGAGGCTCAGGTAAATATTCAAGACGAACTGGTTATTATTCAGATGGCATACATTATAGCTCAAATGTAGGACATAATAGTAGTAAAGGTAGTGTAAGCAGAGGAGGTTTTGGACATTCTAGTTTTCACGTATCATCTTAAAATTATATTTATTCAAATTTTAAGTTTACATATAACCACTTAAATTCTGTGTTACGATATTTTATTATAACGAATTAAAGAATTGCAAGAATTAAAAACAGAGCGAATTAAAATGAATAGAATAGCAATTTCTCCAAGAACTGATTGGAAAATAAAGGTAGAAAAATTGGGTTTTAATTTTCATTCTATAGGAGAAAAATATTGGGATGAATCTGTATTTTATGAATTTTCTATAGATGAAATTACCAGAATTGAAAGTGCTACAGCTCAATTATGGGAAATGTGTTTACACGTTGTAGAATACGTAATTGAACGTAATTTATTTCATAAATTTCATATTCCTAGTTGGTTTATACCACATATAAAAAGAACTTGGGAAAATGAAGATCCTTCCATTTACGGACGTTTTGATTTTTGTTATAAAAATGGTAAATTAAAAATGTTGGAGTTTAATGCCGATACACCTACATCTTTATTTGAAGCTAGTATTGTACAGTGGTTTTGGTTACAAGAATGTTATCCGTATTGTGATCAATTTAACTCTATTCATGAAAAACTAATTGCTTATTGGGACTATGTAAAACCTTATTTAAAAGGCTCTAAATTGCATTTTACCAGCGTACCTGATTCTTTAGAAGACATAACAACGGTACGTTATTTACAAGATTGTGCGATGCAAGCAGGGCTAGACACGCATTATACATCTATAGATCAGTTGGGATGGGATAGCTATAATCAAATTTTTGTTGATGATAAAGATAGTAGTATTGCTTCTATTTTTAAGTTATATCCTTATGAATGGATGGTTAATGAAGAATTTGGAAAAAATATAATAATAGATAAAAATAAAACATTTTGGATAGAACCCAGCTGGAAAATGCTATTGTCTAATAAAGCATTATTACCTATCTTATGGGAACTATATCCCAATCATGAATATTTGTTAGCTAGTTATTTTGATTCACCTAAAGAATTAACTTCTTGGTGCGAAAAACCTATTTTATCAAGAGAAGGCGCAAATGTAAAATTAATTAAAAACGGGATTTTGTTAACGAGTACACAAGGAGAATATGGAGAAGAAGGCTTTATATATCAAGAATTGGCAGAGCTACCTGATTTTTATGATAATTATCCTTTAATAGGCAGTTGGATTATAGGACAAGAACCAGCAGGTATTGGGATAAGAGAATCGAGATCTTTAATAACCGATAATACCTCTCGTTTTGTACCTCATTTGATAAGATAAAAAAGCTAGAAGTTCTGAATTGGATTTAATCAACTTTAGATAATATTTTTTAAATCAGATTAGGCGAATAGATTGACTTCACCAATTCATTTCGTTAGAGTTTAATGCCTAATTTGAGGTAAAAATTTTAAATGAATTTTTAGCTTTAAAATAAGTAGTTGAAAACAAAGAAAATAATTGCCATTTTTGAAATTTAAAACTATTTCATAATGAACTCTTTTTAACATAGCTGTATTTTCTTTTTTTGTTGTATTTTGTTTAAAAGCTTTAATTAAAATCTTATAGGTGGAATTGTTTAAACGTTTAGAAAAAGTATTGTGTTTTTTGAAAAAATATTGGTACATAGAATTATTTAATTCTCTTTTTTGTACCAGAATTTCATCAATAAATTCAAAGTCAAATTTTTTAGAAGCTCTTATCCATATATCAAAATCTTCATAAGCTAATGACTCATCGTAACCTCCTAATGATTTTAGTATATCTGATTTTATCATAGATGAAACAGAACACATTTTTTCCTCTCCAGCTAAAAGAGAAATATATATAAATCCTGAAGGAGGTTGTTTAATTACTTTTTTATAAGTATTTACAGGATAATAATAGCCCAAATGATTGTCCTTTTCGTCAATAATTTCTAAATTTCCATAAACTAATGCCAAATTCTTATAAGTTGTATTTGAAAAAGTTTCGACTTGTTTTTTTACACAATCTAAGGTTAAAACATCATCAGCTGCTAAATCAATAATGTATTTTCCTTTTGCTTGTTTAAAGAGATTATTAAAGGTTTTTGTATTTCCTAAGTTAGTTTTGTTAGCTATAAAAAATACCTGTGGATATTTGGTTATCCATTTTTTAATTACTTCTACTGAATCATCCTGACTGGCATCATCTGCAATTAGTAATTCAATATTTTTATAAGATTGATGAATGACAGAATCTAAGGCTTTACTTACAAAAGAAGCATGATTATAACATAAGCAAATAATAGTGACAAGAGGATTCTTTTCTTCCATTAATTAAAGGGAATTTAATTTTGATAATTCTAAATATTTTGTTTTGCCTTTTAATCCCATAAAAAAAGCTTTTTTAATATGATAAAATTTTAAGATACCTTGTTTTAAATCAAAAAAAAGTTTTAATAAAAGCCAAAAAATATATCTATTTTTAAAAATATGGGCATATACGGCACCATAAGCAAAATATTTTTCACTAAAATGAATTTTATCAGTAGTCGTTAAATTGGGATGCGTTACGATGGTTTCAGGAATAAAATCAATGCGATACCCCTTTTTCTTTAAATTGGATAAAAAAACAGGTTCTTCTCCGAGTCCAAACATAGCATTTAATCCAAACCAATCATTATATTTGAGATATGAAGGATTAATATTTTGTCTGTTAATAGTTATTTCTATATTGGCTACATTGAGTATATCTATAGCCTTAATATTTTCTTTTTTTTGAGAAGGATATTTTTTTAATAAAGTTTTATCATCTTTTTTTGCTTGAAAACAAATGACATGTGTATTAGGAAAATTATTATAATTCTTTAAAAGTATTTTTTCAAAATCTTTCTCAAAAACGATATCATCGTCAGCAATTACAAGAATAGTTCCGTAAGCATTTTGTAATGCTATGTTTCTACTTATAGATAAGCCAATAGTATAAGTGTTAATTACTCGTATATTTGGATGATTGCTGTGTAGAATATTTTTTGTTGTGGTTTGATTTATAATCAAGATATTAAAGCCAATATTGCTAAAATCAGCAAACATTTGATATAGAAAATTTAAAGAATTTCTATTCATTGTAGAAACTAATATTTCAATATCTTTCTTTTCTATCTCCATTTATAAAATTTTAAACAAACTTATAAATTATTATTATTTAAATCCAATAGGGCTAAATTTATATTTTATAAATTAAATGTATTTTTGTTTAGTAAATTAAGATAAATGAAAACAAGAATTATTTCAATACCCAAAGTAGAGGACATGCGTGGAAATCTTGGTATTATTGAAGGTAATACTTTACCTTTTCCTATAAAACGAGTTTATTATTTATTTGATGTACCCAGCAGTGCATCAAGAGGAGGTCATGCTCATAAAGAACAATTAGAGTTTTTAATTTCTATTTCAGGGAGTTTTGATGTCTTAATTGATGATGGAAGTAATAAAGAAAGAATAACTTTAAATAAACCAGATAAAGGATTGCTTATTCCTACTAAGATGTGGCGAGAACTAGATAACTTTTCATCAGGTGCCGTATGTTTAGTAATCTCTTCTGGTGAATTTGATGAAGATGATTACATTAGAAATTACGATAGTTTTATAAAATATACATCTAATTGTAAATACTAAAATCAAAACCTTTATTTCTTAAAAAACGTTTAGAAAATAATAAGCTTAGTAATATAATTCTAGGTAGGTGAAATAATATTCTAAATCTCCAACTAATATTACAGGAAGAGATTTTGTTGTAATAATTTTTAGCCTGATTATAATCTTTTGCCATTTTAAAATGTAAAGAATATTCTTTTCTATAGATATCTAAGAATTGCTTTAAAGAATTATTATCTTTTTCTGCTGTGTTAAATTGGTCTAAGTGACATAATTTTTTTTGAGTTATAGGCGTTTTAGATAGTTGATTATCAATTATAAAATTGTATTCCGTCGTGTAAGAACTCGTGATAGCTATCGGGTAGGAAATGGCTATTTGTGTAAATAATTCTAAATCCTGACCACTACTTACATCAATGTTAAAAGCAAAACCTAATTGGAATAAATAGTTAGGAATTACTACGGCAGATGGGAGTCCAACTCTGTATACAAGACTTGTTTTAAAATAATCTTTCAAAACACCTTTGTAATCATCGCTAATTTCATAAGAGTAACTAATAGGAATAATTTTATGCTTTGAAATTTTCATGAAATATCGACTACAATACATACCACAATTAGGATGTAATGTATAAAGTTGATATAATTCTTCTAAATGATTTTTTTTCCAAAGATCATCAGCGTCTAAAAAAGCTATTAATGTGCCCTTTGCATTTTTTATACCTAAATTCCGGGCACTAGAAACACCCTTATTTTGTTGATTAAAAATTCGTATTCTAGAATCATTAATATTTTGTATAATTTCCAAGCTTTTATCTGTACTTCCATCATTTACAATGATGATTTCAAAATTCGAATAACTTTGATCAATTACACTTGTTAGAGTGTTATATATATAATTTTCTTTATTATAAAGAGGTATGATTACAGAAAATGTTAGTTTATTTTTTTGCATAAATAACCTAATTTATATAAGTCTAATAAAAAAAGAAAAGGCCTTTTGGAAACTAAATTTTGTTTCATAGTAGGTTCTAAAAAATCAAAAAATAAAGCAAGAAAAAAATTCAGTTTATATTTTTTTATGATATAAAATACTTTTGTTAAATGAATATCTTTTTTGTTTACAAATGAGTTTTGAGTTGCATAATAAGCGTTAATACTTGCTTTTTTGCTTTTTTCTAAAAATAGAAGAGAATTTTCTTCATTTAAATGAGTTAGAGGATTATCTATATGATGAATAAAAATATGCTGTTTTTCTAGATTTTTTATAAAAATTAAATCTTCATAGCCATAATTTTTTATTTGTTTATGAAAAGAAATAGTTTTAAAAATTTCTCTCTTTATAATTAAGTTCCAACTAAAAGTAAAATCGTAAGGTTTTTTTAATCTATGTGAAATGGATTTGATTTCTCTTTCATTTCCGTATTTCCAACGCAAAATTTGATCATTGGTTTTAGGGTGTAAAGGATATTTAACACCTCCAAAAAGAACATCAACGGAATCGTCTAGATTTTCTAAAAAGATTTTAATATAGTTATTATTAAAAGGAAAAGAGTCTGCTTCAAGAATTAGAAGATATTTATATCGTGCAGCAAAAGCAAGGGTATTTAAATTTTGACCTCTTCCTAATCTTTTGCTTGAAATAGTAAACGAAGCATTTGTAAGTTTATTTATGGCTTCATTTTTTATATTTAAATTTGAATTAGAAAAATCATCTTGACAAAGTATCTCAAAAATAATATTTTCTTTACTACATTGTTTATGGATTTCTTGTACTAAAGGAAAAATATTATAGTTATATGTAGGAACTAAAATGGATAACATTATTGATGATGATAAGGTTCGTTTCGTAAAATAGTAAAACCTCTATAAATTTGTTCTATGAAAAATAGACGAACCATTTGATGAGAAAATGTCATAGGAGAAAGTGCTAATTTACCATTTGCTTTTTTATAAAGAGTATCACTAAAACCATAGGGACCACCAATTACAAAAACTAAAGTCTTGATTCCAGAGTTCATCTTTTTTTGAAGTTCTTCTGAAAAACCTATACTAGAAAATGATTTGCCATTTTCATCTAAAAGAATCAAATGGTCACTCGATGTTAATTTTGCTAAAATTAGTTCGCCTTCTTTTTCTTTTTGCTGTGATTCGGATAAATTTTTAACATTTTTTATATCCGGTATAATTTCCAAATCAAATTTTATATAAAAAGACAAACGTTTGATATAATCATCAATTAGTATTTGTAAATTTTTATTATCCGTTTTACCAATGGTTATTAATTTGATGTTCATAATAAAATTAAGAAATTATTAAGAGCAAAAATACAAACCAATTTTAAATTTTGCTGTTGAATTGTTATTTTTGCACAACAACACAACAAATTATATGTATAAACAACTTATTCGTCCGTTACTTTTTAAATTCGATCCTGAAGAAGTACATCATTTTACCTTTGCAACTATTCGTTTACTGAATAAAATACCAGGGGTTTCGTTTATTATAAAAAATAATTTTAAAATAGAAGATAAACGTTTAGAAAGAGAAGTTTTTGGATTAAAATTTAAGAACCCCGTAGGACTTGCGGCAGGTTTTGACAAAGATGCTAAATTATTTAATGAATTATCCGATTTTGGTTTTGGTTTTATTGAAATAGGAACTCTTACACCTAAAGCGCAAGAAGGGAATCCTAAGAAAAGATTATTTAGATTGTTAGAAGATTCCGCTATCATCAATAGAATGGGATTTAATAATGGAGGAATAGAAGAGGCTATTCAACGTTTGAAAAAAAATAAAGGCGTACTTATAGGTGGGAATATAGGTAAAAACAAAGTAACGCCTAATGAAAATGCAGTGGATGATTATACAATATGTTTTGAAGCCTTATATGATTATGTTGATTATTTTGTTGTTAATGTAAGTTCTCCTAATACACCCGGTTTACGAGAATTACAAGATAAAGAACCATTAACAAATCTTCTGCGATCACTTCAAGAACTCAATTTTAAAAAATATGTAGGAGTAGAGGAGATGCAAGGTGAAGTAAAACCTATTTTATTAAAAATTGCTCCCGATTTAACAAACAATCAATTGCTAGACATTATTGATATCGTTAAAGATTCAAAAATTGCAGGAGTTATAGCAACCAATACTACAATTTCTAGAGAAGGATTACAATCAGTTAATAAAAATGAAGTAGGCGGTCTCTCAGGTAAACCCTTAAAAGAGCGATCAACAGAAGTAATTCGTTTTTTGTCTGAAAATAGTAACCATGCGTTTCCTATTATTGGAGTAGGAGGTATTCATAGCGCACAGGATGCTATTGATAAATTAAATGCAGGAGCTAGTTTAGTACAGTTATATACGGGATTTATATATGAAGGACCTGCGCTAATTAAAGCAATCAATAAAAAAATTTTAGAACAAACCTAATTTTAGATAAAGACTCTTATGATGAATGCTGAAAAAATTAAGTTAATCGAATGTCCCCGTGATGCTATGCAAGGCATAAAAGATTTTATACCAACCGATAAAAAAGTACAGTATATACAATCCTTATTACGTGTTGGTTTTGACACGATTGATTTTGGAAGTTTTGTTTCAGCAAAAGCAATACCTCAAATGCAGGATACTGCTGAAGTATTAGCTCAGTTAGATTTGTCTAATACCAAAAGTAAATTATTAGCTATAGTTGCTAATACACAAGGAGCAAAAAATGCAGTACAGTATAAAGAAATAAACTATTTGGGTTTCCCTTTTTCTATTTCCGAAAATTTTCAGATGCGTAATACGCATAAAACGATAGCAGAGGCATTGGTAACATTACAAGAAATAATGGATATAGCAGAACAATCAGATAAAGAACTTGTTACCTATATATCTATGGGTTTTGGAAATCCCTATGGAGATCCTTGGAATGTAGAAATAGTAGGAGAGTGGACGGAAAGATTAGCCTCTATGGGAGTTAAGATTTTATCTTTATCTGATACTATCGGTTCTTCTACTCCAGATGTTATAAACTATTTATTTTCAAATCTTATTCCAAAATATCCTAATATTGAATTTGGAGCTCATTTGCATACAACTCCTGATAAATGGTTTGAAAAAATAGACAGTGCTTATAAAGCGGGTTGTAGACGTTTTGATGGCGCTATAAAAGGACATGGAGGATGTCCCATGGCAACAGATAAACTTACAGGAAATATGCCTACAGAAAAGATGATATCTTATTTTACTGCTCAAAAAGCAAATCATGATTTAAGTGCAATGAGTTTTGAAAGTGCTTATAATGAGGCATTAAAGATTTTTAATCATTATCATTAATTTTTATGCTATTGTTTTATTTAAAAATAATCTAAATAAACTTTGTTTTGTTTAGAATCAGTCTTTATATTTGTATCGACTTATTTTTAAATGATCTAAATAAAATATTAAAAAATGAATTTCAATAAATTTTTGCTGGCATCTTTACCAGTAGTTTCTTTAGTAGTTTCTTCTTGTTCTAAAGAAGAACAAGTAATAGCTAATGATAAAACGTATGTTACACCCCCTACTTATACCTTTGATCGTAATGGTGCTACAACAGTCGATTTTAGTGGTCAAAAATCTAGAATTTTAATGCTTCAGGAAATTGCAGATTATGTTAAAACTCAAGGAGCTGGTGGTCTTGCTGTAAGTGATGTTAAATTATTAGACATGTATGCTAATACTAATTCGCCATTTACAAATGCAGAGTTAAATACTTCCGTAACAAAACAATTAAAAGATAAAACAGCCGCTTCTGTAGATTATTTTTCATCTAATAGCATAGAGCAAGCTGAAGAAAGAACATTTTTTGAAAATCAATTAAGAATATTAGGAAGTGCTGGTACTGGTGCAGCGACTCAAGGGGTTGCAGGTATTTTTGAAAAAAGATATTATGCTGCTAATGGATTAGAGCCAGTTCAGGTAGTTTTAAAAGGCTTAATGGGAGCGTGTTTTATAGATCAAATTTGTAACAATTATTTAAGTACAAAAAAATTAGATGCGGCTACAAATAAAGAAGATAATACAAACAAAAAACTAAAGTCTGGTACGAATTATACAGAAATGGAACATGCTTGGGATGAAGCTTATGGTTATGTTTATGGAGCTGGTCGTGATGCAGATGGAAAAAATGCTAAATTTTGGGATAGTTATATAGATCAAGTAAATGCAGATAAAGATTTTAATACTTTAAAAGCAGATATTAATTTAGCTTTTAGAAAAGGTAGAGCAGCTATTGTAAATAATGACTATGTTACTCGTGATGCTCAAATTGCTATAATTAAAGAAAAATTAGCAAAAGTAGCCGCTGTACGTGCAGTATATTACTTAATGGAAGGAAAGAAAAGTTTAGTTAATGGAGCAGGAAAAACATTTCATGCTTTATCAGAAGGATATGGTTTTATTAAATGTTTGAGATATACAAATAAACCAGGTACTAACAATCCTTATCTTTCTAAAAACGAAGTAGATACTATTTTAAAGACTTTAACAGCCGGTAAAAATGGTTTTTGGGATGTTGATTATTCTAAAAATAATTTAGAGACTTTAGCGAAACAAATTGCGGATAAATTTGGTTTTACAGTAGCTCAAGCAGAAACAGTTGATTAGAAAAATAAAACATAAATAATATAAAATAAACCAAGTATTAATCTATGATTAGTACTTGGTTATATTTGCATTTATAAAGAAAATTATGAGAAAAATATTTTTTGTACTTTTTTTGTCTTTATTGACAAGTTGTTCAGATGATAAAAAAATTGATGAACCTCAAGTTACTATAGGAGACAATTATGATAAAAAGGCAATGCTTACCAATTGGGCAGAAAATATCATAATTCCGGCCTATAAAAATTATCAAATAGAAGTAAATAAACTGTATGAAGAAGCAAATTCTTTTAAACAAAATCCAACTACTGATAATTTAAATAAAGTAAGAACCTCTTGGTTTAATTCCTATAAAGCTTATCAACGTGTAGCTATGTTTAAAATAGGAAAATCAGAAGATTTATATTTTGTAAATCATGCGAATACATATCCTGTAAACGTTATTGAAATTAATAAAAATATAAATACAGAAGGATATAATCTTACTTCACTAACACAATTTGATAAACAAGGATATCCCGCCCTTGATTATATGCTTTATGGTTTGGCTGATACAGATAATGCTATTTTAATGTTCTATACAGGCGCAGAGGCACAAAAATATGCAACTTACCTAACTGCTTTAGTTACAGATTTAAAAAATACAGCAGATTCATTACTAAATGATTGGAATACTTATAAAAATACATTTATTTCTAATACAAATAATACGAGCTCTGGTTCTGTAAATTTAATAGTAAATGCGTATATAGAATATTTTGAAAAACATATTCGATTAGGTAAAGTAGGGTATCCAGCAGGAAAATTTTCGAGTGGCGTTCAACCAAATAAAGTAGAAGGTTATTTTAAAAAAGATATATCTAAAATTTTATTGAATGAAGCGGTAAAAGCAAGTGCGGATTTTTTTAATGGAAAATATTTTGCTAGTAATCAAACAGGGCCATCATTAAAAAGTTATTTGGATCATCTAAATGTACAAAGAAATAATAAATTATTAAGTACCATTATTAATGATCAATTTTCATTAATACAAATAAAAAATAATGCCCTTGATAATAATTTTGTTAATCAAATAAGTACAGATAACAATAAAATGTTAGAAGCTTATGATGCCATGCAAATTAATGTGTCTTATTTCAAAGTAGATATGTTAACAGCGCTTAATATTGCAGTAGGTTATGTTGACTCAGATGGGGATTAATATTGATAACTATTTAAAAAAAGCATCATTTTCCGAAACGCTAGCTTTTTATAGAATAGCGTTTGGATGTATGATGCTTTTTAGTATTATTCGTTTTTGGAGTTACGGATGGATAGACTCTTTGTATATAGCTCCAAAATATCATTTTACTTATTTTGGTTTTGAATGGGTTAAACCAATAGGTGTTTATACTTATTTACTGTTTTTTATTTGCGGCTTATCAGCTTTATTTATCACACTAGGCTATCGTTATAAAATAGCTATTATATCCTTTTTTATTAGTTTTACTTACATAGAGCTAATGGATAAAACTACTTATTTAAATCATTATTATTTTATTTCTGTAATTAGTTTTATTCTTATTTTTCTTCCCGCAAATTGTAATTATTCCTTAGATGTTTATTTCAATAAATTCAAGTTGCGTTCACACGTTTCACAATGGAATATTGATATCTTAAAATTAATGTTAGGAATAGTCTATTTTTATGCAGGATTAATAAAGTTAAATTCCGATTGGTTATTACAAGCACAGCCTCTTAAAACATGGCTTCCTATGAATTCAGGACTACCAATTATAGGACCATTATTACTTAAAAATGAGGTTCATTATATCATGAGTTGGGCAGGTGCTATTTATGATTTATCCATTCCTTTTTTATTGTTAAATAAAAGAACCAGAATAGTTGGGTTTATATTAGTAGTTATATTTCATATATTTACTAAAATATTATTTCCTATAGGCGTTTTTCCTTATGTGATGATTATAAGTACTTTGATATATTTTTCAGCTGATTTCCATAAAAAAGTACTACAAAAACTATTTGAAATTCTTAGAATTTCAAATTCTAGATTTCAAACAACATCTTATTCTAAAGCTATTACCTCTAAATTTTCAATAATTTTTTTGAGTTTTTTTATGTTGTTTCAGTTTGTTTTTCCTTTTCGATATTTATTATATCCCCAAGAATTATTTTGGACAGAAGAAGGTTTTCGCTTTTCTTGGCGTGTAATGCTAATGGAAAAAGCAGGCTATACACAATTTAGAATTGTAGATCAAACAGGTAAGGTAGCATTAGTAGATAATCGTCATTTTTTAACAGCATTTCAGGAAAAACAAATGTCATTTCAACCTGATTTTATATTAGAATACGCACATATTCTTAAAAAATATTATACTGATAATGGCTTTGTAAATCCTAAAATATATGTAGAAAGTTTTGTGGCACTTAACGGACGATTAAGTCAACCTTATATAGACCCTACTATAGATTTAGGATCACAAAAAGAATCATTCAAACATAAAACATGGATTTTACCATTTAAAGATGAAATTAAAGGATTTTAAATTTTTACTACTTTTATTTGTAGTTACAAAAATGTTTTCGCAAAATACCATAATAGGTAAAGTTCTGTTTAATGGAGTAGGCGTTCCACAAGTTGAAATTTTAGATAAAGAACTAGGTGTAAATTACTTTACTGATTCCAACGGGAATTTTACTATAAAAAATAAAAAATCAACAAACCTAGTTTTTTATAAAGAAGGTTATGAAATTATTGAAAGAAAAATTACACCATCCGCTCAATTACAAATAATTACAATTGAACAATTAAGAAAACTTTCCGAAGTAAAAATTGTAAGCCAACGCCAAAAAATAAGTGCGATCAGAACATTAAAAGATGTTGAAGAAACGGCGATATATGCTGGAAAAAAAACAGAAGTAGTTGTTTTAAATAATTTGACAGCTAATAAAGCGGTAAATAATGCACGTCAGATTTTTTCACAAGTTGTAGGTATTACAATGAATGAAAGTATTGATGGAGGATTACAATTGTCAATAGGAGGTCGCGGTTTAGATCCCAATAGGACAGCTAATTTTAATACACGTCAGAATGATTATGATATTAGCGCAGATGTTTTAGGTTATCCAGAAAGTTATTATGCTACTCCAACAGAAGCAATAGAAGAAATCCAGATAGTAAGAGGTGCTGCCTCTCTTCAGTATGGAACACAATTTGGAGGAATGATTAATTTTAAGATAAAAAAACCTAGTACAAAACCTCTAGAAGCTATTACTCGTTTTACAGCAGGTTCATTTAATACAATTGCTAATTTTACTAGTTTAAGTGGAACAAAAGAGAAATGGAGTTATTATACATTTTATAATTACAAGAAAGGTGATGGATTTAGACCTAATTCAAATTTTGAATCAAAAAATTATTTCGTAAACTTAAATTATAAGTTATCTGATAAGACTTCTTTACACTTAGATTATACACATTTCAATTATTTAGCTAAACAACCTGGAGGTTTGACTAATGGAATGTTTGCAAGCAATCCTTTTCAAAGTAATAGATCACGTAATTGGTTTTCTGTTAATTGGAATTTATTTGCTTTGCGCTTAAAGCATAAGTTTAATAATGATGCTGATTTTTCATTGCAATTATTTGGATTAGATGCTTATAGGAAAGCATTAGGATATCGTTCTAATAGAGTATCCAATCCTGATGTGCCAAATACGGAAAGAGATTTAATTATAGGAGAATTTATAAATTGGGGGGCGGAAGCACGATATTTGAATAAATACACCTTATGGAATAAGCGTAACGCGTTTTTAATAGGAGCGAAGTATTATCAATCTAAAAATACAGGGACACAAGGACCAGGAAGTGCTACATCAGAGGCTGATTTTAAGATTGCAGATAAAGAATTTCCATACTATCAAAATCAGTCATCTTATAGTTATCCTAATTTAAACGTTTCCCTATTTGGTGAAAATATTTTCAAAATAACAGATCACTTTTCTATTACTCCTGGTTTTAGATATGAATATATAAAAACACAAGCTGTTGGTTTTTTTAGAGTAATTAATAGAGATTTAGCAGGAAACATTAATCTTGATAAAACAGAATTTGAAGACAGAGTTTTTGAAAGAAAATTTGCCTTATTAGGACTAGGATTTAGTTATAAACCTCAATCTACTTTAGAAGTATATGCTAATATAACACAAAATTACCGTTCTGTAACCTTTAATGATATCAGAACCGCCAGTCCAAGTATAGTAGTGGCAGATGATATAACAGATGAGAAAGGATATGGTTCGGATATTGGTATTCGAGGAAAAATAGGAAGTATCCTAAACTATGATATTAACGGATTTGGTTTGTTATATGATAATAAGATAGGTGAATATAGCGCTCGTGATCCAAAAGGATTAAAACCAGATGTGCGTTTGAGAGATAATATTGGTACAGGCATTACTTATGGTTTAGAGTCATTAGTAAATATTAATTTCCTAAAAATAATTTTACCAGATAATTTAAATTTTAAATTCGATGGATTTACTAATATATCTATCACAAAATCAAAATATATAAAGTCTGATATTCCTAATATAAAAGATAATCATGTTGAATTTGTGCCTTTGTATAATTTAAAGTCAGGGTTGAGTTTAGGCTATAAAAATATATTACTTAGTACACAATATACTAATGTATCATCTCAATTTACCGATGCTTCTAATAGAGTTTCGGATCAGAATGATTTATCAGGTATATTTGGAGGAATTCCTTCCTACAATGTGTTAGACTTATCTGCCTCATACAAAATAAATCGGTTTAAAATTGAAGCCAGTGTTAATAATTTAACAAATAACAAATATTTTACTAAAAGAGCAACAGGTTACCCAGGTCCAGGTATTATCCCATCAGAACCTCGTGTATATTATTTAACTTTAGAAATAAAGTTGTAACCCAATCTTGATTGAATCCAAAATATTCGATCGTTATTTTTATTTGTAATAAATTGCTAACGCGTAATTTGAGCCAAACAGATTACGCGTTAGATTTTGTGATGAAGACGATGAATGAAAAACGAATAAAATTTTTCTTACAGATATGAGGGGTTAAAAGAGCAGGCTTAACGTATTGTTTGTCACTTTGACCAAAGAATAACTCATATTTATAAACACTAAAAAAGGGAAGAATTTCATTTTATGGATTAAAAATTTTTCTTTTTATAGCGGATCTTTAAGTAATATCTTTTTCTAATAAAAGGATGCTGATTTTTAGATCTTTTCATGGTACATTGCCTTGATAATACCGTCTGAAAGGCCTATTTTTGGAACATAAATTTTATTAGCTTTACTCCACTTCATAGCGTTTAAATAAATTCTAAGAGCATGTATAATTACATCAGCTCGGTCTGTATTTAATCCCAATTCAGCAATTCTTTCCTCATAAGATAATGAAGAGAGGTATTGGTATTGTGTATTTAAATAAATATACGATAAAGGTTTGTCTTGTTGTTTGCCAGATAATTTAAAAATTTTATTAATATTTCCTCCAGACCCAATTAGAGTAATTTCTTCATAAGGTTCTGTTACATTCTTTATCCATTTTTCAATTTCTTCCCAAACCACGTTATTTACCATTTCATTAAGTAATCGAACAGTTCCATTTTTAAATGATTTAGAGGCTATCATTTTTCCTTCGCTGAACAAAGAAAATTCAGTACTTCCTCCGCCTACATCAACATATAAATAGGTTTGTTCTGTTTTAATAAATGAATGTAAATCAGAGGCGGCAATGATTGCGGCTTCTTTTTTACCATCAATAATATCAATTTTAATTTCGGCTTTCTTTTTTACTAATTCTACTACTTCTTTGGCATTATATGCTTCCCTCATAGCAGAAGTTGCACAGGCTTTATATTTTTCGACTTTATAAACGCCCATTAATAATTTATAGGCTTTCATAGCATCTATCATCCGATTAATATTTTCCTGCGTAATTTCTCCCACTGTAAAAGCATCTTGTCCTAGACGTATAGGTACTCTGAATAAAGCACTTTTATTAAATTGAGTTTCTTTACCTTCTTGTTCTACTACATTCATGATAAGTAATCTTACAGCATTAGATCCTATATCAATTGCGGCATATTTTTTTATATTAATCATTCGGATTGATTTAAATTATTTCTTCTATAACTTCTATTTTATTTCGATAGTATTGATAGGTTTCTAATTGTGCTCTAAAAATGGGATTATCTGCTCTTAATCGGTATTTATTATCTAATTTTTCAGAGTGAAAGCGTGCCTTAACATTCCCTTTCCAACCTATATCAAAAGTGCTTATTAATTCTTCTTTTATATCGTCATCATAAATAGGACAAGAAACCTCTACACGAGCATCTAAGTTTCTAGTCATAAAGTCGGCTGATGAAATAAATACATCAGGATTATTGTCATTGCAAAAAATATAAACTCTGGAATGTTCTAAATAGGCATCTACTATAGAAATGGCTTCTATATTTTCACTCATTCCTTTAATACCTGGTATTAGAGAACAAATTCCTCTAACAATCAATTGAATTTTTACACCAGCTCTACTAGCGTCATATAATTTATCTATCATTTTGTAATCAGATAAACTATTCATTTTAAGTTTTATGTAAGCTGCTTTTCCTAATGACGCGTTAAGTATTTCACGATCAATTAATTTGCAAAATTTAGATCGAGTATAATGAGGCGATAAAATCAAATGTTTATAGCGATGTACTTTATAATTAATTTGAAAGAACTCAAAAACTTTAACCATGTCTTTCAATATTTTTTGATGGGCTGTGAATAATGTTACATCAGTATATACTTTAGCACTAGATTCGTTAAAATTACCTGTTGATATAATGCCATAGCGTTTTAATTTTCTTTTTTCGTCGATTCGTTCTACATAGCATATTTTGCTATGAACTTTTAGACCTTTTACACCAAAAATCAATTCGATACCTTCTGTTTGCATTATTTCTGCGTAAGAAATATTACTTGCTTCATCAAATCGAGCTTGTAACTCTATTTGAACAATAACTTTTTTACCATTTTTAGCAGCATTAATTAATGAACTTACAATTTGTGAGTTTTTGGCTAAACGATATAAGGTAATTTTTATAGTTGTTACGTATGGATCTAAGGCTGCTTCTCTAAGAAATCGAATGATATAGGAAAAAGATTGATAAGGAGCATTTATTAAAAAATCTTTGTATTCAATTTGTTTTAATATACTTCCTTCTAGGCTTAAACCTTTTACTATTAATGGTACGTTTGATTTATATAATAAGTCAAATCTGCCTAAATTAGGAAAATCCATATAATCCCTACGATTATGATATCGACCACCAGGAATTAAACTATCCTTAGAATTTATTCCCATTTTATGTAAAAAAAATTTCAAAGTATCTTTGTCTATTGTTTGATCGTATACAAAGCGTACAGGTTCACCTATTCTTCGATCTTTTACACCTAGTGAAATTTTTTCTAAAAAACTTTTGTTTAAATCTGTATCAAGTTCTAATTCTGCATCACGAGTAATTTTTATCATGTGAGCAGTTATGCTATCATAATCAAAAATGGTAAATATTTGATGAATGTTATAACGTATTACATCATCTAGCATGATAACATATTGTTTATCATTATTAGAAGGTAAAACAACAAAACGATTAATGGTTTTAGGAATTTCAATTACAGCATATCGAACTTCTTTTTTTAATTTTATTTTTTCAAAAAGGCTACTTTCTTCATTTGGTTTCATAACCATTTTAATAGCCAAATATCCTGAGGTATCTTTTAATAAAGGAAATTCGTCTAAATCATTAAGTATAATCGTTACCAGTTCAGGACTTACTTTTTGAATAAAAAAATCTCTAATAAAATTTTGTTGTTCTTTATTTATTTCGGTTTCATTAATAATAAAAATACCTTCTTTTCCTAATTCTTTTTCAATAAGACTCAATATTCGAAGGCTTTCAGATTGTTGCTCTATAACAGTATCCGTTATGTCTTTAATTAACTGTTGTAATGATATTCCACCTAAAATTTCTTCCCCTGTTTTTCCTTCCAGAGCTAACCTTCTGATAGCAGCATATCGAACTCTAAAAAATTCATCAAGATTATTTGAAAAAATTCCTAAAAATCGCAAACGATCTAATAAAGGAACTTTTTCATCAGCTGCTTCTTGTAATACTCTAAAATTAAAAGCTAACCAGCTTTTTTCTCGGTCTATATATCTATTTTGATTATTTGGCATATATACAGTCTATTCTTTTGAAAATAGTTATCGCTTAATCCTTAGTTTTATTCGTTTTTAATATATTCAATACAAAAGCATAGGAAGGTTATAACTAAAATATCATTATATAATACCATCAAATTTATTGACAAAATTTGTAATGACATCATGATATCTTAAAAGAATTAATTCTTTAACAGTATTTTTACATTAAAGATATAGTAAAAGCCAAAATATAAAATTAAATATTTTGGAATCAATAAGATATGATGTTTTTGTAACGAATTGTTAATTAAGAGGTTGTTTTAGAAACAGAATAAGGAATGATGATTTTTTGTGTTCAGATTGGTTTTAGTTTTTGTTTGTTGAAATGTAAAAAATGTTATTTGTTAAATTACTTAAAATCACGTTGTCTTTTAGCTTCAAAAATTAAGATAGCAGCGGCAACAGATACATTCATACTATCTATAGCTCCTTGCATAGGAATTATTATATTTTGAGTAGCCTCAGTTCGCCATTTTTCACTTAGTCCTATGGCTTCAGTACCCACAACCAGTGCTGTTGGTTGAGTGTAATCTTGGGTATGATAATTTGTAGAATTTTGTAATGTAGCCGCATAAAAATTAATTTGATTGATTTTTAGGAAATCTATAATTTCATCAGTAGTACCAGTTGCAATTTGATTAGTAAATAAACAACCTACACTAGATCTAACAATATTTGGGTTGTATAAATCACTTTTGGGATTTGCAATAATTACCGCATCCAAATTGGCAGCATCTGCTGTACGAAGTATAGCTCCAATATTACCAGGTTTTTCAGGAGCTTCTGCAACTAATATTAAAGGGGTTTTAGGTAATTTTAAATCGGTTAAATTAAAAGATTTAGTTTTTGCAACAGCCAGAATTCCTTCCGTTGTATCACGATAAGCCAACTTGTGATATACTTCTTTTGATATTTCGATAATTTGATTGGATTCAAATACAGTGACATCAAATGCAGAAAGTATTTCTGTGCAGATTAAAATACTATCTATATGATAGCCTCCTTTTTTAGCTAATTCTATTTCACGTATTCCTTCAATTAAAAAGGTTCCTGTTTTCTTTCTTTCTTTGGCTTTTTCTTGTAATAAATTTAATGATTTGATATAAGGATTATGAATTGAGCTAATTTGTTTCATTGTATTTAAATAAGAAACCAAAATTATCTAAAAAATCTGAGATCTTAAAATTTGTATAGGCATATTAAAATGTGTATTTTTCGACTTTTAATATTTAAAAATAGAGTTTGTTTAAAATAATACAATATAATTCAACTTACTATACAATTTGGAATGCGTTTGTTGAAGAATCTAAAAGGACGACTTTTTTATTTCATCGTGATTATATGGAATATCATAAAGAACACTTTGAAGATTTTTCATTAATGATTTTTGATGATAAAAGACTAGTAGCTATTCTACCAGCTAATAGGATAGGACAAGTTGTATATTCACATCAAGGATTAACTTATGGCGGTTTTTATTTTTTATCAAAAATGGCTCTGAACAAAATAGAAATAATTTTTGAAAGTATTTTTAAATTTTTAAAAGAAAAAAAAATAAAAAAGCTTATCTTAAAACAAATGCCTGATTTGTATTTAAATGATAATCAAGGTGTCGATTCTCTCTTGTTTAATCGTTACAAATGCTCGTTGATTAAACGAGAAATGAGTTTAATGATTGATTATAAAAAAACTGTTTCCATTTCTAAAAGTAAAATGAAACACTTTAATAAAATTAATAAATTAGGTTTAGAAATACGAGAAGAATCTAATTTTAAACCCTTTTGGACACAAGTTTTAGAGCCTAGATTGTTAAATCGTTATAATACAAAACCTGTACATTCATTAGCTGAAATACAAAAATTACGGAATTTATTTCCTGATAATATTATACAGTACTCCGTTTATTTTCAAAATGAAATTATGGCAGGAATTACGCTTTTTGTATCAAAAAAAGGAATAAAATCCCAATATGGAGCTACCACTACATTAGGCGAAAAATATAGAGCACTTGATTTTTTATTTATTAAATTGATTCAAAAATATGAAAATTCATTTCAGTTTTTTGATATGGGAACCGTTAGTGATGATAGTTCTCTAGGATATAATGTAGGTTTGTTACAACAAAAAATAGAGTTAGGCTGTTCAATTTATAATTTTGATATATATGAAATAGAAATATAAAATCAAATTAATAAAAGAACATAGAAAAAAATAGAATCTAATAAATTTATGACAGATATTATATTAAACCCTGACTTTATGAATGTATCTTTTTTAAACTTAAAAAAGATAAATGAACCTTATGAAATTCTTTTTCAAGATAAGTTACAAGAAATATTAAGATCAGGATGGTATATTTTAGGAAAAGAAGTAAGGCTATTTGAAAAACAATTTGCAAATTATTGTTTATCTAATTATTGCGTTGGAGTAGGAAATGGATTAGATGCCATAACACTTACCCTTTTAGCTTATTTAGAAAAAGGGAATTTAAAAAAAGGAGATGAAATTATAGTTCCAGCCAATACTTATATAGCGTCTATTTTAGGAATTATACAAGCAGGACTTACTCCTATATTAGTTGAGCCAGATTTAGAAACCTATACTATAAATTCTTCTAAAATAAAAGAAAAGATAACGTTTAAAACAAAAGGAATTCTAGTGGTTCATTTGTATGGTCAATTAGCTGATATGGATGCTATAATAGAAATAGGTGCAAAATACGATTTGTTAATTATAGAAGACTGTGCACAAGCCCATGGTTTAAAGTTTAAAGGAAATCATACCCGTACATTCAGTTTTTATCCAGGTAAGAATTTAGGTGCTCTGGGAGATGGAGGCGCTGTAGTAACAAATGATAAAGAAATAGCTGACCTTGTACAGAAATTACGTAATTATGGTTCATTAAGCAAATATTATAATGAATTGAAAGGATTTAATTCAAGATTAGATGAATTACAAGCGGCTTTTTTAAATATTAAACTTCCTAAATTAGATGCGGATAATAAAAAAAGAAAGGTAATTGCGGATTGTTATTTAAAAAAAATTAAAAATCCTCAAATCATTCTTCCTCAAATTAAAACGTTAGAGGAACATGTATTTCATGTTTTTGTGGTTAGGTGTAAAAAACGTAATGAACTACAAAAATTTTTAGAAATTAACGGGATTCAAACACTTATTCATTATCCTGTTGCGCCACATAAGCAAAAAGCAATGTATGAATGGAATGATTTAAACTTTCCAGTTACAGAAAAGATCCATAATGAAGTACTTAGTTTGCCTATAAGTCCAGTTATGACTAAAGAAGAAGTAGATTATGTAATAAAAATAATCAATACTTTTTAATGCTTTTATCGATATCTAAAATACCAGATGTTAGCCTAATTAGATGTTGTTAATTTAGATGTAAAGAAACTTGTTTCTGAATTTTTAGTTATTATGCAAGAAGACACCTCCAATATTAAAAGTTATAAAAAAAGCCTGAGTAATACTTTAAGCTTTGGATTAGTTCAGTTTGTAAATATTATAATAGCTCTATTTAAGGGGAAGATTATGGCTGTTTTTTTAGGTCCTTCTGGTATTGCTTTAAATAATCTTTTTAATTCTACTCTAAACATTATATCCACTTTTAGTTTATTTGGCTTAGAGTTAAGTGTGGTAAGAGAGTTATCAGATACCTTAGAGGAAGACGATCAGCAAGCAATAGAAAAAAGAACCCATATTTCAATATTATTATTTTTATTTTCAGCTCTTTTAGGAACCTTTTTAACTGTTGTCTTTGCCCAACAATTAAGTCTGTTTACATTTAAAACATCCAATCATTACCAAGATTTTATCCTTTTATCTTTATTTATTTTCTTTACAACTTTAGCAAAAGGAATACAAACTATTTTTAAGTCTTTACAAATGATACACGATATCATTGTTTCAAGTATATACATATCTATTATTAGCTTTGTACTATCCAGTTTATTATTTTATAACTATAAACAAGGAGGTATAGTTCCTTCAATTTTAAGTTCAGCTTTTATTAGTTTTATAATTTCACTCCTTTATTTTATAAAAAGTAACATTAAAATACGTTTTGAATTAAATAATACAATTATTATATATGCCAAAAAAATTATACAATTAGGTTTAGTTCTGATTATAACAACTCTTTTAGGATTAATTACAAACCAATTCATCAATACTTTTATAGAAGAAAGAGGAGGTTTAAATGATTTAGGATTATATTCAGCAGCTATTTCATTAACAACTCAATATATAGGTTTTTTATTAACAGCATTAGCTACTGATTTTTTTCCAAGATTGTCTATGGTTTCTAAAGATAACAAAAAGATAAAACAATTAGTTAATGAACAAACGGACGTAGTCGTTTTGTTAGTTTCACCATTATTGATTTTATTAATTATTATAGCACCTTTTGTAGTAAAATTATTTTTATCTAAAGAATTTTTAAATTCGGTTTTATTAATTCGATTCATTTCTTTTGCAACTTTTTTTCAATTAGTTTCATACTGTATGGGATATATTTCCTTTGCAAAAAGTGATAAAATATTATATCTTTTTTTTGAAGGAATATACGGAAATCTAATTAAATTAATTCTTTATATATATTTTTATATGTATTATGGAATCAATGGATTAGGTGTTGCTTATTTAATTCATTTCTTTCAATACAATATTTTTATTTATTTGATTACAAAAAGACGTTATTCATTTGTATTTGAAAAACAAATTTTAAAAAATAGTATCATTATGCTATCTTTATTAAGTCTTGTTATTTTGTTATTTATTTATCAAAATACAAGCAGTTTAACTTATATCATGTCAATACTTATTTTCTTATTTAGTTTAAAATATTCGTATAATCAATTAAATAAAAAGACATCAGGAAATATACCAGTATTAAGTAAAATTCAAAATGAAATAAATAAGTATTTTAAAAGACAATAGATTTAATCTTAATTACACTGTAAAAATTATCAAACATAGTCGCTAAAAAGTACATGTTTTTGTCTTTTAATTTAGTAAAACGATATTTATAGAAAAAAATCTACTATAATCCCAGATTACGCATTAGACCCGAGCGTAGCGAATAGACGAAGTAAATCTATTCCACTTTATTTTTCTTTAAATATCAAGCACGTACCTACTAAAACCGAAAATATTCTTTTTGAACAAACTATTTTGGTTATATTTGGAGGTAGTTGTGCGTTTTTTTATATACCAGCTTAGGCATAAGTTAACTCGACTAACTAACAAAACAAATAATAATATGAAATAAGAATGAAAGATTTGAACTATTTTGTTGACAAATACAAAGAGCAACTAGACAAAGGCGATATTCAAGAAGGCTATGTTGGACTCGTTAAATATCTAACAAGACTTAGTACAAATTTATCAAAGAACCTTATAGAAACATATTCATTCGGAAGTCTTTTTCAAGGTTATATGGACTATACATATTTTTATTATACAAACGACTTTTTAAAAAAAAGAAAGCTAAAAATGGGACTCGTATTGAATCATACAAAAATGCAATTTGAAATTTGGCTTTTAGGTCAAACAATTCCAATTCAAGAAAAATATTGGGAATACTTTAAATTAACTAAATGGAATAAAGACAGAACAACTAGACCTCAATATTCAATTCTTGAAACAGTACTAATTGATAAGCCAAACTTTAACGACTTGGAAGAACTAACAAGACAAATAGAAAATAAATTAGTTTCCATTACGAGTGAAATAATTGAAGAAATAAAAAGGAGTAAATTAACATAAAAATACAAAACCGTTTATATAATACAATAAACTGCCTTCCTAATAAAGGCAGTATGTTTCTCAAATACTTACTTCAGGAAGTCTAATAACAATAACCGAGATTCCGAATTAGACTTCGTTGTGAAACAAAATTTCCAATAAATTCAAGTACTTACTCAAATTGGAAGAAAAATAAAGCGGAATAGATGTTTAATGCGGAATTTGGGATTATCCTTTACAAAAAAATATGACTAGAGAACGATTTCTAACGATATTTTTAGGATTTAAAAGGTGTAGACCATTTAGGATCCGTATAGAGAGCGGTACCAGATAATGTTTTTAGAAAAGCAATAACAGCATTTACTTCCGTTGAAGTGAGGTGGAGTTGTTGTCCAAAACCATTAGGTTTTAATTTATTATCTAAATTAGGATTATTTGCAGCAGCATTTGTTAGATTTCCATAATGACCAATAGCAGCCTGTAATGTTGTAATAACTCCTGTGTGCATCATAGGACCATTTAGAGTACCATCTGCTTTAACTAAATCTCTTAAACTTGGCGCTTTTGTAATAGTAAAATCAGGACCACCATTAAGAGATCCTGCTATACCATTATTTCTACTGTTAGGATTTATGTCAAATTCAGGAGCAGCATGACATCCTGCACAGCCTAATCCACCACTTATTCTGTTTCCTGTTGTATCGAATATAGGAGGTGTTAGAAATAAATTTTTACCTGTGTTTTCTTGAGCTGTAAAATTAGAGAAAGATTGGTTATCATTTGTTGCAAGTGCTCTACCTACATCATATTTAGAATCAAAAGATTGAATGCTTTTTACAAATTGAGCTAAAGCAAGTTGAATTTTTGCTTCTGTAATTTCCTCGGAACCATATACAAACTTAAAAAACTCTTTATAATAAGATATTCCACTTAATTTAGTTATTAAACTATTAAAATCTAAATCTCCGTTTGTACCACTAAATCCCATTTCAGTATGATTTCGAATGGGTTGCGTAACTTGAAATTCTAGACTAGATGCACGTTCATCCCAGAAAAATTTGGTTTCATTGGCAAAACGATTGTTTACTAGTCGCATAGAGTGTCTATCTGTAGTACCGTTTACACCTTTACTAGCCACTTCTGTATCACCAAAAGCATTAGATTGTTGATGACAGTTGGCACATGAAATAGTATTACTAGATGAAAGATTTTTGTCATAAAATAAAACTCTTCCTAAGGTAGCTCCTTTATTAGTTATAAGATTCGTGCCAGTATTAAATTTAGTAACATAATCAGGTACTGTTTGATTTGCATAATTATAAAGATTTTTTAAATCTATTTTATTACCAAAAGTAGCTGTAATATTAGGAAATTCGTCTGAAGTTTGATTAATTGGAATATATGAATCATCACGAGATTGACAGGCGGTATTCAAAATTATTAATAATGATAAGTAGATTAGTTTTTTCATAAGGCTTGATTTTTAAATAGATGAATAGCTATAAATATACTTTATAGGACTAATGAAAAATAGAAAGGTTTAATTTTAAATTTAAAATGTTATAGAAAATATTAAAGTATTTTTATATTTGTTCGACCAAACAAGTTGTTATACATATTAAAAAAATAAAATGAAATTATTAGAAGGAAAAATTGCTATTATTACAGGAGCTAGTCGTGGTATTGGTAAAGGTATAGCAGAAGTATTTGCGAAAAATGGAGCTAATATAGCTTTTACTTATAGTTCATCAGCAGAAAGTGCTTTAGCGTTAGAAAATGAATTGATAGCTTTAGGAGTTAAAGCAAAAGGATATAAATCAAATGCAGCCGATTTTAATGAAGCGCAAAAGTTAGTAGATGATGTTTTAGCAGAATTTGGAACTATAGATATTCTGATTAATAATGCAGGAGTTACTAAAGATAATTTATTAATGAGAATGTCAGAAGAAGATTTTGATGCGGTACTAAATATCAACTTGAAATCAGTATTTAACATGACCAAAGCGGTACAAAAAACAATGTTAAAAAACCGTGCAGGATCTATTATTAATATGAGTAGTGTAGTAGGGGTAAAAGGAAATGCAGGTCAGGCCAATTATGCCGCATCTAAAGCAGGTATGATTGGATTTACTAAATCGATTGCATTAGAGTTAGGATCACGTAATATTCGTTGCAATGCCATAGCACCTGGTTTTATAGAAACAGAAATGACAGCTAAATTAAATGAAGACGTAGTACAAGGTTGGAGAGATACAATTCCTTTAAAACGTGGTGGTAAACCAGAGGATATTGCGAATGCTTGTGTATTCTTAGCTTCTGATATGAGTGCTTATGTTACAGGACAAGTATTGAATGTAGATGGAGGAATGCTTACCTAATTTATAGATTCCGTCTTATAAAAAAAAACTATACTAACGTGTTGATTAGTAGAGGGCTAATTATGTTCAAGTTTTCATGATTAACTCTTTACTAATTGCTTTTTACTAATTATAAAAAAATGGCGATAAAGACAATTTTACTTTTACTTTTAGCAATAATAGTTTCTGCAGGAATTGCTTTTTATCACTATTTATATAAAGTTAATAACAAATCACGTCTTCAATTATTTTTAGCTTTTTTACGTTTTTCGTCTCTATTTTTTGTTTTATTATTACTAATTAATCCAATTATTACCAAAAGTACTTACGAAATAACGAAAACTCCTTTACCCATAGTTGTTGATAATTCAGAATCAATTGAGTTTTTAAAACAAAGTAAAATAACAAAAGAATTATCTAAAAAAATTTCTGAAAATTCAAAACTTCAGGAAAAATACCAAATACAACTATTTTCCTTTGATCAAGATCTCAATACAGATCAACCACTTAATTTTAAAGGCAAACAATCCAATATCTACAAAGCATTTGAAAAATTAAAACAATTGTATCGTACACAAAACCATCCTGTAGTTTTATTAACTGATGGAAATCAAACACAAGGAAATGATTACGTTTTTAATATTCAACAAAATGCGAATGTTTTTCCCGTAGTTTTAGGTGATACAATAGAATATTTAGATTTAAAAATCAATCAATTAAATGCTAATAAATATGCTTTTTTAAAGAATAAGTTTCCCGTAGAAATATTTTTAAATTATACGGGAAATAAATCAGTTACCGCTAATTTGGCTATACAAACCTCTGATAAAACAATTTACAAACAAAATATTTCTTTTTCTGCAAATAAAAAATCAGAAACATTATCTATTTTATTAAATGCCGATAAAGTAGGAGTACATACTTATAAAGCGGTTATTACTTCCTCCGAAAATGAAAAAAATAAGTTTAATAATGTCAAAAATTTTGCTGTAGAAGTAATAGATCAACACACAGAAATTGCTTTAATATCCTCGATTGTGCATCCCGATTTAAGTACAATCAAAAGAGCAATAGAATCGAATGAACAACGAAAAGTAACTTTATTAAAACCAAGAGATATTAAGAACTTAGATGATTTTAGTATTTTGTTTTTTTATCAGCCCAATTCTGAATTTAAACCTATTCTAGAAAAAAATAAAAATCGTAAAATTAACACTTTTGTTATTACAGGACTAAATACTGATTTTAATCTATTATCACAGTACTATAATCAATTCGAATTTAAAACATCAGCCCAAAAGGAAGATTATTCAGCTAATTTTAATCATAATTTTAATTCTTTTTCTATTGATAATTTTGGTTTTGAACAATTTCCTCCCTTAGAAAATCCATTCGGAACCATCATTCCAAAATCCAATATCAATGTACTACTTACCGCACGTATACGTATGGTAGATAGCGAAAGTCCTTTATTAGCCTTTAGCGAAAATGGTATTAATAGAAATGCCTTTTTATTTGGAGAAAATATTTGGAAATGGCGATTAGAAAGTTATTTAAAAGAAAAATCTTTTGAAAAATTTGATCTTTTTTTTGATAAAATGATACAATACTTAGCTTCTAATAACAAAAAGAAAAATTTAGTAGTTAATCATGAAAACTTTTATAATTCCGGTGAAACCGTTACAATATCAGCTCAATATTTTAATAAAAATTACGAGTTTGATGAAAATGCACAGCTTACTATCCAGTTAAAAAATAATGATACCAAACAATCCAAAATATACGATTTTTTAAAAGGTAATAATGATTTTTCAGTAGCCTTTGATAATTTAGAAGCAGGTAATTACGACTTTATAGTTAAGGAAAAACAATCAGGAACACAGTATTTAGCTAAATTTCAGATGTTATATTTTGATGCAGAAAAACAATTCGTTAATGCCGATATCATCCGATTGAAACAATTAGCAGAAAATACCGAAGGTAAATTATATCTTCCTAAAGACACAGATCAACTGATGCTTTATTTAGAAAATGTAGAAAAATATAAACCCATACAAAAAGAAGTAGTTAAAAAATCGCCACTTATAGACTGGGTTTATGGATTAGTAATACTAGTGTTACTCTTAGCTGTTGAGTGGTTTGTGAGAAAATATAATGGGTTGCTATAACCTTAATGCTATTAGATTAAACTAGATGTTGTTAATCAAGAATTTTTTTGTTTTTTCTTCTCCTATTATTTTATCAATTAAAATGATCCGATTTCTTTTAATCTGATGCTTTGAAAATAAAATTAACTTTGTTTTCTTTTTATTTCTTAGCTCAAAATAAGAATCTATTTGATAAAAAACCCCGTTTTAATTCATTTCACTGAATAATTACGAGGTTTTTCTTTATTTAGTAAGGGACTTAAATATATAAAATTTATCTCGTAAATACTAATTTATTATTAGTAGAAAGCGATTCGTCAAAACAATATCCCTCATAATTAAACCCTTTTATCCCATCAATTGTTTCAATATTATGATCAATAATATAACGAACCATCAATCCGCGAGCTTTTTTAGCAAAAAAAGAAATTATTTTTAATTGTCCGTTTTTGTAATCTTTAAATTCGGGTGTAATAACAGGAACATTTAATTTCTTAAGATGAATAGCCGAGGAATATTCATTACTAGCAAGATTAATAAAAAAAGTATCATTTTTTAATTCTTGATTTAGTGATTCTGTTAAGGTTTCTTTCCAATATTCATAAAGATTTTTTTTATTACCAATAGCTAACTTTGTTCCCATTTCTAAGCGATAAGGTTGAATTAAATCTAATGGTTTTAATAAGCCATATTGACCTGAAAGTATACGTAGTTTGTTTTGTAAAAGATCTATTTTTTGATCGGACATTGTATAAACATCTAAACCTTGGTATACATCACCATTAAAAGCATAAACAGCGGGACGAGCATTTTCAGGTGTAAAAGGCATTTTAAAGCGTTGATTTCTTTCCCAATTTAATTCTCCCAAAGCAGGGGATATTTTCATTAAACTAGATAAATCATTTGGCGATAATTGTTTAACTACTTCAATTATTTCTTTGGATTTATCTAAAAAAGAAGATTGAGTGAATTTATCAGTAGGTAATTTTTTTTCAAAATCTAGAGATTTAGCAGGGGATATAATAATTTTCATTATAATTTTTATTTAATGCCTTGATCACAAAAATACTTCTAAATATATTCAACAAACAATTTTAAAATTGTTTTTTTTTATCCTATAATAAATAAAAAACCTTTATGTTGATATTGAATATTATAAAGCTACTCCTTGATGATATAAACCAATACCTTTTTTGTTATTATAAAAATATATTATCAGGAAGTAATCCAAAAACGAAATATGTTTTTATATTAGTATTTTTTATATATAAGTTTATCTAATCATAGTTATCTGTATTTTTGTTACTATAATTTTACTAAATAAGATTAAAAAAATAACATTGCTAAAGTAAGACCTTTAGTTTGTTAAAAAATAATAAATATTCTAATATATGAATGTTATCATTATTGAAGATGAAAAACCATCAGCGCGATTATTGCAACGTAAAGTAGAAAAATTAGGACTTATTGTAAGCCAGTCATTACATTCTGTTGAAGAAGCAAGATATTGGTTTCAAAATAATATACACCCTGATTTGATTTTTTTAGATATTCAGTTATCTGACGGATTATCATTTGAAATTTTTGAAGAAATAGACATAAAAAGTGCTGTTATTTTTACAACAGCTTATGATGAATATGCCTTACGAGCTTTTAAATTAAATAGTATTGATTACTTATTAAAACCTATCGATGAGGAGGATTTAAAAATGGCTGTTAATAAATTTAAATCTCGAACATCAACGGTGCAAAATCTTTCGCTAGATTTTGATATGATTAAACGAATGCTAGTGAATCCTATTGAAAAAGAATATAAAAAACGTTTTGCAGTAAAGATAGGACAACAATTAAAATTAATTGAAATTAAAGAAATAGAATGTTTTTACAGTCAAGATAAAGGAACCTATTTACATACTTTAGATAACCGTGATTATTTAATAGAAGGAACTTTGGAACAATTGGAAAATGAGCTTAATCCAGAAGATTTCTATCGCATATCCAGAAAATTTATAGTATCCTTAAAATCAATTAAAGAAATTCAAATACATAGTAATTCAAGATTAAAGTTAGTATTGCCTTCTTACAAAGATGATGAAATAATAGTGGCTCGTGAAAGAGTAAATGATTTTAAAAAATGGATAAGTTAACGTATCGATATTGTTTGCCTCAGATTTCGTATTAGCTTCGTTACGAAACAAAAATTTCAATAAATTTAGGTACCTGCTCACGTAAAATTTTAGAAGAAGAAAGAGGAAACTATTTTGCGATTAAAATGAAAGTGCGTGCTTGAATTGAGAGAAAAATAAAGTAAAAATAAATTTGCTTTTATTTTGTTAGTTTACTTCGTTCAGGTCTTACTTTGATGAAAGTAAAATGATTGAACGAAGTAAAAAGAACAAGGTCGTATTTTTTTTAAAATTATTTACTTAAATTTTTCATTTCTTTTTCGATCATTTCATAAAATTGATCAATTTTAGGCATGATAATAATTCTAGTACGTCTGTTTTTAGAACGATTTTCAGGAGTATCATTATCCACTAAAGGAATGTGAAAACTTCTACCAGCTGGGATTAATTGCTTAGGATTTACTCCTAAATCTTTTTCTAATACACGAACGATAGAGGTCGCTCTTTTTACAGAAAGATCCCAATTGTCTAATAAAACGCTATTTTTGATAGGTAAATTATCCGTATGACCTTCTACCATACATTCAAAATCAGGTTTGCTATTAACAACTTTTGCAACTTTTGCTAATACACCTTTAGCTTTATCACTTACATCATAGCTACCAGATTTAAATAATAAATTATCTGCTATAGAAATCATGACAACCCCTTTTTCAACATTTATATTAATGTCTGGATCATCTATACCAACTTCACGTTTTAAGCTTGTAACAAGAGCCAATGTTACAGAATCTTTTTTAGTTAAAGCATCTTGTAAACGATTAATTTTTAAATCTTTTTCCTTGATTGCCTCTAACGCTTTTTCTATATTTTGAGCTCCTTTTTGAGTTAAAACAGTCATTTCTTTAGAACTATTAATCAAATCAGAATTATTTCTTCTTAAATTTTGATTTTCATTCTGCAAAGCGGTTAAACTCGCGTTAAGCCCTGATTTTTCTTCTAAACAAGAATTTAATTTAATAGTTGCGGTATTTAACAAGTCTTGCGTTTCTTTGTTTTTAGTTTCTAATTCAGCATATTTCTTTTTAGAAACACAAGAAGTTGTTAAAAGACCTAAAATAGATAATGTTAAAAATGTTTTATTCATTCTAATTTAATTTTTATATTGATAATCAAAAATTTTGCCATTTTTAATAAAATAACGATAAACGATAGAATTTATTTTATAATAATTTCCCTTTTGATTTGTACTTCTCTTTTTGAACTGTTTAGAAAAATTGGTATAAAAATAATAATGAGACCTTAAAATAGCCCAAAAATGTTTGGGTTTTAATTCTACTAAAAATTTAATTCCAGCCATACCATCCAATAACATTCGTACAAATAAAATAGGAATTAATTGAGAGGTAGGAAGATTTTTAGTCATCATCCATAATGAATTTCTGAAATTTAAAAATGTTTTTTCTGGTGATCCTGTCTTTAATGTAGCACCTCCAACATGATAAACAGTAGAAAAACCACAATATTTAATCATGTATCCTTTGTTAAAAGCGCGCCAACATAAGTCAATTTCTTCTTGATGTGCAAAAAAATCAGCATCCAATCCATTTAATTCTCTAAATATTTCTTTTCGTATAAAAAAACAAGCACCAGTTGCCCAAAAAATATCAATAACATCATCGTATTGACCATTATCTTGTTCTAAGGTTTCAAAGATTCTACCTCTACAAAAAGGAAAACCATAACGATCTATAAAACCGCCTGCTGCGCCTGCATATTCAAACATTACTTTGTTTTTATAATCTAATATTTTCGGTTGAGCAATCGCAATCTTTGGGTTTTCATCAAATAATTTCTCAATAGGTTGTAACCAATTTTTAGTTACCTCGATATCGGAGTTTACTAACGCATAAATGTCTTCTTCAACATGTTTTAATGCTTCATTATATCCTTTTGCATAACCAAAGTTATCTTTGTTTTTTATTATTTTAATATGGGGAAATTGTTCTTTAACAAACGATATTGAATTGTCATTAGAATTATTGTCAGCAACATATATAGTTGCTTCTGGAGAATACTGAATAACAGATGGGAGGAACTGTTCTAATAATTTTTGTCCATTCCAATTAAGTATGACTACAGCAATTTTTTTCATATTTGAGTAGCTTAATTTAATAAGCTTTTAATTTTTATAATAAGTAAAAACATATTTTATGACCACAAAAATAAGTCTAATTAAAGGGATTGGAGTAAAAAAAATAAAATTTTACTAAAAGTTTTTAATAAAGTAAGGTGATAATAGACTTTGATATAAAAAGTATTAACGGATAAAAAATATAAAAAACATACTATATACTTTTAGGGTATCAAAGAAGATCAATAAGGAGTGTAATCAGGTAATTTATTTAAAAAAACATATTGCTCATTTTTAAAATCCATTGTGCAAAAATAATGGTTGAATCCATTTGTTACCATCAAATGCTGTGCATTTAATACCAAATTATACCGAGCTATTTGATCAAATGTTTTTTGTGTAATTTGTACTTCAGGAGCCTTACATTCTATTAGTAAAAAAATAGATCCATTAGGTTGAAAAACAGCAATATCATATCGTTTACTTAAATTATTAATTTTAATTAATTTTTCTACATTAATACATGATTTGGGATATTTTTTTTCTTCTAATAGAAAGCGAACTACATTTTGTCTAACCCATTCTTCAGGAGTAAGAACAACAAACTTTTTACGGATTTCATCAAAAATAGATACTTTATTTTCGCTACTTTTGAACCGAAATTGATAGGAAGGGAAATTTAACTTTATCATTTTCCAAAAGTAGTTTTTTAATTTCAGGTTTCAAGTTATTTCAAAACGGAAAACTTAAAGTTTAAAACCTTAAAAAAATGGACGAAGCACTAAAAATTATAAAAGATATAAAAGCAGGAATTATCAAACCTATTTATTTTTTAATGGGGGAAGAGCCTTATTATATTGATAAATTGTCAGAGTACATAGAACAAAATATTTTACAAGAACACGAAAGAGATTTTAATCAAACAATACTCTATGGTCGAGATGTTACAATAGAAGATATTGTTGGAAATGCTAAGCGTTATCCTATGATGGCAGATAAACAAGTGGTCATTGTAAAAGAGGCGCAAGAACTATCTCGTACTATTGATAAATTGGAAACTTATGCTGAAAATCCTCAAATTACAACGGTTTTAGTACTTTGTTATAAGTATAAAACTTTGGATAAACGAAAAAAAATTACCAAAGTTTTAGAAAAAAAGGGAGTAGTTTTTGAAAGTAAAAAATTATACGAAAATCAAGTAGGAACTTGGTTAACACGTGTTTTGCAGGGCAAAAAACTACAGATTGAACCCAAAGCAATACAGATGTTTGTAGATTTTTTAGGGACTGATTTAAGCAGAATTGCAAATGAAATAGATAAGCTTTCTATAATATTAAAGCAAGGAGATCTTATTACCCCTGCAATTATTGAAGAAAATATTGGTTTTAGTAAAGAATTCAATCCATTTGAATTAAGAAAAGCAATAGGTGAACGAAATCAGCTTCAAGCTTATAAAATAGCAGATCATTTTGCTCAAAACCCGAAAGATAATCCAATAGTTTTAACAATAGGGTTGGTATTTAGCTTTTTTTTACAATTATTGCTATATCACGGATTAAAAGATAAAAATCCTAAAAACGTTGCATCAGTATTAAGAGTAAATCCTTTTTTTGTAAAAGATTATGAATTAGCGGCTCGAAATTATCCCATGAAAAAAGTAAGTGGGATTGTAGCAACCTTAAAAGAGGTCGATTTAAAAAGTAAAGGAGTAGGAGCCATAAATCTTTCACAAGATGATTTATTAAAAGAAATGTTAGTTAAAATTTTTAACTAAATTTACGATATTTGCAACTTTAAAGTAATATAAAATATTGAATTTAAAATGAGTGTAGGAATGAATAAAAATACAGTTCTAGCATGGGCAACATTTATAATGATTGTTATGGGAATAATTTTAATAGGCTTAGGTATTTATCGTTATGCAGATGTAGCAGGATGGGGATTTAGTGCCGTAGGAATCGGTTTTTTTGCTAATGCGTGGGTTTTTAATGCTTTAAAAGGAAGAGTGTAAATAGAGTCCGTTATGGTTCTTAGTCTTCAATCTTTATTCTAAATTCTAAAATTTTAAATCATATTATGTCAGACGATAAGAAAGTAATATTTTCAATGTCGAAGGTAAGTAAAACTTATTCTTCAACTAATAAACAAGTACTAAAAGATATTTATTTAAGCTTTTTTTACGGAGCTAAAATTGGTATTCTAGGTTTAAACGGTTCAGGTAAATCTTCTTTATTAAAGATTATAGCTGGAATTGATAAAAATCATCAAGGCGATGTTGTTTTTGCACCAGGTTATACAGTAGGTTATTTAGAACAAGAACCTCAATTAGATGAAGAAAAGACCGTAATAGAAATTGTTCGTGAAGGCGCAGCAGAAGCAGTTAAATTACTGGAAGAATTCAATACAATCAACGATCAATTTGGTTTGCCAGAAGTTTATGAGAACGCTGATAAAATGCAAAAACTAATGGATCGTCAAGCAGAATTACAAGATAAAATAGATGCTTGTGGTGCTTGGGAATTAGATAATAAACTAGAAGTAGCAATGGATGCACTTCGTTGTCCAGATGCTGATACACCTATAAAAATATTATCAGGAGGAGAGCGCCGTCGTGTCGCTTTATGTCGCTTATTATTACAAGAACCGGATGTTTTGTTATTAGATGAGCCGACTAACCACTTAGATGCGGAATCAGTACATTGGTTAGAACAACATTTACAACAATATAAAGGAACGATTATTGCAGTAACCCACGACCGTTATTTCCTAGATAATGTAGCAGGCTGGATACTTGAATTAGATAGAGGAGAAGGTATTCCGTGGAAAGGAAATTACTCTTCTTGGTTAGATCAAAAAGCAAAACGTTTAGAGCAAGAAGAAAAAACAGAATCAAAACGTCGTAAAATTTTAGAACGTGAGTTAGATTGGGTGCGTCAAGGTGCAAAAGGACGTCAAACAAAACAAAAAGCACGTCTCCAAAATTATGATCGCTTATTAAATGAAGATTCTAAACAATTAGAAGAAAAATTAGAATTATATATTCCTAATGGACCTCGTTTAGGAACTAATGTAATCGAGGCTAAAAATGTAGCCAAAGCATTTGGTGACAAATTATTATATGATAATTTGAATTTTACTTTGCCACAAGCAGGTATTGTAGGAATTATTGGTCCAAATGGTGCTGGTAAATCAACTATTTTCCGTATGATAATGGGAGAGCAACAAGCAGATGCTGGCTCATTTGAAATAGGAGAAACAGTTAAAATAGCATACGTTGATCAAACACATAAAAATATTGATCCAGAAAAATCTATTTGGGAAAACTTTTGTGATGGTCAAGAATTGATCATGATGGGGGGACGACAGGTAAATTCACGTGCCTATTTATCTAAATTTAATTTTTCAGGTAGTGAGCAAAACAAAAAAGTAGCAACACTATCAGGAGGAGAACGTAATCGTTTGCACTTAGCTATGACTTTAAGAGAAGAAGGAAACGTATTATTATTAGATGAACCTACTAATGATCTAGATGTAAATACACTTCGTGCATTAGAGGAAGGATTAGAAAATTTTGCAGGTTGCGCCGTAATTATTTCTCACGATCGTTGGTTTTTAGACCGTGTATGTACTCATATTTTAGCTTTTGAAGGAGATTCACAAGTATATTATTTTGAAGGAGGATTTACAGATTATGAAGAAAATCGTAAAAAGCGTTTAGGTGATTTAGTGCCAACAAGAATCAAATATAAAAAATTAGTGCGATAATAATCAAACACTGATTTTATAAATTAGAGGTTGTCCGAAAAGTAAATTTTAAAATTTATTTTATCATTTTTCAATGGTAATTTTTGGACAATCTCTTTTTTTATTTTTCTAACTTTAAAATTATAGTTTACCCCATATTATGCGTTAGAAATTTATTATAAATAGATTAGAACTTTTGAATCTAAAAGAGTATACTTTATGTCCTCAATTAGGTTGTGTTAAAATTTTGGAATCTTCTCATTAATACAAAAGTAGAGATGATATAATATAATATGGACAACTTATTTCTTCGGTCGAAGTGACAAACGCCCTGTTAAATTATGCTTTTGATCTCACAACATTTTTGTTTTTTTTCCTTTTCATCTTTACTACTAAGTTTAATATGTAATCTATACTTAGAGAAAAAATAGTCGTATTAACGAACTTAATAATGAGCAGAATAAATTATAGACTAAAAATTAAATTACTTCATAGTTTTAAATTTGAGCTCAAAAGAATATGTAAGTTGCTTAAAATTAGTTTATTAATAAGATTAGTAATGCATCTCAAAAATGAGTAAAACTTTTACTTAATCTACTTTTAGTCTATTAAGTAAAAAAAAATCCTTTTTTAAGTTATTTTATTAATTTGGAGATAAAATTTAAACTATAATTTGACTTGAATGGATCTTTTAAAATATAGATTTGCTTTATTCATAGTTTTGATATAGTTTTTCAGTTCTATTAGTATGAATTATTTTTTTTGTTATGTCTGATATTACTACTATTTGAGTAATAACCATCGTACAGCCATTCGTTTTTTTGCAATCTCCTTTTTGTGTAGTCTTATAGTCAGTTGAAATAACAGTCCAATTGTTTTTCTTTGGGTCAAAAGTTATTTTAGGTGTTAAGGAAGGAATTGTATTTATTTCTTTTTTGCTGAGTCCTTTGGGGATTAATAAAAGCCCTTTTTTTTCAACAAGTTTTATTATACCTAGAGTATCTAACTTTTGTTTATTTGTTTGTGATTGCGAAAAGCAATAAAGAGTTGTTATTAGAAAAAATAAGTTTATATGATACCGATATGATCTCATTTATTAAAGAAAAGGTGTTTGTAAAAATAGTCAGTCAATTATTTATAGAATAAATACAATATCATTTTTTATAGAGTCAAAAAGACTAAAAAAGATAGAGATCATTTAAATTATTTTCCCCCACTTTTAGGCTTTGTTAAAAATGAGGGAAACTAATTTGTTAATTTTATTTCAATACATAATTTTTATTTAAAATATTTTTAAAAATGAAAGATCAAAATTTCATTTTTTAAGAGTTATGTATCTTGTTTACAATTTGTATAAGATTATTTTATTTCGTTACCAGTAATCTTTTTTTACTTACTTCTTTTATTAATGTGTATTTTACATTTGATCCATCAGCTGGAGGATTTTCTACTTTTTCTTCTTTAATAACAAGCTCGTACTCATTACCTTTTTCGTATTTAAATCCTTGAATAGTGTTGTAAAAAAAATCCCATTCTTTTTGATTTTTACTCCATTTTATTTGCAAACATTCTGTTTCCATTACCCCCGCGTTGCAAGGTGTGGTGTTTGCTCCAATATAAACAGTTTTTTCGTCTTTATTAGTGTTACAAGATATTAATGTTAAGCCTAAGCTAAAAATTGATAAAATTAATCGTACCATTTTTTTATTTTAATAATTTTAGTGTTATTACTTATTTTATATTGACTATAAAATTAAGAAGAAATTATTAATTAGTGTAATAATCAAAAGCATCAATTATGTCTAAATATACTCCGTCAAAGTTAGCATCTAATATTTTTTTTAAGTAAGAGTTGTTGTTTCCATAAATTATGCTTTGCCAGTTTTCATCCCAATATTTGACTTTAAAATTACCTTTCCAATCAGTGTTTTCCTCATCTAACCAACTGGGTTTGTTTGTATACCAATTTTTGTCCCAATAATAACGATAGCTTTCAGCTTCTCCAATTGACATGTATGAAATAACAAGTCTTTTTCCTCCATTTTCTTTATTTTTTAGTCGATTTACTTCAGAAGCAGTAAAAGGGGTTCCTCTAAAAAACAAATCCATTATTATTAAATCATAATTTGTTTTATTTACGGCTGTAATAAAATCATCTTTAGATTTAAATTGTGTAGGATTTATTATGTATAAGAAGTTTTTAGCATCATTAATACCGTTAATATTTAAATCATTTTCTTGATTGATAGGGTTAGGTAAAGGGGGGATAGAGTTTAAGCCTATTTCAGTTGTAGCAAAGGAAGTGTAGTTGTTATTATTATTTTTTGAATACGAGTCCGAAATGTCATTGCCAGTTGAGCAAAAATCAATTACCAATATTTTGTTTCCAGAATTTTTAGAAATATTAAGTAATTTTTTTAGATACTCTGTTCGATCATCAGGGGTAGGCTGATTATCATTTTCAGAACTATAGAATAAATCTTCTTGACCATTGGCATCAATAGCATCAAGATAAGAAGAAACAGGAGCTCCTAGACCATCATTTGTTGTTGAGACTAATTCAATTCCATTTTGTGGGATTATTGAAAAATTAGGATTGATGGATTTAGAATATTGGCTAATACCAATTACAAATTCTCGCATTTTTTGCTTGAAATCAATAGATTCTTCTACTTTCAAATTAGTGTCATCATTGTCCTTGTTACAAGAGAAAAAGAACAGTATTGCTATAATAGTTAAATATTTAATTTTCATTTTATTAGTTTAGTTTATAAATACAAATAAGAATTTTTTATTGACTATTTTGTCGAAACATTGAAATTTTTTATTTCCTCTCTTTAGTTTATTTTGTTTGTTAAAATATCTTTTCGTTATAACTTTAACGTTAAATATTTATTTTTATTATTTTATGAGATGAATTGATGGTATTTTGCTAATATGATATTCTGTTTTTTTTTGAAAATATATCATCTTTTTTAGGTTAATATAATTTGTAATTGATTGATAAATAGTTTGATAATAATTTTAATTTTCTCTTTCATTTCTAAATTGGATAGGTTGGTTATTGAGGGCCAAGATAAAAAAAGAAATAAACAAATTATTACGGAAAATCCGTATATATTCCTTTTTTTTTATGGCATGTTTAATTTTGTAGGTTGTTATAGAGAGAGTTTTTATAAAACAGAATTTATCTTTCTTTTTTAGATTTTATTGAAGAAATTGTTTTTATAATTTTTTTAAAAACTAAAGAATGAACGTTCGTTCTTTTTTTGTATATTTGTAATCATAAAAAAAGAATAGAGATGAGACCTCAATTAAAAGATAAAGAAAAAGCAATATTAGAGGCAACTTTAGAATTAGTGAATAATAATGGGTTTCATGCTTCTTCAATGTCTAAAATAGCACAAAAAGCAAATGTGGCACCTGCTACTATTTATATTTATTTTGAAAATAAGCAAGATCTTATAGATAAACTTTATCTTCATTTAAAGGAAGAAATTAGTGATTGTATTTTTAAAGATTATCATGAAGGAATGTCAGTAGAAGAAGGCTTTAAAGTAATTTGGTATGCTATAGCAAATTATAAGCGAAATCATATTAAAGAAGCTCTTTTTCAATCTTTATGCGATATAACACCTATGATTAATGAGGAAACTCGTAGTAAAGGAATTTCGTATTTAAAAAAGTTTATGGATTTATGTAAAAGAGGGCAAGAGGAAGGAATTGTAAAAGATTGTTCGCTTTATTTGATTTATGGATTTGCAGTAAATCCGTTGTCGTTTTTAGTAGCTAAACATCAAACAGGAGAACTCTTTTTTGATGAAAATGTATTAGAAAACGCATATAAATTGGCATGGTATAGTATAAAAAAGTAATAAAATTAAATCTTTAAAATAATAAATTATATAACACGAAGAGAATATGGATTTTTTAGAATTATTGAATAATCGTTATGCTTGTAAAGCAATGACAGGAGAAACGATTCCAGATGAAAAAATAGAAAATATTTTAGAGGCTATTCGATTGACTCCAACTTCTAGTGGATTACAGCCTTTTGAAGTATTTGTAATTACCAATCCAGCTATCAAGGCTGAAATTAGAAAAATAGCATGGAATCAATCACAAGTTACAGATTGTTCTCATTTGCTGGTTTTTGCAGCTTGGGATACTTATACGGCAGAAAGGATAAATCACATGTTTGATTTAACGAATGAAATTAGAGGTATTAAAAATGAAGGTTGGGAAGCATATCGTCAAAAACTTTTATCTTTTTACCCTGAACAAAATTCAGAAGAAAACCACAATCATGCTGCCAAACAAACTTATATAGCACTTATGTCTGCCATGACTCAAGCGGAGTATGAGGGAATTGATAGTACGCCAATGGAAGGTTTTGATCGTGATGAACTAGATAAAATTCTTAATTTAAGAGAAAAGAATTTAAGAAGTACATTAATCCTTCCTTTGGGATATAAAAATGCTCCTAATGACTGGTTGGTAAATCTTAAAAAAGTACGTAAACCTATGAGTGAATTAGTAACATTAATAGATTAAATAAAAATGAAAACATTGTATTCTACAAAGGTAACCGCAACAGGAGGTAGAGAAGGTAGTATAAAATCTGAAGATGGTGTTTTGGATTTTAAAATAGAAATGCCAAAAGAATTAGGAGGTAAAGGAGGTGCTTTTACTAATCCAGAACAATTATTTGCCGCAGGTTATGCAGCTTGTTTTGATAGTGCGCTAAATTTAGTTGCTCGCAATTTAAAAATAAAATTAGAAGGATCTAGTATAACAGCAGAAGTAGGGATTGGACCTAATGGAAATGGTGGGTTTGATTTATCTGTAAGTTTAGTAGCTCAAATAGATGGGGTAGAGAGAGAAGTTGCTGAGGATTTATTAGCTAAAACACATCAAATTTGCCCTTATTCTAATGCAACTAGAGGTAATATTCAGGTAGAGATATCATTAAAATAAGAATAATTATAATCTTTAATCACATTTTACCATCATAATGGTTATTCGTTTGATTGGTATTGTGATAAAAAAATCTCTAGTAGAGATTAAAAATTTATACGATAACCCTAAAAGCAATGGAGGGTGTCTGAAAAGTCAAAATTCAACGTAATCTATCACTTCGATAAAAGGAGAAGTCGCATTATCAGTATATTGTGATTTGCTTCGTCTATTCGAGTAAAGCTCTCGGATCTCCTTATGGTCGAAATGACAAGATTGTGACCTTTTAGGACACTTTCTCATTGCTTTTATTTTATAATTCACTTATGGATAGGTAGCTGTGTATGCAATGTGAATGTCTGAAAGATAGAATGACGCAGTATTTATTTTGTTACTTCAATGCTGTAAAAAAGGAGTCTGTCTTTTTGTTCTTTATATTTTCATTGCAAAGCTTATAATACCGTTTAAACTTTGAAAACACTGTAAAAAGCATTCATGTAAAACGGATAGCCTGTTATTGATTTAATTGTTTTATCATCAGATATTTTAATCAATTCTTCCATTTTTTGGTTTAAGTCGTCTAAAGTATCATAAATTTTCATTGCAATTTTATCTTTCATCCATTGCCACATTTTCTCAGCAGGGTTAAGTTCTGGGCAATATGGTGGAATTGGCAAAAGAAATATATTGTCAGGAATTATCACATCCTTTGTGGAATGAAATGCGGCATTATCAATTATCATAATCTTTAACTCTGTTGGCTTGTGATTGCTGAAATCTTCCAGATATTTTACAAATAATTCTTTGCAAACACTTTGTGTTGTCATACAAAAACTCTCACCTGTTATGGGGGAAAAACTTCCCCAGAGCCAATTATAAAGATAGCTATGTTTATAAGTACCGATGGCTTTTATTCCTTTTGCGGTAATAACTCTTTTCTGTTTTGTAATCAAACCGAAACGACTTTCATCCTGAAAATAGAGGTTTACAGATTCAAAGTTATTTTTATTAAGAATAATTCTACACTCTTCAAATTTGTTTTCAAGGTTTTTTAAAAAACGCCTCTGCGTTTTCATCCTTTTTATAGTGGGATTTTCTTGCAACTTTCAATTTTGATTGATGCTTGCGTTTGCAATGAGCATATAAAGCACCATAATTAACCGATTCGTTAAGCTCTTTTTCGAGAATCTTCAACAATTCAACATACGATGTTATTGTTGTTTTTGGATCATTCAATTTCTGCTCAATAGCATTGGCCATTTTCTCAGATATTTTCTTTGTATTATTTCCTCCACTTCTAACACTTAACATTTCAGAAATACCGCTTTTCAGATACTCCTGTGCCCAACCTCGTACAGTCTTCTCGGTTCTCCCTAATTTTTTAGCAATGGAACTATAAAAAACATATTTTCCTTTCTTAATTAGAATCAAAGTCTTTATTCTGTCTTTTTTCAAAGATCCAGATGTCTTTACTAGTAATTTATCTAAAAAATCAACATCTTCTTTTATTGCTATTTGGATTTTCTTTGGCATGCCTAAAGGTAAGTAATATCCCAGTAAATTCAAAATTTAAATAGTATAACTTAATGATTTAAACTATCTATTTATAGAAAATTTTAAAAGGAAATAAGGAGGCAAAAGCATAATCCCTGATTAAACGTTAGATATTTTAAAAAAACATTTTAGTGATTATCAGTACTTAACAAAATTAAAAAACAGAATCACTAAAAATGTAATTTCTTTTAAGTCAGTAAGTTATGAGATTTGTTTTTTCTAATGCGTAATTAGGGTTTAACCTAGATTATGCGACTCCTTCTTTAGTAGAAGTGACATACAGAACGCTGATTCATTTATTCTAAAAAATGATTCGGATTCTTGTCATACTATGTTTGTCTAGGTAAGTTCTTTGAATATTTATAAATTTATTTCAACAGAAGAAAGAGAAAGATAAAAGCTAAATTTTCATCCCGACGCTAGGAGGGATCACATAAAATGAGTAAGACATAGCTTTTAAAATGTAACCTAAGAAAGTCTACCGTGTAATCTAGAATTAAAAAACTATACTTTAAGAATTAAAAAACTGCCCTTTTTTTACACTGCCCCCAAATAGTATCTAACTTTTTGGGGGCAGTGTATTTTGAGCAGTTTTAGTAAAAAATATAATAATTATAATTTATAAGTAACACCAAAAGCAATAATACGTTGTAAAAACCAAAAATGTTGACTTGCTCTATCAGCCGAATCATAAGAGGTGCGAATATCAGGCATATTGATATAGCCTCCTTTAAGCTCTCCTTGAACAAAAAAATGTTTTAAGAAAGTTAAATTTAAACCAGCTTTAGCTGCTAATCCATAACCTGCTAAATGAAATTCGTCATAACGTTCCTTATGAAAAAGCTTAGTATTTGTTTTAGGTAACAGCACACCGCCTCCAATTCCTTCCGTTAAGTTTAATTGTACTTTATCTGTGTTTAGAGTTGGCATGATGTATTTAGTTAAATCATCTACTCGGCTGATTTCAGCATTAATGTAATTAAGCCCATCAGTATGCTCAAAGGTTAAAAAATCTTCAGTTAAATTTATTTGATTTGAATTAATTGGTTGACCTAATTCATTTCTATTTTCACCATATAAGCCTCTGTTTGGGTAATTACCACTATAGTTTACGACCTTATCTTGATACATGACATATTTCATGTGATCTAATCCCAAGGAAATATTATAATGATCGTTGATAAAATATCCTAATCGGAAGTTTGTTTGTGGGATGGTCATTCTAAGAGGATTTATATAATCTATATGCCATCCTTTAGGTTTGTCATGAGCGGGTACATCATAAACAGTGAAGTTATAATCATTTCCTTTAAAAGTAATATCAGAATTACTAAAAGTTTCACGATTTCCACCCCAATAAATATAAAATTTTCCTTTATTGTGTGCTGTATAACGTTCTGAAACCGTTTCTTGAGCTAATGAAAAAAGTGAAAATAAAGAGCTGAAAACGGATAAAAAAATTTTTCTTTTCATTTTTTAAAATATGATTCTTTGTGTTAAAAATTATAAACAAAGATAACTTACATTTTTAACGTTTTTGAGATATTTTTAGATTAAATTCGATATAATAATGAAATTGTAAATAAAAACGTGTTTTAAGATTTATTATTTAATCAATATCTCAAAATTGTTTATGGCTGATCTTGTATATTATCAACTTTTAGAATTAATTGCATTGATGACTAATGGTGTTGTGAGAAGATTAAATTAATGAAAAAGAGTTGTTGTTGAATTAAAAAGGGGAATATCTATTTAACAGTAATTTAAATACATTATAATAAAAGGAAATGTACTTATTTTATATTTTTTGTAGATAAAAATTTAATTATTTCAGTTCTTCCAAAACGTTGTGCATATTCAAGGGTTCTTTTATTTGTTTCTTCATCACATTTTTCGTTGCTTATTATAAATTTAGCAATATCATCTTCACCAGCTACAATAGCTCCCATTAAAGCAGTATTGTTTCTTTTATCTTTTATACATAAATCAGCTCCTTTAGAATGTAAAAATTCAACGGCTTTTTTTTGCCCATTATATGCTGCAATCATAATTGCGGTATAACCATTTTCTCCCTGATAGTTTACATTTATACCTGTTTTAATAAATTCATTCAATATTTCTATGTTAGAGGTTCTAGCTCCATAAAAAAATGATTTTTCAAGTTCTTGTTGTGCGTTAGGGTTTTGCGCGTAGGAAACAAAAAAAACGTTTAATACTAAAATAAATATATAAAATCTTTTTGTGTACATAATTTTAATTTTAAGAAAGAATGCTATAGATACCAGATGATTAAAACTAATATTATAGCATTCTAACGTGTTAATAGAATTTATTTATTATAACTATCTTTAGATAAACCTAGAGCATTACCAACTCTTGTTCCGTATTCTTGATCAGCTTTATATAAAAAGCTAACAATAGTAGCCTGAATCTTTTTATCTTTAACTTTACTTAAATTGTTAGTCCAGTTTTTGATTAAGTTATCTTTTTCTTGTTTAGAATAACCACGGTATAAGATACCTGCTTGATAAAAGTCTTTAGAATCTTTTATTTCTTCGCGTACCATGTAACCATCCAATAGTCTTTTATCATCTGCTTTGAATTCTGTATAAGTAGGATTATTATGACTAGGGAAGTAGTTTGTATCTCCTGTTCTTTCTTCAAAATTCATAGCTCCATCTATATGGTAATTATTTACTTTTACCAAAGGTCTGTTAGCAGGTAATAATTGGTGGTTTTTGCCCAATCTATACATTTGCGCATCAGCATAAGAAAAATTTCGACCCTGAAGCATTTTATCAGGAGAAAAACCAATTCCAGGTACGACTCTAGAAGGAGCAAAGGCTGCGCTTTCAGTGTATTGGAAGAAGTTAGCTGGTATACGATCTAGAACAAGAGTACCTACTTTTGTTTCTTCTACATTAAACCATTGTTTAGTATCATCAAAAATATTAAAGTCATATTTATTAATGTCTTTGTTAGGAATTATTTGTACATACAAATCCCATTTAGGATAATTGCCAGCAGCAATATTATCATACAAATCTCTAGTCATGTGACTAAAATCTTTACCTTGTACCTGAACGACTTCTTCTGCTGTTAAATTTTTGATTCCTTGTAATGATTTGAAATGAAATTTAACCCAAGAAATATCTCCTTTATCATTGATAAATTTGAAAGTATTTACTCCAAAACCATCCATTTCTCTATACGATTTAGGAGTCCCATTATCAGACATTAACCAAGTTAATGTTTGAGTAGCTTCGGGTGTTTTTGAAAAGTAATCAAAAATTCTGTTTTCATCCTGAAGATCAGTAATTGGAGATGGTTTATTAGCATGTGTAAAATCAGGAAATTTAATAGCATCTCTTATAAAGAATGTAGGTATATGATTTCCAACCAAATCCCAGTTACCTTCTTCGGTATAAAATTTTACAGCAAACCCTCTTGGATCTCTTGCTGTTTCTGGAGATCCTTTAGAGTGTATAACACTTGAAAAACGGACTAGAACAGGTGTTTTTTTATCTACTTCAGTAAAAATTTTAGCTTTTGTAAGATCACTTATGTTTTTGGTTAAAATAAAATAACCTTGAGCACCAGTACCTCTTGGGTGCATAACACGTTCTGGGATTCTTTCTCTGCTAAAATGTTGTAGTTTTTCAATTAAATGAACATCTTCTAATAAAACAGGGCCATTTGGACCTAAAGTTAAGGACTGTAAATCTCCATTTACAGGAGCTCCAGCACTGGTTGTAAGTGGAGTTTGGGCAAATGCACTTATAGAGATTATAAGTGATGCACAGGTTAAAAATGATTTTCTCATTACTATTTAAATATTTATATTAAATCTAAATCGGTTAAGCTAATACCTAAAGCCACTGCAACTCCTTTACCATAATTAGGGTCTGCTTTGTAACAATTAATAATATGACGCTCTTGTATAAATTTTTCTGCTCCGCCTACAGAACGTGCCGTATTTTCAAATAATACTTGTTGTTGTTCAGGAGTCATGATTCGAAACAGATTACCTGGTTGTGTGTAATAATCATTGTCATCCTCTCTAAAGTCCCAATGATCAACAGCTCCTTCTAGTGCTAAAGCAGGTTCTCTATATTCTTTTTGTTCTTGCCATTTTCCATAACTATTAGGTTCATAGTGTACGGAGTTTCCCCCGTTACCGTCAATACGCATAGCACCATCTTTGTGATGATTATGAAATGGACATCTAGGAGCATTTACAGGGATTTGATAATGATTGACCCCCAATCTATAACGTTGTGTATCACCGTAAGAAAATAATCTGCCTTGTAGCATTCTATCAGGAGAAAAACCGATACCTGGTACAATATTTGCTGGATTAAAAGCTGACTGTTCTACGTCTGCAAAATAATTTTCAGGATTTTTGTTTAATTCTAATACTCCAACGTCTATCAGAGGATAGTCATTATGAGGCCAAACTTTTGTTAAATCAAAAGGATTAAAAGGATAATTTTTAGCATCTTCTTCAGGCATTATTTGTACTTTTAGATGCCATTTAGGGAAATTCCCTTCTTTTATATTATTGTATAAATCTCTTTGATGACTTTCTCTATCCTTACCGATTATTACTTCGGATTCTTGATCAGTTAAACATTCAATTCCCTGAGCTGTTTTAAAATGAAATTTTACCCAAAAACGTTCGTTATTAGCATTTATAAAGCTAAAAGTATGACTACCATAACCATTCATGTGACGGTAACTTTTTGGAATACCACGTTCGCTCATTGTCATGGTAATTTGATGTAAAGATTCAGGTAATAAAGTCCAGTAATCCCAGTTGTTATTAGCACTTCTCAAGTTAGTTCCAGGATCTCTTTTCACTGCTTTGTTTAAGTCAGGGAATTTATAAGGATCGCGAATAAAAAATACAGGGGTATTATTTCCAACTAAATCCCAGTTTCCTTCTTCTGTATAAAATTTTACAGCAAAACCGCGAATATCTCTTTCTGCATCAGCTGCACCTCGTTCTCCAGCTACTGTTGAAAATCTTAGGAATAAATCCGTTTTTTTACCAATTTCAGAAAATATTTTAGCTTTTGTGTATTTCGTGATATCATGGGTAACGGTAAAAGTTCCAAAAGCAGCAGAACCTTTTGCGTGCATACGTCTCTCAGGGATTACTTCTCTATCAAAGTGCGCTAACTTTTCTAAAAACCAAATATCTTGTAAAAGCATTGGCCCTCTTTTGCCAGCAGTTAAAGAGTTCTGATTATCAGCTATAGGTCTTCCTGATACTGATGTCATTTTGTTTTGTTGATTATGACTCATTTTAATTGTTTTTTATTTATTAAACTTTAGTGTTTTTTTTAAATATTTTAGAAATACTATTTGTACTATAACTTTATATAAAACATTTTATATTATTTATTTTTAATACTATATATAGTATTTATAATAGTTTTTTTGTGTGTTTTTTAATCTTATTTCACTGGCAAATCTAAAGTGGTTTTGTTTATTAATTTTATTTGTTTAATAAATAATATCTATAATACTATTGCTTCATTTTAAAGATTGTAAATATCTTTTTATGCTATAAAGAATATTTATATTTGAATAGAAAATTAATAGTATAGGAGCGTGAGAAGGAAAGATTGTATTTCTAAATTTGCAACCAGAAACAATAAATTTAACACTTATATATTATGGCTTTAGTAGGAAAAAAATTTCCAAATATTACAGTAGATGCAATTTCAGAAATGGGAGATAATTTAAGAATTAATATTCTTGAAGAAGCTACAAAAAATAACAAAAAAGTATTATTATTTTGGTATCCAAAAGATTTTACATTTGTTTGCCCAACGGAATTACATGCTTTTCAGGCTGCTTTGCCAGAATTTGAGAAAAGAAATACAGTTGTAATAGGCGCTTCTTGCGATACAAATGAAGTTCATTTTGCGTGGTTAAATACACCTAAAAATAATGGTGGTATTGAAGGTGTTACGTATCCACTATTAGCTGATACTACTCGTAATTTATCAAAAGCATTAGGTATTTTAGATGCAGAAGAAGTATACGATGAAGAATCTGATGATATTTTATTAGATGGTTCGAATGTAACTTTCCGTGCTACTTATTTGATTGATGAAACGGGTAAAATTTTTCATGAGAGTGTAAATGATATGCCATTAGGAAGAAATGTAACAGAATATTTACGTTTAGTAGATGCTTATACACACGTTCAAACAAAAGGAGAGGTTTGTCCTGCAAACTGGGAAGAAGGTAAAGAAGCAATGAACGCAGATAGATTAAGTACAGCAGCTTACTTAAGTCAAAACTAATCAGTAATTCTCCCAATAATGCAATAATCAATGGCAATGTCTTATAAAATAATTAGATATTGCTATTGTTATTGCAACTTTTTTAAAAATCTTGATAAATCTTAATGATATATTGATATTATTAAGTAAATTTCCTTATCTAAAATAATAACCACGAAACAAAAATTAATGACAATATCTTATTAAAAAGTATTGGCATTACTGTTCCAATTTATATAAATATGTTAATAGAATTAAACGAAGATACATTACAAAATGTAATTAATGAAAATGACAAAGTAGTAGTACAATTTTCTGCCTCATGGTGTGGTAATTGTAGAATCATGAAACCAAAATTTAAAAAGTTATCTACAGAAAATGAAAGTCTTACTTTTGTAATAATAGATGCTGAAAATTCACCTGAGTCTAGAAAATTAGCTAACGTTTCTAATTTACCTACATTTGCAACTTTTGTTAATGGGAAATTAGTTAAAGAGACACAAACCAATAAAGCAGAGGTATTAAGTGACTTAGTTAGTGAAATACTTTAATTAAATTATAGATTATGAAATTACCTGTTATAAAGCACCTAACTCAATTTATAGAAGAAAATGATAGCGATTATTTAGTAGAAACAATTGCTGTATTAGAAAATCTTACAGAATTAGAATCTCTAAAAGATGAGGAGATAGATGTTATTGGAGAACTAATTTCTAATCTTTATGGTGCTTTAGAAGTTCAAAAGCTAATTAAAGAAGGAAAAGAAAAGAAAGTAGCATTAAATGAATTTATGAAACGCGTGCTAGGATCTATTGATAAATAAGTAATAAGAGGTATTCTAAAAGTAAAAAAATATTTAAAGTTAGAGAAAATGCGAAATTTGGGTTTAATATTTTACTTTTAGAACACCCTCTTATCTTAATTTATTTTATTTAAAGATATTTTAAACTCATAAAAATTTACGCAATAGACTCTTGTGATAAAATAAAAGAGCTATGCAGAGAAAAAGGGAAAGAAATTTTTTCTCCCAGATCTGATTTGAATCTTCCTCTTTTTTAATGAAGAGAAAAAGACAATTTTTTTATAAATGAATAGAAAATTAATAAAACCTTTTTATTTAATTTTCAACAACTAGAAAAAGAAAGAGATATTCTTCTTTTTTCAAGATTTTTCAATAGATTTATTAGTGTCAGAATTTCTTTTAAAAGAACAAAATATAAAATTTTGAATTGTGTTGAATGGCGTTTTGTGTTCTATTTCTTGATCTTCAATCATTTCGAAATCAGGATAAAAAACCGCCTTTAATGTAGTGCTAGAGTATTGATTTACGGGGAGTCCACTGCATTTTATAGGGCCTTTTTTTGAAAATGTCCCTATAATAAGATTTCCGTTTTCTTTAATACTTCCAGCCGCTATTTTTTTATAAAGATCTATATCCACTGGATTTGTAAAAAAATGAAAAGAAGCTCTATCATGCCATACATCAAACTTTTCTTCTGAAACAAAATCTATGACATCATGGGTTATGAAATTAACCTTTCGAGAATCTTTTCCTAGTCTTTTTTGTATCCGTTCAATAGCATTTTTTGAAATATCGAGTAAATATAAATGGATATAACCTAAATTTAAAAGATGGTCTATTAAATAACTATCTCCCCCGCCTACATCTATTATTTTAGCATCTTTAGGTAAGTTCAGTTTTTCAATAAAATATATAGAGGATTCTGGATTTTTTTGATACCAACTAACTTCATCTTCTTTTTTTGTTGAAAAAACATGCTCCCAATGTGCTTTCTTATCCATAATTTTAATAATAACCTAATAATAAGGAAAAATAAAAATAATAACTTTTATTTAAAAGATTTCTAATAAGATAAATTTTAACAAAAAATAATTAAAATAAGTGCTGTTTTAATCCAGATTCCGCATTAGACTTCGTTGTGAAACAAAATTTTTCAATAAATTCAAGTGCTCACGGAAAATTTTAGAAGAAGAAATAGTGAACTATTTTGATGATTAAAATTTGAGTACGTGCTTGAATTTGAAGAAAAATAAAGTGGAATAGATTTACTTCGTCTATTCGCTACGCTCGGGTCTAATGTGTAATCTGGGTTTAACCAAAATTCCGAATTAGTTTTTATTGTAAAAAATGAATAAATTCAAATGCTTACCGGAATTTGAGAAGAAAAATAGAAAACTATTTTGATGATTAATAAGGAATACTTACTGAAACGCTGATTATACGTTAGCGATTTATCACAAATAAAAAAGATTTTGAATCTAAAAAAAATACTCTTTTTCTCTTTCAATTAGGTTTTCTTAAAAGTTCGTAATCTTGCTATTTGTACAACAAGAGAAATTACATAATATTGATAATTTGACTTCTCATACTTTAGTCGAAGTGGTAAATTACGTGTTAAGTTATAGTTTTTGACTCCCAAATTCGCAAGAAAAATTTTCATGTATTTTTTTTGCCTTTCTATTTTCAACATGAAGTATAAGGGAATTTGAGTTTAATTCATGTTTACATAATTAATGGGCTTTATGAAACATTTTGGTAATAGATCAAATAGAATATTTTTAGAGCTGGAAGTACTATTTAATTCATTATATAAATAATTGAAGAGGCTGATTTTGAGGCTTCCATATTTTTGTTTTCTATACAAAATAAGATTTATATATTAATTCTCAATATTTACGTTTTTATTAAGAAAAAATATTTGAAAAATATCCTTATTTTTGGAGCTTTAAAAAATGAAATTATGGCACAAATAACATTTAAAGGAAATACAATAAATACAGTTGGAGAATTGCCTGTAGTAGGATCAAAGGCTAATTCTTTTGAATTAGTAGCAACTGATTTATCTATTAAAAAATTAGAGGATTTTAAAGGACAAAAAATAGTATTAAATATTTTTCCTAGTATAGATACAGGAATTTGTGCTGCTTCTGTTCGAAAATTTAATGAAACGGCATCAAAATTAGAAAACACAAAAGTGTTGTGTATTTCTAGAGATTTACCATTTGCACAAACTCGTTTTTGTGGAGCAGAAGGATTGGAAAATGTTATTAATTTATCGGATTTTAAAACAGGTAGTTTTGGTGCTGATTATGGATTGACTATAGTAGAAGGACCGTTAGCAGGTTTACATTCTCGTTGTGTAATTGTATTAGATGAAAACGGAATTATAAAATATACAGAGCAAGTTGCGGAAATTGCCCAAGAACCTAATTATGAATCTGCTTTAGCTTCTTTATAATGAAATTTGAAAAAGACGAAACGTTATTTACAGGTCGATTAAAAAGTATACGATTTGCTGCTAAAGGAGCATTTAAATTAATTACGACAGAGCATAGCGTAATGGTGCAATCTTTATTAGCTGTATTAATGTCATTAGCAGGATATTATTTTGAAATTACTCGAGAAGAGTGGATGTTTCAAATATTTGCTTTTGGATTAGTTTTAAGTGTTGAAGGCTTGAATACAGCGGTTGAGAAATTAGCTGATTTTGTACATCCCGATTTTCATGAAAAAATTGGATTCATAAAAGATATTGCTGCTGGTGCTGTTTTTTTTGCAGCTATGACCGCCTTTGTTATAGGAAGTTTTATCTATTTGCCTAAAATAGTATAAGTCTAATTGTTATAAATCGACCTATTTTTTAAAAATATAATGGCTAAATCAAAAAAGAAAGAAAATACATCTGCCGAAGTAGAATCTGAAAATTCACAAAGACGATTTGGAGTAAGCCGTCAACAAAAAATAACATTTGGAATTTTACTTATATTGTTTTCTATTGCATTAGCAATTTCCTTTATTTCCTATTTTGTTAATGGTAAACTGGATCAAAGTGAAATTAATGAATTTGGTAATAGAGAATCACAAGTTCAAAACTGGTTAGGGAAATTAGGCGTATTTTTAGCTCATTTTTTTGTCTACCAAGGGTTTGGTGTTGCCGCATTTTTCTTTGTAAGATTGTTGTTTTTAACAGGATCTTACTTAGTACTTGATTTAGCAGTTTCTAAATTAAAGAAAACGTGGTTTTGGGATATTTTTGTCATTATAATTCTTTCTATTCTTTTTGGATTTTTTAGTACTTCTCTTCCTGAATTAGGAGGGGTCATAGGATTTGAAATGAATTCTTTTTTACAAGATTATTTAGGAAAAGCAGGTACTTTACTTACCTTACTTTTTGGAATAGTTATTTATCTTATTTTTAAGATAAAAATATCGCCAGAAGCTATTAAAGCAGCTTTTGAGAAAACAAAAACTGAATTAAAAGAAGATTTTAAAAATCCATTATCTAAAGAAAGTACAACAGTTTATAATTTAGAGGAATTTGCCGTTCAAGAAGAAGAAGTTCAACCTCTATTAAAAGAGAAAGAAAAAAATACTAAAGCTCTAACTGAAATATTAGAAGAAGATTACGATGATGAGGAGTTAGAAGGTATTGTATTAAAAACAATTCCTTCCCAGTTTGAAAAGAATAAAGAAATTTTAAAACCTACTATAGAAAATTCTTCTGAATTGACTTTAGATCTTAATCCTACTTCTAAACCATTAAGCGAATTAGAACATAATTCAGATGAATTAGTAATTCAAAAAGTAGAAGAAGAAGATATTATTGAAGAAAATCTAGCAGAGCGTTTAGTGGCTCATTTTGGCGAATTTGACCCCACATTAGATCTTTCCAACTATAAATTTCCAACTATAGATTTATTAAAGGAATATGGTTCGGGAGGTATTACAATTAATCAAGAAGAACTAGAAGAAAATAAAAATCGTATTGTAGAAACACTTCGTAACTACAAGATTGATATTGCTCAAATAAAGGCTACTGTTGGACCTTCTGTAACATTGTATGAGATAGTGCCAGAAGCAGGTGTTCGCATATCTAAAATAAAAAGTTTAGAAGATGATATTGCACTTTCGTTGGCAGCATTAGGAATTCGTATTATAGCTCCGATGCCAGGTAAAGGAACCATTGGTATTGAAGTGCCTAATAAAAATCCAACCTTAGTACCTATGAAAGGTGTTATAGCATCAGCAAAATTTCAAGAAGCAGAAATGGAGTTGCCAATTGCTCTAGGGAAAACTATTTCTAATGAAACATTTGTGGTTGATTTAGCTAAAATGCCTCACTTATTAATGGCGGGGGCAACGGGACAAGGTAAATCAGTAGGATTAAATGCTGTACTTACTTCTTTATTATATAAGAAACATCCAGCTGAAGTTAAATTTGTGTTAGTTGATCCTAAAAAAGTAGAATTAACCCTTTTTAATAAAATAGAAAGGCATTATTTAGCAAAATTACCAGATACAGAAGATGCTATTATAACCGATAATTCAAAAGTAATAACCACGCTGAATTCATTGTGTGTAGAAATGGATAATCGTTATTCTTTATTAAAAGATGCGATGGTACGTAATATTAAGGAATACAACGAAAAATTCAAACAAAGAAAATTAAATCCAGAGTTAGGACATCGCTTTTTACCTTATATTGTGCTAGTAGTAGATGAGTTTGCTGATTTAATCATGACAGCAGGTAAAGAGGTTGAAACACCTATTGCCCGTTTGGCACAATTAGCCAGAGCAATTGGAATTCATTTAATAATAGCAACACAGCGTCCTTCAGTAAACGTGATTACAGGTATTATTAAGGCTAATTTCCCTGCGCGTATTGCTTTTAGAGTTACATCTAAGATAGATTCTAGAACCATTTTAGATCAACAAGGTGCTGATCAATTAATAGGTAGAGGAGACTTATTATATACCAATGGTAATGATTTAGTGCGTGTACAATGTGCCTTTGTAGATACCCCAGAAGTAGAAAAGATTACAGAATTTATAGGGGCTCAAAAAGCTTATCCTAATGCTTATTTGCTTCCTGAATTTGTAGGTGAAGATGGGGGAGGGACAAGTCTTGATATTGATATTTCAGAACGAGATTCTCTTTTTAGAGATGCAGCAGAGGTAATCGTTACAGCTCAGCAAGGTTCAGCTTCTCTAATTCAACGAAAATTAAAATTAGGATATAATCGTGCAGGTCGACTAATAGATCAGTTAGAAGCGGCCGGTATAGTAGGTCCTTTCGAAGGAAGTAAAGCGCGTACTGTAAATATACCTGATTTGGTTGCTCTTGAACATTTTTTAAATAATGAAAAAAATAATTAAATAAAATGAAAAGAATAATTGTATTATTATTAGCCTTAACTTCTATTAATTTACAAGCCCAAAATGATGCAAAAGCAAAAGCTTTATTAGATAAAGTGGCGGCAAAGGTTAAGTCTTTTAAAACTATTCAAGTAGATTTTAAATATAATTTACAAAACGCTAAAGAAGGAATTAATCAAGATAGTAAAGGAAATGTTACCTTGTCTGACAATAAATATCTTTTGAATTTTATGGGCGTTACTAAAATTTGTGATGGAGCAAAAGTATATACAATATCAAAAGAAGATGAAGAAGTTTCAATTGCAAAAGTGAGAAATGAAGAAGAAGCAGATACTCCAGCAAAAATGTTGACCTTCTTTAATAATGGTTTTAAATATAATTGGGACATAAATCAAAGTATTAAAGGTAAAAAAATTCAATATATAAAGTTGACACCAATAGGATCTAAAGATGATCGTAAACAAATTTTAGTGGGAGTTGATATAGCAACTCAACTAATTTATAATACGATTACTTTAAATAAAAATGGAACAAAAGTAACGTTAACAGTTAATTCTCTAAAAACAAATGGAGCTTTACCTAAAAACTATTTTACCTTTGTGAAAGCAAAATACCCCAATTATTACATCAATAACCTGGATTAATCTTACGAATGAAAATCCTAGACCGATATTTACTTAAGTCCTTCTTGATTACATTTACTTCCGTATTTGTAATCTTGTTTTTTATATTTATTTTACAAACTGTTTGGTTATTTATATCTGAATTAGCAGGTAAAGACCTTGATTTTTTTATGATAACCAAGTTTTTAATTTTTGCAACCCCTAAGCTGATGCCTATGGTAATACCTTTAACAGTATTGTTGGCTTCTATTATGACATTTGGGGATTTAGCAGAACATTATGAATTTGCTGCTATGAAATCAGCAGGCGTTTCCTTCTTTAGAAGTTTAAAAATTTTATTAGTATTCATTTTTGGTTTAAGTATAATAGCTTTCTTTTTTGCTAATAATGTTATACCTTATTCAGAATATAAGTTTACCAATTTTAGACGAAATTTAGCACAAGTAAAGCCAGCATTAGCTATTGCTGAAGGTCAATTTTGTGATATAGGAGAATTTAATATAAAAGTCGAAAAAAAGGAAGGAGAAAAAGGAGAAAAACTTAAAAACGTTACGATACATAAAAAGTCAAATCAAGGAGAAGGAGCAAAAACAGTAATCAAATCAAAAGAAGGTCTTTTGTTATCATCAGAGTCTAATGATTTGCTACAATTAATCTTAAAAGAAGGCTACTATTATGAGGACGTTAGTCCTGTTGATTATGAGCAACGCCGGAAGCTACCCTTCGTAAAAGTTTTTTTTAAAAAGTATACAATCAATATTGATTTATCTAAACTAAATACTAATGAAGCCTTGAAAGATGAATTAAAAAATTCTGATGCAATGCTTAAAATTAATGATTTAAAATATACGGCAGATTCCTTAAGAGCTAATTATAATAAAGAACTCATTGCACTTGCAGATAATAATTATCAACGTCTTGGAATTACAAATGATTATAATGTAGATACATTAAAAATTAAGAACACAAAGAAAACAGATTTATTACGCATTGTTAAAAATAATTCATCTAAAATTAATGTATTAAATGTAGCTGAAAGTGATTTAATAAGTACTAAAAGTAATTTAGAGATGTATGAATTTGCAATGCTCTCAAAAGAAAAAGAAATAAATGGTTATTTAAATGCCATTTTTGAAAAGTTTACTTTTAGTTATGCCTGTATACTTATGTTTTTTATAGGGGCACCATTAGGAGCCATTATTCGTAAAGGAGGATTAGGATTACCTATTGTATTTGCTATGCTTATTTTTATTTCGTTTCATTTTATGAATACATTTAGTAAAAAAATGGCACAAGAATCCCAAATACCCGTTTTTTTAGGAGCTTCTCTAGCTTCTCTAATATTAACTCCTTTAGCTATTTATTTAACTAAAAAAGCAGTTAATGATAACGGAGACGTTAATTTTGATTTTATTACAGAACCATTTAAGATTATATATACAAAACTAACACAACTCAAAAAAAATAAAAATGGAAACACAAACCATTAAATTAAATACCATTGAAGAAGCAATAGAAGATATTCGCCAAGGAAAAGTAATTATTGTCGTTGATGATGAAGATAGAGAAAACGAAGGCGATTTTCTTGCCGCAGCCGAAAAGATTACACCTGAAATGGTAAATTTCATGGCTACCTATGGTAGAGGACTTATTTGCGCACCACTAACAGAAACACGTTGCAAAGAATTAGGACTTAATCCCATGGTAACGAATAATACAGATCACATGGAAACGGCTTTTACTGTTTCTGTAGACTTAAAAGGACATGGCGTTACTACAGGTATATCAGCTTCTGATAGAGCTAAAACAGTTCAAGCATTAGTAAATCCTGATACGAAGCCTTTTGATTTAGCCCGTCCAGGTCATATTTTTCCTTTAATAGCAAAAAAAGGAGGTGTCTTACGTCGTACAGGACATACAGAAGCAGCCATAGATTTTGCTCGTTTAGCGGGTTTAAAACCTGCTGGCGTTATTGTTGAAATTATGAATGAAGATGGTACTATGGCTAGATTACCTCAACTAGTAGAAGTAGCTCAAAAATTTAATTTAAAATTAGTTTCTATAGAGGATTTGGTGGCTTACAGAATGCAACATGATAGTTTGATTGTAAAAAAGGAAGATTTTGATATACAAACTCGATTTGGCATTTTCCGCTTAAGAGCTTACGAACAAATTACTAATAAGCAAATTCATATTGCCTTAACGAAAGGAAATTGGAATTCAGGAGAAGCTGTTCTAACCAGAATTAATTCATCTCAAGTTAATAATGATCTATTAGGAACATTGACAAATAATGTTGATAAACAATTAGATGATATGTTCCGAGTTATTAATGAACAAGGTAAAGGAGCTGTTATTTTTATTAACCAAGATATACAAACAATAAGTCTTTTAAATCGTATTACAGAATTAAAAGAATTACAACAACAAGGAGAAATGAAAGCACCTAAAATAGTAATTGATAGTAAAGACTATGGGATAGGAGCTCAAATCCTTCATGATATAGATATAACAAAAATTCGTTTAGTATCTAATACAGAAGTAGGAAAACGAGTAGGAATGATAGGTTATGGATTGGAAATAATAGAATATGTAAAATATTAAAAATTTATATATTTTTTTAAAATAAAAGTTTGTATAAATAAAAAACTATCTTATATTTGCACTCGCAATACAGAAGTATAGCGAGTTTTACTGGAGAAATGGCAGAGTGGTCGAATGCGGCAGTCTTGAAAACTGTTGACTGTAACAGGTCCGGGGGTTCGAATCCCTCTTTCTCCGCAGGTTTAACACCCTAACCCTTCTAAACAAAGGAGTTAGGGTTTTTTGTTTTCCAAATATCCCCACAATTTTAAAATTTTAGATCTAATAGCCACTATTTGACCTGACGAGTATCTGTAATTTCTATGTATTTCATCTTCTGGGAATAAGCTTAATGTTCTTCCTGTAGTATTTGGAGGCTTTGAGATTTTTTGTCTAACAATTATAATTCTTCTGTTTTTATCCCAATAATTACACTTATCCATAAATCTTGCTTGTTAATAAGGTTTTGAATAGGGTGTGTAAAGCGTACAGCAACAATGTAATTAAGTGCTTTTTGTTCTAAATAATCCAAAATATCTTTTTGAAAAAATCCGCTATCCAATCGAACTAAACCTACTTTTTTAGTTCCAAAATTAGACATTGTATCTTCTAAAAAACCAACAAAATTATTGGCAGAACTACTATCACCGCTTCTAAGCCAAAAATTAGTAACCATTTTTAGATAATGTACTATGGGGAGTATTAATTTTTTTTAAAAACATTTGACTGTTTTATTCTCTTATTTTTCTCCTTAGCCATTAGCATAGCATTATAGGCATTTACCACGCCGCCAGATTTAGATAATTCACTGAAGGGTTTCAAAACGCCTTCTTTTTCACCAGGAACTTGAACCATAAGATCAAGTTTAATAGCAGAGTCCATGATAATCTTTTTCACTACCTCTGCAGTAAGTTTTGGGTAATGCGATCGAATTAATGCAGCAAGACCTGAGGTTATAGCAGCTGAATAAGAAGTACCTTCTCCGATATGTTCTCCAGAGAATACTTCAATGGTTTTTATTTCAGATGCTGGAGCAAAAACATCTACATTTCTTTTACCATAATTACTAGACTCATATACTAAATTTTGATTAGCATGTGGTGTGTTTCCAGCTACTACAATAAGATTTTTTACGTATTCTTTCCCTTTTATAAAGTTTTCAAAATCATAATCATTAGGATATTGTGCGAGTAAATCTATATTTTTACGATCATTACCTGCGGATACCACTAAAAGGACATCTTTCTTTGCAGCATATATAATTGCTTGTTTTATCCATTCTGGATATATAGGGTGTAATTTACCAAAACTCATATTTATTACCTTTGCTCCATTATCAACGGCATATTTTATAGCATAATGCAAGTCTTTGTCTGTCATCGATCCTTCATCCGGCATTATTGTTATGGGTATTATTTTAATTTTGGTATCCATTATACCTTTTGCTCCTAAAGTATTATTTCTGTTACCTGCAATAACACCTGTCATATAAGTATTGTGTGCGTAGAGTTCTGGAAGTTTCCAAGTAAAAGGATTACCGTAATTATGATCATTTATATCGTTTTCATTATCACCTATTATTTTACGATCGTTGTAATTAGGATTGAGTAATGTATTTTTTAAATAGTCTGCTTTAATGGCAAATTTTTTAAAATAGCTAACGTCTAGATTATAAGCTTTAATGTTTTTTATAAAATATAAATCATCCTGTATTGCAGTATCTTTAGAATCTTTATATATTACTGATAAGCTGTCTATTTCTTTAAGAGTGTAATTTCCATTAGGAAAAAATTCTTGTATTCTTTTCATTGCAGCTGGATAGGCAGTACTATAGTAATCTTGAGCATTCACTATTTGTTTATGTTCAGCGATTTGATTTTTTTGCGAAGCTAGGGCTTTGGAGTAACGAATGGAATCGTTTTTATTTTTTTTTATAGAGACACTATCTTTATATTTTGCATATAAAAGTTTTAATCTTCTTTGTGAATCAGTATTTAGATAAGCTACACAATCACCTTTTCTATTTCCCATGAAATTCCAACCTTGTATGTCATCAATATACCCGTTATCATCATCATCAATGCCATTGTTAGGAATTTCTTTGGTATTTTTCCAAATTTGATGTATAATATCAGGATTTGAACTATCAATGTAGCTATCAATAACAGCAACTATAATAGGAGTTGCTTTACTTTTTTTTAAGATTTTACTATAAGTTTTATCTAGGCTAATCCCCATAATTCCGTTTGCTTCTAAATCAAGATGCTGCCAGTTGTTAACATCAAATATGGGTGTATTGATAGAATTTTTAGTTTCTTGTCCATTGATAATAGTACTATTTAGACAAATAAAGATAACAGAAAAATATACCTTTAAAGAATTAACAAGCATTGGAATATTTGGTTTAAAAAAATTAGCTCAATTTTAGATTGGTTGAGAGTTACAGACAACCCGACACATAAAGTCGGGTTCGTTTTAACGTGGTCTACTAATAGCAATAATTGGTTTTTCATGTCTTCCTCCATCACTATCGGTATATAAGGTGTTTGTTCCTCCACTAATTACTTATTTCTCAACATTGATTAATGCTTTGAAATTTAAATTCTTTGATTTCTTTTTTTGTTTTTCATTGTAATAAAACTTTTATTTTTTACAAAGTTCTGTTAAGTCTATATTCTTTCAAAGTATTAATATATTCAATTTATAAATTATCAAGCAATTTATCTTCTTTGTAAGCTTTTATGTACATTGAGGGTGTCATCCCTGCTTTGGTATTGAAAATTCTAGTAAAAGTGGAATGGTTTTTATAGCCTATTTCTTGAGCTAAAGCCTGTATGGAATAATTTTGGAATTTTTTGTCTTTTTTTAATAATTGAATAAAGTAATTAATTCGTAAATCGTGAATATAATTCGAAAAGTTTGTCTTCTTATATTTATTTATAACATGAGAAAGATATGTTGTATTAGTTTTTAAATCATTCGCTAATGAATCAAGGGAGCATTCTGGGTTAGTGTAGAAGTGATTTTCTTCAAATAGGCTAAGTCCTTCTAATAGATTTTTAATAAGTAGTTCGTCTAGTAAAGACTTATCTTTCAATTCTAAAATTGTTTCACTTCTTTTATTTTTTTCAACATTCGCAACTTTTAAATGTTCCAAAGAATCGAGCTTATTTTCAAGCGTTTCCTTTTCGGATAGTAATTTTTGAAATTTACGATATTGTTCTATAAGTTGCGTTTTTTTCTTTTTTCTATGTTCATTGAAAATATATGCTAATACAGATGTAATGAAAAGTATACATATAATAATAGTTGTAAGACTGATTTTAATTTTAGAAAATTCTTTTTCTTTTTTCTCCTCCATTTCTGGAATATCAAATTTTGTATGAGTTTTATCAACTATGTACTCATAATTTCTTTGTAATATACTATCAGCTTTAATAAGTTGTTTACTAAAATAATAGGATGTATTGAAGTTTCTATTTTTTTCAAAATATTTTATAAGTATTGGGTAAATGTTTTTCAGTCCGGAATAAGCATATTTTTTTTGATTTAATATCGAATCTACTTTTATGTAATAATTTATTGCTAATTTTTTATTATTGCTGAATTCATTTATTTTCCCAATATAAAAGCAGCATTCTGCATAATTAATATAATCGTCATTTTTTAAAAATACAGGAAGGATAGTGTAAAATTGCGTCAACGCTTCTCTATATTGTTTTAAATTATAGTTGTTTTTTGCTTGTGCAAAAACAAAATAATTATAACTATTGCGGTCATTATTACTTTTTGTAAGTGCTAGTCCTTTTGCTATTATTTTTTTATTTTTAATAGTTAATTGAAGTTTATTGTAACATTCGGTGATCGAAAAAAGACAATCGGTATATAAATTTTCATTTGAAGTACCTATAGTTTTCTTCAGATATTTTTCGTTTTCGAGATAAATTTTTAATGCTTCATTTGTTCTTCCTTGAATATTTTTTATTCTGGCAATGGCATCCTTAATACCTATATGTAAATCAGTTGTTTCTAATTTTAGTTTTCTAAAATAATCATTCGCCTTTATATATTCATCTAGAGCCTCTCTATAATATCTGTTTTGATAAAAAAAAGCACCTCGATTACTTAATTTTAAAAGTGTACAATTTTCATCATTTTTACATTCTATTGTATTTAAGCTATCTATAAAAATTTTTCCTTTTTTAAAATCAAGACTATTGGCAATAAGAGTATAACCTGTAATAAGGTATTTAGGGGCTTTGCTTTTTTTTGCTAAAGTCAGGTATCTATTAGCAATCATTAATTGTTGTTTTCTATCAGAACTTAAAATATAATATTTATCAAAGAGAATATTCAAATCAATAGTTATATCGGTCTTTTCATTATGTGACGGATCCGTATTTATACTTTTTGATTGTAATGTATGAACAAACAGAAAAAAAGATAATATAATTATATTTTTTTTAAACATCTGAAATACAAATCTTTATAAGTTTAATTTTTTTTCAATTTATAAATTGATAACACTTGCATTTGCACAACCCAATCTCCTCCCATTACTTTGCATCGCAATTTTAAGCAAAGATATAAAAGCAAGAAAGCCTTTTAATCTTTTTTCAGCATTGTTTGTTGATTGGGTAGGGGATAATCAAAAACAAATATAAACTATGGGGACAAAAAATCAAATCAGTCTTGAAATACCACAAAGTGTTTTAGACGAAGTGCAAACTAAACTGAAAGAATGCAAAAGGTTATTAGCTCCTTTTTTGCAAGGGCTTACTCCTACGGAGCGCATGGAAATTTTTAAAATGGGGGATAAAACAGTGGCAACTGCCTAACTAGCTTTGAGCTTCTAAAGAATACCTTTTAGGATTAAAATAGTATATTTTTAAAATTAATAAATGAAATAGACAAGTATCTAAGATTTATGTATTAATTTTAGATAATCATGAACAAAATTATATTTTAATTTCAACTTTATCTCTACAAAATAAATAAACTAATGAAAACAATCAAACAAAATTTAATACTAGCAATATTACCAACCATATCAGTAGCACAAATTGAAATTTCAGGAAAAATTGTAGATAAAAATAATGTCCCTCTTCAAATGACAGAAGTTTATCTAACAGCTTCAGATAATACGTCATTAAAAAATACCTACACAAATGAAGATGGTTTCTTTGCAATAACAGAACAGAAAGGAAAGTTTGATTTAGAAGTTGTAAAAGATGAAAAGGTTTTATTGAAGAAAAAGCTAATCTTGAATGAAAATGTAAATATAGGAACTCTTGATCTAAACAACATTGAGAATATATCTCAAGAAAAAATATGAATTTCTAAAGAAAGTTGGTATGTAATAAAAGGAAGAATTATTGATAAAAATAATCAACCTTTACCATCCTTAAAAATTGAATTAACATCAACGACTTCTTCCAAAAAAGTCTATTCAAATGATCTAGGTGAGTTTGAATTGATTGAAAAGAAAGGAAATTATACTTTAAAGATTCAACAAAATAGTAAAACAATTTTCAAGAGAAAAATTGTCGTAGAAGGAAATCTCTTGTTAGGTGATATAAGTATTGAAGTAAATAAGATGTAGTTAATATAGAGTCATGCAAAAAATAAAATTATTTCTTCTACTTACATTGTTTCCTGTTACATTATTTGCTCAAATTGAAATTAAAGGGAGGATTATTGATAAAAATAATTCACCAGTTCAACTAGCAGAAGTGATTATGCTCAATCTTGATAGTAAAGCTGTAGGCACTACTTTGACGAATGAAGAAGGTTTTTTTAAAATCAAACTTGTAAGTGGATACTACAGTTTAAAAGTGAAGTAGTTAAATAATACACTAGTAGAAAAGAAATTTTCATTTACTAGGTCTATAAATTTGGAAGTTTTAAAAGTAGAAGATTCTAGACAACTGGAGGAGGTAGTAATCAAAGCTAAAAAGAAATTGATTGACCGTAAAGTAGATAGAGTTGTTTTTAATGTTGAGAATAGTATAACTGCGACAGGAGGGGATGCTACTGACGCACTTAAGGTAACACCGAGTGTAAGGATTAACAATAATACTATTACTATAGTAGGAAGAAGTAATGTAGCTATTTTAGTTAACGATAAATTAGTTCAGTTTTCAGGAGAGGATTTAATTAATTAATTCAAGTTGCTAGTTGATTATTTTGTTTAATTGAAGTCCAAAGACAAATAATGTTAGCTTTATTAAAAATCCTTCCAATGTTACAGCATGTATGGTTCTAGAGAACATTTTTTTAATATCCCTTATTGTTGTTTCTATTCTTTTTCTCATTTTAAGTTTTTCATTTTTCTGTTCCAAAGTATCTATTCTTTTAGCATTTGATTTACGTTAAATTTTCAATGAAATACATTTTCTTTCTAAGGCAATATCTTCTATAGCATAGTCGGTATAAGCGCTATCGCCGTATAATGAAGCTTTTACAGGTAACTTGTCAATCATTTTTCCTATTGCTTTGGCATCTCCAGTTTTTCTAGGTGTAAAATGAAAAGCTATTGGAATCCCATCTTTTGTAGTAAGCAATTGCACTTTAATACCATAAAAATAGTTTCCCATACTTGCTGTATAGCCTCTATATTTTTCTTCCTTTAGAATTTTACAGTTCATAATTCTCATATTATTGCATACTGGAACAGGAAATGAATCAATGATATACTGCATTTCACAACAAAATTCTTTAAAATAGAAACTTACAATCTCAAATAACTCATAAAGCAAATTCGCTATTTTGTGTAATCGTCTATTAAATCTACTCGCATCCACCATTTCTGGGATAAATCCATATTGTTTGACAAACCTAATAGCTGAACAATGATTACCATAAAAACTTGTTGATGATAAAATTGCTGCTAAAATAATTTCACTATCACTAACACGTCTTCTAATGTCTTCTTTATGGTCAATTCCATGTAAAATATCATCTATTAAACAAAAAAATGATATAATTTTGTCTTTACTAAGCGTCGGTTTTGTTTATTGGTTCGCAAAACAAATTTACTTAACCTTTGCTTTTCTTTTTTTCCTCTTTTAAACTAGCAACTTGAATTAATTAATGAAAAAAATTGAAGAATTTTATTGTATTCAAACAAATGATGCACATTCCTCTGTTGAAAACCAAATTAGAGGGTTTTGTACTATAAAACAGGAATTGATTAGACCAGAAATATTTATTGATAATTATTCTTTGTATGAGAATGCAAAAAAGCAAAGATCTAAGTTATTAACGTTTAATCCTAGTGGGAATTTGAAATTAAATTTTACAGAAGAAGAGTTAGTTTATCTGTCTAATATTTTCAGTTTTGAAATTATTAAAAGAGAATCTTCAGGATATAAACTCGCTAAAATTTCAAATGATGATAGATTTTCAATTGTATATTTATCATGGGTGCTGTCAAATTTAGAAAAGGAATACATTATTATTAAGTCAAAACGTTGGCAATTTGATTATCAACCACGTAGTGCAGGAGAAGATGCGAGAGGGGAAGATGTAACCTATATTCATGGAATTTGGGAAAACCCTGAATTACCTGAAAATATTATGAAAAAAATAAAAGGAGAATTTTAAAATGAAATATTTAAAAAATATTATATTATTATTTGTTTTCTTAAATTCTTTTTATGGCTTTACTCAATGTGAAACAGTAAAAAGTCTTTTTGAAAATGATTTGTATGCCTCAAAAGAGTTGCGAGATTATGCTTCAAAGGCTGATGATCCTGATAAAGTTTTTGATGCTTGGCACTTGCTTTTAGAAGAGAAATCATTAGAAAAAACTAATGCGAAAGTTTTAAAAGAAGTAGAAGATAATTATCAGGCTATAAAAAATGCTGGGGGATATAGCAAATGGAAAAATGTTAACGGAGGGAAGGTTGATGACCTATTTGCAAGTATTTTAAATCAAGGAGATTTTCAAGGCTTCAGAAACCTTTGCAAGAACAATCCTAAAGTTACAGTGGAGCTTGTTGATGATAGTTGGCACACTTTCACTTCAGAAACTAAATCTACTTACGGCATTGGTAGTAAAAGAAATTTAGCGACTATTGAGTTTGATGGGCAAAAAAAAATAATAGCAAGTGGCGAAGGTTACAATAGTCAAATGGCAAATAGCGGTCAATTTATTCCTGAGGAATTTATTATAAAGGTAAAAAATGGTGAAAGAGTATTTGAACCAACTATTGTCACAAGACATCTTGATACTGAATTAATCGGATTAGAGTATTTTGCTAAACAAAAGGGTGCTGTTAAAGGGAAAAGATATCCAGAAGTCACAGGAGAGATAAAAGTTACAAGTGATTTATGTCCTTGTCCTTCATGCTCAGCTATATTTCAACAGTTTAGTGATATGTTCCCAAATGTCAATATCAAAGTAGTAACTAGTCCCAAATTAAATTATTAAGATTATATGCAATATTTATCATTTTTGAATGAACACAGTCTTGAGATAGGTAATTCAAGAGGAGTTGAAAGTAATAAAATTAACGAAATTGAGATTCACTTTCACTTAGTATTACCAATAGCATACAAGGAATATCTATTAAAATTTGGAGAAAGTTGTGATAATTTGTTTGGGAGCTACTATATGACATATCCATCGCTAATGGATAATAAAAGCGATGCTATTGCAATGGTGAATTTTGATGATAGAAAACATGAATGTGATAAGCCTTCAATTAAGGATAGTTATTATTTTTTTGGTCAATGGCAAGGTTATATATTTTATTTTTTTGATTGTGCTGAGAGTAATGAAAATCCTGCTGTGTACATATTAACTGATAGTCTTAAAATTGAAAAATATAAGAATAGTTTTGCCGAGTTTATTTATGATGAAGGGTTAAAGCCTTTATTACAAAGTGAAAGTCCTCAAATCTGAGGGCTTTTTGTATTACATCGAGAACACTTTTTTAAGAGCTCCTTTAATATCCCCTTGATAGTCCGAGCATTAAGTAATCTTAGGCTAGTGCGTGTTTCAAGCCCGTACCCTTACCAAATTAAGAACCACAATCAGTAGAAAGCTTGTGGTTTTTGTTTGCCTAAAATCCAATGAGTCGGGAATATAAATTCGACATTGCTCGCGCGAATCCTTTCTCGTGGCAGTAATAAATGATAAAAATAATCAACTAGCAACTGGAATTAATTATAGCAATGAAAGTTACATAATACATATTAACCGAAGTAATTCATTTATATATGATGAAAGTATTCAAGCCTTATACTTTTCAATTAATAAGACCTTTTTCGAGAAACTAGAAGCTCAAATAGGATTGCGTGGAGAAAATACTATCACAAAAGGTTATTCAAAAACATTAGATCAAACAAATAAAAGGAACTATTTTAATTTATTCCCTTACATATTTTTAAACTACACCTTTAATAGCTATAAATCTTTATCTGTTAATTATAACAGAAGAATTGACAGACCTAGTTATGGTGACTTAAATCCATTTAGATTTTATAGCACTTCTTATAATTATTCTGAAGGGAATCCATTTTTGAATTCTTACCTTACTGATAATATTGAAATAGCCTATACTTATAAAAATTTATATACATCAATATATTGGAATCATATTTCCAATGGTTTTAATGAAGTAACTTATGTCGAACCTAATTCAATTATTCAAAGAGTAATTCCTAATAACTTTTTTAATCAACAAGATTTAGGCTTTTAGAATCTTATTCTTTTAAGTTTAAAAATATTGAAAGTAGTAATGATGTATCAATATTTTATAGTGAAACAACCTCTCAAATTCCTAATCTAGACTAATAAGAAGAAAGAAATTTTTAGTTTGATAATAATCTTAATGAGAAGGTAAAAGCCTTATTCAAAAAATTTAAAGATACTGATATAAAAGATTGTTTGAATAAAAACTCCTTCAATTTAGAATCTATTATGGGTTTGGTTAAACTGGTGTGTAAATAATTTATAAATAAAGATTGTTTGAGTTTAACATACAATTTGTTACTCCGACGTAAGGAGGAGTCTCATAATCCTAATGAATTATACCATTTAAGGTTTAAATTTACTCTAATAATATTACGTAATATCTCTTGATTCGTGTATTCTGTAGTGCGTTTTGGTTTAGGTAATTTCAAAACTAAAATGGTATACAATTTTTTTTGAAAAATAGAGTTAAAGACTCCTACCAAAAGTAATTTACGTTTAAAATATAACCCCCATTTTTAAAGTAAAAGCCTTCAAAATGGGGGTGAATTAAAAAATAAGCAGATCTTAAAGTATTTTCTATATTTTATTTTTGAATTTAGCTAAAAGGATAAAAGAAAATAAATTAATTGATAATAATTCTTCTTGATTCTTTTTTATTTTTACTTTCTATATTGAGTATGTAAACTCCAGAAGAAATATTTGATAAATCAATTTCGTTATTAAATTCGGATCCTTTTACTTCATATTTTTTTTCAAACATATTTCTACCACCTAAATCAAAAAGTTGAATTTTTACTTCCTCATCTGTAGATAAGATAATATTAAATTTACCATTAGATGGATTAGGGAATATTTCAAATTTTTCAAAATTATTTACTTCATTACCTAAAGTTCCTTGTATAATAAAATTGTCAATGAATACACCTTCTTGGTTAGAAGCATCATCAGAAATAAAAGTAAATCTAAAAATAGCATTTGATGCGGGACCTACTTCATTTAGGCTTTGGCTATAATTTCTCTTATTACCATTGTTGCCATTACCACCTACTGGTGCTACATCATAATCTCCAGTCCATTGTTTCCCAATACAATTAAAGCAGTCTCTACCATCAGGTATTCTAGAACTATTATACCATGTATTGCCCATATTACCAAGAGGAGTCCAAGTTGCACCATTATTGGTAGAATATTCAAAATAAACAATATCCCAGTTAGATTCAAGATCAAATGCCATATCAAAACTTACTTTTGCATTGGTTAAGTTAGATAAATTGTAACATTGAGAAACTAAATAAGAAGTTGTTTTATCAGGATAATTGCCGACTAATTTTGTAATGTAACCAGGTGAATTATCAGTAGCTAGAGCTGATAATTTTGTTTTGTTTACAAAACCTCTTTCCCAAACGGTGTTGCTTTTATCTCCTTTATCTACTGATACTAAAACATCATTAACGGTATTAAATGTGTTTACGGCACCTACATTTCCAGAGTCATTTACTAATATCACCATAGATTTAGTATTATTGGTTGCCAAACCATCATTTGTTATATTAGTAGTAACGTTTAATATGTGATAACCTCTAGTTAAACTATTTATATTTAAAACTTGTGTTGCTTGTTCACATTTTGCCAAATTTCCAGTCCAATTTATGATAGAATCGGCTCCGCCATCTAGATTATAAGTAATGGTAACGGCATTGATGCTGTTAGATCCTCCATTTTCAAAAGTGACTGTAGGATTGTAAGGCGCACCACAATTTATATTTGTATTACCTCCTTGTAATGATTTTAATGTAACATCATTAGGGAAAGCAGTATATGCGTTTCCAACATTAACAGCGTACCAAGCATCTGTAACAGATTGAACTTCTTGACTAGATGCGCAATATAATGAATTGGCAACGGCTATGGTTGCATTTCTACAATCCATAAAGGTAGCATTAGGAGTTAAATAATCTCTTTCGGCATAATAGGCTATTTGAGCTGCTTTTGCCATGCCTATTCCTTGAACATTATAAACATCTTGTCCGCCATTAGCTAGACTTGCATTATTGGTGCCTGATTTACCAGCAGTTAATATATAAAACCAATGATTTAATACACCACTATTCGTATGTACGCCGCATTCATCATTTCCGTCATTTGGATCAGTACATTCAGGAGTAATTCCAGTGTCATCTTGTGTATCCACGTAATATAAACCTAAAAATGTATCGGGATCTCTTTTTGTATTTGGATAACTCATAGATCGTAAAGCTATTCCAATATCTTCACCCATTTTCCAAATATTGGATGTGCCAGGACTGGCAGTATCAGCTGCTGCATTTAAATTACCGTTTCTTGCATATTGTTCAATACATACTCCCCAAATATCTGAAAAAGCCTCATTCATAGCTCCTGATTGATTTTTATATGCTAAATTAGCTGTATATTGACATATTGCATGTCCTATTTCATGACCACAAATATCAACAGCTGTTAAAGCATCAAAATTAGTACCTTTTCCATAAGTCATAATTTGACCATTCCAAAACGCATTATCACTAGAACTATTGGTTGGATCAATTGCCTTTAAATCAGCATTAACATAACTTTTTATAATAGTTCCTTTGTCATCAAAACTATTTCTATTAAAAATATTTTTCCAAAAATCATAGGTTTTTTCAGCTCCCCAGTGTGCATCTAAACCAGCATCATCTTTAGCTGCATTATGAAATTCTGCAGCGGTCCAGTTATTATCGTTGTCAGAAAAGGGAGTATTAGCATAGTTCCCACCTGCACAATTGTAAGTAATAATACCCTTTCCTCTTGTAACATCTGATGAAATATATCTATTGGTACTCACATCCAAAGTGGTTTCTATACTTCTATTGCCACTATAGCGTGTGGCTGCATTTCCAGCAACGAATGCGGTGGCTGAAGAAAGAATAATATTTTCTATTTGTTTATTTTGTTTTTGTTGGAGTTGATCTGAAGCTTGATTTTTATGTAAATGTTTTATTAATGGATTAGCATATAAAAGAGCTCCTGTATTGGCATTAATATAATATTCTTTTCTAGAAATAGGTTTTGTAGAATAGATGTCATATTTGTAGGCTAAATATATTTTTCCTGAATTAGTATCAGGAAAAATAACCAATTCTCCTTTAGGTTTTTGATATTCGATAATTTTAGATTGTTCGGAATCTTCCCATAAATATTTTTTTGCATTTGCATAGTCTAAAGCATATTGGAAACACCTTTCGGATGAAAGTTGAGGATTTAAATCTAATGATTTAGCATTATATAACTCTGTATTTATGGATTCTATCATCCCATTTTTTTCATGAGTAATAAAAGTTCCAAATTCAACTTTTAATCCTTTATAATATTGTTGGTGTCTTTGATGTGTAAGTCCTGTAATATCAGAGGTTGTAGAACTAATCTTGTATTGATTGTTTTTATCTAGGCCGTATGATTTTTCTATAGTTTCTAGGGCTTTTTCACGAGAAACGCCTTTATCCATTCTAAATGTTTTCTGATATTCTTTCTTTGATTCAAACTTTACATTTTCTTGAGCTTGCGTGTTCAAAATCGTAGAAAACATAGAAAATAATAAAAAATATTTTTTTTTCATATTTGTTTTTTTTGATTATTATGTAATATTAGTGTTTTTTTCTTAAAATATAAAAAAATATGTTAATATTTTATCTGTAAAACATAAAGTTGTTTGTTTTGAAACAAGAAAATATATTTTCTTGCTTTTAGATAATTGATGGAATTAATTCTTAAATTACATTCAACTTTATGCAAATTATAAAAACGATGGTATCTGTTCTAGAGGCATTAAAAACAATAGAAGAAATAGAAGTTGAACTTTTAACAAAAGAAATTTTATTAAAGGAATCAAAAGGATGTATACTAGCTTCAAATATGATTTCTCCTATCAATATGCCACCATTTAGACAATCTGCAATGGATGGTTTTGCTATAAATGGCTTAGATTCTTTGACGTTTCAAATAGTAGGTGAAATGAAGGCAGGTGATGAGATTCAAATTGATCTTAAAAAATTTGAAGCTATTAAAATCTTTACAGGGGCAGCTGTTCCTGATCAGGCTATGGCAGTAATTCCTATAGAGAAGTGCAAAATTGAAAATGGTAGATTAATCTTATTAGAATTACCAAAATGGAATGATAATATAAGACCTATAGGAGAACAAATACAAATAGGGGATATAGCGATGCAAAAAGGAGATGAACTGAATCCAGCAGCTATAGGTTTTTTATCTTGCTTAGGAATTACACATGTAACAGTATATAAAAAACCTTCTGTAGGTATTGTTATAACAGGAAATGAGTTAGTAAATCCTGGAGTTAAACTGACTTTTGGGAAAGTTTATGAAAGTAATGGTATTATGTTACAATCTGCTTTAGATAATGATGCGGAAGAAATTAATATTTATAGAGTAAAAGACGATCAAGAGCTTACTACTACTACAATTAAAAAAGCTTTATCTGAAAACGACATTATTCTGATATCAGGAGGGATATCTGTAGGAGATTATGATTTTGTATACGATGCGTTGCAAAAGTTAAATATAAAAACCCTTTTTTATAAAGTAAATCAAAAACCAGGAAAACCTTTATATCTAGGATTAAAAGATTCTAAAATAGTTTATGCTCTACCAGGAAATCCAGCTGCTTCACTTAGTTGTTTCTATATTTATGTATTACCTATTATCAAAAAAATGATAGGACAATCCTTAGATACATTCAAAAGAGTACCCATTTCACACGATTATATAGTTAAAAATTCAAGAACTCAATTTTTAAAAGGCTATTTAGATAAAGAAAAGGTAACCATTCTTAGTCATCAAAATTCTAATATGCTCAATACTTTTGCTTTTGCGAATGTACTTGTAAAGGTAGAAGCAGGTGAATATATAATTAAATCAAATACTACAGTTGATATTTATCATATAAATTGAAATACAAAAAAGATAAATTTGTCTTATTAAGATAACAAATATTTCTGAAATTTTGTAAAATTTTAATTAAGATGACCGTCGAATCAAACATATTTTTACTTCTCATAACCGTTATTGGGTTTTTATATGCAAGCGTAGGACATGGTGGAGCAAGTGGATATTTAGCTCTAATGAGTTTATTTTCATTTTCACCTGAAATGATGAAACCTTCAGCATTAGTATTAAATATATTAGTATCGTCTGTTGCTTTTTTGTTTTTTTATAGATCCAATCAGTTTCGATGGGATTTATTTTATCCGTTTGCTATTACCTCAATTCCATTATCTTTTATTGGTGGTTTTTTTAAAATAGAAACGCACGTATATAAAATAATTTTAGGAATTATTTTATTATTTGCAGCAATAAGGATAATAAGTGCCTTTAGACGAAAAGAAAATCAAGCAATAAAGGCCATTCAATTTAAAAAAGCTCTTTTAATAGGGGCTATAGTGGGTTTTATATCAGGTATTTTAGGAATAGGAGGAGGTATTATTTTAGGACCTATTATTTTATTGTTAGGTTGGGGAAATATGAAAGAAACCGCAGCTGTTTCTGCCTTGTTTATACTTGTAAATTCTATATCTGGTATTTTAGGTTTTTTAGCAAATAACGGAATATTTCCGACACAGATGGCTCGAGTAATTTTGGTTGTATTTATGGGAGGTACATTAGGCGCTTTTTATGGCAGTACAAAATTTAATAATACAACCTTAAAATATATTTTATCATTTGTTTTAGTTATTGCTTCAGCTAAATTAATAATGTTTTAAATGGAAATAGAAGGCTATATATTGGCAGGTGGTAAAAGTAGCCGGATGGGTACTGATAAAGGACTTCTTTTATTAAACAATATTCCTTTTGTAACGCACATACAAAATGTTTTAAAAACTATTTGTAAAACGATTCAAATTGTTACAAATAATTTAGAATATAAAAAAACAGGATATAACATTATTAAAGATATAATAATAGAAAAAGGGCCTGTGGGAGGAATTTATACCGCTTTAAGTCATTCAAAAACGACATATACTCTTATCGTAAGTGTAGATAGTCCTTTGATTACTGAAAAATTAATTAAGGAATTAATTGTAAATCATATTAGCCAAAATGCCAGTGTTACAATTTTTGGAACTGAAAAAATTGAAATCCCTCTTATTGGTGTTTATAATACTGATTTGAAATTTTTTTTTGAAGAAGCTACTATTCATAACAGATTAAAATTAAGGGAATTATTAAAAGAAATAAAAACCCAGAAAATAACTATTTCAAAAGAGTTTGAATCACAATTACAAAATATTAATACCAAAGAAGATTATAAAACGATTATAAATCAATTTAATAAGAATGCAAATTAAAATAAAATATTTTGGTCAATTGATGGATATTACGCATCTAAAAGAAGAAATTATTTTAATAAATAAAGATCAAATTTCTTGTACTGAAATCATTCAAATGATATCATTCAAATATAAGGGACTGGAAGATATTTCATTTGAAATAGCAGTTAATAAACAAATTCAGAAATTAGATTATATAGTAAATCAAGAAGATGAAATAGCATTACTTCCACCATTTGCAGGAGGGTGAAAATATGAAAGTAAATACTTTAAAACGTTATAGCCGTCAAATAATATTAGAAGAAATAGGCGCAATAGGTCAACAAAAATTACAATCAGCAAAAGTTCTTGTAATAGGAGCAGGTGGGTTGGGCTGCCCTGTATTACAGAATTTAGCTGCTGTGGGTATTGGTACATTAGGTATTATAGATGGCGATGTAATCGATGAAACAAATTTGCATAGGCAGACCTTATATACTTTAAATGATTGCGGAAAAAGTAAATCAGTAATAGCTAAAAAAGCATTAAAAAAGCAAAATTCTTTTACAAAGATTCATACCTACACTGTTTTTTTAGATGAAACAAACGCATACGAATTAATCGAACAATATGATATTGTAGTTGATTGTACAGACGAAATTAAAATTCGTTACTTAATTAATGATGTATGCTTAATTACAAAAAAATCTTTTGTATACGCATCTATTCATAAATTTCAAGGACAATTGAGTGTTTTTAATTATCACAACGGGCCTAGTTATAGATGTCTATTCCCCGAAAAAGAAAATAATAAAATACTGAACTGTGAGGCAGCTGGCGTTTTAGGTGTTTTACCTAATATTATGGGTACGATGCAAGCAGCAGAAGTAATTAAAGTAATACTTCAAATAGGTACAGTAGTTTCAGGAAAAGTACTTTTATATGATTTATTACTACAAAATACTACCGAAATTGAATTTTTAAAAAATGATAAGCAAATAAAAATCGGCTATGAAAAAGGTTTGAAATTAAAAGAAACTAAAAAAGAATTGCTTTCAGATATGAATGGTGTTGAATTTCTTCAAAAATGTCATACAAATCAATACAAAATTATTGACTTACGCGAAATATTTGAAAAACCTAAATTACCCTTTCAACATATAGAATCAATCCCTATAAATGAATTGTACAAAACATGTCATAGTTGGGATAAAAATGAAAATATAATTCTCATTTGTCAGAGTGGAATAAGAAGTTCTGAAGCTAAAAATAAACTTAAAGCCATTGGTTTTAGAAATATAGGCCAATTAAAAAACGGAATTAATTCAATTCTTAATTTACTAGAAAATGAATACACGGAATCATAAATTTTTTATTGAAGGAGCTATTGAACCTGATTTTATAACCACTTCAATTATAAAACACCAAACTAAAACCAGTATAGGAGCTCATCAAATATTTTTAGGACAAGTGCGCGCAGATCTTATTAAGAACCAACAGGTAATAGCTATAGATTATTCTGTGTATGAAGAAATGGCTGTTCAGAAAATAAATGAAATAAGAGAAAATACATTTAGAAAATTTGATATCACTTGCTTGCACATTCACCATAGTATAGGAATAGTGAAAACAGGAGAAATATGTTTGTTTGTATTTGTTTCAGCCCCTAGACGCAAAATTACCTATGAAGCTTTAGAATACATAGTGGAAAACATAAAGAAAGAAGTTCCCATTTTTGGAAAAGAAATTTTAGAAGATTACACTTATACATGGAAAAAAAATCAATAACATGGTAGATATAACACACAAAAGTAATTCTTTACGAACCGCTGTAGCACAAGCTATTGTTACAGTAGGTAATTCAGAAACTATAGCAGCTATTATAGAAAAAAGAGTTCCTAAAGGAGATGTTTTAGAAGCTTCCAAAATAGCAGGTTTATTTGCCGTAAAAAATACAGCAAATGCCATTCCTGATTGCCATCCATTACCAATAGAATTTACTTCGATATCGCATACTATTCAAGACTTAAATATTCAAATAACCGTTACAGTCAAAACAATTTATAAAACAGGAGTCCAAGTAGAAGCCATGTATGGTGCTTCTGTAGTAGCACTTACCTTATATGATATGCTTAAACCTATAGACCCATCTATAGAAATACACAGTATTAAACTAATTGAAAAAAAAGGAGGTAAATCAGATACAAAAAACGTTAATGATCAATTAAAAATTGGCGTCATTGTTTGTTCTGATAGTATCTCAATAGGAAAAAAAATAGATTCAGCAGGAAAAACTATTATTGAAAAAATTAAAAAATTAGGACTACATTCTTCTTTTTATAAAATAATTCCAGATGAAATCTTAGATATTCAACTAGAAGTAACCAATCTATTTACAGACCAATATGATTTAGTAATCCTAACAGGAGGTACAGGATTATCCCCTCGTGATATTACCCCAGAAGCTATAATACCTTTACTAGATAAACGTATACCTGGAATTGAAGAAACGATTAGACATTACGGACAACAACGTACTCCTTATGCTATGCTATCAAGAAGTGTAGTAGGTTTTAAAGGAAATACACTTATTATGGCATTGCCAGGATCTACTAACGGGGCAGCAGAATCTATAGAGGCTGTATTTCCTTCAGTATTACATCTTTTTAAAATTATTAAAGGGTTTAATCATAATTAATAAAATATGCTTACAGACAATTTTGGTCGATTTCATAATTATTTACGCATTTCAATTACTGAACATTGTAATTTGAGATGTACTTATTGTATGCCAGCAGAAGGAATTAAGTTAACACCTAAAAAGCATATAATGACAGCTGATGAAATTATCCAAATAGCACAAACCTTTGTAGATTTTGGTATAAACAAAATAAGATTAACAGGAGGAGAACCTTTAGTAAGAAAAGATGCCAAAATAATTATAGAATCCCTTTCAAAATTAGGAGTAGAATTAAGAATTACAACCAATGGTATTTTAGTAGATCAATATCTCGAAACTTTTAAAAAAGTAGGAATACAATCAATCAATATTAGTTTAGATAGTCTTAAACCAACCAAGTTTTTATCTATAACACGGAGAGATGAATTTAAAAAAGTGCTTAAAAACATTTACTTACTAATTAAAAATAATTTGAATGTAAAGCTAAATGTTGTAGTTATAAAAGGATTTAATGATGATGAAATTCTAGATTTTATACATTTTACAAAAGACATAAAAATAGAAGTACGTTTTATAGAATTTATGCCTTTTGACGGAAATAAATGGAATAAAGAAAAATGGGTTAGTTATCATGAAATTTTAGAAAGAATAAGTACGTATTACAAACCAATTGATATTATAAAACAAAAAGATGCCCCTCATGATACAGCTAAACACTATAAAATAGCCAATTTTAAAGGAAGTTTTGCCATAATCAGTACTGTTAGTAATCCTTTTTGTGATACCTGTAATAGAATACGATTAACAGCCGATGGAAAAATAAAGAATTGTTTGTTTTCAAAATTAGAAACTCCCTTACTAGAAGCGTTAAGAATAGGAGAGTCTATAATACCCTTAATACATAGTAATATAGTATCAAAATATAAAATAAGAGGAGGATTTGATACAAATGAATCTTTTACTAATCCATTGAATTTTAATACTAATCGAAGTATGATTACCATCGGAGGTTAGCGTAATTATTTATTAATTTAAACTGATAAAAATCATACAAACTCAAATAGGACATTTTTATCTTTATATTAAATTAAAAATGTTATGAGTCATTTAAAAGAATCTCACAAAATTTTATTTTTAAATACGCTAGCCTTCACAATATGTTTTGCTTGTTGGACTTTAAATGGTGTATTAGTTACATATCTTGTAGACAAAGGTATTTTTGATTGGAATATAGTTCAAGTAGGTTGGTTATTAGGTTTACCTATTTTATCAGGTTCAATTTTTAGATTACCTATAGGTATTTTAACAGATAAGTATGGGGGAAAAGTTATTTTTTCATCGCTTTTGTTTCTATGCGCCTTTCCTTTATTTGCTTTAACCACAGCTACTACATTTTCAACATTTGCCCTATTAAGTTTTTTATTTGGGTTAGTAGGAACCAGCTTTTCAGTAGGAATAGGATATACCTCCGTATGGTATCCCAAAGAATGGCAGGGAAGGGCATTAGGAATTTTTGGAATGGGAAATGCAGGTGCCGCAATAACTACTTTTATAGCTCCAACCATATTAAATAAATTTTCTGAAACAGATGTGGAAAACGGATGGAAAATGTTGCCCATTTTATATGCTATTACATTAATAATTATCGGTTTAGCTTTTTTGATGTTTGCTAAAAACAAAATAATCGAAACAGAATCAAAAACATTAATACAACAATTACAACCATTAAAAAAAGTACGCGTTTGGCGTTTTGGAGTCTACTATTTTTTAGTTTTTGGTTGTTTTGTAGCTTACTCGCAATGGTTGTTACCTAATTTTATGAATGTATATCATACCAGTTTAGTAACAGGAGGACTATTTGCTACAATGTTTAGTTTACCATCAGGTGTAATTAGAGCTTTTGGAGGATACTTATCTGATAAATTGGGAGCTAGAACAGTCATGTATTGGGTTTTAGGATCATCAGTAATTATAAGCTTTTTACTTATTTTTCCTAAAATGGAAATTATGACCGATGGACCAGGAGTTCTAGCTACTACAAATGGAATTGTTCAAATTAATGATAACATTATTCAAATTAATGATAGAATACATAAAGTAAATCTTAAGAAAGAAAATGATCTAAAAGAAAGTATTCTATTACCCGTAAAGTCCTCTTGGCAAGAAATTATAGTACAACAAAACCAAGAAGTAAAGAAAAAAGAATTATTAGCAAAAGGGATGACACAAATTAAGTTTAGTGCTAATATGTGGATCTATCTCATATTAGTCATTCTAATAGGTATTGCTTGGGGAATAGGGAAAGCAGCAGTATATAAACATATTCCAGAATACTTTCCTAATCAGGTAGGCTTAGTAGGGGGTATGGTGGGACTAATAGGAGGATTAGGAGGATTTTTAGGACCTATTATTTTTGGTTATCTACTCAATACTACAGGCTTATGGACTAGTTCATGGCTATTTATCTTTATTATTTCAAGTATTTGTTTAATATGGATGCACAACACTATTATTAAAATTTTAAGAATAAAAACACCAGAATTTTCAAGAGATATAGAACACGATCATTAATAAAAAATATAAAATATGAAAACTTGGTTGAATCAATGGGAACCAGAAGATGAGAAATTCTGGGAACAAACAGGAAGTAAGATAGCTTGGAAAACCTTAATTATTACTACTTTATCTTTAATATTGTCTTTTGCCTCATGGTTTATGATGAGTGTAATAGTGGTTAAACTACCTGGATTGGGTTTTTCTTTTAATAAAGACCAATTATTTTGGCTTGCAGCCATACCAGGTATCGCGGCCGGAGTTTTACGTATTATACACACTTTTATACTTCCCATTTTTGGTACAAGACACGTAGTAGCTTTTGCTACATTTATAAAACTGATTCCTGTGGTAGGTATTGGTTTAGCTGTTATGAATGTCAATACACCTTTTTGGGTATTCATGATATTAGCTTTTACGACAGGTTTTGGAGGTGGCGATTTTTCATCCTATATGCCTAGTACCAACATGTTTTTTCCCAAACGCTTAAAAGGAACTGCTTTGGGTATCCAAGCTGGTATAGGAAACTTTGGCGTATCATTAGCTCAATTTGTAACTCCAATGGTTTTAAGTATAGGATTATATGGAGTCCCTTCTTTGTTTACCAATATAGATACAAAAGAAGCTAAAGAAATAGTACAAAATACGACACTTGAGCAACAAACCTATTTGTTTCAAAAAATAGGATCTAAAAAACAAGAAGCATTATTAAATGGTATAAAACCAAAAGTTTTAGATTCTGTTAAGGCCATAACTAACTCAATAGATAATACATTTATATTTAAGGCTTTACCTTTAAAAGTAAGAGCAAAAGCTATTGCAAATGCTAATCCCAAATTAGCTGAAGAAATACTTAATAAATTACAACCCAACAACAAGGCTATTACACATAAAGAAATTTATATTCAATCAGCTGCCTTTTGGTATATTCCATTATTAATTTTATTATCAATCATAAGTTGGCTGTATTTAAGAAGTATCCCTATGAAGGCTTCAATTAAAGAACAAATGGATATTTTTAATAATAAACATACTTGGTTTTGTACTATTACTTATGTAATGACATTTGGAACTTTTGCAGGATTATCAGCTGCTTTTCCATTAATGATTAAATTTTTATATGGCGATTTTCCCAATGCTCCAGATCCTCTGACTTATGCTTTTTACGGTCCTCTTATTGGTTCCGCAACACGTGTACTTTTTGGTTTTGTTGCAGATAAAGTAGGAGGTGCAATTCTAACGACACTTACAGGAATAGGAATTCTATTAGGGTGTATTGTTTTAGTAGCCCAAGGCCTTTTAGCCCCAACTAATATAGAACAGTTTCCCACGTTTGTTGGAATTATCTTAATCATGTTCTTTTTTACAGGTATGGGAAATGCAGGAACTTTTAGACAATATCCTATTATTTTTTCAGATAACCAACGTCAGGCAGCTGGAGTTATTGGCTGGACAGCTGCTATTGCGGCATTTGGACCTTTTATTTTTTCTAAATTAATAGGAAATAATATTACAAGTAATGGAACAGCTAATGAATTTTTTATAGGCGTAATTGTATTCACAACATTAGCAACTATTATTAATTGGTATTACTATAATAAAAAAGGTTGCGAAAGACCAAGTTAATCCAATAAAACAATCAAAATGAAGTTAAAAAACTTAAATTTTAATGCACTCCTTATAGCTATATTATCTTCTGTAATAATGATAGTATTGGTTTATATAGGTTCAAGAAACTTGCAAAATTTTGATGCCGCATTAGTTACCTATTTATTCGGAACCCTATTTGCTTTTTTCGGAATTGTATACCGTACCTCAGTATGGTTACAAAGACCGCCTACTTGGATGTATTTTAAACGTGGAATACACTTTTTGTTAACAGGTAAAATATTCAAACATTTCGTATTTGTTACTAAAGAAATTATAAGTAATATTATAGTACAAAAATTTATCTATCCAAGAGGAGCCTATCGTTGGTTAGCTCATTTTATGATAGCTATAGGTTGTATTTCAGCATTTATGATTACCATTCCATTAACCTTTGGCTGGATTCATTTTACCTTAGCATCGGGAACAATAGATTTATACCAAGCTCATTTTTTTGGATTTGAAGTGTTTTCTTTCAAACTAGGTTCTGTTATTGCTTTTTTAACCTTTCATGCGTTGAACTGGTCTTCTTGGTTCGTTATTCTTGGTTCATTATATTATTTAAGAAGGCGCTTAACAAACCCAGGATTAATAGCTGTTCAAACATTCGAAGGTGATTTATTGCCCCTTATCCTTTTAATCGCTATTTCTGCTACAGGATTAGGATTAACTTACTCCTATCAGTTTATGAAAGGTTTCGCCTTTGACTTTTTAGCCGTATTACATGCAGTAACCGTTATTTTATTTTTAATATGGATTCCGTTTGGTAAATTTTTTCATATCATTCAAAGACCTGCTCAAATTGGAGCCCATATTTACAAAATAGAAGGTAAAGAACAAAACGGAATGGCGGTGTGTCCACATACTGGAAAAGAATTTACAACTCAATTACATGTAAATGATTTAAAAATAGTAACTCGAAAATTAGGATTTGACTTCTCTAAATCCGATGGAACTTCCCATTTAGACTTAAGTCCTGAAGGAAAACGCTCTATAATAGCACAAGCACACCTAAAGGCAAGACAACAAGGAGGCAATTTATTTGGATAAAAAATAAGCAATATGGCAAAATTACCCGTATCAATAGAAAAAATTATAGAGGATTTTGGACCTCACTTAAACTATGCTCCTAAAGAAGGTTATATAGGACGAGATGAGCCTGATGATGTAGTAGAAACACATTGCTGCTTTTGTGGTATGCAATGTGGAATAAAACTTTTAGTGAAAGAAAATAAAGTTGTAGGTTTTGATCCTTGGAAAGAATTTCCATTTAATGAAGGGCGATTGTGTCCAAAAGGAGTACAACGATACCTACAAAATAATCATCCAGATCGTTTACTGAATCCCATGGTTCGAGTAGAAGGGAAAGGCTTTGCAAATACTACTTGGGAAGAAGCAATGAACAAAACAGTATCAGAAATCAAAAGAATTCAGCAAACGTATGGTCATGACGCTTTTTCCATGCTTTCAGGTGTTTCCTTAACAAATGAAAAAAGTTATTTAGTTGGTAAGTTTGCACGTATAGCGTTAAAAACCAAAAACTTAGATTATAATGGTCGTTTGTGTATGGTAAGTGCTGGTGCAGGTAATAAAAAGGCCTTTGGTTTAGACAGGGGGTCTAATAACTATTCCGATTTAGAAAGAGCTGAGGTAATAATTGTGGCTGGAGCCAATGTAAGTGAAACATTTCCGACTTTAACCCACTGGATATGGAAAGCACGAGACAATGGGGCAAAATTAATCGTTATTGACCCTAGAGTAATTCCCCTAGCTCGTACTGCTGATATTCATCTAGATGTATTACCTGGAACAGATTCAGCTTTATATGGAGCTATGCTAAAATATTTAGTAGATCATGATATGCTCGATCATGATTTTATTAACAACTATACTTCGGGTTTTCAAGAAACTCTAGACGCTATAAAAGATTATACTCTAGAATGGGCAGAACAAATTACAGGCATTAAAAAAGAAAAAATAGAAGAAGCCGCTAAACTTTGGGGAAAAGCTAAAACTTCCTTTTTATTGCATGCTAGAGGAATTGAGCACCATTCGAAAGGAGTTGATAACGTTTTAGGCTGTATTAATCTTGTTTTAGCTACTGGTAGAATAGGAAAACCGTATTGTGGATATACTACCATTACAGGTCAAGGAAACGGACAAGGAGGACGCGAACACGGACATAAATGCGATCAATTACCAGGTAATAGAGATATAGAAAACCCAGAACATCGAAAATATATTTCGGAAGTTTGGGGAATTAATGAAGCCGATTTACCAGGTAAAGGATTATCTGCTTACGAAATTATAGAAGCGATTCACCAAGGTCAAATAAAAGGATTACTTTCCATTTGTTTCAATCCATTAGTTTCTTTGCCTAATAGTAATTACGTTCGAGAAGCACTAGAAAAACTAGAGTTTTATGTTTGTATTGATTTCTTTTTAAATGAAACAGCAAGACATGCAGATGTTATTTTGGCAGGGTCATTACAAGAAGAAGAAGATGGTACAACCACTTCTGCAGAAGGAAGAGTTATCAGAATTAAACAAGCGGTAACCCCCCCAGGAAATGCTCGTAAAGATTCTGAAATACTATTAGAATTAGCTAAACGTTTAGGAGTTGAAGATAAATTTACCTTTGAGAATAGCGAAGCTATATTTAATGAACTAAGAATTGCTTCAAAAGGAGGAACAGCTGATTATTATGGAATTAGTTATAAAAAGATTGAAGACAATATGGGAGTATTTTGGCCTTGTCCTTCAGAGGATCATCCTGGTACACCAAGACTTTGGGAAGATAAAAAATTTAGAACAGCAGATGGTAAAGCCCATTTTAATCCAGCACCATACAAATTACCAGGCGAGGTAACGGATAATGAATATCCAATTACGCTAACAACAGGTAGAGTTGTTTCTCAATATTTAAGTGGTACACAAACTCGGAGAATAGGTAAGTTAGTAGATCAATATCCAGAACCATTATTAGAAATTCATCCAGAATTAGCTCAAAAATATAATATTCAACAAGGAGAATTAATAAAGGTTTCCACCCGTCGTGGTGAAGGGACATTTCCAGCTAATATTGTGGAAACGATTCGAAAAGATACTGTATTTATACCTTATCATTGGCCTGGAGAAAAATCAGCTAATTTACTTACACCAGGAACGCTAGATCCCCTATCAAAAATTCCTGAATTTAAAGTCTCCGCTTGCAAATTAGAGCCATTAAAAATAATGGCACCTAATCCGTCTGTTACAAAAGCTTATGCCAGTAAATAAATGATACAAGACTATGAGTAATTACACCTCGTTTAATAAAAATGAAGAATTTTTTGTAGATATGCAACGTTGCATAGGCTGTAAAGCTTGTGAAATGGCCTGTGCCGAATGTGAAACAAATGGTCATGACTCTATGATACATGTTAATTATGTAGAAAGAGTCACTACCATACAAACTACTGTACAAGTGTGTATGCACTGCGAAGATCCTGTTTGCGCCAATGTATGCCCTGCAGATGCTATTTCTAAAGATGAATTTGGAATCGTACATACCGCTAATACAGAACGCTGTATAGGTTGCTCTAACTGTGTGATGGCCTGTCCTTTTGGGGTGCCTAAAAAAATGGAATCCTATGATCTAATGATAAAATGTACTATGTGCTATGATCGAACTAGTATAGGACAAAAGCCTATGTGTGCTACCGTATGTCCTAGCGGTGCCTTATTTTATGGAACAAAAGAAGAAATAAAACAAATGAGACCTAATAGCGCACCTGTTAATAAGTTTGTTTTTGGAAATGAAATAGTACGCACAAAAGTAAATATCATGATGCCTAAAGAAAGTACTGAATTAATTATCTACTAAAAATTAAACAATGTCAAAAGAAAATAATATCAATAAAAATTGGAAAAAAGATTTTCCTATACAAAAAGAAGAAGCAATACAAGTTAGCCGACGTGATTTTGCTAAATTTTTAACACTCGTTTCTGGAGGACTCATGATAGGTAGCGGATTAGTAGCAGCAAAAGCTTATTTATTCCCTAAGGAAGAAGTGGAAGGAGAACAATATGTATGTAACAAAGGAGATATTCCTATAGGAGGTACTAAAGCTTTTCAAATAAAAGGAAGTAATATTCCTTATATTCTTATACACCTTGAAGATGGAACCTTTAGAGCTTATGAACAAAAATGTACCCATTTATCTTGTGCCGTTTATTACAAGCCAGGTTCAGGTCAAATTATTTGTCCTTGTCATGAAGGCCATTTTGATGCTAAGACAGGAGAGGTATTAGCAGGTCCACCACCTAGACCTCTACCTCAATTAGCTGTAATAGAAAAACAAGAAAATTTATATGTAAAAGCCATAACATCACAAATAACTTAATTTTTTGTTTATGAGTACCTTTAGAACAGGACAAAATATAGCCAACACTCGAAAGTTAAATGCAGTACTTTCCACTATAATATTAATATTAATATTAAATGTAACCATCCAAATTTGGTTGCTATACGCCGCATTAAATAATGCTTTAGATAATCATAAAGAAATTTTAATTCCAGCTTTTATAGCTTCTGCTATTTTATTTATAATAGGACTAGGTTTATTATATTTTTTACCATCAGGAAATAAAAAAAATCCAAATAGAAAATGATTTAATTCAAATTCATTTTATCAAATATGACGTTATTTCTCCTGTTGCATAAATGCCAAGATTACAAACTTTTAAGAAAACCTAGTAGAGGACAAAAAAGAGTACTTTTTTAGATTTAAAAGTTCTTATTTACTGATATAAGAATCTGAATTTAAACATAATATGACATTATAAAAAAAATATTTTTGAATGAATGACTATTTAAAATAAACTATTGATGAAGTGGTTTAATTTTTTTTTGATAAAAGGAAAATAAGGGTTTTTGCTTTAAATTTCAATTTTTTACAAGAACTACGGAGCAAAAAATAACGACGAAAGTCTATGTGAAATTTTATTTTAATCAATTAGAAAAGCTTAAATGATTTCCATTTTTACTATAATTAAACTATTTTTTATAAAAATATTTAATACCTTTTATCTTTAATTTTAAGGAACAATTTATAGATTTTTTACATCTAAATATAAAATATTTTTTATATTTTTATTAACAAAATTTTAAAAATCAGAAGCTTATCTTTGAAAAAACGATTCAAATGATACGATTTATAATAACAGCTACTGCTTTTCTAGTTTCTTTAATAACACAAGCTCAAATAAAAGTTCCTCAAGCAAGTCCCAAAGGGATTTTAACACAAACGGTTGGTTTAACAGAAATAGAAATAGAGTATTCACGTCCTAGTGTAAAAGGAAGAACGATTTTTGGGGATTTAGTCCCTTTTGGTAAAATATGGCGTGCAGGCGCAAATGCTAATACTACAATTGAATTTTCAGATGACATAATGATTAATGGTGCAGCTTTAAAAAAAGGAAAATATGCTCTATATGTAATGCCTAAAGCTGATGAATGGGAAATTTATTTTTATAATGACACGAATAATTGGGGAACGCCTGAAAAATGGGATGAAACCAAAATAGCTTTAAAAGCATCTGCTAAAACAGAGATATTGCATAGGCTAGTAGAAACATTTACAATACAAATTGCTAATACGGATCTTAATGCTGCCAATCTTGAATTTTTATGGGAAAAAACATCTGTATCATTACGTTTTGAAGTACCTACCAACAAGACAACAATAGCTTCGATTGATAAAACACTAAATGGACCTACTTCAGGTGATTATTTTGCGGCTTCTCAATATTATTACAATGCTAATGTAGACCTTAATAAAGCTTTACAATATGTTAATAAAGCTTATGAAATGAATGAAAAAAGACCCTTTTGGTATACACGCCTTAAATCACAAATTCAGGCTAAATTAGGGGATTATAAAGGTGCTATTGAAACAGCAAAAAATTCATTAGAAGGAGCCAAATCAGCTAATAATCTTGATTATATAAAGATGAATGAAGAAAGTATTAGGGAATGGACTAAAAAATAATTAATTAATTCGTATAATGTAAAAGAAAGCTGTACAATAAGCTTTACTACCCCAAAAAGAGTTAGATATTTTTTGGGGTATTTTTATGAAAAAAATGGAGTTAACCTTTAGTTTATCCTAGATTTTGGATTAGATTTAGTCGTGAAACAAGATTTTTAATAAATTCAAGTATTCATGGAAAGCTTTAGAAGAATAAATTGTTATTTATAAAAAGGAGAAATCTCATAATACGGATAATGTGGTTTCTTCTTTTGGTTGAAGTGACAAACTATAGATTAAATTATTCCTTTTTGAATACCCATATTATAGGAGAGTAATTTTCCATATATTTTTCTTTTCATCACAAAATCTAATGTAAAATTCTGAGTTTAAACATTCATTAATACAGTAGGAATTATAATTAGAAAGAGAAGACTCATTAAAATAAATTTCCAAGCAATATTAGCTTTTTTTAATTCCATAAAATTAAAGGCTACTAATATAAATTTTAATGAAAAAATAAACATAATAAAACAAATTCTAATATTTGAATTTATTTTTATAGAGGGCAATAAGATTGCTAAAATGGTTAGTATTAATAAAATACTATATGTTTTAATTAATTTTTTTTCCATGGTTTAAAAAATTAAGTAGAGGGTAGGGAATACTATTAACCAAATTAAATCACACATGTGCCAAAAAGTTGCTGATGCCTCTATGTCAAAGAGGTTTTGATTTAAAGGAATTTTATTTCTTTTAGCATAAATGCCTAAAAGAATGAATAGACCAATTAATACATGTAGGAAATGAAATCCTGTGAGTAACCCATAATATGTAAAGAATAAGTTAGTATCTAGACTAATGTTATCATTTAATTTTTCAAAATATTCATAGCTTTTTAAAATTAAAAAAAGGAATCCTAATAAGAGGGTTATTTTTAGATAAAGACTAAACTTTTTGTTATTGTTTTTTTTAGCTTGATTAACAACTTCTGCCATAAAAAAACCACTTGTCAATAGTATGACAGTATTAATGAGTCCTATTTGATTATTTAATTTTAAACGTGATTCACTAAATATTTCAATTTCTTCTTGTGCACTATAATTCATAGCTATAATTGCAATTCCAAAGGTTAGGATTTCTAAAATGATTATGATCCATAATAAAATACCTCCGGGAGGATAATAGAAATTTGTATAGTCTGTTTTAGATTCTTTCATTTTGTTAAAATAAGATTAACTAATTTTTTAATATTGTATTATTGTCTTTTAATTTTGTCAAACAAAAGAACTAAAGCATTTAGTAATTCAATAGGATTTTTAAGGATTTGAAAATGGTTTTGACCAAACATTTGGGGTAAATAATATTTAGCTTGTGCTTCTATGGTAAGCGCATACGAATTTATTTGAGTTCTATACAATTCTTTTAAAGCTTGTTTCACATCATTTATACCATATTTTCCCTCATATTTATCGTAATCATTTGGTTTTCCATCAGAAATCAAGATAATCCATTTGTTTTTACTATTACGCGTTTTTAATCTATTTCCTGCATGTCTAATAGACCCGCCTATGCGTGTATAACCTCCAGGTTTGGTGTAACCAATTCTATTCTTTCCTATTTCCCAATTTTCATTAAAGTCTTTCAAGGTTACATAATTAATTTGATTTCTAGTTTTTGAAGAGAAACTATCTATTGAAAAATCAATATTAAATTCATTTAAAATTTCACCAAATAATATAGACACTTCTTTTTCTACATCTAAGACTCGGTTGCCATCTACATAGCTATCGCTAGATAAACTTATATCTAGTAATAGTAAGATGGAAATATCTTTTTCTTTTTTTCTACTGGAAAAATAGATGTTTTCTGAAGGTGTTTTTTTTGTGTGTATGTCTGTATACAAGTCTGTTAAAGCATCAATATCAAATTCATTACCTTGTGTTTGTTTTTTTTGTTTTAATAATTTATTGTTTACGTTACTTAATGATTTTCGTAATCCGTTTAAGACTAAAGAGTAATTTTTTATTGTTTTATGATAATATTCGGTATCTGTTTTTATTTGTAGTTTAGGGTATACTTTACAAAAATTTGGTCGATATTTTAGTTTAGAATAATCCCATTCGTCATAATATAAGTAAGTCCCTTTTGTATCTTTTTGAGTGGACTCGGCTACTGTTAAATTTTCAACAAAATCGGATTGATAAATAGAATGGGCAGTATCATCTACACGAACAGTAAAGCGCATTTTTATTTCTTCTAAAGCATCATGATGTTCTTCTAATTCATCTTTTCCATCAAAATTTTTCCAATTTCCACAAAATTGATCTACTGTTTCTACTTTTTCAAAGCTATGGTGGAGTACATCATCTTCTTGTTGTTTTGTGTCTATCTGAAGTGATTTTATTTCTTCAACACCAACTGTTTTTAAAGTTGTTTTTATTTCATTATTCTGTGTAATTCTAGTTGTGTCAGGAGTATTTTGTTCTTCTATTATTTCTTCTTTTTCGGCAAACATAAATTTGCCATAAAGCCAATATAAATCGGGATTTTCGGGTTTTACATAATTTAAATAATCGAATAATAACTTATATATATACTTCGTTTTAGGAAAATTTTGAAAAAGGATAGGGAGTATTTTTTCGGATGCTATTTGTGCTTCATTTTGTGATTTTTTTAGATCATTTTCTGGTTGATTCCAGTTTAATTGTAAAGATTGTTGTGTTGAAAGATATAGGGTTCTAAAAAAATAGAATGAAAGGTTTTTTTCATAAGAATCAAATAGATTAAAATATTCAGGTAAAAAAAAGTTATTATTCTTATAGCCACCTTCTTTTTCAGCAGGATAAATATTAATAGATTTTCCGCTAACAGCATTGGCTATAAGACCTAATCGAGGTGTAATATTTTTTAAAAAAACAGCGTTAGTATTGGATTCTAAAGATTTTTTTTTTGATTTTTTTAAATACTTTGCTACCAATCCAAATACTATTTCATCTAAATCTAATCCCATATTATATCATTAAATCACACAAATCTTTTAAGGATTGAATAGTTTGTAAATCGTCTGTTAATGGTTCTACTACAGCGGTGTGCATAGATAACCTTTTAGGTAATCCTGTCTGAATAAGTTTGGCTGCATTAATGAGTAATCTTGTTGAAACGGTTTCTGTTAAACCAAGTTCTGTTAGGTTTCTAATTTTGTTGCCAATGGTTACTATTTTTTTAGCAAGATCAGTATTAATTCCTGTTTCCATAGTAATAATTTCTGTTTCAATCTTGCTCTCGGGATATTGAAAAGATAAAGCAATAAAACGTTGTTTAGTGGAAGGTTTTAGTTCTTTAAATCCTCTTTGATAGCCTGGGTTAAAGGAAGCAACAAGCATAAAGTTATCATCTGCCTTATAAGTTTGGCCTAATTTATCTATAAAAAGTTCTCTTCTGTGATCAGTTAATGAATGTATGGCAACTATAACATCTGGTCGTGCTTCAGCAATTTCATCTAAATATAATAGGTAGCCCTTTTTTAAAGCGGTAGTAAGAGGACCATCTATCCAGACGGTTTCGGCTCCTTTAATAATAAACCGACCTATTAAGTCTGTTGAAGAGGTTTCTTCATGACAACTAACAGTTAAGAGCTTTTTTTTAAGTTTATGAGCCATATATTCTACAAATCTAGATTTTCCTGTACCAGTAGGTCCTTTAAGTAAAATAGGAATTTTATTTTCGTAAGCATGAGTAAAAATCTCTTCTTCTTTAGCTAGTGTAAAATAATAGGGTTTTAAATTTTCCATAATAGTAATAAAATGAAGTAAACGGAATCTTATCTCCAATTTGTAAAATAAGGTATGAGCGTATGTAGTGAATATAAAGATTCCGTTTGGTTGTTTTTGGAAATTAATTTTTTAAGGTTTCAACAATTTTATTTATTGTTTTTTCATTATTTACTCCTAATCCTTCTTGTTGATGAACAAGTTCGCCCTCTTTATTAAAAACACTAATAATGTTTGAGTGCGAAAAATCCATAGGAGAAATTTTTTTGTATTTAACAGCAAGAACATTAGCAAATTCTTGAATAGTATTGATATTTCCTTGTAAGAAAGTCCAATGTGAGGCATCCATGAGGTTGTCTTTTGCAAACTTTTTTAATCTTTTTGGTGTATCTGTTTCTGGGTCTATACTTATTAGAACAAAATTTAAATGGGTTAATTCATTTTTAGGCATTTTTGACTCAATGTTGCGCATATCAGCTACTAATCTAGGACAAGCCGCTTTACAACTGGTATAAATCATAACCATAACTATTACTTTTCCTTTTAAATCTTTAAGCTGAATAGTTTTATTATCTTGAGTTTTCCATTGGCTAGTTAGATTAAAGATGGATTCTTCTGATATTGAATTGTTTTCGTTTTTTATTTCTGTTTTTTTACATCCAAGAAATGAGAGAAAACTTATTATGAATATTAACTTTTTCATTTTCTTAATTTTTAATTTTTAAAGAATCTTTTACACATCTAAATCCAAGATTTTGTATGGCATAACGAGCTTTTACGCTACTTCTAAAAGCGTATCGCATAAAGGCTGCATAATTCATTAAGTCTGATGCGTTTAATGAACCACTACCACAAAATAAGTTTTTATCGGTGTTAACATCATTTCTGGATTCTCCCGTTAGAAGAATAGAACTAAAATCAGAGGTCCATTCCCAAACTAGTCCGTGTAAATCGTATACACCATAGTAATTTTTAAATGTTTTTCCTACTTCATTATTAAATGCTTGGGGCTTTTCATACCAATCTAAAATTAATTGATTGTATGATTTTTGTTTTCGTGCATCAGGTAGTTTATCATTTGCCATAGCTACGTATTCCCATTCATCAACTGTTGCTAAACGTTTACCTTGACATTGGCAATAAGCATTTGCAGCATACCAGGAAACATTCGTAACAGGATAATTTGATTTCTTTTTATCTTCAATTTCCGTATTTGATTTCCAATTTTTTAGATAATTATCGTCAGCAAAAATTTTTTTAACGTTTAATTTTTGCCATTTTTTATTTGTTTTTACAAAGGATAAAAAATCTTTATTAGTTACGGGATAGACATCCATATAAAAATGGGTAACATTAACTTCTTTATTACTTTTGCCATAAAGAGGTATATAGGATCCTCCTTTTATGTATACCATCGGAGTTTCTACTCCAAAAGACTTGTCTTTTAGAGTAGAAAAAGATGGTTTGTTTATATTTCTATTGGTTTTTAGGTCTGTCTTTTTTTGACAGGAAATGAAAAGAATTAAGATTAAAAGGAAATATAAACGTTGCATTAGAATTAATAATTAAAGTATTAGAATATTATTTTTTAGAACGAACAGCAGCAACCATAGCGGGTGTAACTTCTTTTTTAGTATTTCCCCACTGGCTATATACATACGTAAGTACGTTGGCTACTTCTTCATTAGTAAGTGCTTGAGCAGTCATTACACTATTAAATTTTTTACCATTTACTAGTATTTCACCTGTTTTACCTTTTAAAATAATCTCAATGGCTCTGTTAATATCGGCATTTAAGAAATCGGATTTAGCAAGGGGAGGAAAAGTATTAGGTAATCCTTCTCCATTAGCTTGATGACACGCAAAGCAGGTTTTTCCATAAATTGATTTACCATCATTAATACGTTCTACAAGTGTTATAGCTTTTGTAGGTTTTATTATTTTATCATTAGGCATAGACTGAATGGTACCGCCTTCAGGAAGATAGACTTGATCGTATTGAGTTCCAGAATAAATTTTTTTATTGTCTTCACCAGTAACATTAATCATGCCTAGACTGCCTTTATTAAAGGTTCTAAATATAGAGTGATCTACTAAAATTAAAGTACCTGGGATTTCTACTTTAAAATCGACTATGGCAGCTCCACCAGCAGGTACTAATGTAGTTTGCACATCATGATTAATTGTTTTTCCACCTTCAATATGTACATTATCAAAAATTTCACCTATTACATGGAATGAAGAAACGAGATTAGGTCCACCGTTACCTACAAATAGTCGAATTCTTTCTCCTACTTTAGCCGTTAAAGCATTGTCACCTATTAGAGAACCAGTTCTTCCATTAAATACAACATAATCAGGTTCTTCTTTAATTGCTTTTCCCATATCAAAAGGTTGTAATCCTTTTTCACCATTGGCTCCTTTTGTATAAAAGTCACCTTGCATTACGTAGTATTCTTTATCAACTGGAGGTAAACCACCTTCTGGCTCAACAAGTATTAAACCATACATCCCGTTTGCTATGTGCATACCAACAGGGGCAGTGGCACAATGATATACATATAAACCTTGATTTAATACTTTAAATGAAAATGTTACTTCATGTCCAGGCGCTACAAAGGAAGATTTAGCTCCACCGCCTGGTCCTGTTACAGCATGTAAATCTATATTATGAGGAAGCTTATTGTTAGGGTGATTTTTTAAATGAAATTCTACTTCATCTCCAATTCTAGTTCTAATAAAGCTTCCAGGTACAGATCCTCCATAAGTCCAGTACATATATTTTACACCATCTGCCATTTCTCCTTCTTTTTCAATAATTTCCATATTCACAATAAGTTTTTTGGCAGGTCTGTCTCCTATAGGTTTGGGTACTAATGGGGGAGCCGTTAATTCTGCTTGAATTGGATCGCCTTCTACTTCAATAGAGATTGGGTCAATAGAGTATGAATCTGATTCTTTTTTGCACCCAATGAATAATAAGCTGACTAAAGAGGCCGAGAACATTATACGCTTAATCATAATCTAAATTTTAAAATGTTATTGTATTTGTGTTAGGGATAATTTTTTGAAGTTGAATTAAATAGATTGGGATTTATTTTTACAGCTAAAAAAAACCAGTTATTGCCATTATTCTTATTACCTGCTTTTAGAATTTCCATAGATTTTGTAGCAAACATTTGCGAAAAACCTCCGTCTATAGTTACATTTTCAAATAATTTATAAGAAGCTGTAAAATCAATTTCAGTACCTAAATAAGGATCTTTCTTTTCTCCTAATTGATAAATATTAGCACTTGATAAAAAATAATGAGGAGAAAAACGTACTGAAAATTTATCTTTTTCATATTGAAAATTTAAATATAAATCTGTAAGTCCTACATTATTAAGATGATTTCCTACATAAAAATAATCCATATATCCATTAAATTTATGATTTGTACCATATAATGGATTAAATGATTTTATATCAGAGCTGGTATCGTCTTGATTTTTACCTGATAAATATTCAAAACCTAAACCAGCTAAAAATGATTGAATAAATTTGTAATTTAGGTTTGCAGAAAAGTAACTAGACATTATATGATTTGTATTAATCTTTCCCGTTTGAAAATAAGTAGCGCCATCAATACTCAAATGGTCTTTTTTAAATATAAATCTAGGTCCAAATGTTTGACTATAATCTATTTTTTCTTCTCCATTGATCCAATAAGGCATGCCGTTATTTAATATTAATAAACTTAAATTTAAATTATTAAAAGTACCATTATACCAAGCATATTGGAGAGATTTATATTGTGAAGGAATATAGTTTTCTTTAAAATTACTTTCTTTATTTGCATTATATGCAATACCTAAATGTATTATTTGTTTAGTGGTAGGAGTTATTTTAAAGAGAAGGGCATCATGACTTTTAGCTTGCATTGTCCAATCTATACTACCAAAAATTCTATGGTCATCATAAGCTATTTCTTGTCTTCCTAATTTAAATGAGAGCTTTTCACTTAATTTTATCTCGCCATAAGCTTCATGAAAATTTATACCCGTGTCACTTTTTGAATTAGTTAAGACATCTCCCCAAGTTCTAACATTTTGAGGCGAAGCAACTAATTTTATATGATTGTAATTATAATCAAAAATAATACGAGTTCTTTGCGAAATAAAAGAAGCGGCTTTTTGATTATAAGGTTTTAGTGTAGCATAACCATTCCTATTTTCTAATCGTGCTCTTAAATCAGCGTTAACATTAAATTGTTGGGAAAATACCAAAGAAGAGAACAGTCCCGCAATCGTTAAATATACAGGTTTCATACTATTTAAATTTAATTAGTTAATTAATGATTTTTACTATTGTCAATGTTTTATAAACTATTTGTTTATTGATTTATGCTTCATCGTTTGTTTTACCATGTTTAATGAAATCATAGATATAGAATGATATTCCTATGGTAAATAATGTTGCGCATAGTAACAATACGATGAAATGAATACTTATTTCATTTTGAACTGCCATAAATTCCATTTTGAATTTTCTTTCAAGATATACTTGAGCTACTCCAGCTACTCCAAAAGCGGTTGTCATACCTAACATTCCAATATTAGATAACCAAAAAGCCATTCTACCTATAACAGAATCGTATCTTTTTCTTCCTGTAAGATTAGGCATTGCATAACTAATAATGGCTAGTACAATCATGGCGTAAGCTCCCCAAAAAGCTAAATGTCCGTGCATTGCAGTAACTAAAGTTCCATGTGTATATACATTGGTTTGAGGTAAGGTATGAGCAAATCCTAATAAGCCAGCACCTATAAAAGAAACAATTGATGATCCTAATGTCCAATATAAAGCCAATTTATTAGGATGTCTTTTTTCTCCTTTTCTATACATATTTACAGCAAAAAGAGCCATACCCAAGAATGCTAGAGGTTCCAAAGCAGAAAAGATACCACCTATAATTAACCAAATTTTGTTTACACCTATATAATAATAATGATGACCTGTACCAAGAATACCTGATAAAAATGTTAGACCTACAATTACGTATAACCATTTTTCAATAACTTCACGATCAACACCCGTTAATTTTATTAATAAAAAGGATAGTATACCTCCCATAATTAACTCCCAAACACCTTCTACCCATAAATGTACTACCCACCAACGAAAAAATGAATCCATTACTTGGCTATCAAACCAAATCATACCAGGTAAGTATAATAATGCAGCAAATAATAATCCCATAGATAATACTAAAGCAGTTGTTGTTTTTCTTTCTGCTTTAAATAATGTGCTTACTATTAATCCTAAAAATAAGAGCACATTTATAACCACTAAATAATCTAATTCTCTTGGGATCTCTAAAAATTTTCTGCCTTCCCAATGATTAAAATGATAGCCTATAACAGCTACAACACCTACAATAGCTAATGAAATTAATTGTACATAAGCTAATTTTACATTAACTAATTCTCGTTGAGCTTCTTCTGGAATAATATAATAAGCAGCTCCCATAAAGCCTGTTAATAACCAAACTACTAATAAATTAGTGTGTACAGCTCTGGCAGTATTAAAGGGAATTATATCATGTAATCCATCTAATCCAATTCGAGCAAAACCCATGATAAAACCATAAATTATTTGGAGTGCTAGTAATAGCATACATAGGGCAAAAAACCAATAAGCTACTTTTTGTGATTTATATTTCATTTTAACTATTTTTATTAATTATTAATTTTTGATAGGGGAGAAACCACTTTATCAAATCCATTTAAATCAATACCTCCAATCCATTTAAGATAAGCTACCATAGCATCAGCGTCTTCAGAACTCATTTTATAAGCTACCATTTTTCTTTTGTTAGGAGCCCAAGGAATAGGAGACATTAAGACTGCTTTTACATAATTTTCACCTCGTCTATCAATAACCTTTGTTAATTCTGGAGCATAATAAGCTCCTTCGCCTAAAATCGTATGACATCCCATACAATTATTAGATTCCCAAATTTCTTTACCACGTATTACTTTTGAATCAATTTTAGTGTAATTTGTTTGATCATTTTTTGGAGAAAATGAATAAATCGTTAATCCGATAAAAATTAGAAACGTTACTAATGTACCTCCTAAAAAAAACATTCTTGCCTGCGATTTAGATAGCATAACTATTCTTTTTTAAAAATTATTACTAATGAGATATTTTTGTCTTATTTAAATAACAAATTTCATTAACATTTCATTAACCTTATATGATATTTGTCATACTAAAGCTTTTTTAGTAAAGGTTTAATTCTATATGATTCTAATCATAAAAAGAAAAATAGTTAGCAAATAATTTAGTACAGCTAATTACAAAAGTTACAAAATGAATACAATAGAAAATAAATTAAGTAGGAGAGTATGTGGCAGATGACTACAGAACGACTCAAGTTTTTTCAAAATATGGAATAGATTTTTGTTGTAAAGGAAATAGAACCATTACAGAGGTATGCCATGCAATAGGTATTCATGAAGAGATAATAATAGCTGAATTAAAATCTTTTGATACTAATTTAAATAATTTCAAAGCAATGTCTTTAGATGCACTAATTGATTATATTGTAACAAGACATTATACTTATATAAAAGAAAAAATTCCAATTATAAAACAGTTTCTTAATAAAATTTGTGAAGTTAATGGAACTAAAAACCCTGAACTTATAGAAATAAGAAAACTTTTTATAGCAAGTGCAAATGATTTAGTTCAACATATTAATAAAGAAGAATTAATTCTTTTTCCCCATATCAAAACAATAGTAAATAATATAAAAATTTCTACACCAATGTATAGATAAACCTTTCTAGAAGGCTGTTACGAAATTATATTATAAAGATTTTAAACGTTCAGCTAGGAAAAGCTTAAAAATAAATACCATCTTAAATTTTATGATTATATTATTACTCAAATGGTCATAATTAATTAATTTTGGCAGAAAAAAAATTTTGAACTCTATACTATCCAAAATATTTATTGTAATTGCTTTTTTAAATATTCAAATTACAACTGCTCAAATTAGTAGTCCTATAGAAACTTTACCACTAGAAACGGGTAAGCAAATTATAATTGAAGGAGCTGACTTTTTAGATAAATCCGAAACAGAAGTACCAGGAGCAATCGTTTTTACAGGAAATGTTCGTATTTTACACCAAGGAGTTCGTATGTCTTGTAATAAAGCATACCATTTTACAAAACAAAATTATGTAAAAGCTTTTGGAAACGTTAATTTAGTACAAGGAGATACGCTTACTATGTCTAGTCGTTACGCCGAATATAATGGAAATACTAAATTTGCTTTTGCAACGGGAAATGTGGTTATGACAGATCCTAAGATGACTGTAACGACAGATACTATTAATTTTGATCGTAAAAGTCAACAAGCCTATTACAATACCTATGGTACAATTCGAGATGCCGAAAACACACTTACAAGTAAATCAGGACGCTATCATTTAAATCAAAAAAAATTTGAATTTAAAACAGCTGTTACCGTAAATAATCCAACACATACCATTCGTACTAATCATCTTGATTATTATACTAATTCAGGTCATGCTTATGTTTTTGGACCATCAACTATTGCATCTGCTAATAATACAATTTATACGACCAAAGGTTTTTATGATACCAAAAAAGATGAAGGAAAATTACAACGAGGATCTAAAATAAAGTATAGAGATAGAATAATTGAAGGAGAAGATTTGTATTATGATCGGAAAAATGATTTTGCACGCGCTCGTAATAATGTTAAAGTAACGGATACAATTAATAAAACAATAATAAAAGGACATTATGCAGAAGTATATAAGAAAAAAGACTCTATGTACATTACTAAAAAAGCATTAGTATCAGGTCTTTTTGAAAAAGATTCTGTTTGGTTTCATGCAAAACGAATAGTCGTTACTGGAAAAACTAAAAATCGAATCATAAGAGGCTATAATAATGCTCGTTTCTTTAAAAAAGATATGAGTGGTAAATGTGATTCTATTCATTTTAATGAAAAAAAAGGGATTACACAAATGATTGGAAAACCTATATTTTGGAATGGAAAAAAACAACTTACGGGTGATCTTATACATCTCATTTCAGATACAATTGCTAAAAAAGTAGATTCTTTAAAAGTATTTAACAATGCCTTTATTATTTCAAAAGACACCATTGGTGATGGATTTAATCAAGTAAAAGGAGTTAACTTATATGGTAAATTTATAAATAACAAGTTAAAAGAAGTTGATTTGATTAAAAATACAGAAGTTATTTACTATGTACGTAATGATAAGCAAGAATTAGTAGGTATAAACAAAAACGTAAGTAGTAAAATAAATATGTTAATGGGAGAAGGGAATACTATAGATAGTATTACCTTTTTTACTAAACCAGATGGGGAAATTTATCCAGAAGATGAACTTTCTGAAAATGATAGAAAATTAAAAGGTTTTATTTGGCGAGAAAACGAACAAATTTTAAAATTAGAAGATATTTTTCCAAAAGAAGAACTAGAACTAGATACAAAAGCTAAAGCAGAAGTTAAGAAAAAACTACAAGAACCTAATACGCCATTAGCTCCTACTAAAGAAACATTAGAGTTTGATAAAAATAACAAAGAAAAAAAAGGAACGAAAAAATCAAATACTAAAAAATAATTGACTTTAATTGAAATGTATTTATTTGATTTTTATTTTAAAATATTTAGATTACGCACATGTTAAAAGATTTCTATAAATACCAAGCACAAACTTCTCCATATCCATTAGCAATGGAAGTATCTCATGCTATAGGCTCTTATATATATGATACCAAAGGGAAAAAATATCTTGATTTTGTAGCTGGAGTTTCAGCTTGCACTTTAGGACATCAGCATCCAAGAGTTAAACAAGCTGTTATAGATCAAATGGATAAATACGCACACGTAATGGTTTATGGTGAATATGCACAAGATCCAGCGATAGAATTTTGTAAATTACTTGCTCAAAATATGCCTCCTCAATTAAATAAAACGTATCTGGTAAATTCAGGAACGGAAGCAACAGAAGGAGCGTTAAAATTAGCTAGAAGAGTAACAGGACGTAGTCAATTAATTTCCTGTTATAATGCCTATCATGGAAATACTATGGGATCTATGAGTGTTATGGGATTTGAAGAACGTAAACAAGCTTTTCGTCCATTAATTCCAGATGTAGATTTTATAACATTCAATAATGAAGAAGATTTACAAAAAATAACAACTCGAACAGCAGGTATTATATTAGAAACAATTCAAGGAGGTGCAGGGTTTATACAACCTCAAAACGATTTTTTAAAAAAAGTAAGACAACGTTGTAATGAAGTTGGTGCTCTTATGATTTTAGACGAAATTCAACCTGGTTTTGGACGTACAGGTAAGTTATTTGGTTTTATGAATTATGATATTATTCCCGATATTGTTGTAATGGGGAAGGGGATGGGAGGCGGAATGCCTGTTGGTGCCTTTACCGCCAATGAACAACACATGGATTTATTAATTCAAAATCCAAAATTAGGACATATTACCACTTTTGGAGGACATCCTGTAATTGCAGCAGCCAGTTTAGCCACATTAAAAGAGTTATTAGAAACAAATTTAATGCCTCAATGCTTGGAAAAGGAACAATTATTTCGTAACTTGTTAGTACATCCCTTAATAAAGGAAATTCGTGGCGAAGGATTAATGCTTGCTATTATGACAGATAGTCCCGAAATTACAAATCAAGTTATTTTGAAATGCCAAGAAAAAGGATTGATACTTTTTTGGTTATTATTTGAAGGAAATGCAATACGCATAACACCGCCTCTGACATTATCAGATGAAGAAATAAAAGAGGGATGCAGTATTATTATTGAGGCAATGAATGAAATAGCAATCCCAAAACAATAATTAAAAGCAAACCCATTTTGTTTGCTAAATCGTTCAAAAAAATATTATTTAATCTATTATAAACAGCCACTTTACTATTTTTAGTAAGGATATAAAACTTAGGAGTATGTATTTGAGTCACGATGAAGAAGATTACAGTTTATCCTTATCAAAATTTGAATCCATGTTAAAAACCAATAAGGTTTTGTTTTTTGATTCAGAAGAATTTGAGGATATCATCCTCCATTATATGGATATAGGCAAAACTAGTTTAGCTAAAAAAGCACTAAAACTAGGACTAGAACAACACCCTAAATCATTTGGATTAAAATTAGTTCAAGTTGAAATGCTCATTTTTGAAGACAAACTAGAACAAGCCGAAAAACTTCTTAATGACTTATACGCCATAGAACCCACAAACGAAGAAATCTTTATACAAAAAGCCAATATTTGCTCTAAAAGAGATGATCATAAACAAGCTGTTGAATTTCTTAAAATAGCTTTGCAGTATACAGATGACTACGCAGATGTGCATAACCTCTTAGGGATGGAATATTTGTTTATGGATGAACTAGAACAAGCAAAAAAACATTTTATTGCTTGTTTAGAAGAAGAACCAGAAGAACAATCAGGACTCTATAATGTCATTTATTGTTTTGAATTTTTAGAACAATACCCTGAAGCCATTTCATTTTTAAAAAACTATATTGACCTTAATCCATATAGCGAAATTGCTTGGCATCAATTAGGACGACTAAACTTTAGTATACAACAATATCAAGAGGCCTACATAGCCTTTGATTATGCAAGTCTAATTGACGACCGATTCATGGGGGCATTTATGGAAAAAGCTAAAGCACTCGAACATTTAGAACGCTATGAAGAAGCTATTTGGAATTACCAAGAAACCATTCGACTAGAAGACCCCACATCGTATGCTTTATTACGAATAGGTAAATGCTTTGAAAAAATGGGCAATGAATCTGAAGCTTTAAACTATTACAACAAAACAGTTCATGAAGATCCTCTTTTAGACAAAGGATGGATTGCTATAACCGATTTTTATATACGTCAAAAAAACTTTCAAAAAGCACTCTATTATGTAAATAAAGCAATCGGTATAGATGCTGAAAATTCTTTATATTGGAAACGATATGCTACAATAAATAAAGAGCTCGAATTATTTGAGGAAGCACAAGAAGGATATCAAAAAGCTGTAGAATTAGGAGATAACGAATTAGAAACCATCTTATTTTGGTCTGATACACAACTTTTTATAGGAGAATATCAAGCCTCTATTGAAACCTTAATTAAAGCAAACCTTCTTTTTGCAGATCATTACCAAATAGAATATAGATTAGCAGGTTTGTATTACACAACTCATAATCTAACAAAAGGATTGTATCATTTAACCAATGCCTTACATCATAACTCTAAAATGCTTTCGATACTAGAAGATTTATTTCCTTCAGTATTTAATCTAGAAATCGTTCAAAACACAATTAAAAAATATAATGATTTGTAAACAGTAAAGCGAATGAAAAAATTAGGATTACTTGGTAAAAATATTTCATACTCTTTTTCTAGAAACTATTTTACAAATAAATTTAAAAAAGAATCTTTGGCCTCTATTTTTTCATATAACAATTATGATATTCAAAAAATAGATGAGTTTAAAAGTATAATCAATAAAGAACCTAATTTAATAGGTTTAAATGTTACAATACCTTATAAAGAAGAAATTATTCCTTATTTAGACGAGCTTTCAGAAACGGCAAAATACATTGGAGCGGTTAATACTATTAAAATTACAACAGATAAAAAATTAATTGGAGATAATACTGATTTTTATGGTTTTCAAAAATCACTTAGTCCATTGCTTCTTAATCATCATAAAAAAGCATTAATATTAGGTACTGGAGGAGCATCTAAAGCAGTTGCTTATGCTTTAAAAAATTTAGGAATTAATTTTTTATTTGTATCAAGAAAGCCATCTATTAATACAATTACCTATAATGATTTAGAGGCTACTATTTTAGCAGAATATACTATAATTATTAATTGCACTCCATTAGGTACCGCGCCTAATATTCAAAATAGTCCTTCAATTCCCTATGAGTTTATAACATCTAATCATTTAGTGTACGACTTAATATATAATCCAGAAAAAACAACTTTCCTTATAAAAGCTGAAAAAAGAGGAGCTATCATTAAAAATGGTTACGAAATGTTAGTATTGCAAGCTGAAAAAGCTTGGGAAATTTGGAATAAATAAAAAAAGAAATATTTAATTTTTAAAAATTCTTTATGGAATAAGAATATATATCTTTCCAAACTTCTTATAATTTAAAATTAAAAAAAGTACATTTGCCTCCTTAAAATATGAAATTATATGAGTGCAACTTGGTATGAATGCAAAGTTAAATTTAGAAAAACAGATGAAAATGGTGTACAAAAAGTTACAACAGAACCTTATCTAGTAGACGCACTATCTTATACCGAAGCTGAGTCTAGAATTACACAAGAAATGATGTCTTATCTTAGTGAAGAATTTAAAATAACAAATATTAAAGTAGCAAACTATGCCGAAATTCATCCTTTTGAAAATACAGACAGATGGTTTCGTTCTAAAGTCTCTTTAATTGCTTATGATGAAGAAAGCGGTAAAGAAAGAAAAACCAATTTATACTTACTAATACAAGCAAATGATGTGCGTGAAGCTTATGATAATACAGAAATAGCAATGAGAAATACAATGGGTGATTATACCATTCCAGCTATTTCAGAATCCCCTATAATTGACGTTTTTCCTTATTTTAGCGGCGATGAAAATGATTTAGAAGAAATAGAAAAGTTTAATAAATTAAAAGCATCTAAATTAGAAGTTACCCCTGAAATTACAGATCACATGGAATTTGAAAATGAAATTATAACAGAATATCAAGAATAATTTACTTTTAAAAAATCATTTATAAGTTTTCCTTTTATTCTTGTGGAGTCATAATAGTATAAATTCTATTAAATAATTATAAACAATTTTATCTGCTTTGCTTTACCTTAATTTAAAGCAAAGCAGATAAAAAAACTAGTTATCTTCATAACGTATTAATTAGTTCTTTAGGAATAGAAATACTACATTTAGGTAGGAGTTATTTATGAATAACCCTTTTATTTAATAAATTCTACCTTTTGATCTTCTGCATTTACACTATCAAAAAAGCCCTGAGAACGCATCCATTCATCATTGTATACTTTACTCATATAACGAGATCCATGATCAGGTAATATAGCTACTACGACACTATCTTTATTAAATTCACCCTCTTCATCATATAATCTAATAGCTTCTAAAACGGCTCCAGAAGTATAACCTGCAAAAATACCTTCCGTTTTTGCTAATTTTCTAGACATGTGAGCACTTTCCTCATCTGTAACTTTAATAAAACGATCTATGATATCAAAATCAGTAGCAGTAGGAATCAAATTTTTACCTAATCCTTCTATTTGATAAGGATAAATTTCATCTGAGTCAAACTCTTTTGTTTCATGGTATTTTTTTAATACAGAGCCGTAAGCATCTACTCCTAAAATTCGAATAGTAGGATTTTTTTCTTTTAAAAATTTTGCTGTACCAGATAATGTACCTCCTGTTCCTGAACAAGCAATAATATGAGTTACTTGGCCATTTGTTTGCTCCCAAATTTCAGGACCTGTAGTTTTATAATGCGCTTCAACATTTAATTCATTAAAATATTGATTAATATAAATAGATCCTTTTGTTTCTTCATGTAAGCGTTTTGCTACATTATAGTAAGAACGTTCATCGTCTGCAGAAACGTGTGCTGGACAGACATAGACTTTTGCGCCCATACTTTTAAGCATATCAATTTTATCAGGTGAAGATTTTGAGCTAACTGCCAAAACACAATTATAACCTTTTATAATACTTACCATAGCAAGACTAAAACCAGTATTACCAGAAGTGGTTTCAACTATTGTGTCTCCTGGCTTTAAAATTCCTCTACGTTCAGCTTCTTCAATGATGTATAAAGCAATTCTATCTTTTGTAGAATGACCTGGATTAAAAGCTTCTACTTTAGCATAAAAATTTCCCTTAAAGAAATTCGTTATCTTATTTAATTTAATTAAAGGCGTGTTTCCTATTAATTCTAAAATAGAGCTGTAAGCCTTAATTTCTGTCTTCATACAGTTTATTAATTTTTTCTGGATAATGAATTACAAAGCTATTAATTTTTTATCGTTTGATTCCTTCTAGTTGAAACAAAAACGAAAATTCTTTAGCAATTTCTTTTAAAGCTTCAAATCTCCCCGAAGCGCCACCATGTCCTGTATCCATATTAGTTTCTAAAAGTAATAAATTTTTATCAGTTTTTGTTGCACGTAATTTAGCAACCCATTTAGCAGGTTCCCAATATTGAACTTGCGAATCATGTAAACCTGTTGTGACTAGCATATTAGGATATTCTTTTGCCTCTACGTTGTCATAAGGTGAATAAGATTTCATATAATCATAATATATTTTATCATTTGGATTACCCCATTCATCATATTCACCCGTAGTTAAAGGAATAGAATCGTCTAACATAGTAGTTACTACATCTACAAATGGTACAGCTGAAATGATCCCATTATACAATTCAGGATTCATATTAATAATTGCTCCCATTAGCAAACCTCCTGCAGATCCTCCTTCAGCATATAAATGTTTTGTTGAAGTATATTTATTTTCAATCAAATATCTTGAACAATCTATAAAATCTGTAAAAGTATTTTTCTTTTTTAATAATTTTCCATCCTCATACCAAGGGCGACCTAAATCCTCTCCTCCACGAATATGAGCTATTGCATAAATAAATCCACGATCTAACAAACTTAAACGGGTTGTTGAAAAAGTACAATCCATTGAATAACCATAAGAACCATAAGCATATTGTAATAATGGATTTTTACCATTAAAATCCAGTCCTTTTTTGTATACTAATGAAATAGGGACTTTTACACCATCACGAGCTGTTGCCCACACTCTTTTTTCTTCATAATTATTTTTATCAAACGCCCCCCCTAAGACCTCTTGTTCTTTTTTAATTTCTTTTGCTTGTGTACGCATATTAAAATCAATTATTGAAGAAGGTGTTTTTAATGATTGATAACCATATCGTAAAATTTCTGTATCAAAATCAACATTGGTAGCTGTATAAGCAGTATAAGTTTCACTATCAAAAGGAAGATAATACTCTCCATCTCCGCTCCATGGCATAATACGCAATTGTGTTAAACCATTAAAACGCTCTTCAACTACTAAGTAATCCTTAAAAATTTCAATATCTTCTAATAAAACATCTTTACGGTGTGGCAAAACATCTACCCAATTTTCTTTTGAAGTAGTTGTTTCTAATGTTTTCATTAATTTAAAATTAATTGCTTTATCCTTGTTGGTCAATATATAAAAATAATCTCCAAAATGAGAAATAGAATATTCCAAACCGCGTATACGCTCTTGAAAAATGATAAAAGATTCGTCAGGTGTATTAGCATTTAAATATCGATACTCAGTAGTCATAGTACTTTGAGAACCAATTACTAAATATTTTTTCGATTTTTCTTTATAAATATATAGGCTAAAAGTTTCATCTTTTTCCTCAAAAACTAAAACATCTTCCGAAACATCTGTTCCTATTTTATGTTTATAAACTTTATTAGAACGAAGCGTTATAGGATCTTTAGTAGTATAAAAAATAGTTTGATTATCATTAGCCCAAACAGATCCACCTGTACAATTTTCTATTTTATCAGTTAAAATTTCGTTAGTCTCTAAATTCTTAATTTGAATAGTATAAATACGACGACTTACCGTATCTACCCCAAAACTAGCAAATTTATTATTAGGGCTAACACTTACACCTCCTAGCTGAAAATAAGAAAAACTTTTTGCCATTTCATTACAATTAAAAAGAATTTCCTCTACAGCTTCTAAGCTTTCTTTTCTACGAGAATAAATAGGGTAATCTCCTCCTTTTTCAAAACGTGTAATATACCAATACCCATTATAAAAATACGGTACAGATGATTCATCTTCTTTTATGCGCAACTTCATTTCCTCAAACAATTCATTTTGAAAATCTTTTGTATGCGCAGTCATTTTTTCATAATAGGCATTTTCAGCATTCAAATAATCAATTACTTCTTGATTTTCGCGATTATTTAACCAAAAATAATCATCTATACGCACATCATCATGAATTTGTAATTTTCGTGGTATAATTTTAGCCACAGGAGGTATAATGGTATCTGACATTTTATTATTTTTTGAATTGCAAATTTACACTTTCATAAATGAAATTAGTAAATTTGTGACGAAATTAAAACTAAAAAAATATGTTTGGAGATATTATGGGTATGATGGGGAAATTAAAAGAAACCCAACAAAAAATAGAAGAAACTAAAAAACGTTTAGATACCGTTTTAGTAGATGAAAAAAGTACCGATGGATTATTAGAAGTGACTTTAACAGCTAATCGTCAAATAAGAAGTATCAATATAAATGATCAATTGTTAGAAGATAAAGAACAGTTAGAAGATTATCTAGTAATGATATTAAACAAAGCTATTGAAAAAGCAACAGCTATAAACGAAGCAGAATTAGGTGCGGTTGCAAAAAGTGGCATGCCAAATATTCCAGGTATGGATGGATTATTTTAACAAAACCTTTAGAATCCTTTTTTAGTCTAAAAATATTTCTAACTAATTAAAAAATATTAGATTAAAAAAGGTTTTATTTTTTATTTAATTTTGATTTTATTAACTTGGGCAAATATTATTAACTGTAAATATCCTGCACCATGCAAGAAGAAATGAATGATAACCTGCTACAAGCAGATGGAAATGATCAAAATCTATCCCAATCACATACTCAATTGGCGATAGAAACCATCGAAAATTTAAATGCAGAAGTAAGCGAAGATAATACATTGGAAGAGGAACATGAAATTCCGATGAAAGATTATCATACTATGAGTATGGATTTATTGATTACAGAATTTGAGCAATTAATTTCTATTAATAAGATTATGGCCATTCGTAATCATATAGAAGAAATAAAATCTGCCTTTTTATCTAAATACAATCTTTTTATTGAAGAAAAAAGAGAAGAATTTCTTCAAGAAAATCCTGCGGAAGATTTTGAATACTACTATCCGACAAAAGCTAAATTTGATTCTTTATATAATGATTATAAAAACAAGAAAAATATTCATTTTAAAAATCTTGAAGCTAAATTAAAATCAAACCTTCAAAATAGATTATATTTAATAGAAGAACTTAAAACACTATTAGCATCCAATGCTGAAATAAAAGATTTACTAAAACAATTTAATGATATCCGTGATCGTTGGAAAAATGCAGGAGCAATTCCTAAAGATAAATACAATCATGTTTGGAATAATTATCATTTTCATGTAGAAAATTTCTATGATTTATTACATTTAGATAGAGAAGCACGCGATTTAGAATTTAAACATAATTTAGATAAAAAACTTAAGATTATTGAAAGAGCTAAAGCTCTTTTAAATGAACTAGATGTTTTTAAAGCCTTTAGAGAATTACAGTTATTACATAAAGTTTGGAAAGAAGAGATAGGTCCTGTGTCTAAAGAACATAGAGAAGAAATATGGAAAGCATTTAGTGAAGTAACAAAACAAATGCACGAAAAACGTGAAAATTTATTTGAACAACAACGTCTAAAGGAAGAAGAAAATTTAGTTATAAAAAAAGATATTATAAATCAAATTAATCAAGTTGCCGAAGAAAAAATAGCCATACATTCTTCTTGGCAAGGACAGATTAATAAAATAGAAAAGTTAAGAAAAGCTTTTTTTGAAGCAGGTAAAGTACCCAGTGAAGTAAATGAAGAAACTTGGGCCGATTTTAAAAATGCTGTTCGAAATTTTAATGCAAACAAAAACTCTTTTTATAAAGAAATTAAAAAAGAGCAGCAGTCTAATTTAGACAAGAAAAATGCTTTAGTTGCTAAAGCAAAAGAATTAATGAATAATGATAATTTTGAAGCAACAACACCTATTATGAAAAAAATCCAAGAAGATTGGAAATTAATAGGTCATGTTCCGAAAAAGTTTTCAGACAGTGTTTGGGCAGAGTTTAAAGAAGCTTGTAACCATTATTTTGATCGTTTAACAGCCTTTAGAAATCAAAACGAAGCAATTGAAATTATATCCTTTGATAAGAAAAAAGATTATTTAGAAGCTATTAAATCATTTACGCTAACAGGAGATCATAAAAATGATTTAGAAGCTATAAAGAAACATATTGAAACTTGGAAATCATTTGGTAAAGTTCCTTTTTCTAGACGTCATATAGAAGGGAAATTTAATAAAGTACTAGATGGATTATTTGAAAATTTAACTTCAAGTAAGCGTGAAGCAGAAATGATGCGTTTCAATAGCCGTTTAGAACAATTAACCCAAGAAGGAAAGAACAAAATTGATGGCGAAAAGATTTTCATTCAACGAAAAATAGAAGAAGTTCAAAATGAAATTTTTCAACTAGAAAATAATATCCAATTCTTTTCAAATGCAAAAAAAGATAATCCTATGATTATTGAGGTTAAGAAAAATATTGAACGAAATAAAGAAGAATTAGCTATGTGGAAGGAAAAGTTAAAACAAATTTTCAGCCTTTAATTTAATAGATAATATATAAAATATTATCTCAAACCCATTTATAGCCACATTCAGAAATAAAATATTTCAATAAAATTAAAGATTAAGATCTTCTTGCTTCTGAATTTAAACCCCATTTTTAAGACTTTTCTTCTAAAATGGGGTTTAATGTTTTAACCTATATTAATATTACAATAAAAGATCCGAGAGCTTTGTTAAAATAAATAAATTAGATGATATTTATTTGTGTTTAGCACCATTTATTTACTTCTTTAGAACTATCTTTTGTAGAAAATAAGATTATAATCTTTTAGATCAACCTGATTGAGGATAAAAAATATTTTTTTAGATTATCTTTTTGCTTAATCCCTTTACCCTCCTTATCCAGAAAAGCTGAGTATCAATATATAAAAAAAACCGATAAATTTAATTTATCGGTTTTTATTTCGTGGGGAGAGCAGGATTCGAACCTGCGAAGGTTTCCCAACGGATTTACAGTCCGTCCTCGTTGGCCGCTTGAGTATCTCCCCCTCACTAACTGTGATTGCTTGATTGCGATGCAAAAATACAGTTGTTTTTTAAATTAACAAGCTTTTTTTTATCTTTTTTTATATTTTTTTTTCAAATACTTGTTATTGAGTTTTTTAGTTATTGTTTTAGTATGCCAAATTATGCTATTTTATATTATGTTTTTATTAGATCGTATAAAAAATGAATCTTATACTAACTAAAAATGGTTGTTCGAAAAAAACGCCCCTGTTATGCTTGCAAAAGAATAGAAAATCCCCACAATTATAATGATCAACATAACTATTTGTAAGGTAGCCTTAAATAAATTAAAGACTGAGTTTTTACCTTCGAACAACCTTTGATTAATTCTTATTTTAAAAATAATTAAATAAGATATTTTTTAAAAGTCAAATTTTTCCCTTAATTTCTTTTTTATATTTGTTTAACAATGCTTTTGTCATTCCTAAATTAGCTTTTGTAGAATCAACAGCTAAATAAATAAAATATTCATTATTTTCAGAAATATCTATAATATGAATTTGAGATTTTAAATTAATTAAGATATCTTCAATAGATTCGTTTAATCCTAAAGCATTGATAGCATTCAATTTAGCTTTTACAACTTCAAGGTTAAATGCAGATCCTAATTCAGGATCAAAATTAGGATTAACTGATAGGGTAAAGTAAGAAATTCCACTCTTAATTTCAGAAACAGCAACAGCTATAAAACCAGGGACGTTGTTTCTTAAGTCCTCACCAAATTGTTTTAAAAAATTTGACATACGTTTGATTATTAAGTTAAAAATTAATTTTATTTTTGGGGATTTAAACATTGATTATTTTAATCATGACAAATATAAACAAAATTTTGAACAATCATACAATATGATGAATGAATTTGAAGATTTAGGTATACGTTTTAATAGATATTTAATATCAAAAGGATTAGGTGTTAATCAAATTGCTAGAATGTTAGAGCTATCCGGTAGTCAAATTAGCAATATTAAAAATGGAAAGGTTTTTGGAACAGATAAAATGTTCAAAATATTGAATACTTTTACTGATTTAGATGCTAATTGGTTATTTCGTGGCGAATCTATGGAACATCCTGAAGTTGATATTAACAGATTGGAATATATCATTGAATTACAAAAAGAGCGTATTATAGACCTTAAAAAAGAAAACGCAGAATTGAAGAAGTTATTAAAAACGAATACCTCTAAAATGAACTAGATGGTATTAGTTTAACTAATATAATTCCATATATTTTTTTTCTTATTTAAAGCTATAAATATTTGTTTTAGTTTTTGATGAGCTGGTTTGTCCATAGTAGGATCCTCTTTTAGTAATCGAATAGCATGATGTCTTGCTAACTGTAAAATATCACGATCTTTTACCAAATCAGCAATTTGTAAGTTTAGTACACCGCTTTGCTGAGTTCCCATGATATCACCTGGACCGCGGAGTTTTAAGTCAACTTCTGAAATTTCGAAACCATCGTTAGTTTTGCACATGGTTTCCATTCTTATTTTACTTTCATTACTAAGTTTAAGACCTGTCATTAAGATACAATAGCTTTGTTCAGCTCCTCGCCCTACACGACCTCTTAATTGATGTAATTGGGAGAGGCCAAAACGTTCTGCGCTTTCTATAATCATAACGGAAGCATTAGGGACATTTACACCTACTTCAATTACAGTGGTTGCCACCATAATGTTTGTTTTTCCTTCTGCAAAACGATTCATTTCTTCTTCTTTTTCTGTTGCTTTCATTTTGCCATGTACTATTGAAATAGCATATTTAGGCAAAGGAAAATCTCTAGAAATACTTTCGTAACCATCCATTAAATCTTTATAATCCATAGATTCTGATTCTTGAATTAGAGGATATACTATATAAACTTGTCTTCCTTTATCAATTTCATCTCGCATGAATTTCCAAACTTTTAGTCTATTACTATCATAACGATGTACGGTTTGTATAGGTTTTCTACCAGGTGGAAGCTCGTCAATTACAGAAACGTCTAAATCACCATATAAACTCATAGCTAAGGTTCTGGGAATAGGAGTAGCAGTCATGACTAATATATGCGGTGGAAGTTCTGCTTTTTTCCATAATTTACTACGTTGTTCTACTCCAAAACGATGCTGTTCGTCTATAATGGCTAGTCCTAGATTTTTAAATTGTACTTTGTCTTCTAATATGGCATGGGTACCTATTAATATATGTAAACTTCCATTTTGTAGTTCTTCATGGATTATTTTTCGATCTGAATTTTTAGTGGAACCAGTAAGCAATTTTATATTTATATTAAGAGGCTTAGCTAATTCAGTAATTCCGTTAAAATGTTGAGTGGCTAAGATTTCTGTAGGTGCCATAATACAAGCTTGAAATCCGTTATCTAAAGCTAACAGCATGCTCATTAAGGCTACAATTGTTTTACCGGAGCCTACATCTCCTTGTAATAAGCGATTCATTTGGGCTGGATTTCCTAAATCATTTCGAATTTCTTTTAATACTTTTTTTTGAGCATTAGTTAAGTCAAAGGGGAGGTATTGAGTATACATTTCATTAAAATAATGACCTACTTTTTCAAATGGATATCCTTTAATTTTGTGTTTTCGTACTAAATTTTTGGAGATTAATTGTAATTGAATAAAAAAAAGTTCTTCAAATTTTAATCTAAATTGTGCTTTTTGTAATAATTCTTGACTTTTAGGAAAATGAATATTGAATAATGCGCTGTTTTTAGGAATCAGTTGTAATTCTTCTAAAAGATAAGGAGGGAGGGTTTCAATAAATAAAGTATGGGTTTCAATAAAAAGTTGTTGCATCATTTTATTGATAACTTTATTAGAAATTCCTTTATTCTGTAATTTTTCAGTTGAAGGATAAACGGCTTGCATTGCTGTACGCAAATTGGCTTTGTGTTCGTCTAGCAATTCCATTTCAGGATGTGGCATTGAGAATTGATTATTAAAGGCATTTGTCTTACCAAATATTACGTAAGGCGTATTTATTTTTATATTTTCACGTATCCATTTAACACCTTGAAACCAAACTAATTCTATTTCACCTGTATCGTCTATGAATGAGGCTACTAAACGTTTTTTCCCTTTACCAAATTCAACTGTTTTTAAATGAATAATTTTGCCTATAATCTGAACTTCGCTATTGCTAGGCATTAATTCATTAATTTTATAATAACGCGTTCTATCTATATACCGATTGGGATAAAGATTAACCAAGTCGGCATATTTATATATATTAAGTTCTTTTCGTAATAACTCCCCGCGTTGTGGACCAACACCTTTTAGATATTCTATAGGAGTTTCTAATAATGACATTTTTAATACAATCTGGTTAATTTAACAATTTAATTTTTTTTTAATAGATCTACATACCAAAAACCATAATGAAGGGGAGTTTGATTTGAATTTGTATTACAAACTTGATTTGAGTTATCTGATTGAGGCTGTTTATAAGATCTGTATACTATTTCTCCTATCTCAAATTCAATGGGTTTTGAGAAAATAGGACCATCAAAGGTAAATGTATGAAATTCGCCGTTTTCACCACAAACATCTACATTCTCAGGTAGATCATTTAAAAATTGAGAATCTATAATCCGCCCTACAAAACTTTTATCTAAATATTCTTCATTAACACAGGTTACAATAGTTTTAAAACCTAGGTCTAAAAAGGTGTGAATTAATTGTGTTGTATCTATTTTCCATAGAGGAAAAACGGCTGTAATATTCAATTCTTTTAGTTTATTTTCACGATAACTGCGTAAGTTTTCTAAAAAAATATCGCCAAAAATGGAATATGAAACACCTTTATTCTTAAAGTCAGATAAGGTAGTCTGCATGATTTTTTCATAAATTTCCATTGTAGGCATTTCAGGAATTTCCATTTTATGTAATGGTATTTTTATACTTTTTGCCTGTTCTTCTAAAAGTTCAGTACGAACGCCGTGCATAGAAATACGGTTGTAATGCTTATTAACACTTGTTAATAGACTGACTATTTCATATTCATTTGTTTGCAAAATTGTATATAACGCTAGTGCTGAATCTTTTCCGCTACTCCAATTAAAAATGGCTTTTGACTTCAATTTTTGATATTTTAGGGTAAACTTACAAAAACATTGTATTTTTAGAAAGTAAATTAGTAATTCTAATTGATAAAGGAGAATTTTTAATTATTATAATCGTATTAAACCCTGATTACGCATTAGAAATTTATTAAAAATAAAAAGGATACTTTTTTGACCTCAATTAAGTTTTACTAAATACTAAATCAGAGTTTAAAGAATATTAAAAGTAGGGGAGAGGGAATAATATAAAGGAAAGTTTCTTTAACGACTTGTAAATTAAACCTAAATAGTAGAAAATTAAACTAACAGGTTTATTATATTCAATTTCTTAAGTATATATTGTTTTTATTATTTATAAAAAAAGAATACTATTTGTTCTGCTGCAATTTTCTGTAGATACTTTAATTTTTTTGTATAGTAGGCTCTAATATAAAAACGAATTTGAAATAGTTTTTTATTAAAGTTTTAGATGATTAAAATTTATAATAAAAGAGGCTGTCTGAAAAAAAACTTGTTTTGTCATTTTTAAACTAAGGAAAAGAAATTATATAATCTTTTTACAAGTTTAAATAATGTCCTAATTCTTATTTTCAGACAGCCTAAATAGTATAATTTATAAGAGAATTTTATTTGTTTTAGATGTGTACTTAATGTTATATAGTATACATTTTTTTTCTCATTTCTTGAATTTTATCATCTTCAAGGTATTCATCAAAAGTCATGTAGCGATCAATAACCCCGTTAGGTGTTAATTCTAAAATACGATTTCCAACTGTTTGTGCAAATTCGTGGTCATGTGTTGTGAATAACACAGATCCTTTGAAATTTTTTAATGAATTATTAAAAGCGGTAATAGATTCAAGGTCTAGATGGTTCGTAGGTTCGTCTAACATTAATACATTGGCACGTAACATCATCATTCTAGAAATCATACAACGTACTTTTTCACCTCCTGATAATACACGTCCTGTTTTTAGTGCTTCTTCACCTGAAAAAATCATTTTACCTAAGAAACCACGTACATAAACTTCATCACGTTCTTCTTCTGTTTTAGCCCACTGACGCAACCAATCTACTAATGTATAATCATTTTGAAAAAAGTTGTGGTTATCAGCAGGTAGATAGGATTGATTGGTGGTAACTCCCCAGTCAAATGTACCTGAATCAGCTGTTAAATTACCGTTTATAATTTCATAAAAAGCAGTGGTTGCACGAGAGTCTTTAGAAAATACAACAATTTTATCTCCTTTAGCCATATTTAGGTCGACATTTTTGAATAAAACTTCGCCATCTAAAGAAGCGGATAGATTTTGAATATTCAAAATTTGATCACCTGCTTCGCGTTCTTGATCAAATATAATAGCAGGATAGCGACGGCTAGAAGGTTTAATGTCGGAAATATTTAATTTTTCGATCATTTTCTTACGAGATGTTGCTTGTTTAGATTTTGCAACGTTTGCAGAAAATCGACGAATAAATTCTTCTAATTCCGCTTTTTTCTCTTCTGCTTTTTTGTTTTGTTGTGCACGTTGTTTAGCAGCTAATTGTGATGATTCATACCAAAATGTATAGTTACCTGAATAGTGGGTTATTTTACCAAAATCAATATCAGATACATGTGTACATACTGCGTCTAAAAAGTGACGGTCGTGCGAAACTACTAATACGGTATTTTCATAATTAGCTAAGAAGTTTTCTAACCAACCAATAGTTTCAAAGTCAAGATCATTAGTAGGCTCGTCCATAATAAGCACATCTGGATTACCAAATAAAGCTTGTGCTAATAAAACACGTACTTTTAATTTTCCTTCCATTTCGCTCATTAAGGTATAATGATAATCAGATCCAATACCTAAATTAGATAATAGGGTAGCAGCATCAGAGTCTGCATTCCAACCATTCATTTCTTCAAATTGAATCTGTAATTCTCCTATTCTGTCAGCATTGGAATCGTTATAGTCTAAATATAACGCATCCATTTCTTTTTTAACAGCATATAAGACTTTATTTCCCATTAATACAGTTTCTAAAACTGTATGTTCATCAAACATGTTGTGATTTTGGTTTAAAACAGACATACGTTTACCAGGCTCTAAAATTACATGTCCAGAAGTAGGATCAATATCGCCTGATAATATTTTTAAAAATGTTGATTTTCCCGCACCGTTTGCCCCAATAATACCATAACAGTTACCTTGTGTAAAAGTTACGTTTACTTCGTCAAACAAAATTCGTTTACCAAATTGTACTGATAAATTTGAAACTGTTAGCATTTTTTATTTTTTTAAAGCGTTGCAAAAGTACTAATTAGTAATCAGTAATTAGTAATTAGTTGTTAGTTTTTTATAAATTGCGTAAAATTCTAAATATAAAGAATGAAAATACCGTTTGATAATGCTCCTTTTTATCATTATTTATTAGAAATATTTGCATTTTTTATAGGCATGCGCCTTTATTCTTTTCTTAAGAAAAAAAATAAAATTATATCGGATGAAAATAGACTTTGGATTTTATTAGGTGCTATGATAGGGGCTCTAATAGGATCAAGAGTTATTGCAGTTTTAGAAACGCCTAGTTTAATTCCTAATATGTCCTTTTTTTCTTTTTTTCAAAATAAAACAGTTGCAGGTGGTTTTTTAGGTGGTTTACTTGGGGTAGAAATAATAAAAAAAATTATTGGGGAAACAAAAGCTTCCGGTGACTTATATGTATACCCTATTTTAATAGCTCTTATAATAGGTAGGATAGGATGTTTGGGCATGGGAATTATGGAACCGACTTACGGAATAGAAACTTCCTTTTTTACAGGAATAGATTTAGGTGATGGTAAATTGAGGCATCCCGTAGCTTTATACGAAATTGTTTTTTTATTAGGATTGATTTTTTTGTTCTACAAACTTGAAAAAGTCGATTTTATAAACGGAGATCGTTTTAAACTTTTTTTCTTGCTTTATTTTTTATATCGTTTTTTTATTGAATTTTTAAAACCTTATGAATCTTTGTTTTTTCAATTAAGTATTATTCATTTCATTTCTATTTTTGTTTTTTTTCACTATTATTGTTTTATAATTAGAATTATTAAAAAAATAAATGCCTACTAGAGATTATATATATTACGATGCCACACAAAGTATTTGTCCAAAATGTTTACATCTTTGTAATGCTAAAATTGTTTTTGAAAACGAAAAAGTTTGGATGTTAAAACATTGTAAGACACATGGTGATTCAAAAGTTATGATTGCGGATGATGTTGAATATTATCGTCAGATAAGAAATTATAATAAGCAATCAGAAGTGCCTTTAAAGTTTAATACAAAGGTGCATTATGGTTGTCCTTATGATTGTGGATTATGTCCTGATCATGAGCAACATTCCTGTCTATCAATTGTAGAAGTTACAGATCGTTGCAACTTAGCCTGTCCTACTTGTTATGCTAGTTCAGCCCCTAATTATGGGAATCATAGAACATTAGACGAAATTGAAAGAATGTTAGATGCTATTGTAGCTAATGAAGGGGAACCTGATGTAGTTCAGCTTTCAGGAGGAGAGCCTACTGTACATCCTCAATTTTTTGAAATTTTAGATTTAGCTAAATCAAAACCTATTAAACATTTAATGGTTAATACTAATGGTATAAGAATAGCTAAAGATATTTCTTTTGTAGAAAAATTAGCTTCTTATATGCCCGATTTTGAAATTTATCTTCAATTTGACAGTTTTAAATCAGAAGTTTTAGAAAAAATGAGAGGAGAAGATTTAAGTCAAATTAGAAAAAAGGCTATTGATAACTTAAATCGATTTAATTTATCCACCACTTTAGTTGTTACTCTACAAAAAGGTGAAAATGATGACGAAATTGGTGAAATTTTACAATATGCCTTACAACAAAAATGCGTTAGAGGAGTAACTTTTCAGCCAACTCAAGTTGCGGGAAGAAATGAAAATTATGATGATAGTGAAGGTCGAATAACACTAACAGAAGTACGTAGAAAAATTTATGAGCAATATCCTATTTTTACACCGCAAGATCTAATTCCTGTTCCTTGTAATCCTGATGCTTTATGTATGGCTTACGCTTTAAAAATGAATGGAGAAGTTTTTCCTATGACAAATCTTATTAATCCAGAAGATCTTTTAAACAATTCTAAAAATACAATTGTTTTTGAAAGTGATGAAAAACTTAAAAATCATTTACTTACCTTATTTAGTACAGGTATTTCTGTAGATTGTGCAGAAGAAAAATTAGGCGAATTAATGTGTTGTCTACCTAGGGTAAAATCAGATCATTTACAATATGAAAATTTGTTTAGAATTATTATTATGAATTTTATGGATGCACATGATTTTGATATAAGAGCTGTCAAAAAATCATGTGTACATATAGTTGATAAAAAGGGAAAATTAATTCCTTTTGAAACAATGAATTTATTTTATAGAGATGAATCGATAAAAGAAATTAGAAAACAACTAAACTAAAAAAATGCAAAGATTTAGTTTTTAAGGAAAGAAAGATTAAATGACATGAAGAATAAGAAAATGTTTTTTTTATCAACTTTCATAATGATATTATGTATTCTATTTGTAGAGCCTATTCGTACTATTCTAAAATTAGGCCTACTAACTATTGCCGGATTGGCTGTTATAATATCCCCTTTTCCTCTTATCATAGGATTATTACGTTTGTTTTTTATAACGGATGATAAGAAGTTTACATTACAATTAGTTACGTATTCAACTATTATATTAATAATAGGCTATAGTACTTGTGGTATATTAACCTTTGTAAAATAAATAATATGTTAAATAATCTTTTTTTTGTTTTAATTATTGTTGTAGAACTGGTAAGTCTAATAGCTTTTCTTGTAGGTCTGATATTAGGCATTTTTTTTAGAAAAGATAGGTATAAATTAATAACTAAAAAACTATTAATTTACTCTGTCATTTCATTTATAATAGGATTTGGATGCTGTGTAGGTCGTATTGTGTTATCACCTAAATGATTAATTTTAACGCTATATTAACATTTTTTTATAAATTATAAAAATACATTTGCTATAGGTAAATATTAAATGATGATTGCTTATTATAAAAAAATATTTTTTTATACACTATTTTTTATCCCTTTTTTTCTCATTTCTTGCAAAGAAGAACAAGAAGATAAGGTTTATTTTGGTGGTGAGATAATAAATCCTAATTCTAAATTTCTTTATTTATGTAAAGAAGACAAGGTGATTGATACTATAGAATTAGATAACAATAATCGTTTTTTAGTAAAATATGATACGTTAAGTTCTGGTATGTATACTTTTAGGCATGAACCTGAATATCAATATATGTATATAGAAAAAGGGGACAGTTTAATGGTAAGGCTAAATGCACAAGAATTTGATAATTCATTAACATTTTGTGGGCGAGGAGATGAGAAAAATAATTTTCTAATTGAATTATTTTTGAGAAATGAAGAAGATAAAAATTCTAGTTTTGATATTTATGATGAACCCTTAAAAAAGTTTGAATATAGGCTCAATAAAGAATATGAAAAAAGGAAAGCCTTTTATGATGAAAAAAAAGAAGAAATAAATTGGAATGATGATTTTGATTTGTATGCTAATTCTATGTTGGAAATGCCTTACTTAACAAAAAAAGAGCTTTATCCTTTAGTATATCAATTTAGAACCAACAAAAAAGTTTGTGGTTTACTTCCAAAAGATTATTATGATTACCGAAAAAAAATTGATTTTAATAATCAAAAATTAACTGATTTCTCTCCTTTTGTAGCCTATTTAACAGCTATGTTAAACAACATTACCTGTCATAATAGAAAAGAAACTGTTATTGTACAAAATAATATAGATAGATTAAAAGTAGCCGATTCTATATTTACCAATAAATCTATTAAAAACTCTGTATTACATAACATTGCTTTTATGTATCTTTTAGAAGATCAAAATACTTCTAATAATAAAGCTTTTTTGTCTCAATATTATAAACTTTCTACTGATTCGTGTAGTCGAAATGCTATTAAAGATATAGCTAATGCTATTCAGTCTTTAGCTAAAAATAAATATCTACCAACAATTGAACTAATTGATTTACAAGGAAAAAGGATAAGTTCTATACCAACAAATTCTAAAAAAACGGTTGTGTTTTTTTGGAGTTCAGAGGCAAAATCTCATTTAAAATTAGCTCATAAAAAAGCGATTGAAATTATGAAACGAAATCCTTCTATAAACTTTGTAGCAGTTAATATAGATAAGGATCCGACTCAATGGAAAAAAGTCTTAGAGCATCATCATTTTGGAATTCCTCAATTTCATGCTAAAGATTTTGAAGATATACAAGATAAATGGGTAATAACCAAAATACACAGAGCAATATTATTAAATGAAGATAAAACAATCAAAAATGCTTTTATAAATATTTTTGATGCAGAATTTGATAATTATCTAAAATAGTGATATTGTTTTTGATTAAATATTGTCTGAAAAAGATTACAATATTATTTATTTCATTGTTTATATTTAATAAGAGTATTTTTAGTAAGATTAGAAATTATACAATATTTTACATAAGGTGTATAAACTAAATATTTAAATATTACTTTTTTAGAAAACTTCCTTTTTTATATACGCTAACTAAACGTTTTTATGCCTCTTCTTTTTTTACTTTTTTCTATCACTTTATGGGGACAATCAAGGCCTAATGTAGATTTTATTTCATTAAATGCAGAACTTTCACCCGCTTTTGAAACAAAATCAATATCAGGAACTTGTGAATATCTTTTACAAGTAAATAGAAAAGTAGATTCTATTAAAATAGATGCAATAAACATGGCTTTTGAAGAGGTTCAAATAAATGAAAAAACTGTAAAATACAAAAATACAAATAAATCAATTGTTTTTTTTGAAGGCTACAAAATAGGTAAAAATATAATTAGATTTAAGTATCAAGCCACTCCCAAACAGACTATGTATTTTGTCGATATGGGAAAAGATTCTAACGGCCTATCTTCTAATTATCATCAAGATAATGAATATAGAAATTATCAAATATGGACACAAGGTCAAGGAAAGTATACTTCTCACTGGCTACCTAGTTTTGATAATGTAAATGAAAAATTAATTTTCAATTTAAGTATTTGTGCACAACCATTTTATGAAGTCATTTCAAATGGTATATTAAAAAAAGTGATACAGCCTGGTTTAAAAGCAAATAAAAAATGGGAATATAAAATGAAAAAACCAATGTCTTCTTATTTAGTTATGCTTGCTATAGGAGGATTTGGTCATAAAAAAATAAAATCAAAAAAAGGTAAAAATATTTTTTTATATTATAAAAATGAAGATCAAAACAAATTGGATTATACATACAAATATTCAAAGGAAATTTTTGATTTTTTAGAAAAAGAAATTGGACTAGAATATCCGTGGGATATTTATAAACAAGTTCCTGTAGAAGATTTTTTATATGCTGGAATGGAAAATACTACTGCTACATTATTTAGTCAGGATTTTGTAGTAGATAAAATAGGTTTTAATGATAAAAGTTATCTAAATGTCAATGCTCATGAATTAGCACATCATTGGTTTGGAGATCTGGTTACTGCCAAAGAAGGAAAACATCATTGGTTGCAAGAAGGTTTTGCAACCTATTATGCACTATTAACTGAAAAACATTTGTTAGGGGATACTCATTTTCATTTTGAATTGCTAAAATATGCTGAAGAAATACAAGCCAATTCTAAAAAGGATACAATTCCTATTTTAAATGAAAAAGCAAGTGTTTTAAGTTTTTATAAAAAAGGAGCTTGGGCATTACACTATTTAAAAGAATTAATAGGCGATAATAATTTTAATAAAACGATCAAAACCTATCTAAAAAAATATCAATATAAAAATGTTGAAACAGATGATTTTCTAAATGAAATTAAGAAAGTAGCACCTGATTTTAATATTTCTCAATTTAAAAAAGAATGGTTAGAATCATCTTATTTTCCTATTGAAAAAGTAATTCAAATTTTGAGTAAAAATGAGAAGGTGAAAAAATATTTTGAATTACAAAAAATGGAACCTATTCCTTTTAATGAGAAAAAAACTTTTTTTAAAAATATTTTATTATTAAATGAATCTGAAGCATTATCACAAGAAGTAATTTACCAACTAATTAATATTCCTTACGAAGAAAAATCGGAACTATTAAAATTAGCAATGGATACAAAGAATATAGTTATCAGACAAACAGTAGCAGAAACAATGCAAACAATTCCTTTAGAATTTAAATCAAATTACGAAGGTCTTTTAACTGATGATTCCTATGTGACTCAAGAAATTGCATTAACTCAGCTATGTAAACAATTTCCTGAAAATTGTCCTTTTTATTTAGATAATACCAAAGAAATAACGGGTTTAAATGATAAAAGCTTTAGAATTAATTGGTTAGGACTAGCTCTTAATTCAAAAATATATAATAAAGAAATATATGATTTGCTTTTGTCAGAACTTTTAAATTATACAACAATTCAATTTAGTTCAACTATAAGACAAAACGCATTAGAAGTAGCTCTAAAAATTAATCCAACACATCCAATTGTTTTAGAATCATTAGTAAATGCTACTCAGCATCATAAGTGGCAATTTGTTCGTTTTTCAAAAAATACAATTAGGGCAATGCTAAAAAAAGTATATTTTAAAAAAGCTTTTGAATCTATTTTGCCTAAATTATCTGAAAAAGAACAAGTTTTTTTAAAGAATGAATTAAAATAGATAATAGGGTAGAGGCTTAATTATAAAATTTCTTCTATATTTTTTTTTATATTTTCTGCTATTTTATTAGTAGGTAAATCATTTTCATCATTTCCAAAAGGATCTTCAATTTCTTCTGCTATAAGTTCTAGACTGGCCAAAACATAAAATATAAAAATAACAACAGGTATTGTCAAATAACCTAAACTAAAAACATAGCCAAAAGGTAAGGTCATGACATAAAAAAAGATGAACTTTTTTAGGAATACACTATAAGAAAAGGGAATAGGTGTATTTTTTATCCTTTCACAAGCTCCACAAATATCTAAAAAAGAGATTAATTCATTATTGATGAATAGTAAATTTTCATCTGAAAGTTTGTTTTGATTTTTAAGCTCAATTATTTTTTTAGTCATTAGTTTAACAATTTGATTGGGCTTATGTTTTTTATGACGTACGTCTACATTTAGTTCTTCAAATAACTCTTGACTAATTTCTTCATTCTTTAAATGTAAATTAAGAGTTTGTGCAAAATGGGGTATTGATTTTTTAAATAAAATCCGATCTTCTTTGTTGAGTAATGCAGAAAGTTTTATTGCTAGGTTTCTACTATTATTAACTAAAGATCCCCATTGTTTCCTTCCTTCCCACCATCTATCATAAGCGGTATTTGTTCTAAAAACTAAAAGTAATGAAATAACAAAACCCAACATGCTGTGCATGATGGGTATGTTTTTTAAGTTATGATTTTCTGATAATTTAAAATATTCGAGTTCTAAATAGGCAATGATTCCAGCATATATTCCAATACTAACTATTAAAGGTAATAATTGTCTAAAAGTATCTGCTTTGTGAAATCTAAAAATAAAAGTAAACCAATCTTTTGTATTATAAGAAATCATTATGTTTTATTCTTTTTCTTTGTGAATTCTATCTAATTTAATTTTTTCTGGAGCATGAAGTACCATTGGGAATTTTTCAATTTTCACAGAACTTATATCCAATCCAAAAGCACTTTCTTCTGATAAAGAGAACTTTTTAAGAAAGAAATAGGTATTCATTATTATTTTTTCAGCAAAATCTAAGAAACTGTCATTTGAAAGATATTTTTCAGAAAGTATAAATTTAAAGTCGCCTAAAATTTTATTTTTATGTAAAGATTCGTAACGACTTGTAATATCTACTTCTCCTTTTTCTACCATGTCCTTAATTACTTCTTTAAACATTAGATTAATTTTGGTAGGTTCTCTAAATCCTAAATTAAAATCAATACGGTATAAATCATCTTTAATAATCTCAGTTACTCTATATTCTTTTTTGTATGGTTCATTCGTAACATTAACATGTATAAACCAATAAATATCAGCACGTTTTGGTCTTTTTTGTAAAATAGAATACATTACTTTTTCTTCAATTTCATCTACGCGACCTGCGTTGGTCATATAAACTAAATGAGTAGCATATTTTGGAATAGATAAATCAACGCTTAATTCGGCTAAAACTTTTTTGTAGTGGTCAACTTTTACAAATTTAGTATAATTTTTACCAATTTGTTTCGCTCTATACCAAACAGCCATGACAAATATTAATAAACAGGCAATAATAAGTGTTACGTATCCGCCATGTGCAAATTTATCCAAACAAGCTATTAGAAAACTAAATTCAATAGCTAAATAAAATAGAATTACAGGTATTATTATATAGACAGCAATACGCTTCATAACCATATAATACATCAATAAAATAGTCGTCATGATCATACATAAAACAATAGCAAGACCATAGGCAGCTTCCATTTTTCCTGATTCTTTAAAGTACAAAACAATACCAATACAACCTGCTAATAATAACCAATTGATAGAAGGGATATACAATTGACCTTTTAGTACTGTTGGATATTTAATTTTTACTTTAGGCCAAAAATTTAATCGTACTGCTTCATTAATTAATGTAAAAGAACCAGATATTAAGGCTTGAGAAGCAATAACAGCAGCTAAAGTAGCTATTAAAATTCCAAAAGGTTGAAACCAATCCGGCATTACCAAATAAAAAGGATTGATATTATTAGGATTAATACTACGTAAAGTTTCTCCTTGATGTTTGATTAAATAAGCTCCTTGGCCAAAATAATTTAATAAAAGAGCTATTTTTACAAAAATCCAACTGATTCTAATATTTTGTCTACCACAGTGTCCCATATCGGAATATAAAGCCTCAGCACCTGTAGTACATAAGAATACAAAACCCAATACATAAAATCCTTCTGGGTGAATTTTTAATAAATGAATAGCATAATAAGGGTTAACAGCTTTTAAAACATCAAAATTTTGTGAAATTTGAATAATTCCTAAAATGGCTAACATTCCAAACCAAATGGTCATCATAGGAGCAAAAAATTTACCCACTAAGCTCGTTCCAAATTGTTGAATTAAAAATAATAATACTAAAATAGTAATTACAATAGGAACCGTATTTATTTCAGGAAAATATAATTTTAATCCCTCAACAGCAGAAGAAACAGATATAGGAGGTGTAATAATTCCATCTGCTAACAAAGCAGATCCACCTACAATAGCTGGTATAATGAGCCATCTGACTTTCGTTCGTTTAACCAATGCGTATAATGCAAAAATACCACCTTCGCCATTATTATCGGCAGATAGTGTCATAATTACATACTTTAAAGTAGTTTGAAGGGTAAGCGTCCATAAAATGGCCGAAATTCCTCCTAAAATTACATCGGGGCTAATAGCATGATTGCCAATAATAGCTTTCATTACATACAAAGGAGATGTACCGATGTCACCATAAATAATTCCTAAAGTAACAAGAATTCCACCTAGAGTAAATTTACTGTGGAGATCTTGATGATGCGTTGCGCTCATATTTGAAGTTAATAAAATAAAACACAAAATTAAATATTTACAATTAAATGTTTGTATTTTTAGTCTTTTTTTTTAAAAGAAATAGAAAGTTTTAAACTATGAAAGAAATATTTATAACATTTGTTATTTCGTTTTCACTATTAGCTTGCAAAACAAGCCAAAAGAATACTCTTAATTTTATAGATTCTATAAAAATAGATACTCTCTTAATCGAGCAAATGAGCAGTCGCGCTTTATTAATAGATAAAGACCATTTGTGGTTTGGAACCAATCAAGGTAAATTTGGTTGTATCCATCTAAAAAATAAATCTACCTATATATCTAATGTAATAGAAAAAAATAAAAAGTTCGATTTTAGAAGTATTGCTCAAACTAATAAGGATGTATTTATATTAAGTATTGCTAATCCTGCTATACTTTATAAAATAAATAAAAAGACAAAAATAGTAGAAAAGGTATATGAAGAACATCATGAAAATGTTTTTTATGATGCCATGTTATTTATTAATAATAAAGTAGGATTTGCCATTGGAGATCCAATAAATGGATATCCTTGTATCATTAAAACAGAAAATGGAGGACTTAGTTGGAAAAAAATAGAAGCAATTCATTTACCAACATTTATATCAGGAGAATCTTTTTTTGCAGCCAGTAATACCAATTTAAATTATAAAAATGGAACTCTTTTTATGGTTTCTGGTGGAAGATCAGCAAATCTCTACACATCTATGAACAAAGGGTTAAAATGGAATAAAAAACCAACTCCAATTATTCAAGGTGAAAGTATGACCGGAATTTTTACATCTGATTTTTTTAATGATAAAATAGGAATAATAGCAGGAGGTAATTATGAAAATTTGAATGACAACACACAAAATAAGGCTATTACTCTTGATGGAGGAAAGAGTTGGCAATTATTAGCCCAAAATGAAGCTTTTGGATACGCATCTTGTATACAATTTGTGCCTAATAGTAAAGGAAAATCGTTATTAGCCACAACAGCAACAGGTGTTTTTTATTCCCAAAACAGAGGAAAAAATTGGAAGAAATTATTATCAGATAATGATTTTATTGCCTTTCGATTTTTAAATTCCAAAACTGCAATAGCTTCTGGCAAAAATAAAATTGTTCGTTTTAATTTAGAGTAAAAAATTACCTTTCTTTAAAAATAAATCCAAGTCCCATTGATTTTAGCATTTTTTTACTAAAAGGGAAAAAAAAATGAGATTGACCAAAAAGCCAACCAAAAAACATTAACATAAAAGGGTAGAGAGGCAATACTAAAATTAATAATAAAAAGTAATAAATACTCCAATGCATACTTTCCTTTGTTAATCCTAGAAATTGCATAAAATAGGCGGAAATTCTAGCTGATAAAGAACCATTTATAGCAAATACAAGGAAAATAACAGCTAATTGATAATTCGATTTAATTCCCCAATGCTTTTTAAGTCTATTCATTTTCTTTTATTTTCACAAATATAATTAACGTATGGGAAACCTGCTAAATAATTGTTTATTATTATATTTTGTTTCATAAAAATAATCATAATTTATGAGTATTTATACAAATTGAACTGTAATTTATTAGATTCTTAAATCTGTAAATTTTCTTAGAAACATACTAGAATTTAACAGCTAATTAGTTAAACTAGATCATATACTTATAATTGATAATTTCATAAAATATTTTTAAATTAATATCGTATAAAATTTAAAAACAATTGAATTTAACCCAAATTACTTTTAGATATTTTAAAAAAACATTTTACTTATTTTAGTATTATAAAATTAAGAACTAGAATTACCAAAACTATATTTGAGTTTAAGTTTTTAATATTCATTAAAATCTAAAATAACGACTCTCTCTTTATACATTATTAAAAGACCTATAATTTATATTATGTAAAATAGAAAAATTAAACATTTCCTTTGCTCCTATAAAAAATGTTTCTAATTTTACTTTGAAAACATTTACATTTGATAAAGTCTTCATTTGTTACTTAATTATTTTAATGATTATAAATGCTTTCTAAAAATAGATTTTATAAAAATTATATGAAAAATTCTATAGCTACTAATATTGCCAATTTTTTAAAGGATTTTAAACCCTTTAGTTTTTTATCTTTTGAAGATCTAGAACAAATTGCGCATTATATCAAAGTTATTCATTTAGATAAAAAACAAAAACTTTTTCAAATAAATGATCCTTTACATGAAAGTTTTTATGTCGTAAATTCTGGTGTTATTCATTTAACTGTTGTATCAGATGCCGAAGAAACGCTATTAAACAAATGCTATGCAGGAGATATTTTTGGATTAAGACCTTTTTTTGCTAAAAACAACTATCAAATGACCGCAAAAGCAAATGAAGAAGCTATTTTATTTGCTATACCTATTGATAAAATCAGACCATTTGTAATACAAAATTCACAAGTTTTAAATTTCTTACTAGAAAGTTTTGCTTTAAATTCAAACAATCCAACAGATCAAGATAAAAAACAATTAATTGCTGATAATGTTCAACTTTCAGAATTTCAAAATGATTTTTCATTTATACAAACATTAGCTTATAACCACTCCCCTTTGTTCGTTAAACGAGATCAAAGTATTAAAGAAGTAGCTTTGCTAATGACTGATAAAATGCTCGATAACGCATTTATAATAGAAGATAATAAACTTATAGGGATCGTTACCGATTCAGATTTTAAATATAAAGTTGCTACTGGTAAAAATGCTATTCAGTCGCATATTGATAAAATAATGACTTATCCAGTTATAACAGTTACTGAAAACATTTCATTATCAGAGGCACAATTAGTAATGTTATCACATAAAGTACACCATTTATGTGTTACTATAGATGGGACTCCACATAGCGATGTAAAAGGTGTTATTACACAACAAGATTTAGTACAAGCGCAAGCTAATTCCCCTGGTGTATTAATAAAAGAAGCTAAAAGAGCCAACTCTTCATTAGAATTAAGAGCCGTTTATAAATCCATGGCATCTATGATGCAACAAGCACTTACAAAAAATATACCATTGCAACATCTTTATAATGTAGCTGGTGAAATTATATTAGCAATTATTCATCGTTCTGTAGAATTAGCTATTTTAGATTTAGGTTCTCCTCCTGTACCTTTTGCATTTTTAAGCATCGGAAGTCAGGGAAGAAAAGAACAATTATTATTAACAGACCATGATAACATGTTAATATATGCAGATGTAGAGATACAACAAGCTAGAAATGCTCGTTTTTATTTTAGCCAATTAGCTAAAAAAGTTGCTGAAACACTTGAAAAGTTAGGCTATAAACATTGTGAGTTCGGAAATTCTATAACAAATGAAAAATGGTGTAAACCCTTAGGAGAATGGATTATGCAATATGAAAATTGGATTAAATCTCCAGGGGAATTTACTAATGAACATTGTGCCATTTTTTTTGATTATGAATTTGTATATGGAGATCAGAGTTTTGAAACTGCTATTACCGATACGATTAATAAAATGAAGAATAAAGTTTTATTTTTAGACTATTTAGGAAATGATGCACTAAAAAAACCAGCGCCCTTAAATTTCTTCAAAAAATTTAATGAGGAAGATACAGGGCCATATTATGGTAAATTCAATATTAAAGAAAAAGCGCTTAATCAAATGGTAGATATAGCCCGTTTGTTATCCATACAATTTGAATTAAAAGGAATAAATAACACTTATTCTAGATATAAAGAATTGGCTATAAAAAATGCGGAAAATGAGAACATTTATCGTCAGGCATCCGAAACATTTTTGTTATTATCGAAATATAGAATTTTAGAAGGTTATAAAAACGATAATACGGGTGAGTATATAGATGTAGAACATTTACCTAAAATAGAAAAAGAACGCTTGAAAGAATCTCTTTCTGTATTAAAAGATTTAGAAGAAATAGTAAAAGACACCTTTCAATTAACACAATTTTCATAAAATGCTCGATTGGTTAAAACATTTAGGAAAAGAATATCCAGATTTTTGGAAAAATTATTTAGTTCAATTAGAAACACCTTCTATAAGAAAAGTTGCTTTGCATATTGAAACAACAGGATTAAATCCTTTAAAAGATAAAATTATATCTATAGGGGCTGTTGTCATTCAACATAATCAAATTATCGTTGAACAAAGTTTAGAAATTGAATTAGAAAAGGATAAAATAATGAATGCTAAAGAGTTGACTTATGAAGAAGCTCAAGCCATTGAAGCCTTTATCCATTTTATAGGTAATGCTACACTTGTTGGACATAGAATACATTATGATATTGATATTTTAAATGAATATCTTTCAAAGTTACATAGCGGTCGTATCAAAAATAATTTATTAGATGTAGAAGTCATGGAAACTAGAATTTTGGATCTAAATTCTAAAAATTTTTCACTAGAAGAACTATTTTCTACGTACAAAATAAAAAATCCTGAAATACAAACTTCAGCGAATTTAGCATTTAATATTGGTTTGTTGTTTTTAAAAATGAGAGGGAAACTAAAAATTAATTAAACCCAGATTACGCAAAAGTTTCTATCTATTTCAAAAACTAAATCAAAAAAGGAGGAATTATATATCATATAATTCCTCCTTTTTTTGAGAGTTATAAACTTAAATGATGATTTAATACAATTTATTTTAGACACTCTCTTTTTTTATTTCTTCAACTATTTCTGGATTTAATAATGTAGAAATATCTCCAAAGTTTTCCAAATCACCAGAAGCTATTTTTCTTAAAATTCTACGCATAATTTTACCTGAACGAGTTTTAGGTAAACCGCTAACAAACTGGATTTTATCTAATTTAGCAATTGGACCTACTTGATCTGAAATAATTTGGTTAATTTCAATTTTTAAATTTTCACGATCACGATGTTCTCCTGTTTCTTTTAAAATGACAAAACCATACAAAGCATTTCCTTTTATATCATGAGGAAATCCAACGATAGCACTTTCTGCCACAGCAGGATGCTCATCAATAGAATCTTCAATAGGTGCTGTTCCTAAATTATGTCCTGAAACAATAATAACATCATCTACTCTACCTGTAATTCTATAATATCCTACTTCATCACGTAATGCACCATCTCCTGTGAAATATTTACCAGGAAATTGTGAAAAGTAGGTTTCTTTATAGCGTTCATGATCTCCCCAAATAGTTCTAGCAATACTTGGCCAAGGAAATTTAATACACAAACTTCCTACTACTTGATTCCCTTCTATTTCATTTCTTAATTCATCCATTAAAACAGGTTGTACACCAGGTAAAGGCAGTGTTGCATAAGTAGGTTTAGTAGGAGTTACAAATGGTATTGGTGCTATCATAATTCCGCCTGTTTCCGTTTGCCACCAAGTATCTACCAAAGGACAGCGTTTTCCTCCTACATGATCATTATACCAATGCCACGCTTCTTCATTAATAGGCTCACCTACTGAACCAATTACTTTTAATGATTTTAAAGGAAATTTTTGTACGTAATTTAAATTTTCTTTAGCTAAAGAACGAATTGCTGTAGGAGCTGTGTAAAATTGCGTTATTTTATGTTTTTCTATTATTTGCCAATAGCGTGAAAAATCAGGGTAAGATAATATTCCTTCACTTATGACTGTTGTTGCACCGTTTAGAAGTGGTCCGTATAAAGAATAAGAATGTCCTGTAATCCAACCTATATCTGCTGTACACCAAAAAATATCGCCATCATTATAATTAAAAACATTTTTAAAAGTATAAGCGGTATAAACCATATAGCCAGCCGTAGTATGTACCATTCCTTTAGGCTTACCAGTAGAACCTGAAGTATATAAAATAAACAAAGGATCTTCAGCATCCATAATTTCGGCTACGCTAGTATCTAAAGCATTATCTAATAAAGGTTGTAACCAATGATCACGCCCTGCTTTCATGTCTATCGTATCTTTAGTCCTTTCTACAACTAAAACTGTTTTAACAGCATGACAGCGCTCTAATGCTTCATCTACAATACCTTTTAAATTAATTTTTTTATCACCTCTATAGGCACCATCTGATGTAATTACCATTTTTGCTTGACAATCATTTATACGAGCTTCTAAAGCGCCTGCTGAGAAACCTGCAAAAATAACGGAATGAACAGCTCCTATTCTAGCACAAGCCAAAATAGCAATTGCTAATTCTGGTATCATAGGTAAATAGATACAAACTCTATCGCCTTTTTCTATTCCTTGTTCAAGTAAAACATTGGCCATTTTTGAGACTTTTTGATAAAGCTCATTGTAACTAATCTTTTGTGATGTTTCCTCTGGATTATTGGGTTCAAAAATGATAGCTGTTTTATCGCCACGTCTAGCTAAATGACGATCAATACAATTCTTTGTTATATTAACTTTTGCATCAATAAACCATTTAAATTCAGCTTTTTGCATGTCAAAGTCAAAAACTTTATCCCACTTCTGATACCAAATAAAATTTTCATCGGCTATTTTATCCCAAAATTTTTTGGGTTCACGTACCGATTTTTTATACATTTTAAAATAGTTTTCTAAATCCTTTATGGTATAATAACTCATGATTTGCCTTTTTATAAAATGGTTTATGACTCGTTAAAATTCTAAAAAGCGAAAATACCATATTTATAATGAGTTCGCAATTTATAAATGATTAAATATTCGCAAAAAGTAAAAAAAAAATCTACTTACTATATTTAAAAAAATCTATTTTTCTATTTTAATTGAAAAGAATAAAACAAAACAATATCCAAACAAGTATAATTTAAATTATTTTTGCACATTCAAAATCGTTAAAAAATAGGTATAAGTGGTTTATTCATTTTTATGAGTTTGTGTTTTTTAATAAAATAAGATAAAATGTTTTTTAATTCCTTAGAATTTGCAATTTTTTTACCTGTCATCTTTTTTCTCTATTGGTTTGTTTTTAATAAATCGAAAAGAAGTCAAAATACCATATTAATTATAGCTAGTTATTATTTTTATGCTTGTTGGGATTGGCGTTTTTTATTTTTATTAATTTTTTCAACACTTTTAGATTATATATCAGGTATCCAGATTGAAAATAGTAAAAATGAAAGAATTTCTAAATTTTGGTTTTGGCTTAGTATTGGAATAAACTTAGGTTTTTTGGGCCTTTTTAAGTATTATAACTTTTTTGTACAGTCTTTTGCTGATTTATGTGACAAGATAGGATTTGAAATACATCCTTATATGTTAAAATGGATCTTACCTGTAGGTATTTCATTTTACACTTTTCATGGTTTATCTTATGTTATTGATATCTATAAAAAAAGAATTAAAGCAGAATATAATTTTATTGATTATTCTTTATTTGTTAGCTATTTTCCTTTATTAGTAGCGGGGCCTATTGAAAGAGCCACTCATTTACTCCCACAAGTAAAAGTTAAAAGAATATTTCATTTTGAAAAAGCAAAAGAAGGATCTTATCAAATTATATGGGGCTTGGTTAAAAAAGTGGTAATTGCGGACTCTTGTGCTTTATATGCTAATGCTATTTTTGATCATTCAGACACTATGAATAGTTATTCACTACTATTAGGAGCTATTTATTTTGCCTTTCAAATATATGGTGATTTTAGTGGTTATTCTGACATTGCCTTGGGTACTTCAAAATTATTTGGAATAGATTTATTAAAAAACTTTGATTATCCTTATTTTTCTAGAGATATTGCTGAATTTTGGCGTCGTTGGCATATTTCCTTATCCTCTTGGTTTCGTGATTATTTATATATTCCTCTAGGAGGAAGCCAAGGTGGAAAATGGATGCAAGTTCGTAACACATTCATAATCTTTTTAGTTAGCGGATTTTGGCATGGAGCTAATTGGACTTTTATTATGTGGGGACTTATAAATGCTATTTATTTTTTACCATTGTTGATATTAAATAAAAATAGGAATAATGTTGGAAACATAGATTTTAAATGGAATTTTTCTGGAATTAAAACCTTACTAAATATACTAAATACTTTTGTTCTTTCTACTTTAGCTTGGATATTTTTTAGAGCTAAAACGATAACAAATGCTTATAATTATATTTATAGATTATTTACTAATAGAGATTTCACTACACAATATTTAGATAATGAACGTTATTCTCATGAATTAATCCCTTTAGTAGTATTATTTATCATTTTTGAGTGGTTTAATAGAGGCAAAACGGAACCTATTTCGGGAAGATTTGCTTTTATAAAATTATTTATTTTGATTTTAACTTTAATTGCTCTAGGTGTTTATTCTGATTATAAAGAATTTATATATTTTCAATTCTAATGAAAAAATTTTTAAAACATAGTTTAGTACTATTATGTATTGTTATATTAGGTAGTATTTTTCTTGATCTAACTTATACCTTTATTCTTTCTTCTTCTAATAAAAGAAATAAAATTGAATATGTATTGCATATAAAACCCCAAAAATATGATGTCGTTATTATGGGAACATCTCGTGCTAATAATCATTTTATTCCTTCTCTTTTTGAAAAAAAAGGTTACAAAACGTTTAATTTTGGTATCAGTGGTTCTCATCTTTTTGAAACTAATTTATTATTAAAAATAATGCTTCAACGAAAGGTTAAAATCAAAAATTTATTACTAGAAGCTGATTTAAGCGTTTGCAATGAAAAAAGAGATGAGGGAACAACAGCACGTTTTATGCCCTATTTGCATACTAATTCAATTATAAAAGATCATTTTAAATCAGAAGCAGATTTCTTACAACTTTATTATATTCCTTTTTATCGCTATATAAAATTTGATAGCAAAATTGGTTTTAGAGAAGTAAAAAATGCTTTTTCAAAAGAAAAAACAAACTTATTAGATAATAAAGGTTACTATCCTCTAGAAGGTACTAATTGGCGGAGAATGAAAAATAATATTGCTGGATTAAAACCTATTCGAAATCATTATTTAGATGATATCAAAGAAATATGCAGAAAAAATAATATTCGTTTAATTTTAGTCATGACTCCTATGTGTAAGTGTACCAAAGGCATGAATTATTTTTCTAATGTAAATAAAATTTACCCCGAAATTTATAATTTTGAAAACGCGGTAACGGAAGATTATTATTTTTCATCCTGCGGTCATTTAAATAACAAAGGAGCTATTAAATTTACCAACTATATACTAAATCATCTTACATTTTGATTGGAAATAATTAATATTTTTTTAAATAAAATTAATTATCGATTTCCTTGTTCAAGTCATTTTGTAATTGATATAATTAAAAAAGAAGGTGTCCTTTAGGACACCTTTCTGCCATTTTCGACCATAGGAAAAAGAGATGATACTCATGATATGTCTTGTTTCGCCTGTTTGAGTAAAGTTTTCAAGTTTCTTATTGTCCAAATGACAGATTAGACGTTGAATTTTAACTTTTCAGCCCCCTCCTTTTTAATTATTTATATTTAAAGTCATTTACTTTTTTATACAGTATAGCAAGTTACAGCTAATTAAAAAAATTGAATTACTCCTTATTAATAAGATGATTAAGCATGATGTACTAGTATCGGAATATGTACTCTATGTGTCATTTTTTGAGTGAGTCTTTTAGTAAATAATTCTGTAAAAAAATCTCTTTTATAGGTAACCATACCTAACAAATGTATTTGATGATTATCAATAAAATTCTCAATTCCATCCATTACATTTTCTGATGTATCAAAGACAAAATGAACCTTATCACTTTCAAAATTTTCTTTCCAAGAATTTATTATTTCATCAGATACTTTATCTGCTGAATTTACAACATGTAAACATTTGATGGTACAACCTAATTTATTAGCTAAATCTATTGTATTTACAAAAGCTTCTTTATCCGTTTCCTTAAATCGGGTGGTAAAACCTATAGTTTCCCAATCTTCTGTATTACATCCGTCAGGTAAGACTAATGTAGGTACATTACCTGTTAAAATAACGGAATCAGTATTTGTTCCCATAACTCTAGAAAACCAATCATCATCTCCAGAAGTTGACATTACGATAAAATCTACTAGTTCTTCTTTTACACATTGATTTATACTTACATTTAACTCACCCAAAACAATTTTATGACTTATTTCTACATCTTCTAGTCCTTTTGAATAAGCTAATTCACTTAATTTTTTATTATTTTCTTTAAATAGTTCAAATTCATCTAAATCAACACTTGAATACAACATATTAGCACTCAAAACACTTGATTGCACATCTATAATGGGCAAATTATAGCTATGTAATAAAAGCACTTTTGCTTGGTTTTTTTTTGCTAATTTTAATGCAAAAAGACTGGCTTTATTAGCTGCATCTGAAAAATCGGTAGGAACTAAAATGGTTTTCATATATATTAAGTTTTAGTTATGATAGTTTATTTCTTAAAATTTTTAGCTTTAAAAGAAGGACTTAGTAATTCACTATTTTTTTAAAATATTGCGACTTAAATTTAGTGAAAAATCTAAATGAAAGTCAATCGGAAAGATCTCTGTTCTCCCCTATTTTATGCCTGATTAAATTGCTCTTCCTAATTTGTAATCTAATTTAGATCTAAATAATAATAAAAATGATGATAATTGTCATTTGATATATTTAAATAGAGGCAATCTAAAAGATACAAGACTTTTTATTTCTCTTTTTATCTTCACTATCAAGTCTAATGCAGAATTTTGGATAAAGATAAAAATTAAGCTAAATTTTCACTTGTTTTTGTTAGGCTTCCTAATTATATTTGAAAAATAAAATAATTCTTTTAACTCAGATTCTGAACTATTTATGAATTTACAGAACCTTATAATAACAGACAAAGAACAGATCGCTCTAAATGACGTATTTCTAGATGAAATCAGTAAAAAAAACATAAATCAGCTTATAAAAGAGCATATTTATTTTGATGAATTAAATAAATATGGACTGCCTGTAAATAATAAAATTTTATTACATGGCAATTCAGGTTGTGGAAAAACAATGACAGCTAAAGCTATTGCAAAAGAATTAGATAAAAATATTTTAATACTCAACTTAAGTAATATAGTATGCTCACGTATAGGAGAAACATCTCAAAATATTAAACAAATTTTTGATAAAGCCAGTCGAGATCATGCTATTTTATTCTTAGATGAATTTGATCAAATTGGAAAAGCAAGAGGAAATGATGATAAAGACGTAGGTGAAATGAGAAGATTAGTAAATACCATTATACAACTTATAGATTATTTTCCAAATAAAGCTTTATTAATATGTGCCACAAATCATCCTGAAATTATTGATATCGCTTTATTAAGACGTTTTCAATTACAAATTAATTTCAAAATACCTCAAAAAGAAATCTTAGATCAATATTATGATACTCTTTTATCAAAATTTCCTGAAAATTGTCAAAACATAGAACGTAAATATGACATATCCTTTGCTGAAGCTAAAGATTACATATATACCGTTATAAAATCAATAATAATTGCATCCTTGGAAAAAAACAAGAAATAAATCTTATGGAAGAAAAAATTATACAAAATATAAAAATTATAGAAGAACGTATAAATAATGCTTGTAAAAAAAGTAATAGAAATCCAAATGAAATAAAATTACTATTAGCAACTAAAACCGTTTCCGCTGAACGCATCAAAATAGCCTTAAATAATGGAAACAAATTAATAGCGGAAAACAAAGTACAAGAATTAAAAGAAAAATATGAATTATTAAAAGAAATTCCTCATACAAATCATTTTATAGGACATTTACAAACCAATAAAATAAAAGAGATTTTAAAATATGATGTTTCTTGTATTCAATCTCTTGATCGTTTGGATTTGGCAGAAAAATTACATCAAAGATTACAATTTGAAAATAAAACAATAGAAGTTTTAATACAAATAAATACCTCCAATGAAAATAGCAAATTTGGTATAGCGCCTGATGAAGTTTTTCATTTTATACAAAAAATAGCCCAGTTTAGTACCCTAAAAATAAAAGGTCTTATGACAATAGGATTATTTAGTAATGAAAAAGATAAGATACGTGAATGTTTTCGATTACTAAAAAATATTCAAGAAAAAATAATAGCTCTTGATATTCCAAATGTAGAAATGCAAGAACTTTCAATGGGCATGAGTGGAGATTTAGAAATTGCAATAGCAGAGGGAGCAACGATCATAAGAGTTGGTACTGCAATATTTGGACAAAGAATTTATCCTGATAGTTATTATTGGGATGAAAATAAAATTTAATTTTTTAGATGTAAGGAAAAATTAACAGACACTTCAAAATAATATTTTAAACCCAGATTCCGTATTAAACTTTCTTATAAAACAAAATTTTCAATAAATTCAACTGCTTACGGAAAATTTTATAAGAAAAAATAGGAACTATTTTCATACTTAAAGGGAAGCAAGTGCTTAAATTGTAATGAATAACCTGAAATAAATTGGCTTCGGCAATTCATTTTCTTCGAGTATAATAGGGAATTTGGGTTAAATGTATTGTCAGGAATACTAACAAATAATAAAAAAACTAATAATTCTTATTTTTGTAGTATAATGATTTATTAATTGTATATCCATCTTGAAAGGTTATAATCACTCATTAACTCATTACTCTCTCATTAATATATTTAAAACAAATCATTTAAATTATACTTTTTAAAAAATTGAATTCATCAAAATGATGAATAATTTCATTAGCCAAAGACAAATCTTGTAATTTAGAATTAATACTATTATAACCCACACAATAAATTCCTGCTGCATGAGCCGCTCGAACCCCATTAGTACTATCTTCAATAATAATACAGTTTTCTTTAGGAGCTATTGAAAGTGAAGCAGCATGTAAAAATATAGCGGGATCTGGTTTTGATTTTGGAAAATCTTCTCCACTTACTTTATGTGTAAAATATTGATTTAAATCAAACCGATTAAATACCCGATTTATCGTACTTTTTGAAGCAGATGAAGCTAAAATGAGTTGAATATCTTCAGCATGCAATTTTTTAATCAAATCCAATACACCTTCAATTAATTCTAAATCAGGTTTCGTATCAAAAGCCTCATTAAAAAGTGCCCTCTTTCTCAATATAAGTGCCTCCACCTCTTCTTTTAAATTAAAATTTTCTTTTAATTTTTGAAAAACATTTCGTGTAGAATTACCAGTAAAAGAAGTATACATAATCTCAGGAACCGTTATAGACAACTCTTTAAAATGTTCATAATAAGCATACTTATGAACAGGTTCTGTATCTACAATAACCCCATCCATATCAAAAATGACAGTTTTAATCATAAAATTTAATTTTAAACCCAAAGATACAAAGGCTTTTTATATTTAAAATTAAACCTTTTTAAATATCTTTAGTCTTATACTGAAAGCCTAACTATCTTGCAAGACGAAATTCTTTTTTTAGCAGAACTTTTAAATTCTAAAACTCAAAATGAAGCTTTTAGGAAGTTAATTCGTATGTATCAAAAACCATTGTATTATCATATACGAAATATAGTAATAGATCATGATGACACAGACGATATTTTGCAAAATACATTTATAAAAGTATTTCAAAATCTTCAAAATTTTAAAGGGGAAAGCAAACTTTATTCATGGATCTATCGTATTGCTACAAATGAAGCTATCAGTTTTTTAAATAGTAAAGCCAAGAAAAAAGGTTTATCTAATGACGAATTAAAAGCAAAAATGATACAAAAATTAGAAGCCGATATTTATTTTGATGGAAACGAAATTCAACTAAAATTACAAAGAGCCATAGCTTCACTACCGGAAAAACAACAACAAGTATTTAAAATGAAATATTTTGAAGAATTAAAATATGAAGAAATTAGTCAAATATTAAAAACTTCTGTGGGAGGATTAAAAGCCTCCTACTTTCATGCTGTCAAAAAAATTGAAGATTTTTTAAACTCAAATTAAACCTTTCCTTCTCAATGATGTCCTATTAATATGAATCAAATTAATATAAATACAGACCCTAAAATTAATGCTGGTTATCAAGTACCTGATGATTATTTTTTAAATTTTGAAGATCGTCTAATGTCAAAAATAAACCAGAAAACAAAAACAGCTAAAGTATTTTCTATTGGACAGAAAAAAAACATTTGGATATATGGAGTTGCTGCCGTAATAGTTCTATCTATTTTTACTTGGATTTATTTTTATCAAACGAATACTTCTACCTTGGTCTCTACACAAGAATATTTAGCATATTCAGACGATATAATGACTGAAGATTTAGTTGATTATTTAACAAATGAAGATTTAACAGATTTAGAAAAGGAACTTACTTCTATAGATCATCAAACGTCTATTTATTTGAATGAATACTTATAACTAATTATTAAAATACTATGAAAAAAATAATTATACTCTTTATATTTCTATCATTTCAACTTAGTTCTGGACAAGAAAAAACAGAAAAGATAGAGAAAATAAAAGCATTACGTATCGCTTTTATATCTGATAAATTAGAATTAACTCCTGAAGAAGCTGAAAAATTTTGGCCTGTATTTAATCAATTTGATAGTAAACATTTTGAACTTCAAAGACAAAAAAAGAAACTAATGCAAGAACTAAATGTTAATGAAGTTACTTCTTTATCTGATAAAGAAGTGCAAAATTTAATGGATCAAGAAGAAAAAATAGAAACTGAAATTAGACAAAATAAACGATCATTAGTTAAAAGTTTACAAGGAGTTATTCCAAATCAAAAAATTATTAAATTAAGACAAATAGAGATAGAATTTAAACAAAAATTACTTAATCAAATAAAAAAAAGAAAATTTGAAAAATAAATTAGTTTAGGCTTAAAATCAAATTAATTCATTTTTTATTATTTTTTAATAATAAATGAAATCTAAAATTTCCTCTAAACGAAATCATTATAAAAAATAAATAGTACAAATTATTCATCATTTTTTTAAAAATCTATTCCAAAATAAGTAAATAATGTATATTTGGATCCAAATAAGAAACAAATGATTACAACTGAAAAATCTACAACATTAGAACAATATTTTTTAAAATTTAGAGAAAATATTGTAGGAATTAATCAAGAATTTGATTCACCTTTTGGAAGAAAAAAAATCATTTACACAGATTGGACTGCCTCAGGGAGGTTATACAGACCAATTGAGGAAAAAATATTAAACGATTTTGGTCCTTTTGTGGCAAATACTCATACTGAAACGACTGTATCTGGGACAGCTATGACCATGGCTTATCATCAAGCTCGAAAAATTATTAAAAACCATGTAAATGCTGACGAAAATGATGTTTTAATTACAGATGGTACAGGTATGACGGGAGTAGTTAATAAATTTCAAAGAATTCTCGGTTTAAGAATATCTGAGAACTTAAAAAGTTATACTAATATCCCCAAAGAATTAAAACCCATTGTATTTATTTCTCACATGGAGCATCACTCTAATCAAACCTCTTGGTTAGAAACTATTGCCGATGTAGTAATAATTCCAGCCAATGAAGAAGGTCTTTTTTGTTTAGAAAATTTTAAAAAAATAATAGCGCAATATAGCGATAGAAGCTTTAAAATAGCATCTATCACATCTTGTTCGAATGTTACAGGCATTAAAACGCCTTACCATGAAGTAGCAAAAATCATGCACCAAAATGGAGGTGTATGCTTTGTAGATTTTGCTTGCTCAGGACCTTATGTAACAATTAATATACATCCTGAAGATCCTGAAGCCTATTTAGATGCCATTTTCTTTTCTCCCCATAAATTTTTAGGAGGGCCAGGAACTTCTGGAGTGCTCATCTTTAATAAAAATTTATACAAAAATAACGTGCCTGATTGCCCAGGAGGAGGTACTGTATCATGGACCAATCCTTGGGGAGAACATAAATATATTGACAATATAGAAGATCGTGAAGATGGTGGTACTCCTGGTTTTCTTCAAGTTATAAAAACAGCATTAGCCATTCAGTTAAAAGAAAAAATGGGTGTAGCAAATATTTTAAAACGTGAAAAAGAAATTGTTGATTACATATTTAATGAATTAAAAAAAGAACCGAATTTAACGATATTATCCGAACAACATCAAAACCGATTAGGCGTTATTTCATTTTATATAGATAATTTACATTATAATTTAGGTGTTAAGATATTAAATGATCGTTTTGGTATTCAAACTCGTGGTGGATGTAGTTGTGCAGGTACTTATGGTCATTATTTATTACATGTTGATCAAGACAAATCAAATGCTATCACTTGTAATATAGATTCTGGTGATTTAACTGTTAAACCTGGATGGATACGAATGTCTATACACCCTACTACAACTAATCATGAAATTGAATTAGTTTGCAAAGCCATCTGTTCCTTAGCTCAAAATCATCAAGAATGGTCTAATGATTATTTATACAACACTAAAACCAATGAATATACTCATAAAAATGCACAATCTATTGATAATTTAATTAAACATTGGTTCGACATTTAAGTCAATACAAAATAGAGATTAACTTAATATTTCCTTCGAATCGAAGAGCCAATAATAAATACAATCACTGAAGATCTATGAAAAAAGGAAACTTAGTGAGGTGAACCTGTGTTGAGCTCTTCGATAAAATCAGAGTTTGTTTCCTGATTATGACTATATTCCATTTTATTTATAATACGAAATTTTGTTTTTTTTAAAACAAACTATTTTAGCTAAGTAAACAAGGAATATATTAATTTATTTTTAAAAAAGTTTTTTGTGCTTCCTTATATCCTATTGAAAAAATTTCATCCATTTTTAATTTATTAGTCTCAAAAGTACCAAATTTAGACAATTCTTCTGGCTGAATTAGCCAATTACAATTTGTAAATTTATGTGCACTAGAATTAGCAAAAAGTAAATCAAAAGCGCGAGCTGTTACAGATCTAATAGAAGTAAGATTCTTGGATTGTATTTTTTGTATAGGGCTTACATAAACACCTATACAATAATGACATCTTCCTTGTAATAAATCTGTTGGAAAATGATTTAAAATTCCGCCATCACTATACAAATTTCCTTCAAATTCATAGGGAGAAAAAACACCAGGAAAAGATGATGAAGCCAAAATAGCATCTACTACACGTGTTTCTTCATCAAAAATCTTTAGTTCCCCTTTTACTAAATCGGTTGCAGTTATATGAATTTGAATAGGCAAATCTCCTATTTTCAAATCTTTAAAAATTTTATAAAAATAAGGCTCGAAAGCATTTCCATCTATTAAACCTGCTTTAGAAAATGTGAAATGCCTCCAATGGAAAAAATAAATAGATCTAAAAAATTCTAAAATTTCAAGAGGTGATTTACCTACTGCATATAAAGCTGCTATAATAGCTCCTACACTCGTCCCTGAAATAATTTTAGGATTTATTTTGTTTTCATTTAAAAAATGTAATACTCCCGCATGAGCTAAACCTTTACTTCCTCCACCAGAAAGCACTATTCCTATATTATCTAATTTCATTTTTATAAAAAACGGTAAAAAAATTATTTTATTTTAGCGCCCTTTTACCTTCATAACAAAATCTAGTACCTAGATATTTATTGATAAAAGGAAAAATATTGTTTACAATATTTTTCCTTAAAAATAACAATTTATTTTTTATTCAATAACAAACCCAACTTGTACGTTTACTACTACAGCTATTTCACCTATTGCTAAAATTTCTTTGTTCCCTGAATCACCCAAAGCCTCTCGCATTCCAGCTGATTTATACATCATAGGTTGTTGAGGATAATAACTTGATGAATTATCAGTTACTAAAAGCAGTTTTCCTACTTTTTGTCCTAAAACAGATACAAAATCTTCTGCTTTTTGTTTAGCATTTAACATTGCTTTTTTACGAGCTTCTTTTTCTAATTCTTCCAATTTTGAAGTTTTAAAATCTACACCTCTTATATTCGTTATACCTGTATCGGTAATTCCTAACATAAAATCATTATATTTCTTAATATCTTTTAATAAGATGCTAATGGTCTGACTAGCGTAAAAATTATACTTCTTTTTTTCATAATCATAATTTTTATTAAGATTTACATCTGTTGTTTGATAATCAGAAGCTGGAATATTATACTCTTTTATATATTGAATGAGTTTATGTATTATATCATCATTCATTTTTTTTGCAGTGGTTGCATCTTTTGCTGTATTTTCAACTCCTAAAGTAATTAAACATTGATCTGGAATTACTTTTACTTTTCCTTCTCCAGAAACACTCACTTGTGGAATTTGTTGTTTTAATTCTTGTGCTTGCATTATAAAAGACATTAAAAAGAATAAGGATGTGATTAATTTTTTCATTGATATATAATTTTAATTCTACATTTATTTTTTAGAAATGTTACAAAATGTATGCCATTATATTTTTTTTATCTTAGTTAAGAAAAAAAGTATTATTATAGGAATAAGTAATAAAATAATCATTTTAAAACTACTAATTAAAATAGTCGGGTTTATTAATATTGTAGAGACTAAACCTCCTAATGCTCCTCCAAAATGTGCTTCATGCCCTATATTATCATTTTGAGCTTTTATTCCATAAATAGAATATAACAAATATCCTATACCAAATATATAGGCTGAAATTGGAATTGGAATTAAAAAAAGATATAAATTCATTTCAGGATTCAACAAAATAGCAGCATATAATATACCTACTACTGCACCAGAAGCTCCTCTTGCTCTATAACTGTAATCATTTTTATGATAAACCATAGATAAAAAACTTCCTGATAATAAACTAACTAAGTAAATAATTAAAAACAGATAGGAACCAAAATTATAAATTACAATGTCTGCAAACATATATAAAGTGAACATATTAAAAAATAAATGTCCCCAATCACCATGCAAAAAACCTGATGTTAACATTCTTATTTGTTCTCCTGAACGAATTTTTCTTACATTAAATTCATATTGATTAGAAAAATTGTAATCTGTAAAACCTTTATAACTTACAAAAACTGTAATTCCTATTAGTGCTAATAATACTAAATTCATTGCCTCCTTTTTTTACGAGCAATATACTACATTTTAGACGAACAGTATGCAATGAAATTCTTTATTAAATAAATTTAATGAGTTATATTTGCCTTAAAATATTAAAATGCAATTAGTCGTTTATATACTAGTATACCCTATAATTTGGTTCATATCAATACTTCCTTTTAAATTATTATATATTTTATCTGATAGTGTTTATTTTATTATTTATTATATAGTAGGCTATAGAAAAAAAACGGTACGTCATAACTTAATGATTGCGTTTCCTAATTTATCTTCAAAAGAACGATTGTCTATAGAAAAAAAATCATATAGGCATCTTTGTGATATGTTTCTAGAAATGATAAAAACACTAAGTATTTCAGAAAAAGAAATGGATAAAAGGTATCAGTTTACCAATTTAGAAATTTATAATAAATTGGAAATGCAACAAAAAAGTGTCATTATCATGTTAGCTCATTATGCAAGTTATGAATGGATAATAGCCATGAATAAATATATTAAGTTTGAAGGTTTTGGTGTATATAAAAAAATTAAAAATCGTTATTTTGATAAGTTAGTAAAAAAAATTCGTTCTAAATTTAATGCAACATTAATTAGTACAAAAGAAACCTCTAAAGTTATAGAAAAGAATAACCATAATAATATTTTATCAGTATATGCTTTTATTAGTGATCAAACACCTAAGCCTTCAAGTAATATGCATTGGTATCAATTTATGGGAAAAGAAACGCCTATACATGTTGGAGCGGAGCTATTAGCTAAACGTTTTGACATGAGCTTAATATTTTTGAAAGTAAAAAAGATAAAAAGAGGTTTTTATCAAGCTACTTTTGAGATTTTAGCAGATGAAGTAAAATCTATTCCTAATTTTCAAATTTCGGAAAAGTTTATTCAAAAAGTAGAACAACAAATTTATGAGGCTCCTGAGTATTATATGTGGACTCATAAGAGATGGAAACATACTCGATAAGTAATAAAGAAGTTTTTAAAAAATTCAAATTCAACATATAATCTGTCACTTTCAAGAAAGGTGAAGTCGTATTATCAGTATCTTATCATTTCGCCCTGTGAACGAAATGATAAGATTGTGACTCTTAGGAGATCCTTCTTTCTATATATTTTATTATTTAAGAGGAATATTTTGTAAGATCTCTAAAACAAATTTCCAATATTTTTGAGCAGAAGAAATACTAGCTCTTTCATCAGGACTATGTGCTCCTTTAATTGTAGGTCCAAAAGAAATCATATCCATACCTGGATAATTAGTTCCTAAAATACCACATTCTAAACCTGCATGACAAGCTACTACATGTGGTTTTAAACCATTTTGTTTTTCATATATAGAGGTTAATACATCTAATATTTCGGAATTAACATTTGGTGTCCATCCTGGATACGAGCCTGAAAAATGAACTTCGCAACCAAATAATTCGAAAGCTGAGCGCAACGCATTAGCTAAATCAAATTTAGAACTTTCTACTGAAGAACGGGTTAAATTTTGAATAGATATTTGTCCTTCTTTTACAATTACTCTGGCAATATTATTTGATGTTTCTACTAAATCAAGCATATCAGGGCTCATACGATATACTCCATTGTGAGCTGTATAAATAGCACGTAACAAACCTTCTTGTACTCCTAAATCCATTACATTGGCTGGCAAATCTGACTTTTCAATCATAATTTGCAGATTAGGTTCCATTGTTTTATACTCTGCTTTGATATCATTTATTACCTCTTGCATATCAAAAACAAAAGCTTCATCATACATTCCAGCAATAATAACTTTAGCTACACTCTCGCGTGGAATTGCATTTCGTAAACTTCCGCCATTGATTTCTGCAACTTGAAGACCAAAATTTTCAAAACCATCAAATAATAAACGGTTCATAATCTTATTGGCATTACCTAAGCCTTTATGGATATCCATTCCTGAATGTCCTCCTTGTAATCCTTTTACAGTAATAACATAACCTACTGAACCTGCAGGTGTTTCTTCCTCATTATACGTACGTTCAGCTGTTACATCTACTCCCCCTGCACATCCTATATCAATTTCATCATCTTCTTCTGTATCTAGATTTAAAAGGATTTGACCAGATAATAATCCTCCTTTTAGCCCTAAAGCTCCTGTCATTCCCGTTTCTTCGTCAATTGTAAATAAAGCCTCAATAGCAGGATGTATAATATCTGTACTTTCAAGTATTGCCATAATCGTTGCTACACCTAAACCATTATCTGCTCCAAGTGTGGTTCCTTTAGCTCGAACCCAATCACCATCAACATACATTTCAATACCTTGTGTATCAAAATCAAAAACAGTATCATTGTTTTTTTGACAAACCATATCTAAATGCGATTGCATTACAATGGTTTTTCTATCTTCCATTCCTACAGTAGCAGGTTTTTTAATAATGACATTACCTACTTCATCTTTTATTGTCTCTAGACCTAATTTTTGTCCAAATTCCATCATAAAAGCAATCACTCGTTCTTCTTTTTTAGACGGGCGAGGCACCGAGTTTAGATCGGCAAACTTGTTCCAAAGAGCTTTGGGTTCAAGGTTTCTTATTTCTTGACTCATTTTGTTAGAATAATTTTAAAGTGTCAAATTTACAAATAATGGTTTTTCTATGATATAAAAAGATTATAATTTATAAACTTCATTTCATCATATAGAATAACCTTAAAATATATTATTTTTATGCTTTACTTATTTTATTTTTAAATATTAATCTTTTTCTCAAAAAACTAATAATTCAAAAGTTTTTTTAATTCTATTTCAAAACGCATTTTCGGCAAATATTGATCTTCTAATGATTTCATAAAAGGAATAGCAGTTTCTAAACTACCGACTCTACAAACAGGGGCATCTAAAAACTCAAAGCAATTTTCCATAATGAATGCCGAAATATCACTAGCTATACCTCCAAAAAGTGTATCTTCTTGTAGTACAATGGCTCTATTCGTTTTCTTTACAGATTTATAAATTGATACTACATCTAATGGCTGGAGTGTTCTCAAATCGATTAGATCAGCTGATATGTTTGGATTATCATTCAAAGTTTCTAAAGCCCAATGTACACCGGCTCCAAAAGTGATGATAGTAACGCTATTTCCTTCCTTTATAAGCGAAGCTTTACCAAATGGTAGTGTGTAATAATCTTTTGGTACATTCTGATAAATGGAACGATAAAGCATTTTATGTTCAAAAAAGACAACGGGATTAGGATCATTAATAGCCGTATTCAATAAACCCTTTGCATCATAAGGAAATGCTGGATAAACGACTTTTAAACCAGGTGTTTTAGTAAACCATGCTTCATTAGTTTGAGAGTGAAAGGGGCCTGCTTGTGTACCACCGCCACAAGGCATACGAACTACTACATCCGATTTTTCACCCCAACGATAATGTTGTTTGGCAAACAAATTAACAATAGGATTAAAACCTGTAGAAACAAAATCAGCAAATTGCATTTCTACAACCGCTTTGTAGCCATTAATAGATAATCCGTTTGCAGCTGAAAGAATTATACTTTCACAAATAGGTGTATTCCTTACCCTCTCTTTTCCAAATTCCGTAACAAATCCTTCTGTAATTTTAAAAGCTCCTCCATATTCAGCTATATCTTGTCCCATAAGAACTAAATTAGAGTGTTTTTGCATAGACTGTCTTAATGATTCTGAAATAGCGTCTATAAAACGAATATTCTCTACTTCTGTACTGGGATCTATTTTTTCAAAATTATAAGGAGCGTATACATCTTTTAATTCTTCTTCTAAATTGGCTATAATAGCCGGTTCTTCTTGTACTTTTAGCCAATTTAAATCGATTTCTTCTTTAATTTCTTTATGAATTAAATCATCTTCTTCATCTGAAAGTACCATTGTAATTTTCAAATATCTCCTATAATTTTCAATCGGATCTTTTTCTGCCCAGTTTTTAATTAATTCTTCAGGTACATATTTCGTACCGCTTGCTTCCTCATGCCCTCGCATTCTAAAAGTTTTACATTCTATTAAAACAGGTCTAGGAGAATTAATCATTGATTCTTTTAAGTCGGATATTAAATTATAAATTTCAAGAATATTATTCCCGTCTATTATATAACTTTCCATTCCGTAAGCTTTACCTCTATCTGCTAAATTTTCACATTTATATTGCTCATTTGTAGGAGTAGAAAGACCATATCCGTTATTTTCTATAATAAAAAAAACAGGTAAATTCCAAACGGATGCTACATTTAAAGCCTCATGAAAATCACCTTCTGAAGTAGCGCCTTCTCCAGTAAATACTGCTGTAACTTTATTATTTTTAGATAGTTTATTAGCTAATGCAATACCATCAGCTACTCCCATTTGTGGTCCTAAATGAGAAATCATACCTATTATTTTATACTCTTGAGTTCCAAAATGAAATGATCTATCTCTACCTTTTGTAAAACCATTTATCTTTCCTTGCCATTGCGAAAAAAGTTTTTCTAATGGTATATTTCTAGCTGTAAAGACACCTAAATTACGATGCATTGGCAATATGTATTCATCATCATTAAGAGCAGCTGTAACACCTACTGCTATCGCTTCTTGACCAATACCAGAAAACCATTTTGATACTTTTCCTTGACGGATTAAAATCAACATTTTTTCTTCTACTAATCGAGGTTTCAAAAGCTTTTTATAAAGAGCTAATAAAGCTTTGTTTGTTAAATCTTTTCTTTCAAAATTCATAATTAATTCAGTTAGCTATATCAAAAATAGAGATTAAAATTTCAGTAAAACTGACAAAAGTTAGTTTTTTTATAATTGTTAATAACTTTTATTGAAGAATAAAACATTTTATCTCTACATTTGTTCTATCAAGGTATTATACCAATTGAAGTTATTAACAAAAACTAAGACAATGCAAAAAATTCCTAGTGTTGACTTACGTGATTTCCTATCGGATGACCCGGTACGTAAACAAAAATTTGTAAATGAAATCGGAAAAGCCTACGAAGAAATTGGTTTCGTAGCATTAAAAGGTCACTTTTTAGATGACAAATTAGTTGAAAATTTGTACAGTGAAGTACGTAACTTCTTCAGTTTACCATTAGAAGTGAAATCAAAGTATGAAATCCCTGGTATTGGAGGACAAAGAGGATATGTATCTTTTGGAAAAGAGCATGCTAAAGGTCGTTCTGCTGGTGACTTAAAAGAATTTTGGCACTTTGGTCAGTACGTATCAGAAGGTTCTAAATGGGCTGGAGAATACCCTGACAATGTAATGGTAAATGAATTACCTAAATTTAATGAAGTAGGTAAAGAAGCTTTTCAAATGTTAGAAAAAACAGGTGTTTACGTGTTGAGAGCTCTAGCATTATATGTAGGTTTAGACGAATTGTATTTTGATAATTTTATCAAAGACGGGAATTCAATTTTACGACCTATACATTATCCACCTATTACAGATGAGCCTAAAGATGGTGCAGTACGTGCAGCAGCTCATGGTGATATTAACTTAATCACATTGTTAATGGGAGCTCAAGGTAAAGGGTTACAAGTACAAAATCATGCAGGCGAATGGATTGATGCTATAGCACAAGATGATGAATTAATGATTAATGTAGGCGATATGTTATCCCGTCATACTAATAATAAGTTAAAATCAACTATTCATCAAGTGGTAAATCCTCCAAGAGAATTATGGGGAACTTCACGTTTTTCAATTCCTTTCTTCATGCACCCTGTAAGCAACATGTCTTTAAATTGTTTACCAGAATGTATAGATGAAAAGAATCCTAAATTATTTGAAGATATTACAGCTGGCGAATATCTAAATGAGCGTTTAGTTGAATTAGGATTATTAAAAAAATAATTTAACCATTAAATATTTAAAATTGAGAGTTAAGGATTTTAATTAATTTTTAATTCTCAATTTTTGATTTTCATCAAAATGGATTTACAAGATCAATTACAAAAACTTTTCCCTGATCATACACCTTCTAATGATCCTATTGAAGAAGAAAAATCACATGAGCTCTTCGTTCAAAAAGAACCTATGATTTGCAAATATGAAAGAAGAAAAGGAAAGCCCATCACCATCATAGCAGGCTATGAAGGTGAAGATGAAGATTTTAAACTTTTAGCTAAAGAAATAAAAAATAAATTAGCAGTTGGAGGAAGTTTTAAAGAGGGAGAAATCATTATTCAAGGAGATTATCGTGATAAAATCATGAATATTTTAAAGGATAAAGGTTTTAAAGTTAAACGTGTTGGAGGTTAAATTTAACTCTAAAAAAATCAAAATTAACTTTTAAACGTTTTGTTTATCAATTCTACCATTTAGAACAATCAGAGCCTCAAAATTAAATTGATTAACTAAAGGAGATAAAATAATTAGATTCTTTTAAACAAACTCTTTCATTTAATAATTTTAAATTTATGATTAAAAATTCAGAACTTATATTAAACCCTGATGGTAGTGTTTATCATCTTAACTTAAAACCGTCAGATATTGCAAAAGATATTATTATAGTTGGTGACCAATACCGTGTTGAAAAGATCACAAAACATTTTGATTCAATTGAGTTTTCAACACAAAAAAGAGAATTCAAAACTCAAACAGGAATCTATAAAGGTAAACGTATTACTGTATTATCTACAGGAATTGGCCCTGATAATATTGATATCGTAATGAATGAACTAGATGCTTTGGTAAATATTGATCTAGAAACAAGAAAAATTAAAGAAAATTTAACTTCTCTAAACATCATTCGTATTGGAACTTCTGGTTCTTTACAAGCAGATATACCTGTTGATAGTTTTGTTTTATCTAAATACGGACTAGGCTTAGACAATATGCTACGCTCCTATTTAATTGATCACATTACTGAAAACGAAATAGAAGAAGCTTTTATTTCCCAAACAAATTGGGATATGCGTAAAGGAAAACCTTACGTTATTGCAGGAAGCGAAACGTTAGAAAAACGTTTGGAAAGTGATAAAATTTTTAAAGGTTTTACAGGAACAGCAGGCGGTTTTTATGGTCCTCAAGGACGTGTCTTACGTTTAAACATTCAAGATCCACTATTAAATAGCAAAATGGATTCTTTTAATTTTAACGGAACCCGCATGACCAATCTTGAAATGGAAACCTCTGCTATTTATGGTTTAGGAAAACTTTTAGGTCATAATTGTTTATCTCTAAATGCTGTAATTGCAAATCGAGCTAACGGTACTTTTAGTGAAGATCCTTATAAAGCTGTAGACGCACTCATCATATACACACTTGATAAATTAGTTGAATAACTATTATCCTAAATAAATGATGCTACAACTGGAAAGCAAAAAACTAATTTTTAAACCATTTGAAATGACTGATGCGCAATCATTGTTTGAAATGGATAGAAATCCTAATGTTCATAAATATTTATGGCAACAGCCCATCCAAGATATTGAAGATGTTAAAATTGGTATTAAAAAGGTATTAGAACAATATGAAAAAAATAAAATAGGACGATATAGCACTATTTTAAAAAAAACAGGCGAATTTATTGGATGGACTGGTATTAAATTTATAAATGATCACAAAGAAAATGGTAATACCAATTTTTATGATTATGGATACAGACTAGATGAACGTTTTTGGGGGCAAGGATATGCAACTGAAGCTACATTTTTTTGGTTAGAATATGCTTTTTATCAAATGAAAATAAAAGAGTTAAACGCATATACTCATTTTGAAAATAAAGCTTCCAATCATATATTAAAAAAATGTGGATTCCAGTTTATAGAAACATATATTGCATCAGATAATGTATCATGGAATTGGTGGAAAATTATTAAATAGTTAGTCTATTATGAATTTTATTTTAGAAACACCTAGGTTAATCATGCGGCCTTTGACAATAGAGGATGTAGAAATATTGCATAAAATAGATTCTAACCCTAATGTTCATGAGTATTTATGGAACGCTCCTGCAACTGATATTAATCAAACAAAATTTGTTATAAACGCTATTTTAAGTCAATATATTAAACATAAAATAGGACGTTATGGTATTATTCTAAAAGAAACGAATGAATTTATAGGCTGGGGTGGTCTTAAATTTAATGAAAATACAGTCAATAATCATCAAGATTTTTATGATATAGGCATTTGTATAACACAAGAATATTGGAATAAAAAATTAGGCTTTGAAGTTTTTCATGCTTGGATTAAATACGCATTTAAACACTTAAATTTACCAAAGTTATACGCCTATACACAAACAAAAAATTATAGTAGCAATAAAATGGCCGAAAAAATTCACATGCGCCTGACAAATGAATTTATTTATGATGATCAAAATTGGAATTGGTACGAATTAGGTATACTAAAATACGACATGATTATTAGTAAAAAAATAATACATGATATAGAAATTAATATTTCACCTATTCTAACAAACAATAATGAATAATCTATCTAATTGGTTAACTAATAGAGGCATCTCTACTTGGGAGGAACTGACTAAATACGTACAAAAAATTCCGTATGGAAGAAATAGTTTGCGTAATGATTTTTCCCTTGTATTAACTGAACATAGAGGAAGCTGTAGTTCTAAACACGCATTGTTAAAATCCTTGGCATCTGATTTTAATCAAGAAAATACGGAACTCATTTTAGGCATTTTTAAAATGAATGCAAAAAATACCCCTTCCTTAAAAGAAATATTAGAAAGCAATTCTATTGATTATATACCAGAGGCACATTGCTATTTAAAAATAAATGATCAATATAAGGATTATACAAGTAAAAATAGTCTTTATTCTAGAATAAAAGAAGATATACTTTTTGAAATCATAATTAATCCTGATCAAGTAATACAATATAAAATAGATTACCATCAAACATTTTTAAAAAATTGGATTTTCGAAACCAAACAAAATAAGACCTTTGAAGAAATTTGGGATATTCGTGAAAAATGTATTGCCCAATTATCTAAATAATTTAATTTTCTAAAAATCATTTTCTTTAATTTAAAATATGAAAACAGTACGAATTGTTGGAGTGCCAGAACATTTTAATCTTCCTTGGCAATTATGTATAGAAAACGGAGAATATGATCAAGTAGGAATTGACCTACAATGGACTGATATTCCTGAAGGAACTGGCAAAATGTGTCAAATGTTACGTAACAATGAAACAGATCTTGCTGTAATTCTAACAGAAGGAATAATAAAAGATATTGCTTCAGGAAATGATAGTTCTATCATACAATTATACGTTCAGTCTCCATTAATCTGGGGAGTACATGTTAATTCCAATTCTCACTATCAATATATGTCTGATTTAGAGAATACTAAAAGTGCTATTTCAAGAATAGGTTCAGGTTCTCATTTAATGAGTTTTGTTAATGCAAAACAACAAAATTGGGATCTTAACACATTAAATTTTGAAATTGTTGATACGATAGAAGGAGCCGTTAAAGCTATACAAAATGGAAAAGCAGACTATTTTCTATGGGAACGTTTTATGACACAACCCTTAGTTGATCAAGGTATTTTTAAAAGAATAAGTGAATGTCCGACTCCTTGGCCTTCTTTTGTAATTGCTGTTCGAAATGAATTTATTCAAAATAATTCAGCTACATTGGAGTTAATTTTAGAAATTATTAATAATACAACTATTGAGTTTAAAGATATACCTAGTATAGACAGAACATTAGCTGCTCGTTACAATCAAAAAATAGAAGACATACAACTATGGCTTAAACAAACAAAATGGTCACAAAAGAAAATGGATCAAAAAACGTTTGATAAAATTCAAAAACAATTGCTAGAATTTAATTTAATAGAAAATAAATTATCTTTTGACATGATCGTAAAATAAATTTTGCGTGATATAAAATGACTACAACCTCTATAAAAGATCTTTATCATCAATACAAGGATCGGCTTTCATCAGTAAAGCCTTGGAGTCGTGTAGTCATTTTAATTTTATGCTTATTACTCACGCTACCCACTTTTATAATTGCACATCATAACTTAAAAGAAACGAATTGGAAAATTCCTTTTGATCGTTTTTTATTATTCATTTGCATTACTATAATTTATTATTTATTATTTCAAAAAATAAAAAAAATAATTATTGTTTCTATTGTCATCTATATACTTATTTTATCATACGGAACTTTTTTTGGAAATTATGGTTTTTATAATTTGTATGATGATTACAGATCTATGATGTACACAATGGATGAAAATCCATATCCACAAGATATTATTATCAACAAACTACTCCCCTTCCCTAATAAATCTAAAGTTCTAAAAGCAATTGATTTTAACAATCCAAAAGTGCGCAATTTTGCTGTTTGGTCTACCACTCAAAATTTTAAAAATGTATCCCATTTAAAAGATTTTTTTGAATACCGAACCACTATACAATGTTTTGCTGTTTTTAAAGAAATCAAAAAGAAATGGAATTATGTAAATGACCCACAAGGAAATAATTATATTGCCGATGCCTCTGAATCAATTGAACATTTTTCAGGTGATTGTGATGATCACGCTATATTAATGGCAGCCGGTATTAAGGCCGTCGGAGGTATTCCACGTTTGATACACACAGATGCCCATATTTATCCCGAAATGCTTATTGGCACTAAGCGAGATCTTGAAAAAGTAAATTACTTAATACATAAAGTATTATTTATTCAAGAAAGCAAAAACAAACCCTTACACTATCATATAGATGAAAGGGGTTATATTTGGCTTAATTTGGATTATACTGCTAATTATCCAGGAGGAAAATTTATGAGTGAGACCATCTTAGGTCAATTAACACTTAGTAATTAAACTTACCATTTTATTTCTTCTTTATCAATAGATTTCAAATATTCATTCGTTTTACTAAAATGTTTATTACCAAACCATAAACCACGATTGGCACTTAAGGGTGATGGATGTCCCGTTTCTAAAACATAATGTTTATCTCTATTTATCTTAGCTCCTTTTTTCTTAGCAAATCCTCCCCAAAGTAAAAAAACAACATTTTCTTTTTTATCTGAAATTTGCTGGATAACAGCATCTGTAAATATTTCCCATCCTTTGTTCTGATGACTCCCCGCGTTATTTTCTCTAACTGTTAAAGTTGCATTTAAAAGCAAGACCCCTTGTTCAGCCCAACGTTCTAAATTGCCTGATACTGGCATGGGCATTTTTAAATCGGACTCAATCTCTTTAAAAATATTAAGTAATGAAGGAGGAAATGCAATACCTTCATTAACAGAAAAACATAATCCATTAGCCTGTCCCAGACCATGATAAGGGTCTTGTCCTATTATCACGACTTTTACATCATTAAAATGACAATGATCAAATGCAGAAAAAATAAGATTCCCTTTGGGAAAGCAACGACCTATTTGATATTCATTCTTTACAAAGTCAATCAAATTTTTAAAATATATATTTTCGAATTCTTCTTTTAGAATATCTTTCCAAGAATCATGAATTTTTACTTCCATTTTTTTTCTTACAAAAATATTAAAACTTATAAACTTATGATAACTTTTCCATACTTTTGCCGGTTTCAAAGAATATCAAATAACACTAATGAACAGCAACAATAAAGTATTAGTATTTGTTTTATCAGTTACATCTGTATATCTTGGACTTTCATTTTTTTCAAAAAACATAATTGAATATTATCCTAGTTTCAAAAATGTTAATCTATTTGCTGATATACAAAACGATAAATCGGTTAAGACTGATAAAGAAAATACTAAAAAGAAAACAAATAGTTTAGTTAATAAAACTCAAAAACTAGATAGCACATTTACTATTTTTGATAGCTATCAAACAACCAATATAACAGATTTTGATAATGATAGCAAAAATTTTGTATTCCAAAATTTATCTAGTAAACTAGATGAACTATATCAAAATAAAAAAACAAAAATTAGAATTGCTTGGTTTGGTGATAGTCAAATAGAAGGAGATCTAATGACTCAAGACATTCGAGAAATGTTACAAAATTATTTTAATAAAAAAAAGGGCGTTGGTTTTGTTCCTATTAATTCAATTTCATCTGATTTTAGGCAAACAGCCACTTCCAAAACATCTGGATCTTTTGAAACCTTTAATTTTAAACAAAACCCTGAAAAAAATGTTTTCTTATCAGGTTATTCATTCCTTAGTTCGGATTTAGATATTACTTTACGAAATAATATAAAAAAAGACAGTACACAAATTCTTGAAAAATGGTTATTATTTGGTAAAGGAAATGATATTACGATAACTCAAAATGGTGTTCAAACAAACTACCATGCTAGTGAAGCTTTTAACAGAGTTTTATTAGATAGGTCTACAGTAAATAGCATACACTTTAAGGCTCAGTTTGCCAACACTCCTATTTACGGTATAAGTTTTGAACCCGAAAACGGTATTGTACTAGATAATTTTTCTTTTAGAGGTATCACAGGAATTGAGCTCAACAAAATTAGTATAGAACTCTTACAAAAATTGAATCAAGAAAATTATTATGATTTAGTTGTATTTCAATACGGAGTTAATCTGATGTTTAGACCTAATGACTTAAATTATGACTATTATTATGAAAAAATGTCTCCTATCATTAAAAAATTTAAAAAAGAAATGCCTAAAACCGATTTCTTAATTTTTAGTTGTTCAGATAGAGCTTTTAAATATGATAATGAATGGAAAACGGCAATAGGAATAGATAGTTTAATAAAAGTACAAGCTCGATTATCGTATGATAATAAAGTCCCTTTTTATAACCTTTTTAATTCTATAGGAGGAAAAGGAATTATGAAAAAATGGGTTGATACTATTCCTAGAATGGCTAGTAAAGACTATATCCATTTCAATAATAGAGGGTCTAAAGTAGTGGCTAAAACAATATTTCAATCTATTCAAAAAGAATTTGAAAAAATAAAAAACAAACCGAAAAAGCAAATAAAAAAACAAAATAATAAAAACTAATTTTCAAAATGTTAACTTTCGATTTCAACAAAATAATCGATCAGCTATTTTATGATCCTAAAAACCCATTACTTTTTAATAGTGGCTTCTTTGTTTACTTTTTTTTAGTTTTCATTATTTGCTATTATATGGTAAGAAAAAATTACTTAAGAAGAGCCTATATCTTAAGTTTTTTTTCGCTTTATTTTTTTTACAAAGCGAGTGGAAATTTTGTTTTTTTAGTAATAGGATCAGCCGTTGTTGATTATTTACTCTCTATTGCTATATACAAAGCAAGAGCAAAAGCCGGATTAAGAAAATTTTTATTAATTTTTTGTATTATTTTTAACTTGGGCTTACTTTTTTATTTTAAATATACTAACTTTTTTATAGAAATAATAAACAGCTTAAATATAACAAAATTAGATCCTATCCACATTTTATTACCTATTGGTATTTCATTTTATACATTTGAAAATATTAGTTATGCAGTAGATGTCTACAAAGGAGAAATAAAACCAGAAAGAAATATTGCAAACTATATTTTATTTTTATCCTTTTTCCCTAAATTAGTTATGGGACCTATTGTTAGGGCTAAAGACTTTATACCTCAATTAAAAAAAGATTATTACGTAAGCTCTGAAGATTTTTCAAAAGGGTTCTACCTCATAATAAGTGGATTAATAAAAAAATTAATCATTTCAGATTATATAACACTAAACCTAGTAAACTATATTTTTGATGGTCCTCATTTACATAATGGTTTTGAATGTCTTATAGCTCTATATGGATACGCCATTGTGATTTATTGCGATTTTAGTGGATACAGTGATGTGGCTATTGGGATTTCTAAATGGCTAGGAATTACGATCCCTCCCAATTTTGAATCACCGTACCAAAGTACTTCTCTTACTGAATTTTGGAGAAAATGGCATATTTCCTTATCTTCTTGGTTACGTGATTATTTATATATAGCCATGGGAGGAAATAAAAAAGGTAAATTAAGAACTAATATTAATTTATTTTTAACGATGCTTATTGGTGGATTTTGGCATGGAGCAAGTTGGAATTTTATTATCTGGGGATCTTTACATGGTTTTGGCTTGATTTTAAATAAAGTTTGGACCAATTTTACGTCCAAAATAAATTTTTTACCTCGATTTATTTCAAATCTTATTTTTGGACTTATAACATTCCATTTCGTCTGTTTTTGTTGGATTTTTTTCAAAGCAGAAAATTTAGAAACGTCCTTGACTTTTATCAATCAAATTATCAATCAATTTAGTCTTGAAGGAGCTGAAGATTTTGTAACAAATTACAAACACCCTTTAATAATGATTATAATAGGATATTTAATACATTTAATACCAAATAATTGGAGTGAAAAATACATTGCAATACAAAAAAAGCTCCCTTTATTATTTAATATCATCGTTATGATTTTCTTTATATTCTTATATTCTTATTTTAAAAGTACTGAAGCTGTAATGCCTATTTACTTACAATTTTAATACTAGTAAAAGAGGCAGAATTGCAATAAATTATTATTTTAAAAATTTTATATAATACCCCTATTTTTGAGTTAATTATTCAAAAATGGGGTTTTTTATATTAATGCCTATTTTTGTCTTTTCATCTAGATCATGAAGTCTAATGCGGAATTTAGGCTAAAAAATGGTTATTCTATTAAATTCAATGTATTTAATCTAAGGAATAAGATGAAGTCTTTTTTAGTAGAAGTCTCGTTTACTATATAAAAAAATAAAACACTTTTATATACTTAACACATAAATTCATCATTTATAAAAAATGATCCAGCCTAATATTATTTAGAAGATTTAATTTCTTACTTCTGAATTTGTTTTAGTAACAGTAGAGGAAAGTGAATTTAAAAAGTTATTCCAACTTTTAGCAAATGCTTCGGTAAATAAATAACCTTGCAACTCATATCCCTTTTTAGAATAATGAACAAGATCATTTGTTAAAAATTGATTTCTTGCTAATTCACAACCTCCTTCTAATCCTTTTGAAATTTCAAACAAATCCCAAAGAGCAATCTGATTTTCAAGGCAATATTCCCTAATTGCTTCAGAAAAATCCTTTAATTTTTTATTAGGAACTACTTTCTTATAAAAAGAAACAGGAGGAGTTGACAATATAAAAACGGCTTCTGGATTAAATATTCTTATTTTTTCAATTGTTTCTTTTATAGATTCGATAAAATTTTCAGGGGTTAAAGCAATATTTTGTGCTTCATTTGTTCCCATAGACAATATATAACAATCTGACTTAATATTTTTAATTTGATTCCAAAATAAATTTTCGGAGTTATAATCCGAAAATTTAGCTCCATTTACTCCTATAGCACTATAAATAATTCCTCTATCAATAGAATTTTCTAAAAATACACCATAGAGCTTTGTACAAATAGAATCATTACATACAATATTGAAATCAGAACGAAGACTACTAAATTTAAAATCTAAAACTCCTTTTGTTTTAATATTACATTTTATTGTATCCGCTACTAAATTTATATTTTTAATTTCATCATTCGTAAATAAAGTAAGTTTATCAAACTTATGAATTGTTTCCAATGCTCTAAATTTGAAACTAACAAAAGAATTTGGTTCTGTAGATTCTATGGCAAAACCACTTAGACCACAGGGTATATCTGGATTTTTCTTAATCAATCTACTCCCTTTCCAATCCGAATTAGAACTAAAAATTATATCTGAAGGAGCATTACTTTTAGCTAGTTGATAGGGAAATATTAAACCTCTACCAGCATTACCAAAATAACGTTGTAATTCAGTACGTACTATTTTAGTAGACATATCAGCCTGTATATGCGAATCTCCTATATGAACAAATGAAACTCGTTTTCCATCATTTTCTTTTAACCTTAAGAGTTTAAAGAAAAGAGGTTTTAAATGATTCTCATTTATAATGCTATTTTTTTCAAAATCTAAATTTATCTTAGGATATAAAGAATCTGTTTTTTTATACTGAAATATGGCTACATTTTGCCCTAAAAGTGGTTGCAAAACAAAATAAATAAATAAAAAAACAACTTTATTAAAAGACATAAAATATTAATTCTAAGTTAATTTGTTGATAAAAAGCACATTTAAAAAAACTTTTTTCTTAAATTTGCTCCCTACTTCTTAAAAAAGAAGAAATAGAATTATTAATCATTTGGCAAATTTGGTCATTATTTTAAGTAATACCAACTTAATTATAAAGAAATTTATGCTTATGAAAAATCTAAAATTTTACTTTTTATTTGTTTTCACCTTCCTTAGCTTTTGTAATAGCTATTCACAAACTGAATCATACATTAAGGAATATGGTGAAATGGCAGATAAGTTATCTTTTGAATTTGGAATACCAAGATCTATAATTTTAAGTATTGCTATAGTAGAGTCAGGCTATGGTAATAGTAAAGTTGCAAAAAGGTTAAACAATCACTTTGGTATAAAAGGAAAAAATCAGGTAACTTGGTCTAGTTTCAAACAATATTCAAGTGTTGAAGATTCGTTTAGAGATTTTTGTTTAAAAATGGCATCAAAAAAATTCTATATGAATTTAAAAGGAAGTGATGACTACCTACTTTGGTTAAAAAAAATAAGTTTAACAGGATATTCAACAAAACCAACTCTTTGGCGAAATAAGATAAAAAAAACAATTTTAAAGCATAATCTACATTAAAAGTTACTTTTAATAGATTAAATTTAAAAGGGGATTGAATTTTCAGTCCCCTTTTTTTGATTTAAATTGTAAATTTGTGACTACATTAAAAAACAAAATGATTTCGATAAATAATAAAACCTTACAAGATTTAGAGTTTCAAACTGTTTTAGAAACTATTTCAGAATACTGTACAACTGAAATAGGTACTGAAAAAACATTGCATATAACCCCCTATAGTAACAAAGATGAATTAATAGAAATTTTATTACAAACTTCAGAATATCGTTCTTCTTTTGATAACAATAATGCTTTGCCCAGTCATAATTTTGATCCTATAATAAATGAACTAAAATTTTTAGCAATTGAGGATAGTTTTTTAGAAGCTTTAAGTTTTAAAAAAATTCATTCGCTCGCTGAAAATGCCAATATTTTACTACTTTTTTTAAAAAAATTTGAAGATTATTATCCAGCTCTACATCGCAAAGCTATTGAGATAACTATTACAAAAGAAATTAGCAAATCTATTGAAACTGTTTTTGATAAATACGGTGAAATAAAAGATGAGGCCACTCCCACTCTACTAGAAATCCGCAGAAATATGAACCTAGTTCGTGGTAAAGTGAATCAAAGTTTTGGAATGGCACTAAGCCAATACAATTCATTAGGTTATTTAGATGAAATTCGTGAAACCGTAGTAGAAAATCGTCGAGTATTGGCTGTACAAGCAATGTACCGTCGTAAAGTAAAAGGATCTATATTAGGCAGTTCTAAAACTGGAAGTATTGCTTATATTGAACCCGAATCTACACTTCGTTACTCTCGTGAATTAGCTAATTTAGAATATGAAGAACGAGAAGAAATTATCAAAATTTTAAAACAATTAACTAATAAAATTCGTCCTTTTCACGGGTTATTGACACAATATCAAGATTTTTTAAGTGATATAGATGTCATTTCAGCTAAAGCCAAATATGCTTTTAAAATAAATGGATTACTTCCTAAAATAAATGAAGAAAGAAAAGTCTTTTTGCGAGAAGCTTTTCACCCCATTTTATTTTTAACCAATAAAGAAAGAGGAAAAACAACCTATCCACAAACTTTTGATTTTGATGAAGATAAACGTATTATAGTCATATCAGGTCCTAATGCTGGTGGTAAAACGATTTCTATGAAAACAGTTGGCTTGTTATTAGTAATGTTACAATCAGGTATGTTAATTCCTGTTCATGAACGTAGTGAAACTTGTTTTTTTGATCGAATTCTAACAGATATTGGCGACAACCAATCTATTGAAAATCACTTAAGTACCTATAGTTATCGTTTAAAAAACATGAACTACTTTTTAAAAAAATGCAATGCTAAAACCTTATTCTTAATTGATGAATTTGGTACCGGTTCCGATCCCGAGTTAGGAGGAGCATTAGCTGAAGTATTTTTAGAAGAATTTTATCATCGTGAAGCCTTTGGCATCATTACAACACACTATGCTAATCTAAAAATGTTAGCTAATGAATTACCGAGTGCTACCAATGCTAATATGCTTTTTGATGAAAAATCATTAGAGCCGATGTATAAGCTAATTATTGGACAAGCAGGTAGCTCATTTACATTTGAAGTAGCTCAAAAAAATGGTATTCCATACGGATTAATAAATCGTGCTAAAAAGAAAATAGAAGGTAGTAAAGTACGATTTGACAAAACAATTTCATCACTTCAAAAAGAACGTTCTAAACTAGAAAAAACTTCACAAAATTTAAAACAGGAGGAAAATAAAGCTCGTGAAGAAAGCAAAAAAATGGAAAGCATTAATCTTAAAATTCAAGATAAATTAGAACGTTATCAAGAGTTATACGATAGTAACCAGCGTTTGATTTACATGGGACAAAAAATTGATGATATTTCAGAAAAATATTTTAACGATAAAAGTAAAAAAGATCTAATTGGTGAATTTTTAAAAATGGTAGAAATTGAAAATTCAAAACGTAAAAAAATTACTATAAAAGAAAAAAAAGCGAAAGAAAAAATTGAAAAAGAAGTACTTGCTGAAGTAAAAGAGAAAGTAGATGAAATTCGAAAAGAAAAAAAGGAAAAGAAAGAAATTGCTAAAAAAATAGAAGAAAACAAGCCTAAAGTAATACTTAAAGTAGGCGATCGTGTTCGTATGATTGATGGCAAGTCTATAGGAACAATTGATAAAATTGAAAAGAATAATGCAATTGTGAATTATGGTATTTTTACTTCAAAAGTAAGCTTAGACCAATTAGAATATATTCAGCCTAAATAAATATTAAATTAATGGAACATTTAGCAAAAGATAAAAAAATAATCCTTTTTGATGGAGTTTGTAACCTTTGCAATTACTGGGTGCAATATATTATTCAAAAAGATAAAAATGATATTTTCCGTTTTGTAGCTTTAGAATCTAAATTAGGCCAAGAAATCCTTTTATATTTAGGAATTAGTAACCGGAATATTGATAGTATTATACTTTATATTCCAAAACAAGCTTATTTTTATAAATCTGATGCTATTTTAGAAATTGCTAAAAATCTGCCTTATTTAAATTGGCTTTATTTTTTTAAGATAGTTCCTGGAATATTACGTGATCCTCTTTATGATTTTATAGCTAAAAATCGCTATAAATGGTATGGTAAAAAAGAAAGTTGTATGATTCCTACTCCAGAATTAAAAGCAAAGTTTATTGATTAATACAAAAATATGATCCCTTTAAGAATAAATAAGATACTTATTTCAAAGAATACTTTTTTTTTATTATTCTTTTTACTTCAAATTGTATTATTAGAAATATTAACGAGATTTCCTTTTATTACAGAACAATACTATAGCAATGGCTTTTACCCCGTCATTTCAAAACTAAATAGAATCATTTTTGGATGGATTCCATTTTCTATAGGTGATCTTATTTATACTTTATTAATACTGTATTTTATTTACTGGTTTTATAAAAATCAAAAAATAAGCTGGATTCAAAAAATCAAACAAACTTTTAATATTTTTGTCATAACCTACTTTATATTCCATTTACTTTGGGCCTTTAATTATTATCGAATGCCTCTTTATCAGAAAATGAATCTAAAAACAGATTATACTCAAAAAGAACTTTTTCAATTTACCAAAAAACTTATTAATACAAGTAATCAAATTCATTTTAAACTGACACATAATACAAATGAAAAGGTCATTATTCCTTATAAAACAGTCCAAATATTTCAATTAGCACCATTAGGATATGTAGATTTACAAAAAAAACATCCTTATTTTGAATATAAAAATCCTAGTATAAAAAAATCATTATTTAGTATACCACTAACTTATATGGGATTTGGGGGTTATTTAAATCCTTTTACAAATGAAGCACAAGTAAATAATGAACCACCATCTTATAGTTTACCTATTGTCGTTTGCCATGAAATGGCACATCAAATGGGATATTCTAGTGAAAGTGAATGCAACTTTATTGGTTATTTAGCCTCAACACATAACAAAAACTTATTCTTTCAATATGCGGGTCATACTTATGCTTTACGTTATTGTTTGTCAAACATTGCCTCTAAAAATAAAAAGGAACTAGAAAACATAATTAAAACAATAAATCCAGGTATTTTAAAAAATTTTAAAGAAACTGATCTCTTTTGGTCAAAACATGAATCAATCCTTAATAAAGGATTTGAATTATTTTACGATCATTTCTTAAAACTAAATCAACAAGAAGAAGGTATAAAGAGTTATAGTAAATTTATTGATTTATTAATTAATTATTCCGATCAATAATTTTTAAAAGCCACACAGAGTACTTGAATTTAAAGAAAAATATTTACTTCGCAATTTATTTCGTTCGAATCTAATGCGAGATTTGGTTTAAAATTTAGAGGCTGGTGAAAAATTGGACGCTTTATAAAATTAAGAACTCCAAATTCCAATTTTATTATTAAGTGCAAGGTTTTTAGACTATTGTATTCAAAACCTTGCATCTAATATTCTGATTTCTACAATTTATATATTCAAAGTTCTATTTTACAAATTATATAAGAATTAAAATTTTCTAAAAAATATTAAAAATGAAGATTTTAAGTAAAAATAATGCCAATTAACGTTGAATTAATTTTTTAGCAGTCTTATTTACTTATAAATTTTATTTAATCCATTTTTCTTAACTATTTAAAAAAGAAAGACTTTTATCTTTTTAAATAGAATTAAATTCCTACGCATTAACTACTTTTTTAAGTTCAATAATTGTTTTTTCTGGATCGTTTGAATGAAACACAAAACTACCTGCAACTAAAACATCTGCTCCTGCTTCGACTAATTTTTTTGCATTTTGAGAAGAAACACCTCCATCAATTTCGATAAGAGTAGAAGCTCCTTTTCTTTCAATTAATGCTTTTAATTTTTCTACTTTTGAATATGTATTTTCTATGAATGACTGTCCTCCAAAACCAGGATTAACGCTCATAATACAAACTAAGTCTATATCTTGAATTACATCTTCTAGTACTGAAATATTTGTATGAGGATTTAGAGCTACACCTGCTTTCATTCCTTCTGCTTTTATTGCCTGAAGGGTTCTATGTAAATGCACACAGGCTTCAAAATGAACTGTTAAAATATCGGCTCCTATTTTTTTAAAAGTTGAGATATAACGATCTGGTTCTACAATCATTAAATGCACATCTATTGTCTTTTTTGCATGCTTTTTTATTGCTTCTAATACAGGCATACCAAAAGATATATTCGGAACAAAAACGCCGTCCATAATATCTATATGAAACCAATCCGCTTGACTATTGTTTATCATTTCAATATCTCTTTGTAAGTTAGCAAAATCAGCTGCCAGAACAGATGGAGCAATAAGTGTATTTTTCATTTTATAAAATATTAGGGTGTTGTTTTAGAAATTATTTTATTTTTTATAGATTAATTCTATTTGCCTTTATATTGGGATTTCATACTACCATTAGATTACAACCTCTTATATCTGAATTATCAAATCGTCCTAAAATTTCAAAAGAATTATTATCTATTATTTTTCCCAAATCTTGGGTGGCTATGAAGGAACATGAATTAACATTAGCTAAATCAATTATATTTACTCCTCCTACCTTTCCTTCTGGAAGTAAAGTTAAGGCATCCTCTGAATCACGAATAATAATTTTCATCCAAGCTGGGCATTCAAAAATTCCATTTCCTAAAGAATAAGCTTGAGATAATAATTCCGTCATTCCATATTCAGAATGTATTTCAGATACGCCAAAACCACCTGACAATATTTCATGCAACTCTTCCCTGATGATTTCTTTTCTACGCCCTTTCATACCACCTGTTTCCATTATAATAGTGTTTTTCAAATTAAATTGTTGTCTTTCAACTAAATCTAATAAAGCATAAGTAACACCTATTAATAGTATATTATGTCCTTCAGCATCTAATCTGATTAATTTTTCTATTAATTCATCATAATTATTTAGATAAAAACCACTTTCTGAATTATTAGATAATTGAATTAAATCATTGACCATATAGATTAATGATGATCCTTCACGTTCTAAATAAGATGGCAATAATGCTAAAACGATATAATTTTCAACATTTCCATAAAACTGTTTAAAAGCTTGTTTGTAACTTTCTTCATAAAAGGCTAAATCTGTAACAGAATGCTTACTTGTCATCATCCCTGTCGTTCCACTACTTGTAAAAGTCATTTGTATTTTTTCTGTAGAGCTTAAAATAGTGTGTGATTTAAAAAATTGAACGGGTAAAAAAGGGATGTCTTGGATTCTTTTTACATTTGTTTCATTTTTTTTTAAAAGGGAACAAAATCGTTGATAAACTAAATTATTATTATATTGAAAACGAAAAATTTTTAGTGTAAGTTTTTCGAACTCCTTTTTAGAACTAATTTCAAATATATCGCTCGGTGTATACATGTCTCCAAAATTACATAAATAAAAGAGTTTACCCTAAATCTAATGTGTAAAATCTTTAATAATCTAAACTTAAATTCAATATTTTTTTGTACAATTATAATATCTAATTTTATCCTAGATTCACGTTTAAAAATTTATCATAAATAAAAATGACTTTAAACCTAGATTTGTCATTGTACTTCGTTGTGATATAATTTTTTTGAATAAATTCAAATGTTCACAGAAAATTTAGTAGAAAGAATAGGGAACTTGATTTAAAATATAATTTTCTTTTATACAAGTAAAAAGTCTCGGCAAAAACCGAGACTTTTAATTTAGGGTGAATGATGGGTCTCGAACCCACGACCTTCGGAACCACAATCCGACGCTCTAACCAACTGAGCTACAATCACCATTATGTTTTTTTAAAAAAAGCGTTAACCGCTATTAGGGTGAATGATGGGTCTCGAACCCACGACCTTCGGAACCACAATCCGACGCTCTAACCAACTGAGCTACAATCACCATTTCAACGCTATACTAATTACTTCCGTATTGCGAGTGCAAATATACTACAAAAGTTTAGTCTTGCAAACAATTCTATAAAAAAATTACAATAAATTATCTAAAGTATTGACTGCCAAACACCTTTCTACTGTAAATCCTTCTGCAAAATCTGTTCCTATTAATCTACCGAGATCTTGTGCTCTGTATTGAACGCTATCTAAAAAATTTTTTGATGTAATTGGTGTTTCAGGTTCTAACGAGTTAGGATCATAAAACTGAGAAGAGTAAGCCAAAATGGATTGCATTTTCAATTCCATAAATCCAGAAATATCAACGGCAAAATCTGGTTTTATATTCATCCATTGTATATAATGATAAACTTTTTTAGGACGCCAAGATTCCTGAAATGTGTCTTTTAAACTAGTTTCTATTTTTTTTAATCCTGATAAAAAACAAGCATCTGATACTAAATTACTTCCTTTAGAATGATCTATATGTCTATCTTGAATAGCATTGCATAATACTATTTCAGGTTTGTATTTACGAATCATTTTTATAATTTCTTTTTGATGGTCTTCATCATTTTTAAAAAATCCATCTCGAAATTCTAAATTTTCTCGTATTGAAACTTTTAATATTTGAGCTGATTTCTGAGCTTCTAGATCTCTAATTTCGGGAGTACCACGAGTTCCTAATTCTCCTCTTGTTAAATCTATTATTCCTACTTTTTTACCCAAACTAATCTCTTTTGCTAATGTTCCTCCGCAGCCCAACTCTACATCATCAGGGTGAGCACCAAATGCTAATATATCTAATTTCATTTTTCTATATTGTTGTTTAGTCTTTGATTTTTATTCAGAATAATTTATAATCATTCGCATGGTTTTACTTTTATTAATTGTTTCATACCATTCTGATTCCGAATTACTGTTTTTTGTAACTCCACAACCCATAAATAAATTTATTTTATCTTTTGAAATTTTCATACATCTCAAATTAACGTATAGATCTGTTGATTTTTCATTTGTTGCAAAATCAAAATTTAATTCACCTAAAAATCCTGTGTAAAATTCTCTATCATAACCTTCCGATTTTTCTATAAAAGCTTTCGTTAAATTCTTAGGTGTTCCACAAACAGCTGGTGTTGGATGTAAAACAGCAATAATTTTTTTTAAAAGAGTGCTTTCTTTAATTGTTCCTCTTATATCTGTTCTTAAATGAAATAAATTTCCTGCTCTACTCGTATAAGCCTCTGATACTTGAAGATCAGAAACTATTTCTTTTAGTTCATTCTTTATAAAATCTGTTACAAATTGTTGTTCTTTTTTTTCTTTATTTCGCCATAAAATAGATTTCTCATTTTGAGCAACTTGAGTACCTGCTAGAGCCATTGTTTCAAACTTATTTTCTTTTATAGCAAATAATTTTTCTGGAGTAGCTCCCATCCAGAATCCAATTTTTGGATGATACCAAGCATAACATAAAGCAGATGGGTACTTAAAGAGCATTTGCTCAAAGCTTGTAAATAGATCAAAACCCTTATTTTGAATTTCTTCAGTTCTTGAAAGTACTACTTTATCAAAAATACCGGCTTCTATAGTTTGTACTCCATTTTGAACTAATTCAATAAATTTTTGTTTTTCTAATTCATTTTCTACAATATTTATTTCTAATTCTTTTATTTTATGATCAAAATAAACAGAATTATAGCTTATTTCCGATTTTTCTAATGGAAAAATTATGGGGATTCCACTAAAAGGAGCAAAAACAAAAGATTTTTCTGTAAAATTTTCTGTAAAGTAAATATGATCATTTTGCTGAAAAATCCCAATTAATGTTTTCTTATTAGGTTTACGATAGACAACAAATGGTAAATTCATTTTTTGTTGAATTCTTACCTTTTCAAATATGCTTTTCATTTAATTTCATTTCTTCTTTGAAGATATTAGCTCATATAAAAGACCTTTTATTGTTCTCTTTTTGGCAATACCATATTGGTTAGTTTACATAATGAAATCAACGATTTATTTTCATCTTCAATTCTTATTTCCCATAAATGTAAGGATCTTCCTTTATGAATCAACCTGGCTGTTGCGGTTATTATTCCTGTTCTTTTACTTTTTAAATGATTGGCTGATATTTCAATACCTCTAACTTCTTGCTTATCTATATTTACGAACATAAGTGAAGCTGCACTTCCTACACTTTCTGCTAAAGCTACAGTTGCTCCTCCATGTAATAAGCCCATCGGTTGATGTACCGCACTATCAACAGGCATTTGGGCTATTAAATAATCTTCTCCTGCTTCTATAAACTCTATTCTTAAAGTTTTCATTAATGTATTATTACTCAATACATTACAGTTTTCAACAAATTTTTTTCTATCAAACATCGTATTAATAAAATATCCAATCAAAAGTACAAAATTTAGTATTAAAACATATTGGTAACATAAAAAAACGATATTTTACATTTTATTTTCAGTATTTTTATACCAAATTACAAATACAATGCGTCAATACTTATTTTTTTTAATCAGTATCATTTCGATATTTATTTCTTGCCGAAAAGATTTTGAAACAGAACCAAGCAGCGGACAATTATCATTTTCTAAAAATACAGTGTATCTGGATACTGTATTTTCAGGTATTTCTTCTAGTACCTACTCCTTAAAAGTATATAACAGGAGTAATCAGGATATACGCATCCCTACTATTTCATTAGCAAAAGGCACTTCATCTAAATATAGATTGATGATTGATGGTACAACAGGAATAAGTAATAAAGGAAAAATTTTTAATAATATAGAATTATTAGCTCATGATAGTTTGTATATTTTTATTGAAGAAACAGCCGATATTAAAGATGTTAACTCAACTGATTATCTCTATACAGATCAAATTTTATTTGACATAGGAATAAATCAACAAAAAGTTGACTTGATTACACTTATACAAGATGCTGTTTTTTTATATCCTGAAAAAAAGGAAAAGTTAATCCTTGATAATTTAACCCCAAATAATACAGTTTATGGATTTGAATTAAACGAAAAAGATGCTGTTAATGGTAATGAGCTTCATTTTACAAATAAAAAACCCTATGTTATTTATGGATATGCTGGTGTACCTGCTGGCAAAACACTAATAATAGACCCAGGAGCTAGGATATATTGTCACAGTCAATCTGGAATTTTTGTAAAAAAATCAGGTAGTATTAAGATAAATGGAGAATTATCTAATGATCAAAAAAAATTAGAAAATGAAGTAATATTAGAAGGTGATCGACTAGAATCTAAATACGCTGAAATACCAGGGCAATGGGGAGGAATTTATTTAGCAGATGGAAGTACAAATAATGAATTTAAAAATTTAACGATTAAAAATAGTTCATTTGGAATTTTTATAGATCGAAATGATGGCACTACAACTCGTATTTTTAACACACAAATATATAATTCAAGTGATTTTGGATTAGTTGCTAGAAAAGGAAAAATTTATGGTGAAAATATTACGATTAACAAATGCGGACAAGCTAGCCTAGCCTGTACATTAGGAGGTGAATATCATTTTAATTCTTGTACTTTTGCCAATTATTGGAATAATAGTAATCGCCAAACACCATGTGTGTATATAGACAATAGTTATAAACAAAAAGATGTTTTATTTCTTTCTGACCTTATCTTAGCTCGTTTTATAAATTGTATAATATATGGCAATAATAATATTGAGTTAGGCCTTAAAAAAAATGATTCTGCAGCTTTTAATATTGATTTTAGCTACTGCTTAATAAAATTTAACGATACAAATAATCAGTATAATAGTTCTTTATATGACTTTATTAAAAGCTATAATAATATTATAGATACAAGACAGAGCAATTTTAATCCTAAATTTAAGGATCCTTTCAATAACAATCTAAGAATTCTCAAAAATTCAGCAGCTATTGCTAAGGGAAATAAATCTTTCTTAATTCCTAAGGACTTAGATGGTAAAAATAGAACCTCTCCTCCTGATTTAGGAGCTTATCAACATTTAGATGAATAAATTCAAAAAGAAAGAAAAAATCTTGATCATATTCGGAGTTACTTAAAGGGTAGATTTAATAACAAAATATGTCAATAAAATTAAGTTTTAACTTCGTTATTCGTTAGAAATTTATTACAAATGAAAAACTTTTAAAAGTTAAAGATTCAAAAATAAAACATATTCATAAAACCCAAAGTTTTAAAACCTTTTTACATCTAAATTTAACCTCATTTATAGAATCAAAGTTTCAAAATGGGGTTATTCCGAAAAATACACTGCCCCCAAATAATATCTAATTTTTGGGGGCAGTCTAGGAAAGCTAACTTTTTTTGACTTTTAACAAATTCTATTAACGTGAATAGTTAGGTGCTTCTTTTGTAATTGTTACATTATGTGGATGACTTTCGCTAATACCACTTGATGTAATTCTAATAAATCTTCCTTTTTCTTGTAATTCTGCTACTGTAGCGGCACCACAATATCCCATTCCTGCTCTTAATCCACCTATAAATTGAAGCATGCTTTCATTTAATTCTCCTTTATAAGGCACACGACCTACAATTCCTTCTGGAACTAACTTTTTAACATCATCTTCAACATCTTGAAAATAACGGTCTTTAGATCCTTCTTTCATTGCTTCTACCGATCCCATCCCTCTATAAGATTTAAATTTTCTCCCTTCAAATATAATAGTTTCTCCTGGCGATTCTTTAGTTCCAGCTAGTAAAGATCCTAGCATAACTGTAGAAGCACCTGCTGCTATAGCTTTAGGTATATCGCCTGTATAACGAACACCTCCATCTGCTATAACGGGAACCCCCGTACCCTTTAATGCTGCTGACACTTCTAATACCGCAGAAAATTGAGGAAATCCAACACCTGCCACTACACGAGTAGTACAAATGGATCCTGGGCCAATACCTACTTTAACTGCATCGGCTCCATTTTCTACTAGATATAACGCTGCTTCTGGTGTTGCTATATTTCCAACTATTACATCTAAATTTGGAAATTTATTTTTTACTTGTTTTAAAACTTCAACTACTCCTTTGGTATGACCATGTGCTGTATCAATAATAACAGCATCAACACCCGCTTTTACTAAAGCTTCTGCGCGTTCTACAGCATCTGCTGTAACACCTAAAGCTGCCGCTACACGCAAACGCCCATATTGATCTTTATTAGCATTTGGTTTTTGGGTAAGTTTAGTAATATCTCGGAAAGTAATAAGTCCTATTAGTTTATTTTCTGAATTTACAACGGGCAATTTTTCTATCTTATTTCCTTTTAAGATTTCTTCTGCTTTTTCTAATGTTGTCCCTTCAGGAGCCGTAACCAAATTAGTTGAAGTCATTACCTCTATAATCCCTCTTTGATTATTTTTTTCAAAACGCAAATCTCTATTGGTAACGATTCCTATTAATTTTCTATCTTCGTCAACTACTGGTATACCTCCTATTCCATATTCTCTCATTGCGCTTTTAGCATCTCCTACTGTTGCTCCAAGATTTAATATTACAGGATCTATAATCATTCCACTTTCTGCTCTTTTTACTTTACGTACTTCTGCTGCTTGTTGTTGGATTGACATGTTTTTATGCAAAACACCTATTCCTCCTTCTTGCGCCATAGCAATAGCCATAGCACTTTCTGTAACTGTATCCATTGCAGCTGATACAATAGGTACATTCAATGTAATATTCTTAGTAAATTTTGTTTGGATACTTACTTCTCGTGGAAGTACTTGTGAATAGTTTGGAATAAGCAATACATCATCATAAGTTAATCCTTCACCGATGATTTTAGTTGTGTGTGCGTTCATTGCAATTTACGATTAAATTGCGAACAAATATAAGAAATTAACTGTAAATTTTACTAAATAATTAACTTTTCTAAGTTATAAATTAAGGAATTATTTAATTATTACTTATGATATATTAAAAAAGGACTCGGATTTAATCCGAGTCCTTTAAGCTTATATCCTTCTTGTATAATTTAAGGAAACTAATTTATTAAGCTTTTTTCTCTGCTTTTTTTGTACAACAAGCCTTTTTTTCAGTACAAGCTTTTTTGTCTCCTTTAGAGCAAGTTTTTTCAGTTTTTGCTTTCTTTTCTTCTTTCACTTCTTGTGCAAATACACTAGATGAAAATAAAAATGTTACTACCGCTACTGACGCAATTAATTTTTTCATAATAAATTTTTTTAAAGTTATTTATTTAAACAAACTACCTACTAAAGACTCCAAATAACATCTTATAAAGTAGTATTAAGAGACCTAGAGATAATAGCGCGATTTCCAATAAAGACCATTTCTGACCCTGATAAATAAATCCGCTACAAGACCAAATATACTACCTTAAATAGTAAGAAAATGCTTCTTTAACATAACTTTATAAGATTCTTTCATTTATTATTTTTACAATTTCATCTTTTTGAATTAATCCTGAATGATGCCATATAGCTTGTCCTTTTTGGAAAAGAATTAGAGAGGGAACTCCTCTTACTTTATACCTAGTAGCTAATTCTTTATTTTTCTCTACATCTATTTTTATAATGCTAACTTTATCTTTTAATATTGCTTTTACTTCTATCAGAACAGAACTCAACATTTGACAAGGACCACACCAAGTTGCAAAAAAATCAATTAACACTGGTTCATCCTTGTTTATAATATTCATAAATGAATCATTCATCATTTTTATCTTTTAGCTGAATTTGACAGGTATTAGACTGACAACCTAAATTAAAAAATACTTGGAACAAAAAGAATATTGCAAATCCTAAAAAAAACCACTGATGAGTTTCAAATGCTTGAAATATCAAAAAAATACCCAATGCTAATCGAAAAAAACGGATTATATGCCAATTTAAAAAAAATCGTTTCATGGTATTAGAGTTAGTATACTTTGCTTTGACAAATGAAATCTGTTTTAGGTAAATTAGTTTTAGATATAGCCGAAAACCCTCCTTCTATTTCTGTGAATTTTCGATAACCTCTCGCTTGAAGTATTGATGCAGCAATCATGCTACGATAGCCTCCTGCACAGTGCAAATAAAAATGTTCTTTAGGATTAATTGTATTTATCCAATCATTTATATAGGCTAATGGTTTGTTGTAAGAATTTTCTAAATGTTCTGTCTGATATTCATTTTCTTTTCGAACATCAATTATTTTATCCGTTTTTAAATTTACTTGAAGAGCAAATTCATCTGTCGTTATTCTATTAATTCTATCTGTTTCTCTACCTGATTCTTTCCACGCTTTAACACCTCCTTCTAAATGACCTAAAATCTTATCAAAACCTACCCTACTAAGCCTAATAATTGTTTCTTCTTCTTTTCCTTCTTCACAAACTATAAGAATTGGTTGATTTACATCAGCAATAAGGGCACCAACCCAAGGAGCAAAATCACCTATTATTCCTATATTAATAGATTGTGGGATATGCTCTAAACAAAATACAGAAGCGGGTCTTGTATCTAAAATAACTGTTCCTTCCCTACCTGCTAAATCATTAAAATCTTTTGCAGATAATGATCTTAAACCATTATCCAGTACTTTATTAAAAGAAGTGTATCCTTTTTTATTCATAGCCACGTTCATTCTAAAATATGCAGGAGGAGGAGTTAATCCATGCAATACTTCAGCTACAAATTCAGATTCTTCCATGTCAAGACGAAGGGCATAATTATCTATTTTTTGTTGGCCTATGGTAGAAATAGTTTCTTTGCTCATATTTTTACCACAAGCACTACCCGCTCCATGTGCTGGATAAACTATTACATCATCAGAAAGAGGCATAATCTTATTTCTTAATGAATGAAATAAGGTAGCGGCCAATTTTTCTTGAGTCATATTAGATGCTTTTTGTGCCAAGTCTGGCCTTCCTACATCTCCAATAAAAAGAGTATCACCAGAAAAAATAGCATAATCTTTACCTTCTTCGTCTATTAAAAGATAAGTTGTACTTTCCATTGTGTGACCTGGAGTGTGTAAAGCTTTAATAGAGACATCGCCTACTCTAAATATCTGTTCATCTTCTGCTATAATTGCATCAAATTCAGGACGAGCAGTTGGACCATATACTATAGGAGCACCTGTAGACTTACTTAAATCTAGATGTCCTGAAACAAAATCAGCATGAAAATGTGTTTCAAAAATATATTTTAAAACTACATTATCTCTTTTAAGACGATCTAAATAAGGTTGTATTTCTCTTAAAGGATCTACTATTAATGCTTCTCCTTTTGAAGTAATATAATAAGCTCCTTGAGCTAAACAACCTGTATAAATTTGTTCTATCTTCATTATTATCAATTTGGTTTACAAAAGTACTATTTATTTTTATAACAAATAGTGACAATGATCACAAACCTTTATTCTAATAAATAAATTATAACATATAGGCAAAGATAAAATACAATTTTAAAAAAAAAGCTGACTTTTGTCAGCTCTTAAAAATTGATTTCGATATGGCTCCTATACAATTTAACTAAACCTCTTTGTTCCATTTTTTTTAGCAAACGGGACACAACTTCTCTAGAGGTATTTAATTCAGATGCTATTTCTTGATGAGATAATTTTATATCATTACAATTACAAGTATCTCGATGTCTTTTCAAATAAAACTCTAAACGTTCATCCATAGCTTTAAAAGCTATATTATCTATAACTGTTAACACTTCTTCAAAACGACTTCTATAGGTTTCTATAACAAATTCATACCAAGAACGATGTCTACTCATCCATTTTTCCATTAATGCAAGAGGAATCATTATAAGTTCTGCGTCTTCTACTACTTTAGCCATTAATGCACTTGTTTCTTCTTTCGTAGCACAAATCATAGAAATAGCACAAGCTTGCCCTGGCTGAAGGTAGTACATAAAAAACTCATTTCCTTCATCATCTTCTCTATATAATTTTATTTTTCCTTTTACAACTAAAACGGTATGTCTAATAAATTGACCTGAACGCATTATCGTTTCACCTGCCTTTATATTTTGTATATACGCATTTTCCTCTATTTCTTCTATTAGTTGAGGATTAAAATTGGGAAAATTTATCTTGATTATATCTTTCATAAAAACTTAAAAAAAACACAATACAAATATAGACTACTTATCTGATCTTTTAAATTTAAAAATTCATTAAAATTTATTACTTTGTGCAAGTAACCTTAATAAACTAATAATGAACACAACAGAATTAAGAGAATCTATTTTTAGACATTTAGATGGTATTGTAATTTTACCTATAGCTTCTTTATTAAAAGAAAAAAAAATAACAGATTATATTCTTGAAAAAAAAGAAATTACATTAGATGATTTAAAAAATGAATTTAACTTAAATGATGGGTATTTAAATGTCGCTTTAAGAGCTTTTGCTTCACAAGGTTTTTTAGATTACTTTGTAGATAATATTCAAAATAAAGTCAGTTTTAAAATTAACAATTTAACCAAATTAGCTTTTTCTGAGTTTTATCTGTACGATGACATAGCACAAACTTTATTTTTAACAGATGTTTTTACCTCGAATAGAATTAACGAGCATACTATTTCTATATTAGCTCCTTTATTTGAAAAATTTAAAAAAATAAATAGTGAACCTCTTGATCTAAATTCTGATACGGGAAAAATTAAATATCAAATTATAAAGCATCTGGAAGGTTTTTTAGTAGGTCCTTTAATTGTAAATTTAGGAATGACAGGAATGTTTCATAAATATTTTATGGAAACTTCATTTGGTGCTGATGAATTTCATAAAGAACCTGAGGCATTTACTATAATGCTCAATTTTTTCACTTCCCTAGGTTGGTTTACAGAACGAAAAGGGAAATATCAATTTACAGAATCAGGTCTTTTTTATGCTAAACGAGCTTCTGCTTATGGCGTAACGGTTTCTTATTTACCGATGTTAAAAAATCTTGAAATGTTATTATTTGGGAATCCTAATAAATTACGAGATATTGCTATTAATGATACCGAAATACATGTTAATAGAGAAATGAATGTTTGGGGTAGCGGAGGTGCGCATAATACTTATTTTAAAGTCATTGATGAAATCATTATAGAACTTTTCAATCGTCCTATTTCCGAGCAGCCTAAAGGAATTTTAGACATGGGATGTGGCAATGGTGCTTTTTTACAACATATTTATAATGTTATAGAAAGACAAACAATGCGCGGAAAAATGCTAGAAGAACACCCTTTATTTTTAGTTGGAGTTGACTATAATCAAGTAGCCTTAAAAGTAACTAGAGCTAATTTAATTAAAGCAGATATTTGGGCTAAAGTAATTTGGGGAGACATCGGAAATCCTAATTTATTAGCACAAGATTTAAAAGAAAATTACAATATTGATTTGAATGAATTATTAAACGTTCGTACTTTCTTAGATCATAATAGAATTTGGAATGAACCTCAAAACAATCAAAACATAACAAGTAGCTCCACAGGTGCTTTTTCGCATAGAGGAAAACAATTATCAAATAATGATGTTGCAACAAATTTGTACGAACACCTAGAGCAATGGGCGCAATATGTTCATAAATTTGGACTATTATTAATTGAACTGCACACGGTATCTCCTCATATTGTTTCTAAAAACATAGGAAAAACACCTGCCACCGCATACGATGTAACACATGGATTGTCAGATCAATATATTTTAGAAATAGAAGAATTTGTTGCAATAGCTCAAAAAGCAGGACTCCATTCTGACGAACGATTTAAACAACACTTTCCTGATACAGATTATGCTACAGTAAGCATTCATTTATTAAAAGGAAAATAATTATTTTTAAAATTATATAATTAAAAAAAGTAATATGAATACTTGTTTTTGTGGATCAAAAAAAATATTTCAAGAATGTTGTGAACCCTTTATATTGGGCATCAACAAACCTAATACAGCAGAAGAATTAATGCGATCTCGCTATAGTGCTTATTGTACCCATCAAGTAGATTATCTATTGAATACGACTCACATTAGCACAAGAAAATTTTACAACAAAAAAGATATTTTAGATTGGGCTACTAAAAATAACTGGTTAAAATTAGATATTATAAAAACAACCGAACAAAACATCGAATTTAAAGCATATTATACAGATGCTAATCTTCAACCATATTGCCATCATGAAAAATCATTTTTTAAAAAACAAGGTGGAATATGGTATTATGTGGAAGGAAAAATAGCTTAATTTTTTAATCCAGATTCGCATTAGACTTTGTTGTGAAATAAATATTTTGAATGAATTCAGGTACTTAAGGAAAATTTTAGAAGAAAATAACAACTATTTTGATATTTAAAATTGAGTATGTGCTTGAATTAAAGGAAAAATAAAGTAAAATGATGGTTTCATCCATTCACTTCCTTCGAGTCTAATGCGCAATTTGGGTTTGATTTAAACGATAAATAGTAATACAGATAGAATTCTGAAACCTAAAACGTATACTCTATTTCAGGTTTCTAAATTATTTTTTCCAGCTGGTAATTCAAATATTTGTAAATCAAAATAAATTACAGAGGCTAAAATATGATCAAATATGTCGCTCATAATATATTCATAATTTTCAAAACGTTTATCGTTAGAAAATGCGTAAATTTCTAGAGGAATACCTTGATGTGTTGGCTGTAATTGTCTACAAAGTAAAATCATCTCTTTATTCAAACCTGGATAATTTTCTAGGTATTTTGTCAAATATTTTCTAAATAAACCGAAATTGGTTAAATTTCTTCCATTAATAGATAAACTTTTATCTATTTCATGTAACGAGTTATGTCTTTTAATATCAACTTGTTTTTTTTCTATATATTTTGTGAGTAATTGAATCCTTTTAAATTCTTCTAATTCTTCTTCTCTTATAAAACGAATAGAATTAGCTTTTATTAAAATATGTCTTTTTATTCTTCTTCCATCGGAATTAATCATACCACGCCAATTTCTAAAACTATCAGAAGTAAGACTATAGGTTGGTATAGTCGTAATAGTATGATCAAAGTTTCTAACTTTTAAAGTTGTTAAATTTATTTCTACGACATCTCCATCAGCACCAAATTTATCCATGGTAATCCAATCTCCTATTCGAATTAAATCATTAGCCGAAACTTGAACGGAAGCTACAAAACCTAAGATTGTGTCTCTAAATATCAAGATTATTAAAGCCGATACTGCTCCTAAAGTCTTAGCTAATGTATCCGTACTGACATTAAAAATTTTGGCAACTATTATAATAATCCCCAATATCCAAAGCATAATCATGATAACCTGAACATAACTATCTATCGGTTTATCCACATACTCTGTTTTTGTTTTTAGATGATCTCTTATTGCTTTTAACGTAGAATTTGTAATCCATAAGGTTAGCAAAACAATATACACTCCAACTAACCGACCAAAAATAGTTTCCCATGAAGTAAAATCATTTAATATAATGGGAACTGTCTTATATATGTAAATTAAAGGGATTAAATGTGACATATATTTTGCTGTTTCATTAGAAATCAGCAAATCATCAAATTTTGTTTTAGTTCGTTTAGCCACTACAGCCATTCCTGTTACTAATACGAAACGACAAAACAAATAGATAATATAAACTATAAAACTAAGAATTACGATATTGATTGCTAAACCTAAATAGGATGCCAATGTATCATTAAAATCTAATTTTTTAAAAAACTTATAACACCAACCGAATATTTTTTCAGTTTTCTCAAGCATATTATTTCAAATATTTTTTTTCTATATAAAATGTCCCAAAAGGAATTAAAGAAGCTAATAAAATAACTATTGTTGTTCTAAAATCCCATTTCAATTTTCTTTGCAAAAGAAATGCCAAGATTACATATAAAATAAAAAGAACTCCGTGACTCATCCCTACAGGAAATAACAGCATTTTATATAAAGTTAAATTAAATGGCTTTATCATTAACATATTCAGCATGATAACAATATAAGAAACACCTTCTAACAACGCAATATTTCGAAAAAATTTAAGCATTTAAATCTATGTATATTAAAAAATAATTAGTACTACAAACTCGTATTATTTTGCAAAGTAAAGCAAAGTTTAGCAGCAAAACTATACTCCCCTATTATTTTGGAAAGTTAAAATTTATATAAAATTAATTTCTAAAAAAAAATATCTATAAACAGTTTTTTAAATGTAATTTTGCAAAAATTTCAAGAAAGGTATGATGCAAAGCGATATAGAAACAGTATTTGAAGACAAAAAAACACTCTATGATTATCAGTCACGCGATATCAATACCATTTTTGACAGAATGGACAATACGTCTTCCAATTATCGTCTTTTATACCAGTTACCTACAGGTGGAGGAAAGACGGTTATATTTTCTGAAATTGTACGCCGTTATATAGAAACACATCAAAAAAAGGTAGTAGTACTTACACACCGTATTGAGTTATGTAAGCAAACCTCTAAGATGTTACATAACTTTGGGGTACAAAATAAAATCATTAATTCAAAAGTAAAAGATTTACCCGATCAAGATGATTTCTCTTGTTTTGTGGCCATGGTTGAAACTTTAAAAAACCGTTTAAATGATGATTTATTAGAAATTGACAATGTAGGGTTGGTAATTATAGATGAGGCACATTATAATTCATTCCGAAAGTTGTTAAATCGGTTTAAAAATTCATTTATTTTAGGTGTTACAGCTACCCCACTAAGCTCTAACATAGAACTGCCTATGTACGAAAACTACAAAGAACTTATTGTAGGTGACCCTATTAGAAAATTAATAGAAAATGGATTCTTAGCTAAAGCTACTACATATAGTTATGATGTTACATTGTCAAGTCTTAAAGTAGGTATTAATGGTGATTATACAGTAAAATCTTCTGATGAGCTTTACTCTCAATTAGATATGCAATCTAAACTACTGAGTGCCTATGAAGAAAAATCGAAAGGTAAAAAAACCCTAATTTTTAATAATGGAATCAATACTTCTTTGTATGTATATGAAACTTTTAAAAAGGCAGGTTACGACATACGTCATTTAGACAACACTACCAGTAATGAAGATCGAAAAGATATCTTAAAATGGTTTAAACACACTCCCAATGCTGTACTTACCTCTGTAGGTATATTAACAACTGGCTTTGATGAACCTACTGTTGAATCTATTATCATCAATCGTGCCACTAAATCTTTGACTCTTTATTTTCAAATGATTGGTCGCGGATCTAGACGTTTACCTCACAAACATGAATTTAGCATTATAGATTTAGGAAATAATGCTGCCCGATTTGGTTTATGGGATGACCCAATAGATTGGCAACATATTTTTAAAACACCTGAGTATTATATCGAAAATTTACGCAGCGATGCTGAAATAGAACGTTATTTTAAATACGAAATGCCCGCAGACGTCCGTGAGCGTTTTAAAAATACTTTAAATGTAGAATTTGACATAGAAGAAGAATTCAATAAAGCTATTGCCAAAAACCTACGTCCAAAAGTAGTTATCGAGGATTCTATCTTAAATCATGCGAGCATGTGCGTAGATAACGCTGAAGAATTAAATGAAGCTAAACAACTTGCTAAATATCTCATAGAAGATATTGAATATAGAGTAAAAATATTTTGTCGTTGTTTGGCTAATTCAACTAAAAACTACCGTGAATGGTTAGTAGATGATTATAAAACACGCTTGCAAGTAGCTATTGGTAAATTATATAGAGAGCGCCTTTTTGCGATGGAAGATTAAAGCATAAAGAAAACAAAAATTTTAGTTTGGTTGCCTCTTTCACAATAGGAGAAGTCATGTTATCAACCTTATATGACTTCTTCTTGTGATTTCCACACTTTAATCTTCATTATATTAATTTACAAAATACATAAGATATACCCCCCTACTTACCCTCATTTGTTATTCATCATATTGATTTCATAAATTCTTTCTTTATCTTTTATTCTATCATTTTACATTTGATAAAAAATCCTTATTTTGCTAAAATACTTTTTGTATAATCGCAATTTATTTTTATTCAAAAAAATATTGAAAAATCTAAAATTAAATAGAATGAAATTACACCCAATATTTTTACTTCTTTTTCTCTTCTTTATTTTTAGTAAATCCTTTGCACAAACAAAACAAGACAGTTTAGACATTAAAAGGGTTGCTTTAGATTATATTGAATCACAACATAACCCAAATCCAATACAAATGGGAAATGCGTTACACCCTAGAATGGTAAAAAGAACTTTTTGGAAAGATAAATCTACAGGAAAAGACTTTCTAAGAGAAACGACTACTGAATCTATGATCTTAATTGCAGAATCATATAACAAAAATGGTAACCAGTTTCCTAAAAAACCTAAAAAAGAAGTTGTTTTTCTAGACGTTTCAAATCGCACCGCTTCTATAAAATTAATTGCAGACGAATGGATTGATTATATGCACATAGTAAAATTAAATGGGAAATGGATATTAGTAAATGTATTATGGCAATATCATAACGTCAATCAACATTAAATCAATTTAAGAAACTAAATTACATAAATAAAAAATTAAAACAATGAAACATAAAAAGCTAAAAATCAGGATATAAAATATTTTTATTTAAACACAAATTCCCTTCTTTTTATACAAAAATCTCCCTTATTTTGCACCTATTATTTTTTATTTTATATTTACAAACACCATCGATTAACAAGGAATATCTATTAAAATTTACAATATCCTAAAATAAATAAACGAATGATTGAAAAGAAAATTTACGACTTTATTAATTTAAATGAAGGAGAAGAAAAACAAGAAAAAGTTTTAGAAACTGTAAAATCTAATATTTCTTTTAGAGGTTCCAATTTATGGACATTGGCTTGCGCAATAGTAATTGCTTGTGTTGGATTAAATGTAAACTCTACAGCTGTCATTATAGGTGCAATGCTTATTTCTCCATTAATGGGACCAATTGTTGGCGCAGGTTTTTCATTAGCAATTTATGACTTTGAATTATTAAAAAAATCTTCTAAAAATTTAGTAATAGCTACCCTACTAAGCCTTACTGTTGCAACCGTTTATTTTTATTTTAGTCCTTTTAAAGATACTAATTCAGAATTATTAGCAAGAACATCGCCAAATATTTACGATGTTATAATTGCTTTTTTTGGAGGTTTAGTAGGCGTTATTGCTATTACTAGAGTAGAAAAAGGCAATCCTATACCAGGAGTAGCTATTGCCACAGCTTTAATGCCCCCTCTTTGTACAGCAGGTCATGGACTTGCTATTAGCAATTTTTCCTATTTTCTAGGAGCTATTTATCTATACTCCATCAATTGCTTCTTTATTTGCATTTCAACTTTTCTAGTACTTAAATATTTAAATTATAAACCCATAAAAACACTCAATCAAAAATTCGAAAAGCAAATACGATATGGCATTTCAATCCTCATTTTAATTATGATAGTTCCTAGTTTTTATATGGCGTACAGCTTACTTCAAGAAAACAAATACAATCAAAAAATAGAAGATTTTCTAACGCATGAACTAACAAACAAAGGGTATACTATAATTTATAAAAAAACAAAACACAATACAAACCCTAAAACGATAGAACTCGCTTTCTTAAGCAAAAAATTTAGTGAAAACGAAACGAAATCGTTGAATGAAAAACTTTCTAAATACGAAATAACAAATACCGTACTAGAAATAAAACAAGATCCAAAAGATTTAAAAGATGAAATCTTAAATGAGATTGCGATAAAAAACAAAACATCTGACCAAAAAGATCTACTGATAAATAAATTACAAAAAGAATTAAATGAATATAAAATTTCTAACACGGAAACCTTAGAAGAAATTGCTATATTATTTCCTGAACTAAAAAATGTATCATTAGGAAAACATTTAACTAACACAATTGATGACAATCCAAAAATATTTATTGTCTTACTCTACGAATCTGACAATAATGCAGTAGATACGAAAAAAATCAAAAAATGGTTAAGTCAAAAATTACAAACCCAAGACATTGAACTAATAAAAAAATAATACGATCAAACAACAAAATATTAAAAGGATCTGGCATTATTATTGAGGCAATGAATGAAATAGCAATCCCAAAACAATAATTAAAAACAATACCCATTTTGTTTGCTAAATTGTTCAAAAAAATATTATTTAATCTATTATAAACAGCCACTTTACTATTTTTAGTAAGGATATAAAACTTAGGAGTATGTATTTGAGTCACGATGAAGAAGATTACAGTTTATCCTTATCAAAATTTGAATCCATGTTAAAAACCAATAAGGTTTTGTTTTTTGATTCAGAAGAATTTGAGGATATCATCCTCCATTATATGGATATAGGCAAAACTAGTTTAGCTAAAAAAGCACTAAAACTAGGACTAGAACAACACCCTAAATCATTTGGATTAAAATTAGTTCAAGTTGAAATGCTCATTTTTGAAGACAAACTAGAACAAGCCGAAAAACTTCTTAATGACTTATACGCCATAGAACCCACAAACGAAGAAATCTTTATACAAAAAGCCAATATTTGCTCTAAAAGAGATGATCATAAACAAGCTGTTGAATTTCTTAAAATAGCTTTGCAGTATACAGATGACTACGCAGATGTGCATAACCTCTTAGGGATGGAATATTTGTTTATGGATGAACTAGAACAAGCAAAAAAACATTTTATTGCTTGTTTAGAAGAAGAACCAGAAGAACAATCAGGACTCTATAATGTCATTTATTGTTTTGAATTTTTAGAACAATACCCTGAAGCCATTTCATTTTTAAAAAACTATATTGACCTTAATCCATATAGTGAAATTGCTTGGCATCAATTAGGACGACTAAACTTTAGTATACAACAATATCAAGAGGCCTACATAGCCTTTGATTATGCAAGTCTAATTGACGACCGATTCATGGGGGCATTTATGGAAAAAGCCAAAGCACTCGAACATTTAGAACGCTATGAAGAAGCTATTTGGAATTACCAAGAAACCATTCGACTAGAAGACCCCACATCGTATGCTTTATTACGAATAGGTAAATGCTTTGAAAAAATGGGCAATGAATCTGAAGCTTTAAACTATTACAACAAAACAGTTCATGAAGATCCTCTTTTAGACAAAGGATGGATTGCTATAACCGATTTTTATATACGTCAAAAAAACTTTCAAAAAGCACTCTATTATGTAAATAAAGCAATCGGTATAGATGCTGAAAATTCTTTATATTGGAAACGATATGCTACAATAAATAAAGAGCTCGAATTATTTGAGGAAGCACAAGAAGGATATCAAAAAGCTGTAGAATTAGGAGATAACGAATTAGAAACCATCTTATTTTGGTCTGATACACAACTTTTTATAGGAGAATATCAAGCCTCTATTGAAACCTTAATTAAAGCAAACCTTCTTTTTGCAGATCATTACCAAATAGAATATAGATTAGCAGGTTTGTATTACACAACTCATAATCTAACAAAAGGATTGTATCATTTAACCAATGCCTTACATCATAACTCTAAAATGCTTTCGATACTAGAAGATTTATTTCCTTCAGTATTTAATCTAGAAATCGTTCAAAACACAATTAAAAAATATAATGATTTGTAATAAATTTAAGATTAAACAATCGATTTTTTTCAAAATAAACAATCTTAAGATTTTTTTATTTTAAAATTAAATTTTTACAGATCTTTTTTTAAATTTGGTAAAAATAAAGATTATGAATTTAACACAAGAAGATTGGTGGACTAAGTTGCAACAGGATGATAATGCAGTAGTATTAGATGTACGTACAGCTGATGAATGCTCAAATGGCATCATTCCCAATGCTATTAATATTGACATTTATAAAGGTCAAGGCTTTATTTATCAAGTAGATGAATTAGATAAAAATAAAAATTATTATGTTTATTGTAAAGCAGGAGGGCGTAGTGCTCAAGCATGCGAGATAATGAATCAAATGGGATTTAACATAACTTATAATCTAATTGGAGGTTTTTCAGAATGGGATGGTCCTGTAAATCAATTAAAAGACAAATAACTATTTCTTAAAACATACATACAGAGATTTTTCAAAAAACACAATTTACTTTATTTAATTACTTCTTTTTAGAAGCAAGGAAAAAGTATCCAGATTTAGCAATAAAGAATATAAGATATTTCAAAATATTATTCTTGTTTTTCGAAAAGTCTCTACTACCTAAAAAAAGACATCCTAAAAGTCTAGACAACCTAATTTAAATATACAACATAAAAATAATAAAGGTATCTACCACTTTTTATCATAATTAATAAAGGTTTTAATACTTTTTTTGGCAACCTGTATATTGATTTTAAATCTTATTCTACGTCGTCTAACAAAAAATAATCTTTAGATTCATTACATCCTTTTTCTCTTTCTAACATATATTTATATAATGCAAATTGAGCAAATAAATACAACAACATAGATATAGCAGGAAAAATTACTGTTGACAAATAAAAAAGCTTCAGCACTAAAAGAAACTGAATAATTGCAAAGAAAACAGCATTAATTAGAAGCCAAAAATTCTTTCTACATTCATTAATCATATAATTTGAAAGAGCTAATCCTCCTAAAAAAGAAAGAAACAACACTTGTATCAAATAAATATAGATACCTTTATCTAATTCATTTTTAGTTAAAAAAGTTAAATACCCAAATGCCGTAAAAAAAGGAAGACTCCCTATTACAACGGGTAACTTTTTTTTGATTGGCTGATCTTGAATTACCAAGTATATTACAAGACCTCTATATATAAAAAAGAAAACAGAAGCTATTACAGCACTATTAAAAGTTCTTGAAACAAAAAGGATATTAGCAATTAAGAGAAAAAACAGAGATAACAAAAAATAAATATTCCGCTCATAAGAAACCTTCCAGTACATGAACATCATGATAGGCATCAATAAAGGTTTTAATATATATATCATTAAAATTTGATTGAAATATTCGGCTATAACTTCAAATAATCCAATTATAAAAAATAAAATCAAAAATCCTTTTTCTTGAGATTGTTTTTCGCTGTGAAGCATATCTTTTAAAAATAAATTAAACTCTTTATTTGTGATTCTAAAATTACAATTAATTTTTTTTAAAAAAATAGCACACCCTACTTATTTCCTTATGTTTACATAAAAAAAAAGAATCAATATCATATAAAAGAAATCTTTCCGATATTCTTAAAAAAATATAAAAAAAGCTGTTCATTTACGAACAGCCTTTTGTTTTCTTTAAAAGAAAAAATCATTCATTATGCAAAAAAGACTGTCTATTTAATAATGTTTCTTCTGTTTCTACATGATTATCATCCGGAACACAACAATCTACTGGACATACTGCGGCACATTGTGGCTCTTCATGAAATCCTTTACATTCAGTACATTTACCTGGAACAATATAATATACATCATCTGAAATAGGTGTTTGTGCAGCTTCTGCATCTACTTCCGTTCCATCAGCTAAAATTATTTTACCTGTTAATTTTGTACCATCTTTCCATCTCCAATCATCCGCTCCTTCATAAATTGCAGTATTAGGACACTCTGGCTCACATGCCCCACAGTTAATACATTCGTCTGTAATTATAATTGCCATATTTTTATGCTTTATGCCTCAAGCCCTAAGCTATAAGCGTTCAACTATTTTAAAAGCTTTAGAGGAAGTACATACAGTCTAAAGCTAAATATCTTATTTTTGTACAAAAATACAACCTAAACCATATATAAGCAAGTAACCTATGTCACAAAAAGAAATTATTATTGCATTTTCTAAACTAGGAAATTTTCTAAAACAATTTACTCCACAAGGCAATTTAGTAAATAATCAAATAGCCTACAACGAACTTTTTTTTGACTCATTTGCTGAACTTATACAAATATCAAAAGCACATAATGGATGGTTTACAACTGAACAAGTTTATTTTTCAATTCAATCTTGGACAGAAGCTTTAACAGAAAAAAATCTGATTAAATGGCTAAGCCCTTATACTTACAACGAAACATCACCTAAAACAATTGCTCTTGTTTTAGCAGGCAACATACCTTTAGTAGGATTTCATGATTTTATATCTGTTTTAGTAAGTGGAAATAAGGTATTAGCTAAGTTATCATCTAATGATCAAAAGTTACTCCCTTTTTTAGCTAAATATTTAAAAAAAATAGAGCCTAAACTTGAAGAAAGAATTTTTTTTACAGAAGAAAAATTAGAAAATTTTGATGCCGTAATTGCTACAGGAAGCAATAATACAGCTCGTTATTTTGAATACTATTTTAGGAATAAACCTGCTATTATACGCAAAAATAGAAACTCTGTAGCCTTATTAGATGGTACTGAAAGTAAAGAAGATTTATTTTTGTTAGGTGATGATATTTTTAGATATTTTGGTTTAGGTTGCCGTAATGTTTCCAAAATTTTTGTTCCTAAAAATTATGATTTCAAATTATTTTTTGAAGCTATTTATCCTTATGGTGATATTATTCATTATGAAAAATATGCTAATAATTACGACTACAACAAAGCCGTTTTTTTAATGAGTTTATTTAATATACTAGACAATGAGTTCTTAACAATAAAAGAAGATAATAGTTACGCTTCTCCTATTTCTTCATTATTCTATGAATATTATGATAATATAGAAGACGTTAAAAATCGTCTTATTAACGATAAAGATCTCATCCAATGTATTGTTTCAAACCAATTAACAGAAAACAGTATTCCCTTTGGCCAAACACAAAAACCAAAACTTTGGGATTATGCAGATAATATTGATACTATTGCTTTTTTAAATTTATTATAAAAATGAGTATCAAATTTTCAGATATTATAAAAGGACAAAAAGAAAAAGAAACTCATGTACACGAACCTCGCTTTAACTTAGAAGCTCGTGTTAATGCCAATCGATTATATGTTAAATCTAATAATAAGCAAACTATGAAAAAACACAATTATAGTGCAGGCCCTTGTATTTTACCTCAAGAAGTATTTAACCAATCTGCAAAAGCTATTTTAGATTTCAATGGTATGGGATTATCTCTTCTAGAAATTTCACATCGTAGTGATGCGTTTGTGACTGTTATAGAAGAAGCCCGTTCTTTAGCACTTGAACTTTTAGACTTACAAAACAAAGGTTATCAAGCTCTTTTTTTGCATGGAGGAGCAAGTCTCGAATTTTTAATGGTTCCTTATAATTTAATGAAAGTAAATGGGAAAGCAGGTTACTTAGAAACAGGTACTTGGGCAAGTGGAGCAATTAAAGAGGCAACTCTTTTTGGTGAAACCCTTATTTTAGCCTCTTCAAAAAAGGAACATTTTAATCACATTCCTAAAGATTATAATATACCTAATGATTTAGATTATTTTCATTGCACCAGCAACAACACTATTTATGGAACTCAAATGAAATCATTTCCTGAAACCAATAGTATCATGGTTTGTGATATGAGTTCAGATATTTTTTCAAGAAAATTAGATTTTAGCAAATTTGATCTAATTTATGCCGGTGCTCAAAAAAACATGGGACCTGCTGGCGTAACTCTAGTTGTTGTAAAAGAAGAAATATTAGGAAAAACAGGGCGTGTTATTCCATCTATGCTAGACTACCAACTCCACATTGCTAAAGAAAGCATGTATAATACTCCTCCCGTTTTTTCTATCTATACCTCCTTACTAACATTACAATGGTTAAAAAAGATGGGCGGAATTCATACTATTGAAAAAATAAACAATGAAAAAGCCAATTTATTATACAATGAAATAGATCGAAATCCTTTATTCGAAGGAACTGCTGTTATTGAAGACAGAAGTTTAATGAATGCTACATTTACACTAAAAAACACAAAACATGAAACACTATTTGATCAACTTTGGGAAAAATCAGGTATTTCAGGATTAAAAGGTCATCGTTCTGTTGGCGGCTATAGAGCCTCTCTTTATAATGCTTTACCATTAGATAGCGTTCAAATCTTGGTGAATGTAATGAAAGAATTAGAAAATTTAGTTTAAAAACAACCTTTATAAATGAAAATATTAGCCAATGATGGTTTATCTAGTCAAGCCATTTCCTTATTAAAAAAAAATGGTTTTGAAGTATTGACTACCAAAGTAGCACAAGAACAGTTAAGTAATTATATTAATAATAATCAAATAGAAATACTTATTATACAGAATGCTACAAAAATCAACCAATCCATTATCGATACTTGTTCTAATATAAAAGTAATCGGCAAATTAGGTATTGAAATGATTACTCCTAACCTTCCAGATACTATAATTTTTTTAAATACACCAAATGCCCCTGTAAATGCTGTTGCAGAACTAGCAATAGGACATCTTATTTCGGGTGCTCGTTATTTACATGATTCCAATAGAAATATGCCACTAGAAGGCGATACTCATTTTCATGAATTAAAAAAAGTATATGGTAACGGGTTAGAATTAAAAGGAAAAACTTTAGCAATCATTGGATTAGGAAAAATTGGTAAGGCTGTAGCTCAAAAAGCACTAGGATTAGGAATGAAAGTTATTGCTACAGCTAAAGAAACAAAACAAATACCTATTGAATTTGAATTTTTCTCAGGACAAAAAATAACAATTCCAATTGATGTAATGCCTCTAGAAAACATACTCCCTTTGGCCGATTTCATCTCTTTACATGTGCCAGAGCAAAATAACTATCTCTTAACCGCTACCGAATTTGAAAAAATGAAACAAGGTGTAGGTATCATTAATTGTTCCAAAGGGGAATTGATTAATGAAGTAGATTTAATTAACTATTTAGAAAACAAAAAAATCAGCTTTGCTGGTTTAGATGTTTTCCAAGGAGAACCTAATCCCGCCGTACAATTATTAATGCATCCTGATATTTCATTAACACCACATATTGGAGGCACTACTTCTGAAATTTTAGAAAAAATGAGCATGGAAATGGCTCATAAAATTATTGATTTATATATATAAAATATATCCATTTTAATTATTATTTTTATATTGTAATCAAAAAACAAATAAAAATGTCAGGAATTTTAGATTTAATCAATAACGGAGTAGGAAAACAAATTATTGAAAATATAAGTAATAAAGTAGGTACATCTGAAGGGGAAACAACAAATGTATTAAATTCTGCATTACCTCTGCTAGTCAATGCAATGCAAAATAATTTAAGTACTGAAACTGATGCTACAGGTTTATTAGGAGCATTACTAAACGACAAACAAAATAGTAATTCATTAGAGAATCCTAAAAGTTTGGTTAATGATGGAATAGAAACGCAAGATGGATCAAAAATATTAAAGCATATTTTAGGCAATAACCAATCACTTTTAGAAAAAAACATAAGTTTGTCCACGGGTATTGCAACAGACAAAATTAACTCTATTTTACAAATGGCAGCCCCTTTACTAATGTCTTTCTTAGCAGGTAAAGCAAAATCAGCCAATATACAAAATGGTACTGATTTAGTAGGTTTATTAGAAAATATATTAGGGAAAAATTCATCCATTACATCTATGTTAGACCAAGATGGTGACGGTAAATTAAGTATTAACGATGCTATGGCTGTGGCTAATAAAAAAGGAGGTATAAGTGGATTATTAGGAAAGCTTTTTGGTAAATAATAATTATGTTATTTAAATCCTGATTACGCGTTAGAGATTTAAAAAAACACATTTTATTAATTATCAAAACCATACAAAATTAAGAATTAAAATCACCAGACACCTAAACCATTTTATTTCAATAAGTTATAAAATTTATTTTTCTAATGCGTAATTCTATCTAACGTATCTAAAATTATTCTATATGAGACAACATGGTGTTTGATCATTGATTTGTATCAAAGGGCTTCCAAATGGAAGCCTTTTTACATTTCAGCCAAAATTTAGGAGGGGATAAATTCACCATTTTATACATAGGCTTCGCTCACAAATGCAAGTTAGCCCTCATCTGTCAAAGAACAATACTTTCTTGAAATCTGGGTAAAATCAATTAGAATTTTATACTCATTTGATAACTAATCATTATATCTTAATAATAAATGGTCTTAAATTATACTTGAAAATATTTTTATCAATAAACTTAAAATCATTATTACACATCTATATTTTACAACCCTTTTAAAAAATTAAACACTCCTATTAACATCAGACTATAATTGATTTTAAAAAAAAATATTTTCCAATAAAACTAATATAAAATCCATCAAAAAGTTATCTATTTAATTTTTAGTTATAAATATTGCTATTTTTTATATTTTTTAAAAAAATAAATAACATTTTTTCTCATATAATTGTTTTTTTTATTAAATTTAGGCAACATATATACCCCAAAAGTAATGGTTGAAATTGACATCGAAAAAGAAAATAAAGCAATCGCACAAGAGTATAAAGAACTACTTCGTATAAGCTATCAAACGTTAAGTGATGAAGACAAAAAAATGATCCGAAAAGCATTTGATTTTGCGGTTGATGCTCACCAAGATCAAAGGAGAAAATCAGGTGAAGCTTATATTTTCCATCCCATAGCAGTTGCCAAAATTGTGGCTGGAGAAATTGGATTGGGAGCTACAAGTATAGCTGCTGCATTATTGCATGATGTGGTAGAAGATACAGATATAACCGTAGAAGAAATAGAAAACGCATTCAATCCTAAAGTAGCCCAATTAGTAGCTGGCTTAACTAAAATTTCACAAGTTAAAAAGGATATGAACATATCAATGCAAGCTGAAAATTTCAGGAAAATGCTTTTAACACTCAATGATGACGTAAGAGTTATTATCATTAAACTAGCCGACCGTTTACATAATATGCAAACAATGGAATCAATGGCAGAACACAAACAGTTAAAAATTGCTTCCGAAACACTTTACATATATGCCCCCCTAGCCCATCGCCTTGGACTTTATAATATAAAAACTAAACTAGAAGATTTAGGATTAAAATATACTGAACCCATTGTATATAGCGATATTGTTAGTAAAATAAAAGAATCAAAAGAAGAGCAAGATGCTTATATAAAAAGCATATCTGATGTTTTACAAAAATCATTAGATCAAGAAGGAATAGATTACATAATAAAAGGAAGGCCTAAATCAATCTACTCCATTCGAAGAAAAATGGCAGTACAAAAAGTAAGTTTTGATGAAGTATACGACAAATTCGCCTTACGAATCGTATACAAATCCAATTCACACGATGAAAAATTCCTAGCTTGGAAAATTTATTCAATTGTTACAGATCATTACCGCCCTTCACCTAGCCGTTTAAGAGATTGGATTTCTTCTCCCAAATCTACTGGATACGAAGCACTACACATAACCGTAATGGGACCTTTAGGACGTTGGGTAGAAATACAGGTCAGAAGTGAAAGAATGGATGAAATTGCTGAAAAAGGCTATGCTGCACATTACAAATACAAACAAGGAGCAACAGAAGAAACGAGTCTTGACACTTGGTTAAACCTCTTAAGAGAAGCTTTAGAAAATGCAGATAGTAATGCCGTTGACTTTGTTGAAGATTTTAAAATGAATCTTTACGCAAAAGAAATATATGTTTTTACCCCTAAAGGAGAAATCAAATCATTACCAAAAGGAGCTACTGCTCTAGATTTTGCTTTTTCAGTCCATTCTGAAATAGGTATCAAAACACGAGGTACAAGAGTTAACGGTAAATTAGTACCATTAAATCATGAACTTAAAAGTGGTGATCAAGTAGAGATTATCACTTCTCAACATCAAAAACCAACCGTTACATGGCTAGATTATGTTACTACCTCAAGAGCTAAAAATAAAATTAGAAATGTTTTAAATGAAAACACTAAAAAAATTGCAGAAGACGGCAAAGAAATACTAGAAAGAAAACTTCGCCACTTAAAAATAAATTTTAATGAAAATACAATCAATGAACTGGTAGCTTTCCTAAGATTAAAAACGAGTTTAGACTTGTTTTATCGAGTAGGTATTGGTTCTATAGACAATCAACAACTAAAAGATTACGCTGCTCAAAAAAACAATACTTTCATTAACTTCTTTAGAGGAAAAATAAAAAAAGGACAAACATTTAATCCAGAAAGCATTCAAAAAGAAGAAATAACTCAAAAATATGATTTACTTGTATTTGGAACAGAACAAGATCGCCTAGATTATAAACTTTCTAGTTGTTGCAACCCTATATCTGGCGATCCCGTTTTTGGTTTTATAACTATAAATGAAGGTATTAAAGTACACAAAAGAGATTGTCCTAATGCTATCAGCTTACAATCTCATTATGCTTATCGTATCATCTCTGCAAAATGGATTGATTCTACTCAACAAGATTTTAAGGCTACATTAAAAATTACAGGAATGGACACCCTTGGACTTACTAACGAATTAACGAGAGTTATTTCTAATAACTTAAATGTAAACATCCAAAGTATCTCTTTAAGTGGAGAAGCAGGACTCTTCACAGGACATATAACGGTAATAGTTCCTAATATTTCCATACTAAAAAAAATGATTGAAGGAATTAAAAGAATTGACGGAGTCGAAAAAGTAACACGAGAATACACTAATTAAAAATAAAAAACTAATAACTATTTATTACAAACCAAATGATATTCGTTATCCCCAAGTCTCATACATTTTTAAATAAAATTTAGTAAAAATATTTTTTAGATTATATAATGAATAAAGTTTTAGTAGACAGAAGATTTTTTTGAGTTTATTAATTATTATTAACCAAAAAATTAGACATTAGACTTCATTATGAAACAAAATTTTTCAATAAATTCAAGTCTTAAAAAAAAATTAAAAGAAAAAATAATGAACTATTTTAATGATTAAAATGGAATACATGTTTGAACTTGAAGAAAAATAAAGTAAAATAGATTTCTAATATTACATTTGAGATTAAATAAATTCAAAAAATGAAGAACTCCAATCTAAAACATTTGGGCTGGTTTTAAACATTATAAAACCAGCCCTTTTTTCATCTTAAGTTTACTGTTCTACTTAAGATTAAAATATCTACAGTCAAACATTTATACCTCTTTTTGGTATATTTTTTTTGTGTTTTAATAACTTAATAACGAAAAAATAACAAAAAAGTCCCCATCTTCCTTGTATATTTGTTAAAGTTTTAAAAATCCACAATAAAACAATTTAGATCTGTGCGATAAAAAAAACTAAATAATTGCGCTATAGCATAAAGAAACAAAATAAATATTAAACTTTTTAGTTGAACATATTTGAAGGTATATATAAAAACATAATTTATGACTTTACTCTTTTATTCAATATTTAAAACTAATCCAAGCATACTATTTATTATTAAAATCCTTATACTCTTTTATTTCTTCTTCTAATAATTCTATAGCTCGGTTACGTATCTTTTGTGCTGTTTCCGAATTATTGAAATATCTAAGAGCGCTATAAATTGTTTGTCTTGAAACCTCTTGAAACTCTTTCCTAAGAACTTGATGATGTTTAGTACCTAAATTAATTGACGACCCCATAAACTTGCTTTATTATATTTACATTTGTAAATGTACTCACAAAGAGCACAAGCAAATATATATACTTTTTTTCAAACAAATTATGATTTATTAACTTTTTTTCAAACACCATGTCCATCCAAGAAAGAATCCTACAATATATTAATTACAAAACAATTACACCCTATAAATTTTGCAAAGAATTAGGCTTTGCAATGGGTTACCTTGATAAAAGAGGTGCAATAAGAACAGACAATTATTTGAAAATTATAGAACATTATAAAGACCTAAACCCTGAATGGCTATTAAAAGGAGAAGGCAATATGTTAAAAGATTATAATAATAATAATAAAATTAATGAAAATGAAAAAATAAATTACAAAGAATTAGCCGAAGCCAGAGAAGAAATAATAAATTTATTAAAAGAAAAGATAAATTCACTTACAGAAGAAAATTTTATTCTAAAAGCACGTCTAACAAAACAATAAAGTATAAAAATCAAAAAAACACTAAAATTTTATCGTAATTATGTTAAAAAAATAACTTTCAAAATAAAACTTATTTTTATTTTTTGCCCTTATCATTAACCAACTTATTATGTATATTCTACATCTTATTATATTAATTTCATTACCTATCTCCCATTTTATTCAAATTAATTTAAGATGTTTTTTTATTAATCTACTCATATTAAGATAGATAAAAAATATTTTATTAAAATAATCATGAACTAACACTGAAACGATAATTAATATTTTTTTATTCTTCTTTTATAATATTTAGCATTATTTTTTAAATTCTAAATTCAAATAAATAGTTTTTTGTTAGATTTGTCCAAAGAGACAAACATACATAATAGTTATGTAAATACAAAGCTAAATATATGTTTTTAACATAACTATTATGCTTTTAAAAGCTAAAATAAGTAAAAATGGATGCTAATACTATAATTTTAGAAATTAAAAAAAGGGGGTTAACAGGTTATAAAATAGCTGAAGAAACAAAACTTACAGAAGTAGGTATTAACAAAATATTGAATGGTACTTCAAAAAAACCAAGAAAATCTACTCTACAAATATTACATAACTATTTGATTAATGAAAATAAATTAGATCAAAATTATAATTACAATGAACCTGAACTAAACTCTTTAAAAATAGAATTAAAAAAGGCTTATGATAAAATTTCTTTTCTTAAAGAACAAAATGATTTCTTAAAGGAGCAAATTTCTTTTTATAAAGAAAAGTCATATCATACTGATTTAGTACATACAATAGATGACAAAATTGATTATTTATATGAAACTTTTAAGGAAAAAGAATTAATAAATCAATTAAACAAAATGATAAAAAAAACGAAAAAGCCTCAATTATAGAGGCTTTTTAAAAAACATATTAACACAATCTCTTTTTATTTTTGAATTTTCTTCAGCTTGTATTCTCCTGTATTCTTTTAAACATTGAGAAAATATTTTCCTAACAGTATCTTCATCTATTTCATCATTATCATACGACTCATTGGCTAATTTTGAAAGACGTATTAATTCATCATATTTACTCATAAGCTAATACTTATTTATTACTATACATGATAAATCCAACATTTTTTCAAGAAACATAATTTTCTTTTTCGTTTCTTCCTTTTCAATTTTTTCTTTCTTTTTTATTTTACACATTACTATTATAAAAAAAATGAATAAGAGTACTAAAAAAATTGTGTGAATTTTTGAACATCCATAATCTGTTTTATCTTCTCTTAAAACCCATAATAAATAATGCGTATAGGTATAAAAAGGAAATATATAACTAATTCTATAAGGTCTCAAATTGGCACCTATAACTATCAAAATAGGAGCTACAATGATAGATGTTGCACAAACTAAATCAACTGAATTATTATAACCATAATTATTACTAAGGTTAACATTATAAAACATTACATATTTATCTAAATAAGATATTAACGCAGATGCTATAATAAATATTGAGCCTAAAGTTCTATACATTTTTAATCAATTCTTAAGAGGTCTTACTATACCTCTTTATCTATTTAATTTCTAAAAAAATGATTAATATAAATCACTAATCTCTTTTTGTCTGATCTTAGTTTTTATTAACTATGAAATCAAATCGTTGAATCCCTAGATCACTTACATTATTAAAGAGCTAAAAATTAAAAGTTTATATATTTTTTATACTAAAAAAAGAATTTTACTTAAAGAAGTCCATTCTTAAATTTTTAAAAACTCTAAAAGATATAAAGTTAAAACAAACCATATTTTTTAATCACTTTTAAACACCTAAGGCGTTAACAGCCTTTTTAACCCGATATTCTTTTTAGAGTTTCCATTTAGGGGGTCCAATCCCTTTTCTATTTTAACTGTAACTATGCTATTTCTATCTTTAAAAGATAGACAATGCAACTATTAATCAATAATACTTTAATTATTAATTAAGAAGTCTTACAGGGCGCAATTTACTTGCTTTAATTTTAATAAAACTGAGGTTTTCCCGTATATTTTGTTAAAATTCAAAAGGCTTATTGAAGTTATAAAAAGATCTTTTTATATAAAATTCAAAAAAAGAGATCTCCAAAAATTAAAATCAAATTATCTCTTTTTTTAAGATAGGTGAATTATTATTAAAAAACTTTGTCATATAGTAGTTATCCGTTTCCTAATTCTAATTGATTTTTTACTAGGTTAAAATAATCTCCTTTTTTATCAACCAGTTCTTGGTGATTTCCTTTTTCTACTAACTGCCCTTGTTTTAAAACGATAATTTGATCTGCTTTTTTTACAGTCGATAAACGATGTGCTATAATAACAACTGTTTTACCTTTAAAAAACATCTGAAGATTATCATGAATTATTTTTTCATTTTCTGCATCTAATGCTGAAGTAGCCTCGTCAAAAAAGATAAATTCTGGATTTTTATAAACAGCGCGAGCAATTAAGATACGTTGTTTTTGTCCTCCACTTAATTCTATACCTGAGTTCCCTACTTTAGTATTAAATCCCATAGGTAATATTTTTATTAATTCTAAAATATTTGCCATTTTGGCAGCGTTAATTAATTTAGTTTCATCTATTATTTCATCCGATATTGCAATATTTTCTGCAATTGTTCCACTAAATATTTTACCATCTTGTAAAACAATACCGCATTTTTTTCTCCAATCATTAGCCGAAATTTTTTCTAAATCTAATTCGTCTAATTGAATGTTTCCCTTTGTTGAAGGATAATAAGAAAGTAATAATTTTAAAAGAGATGTTTTTCCACTTCCACTTGCTCCTACAATTGCAGTAATACTATTTTGCGGAATTGAGAAAGATATATTTTCTAAAACAAATGGATTAAAATTCCCAGGATATTTAAAAGAAACTTCTTTTATTTTGATAGTTTTAAAAATATTATCTGCTACATTTATTTTAGTTTTATGATCTTCTTCTTCATTATCGTAAATCGTACTTATACGCTTGTTAGCAATTGAAGTATCTTGTGTATCTCTAACAAATGTAACTAGGTTTTGAATAGGAGTCGTTAACTGACCTATTATGTATGAAATACTTAATAATGTACCTAATGTCATTTCTCCTTTTATAATAAAATAAGCACAAATGGCAATAGCTATGATTTCTTTAAATTTACTTAAAAATTCAACTCCTATATTTTGATACATATTTAGAAATAAATTGCGAAGTTCTAGTTTATTTATTTTTTTCTGAATATCTAATATCTTATTTACTGTTTTATATTGAGCGTGATTTATTTTTATTTCAGGCATATTCATTACAAATTCATAAATGCCATTACTATTTTCAGACTGCCCTAAAAACATAGCGTATTCTAACATGGCCCTTTTACGTAAAAAAAAGACAACCCAAATTATTGAAAATACCGATAAAGTCGTATATATACTAAATATAATAGGATTAAAATAACAAAGTAAACTACTAAATATTAGTATATTAAAAATACTCAAACTAAAATCAATTCCTTTCCAAGTGATAAAATTTTGTATTTTATTTTGATCTTGAATTCGTTGTAAGGTTTCTGTATTAAGTCTGGTATCAAAAAATCGAATAGGAAGGCGCATTAATTTTAGTAGTAAATTTTCTTTTAATAAAATGCTTAATTGATAATTGATTTTTGTTAAAAATAAGGTACTTAAAAAATCAGAAATAAAACTAGATATGAAAAGTACCATTTGTGCAACTAAAAAATAATAAACTATATGAATTTCTTTTAAGTTAATACCTGAGTCAATAATTTTCTGAAAGGTAAATGGAATAAAAAAAGAAGTAATTAAACTTATAATCAATAGTATAATTGAGCTTAAATACTTCCACTTATTTATTTTTAGAAAAGTAAAAGCGATTCTAAATAGAGGTGATTTTGATATTGATTTTTTTACTTCTTGTTGCCATTTAAATTTTTTAAAATTTTCTGTTTCTTGAAATACAATACCTACTCCTTTTTCATTATTTCCTTGCCATTCTTTTACAAATATTTTACTTTCTAAAATTATTTTCCCGTAACCAGGATCTAATATATGATATAAAATTTGTCCTTTTTTGTAGGTTATTTTTTCAAGTACTACAAAATGATCTTGTTTCCAAAATAAAATTGAAGGTAAAGGGATTTCTTCAAGTTCTTGTTGTGTTAATTTTAAAGGGGTTGTTTGAAATCCTATATTTGATGCTACTTCTACTATATCTTGAATAGAAACCCCGATTCTAGTAAATTCAAATTGTTCTTTTACTTGGGATAGTGTAACTTTTTTTCCATGATAACTAATGATCATAGCTAAGCATGCAGCACCACAATCAGTACTTTCAAGTTGATTAAAAAAAGTTATTTTAGGCTTCTTGTAATATCGCATTTTCTTTTAGTATTTCCTCTATCTTTGTTAAAACAACCTTATTTTTTTCAGATTCATCACCATGAAAAACACAATATTCTTTTCCTTCATTTTCCATAGCATGTTGAGTACATCCTCCATTACACAATGGCATAATTTTACAAGTAAGGCAGGGTTTGTTTTTAAATTTAGAATCCATTCTTTTATCTAAATAATCATTTTCCCAAATTAAATCTCCTTCTTTCGAAATATATCCTGCTCTATTTTCAGAAAGAAAATCTCTTGCAGTGCATTTAAATAAATCTCCATTATAATTAATTGTTGCACTATTTCTTTTATCTGCGTAACAAGATGCTTTTACATTATTTGGAGAATAAATAACATTGGTTTTAAATCCTCTGGATTGCATAATAGCAACATTTTCCATTAAAATCTTATTACTATTATCCAACTGATCATTTTGCCATACGCGATGAAAATCTATCAGTAATTTGTCTTTTCTAATTTCCATCGGGATGTCTTCAAAATCATCAATGATTTTAAAACATTTATGAATATTTTTATCGGTATAATTTATACGGAGTGTAATATTAAAACGTTCATTTAAAAGTAATTTTTTAATATTTGCTATAATTTCATTATAGCTTCCTTTTTTTTTATTTACAAACCGAACTTGATCATGTTCTTCTTTATAACCATCTAAAGTGATTTGTAAACTAGCATACATATCCTTTTTTTGAAAATATTCTATAAAATAATCATTAACTAAGTATCCGTTTGTAGTAAAACTTATGGCGTATTTTTTATTATGATAAATACTTTTTTCTCTTACATGATCAATCAATGGGACAACGTTCATTTTAAAGTATAACAGGGGTTCTCCTCCAAAAAATGATAAGGAAAAATATTCTATCTCTGGTTTTGAAATGGTTTTTGTAACCATTTTTTTTACTGAGTCTAGAACGGAATATTCTAATTTAGAATCTTTAATATGAGTTTCATAGCAGTACCAACATTTAAAATTACAATTCATTGTAGGATTTACTGTTAGTAAAAAGGTTGTGTGATTTTCATCTGTTTTTTTACTTATTTCTCTCAATTTTTCTGTTTCATCTATATCGTTATCAATAATGAAATTATTTTCGGATAAATAGTTAAAAAAAGTAGGATGTATTTCTTTTAAACCATTAATTCCTTCTATAATAGAAGCATTTAATATTTCTTTTAATTCCCCTTCTATGAAAAGAAATTTTTGTTCTAATGAATTATACAACGCATATTTCCCTTCATAAGGCAATATCGTATTAAAGCGGCTATATTTTTTCATAATTTTATTTTTTTAGATTATTTATTTTTAAAATTAAAATAATACACACTTTGCCTTTTGATAAAGGATATAAAAAGATTTTTTATTTGTTTTTTTATCTACTTTTTTGTACCACAACCTGGCACACAGTTCCCTATACAGTTACTGTTTATACCTTTTTCTTTTGTTACTTTTTGCTTTTTACAAGTAGCTGCTGCACAATTTCCTCCATGACAATTATTGGCTAAATTAGATTCTTGATAATCAATAGCGTTTATAGTAAAAACGTTAGAAAATCCTCCTATAAGTTTTTGATTATCAATTTGATCTATTTTTTCAAAATTAATATTTTTCATAAATTGAATGGATTTATAATTAGAAGTTGTCCGAAAAGTATATATTAATATTTATTTTTTCTCTAGATGATTAGAAACCTAAAAATTTATATTATATAATGTTCTTCCTAGCATAAAATATTTTTGCCTTTTGGAGATAATAGGCTTTCCGGACATCTTCTTTTATTCATTAAATTTAATTATTAAACTTCTAATGCACTGGTATCAGCTCCACAGCCTGCAACGCAGTTTCCGCTTTGACAATTATTAGTTTGTCCACATTTATAATAATTGTCTCCTTCTTTTAACATACCTCCTACCCCATTTATTGTCAAAGCGGTAGAGAAACCTCCTTTTAATATATCACCATTAATTTCAAGAGTTTCAAATTTTGATAGATCAAATTTTTCTGTTTTGTTTGTTTTCATTTTTACTAGAATAAATGTTATTGTGTTATTTCTGCTTATTATTTCGCCGAGCAGTCGGTTAATTTGCGCAAATAGATATCTAAAATTCTTGTTTTTTGTATTGTACACTACAAAGACAAGAGTTTAAATATTTTTAGTTGGTTCTATTTTTTTCCTCTTCGTTACTTCCTTTTCTATTTTTGTTGTTTACTTTACTATTTCCCCATTTGTATATCAACTGTATGTTAATATATCGAGAGTCATAGTATCCTTTATATTGAGATTCAATAGAATTTCGAGTACTTAATGTCTTAAAATCGTTTGTTTTTAAAAGATTTTCGACTGTAAGAATAGCTTGTAGTTTTTTTTCTAAAAAAAGTCCTCTTCCATAGAGACTGATGAGTGTTCTTTGATAATTATAAACCAAATCGCTCGATTTATTCGGAAAAATATAACTGATATCAAAGCCTGCTGATATAGTTTTGTCTTTTTTTAAAATAAAATTATTACTTGTGTTTATTTGTACTCCTAAACCTTCATTACTCTTGGGAGTTAAAGGATAAATTTTAGAATCGGAATGTTGAAAATAGACATATAAGTTGTTTTGATTTTCCCACCATTTTTTTTTGTCATAATTCAGCATTTGATTAAATCCAATACTATAGTTATCATAATAATTTAATTGTATTATTTTTTGTGAGTATTCATCAGAACTAAGTATAACTACTTGTCCAAAATTGTTGGTTTCTTTAGAAAAAAATAAACTTGAACTGGTATTATCTTTGTAATTAAAATTTAATTCTAAATTATTTGATAAACAAGGTTTTAAATTTGGGTTTCCTTCTGAATAAGAAAATTTTGAGGTATACCATCTGAATGGATTTAGGTTAGAAAAACTAGGTCGATAGATTCTTCTTGAGTAACTAAGTGAAATTGTTTTTCTATCATTTATCTTATACATACAATAAGCTGTTGGGAAAAACTGTATATAATTTATAGTTGTAATTTTATTTAAAGTAACAGCGTTTCCCTCAGTTTGTGTATTTTCAATACGTAAACCGAATTGTGTTTGCCATTTTTCTTTTGCAAAGGTTTTATTTCCGTTTATATAAATGGCTTGTGTGTTTTCTTTAAATTTAAACTTATTACTTTGGTTATTATCCCATATTGGTTGCCCTGTTGTTATATCAAATAAATTTACATCATTATCGGTTTTCGAAAATGATAATCGCATACCATAATTTAGATTAAGCCATTTTAATGGATGTTGCATATCAAATTGTGTTGCAATATTATAGATGTTTTGATTGGTTTGATTCAGTGTATTTTGAACTCCTGTTAATACCCCTGATTGAGGTAGAGCCAAGGTATTGGTATTAAAATTACGATTAACGCTGGATTGGTATCGCAAATAATCTATGTCTATGCTTAATTTTTTACCTATTGTATCTAAATCTATATTTGAATGGAAGTTAAGGGTATTTAATTCTTTTTTTCGTTTACTTTCTCCTTTTGAATTAATGTTAGCTGTTTGCAGTTGGGTTATATTATCTAGAAGAATTACCGTGTTTGAATCATCAATATTGGGTTTATTTGTATTGTTTATATATTGTACTCCTAAGCTCCATTTTTTGTTTATTTGATAATCATATCCTAATCTATTACTCCAAATATTAGAGTAATATTTTCCTGTACCGTTATTCTGCCATTGTTGGTTAGGATAGTGAATTGTCGAACTTTCAATACCTTGGTTACTACCATTTGTATAAAGTGTGCTTACCACACAGCTATTTTTGTCTTTTTTATAAGTAAATGTTCCTCCTAATCCACTTGTAAAATAAGTATTTTGTTTTAGATTCGCTCTTACGCTTGCATTCCAACTATCATTTTTTACTTTCTTCAGGACAATATTAACTAAGCCACTATTTCCTTCCGCACTATATTTTGCTGGTGGTGTTGTAATAACTTCTATTAATTTTATGTTCTCTGCAGCTATTGTTTTTAGATAATTTATTAAATCATCACCCAATAATGGTAGTAATCTACCATCTACCATTAATCCTATTCCACTTTTTCCTATCATTGTGATTGCTTCATTTTGAATCCTTATTCCTGGGGTTACTTTTAAGGCTTCTAAGGCATCTCCGCTTGAGGCCCTAGTAGAATTTTGTACATTAAAAATTACTTTATCTACTTTACGTTCTATTATTTTTTTTGAGGATATTATAGCGATTTCTTCTAATTTTTTTGTTTCGTCAGCATATAAAATTCCTAGGTTTATGTTTTCATCTACTTGAATATTTTTTTCTGCAATGGTTATTCCTAACTGCTTGATTTGTATATTATAATTTCCTTGTGCAATAGTTATTTTAAACTCTCCTTGCTCATTTGTTAATTGACTGGCTATTGCTTTATTTTCATTAGTTAATACAATTATCTCTGCCATTTTTATTGGTGTGTTAGTCTTTTTCATTAGTTTACCTGTAATGGTAAATTGTGCATTAATAATTATTGGATTTCCTAAAAAAAACATCCAAAAAATAATTTGTTTTAGTTGTTGCATTCTTTATAATAAAATGTATTTTTTTAAATAATGGGGCTAATATTAATATTTCTTATTTTTTTTAAAATTTTAATCTAAACCTTTTCTTCTTAAAACTTTTATATCGAAGTCCTATTTCCTTAAATTTTAAAAACTAATATTTATTCAAGTGTTTATTCTTTATCTTTTGTTAAAGATATTCTGTTTCATTTCCTTTTCAATTCTACTTTATGATTTCAAATTTCAAGAGTATTCTCAACACATAAGCAACTGTTAATCAGTATATTTAAATTGAATAACGAAATTTAATTAGTTTTAAATTAACCTTATTATGGTTTTTCCGTATATTTTGTTAATTTTTTAAAACAACAACTTATTTTAAAACAAAAAAAAGAGAAGGTTATACAAAACCCTCTCTTTTTAGTAATTTAGATTAAAAACAATCTGTTTATCTTGTAAATAATAATTCTCTATATTTAGTTAATGTCCACAATTCGTCGTCAACTAATAATTCTAATTTATCACAATGTTCACGGATTACATCGAAATAAGGTTTTACCTTGTCACAATATGCGTGTGCCATAGCTTCAGAAGAATCTAAATTATTAGCTTTCTTACGCTCTTCGATCATTTGATCTACATTTTTATTGATTCCTTCAATGTGTGCTGAAATTTCTTTAATTAAACCTATTTGTTCTTTAGCTACATTTTCAAAATCAGAACCAAAAATTTCTTTTAATCCTTTTACATTTTCGATTAGAATATTTTGATAACGAATAGCAGTAGGAATAACATGGTTACGAGCAATATCTCCTAAAACTCTTCCTTCAATTTGAATTTTTTTAGTATATTCTTCTAATTCAATTTCATAACGAGCCTCTACTTCTACATGATTCATTACTCCCATTTCTTCAAATAGCTTAACCGCCTTTTCTGAAACTTTGGCTTTTAAAGCTTTCGGGGTGGTTTTATGATTACTTAAACCTCTTTTTTGTGCTTCTTCTTCCCAAGCATCACTATAACCATCTCCTTCGAATAAGATATTTTTAGTTTGTTTGATATATTCCCTTAAGATATTAAAAATAGCTTCATCTTTTTTCAAACCTTTTTCTTCAATTAAGGCATCTACTTCTGCTTTAAAAATTTTTAATTGTTTTGCTACAATTGTATTTAAAGTAGCCATAGAGGTAGCACAATTAGCTGATGAACCAACTGCACGGAACTCAAACTTATTACCTGTAAAGGCAAAAGGAGACGTTCTGTTTCTATCTGTATTATCTAGAAATACATCGGGTAGTCTTCCTACTACGTTTAATTTTAGATCTGTTTTTTCTTCTGGTGATAATTTACCATTTGATACACCTTCTAATTCTTCTAATACTTTTGTTAATTGCTGACCAATAAATACAGAAATAATAGCAGGAGGAGCTTCGTTTGCACCTAATCTATGATCATTACTAGCAGAAGCAATAGAAGCTCTTAATAATTCTTCATAATCATGTACTGCTTTGATTGTATTTATAAAGAAAGTTAAGAATTGTAAATTACTCATTGGTGTTTTTCCTGGTGATAATAAATTAACTCCAGTATCAGTTGCTAAAGACCAATTATTATGTTTACCAGAACCGTTTACTCCTTTAAAAGGTTTTTCATGCATTAGCACTTTAAAATTATGACGTTCTGCTACCTTTTGCATTACATCCATTAATAAGGAGTTATGGTCTACCGCTAAATTTGTTTCTTCAAAAATCGGTGCTAATTCATATTGGTTAGGTGCTACTTCATTATGACGTGTTTTAACAGGGATACCTAATAACATACACTCATTTTCCAAATCGCGCATATAGTTTAGTACACGTGTTGGTATAGAACCAAAATAATGATCTTCTAATTGTTGGCCTTTAGCCGAAGTATGTCCTAGTAATGTTCTTCCTGTAGCTAATATATCAGGTCTAGAAGCAGCTAAAGCGGCATCAACTAAAAAATATTCTTGTTCCCAACCTAAAGTTGGTGTTACTTTTTTAACATTTTTATCAAAGTATTTAGCTACTTCTGTAGCTGCTGTATCAACAGCTTGTAAAGCACGTAATAGAGGTGTTTTATTATCTAATGCTTCACCTGTATATGAAATAAAAACGGTAGGAATACATAATGTAGTTCCAAAAATAAAAGCGGGTGATGTAGGATCCCATGCTGTATAGCCACGAGCTTCAAAAGTATTTCTTATTCCTCCATTAGGAAATGAGGAAGCATCTGGCTCTTGTTGTACTAATTGACTTCCTCCAAATTTTTCTACTGGGTCTGAGCCATCAAAAGACGTTTCAAAAAAAGCATCATGCTTTTCTGCTGTAGTACCAGTTAAAGGCTGAAACCAGTGTGTATAATGGGTTACTCCTTTTGACAAAGCCCATTCTTTCATTCCCATTGCTATATAGTCTGCAATTTTTCTATCAATTTTAATTCCATGTTGAATAGCATTCTGAACGGCTTTATAAGCTTCAGATGTCAAGAATTGACGCATTGCCTTGTCATTAAATACATTGGTTCCAAAAATGGAAGACTTTCTATCTAGTTCTTCTACTATTACAGTTGGACGACTCGTTGCTTTTTGAAGTGATTGAAAACGAAATGTTGCCATAAAAATATTATTATATAGTTTATACCTTGTTATTTTGAAACAAAAATATAAAAAATAATGCTTAAAAAACAAATACCCCTTTATTTTTTATACCTAAAACAAAAAAAAGATAGTATTTATAACAAACACCCCCCCTTATTCAACTATTCAAAACAAAACATTTTTTATATTCTTTTTTCTATTTCGTACAAGAGGTTTGTGATTTTATATCTTTTTATTTACTCTATTTAAATTTTAAAAATACTGTAAAAGTATTTAAGTAAAATGATCTTCGAGTATTGCTAATAATTAGCGAAAAAATAACTTTTGATACCTATAAAGTAGTATGTATTTAACCTAGATTACGCATTAGACTTCGTTGTGAAACAAAATTTTTCAATAAATTCAAGTGCTCACGGAAAATTTTAGAAGAAGAAATAGTGAACTATTTTGATGATTAAAATTTGAGTACGTGCTTGAATTTGAAGAAAAATAAAGTGGAATAGATTTACTTCGTCTATTCGCTACACTCGGGTCTAATGCGTAATCTGGGTTTAATTGCTAACCTTAAAATATATTCTCCTTTTTTATATTATTTATCTGAGAAATAACCATTAATAATACGCCTATTAACATTAATAAAGAAATGTATACTAAAACTTCATTTGTAAAAGGTAAATAAATAGAAAAAAAAGGTAAACATCCTTGACTAAATAAAAAAACTTCATTTAAAATTACACCTATAAAAAATATGCCTAAACCTAATACTGTAACTTTTTTAGATGGTATCATTTTTTCTATAAACATAAAAGCTAATAAGAAAAATGTAATAATACATAAAAATATTAAATGCAAATAGGCAATTATTATTGTTCTATTACTGCATACAAAATCTTTTAGTTGATCTATTAATAGGCCTATTTGCAAAATAAATTTAAAATTAATTGCGAGTAATATAACTAAAAACATTCCTTTTAGGATTAGATTATTTTTCTTATATCTTTCTTTAAATTTTACAATAAAAATAGATTGCATCCTTAGCCAAAAATAAAAGTTTAAAAATGTAAAAATAGCGGTTAATATAAATAACCATTTAGGAATTTTAACCCAAAGAATAGATAATGTATAAGTTATAATACAAGAAATAAAAAAAATATAAAAGGATTTTGTTAATTGTTTGGTAGTTTTTAAGTCTAATGGTAGTTTTTTTATAAATAATCCCATAATACTAAAGAAAAACCAACCATTATATTGAAAATGCAAATAAAAATAAATTGAAAAATAATATAGATTTTCGTTTATATTTTTTGTAGCTAACATGTAAGCTAAAAAAAAAGTCCCAAAAGAGGAAATGAAATTAAAAATGAGTCCTCCTTTAATCCACCTATTGGAGACCGTATTGTATTTATTATCTTTAAAAAAATAATATGAAAATAAATAGCTTATAATGATAGAAAAAGTTGATAGTAATATTGATATTAAACCATAACCTTGAATTATAAAAGAAAATAACATTCCATAAGAACAAAATAAATTTAAAACTAATACAATATTATACTTCTTAGAAACAAATTGTTCTTTTGATAATACTAATAAAAAAAATAATGTCTGACTAATCCAACCTGAAAAGGCAAAATGTGAATGTGAATGAAGAAGATTTTTTTGTTGAAAAAAAAGAAACTCGAATGCAATTTTATAACGCATCAAAGTTCCTAAAATTACAACTATGAATAAATTAAAAATAGAAATGAATGCCCAATTTTTACTTATTCTTTTCATTAAAAATAAATTTTATGATTAATAATATCAATAACCCCCGTTTTTTTTAATTTTGAACAGGCACGAATAACGGTTTCTACCCTAAGTCCTGTAAAATTTGCAATTTCTTGACGAGTGAAAGGAATAAAAATTTTTTCCTGTATATCTTCAGGTTTTTGAATCATTAAGAAAGAAATTATTTTCTGTTCCGTATTTTGATTAATTATATCTTTTGATGATTTGGCTTTTCCAATAATTCTTTTAGATAAAATCTTAATAAATAATGTTTGTAGTTCTGGTAAGTCTTCAAGCATTTTAAAAAACTTATTTTTAGATAGTTTTAATACAATACTATCCTTCATACAAGCTGCTGTAGTTGGATAATTTTCATCAATAAATAAAGGGGGTTCACCAAAACTTTGTCCACTCGAAAAATATCCTTGAACAAATTCTTTTCCTTCTTCATTTCTATTAAACATTCGGATAGTACCATCTACAATAAGATAAAAAAACAAAGCGGATTCTCCTTCATTAAAAATTACTTCATTTTTCTTTAGTTTTTTTTCTATTGCTCCATGTTTTATAAATTCATCATAATATTTAATCATATTCTACTTGTTAAAACTAAATTCATTTAAAATCTAAAATCACAATTGTATCCTCTTGTTTAGAAAGAAAAAAATAGATCGTCTATTTACTATAAATATTTTATGAATTTTATAAGATATAGAATATTGCAAGGATTTTTAAATTTTATCCCTCTTCCTTGTTTTTTAGATTTTAAAAAGTTGCAAAATCATACGAAATTATTTTTTTATAATCTAAGGATTATAATTGCAGGTTTCTTTAATAGTAGGAACTGAAATATTTATCTTATAATTTATCTATTACAGTAGTTACTTATAGTTAATAGGATAAAAATATCTTATTAAAAGATATTATTTTATGATTTTTATCATTATTTAGTATTTTAGAAACGTATTCCCTTTTTTAATACCAGAAGCCAATTCATCTAGTGTTGTACTTTTAAAAACTTTTAATAATTTGGATTTTATATCTTTGTATTTATCATGAAAGGGACACGGATGATCTTCTGAACAATCTCTTAATCCAAGACCACACCCCCTAATCATAGAGCCACAATCTAAAGCTTCAACAATTTCCAGAAGTGTAATTTTTTTTAATTTATATTTTTCTATATAAAAGCCCCCTCCACTGCCTTTTGATGATGAAACAATATCTTTATGAACTAGCTTTTGTAAAATTTTAGCCGTAAATGCCATAGGAGAATCGATTTGATCTGCAATCTGTTTTTGACTTATTTTTTTATTAATAACAGATTCTGAGGCAATAAAAATTGTTGCTCGAATTCCATATTCACACGTTTTAGAAAACATATTTTTTTTACAAAATTATTTATAAAAAATGAAATAAGAGAAATATTTATCATATTAATAAAATTTAATGAATGATCTTATCATAAGATAAAAAATAAAACCGTTTCAAAAAATTGAAACGGTTTTATAAGTTTTATAAATCTTTAATCACAAATTCACTTCTACGATTTAACTCATGTTCTTCTTCGGTACAAGATTCTTCACTGGCACATTTTATAACAGGTTGGCTTTCTCCATATCCTTTTGCTATAATTCGTTTAGCATCTATTCCTTTATCTATAAAATAGTCTTTTGTAGCCGTTGCTCTATTTTCAGATAAGATTAAATTATATGTTTTTCCTCCTCTAATATCCGTATGAGAGCCAATTTCTACAACCATATCTGGATATTTTTTCATTAGATCAATTACTTTATCTAATACAGGTTTGGAATCACGACGAATGTACCACAAATCATAATCAAAATAAATTGGATCTGTTTTTATAACTAATTTATCTTTTTGAGCTATAATATCTTTTTCTTTAGCTAAAATTTCTTTTACTTTTTCTTTTTTCTTTTCTTCAGCTATTACTTTTTCTTTTTCTTTGGCTTCTTCTTCTGCTCGTTTTTTAGCTAGTTCAGCAATATTTTTTTCTTCTTGAATTTTAGCTAAAGATCTTAATTTCATTGAAGCGTCGTTATCTTTATTACGTTCTTTTTGAATTAATAAGGAACGATTATCATCTGTGTATTCTTCTTTTGAGGCTTTTATAAGATAGCTTTTTTCACATTCAACTGTAAACCTAAATTTACCATTAGAATCTGTAGAAATCATTTCTATATCTTTTTTATTTATTAAATCAAATAAAATAACCTTTGCTCCTTCTAATGGAAGAGCAGTATCTATATCTGTAATTATACCCGTTATATATTGTTTACAGTCTTCTACAATGAGAGGTTTAATTTCTGATAGAGAATACAGATCATCCCCTCCTTTTCCTCCTTTTCTATTAGATGAAAAAAAACCTTCTTTTGTATTTGAATCAATATTAAAGGCAAAATCATCTACTCCTGAATTTATAGGTAAGCCAATATTAGTTGGTCTTAAAAAGTTATCATTTATAATATCTGAAACAAAAATATCTAAAGCTCCAAAACCTATATGTCCGTTAGAGGAAAAATATAATTTGTTATCTTTTGATATAAAAGGGAATTGTTCACGACGTGTAGTATTTACTAAATCTCCTAAATTTTTTGGTTTTTCAAAGAGGCCTTCATTAATTTCGACACTATAAATATCAAAAGAACCTTTACCACCAGGCATATCTGATGAAAAATAAAGTATTTTTTCATCAGGGCTTAAAGCTGGATGAGCTGTAGAATAATTGGGATTATTAATAGGTAATGAAGTTATATTTTTCCATTTACCATCTATTAATTGAGCTTTATAAATGTGTAATACTGATATTTTCTCATTGTTTTTAGCTCTTTTCCCATTTTTTTTTGTGTAATTTTTTGTAAAATACATCGTTTTGCCATCAGCTGTAAAAATGGGAGTGGCTTCGTGCATCGACGATTTTAACTCATTTGCAAAATAATTCACAATTGAGTCTTTTGCATTAATATTTGATAAAGGGACTGAAACTAAATTCAGATATGATTCGTTATTCCACTTATATATTTTATCAAAAAAACTAGTTTCTTTTTTAGCAGCAGCATACACTAATTTGTCATTATAAATAACAGCTCCAAATTCTGATTTATTTGTATTAACTTCTAAATTTTTAATTTTATAACGTTCGCCAATAGCTATTACATTTTCTAATGTTTTAAGATCTTTTTCTAATAATGTTAATTCAGATGACTTTCCTCTCTTGGAATAATAATCAATTAAAACTTGATTCGCTTCTGCATAATTAGCGGTAGCTTTTAATGACTCTGAAAAACGGAAATAATATTCTTCGGATAAATCTTTTCCATAGTTTTTAATTAAAAAACGATAGTATCGTTGTGCATTTTTTAACTCATTAGTAAAATAATAACAATCTCCAAGATTTTGTATAATTTCTTGTGAACGATTTTTAACTACTAAATTTTCATATAAAGGGATTGCGTCACTGTAATAGGTTCTATTAAAGTATTTTCTTGCACGTTCTAAATTATTTTCTTGGGAAAATCCGAATGACGAAAATAACATAATTGATATATATAATAATCTTTTCATACACTTAAAACTTATTTTTTAGCTCTATATATTGTATACTTTTAATCATTTTTGATATAAATGAATTAGCTTAGGGAATTATTTATTTTTATAAGCTACAATACATTGTTTTTTAAACTTTTTAAATTAGAATCTTTATAAAAACATTTTAATATCTATTATTTTTAAAAGAATCGTGGTGATTTATCATATCCTTTTCTTAATAAATCTAGATTAAAAATTAAGAATACTTCGTGTGTTCCTGAATTAAAACGTCCTAAATTAGATAATGTATGATCGTATGAATAACCTAATTTTAAATTTGTAGTGGCATTAATAGCCATTAATCCACTTATAGAATCATCTAGTCTATAAGAAGCTCCTAATTCAAAACGATTATTATATAAAACATTTGTTGAAAGATCTAAAGATAATGGAGAACTTTTAACCATTTTTGCCATAACGGAAGGTTTAACTTTCCACATTTCATTTATTGTAAAAACATAACCAGTAGTAGCAAATAGATGTATTTCTTCTGATCCCAGCGCATTAATTCCTTGGCGTTCTTCAATATGTTTTGTAGGTAATAAATTAGGTGCTGAAATTCCTATATAGTATTTATCTGTAAAATAATAAGCACCAACTCCTACACTTGGTTTAAAAGCATTTATATTGTTATTAAAAGCTTGATCTGTAGTAGTATTTCCAGTTTCTAATTGAAATCCATTAAAATTTGTTGTCAAATTTGTAAAACCTGCTTTCATCCCGAATGATAATTTTTGACTTCCTTCAAACTGAAGTATGTAGGCAAAATCAGCATAAAAATTATTTTCTTTTTTAGCACCACCTCCTATATTGTCTGTTATGAGTGAAACTCCTAGCTCTATTTTTTTATTAACAGGTATATGGGCAAAAGCGGTCATTGTTTTTGGAGCTCCAACAGCTCCAACCCATTGTGAGCGATAGAGAATTCCTAAATCTAAAACAGATTCTTTAGCCGTGGCATACGCTGGATTTACCACGTTCATATTATACATATAATGCGTATATTGGGGATCTTGTTGAGCAAAACTCATAAGAGTCATTAAAAATAAATAGATTATATATAGATATTTTTTCATTGATTTTTTACTTTAATGAGATTAACGATTCAGATATAAACGTCCTTGTTTTGCTGGTGTATTATCTTTATTAAAATTAATTAAATAGAAATATACATCATTAGGGACTATTGTATCAACCAAACTACTTGAAGCAGTATTTTTTCCATCCCATTCTTTATCTTTATTTCCTTTAAATAATAAATTCCCATATCTATTATAAATTTCTATGGTATAATTAGGATAAACAAACTCTATATTGGGAATATGAAAAGTATCATTTATCCCATCTCCATTAGGAGAAAAACCATCTGGAATAAAGAAATTATAAGGAACGTCACATCCTGTTAATGAAATTGTTACGGTTAAAGCTTCTTTTGATTTACATTTATTTACTGAATTTGTACTAAATCCATAATAAGTCATTCCATCTTGTAACATTGTAGAAGGTAATATTAAATTTCCTCCTGTTAAAGCATCATACCATTCTATAGTAGAGGAACTATTTGTTTTATTAGACAGATCTTTTATTGTAGGTTTATTTAATCCGCAAAATGTTTCTCCATTTGGATTTAATATTGGACTATCAACAATGTCAATAGTAACATTTACAAGTACTCGTTTCGTTTCACAACCAGTTTTCAAATTTATTTTTGAAACATAATATTTACCCGTTTTTAAAGGAGAGCTAGTAGATAATGCGGTAATAGATTGATCGGAAGTATACCACAAATAATCATTCCCTTCTGGTTTTAGATTTTTTATTGTAGCATTTTCTGTTTCACAGAAAATTTGATCTGATGTAATAGGCAATTCTGGATAATCATATATTGTAAAAAGATCTATGATATTACTTAAGTTTACACTACAAGAACTATCAATGTTGGTTAACTCAGTTAATAATATTGTCGTAATCCCTGTGTTAGTTAATAATTCTTTAGGTAAAACAAATTTTGCCTTTCCAGAAACTATATCTAAATTTATTTCATTATTTTGAGAATTGTTAGCTCCGTTAAGAGCATATATTAATTTTACTTTTTTTAAAGATTCTAAACCTGTAAGCTGTACTTCAACTGTCTTATCTTTACATACATCATTAACTAATACTTTTAAATTAGGAACGACAGGTAAAGGTTTTACATTAAAAATGTTTTTTAAATCAACTATACTTGAACAACCTGTTTCACTATTCGTTATGTTTGTAATTGTAATTTCTGTTTTTCCTGCATTAAGCAATAAGTTTTTAGGTAAAATAAAGTTTACAACGCCATTCAATACGTTAATATTTAGGAATTGATTAACAGTTATATTAGCGCCAGTTAAATTATATAGAATGGAATAATTTCCATTCTCTAATAATAAAGCATTCTTTATGGTTACATCAGCATCATGATTTTGACATACCTCATTTACAGTTAAAATACTGTTTTCAATATTAGGTAGTGGATTAATTTTAACTGTTTTTGACTGATCTATAAAATTATTAGGACAGATTCCTAATGCTTTAGAATATACAACATCTTTAACAGTAACTAAATAGTTACCTGTTTTTTCAAATGATATATTAGGGATACTAAAATTAGCAACTCCCTTTTTAAATTCAACTATTTCATCATAATCAGTAGCAAATCCAGAAACATTATAGTATACTCTATAATAACCATCTGGCATTAGAATTGGCGTTTGGGTCAACTTAGCATTAAAAGAAGTTGTTTTAACTTGATCAATACATCTTTTATCAGGAGTTACATCTAATACTAAATTTGAGTAATCTATGAATTCTTCTATTGTTATTTCTAATGTTGATGTTTTCTTAGAACATATTGGATTAGTCGGATATACTTCATAGGTAAAGGAATAAGAACCCGCACCAAATTTTTTATAAATTCTCTCAATATTTATAAAGGAATCTGTTAAAGAAGTAATTTCACCTGTTTTATTGTTATCATACCATCTTCCTCCTGAATCTTCCCCTTCTAATCTATCAAATAGATTTATGTTTTGATAGACTGAAAAATCTTCATTACTACAGATTTTAATGGGCAAAGGTGTCCCTTCTTGAGCTGGAGGATAAACGGTTAATTGTGCTATAACTCTACTCGCTGGACATTCTTTTACTTCATTTACAGTATAAGAAAAGGTATACGTTTTAGGTGATTTTAAATTTTCTGAAGAAGCATTAAACAAATTAGATGAAACACCTAAACCATTGGTTTCATTAACCCATACTCCATTAAATTGTGGCCCTATATTGTTAGGCCCTGTACCATCAAATAATAGAAATAAATTATAACTTTGATCACCACAAGCAGTTCCGTTTGGTCCTGGAATACCTGAATAATTTCCTACAGTTACTTCTACAGTCCCTGTATTATCTGCACATCCAGAAATATTTGAAACAGTGTAAGTATACTTATACTTACCACTTCTTCTAATTTTCTGAGCATTTAAAATACCTGTTATAGGATTTAATCCACCTGATAATTCATCATCTAACCAAACTCCTCCTCTAACAGGATTTCCTCCTAATAAGGAAAATAAATCAATAGTTCTACTATTGGGATTAGTAATATCACAAACCGTAATAACACCTGAATCATCTCCTCCACATTGAGCTTTAGAAGTCTGACTAGATAAAATTACAAATACGAATAGGAAAATTGTGGGAGCAATTTTCCAAATAAAGGGTAACGTTCTATTCATTTTCTATGAAAATTTAAGCAAAAGTAAGTAATGTTAAGATTTTGAATTATATTATAGATAAAAATCGACAAAAAACAGTTTTAATCGCTAAAAAACACTTTTCATAGAAGAAAAAAGAGACAATAACACTTGAAGTATGTCTAATTATCTTTAGAAAATTAAAAATGCTACAAATACTCTATTTAATAAAAGTTTAAAATAAAAATGGTTCAAACGAAATTTTTTATAAATACTAAGCTCCTTTAATATCTTAATACTTTAAAGCACAATTTAAAGTATTGAATATGTATTAAATTTAATTAAATAAAACAAGTTTTTAAAAACTCACATTTTATCTATTCAATATAAATTTACAAATAAAAAAATAAAAAAACTATATACAACAAAAATATCACACTAAAAGAATTGAATATTTTGTTTTTATATAAAAATAAGACAAAATATTATAAAAACGCGTGTTTTAAAGTGTTCTTAAAACATTTCAAAATTTATTTATATACTATATTAAAAATTTCAATTTTCAATTATTATAATTTCTTTATAAAAGTATATTGTACTACTCTTAGCATAATAATAAACTTCTTTTTTTATTAAACTAATGAGAGTAAAATTTTAGTAATTTTTAATTTCTTTTATCTTCTTAAACTCTTTTACTATCATTACCATATCTAACATATAATTTAGGCTTAATTAATTTTAGATAGTCACTAGAGATAAAAATAACTTAGCATCTAAAAGTACTCTGTTTTTTGCGACCAAATGTAGTAAAACTAAGTCTTTAGTAAAAATTTTCTTATATTTTATTCCTTTTACTTTACTCTTTTTATTCAAAAAATCATTATTTAGTTGTATTTTTAAAACAAAAAAAAGAAATTAAAACTATTTAGTTTTTTTATTTTAAATGATTCTATTTTCATCACAATTAATCATTTTCTATTTGTAGTTTTGAATTAATAAATTTAAAACTACAAGGATGAAAAAAATTTTAATTACTGGAGCAAGTGGTGGTCTTGGAAGATTAACTGTATTAACATTGTTACAAAAAGGACATCAGGTTGCAGCTTCAATACTTGACATTAATGGTAAAGACAGAACAATAGCTGAAGAATTAAAACAAGCAGGTGCAAAAATAATTGAAATTGATGTTACAAACGAGGATAGTGTAACGAATGGAGTAAAAAAAGCCATTTCAGATCTTAAAGGCTTAGATGTTTTAATTAATAATGCAGGTTTAGGCGTTATTGGAATTCAGGAACTTTTTACACCTACTGATTTTCAAAAAATTTTCGATATTAATGTTTTTGGTGTTCAACGTATGAATAGAGCTGTTGTACCATACTTTCGAGAAAAAGGAGAAGGATTAATAATTTATACATCTAGTATACTTGGTAGAATAGCATTACCTTTTTATGGAACTTATCAAGCATCTAAATGGGCTCTAGAAGCATTAGCTGAAAATTATAGAGTAGAACTTTCGATATTTGGAATAGAAAATTGTATAGTAGAACCAGGAGGTTTTTTAACTTCATTTTCCGAAAATCTTTTAAAAACTAGTGATATTGATCGTGAGTTAACTTATGGTGATTTTGCAAAAGCTCCTGAAAACGCTTTGAAAAATTCTGAAAATCTTTTAAAAAACAATCCACAACAAGACCCACAAAAAGTGGCTGATGCCTTTTCAGAACTTATTGATAAACCAAAAGGAGAAAAACCTTTCCGTACAGTAGTAGATTTTATAGGTATGGGTGAACATGTTCAAAAATACAATGATCATTTAGAACAAATTATGTTGGGCATTTATAGTAATTCTGGAAACGAAAATATGTTACGTGTAAAAAAATAAGACTATCCGAAAAGGTACAATCTTGTCCATTTTGACTATCCAAAGAAGTTTTATCGAGCTCCTCATTACGTAGAAGTAACAAATAATACGTTTATTTTTATTTTTTTGAGCAATCCTCATTCCTATATACATATTAAGATAGCAAATAGAAAATTAAAACAATTAAATACTTCTATATTAAAAGATACAGAAATAATTTAATCCCAGATTCCGTATTAGATTTTATTGTGAAACAAAAATTTTGAATAGATTGAAGTAATCACAAAAATTTTAGAAGAAGAAAATAAGAAACTATTTAAATGATTAAAATAGGAGTATTTACCTAATACGGGATGGGGTTAAACCAAATACTTTAAATCATTTTATTGTAACCATAGCATCTTATTTTAGTATCTTTACAAAAAAACAAATCGTTTATTTACTTTAGATTTAATTGAAAAATTTAGCATTTCTCTTTCTATAGAATATAATTGTACTGCATATAGCATATTAAAAAGAAAAAACATGAGAAAAATTGTAATACTAATTTTATTATTATTCAGTCATTTAATTTTTTTTTCACAGGAAAAAGTATTATTTGTAGGAAATAGTATGACCTACTTTAATAATATGCCAACATTATTTCAAAATCTTGCCAATACGAAAGGAAAAAACATTCAGGTACAACAATATACACAAGGAGGTACTGGATTTGTAAATCACATAAGCGATAAAAATGTTTATAACCTATTTACTTCCCAAGTATGGGATGCAGTTATTCTACAACCTGGTACTGGAGAATCCGCAGGTATTTCTTTTCCCACAAAAACAACAATAAAAAGAGGAAAACAATTAATTGATACCATACAAAAATATAGCCCTTGTTCTAAAATAATATTATACGAAATTTCAAATGGTATTGGATCAAACAATAATGGTGGAGGAAATTATGATAATTACTTTGCAAGTCAAACAAAAATAAAAGATTCGATAACAGCAATTGCACATGGAATGAAAGTCCCTTTTGCATCAGCAGGCGAATGTTTTAGAGAGCATTATGAGTCTAAACAAGACTTATTATTGCATTCTTCTTATAATGATGTTCATCCAGGATTAAATGGTTCCTATCTTGTTGCTTGTTCCATATTTAATACACTATATCAAGAAAATATAGCACCTTGTCATTTTTATGGTGGTATTAATGAAAATACCGCAACGTATTTACAAAAAATATCGGATAATGTTATCCTTAAAAACAAATCGAATTGGCTTATAAATACTTACAATATTCATTCTGATTTTTCCTTTTTAATTAAAGGAACCAATATTTATTTACAAAATAAATCTAATAATTATGATTCATTATCTTGGAATATTAATAACGAATACAGAACAAATGAATCATCCCCTACTCATAATTTTACATCTACTGGTGATAAATCTATTACTTTAACAACTTATAAAAATGGTTGTTCAGAATCTGTTACTAAAACTATTCAAATTTCTTCTTTAGATATAAATGAAGTAAACGAAATAAACTTTTATTATTACCCCAATCCTACAACAGATTTATTGTATTTAGAAACTAAGAAAAAATTACCTATTAAATTTAGTATTATTGATTTAAATGGAAAAATTATTATTCCAGAAAGAACTTTAGAAAAGAATTATATAGACACCCGTTCTTTAAATAGCGGTATTTATATTCTTTTACTTAATCAAGAAAATATAACAACTAAAATTAAACTAATAAAAAGTGAAAATGGACAATGAAAATTTAAACTGGATAACTTCATTAAGAGTCTTAGCTACATTCAGTGTTATTTTTCTACATAGTGCATCGGGAATACTTTACCTATACGGAACTATCTCTGCTTTTGATTGGTGGATAGGAAATATTTATGATAGTATTGTTAGATTCTGTGTTCCTATATTTTTAATGATTTCAGGTACTTTAATTCTATCTAAAGACTATGAAAGTACAAGAGAATATTTAAAAAAAAGAGTTTTAAGAATATTTTACCCTTTTCTTTTTTGGAGCATATTATACATTTCTATAGATCTTTTTCATAAAATTAATATAAGGAGAATATTTAACCTTTCTCCAAATTTTCAAATTTATTTTAATTAAACTAAAAACTGGAGCTAGTTTCCATTTCTGGTATATCTACATGATAATTGGACTCTATTTATTTTTTCCTATAATTCAAAAATGGTTAAAAAAATCGGATGATGATCAAATAAAATATTTTTTAATCATTTGGTTCTTTTCGCTTTTTACTAAATTACCTATTATTGATAAATTAATTCCTCCTATTGAAATTTCTTATTTTTCAGGTTATATAGGATATCCTATTCTAGGATATTATCTAACTAAAGTAAATTTTAATTTTAAAAAAAAGAAAGTAATTTATCTATTTTTAATATTAATTGGAATTTTAATTACAATATTGGCAACCTTTTTTATGACTCAATACAAAGGAAAATTTTACGATGGTTTTTATAACTATTTAACTCCCAATGTTGTAATAACTTCTATTGGATTGTTTTTATTATTTAAAGATTTTATAAAAATTAATTCAAACATAATTTTAACCTTAAGTAACTATAGTTATGGCATCTACTTAGCTCATATTTTTGTAATGGCAATGTTAGAAAAATTAGGTATTTCATATACATTCATAAATCCAATAATTGGAATTCCCGTAACCAGTATATTGTGCTTAACTATTTCAACATTAATTGTTTGGGGTATAAATAGTTTCCCTTTTGGTAAATATATAGCTGGATAAATGAGAATACAACTTTAAACAAAATTCTAGATTAGACTTCATTTTAAAAACAAATATTTTCAATAAATTCAAGTATTCACAGAAATTTTTAAAAAAGAAATAATATACTATTTTAATGATTAAAATTTGAGTAGGTACTTGAATTTCAAGAAAAATAAAGTAGAATAATTTTGATTTGCCCATTCACTTTGAATCTAATGTCAAATTTGGGTTTAAGTCATATTCAAAACCTTTATTTTTCATATTTTTTGATACCATATATGTATACTATTTTTTATATATTTGAGTTATATAATTAAGAATATAAGTCCAAAACCATACTTTTTTAGTTAAATTAAAAAATTAATAGAATAAATAAAATGACAAAGAAAATTTTAACAACTATAATGCTAACAGCATTATTCCTAGGTGCTTGTAATAACAAAAAACAAGACGTTATAGAAGCTACACCAACAGTAGAAGCTAAAAAAATAACAGATATTTCTAATGAAGTTGTCACAGGAAAAGCAACGGATAAAGCAGGAGCAATATTAGAATACACATTTAATAATGCTCAAAATACTGCAACTCTAAAATTTAACAACGAAACCATTGAGTTAGTAGCTGACACTACTGCATCTGGTTCTAGATTTAAAAATGATCATTACGTATATTCTGAATGGCATGGAAAAATAACTCTAGAAAAAGATGGAAAAACAATTTTTGAGGCAGGTAAAGAAACAATGCCTAAATAAAATTGAACCGTTATAAATATTCTTTTTTAAAGATCATACCCAAAATATTAAAGAGACTGTCCTAAAAGGTCACCCTCTTGTTTCGACCAAAAGGAGAAATTACATAATTCTAAAATGTAACTTCTCCTACCGTCGAAGTGACAAACTAGATATTCAGTTTTTACTTTTACCCTACTATTTAAAATAGCAAGATATTATCTGATAAATATTCCATCCTTGCTTATACTTTAAAATATATTATAAATAAAAAGAAGTTTTAATCCAAAAAATAAGACCTTTTCAGGCTTAGGTTATCTTAAAAGTTCGCAATCTTGTCATTTATGTAACAGGGAAAAAATTACATAATATTTAATATTGATAATCTAACTGATCCCTTTGGTTGAAGTAACAAAAGACGCGACGCATTCATTTAATTTTTTTGTCCCCATATCGGATTTTCAAATTTCGGAATACTCACTATCTATAATTAGAGTCGACAACTAGAGTTAATAAAACTTTTCTTTTTATAAAAATACCCCCAAATAGTGTCGAACTTTTTGAGGGTAGTTTAAATTTTTTATACAATCTTTATTTCAATAGATTGTATGACAATTTTATAATGTGCTAAAGAAGTTTAAAAAAATCTTTAAAATAAGAAGTATTTTTCAAATCATTTATTATTACTCCTTTACTATTTTTTTAACAATTTTGTAGCCTGTTTTATTTTCTGCAGAAAATAGGTATATCCCTTTAGGCAATTCCGAGATATTCATTGCATCTGTATTTTGTTTGTTTTTAAAAACTAATTTACCCTCTGCGTTGTAAATGGCAACATTTTCTAAATCTTCTGAAAAATACAATACTTCTTTTGCAGGATTTGGATATAATGCAAAACTATTTTTTACATTTTCTGTTGTAGAAAGCATTTCTTCTTTAATTTTAAAATCTTGCCAAACAGCAGCTGCTTGATATACCGCAACTTTACCAGCAGGAATTTTTAGATCTATATCCTGTAAAGTAAGAGCATTAAAAACGCCACTAGATATTTTAATTGGATTTTCCCAATTTACGGTAATAGCTGCTAAAGCTCTGCAATTTTCAAAAGCTTTATCTCCAATATAGGTAACAGAATTAGGAATAACAACACTAGTTAAACTTCTACAATTATTAAATGAATACTTTCCAATAGAAGTAACAGAATTAGGAATGTTAACAGTAGTTAAACCAGTACAGCCAGAAAAAACAGATTCTCCAATAGAAGTAACCGTATTAGGAATAGTAAGAGCGGTTAAACCAGTGCAACTATCAAAAGCGCTATCACCAATAGAAGTAACGGAATTGGGAACAATAAGAGCGGTTAAACTAGTACAATTTTGAAAAGCTCTATCACCAATAGAAACAACTGAATTAGGAATGGTAGCAGAGTTTAAATTGGAACAGTAATAAAAAGCACTTTTCCCTATGGAAGTAACAGTATTAGGAATAGTAACAGTGGTTAAGCCTGCACAGCCAGAAAAAACAGACTCTGCAATAAAAGTAATAGAATTAGGAATCGTAACATTATTTAAACTACGGCAATTACGAAAAGCGTTAACCCCTATAGAAGTAACGGAATTAGAAATGCTTACAGAGGCTAAACTTCTGCACCCCTCAAAAGCGTTATCACCAATAGAGGTAACGGAATCGGGAATAATAAGGGACTTTAAACCTGTTTTATAAAAAGCACTTTTCCCTATGGATGTAACAGAATTAGGAATCGTAAGAGCTGTTAAACTAGAACAAAAATAAAAAGCATTATATCCAATAGACGTAACTGAATTAGGAATAGTAACAGTTGCTAAATTAGAACAACCAGAAAAAAGATTGTTTCCAATAGACGTGACCGAATTAGGGATGGTAATCGCCGTTAAACCTTTACAACCTGCAAAAGCAGAATTATCTATCGACGTAACAGAATTAGGAATAGTAACAGTGGTTAAAGCTTCTGAATTAGTAAAAGCAAAGTATCCAATAGAGGTAACAGAATTAGGAATCGTAAGAGACGTTAAGCCTGTTTTATAAAAAGCGCTATCTCCAATAGACGTAACAGTATGGGGGATGGTAACAGCCGTTACGTCTTTACAATCTTTAAAAGCATCATATCGAATAGAAGTAACGGTATAGGTCAAACCTGCATTGTCTACAGTAGAAGCAATAGCAATAGCACCGCTAATAGAGGTATTAGATGCTCTTACACTTACATTCATATCTGACGTTACAGCATAGGTTAAATTTCCTATTGTAAATTCTTGCGAAAAAATACTAACTGTAAATAATAGCGCTACTATTACATTTAATTTTTTTAATTTTTTTTTTATTTCCATCATAATATTTTTTTGCAAATTTAAAAATAACTTCCCACTTACCCTAACCTTAAGACTGTTTTATTAAAGCTAACACGCTTAATATTCAGTATATTTTTCTTTATATAAGGCTCTAATAACTCATTTTCTCTTTTCTGTTCTTTATTTATTTTTGTTGTAATATCAGGTCTTTTTTTGTGATTTTTTTCTCCTCCTTTTTTCTCTAAAAAATTGAAATTCTATTTCACTACATCGTAATCTATTAATCTTAAAAACTCTACTATTATTTTATTATTTTTATTCAAATTATAACTTTACATGTACTACAGTAAAATAAATAAAATGAATATTTTAAAATTTATATAAAATATATTTTTAGTAAAATATTAAACCATCTATTTTAGAGGTTATTTTTACATCACTTTAAAACCTCTTTGACTTGTTTAAAAAGAGGGGTACTTTGTATATAAATATTTTTTAAAACTATTTTAAAAGTCTGAAATGATATAATTTTATAACTATAGATTATTTCTACTATTCATAGTTCAATATCCTCTATTTTGAAACTTTTCTTTTTTTCAATACTCTAAAAATGAATCCAAATAGTAAAAAATAGGATCAGACTATTCTAGTATCATTTAAATCAATATCTAAAAAAAATGTTTATTTAAATATTTTATTGCAAATTTGCATTACCAAATTAATTAAATCATGCCAAAAGTTTCAAATAAAGGGCTTCAAATGCCAGAATCTCCTATCAGAAAGTTAGTACCTTATGCAGAAACTGCAAAAAGAAAGGGGCACAAAGTATATCATTTAAATATTGGTCAGCCAGATATTCAAACTCCAGAAGTAGCTTTAGAAGCTATTAAAAACACTGATATTAAAGTTTTAGAATACAGCCATTCTGCTGGTTTTGAAACATATAGAACTAAATTAGCTGAAAGTTATAATAAAATAGGTTTACCTATAGCTAAAGAAGATATAATTGTAACAACAGGAGGCTCAGAAGCACTACTATTTGCTTTAGGTAGTACGATGGATTCTGGTGATGAAATTATTATTCCAGAACCTTTTTATGCAAATTATAATGGTTTTGCTACTGCATCTGGAGTAAAGGTAGTTCCTGTAATGTCTGGAATAGAAACTGGTTTTGCACTGCCTCCAATTGCTGATTTTGAAAAATTAATAACGTCTAAGACAAAAGCAATTTTAATTTGCAATCCAGGTAATCCAACAGGTTATTTATATTCAAAAGAGGAAATAAATCAATTAGCTGAATTAGTAAAAAAATACGATTTGTTTTTAATTGCAGATGAAGTATACCGTGAATTTGTTTATGATGAAGGAGCAAAACACTATTCTGTTATGAATGTTTTGGGTATAGAAGATCATGCTATTATGATTGATTCTGTATCTAAAAGATATAGTATGTGTGGAGCCCGTATAGGGTGTATCGTTTCAAAAAATAAGTTAGTAATGGAAACAGCTATGAAATTTGCTCAGGCAAGGCTTTCTCCTCCTACTTATGAACAAATAGCTAGTGAAGCTGCTTTAGATACTCCACAAAGCTATTTTGAGGAAGTAATAAAAGAATACAAGGACAGACGCGATACTTTAATTGAGGAAATGAATAAAATACCAGGAGTAAAAATTGCCACTCCTAAAGGTGCTTTTTACTGCATTGCTCAATTACCTGTTCAAAACGCAGATGATTTTGCACAATGGTTATTAGAATCTTTTGATTATAATGGAGAAACTGTAATGGTAGCTCCTGCTGCTGGATTTTATTCAACACCAGGTGTTGGGCTTAATGAAGTACGTATAGCTTACGTATTAAAAAAAGAAGATATCATTAAGTCAGCTCAAATTTTAGGAGAAGCACTGAAGATATATAATAAATAGTCCAACTATTTTAGTTTTTAGTAATTCACTATATTTGCAGATCAAAAAAATTGAAATAAAATATATTTATATTAATGGCTCATAACGAAGAATTTAACGAAGAATTAGGACACAGTCATATAGCAACTAGTGCTACTACCCCTTTGCGTAGCGATGCTTTTGATTTATCAGATGAAGAAAAAATAGCTTCAATCCGTAAAGATGTTGAAAGTATTTTAAACACTTTAGGAATGGATTTAACAGATGATAGCTTAAGCGGCACACCTAATCGCGTAGCGAAAATGTTTGTTAAAGATATTTTTGGAGGCTTAAATCCAGATAAAAAACCAGGATCTTCTACTTTTCAAAATCATTATAAGTACAATGAAATGCTGGTAGAAAAAAATATTGTTGTTTATTCTACTTGTGAGCATCACCTTTTGCCTATTATAGGTCGTGCGCATGTGGCTTATATTTCTGATGGTACAGTAATCGGTCTTTCTAAAATGAACCGCATAGTAGATTACTATGCAAAACGTCCGCAAGTACAAGAACGTTTGACTATGCAAATTGTACAAGAATTACAAAATGTATTAGGAACTGATGATGTAGCTTGTGTGATAGATGCTAAACACTTATGTGTTAACTCACGCGGTATTAAAGATATTGAAAGTAGTACTGTTACTGCTGAATTTGGCGGTAAATTCAAAAACGAAGCAACTCGTAAAGAATTTTTAGATTATATAAAATTAGAAACTAAATTTTAATGTTCAGCTAAATGATTGGATTATGATAAATTTATTAAATAATCCAATCATTTATTATATACAAATTCTAACCCATGCACTTATACACATCCAATCCTATCAAAGTTTACAATACCTTAAGTGGTCAAAAAGAACCCTTTATTCCTATACATGATGGTAATATAGGTATGTATGTATGTGGCCCTACCGTATACAATTATGTACATTTAGGTAACGTTCGAACTTTTATGAGTTTTGATGTTATTTATCGTTATCTGTTACATTTAGGTTATAATGTACGTTATGTACGCAATATAACGGATGCTGGACACTTAACGGATGACGGTAATATAGATAATGATCGTTTTATAAAACAATCTCGTTTAGAAAAATTAGAACCTATGGAAGTTGTACAAAAGTATACGGTATACTTTCATAAAGTTTTAGATTTATTTAATTTTTTACCTCCTAATATAGAGCCTACAGCAACAGGTCATATTATAGAACAAATTGAGTTAACCCAAAAATTAATAGATAAAGGTTTAGCTTATGAAAGCAAAGGTTCTGTATATTTTGATGTGGAAGAATATAATAAAAGAGGACTTAATTATGGTGAGCTAAGTAATCGTAATATTGATGAATTACTTGCTAATACTCGTAATTTGGATGGACAAAATGAAAAAAGAAATCCTCAAGATTTTGCTTTATGGAAATCAGCCTCTCCTGCACATATCATGAGATGGAACTCTCCTTGGGGAGAAGGATTTCCTGGCTGGCATTTAGAATGTACAGCTATGAGTACAAAATACCTAGGTGAAAAATTTGATATTCATGGTGGCGGTATGGATTTAAAATTTCCTCATCATGAATGCGAAATTGCACAAGGAAAAGGGTGTAATGGTTCTTCTCCTGTAAAGTATTGGATGCACGCCAATATGCTAACGATGAATGGCCTACGAATGAGTAAAAGTACAGGTAATTTTATTCTTCCTATGGAATTAATTTCAGGTAATAATACTTTTTTTGAAAAAGCATTCAGTCCTAGTATTATTCGTTTTTGCTTTTTACAAGCTCATTATCGAAGTGAATTAGATATATCTAATGATGCCATGATGGCAAGTGAAAAAGGATATAACAGATTAATGGAAGCTATTAAAAATATTGATTCAATTACACCTAAAGAGGAATCCTCTATCAACGTAGCTGAATGGGTAGAAGGTTGTTATCAAGCTATGAATGATGATTTTAACACCCCTATCTTAATAGCCCATTTATTTGAAGGAACTCGTTTTATTAATCTTTTAAAAGATGGTAAAGAAACTATTACCCAAGAAGATTTAGAATTAATAAAAAAAACAATAAATCATTTTGTATTTGATATTTTGGGTATTGAAAACGAATCATCAACAAATAATCATTCACATAAATTGGATGGCGTAATAGAAATGCTTATTACAATGCGTAAAGAAGCACGAACAAATAAAAATTGGGCTTTATCAGATTTAATTAGAGATCAATTATTAGAAATAGGTATTCAATTAAAAGATGGTAAAGAAGGAACAACTTATACATATTAAAAATACACTTTTTTACGTTTTATTCTAACTTTAAAAGAGTCATTCAAGCTAAATTACGCGGTAGAAGTTTATTAAGATAAAATGAGATTTAATTTAACAAAATATATTATTTTTTGTCCTCAATGTAATAAAAGGATGTCTGTTAGAAAAAAAAAATATACCTTTTTATTCTCATCAAAAACTTTGTCGCGTAATTTGAATTTTAAAAAAACATTAACCTTTCCTCTTATTTTTCTGGTACGCATTTATCAATATATCATTTCTCCTTTAATGCCTGCCACTTGTAGATATCAACCTACTTGTTCACATTATATGGTAGAAGCCTTAACTAAACACGGAGCTTTAAAAGGATTATGGTTAGGAATCAAGCGTATAGGACGATGCCATCCTTGGGGAGGTAGCGGTTATGATCCTGTACCTTGATTATTATATCTTATTCCTAAAATAGATTCAATAATATATTGAATTTAATTTGATGAATCAAAAATTTTTGTTATCAAATCAATATTCCATTCTAATAAAGGATTATAGGATAAAAAGCCCTTTTTAACTTCTAAAGGACTATCAATGTTGTTAAGATATAAAGCACCTGTACCTAGACCTTGAGCCATAATATTTTGTTTTATAAAAGTATACTGAGCAATAGCATTAAGACCAATATTAGATTCTAAAGCAGATGTAATCCACCAACCTATATTATATTTTTCTGCTAATTGAATCCATTGATCAGTACCTTTAAATCCTCCTATAAAACTTGGTTTTAATATAATATATTGAGGCTTTACATCTAACAAAAGAGATTCTTTTTCTTCTAATGAAAAAAGACCTATTAATTCTTCGTCTAGTGCAATGGGTAATTCTGATTTTGAGCAAATTTCTTTCATTTTATCTTTTTGTCCTTTTGCTATAGGTTGTTCTATACTATGAATAGAAAGGTCTGCTAATTTTTTTAATTTGTCAAATACCGTCACAAAATCAAAAGCTCCATTTGCATCTACTCGTAACTCTATCTGTTCTTTTGAAAAATTTGAACGAATGAATTTTAATAGTTTATATTCTTTATCAAAGTCTATTGCTCCTATTTTCATTTTTATGCAATAAAAACCTTGTTTAATCTTTTCTTCTACTTGCTGCTTCATAAATGCTTCATCTCCCATCCATATTAAACCATTAATAGGAATCGTATTTTGTCCTGTTGTAAATGCAGAAGGAAATAATTCAAAAGGGTTATGAGATTCTAATGATTTAAAAGCCATTTCAACACCAAATTGTATGGAAGGAAATTCTAAAAGGTTATCCCAAAGTACATCTTTTCCTAAATGAATATTTTGACAAACCCACTTTAATTTTTCTTCATAATCAGAACGATCATCAACTGATAAACCTCGTAATATACCACATTCTCCTATCCCCTTTTTATTATTTTTTTCTAAAATTAAAAACCATGTTTCTTTTTTATTCAATATTCCTCTTGAAGTTCCAGCAGGACGTTTAAAATCTAATAAATATTTTGTATAAGTAGCTTTCATATATTCAGATTATGTGCAAAAATTAATTATATAATCTCCAAATTTTATCTAAGTTTTCTTGTGGTAGAGATGATTTTTTAAATTTTTCTAAATCGTTTATTGCTTTATTTTGCCATGTTTGCTTAGCTGAAATATTTTGTGATTTATATTTTTTATGAATTTCTTTAGATTTAGATATTTCGTCTAAAAACATATAGACATGTGCTAAATTTAATTTTATTTTTAATTCACTTTTATCTTTAGCCTCTCCCAATAATAATGTTTGCAATGATTTTTCAAATTGATTCGTATTCATGTACATTTCTGCTAAAAAATTATAATCTAAAGCATTAGCATATTCTGTAGCAATTAATCTATTCTGAACCCAATTAATTGCTTCTTCTTCTTTTTTATTTTTAAATAAATTTTCAGCTTGTTGGCAAATTAATTCATTATAAAGTGACATACAATTGGCTTGCTTAAAACATGCAGGATCATTTTGTTCTATAAAAAAAGACTGTTCTTGTTTACTCAGATTTAAAAAATCTTGAAAACGATATTTATCCATTATTTTATTAAGTAAACAAAAAGCAATATTATGGAATAGATCTGTTTTTAAATTTTTAGATAGAGCGTTTTTTTTAATATTTTCTAATATAATTTCTTTATTATTTTTATTCCATCCTCTACTGGCTGTATAATCAACCCAAGGAATTACTTCTAATATTATTTTTTCACTCATTAACCAATTTTGACTTTTAAAAGTAAACCAAAGGTTTTTGGTGTTTTCATTTAAACAAGTAGATTTTAAAGATATAAGTTTACCATCTTTGCTAACAGGATTTTTTTGATATAGGCAGGCTTTTTGAATTGATTCTGTCTGGATAAAATCAAGACTAGAGGACTCATCTATAAATATTGCATAAGTACATTTATCAACTCCTGAAATAGAAGAAACTAAAGAAATAGCACTTCCTGTACCTTTTCCTATAAAATAAGGATCTGGAATGGCTTTTAATACAGATGCAAGATCACTTACCATTTTTTGATTTTCATCAAGTAGTGTAATACGATAAGCTATTTCAGTAGTTCCTACAGGTAAATCTTGTGTTTTTACTACTAATTTTTCACCAGCAGAAAGATTTATTTCTTTAGTAGTTCCTCTCTGATTATCCCAATAACCAGAAGGCGATTGTGTATATCCTGTAAGGAAGTGTAAAATAAAAATTATATTGTAAAAATGGTATTTCATTAGAATCTTATAAAAATTAAAATAAAGAAGCTGCATAAATGTGAAAAACAGATTATTTTTTTATTATAGATAATAAATAATTGCCCATTTCACTTTTAGACAGCTTAATAAAAATAAATCTTTTGTTAAATTACCCAAATAACTTTTTCCAAAGACTCTTTTTTTCCTCTTTTTGTTCTATTTCAGGGATTTTTGCAATAGGAAGATCTAACATTATTTCTCTAACTATTTCGTGTTTGGCTATTTTTATTTGAGATCCAAATTGTAAACTTTGGGTATCACAATTTCCTATAATGATATCACTCACTTCATTAGACGAAACTAAAAAATCTTTATTTATGATACCAGCAGCTTCCAATATTCCTAGGTTATTAGATTTAGCATACTCTAAACTACTTAAGAAAATCGTAATACGTTCTCCAAAAAAAGCATTTAAGTCATCTTGTACACTTCCTTTTTTAGCATAATCCTGTAATAATTCTATTACTTTATTATAAGGAATGTATATACCTCCACTTTTTTCTCCTGAAATTTTATTATTGACCTTTAATAGTCTATCTTTTTCTTGCTTTACTATTTCTTGCCATTTTTTTGTATATCTTTCAAAATAAGATTTTTTATCTATTAATTTTGAAAAGGAAAAATCTTTTAAATAGAAATACTTTCTAAAAAGACCTTGAACGAGCGCTATATTATAGGCATGAGCTTCATCAAAATTATTTTTTGATTGAGCATTTTTAGCTGCCATTTTCATTATTTCAACATAGGATTTTAAACTCTCTTCTTTAAGATTAAAACGCCTACCATTTTTCACAATTTCATAATATACATGATCCAATATACTTTGAAATTTCAAATCACAATACCATTCGTTTATTTCTTTTTCTGAAATTGGATGATAACTACAATTCATTATTGATTAAAAATTAATGTTAATGATAATATTAAAGATATTAAAAAAGTACTTATTGCTAATTTTTTTAATTGAGGATCTAAGGCTCTATTATCTGGACAATTATAAACAGTCATCAAATGACTTATTAAAGGAAAATAGGCAACTAAAAATATATATTGATCCCAACTAAAATTAGATAAATAAGCAAATAAAATAATTAAAAACATTGCTGTAATAATTAAAAAGTAATGGTATCTTTTAGCATTATTCCCTCCTATTTTTACAACTAAAGTGTTTTTACCTGATCGGCGATCTAAAATTTCATCGCGCATATTATTTAAATTTAACACTCCAGAACTAAGCATACCAATAGCGGAAGCAGGTAAAAGTAATAGAGTATTAAAATCTTTTGTAAATAAGAAATTAACACCTAAAGTACTTACCCAACCAAAAAAAATAAAAACAAAAAGATCCCCTAATCCTTTATAACCATACGCCAAATTCCCAACGGTATATTTTATAGCTGCTATAATAGACACTATACCCAAACCAAGAAAAAATAAGGAATAATTAAGGTATTTATCTTTAAAAGAAAAATAAATAAGTAAACAAGCTGATAAAAAACTAATAATAGCTGTTAGATATACAGCTATTTTCATCTGTTTTGGGGTTATTTCACCACTTGCAACTAATCTTTTTTCTCCTATTCTATTGGCATCTGTTCCTTTTACCCCGTCTCCATAATCATTTGCAAAATTAGAAAGCACTTGAAAACTAATAGTTGTAAACACAGCTAATATAAAAATTTTCCAATCAAATAATGCAATAGAGCTAATGTTACTTGTTTTATAGGCATACATACTACCAACCAAAATACCCGAAATAGATAAAGGTAAAGTTCGTAATCGTGCTGCTTGTATCCACTGTTTCATATTTTTTGAATAAATAATATTTTGAAATAGTAATTAGTGATTATAGTCATCATTACTATATAATTTGTTAAATCACAAAACTAATAACTCTTTAAAAAAGGAGTAGTAAAAAGAATTTTATGATAATATTCTGTAAAAAATCTTTTTAAAATATAAAGATCATTAAAACCAAATATAATCAAAAGATTCTATACTTTATATTTTAAAATTCTTCTAGATTTTAAAGCAAAGAGAAATGCTCCTAACTTTCTTTTTTTAGAAAATAAAGCCAGAAGTATTTCTTTTTAAAACACCAAATATTAAGGAATGTATTTTTTTTCAAAATTGGGTTTACGTTTTTCTAAAAAGGCATTTCTCCCTTCAATAGCCTCATCACTCATATAAGCTAATCTTGTAGCTTCCCCTGCAAAAACTTGTTGACCTACCATTCCATCATCTGTCAAATTCATTGAAAACTTTAACATTTTAATGGAAATAGGTGATTTTTCTAATATTTCTTGAGCCCATTGATAAGCTGTTTCTTCTAACTCTTCATGAGGAATTACGGCATTTACCATCCCCATTTCATACGCTTCTTGAGCAGAATAATTTCTTCCTAAAAAGAAAATTTCACGAGCTTTCTTTTGTCCTACCATTTTAGCTAAATAAGCGGAACCGTATCCACCATCAAAACTAGTTACATCAGCATCTGTTTGTTTGAAAATAGCATGTTCCTTACTCGCTAATGTCAAGTCACAAACTACATGCAATGAATGCCCTCCTCCTACAGCCCAACCAGGAACTACAGCAATTACAGCTTTGGGCATAAAACGAATTAAACGTTGTACCTCTAAAATATTTAAACGATGGTATCCATCTTCACCAACATAACCTTGATGTCCTCTTGCCCGTTGATCTCCTCCACTACAAAAAGACCAAATGCCGTCCTTAGAAGAAGGTCCTTCTGCCGATAATAATACTACACCTATTGAAGTATCTTCATGAGCGTCTTTAAAAGCTACTAATAATTCTGAAGTCGTTTTGGGTCTAAAAGCATTACGAACATCTGGACGATTAAAAGCAATTCTAGCCACACCATTACATTTTTTATACGTAATATCTTCAAACTCTAGGGCTTTTTGCCATTCTATTGTACTCATAACAAAATTGCTATTTTATTAATTATTTTTTTAGATTGTGTTCTACAAAAATACTTTAATTTTATGGTATACGGTAATTCTATTTTTATAAATTCAGTTTTTATTCTAAAATTAAAAACTGAACAACCTCAGTAAAATAAAATAAAAAACTCATAATCAAATATTTAAAAAAAACACTTCAACCAATATTTAATTAATATTTTAAATAGACAAATGCTTTATCAAAATTGAATTTTATTAATAATTAAGAAAAAATTAAAAAAATATTATTAACAAAAGCTCATTCTAAATTCCGTTTTCTAAAATTATAATTACCTTTGACCCTAGCAAATAATTCGTTTTATGATTTACAAATTCAGAGTTATCCTTGATGCTGAAGAGGATGTATTTAGAGATATAGCTATTGAAGAAAATGATAGTTTAGAAGATTTACATAATACTATTGTAAATGCTTTTGGTTTTGATGGTATGGAAATGGCCGCTTTTTATACTTGTGATGATCAATGGAATCAAGATCAAGAAATTCCTTTATTTGACACAAGTGATAATCCTGGAGAAGGGTTAACAATGGCTGATCATATACTATCATCTACTTTTGATAAAAATAATACAAAAATTATCTATGTATATGATTTTTTAAATATGTGGACTTTTTTTGTAGAATTAGCTGCAATTGAAGAACCAGAACAAGGAATAGCTTACCCTGATTTATTGTTTTCACATGGTATATTACCACTAACAGCACCAGATAAAGAATTTGATGCTGAACAAAATGATTTTTACAGCGATTTTGAAGATGATTATGATGATGAAGATTTTGATATGTTTGAAGGTGATGATTCATTTAGTGATTTTGGCTTTGAAGAAAACTGGAATTAATTTTTAAAAACTCAAAAAACACTACAAAATAAAAACCAAGAATACTAGATAATAGAAATTCTATAAATCTTTATTCTTATATTATAAAATATGATTAATCTTTTTAATACCCAAATAGAAAACCTATCCATACATCGCGTAGGAAATAAAAGTAGAAATGAGGCTATCTTTTTGTCTGAACAACCTTATGGTTTAAACGATGAAATTATGCCCTTACTAAAAGAATTTTTCTTTAAACCCTTTAGAGATAAGGAAGAAAATTATTACCAATTTGCACATGATGTAGATTTGGAATATAATGAAATGTATAATTTAGCAACCGAAATTTTTACAAATCCAGCTAATATTCATGATCTTTCAAAAAAAATAACCAAACATCTTTTTGAACAATCCAACCATCCCCATATAAAGAATGGAGAAGTATATATCACTTATTTAACAAACGTTTCAATTGATAATAAACCAGTAGATGCGATAGGTGTATTTAAAAGCGAGATAAAATCAGATTTCCTTCAGTTTGAAGAAAAAGGAAGCAATCTTGAAATGATTTTACAACAAGGAATTAACTTACAAAAATTAGACAAAGGATGTTTAATTTTTAATTACAAAAAAGAAGAAGGATACAAAATACTAACTGTAGATAGTAATCGTTATGATGCCCGTTATTGGTTAGAACACTTCCTAAGTGTTGACGCATTTCAAGATGAAAATTTTATGACAAAAAAATATTTAAAGTTTTGTCAAGATTTTGCAAAAGAAGTAGTTTTACCTGCCGAAGATAAAAAAGAAGAAGTTCTTTTTATGAACCGAGCTGTAAATCATTTTGCTAAAAATGATAATTTTGAAGAATCAACCTTTCTAAATGATGTATTAGATAATCCTGATTTAATATCTGAATTTAAAAACTATAAAGTTGATAAAGGCGAAAAATATAGTGTAGAAGATTTAACTAATTTTCCAATTGCGAATCAAGCTGTAACGGATGTTCGTCGAAAAATGAAAAATGTAATTGAATTAGACACAAATATTCAAATAAAATTGGATTTTGTCAATCCCGAAAGTGCTGAAAAATTTGTAGAAAAAGGATGGGACGAAGAAAAACAAATGTATTACTATTTAGTATATTTTAATAAAGAACAAAAATCTTAATTATGCAACATATAATAGATCGCTTTATAAGCTACGTAACAATAGATACAGAAGCAGACCCTAACTCTAATACTACTCCAAGTTCTGCTAAACAATGGGATCTTGCTAACAAACTAGTAGAAGAACTAAAATCTATAGGAATGCAAGATGTAAGTATAGACGATAAGGCTTATATTCAAGCAACCTTACCTTCAAATATAGAAGAAAAAGTGCCAACCATTGGTTTTGTTTCTCATTTTGATACCACTCCAGATTTTACAGGAGCTAACATAAAACCACAAATCATAACGAACTATGATGGAGGAGATATAATTCTAAATAAAGAAAAAAATATTATTCTATCTCCTAATTATTTTGAAGATTTGTTATTATACAAAGGACAAACCCTCATAACTACTGACGGAACAACCTTATTAGGAGCTGATGATAAAGCTGGCATAACAGAAATTATGACAGCAATGGAGTATTTGATTCAAAATCCAGAAATCAAACACGGTACTATTAAAGTTGGGTTCACCCCTGATGAGGAAATAGGCCGTGGTGCAGATTTTTTTGATGTAGAAAAATTTGGGTGTGACTGGGCTTATACAATGGATGGTAGCCAAATAGGAGAATTAGAATATGAAAATTTTAATGCCGCAGGAGTTAAACTCATATTTAAAGGAAAAAGTGTACATCCTGGTTATGCAAAAGGCAAAATGATTAATTCAATGCTTTTAGCTACTAAATACATTAATAAGTTACCTAAAAAGGAAGTACCTGAAAAAACAAAAGATTATCAAGGTTTTTTTCATGTTGTAGATATCAAAGGAAGTATAGAAGAAACAACAGTTCAATTAATTATTCGTGATCACAATCGCAAAAAATTTGAAAAGCGTAAAAAATTAGCACAAAAAATAGCTGATAAGATCAACTCTAAATATAAAAAACAATTTGGAGATAATATTGTAGAAATAGAAATAAAAGATCAATATTATAATATGTGTGAAAAGGTTAAACCTATGATACATATAGTAAAAACAGCAGAAAAAGCAATGAAAAATTTAGGTATTACCCCTATCATTAAACCAATACGTGGTGGTACTGACGGATCTAGATTATCATACATGGGATTACCTTGTCCTAATATTTTTGCAGGTGGACATAATTTTCATGGAAAATATGAATATGTTCCTGTAGAAAGCATGCAAAAAGCAATTGAAGTTATTGTAGAAATTGCTCAACTAGTAGCTAAACAAAAATAAATTGTGCCTTTACAATAATAAAATAAAAAAGGGATGATAATCATCCCTTTTTTATTAATTTAAAACTAACTGTTATTTAAGTAATATTTTTTGAATTTCATTCTCTAAATCTTTACCAAAAAGATTAGTTTCTATAATATTTCCTCTTTCATCCACCAAAACTGTTGAAGGAATACTTTCTATAGTATAAGCTTTAGCAATTGGGTCTTCCCATTTCATCAAATTAGAAACATGATACCAAGTTAATTGATCTTTTTTTATTGCTTCTTTCCATTTAGTTAAATCTTCATCTAAAGATACACTTATAATATTTAATCCTTTTGGATGCCATTTTTTATAAAGAGCTACTACATTTGGGTTTTCTTGTCTACAAGGACCACACCAAGATGCCCAAAAATCAATGAGTGTTACCTTTCCTAAAACCTGTTTTAAACTCAGCGTTCTACCTTCAGGTGTTTTAGCAGTAAAATTAGGTGCTTTTTTTACTTCATTTTTTTTTTTGATCCTTCCATTGCTTTTTCAAAATCAGCTAACTGTTTTTTTATTTTTTTACCTGCTGCTGTTTCTTTTAGATCATTTTCTAAAGCATCAAACGATTTTTTAATCTTAACTACATCCGCATTTGGCGTATTAAAAAGTGTAGGTATCAATAATAAAGAAATAAATGATTTTGGATTTTCATTAATATACTTATCTCCGGAAGAAATAAACTCATCCTGAAATTTAGAAAATTCTGTATTTAATTTTTTCATAGTAACAGAATCATTTGTTTTTTGAGCGTCTTGCATTTTTGCCATATTTTCTTTTTGAAAATTCATCATACGCTTAGAAATTCCCATCATTTGAGCATTATACTTAACTAATTCCTCATTATTATAAGTACCTCCCACCTTTGCTAAAGGTATACTATCCTTGTTAATTTTTGCCGTAATGTTTCCTTTCTCTAAAATAAAAATAAAACCACCTTCTTGATTTTCAACAGAAATCATGTGAACTTGTGGTTCTTTAGCTTCTCCTTTAAAAACAAATTGCCCTTTTTCTATTTTTGCAGTATCAATAGATATCGGCATACCTGTATTTTCATCTTGCTTTTGTAAAAATACTTTCGTTCCATCTTTTAATCCATTGATTTCACCTTCAAATTTAAATCCATTACCAATTATACCATTACATGCAATAGATAAGGTTACTAAACTAATTCCTAAAATTTTTTTCATCTGTATGTATTTGTTAATAATATAAAGAACTATAAAAATAGTTTTATTACTTTTGAAGCACAAAAATAGCCTTTTTGTAGTTATATAAGTCATTTTTAAGTTTTATTTAAAGTTTTGAAGAAAACAAAATCTAAATATTATCCTCGAATAAATTCATTAAAAAAAACTTTTTGTTTGTTTGAAGAGGTTTCCTCTGCTTTTATTTCTGATTTAACACCTGATTTTGTAAGTAAATCAGGTAGTAAATATTATTATACCGAAAAAGGAATTTACAGATTATCAAATCATTGGGGACGATTTGCAAATTCAAAATGGCGATTAATAGATCATAAATTAAATTCTACTAAATATAAACTAGGTTTTGCTACTTGGGATAGTTTTTTTCCTGATAATGAAATTGAAAAATTATATTATCTTCATTGGGATCGTATCCGTAATGAAATTCATTATCTACACAAACAAACAAAAGATTATAACGGTTCTGCTATTTTAAGAACAAGTAAGGAAACTCAAAAAAAATTAAAAAATGCTCGTAATATCTTAAATTTAACCAATTGGGCAAAATATTTTGACGAAGATATTTCTTCTTTGAGAGAGAAAATAATAAATGATCTAATTTATACGGAATTAACTTTAGAGCAAATAAAAAAAAAATATTTATGAGTCGTAAAAACGAAAAAAATATTAAAAAATTTAATACTAAACTCAAAAAAGCTAAAATTAAAAATCAAGCAAAAAAAATAGAACGGAAAAATAAATTAAAAGAAATTACTAGTTTTTTTTATGCTAAAAATTAATAGATATACTATTTTTTTTAAGCTTCTAAATTAAAATTTTAAGCCTTTTCTTACATAATTTTATTTTTTTTACTAAATTTGAGAATGAGAACTAGTTAATTCATTTTATAATTCTTAAATTCTCTTGTCTTTTGTAAATGACATAATAAATGCTAAAAATAAAATTATGGAAAATTTGACTCAAAAAAAGACAATAGAGTTAATAAGTATTCTTTACTTTTCTACTGCATTGTTATTTTTAATAGATGAAATTTTTAAAATAAACAACTTATTCCATTATTTTGGATTATTACGGTTAATTCTACTACAAATACTATATATATATAGTTCATCTAAACGAAATTATCTTTTTATCACCATTTTGCTTTTTGTTATCATAAGCAATTTCTTTTTTCAAAGTAAGATTAAATCTTTTTTAGTTTATGGAATGGTTGCTTATTTAATAAATAGATTTCTAAGTCTTGTTTTAGTTTATAAAAGCATGACAAAAAAAAGAATAATTCCTTTTTTAATTGGTTCTTTTCCTTTTTTATTTTTCTATTTATATATTATATTCTTAATTGATGAATTTTATGTTTTTAACTTTTTAGTTATTTTGTTTAATGCTATTCTAATGTCCTTATTGGGAGGTATTGCCTTGTCTAATTACTATTTAGAAAATAATGATATTAGTAATAAAAATTATCTTTTACTTATAAGCATTATTATGTTTATGATGCAAAACTTAATATTTATCCTTCAAAAATATTATACTTTAGAAAAAATATTTGAACCTATTGGCATAGCACTAAATACATTATCCCTTTATATCTTTTATAGATTTATTATATTAAGTGAAAAAGAGTCGAATATTAATAAATAATTTTTATTTTAATATTTGACTCTTTTTATTCTTAAACCTAATTAAGAATTTAATCACTTCAATTATATAAATAGTATTTAATATTTTAACTTATAATTATCTAATCTTACTTAGGAAATCAGAAACTTGTCTTTTATTCTTTATCTTTTTTATTATTTTCTAAAGGTACTAAATCAGACTCAGAATCTTCTACAATTGTAGTTGAAACAGGGCTCGTTGGAGTGTAATTAGATTTTGGAAAAGCATTATATCTTTCTTCTATTTTAGACCAATTAATTATACTAAAAAAGGTATTAGCATATTCTTTTTTCTTATTTTGAAATTTTAAATAATATGCGTGTTCCCACATATCCAAGCACAACAATGGAACCCCTTTGAAACCTAATCCTTTCATTTGAGGAGCATCATTATTAGAAGTTGTAATAATTCGTAATTTGCCGTATTTATCAGAAAGTAACCAAGTCCAACCAGAACCATTTATTTTTATAGAAGCTTCAGAAAAGTTTTGTATAAATAAATCGAAAGAGCCAAAATCTCTATTAATAGCATCTAATAGCTCTCCAGTGGGTTGTCCTCCTGCTTTTGGAGCAATAGATTCAAAATAAAAATTATGATTATACACCGCACCTACATAATTACGGATATCAGTATCAGAATAGTTTAAATTTTTAAATATATTTAAATAATCTAATACTTCATATTTTGTTCCTATAACTGCTTTGTTTAAAGCATTAACGTAAGGTAATAAATACTTTGAGTAATGTAATTCTAAAGTATTGGCATCTACATAGGGCTCTAAAGCTTTGTAATCAAAAGGTAAATTATATAGCTGAAAAGCTCCTTCTATAGCTTTTAGGTCGGAAGGTTTTGTATCTTTTTTTTCAACAGCTATTATAGGAGTAGCTGGAACATCCACTACTTCTACTAAAGTATCTTTTTTACAACTTAAAAGAGATAATCCGATCCAACTTATGATAAAAAATTTTTTTTTACTCATTTATTGTAACTATTTCGTTTACTAAATCAATATAGTTTTTTTTAGCTTCTTCAATAGATAAATTACTTACTTGCATCCAAGCGTTTAGCTTAAAAGCATCTCTTACATCCAGACTGTTATAATCCATATTGGATATAGAACCATAACTAGCTTGTTTATAATAAGCATATAAACGTAACATAATATCCTGAGGAAGGGAATCCTGCTTCATTTTAGAAACTTTTATAAAAGCTTCTCTGAATTTAATATCTAATTCTTGATCAAACATTTTAAGCTTCGGCAATAACTGTGTGATTTCCAATTGCTTTTTCTTGTAGTTTCACATTAATTTTGGTACCTAATGGTAGGTATAAATCTACACGTGAACCAAATTTTATAAATCCTGCATCTGTTCCTTGGATAGCTAGATCTCCTTCTTTTGCATAATTTACAATTCTTTTTGCTAAAGCTCCTGCAATTTGACGGTATAAAATTTCTCCAAAGATTTTGTTTTCAACCACTACGGAAGTACGTTCATTTTCTGTACTGGCTTTTGGATGCCAAGCTACTAAATATTTACCTGGATGATATTTGCTATACTTAACAATTCCTGAAACAGCATAACGGGTTACATGGACATTTATTGGAGACATAAAGATAGAAACCATTAAACGCTTATCTTTAAAGTATTCTTCTTCATATACTTCTTCTATTACTACGACTTTACCATCAACAGGAGCTAATATAGTATGTTCATTAGCCTGTATTTTTCTATTAGGATTTCTGAAAAATTGTAAAATCATTACATAGAGAAACAAAATTAATATTTGCACACTTAAGCGTAACCATGCAATATCAATTAAAAACTTATCAGCTAAAAATAAGCCAATAATCATTATTATCGAAGCTACTGAAATAATTTTAATTCCTTCCTTATGAAACATATCCTACAATTTTTAATAATAAATAAATAAATGGGGCTGTAAAAATAACACTATCTAATCGGTCTAATATACCTCCATGACCTGGCATAATGCTACCACTATCTTTAACTCCTGCTGAACGTTTAAATTTTGATTCTACTAAATCTCCAATTGTACCAAAAAAACTTGTAAAAAGAGCAATTAGAATCCAATATCCAATTGGAAACAAATTTACATAATATCGGCTTATTAAAAAACTAGCTAGTATAGTAAATATGGTACCACCTAAAAAGCCTTCTATTGTTTTTTTAGGCGAAATTTTTTCAAACAATTTTCTTTTCCCGAACTTTTTCCCTACCAAATAAGCAAAGGTATCATTTATCCATATCAAAATAAAGATTCCTATTATAATATGAGGGTAATGGTTTTCTTCTATTTGACCTAATTTGGTAATTAATATGAATGGAATAATAATATAACCTATCAGTACTATCCAACTTAAAGAATTTATATTTTTAATTTTATTGTCAAACAACCAATTAAAAAGAAGAATTAATACTATTAAGCTAATAATTGTTAACATCCAATTGTTAAAATGATAATTATTAAAATAAGTAAAATTTAAGTACGAAATAGTAGCTAATGAAAAAGCTAGTATTTTATTTATTCTAACTAAATTCGTAAATTCATTTACTGCTTGTAATAAAAAAAGTCCAAAAAGAATTAAAAAGGATTCTTTTGAATATAGACTAGCAGACACTAACAGAGCAACATATATAGCACCTGATAATGCACGGACTACTGTTTCGTTCATGCTATAAATCTTCTAATAAAAGTAAATATAAATTTTTTGGAGAACTTCCGTAACGAAGAAAATCTTCTTCTTTCACTTTTTCAAAATACTTAATGGTTGTAATATTAGTGGGATAATTGGTTGTATAACGTTTTTTTATTTCACGTAGTCCATCACTTTTACCAGGAACCATCTGACTAGTAGCTGCAATAACTATTATATTGTCTGGTAATTCATTTATTTTATTTTGTTTTATTTGAGTAGAAGAAAACATAATAGAACCATCTTCTGCTATAAGTCCTTCACAAGTTGCTAATAAAAATTTTGGACTTGTGACATCCGAATAGCTTATATTATTGGAATCTAACATTCCAAATAATTTAGACTCTAAACAAATGGCTTCTGATTCGAACCAATCATTTTCTTCTAAAATATTTTCAAATTGTTCATTTAATTCTGCTAAATTTTCACAGTATAAGAATTTACCTCCATTTTTTTTAAAATTTAAAGTAAACAACTCATCTACTGGTAAATTAACATTTACTTCTTGAAAAGGGTTATATTCACTTTCATTAGCTTCTTGAGAAGCATCATTACTTGACCCAAAAATTTTCCTAAAAATACTCATATATTACTTACAAATAGAAGTAGTTTGGTTTAATAGGCAAAGTTAAAAAAAACTCAATCGAATTTTAACATAAGATTGAGTTTTTTAAAGATTTTATTAACTAAGTTTTAAACAATTTCTTCTAACAAAGGTTTGTCATACGGACGTTTACCAAAAATTTCCTCTAAATCATCCTTAAAGATTACCTCTTTTTCTATTAAAATGTCTGCTAAACGTTCTAATTTTTCTTTGTTTTCTTCTAAAATGGATATAGCACGTTGATATTGTTTTTCTATTATAGTTGATATTTCCTTATCTATTGTTAAGGCTGTTTCTTCTGAATAAGGTTTAGAAAAATTATAGTCTGACTGACCAGAAGAATCATAATAGGTTACATTGCCCAATCTTTCATTGAGTCCGTATATCGTAACCATAGCACGAGCTTGTTTGGTTACTTTTTCTAAGTCACTTAAAGCTCCTGTAGAAATCATGTCAAAAACTACTTTTTCAGCTGCACGTCCTCCCATTGTTGCGCACATTTCATCTAACATTTGATGTGGTCTAACAATTTGTCTTTCTTCTGGCAGATACCAAGCTGCTCCTAAACTTTGTCCTCTTGGTACAATAGTAACTTTTACTAGTGGTGCGGCATGCTCTAACATCCAACTTACTGTGGCGTGACCAGCCTCATGAATGGCTATTGCTCTTTTTTCTTCTGCTGTTATGATTTTATTTTTCTTTTCTAAACCGCCAATAATTCGATCTACAGCATCTAAAAAGTCTTGTTTATCTACTGCTGATTTATTATTTCTAGCAGCTATCAAAGCAGCTTCATTACATACATTAGCTATATCGGCTCCTGAAAATCCTGGTGTCTGTTTTGACAAAAAGTCAGTATCTAAATCTTCTACTTTTTTCAAAGGTTTTAAATGTACGTCAAAGATTTCTTTACGTTCGCGAATATCTGGTAAATCAACGTAAATTTGTCTATCAAAGCGTCCAGCACGCATTAGTGCTTTATCTAATACATCTGCACGGTTAGTAGCTGCTAATACGATTACACTAGTATCTGTTCCAAAACCATCCATTTCAGTTAACAACTGATTTAGTGTATTTTCGCGTTCATCATTAGATCCTGAAAAATTACTTTTCCCCCTAGCTCTACCTACTGCATCTATTTCATCAATAAAAATGATAGCAGGTGATTTTTCTTTAGCTTGTTTAAATAAATCACGAACCCTAGAAGCTCCAACTCCTACAAACATTTCTACGAAATCAGATCCTGAAAGAGAAAAGAATGGAACTTTAGCTTCTCCTGCAACAGCTTTTGCTAATAATGTTTTACCTGTACCTGGAGGCCCTACTAATAAAGCTCCTTTAGGAATCTTTCCTCCTAAATCAGTATATTTTTTAGGATTTTTTAAGAACTCTACAATTTCTTGTATTTCTTCTTTAGCTCCTTCTAATCCAGCTACATCTTTAAAGGTTACTTTTACGTCTGTTTTTTCATCAAAAAGTTTAGCTTTTGAGCGTCCAATATTAAAAATTTGACCGCCACCTCCTGAACCGCCACCTGACATACGACGCATCATAAAGACCCAAAAACCAATCAAAATAAAAATAGGAAGTAATTGAATCATAAAATCAGTCCAACCACCTGATGTTTTGTATTCGTATTGCGAAATTTTATTAGCTAACTTAGCTTCTTTTAAATCTTTAGAAAAACTTCCATCTTCACCACTTATTTCAAAAGAGTAATGAGGACCTAAATTCTTACTACCTAATAGATCTTCTTTAGGTAATTTCTTATGAGCTTCTTTAGATAAAGCATTTTCTTTTAGATAAACTGTAACAAAACGATCGTTGTCGACCTCTACTTTATCCACATCGCCTGCCTCTAAAAACTCATAAAATTTAGAAACATTTGTTTTACTAGGTTCAACCCAACGAGATTGACCTGATAAATACATCGCTATAAATACAGCTCCTATCAAGCCATATATCCACCAAGGATTAAATTTAAAATTATTTTGTTTATTTTCTTTTGACATAGATACTCTAACAATTAATATTTATTTTCGATTGATGTAATTTTAGCATCTCCCCAAAGACTTTCTATGTTGTAATATTCTCTAATATGTTTTTGGAAAACATGAACTACTATATGTACGTAGTCCATCAATACCCATTCTCCATTATCAGTTCCTTCAACATGCCAAGGTTTTTCTTTGAGCTCTTTTGAAACAGCTTTTTGAACAGAATTAACAATTGCATTAACTTGTGTATTTGAGGTACCATTACAAATAACAAAATAATCACAAACTGTATTTTCTAATTCTCTAAGATCTAAAATATCTATATCATTTCCTTTTACGTCTTCAATACCTTTAATGATATTTGCTAATAAAATATCATTTCCTACTTCTTTGTTCGCCATTTATTTTGAATAATTATTTTTCGCAAAGTTATTGTTTTTTGTCTTTATTTTGAAAGATAAAAAATAGATACTTAAATTTTACTATTTCAAATTACAGTACATGAAACTAATCAAACTCAATGCCATAGATTCTACTAATGATTTTTTAAAAAAACTTTCACAAGATCAAGTACTTGAAAATTTTACTGTAGTGACTGCTAAAAGTCAATGGAAAGGCAGAGGTCAGATGGGAAGTAACTGGAACACAGAAGACAATAAAAACCTAATAACCAGTATATTAATAAAAAATACAATCAAAAAAGACATTACTATTTTTGACCTTAATATAACTATTGCAGTAACGATAAAAGAAGCTCTGGAAGACTACCATATTCCTGACTTATATATAAAATGGCCAAACGACATTATGTCAGGTAATAAAAAAATTTCGGGTATATTGATCGAAAATAATTTTAAAGGAAATCAAGAAATAGAATCTATTGTTGGTATTGGACTTAATATAAATCAAGAAAACTTTCAAAATCTTCCTCAAGCATCTTCATTAAAATGTATTACAAGTAAAGAATATGATATAGAAGCAATATTGTTTACTATACTAACAAGGTTAAAAATTAATTTAGAAAAGCTTAAAAATGATAAAATAGATTTATGGAATAGTTATCATAATTATTTATTTAAAATTAATAAGCCTGTAGCATTTGAGGATCACAATCATCATAAGTTTATGGGAATTATAAAAAAAGTTAATCAAGATGGTTTAATTGAAATTGCGTTGGAAGATGATAGTACAAAAGTATTCGGAATCAAGGAAATAAGAATGCTTTATTAATTTTTAGGAATGTGACTAAATAATTCTTTCATTTAACTTTCTTTAGTTTTTTTACTTTAACCCGGATTACGCATTAGGCTTCGTTGTGAAATAAAGTGGAATAGATTTCTAATGCGTAATCTGGGTTTAACAATCTAACCCAAATTCCGCATTAGACTTGAACGAAGTGAATTAGAGAAGCCAACCTTCTCGTACGGAATTTGAGTTTAAATAAAAAATCTAAATCGGGGACCAAACAAATTTACTATTATGAATTACCAATTTACTCGTATTTTGAGAGAATAAACGAAATATTATTTTTTATTTTGAATTGTTTTTATTGATTTAAAAGGAAATTAAATACTTTTTTCATCTAAAGCTAAATCTGATTGTGTTTTACCATGATTAGCTGGTTGTCCAAAACTATCTAAATTAACCATTGTAATAGAATCTACTGTTATAATAGTAGCTTTTGTCATTATATTTTTAACCTCACATTTCATTGTAATAGATGTCTTCCCGAATTTAATGACATCGAGTCCTATTTCTATAATGTCACCTTGTCGAGCTGAACTCATAAAATTTATTTCAGACATAAATTTTGTAACAATCTTATTATTTTTTAGAATAACTATTGAATAAAGAGCGGCTTCATCATCTATCCATGATAACAACTTTCCTCCAAAAAGAGTTCCGTTTGCGTTTAAATCTTCTGGTCTAACCCACTTATGCGTTTTGTATCTCATGATCAATTTTATTCGAGGTAATTTTAGCTATTAATAAAAGTAATTAAAATTTTATTCTGTTTGTAAGTATTATTTTTTAAGGATTTGAATCATTTCTTGACCATGTTCTTTTATTTCATTAAGGCCATTCAATCCATTTATATCCCAATATTCATATTCCATCATAATACGTTGTTTTATACTGTCAATCGTTTTACTTCCTTTATAATAATCTTTCTTTGCAGTTGGCATAAAATTGCTTAAACGTGAATTTTTGCTACCGCTAATTAAACATAAATTCCCGAAATTATCTAACCATTCTATATCTTGTTCTTTTATTTTTAAATTTTTATCAATAGGATTTTGAGGGTAATAATGTTCTACTGAACTTCTAAAGGTATACTCAAAATCTTTTATACGATTGTCTATTAATATTTTTTCTCTTTTTACTTTAAAATATTCACGATTATCTGTTCTATAATTTTGCCATAATAAATAATCCAAATAATTAAATATAAAGTTTTCTACGGTTGTTCCTTGATGAAGTTTATTTATATCAATAGCCGTTTCTATATTTTTTTGTTTTCCTTCATTTATATAAATTATTTCAAAATAATCTTTGGGATTGATTGCTAAGAATCGATCATTCAAAAATGCTTTAGCAAGATTTTCAAGATATGATTTATAGTCATTTGCTAAATTAGTTCCAGAATATTCTAAAGTAAATTTCAAAGAGGCGTTTAACCAATGTTTGTAAACTAAAGTTGGATTTGAAACATGAAACATAGATAATAGCATTAGAATTTCTCTATTAATGCCTTCTATCATTTCCACATTATCTACATCAAAAGTATTTACATAGCCTACTTTATTTCCATCATACCATTTTAATCGTTTTAAACTCCAATGATCTGATCCTTTTGTAAATTCTCTTTTTATAATGTACTTGTCAAAATATAATTTACCTTTTAACAAATTATAACCAAATTCTTTTACAAATTCTTTTTTATCATTATTCTTTAAAAAAGGATCGAACAATTCCAATAATTGTTTGTCATCTAATGGAACATTGGATTTTGTTTGTATTCTTAAAATGTGAAGTAGAAAATTTGAAAAATTAATGATTGTATTAAATCGTTCTGGGTTTTCATCTGTAGTACTTGAATTATCTGAGGTAAAATTTATATTTTTTGCAAGAAGTTGGCTTATTGTAAAAGCTTCTTCTGTAATTTGATTATTGTTTGGAATTTTTAATTTAGAATAAACATTTTCTGGGTTAATTAAATTGTTCCAATCATTCTCACCAAATAGTTCATGTCTTTGTGTAACTGAAAAACCATATTGTACGTATTTTTCCATGTTTGAAGTTGCTTCCCAAATTAAATTGAAAGCATATTTCAAATGATCTTCTTCTAAGATTTCAAGCATTTTTGCTTTTAAAATTTCGTGTTTCTCTAATTGTTCTCCACGACTATTCATTATTTCAAAATAGTGATTTAAATTTGTATCGTCAGGAACTAAAACACGTAAGATTGTAACTTTTTCAAAAAAATAGTTGCAAAAACACTCAATAGTTAAATTGTTTTCAGCCAAAATTCTTGCCAATGATTTTTTTGCATCATAATACCCTTGTTGAAGTGTAGCATTACATTCTTTATTATCTAAACTTTCTTTATTAAAAAGATATAGAAGTGTATTGGAAGCTATTTTACGGCTATCAAAAGATAAATTGAGTTTTTTATACCAAGATAAATCAATTGTTGGATATTCTTTTTTGATTACATTTAGCAATAAGGTTAATGTGGTTAAGCGCTGTTGTCCATCAATAGTTTCATAGATTACGTTGCCTTCTAGTTTTCTTTCATAAGTGATTAAAGAACCTATATAATATTGAGATATATCGGTCGTATCTTTATTTTTAATAACATAGTCTACTATATCTTGTATTAATTGTGTTATTTGAGGTTCACTCCATTCATAATTTCTTTGATAAATTGGAATTACATAATCCTCAGAACTAAATAATTCTTGAATGCTATAATATTTAGGTTGTTTATGATTCATAATATTTTAATTTCTTGAATCGTTCTACAATTTCTTCTGTTTTACTCGATCTATTTTCTTTTAAAATTTCGAATCGTAAATTTAAAATATCATGGGGCTTTATAGTTTCTTTAATTTTTTTGAATAATTGTATTTGAGAATGCCCTAGATTAAGGGCATAATTATCAACAGAATCCAGTCCAACTGCTTGTAATTTTAGGCGTAAAGAATAAGCCCAAATAAAAATTTTATCTATTACTTTTGATAGTTCTTTATCACCAAATTTATCTAGATAATAAATTAATCCACAGTAAAATAAGTTACGAATATATTTATCTCCTGTACGAAAACTACCTTCATAAGTTTTGATAATTTTTAATAAAGGATATTTTTCCTTGATTGCTTCTGATTTTAGGTTATCTATCATAATTTGATAATGTTCAATCATTTCAAAAAATCGTTTTCCATTTATAATGGTTCCATCTATCTGAAAAGGGTAAGTCATTTTTTGTTTATCAATATTCCTGTGGTATGAGCGATTGTATTCTTCGATATAAAAGTGTGTAATTCGAAGCATTTCTAGAAAAGGATAATTTTCTTCTATATCCGAACTTACACCTTTGAAAACATCCACTTCATTTTTTGAAAAATATCGTGATGAATGTCCCCTACTCCAATTTCTAATCCTAAATAAGTATTCTGAAAATAATTGTGAAAGTTTTGTGGTATCTAAACTTTCCCACTTTTCAACTGTTTTTTTACGTTCCTCTTCTGTTGAAAAATTATTCATTTCTCGGAGATGAAATGCTTTTAATAAATCGTGAGGTTCTAGATCTTTTCCTCTTGCATTTTGGGAATCAAAAAACTGAAATGCTTCTGAAATGTTGGTTAAAACTACTTCTACCAATGTACATTTATCTAAAAAGAATTCTATTAATTTTTCATCAAATTCTGCAATTCTTCTTTCAATTTGTTTGTAGTTATTTTGAATATTTGTTTTTGAAATATTATTTGTAAAAGATAAATTTAGAAGTTTTGGATTAAAATTTTTCAATATTTTATCTTCGTCTATTGTTTTTTTGTGTTTTTGGGTTATTGCGTATGCAATTAATATTAATGTTATTGTTCTTTGTTGTCCATCGACAATGTCAAAAATAGCATCATGATTATGAATAACAAGTGTTCCTAAACGATATTCTGATTTTTCTTTATGAATTAAAAGATCATCAATTAATTGATTAACATTTTTTATAGTCCATTTATAAGGTCGTTGATAACTTGGTATTTGTACGCGATCATTTGTAAGTAGATCTCTTACTTTTATTATTTTAGGCTTGTTTTCTTCCATTTAGTATTATAATCAACTCGTTTGTTTACTTCCTTTTATTCATTTAAAAAATGTGTAAGCTACACCTATCTTAACTCTATCTTAAACTGGTTTTAGATATTAAAAAGGCGATTATCATTATAAAGATAGTGAAAGAAATGATTCTAAAAAACGAGTTAATGAATTAGAATAGATGAAATTTAAAACTAGTATAAAGTAGAATAGAAGTTGTATTTAGCTTATGATTGGGTATACGTTATTTAGAAATATAATATATACAGAAAAAGAAGAAACATCCTAAATTAGAATAGGGGTATAAAAAAGAGGCATTCAAAAAATAGTTTGATTTTATTAAGCTTTATTCTAGTTATCAAAGGGTGATACTTTAAAAAGTTTAATCAAAGAAAGGAATACTCAATTCTTAAATGAAACTTTTTTAGTAGTAGACTTAGCTTTATTTTTTGATTGCCTCTTTTATTATGTTTTATAAATGGATAACTTCTCCGTAAGCATCCGCAACGGCTTCCATTACGGCTTCACTCATAGTAGGGTGTGGATGTACAGCTTTTAGTATTTCATGTCCTGTAGTTTCTAATTTGCGGGCTACAACAGCTTCTGCTATCATATCAGTTACTCCAGCACCAATCATGTGACAACCTAACCATTCTCCATATTTAGCATCAAAAATAACTTTTACAAAACCATCTTTGGTACCTGCTGCCGATGCTTTTCCTGAAGCTGAAAAAGGGAACTTGCCTACTTTTATTTCATATCCTTTTTCTTTAGCTGCTTTTTCTGTTAAACCAACTGATGCAATTTCAGGAGTTGCATAGGTACAACCTGGAATATTTCCATAATCTAAAGGATCTACATGTAAACCAGCAATTTTTTCAACACAAATAATTCCTTCTGCTGAAGCAACGTGTGCTAAAGCTTGACCTGGAGTTATATCTCCTATTGCATAATATCCTGGAATATTGGTTTGGTAATAAGCATTAACTAAAACTTTATCGCGGTCAGTAGCAATTCCTACATCTTCTAATCCTATTCCTTCAATATTTGTTTTAATTCCTACTGCAGAAAGTACAATATCTGCTTCTAATATTTCTTCTCCTTTAGCTGTCTTAACAGTTGCTTTAACTCCTGCTCCTGTTGTATCTACTTTTTCAACTGAAGCATTGGTCATGATATTAATTCCTGCTTTTTTTAAAGATCGTTCAAATTGTTTTGATATATCTTCATCTTCAACTGGAACAATATTAGGCATAAACTCTACAATTGTTACTTCCGTTCCCATTGCATTATAAAAATGTGCGAATTCAACTCCTATAGCACCTGATCCTACTACAATCATTTTTTTAGGTTGTTCAGATAATGTCATCGCTTGACGATATCCTATTACCTTTTTACCATCTTGTGGTAAATTAGGCAACTCACGTGAACGAGCCCCTGTAGCTATAATAATATGATCGGCTGTATAATCCGTTACTTTACCTTCTTTATCTGTAACTTCAACTTTTTTTCCTGGTTTAACCTTTCCAAAACCGTCAATTACATCTATTTTATTTTTTTTCATTAAGAATTGAACTCCTTTACTCATTCCTTCAGCAACACCTCTTGAGCGAGTAATAACAGCATCAAAATCTTTATCTACATTATCTGCTTTTAGACCGTAGTCAGAAGCATGCTTTAGGTAATCAAAAACTTGAGCAGACTTTAACAAGGCTTTTGTTGGTATACATCCCCAATTTAAACAAATACCTCCCAAGTTTTCTTTTTCAATAACAGCTACTTTAAAGCCTAATTGAGATGCACGAATAGCAGTAACGTAACCACCCGGTCCACTACCTAAAACTATAATATCGTATTTCATTTTATTTTGATTTTTCAAGTTTTTCAGAGCACGAAAATAAATATAATTTATGGTATAATAAAAAAATACATCAATTATGTTTTTATGTTTAACTCAAATTACACTTTAGAAATTTATTACAGATAAAAACAACTTGGAATCTGAAAATACTCCTTTTATTATCTTCAATGTTGTAAAACTAAGTTTGCTATAAAAAATCTGAAATAAGGAGGCTTGATTCTAAAATTAATAGATTGTTTAACTTTTAGGTGATTTACTTTTTACAAATATTAATCTATAAAAAATGCTCCTAAATGTTAATTTTAGGAGCATTTTTATTTTATACAATATAATTATTCTACTACAACTCGTTTGGTAGTAGAATTTTCATTTTGATTAATTTTTACTAAATAAATACCTTTAGGTAAATCATTAATAAAAATTGATTCAGAAGTAACTTCTGTTATTTCGTAAATTTTTTGACCTAAAGTTGTATAAATTTCAACTGTATATTTTTGAGCTAAATCTTCAAAAGTTATTTGGAAATTTCCTTTTGTTGGATTAGGAAATAAATTTAAATGTATGTCTTTTTTATTTTCATTAGATTTTACCACTCTATTACCTAAACCTGAGCAGTTATCAACACTATATATATCCCAATCGTTTGTTTTGTTAAAAGTGGTACTTGGTACAATTGCTGTAGCCTTTCTTCTCATTGTTTCATCTATAGAAAAATCAGCTGTACCTCCATTAAATTTACCTATAATATCTACTAAAACGCCATTTTTAAACAAACCTATAGCATCATTTCCATTATAAGCCATCTCGCCAGCAGAAGTAGATAAATTTGCTAATGCAGTAGAATAACATGTAGAAGAAATTAAACTATTAACAATAACAAATTTTCCATTATTATCTAATGTCCCTGATAATGTTAAACCAGTACTCCACGAACCTGAACCATTTGTTTGTTTTTTTATAGCGTAAGATGATAAACTAACAGGAGATCCTGTTATATTTGTAATTTCTAAAGCTTTGTTATTAGAAGTCCCTTCTAAATATTCTGAAAAATATAGATTAGTAATAGCTGTTGTACTAGCCGTAGTAGTAACATTTAGTACATTACTTGATCCTGAAGTATTTCCAGCAGCATCTTTTGCTCTTACTGTAAATGAATAATTGGTTGAAGCAGATAGACCTGTTATTGTAGCTGTCGTTCCTATTACTGAAGTTTTTAGTAAAGTTCCTTGATATATATCGTATCCTATTACTCCTACATTATCTGTTGATGCTGCCCATGATAAAACACATCCTGTAGTTGTAATATTTGAAACAGTTAAATTGTTAGGAACTGTAGGAGCAATTATATCGGTTCCAGCAGTTGTTGTAACATTTAACGCATTACTTGAATCTGAAGTATTTCCAGCAGCATCTTTTGCTCTTACTGTAAATGAATAATTGGTTGAAGCAGATAAACCTGTTATTGTAGCTGTCGTTCCTATTACTGAAGTTTTTAGTAAAGTTCCTTGATATATATCGTATCCTATTACTCCTACATTATCTGTTGATGCTGCCCATGATAAAACACATCCTGTAGTTGTAACATTTGAAACGGTTAAATTATTAGGAACTGTAGGAGCAATTATATCGGTTCCAGCAGTTGTTGTAACATTTAACGCATTACTTGAATCTGAAGTATTTCCAGCAGCATCTTTTGCTTTTACTGTAAAAGAATAAGTCGTAGAGGCTGTTAATCCTGTTATATTGGCACTAGTCCCCGCAACCGTTATTTTTAAAGCTCCATTTAAATATATATTGTAACTGGTTACTCCAACATTATCTGTAGACGCAGTCCACGATAACGTACAACTTGTTGTTGATATTCCTGAAGAGATTAGATTAGATGGTATAGAAGGAGCTGTAGTATCCGCAATAGAACCTCCCCAAATAAGGTTCACATAATTAGGATTATCAATAAATGGGTTTCTATTACCTTGACGAGCATAGATCGCATTATTTCTAGCTATTTCTCTAGGACTTACAGGATCTTGCGCATGCCATTTTAATAGCATATCTAAAAAAGGTTTTCCAAAAACTTGATTAGATGTTCCGTTAAACATTTCATAAGAGGTATAATTAGCAACTGTATTTTCATAACGAGTAGCAAAATAAAAATACATACGAGCAATATCTCCTTTGAATTCATTAATTGGTTCAAAAACGGTACCAGTATAACCTGAAACAGCACTTGATCCTAATTTTCCTCCATTTCTTGATGTCCAACTTGCAACAGCTACCATTCCATGAGGATAATTAGAACGCATTCCATTTACTTTTCCATCAGTAGGAGGAATAAAATGAGCATCTGATACCATAGGTGCTGCATTATTAAAAACAGATTGAGGAATCATGTGTTCACGATTATAGCATCCCCCTTCTACCGAATAAGTTCCACACTGATTTGTACCGTATTGGTACACATAAGGGTCTGTTCCTGTAGGGTTTTCAGAATAAACATCAATAATAGAGTTATCATTTTCATATTCTTTATCTCTATCAGAAGTCTGATAAGTAGTCCAAAGTCCCGAATAACCATTATCCGTATGTCCTTTAATAATGTTATACAATTGTGTTTTCAAAGTATAACCAGAGCCTGTAGCGGAACTGTAATAACCAGAGGGCGCTTGTGCATGCCCTACTAATGCACAAAAAAGTGCAAACAAAGTAGTTTTTGATTTCATTTGGTTGTTTTAAATTGTTTTTGGTATATAATTAAAATAAAAAAGTGGCATATAGCCACTTTTTTATTCTACGATAATTTTTTTCGTTGTAAATTGATTTCCAGCAGTTAATTTTATTAGATATAATCCTTTTGATAAACCAATTAAATTATAACTTTCGTCTGTTCTTACTGGTTTTTTACTCTTTTGTATTAACTGTCCATTTATAGTATATACCTCAATTTCATCTAACTCTATTGCAGAATTAATTTTTATCCATTCTCCATTTGATGGATTAGGGGATAAACTGATATTTGTTTGTAATTGAAATTCTAAATTAGATAAAGCTTGGCATTGTGCAGACCATATTTGACAAACATATTCAGGATGATCTATAAAAGGATTTCTATTATGTTGTACGGCGCAAACTGCATTATTTCTATCAATTTCTTTTTGACTAACTGGATCTTGAAGATGCCAATTTATCATTAAATCCAGATACCATTTTTCATAAACTTGATCATTAGATCCATCTAAAACAGTATTTCCATCAACTGTAATATTTTGCCAATTTGAAATTTTATCTTCATAACGCGTAGCCATATAAAAATAATTTCTTGCTATATCTCCTTTATATTGATCTGCGGGTTCAAAAACAATAAGATTAACAGGAGCGTTGGGGGCTATACAAATTCCTATTTTGGAATTATTATTTGTTATATAGGTAGGGGTATTGCCCACTATTCCATAAGGCATACTTCCTCTCATTCCATTATCTTTTTTATCAGTAGGCATAACATGAAATGCGTCCGTATACATTGGCATTCCTGATGAACCTCCAAACCAACTTTTAGGAAAAGTATGTTCTCTATTATATCTTTCGCATTCTACTTTTCCTCCTTTTCCGTCGTCTTGACTACCGCCTGTTAAAAGAGGAGTACCGAAAACAAAATTACAGTTTGAATATATATCCCAAACTCTTCCATCAGAATTTACATCCGAAGTATAGTATAGGTTCCATAAACCAGGCGTATAACTAATTACCGTATGATCCTTTATAATATTAAAAAGTTGTGTTTTTAAAACATAATTCATTCCTGTTGCGGAAGAATAATATGCTCTTAAATCACTCGGACAATTTTGTCCGACTGCCCAAAAGGAACTTAAAATGAAAACAAAAAAAAGATAGTTCTTTTTCATATAGAGTAATTTATAAACCTAGATTACATTTTTTTTTTCTAACAGTGCCATATAAAAGCCATCAAAACCCGTTTGATGTGCTAATATTTTATAATCGCGAATAAACATGAAATTTTTACCATTTTCTGTTGCTAAAAACTTTTGAATTTGTTCTTGATTTTCAGATGGTAATATAGAACAAGTGGCATAAACCAACTTTCCTCCTGGTTTAAGAATTTTAGAATAATTTTCTAAAACTTCTGCTTGTACCTTACGGATATTATCTATAAATTCTGGTTGCAGTTTCCACTTGCTATCTGGATTACGTTTTAAAACTCCCAAACCACTACAAGGCGCATCAATTAATACGCGATCAGCTGTTCCATAAAGTTTTTTAATTGTTTTAGAGCTTTCGATAACACGAGTTTCAACATTATGAACTCCGTTACGACGAGCTCTTAACTTCAACTGATTTAATTTACTTTCGTATAAATCTAAAGCAATCAATTGTCCTTTATTTTGCATAATAGATGCTAAATGAAGTGTCTTGCCTCCTGCTCCTGCACAAGTGTCTACTACTCGCATACCTGGTCGGACATCTAACAATGGAGCTACTAATTGTGATGAAGCATCTTGTACTTCAAACAAACCTTCTTTAAAAGCTTGAGTTAAAAAGACATTTGCGCGTTCCTTTAAAATTAAAGCATCTACCTGGTCTTTTAAAAAATCTGTCTCTATATTCAAATCCATTAAAATAGCACGTAGTTTTTCTTTAGTAGTTTTTAAAGTATTTACTCGTAAAATTACCTTAGCTTGTTCATTCTGTGCTTTAATTTCTTTACTCCAAACATCTTCTCCTAACTCTTTTAAACAAAGAGCATCCATCCAATCAGGAATAGATTCTTTTATAGCTCTTGTTTTAGAGAATTCATTAAAACGTCCTTTAATTTTACGCTCTGGAGTACCTTGTAATTGCGTCCAATCAGGTATAGGATAACCTCTTAATACAGCCCATGCTGCAAACATACGCCATAAATTTTCACGATTATAAGGTTCTTTAACATCTCCTATTTCAGCATATAAACGTTTCCATCTCACAATTTCATAGATTGTTTCTGCTACAAACTTTCTATCTGCACTCCCCCACCTTTTATCTTTTTTTAGTGCTCTTGCTACTACTTTATCCGCATATTCTCCTTCATTAAAAATGGCATTTAAAGAGTCTATAGTAGTGTAAACAAGGTTTCTATGTAATCGCATATCATTAATTTTGAGGGCGCAAATATAAGATAAAGTTATAAGCTTATAAACACTCTAACGTATTTTATTTTTAGAAAATAAAAAATTATACTACTTTCTATAATCTTCTAATTAAACATTAATCAAAAGAGGAACGAATAAAGGAATCTAATTTATTACAAACACAACGACTTTCAATCTAAAAAATAATCATTTCACCTTATTCATTAAAAAAAATCCATGTATTTATTTATCAGCCTCTTCATTAAAAGTTTAAATATATAATTTGATATAATTCAATTTTTGAGTTATATGATAAAACAATTAAAAGTCTGTTTATGTGTTCATCAAGAAAACATAAATGTTAAAAAAAAGTTAAAATATGATTAAACATTCGATTAAATCAATCAATCATTTAGTTTTGCAAAAAATTTTACAACCATGGGAACACATCCATTTAATGATAAACAAGTTGCTATACTAGAAGTTGTTGAAAAACTCTTTGCTGAAAAAGGTTTTGATGGAACATCTGTAAGAGATATAGCCAAAGCAGCGAACATTAATGTTGCAATGATCTCTTATTACTTTGGCTCAAAAGAAAAATTATTAGAAGGAATTGTACTTTATCGTTCAGCTGGACTAAATTTTCAGATGGAAAATATTCGAAATAGTGAAACAGATCCATTTGAAAAATTAGACAATTTAGTTGAATTTTATGTTGCATTAATACATCATAATAAGTCTATCTACCAAATTATAAATGTTGAATTTAGCAATCAAAAAAGAAAGATTGATTTTGAATTGATTAATCAAGCTAAAGAAGGCAATTATATTGAGTTAAATAGAGTGATAAAAGAAGGACAAGAAAAAGGATTATTTAAAGAAAATGTAAATACTTTTTTAGTAGCACCTACTATATTAGGTACTTATTTTCATTTTTATAATAGTCGTTCTTTTTATGAAAAACTAATAGGTATAAAAGATGAAAACCAATGGGAAAGTTATATAAATATTGAACTTACTCAACATATAAAACAAGTCATTAAATCACTAGTAAAAAAATGAATGCGAATAAATTTCTCCCCCTATTAATACTGGTAAATTATAGTTGGTATGCACAAGAAAGAACCAATTTAAATTTAAAAGAAGCTTTAATACTTTTAGAAAAAAATAATAATGAAATTTTGTTAGCTCAAACAAAAGTCGATACTAAAAAATTAGAATGGCAACAGGCAAAAGATCATCAATATCCTGATATTAAAATAGGTGGACAATATTTTTATATTACAGAACCTACTGTTGATCTAAAACTAAAGTTACCATTTCATTCTTCAGTAAACCCTGCAAATATTAATCAATTTATGATAGGTCAAGCCAATGCGAATTTGCCTTTATTTGCTGGTGGAAAAATACGAAATAGTATTCAAGCAACAGAAAATTTATATTTAGCTGAAAAAGCAAAATCATCTAATACAAAAGAAGATGTTTCTTTAAAAGTAATTGAATACTATGCTCAACTATACAGAGCATTAAAATCTGTAGAATTAATAAGTGATAACATTAAAAGTACCGAGCAACGTGTAAAAGATTTTATCAATATGGAAAAAAACGGCATTATTGCTCGAAATGATTTATTAAAGTCTCAATTACAATTAGCTAAAATAAAATTAAGTTTACAAGAAGCAAATAAGAACGTAAATATTACAAACTACGCATTAACTACGTTATTAAATTTACCCGAAGGCTATAAAATAGGAATTGACGAACATCAATTTGATGGACAATCCCCTATTTCGAAAACGATTGAAGAAAAAGATGCTTTAGAAAATAGAAAAGATTTAGAAATTTTGGGCTATCTACAAAAAGCCAATGAAAACAATATAAGAGTCGCGCAGAGTAATTATTATCCTAAAATAGGCTTATCTGCTGGATATATAGCTATGAGTTTACAAAATGTCATAAATGTTACAAATGCAATAAACATAGGTGGCGGAATTTCATACGATTTGAGTTCTCTTTATAAAACTTCAAAAGAAGTAAAAACAGCTAGAAATAAAGCAGAAGAATTAAAAATTACCCAAAATTTATTAAAAGACGGTATTAAAATCCAAACGCAACAAAGTATAGAAAACTTTAATCTTGCTCAAAACCAAAATAAAGTATATCAGCAAGCTATAGAGCAAGCAACAGAAAATTACAGAATAGTTAAAGACAAACATGATAATGGTTTAGCAACAGTAACAGAACTCATTGATGCTGATGTTGAACAACTAAATGCAAAAATAAATTATGCTAATTCTAGAGCAAATGTCCTTTTAAAATATTATGAAATGTTAGCTACATCTGGTCAACTCATTACATCATTCAATTTAACAAAATAATTTCGTCTTATGGAAACTGAAAAAAAAGCAATCAATAAAAAATTCGCAATCATACTAGGGGCATTAGTAATTGGTGGTGGAAGCTATGGTATTAGTAAATATTTACATGCTCAAACACACGAAGAGACAGACGATGCACAAGTAGAGAAAAAAATAACACCAATTATCCCTAAAGTTTCTGGTTATATTTCAAAAGTATATGTTAAAGACAATGATTTTGTCAAAAAAGGCGACACATTATTTGTAATTGATAATCGAGATTATTTGGTCAAAGTAGAAGAAGCGAAAGCTTTAATGATTGCAGCAGAAAATACATTTGAAGTGGCCAAAGCTGATGTTGGTAGTGCTAACGCAAGTGTTGCCGCTTCAGATGCTAATGTAGCATCAGCATTAGGAACAATTGAAACGGCTAAAATTCGTTTAGAACGCGCAACTAATGACTATGAACGATATAATAATCTTTATAAAAATCATTCTATTACAAAACAACAATATGAACAAGCTTTAGCTACTAAACTAGAAGCTGAAAATCAAGTTAGAATTTTAACTAATCAACAAAGAGCTAGTAGTTATCAAAAAAATGTAGTAGCCTCTAAAGCAATTGTTTCTGATAAACAAACAAAAGTAGCATCTGCCAATATTAGTAGAGCGAAAGCTTCTTTAAATGCTGCTGAATTAAATTTAGAATACACCGTAGTAACAGCAACTATAGATGGCCAGGTTTCTAAAGTAAATATTCAAGCTGGACAGTTAGTTAATCAAGGACAATCTCTTTTCTATCTAGTTAATACCACAGAAACATCAGTAATAGCTAATTTTAAAGAAACCCAATTAGGAAAAATGAAAATAGGTCAAAAAGTCGTTATTAAAATAGATGCTTTTGGCGATCTTGAGTTAAAAGGGAAAATAACCTCTTTTTCGCCTGCTACAGGTTCTCAATTTTCTATACTTCCTCCTGACAATGCAACTGGAAATTTCGTAAAAACAGTACAAAGAATTCCTGTAAAAATTGAATTCACAAATGATAACGAAAAAGAAAAAATTGAATTACTACGTTCTGGGATGAATGCACATGTAGATGTATACTTAAAATAATTCAAAAAAAAATGACACAAGATACTACAAATGATCTAGTAGAATATGGCTATAGAAGGATTATGGTAACGATTGTTGCTATACTCTGTTCACTACTAGAAATAGTAGATACCACCATTGTTAATGTAGCTCTTAATGAAATGAAAGGAAGCTTAGGAGCTACTCTAAGCGATGTTTCATGGGTAATTACGGCTTATGCAATAGCCAATGTAATTATTATTCCTATGACTAATTGGCTTTCACAACAATTTGGGAGAAAAAATTATTTTACGACTTCAATTATTATTTTCACAGTTACTTCTTTTTTATGTGGAAATTCAACCAATATTTGGGAACTCGTATTTTTTAGATTTATACAAGGTTTAGGTGGAGGTGCTTTATTAGTAACAGCACAAACCATTATAACGGAAAGCTATCCTATTAAAAAAAGAGGTATGGCACAAGCTATTTATGGACTAGGTGTCATTTTAGGTCCTACTTTCGGTCCTCCTTTAGGAGGGTATATAGTTGATCATTTTTCTTGGCCTTTCATCTTTTACATTAATATTCCTTTAGGGATTATTGCAACAGTGTTAGCCATAATGTATGTAAAGAGTCCAAAATTTAGTATCAAATTAAAGGCAAATCAAGTAGACTGGTTAGGAATTATCTATTTATCTCTTTTTGTAGGCTCTCTTCAATATGTTTTAGAACATGGACAACAAGATGACTGGTTTAATAGTAATACGATTATCAATTTATGTATTATTTCCTTATTTGGTTTCATCTTTTTTATTCATAGAGAATTAACTTATGAGTTTCCAATTGTAAACTTAAAAGTTTTAAAATATAACTCATTACAAATAGGCATTCTTTTTTCTACTATTTTAGGATTTGGAGTGTATACCACAATTTTTGTTATACCCGTATATACACAGTCTATTTTAAGATGGAACGCGACTCAATCAGGGTTATTATTAATTCCTAGTTCTTTAATGACTGCTTTTGCTATGCCTTTTGTTGGAAAATTATTGCAAAAAGAAGTATCTATTAAATATTTATTAATTGTTGGATTTACTTGTTTCTCTATTTTTGCCTTTTGGTCATACACTATATTAACACCCAATACTGGTGAAGAACATTTTTGGTGGCCTTTAATTTTAAGAGGATTAGGATTAGGATTACTTTTTGTTCCTGTAACTAGCTACTCCTTAAGCGAATTAACAGGTAAAGATATAGGTGATGGGGCTGCTTTTACAGGTATGTTAAGACAATTAGGAGGTTCTTTTGGTATAGCAATAGTCACAACTTTCATTTCTAGATGGGGACAAAAACATCGAGCTAATTTAGTAAACCACTTAGATAAAACAAGTTTTCAGACTCAAAACCAAATAACCATGATACAAAAGAGTTTTATTGCAAAAGGCTATTCTTATAATGATGCTCTTAATAAAGCACACCAAATCCTAGAATTAAAAGTAATAAAACAATCTAATATATTAGCCTTTATGGATATATTCATGTATTTGGGCATTTTATTTTTAATTTGTATTCCTATTGTAATAGCTATAAAAACTAGAAAATCTAATATTAGTGCTGCTGATGTCATGCATTAAATTAGTTATGATTATGATAAGGAAAATATCGAGTCATACATGATTAAAAATACATCAAACAATAAATATAATTTATAAAATGATTTTTGCTGAAGTACCGTTTCACTCGTATATATAAATTATATTTGCAAAAATTAATTAAAAATGAACTTAGAAAATATTCCTAATATCAAGCATTTAAACAGTAATAATTTTTTTGTTCTTGCTGGACCTTGTGCCATAGAAGGTGAAGAAATGGCTATGAAAATAGCTGAACGTTTAATAAAAATTACAGATGACCTTAAAATTCCTTATGTTTTTAAAGGTTCATTTAAAAAAGCTAATCGCTCACGTGTAGATAGTTTTACAGGGATTGGTGATGAAAAAGCATTAAAAATTTTACAAAAAGTAAGTCGTGAATTTAATGTTCCAACCATTACAGATATTCATACAAACGAAGATGCAGCGATGGCTGCTGAATTTGTAGATATTTTACAAATTCCTGCTTTTTTAGTTCGTCAAACAGATTTAGTTGTAGCTGCTGCACAAACAAAAAAAACAGTAAACTTAAAGAAAGGACAATTCATGAGTCCTGAAAGTATGAAACATGCCGTTCAAAAAGTCTTAGATTCTGATAACGAAAATGTAATGGTTACGGATAGAGGTACTATGTTTGGATATCAGGATATGATTGTAGATTTTAGAGGGATACCTACTATGCGTCAAATGGCCACTACAGTATTAGATATTACGCACTCATTACAACAACCCAATCAACTACTAGGAGTAACAGGTGGTAGACCTGATATGATTGAAACTATTGCAAAAGCAGGTATAGCTGTAGGTGTTGATGGTATATTTATAGAAACCCATTTTGATCCTGCTAATGCAAAAAGTGATGGTGCTAATATGTTACATTTAGATTACTTTGAAAGTTTAATGAAAAAATTAGTAGCAATTAGACAAACCATTAATCAGTTTTGATACTTCTATAAGAGGGAAACTAAATTTTGGTAATTTTAAAGCAATTTTAATACAACTTAGTTCTTTCGTTTTAAATAAATTTTAAAAGCTAGCTATTCAAAATAAAATATATCCATAAAATCCAAGATTCAAAACCTTCTTACTTCTAAATTTACCCCATTTATTCAATAAAAGTTTCAATAAATGGGGTTATTTTATAGCTTTAGCGGATAAAAACCTCAAAAAAGTTTAACTTTTCCTTTCTTTTAAAAACTTACCTTGAAATTATTTATGATAATATAATCAAAAAAAAGGAAAATCACATAACATTGATATGTGACTTTCCCCTTCGGTCGAAGTAAAAAAATACGTATTAAATTAAGCTTTTTACACCATATTTGTAAGAAAAATTCGCATGCTTTTTCATCTTCATCACGAAATCTAATGCTCAATTTGGATTTAATTCTTTTTATTGGACTTTAAAAAACTAGCTTCTTCTGTTTTACTAGAAGGTGCAATTAATTTATTCAACTGGTTTATTTCTTTTTCTGTCAAGTCTCTATATCGACCCACTGGAATATCTAATGATATGTTTATTATACGTACTCTTTTTAATCGTACTACTTCATAACCTAAATATTCACACATGCGACGAATTTGTCTATTTAATCCTTGTGTTAATATTATTTTAAAGGTTGTAGCATTCACTTCTTCTACTTTACACTTACGCGTTACAGTTCCTAAAATAGGTACTCCATCTGCCATACGTTGTATAAAACGTTCATTTATTGGTTTATTAACAGTTACGACATATTCCTTTTCATGGTTATTACGAGCTCTTAATATCTTGTTTACAATATCTCCGTCATCTGTCATGAATATAAGACCTTCACTAGCTTTATCTAAGCGACCAATAGGAAAAATTCGTTTGGGATAATTAATAAAATCTATTATATTATTTTTTACTTTTAAATTAGTTGTACATTCAATTCCTATAGGTTTATGAAAGGCTAAGTAAATAGGTTTACTTGTTTTTTCCCGAATAAGCTTACCATCAACTCTTATTTCATCTTCTAAAGACACCTTAGTTCCTAACTCTGGTATTGATCCGTTAATAGTTATCCGTCCCTGTTCTAACAATTTATCCGCTTCACGACGGGAACAAAAACCTGTTTCAGATAAAAATTTATTAATTCTTGTCTTATTTTCTTCCATTTGCCAAAGATAGTAATAGATGTTTAAATTATATTTTTAGATGTTTCAAAAGGTCCTTTATTAAAAACATTTGATTGATTTTATTTAATAAATTCATTTTCAACTTATATTATGTAAAAGGAAATCTACATTTTTTACTCAATTAAAAATGCACTAATTTCTTTAAACACTTTTTCATCTTGTAATGAATGTCCTAATTCTTTTGTTTCGATAAAAAGACTTTCTTTCCAAGCTTGTGCTATTTTTTTTCCTTCATTTATAGCTACTGTTTTGTCTTCAATATCATGAATTATTAGCCCTTTTATTTTAGAATTTTGCACAAATAATTGGGCTGAAAAATCTTCTATTTTTTGTTTATATTCTAGTTCCCATTTTTCTTTCAATTCTTTTGTTAATTTTGAATTTAAACTCAATAAAGCAATATAGTTATTTAAAATAATTTCAAAATCACAAGGCGCTCCTAGAACAATTATTTTTTTAATTTCTGTAGGAAAAACATGTTGATAATACAAACAAGCATTTCCTCCTATTGAGTGTCCTATCAAATATTGTGGTTGGTATTTTTGAACTACTTCATGAATAAATAGACTGTACTGAGGTACACTAAATTTCTTTCCTTGCGAAAGTCCATGGGCAGGCGCATCAAGTGCTATAATTGTACTTCCTGTATTTTTTAAATATAATACTATTTTTTCCCAACGTGAAGAATTACTTTCCCAACCATGTACCAAAAGTATTTTGGTCTCATTTCCTTTCCACATATAAGTTTGAAAAGTAGCATTTTCATATTTTAATTTTTCTTTTTTAGATTCTTCTAAAAACAGAGGAAGTTTATTCTTATTTAACTTTCCTTTTCGTGGACTACTAAAAAGTGTAAATGCCAAGTCTAACGCTTTTTGGGGAAATAAAAAGCTTAAGATATTTAAATATAATCCTACCGATTTCGTAAATGTAAAGTAAAAAATTGGGTTCATAAAAAAAAATCCCGATTTCTCGGGACTTAGTGTCATTATATTTTAGCAAATAATTGTTCCATTTTTTCTCTTTCTTCATCCGCTAAAACGGCATCAACTAAAATTCTTCCACTATGCTCGTCTGTAATAACTTTCTTACGAGCAGCGATTTCCATTTGTGTTTGTGGTGGAATAGTAAAAAAAGAACCAGCAGAAGCTCCACGTTCAATAGATACTACCGCCAAACCATTACGAACATTTTCACGAATTCTTTTGTATGCTTTTAACAAACGTTCTTCTATCTGTTCTTCAAACTCTTGTGATTTAGTTAATAAAAAAGCTTCTTCTTTTTCTGTTTCAGACATAATTTCCTGCAACTCTGATTTTTTATGTTTTAAATGAGTTGCCTTTGCTTCTAACTTTTCTTTTGTTTGAGCTATTGAAACTTTTTTGTGCTCAATTGAAGCTTTCATTTCACGAATATGCTTTTCTGCCAATTGAATTTCAAGTTCTTGAAATTCAACTTCTTTTGTTAAAGAATTAAATTCACGATTGTTACGTACTTCTTTTTGTTGTGCAGTATATTTTTTAATTGCTTCTTTATGTTCTTCTATAGAACCTTTTTTGCCTTTTATTTGTTCTTCTATTGACTCTAAGTCGGTTTTTAATTTTTCAACTCTTTTAGTCAAACCAGCAACTTCATCTTCTAAATCTTCCACCTCAAGAGGTAATTCTCCTCTTACGTTTCTAATTTCGTCGATTCTTGAATCGATTAATTGTAAGTCGTATAACGCTCTTAATTTTTCTTCTACATTCAATTCTTTTGTTGCCATATTTCTACAAGTAATTAACTGGATTTGTATTTATTTCAGATAATATAATTCTGTCTTCCGACAAATAGTTTGCAAAACTACAAATTTTTTTCTTAAGAAAATCAACAATATATTTTTTTGTAAATCTTTCGCTTTCAAAATGTCCAATATCGGCTAATAAAATTTTGTTTTCAGCTTCATAAAAGTTATGGTATTTCAAATCTGCTGTTAGATAAGCATCTACTCCATTTTGAATGGCTTTTTGAATAGCAAAAGCTCCTGATCCTCCTAAAACGGCAACTTTTTCTATTTTTTTTCCTATATAATGTGTGTGTCGTATTCCCCCACACTCCATTTTTTCTTTTACAAAATGAAGAAATTCCTTTTCGTTCATTGGTTCCTTTAATTCGCCTATCATACCTAGACCTATGTTTTGATGGATATTTTCTAAATTATATATCTCATAAGCAATTTCTTCATATACATGATTTGCAAATAATGCTTTTAAAATTTTTCCTTGTCGGTATTTTTCAAATGTAACTTCAATTTTTATTTCTTCTGCTTCTACAAATTCAAAAGAGTTACCTATTACTGGATTACTTTTTTCATTTCCTATATAAGTTCCTTTCCCATTTGAATTAAAACTACAATCTTGATAATTCCCAATTTTTCCAGCTCCTGCTTCAAATAGTGCATTACGAAGTTGTTCTACATTTTCTGGAATTGTATAAGTAACCATTTTTTGGATAAAATGTTGTTTAGGAATCAAAATTTTGGTATTCTGCAATCCTAAAGCGTTACAAAAAATTTTATTAACTCCTTCTTGATGATTATCTAAGGCTGTGTGGACTGCATAAATAGCGATATCATTTTTAATAGCTTTCAAAATAGCCTGTTCTACATAATTTTTACCTGTAATTTTTTTTATTCCAGAAAATAAGATGGGATGAAAACAGACTACTAAATTACATTTTTTAATAATAGCTTCATCTATTACTGTTTCTAAAGCATCATGACAAACTAAAACGCCTGTAACTTCTTCTTTTACATCCCCCACTAGTAAACCTACATTATCAAAATCTTCTGCATAGGCTAAAGGTGCCATTTCTTCTAAAATAGAAATTATATCATTTATTACCATAAATCTTTGAATATCATATTTTCTTACAAATTTATTGATTTTATCCTAAAAGAAATAAGCTACTTTACATCAGATGGAAGGATAAATTTTATAATGAATAAAAAGCGTAAAGAAAAGAAAATAGGAGATTTTCTATCAAAACCTTATTTTTATTGTATATAAGGACAAAAACAGATCCTATTTTTTAAATTAAAAATGATTTTTCTCTGTAATAATTTCCTAAAACATAATTTGAGTTAAATTCTCTTTCTTAACTTTTTGTTCCTAACTTTTTTTTTCTAGTAGATGTATTATTATCTTTGTATAATTTGTCATTACAATGAAAATTCTTCGAAAACTACTTTTCTTTTTTTCTATAATATATGGTATAATAACCAATATTCGAAATTTTTTGTACGATAAAGCTATTTTAAAATCTTTTTGTTTTGATGTTCCAATTATTGCTGTTGGTAATTTAAGCGTAGGAGGAACCGGTAAAACTCCTCAAATTGAGTATCTAATTCGTTTACTTTCTAATCAATATAAGGTAGCAACGTTGAGCCGTGGTTATAAACGAAAATCTAAAGGTTTTGTTTTGGCTGATGAAAATTCAAATGCTGAAATTTTGGGAGATGAACCGTTTCAATTTTATCAAAAATTCCCTAAAATAAAAGTTGCTGTGGATACCGATAGACGTAACGGGATTATACAATTATTAACTTTAAATGATAAACCTGATATAATATTACTAGATGATGCTTATCAGCATCGTAAAGTAAAAGCTGGTTTTTATATAATGCTTTCTTCTTATGATGATTTATTTTTTAAGGATTATATGCTCCCTACAGGAAATTTACGGGAATATAGAAGTGGTGCTAAACGAGCCGATATGATAATTATCACTAAATGTCCCACAACTATTTCGGAACTTGCCATGAGTAAGATAAAAAGGAAGGTTTTGCGTTATGCTAAATATAATACGCCTATTTTTTTTACTTATATAGGTTATGATGATTTACTTTTTGGTGAACATACAACATTAGACTTAAAAAAAACATTAAAGGAATCTGTTTTGGCTGTAGCTGGAATTGCCAAACCTCAACCTTTTTTTAAGTATTTAAATACATGTGCTTCTGCTAGTATGGAATTTCCTGACCATCATCTTTTTTCTCAAAAGGATATTTCCTCTATTTTAGAGAAAGCGCAGGGAAGAAAAATTATAACTACAGAAAAAGATTATATGCGTTTAAAAGGAAAATTACCAAAAGAACAATTATATTATTTACCTATAAAAAGCTTATTTAATAACGAAAATAAATTATTTGAATCTGAAATTTTAAACTATGTGGGAAAAAGTGCAAGAAACCGTTAATTACATTACAAATAAAATTAATTTCGAACCTGAGTATGGTATTATATTAGGCTCTGGATTGGGTGGTTTTACGGATGATATTGAGGTTGAGTTTATATTGTCTTATAGCGAAATTCCGAACTTTCCTGTATCTACTGTACAAGGACATAAGGGAGCATTAGTTTTTGGAACTATTGGTTCTAAAAAAGTAGTCGCTATGCAAGGACGTTTTCATTATTACGAAGGATATACAATGCAGGAAGTTACTTTTCCTGTACGAGTAATGAAATATATTGGTGTTAATAAGCTAATTGTTTCTAACGCTTCTGGCGGAGTAAATCCTGACTACAATGTGGGTTCTATTGTATTATTAAAAGATCATGTAAATATGATGCCAGAGCATCCTTTACGCGGCAAAAATGACGAGCGTTTTGGTCCCCGTTTTGTCAATATGAGCGAACCATATAGCAGACAAATGTTAGCAAAGGCAAAAGAAATTGCAAATGATTTAGAAATTGAGGTAAAAGAAGGAATTTATTTAGCATTACAAGGTCCTACTTATGAAACTTTATCAGAATATAAAATGGTGAAAGCAGTGGGTTGTGATTGTGTTGGAATGAGTACGGTACCTGAAGTAATAGTAGCTAGACACATGGAACTAGAAACTTTTGGTATTTCAGTCATAACAGATATGGGAGATGCTGAAAATATAGATAGCGTAACGCATGAAGAGGTACTAGAAGCAGTAAAAAAAACAGAGCCTCATATACGCAAATTAATTAAAGAAATAATTTTACAATACTAAAGTAGGTCTATTCAGAAATAAAATTATCAATAAAATCAAGATTCAAAGTTTTTAACTTCTGATTTTAAACCAGGTTCTGTATTAGACTTCGTTGTGAAACAAAATTTTTCAATAAATCTGAATTTGGATTTAACCTCCGCTTTAAGACTTTTGCTCTAAAACGGAGGTTATTTTTTATACTAGATCATTCTAAAAAATTTATTATAAACAATAAGAACTTTGAATCTAAAAACATTTTTTTATCCTCAATTAGGTTTTCTTAAAAGTTCGTAATCTATCATTTATACAACAAGAGAAACAACATAATACTGATAATATGAATCCTCTTTGTTTCGGAGTGACAAACGGTATGTGAGGATTTAGGGTTGGAAGGGCAAACGATATTTTTCAAAAAAACATTATAGTTGATTATTTTTTTAAAATAAAAATGCCCCCAACAGTATTTAACTTTTGAGGGCGGTGTCTTTGATAATCTTTTTTATCTTTATTGGTTATACCATTTAAGGTTACAAATTTACTGTAATAACCTCGTGTAATATCTCTTAATTCGTGTATTCTGTAGTGAATTTTGGTTTAGGTAATTTCAAAACTAAAATGGTATTACTTTAATTCATCATATACTTTATATTGCACAGCAAAATAAAAAGGAAAACTAAAAAAGATTCCGATACAAAATGCAAAAATCCCTAAATAACCTAAAATAACGGATATAATAATTAATAAAAATACTTTACCAAAATTTGAACAACAATCTTTGATACTTTTTTTTATTCCTTCTATTGGTTTTAAATCACTAAAAATAACATTGGGTAATGCTGTAAAAGTAAGAATGGAGGTAGCTATAGAAACAAAAAAAGAAATAAAATTTTTAATAATATCATCTCCCATTAGTACTTCTAAACTTGTAGTAAAAAACAAGCCTAATCCACTAATTAGCAAAGTAACTAATGCTATTGAAAAGTAATAAGGACTGTTGATATAATAATAAAAAGTTTTAATACTTACTTCATTCTTTTCTTGTGTATCTTTCATCATTTTTAATATTCCTGCATTAAAAGGTGCTACTAAAACCACAATTATGGCAACTCCTAATAAATATAAGAATTTAGCTTGTATTGAAAATGTTTCAGGATTGAAATGTTTTAGATATGCTAACAAATCATCTTCTTTGTATAGTGTTTTTAGTGCTATATTAAGTAAGCTAACTAGTACGATTGTTAGTATTAAAAAAACAAATCCTACAAGGAATATATTTTTTTTATAAAGTTCTATACTTTCTTTAATAATTTTATATAAATCAATTTTTTTTGACGTTTCCATTTTTTAAATTATAACCATTTTAATATTTTTTTTACCATTTGAAATTTTCCTTTATAGGGAGCGTAACGAAATGGTAAATCAATCCAATTTGATTTTTTTACAATTGCTTTTTGATGTGAGAATGTTTCAAAGCCTAATTTGCCATGATATGCTCCAATACCACTATGTCCTACTCCTCCGAAAGGTAAATTATTATTAGAAAAATGAGATAATGTGTCATTTACACAACCTCCTCCAAAGGATATTTTAGACAGTAATTCTTTTTCAAAAGATTTGTCTTTGGTAAATAAATATAAGGCAAGAGGTTTTTCAAAACGATTAATTACTTGATATAATTCTTCTCTGGTTGTATAGGAAATAATAGGTAAAATAGGACCAAATATTTCCTCTTGCATAACGGGGCTTTCTAAACTAGGTTCATCTAATAGAGTTGGCGATATGTATAAATCGGTTTCATTTGTTTGCCCTCCAAATAATATCGTTTGGTTTTGTAACAAATGCTGTTGACGCTTCCAATTTTTCAGGTTAATAATACGAGCAAAATCTTCTGATTCTTGTATAGAATTACCTAATGCAATCTGTATTTCTTGTATTAAATAAGAAATGAGTTCTTTTTTTACATTTTTATGAACTATTAAATAATCAGGCGCAATACAGGTTTGTCCTGCATTAAATATTTTTCCCCAAATAATTCTTTTGGCAGCTAATTTTAAATCCGCTGTCTGATCTACTATGCACGGGCTTTTGCCTCCTAATTCTAAAGTAACTGGTGTAAGATGTTCAGCAGCAGCTTTAGCTACAATTTTTCCTACTGGTACGCTTCCTGTAAAAAAAATATAATCCCAACGTTTACTTAATAAATCTTGTGCAATCGTATAATCTCCTGTTATAACTACTACTTGATCTATATCAAACGTTTCTCTTATAATTTTAGATAGTATAGAAGAACTATTAGGGGTAAGTTCTGAAGGTTTTAGCGTTACTTTATTTCCAGCTGCTACGGCTGCAATTAGAGGTGAAAAAGCTAATTGGATGGGATAATTCCACGGGCTGATGATAAGAACTTTACCATAAGGTTCAGAGTATAAATAATCCTTTGAGGGAAAATTTAATAATGAGGGAAAAACTCTTTTGGGTTTAGCCCATGAATCTATTTTTCTGATGGTATATCTTAGTTCATTAATAATATATTCCGTTTCTGAAATCATACTTTCAAAACGGGGTTTTTTAAAATCTTTATACAAGGCGTCTTGCATATCGCTTTCGTATTTTACTAGATTGTCTAGTAATTTTTTTAAGACTTTTTTACGTTGAGATATAGTGTACATGGTCATGTTTTTATTCTATTGCTTTCCAAATAATATCTTCTGGTACAGGTGCTATAATCTTCATTTTTTCTTTAGAAACGGGATGAATCAGCTCTAATTTCCTTGCATGCAAATAAATTCCTCCATCTGCATTACTTCTATCAAATCCGTATTTTAAATCTCCTTTTATAGGACAACCAATAGCACTTAATTGTGATCGTATTTGATGGTGTCTACCTGTATGTAAGTTTATTTCTAAAGCAAAATAATGATTTAATTCCTTTATAATTTTATAATCTAAAATAGCTTTTTTACTATCTAAAACTTCTTTTGTATGGGCTTTAGATGTGTTTTTTTGTGGGTTTCTTTTTAAATAATGTACTAGGGTAGCCTCTGTTTGAGGCGGTTTATTTTTAACAACTGCCCAATATGTTTTTTGAGTCGCTCTATTTTTAAAAAGATCGTTTAACCTACTTAATGCTTTAGAAGTTTTAGCAAAGAGTACAATACCTGTTGTTGGCCTATCCAGACGGTGTACGACTCCTAAAAAAACTTCTCCAGGTTTATTGTATTTTTCTTTTAAATATTCCTTTACTACATCGGATAAAGGTTTATCTCCTGTTTTATCTCCTTGTACTATGTCACCTACTCGTTTGTTAACCACGATAAGATGATTATCTTCATACAGGACATTTAGGTTATTCTTATTTGAAATTATTTTCATTTTTCAATGAGAAAAAACTACACAAAAAGATTTTATTTAGTTAGCAACTAAAACATTCACTCTTCGTTCGTATATATTATTAATATTGTTCATTAGCATTGGGGAAATCTACCGCTTTCACATCCGCCACATATTGTCCTATTGCTTGTGTCATTTCTTCATATAAATTCATATATCTACGCAAAAAACGAGGACTGAACTCATGGGTCATGCCAATCATATCATGTAAAACAAGTACTTGTCCATCTACTCCGCTACCTGCTCCGATTCCTATAACGGGAATTGAAATACTTTCGGCTACTTTTTTAGCTAAATGAGCTGGTATTTTTTCAAGTACTAAAGCAAAACAACCTACTTTTTCTAACAATTTAGCGTCTTCTATAAGTTTTTCTGCTTCTGTATCTTCTTTTGCTCTTACGGTGTAAGTTCCAAATTTATAAATGGATTGTGGTGTAAGCCCTAAATGTCCCATAACAGGTATTCCTGCTTGCAATATTTTTCTTATAGAGTCTTTTATTTCTTTACCTCCTTCTAACTTAACAGCATGTCCTCCACTTTCTTTCATTACACGAATGGCTGAACGCAATGCTTCTTTAGAATCGGATTGATATGATCCAAAAGGTAAATCTACGACTACTAATGCTCTTTGGGCTGCACGTACAACCGAAGACGCATGATAAATCATCTGGTCTAATGTAATAGGAAGGGTGGTTTCATGACCTGCCATTACATTACTAGCTGAATCTCCTACAAGAATTACATCGACACCTGACGAATCCACAATTTTAGCCATGGTGTAATCGTATGCTGTGAGCATTGAAATTTTTTCACCTTTGGCTTTCATATCAAATAACGATTTTGTAGTTACTCTTTTGTAATCACTTTTAGCTGTTGACATAATTCAATAGTTTTAGAGGGTAAAAGTAATAAAAAGTATAGATGTAGCAAATATGTTATAATAGAGAATACTGGATATAAAAAAACCTTAATCATACGATTAAGGTTTAAAACTATATAAAAGAAGGTTATCTTAATTATTTTTTCAACAAATCTCTTATTTGCATTAATAATTCTTCTTGTGTAGGACCTGCTGGTGCTGCTGGTGCTGCTGCTTCTTTTTTCTTCAGTGAATTAATACTTTTTACCAAGATAAAAATAACAAAAGCAATAACCAAAAAGCTAATAATAGCTGCTAAAAACTTACCATATAAAATACCTCCATCCGTTTTTAATTCGGCTAAGTTTTCTACCTGTGCAGCTTTTAAAGCTGGATTTAACAAAGCAGGAGTAATAACATCTGCTACCAAAGAGTTTACGATAGCACTAAAAGCACCACCAATAATTACCCCTACTGCAAGATCCATTACATTTCCTTTTGCTATAAAATCTCTAAATTCAGAAATAATACTCATAATTGTAATTGTTTTTTTAGTTAATAAAAGTTACAAATCTAAGTTATAAATAGTTATGTTTAAATTTATTCTCTGTAGAAAATTCTCGACACACGACGCGAAATACCTGTTAATATTTCATACGGAATAGTATCTATAGCATTTGCAATAACAGTTACAGGTAGATCTTTTCCAAAAATAATAACTTCATTGCCTTCTGCACAGGATATATTGGTAACATCTATCATAAGCATATCCATACAAATACTTCCTAAAATGGGTGCTTTTTCTCCATTAACTAAAAGATACCCTACACCTCTACCCCATTTTCTAGATATTCCATCTGCATAACCAATTGGAATTACAGCCATACGCGTTGGCTTTTCTACAACAAAACGTCTATTGTATCCAACGGTATCGCCTATTTTTAGAGTTCGTATTTGAGAAATAACTGATTTTAAAGTACCTACCGTTTCTAAATATTTCATTTCATTTAAATCATTAGAAACGCCATACATCCCTACTCCTAAACGAACCATATCAAACTCGCCTTCAGGATAATTACTAATTCCGGAAGAATTACAAATATGACGGATCGGATTGTATTCTAATGCTTCCATAATTTGTCTAGAAAGGCGATCAAATAAGTTTATTTGATTCAAACTAAATGTTCTATCTACCTCATTATCACTTTCGGCAAAATGGGATAAAATAGTATTAACCTGAACCCATTTATTTTCTTTTAGTGTAGCTATTAATTCAGGAATTATTTCTTCATCAAAACCCAAACGATTCATCCCTGTATTTATCTTAATATGGATTGGATAGTGTTTTTGTTTTTGTTCTTCTAAAATTTTCACAAAGGCTTTCAAACCGCGTAAACTGTAAATTTCGGGTTCTAATCCATATTGAATAATTGATTTAAAGCTGGTCATTTCTGGATTCATGACCATAATAGGCACTTCAATTCCTGCTTTTTTTAACTCAATTCCTTCATCTGCAAAAGCCACCCCTAAATAATCTACTTTATGATGAGCTAATAATTTTGCTATTTCAAAACTTCCGCTTCCATAACCAAAAGCTTTTACCATACCCATTATTTTGGTTGTAGGTTTTATTTTAGATTTGTAATAGTTAAAATTATGACTTAAAGAATTTAAATTAATCTCTAAAACGGTTTCATGTTTTTTTTCTGTTAATAAAGAAACAATTTTTTCAAATTCAAAAATACGAGCTCCTTTAATCAAAATGGTTTCATCTGAAAAATCAAGACTATCAAACGTATTTATAAAAGAATTTGTTGAATCAAAAGAAATGGCATTAAAAAATTTATTTTGAAATTTTGAAATCGTATTCCCGATACAAATAACTCTCGTAATTTTATTTGCTATAATTAGCTGTGCTATTCTTGAATAAAGTTCTTGGTCTGTTAATCCTGATTGAAAAATATCCGAAATAATTAACGTTCTTTTTTTATGTTGTTTTTGATTTTGTAAAAAATCCAATGCTATTTTTAAAGATTGAAAATCAGCACTATAACTATCATCAATTATAGTACAATTATAAATACCATTTTTAATCTTCAATCGCATTTCAACAGGGTATAACTTAGCCATTCTTTCTTGAATTACTTCTTTATGATACCCTAAATGCAACATGATTAAAATACAATGTATACTATTTTCTAATGAGGCTTCGTCTATAAAAGGAATATTTATTTTAAAAGAAAGTTCTTTATAGTTAATAGTTAATTCTACATGTTGACCTATTATTTTTTTTTGAAAGAAAACATCTGCTTCTTTATCTTCTATACTCCATGTAAAGGTTTTAATAGATTTATCTAAAAATGATTCTATTGTTTTATTTTTATTCAAAATTAATATTTGAACTCCTTCAAACAGTTTTATTTTTTCCTTAATTTTTTGGCTTAGATCTACAAAACCTTCATCATGAGCAGAACCTATATTCGTTAAAATTCCAATTGTAGGTTGAATTATTTTTTGCAAATTTTGCATTTCATTTACAGTAGAAATTCCTGCTTCAAAAATACCTAAATTGTGCATTTCATTGATTCCAATTACTGAAAGAGGTACTCCAACTTGCGAGTTATAACTCTTTGGACTTCTTATAATTGTATAATCTGGGCTTAACAAAAAATTTAACCATTCTTTCACTATTGTTTTACCATTACTTCCTGTAATTCCTATTATAGGAAATGAAAACAAACTTCTATAATACGCGGCAAATGATTGTAAAGCTTGTAATGTATTGTTTACTTTTAAAAAATTAGCTTTACCTAGCCATTTTTCATCAAGAGTCTGCACAACAAACGACTCTACCCCTTGCTCTATTAGTCCTTCTATATACTGATGTGCATCATAATGAGGACCAACAAGAGCAAAAAAAAGTGTAGATTTTGTATTTTGATTTGATCGACTATCTATTGAAACGGAATCAATTACAATAGAGCTATTATAATCTATAAATTCGCAAGACAATGCTGTTACAATTTGGTTGAGTACCAGTGCCATTATTTATCTTCTTCTTTATTTATAACTTGTTCATCAATTACTTCTATGTTATTACGCATAGCATTAAAATAAGCAGCTCTGCTTAACGGTTCATATTCTTCCTTTTCTCCTAATAACACTAAATTATCATTGGCTGTTTTTCTATGACTATAGTGAGCTAAATTTCCTGTTTTAGTACATACTGCATGCACTTTTGTAATATATTCTGCTGTAGCCATTAGAGCAGGCATAGGACCAAAAGGATTTCCTTTAAAGTCCATATCTAAACCAGCTATAATGACTCTAACCCCTGTGTTTGCTAAATCATTACAGACAGAAACAATTTCCTCATCAAAAAATTGTGCTTCATCAATGCCTACTACATCACAACCTTGCGCTAGAATACGAATATTAGCGGCAGCAGGAACAGGAGTTGAACGGATTTCATTTTTGTTATGCGAAACTACCTTTTCTTCATCGTAACGTGTATCAACACTAGGTTTAAAGATTTCTACTTTTTGTTTTGCAAATTGTGCTCTTCTTAATCTTCGTATTAGCTCCTCTGTCTTTCCTGAAAACATGGATCCACAGATTACTTCAATCCAACCAAACTGTTCTTTTGGGTTTACTGTATTTTCTAAAAACATTTTTTAATTTTATAATGATAAAAATGAATAGTTTTTATTACTTTGTAACTCGCAAAATTATTAAAAAAGACTGGTTGTTTTACAGCTCGACTGATAAAGTTATCAATAAATTTTAATTCTTTCATCACTAAAAATTTAAACGCAATGAAAAAGAAATTGGAAGCCGAATTGATTAGTATTGCCCATAAAGTTTTACAATTAAAACATAAAGATGATATACGTGAATTACATCGCGAGGCACAACGATTGTATGAAAAACTTTCTGTTTTAGTATTTGTTGAGGAAAATTTTGGTGATATACAACCTACTATTGGAAGAAAACAAATAGAAGAAAAATTAGAACATGCTTTTGATTATAATGAAAAAATAGTAATAGCTCAATTAGAAGAGGAATTGGATGAAACTATTCAAAATGAATCCATTTTACCTATTGAAAGTACAGAAACTGAAACTAAGGAAATTACACCAATCGTAGAAACTATTTCAGCTATAGAAAAATCCGAAGAAGAAACAGTCGAAAAAGAAAATACACCTCAAATCATAGAAAACGAAGAAGATAATAGCCAATCTGAAAAAATTTCAATGGATGCCTTTTTCAGTCAAATACATTCTAAAACTGTTTCTGAAAAAATAAATAAAGAAACAGAAGGTAATCTGGAAGAGGTAAAAAGCATTTCCAACGAAATTCATACATCAACTGTAAAAGAAATTTTTCCTGAATTCATGTCTAATTTTAATGAAATTACCTTTGAACGTGTCATAGAAAAACCTCTAAGTAACTTAAATGACAAAATTTCTAGATCTGTTGGATTATCATTAAACGATCGCATGGCATTTGAAAAAAATTTATTTGATGGTAGTACTGAAGATTTAAATCGTGTCCTCTCCCAATTGGAAACTTTTAAAAGTTACCAAGAAGCTAAAGATTTTATTGAAGAAATGGTAAAACCTGATTATAATAATTGGTTAGGACGTGAAGATTATGAAGAACGCTTCATGGAATATATTTTAAGTAAATTTTCATAACCTTTAATTTAAAATTAATAGACAAGGCCGCTGTCCGAAAAGGTTGCAATCTTGTCATCCACCAGCGAAAAAAATCGCATAATATTGATTATAAGACTCCTCCTTACATCAGAGTAACAAACGGTGCGTTGATTTTTTAATTTTGGACAGTTTTTTTGCTTTCATTTTTATAAACTTATTGAATCAATTATTTTAAACATTTTTGTTTTTTAAATTATTAAGTCCTAATTTACAATTCAACTTCAACAAATGAGTAAATTATACATAGTCCCAACCCCTATTGGCAATTTAGAAGATATGACCTTTAGAGCTATTCGAATTCTAAAGGAAGTAGACTGTATCTTAGCAGAAGACACTCGTACTAGTGGCAAATTACTAAAGCATTTTGAAATTGCTACACACATGCAAAGCCATCACATGCACAACGAACACAAGACCGTCGATCTAATAATACAGCGTTTACAAACAGGACAAAACATTGCTCTAATTAGTGATGCTGGTACTCCTGCTATTTCAGATCCTGGATTTTTATTAACACGAGCTTGCATAGAAAACGGTATAGAAGTAGAGTGTTTACCCGGAGCTACTGCCTTTGTTCCTGCATTAGTAAATAGTGGTTTACCTAATGATAAGTTTGTTTTTGAAGGTTTTTTACCTGATAAAAAAGGAAGACAAACCCGCTTTTTGCAATTAGCAGAAGAAACTAGAACAATCATTTTGTATGTTTCTCCTCATAAATTAATCAAAACATTAGGTGAGTTTGTTCAATACTTTGGTTCTGATCGTTTAGTTAGTGTATCACGTGAGCTCTCTAAACTGCATGAAGAAACAGTAAGAGGGACTGCTGAAGAAGTTTTAAAACATTTTGAAGCAAAACCGCCAAAAGGTGAAATTGTAATTTGTTTAGCTGGAAAAGCTAAGTAATTTTTTTATTAGTATCAAACTAAATTTTACTAAGATCATTTAGGATGTCTATTTTCATCCCAATTAATCATTACAAAAATAAAAACGATGAATATAAAACGAAGTATATTTTAGATTTCGTTTATTTACCATTGCAAAACATATACGCTCTTTTAGATTTATTGATAAAAATTACCAAAATTTATAATTCCTAAAAAAAATTATTCCATAATATCCGTTATTTTTATAAAATTCAATCTATTTAAAATAAAAAATGCCCCTATTTCATGAAAAACGATATTCAAATCATCCAACGTCATCAAGAGTTTATTAAGACTATTTGTGAAACTGAAAAAGTGTATACCTTAGTAAATTCAGAGATTTACTCTTTATCTTATGCCAATAATTATCAAGACGAAGAAGGAAATCCTATAGCAATACTTTGCGTCTGGAGTCAAAAAAAATATGCTCAAATTTGTCAAAATGAAGAATGGGCTAACTATAAAGTGGAAGAAATAGATTTAGTTGATTTTATAGAAAATTGGTGTATTGGCCTTGATTCAGATGCTATGATGGCTGGCATTGAATTTGATAAAAATCTGTATGGCTATGAAGCTGATCCTTTAGAATTAATTTTAGAAATAGTTGATTATTTAAAAATTATTAAAAAAGATTTGAAACTATCTTATTATCGAAATCTGAGTGATTTGGCACAAAAAATTAAAGAGGTGCTCTATTAAATTAGTTCAAAACGATACATTTAAAATATAAAATTAGAAATCATATACAAAACTTCCCCCTACTTAACAAGCTATCTGTTAGTATAACATAAATTTTAATTTATTCAAATAAAAAACTAATATTACAATAATGCGATTTATGAATTTTTTTAACTATTTTTTCAGAAGAAATAAAAACAATAATGATGTATCGAATCAATTCGAAACAAAAAACACTCCAATAGAGCATAATAACACATTTATATCTACAGGAGACAATACTGTTTATAAAATAATTATACCATTAACAGATGAGCAAAGAAATCATATCTTAAAATCTACTATTCTTCTACAAGCAAATCAACTCTATATGCACTATTGGACTGATAATTTAGTTTGTGAAGATCCTAATGACCCTGAATGGCAGAATAAAGTTATGTTTTTTTGGAAAGCAGAAGAACCATTTCCTAAAAAATCATTACCCCCCATTTTTGAAACTTTTAAAACTAAATATTTTCTCTTTTCTGGAGATACTTCTAAAATTTCGCTACAAATTGGACAAGCTATTCCTTGGTTTGGAATGCCTGGATTGGGACAGAAACACGTTTGTGAAATAAACGGTCAAAAAATAGCAATCCCTGAATTAAACAAACAAGGTCTAGTAGAATATATTGAACTCACTGAACTTACAAACGATAATCTGCATATATTAAACGATAAAGAGAATTATTTTTTCTTAATTGACGAAAGAATTACCCCATTTCAAAATGGTAATTTTTATCTGAATAATAAAGTAATACCAATTGATATAGCGTATAGTGTTGGAGGGATACACATAGTTAAAAAAACAAGATTAGAATCATAATAACGGTAAAACGAAAAAGCAAATTAAATAGGTTCATAACTCTTTCATATAGAAAAAGAAATAATCAAAATGCCTTTAACATTCTCACATCCTGCTATTATTTTGCCTCTAACTTGTTTTTCCAAAAAACGATTTTCATTAACTGGACTGATAATAGGAAGCATGGTTCCTGATTTTGAGTATTTTTTACGGATGAAGGTTAAAAGTATTTATAGTCATTCAATTACAGGAATTTTTTGGTTTGATCTACCTTTCGCTATTTTACTTACTTTTATTTTTCATAATATTATTCGAAATAGCTTATTTAATAACCTGCCTTTATTTTTTAAATCCAGATTTTTAATTTTCAAATCATTCGATTGGAATAGTTATTTTAAGGAAAATAAAATAGTGGTCTTATTTTCTCTTTTTATTGGCATAAGTTCACATATATTGTGGGACGATTTTACACATAAAGAAGGGTATTTTGTACAAAAAATCCCTTTTCTTAAAAGTCATATTCACTTATTTAAAATTTCTATTTCTGTTTTTAAAGTACTACAACATTCAAGTACCTTATTGGGTGGACTTTTTATTCTTTTTTTTATTTACAAGCTTCCTATTAATAACATAAAATTTAGAACAATCCATTCAAAATATTGGATAATTTTTATCAGTATAACATTAACAATAATAATATCAAGAATTATATATGAATTTGATGTAAAACGATATGGTGATCTAATCACAAGTTGTATTTCTGCTTTACTAAGTTCTCTTATTTTAACTCCAATACTTCTTAATAAAATCAATATTGTTTTTAAAAAAAGTCGTGTAAAAGAATATTAATTAATCCTTTTGAAAACATTACTACAAAAAAAATCAATCTGTCTAAGCTATTTAGTTTTTAAATTTTATTGAATAAATTTTATTTTCTATATTTCTAATTAAAAACAACCAATATAATTATAACTGATTTTATATGGAAATAGATTTTAATGAATATATAAAACAAAAAATAGAATTTTATGAAAGTTTAAAAAAAATAGAAATTAATAATGAACAATTTAGCTCTATAATCAATATAGAAAATGAGATATTCAAAAAAATTAATTTAGATTTTGAAGATTTTATTTTAAGAAGAAAGCAAAAAGAAAGATTATCTGCTAAAGAAAATAACGATTTCAAAAAAAAACTTATTTCTTTATATCCTGATTTCAAAAAAATTTCTGATTGTAATAATCCTGCTATTTATTGGTTTAAAATAAGACATTTTGAAAAATCTGATAATAAAAAATTACTTAAAAAATTTGTACAAGCACGAAATACTAAAAATGGTTGGTGGTCAAAACCTACAAAAGATAATGAAAATTTAACTGAATATTTATATTTAGGAAAAGTTGAAAAAAACTTATTTAATAGATTTATACAGCATCTTGGCTTGGGACATAAAATGACATCTTCACTAAAACTTTGTCAATGGTTTAATAAACTGGATGCTGTTGATTTAGAATTTCAATTTTTAGAATTAAATAAAGAAGAAGTAGATTATTTAGAAGATATTGAAAATATTCTTTGGCGAAAATTAAAACCGTTAATTGGTGCTGAACCTAGAATTAAATAAATAGCTGTAAAATCTTTTATACTAATTTAACCCAGATTTCAAGAAAGTATTGTTCTTTGACAAATGAGAGCTAACTTGTACTTGCGAGCGAAGCCTATGTATAAAATGGTGAATTTATCCCCTCCCAGATTTTGGCTGAAATGTAAAAAGGCTTCCATTTGGAAGCCCTTTGAGACAATCAATGATGAAACACCATGTTATCTCGTATAGAATAATTTAAGCAAAGATATTACATTTCCTCGCATTTTAATAAAAAGAAAATTTATGAAAAGTTTCGAAAAAATGCGAATTGTAAATCCCAATGCTGCAGGAATTGATGTTGGGTCACGTTCTCATTTTGTAGCCATAGGACAGGATGAAAATCAAATCAGAGAATTTAATGTTTATCAATCAGGATTATGCGCTTTGGTAGCTTATCTTCAAGAGAACAAGATTCGTAGTGTTGCTTTGGAGTCCACAGGGAGTTATTGGCAATCTTTGTTTATGATCTTGCAGGGAAATGGTTTTGAAGTTCTTTTGGTTCAAGGGACTCAAACAAAAAACCTCAAAGCAAAGACAGATGTGAAAGATGCACAATGGATACAGAAACTTCATTCTTTAGGGCTATTACGAGGTTCTTTTTTGCCCTCTGAAACCACTTTGCAGATAAGAACACTTCATAGACATCGTTCTAGTTTGATTGAACAAAGTTCAAGCTTTGTAAACAAAATGCAAAAAGCATTACGTTTAATGAACTTCAGACTCGACGTTGTGATAAGTGACATCACAGGAGTTTCTGGAATAAGAGTAATTGAGATGATACTATCAGGTGAAACTTCAGGTGAAAAATTAGCTGAATATTGCGACAAACGAGTTAAAAAAAGCAAAGAAGAAATAGCCGACGCTTTACAAGGTAAAATAAACAATGAATACCTACATGAGCTTTCCGATTGTTATGATATTTACAAACTTATTCAAGATAAAATAAAAAACACCGATACTCGTATTGATCAAGTGCTGAAAAATCAAACCAGAGAAATTGTTTTATCAGAAGATATCGAATTGGTAAAGAAACAGAATAAAGGGAAAAACCAACCCAAATTTGATGTACAGAAATATAGTTTAAAACTTTTTGGAGTAGATCTCTTTGCTATAGAATCAGTTTGCTCAGGAACCGTTACTAGTTTTTTAGCCGAAATAGGCACCGATATATATAAATTCAAGACCTCCAAGCAATTTGTGAATTGGCTCAGGTTAGCTCCAAATAATAAAATTAGTGGAGGTAAGGTTTTGAGTAGCAGAACTCCAAAAGGGAAAAATAAATTTGCATTGACATTAAGAAATGCGGCAAATACAATTGAAAGAAAAAAAGAAGGTTACCTCGTTATGTTCTTTAAAAGGATTTCTTTTAAAAAAGGAAGAGGTGCTGCAATTACAGCAACAGCAAGAAAAATAGCAGTTATAATTTGGAATATGATAGTCAAAAAACAACATTATATACCAATAAATACAGACCAATATATTCAAGAAATGAAGAATAAAAAAACGATACAAATTAAAAAAATGATTAAAAAATACGGAATCGAAACTACTTCTTTATCAATTCCTTAAATTAAGTTAGATAGAATTACGCATTAGACTTGGTTGTGAAACAAAATTTTTCAATAAATTCAAGTGCTCACGGAAAATTTTAGAAGAAGAAATAGTGAACTATTTTGATGATTAAAATTTGAGTACGTGCTTGAATTTGAATAAAAATAAAGTGCAATAGATTTACTTCGTCTATTCGCTACGCTCGGGTCTAATGCGTAATCTGGGTTTAACGTGAGTTCGGCTTAAGAAAACTTTTAACTTGCTAATAAACAGTTCTTTCGTATTTCTTTGAGGAATTTATGTCATATCTATACGACGGAAAAACAAAGAAAGCACTAACGGAAGCACAAACACCCTATATAATATACTAAAAATCAATGCTTTTTATATCGAACTTATGTTAATTTAATAAATATAATATTTTTTATAAACAAAAAATAAAATATAAGCCTTATATTTATACTATCATTTATACATTTTCATTTAGCTCTTATCTCTAACTGATTTATAATACAATTATTTTGATTTTAAAATGATGATTGCTACTATTATATATAAATTATCATTCTTCTAAAATAATATCTAATCGTCTTTATTCTACAAGATTTTTTTAATCGGTAATATTATTTAGAAGTTATTTTTTTATCTAAACAGTTATAAAATGAATCTAATTAAACCTAAATTGCTAAAAAAAGGAGATAAAGTAGCTACTATTTCACTTTCTTGGGGAGGAGCTGGAGAGGTTCCTTATCGATATGAACAAGGTAAAAATCAAATTCAAGAAATATTTGGATTAGAGGTAGTTGAAACAAGAAATGCCTTAAAATCAGCAAAATGGATTTATGAAAATCCACAGGAAAGAGCAAATGATCTAATGGAAGCCTTTAAGGATAATTCTATTAAAGCCATTATTTCTAATATAGGAGGAGAAGATAGTATTCGTATTTTACGATATATAGATATTGAAGTTATTCGACAAAATCCAAAAATTTTTATAGGCTTTTCTGATTCTACAATAATACACTTTTTATGCCTAAAAGCAGGTCTTTCTTCGTTTTATGGCACTTCTACTTTAGTGGGGTTTGCAGAAAATGGAGGAATGTATCAATATCAAATAGAAGATTTAAAAAAAACTTTATTTAGTAAAAATCCTATTGGGGAAATTTTACCCAACAAGGAAGGCTGGACTTCTGAAAGACTTGAATGGTTTGATAAATCATTGTTACATACAAAACGAAAATTACAAAAACATTTAGGGTGGAATTTTTTACAAGGAAACACCATAGTACAAGGACAGCTTATTGGTGGATGTCTAGAATCTCTTGAAATGCTAAAAGGAACTAGTTATTGGCCTGAAGTAAATATATTTAAAAATGCTATTTTATTTTTAGAAACTTCAGAAGTCATGTCAAGACCTGATTATATCGGATGTTGTTTAAGAAACTATGCTGAAATGGGTATTCTTAAACTATTAAAAGGGATCATAGTTGGTAGACCTTACGATAATAAATTTACAGAAGAATATGATATTGTTATAAAAAAAATATTACTTGAAGAGAATTTAACAAATCTGCCTGTTATAACGCAAATGGACTTTGGTCATACCTGCCCAACCTTCACTCTCCCTTTTGGTGCAAAAGCAGAAATAGATTGTATAAATAAACAATTTAAAATATTAGAAAGTGGAGTAAATGGGGAAATCTAAAAACAGTAAACTAATATTTAGTTTGTTTCTTGGGTTGGAAATTCGAGAATTTTACTCAAAAAAATGAAGTAGATTATCAAATTTATTTAAGGTTTTATTATTCATTTCGAGTTTTTCTTTAGTTCAAATAACAAGATTACAGCATTTAGACTAATTCTATTATAAAATGCCCTATCAAATCCCATTTTTGAATAAAATAATCAAAAAGGGATTTGAAACTAAAGTTTAAAATCTCGTTTTAGAAAAATCTAGTTATCTATATTAAGATCTCTAAATTTTGGTGAAGCTATTGCCATACTACTCACCACTACTAACGTCATAATTCCTCCAAAAATAACGGCATTTACAGTTCCCATAAGTTTTGAAGTAAATCCACTTTCAAAAGCACCTAATTCATTAGAAGATCCTACAAATATTGAATTAACTGAAGACACTCTTCCTCTCATTGCATCAGGAGTATATAACTGCAATATTGTAGATCGGATTACAACCGAAATTCCGTCCGTAACACCACTCATAAATAATGCTACAACTGAAATCCAAAAATTTGATGATAAACCAAAAACAATAATACAGATTCCGAAACCAAAAACTGCCCATAATAATTTTTTCCCTGCTCGATAATTTAAATCAAAATGAGTTGCTAATAACATAGTAATCAACCCTCCTATTGCAGGTGCTGCTCTTAAAATACCAAATCCTTCTGAACCAACTTTTAATATATCTGTTGCAAAAATGGGTAACAATGCTACTGCACCACCAAAAAGAACGGCAAACATATCTAACGAAATAGCGTTTAAAATTGTTTTATTACTAAATACAAAAACCAATCCTTCTTTCAAACTTTCATATACAGATTCTGTTTTTTGAGTATTTAAAATAGGTTTGGGTGAAATTTGAAAAAGTGCAAATAATCCAATTAAAATACAAACTAATACAATACACATAGCACCCAAAACACCAATCCAACCTATTAAAAAACCTGCTAATGCAGGACCAATAGTTGCTGAAATTTGCCAAGTAGAACTACTCCAGGCAGCTGCATTTGATCTTTCTGAATTGGGCACTATTAATCCCAACAAGCTAAATATAGAAGGAAATATAAAAGCTCTAGCTACACCTCCTAAAAAAACTAAAGTATATATACCGTAAAGTATTTCTTTCTTTTTAAAAAAAGAAAAATAAAAGGGATTGATTAAATTCGTTAATACCAATGAGAGTATAAATAAGCCAAAATAACAACTCATTAGCATTTTCCTCTTCTCATTTTTATCTACAATATGTCCAGCAAATAATGCTAAAACAATAGCCGGAATTACTTCCATTAAACCTATAAGTCCTAATGACCAAGGATCTTTAGTAATTCTATACACTTCCCATTCTACGATTATAAACTGCATAGACCATGCTAACACAATGGCTAATCGCATAGCTAAAAACCATCTAAACTCTTTTATTTTTAATGATGAATAAGGATCTTTTTGTTTTATTCTTGACACTTTATTTTAATTCTAGATTATTAATCAATTCTTTTAAAGTTGTTTGTTTTAACTCCTTTTCGAGCTCTGAAAATTTTTCTTTTTTTATTTGCTGTTCTACACTTCCTCTCTTTAAAAGGATTATTTCATCACAAGTTTCTTTTAAAGTTGAAAAAATATGAGAAGAAATTAAAACTATTTTTTTTAAATTTCTTAATTCATGAATAATTTCTGTAATTAAGAAATTACTCTGAAAATCTACTCCATTAAAAGGCTCATCAAGAACAAAACATTCATTATCTAAAAGTAAAATAGCCGTTAAAGCTAATTTTTTTTTCATTCCAGTTGAATAATTTAAGGTATATTGATCCAAAGGTAATTCGAAAACATTTCTTTTTTGAATAGGAACTCCATATAATCTTCGAGCATTACAAAAAAACTGGAGGTATTCTTTACCTGTCATTTTATCAAAAAAGTATGGCTCTGTAGGTAAATATCCTATTTTATTTTTTAATGATAATGCTGTACTTTTAATAGTTCCTTCAAATTCTTCCAAACCACAGAAACAGTTAAAAAAAGTAGTTTTACCTGCACCATTATCACCTACAATACCATACACTTTTCCTTTTTCAAAATTTAAATTAATCGAATTTAAGACTAATTTATTTCCATATTTTTTTGAGTGAATTTGAATGTTAATCATATAAAAACTTATTAATCTTTTGATATGCTTTTTTGTAAAAGTACGGAATAAAAACCAGTAATAAAGGAGGTAAATAAATACAGAATGTAATAAGTATTATTTGAGGAAAACCTATTTTGTTTGGATAAGAGGCATACTTTATGATTATTATTAAACAAAAAAATAAAATTGCTAATCCATAAGCGAACAAAATTTTGTCTAAACTTTGATAAAAATAAAGACTAATTGATAATAATAAAATGATTGAAAGCAATAAACTATTTTTTATTGCTTGATAAATTTTATACTTTAAAAATTCTTTTGATGAAAACTGATGAATCCAAATAAAATAATCAGGTTCCATCATTAAATAATAAGAATAAGAAACTACAATAGGTCCTATTGTAGCTACAATTCCTAAATTTAGATTTCTAACTTTCATAGCCATAATTGCTAGAAAAAGAAAAAGAGGATATGTCCAAATTTTTTTTCTAAAACCAATAGAAAACTCAAACGGATTTTTAGAAAATGGTGTTGGAATGGTTGTATTATAACATTTTTTAAAACTTATAAATACAAAAAGAAAACAACTTAATAATAATATTAAAATTTCTAAATAGCAATGATTTAAAATCAATAAAATGAATATGGGTAAATTAAAAATAATATTTTCAAGTATTCTTATCTTACGATATTCTAGTTTATTAAAGGTTGTTTTTAAAAAGGAGTTTCTTTCTTTATCCGATAAATAAATACAAATACTTAAGCTATAAAAAAAACATATTAGATGAGCATAAGGTGATGTTTTAAACAAATAATGCCCCCCCAACCAAAACCCTATTATTAAAAGAGGATATGCTAATTGAAGGGATATTCCAGAGTCTTTTAATTGTCTATTAAATAATTTAAATTGAATTTTAAAATATTCTATCTCTAATTTTATCATTTTATGTCTCGTAATCTAAGTTGCAATGAAACAGCTCCATTCCACTCATTTTCTTCAATAGAATACACGGCATCAAATCTTCTCAAATTGGAAGTAAGTAATTGTTTTTTACCAATACCAAAACCTATTGCGCTATAACTTTCGCTTTTATTTTGCTTTACAAAAAGGCGAAGATGTTCTTCATTTTGTCCTACAGCTTTACCATAACCTGTGTCATGCAGTGATTTTGAGATAAAGAGGGGTGTCATATTTTCAGGTCCAAAAGGTTCAAATTGTTTTAAAATACGCATTAATTTGGGTGTAATATCAGCCAATTGAATTTCTAGATCTATATTGATTTCAGGTGTTAATAAATCTGGATGAATAGATTCTTTTACCGTTTTCTCAAAAGCGATCTTAAATTTATCATAATTTTCTTCTTTTAAAGTCATACCAGCAGCATACATGTGTCCTCCAAATTGCTCTAAATGTTCCGCACAAGCTTCTAAAGCATTATAAATATCAAAATCTTTTACAGATCGGGCGGATGCTGCTAATTGGTTACCACTTTTTGTAAAAACAATAGTTGGACGATAATAATTTTCTACCAAACGAGAGGCTACAATTCCTATAACGCCTTTATGCCAATTTTCTTTATAAACAACCGTTGAAAAGCGATCAATTTCTTGATTATGTAAAATTTGTTCTAATGCTTCTTCTGTTATTTGTTTGTCTAAATCTTTTCTATCCGAATTAAAAATTTCAATAGCAGCTGCACATTGAGAAGCTTGTAATAAATCAAACTCTGTTAATAACGATACTGCATAATTACCATGTTTTATCCTTCCAGCAGCATTTATTCGTGGTGCTATAATAAAAACAACATCTGAAATGGTTAATTCTTTTTTCTTTAAGTTTAAAATTAAGGCTTGTATTCCTGGTCTAGGACAGGTATTAATTACCTCTAATCCAAATTTAGCCAAAACCCTATTTTCTCCTGTTATAGGTACTATATCAGCACCTATAGCTGTGGCTACCAAATCCAAATAAGGAACTAAATCTTCTATTTTTTGATTTCTTTTAGATGCTAATGCCTGTATTAATTTAAATCCAACTCCACAACCGCACAATTCTTTATATGGATAAAAACAATCTTCTCTTTTGGGGTCTAAAATAGCTACTGCATTTGGTAAAGTAACTCCTGGTCTGTGATGATCACAAATAATAAAATCAATTCCTTTTTGAAAAGCATATTGCACATGATCAATAGATTTAATCCCACAATCTAAAGCAATAATTAAAGTAAAATCATTATCCTCTGCAAAATCAATTCCTTGAAAAGACACACCATAGCCTTCTTTATAACGATCTGGTATATAGGTAGCCACATTATGATAAAAGCTTTTTAAATAAGAAGAAACTAATGATACAGCTGTAGTACCATCTACATCATAATCACCAAAAACTAAAATTTTTTCATCATGTAAAATAGCTTTTTCAATTCGCTCTACTGCTTTATCCATATCCTTCATAAGATAAGGATCGTGTAAATCTGATAATGATGGTCTAAAAAATTTTTTAGCATCATCAAATGTTTCTATTCCTCTTTGTATTAAAAGAGTGGCCACTATAGCATCTACTTGGAGTACATCTTGTAAAGCTTGTATTTTTTCTAATTCTGGCTTAGATTTTAATGTCCAACGCATAACTATAGATTATGATATTAAAACGGTATGCAGTTCCTTTTGTACTTTAAAAAGTCCTCTTCTATAAAATTAATAAAAATAAGCGTTTATTTAGTCGAATATAACACAAAAAAAGGCTATTACTTCTTTACTATTTTAAAGAAAGTGCTTGTTTTTCAAATTTAACACCATCCCAACCAAATTTAATAAAATTTCGTATATTTTGATGATCTTGTTCTTCTGGTTTTGCTAGTACGTCATAGTAAAATTTCCCGAAAAGCTTTAACGTTTGTTCTTTATTTAATTCATGTAAAAGGGCAAAAGAAAATATTTTACAAGAACCATTATTTTCTCCTATTTGATTCATTTGATTTCCGTTTTTGAAAGCTACTGGAGTAAACACATAATTTACATCAATATGGGCTATTACTTCTTCAAAAGAAATATTTTCTTCTTTTATTATTTTTTGAATTAAAAGATCCATTATTTTTTATTTTTTAATTGAGTTAAAGATAAAAAAGCTATTCGAAAAAATGGTCATTTTATCATTTTGACCATCGGAATTTAATTAATACTTATCTTAACAATCGGCCATATTTACGGCAACTGCCAATCCTCCTTCCGAGGTTTCTTTATATTTATTATTCATATCTTTAGCTGTTTCCCACATGGTATTTACAACTTTATCTAATGGAACCTTTGCATTTTTAGGATCTGTTTCTAATGCTAATTCTGCGGCATTAATTGCTTTAATAGCGCCCATTGTATTTCGTTCTATACAAGGAATTTGAACAAGTCCACCAATAGGGTCACAAGTGAGTCCTAAATGATGTTCCATAGCAATTTCTGCTGCCATTAAAACTTGTTCGGGTGTACCTCCCATTAGTTCGCATAAAGCACCTGCCGCCATAGCTGAAGAAACGCCTATTTCCGCTTGACATCCTCCCATAGCTGCTGATATAGTAGCTCCTTTTTTGAAAATAGAACCAATTTCACCCGCTACCATCAAAAATTGTTTAATTTGACTGTCATTAGCTTGATGATTTTCGATAACCATATAATACATTAATACCGCAGGAATTACCCCTGAACTTCCATTGGTAGGGGCTGTAACAACACGACCTAGTGAAGCATTTACTTCATTTACTGCTAATGCAAAGCAAGAGACCCATTTAAGTATTTGTCTAAACTTTACTTCTGTGTTACGAATCGTTTCTAACCATTCTTGCGGTGAATTATAACTGGAGTTTCTGATGAGATTTTGGTGCATATCATAAGCTCTTCTCCTTACATTTAATCCGCCTGGTAAAATACCTTCTGTATGACAACCAATATACATACATTCTAACATCGTATTCCAAACTCTTATCAATTCGTGATGTATTTGATCTTCTGTACGAATTGATTTTTCATTATCATAAACTATCTCAGATATTTTCCTATTTTGTTGTTGACAATAGTTTAATAATTCTGTTGCATAATTTATAGGATAAGGAAATGTTTTTTTCACTTCTTCTTTTTCTTTAGCTGAGCTTCTTTCTTCTTTCACCACAAATCCGCCTCCTATTGAATAAAAAGTGGATTCATATTTCCCATTTTCATAAAAAGCTGTAAAAGTCAAACCATTAGCGTGAAAAGGTAAGAAGTTTTTATTAAATATAATATCTAATTTTGGATTGAATTTTATGGCAAATTCATTCGCTAATTTTAATTCATTTGCAGTATTAATCTGATGAATAATGCCCTCAATATCTTGAACTGGAATATATTCTGGATCTTGTCCGCTAAGACCTAACATTACAGCTAAATCTGTTGCATGTCCTACTCCTGTTAATGAAAGTGATCCATATAAATCAACTTGTACCTTATTCGTCTTATTTAGAATGTTTGCTTCTTTAACTTCATTTAAAAATTGTTCAGCCGCACGCCAAGGACCTAAAGTATGCGAACTTGAAGGCCCTACTCCTATTTTTAACATATCAAATACTGAAATACACTCTTCCATAATTTTCTAGTTTAGCCCACAAAGATAAGGTTCCTATTCTTTACAAAAAAGCGTTAATTTTTTAAAAAATATAAATAGAGATATCATATTATGGCCTATTTTTGTGGTAAAAAAACACCATAATGATCAAAAACATTAGAGTTCAAGAATATAAAGCACTAGCTTACAGAATATTACTTGTATATACTTTTTACTCCTTAGTTCGAGTTCTTTTCACTCTTTTCAATCTAAAATTTTTAAAAATAGATTCATTAGAACAGTTTTTTAAATTAGCATTTCATGGGTTGATATTTGATACTACTGCTATATTATACGTAAATTCCTTGTTTATATTACTCTCCATATTTCCTTTATGGATCAATACAAACAAAGGCTACCAAAAACTATTATTTTATGTCTATTTTATTACTAACTTAATAGCCTATGCCACTAATTTTATTGACTTTATATACTACAAATACATCTACTCAAGAACCACTATTGCTATTTTAGATATTGCTAAGCATGAATCGAATAAAGGAAATATGTTTTTCAGATTTATTGTAAGTTATTGGTATGTTTATCTACTCTTTTTTATAACGGCTTTTATCTGGATTAAATTATACAAGTTAGTTAAAGTTCAAGAAGAAAAAGTTCAACATAATTGGAAATACTTTTTAACTTCAAAAATTGGAGTGATAATTATTTTAATCTTATCAATAGGAGGAATACGAGGAGATTTCAAAAAAAGTACTCGTCCTATTAACCTTATAGATGCCAATCAATACGTTAGCAAACCACAACATGCGGATATAATTTTAAACACACCTTTTGCTTTAATTAGAACATTCCGTACAACAACTTTTCAAAAAGTTAATTACACAATTAATGATACTATATTAAATAGTCAAATACAACCAATCAAACAATATCACAACTATAATCCTTCCAAACCTAATATTGTCGTATTTATAACAGAAAGTTTTGGTCGTGAATATTGGGGATGTATGAATAAAAACACGCGTATCCCTCATTTTAAAAGTTACACCCCTTTTTTAGATGAATTAGCTAAAGAAAGTTTAATCTTTACTAATGCCTATGCCAATGGGAGTAAATCCATCCATGGAATGTCTTCTGTTATTGCAGGAATTCCATCCTTTAGAGATGCTTTCACCTCTTCCCCTTATCCTAATCAAAAAATTCAATCCTTAGTTTCTTGTCTAAAAGAATTAGGTTATGATACTTCTTTTTTTCATGGAGCACCTAATGGATCTATGGGATTTCTTGGATTTGGAAATATTTTAGGTTTTGATCATTATTACGGAAAAACGGAGTTTAATGATGATACGCAACATGACGGAGTATGGGGCATTTGGGACGAACCTTTTATGCAGTTCATGAAAAAAACATTAGATCAAAAGAAAACACCTTTTTTTAGTACCATATTTACCGTTTCATCGCACGAACCTTATATAGTTCCTAAAAAATACGAAGGTAAATTTCCTAAAGGAACCATTCCAATACACCAATGTGTAGGATATACAGATTATGCTTTTAAACGTTTTTTTGAGGAAGCTAAAAAACAACCTTGGTTTAAAAATACACTATTCATTATAACCGCAGATCATACTAATCTTACAGCATATCCTGAATATGACAAAATTGTAAATAGACAAGCTGTACCTATCCTTATCTACAAGCCAGATGGAAGTCTAAAAGGCGAAAATAATGATTTTGCTCAACAAATAGATATTTATCCTACTGTATTAGATATGATTGGATACTCAAAACCTTTTAGAAGCTGGGGAAGAAGTTTAGCAAGTAAAACAAACATATCTCCTTTTACAATAAATTTTAATGGTAATAGCTACCAATTACAAAGAGGCAATTATATTTGTACTTTTGATGGTAATCAAGGTATTCATTTTTACGACAAAAATGATAAAGCACTAGAAAAAGAACTTACCATTAAACCCAATCAAGAAATGCTAGAAACGGCAGAAATTTGCAAAGCATTAATTAAAGATTATTTTGATAGAATTATAGATAAAAAATTAGCACAATAATGAAAAAGAAAATAATATTATTCATAGCAATATTAGGAGGAATTATAGGTGGAAAATACGTATATGACATGCACCTCAATCACAATTTTGAAACTATTACAGAAGGAAAAGTATACAAAAGTGGTGTAATACCTCCCGATGAAATAGAAGATTATGTAAAAAAGTATAAAATAAAATCAATTGTAGACTTACGATTTCCAGGAACTGAAGATTTAGAAAACAACCCAGAAGTCCCTTCTGAATTAACAGCAGAAAAAGAAGCTATTACAAAAATACCTGGTCTTAACTATTACAATAACGGTTCTGATCAAGTTCCTACACAAGAAAATCTACAGACCTTTTATAAAATCATGGATAATCCTAAAAATTATCCCGTTTTAATTCATTGTTATCACGGTGTAGGTAGAGCTGAGTTATATTCAGCACTTTACAGAATAGAATACGAAAACTGGGATAAAGATAAAGCCCGTACTTCCACTAGAATGTTAACCAAATATTCTTCTTTTGATTTAGGAAAACCAAAAGGTGATTTTCTTCACAATTACAAAAAAAGAAAAGATACAATAAAATAATAATTTACATACTCAAGTCCTTTAAAAATCAGATTCGTAAATCAATTTTATTAATAAAATCAAGGTTAGAAACTTATTTAACTTTTCTATTTAAAACCTCGTTTTTAAAACTGTTGTTCTAAAAAACGGGGTTTAATATTTTTTAAAATATTCTATAAAGACAGATTTACAAATAAAAACATTATTTACATAATTTCAGTATTATTTCTTTTCCTTGCTTCTCTTGATTAAAACTTATTTCTTTAAATTCTCTTTTTTTTGTTTTTTCATTATAAAAACCATACCAATAAAATTTTACAGTTTTATCATTTATCATTTTTATATATGCTATTGGCTCATCATTTAAATATTCTTTCCAATTTAAATTACGTCCAATATTTCCAATATCTTCAGGGATTTCTTTTAACTTATAAGATACCCCATTTTCAATATCATTTTTTTTAATTTCTGACATATCAATATATATCTGATTATAAAGAACTACTAAAGAAGCCTCTTTATCTTTTATATTTAAATTTCCAAGCCCATTTTTACAATCAACTTGCCATTTTCCATTGATTGAATATTTTTTGTTTAAATTTTTATTTTGATAAAATGTAAAAAAATATTCCTTCGAATTAAAGCTTTGTTCTTCATTAGCATTTTTAATTTTTTTATCAATTAAAAATGACCAATTTCCTTGTTCTTTTTTATAGTATTTTTGTATGAAAGGGAATCCAATACTAAAATCTTCTTCACTTTGAATATTTATATATTCTTTAGGGATGAATGTACTTATTATTAAAAAATCGTTTTCAAATTTTACTTTAGCTTTGAGTATTTGATCAATTTTTTTTTCATCACTTGATGAATAATAATTAACTGAATTTAATTCTTCATATAAGGGTTTAATATTGTTATTTACTTCAAATTTATCGTAATAATCAATGTTTTGTTTAGAAATAGGAAGATAATAAATTGTGAATTTTCCTAAATTTTTAATGAATGTAGTTGAGTATATAACTTTTTTCTCTGAATCAAAATGAAGTTTTTTTTCTGCATTAAAATTATCTACAATAGATGATTTTGAACTTTCTTTTTTTGACTTTATTTCAGAAGTTTTTGTTTGTCCATTGCAACTAATAAAAGTAAGCACGACTAATAAATTTTTGAAAAAGTTTTTTATTTTCATTTTACATTACCTTTTCTTGTTTAGTCAAATTTAATTTTTATTCAAATTAATATTCAAAACTTTATTCTTAAAAGCTTTCTGCTTCATTTTAATTTTTATCTAGAAATCAGATATGATTCCCAAAAAGTTATGGCTATTAGTTATTTAATATCATCTAACTTAGAATACGTTTCTTTCCATTTTCCATTAGATTGAATCTTGATAACAAATGTATTTATTTTGCAACATCCAGAAGGATGACCAAATTTCAAATTTCTCCCTTTATTATTAATTTCTATAGGAAATAATCTAATATCATCAGTTAGCTGTAAATCCAATTCAAATTGTCCTTTAGAGTTTTGTTTGTAATAAGCATATTGAGGACCTCCATTACTTCCTTCATAATTTATTATTGCAAAATCTTCTAGACCATCAAAATTAAAATCTAGTAATATAAAATCGTGATATTGTTCAATCCCTTCTGAAGTTTTTATCAATTCCTGTTTAGGATTAAAATAGGAATGAATTGAAGAGTTTAAATTGTTCTTTTTTGTATATAACATCTCTGGTACAAAATCAATTTCTTGATTTTTATTTGTTTCGATATTTTTTATAGTAATATTAATTTTTTGTTTTTCATTGTCTTCGTCATTATTGATTGTTGAAACTTGAAACTTAAATTTGAATTTTTTAGATATTGAAAGATTTTCAATATCATTATTTCTTGATTTTGAAACAATATTTGAAGAAAATAATTGAGGAAACTGTTTATAAAAAAAATCATATTTGCCGATTAAAGGACTATTTGTTTTTAATTTTTTTAGAAAATTCCATTTTTTCTCTGAAAGATTATATTGATAAAAATAAATTTCGGTATTTTTTTTAAAAAACATTGCTTCTTCCGATTCTCCATTTGATACATCTAAGTATATTTTAGGTATATAAACTGCAAAAATGTTATATAAATTCAATTTTTTTGTGACTATTTTTTCAATTTCTGAGCTCTTTCCAATTTCATTTGTATTAGGATCTTGAAGATAGTTCAACCAATAATTGCGTAAACTTATGTCTTTTGGTACATAACTTATGGCAAACCATTGTACCTCTTTATTTCTATAATTATAATAATAACGATATGGATGCTCAGATATATCAGAATCACCAAATGAAATCATATAACCATTAAAATATTTTTTATCAAAAAAATCAACAGGCACTTGTTCCTTATTGGTATTTTGATTTTGTGTATTGTCTTTATAGGTTTTCAGTTTTTTGCTATTTGTAACTTGGCCGTTACAAGCAGTAATCAAAAAGCTGAATAAAAGAATTTTAATTATTTGTTTCATCACTCTATATTTTATCTCCATTGCTATCAAATTTTGTTTTCATATAATTCAGGTTCAACCTTTTTCTCAAAAAAAAGATACTATATCTATTTTTGTAAGCCCACTCCATTATATGTTGTATTTCATAGCAACTTCAAAATAAGATCAAATTTTTTTCAAAAATTCTCCTTCGTGTTTTTAGTGTCGTCTTGGCTTTCGGGTTAATCTCTATCATCTAAATTGATAATTCCTGCTGATTCTATTTTGGTGTTTATAGGCATTTTTAAAAGTTTATTATTTTTATCTAATATATAAATAGCACTTAATTCATTGTTTTTAGCAGTCCTTAAACAAAACGCTTTTTTATTATTATCTTTTTTAATTATGATATTTGTATCAATAATTAAATTTTTGTTGATTTTAAGTGTATCGCATAAGATTTCATCTTTCTTTGACAAAATATATACGTCTTTAATTTCATTTGTTTTAATATCGATAATGTTTATTGTTTCCAATTGATATTTGTAATCAATATTTACATAAGTTTTTCCTTGCGAATAAGTTGCTCCATTCAAATTGAATAAATTGTCTAAATTTTTAGAATGATATAAATCTTCTTTAATTTTTATTCTGTCTGTCTTAAATGTTGTTCCTAAAGAATTTGTTTTATTATTATTTTCAAAAGAAAATAAATCTGGAAATAAATTTGAAAAATAATTATTGTCGTGATAAGCAGGAAGGGTTTGAGACTTTACATCTCTTAGTTTTTTCCAAACTTTATTATTTTGATCAAAAATATAAATTTCTGCAATTGTATTACTTTTAAGATATACAGCTTCTAATGAACAAGGATTACCTGTCAAATATTCTTTTTTTACTGTGTATGAAAAAATATTATACGATTTAAGATTGTTATCCAAAAGATTGCTAATATTTTTATTTTCTGTTTCTGCATCGTCATATTCGTATTTGTATTTTTTAAAATACCCCTCTGTCCAAAAAAAACTCAATGAATCTGTTCTTGGCACAAAATGCAGTGTAAACAATCCTTCTTTATTGCAATCAAGATAACTCATTATAGGATGTTCTGATAAAGATGATCCATCAATGTTTAAAGTATATCCTTTTAGATACTTTTTGTCTAAAAAATTAATATTTTGTTCTAAATTATCACCTTTATTAGTTACTTGTCTGATTTCAACTTTCTTATTATTTTGTCCATTACAAGAAATAATCAAAAAACTAATTATTACAAGTTTTATTATTTGCTTCATACTTTTAAATTTTATTTGTCATACAGAATCACTTATCATCATTGATATTTGTTTATAAAAAACTCGTTGATAGTTGCGATTTCATAATACTAAATTTTATTACCATTTTCATCAAATTTTGTTTTCATATAATCTTCAGCTTTTACTCTATAACTTCCCAAATTAAAAAAATTATTTGAGCCTTCACCTTTTGTAGCTGCTTCTATATGGCAATGCCAATACTCTTTCTCAATACCATGTCCTTTAACCCCATTTGGCAACCCGCTATAAGAAGCATTGCCTGTACTTCCAGATTTCGCTACTCTTTGCCCATGCTTTACTTTATCTCCTTCTTGTACATAAATCTCATCTAAATGACAATATAAAATAAAAATTTCGTTGCCATCCTTATCTTTAGATTTTATCATCAGAGTATTTCCTAAACTATGCTCTTTGTATTCATTTGTTTTAAATGTATCAACAATTTTTCCCACAGTGCCACACATTAAAGAATGTACATCTTTATATATAGGACCTGACAAAATATCTATCCCTTTATGACCACGAGTTGAATTATAGCCATAACGGTTGTTATTTTTACCTCCATTATCACTACTTATTTCTGGATTATCCCAAACATCTGCATAGTTAAAACATTGTGAAAAATCATCAGGACAAGTATCATTATTACAACCACAACTATATCCAAATTCTTTTAGAAAACCTTTTTTAATATGTAAATCTGATTTTTCTTCCAACTCTTCTTTAAGAAACTTTTCATAATTCGCTTTACAATCTTCTTTTGTTTTTGTAGGCTGACCATAAGGAGAATCGGGAAGACTTGCCCAACAAAGAGCTGACAACAAAACTGCTTTTTCATAATTATTATCTAAAATCATTTTAATAATGTCCCCATTTTGTCCTTTAAAGCGTTTTCTTCTTTCTTTTGCTATGTTCTCCTTTTCGTAATCTCTAATTTTTTTTTCTTTATCTTTCCAATATGTTGGATTATAAAAATTATTAGGCCTCTCATCTTGGTAACTATGTTTTAAAATTACTACACATAATTTGTCTTGAGATTCTTGATTGAAATTTGGAATATTATATTTGGTTCTATAAGTGGCTAGACCATCATAAGTGTCAGCCACTATTTGATAAGCTCCAGCAGCAGAGGAAGAATATTTTCCAGAAGTTATTACCTCATGTGGATGGTCATTCATATCAGAAAACTGTTTACCACTGTATTGTCTTGTATAGCCTTTTTCTCCATCTGTTCCTTCACCAACTCTTAACATCCTTAAAAAAGCCCTAATCTTAGCTTCGCACTCACATTTTTTCCCTATCTCAAAATACTCCCCATCTTTTTTCAAAAATTCCCCTTCGTGTTTTTTAACGTTACCTTGGCATTCTGCCTGTAGCCATAGGTATTCGGTCGGTACTTTGTAGGTGTCGAAAGTGATTTTTTCGCCTTTTTCATACGAGGCATTTGCTAATGCTTTTACAATATCCTCAGCTTTAGAAAATTTTTTATTTTTAGCTAATTCGTCTTTTATTTTTTTAATAATTACGCCAGCAACCGTTTTTTTCTTGGCATCAGTACTAGTGTCATTTTTACCTCCAAAAGTATATGTATACTGTCCGTCTTTTATTCCAGCCAGTTTTTCTTTCCACTTTTTTAAATCCTCATCAGATTTAGGACGGAGTTTAATTTTTATTTTAGCTTCTCCTTTTTCTACTGTAGCTTTTAATGTGGTTAGTTCTGCACCCTCTTTTTTCGCTTCTTGAACGGGTAAATCCGCAACTTTAGCTATTAAAATTTCTTCTTTTTCTTTTATTTTAATGTTTACTTCTTTCCCATCTAGCAATACGGTTTTTGCTACTACATATATTTCTTCTTCTAGTGGGGCATTCTTGATTTTAACAAAATTAGCCCCTAGCTTATAGAGGGCTTTTTCCCTCCGGGATTTCAATGGTGTGGGGTTTGTCTCTTAGGGCAGTTCCTTGGGTTTCTACCCAATCCCATATTTCACCTAAGGTTTCGGAAATAGGGTTTAATAAGCCACTTTCCTCTTTCTTGCTTTTTGGTTTTTCTTCAGCTGGAGAACCTTTGGCTTTTTTTATTTCTACGTTTACTGTTGCGTATTTTTGTTTTGTAATATTACTTCCTTTTTTTTGTACAAATCCTTGTCTTGTCTTTTGGGTTATATATAAGTGGAGCAAAGCAAGAGGCATATTATAAGAGGCTGTCCAAAAAGACAGCCTCTTACTTATTTTGATACAATTCTAGATTTGTGTACGTAACCTTTTTTGCCATCTTTTGTCTCAATGTAATACCAGTCTATATTTTCTTTTTCATCTTGCTCAATAGGTTTAAGGACTTTAATATGTTCACCAGAATTAATTTTTACTATTATGTCTGAATTTGAATTTGATTCACTCCTTAAATTAGTATATCCATCTTTGTCGTAAATTACATAATTTTGATAAGCTTTATTTATTAAATTAAATATTTTTTCGATATGTGAATAAGAAGGGTCATAATAATTTTCAACATCTATTTTCCCATTTAGACTTTTAAAATATTTTAATTGTTCCTTTGACGATTCTAATTCTTCTATATTAAATATATAACCATTTTTGGCAAGTGTTTTAACTGCGCTGAAATCTTCTTGTTCTATGGCTTTAGACATTAGTGTTTGTAAATTTGATACATCCAATTTATATTTTTTTATAAAATAGTCTAACCATTCTCCATTTATGAAACTTTCCGAATTTGTAAAAGTTTCGTTATTAATTAAAGTTTCTAAATTTTCAGAATCGAAATTTTCAGGATTTGAATTTTCAAATAAAATAAGCTTTGATTTGAATTCTTTTATTTCAGTTATATCCTTACTAAGGTCTTTTGGAGTAAAATCAATATTGCTACCTTCGTTAAAAAGTTCATTAAAATCAATTTTTGTATTTGTCATAATAGTGTTTTTTGTATTTAAATTTTCACATTTAAGAAAGAAATCAAAATCAGATGGATTAAATTTTAATTCAACTGGATTTTCAATATCATTAGTGATGTCAAATAGTCTTCTTTTAGCTACATCAATAATCAACCAGCCAATGCTATTTTCTTTATTAACTCCAGATTCTGACTCTACAAATAATCTAACAGTAATTTTGTTATCTTCATTTTTGTCAATTTCTGCTTTTATTTTTGATTTAAAAGGATTTGATATACTAGAGTTTTTGATAAGTGTAACAAGTATATTATCACAATTTATGCCTTTTTCAAAACCTTGTTTGATACCAGTTGATTCTTTTTTTACTTCGTTCCTACAAGAAAGTAGAAAAAGAATGATTACTAAATGGGTAAAAAAAATTCTTCTCATTTTAAAATTTATTTATTTGAAAGTTTCAACAATTCTTGCTTTAATGCCTTTTAATTTTTCTTTGTAAATTTCTTGTGCATCAAGATCATTTGCATTATACCACCTTGCATAATTTCCATTATATCTTTTGATATATTCTGCTTTGTATTCCATACCAGCTAATACTGAAGGAAGTTTTACAAATGTTTTTGGTTTATCCTTTTGTTGTTTGTTTCCTCCCTCTTCACTTAAGGCTTTGCCTTCAAACGAACTCCAAGTTCCAATAGGTGTATGTTCAGGATGATTTTTAAATGTAGTTGAATCCCAGCCGTAATATGGAGCTTTGCCAAATACTTCCATACCCCCAGTTCCACAATGTTGATATTGACCAGAGGTAAAATGAGTGGTTTCTAAACGATACATTTTTTCAACGATTGTAGCTATATCTTCACCATAATTGTCATATATGACACGTAAAGCTATTTTTGCATCTTCAATATCGAATAATTTTAATTCAGGTAGCTTATCCACTAATACAAAAACTTTTATTTCTTCTTTGTAGCTTGATTCTTTAACTAACACGGTTCCTGAAGAGGTGGAAAAACCTCTTCTTCCATAAACGCCTGTTAGTTCAGGAATAATCTCTTCTAGATAGTTGTTTATTGAGTGATAAATATATTTATAATTTTCTTTATCTTGATTAGGGTACATATTTTTACAATTAGGATGAACTATACCCTTTTCTCCTCTGATACCAATACACCCAACTAACCCAGCTGAATTCCAAGGGTCTATAGATATTGAACTTCTTGTACCAATATTCATTGCCCCTGATTGATATTCTTTTTTAAGATCTTTAACAGATGGAAGATTACTCGAATTATCTTCTACAATTCGATAACGATAACTAGTTTTTCCTTTATTCGATCCAATTTTATATCTAAGTCTGTAAAGATTTCCGGTGCTATTTGGAGGGGTTGGACCTTTGTCACCATAGTTTTTATTGTTTCCTAGTGTATGCCTTGCAACTTCTAAAACCGTAGGTTCAGCATTTTCGTGAGTATTGAATTTTATATCTTGTTTAAGTTTTTTTACTGCTTCTCCAACTGTATTCCCTCTATAAATATAGGCTTTGTACGTAGGGAATGCACTTTTTACTTTTCCTTTTACTTTAATTTTTTTACAATAAATTTTATTGTTTATTATATACTCCTCTATTCCATTATACCCTCCGAAATCGGGATAAGAAACAATATCACCATTTTTATCCACTTCGATTTCTGTTGCTATTTCACTGGTTATGTATATTACTGCTTCTTCACCATTACCAATCACAGGTTTAAATTTCTCTTTTTTCACCCCCTTCGTTTTCCCCACAATAGCGGGGCTTTTTCCCTCTGGGATTTCAATGGTGTGGGGTTTGTCTCTTAGGGCAGTTCCTTGGGTTTCTACCCAATCCCATATTTCGCCTAAGGCTTTGGAAATAGGGTTTAATAAGCCACTTTCCTCTTTCTTGCTTTTTGGTTTTTCTTCAGCTGGAGAACCTTTGGCTTTTTTTATTCCCGTAGACTGAGAAGGGGGTTTATTTTCTGTAGGTAATGGATTTTGTATATCTACGTTTGCTGTTGTGTGCTTTTTATTTTTGTAATATTCTACTGTTACATAAAACTCTAGTTCTCTTATATCTGCTTCTCCTTGCATGGCTTTCTTCATCAAGGCTTTGGTTAGCATAAAGTCTACTACAACATTACCATATAAATCTACTTTTGCCTTCTTTGTATCAATGAGTTTGTTAGAGGCATTGTGTCCGCTGCCTTTTGCGTCGTCTTCCCATAAGGTAAATAAAATTTCTTTGTTAAACATATTTACACAATGCGCTTTGGCTCGTAGTTTTTCTGTAAAACTAAAAACACTTCCTTTACTATCGTCTACATAGGTTAGGTCTACTTTGCATATTTTGGGGATTCTGCTGGCTTTGGGGGTTATGATTAATCCGCCTCCTTCGGGTTGGTATAAATAGGCTTCTAATCGGTAGGTTTCTCCTGCCGAAGATTCGCCAAAGGTAAAACTGCTGTCTCCTTTTTTCTTAACATGGGTGGTGGTAAATCTTCCATCGCTTCTTTTTTTGAATAGCTCCCAAGTAACGTTGGCTTTTTCTCTTTCGGATAAGGGGGTATTGGGGTACCATTCGGATATGTGGTAGGTCATTTTTTCGCCTACTGTGGGCGAGGTTACGCCTGATATTACAGATATTCCTTTTTTCATTATAAATCTGTTTTTTAGTTAGTTTTCAATGTTTAAAAATATTTTGTTAAACATTTGGTTGTTTTGTCAAATTTAAATATTCTTATCAATTTTTGTGCTTTTTATTTATTATTATTTTGATATTTGTGTTATTGTGTAGAAAATCAATCTCATTTTAATTGATAAGGAATTGAAGAAAATAAAATAGTGGAGGCTTTTTTTTATTTATAAAAAAGACGGAATGATATTATGATATTATGTCTTTTCTATTTCCTTTATTTTATCTCAGATATGCCTCCTTTATTTTTTAGTTTGTCAAGGAACATTTAGTAAAAAAGAATTGACAAACTACGATTAGATTAAGGCTTTTGCTCCCTATCTTCAAGAAAGTTTTTTGTCTTTTCATCTCGCACATAAAGTCTAATGCGGAATTTGGAACTAAATATAAAGAAGTCTTCTTTAAAATAGATTCAATAAAAAAACTCCAAAATAGCTAATGCTTTTTTGGAGTTATTATTTTAGTAACTAATATTTATTAAGATAGAGCTACTTTTACTTGATCTGCTGCTTCTTGGAATTGAACTGCTGATAAAATCGGCATACCTGAATTATCAATTAGTTCTTTTGCTATTTCAGCATTAGTACCTTGTAAACGTACAATAATAGGAACATTAATAGCATCTCCCATATTTTTATAAGCATCTACTACACCTTGTGCCACACGATCACAACGAACAATACCTCCAAAGATATTAATTAATATAGCTTTTACATTCGGGTCTTTTAGAATAATACGAAAAGCTGTCTCTACACGTTTAGCATCTGCTGTACCTCCTACATCCAAAAAGTTTGCTGGCTCATAACCTGCATATTTAATTAAATCCATAGTAGCCATTGCTAAACCAGCACCATTTACCATACATCCTACAGTACCATCTAAATCAACATAATTTAATCCTGCTTCTTTAGCTTCTACTTCAATTGGACGCTCTTCAGTAATATCACGCATTTCAGCTAAATCAGCATGACGATATAATGCGTTATCATCTAAAGACACTTTTGCGTCCACAGCCATTATCTTATTATCTGATGTTTTTAAAACAGGATTAATTTCAAACATTGAAGAATCCGATCCAACGTACGCTTTGTATAAAGCATCAACAAATTTCACCATTTCTTTGAATGCTTCACCTGATAAACCTAAGTTAAAAGCAATTTTTCTAGCCTGAAAACCTTGTAAACCAACAGCTGGATCAATTTCTTCTGTAAAAATTTTGTCAGGAGTATGCTCTGCTACCTCTTCTATATCCATACCTCCTTCAGTAGAATACATGATCATATTACGACCTGTTCCTCTGTTTAGTAATACAGACATATAAAACTCCTTCGTTTCACTTTCACCTGGATAGTAAACGTCTTCTGCCACCAAAACTTTATGAACTCTTTTTCCTGTTGGAGGTGTTTGAGGAGTTATCAAATCCATTCCAATGATTTGACCTGCTAATTCTTTTACTTGATCTAAGTTTTTAGCCAACTTAACACCACCACCTTTACCACGACCACCCGCATGGATTTGTGCTTTTATCACATGCCATCCTGTACCTGTTTCATCTGTAAGTTGTTTTGCTTTAGCAACCGCTTCTTCAGCATTATTTGCTACATAACCACGCTGAACACGTACTCCGTAGCTTGCTAATATCTGTTTCCCTTGATATTCGTGTAAATTCATAATATTTCTTTTGACTTTTATAAAGTGCCACAAAAATAATAATTTTAAAAAGAAAAATATAATCCAAATCAACTTTTATTTAAAGTTATTAAATATTAAGTTTACTTCATTTCTAATCTTTAAATTCATCTTTTATTTAAGGATCCTATTAAATAAAAATGTTACAAAAAAAACATTTTGTTGTAATTTTATTTTAAATCCCTATTTATTTTCTTCAAAAAAAAGAACTTTATACTTTTATCAAAATTTTAAAAATGGAAGAAATTAATTTATTACAAATCGAACAGTCATACGGAGCTCCTTTATATATTTATCATGCAGAAAAAATTGAAAATCAGTATAACCGACTAATCAATGCTTTTAACAAAGTAGAAAAGCTTCAAATAAATTATGCTGTCAAAGCCTTATCAAACCTTTCCATTTTAAAAGTATTTAACAAATTAAATTCAGGACTTGATACGGTTTCTATACAGGAAGTTCAACTTGGACTATTAGCTGGCTTTACACCTGAAAAAATAATCTTCACCCCTAATGGCGTTTCTTTACAAGAAATAGAAACTGCTTCTGAATTAGGTGTTCAAATCAACATTGACAATTTATCTATTCTAGAACAATTTGGCAACAAACATCCAAAAACTCCTGTATGTATACGTATAAATCCTCATATTATGGCTGGAGGCAATGCTAATATTTCGGTTGGACATATTGACAGTAAATTTGGAATATCTATACATCAATTACCTCATATTCTTAGAATTGTAAAAAATACTGGCATGCACATTAATGGATTACACATGCACACAGGTTCTGATATTTTAGATATAGAAGTTTTCTTAGAAGCAACTGAAATATTATTTGAAATAGCCAAAAATTTTAATAAATTAGATTTTATAGATTTGGGAAGTGGTTTTAAGGTAGCTTACAAAAAAGGGGACATAGAAACAGACATTGAGGAATTAGGAAAAAAATTAAGCAAACGTTTCAATACTTTTGAAAAAGAATATGGAAGAGAATTAACTCTAATGTTTGAACCAGGTAAATTTTTAGTTAGCGAAGCTGGAATCTTTTTAACAAAAGTTAATGTAGTTAAACAAACTACTTCTACTGTATTTGCAGGAGTCGATTCTGGTTTTAATCACTTGATACGCCCAATGCTTTATGGATCTGAGCATCAAATTATAAATATATCCAATCCAAAAGGGAAAGAACGTTTTTATACCATAGTAGGATACATTTGCGAAACCGATACTTTTGCTACCAATAAAAAAATATCAGAAATTAAAGAAGGGGATATTTTAGCTTTTAAAAATGCTGGAGCCTATGCTTTCACGATGGCCTCTAACTACAATTCTCGCTTTAAACCTGCAGAGGTATTATGGAAAGATCAAACTGCTTATTTAATACGTCAACATGAGACTTTAGATGATTTGATACGAAATCAAATTGTAATCGAATTTTAAAACAACGATCAACATTTTACAACATCTTTTTTTATAAAAGATCAATTAAACTTGAATTTATTGAAAAATTTTGTTTCACAACGAAGTCTAATGCGGAATCTGGGTTTAATTAAATTATACTAAAAAGGTCGCAATTCAGCCATTCGACCAAAAGGAAACTCAAATGAAATGAACGGGCAAAGCTAAGTCACACAATGTTAACAATACGACTTAGCTTCACTTGTTCGAACAAAAGGTTTAAATACCCTACCCCAACCTTTAACTTGGCAAGACTAACGATATTTTATTTAAGCATACTTGCTACAAATGAACAATTGTTACTTTTTCATATATCTTTATTTTTCTAATCAAAGAATATAAAATCCAAAAGAGCCCCTATACAAAAGAATACTCTTTGGGTATGCTATATGATTTTTTATTACTTTTGTAAAAAAAAGTATGTATAAAATTTTAGCAAAAATCAATAAAATCATTTTACCTAGTTTTAGCAAACAACAACTAGATCCTGCTAAGGCTAAAAAATGGCAGTTAGCTATATTAGCTTATCGTTACTACATAACAACAAGAGCTCTTACTAATAAGCAATAGCGGAGAATATTGGTTTACCTGCTAATTTCTTACGTCCATCTAAAAAAGTCAATTCCATAAGAAAATTACACTGAATAACCTCCCCTCCTAATTTTTCTACCAATTCACAAACCGCTTTAGCAGTACCTCCTGTTGCTAACACGTCGTCATGTATTAAAACTTTATCTCCCTTTTCAATAGCATCAATGTGCATTTCTAAAACATCTTGCCCGTATTCTAACTCATAACGAGCAGAAACGGTTTTATAGGGTAATTTATTTTTTTTCCTTACAGGAACAAAACCTACATTTAACTCCTGAGCTAACATCATTCCAAAGAAAAACCCTCTAGACTCTACTCCCACTACTTTATCAATTTGAATATTTTTTAATTCTAATAAAAGTTTTTCAAGAACTTCATGTCTTGCTGAGGGATTTAATAAGAGCGGCGTAATATCTTTAAACAAAATACCTTCTTTCGGAAAGTCCTGAATATCACGAAAATACTGATCTAAACTCATTTTTTACAAATTTTATTTTGCAAGATAAATAAAATTTTCTACATTTGCACCCGCAATCAGGAAGTTTAATAAATGATCTGATTGATTTAACGGCCTCGTGGCGCAACTGAATAGCGCATCTGATTACGGCTCAGAAGGTTACAGGTTTGAATCCTGTCGAGGTCACAAAAAACAAATACTTATATTGGCCTCGTGGCGCAACTGAATAGCGCATCTGATTACGGCTCAGAAGGTTACAGGTTTGAATCCTGTCGAGGTCACAAAAAAACAAATACTTATTATTGGCCTCGTGGCGCAACTGAATAGCGCATCTGATTACGGCTCAGAAGGTTACAGGTTTGAATCCTGTCGAGGTCACAAAGCCCACTTTAAGTGGGCTTCTTTATACATATACTTCACTGTTTCTATAATTTTAGAAAATCAAATAAAAAACTCATTTATCTCTAAAATCTTTAACAAATTTTAAAAAGTGATTAACCCCCTCATTTAATCCAAAAAAACTACATTTGTATTTTGCTTAATTTTATGCAACATACAGAGGAAAATATTGAAATTATAGGTGCTCGCGCGCACAATCTAAAAAATATAGACATCAGCATTCCACGAGAAAAACTAGTTGTCATAACAGGCTTATCTGGTTCTGGAAAATCATCACTAGCATTTGACACTATTTATGCAGAGGGTCAGCGTCGTTATATCGAAACATTTTCAGCCTATGCTCGTCAATTTTTAGGAGGATTAGAACGCCCTGATGTAGACAAAATAGACGGACTTTCACCTGTTATTGCTATTGAACAAAAAACAACCAGCAAAAGCCCCCGTTCTACTGTAGGAACAATTACTGAAATCTACGATTTTCTCCGTTTACTTTTTGCTCGTGCAGGCGACGCTTACAGTTATAATACTGGTGAAAAAATGGTTTCTTATTCTGATGAACAAATCAAAGATTTGATTCTTAACAATTTCAACCAAAAGCGAATAAATATCTTAGCACCAGTCATTCGAGCTCGTAAAGGCCATTATGCTGAATTATTTCAACAAATAGCCAAACAAGGCTTCTTAAAAGTACGCGTAAACGGACAGGTTCAAGACATTGTAACAGGAATGAAATTAGATCGCTACAAAACTCACGATATAGAAATTGTTATTGATCGATTGGTTGTAGATCATTCCTCAGATAGTGAAAAGCGATTAACAGAAAGTATAAAAACAGCTATGTATCATGGAGAAAATGTACTCCTTATTTTAGATCAAGATTCAGGAGCAATCAGATACTTTAGCCGAAACTTAATGTGCCCTTCTACTGGAATTTCTTATCAAAATCCAGAACCCAATTTATTTTCTTTCAACTCACCCAAAGGAGCCTGTGACCATTGTAATGGATTAGGATTGGTAAATGAAATTAATTTAAAAAAAATCATTCCCGATCCAAAAAATTCAATCAAAAACGGAGGAATTACAGCAATAGGCGAATATAAATCCACTTGGATTTTCAAACAACTAGAAACTATAGGTGAAAAATTTGGCTTCAAACTGAGCGATCCCATAGAAAAAATTTCTTCTGATGCCATGAATATGATTTTGAATGGTGGAAATGAAAAATTTACTATCACTTCAAAAACAGCAGGTGTAACAAAAGAATATAAAATAGAATTTGAAGGAATTGCTAATTTCATCAAAAACCAACACAACGAAACAGAATCTACCTCTATAAAACGTTGGGCTAAAGATTTTATGGATGAAGTAAACTGCCCAGAATGCAATGGATCTCGCTTAAAAAAAGAAGCACTCTATTTTAAAATTAACGATAAAAATATACAAGATTTATCAAACACAGATATAACCGATTTAAGTCAATGGTTTAACCAATTAGAAAACCATTTAACAGAAAAACAAAAAACAATCGCTTCTGAAATAGTAAAAGAAATCAAAACACGTTTACAATTTTTAGTTGATGTAGGTTTAAATTACCTTTCTTTAAGCAGAAGCTCCAAATCTCTCTCAGGAGGCGAAGCGCAACGTATTAGATTAGCCACACAAATTGGATCACAATTAGTAGGGGTACTATATATTTTAGACGAACCAAGTATCGGCTTACACCAAAGAGATAATGAAAAACTAATCCATTCCTTAGAACAACTACGTGATATAGGCAACTCTGTTTTAGTCGTAGAACACGACAAAGACATGATTGAAAGAGCAGATCATGTAATAGATATAGGCCCTAAAGCCGGACGTTACGGTGGACAAATCATCAGCCAAGGAACACCACAAAACTTACTAAAACAAGACACCATTACGGCTCAATTTATGAGCGGTAAAATGAAAATAGAAATTCCTGAAAAACGTCGTGAAGGAAATGGAAAAAAAATCAAGCTCACAGGCGCAACAGGCAACAATCTAAAAAATATTTCCGTAGAATTTCCATTAGGCCAATTAATCTGCGTAACAGGTGTATCTGGATCAGGTAAATCAACCTTAATTAACGAAACCCTCTACCCTATTCTAAACCAACATTTTTTCAATGCGGTAAAAAAACCACAACCTTATAAAAAAATAGAAGGGTTAGAACATATAGATAAAGTAATAGACATTGATCAGAGTCCAATAGGCCGAACTCCCAGATCTAACCCAGCCACTTATACTGATGTTTTTTCAGAAATCCGATCTTTATACACCCAAACCCCTGAAGCACAAATAAGAGGATACAAACCTGGTCGTTTTAGCTTTAATGTAGCGGGTGGACGCTGTGAAACTTGCGAAGGAAGCGGTGTGCGTACTATTGAAATGAGTTTTCTTCCTGATGTATATGTAGAATGTGAAACTTGCCAAGGAAAACGTTTTAACAGAGAAACTTTAGAAATTCGATATAAAAGTAAATCTATTTCAGATGTACTAGACATGACTGTAGATGAAGCCGTTGTTTTTTTTGAAAACATACCCAAAATATATCGAAAAATCAAAACAATTCAAGATGTAGGACTAGGCTATATTACACTAGGACAACAAAGTACAACCCTTTCTGGTGGTGAAGCACAACGAATTAAACTAGCTACCGAACTTTCCAAAAAAGATACTGGAAATACTTTTTATATAATGGATGAACCTACTACTGGCTTACATTTTGAAGATATCCGAGTATTAATGAATGTAATTCAAAAACTAGTTGACAAAGGAAATAGTGTATTAATTATAGAGCACAACCTGGATGTTATAAAACTGGCTGACTACATTATAGATGTAGGATATGAGGGCGGAAAAGGAGGAGGCGAAATCATAGCAAAGGGAACACCCGAAGAAATAATTAAAAATAAAAAAAGTTATACTGCTCAATTCTTAAAAAAAGAATTATCTTAGTCGGCTGATTTTTTTAAAAATTGTAACAATAATAATTGAGTCTAAAATCAAAAAAGACTCACAATAACAAGACGATGAAAGAAATATTTTCAAATGAAGACGAAAGAATCCAAGACAAACTAAAACAAAAAACTTGGAACGAAATACGCTCAAATGATTCTTGGGCTATTTTTAAAATCATGTCTGAATTCGTAAATGGTTACGAAACAATGGCACGTATAGGGCCTTGTGTATCTATTTTTGGTTCAGCAAGAACAAAACCTGAAGACAAATATTATCAATTAGCTGAACGAATTGCTTATAAAATTACCAAGGCTGGATATGGCGTTATCACGGGTGGTGGCCCAGGTATTATGGAAGCAGGTAACAAAGGAGCACATCGTGGAGAAGGGATATCAGTTGGCTTAAACATTGAACTCCCTTTTGAACAACATTACAACCCTTATATAGACAAGGATAAAAATTTAAATTTTGATTATTTCTTTGTTCGCAAAGTAATGTTTGTAAAATACTCTCAAGGTTTTGTTGTAATGCCTGGTGGCTTTGGCACTTTAGACGAACTTTTTGAAGCTATTACCTTAATTCAAACCAAAAAGATCGGTCGTTTTCCCATTATCCTTGTTGGAACAGAATTTTGGAGTGGATTACTTGATTGGATTAAAAATACCATGATAGACAAACAAAAAAATGCAAATCCTGAAGACATGAACTTAATAAAAGTTGTTGACTCAGAAGATGAGGTAGTAGAAGCTTTAGATAGCTTCTATAAAAAATACGATCTATCTCCTAATTTTTAAACGAAAAATATTCACTCTTAAGTAATATTACAAATAACAAGGCTGCCCGAAAACAAACTAATAATTGCCCACCTCCTTCCCTTCCTTAGAAGAAGTTCTATTATCAAAATTTGTTTTTTTATCAAGCTGTTTTGTAAGCAAAGGAAGCCTGTCCAAATTCATTTACAGAACTTTGACAGGCTACCATTTTAGAATAATTGTGGTATGTTTATTTAGCCGCTAAAACGTCCAATTGCTCAATAGATGGTGGAGAAGCTAATAATTCAGGTGCATTTTCCATTAGCGCCTTTGCAATCTTACCACCAAGATGTGCTTGTCTGCCTTCTTCATCTGAAAAAGTGTCAAAAATTCCAAATGTAGAAGAGTCAATGCGGAACGCATACCACGTAATAGTACCGGCTTCTTCATTAGCAAGTGGTAACGCACTTGTAATAAACTCTTCAACATTTTTTTCATTTCCTGCTTTTGCTTCCAGTCGAACTAATAATCCTAACTTTTTCATGTCTTATTATTTTTAAATTAAACTAATTTTGTTTTAACAAATCTAGCTCATTTAAGCTTGTGATGTTTTTTTATTTAGCTCAAAAACTTATGAAAAAAGGTCAAGTTTTCTTCATGTTGTTTGGACTGTAACCAAATTCATTTTTAAAGGCTGTGCTAAAATTTGATAAGCTGTCATAGCCAAAGTCCATATAGATTTCTGATGGTGTCGCTTCATTATTAAGCAATAATTTTTTGGCTTTGTTTAGCCGTTTTAGTTGAAACCATTTTCCTGGAGACTCTTGATATAATTGTATAAATTTTCGCTTAAAAGTAGACAGACTCATATTACATAGAAAAGCGATCTCTTCAATATTCAAACTCGTGTACAGATTTTCTTCAATGACCATTTTAAAAGATAATTCTCTTTCATTGATTAACAATGAATGTAGATAAACAAAAAAACTTTGCCCATATTTATCAACCAGATACAACATAATTTCTTTAAATTTCAATTCCAGAATCTTTTGAGAGATTGTTTGATTCAAGCCATAAATTTGTTGAATAGAATTAATAAAATGGATAATAAAATTGTCTTTTTGTATAAGGAAATAGGGACTACTGGTAGGTGTTTTATTAAAGTCCCTTGGGTTGAATAAATGTCCATATTTCAGTAAAAAATCATTAATGTTTTTTTGAGAAAAGAAAAAGAGAAGGCAACTATAACTATTTGTCCCTACAAGTTCTGTTGTTAAAAAATTCCCCGATGCAAGGAGTAAGGATTGTGTATCATCTATCGAAACGATGTCATTCGAAAAGTGAATGTCCTTTTGTCCGTCCAATAAAAAACTGAATACATTTTTGTTTAGTTTAATTTTATTTTTGGAAACATGTTTATACACCTCGTAGTTAGCAATTTGCAGATCTGAAGTGTCCGTGTAGTTATTTTCAAATAAATCTCCTGGAAAATTTGTAACATCCATAATAGTGTTGTCTTAAAAAACATTTTGGCATGGCAAAAATATGAATTTTCTATTTCAAAAATTGTTTGCTCAAGTTTGGTTGAAGAGGTCGTTTAGCCTTGCACACAACTACTATATGTATTCCATTTTATAAATCCCTAATAAAACAAACACTTTACATCATGAATATTCCTAAGTACACTCAATTGTATCGGAATGAGTTGAAGTTGAAAAACTATTCCGAAAATACTATTAAGAACTACAGCTGCCAAGTTGAGTTGCTTTTAAGAAACCACAACGGACAATTTACAGAGCCTTCAAAATTAACGAGCAATCAATCAAAAATTGGTTGCTCCAATTTAAAACCAAAAACACAATGTGTCACGCGTTATCTGCTTTGAAGTTGTTTTATCAAAAAGTTATAAAACAACCGATGAAATTCAAGTACATTCAATATCCACGCTCGGAGCGTAAACTTCCAAAAATTATGGATAAGGATTTTTTCTTTTTAAAAATAGCACCTCTACAAAAGCAACAAAAATGAGTGTTGGTTCTCGATGCGCTTCGCGCTCAATGTCATTAAGTTAAGCCTCTCGTTTCATCCCGACGCAAGGAGAAATCACATAAAGTAAACAACACAGCAGGCTCAAAAATTGAATTAGATTAAGCGACTCCTCCTTGCGTCGGAGTGACAAACAGAAAGGTGATTTATTCAAGAAAATTTTCATAATCTTGTCATTTCGACGTAAGGAGAAATCACATAAAGGAAACAACACAGCAGGCTCAAAAATTGAATTAGATTAAGCGACTCCTCCTTGCGTCGGAGTGATAAACAGAACGGTGATTTATTCAAGAAAATTTTCATAATCTTGTCATTTCGACATAAGGAGAAATCACATAAAGTAAACAACACAGCAGGCTCAAAAATTGAATTAGATTATGCGACTCCTCCTTGCGTCGGAGTGACAAACAGAACGGTGATTTATTCAAGAAAATTTTCATAATCTTGTCATTTCGACATAAGGAGAAATCACATAAAGTAAACAACACAGCACGCTCAAAAATTGAATTAGATTATGCGACTCCTCCTTGCGTCGGAGTGACAAACAGAACGGTGATTTATTCAAGAAAATTTTCATAATCTTGTCATTTCGACATAAGGAGAAATCACCGCTCGTGCGCGAATCCTTTCGCGTTCGTTTGTCAGTAATGAAATATCTAAGAGAAGCTGAAATCAAATATTCAACAAAGTGAAACGAATTTAGCTAGACAGATAAAAAATTAAAAAAAGAAACTATCCCATAAAATGTGTAAGTCAAAAAATAAAGGCTCAGATTGAATGTCTGAGCTTTTTTCATATAACCACTCATTTTAAACAGATTATTAGACTGTTTTAGATTCTTTTAGATTCTTTTAGATTCTAATTATACCTTCTGAGGTTCTAATTAATCCCTTTTAGATTATAATTAATCCCTTTTAGGTTCTAATTATACCTTCTGAGGTTCTAATTAATCCCTTTTAGATTATAATTAATCCCTTTTAGGTTCTAATTATACCTTCTGAGATTATAATTATACCTTCTGAGGTTCTAATTAATCCCTTTTAGATTATAATTATACCTTCTGAGGTTCTAATTAATCCCTTTTAGATTATAATTATACCTTCTGAGATTCTAATTAATCCATTTTAGATTCTAATTAATCCCTTTTTGATTATAATTATACCCTCTGAGGTTCTAATTATACCATTTTAGTTTTGAAATTACCTAAACCAAAACTCACTACAGAATATACGAATCAAGAGATATTACACGATATTATTACAGTAAATTTGAACCTTAAATGATATTACTTCGTCTATTCGCTACGCTCGGGTCTAATGCGTAATCTGGGTTTAAAAATAGTACCTCTACAAAAACAACAAAAATGAGTGTTCGTTCTCGATGCGCTTCGCGCTCAATGTCATTAAGTTAAGCCTCTCGTTTCATCCCGACGCAAGGAGAAATCACATAAAGTAAACAACACAGCAGGCTCAAAAATTGAATTAGATTAAGCGACTCCTCCTTGCGTCGGAGTGACAAACAGAAGGGTGATTTATTCAAGAAAATTTTCATAATCTTGTCATTTCGACGTAAGGAGAAATCACATAAAATAAACAACACAGCAGGCTCAAAAATTGAATTAGATTATGCGACTCCTCCTTGCGTCGGAGTGACAAACAGAAGGGTGATTTATTCAAGAAAATTTTCATAATCTTGTCATTTCGGCGTAAGTAGAAATCACATAAAGTAAACAACACAGCAGGCTCAAAAATTGAATTAGATTATGCGACTCCTCCTTGCGTCGGAGTGACAAACAGAACGGTGATTTATTCAAGAAAATTTTCATAATCTTGTCATTTCGGCGTAAGGAGAAATTACATAATCTTTTTAAAATCATCAATATAACAAAGTGATTTTTGAATTAAATTTCCTTAACTTAACGACATTGGCTTCGCGCTCAAACTAGCGGTGATTTCAATTATAGACAACCCGCTGTTCGAGTTGTTTTTAAAATGAAAAAAACGTATAGAGAACTTCCTTTTTTAATCCAGTATATTTTAAGTCTAAATGGTATTATTTTATGAAATGTTTCTCATTATGATTCTTTTTTTGATATTGATTGTGTGACACCTCCTTACCTAGCGACAAACAAGAGACTAAAAATAGAACCAAAAAGGTGCTTCTTTGAACCAAAAAGGTGCTTCTTTGAACCAAAAAGGGTCTTCTTTGAACCAAAAAGGTGCTTCTTTGAACCCAAAAGGTGCTTCTTTGAACCAAAAAGGGTCTTCGTTGAACCAAAAAGGTACTTCGTTGAACCAAAAAGGGTCTTCATTGAACCAAAAAGGTTCTTCTTTGAACCCAAAAGGTTCTTCGTTGAACCAAAAAGGGTCTTCATTGAACCCAAAAGGGTCTTCATTGAACCAAAAAGGGTCTTCGTTGAACCAAAAAGGGTCTTCGTTGAACCAAAAAACTAATCTATGGAACTTTTATGCTTATGGGGAATAAAATATAATAATATAGAACATCAAGGATTTAATACCATTTAAACCTCTGGTTTAAATGGTTTTTCTTTTAATAGTCATAATTGATTAATATTCAGTTGAAAGGATTCATAATTATTTCGAAAGTCTATTTTTCACGATTTATTTTCTTAAAAGCTTCTTTGGCTAAAAGTTCCGTTATGGTCTTATTAAAATCTTTTTCCTCCATATACCTGGCAAAAATATCTTCATTTTGATCGATGCGTTCAACAAATAATTGTTGCAAAACATTTTTAAACATCAAAGTAAATTTATCTTGTGGATTGGATTGTGCTGCTTGAATAATATCCTCATTTTGAATAGCCGATTCTACAATTTGATCAAAGAAATATTGATCGGCTTGGGTAAAATCAGTCCCGTAACGTTCATTTACTACATCTACAATTCTAGATATAGGAGTATATTCTTCTCGTACCATTCCTGTCGCAACATCCGTTGGGCCATCAAGTTGGTATTGCTTAGGGGTTTTTAAACTTATAGAGCCTTCACTAATTTTTTGTAAACGATAATATTCTAAACGAACTGTATCATCAAAATTATAGGCTGCCCCTGTATTTCGTTTGGGTAATTTGTTTGATAAATGTCTTAAGAAAATAAAAAGTTTTTCTAAATCTGAATCTTGATAAGGAATAATTTGACTTAAAAAAGCATACAAGTTTTTATAGGCTGTTATTTTACCTCTCCATAATTCTGCTTCTTCTTCTTGCTCTTGTAAAAAGTGTCTGAAATTTTCAACCGGAATATCTAAGATATGATTCATATCCTCGTGATCCTTATTGCTTTGTTTTTCCTTAGGTTTAAAATAGATTTCTGTAAAATGGTTTATATCATTATATGTAAATATATCTTCTACTAATAATTCTTGTTGAATGCGGTATAAATTATTAGGGTCTGCTTCCTGACCTAGTACAGCACCTTCATAATAGGTTTTAAAAGCGGCTTGAATTTCCTCGCGGTCATTTACAAAATCAAGTACAAAGGTGTCTTCTTTAAGCGGATGGGTACGATTTAAACGCGATAAAGTTTGTACTGCTTGAATACCCGACAAACGTTTATCTACATACATGGTATGCAAAAGCGGTTGATCAAACCCTGTTTGGTATTTATCGGCTACTAATAAGATACTGTATTCTGGAGTGGCAAAATGTTCGGGTAACTCTTTTTCTTTGATGCCCTTATTCATTTCCACTTCTGTATAAAGGGTATCGGGTAATTTATCGTCTTTGACTTCTCCCGAAAAAGCTACTAATGATTTTATATTATAGCCTTTGGCTTTAATTACTTCGTCAAAACTTTGCTTGTATCGAACCGCTTCTAATCGAGAACCAGTTACGACCATTGCTTTTGCTTTGCCTCCTATTTTATGGCGAGTCGATTGGTAAAAGTGCTCCACCATTACCTCTGTTTTTTGTGCAATATTGTGTGGATGCAAACGCATAAAACGACCTAAGGCTCTAGCTGCCTTCTTGCGTTCTACTTTAGGATCATCTTCAGAAGCTTTAATCAATTTGTAAAAAGTAGCATAAGACGTATAATTTTCTAAAACATCTAAGATAAAGCCTTCTTCAATGGCTTGACGCATGGTGTATTTGTGAAGCGGTTCGCCATTGGTAGCAAATAATTTTATGGTTTTATGTTTGGGCGTAGCCGTAAAAGCAAAGAAACTGATGTTTTTTTGTTGTCCGCGTTTTGCCATATTACGGTAAAGAGCTTCTAAACCTTGGGCTTCTTCCTCTTGTGCTTTTTCTTGCGCTTCTTGTGCTAAGGCTTCGCCACCCAGTACCTCTTTTAAATCGGCGGCGGTTTCTCCTGATTGTGAGCTGTGGGCTTCGTCAACTAAAATGGCGTAATTTTTTGTTTTTAATAAGCCTGTTGTTTCTTCTCCACGTTCTTCGGCTAGTTTTCGTAATTGATCGGTTACAAACGGAAACTTTTGTAAGGTGGTTATAATAATAGGAATACCATTTTCTAGAGCTTCGGCTAATTGTTTGGAGTCTTTATCTATTTTTAAAACAACGCCTTTTTTATGTTCAAACTGGTAAATAGTATCTTGTAATTGTCTGTCTAAAACCACACGATCTGTAATGACTATTACCGAATCGAACAAACGGGTATTATCTGCTTTATGTAAAGAAGATAAACGATGCGCTACCCAGGCTATGGTATTACTTTTGCCACTTCCTGCGGAATGTTCTATTAAATAATTAGTCCCAACATTATCACTCAAGGAAGTTGCAATCATACTGCGAACGGCTTGTAACTGATGATAACGAGGGAAAATCATGGTTTCTTTTTTTAATTTTCTTCCTTCGTCTGTGATTCTTTCCTCTACTTGCAAATGAATGAACTTTCCTAAAATATCCATTAGGCTATCTTTTTGCAAGACTTCTTTCCAGAGATAGGCTGTTTTATAACTCAAGCCTTCTAGATCTACAGGATTGCCCGCACCGCCTTCGTTGCCTTTGTTAAACGGAAGAAAATAAGTGGCCTCTTTAGCTAAACGCGTGGTCATTTCGACCTGATCTGTATCTACAGCAAAATGAACGAGTGTTCTTTTTTTAAACTCAAAGAGCAGTTCACGCGGATCCCGATCGTGACAATATTGTTTTTTAGCGTGGGTTATGTTTTGATGGGATAGTTGATTTTTAAGTTCTAAGGTTACCAACGGAATACCGTTTACACTTAAAACAACATCGATTGAATTTTGATTACGATTACTATAATAGAGCTGTCGTGTAATCCCGAATCTATTTTTATGATAGCGTTCTAAAACTTCTTCATTCATAGAATGCGAAGGTTTATAATATGCCAAGTGCAATTGTTTGCCATAACATTTAAAACCGTGGCGTAAAGTGGCCAAAATACCGTGAAGCTCAATCCATTTGGTTAAATCATATAAAATTTGATTCCCAGTATTGTCGCCTAAAATAGTTTGCAACTTTTCCCAGGTTGTAGGCTGGGTATCTTGTATAAAAGCGAGTGTCGTTTCAGGAAAAAAAGCTTTGTCTTTGTCGTAACTGCTGCTCGCTATCGTTTTGTAACCTGTAGCAAGCAATACGGTTTCTATACTTTTTTCAAAGGCTATTTCTTTAGTTTGGGTATTTCTCATACTTTACCTGAATGATTTAAATGATTGTTTGGTCTTGGTGTAATGGGATTTGTATTTACATCAAAACAGTTTGTTTCTGTACCTATAAAAGTATTAATTAATTCTTGTCGTACAGCAGGAATTCCTTCAAACGCGATAAAGCCAAAACCAAAGCGTCTAAAATGGCTGTTTTCCCTTTTCCGTTAACACCTGCAATTAAAGTAATGTTAGAATTGAATTTAAAATAATGGTCATCTTCTAATGCCCTGAAATTTTTTATACTTAACTCTCGAATTCGCATATTAATCTAAGTTTATTTTGCCATTAATTGCAGCAGATATAATGGTAGTTCGTTTTTCTTTTAATAATTCAATAGAACTTAACAACCTATTAGAAAGTTCCTCATTTTTAGTTAACATTATTTCTAAAAAGTCAGTGATATTTTGTTGTTCATCTATGGAAATTAATGGTATATCTATATGTTTAATAAAATCTTCCCAACTTGCTCTGGGCATTTTAGCTCCTGTTGTTGAAGAATTTACCAAATCAATAAAGTTTGTGCTAATCATCACATAAAACAAGAATTTAGAAACTAGTTTTTCATTTGGTCTTAATACAAGTAATTCTCCATAAACGCCACCTTCTTCTTTTGCTAAATATACTTTTCCTAAATATGGTCTCAGTTTGTTAAAAATTATATCATTCTTTTTAAATTTAGTTGTAATACCTTCATAGTTGAAACTTTCTAAATTGGTTAATTTACCACTAAAACCTATGATATTTTCAACAGCGATTTTATGTTCTACATCAGCGTAATTAAGTTCGTCAATTTTATTCACAAGGTACTTCAACTTCACTACTTCCCAATGTTCAGGAATTTCCCCCAGCCATTCTATGCCCGAATCCTTCATAGCTACAGTAGTATCTAAGCCTTTGGTTACCGCTTGATTGATAACGGCTTTTTTCTTTTCTTCAAGTAGCGCGATTAATTTTGTTTTCTTTTCAATTAAGGCATCTATTTTGGCAATTTCGCGGTCTAAATAGTTTACAATTTTGTTTTGTTGTTCGAGTGTTGGTATTGGTAATGGTAAATTGGCGTATTTCTCTCCATTGATATTACCTATTGTAGCTTCGATTACTGAATAATTTAACCATCCATTAAATTGACTCGTTTTTGTACAGTAAAAAATAAATTTAGGATTAACAATTAGTTCATTTAAGGAGTATTTAATTAAATATCCAGCATAACTACAGTTACCATCAAGTTCATTATATAAATATCCACGTCCTAATGTTCCACTTCTTGATAATAAAAAATCCCCTTTTTTTAGTTTGTATTCTAAAGCAAGATCTTCATCAATATAAACCCCATCAACAGAAAGTTTACCATCTTCGTCAATATCTGAAGTTCTTATAAACCTACTTCCATCGGTTGAATAATTTTCAGCTGAAAGATTTGCACCATATTTAGAAAAATCATTACAAATAAATTTAAGTGCGATAATATCCCCCTCTTTGGGTACATCAAAAAAAGAATCTTCTCGGAAATATTGTCTACTATTATTTGACATTAAATAACTTGATTTAATAATTCTAAAATTTCTTTTTCAACCTCACTCAATTCTTTATTAATCACATCTAACGAACGATTTTCACTCATTGTAAAGAAATAACGATTAAAATTGATTTCGTAGCCTACTTTATCTTTAGTACGATCCATCCAAGCATCCGGCACAAAAGGTAGTACTTCATTTTTAAAATAGTCTTGTATGTTTATTTTTAAAGGGATGTTTTCAAAATCACGTAAATCGACATCGGCTTCGTACTCGTTTTTGCCTTTAAGTACTTTTTCGGCTTCAGGATCTTTGGTCGTAAATACACTTCTAAATAAACTGAGTTCTCTAGCAGACCATTTTAGTTGGTTGATTTTTTTGATTTCTTTTAGTGTTTTATTCCAATCGAGTAAAGGTGCACGCCCTAGTTTTTTATCGATAGCTTGTACATCATCTAACAAATGAGGGCAAGCATCTAAGAAAGCCGTTTTAGCTTCTAAACTCATTTGGTATTTTAAACGCAAAGGACGCTCTATGGTTACTCTCGTAAAACCAAAATCGTCGTTGTCAAAAATTTTAGAATGCTCGGTATTAGTATGTAAACCGTATTCTTGGGTAATCATAGCAATATGATCGGGTTCCATTACCTGTATGATACCATCATTTACATCACCTTCTCCTATTTTACGGCGTTTGCTTCCTTGACTTTTACGCATAGGAATATAAAAATCGCGGGCATCAAACAACTGGATTTTACCTTTTCGGTCGTCTTTTTTTCTATTGGTCAATACCCATATATAGGTGGTAATGCCTGTGTTATAAAACATTTGTTCGGGTAAGGCAATGATACTTTCTAGCCAATCGTTTTCAATAATCCATTTGCGTATATCGCTTTCACCAGAGCCTGCTCCACCAGAAAACATAGGCGAACCACTAAACACGATTGCTAAACGCGAACCATATTTTTTATCTTGAGGGGCATACGGTTCAAACTTGCTAATCATGTGTTGCAAGAATAATAAAGCACCATCATTTACGCGGGGTAAACCTGCTGTAAATCGCCCAGTTTTGTCACGGCCTATTTGATCTTTTTGTTTTTTCCAATCTACCCCAAAAGGCGGATTGGCAATTAGGTAATCAAAGTTTTTATCAGGAAACTGATCTTCTATTAATGTATCACCATATTTTATGGTGTCTTCAAATTTTGAATTGGAATCGTTTTTAATCAATAAATCGGCTGCCGCTGTGGCAAATGCTCTTTTGTTATAGTCTTGTCCGTAAGCGACTAATATAGCATCTTCATTGAGCTCTTTTACGTGATTTTTAGCTTCAGATAGCATACCGCCAGTACCGCAAGTAGGGTCCATAATTTCGCGAATCACCGATTTGCCTTGTAGGAAGTTATCATCATCAATGAATAAAATATTCACCATCAGCTTGATGATTTCACGAGGTGTAAAGTGGTCCCCCGCAGTTTCATTTGCTAACTCATTGAATCGTCGAATTAAGTTTTCAAAAATCAAACCCATATCGCGGTTAGAAACCATAGTAGGATGCAAATTGACTTTAGCAAATTCGGATATGATTAAGTACAAAATATTAGCATCGTTCATCGCAAATATTTCTTTTTCAAAATCGAAAAACTCAAATATCTGCCTTACGTTGGGTGAAAACCCGTTAATGTAGCTTACTAAGTCTTGTGCGATATTATCTTGTGCGCCTTTTAACTTTTCGAACGTAAAGGGTGAGGTATTGTAAAATTTTTGCCCTGTAATTTTTTCTAGTTTAGAGGTTAAAATAGAAACCGGAATATCGTTGTTATATTTGGTTTTTAGGCTGTTGTATTCGTTTATTACTTCCTCTTTAGTGCTTTCTAACACCGAATCAAAACGACGTAATACGGTCATAGGTAACATCACACGTTCGTACTGTGGTGGTCTGTAAGGTCCACGTAATAAATCGGCTATATCCCAAATGAATTTTATATGTTGTTGGTGTGTGGTCATTGTTTTAAATGTAATATGTTTTTGGAAAAATCATTATTATTTCAAAAACATATCTTTGCTTTTTTTTGAAATAAAATATTTTAGCTTTTTAAAGTCCCAAATTTACAAAACATAGCTAGTAAAAAGCTATTGTAAAATATAAAAAAACTTTCAATTATACTTGATTCATATTATGGGACTTCTCCCTTGGGTCGAAGGGACAAAAAATGGGTTGCATTTTGATTGTTTTTTCCATCTGCAAGACAATTTTTTGTTCCTTTTTTGGTCTTTTTATCTCGCGCATAAAGTATAATACGCATTGGGAATTAAAGCCGATATCTTATCATTTATAGAGGAGAGACCATACAGACTATTACTTATGGGACTTCTCTCTTGGGTCGAAGGGACAAAAAATGGGTTGCATTTTGACTATTGTTTCCATCTGCAAGACAATTTTTTGTTCCTTTTTTGGTCTTTTTATCTCGCGCATAAAGTATAATACGCATTGGGAATTAAAGCCGATATCTTATCATTTATAGAGGAGAGACCATACAGACTATTACTTATGGGACTTCTCTCTTGGGTCGAAGGGACAAAAAATGGGTTGCATTTTGACTGTTGTTTCCATCTGCAAGACAATTTTTTGTTCCTTTTTTGGTCTTTTTATCTCGCGCATAAAGTATAATACGCATTGGGAATTAAGGCGTAAAAGGGCTAAAGATTTCGTTTCAATTTACTAATAGAAGGAATAAATTAAAGCAGATTCGTTTCTATTATTTTATAAAAATCATCAGGATTAAATGGTTTCGTAATAACATCCGTCATTCCATAAGATAATAGCATTTCTCTATTTTCATTTAAAGAAATAGCTGTTAGTGCAATAATAGGGGTTTCTTCATCAAATTTTCTAATTTTTTCTGTAGCAATTGTTCCATTTATACCTGGTAAATGAACATCCATTAAAGTAATATCATATTGATTTTTACGCATCATTTCAATAGAATCCTCACCAGTTTCACATAGTGTAACTAGCATCTTTTTCTTTTCTAGGATTTTCTTTGTAATCATTTGATTGATTTTATTGTCTTCTACAAGTAAAACTTTTTTGCCAATAAATACTTTATTATTTAATGTTTGATCTGATGTTTCTATTTCTTTGGTTCCTTTTTCTAATGTTAGGTCAAAATAAAATCGAGAACCTTTATCTACGGTACTCATTACTTTTATATCTCCTTTCATTAGAGCTACTAATCTTTTTACAATGGTAAGTCCTAATCCTGTTCCTCCATATTTTCTATTTATTTCTACAGAACCTTGTGAAAAACTTTCAAAAATTTCTTCTTGTTTATTTTCTGGTATTCCGATACCTGTATCCTTAATTTCGAAATGAATATCACATAAATTTTCACTTTCAGAAAGTAAGTTGGCAATAAATACGACCTCTCCATTTTTTGTAAATTTCAAGGCATTGTTTATTAGATTGATAAAAATTTGTGATATTTTAGTTGTATCCCCTATTAAATTTTGAGGAATTTTTTCATCTATTTCTAGCTTAAATAAGTTATTATTTTGGTCTGCTAATTCTTTTAAGGATTTATGTATATTATTAATTAGTTCTCTAAAATTAAAATTAATTAATTCTATTTCTATATTATTTGATTCAATTCTATTGATTTCTAGGATTTCATTTATATAAGTTAAAAGATAATTTCCAGAAAATTTTAAAGATTTTAAATATTCTATTTGGCTTTTTTTGGGGTTTTCTTCTAATAATAAATGGGATATACCATTTATAGCATTTAATGGGGTTCTTAATTCATGACTTACTGTAGACAAGAATTCTGTTCTAGCTTTGGATGCCTTTTCTATTCTTTCTTTTGCTATTTTTAGCTCATTATTTTTTTCTCTTAATAATTCATTAGATTTATTACGAATTATATTGTTTTTATAAAGGGAAAGGCTTAATAAAGAAAGAATTGTGATTAAGGCTATTGCTAAAATATTTATCAGCTTAGAAAATTGAGTTGCTTTTTCTTGACTTCGTTTGTCTTTGTCCATTTTTTCTATGGATTTCATAAGATCATCAACTTTTACCTGCTCGTTGATCAAATGCTGATTTTTAAGCTCTCCTACTCGTTCTAAAGAATCTTTTATACGAAGATGTTTTTTTAAAAATAGTAAAGAATTATTAGTTAAAGCATTTAATTCATAAATTTTACTTAATTCTTCTGTAGATCGTAATTCTAAACAAGCATTTTTTTCTTTTCTACTTAATAAATAGGATGTTTTTAAATATTCTAAAGCATCTACATATCTTCTTTCTTGACTTTTAATAAGTCCTAATTGAAAAAATATTTCTGATTTATTTCTTCTGATTTCTTTAGAATGAGGACTATTTAATAATTTTATCAAATTAGCTTCTGCTAATCTTAAATTATTTTGTTTGATATAAATTTTAGCTTTTTCTAAAAGTAAAACAACTTTAGCTTCTGGTAAATCAATATTATCGTAAACAGAATTTGCTTTGCTAAAATAAGCTTCTGCTTTTATATTATTTGCTTTATGTAAATGACAAATACCTATTTTAAAATAAGAAGAGGCTAATTTGGTAGACGGTTCTAAAGTATTATAAACAGAAATTGCCCGAATAAATTTTTCTATTGCATCATCGTATTTTTCGAAATCTAAATAAATGATTCCTAAAGTATAATATCCATTTGCAAGTGATGCGCTGTTTGCTCTTTTTTTAGCAAACACAATAGATTTATTGGCATTTTCTAAAGCTCTATCATAAATCTTAAACTCTTTAAATCGTATTGCTTTTTCAGAATAATAATAAGAACTGTCTACAGAAGTATTATCTGCACCACTATAAAATCCTAAAATTTGCGAATTAATAAAAAGGAATATATATCTAAATATTTTGTTCATAGGGAGTTGAAAAAAACTCTCTAAATATAATTATTTTTTGATAATATATTCAATTAAATTAATAATTCTTGATGAATAACCTATTTCGTTGTCATACCAGCCTACTACTTTTACCATTTTATCTATAACAGATGTTAATTGGGCATCAAATAAACAGGAATGAGGATTACCTAAAATATCAACGGATACAATAGGATCTTCTGTATAGGCTAAAATATTTTTCAATTCATTTTTAGAAGAATTAAGAAATGCTTTATTAATTTCTTCTATGCTTACTTCTTTTTTAACATTAAAAGTAATATCAGTAAGGGATCCATCAGGAACAGGAACTCTAATGCCACACCCTCCTATTTTTCCTTCTAAATCTGGAAATATTTTAGTTAGGGCTTTTGCAGCTCCTGTTGTTGTGGGTACTATAGATTGTGAAGCTCCTCTAGCCCTGCGTAAATCTTTATGTGGTTGATCATGTAAACTTTGATCTGTTGTAAATGAGTGTACAGTGGTAATATAAGCTTGTTCTATACCGCATAATTCTTGTATTACTTTTATCATGGGAGCGGCATTATTGGTAGTACAACTTGCATTAGAAACAATAATTTCACTTCCATCTAAAATATGTTCATTTACACCTAAAACTACTGTTTTAATTGTTTCTACTTCAGCTGGTGCTGATAATATTACCTTTTTAGCTCCTGCTTCAATATGCTCATATAGAGCTTCGTAGCTTTTAAATTTACCTGTACATTCAATAACAAAGTCTATTTTTAGATCTTTCCAATTTATTTTTTTTATTTCTTTCTCATGAAAAAAAATAAATTCTTTTGCTTCTACAAAGATTGATTTCTCACTATAAGATACATCAAAGGGTAAAACACCGTGTATGCTATCATATTTTAATAAATGAGACATGGTTCTATTGTCTGCGATATCATTAATAGCTACAACATCTATTTGAGGGTGATTGAGTAATAATCTAAATAGATTTCTACCAATACGACCAAAACCATTGATTGCAATTTTTATTTTTTTTTCAGATTCCAAATTCCAAATTGTAAGATTAGTAAACTAATTTTATTGTATCCTATTTTAAAGTATATGTTTTTCTGCATGGTAGCTAGAACGAACTAAAGCTCCACTTTCTACATGACGAAAACCTAATTCTTTCGCATATTTTTCATAATTCGCAAATTCTTCAGGAGTAATATATTGTTTTACTGGCAAATGTTTTTTACTTGGTTGTAAATATTGACCAATAGTAATGATATCCACATTTTGATTACGAATATCTCGAATCGTTTCATAAACTTCATCTTCTGTTTCTCCTAAACCAAGCATAATTCCTGACTTTGTTCGTCTAATCCCTTGATCTTTTAAATATTTTAAAACGGCTAAACTTCTATCGTATTTAGCTTGTATCCGAACTTCTCGGGTTAAACGACGAACTGTTTCCATATTATGAGACACAACTTCTGGATTTGCCTCAATAATCCTATCAATATTACGTTCCACTCCTTGAAAATCGGGAATTAAAGTTTCTAAAGTGGTTTCGGGGTTCATCCTACGGATTGCTTTAATTGTTTCGGCCCAAATAATAGACCCCATGTCTTTTATATCATCTCGATCAACACTTGTAATAACTGCATGCTTAATTTTCATGATTTTTATAGAACGCGCTACCTTTTCTGGTTCATCCCATTCAATATCTTCTGGGCGTCCTGTCTTTACTCCACAAAAACCACATGATCTTGTACAAACATTTCCTAAAATCATAAAAGTAGCCGTCCCTTCTCCCCAACATTCACCCATGTTAGGGCAACTTCCTGAAGTACAAATAGTATTCAGTTTATACTTATCTACTAAACCTCTGAGTTCGGTATATTTTTGACCAATAGGAAGTTTTACTTTAAGCCATTTAGGTTTTCCTGATGGGAGTATATTGGAAGTATTTATTGTATCCATTCTTTATTTATTTCGGTACAAAGATAATCATTGTTATAAATAATAAGATTTGATTTTTGTGTTAAAATAAGCTAAAAAAATAGATTTTTATTAAGATTTATCATTCTATAATAAGGCTCATTAAATCGAGCATTCTTTTCTGAATACATCTTTTCAAAATTATTATCAAAGACTTAAAACTCTATTTTTTATTGAGCAACTGACTATTAGTCTCTTTCTTTATTGTATGAGTATTTAAATATTAGAATTCTTTTGTTTTAAAAAAATTAGTATTTGTCATATACAAGAAAACATATTTAATAGAGAATTTTTTAAAAACAATCAAATAAAAACTTGGATATTTAAAAAATAATTGTATAAATTTGTGGTATAATTTAAAGCAGATAAATCAAAAATGAAACATATACTAAACAATACTTGGTGGTGGAATAACTTACGTCGAATATCGTGAGCAGCACCAGCTATGTAAAAGTTTAAGGAAACATATACAAAAAAGGCTTGTCAAATCACGACAAGCCTTTTTTTATTAACTGAATTTTAAAAAGCACAATAGAATTATGAAAATCTATTCATTAAAAACATCATTTAAACAAGTACTTGCCGATACTATTACACCTGTTAGTATTTACTTAAAGCTTAGAGATAAATTTCCGCATAGCATTTTATTAGAAAGTAATGATTATCATGCTAACGATAATAGTTTCTCATATATTTGTTGTAATCCCATTGCTAGCATAACGGTAAAGAATGAAAAAATCATTACTTCTTTTCCTGACGGAAATTCAGTTACACGATCTATTAATGATAAAAAGGATGTAATTATAGCTATTCAAAATTTTAAAGATAGCTTTAAAATAGAAAAAAACAATTTCAAATTTATCTCCAACGGTCTTTTTGGCTTTACCACTTACGATGCCGTTCGTTACTTTGAAAAAACAGAAATCACCCCTAAAGAAACCAATTTAAACTTACCCGATTTACATTATAGCGTATATCAAAATATTATTGCTATCAATCATTTTAAAAATGAGGCCTATTTATTTTGCCACAATATCAACGGTACAAATAATTTAGATGAGATAACGCAATACATTCAATCTAAAACTTTTGCTTCATATAATTTTACTCGTGAAGGAGAAATTACTTCTAATCTAACTGATGATTTTTTCAAACAAAATGTAACCCTAGCAAAAAAGCATTGTGCCCGTGGTGATGTATTTCAACTGGTATTATCACGTCGTTTCTCTCAAAAATTTAAGGGTGATGAATTTAATGTTTATCGAGCCTTACGAAGCATTAACCCCTCCCCTTATTTATTTTATTTTGACTATGGAAATTTTAAAATTATGGGATCCTCTCCAGAGGCTCAAATCATTATTCAAGACCGTAAAGCTGAAATTCATCCTATTGCTGGAACCTTCAAACGTACAGGTGATGACGAAAAAGATGCTATTCTGGCTAAGGAACTTTCTGAAGATCCAAAAGAAAACAGTGAACATGTAATGCTTGTAGATCTAGCTCGTAATGATTTAAGTCGTAATGGAAACAATGTACAAGTTGAAAAATATAGAGAAGTACAATACTTTTCACATGTTATCCATTTAGTATCAAAAGTAACAAGTCAATTACACGAATCAGCAAACACCATGCAAGTTGTAGCAGATACTTTTCCTGCAGGCACGCTTTCAGGTGCTCCTAAACACAAAGCCTTACAATTAATTAACGAAATTGAAAATATCAATCGTTCATTTTACGGTGGTGCAATAGGTTTTATGGATTTTGAAGGCAATTTTAATCACGCCATTATGATCCGTACATTCATTAGTCAAAATCATGAACTTCATTTTCAAGCTGGAGCTGGAATTGTAAATGATTCTATAGAAGAAAATGAAAAAAATGAAGTGTTTAATAAATTAGGAGCATTAAATAAAGCATTAGAACTCGCTGAAACAATATAAATAAAAATCTACCATTACATTAAAAATAGTAATTGTTCTTAAAATTAAAATAATATGAAAATAGTAGTCATAGATAATTACGATAGTTTTACCTATAACCTCGTGCATTACCTAGAAGATTTAAACTGTGAAGTTATAGTATATCGTAACGATGAATTTGAATTAGAAGAATTAGAAAAATTTCAGAAGATTCTTCTATCTCCTGGACCTGGTATACCTGATGAAGCCGGCTTATTAAAAAAAGTAATTGAAAAATATGCTGCTACTAAAAGTATTCTAGGAATTTGTCTAGGACAACAAGCTATAGGAGAAGTTTTTGGCGGAACATTAATAAACTTAGAAAAAGTATATCATGGTGTTGCTACAAAAGTAAAATTAACGGACTCAATAGACGAAGTTCTTTTTAGAGATTTACCTCAGGAATTTGAAGTAGGACGTTATCATTCATGGGTCGTATCTAATGACAATTTTCCAACAGTTTTAGAGGTTACTTCGATAGATCAAAACGGACAAATAATGTCTTTAAAACATAAAAAGTATGATATTCGTGGTGTACAATACCATCCTGAAAGTGTATTAACACCATTAGGTAAAAAAATATTAGAAAATTGGGTTAATTGGAAAGAATAACAAATAGGAAACCTATTTTGTGTTGTTCTATCCTTTATTCATAAAAAACAAAAAAGATCCTATCCAATTTTAAAAAAATATGAAAACAATCCTTAACAAATTATTTCAACACGAAACCTTATCAGCAACAGAAGCTTATTCTGTTTTAATCAATATTTCGAATGGAATTTACAATTCCAGTCAAATTGCTTCATTTTTAACTGTATTTATGATGCGTCCTATTACCATTAATGAACTTGCCGGTTTCCGTGAAGCGTTGTTAGAATTATGTATTTCTATTGATTTTTCAGATTATGAAACCATTGATTTATGCGGAACAGGTGGCGATGGCAAAGACACTTTTAATATTTCTACCTTAGCTTCTTTTATCTCTGCAGGTGCTGGTATTAAAGTAGCAAAACATGGGAATTACGGTGTTTCTTCTATTTCGGGATCAAGTAACGTGATGGAATATTTAGGTGTAAAATTTAGTAATAAAAGAGATTTTTTAACGAAATGTATAGAAGAAGCCAATATTGCTATTTTACATGCTCCTTTATTCCATCCTGCCATGAAACAAGTAGCCCCTATACGTAAGGAATTAGGTGTAAAAACGTTCTTTAATATGTTAGGTCCAATGGTCAATCCTAGTTTCCCTAAACATCAAATGGTAGGTGTTTTTAATTTAGAATTAGCTCGCATGTATGCCTATTTGTATCAAAGCACAGATACTAATTTTACAATTTTACATGGATTAGATGGTTATGACGAAATTTCTCTAACCAATGATACAAAAATAATTTCACGCGAAAAAGAGCAAATTCTTAAACCAGAAGATTTTAAAATTTCCAAATTAAATCCTCTTGACATTATAGGAGGAACAACCATAGAAGAATCAGCTAATTTATTTTACAAAATTATAGCTGGTAAAGGAAGTGATGCTCAAAACAATGTAGTCTGTGCAAATGCTGCTCTTGCCATTAGTACAATTAAAAATTGTTCTATTAATGAAGGATTTGAATTAGCTAAAGAAAGTCTCTTAAACGGAAAAGCATTAGAAAAATTAAAAAAAATTCAAGCTATTAGTGAAAACGATTTATCATAATTATGACTCAACCCACAATGAATTTGAAAATTTAATTATAACCAAAAAAAATTTTATTAATTAATCTTTGACTTGAAAAATAATAATGAATATACTAGATAAAATTATAGCTGATAAAAAAAGAGAAGTTGAACTTAAGAAATGTTTAATTTCAGCAAGTCAATTAGAAACTTTTCCTTTATTTGATTCTGCTACAAAATCATTAAGTAAAAACCTAAGAAATAATATTTTAGGAATTATTGCTGAACACAAGCGCAGATCACCTTCAAAACCTGTAATTAATCAAAATCTTTCCGTAGACGAAGTAAGTATAGGTTATCAAAATGCAGGCGCATCAGGGCTTTCTATTTTAACCGACGGGAAATACTTTGGAGGTTCTTTAGATGATTTAATTTTGGCAAAAGCCGCCACTTCTATACCTATTCTCCGCAAAGAATTTATTATTGACGAATACCAATTATTAGAAGCTAAAGCTTATGGTGCTGACGCTATTTTGTTAATTGCAGCAGTATTAACTCAGGAACAAATTAAACATTTATCCGAATTTGCACAATCTCTAGCTTTAGAAGTATTATTAGAAGTACACAACCAAGAAGAATTAGAAAAATCAATTATGCCTAGTTTAGATATGATTGGTGTAAACAATCGTAATCTAAAAACATTTGAAGTAAACCTAGATTACAGTAAAGAATTGGGAACTAAAATTCCAAATGAATTTGTAAAAGTTTCTGAAAGTGGAATTAGTCATATTGAGGCTATTAAAGAATTACAACCTTATGGATATCAAGGTTTTTTAATTGGTGAAAATTTCATGAAAACAGATAATCCAGGAGAATCATTACATCAGTTTATTAAAAATTTTAACTAACATTATAAACCTAATCATTTTATAACTCTTTTTTTAAAAAAACAACACAATGTCTATAAAAATTAAAATATGCGGCATGAAAGACTCCGAAAATATTCAGGAAATAGCCTCATTAAATCCTGACTACCTCGGTTTTATATTTTATGAAAAGAGCGAAAGAAACATTCAAATTAAGACGCTGCCTATTATTCCAGAAACGATTCAAAAAGTAGGTGTATTTGTAAATACACCTTTGGAAGCAATTATTAATAAAATACATCAATACAATTTAAACGTTCTTCAATTACACGGAAACGAATCTATTGAATTTTGCAAAACATTAAAAAAAGATTTACAAAAAATTTCAAGAAAAATCACTATTATAAAAGTCTTTTCAATTGGAGAAACATTTGATTTTAATCTTTTACTTCCTTATGAAAAAATATGTGATTATTTTTTATTTGATACCAAAGGCAAACAACATGGAGGTAATGGAATTGTTTTTAATTGGCAACTTTTAGAAAACTATCCATCCGAAAAACATTTTTTTTTAAGTGGAGGTATCGGAATAGATGAAATAGACTTAGTTCAAGAATTTTTAAAAACAAATATTGGAAAAAAATGTTATGCTATAGATGTAAATAGCAAATTTGAAAATAATACAGGATTAAAAGACGTTACTCGATGCAAACAACTGATTAACAAATTGAGATAAGTAATTGAATTATTCACTAAGAAAATATTTCCAATTTTCATCTATCATTTTAAAACTTTAAACTACAAAACATGAAATATACAGTTAACGAAAAAGGATTTTATGGCCATTTTGGAGGTGCTTTTGTCCCTGAAATGTTATATCCTAATGTAGAAGAATTACGCAAACATTATTTAAACATCATGGAGAGTGATGAATTTAGGTCTGAATATATTACACTATTACAAGAATATGTAGGCAGACCAACGCCTCTATATTTAGCTAAAAATTTATCCAAACAATACGGAGCCAAAATTTATTTAAAAAGAGAAGACTTATGTCATACAGGAGCTCATAAAATAAATAATACAATTGGTCAAATTTTATTAGCTAAACGTTTAGGTAAAAATCGAATCATTGCCGAAACAGGAGCAGGTCAACACGGAGTAGCTACTGCTACCGTATGCGCCCTAATGGGTTTACAATGTATCGTATACATGGGTGAAATAGACATTCAGCGTCAAGCACCTAACGTAGCTCGAATGAAAATGTTAGGTGCCGAAGTTCGTCCAGCTACTTCGGGTTCTAAAACGCTAAAAGACGCTACAAATGAAGCTATTCGCGATTGGATTAACAATCCACTCGATACATTTTATATCATAGGCTCTGTTGTAGGCCCTCATCCTTACCCAGATATGGTAGCTCGTTTTCAAAGTATTATTTCAGAAGAAATTAAAAAACAATTAAATGAAAAAGAAGGCGTTGAAAATCCTAATTATGTAATTGCTTGCGTAGGTGGAGGAAGTAATGCTGCCGGTGCTTTTTATCACTTTTTGGAAGATGAAAATATTCAATTAATTGCAGTAGAAGCCGCAGGAAAAGGTATTCATTCAGGAGAAAGTGCCGCTACTTCTATATTAGGCAAAGAAGGAATTATTCACGGGAGCAAAACTTTATTAATGCAAACAGAAGACGGACAAATTACTGAACCATACTCAATATCAGCTGGATTAGATTATCCAGGAGTAGGTCCCTTACATGCTCATTTATTTAAAAGCGGACGTGCCATCTTTATGTCTGCTACTGATGACCAAGCCATGAAAGCTGGATTAAATCTTTGTAAACAAGAGGGTATTATACCCGCCATTGAAAGCTCACATGCTTTAGCTATTCTTGATCAAAAAAGTTTTAATCCCGAAGACATAATTGTTATTAACCTTTCTGGACGAGGTGATAAAGATTTAAATACGTACATCAATTATTTTGGATTATAAGAACAAATTAATAAACATTTTATATTCTTCATTAAATTAAAACTATTAATAAATCGCAACCTTTTTATCTTAATTGAGGTTAAAAAAAATAAAAATGAATAGAATACAACATAAATTACAAGAAAACAAAAAAATATTATCTCTTTATTTTACAGCAGGTTATCCTAATTTAAATGACACCGCAAATATCATTAAAACCCTAGAAAAAAATGGAGTAGATATGATTGAAATTGGTTTACCTTTTAGCGATCCTCTAGCTGATGGTCCTACTATACAGGAAAGCTCTACTCTTGCATTAGAAAACGGAATGACTTCTGCTTTACTTTTTGAACAATTAAAAGATATACGCAAAACAGTATCCATTCCTTTACTTATCATGGGATATTTTAACCCAATAATGCAATATGGAGTAGAAAATTTTTGTAAAAAATGTGCTGAAATAGGAATAGATGGTCTAATTATTCCCGATTTACCATTAGAAATTTATGAACTAGAATACAGTTCTATTTTTGAAAAATATGATTTAGCAAATATCTTTTTAATTACTCCTCAAACTTCTGAAACTCGTATACGAAAAATAGATGCTTTGTCTAATACATTCATTTATATGGTCAGTACAGCTAGCGTAACAGGAAGTCAATCAGGTTTTGGTACTGAACAGATGAAATATTTTGAAAACATTGCCTTAATGAATTTACAAAATCCTCAGATCATTGGTTTTGGTATTTCTAACCACGAAACTTTCCAGCAAGCTACGACCTATCAAAAAGGTGCAATTATAGGCAGTGCATTTATTAAACATTTGAAAAAAAATGGAGTAAATACTATTGAAAATTTTGTTAATAGTCTGAATATATAATTTTATTGAAGAGAGATTCGATATTTTATGATAATTTTCTATTTAGAATAAAAATTTATTAATGTCCAAAAAAATCTTTTTTTAAATCAATATAATTCAAACTAAAGATTAAATCAGAAAACTGTGATTTAGTCAATCAAGTCCTCGTTTCTCTAAAAATGAGAAACGAGGGATCAAGAACCATCTGTAAATGGTGTTTTTTTTGGATCACATATTTTTTGGGAATGTCGATAACACTAATGCTGTCATTCAACATGGTTTACTTGAATTTGATTCAGCGTTTTAAGCGCAACATAGCATTTATATTTTCCATCCATTTTTAGTTCTTTCAAATAGTATTTTCTCCATCTATTTCGGTTACATTATCTAATATTTCAAAGGATTTTAAACCCAGATTACGCATTAGAAAAAATAAATTTTATAACTTACTGAAATAGAATGGTTTATTTATTTGATAATTCTAGTTCGTAATTTTATATAGTACTAACAATCAATAAAATATGTTTTTTTTAAAATCTCTAACGCGTGTAATCAGGGTTTAATTCAATATTTTCCCTAAAATAAATTGATTCCCGATATATAGTTTTAGAATTGTAATATTTTCTTAAATACGTTGAATTTAATTGAATCGTTAATTTAAATAATCTGCTAGATTTTAAACCTTATCTCTCTTTTAATTTCTGACATAAATAGAGGATAAAATGGTTGTATTTATTTAAGAATTTTAAAATAATAGGAAGTATCGTGGGCGATAAGGGATTCGAACCCCTGACCCCCTCGGTGTAAACGAGGTGCTCTGAACCAGCTGAGCTAATCGCCCGATAATTTTTTGAACGTTGTCTTGGACTGTTGTGGGCGATAAGGGATTCGAACCCCTGACCCCCTCGGTGTAAACGAGGTGCTCTGAACCAGCTGAGCTAATCGCCCGATAAATTTTTGAACGTTGTCTTGTGACTGTTGTGGGCGATAAGGGATTCGAACCCCTGACCCCCTCGGTGTAAACGAGGTGCTCTGAACCAGCTGAGCTAATCGCCCGATAAACTTTTGAACGTTGTCTTGTGACTGTTGTGGGCGATAAGGGATTCGAACCCCTGACCCCCTCGGTGTAAACGAGGTGCTCTGAACCAGCTGAGCTAATCGCCCGATAAATTTTTGAACGTTGTCTTGTGACTGTTGTGGGCGATAAGGGATTCGAACCCCTGACCCCCTCGGTGTAAACGAGGTGCTCTGAACCAGCTGAGCTAATCGCCCGATAAACTTTTGAACGTTGTCTTGTGACTGTTGTGGGCGATAAGGGATTCGAACCCCTGACCCCCTCGGTGTAAACGAGGTGCTCTGAACCAGCTGAGCTAATCGCCCGATAAACTTTTGAACGTTGTCTTGTGACTGTTGTGGGCGATAAGGGATTCGAACCCCTGACCCCCTCGGTGTAAACGAGGTGCTCTGAACCAGCTGAGCTAATCGCCCAATAACTTTTAGAAGAATACCTTCTGTTATTGTGGGTGCAAATATAAGATACTTTTTTTGTAAAACAATAAAAAAGTAAAGAATTTTACACAATTTCTGCTACTACAAATGTACTTCCTCCTATATAAATAAAATCATTCGCTTTTGCTAACTCCTTAACACGAATATAAGCATCTGAAACAGAATAAGCTATCTCATTAAATAGTAATCCGTAAGATTCAGCAACCGTTTTTAATTTTTCTGCATCCAAACCACGTGGTACATTGGGTTTTGTAAAAATATAATATGCTTCTTTAGGAAAAAGCGGTAAAATATCATTTAAATCCTTATCATTAACCACACCTAAAACAAAAAATAGACGATTATAAGTTTCTTTTTCTATTTGATTTAATACTATCTTTAATCCATGACTATTATGGGCGGTATCACAAATAACTTTGGGTTCTGTTTCTAATTGTTGCCAACGTCCTAACAAGTTCGTATTTTGTATTACATTTAGTAATCCTTTTTCTAATTGTGTATCTGTAATAGTAAAATATTCCCGAAGAATTTCAATTGTTTGTAAAACGGTCTTTATGTTATGTTTTTGGTAATCTCCCAATAATCCGCAAGGATATTCTTTAAACACTCGATCTGAAGCAAAATAAATAGCAGATTGCATATTTTTTGCTGTATTCAAAAAGACTGCCTTAGTTTCAGGTAAATATTCTCCAATTACTACAGGGATACCTGACTTGACAATACCTGCTTTTTCGGTCGCTATTGCCTCTAATGTAGTACCTAAAAACTGTACATGATCCCAACCTATATTTGTTATAACAGAGACTAAGGGTGTAATTATATTAGTAGAATCCAGCCGTCCTCCAAGACCTACTTCTATAACCGCAATATCAACATTTTCATCTGCAAAATATTGAAAAGCTAATCCTACTGTCATTTCAAAAAAGCTTAAGTGATTTTGTTGAAAAAAGGGTTTATTTTTTTGTATAAATTCAACCACATAATCTTCCTTTATCACTATTCCATTTATTTGAATACGTTCTTTATAATCTTTTAGATGAGGTGAAGTATACAACCCTACTTTATAACCCGCTTCCTGTAAAATAGACGCTAACATAGAAGAAGTAGATCCTTTACCATTAGTTCCGGCAATATGAATCGTTTTTATTTTTTTTTCGGGATTTCCTAAATGATTAGCTAATAAAATAGTATTTGTTAAGTCTTTTTTATAAGCTGTTGCTCCTTGTTGCTGATACATAGGAAGCTGTTCAAACATCCATTCAATCGTTTCTTGATATGTCATAAAAATCTAATGGGATTTATTGCCCTACTTCAAAATTAAAAACTATAAAACCTATTTGTCTTTCAGGAGCTTGTTGGTCTGCCTGCCATTTAAATGTTCTTGAAGCTTCTAAAGCTGGATTTACTAAACAAGGATGTGTATTGGTTGTTCCTTTTACATAACTAGCATTAATAACTTGACCATTCCTATTTACAGTAACTTGCACAACGACTCTTCCTGTTTCATTACAATCTTGCACTTTACGGGATTTAGAGGCTAAATTTCTTCCTTTTAACCCCCATCCGGCCCCTCCTATTCCTGAACCCGATCCATAAAATGAATTAGCGTATCTACTTCCATTTAAATCACCTTTATCCCCTGGTATATCATTATCTCCATTACTCTCATTGACACCTTTTGTTTTAGGTCCATTAATTAAACTAGATAAAGCGTCATCTGTTGACTTATTAGGCCGTTTGGATTCTTCTTTCTTTTCTATTATTGCTTTTTTTATAAGTGATTGCTTAATAACGGGAGCATCACTAGATTCATTATTTAAAATATTTTCTTCTTCATCCATAGCTTTTGATTCTACTATTTTAGGTTTTGATGAAGAAGCTATTATTTCTTTGGGTTGTATTTGCCCCTGTCCTACTTCGCTCGTTCCAAAATTAATTGTTATTCCATTTTCTGGTGGAGGATCTACATAAGTTAATCCAAAAAACAGAAACAAAAAGAGTAGGATAACAAAAATCACTGTAGTAATAGCAAATGATTTTTTTTCCTCTGGCGTTTCTAAAAACAACATATTATTTAGGTCTTACTGCTAAAACAATTTTTATCTGATTACGATTAGCTATATCCATAACATAAACTGCTTTTTCTATAGGTACTCCTTCAGCTACACGAAGCACAACTGATTTATTCTCTTTATTGAGAATTGTTAGCAATTTAGTTTCTATTTCATTTTGAGCAACAGGTTGTTTATCTATATAGTATTCTTTATCCTTATCTATGCTTATAGATATACTCTTATTATTGTCTGTTTTGCCTTTTGCTTTTGGCAAAACTAAATCTAGAGCATTTGTAGTAACCATAGTAGATGTTAACATAAAGAATATCAATAACAAAAAAACAATATCTGTCATGGATGACATATTAAACTCAGCCGAAACTTTATTTCTTCCTCTTAAATTCATAATTATCGTTCGTTTAACAAATCTAAAAATTCAACTGCATTTAATTCCATTTGATGTACTACTTTATCTGTTTTTACGACTAAATGGTTATAACCTACATAAGCTATTAAACCAACTATCAAACCTACTACTGTTGTCATCATAGCGGTATAAATACCTTCGGCTAACATTCCTACTTCTATTTGTCCTCCTCCACTTGCCATTTTATGAAATGCCATTACCATTCCGACAACCGTACCTAAAAAGCCCGTCATAGGTCCTGCTCCTGAAAGTGTAGCGAGCATACTCACATTTTTCTCTAATTTATAAACTTCTAGCTTTCCTGCATTTTCTATTGCTGTATTAATATCTTCTAAACGATTACCTATTCTTGAAATTCCTTTTTCAATCAACCGAGCAACTGGTGAATCAGTAGCTACACATAATAATTTAGCTGCATCTAACTTACCATTAGTAACATGATCTTTTATTAATAACATAAATTTATCATCTATTTTAGAAGCTTTATTAATAGCCATAAGTCGTTCAAAATACAAATACAATGCAAAGAACAACATAACAAATAAAGATAACATGATAATTTGACCAACTAATCCTCCAGAGGTTAATAATGCCCATATAGACAACGTTTTTTCTACTGGTATACTTTCTTGATTAACTTGATTAATACTTGTGGCAAGTGAATCTATTTGAAAAAATAAGCTCATATATTTTTTTTATTTTAAACGATTTTCTTTTGAAATAATTGTTTGGTAAATATAGCAGATTTTGATTTAATGTAAAAAATGATTCTAAAGAGTCTATTTATTGATTGGAATAATGTTTTATTTTTTGTTTCCTAATCTTGGTGTTTGAACAAAATAAATTGTTACAATAATTATAAAAAGAAAATTTACGACTATTTTTAACTATAAGTCTTACATGACATTAAACAATACTTAGTAATACATCCTAAAACCTAATGACTGACAAAGTGCATATTGTTTTTCAAATAAGGTTTCTGTTAAATCTACCACATCGTCTATCTCTTCTATTAGTGAAAAATAGAGATTATCTAACATAGTACTCAAAATAGGAACACGGTTAATGTATCCTGAAAGTGCTTTGGCTCCTGTAATATCTAAAAAATATTGAAAAGTTTCTTCCTCTAAATCCAATGGAAAGGTATTAGCAAAATGAATTATTTTACCTTTTAATTTTCCCTCAAAGAACTCCGCTATTTCCTCAAAAGTATAATAATAACTATCTATTTTAAGTTCGTTGGCTCTCCCTTGCATTACTAAATAAATAACAGTATAGTCTTTAAAATGCCTATCTTCATATAATAAGGTACTGATACTTTCTTCAAAACTTTCTATACTGTCAAAAGTTTTATATACATTCGTTATTCTATATTGAAAAGCAAGATTTTCCAATGAAGTTAGAATAATACTTGCTTTTTCTTCTGTTACGTCTTTAACAGATTCTAGGCAATATATCTGATTTTTTTGAGGCATAGCTACCATTATTTTATATATAAATCTATTTTATTTTCTTATTTTTTTCAATTCTAATACTAAAAGAATTGTTTTATTGTCTATAAAAGATGCAAATTTACTTAAACCATAAAATAATTCTATTTTTTCATATATTTTGATTTTATCTTAGTTCAATATTTTCAAAAAAGGATTTTTTTTAAATGATTTACAATAAATTGAGGTGCTTTTTTTTAAATCAGATTATACGTTACGCCCTGATTAAGCATTATACCATTTAAGGTTCAAATTTACTGTAATAATATCGTGTAATATCTCTTGATTCGTGTATCCTGTAGCGGGTTTTGGATTAGGTAATTTCAAAACTAAAATGGTATTAGTTTATTTTTAAGCAAATTTTAATGTGGATCTGGGTTTAGATATAGAACAAAAATCTTTATTTTTTGGGTAAATCAAAAAGTTTAACCCAGATTACGCATTAGAAAAAATAAATTTTATAACTTATTGAAATAGAATGGTTTATTTATTTAATAATTCTAGTTCGTAATTTTATATAGTACTAACAATCAATAAAATATGTTTTTTGAAAATCTCTAACGCGTAATCTGGGTTTAAATCACCTTATTAATAAGAAACGTATTAACTTCGTTATTAAATAAGAAAAGAAATTTACAAGTATTTTATGGCTCACATATTTTTTTTGGGGATTAGTTTGATTTAAGCAAATAATTTTTCCAGTCTAAATAAGAAAAATTTAATATCTGTAACACCTCTAAGATTTGCTCTAAAGAGTTTTATTTTAGAATTAAAAGATTCTGCATTTGCATTAGTATTTCTGTTGTTAAAGAAGCTTATAATTGTATCTAGATGGTTTTTAATACTATTTGAAGCAATATTAAAATGAGTAAAATTCAGTGATTTAGTTTTTCCAATCCATTGTTCTATTTTTTCCTTTGCTATGATTTTTGAAGTTGTTTCATATATCGCTCTAAACTCCATACAATGCTTGTAAGCCTCTTCTATTTTTGGATAAGATTCAAATAACAACTTAGCTCTCGCTCTTTGATTTTTTGTCCAGTCTGTTGGCAATTTGGTTATTATATACCTACTTCTTGCCAAAAGTTGTTTTGGGCTATCTCCATTTTCAAAGGTAAATGGCTTGTATTTTTCATCTTTATCTTTCGTCTCTTTTATAGCTTGATTTTCTTTCTTTATTTCTTCCCAACGATATTCTATTCTAAGATGTTGTAATGCTTGGGTTACTAATTTTACCACATGAAAACGGTCTGTAACGATATTGGCATTAGGAAAACAGATTTTTGCAACGAGATTCATATTACTAGCCATATCCAAAGTTATTTCCTTAACTAACTGTCTTTTTTCTAATGGGATTTTAAGAATGACATCTATAATATCCTGACTTTTTGTGCCTGATATCGAAGCAATAAGAGTTCTTTTTTTACCTATTCCTTTTTTATTGGTTAAGTAAGTATAGAGTTCTCCTTTTGACAAACTAACTTCATCTATACTGATATATTGACCAATATTTTGAGGATAAATCAAATAATCCTCAGCATGATTTTTTTGTTCCCATTCATTAAATCCGCTCACTTTTTTCTTATAGTGTCGTTGAAGAATGTAGCTCTTTACACCATAGTAACTAGCTATATTACTTATCGTATCTTCTCGGGTCTCGACCTGTACCTTTTAAAAAACCGGAGAGTTCAGTAGTTAATTTTGAACCCTCAGCTACAAAAGAATAATCGTTTTTCACCTCTTTAGATTTATTCACTTTTTCTCGCCAACGTCTGGTTCGAATTCCTAAATACACTGCCTTTCCACGAATAGGGAAATCTTGAACTAGCGTTCTCTCATTAAAACCTTTTGATTCATATTGAACAGGATTATCAACTGAATGTAGAGTATTCTTTTCGTCTAAATAAATAAAGAAACACTCTTTTTGAGTTGACAAATCGCCTAACTCTTTAAAATCTACAATATCAAAATAATCAAGTAAACCCTCAGGTAAAAAATGCTTTATAAATTCCAAATCCATCGATTAGATTGCTATTAATTAAAAAACAAATTTAATCAAATCCCCTGAAAATGTCTCTGACCCTATTTTATCTTTTACTTTGTTGAATTATTTTTAATATAAAACCATTTTAAAATCGTATCGCCAATTTTGTCATCTAATTTATCTCCATCAAAAATATTAATTTTACCTAAATAGCAACTGTTTTTTTCTCTATTGGTATATTTTCCAAAATCATCCTGTTTTATTTCGGTTGAATTACCACTTGTAGGATATAATAGCATTGCTTTTTGACTATCCCAATATTCATTATACGCGTACATTTGACGCAAATCTTGAACGGAAGGAAGTACATTATCTATATTTTTCCATTTTGTGTCAATTATAGCCATTTTTCCACATTTTTCAATAATTATATCTGGATGAATAGATTTTTTTTCCAGAAAAGGCCTAGCCTTTTGGCCTTTTATAATAATACCTTTCTTTTTAGCTGTTTGTTGTAAACGAACATATATATACTCTTTCCATAATAGGTTTATATCAAAGAGTAATACTAATATTTTTTGATTTTGATTTGTAATATTAGCATAATTTAGGATAATTGAACGAGCAATCGTTAATGCTTTTTCATAAGGTTCTGTTTTTCTATTACTAGGTATTTCATTAAAAACATTAGTAATATCTTGAATTTCTGTAATTTCAGGGAAATTAAGCTGAATCATTTTACATCTGCTATTTATGTATTTTCCAGGGGTACTTGAATTTATAATTTCTAAGGCTTGAGCTAAAATTTGATAAATCAAAAGGTCTTTATCATATACTTGATGAGTTGTGTATAAACGTTCTTTCTTGATTAAATTTTTAGCAATATGTCGCGCAAATTTCAATTTTCCTCTTAACTCTTTTATTTTACTAGTTTCCTTATTATAGGGTTTAATGAGTCCTTGATGAATAAGTATTTGTACTTCATTTAAAAACCATTCAAAATAAATATCTAATAAATCTGTTGTTTGTTTTGTTATGTTGGCTTCATCTATTTGTTGTATATTTAATTTACGGGTTAAACGAAGCATTTCTACTAAAGCTTTTTGCCATTTTTGTTTGTTAGCTTCTTCTTCTAATTCATGCTTATCTATTTTGGGCAAAATTTCTATTATCAAATCACAAACTTGAATTACTCCTACAAAATTTTGAAACGTGACTTTTTTTAATTCAATCTTAAAATATTTATTTTGATGTAGTTCGTTGAATTTAGCTAAAGCTTGAAAATGAGATTCTTCAATTTTGCAACCATCGTATTCTTGACCACAAATTAAGATACTATCTTCAAAGATCTGTATACTTTTAAATTTATTCATTTGTTCAAACTTTATTTTTCAGTGATATGATATATTAGCTTTTTTAATCATTTTATTTAATAATACATTTCTGTTTTGAAACGACTCGTTTGTGTGATTTAGTATTAATTCAACAAAGTATTACAACCTTTTGATTATTAAAATCTTTTTGGAGACTAAAAACAGTTTGAGAATTTAGACTTTTGAGTCGTGTAAATAATTTAGTTAATAAAATAGAGCGAGATTTCCATTTTTTTATTATTTCTATATTAAAAGGTAATATGTAATTTTTTGGTGGAATTTGATATGATGCTGTAAAAACAGACTTTATTTCTTCTGAATTAAGATCTAATTCTTGATTTTTTATTAAATCGCAAAAGTTTTTATAGGGTGTAAAAGAAAGCGAGTGGTTGTATTGTATTGAAGAGGTTCTTTTTGTGAAATTTATATTTTTTTCTGGATTTACACTTGATTTAATGAATAATATCATTTTGATTTTAGAAATAAAAATAGGCTTTGTTGCTACTATTTTTTGTAATACATTATACCATTTAAATAAGATAATAAGTATTGCCCCTTTTTTATCATTTAATTTTATTTCTTCATTTTTAATAATTAAAAAAACATATTTTATCTTGTTCTTAATAACCTGAATAAAATTCTTATAGAACATATTTTGATAAAATATGGTAAATAGTATTTGCTTATTAATTAATAAAGAGTCCAATTCTTCTTTAATATCTAGGTTTATTTTTATTAATAATTTCTATTGTTTTATCAATGATAGGATCTATTTTTTGGATACTTTAACCTATCGTATAAAATGAGATCAATTCTGATAGTTTGATTTTTTGTTTATGTTACTTTTAGATTACTTTACATTTCAAATAGAAAACAGTCAAACAACAATGCGTATATATTTAACTTTAAGTTAATTTATTCAAAAATACCTATAAAAAAACACTTTTGCAATTTTTAAAGCAAAGTATTTTTTTAAAACAAACAATTAATCCCTTCGAGATGAATTGAATATTTTATTATGTTTATTATAGTTCGTTTGTTCTTATTTCTCTGAAGAAATAAGGTCTTGTATTTATAAAATATTCAACAATAAAAAAATAGGAAATAGCTCTAAATACAAATTTTATACATTTAAAGACGAGTGCATAATCCATTTTTATCATAACTACATATACTATATCAGCCATTGCAGAAAAAACAATGGCTATTAAGATATTATTAAAGCAGAGGTTATTTATCACTAAATAATTATAGGTGCAAATTGAAATTAAGAAAGTTAGCACAGTTCCATACACAACAATAGCAATAGAATATTTCATATCTTCAAAATCCAATCCATTTAGTAAAAAATAGGTTAAAATCATTAAAAAAAAGGTTCCTAGTAACGAGAAATTAAAAGCTTTTTTATTAAAACCTATCTTCTTTGTTTCTTTAATTGTTAAAAAAAGAAGTAATAGATAGGGAAATAAATCCAATCCCATATTAAAGAATTGAATAAACTCTAGGTTAAATAACGTGAGTGCATCTGTAAAAAAGTAAACTATAAATATAAGTGATACGTATAATATATTTTGCTTTTCTTCTACAGCTAAATAACGAGCTATTAAGGCAGGTATAATGATTGGTCTACAAATAATTAATAAAAATTCATTATCTAATACCATGGCTATAACGGATAAAAAACAAGCTACTAGATATACATATAATGGTGCATTCTTTAACATAACATTGTATTAAACTCTTCTTCTGATAAAATAGTGATTCCTAATTGTGTTGCCTTTTCTAATTTGGCAGGTCCCATATTATTTCCTGCTATTACATAATGCGTTTTTGATGAAATACTACTTCCTACTTTTCCTCCATTATTTTCTATTAACTGTTTTAATTCGTCTCTTGAAAATTTTTCAAATACTCCTGATATTACAAAAATTTTTCCTTTTAGTAGATCTGATATTATCTCGGAGTCTGTTTCTGATAATTCTAGTTGTATTCCATAATTTTTTAAACGATTTAAGATCGTTAAATTATCTTCATTTTCAAAAAATTCTATTACACTTTGCGCTATCTTAACTCCTATTTCATCTACAGTAATCAACTCTTCTAATGTTGATTTTTGAAGATTTTCGATTGATTTATAATGTTTTACTAATTTTTTAGCTACTGTTTCTCCTACGTATCGAATGCCTAATGCGTATAATACTCGTTCAAAAGTAGTTTCTTTAGATTTCTGTATACCTGCTAATAAATTATCTGCTGATTTCTCTGCCATTCTATCCAAAATAATTATTTGATCTTTTTTAAGATCATATAAATCGGCATAGTTCGTAACTAATTTATTTTTGAATAATAATGCTACGGTTTCTCCTCCTAGACCTTCTATATCCATGGCTTTTCGGGATATATAATGTTGGATTCTTCCTATTATTTGAGGAGGACATCCATAATAATTAGGACAATAATGTTGTGCCTCTCCTTCTTTTCTAATTAATTCGGTTTGGCATTCTGGACAGTGTGTTATATAGATTGTTTTGTTTGAACTTGGGGATCGTTTTGATTCATTTACACCTACAATTTTAGGAATAATTTCTCCTCCTTTTTCTACAAAAACTTCGTCTTCTATTCTTATATCTAATTTTTCTATTTGATCTGCATTATGCAGAGAGGCTCTTTTTACAATTGTACCTGCTAATTGTATTGGTTCTAAATTAGCTACTGGTGTAATAGCTCCCGTTCTACCTACTTGATAGGATATTGAATTTAGTTTTGTTTTTACTTGTTCTGCTCTAAACTTATAAGCTATTGCCCAACGTGGCGATTTGGCAGTATAACCTAGTTCTTCTTGTTGATCTAAATTATTTACTTTTATTACGACTCCATCTGTTTCATAGGGCATTTCGTGACGATGAATATCCCAGTATTCTATAAAATCAAAAACCTCTTGCATAGAGAAAGCTAATTTGGATTGTACAGGTACTTTAAATCCCCAATTTCTTGCTTTTTCTAAACTTTCAAATTGTGTTCCGATAGGTAAATTATTGCCTATTAAGGAATATAATAAGCAATCTAATGGTCTTTTTGCTACTTCTGAACTATCTTGTAATTTTAAACTTCCTGAAGCTGTATTTCGAGGATTTGAATAGGGCGTTTCTCCTATCTCTATTAACTCTTGATTCATTCGTTCAAATCCAGCAAATGGCAAAATAATTTCGCCTCTGATTTCAAACCTATCAGGAAAGTCCCCTTGAAGCGTTAAAGGAACTGTTTTAATCGTTTTAATGTTGTGGGTTACATCATCTCCCTGAAAGCCATCACCACGTGTTACTGCACGCAATAGTTTTCCATTTTCATAGGTAATACTTATTGAAGCTCCATCATACTTAAGTTCGCATGTATACTGAACAGGAGTGTTACCTAATATTTTTTGTATTCGAGTTTCCCAATCTAAAAGATCTTCTTTTGAATAAGAATTATCCAAAGAATACATACGATATTCATGCTGAATCGTTGTAAAATTTTTTGTTATAGATCCTCCAACACGTTGAGTTGGAGAACTTGGATCATTATATTCGGGATGTTTTTCTTCTAGATCTTGTAGTTTTTTTAGTTTTATATCAAAATCGTAGTCTGATATAGTGGGATTATCTAAGATATAGTAGTTATAATTATGTTGATTTAGTTCGTTTCTAAGGGCTTGTATTTCTGAAAAAACATCCATAAAAAAAGGCTATTAAAGTAATAAAATACTAAAGTAGCCATTTAATTATAGTAAAGCAAAAAAATTACTCAATGATCCCATTTATTTGCATATACAGCTGTCCATCACTTAATATGGCTCCTTGTTCTATTAACTCAAATAATTCGTTATTACGTTCTTTTGTATATTCTTTTTTTCCACGCAGGAGCTCTACTTTTTCTGTAAATAAATGATCTCCTAACCATTTTAATCCTTCATTAGTTAAAAAATCCACCTCTATGTTGAGAGCTTTAATTACAATGGTTTGCATAAAGTATTCTTGGCAATGAAACAAAAAGATATGTCTTTTTGAAAAATGTTCTATAAATTTAGCATTTTTCAACACTCCTTCCCAAATTAGATCGGAAAAAACATCTAATTCTTGTTCTGCCACTTCAGTATTATTTACTTTTAACTGATCCCATTCTACTTTATCAATTTGTTGAGTAGCCAAAAAATTGGCAAATTCCTGATGTAGGGAATCAAATTGTTCTTTGGTAAGTCTCTTATATTTCAAATTAATAAAATTTAGTTATTTATAATAAAAATAAAAAAAAGTCCCAAAAGGGACTTTAAAAATATTATTTTTTTTTAAAATTAAGCTTGTTCAGCTATAATTTCAAATGGTAATTCAACGATAACTTCGCGGTGTAAACGAACAGTAGCGGTATATTTACCAATTCTTTTAACTACACCAGAAGTAATGAATTTTTTCTCGATAGCCTGACCATTTTTTTCTAAAACTTGTGCTATATCAGCATTTGTTACAGATCCGAATAATTTTTCACCACCTGCTTTAGCTGTAATTTTAATATCTAAAGCTTTAATAGCTTCTGCTTTAGCTTTAGCATCTGCTACTATTTTAGCTTCTTTATGAGCTTTTTGCTTTAAGTTTTCAGCTAAAACTTTTTTTGCAGAAGGAGTAGCTAATACTGCAAATCCTTGAGGAATTAAGAAGTTACGACCATAACCAGGTTTAACTGTTACGATATCATCTTTAAATCCTAAATTTTGAACGTCTTGTTTTAAGATAAGTTCCATGTTGTTGTCCTTTTTGTTTTAGAAGTTAGGTTCCTTTCGGAAACCAACAACTTTTTTGTTAGTTATTATTTTAATAAATCGGCTACGTATGGCATTAAAGCTAAATGACGAGCTCTTTTTACCGCTACAGACACTTTTCTTTGGTATTTTAAAGAAGTTCCTGTTAAACGACGAGGAAGGATTTTACCTTGCTCGTTTACAAATTTTAATAAGAAATCAGCATCTTTATAGTCTATATATTTGATTCCTGATTTTTTGAAACGACAATATTTTTTTTGTTTGTTCGTATCAATGTTTAAAGGCGTTAAATATCTGATATCTCCGTCTTTTTTTCCTTTTGCAGATTGTTCAATTGTAGACATATCAATTAAGCTTTTTTAGTTTTTAACTTCTCTCTTCTTCTCTCAGCCCAAGCTACAGCGTGTTTATCTAAACTTACTGTTAAGAAACGCATAACGCGCTCATCACGTCTGTACTCGATTTCTAAACCTGCTAAAACTTCACTAGAAGCTTCAAATTGGATTAATTGATAAAATCCAGATTTTTTGTTTTGGATTTCATACGCTAATTTTTTTAATCCCCAATCCTCTTTAGCAACAATCTTAGCACCTTTTGAAGTTAAAAAATCTTCAAATTTGCTTACTGTTTCCTTTACCTGAGTTTCAGATAAAACGGGATTCAAGATGAAAACAGTTTCATAATGATTCATAGTAATAAAATTTATTTGTTATAAAATTGGGTGCAAAATTAGTGATATTATTTAAAACAGCAAATATTTTATTACACTTTTCGACGAAATGACTGATTTTCACGAAAATAATTTGACATTTAAAAAAAATAAACTATTTTTAACCGTCCAATCTATTTTAAACTGTTTCCCATGAAGTTGAATTGTATTGTCGTAGATGACAGCTCTATCCAAAGAATTTTAGTTACGAAACTAGTAGAAGCTCACCCAAACTTAAATTTAGTTGGTGAATTTTCTAACGCGGTTGAAACGAAAGGTTCTTTAGCTATAAATGAAGTAGATTTATTGTTTCTAGATATAGAAATGCCTATCATTAATGGTTTTAACTTACTAGATGGTTTAAAAGAAAAACCACAAATTATTTTTATTACAGCTAAGGCAGAATATGCACTAAAAGCTTTTGATTATGAAGCTACAGACTATCTACAAAAACCACTCACCAAAGAACGTTTTAACATTGCTGTAAAAAGAGCTATGGATTTACACATGCTTAGAAAAGATCATAATGCTGAAGAAGAAGGTGAACATATTTATATCAAAAGTAATTTAAAAAAACTAAAAGTATATACTGCTAAAATAAAGTGGATTGAAGCTTTTGGTGACTATGTAAAAATAGTTACAGAGGAAGACAGTCATCTTGTTCTGTCTACTATGAAATCTTTTGAAAAAGATCTTTCAAGAGAAAAATTTGTTCGTGTTCATAAATCATTTATTATTAACATTGATAAAATAGAGAAATTCAATAGCAAATTTGCTGAAATTGGCGTTACAAAAATCCCTTTAAGCCGTAACAAAAAAGAAGAGTTAATGCGTGTACTAGAAGCATAATACTTAATTTACATCTACATTAACTCCTACCTTTATGGCTTTATAAATAGGAACTGCTTCAAAACTATTCAGTATCTTCTGAATAGTTTTTTTTGTATTACCCAAATGCTTGTCCTGCGGAATCTTTACTAAAATAGTTCTTATATATTCATTTCTAATTTTACCAATTGGAGGTTCTTCAGGACCTAACACAGGCATTTCTAAATTTTGTTTTATTACCTGATATAGCCACATAGACCCTTCTTTTAATTTTTCAAAATCCTTATGTTTTAAAGTTAACTTTATTAATTTATAAAAAGGCGGATATTTATATATATGTCGTTCATACAACTGTTCTTCATACATCCCTAAATAATTATGATCTGTAACTTGTTGTATTGTATTATGCATAGGATTATAACTTTGTATAACTACTTTTCCTTTTTTTTCGCTTCTACCTGCTCTACCTGCTACTTGCGTCATCATCTGATAACTTCGTTCATACGCTCTAAAATCAGGAAAATACAACATGTTATCCGCATTTAAGATCCCTACCAATGATACATTATCAAAATCTAATCCTTTAGCTAACATTTGAGTTCCTACCAAAATATCAATTTCTCTATTTTTGAAGCTGTCTAATAAACGTTCAAATGAATATTTACCCCGAGTTGTATCTTGATCCATTCGTTTGACATTTTTAGTTGGAAATAGATTTGCTAATTCCATTTCTATTTGTTCTGTCCCAAAGCCTTTAGAAGTTAGATCAATACTTGAACAAGCATGGCAGTTGGTTGGTTTTGCTATATTATAACTACAATAATGACAGCGCAATTGATTTTTAAATTTATGATACGTTAAACTCACATCACAATTTGGACACTGTGGAATATGTCCACAAGTCATACATTCTAAAACAGGAGAATATCCTCTTCTATTTTGAAAAAGAATAATTTGTTCTCCATTGTACAATGCTTCTTGTATTTTATCAATCAATATTTGGCTAAAATGCCCTGTCATTTTTTTTCGAAAATAATTATCTTTTAGATCCACTAAAATAATTTCAGGTAAAACGGCATTTCCAAATCGTTCAAAAAGTTCTACTATTCCGTATTTTCCTTTTTGCGTATTATAATAACTTTCGATACTAGGCGTAGCTGATCCTAAAACAACTTTAGCTTTTAATTGATGGGCTAAAACTATAGAAGCATCTCTAGCATGATAACGCGGTGCTGGATCTATTTGTTTATAGGTTTGCTCGTGTTCTTCATCTACAATAATGAGTCCTAATTTTTGAAAAGGCAAAAATAAAGCGGATCTAGCGCCTATTACTACTTGTGCTTTTTCTGAATTTACGAGTACATGATTCCAAACTTCTACTCTTTCATTATTTGAGTATTTAGAATGATAAACAGCTACTTTATTTCCAAAATGTTTGGTTAATCTTCCTACCAATTGAGTTGTTACTGCTATTTCAGGTAGTAAATAAAGAACTTGTTTTTCTTGTTTTAAATATTCTTCTATAATTTTTATATAAACTTCTGTTTTTCCTGATGCGGTTACACCATGTAACAAGCTAACTTCTTTGGTTTCTAAACTTTCTAAAATGTTTTTATACGCTTCTTCTTGAGCATCACTCAAATTAATCTGCTTTTGTTCTGTTTCAACAAAAGATATTCGATCTTGTTTTAAAAAATATTCTTCAAAAATTTGTTTGTCTACTAAAACTTTTAGAGTATTGGCCGTTATTCCTGAAAACGTAAGTAAATCTTTAGCAGCAATTGGTTTTTTTTGAGTCGCCATGAGTTGAAAATAACTCAAGACCAATTCTTTTTGTTTTTGTGCATTTTTAAGGATTTGTAATAATCCTTCTAACTGACTAGGTTCATTATAGTGTGCTATTAAACGGACGTATTTAATTAATTTGGGTTTATATTCTTCAATCATTTCTTCTTGAAGAGTTAAAATACCCTTATCCAATAGAGATTGGATAACAGGAAAAACTTTCTTTTTATTAAGAATTGCGGTGACTTCTGATATTTTTAAAGCCGTTTGATTGGAAAGTGCTTCTACGATCAAAAATTCGTCATCTGATAAATCCGAAGTATTCAGAACTTCTTTTTTTGCAGTAATTATGGTTTCACTTTCTAATATTAATGCAGATGGTAATGCTGCTTTGTATACTTCTCCCAAAGAACACATATAATAACTGGCTATCCATTTCCAAAATTCTATTTGAATAGTTGTTATAACAGGATTTTCATCTATAATTTGATGAATTTCTTTAGCTTCGTATAAAGTTGGTGCTATATGATTTTTACCAATTGTCAGACCTGTATAGAATTTGGTTTTACCGAAAGGCACAGCTACACGCATACCTATTTTTATAAAAGAAAATTCCGCTTCCGAAACTTCATAGGTAAAAGTTTGCGGAAGCGAAATAGGTATAATAACTTCTATAAAGTAACGCATGAATTAGTTTCTTATCCAAGTTTGGGAACGTCCGATAAGAGAAATTCCCATATAACCTCTTACGGTTAAACGATCTTTACCATTTAATTTTATAAAACATTTATAAATATTTCCTGATTCTGGATCTGTAATATTTCCTCCATTATACTCCTCTCCGTCTTTCTCAAGACCTTTAATAATCAACAAACCTAAAATGGGTTTATTTTTGTCAGAACCCTCACATTTTTCACATTTTCTATCGCGTTTTGCAGGATCTAAGATTTCAATTACTTTACCAAATACTTTCCCATTTGATTCAAAAATTTCAACTACCGACTTTGCCTTACCTGTTTTATCATCAATGGTTTTCCATTTTCCAAAAACAGATTGAGCGTTCATTTGTAAACAACTTAATAATAAAGTTAAAAGTGCAATTTTTTTCATTTTATTTTATTTTTTTTAGTTTTCGTATGGAGGCATCTAATTCAAAACCTAACAATAAGACCATACAATTGATCCAAAGATAAAAAAGGAATACTAAAAGTGTACCTATTGAACCATAAAGTTCATTATATTTTGAAAATTTAACAACCCATATACCAAAAAAGTAAGAAGATACTACAATTAATCCTGTTGTAAAAACAGTACCAATTGTAATAAGTCTCTTTTTTTTAGACTGTTTAATACCATATTTAAATAAAACAGCGGTTGCTAACAAGATCATAATGATGACAAAAGAATATCGTCCCATTTCTATCAACGAAATTTTATCAGAAACCCTTGAGCTCAGAACATCTTGTATAATGGTTTTTTGAATAATTATTTCTAAAAATACAATGGCTGATATTGTTATAATTAAAATAGTAGTAAGTATTAATGAAATAAGAAGTGCTACAAAATATTGTCTAAAATAAGCTCTTTTTACGGTTACATGTAAGGATGTTTCAAAGCCACTCATCACTGCATTTACTCCATTAGTCATTAAAAAAACAGATAAAAACACCCCCCAAGATAATAATCCTGTTTGACTATTATTAAGAATATCTTTTATAATATTTTCAATTGCATCAAAAGTTGTAGGCGGTACATTATCCCTTACAAACAATAAAAAATCATGTTGAAATCCTTTTATAGGGATGTATGGAATCAAGTTTAAGATAAATAAAGCAAAAGGAAACAATGCCATAAAAAAACTAAATGCAATAGCTGCTGCTCTATAACTGATTCCTCCTTGAAGAATCCCTACTAAGTAAAACTCTATTAATTCATAAAACGACAACCCGTTAAGCCAAGGTAGTTTTACATTATCTAAAACAACTATTAATTGTTTTATTAATGGGATTTTCAGAAGTGTTTCTTTCGTATTTTCCATTTTTTTATTTTACAGAAGCGTTATTCATTTATCGGAATTCAATATTATTAGCTATCAAACTGCTTTTAGAGATAAATCCATATTGTATACGGAATGTGTTAAGGCTCCTGAAGAAATATAATCTACCCCACATTGAGCATATTCTCGTATGGTTTTTTCATTAATATTACCTGATGATTCTGTTAAACATTTACCATCAATCATTTGAACTGCCGTACGGGTATCTTCAAAATTAAAATTATCAATTAAAATGCGATACACGCCTTCTGATTTTAAAATTTCTTGAATTTCTATCAGATTACGGGCTTCTACTATAATTTTCAAATCTAGGTTATGGGTTAATAAATAGTCTTTTGTTTTAGCTATTGCTGAAGTTATACCTCCTGCAAAATCAATATGATTGTCTTTTAACATAATCATATCATACAAAGCAAAACGATGGTTTTCTCCTCCTCCTATTTTCACAGCCCATTTTTCGCAAGCTCTAAAACCAGGAGTGGTTTTTCTTGTATCTAGAACTTTAGTCTTAGTTCCTTTTAATAATTCTACATAATGATTTGTTTTAGTCGCTATTGCGCTCATTCGCTGCATAGAATTAAGCACTAATCTTTCTGCTTTTAAAATAGATTGAGAATTACCTGTAACGTATAAAACAACATCTCCAAATTTTACTTGAGCTCCGTCTTGAATCAAAACATCTATTTTTAAATCTGGATCTATATGATTAAAAATCATCTGAGCAAACGCTACTCCTGCTATAATTCCTTTATCTTTAACTAAAAGTTTTGCTTTACCCACTTCTGTAGTAGGAATACAAGCTAAAGAACTATAATCTCCTGGTCCTATATCTTCTTTTATTCCTTTAGCTATTATATCTATAAGTTCCTCTTGAAACTGCTTTTCTGAAATCATATTAATCGTATTATAAAGAGGCTAAAAATAATGCAATTTTTGAAAAAAATGAATTAAAAATGAATGTTTCCTTTTTATTTTTAAATAGATTTCTATAGGACTCTTTCATTATCAATTATTTAATTCTTGATTTACTTTATACTTTTATGAATCTAAAATTAAGCTTAAAAGTTTCGTTCTTGAAGTGGTTTAAACTTTTTAAATGTTTTTTGCCTCCTATTTTATCTTTTTATTGATTTTGTAGTCCTCTATATTGTATAAAAAAGCTGAAATATGAAACAAAAGTCTTTATTTTTACTTCAATAAAAAAAGTTTAAATTACTTCATTTTAAATATTCTTATTTTTTATACTTTTTATAGATAAAAATAGTATATCTATATTTTTTTATAAAGTTTAAAAGTATATTAGCTCCATGAAAAATTACCTTTTTAGAGTTGCATTATTTTTTGTAATATTAAAATCTCATTCGCAGTATATTGCTGTCAATGATCAACATGATGCTAATGAGCTGGTATCCATTTTTTTAGGCGGTATAAAGTGCGGCACTGTTTCAAATGTTTCAATAAGTGGTGGTGAAAATTTTGGAATCAAAAGCATTGGTTACTTTGATCGTAATAACACTACTTTTCCATTACAAAACGGTATCATTTTAAGTACAGGTAAAGTTCTAAATGCTATGAAACCTAATACTGGTAACTTATCAGATGGTTCTATATCTTGGCAAGGTGATAATGACTTGATGCAAACATTAAATATTAATAATACATATAATGCTTCTATATTAGAATTTGATTATATTCCTTTTACCAACAAAATTTCATTTGATTATATTTTTGCATCCGAACAATATCTTTCCTCTCCTTCTGCAAACCAATGTGATTATACGGATGGATTTGCTTTTTTAATAAAACCAAACAATGGTAATCAAAGTTATCAAAATATAGCGTTAGTCCCTGGAACTAATATACCCGTAACTGTTCAAACTATTAGAGGTTCTGGAACAATTTGTCCAAAAAATAACGAGTCTTATTTTGATACTTTTAATGGTCTTGATGCTCCAATTACTTTTAACGGTCAAACCAAAATTTTAAAAGCAGAATCCTCTGTAGTAGCAGGTAATTCTTATCATATTAAATTAGTCATTGCTGATCAAGGAAATGAGAAATATGATTCTGCTATTTTTTTGGGAGGTGGTACTTTTCAGAGTGAAACGTTCTTAGGTAAAGATCATACAATAACTACCCAAAATCCTTATTGTAAAGGAGAAAAGGTAGAATTGGATGCCTCACAATACGGAACTAATAATACTTATACTTGGTACAAAAATGATATAGATACAGGAGTTCATACCCCTAAATTCTTAATTACTGATAATACGAATACAAACGAGGTTGAATATCGAGTTGACGTGATGATTAATGGAATTTGTACTTCTAAAGGCCGTATTAAAGTTCAATTTATTAATCTACCTTCTTTAACTCCTCAAAACTTAATAGAATGTGATCTTGATAAGGATGGCAAAGCTTATTTTGACTTAACAAAACTAAATAAAATAATAACTCAAAACGATCCTAATTTAGAAACTGTTTTTTCTGAAAGTGCGAATGGAATCTCTATTACAGATCCAACCCATTATCTTTCTTCTCCTAAAACTATTTTTGTTAAAATAAGTAACTCTTACTGTTCAATTGAAACAACCGTAAATCTTCAACTTTCTTCAATTACTTATACAAACAAAAGCTATACGAAATGTGATGAAGATGACCAAAAAGATGGCTATACTAATTTTCTATTAGATCAAGAATTAATTCCTATTATTTTTTCAAACTCTAACAAACAGGCACCTGTCTTTTTTTATACGAATGTAAGTGATGCTGAAAAAAAGCTTTTCCCTTTAAGCAATATTTTTTTTAATACAATAAAAGATGAGCAAAAAATTTATGCCCGAATAGAACAAAACAATTCTTGTGATGATATAATAGCGATAACCTTGAAAGTAAATTATATCAATCCTGATATTGTAAAAGATACTTATTTAACCATTTGTAAAAATGAAGCGGTAAAAATTGAAGCTCCTACAAATTTTACTCATTATCTTTGGAACACTCTCGATACCAATCCTGATATAACAATCAATAAAAAAGGGATCTATACTGTTACACTTACAGACATACAAGGCTGTCAATTCATTAAAAAATATTTAATTCACGAGTCAGCACCTGCTACTAATATAAATGCGATTATTAACGATTTTTCGGATCCTAATTCGTTAGAAATTGTTTACACCTCTAATGGAGGTAATTACGAGTTTTCTATAGACGGGGTCCAATATCAAAATTCTAATTTTTTTACTAATCTAGAACAAGGAGAATACCATATTTCGGTTAGAGATAAGAATGGATGTGAACCTACACTTTATAAAACAGTTTATATATTAGATTACCCCAAATTTTTCACCCCTAACAATGATGGGTATAATGATACGTGGTACGTTAAAGATTCTAATTTTAAAAAAAATATTAAAGAAATAGAAATTTTTGATCGTTATGGTAAACTCTTAAAACAATTAAATCCTAATCAAGCATGGGATGGAACTTATTTAGATAACAATTTACCTGCTGATGATTATTGGTTTACTATAAAACTATATAATAATAATACTATTAAAAATCATTTTAGCCTTAAACGATAAATGATTAGCTTTGTGGGTTTTTTATTCAATCCCAATGAAGGCAAAATTTTTAATATTATTTCAATTACTTACATTTACAGTAGTCGCTCAATTTAGTAAAACTCATTATTTACCGCCTGTTTCATCTGGTGAAGTAATTGCTGGTGAACAATATATGTATATTTCTACACCGAGTACCTCTCCTGTTAGTTTTAACATTACAGCCTTAGGAGGTAATGTTATAACTGGAACTGTTACAAGAAATTCACCTTATATCCATAAAATAGGTTATGGTAATAATACTCAAGCTCATGTAAGTTCTTCTTTTGCGCATACCATTCTTAAGAATAAAGGTTATATAATTGAAGCACAAGACTTAGTAGCTGTTTCTATAAGAATACGATCAGAAAACAGTTATCATGCTAGTTCTATCGTTTCAAAAGGGATTGCTGCATTGGGTAAGGAATTTAGATTAGGTGCATTTTTAAACGATCGTGTACCGACTTATGATAACTCTCATTATACATTTGCTTCTATTCTTGCTACTGAAAATAATACTCGAATTAAATTTAGTAACATAAAACCGAATACAAGATTAATTAACAATAACGAAGGAAACACCCCTAGTGATATAATTTTAAATAATGGTGAAAGCTTTGTTATTGCCCTAAAAGGATCTAGTTTTCAACCTCGTAATGCTCTTATTGGTACATTAATATCTGCGGATAAGCCTATTGCAGTTAATACAGGTTCTTTTGCTGGTTCTAATGGCGATTCTCAAAATCTAGATATGGGATTTGATCAAATTGTTTCAGCTGAAACAATCAATAGAATTTCCCCTGAAATTATTAATGGAACAGCAGCCAATCCAACAGAATATATTTTTATAAAAAGTGATGGTTGGGATCTTGCTGAAAGAATATTATTAATTGCTCATAAAGACAATACAGAAATTTTTTTAAATAATAGCAATACACCTGATTATATTTTAAATTCAGGAGAATATGTAACAATAAATGGGTCTCAATTTTCAGTAAATAATAATCTATATGTAAAATCTACCAAAAACCTTTTTGCTTATCAATCTGTAGGCTCTCTAAAAGAATATAATGAAAATGGTAGCAAAGACTTTGCTAATCAAGAAATGTTTTTTGTTCCTCCATTAAGCTGTCAAACCCCAAATAATATAAATAATATTCCATTTATTGATAACCTTGGCGATTATCAATTTAATGGTCGGATTACAATAGTAACCAAAGCAGGTGCAATTCTAACCTTTAATATAAATGGTGTTGATTACGATTTAAAAAATCTTCCTAGTAAAGATATATCAGGTCCTAATCCTGTTAGTGGCAATACAAATTATGTTACTTACACAATAAAAAACTTAACAGGCAATCTAGGTGTTTTTTCAACAAACGAGTTATATATTGCTGCTTATGGTAATAATGGAGCTGCTACATTTGGAGGATATTATTCTGGTTTTACCTTCAAACCTGAAATTACTTTGGAAAAAGTATCCTTATCTGCTGATAATTGTATTCCCAATATTAAACTAGCAATAAGTACTGCTTCTTCTTTCGATACTTTCCAATGGCATGATCAAGACGGTCCTATTTTAGGGGCTAACGCAAATACGTATATACCTACTAAACCAGGATATTATAAAGTAAAAGCAAGTATTTCTACTTGTGGTATTTTTTCTCCATTAGAATCTGACAATATTCCCGTTAGTAATTGTCCTGATAACAATAATGGTTTAATTAACGACAATATTGATATTGATTTAGATAATGATGGCATCTTAAATTGTACAGAATCTTACGGAAATCAAGCTATCAATACAAGTCTTAACGCTGGTGTTATCCCTTTTAGTTCAACAAATTATATTACTAAAACAATTATTGATGGCGATAAAACCACTACACCATCAGTGGGTAATCCAAATGGTACCATTATAACCGAAGTTGAAAAAGGCAAACAAAATAGTGTAACGTATCAAATACAATTTGACCAACCCACAAGTATTGAATTAAAATACCCCAACAATATCCAAGTGAGCGAATCTCTAAATGGGGATACAGAATATATAATCAATAGTGATATTAACAGAACTTTAACTATTTTAAATCCAGATAATCAAATTTTAATTGACACCAACTTTGATGGAATCTATGAAAATGGTGTAAAACAATTTTCTTCTTTTGAAATTCGTTTTAGACGCAATAGTACTACTCCTTTACAGTCAGGCTCAGGGACTTTTAAAATAGCAGGAAAAAATATTAACATATTAAAAATCAAACATAAAAATTTATCTGATTTAGTTTCAGCCAAGTCCAGTTTAAATTTAGAAGCCTCTTGTGTACCCAAAGATTCTGATGGTGACACAATTCCTGATAAAGAAGATATAGATAGCGATAATGATGGTATAAGTGATCGTATAGAAGCGCAAAATAATACTCCAATAGCTATATCGAATACAGATACTAATCATAATGGATTAGACAACGCTTTTGAACCTGGATTAACACCATTTGATAACGATAAAGATGGTGTTCCTGATTATCTTGATTTAGATTCAGATAACGATGGAATATTAGATTCCGAAGAAAAAGAAAAAGATTTTGATAACGATGGGATAAATAACTATCGTGACTTAGACGCTGATAATGATTCATGTTTTGATGTAAAAGAGGCTGGATTTATCGATGCCAATACAGATGGTATATTAGGTAATATTACACCTCCTCTAGTAGATAAAAAAGGTAGAGTTATAGGTTTTATAGGATATACAATCCCTAATACTATCTACTTACAATCCGCTCCTATAAGTATAACAGATCAGCCAAAACCGGGTAAAGGATGTCTTTTAGAAAAAACTAAAATTTCTTTAACATCAAACGCTGATACTTTTCAATGGCAAATCTCTACCGATAATGGTGTTAATTGGAATAATTTATCAAACACAGGTAGTTATTCTGGTGTCAATACTTCTGAATTAGAAATAAAAAATTTATCTAACGCAATGACAAATCATTTATTTAGAGTTCAATTAAATCGTTTAGGTAATGCTTGTGATACCTTTTCAGATAATACAGGATTAGTTATATACCCTCTTCCTTCATTAAAAAATAATCAACGATTAATTCAATGTACTGACTCGACAAATGGTGTCGCTCAGTTTAATTTAGATAAAGTTCAAATTTTAATTTCTGATAATTATGCTAATGAAACTTTTAGTTATTTTCATACACAAGCAGGTGCTCTAACAAATGATATTAAGGATCAAATAAAAAATCATGAAACATATACAAATCAAATACAGTCATTAGAAACCATTTGGGCTAGAGTAGTCAATTCTAATAATTGTTTTAATGCAATTTCTTTTGAAATTTATGTATCAACAGCAAAGGCATCCTTCATAATACCTGAAGCTATTATTACAGAATGCGATGATTATTTGGATGCAAATCATGATGATTATGACGGAATAACTTCTTTTGATTTATCTAAAAACTACAACGCTATAACATCTCTATTTAATAATCCTGACATAGAAGTATATTTTTATAAAAATGAAAATGATTATTATCAACAATTTTCAAATGGTAAATCATTAGCTATTGATAAAAATAATTTTAAGTCCTTTAGAAATACAAATAAAGGAGGTGGAGATAAAATATGGGTTCGAGTAGAAAATAAAATAACAAAAGCTTGCTTAGGAATACCGCTACAATTTGAATTAAAGGTAGAAGCTAAACCCAATATTGACACCAACATTTCAGGCTTATCTAATACATACACCTGCACTGACGACCCTGATTTCAATATTACTTTACAATCTGGACTTCCAATAGGAAGTGATCACCAAAATTTTTCTTACGAATGGTCAAAAGATGGTGTTACAATTCCTTTTAATACAGAATCTATTTCTGTAAATCAAATAGGAACTTATAAAGTAAAAGTTATTAATAAAACACCATTAGCTTGTTTCAGAGAAAGGACGATCAAAGTAGCAGAGTCCACCACTGCAATACTTAATGGTAATCCTATCATTCAAGATTTAGTTGATAATAATGCTATTACTGTAAATGTATTAGGTAGCGGCGAATATGTTTTCACATTAGATGATGTAAATGCACCTACTCAAAAAACAGGTCATTTTGATCATTTAATACCTGGTATTCATAGAGTGTATGTCATTGATTTAAATGGATGTAAAATATTAGAAATTCCTTTCTCCATATTAGGATTTCCTGCTTTTTTTACACCAAATAATGATGGTTATAATGATTATTGGAACGTTATAGGTGCTGATTTTATGTTTAACGCTGATGCTAAAATTCTAATTTTTGATCGCTTTGGTAAATTACTAAAAGAAATTTCCCCATCCCAATCTGGATGGGATGGAACTTATTTAGGAAAACCAGTCCCTGCTGACGATTATTGGTTTACAACACAATTAAAAGATGGTAGAATAAGCAAAGGTCATTTTTCTGTTAAGAGATAAATAACAATTTTTAAAGGGCGTCCAAAAGCAAATAATCTTTTTAATAAAAAGTCACTTAATATTAATTATAAAACTCTTCCTTATCATTGAGTTGATAAATTAAGTGTAGATTCTTTACTTTTAGGACCCCCTTTTTATTTTTTGTCCTATTTATAGAAGACCCTTTCTATATGATTAAATTCAAATTCCGAATTAAACTCGACGAAGTGAATTGGCAAAGTAAATCTTTTCTCTTTATTTTCTTCCAATTCAAGCACCTACTCCAATTTTAATCATCAAAATAGATTCCTGTTTTTTTCTAAAATTTTCCTTAAGCACTTGAATTTATTGAAATTTTTTGGTTCACAACGAAATCTAATCCTGAATCTGGGTTTAAAAAAAAACGTACCTCAACAATACAAAAACTCTTCATCTATGAATAAAAGGGAAAATAAAATACTCTATCTTTTTAACGTTGATGCAATTTTATTACATTGAAAATAAAAAAAGAATACTTTTTCAGATTTTAATCATAAATGATTATTCCTAAATCTAACATTTAAAAATTAGACTTCTTTTAATTTTATTATCTCATAAAATAATTTGAAATATATACACTTAAACTGTAACAATTCATAAAAACGACTAACTAATAAGTAGTATGAATACTGAATTAGAAAAATCATTTGTGAGTCAACTAAAAGATAACCAAAATTTGGTTCACAAAATTTGTAGGCTTTACACCCAAAATGAAGAAGAGCATAACGATTTATTTCAAGAAATTACAATTCAATTATGGAAAGCCTATCCTCAATTTAGAGGCGATTCTAAATTTTCAACTTGGGCTTATCGAGTAGCTCTCAACACAGCTATTACTTTATATAGAAAATCATCTAAGTCAATACATACTGTTGAATTTGAAACAGGTAGGCATTTTGTACTACAAGAAGATTATAATTATCAAGAAGAGGAAAATTTAAAATTACTATATAAGGCAGTATATCAACTTAATGATATAGAAAAGGCGCTTGTATTTATGTATCTAGAGGATAAAGATTATACTGAAATTTCTGAAACATTAGGTATTAGTGAAGTAAATGCAAGGGTAAAAATGAATCGTATTAAAACGAAATTAAAACAAATAATTAATCCGTAACGATAGAAGGAAAATGGAAGAATTGGATTTATTAAAGAAAAATTGGAATAATACAAATAATTTTCCAAAAATGACTGAAGAAAATATTTATGCTATGTTACATAAAAATTCTTCTTCTGCGGTCAAATGGATTTTTATCATTAGCGTAATTGAATTTTTATTAGGTATAATATTAAGTTTTTCTTTTTCTTTAAACAAAAATAGCAAAGAAGATCTTTTTTTAGAAAAAATACATCTACCTGAAATTTATTTAAATATCGTAACGGGGATATCTTATATAGTTATATTGTACTTCATCTACAATTTTTATATATCATACAAAAAAATAGAAGTGCTTAACTCTACTAAACAATTAATGAAAAACATCTTTATTGTTAGAAAAATCGTTAAGCAATACATTATTTTTAATCTAAGTCTTTTTGCCATAATACATTCTTACTTATTTGGGTATGGTGTATATATAGGGATTTCGGACCATTTTAATAAAAATTCAGCTACTACTCATCTAAATGAATATATCATCTTAATGATTTCTATTTTTATATCTCTTTTATTAACAGGTTTAATGATTGGGATATTTTTATTAATCTATAATTTTTTATATGGCAGATTACTACGTAAATTAAAGAAAAACTACCATGAACTAGAAAAAATAAGTTAAATTCAAATTCCGCATTAGATTTCGTGATGAAGATAAAAAAGCAAAGAAAAATACAAGATTTTTTTTTCTTGCTGATATGGGCTCGCAAAAACTCTAATTTAACGCGTTGTTTGTCACTTCGACAGGGTTAAATTAAGTGTTTTTTATTTCCAAAAAGCTTCAAATATTCTAAATTTTAACAAATTTAAAAACCCGTTTTTAACAAAAAAGTCAAAACGGGTTTTTATTTAAAAAAACGGAATGTTTTTTCGGTATAAGAAAAATCTAAATCTTTAAAATTTGGTCTTATACTAAATTGTTAGCTACTAAATATTCCGCTATTTGTACAGCATTAGTCGCTGCTCCTTTTCTTAAATTATCAGCTACAATCCACAAATTAAGTGTATTAGGTTGGCTCTCGTCTCGACGAATTCTCCCTACAAAAACATCATTTTTCCCCTCTGCGTATAACGGCATTGGAAAAGTAAAAGTATCTATATTATCTTGTACAGTAACGCCTGACATTGCATGTAAAATAGCGCGAACTTCTGAAACTTCAAAATCTTTCTTAAACTCTACGTTTACAGCCTCACTATGACCTCCTACTACAGGGACTCTTACAGCTGTAGCTGTAACAGCTATTGTTTTATCTTCTAATATTTTTTGGGTTTCACGAACTAACTTCATTTCTTCTTTTGTATAGCCGTTTTCCTCAAAAATATCACATTGTGGAATTAAATTACGATGAATAGGATATTTATAAGCCATTTCTTCTTTTATACCCGCATATTCATTTTCTAACTGTCTTACAGCTTTTACTCCTGTTCCTGTAATAGATTGATAGGTTGAAACGATAACACGCTTAATATCATATTTTTTGTGTAAAGGAGCTAATACCATTACCATTTGAATTGTTGAACAGTTAGGATTTGCGATAATCTTATCATCCTTAGTTAAAACTGTTGCATTAATTTCGGGTACTATAAGCTTTTTAGTAGGATCCATACGCCAAGCAGAAGAATTATCTATAACAGTTGTTCCTACAGCGGCAAATTGAGGTGCCCATTCTTTAGAGGTTTCTCCACCAGCAGAAAAAATAGCTATTTCTGGCTTCATAGCAACCGCTGTTTGCATTCCTACTACTTTATATAATTTCCCTTTAAATTCTATTTCTTTTCCAATTGATTTTTCAGAAGCCACAGGAATTAACTCTGTAATTGGAAAATTACGTTCTGCTAAAACTTGTAGCATCACTTCTCCTACCATACCGGTAGCACCTACAACAGCTATTTTCATTATCTTGTGTATGTTAATTTTGCGTAGCAAATGTACATAATAATTGTTCTCAAACTATTTTAAAGGACTATTTTATAAGAAATTCTTAACATTTAAAAAAACTATTTTATACTCTATAGACAAGAATATTTTTATTACAAATTTTATAATTGAACATCATAAGTATCTCGTTAAATTAGAACTAAAAGTACAAGTAGCCATACTATTAAACTCTTTTAATTTTATGTTTTTTACTAGATAAAAAACTATTCCCAACGTGTCTTTGATTGGTTTCCTTTTTCTAATATCTCGTTTATTTTATTCCTTTCCCAAGTACTATTAAAAATCTTGTTCATAAATACCATTTTTAATGTCTTAATAAAAATTAAGAATGCCCAACAAGAAATTACAAATTGATTCAACCATCGTAATGGGAAAAAATTAAAGGATATTCCAAAATATTTTTTTAACATATATAATGCTAAAGCTATTCCAAAAATAAATAAATGTGTATAATATTTTTTAATTTGTTTTAGCTCTTCCGCTGCTATTTCAATTTTAGTTTTTTCTATTATTTTATCGCTTTTCATACTAATCCCATTTTTTATTTTGCAAATCTTCTTTTCTTAAAATTTCTTTAATTTTACGTTCTTCCCAATTCCTACCATATCCAAAAACTTCTATAGCGTTAAAGAGTAGTCCCATACCCCAACCTACTGTAGGAAACCAAAACCAATTAAAATGGGACGTTTTAAGATTAATTAGTATTAAAAAAGGAATTATACAGCAATAGGAAATCAAATTACCATAAAAGGATTTCATTTTTTCTACTCTTTCTTTGGCTTTTGTAAATGCTAAATTTTCATTATAAATATCTTGTGTTTCCATGATAGCAACTTGTTTTGTTAAAATAGGGAGATATACCCTAAATAAAATATTATTTTGTTTAATCAATACTTTTCGGGAAGAAATTAATCCATAACGATTGATAATATTCTGTAGCCCTACTCCTTTTCGTTCTTGTAATACTTCCTTTTTCTGTAGATTATTTTCAACTACTAAATAATCATTTTCTATAAATATTTTAATATACAATGGCTTTTTATCACTTACTACATTATGCTTTATTGTATTTTCTAAAAGTAATTGTAATGAGAGAGGAACTACTTTAGCTTCTATATTATCAAAATTTAGAGGCAATTCAAAATGCAAACTATTTTCAAACCTCATTTTCAGTAAATTCATATAGGTTTTTGCAAAAGATAGTTCTTCTTCGACAGATATTAATTCTTTATCTTTTTGTTCTAAAACATAGCGATAAATTTTAGATAATAGAGTAGTAAATCGTTGTGCTTGCGCTGGATTTTCTTCAATTAGGGAACTTAAAACATTTAAACTATTAAATAAAAAATGAGGATCAATTTGGTTTTTTAACGTTTCAAATTTCGCAGAAGCCGTACCTGCAATTACCTTTTGCTCCTTAAGTTTATGTTCTTGATAATTTTTATAAAAATGAAGTAAATATAAGCCCAAGGTAACAATTAAAGTAATAACCATAGAAGTTACATAATTAGCGGCTTTTTCATTTTTTATAAATTCAATAAAAGTTGCGTCATCCATCATAACACTTTCAAAAATTCTTAAAAGAAAAATCATGAATAATGAAACACTAAATGAAGTTATACTTCCTAAAATAAGTCGTTTTGAAGAAAATCTGTTTTCTTTAAACAAATGATCAAAGAGTACAAAAACTAAGGCATTAGCATAGTATAAACTCATTCCGTAAAGAAAAGCGTAAAAAAGACTCCATTTTATATAAGTCCAAGTTATAATAGCACCATTAATATAATTAATAAATAATAATATTAATCCTATAAGAAAACTAATTAAAATAGCCGTAGGTATTGTCTTAATCCATTTGTTCATTGGTTTCTTTTTATTATATTATTATTTACAGGTAACTGCTATTTGTTTTGCTCTTTCAGCTCCCCATTTTGGATGTAAAGGAGATTCTGGTTTAAAATTAGCAAAAAGTTCTAATGAACGATTTATTTCTATACACAATGGTTTTGTATCAGCCCCTGTCCATTTAGCCCCTCCTAATTCAAAATTTGCTTTTCCAAAAACAGCTCGTGGGTTATTAGGATTAATCGCCAAAGCATTTTGATATTCTGTCATTATTAAAGGCGCATATTTCACAGAGTTATTCATAGGATCTTGTATTAAAGTTACAGTATAAATTAAGGCTTGTAAAACATTAATTTCATCGTTTTTAGAACTTTTAAGCTTAGCACCTTCTAACGCTATTTGTGCTTTATCAATTAGAGCTGCTACTTTTTCTTTATTCATCGGATTAAATGCCTCTGTACAATTAATTAATGCTAGATAATAATCCGGTAGCCATTCTTTTTTTTCGGCTAATGCTATTCTTTCAAAAATAGCAGAGGCTTCTATTATTTTTCCTTCTTTCCAAATAGTTAATGCTTTTCCCATGCCTTGCTCAAATTTTCCTTCTTGTCCAAAAATTGCTGAACTTATTACACATACTAAAAAGGTTAAAAAACGTATCATATCTTTTAAAGTTTAATTGTTTATATCTAATTTCATTTTTAATTTCTATTTCAAAAATACTTTATGACTTACTCTTAAAAAATGAATTGTAACTGAACTGTATTTTTTTTTGGATGAATTGTCATTTATTTTATAAACACAATACTATTTGTTATTGTATACTATAAATTTTCTAATTGATTACTTTTTTTATTCTTACTTAATGTCCAGAAAAAGCCTACAAAGAAAAAGCGATCAGCAGGTTGACGAATGGCTTCTCTTTGAAAAATACCGTTTGAATCGGGTTTTGAAGCATATTCATAACCAAAAACATTATCGCGCCCTAAAACATTGGAAATTGAAAAATAAAATATTTTTTGAGTTGTTAATAAGTAGGCCCAACTAAAGCTTAAATTATTATAAGCTTTTGTTTTAGCATTCATAAAATAAGGTTCATTCGGATTATTATAAGGCCTTCCTGTAGTAAAACTATTCGTTATACTTAATTGTGATTTCCATTTTTCAACCCAATACTTACCAATTAATGATACAGTATGACTAGCCACAAAACTAGGAGTTACCGCATACAAATAATTCTTAAAATCACGTTTACTATTAATATAGCTATAACTTATCCAATACTCTAGTTTTTTAAATGTGTTAGTATCTCTCCAAAAAATATCTATTCCCTTAGCATTTCCATAGCCATCATTAGTAAATACTGAATTGTATAAAGGTTGTATAGTATTGTATTTTATAAGATCTTGGTATTTTTTAAAATATAATTCGGCACGAAATGTTCTTTTATTAGCGATATGCCAATAATTTAAAATATAATGTTGTGTTTTTTCAAAATCTAACGAAGTATCGTACTTTAAATAATCTTGTTTAGGCGTTTGATGAAAATCACCATAAGCAAAGGAAAATTGCCCTTCATTTGAAATTTTATAAGCAAAAGAAGCTCTTGGTTCTAATACCGTTTTATTTAGCAAATCATTGTGCATAAAACGGGCTCCTAACTTCAAGGCAAATTTATCTGATAAATATAAATCTGATTCTGCAAATAATGCTTGTATTTGACTTTTATAACCTGATTCATACTGTATTCCGTTTTTAACACGGTATTTTTCATTGAAGTACGTGTAAAAATGATCTCCTCCAAAAGAAAAACTAAATATATTTGATATTTTTTTATCGACTTTAAATTTTAAATGAGTGGCTAATTCTTTTGTTATTACATCATCTTGATTTAATAACATTTCTACGTTATTTCTCCCCATACTTCCTCCTATAGTAAACGTCCATCCATTATTATTTTTTTTCTTGTAAGAAGAATTTAGATATAAATTGTTATTTTGATTTCCAATTCTTTTAGAAATTAATGTCCCTATTTCAATCTGATTTAAATCAAATGATGAATAGTCTAAAGCTGCATAAAGTTTAAAAATTCCATTATCTTCTTTTTTTCGAAAAATGCTTTCTCCTCCAAATGTTTGATAAGGCTTATTCCAATCTATTCTTTGAGTCACTAATCTTTGATAAGGATTCAAATTAACGTAAGAGGTATTAAAACTAAATGAAGTATTTTTCCATTTTTTAGTTTTACCTACTGATGCTCCTATTGACATTATTCCTATGTCTGTTTTTTCTATTTCTGCTTCATTAATCGTATTCATTAATAGGACACTTGATAAAGCGTCTCCAAATTCGGCAGAATATCCTCCTGTGGAAAACGTCATTCCATTAAACAATAAAGGTGAAAATCGACTTCTAGTAGGTAAGTTATTAGGTGTAACCCCATAAGGTTGGGCTACTTTAATTCCATCTATATATGTTTGTGTTTCCTCACTTTCTCCTCCTCTAACTAACAAACGACCGCTTTCGCCATTTATTTGTGCTCCAGGCATTGTTTGAAAAGCCGCTACTACATTTCCTAACGCACCTGCTGTAGTTAATATATCTAACGGTTTTAGCACTGATGATTTGCTATTATCTCCTGCCTTAATAGTACCAGCAGTAATTACAACAGAGTCTAAAGCATTTATTGATGTTTTTAAAGTATATGTCTTTATTTGAACTTTTTCTATTATTATTTGAATTTTTAATTCTTCAAATCCTAATTGGTTTATAATTAAATTCTGCAATCCTTTTTCATTGGTTTCAAAATAAAAAGTTCCATTATCTAAAGTAGTAGTACCATCATAACTCCCTTCTATGAAAACATTAGCACCTGAAATAGCTTGTTGTTTTTTATCAATTACTTTCCCTTCTATCTTTGTTTGAGAAAAAGAAAAAATGGTAAAAAAAATCATAAAATAAATTACTAAATTTCTCATCGTTTTACTTGTTTTACAATTCAAAATTGAAAAACTTTAAACTTTAAAAAAATAAATGAATACTGAATTGTATTTTTTTATGACTGAACTGTTTTTAACCCAAATTCCGCATTAGGCTTCGTTGTAAAACAAAATTTTTTAATAAATTCAAGATATATTGTAAATAAATTAAAACCATACAATCCAACTATTCTAATCAACTTGATTTTTATAAATTATAATATGGTTTGAAAATGTATATTTGTAAATCCCTTACAGAATCATGGTCATTTTCCATTTCTTATAAGGATTAAAAACAAATATTTTAAAAGATAAATATTTTAAAATTATATTTTTTACTATGTCATTTACCCTCTTTTATAAAAAATTATTTTTAGGAAAGCATCATAAAAAAGATAAACCGAAACATGATCCTATTAAGAAACGTATACTGAATATTCTTTCTATATGGGATAATGATCATCAGGATGATAGTGGTATTGAAAAAATCGTTCGTTTATTATTATCTTCTTCTCAGCTTCTTTTTCCTGGAATTTATATAAAACAGCTTGTTCATAAAATAAATTTTGAATATGAAGATATTAGCATAGATTTTTATGTATTAGCCAAAGTTACTTTTCCTCTTATTATATTAATAAATGGATGGCAAAATAATATATTTATAATCAGCGTAATGATTTATCTTTTGTTGGAAACTTTTTTTTATATACCAACTTTAATATTTGCATCTGATTTATTTTCAAGACCTCGCTCTTATAAGCGATCTATGCTCTTATTATTTTTAAACTATGCTGAAGTTGTTATTGGATTTGGAGCATTATATGCTATAGGTAACCAAATGAATAAACCTTTCAAACATTGGTTCGAGCCTATTTATTTCAGTCTTATAACATCTAATTCTATCGGATATGGTGATTTTCATCCCATTTCTTTATTAGGAAAAATATTAGTTAGTATACAGTCAATGTTTTTCTTATCTTTTGTTGTCCTATTTCTAAATTTCTTTTCTACTAAAGTTAAAGTTAAAGGTTATTTTGATCACGAAGGAGAACCCTAATTGTGGGATTTTTTGTTATTATGTATAGGTTTTACTAAATTTGACTATTTACTGTTTTCTTCTATTAAACTTATTTTTTAATCAAAAAATATTCCTATCAAAACAAAAAACAACTTAATCTCCCAACTCTATTGCCTTTAAATTAGCTTTTTGAATAGCCTTACTAACAATAGTCTTTAAATTATTTTCATCAAAAATTAGGATTGCTTGTTCCGTTGTTCCTCCTTTTGAAGCTACTTTTTTTATTAATTCATCATTAGATAATCCAAAAGATGCTTGTAAATTAACGGCTCCTAAAAAAGTTTGATGTACCAATAATTCAGCTTCTGCAGTAGAAAATCCCAACTCTTTTGCAGCTTGTATCATAGCGTTCATAAAATAAAATACATAAGCTGGCCCGCTACCTGATACTGCTGTTGCAGGGTTTAACATTTGTTCATTTTCTACATAAATAGATTTTCCTGTTGTGTTAATTAAATTTTGAATAATAAATAATTCTTTCCTATCAACCGCATCTGATGCAGAAAAAACAGTCATTCCCTGCCCTATCTGCGTTCCTAAATTAGGCATAGAACGTATAATTTTATCTATTTGTAATAACTGCGTTATTTTTTGAATAGAAATACCAGCCATTACAGACAAAACAATTGTTTCTTTATTTAATTTTCCTCTTAAAACACTTGCAACTTTTTCAAATTCTTGAGGTTTTACAGCTAATATAAGAATATCTATCTCTTGATTGGAAGGAAATTTATTTACAAAAAAACGATCTAAAGGAATAGAGAAACAATCTTGAATTTTAGGTAATGTACGTGTATAAACCAATATATCTTCTTTTCGTATAAAATGTGATTTAATAAAACTACTGGCAAAAGTCTTTCCTAAATTACCATATCCTACTATTGCTATTTTCATTTTTTTATTTTTAAAAACTAGGGAAATTATACGTACTAAATACGATAAGAATATTTATTTTAAAAAATATCCAAACGTCCTTTTCCTTCACGAATCACTTCTGGTTCTGAACCGGATAAATCTATTACAGTAGAAGCATGATTATCTCCATAACCTCCATCAATAACTAAATCAACAATATTTTGCCATTTTTCAAAAATTAATTCGGGATCTGTTGTATATTCTATAATTTCATCCTCATCATGGATTGATGTAGAAACAATAGGATTACCTAATTGTTTTACAATTTCAATGGCTATTGTATTATCTGGTACACGAATACCAACTGTTGTTTTTTTCTTAAACTCTTTTGGTAAACTATTATTTCCTGGTAAAATAAAAGTATAAGGACCTGGCAATGCTCTTTTTAGTATTTTAAAAGTAGAAGTATCTATTTGTTTAATATAATCTGATATATGACTTAAATCACTACAAATAAATGAAAAGTTAGCTTTTTCTAGTTTAACTCCTTTTATCTTAGCAATTCGTTCCAGCGCTTTTGTATTCGTAATATCACACCCTAACCCATACACTGTATCTGTTGGATAAATAATAAGCCCTCCTTCTTTTAAAACCTTAACAACTTTCATTATTTCTTTTTCACTAGGGTTTTGGGGATAAATCTTTAGAAATTGAGCCATATTGTCTTAATTAATAATTAGTTAAATAAATATTCTTATACAAAGTAAAAATTACAATTTTTTAGTTAAAAAAAAACTAAATTTATTTAAAATTCAAATTCTTATTTTTTCATAAAAAAGAAAATATCCAAAAAAGTTGTTATAATTTATTAATAAAGACATGTAACATTAAAAATTATTTTTTACTTTAAGTGCGTATTGACTCCACTTTTTTCTATTGGATATTTTCTTTTATTATTATTCTTCTTTTTGTCCCATCATCATTAAATAGGCTTTCAAAAAAGAATCCAAATTACCGTTCATTACACCCTCTACATCACTTGTTTCGTACTGTGTTCGAACATCTTTTATTAATTTATAAGGGTGCATAACATAATTTCTTATTTGCGACCCCCATTCTATTTTCATCTTATTTGCCTCTATATCAGCCCTTTGCTCAAGACGTTTCTTTAACTCAATTTCATATAACTGAGAACGTAGCATTTGCATGGCTCTTTCACGATTATCGTGTTGCGAACGAGTTTCAGAACATTGTATTTGAATTCCAGTAGGCTTATGTAATAATTGCACCTTTGTTTCTACCTTATTTACATTTTGACCTCCAGCTCCGCTTGATCGTGCTGTAGTAATTTCAATTTCAGCAGGACTAATTTCAATTTCAATAGTATCATCTACTAAAGGGTATACATAAACAGATGCAAATGAAGTATGTCTTTTAGCATTACTATCAAATGGCGAAATACGAACCAAACGATGAACACCGTTTTCTCCCTTCAGATATCCAAAAGCAAAATCTCCTTCAAATTCTAAAGTAACAGTCTTAATACCTGCCACATCGCCTTCTTGAAAGTTTAATTCTTTAACCTTATATCCATTTTTTTCTCCCCACATCAGGTACATACGCATGAGCATACTGGCCCAATCACAACTTTCTGTTCCTCCTGCTCCTGCTGTAATTTGTAATACGGCACTCATTACATCACCTTCATCAGAGAGCATATTACGAAACTCGATATTCTCAATATGTTCAATAGACTGAAAATAGAGATCATCTAATTCTTCCTCTGAAAACGCCCCTTCTTTATAAAAATCAAATGCTATTTGAAGTTCATCAACTAATACAACTGCTTTATTATAATCTTCGACCCATTTCTTTTTAGAACGTAAATTTCTTACAATAATTTCAGCTTCTTTTGCATTATTCCAAAAATCTGGAGCAAATGTTTTTTCTTCCTCATTTGTAATTTCAATCATTTTGGCATCTATGTCAAAGATACCTCCTCAACGCACCTAGGCGTTCTACAATACCTTTAATTTGATCGGCATTTGTCATAATAAATTTCTATTTTTGGAGTTTTTAAAAAAAATTAAAATACTATTTTTGTATTTTCTTGGAACATTATCTGTAAAAATACAGAGTCATTTCCTAAGCAAAAGTACCAATCCTTTTATAATTATGGAAATAAATTTGGTAAGTGATACCGTTACAAAGCCTACACAAGAAATGTTACATGCTATGTACAATGCAAAAGTCGGCGATGATGTATATAAACAAGACCCAACAGTTAATGCTCTAGAAAATAAAGTAGCCCATTTATTTGGAATGGAAGCAGCTCTTTTTTTTCCATCTGGTACAATGGCTAATCAAACAGCCTTAAAACTAAACACACAACCAGGAGATGAAATTATTTGCGATCGTTGGTCGCATATTTATCTATACGAAGCAGGAGGTACTGCCTTTAATAGTGGTTGTTCTTTAAGCTTAATTGAAGGACAAAGAGGTATGATAAACGCTAATCAAGTACAAAAAGTTATTAATGATCCTGAATTTTATCATGCTCCAAAAACCAGTCTTGTCAGCATTGAAAACACAACAAATAAAGGAGGAGGTGCTTGTTATGATATTCAAACTTTAAAAGAAATAAAACAAGTCTGCATTCAAAATAATCTCAAATATCACTTAGATGGTGCTCGTATTTGGAATGCTTTAGTTGCTAAAGAACAATCTCCAAGACAATTTGGAGAGCTTTTTGATACAATATCTGTATGCCTTTCAAAAGGATTAGGTGCTCCAGTAGGATCTTTGCTTATTTCAGATGAAAAAACAATTAAACGGGCACTTCGTATTCGTAAAATATTCGGAGGAGGTATGCGCCAATCAGGTTACTTAGCAGCCGCTGGCATTTATGCTCTAGACAATCACGTAGAACGATTAAAAATAGACCATAAAAGAGCGCAAGAACTCGCTTTTATGCTAAGACAATTACCTTGGATAGCTTCTGTAGAACCAGTAGAAACCAATATTGTCATTTTTTCTATTCATCCCTATTTGGATGAAAAAATGATTCTGGAAAAATTAAAAAGTAGAGCTATACATATAAGTTCAATGGGACAAGGAAAATTACGTATGGTAACTCATTTGGATTATCGTCAGGTAATGCACGAATATGTAATGGATATACTTCCAAAAGTTACCATGTAAACCCTTTACTCAAAAAAAATTCGTTAAATTACAACCTTATAAAATATTTATTTTTCAAAACACTGTTATACTAATTCTATCTCATTCTAAAAAATACACTTTGCTATAAAATGCAACAGTTCCCTTTTCTATTGATACCCTCATGTATTAATATTCTCAATTTTTTCTATTTTAAATAACTCTATTTTTTTTATTTTTTTTCTTACAGATATAGTACTTTTAACACCTAAAAATAAATTTTAAAAACTATTATGACAAATAAAATACCTGTAACCATAATAACAGGTTTTCTTGGATCAGGAAAAACTACAATTATTCGTAACTTATTAGAAAACAACAACGGAAAGCGATTAGCTGTCATTGTAAATGAATTTGGAGAAATGGGAATTGATGGTGAATTGCTAAAATCATGCTGTAGTTTTGAAGAAGATATTTTAGAGCTAAACAATGGCTGTGTTTGTTGCACTGTACAAGATGAATTCTTACCAATTATGCTTGAATTAATGGAACGAAAAGAGTCTATAGACCATATTATAATTGAAACTTCGGGTCTTGCGCTACCAAAACCATTATTACACGCATTTAATTGGCCTGAATTAAAACCTCAAATTACTGTAGACGCTGTAGTTACTATAGTTGATGCTGTAGGACAAGCAACAGGCGAAATTTGTGATCGTGCTAGAGTTGAAGCACAACGCCTAGCAGATGATTCACTAGATCATGAAACGCCTATTGAAGAATTATTTGAAGATCAATTATCCTGTGCAGATTTAATTGTGATGACTAAAAAGGACTTACTTAATCAAGACCAATTTGAAGAAACACAAGCTATTATTGCTAATAAAATTAGACCTCATGTAAAAATAGTTAGCGCTAATAAAGGATCACTAAGTTCTGATATTCTACTTGGCATAGGAGCTCAAGCCGAAAATGATTTAGAAAGTCGTCATTCACACCATGAAGAAGATCACGCTAATGGACATGAACATGACCACGATGATCATATTGACTCAGTTGTAGTAGATATAACGGCTCCTCATACACAAGAAACTTTAATAGCAACGCTAAAGCAAATTATTGAAGAACATGAAATATACAGAATAAAAGGTTTTATTAATATTCCTGAAAAACCAATGCGCATGGTTTTACAAGGTGTATCTAAACGTTTTGATAGCTATTTTGATCGTAAATGGAAAGAAAATGAAACCCGAAAAACAAGTTTAGTTCTCATCGGAGATGAATTAAAACATAAAAATTTACAAGAAATTATCAACGAAAGATTAAATTAAAAATATATTCAAAATAAAGAGGACTTAAAAATAAATAAAATTATCGTTTGTATTCCTTCTGTTACTTCTCATAAATCAACAAGAAAAAACTTAAGAAAAAAACAATATTCTTTCTTTTTAGTCCCCTTTTATTTTTTAATTATAAATCATATAAATGCATTTAATACCTACCATTCCTGGAGGCTGGAATCCTAATGAGGACGGCGTTTTTTACATAGAACAATCTAAAGGTGATATTGTTTTTTTATCTGCTGCGGATACTGAAATAAATTCTTTAAACAATGCTTATAAAGAACTGATTAAGAGTTTAAATAAAACAAAAACACCTACTCTAAGAATGAGTAACCTTACTTATCTAAAACAAGAATTAACCATAGATAAATATGTTGAAGAAGTAATTGGCCAATCAAAACTTGTTATATGCAGATTACTTGGTGGTATTAGTTATTATCCTTATTTAGTAGAATCTATCCAAACAGAATGTAAAAAAAAGAACATACCAGTACTTTTTTTATCAGGCTATGATACGCCAGATCTTGAATTAATAAATCTATCCAATGTTAATCTCTCTATTTCCGATTTAGTTTGGAAATATTTTTGTGCTGGAGGAAAAGATAATTTAATAGAACTATTACGTTTTCTTCTACATCATTTTTTTCAAGGAAAAGAATTAACTTATAAAAGCCCTCAACGCACACCGGATTTATTTTTATATAATTTAGAAACGGGCATCTTAACCAAAGAACAAGCCTTTAGTACCGCATTTAATACCATCATTTTAGTATATAAATCACATTATTTATCCGATAATTTAGAACCTGTACAGGCTATTTACAAAGAGTTAAAGAAAAAGAACCTTTTTCCTATCATAGCCTTTATCAATAATCTCCGAGATAAAAACACTTGCGATGAATTATATGAATTACTAACTCAAGCTCAAAATCATCCTTTAAGTTCGATCATTAACACCACTAGCTTCTCAATAAAAGCACTAACAGAAAACGATCATGATTTCATCTTTCAAAAACTAAATATTCCCGTCATTCAAGCTATTTTTGCGTCTTGTACTAAAACTATATGGGAAGATAATTTGTTTGGATTAACACCTACTGATGTGGCAATAAATGTAGCCTTACCTGAATTAGATGGACGAATTATAACTACAGCCGTTTCTTTTAAAGTAGCTTTAGGTAAAGATGCAACAACTGATTCCGATATCTTAAAATACGAAACACACTCTGAAGGAGTAGATTTTGTTGTAGATTTTGCAATCCGTTGGCATGAATTACAATCTAAGATAAATTCAGAAAAACGCATTGCTTTAATCATGCCCAATTATCCAAACAAAGATAGTCGTTTGGCTAATGGAGTTGGACTCGATACTCCTGAAAGTATTATAAGCATTATCCGAGCTCTTAAAGAAAACGGATATGATTTGGGCAATTTTATTCCCAATTCCAGTGCGGAATTAATTCAACTAATAACACATTATATAACGAATGATATAGACACTACACAAATTCGTCCTTTTCAAGTTTCATTATCAATAAAAGACTTTTATACACACTATAACGTCCTTTCACCTAAACTAAAAGTACAACTTGAAAAACAATGGGGAAAACCAGAAAATTCTCCCTTTTGTAAAGATGAAAAATTTGTTATTGCAGGTTTTCTATTAGGTAATATCTTTATAAGCATTCAACCTGCAAGAGGCTATAATCAAGATGAAAAAGCTATTTATCATTCACCTGATTTACCTCCAAGTTATCATTATTTAGCCTATTATTTTTGGGTAAACCATATTTTTAAAGCAAATGCTATTATACATGTTGGCAAACATGGAAATTTAGAATGGTTACCAGGTAAAAGTGTTGCTCTAAGTAAAGAAAGCTGTTATCCCAGATTACTACTAGAAGCCATTCCGCATTTTTATCCCTTCATCGTAAATGATCCAGGAGAAGGAACCCAAGCCAAACGGCGTAATCAAGCAATCATTTTAGATCATCTTATTCCTCCTATGACTCGTGCAGAAAATTATGGTGTTTTAACAAAATTAGAACACCTAATAGATGAATACTACGAGGCCTTTACATTGGATAATAAACGAGCTACTTCTTTAAAAAAACAAATCAAAACATTAGTTCAAGAAACACATTTAGATACCGATTTAAAAACTTCTGTAAACGATATAGACGTATTATTAGTAAAATTAGATAGTTATTTATGTGATTTAAAAGAAGCTCAAATTAGAGATGGTTTACATATTTTTGGAAAAGTTCCTGAAAACAATCAATTATTAGATTTACTCATTGCCTTACACCGTTTACCTTCAGGAAAAACAAAAGGAATAACACAAGCTTTAGCAATTGATTTAAAATTAGATTTTGATCCCTTACAATGTAATTATGCTGATCCTTTCCAAAAAGAAATCCAACAAGTTTATTGTCGGACTATTGGAGATGTCGTTGAACAACTAGAATATATATCGCGAACTTGTTTATCTTCTTTTTTGTTAAATAAAAACAAAACAGGTTATTTTTATTTTGATGAGGTTCTACAATTTATAATGGATACTACTTATCCTAAAATACAACAAACTACTAATGAAATTACTAATTTAATAAATGGATTAAACGGAAAATATATTCCTTCAGGAAGTTCAGGAGCTCCTACAAGAGGACGTTTAGATGTATTACCAACCGGCAGAAACTTTTATTCCGTAGATGTACGTACTATTCCTTCTCCAACAGCTTATACATTAGGAATTAAAAGTGCTAATTTAATTATTGAACGTTATTTACAAGAAAACGGTGAATATCCTGAAACTATTGGATTATCTGTTTGGGGAACATCGACTATGCGAACAGGAGGAGATGACATTGCACAAGCTTTTTCTTTAATGGGGGTTAAACCTATTTGGGAAGGAGCAAATCGAAGAGTTATTGATTTTGAAATCATTTCACCTCTAAACCTCAAACGACCAAGAATAGATGTCATGCTACGCATTTCAGGTTTTTTTAGAGATGCTTTTCCTGATGTTATTTCTTTATTCAATAGAATTGTTGAACGATTGGCTGAATTAGACGAAGATCCCGAGATAAATCCAATTAGAAAACGTTTTCTAAAAGAAAAATCAGAATGGATAAACAAAGGTATTACAGATGAAAAAGCTCATAAAAGGGCTTTATTTCGTGTTTTTGGATCTAAACCTGGCGCATACGGAGCAGGATTACAAGCTGTTATTGATGAAAAAAATTGGCAAACCAAAGAAGATTTAGCAAAAGTATATATGCAATGGAGTGGTTATGCTTATGGTAGTAACAGAATAGGAGAATCTGCACATGAAGTCTTTGAACAACGTTTATCAGACCTTCAAATTGTAATGCACAATCAGGATAATAGAGAACATGACCTCTTAGACTCTGATGATTATTATCAATTTCAAGGCGGTTTGAGTAATGCTGTACAAGTAATTAGCGGCAAACAACCCAAAATCTATTTTGGTGATCATTCGCGCCCTGATAATCCAAAAGTAAAAACACTTAAAGAAGAATTACTAAAAGTATATCGCTCACGCGTAGTAAATCCAAAATGGATTGAAGGTATAAAACGACATGGTTATAAAGGTGCTTTTGAAATGGCAGCCACTATGGACTATCTATTTGCCTATGATGCAACTACCGATATGATTGATGATTTCATGTACGAAGGAATTACACAGGAATATTTATTTAATCCCGAAAACAAAAAATTCATTGAACAAGTAAATCCATGGGCTTTAAAAGATATGACAGAACGTATGTTGGAAGCTATCCAACGCGGTATGTGGAAAGATCCTCAACCAGAAACAATCGAAAAATTACAACAACTTTTTATAGATGTGGAATAAAGACTGTTTTTTTATAAGATGTATTTTGACTAAATTTGAAGATGTTTGCGCGTTTTTCACAGACTGACGTTGTATGACTCTTTAAGACAACATAACAACTATGACAAAAACAAAAATACTAATTGCAGGAATTGGAGGAGTAGGCGGCTACTTTGGTGGACTTTTGGCAAATCATTTTTATAATAATGAAAATATTGAAATCAACTTTTTTGCTCGAGGACAACACTTAAAAGAGATTCAAGACAAGGGTTTGAAAGTAATAAAAGGAAATAATGTATTGATTGCCAAACCAACCTTAGCTACAGACAATCCAACCGAAATTGGCATTTCAGACTTTATCATTGTAGCCACAAAAAGCTACGACCTTGAATTAGCTATGCAGCAATTAAAGCCTTGCATAAATCAAGACACCATCATTTTACCATTGCTTAATGGTGTAGATAGTAAAGAACGAATTAAAACCATTTTTCCCAACAACCTTGTTTTAGATGGTTGTGCTTATATAGTTTCCCGTTTAAAACAAGTTGGCGTAATTGAAAATAGCGGTAACATTCAAACACTTTATTTCGGGCTTGACAACCTTATTAATGACCGATTACTGTTGCTCGAAAATTTATTAAAAGAAGCAAACATAGAAGCATTTCTATCAAAAAATATTTCAACAATTATTTGGGAAAAATTTATATTTATTTCACCGACAGCAACGGTTACTTCTTATTTTGATAAGTCTATAGGGGAACTTATTATTGACAATGAAAAACTTAAAACGACTACGACACTAATAAAAGAAGTAATACAAATAGCAAAAGCAAAACAGATTTTTATTTCGGACAACATCACAGAAAAAACTGTAAACAAATTAAAAGCATTACCTTTTGAAACAACATCATCAATGCACACTGACTTTAAAAACAACAAGCCTAAAAACGAATTAAAATCATTAACTGAATATGTTATTAACGAAGGACAAAAATATAATTTAGAAACACCCGTTTATAAACAGATACATACAGAACTCAAAAAGAAAAGTAATATATAATCTAGTAAATCAGTTGAGTTGTATTTTAAACTCTTTTCATTCCTTAAAGTCTTTATGAGATCCCTCCTTGCGTCGGGATGAAGAGCGTCGAATCATTTTTTATAGTGAATAATACTATTTAAATTTTGAATTTACTGGGATATTACTTACCTTTAGGCATGCCAAAGAAAATCCAAATAGCAATAAAAGAAGATGTTGATTTTTTAGATAAATTACTAGTAAAGACATCTGGATCTTTGAAAAAAGACAGAATAAAGACTTTGATTCTAATTAAGAAAGGAAAATATGTTTTTTATAGTTCCATTGCTAAAAAATTAGGGAGAACCGAGAAGACTGTACGAGGTTGGGCACAGGAGTATCTGAAAAGCGGTATTTCTGAAATGTTAAGTGTTAGAAGTGGAGGAAATAATACAAAGAAAATATCTGAGAAAATGGCCAATGCTATTGAGCAGAAATTGAATGATCCAAAAACAACAATAACATCGTATGTTGAATTGTTGAAGATTCTCGAAAAAGAGCTTAACGAATCGGTTAATTATGGTGCTTTATATGCTCATTGCAAACGCAAGCATCAATCAAAATTGAAAGTTGCAAGAAAATCCCACTATAAAAAGGATGAAAACGCAGAGGCGTTTTTTAAAAAACCTTGAAAACAAATTTGAAGAGTGTAGAATTATTCTTAATAAAAATAACTTTGAATCTGTAAACCTCTATTTTCAGGATGAAAGTCGTTTCGGTTTGATTACAAAACAGAAAAGAGTTATTACCGCAAAAGGAATAAAAGCCATCGGTACTTATAAACATAGCTATCTTTATAATTGGCTCTGGGGAAGTTTTTCCCCCATAACAGGTGAGAGTTTTTGTATGACAACACAAAGTGTTTGCAAAGAATTATTTGTAAAATATCTGGAAGATTTCAGCAATCACAAGCCAACAGAGTTAAAGATTATGATAATTGATAATGCCGCATTTCATTCCACAAAGGATGTGATAATTCCTGACAATATATTTCTTTTGCCAATTCCACCATATTGCCCAGAACTTAACCCTGCTGAGAAAATGTGGCAATGGATGAAAGATAAAATTGCAATGAAAATTTATGATACTTTAGACGACTTAAACCAAAAAATGGAAGAATTGATTAAAATATCTGATGATAAAACAATTAAATCAATAACAGGCTATCCGTTTTACATGAATGCTTTTTACAGTGTTTTCAAAGTTTAAACGGTATAAATCCCTTTTCTGTTTGTCACTCCGACGCAAGGAGGAGTCACATAATCTAATTCATTTTTTGAGCGTGCTGTGTTGTTTACTTTATGTGATCCCTCCTTGCGTCGGGATGACAAGAGCGCCGAATCATTTTTATAGTGAATAAATGGCTCACATATTTTTTTTGGGATTAGTTTGATTTAACGCAGATTCCGCATTAGACTTCATGCGCGAGATGAATAGGCAAAAAAGGAACAAAAAAATTCTTGTAGATAAGGAGCAAAAGCCGTAATCCAGTCATAGTTTATCACTTTGACCTCAAGGGAGAAATTACATTTATTTAGCGTAAGTTCGACTTAAGAAAACTTTTAACTTGCTAATAAACAGTTCTTTCATATTTCTTTGAGGAACTTTTTGTGACTTTATGTAATAGCTATACAACGAAAAACACAAAGAAAGCACTAACGGAAGCGCAAAGATCTCATGTAATACACTAAGAACCAATGCTTTTCATATCGAACTCACGTTAATTTATATTTTAAAAGTACCATTTTACATACTACTTTTTTTTAAATCTCCTTATATAAGGATTTTTATTATTTTACTTCGGGTTGTTTCTTTCTTTTATACAAAAATAATTGCCATTTTTCTTCGGCTACTCCTGCTTTGTCCATTTCAGCACGACCTAAAATGAAAAATAAATCGGAAAGTCTGTTAATATACGCTGGAATATAATCATCTACTTCATCTTCTTTCATTAAACTTACTAATAAACGTTCTCCACGACGTATTTGTGTACGTACTACATGACATAGAGCTGAAATTTCATTCCCTCCTGGAAGCAAAAAATAATCTGATTTAGTTGTCATGGCTGATTCTAACTCATCAATCCAATTTTCACAAAAAAAAGGACCATCCTCTGGTTTTGGATTAGGATTTATTTTTTTACAGTCTGATGGCCGTGCTAAATGGGACATCATATCCATCATATCTTTCTGAATTTTGTGTAGGTTCGACTGCCATTCATGTGTAACTCCTAACTTGGCACGTAATAAACCTATAGTAGAATTTACCTCATCTAATGTTCCATAACAATCTACACGAACATCATCTTTATATACACGACTTCCACCAAATAAGCCGGTTTTACCTGTATCTCCTTTCTTAGTATATATTTTCATATCTTAAATTTATTTCTGAATAGTTTATTCTTTCTTGTTTTTCAATAATTTATCTTTTGCTTTTATTTTTATTTTAATAAACTATAGATTCATAATTTACTTTCATTTGATTTGCCAATTTTTTAGCTAAAGCTAATTTTACAAAACCTTTTTCGGTATCAATAACTGTAGTGTGTTTATTTATTTTTAGATATGTCTTAAAATAAGAAACGGCTTCTTCAAATGGGTTTTGAGTTTTTCCTTCATTTACTTTACCATCAGTCATGATATATAAAAGTGTTTCTTTTTCTAAGTTTTTTGATTTTAAAAGTTGTTTTACTAAATAGAATCCTGCCCTCAAGTTTGTTTTTCCTCCTGAACGTAATTGTTCTATTTGCGCAATAAAATAGTCTATATTTTGTGTAAATTTTAAAATAATTGTAGCTGTTCCATTTTGTAGTGCCACAGCAGAAAGCCATATTTTTTTATTTTTAAATTTTAAGAGTGTTTCTGAAATCATTCCTTTAATAAACGAAATTTGTTGATCTTTAATCATTGAACTACTAGAATCTATCAAAAATACTAAATGAATTTTGGCTTTTGAAATTGTTTTTTTATAGTGGATTTTAATTTTTTTAGTGATTAGATACTCTTTTACTGTATTTAGTATATTAATAGTTGTTGAAGTTTTACCAAAAATTTGGGTTTTATTTTTTTGAATAATTGGACGCTCAAAAACGAATCTTTTTGTGGATTGAGTTTCTGGGGTATTAATTTTTAAAAACTGATTTGTGGCTGTAGCTTGTAGCAAATAATCTTTTAATTCTGTACTTCTATTTTCTGCTCCATTATCTTTATTTTCTGCTCCATTATCTTTATTTTCTGCTTCATTCTCTTTATTCTCTTCTTTGTTTCCTTTTGCTTGATTATTTTCGGGAAAATATTTTGCTCTATGATTCAAAACTAAAGGTGCTATTTTTTCTAAGTGTACGGTGGTTACTTCTTTGTAATTTTGAAAAGCGGCATAAGCTCGACTCGCTTTCATTAATAAAATATCTGCTCGCAACCCTTCCACTTGATGAGCAATACATATTTCGGCTATATTCTCTCTTATTTCATTAGAAAGATAAATATTTGAAAGTTCTCTTCTGGCACTTGTTATTTGATCAGCTAATTTTTTTTCTTGATCTTCAAATTGGATACAAAATAGATTTGAATCTAAATCAAAATTCAAACGGCGGTTTACAATTTCTATTCTAGTTTGTTTATCAGTTGGTGTTTTTATAGTTACGGCTAATCCAAAACGATCTAATAATTGCGGTCGTAAATCACCTTCTTCAGGATTCATAGTTCCTACTAAACAAAATCTACTATCCAACCATTTAGAAATGGAATCACGTTCTAAAAAATAACCTCCACTAGAGGAAGCGTCTAATAAAATATCTATTAAATAATCATTCAATAAATTTACTTCGTCAATATATAAAATACCTTGATGTGCTTTAGATAATAAGCCTTTTTGTACTTCTATCTTTTTATCGTTGATCAAAGTTTCTAATTGAATAGAACCCAAAACACGATCTTCTGTAGCACCTATGGGCAAATTAATAAATGGGAAATGGGTTGTTATATTTTTCATTAGATTTTGTAAGGCTCGAACAGTAGTTGTTTTACCTGTTCCTTTATCACCTTGAACTAAAACGCCCCCTAATGATGGATCAATCATACATAAGAGCAAAGCCAATTTAAAATCATCTTGTCCGTAGATAGCTGTAAAAGGAAAACTTTTTTGTTCCATCATATTTAACTATTTATAGCATTATAAATCCAAAGAAGTCCGATAAATATAGAAAAAATCCCGACAATAGCATTCATTATTTTAAAGGCTATTTGATTTCGTTCAATAAAGCGAGAAACTGAAAAAGTTAAAACACAACTGTAAGTAGTCATGGCAATAATAATTCCTATGCTTTGCAAAATAATAATTCCTATGGCTGTATAAGAGTCTTTAGATGCCATAACTAATGCAATAGAACAAGCACCTCCAGTACCTGCTAATCCGTGTAACATTCCTACCCAAAAGGTACGACTCAATAGATTCATAGAAATTTCTTCGCCTTGTTTACCGTGTATGTGCAAAACGTTTGTAGTATGTTCATGATCTGGAATAGCTCTATGATCTGCCATTATTTTTTTAAGCTGATGATTCCGACGAATTGCTGATATTCCTAACCAAATCATTACAGGTCCTACTAATATTTCGGCATAAGTAGAAAGATTAAGTGGCAATGTAGATTTTAACAACAATGCAAAAGCACTAAAAATTAATAGAGATACTGAATGTCCCATAGCCCATTGAGAAGAACGCCATAAAAGTTTGCCTAAGCTAATTTTGTTACTTTTTCGTTCTGATGCTAATACTGAAACCGCCACCATGTGATCGGGTTCAAAAGAATGTTGTATCCCTAATAGAAGTGAATCTGTAAATAAATAGCCTATCATTTTGTATTCTTTTTTATAAATTTATATTTTATTAATAACTGATTAATTCAAACGGTTCGAATATTCTCGAAGAAATAGTTTTGTATACTGGAATTTGTTCATCACATTAATTTTGCTTTTTGACTTACTTTTTACATCTAATTGTTATATTTTTTTTATAAGGTTTATTTTTAGTTTTTGTTGTAATATTTTTTTTTATCCTTTTATGATAGTATTCTTTTTTCTTTGTTACTTACTGTGTTTGATTAAACCCAAATTACGTTTTGGAAACTTATTCCATATAAAATGACTTGAATCAAAAAAATAGTTTTTTGTCTTCCCTATAGTACAACTCTTATTTTGGTCTATTTTCATTTTCTTTTTTATACTCATCACAAACTATATCGCGTAATCTGGTTTAAAATATCTGCTAACTAATTACCTCATCATTTGCGTTAATCAAAAAAACCTTTAATTCTATATTTGGAATATGTTTTTTACAAACGTCATAACAATGTTGTTGTAATGATTGAAAAAAGGGTTCTTCCATTGTAAAATCAAAAATTTCAGTAAGTCTTCTTGCCATATTTAGATTTAAAATAGGGGTACATTTTTTGTCTGTATAACCACATTTTCTAGCCATTTGATAAATAAATTCTTTATCCCAAGTCGATTTTCCACTGTGAGTATCTAATTCACCTTGCGCCAATTTAGCTGCTTTACCTATCATGATTCCTATATTTACTTTTTTTAACGAAACTGAATTAATTTTTGTCAAAGTATCACCAATCCAATTCCCGTATTGTATGAAAGCGATGTCGGGTAAATAAGAAAATTGCTGTTTTAATAAGTTTTCGGATCGCCCTCCTGAATTAATGACAATTTCAGTACAACCATTTGCTATAGCCACATCTATTCCTTGCGTAATACTGGCAATATAGGCGGAAGAACTAAATGCTTTAACAATTCCTGTTGTTCCTAAAATTGAAATTCCGTTTAAAATTCCGATTCGGGAATTGAGCGTTTTTTGGGCTATTTCTTCCCCATTTTCTACAAAAATTTCAACATTTATTCCTTTATCGCATTGTAATTTATGTTTTATAAAATTGAGCGTATCTGTAATCATTTTTCTTGGAACAGGATTAATTGCGGGTTCTCCTACTGCAATGGCTAATCCTGGTAAAGTAACTATTCCTACTCCTTTTCCTTGTAAAAAACGAATTTCTTTTGTTTCATTTAATGAAATAGTACAACCAATAGTGGCTCCGTGTGTAACATCAGGATCATCTCCTGCATCCTTAATGGTTGTACAGGTTACGGATTCTGAATCTAAAAAACAAGAGGTTATAACAAAGGTTGCTTTTTGCCCTAAAGGTAAGGTAATGGTTACTTCTTTAATTTCTCTTTGTTCTAAAAGACTTATAAGAGCGGCTTTAGCACAGGCTGTAGCACAGGCTCCTGTGGTATAACCATTGCGTAAAGGTCCTTCAGGTACTGGAAGTAGAGCCATTTTTTATTTTTTTAAAAGTATAGAGTTAAACAAATCCATTTCATTTGAAACAAGTATAAAACTACTCGGTATAGGTTTTCTTTTGATAATGATAATGGGGATATTACAAATTTTAGCGGCCTTTATCTTTATTGATAAATACCCAGATTCACCACTTTCTTTAGTCAGGATAACATCACAATTATATTTTTTTATAATATTAATTTCATCATTCAGATCATTATTTGGAAATTCTAAAATCATTTTTTTTATTGGAAAACCCGATTTTTTTGCTATTTCTAATGACGTTTTTTTGGGTAAAATTCTAAAATAAGTAGTTTTTTTTTCCCAATAAGATTTTAATTTTTCTATAGTTTGTACTCCTGTTAAAGCCAGTAAGGTAGAAAAGGCATTGTTATTTAGATAATCTATTACTTCTTGATAATTTTTTTTATAAATGATCTTGTCTGAAATTATTCTTTCGGGGTATTTTCTTTCAAAACGAATAACGGGAATTGACAAGATACGATGTGCTTCTTCTATACATTCATGTAATAATTCAGCAAAGGGATGAGAGGCATCAATAATCGTTTGAATGTTATTTTTTTGGCAAAATTGAATGAGTTCATTGGGTGTAAATACACCAAAACGGTAAATTCCAAATTGATTATTTTTATCAAATTCAATCTCTGTTTTGGTAGAATAATAGTAAACTAAAGCTTCTTTTTCTAGAAGCTTTGTTACTTTTTTTCCTTCTGTAGTACCTCCAAAAACTAATAGCATTTTTATTAAATTCCGAAATTGTTTAGTTGAATTATTGATTGATTTTTACTTCTTTTCCTGTTCTAAAAATATGTTTCCATTCAGGATTGTATAAAAAGGAACGATTTTTTCTGGCTCCAATAGCTGCTCCAACAATGACTAAGGTTGTTAAGGTAAGTTTGTTATCACGAATTATTTGTGCTAATTCAGTAAGTTTTCCTATAAATACTTTTTCATCTTGCCACGTAACTCTATACAAAACAGCTACTGGTGTATCCTCTGGATAATGTTCTAATAATTGTTCTTGAACTGATTTGGCAATGGTAGCACTCAAAAAGATACACATAGTGGCTTGGTGTTTTGCCATTTCATTTAACTTTTCATTTTTAGGAAGAGGCGTTTTTCCTTCTCCTCTAGTTAAAATAATACTTTGTACTACTTCGGGAATGGTAAATTCTGATTTTAAATAAGCGGCAGCGGCTTGAAATGATGAAATGCCTGGAACAATGGAATAATCCATTTGTTTTTCATCAAAAATGGTCATTTGTTCTTGAATTGCTCCGTATATAGATGGATCACCCGATTGCAAACGAACAATTAAATTACCTTTGGCATAGTGCGTACTCATAATTTCTATTTGTTCTTCTAAAGTCATACTCGCTGAATTACGTACAATAGCATTTGGTTTTGCATAATGTGTTAATTCTATTGGTATAAGGCTTCCTGCATATAAAATTAAATCGGCTTCTTCTAATAATTCTTTTCCTTTTACAGAAATTAAATCGGCTGCTCCAGGCCCTGCTCCTACAATTATTATTTCAGCCTTTCGTTGTGCCTTTTTATCTAATGATAGAGCTATTGTATGTTTTTTACCTGAAACTAAGTGTATTTTTTTCTTTTCTAAAATTACTTCGTCATTTTGTGCTAATAGCATTGCAGATGACTCTGCAACACTATAAACGCCCAATTTGCTCATAACTATTTCTGATGGATTTAGAACCTTTTTTGAATTTAACTCGTTTGCCGTAAAAGTGATAAATGGTATTTGTAAGGTATTGGCTAAATTTAAAAAGGCTTCTTCATCATGTTTTACATCCAAAGAACCTAATGATTTTATAGATTCTACTGCTATGTTTTGTTGTTTTAATTCATTTTTAAATGATGTTTCTAACAAATCGGATTCAATTCCTCTAGAACAGCCCATACCCATAGTAATAACGGGGGCATAATAATATAAAGCGGGAATTGGAGCTTCATAAGTAGTATAAGTTACGGCTATAAAAAGTTCATATTTAGAAAAATTAATAGCATCATAATGATAATAAATAGTTACAAAATCGGGTTTATTTCTTTCTAAAAAAGTACAACCTCTATCTTTTATATCTAATAATAATGCCGTGGGTTTATTATTAACAAATAAGGAAATGATGGCATTCATTTCTAAGGTGCTTTTACTTTTCCAATTATATTCTTTTGATAATGTATCTAGGGCCCAAATATTTTGTGTATCACTAGAAGTTGTAATAACTGCTTGTGCTCCTAGTACTTTGGAAAGATTTTGGGTTATTGCATTAGCTCCTCCTAAATGTCCCGAAAGTACTGATTGCACAAATTTCCCTGCATCATCTATATTAATAATAGCGGGGTCTTTTATTTTATTTTGAATATAAGGAGCAATACTTCTTACACAAATACCTAGTGCTCCAATAAAAATAAAGGAATCAAATTTTTGAAAATTATTTTCTAAAAAAGAACTAATAGATTCTATTTCTGTTACATTATTATTTTTTCTAGTCGATACTAATATGGATTTTTGAAATTCTTTTTGAATAATTACTCCTAATTCAATTCCTTTATCAGTACTTGCTATAATTGCTGTTTTATTCATTTTTCTTTTTTTCTGCTGTTAATATAGTAATTGGATTATGGCTATCTAAATTAATTTCTATAGGGTCTAATAAATGGTAGTTAAACTTTTTGATCGTTTTAATAAAGGTTTCTTTGCTTTCTTTTTTTACAGCATTTATTACAATTTTCCCTCCTGATATGAGGTATTTGTCTATCAAGGAAATGAGTGCTTCTAACTTGTTACCGTGTCCTCCAATAAAAACACTATCAGGAGTAGGAATTGTTTTTAAATCTACTTTAAAAAAATCATGGATTATCTTCGTTATTCCAGGCGTAGAATGTTTTTTAGTGTTAATATCAAAAATTATACTACATTCTTCTCGTTTTTCAAAAGCTATGATATTTAAATGAGGAAATTGCGTTTTTGCTTCAATAGATACGGATCCTGTACAAAATCCTATATCCCAAAGGGTTTTTCTATTATATAAATCTAACTGGGATAGGCTAATTAAACGTATAGGCATTTTGGTAATCATATTAGGGCGATTTTCTAAACCTATAAATTCAACATCGCTAATTCCCATTTTTTTTTGTTTTTCTTCTTCTTTTATCAGTAGTATACAATTTAGTGGATCAAATGTTTTTTTAGCCGCTTCTATTAAACTTAAAGAGGTTATTTTTTCTTGTTCAGCGTCTAATGCTTCACCGACTATCATTTTATAATGATCAAAATTGTAGTCTAACATTCGTTGAGCTATTGTATTCGGATTTTTAGTAGTGTCTGTTAAAATTCCGATTAAGCTTGATTGTTTAATGAGTGCTATATCTAGTTCTTGCCATGAGCGTCCATGGACTGATGTATTGACTATATTTTGATATGATATAGTATTTTTGTGGCATAATAGCTGTAAACTGTTAAAGGTAGGATATACTTTTATATTAGCGTTAGGGTGATATTTTTTAATGGTATTGGCAAAACCATAAAATAACGGATCTCCTGAAGCAAAAACAATGATAGGTTTAGTTGCTTTTTTGTATTCATTAAAAAGAGTTGTTATGTTTTTGTTTATTTCAATCCAATGATGGATAATGGGTAATTTATTCTGAACCAATTCATAATGTCTTTTTCCTCCTGAAAAAAAGTGGTTTTCTTTTAATATTTTTTTTACCTCATCACTTAAAATAAAATGAGGATTATTAGAAATTCCAATCACATAATAATCTATAATTGACAATTGACTATTATCAACATTAAGTGTTGATGCAAAGGATAAATTATTACTCATACTATTACTCATTAATCAATTATTCTAACAACAGTATCTTTTTCTTTTCTTTTTTCCCAACGAAGTAGTTCTAATTCAGGTTGTGTATAAAACGTATCAACATATCCCACACATAAATAAGCAATTAACTTGTTTTCTTTTGGAGCATTTAAAATATTTTTAACTTTTTCTTCATTTAAAATACTTACCCAACCTATTCCTATATTTAAAGAGCGTGCTGTTAGCCACATATTTTGAACCGCACATACGACACTATATAATCCCATTTCAGGCATACTCGTTTGACCTAATACAGGGTTATTAGAGGGTTTATAAAATACCGCTATGTTTACAGGAGATTCTATAATTCCTTCTAATTTTAGTTTTATATATTCTTTTTGTTTCTCATCTTGAAAACAAGCAATGGCTTTATGATTTTCTTCGTCAAAACTTTGTTTTATCTGTTCTTTAACGGTCTTATTTTTTATAATTAAAAACTCCCATGGTTGCGAAAAACCGACAGATGGAGCATGTAAGGCAGAAAACAATAATTTATCTAGTAAATCATTATCAATGGTCTTATCTAAAAATCTATTGCCTCTTACATCTCTCCTATTTAGAATAATTTCTTCCAATAAGTTGGCTTCTTCTTTACTGAAGAGTTTTCCTTTTTTCATTTTATTTACTATTTATTGTATGAACTGTAAAGGCAGCATTTACGATACTTGCTGCTACATTACTACCTCCTTTACGTTCTCTAATAATCACATAAGGAATAGTTGTTAAAGCTTGTAATTTTAGTTTTGATTCTATTACGTTAACAAATCCTACTGGAACACCAATTACGCCCACAGGGTTTCCTTTTCCTTCTAATATCTGTTCGCATAATTCAAATAGTGCTGTAGGTGCATTTCCTATTACATATAAAGCATTGGGGTGTTTTTTTAGTGCTAATCGGATTCCTGCTTGACTACGGGTTATATTTTCTTGTTCGGCTACTATTGTTGCTTCTGGATCATTAAGATAGCAGAGCACTTGGTTTTTGTATTTATTTGAAAATTCTTTTGTTATACCTGATTGTACCATCGTTACATCGGTAATAATGGTTCCTCCGTTTTGGAGATAATCATTCCATTTTTTGATAGAATCATTATTAGATAAATATAAATTTTCATATTCAAAATCGGCTGTAGTATGTATACAACGCATGACAGCCCATCTGTCTTCTTTAGAAAGATCGGTTCTTTTCAAATTTTGTTCAATTTGTCGAAAACTTTCATCTTGTATTTCTTGACCTGTATGGGGTTTTCGAGCTAAATATCCTCTTGGTGTTACTAAGAAATTTTGGAATTGATAGGTTTGTGAATTACCTATCATTACAAGTGAAAACATATCTACTATTTGAGTATCAAATTCCCCTAAAGTAGTTAGGATAATATGTTCATCAGGACGTGTAACTTGACGAATTACAGCAACTGGAGTTGAAGGACTACGATGCTCTAAAAAAATTTCTTTAAAACGATTAAGCTGCCAAAAACGTTTTTTGCTTCTTGGATTATATAATGATGTCACAAAATCACCTTTGGCAGCTGCTTGAATTCTATTTTCTATTGTAGTCCAAGGAGTCATTAAGTCAGATAATGAAATACAACAAAAATCATGTCCCAGAGGGGCTCCTAATTTTCCAGCCGAGGCTATAAATGCGCTGATTCCTGGAATAGTTTGTAGGTCTATTTCTTTATCTGTTTGTGTACTGGCGTATTGGTAAACTAAAGATGCCATGGCATAAATACCTGCATCTCCTGAACTGATTACTACCACCTGTTTTCCTTTTTCACAAATATTAACCGCTAATTCTGCTCGAGCTTCTTCTTCTGTTAGTTCTTTTCCTATACATTCACAATTTTCTTTTAGTAAATGTTCTATAAATTGAAAGTAATAATGATAGCCTATCACCACATCAGCATTAGCCAAAACACTTTGTGCTAAAGGCAAAATATATTCTTGGCTTCCAGGTCCAATACCTACTACGCTTAATTTCATTTTCTTTTTTTTATAATTAACAATGAGAAATAAGGTATTTCTCTGTTTTTAATATCTTCTATATCGGTTGTAATGTATTGTTTGGTAGTACCTAATCGTTCACCATACAAAACTGTTAAATTATTGGATTCTAGAATATTCATTAAATTATGAATTATACTCCGTACTTTAATAAGTACTACTGTTTCATAATCTTTTAGTATCTTTTCTAGCTCATTATCGTTTTTAATTCGGGGGATAATGGCTATTTTTTCGTTTAATATAGCTAAAGGAACTTTATGTTCTGCTGTTCCTAATATAAATGAAGGTAGTCCTGCTATAATTTCAACATTTAGTTCTTTTTTTTGAATGTGTTCTAGTAGATAGGCAAATGTGCTATAAAATAAACTATCTCCTTCGCTTACAAAAGCAATAGTTAATCCTTCATTGTAATCTTTTAGTATAGATTGAAAAGTGGCTAAATAAGTTGCTTCTGCTTGACTTCTATCATCTGACATTTGAAGAAACATTCCTACTAACTTTTTTTCATCTAACTGATGGTATTGCAGAATAGGTAAAGAAAAGCTTGTTGTTTTTCCATTAGCCAATAAAGAGCCTGGATAATAAATTTTATCTGCATTTTGAAGTACTTTTAACCCTTTTAGGGTTATTAATTCGGGATCTCCTGGTCCTAATGAAACGGCATATATTTTTCCTTTCTTCATTGATTATTTCTTTACCAACTTTCTGTCGTTATTTGTTTTATTTAAATTCCTAATATTTTTTTTAAGGTTGTCAAACGGGATTTTTTAGTGACGATTTTATCTTCTTCTTCAAATAGGATTCCTTTTACGGCCAAATGATGGCCTATTTGCTCCTTACCTACTTCGGTTTCAAAACCTATAATTTGCGTTCGATATTTGCATAATTGACAGTTCATATTAGGATTTCCTTCTTCGGCTTCTTTTATACGTTCATCAATTGTTTGCAATAATAATTCATGGCATTCAAAGGAAGCGGTATAAAAATATTCTGTTTTTGAGTCTTTAGCAAATTCTTCAACTTGGGTATATATTTTTTTTAGCAATACTCCTGTGAACAGGAATACTGGTAATACGATAACTCGTTTAAAAGGAAGTGTATCTACTAAAGTTAAACTTTCTTTTAATAATGGTTGAGTTACTCCTATATAAGTAGTAGTTGCAAAACCAAACCCCATGCCTTCCCATAGCATTCGAGTCATTTTTGCTATATCTGAATTAGCATCAGGATCAGCGGTTCCGCGTCCTACGACTAATAAACAGGTATCTTTTCGATCTATAGTTGTTAATTTGGTTTCAACTTTTTCTATTAATTTTTTGGAGAGTTGTAGTATTGAGGGGGTTATTCCAAAATGTTTTCCTAATATAATTTTCAAATCAGGATATTGACTTTGTATGGTATTCATTTCGTAAGGAATGTCATTTTTAGCATGACTTCCAGCAAAAAGAATAGCAGGAATGGCAATTATTTTTCTAACTCCTTTAGTATAAAGACGTTCTACTGCTGCTGCATAAATGGGATGTGAAAATTCTAAAAAACCATAATCTACCTCATAATTAGGATAACGCAGCTTTAAAAGACGTACTAGCTCTTTAAATCCAGTAACGCCTTCTGGATCTCTGCTTCCATGTCCACAAATTAAAATTCCTTTTTTAGTATTCATTTTCTTGTACTATTTTAATTGGATTATGATCTATAGGAAAAGCATATTTTCCTAGTATAAAAACGACAGGCATTGGCACTGTTTTGATTTCTAATTTTTCCTCCATTTCATCTAAAGTTCCACTAAAAATGGTTTCGTCTTCTTGAGATACTTTCGAAATTGCGGATATATATAAGGTTTCATCAGGTGTAATTTTTTTAAAAGTGGTAATTACTTCTTTCAAATTTTTATACCCCATATACATGATAAGTGTAGTTCCTGTTTTTAGCATATTAGCTAATGCCTCTAACTGTTCTAAATCGTATGTAGCGGTATGGCCTGTACAAAACAGAACTGAATTCGTTTTGTTTCGTTCTGTAAGTGGAATATGTTGTGAGTTAGCAGCGGCAATTCCTGCTGTGATTCCAGGAATAACTTCAAAGGGAATATTTTTTTGGGTTAGAAATCGAATTTCTTCTGCTACTCTTCCATAAATAAAGGAATCACCGGACTTTAAACGGACAATTTTTTTTCCTTCTTGAGCATATTTAAAAAATAGCTCATGAATCGTATCTTGACGTTTCATGGCATCTTCTACATCTCCGTATTTTCGACCTACATATATTTTTTTGGCATTAGAGGATGTTAGATCTAGAATTTCTGATGATATTAAATTATCATATAGAATAATATCTGCCTTTTGAATTCTTTTAACGGCTTTTACTGTAAGTAACTCAGGATCTCCTGGACCAGCGCCTACAATACTTATAGTAATTGGTATTTGATATTCTAAATCCATATTTTTATTGTTCATTTAATAAGTCTAACGGATTGGGATACTTAAATGAATAGTTTAATTTTGTTTTGAGTTTATCTGAATTTATAATTTTATAGGATTCATTCGGACTAATAACAAATGTAGGTTTTTCTAAACCTATTTTTTCAGCTGCAAGTTCATAATATTCTTTCCGCTTAGGATGGATGTCGGTACTAGCATTAAATATTTCACCCCAAATTTCTTTAGCTATAATGGTTTGGATAATATTAATACAATCATCTTGATGAATTACGTTTATAGGCGCCTCTCCATTTTCCACTCCTTTTTTGCCTGCTAAAAAACGCCCTGGCATTCGATCATAACCGATTAATCCAGAAAAACGAATTATGGTGGTTTTAAACTGGATTTGATTTAAAAGCATTTTTTCTACTATTAATAAAGCTTTTCCACTATCTTTTTGAGGCATTCGTATTTCTTCTTCTGTTACGATTTCATTTGTATCAGGATAAACAGATGTAGAACTTATAAAAAGTATTTTTTGTATTTTACTTTTTAGTATTTCTGGTATTAATTGTTCAAATTGTTTGGTATGAAATAGAATAATATCAGCTCTTCTCTTAGGTGGAAAATTAATTATCAGAATATCCGAATCTAAAAATTCTGTTATTTCTTGTCCTTCAATATCGGTATCTGTTACTGAAATGAAGTAAGGTAAAATTCCTTTTTGTTTTAATAAAGGAATTTTATCAAGATTTGTAGTAGAGCCTTTTATTTCATAGCCTTTTTTTATTAGACTTTCTGCTAGAGGTAATCCTAACCAACCGCAACCTAATAGACTTATTTTTTGTCTTTTCATTCGCTTTCTGTTATTCTTATTCTTGAACGAAGATACAAATCAAAATAAAGGAAAAGGATAATTCCTAGGAATCCTATACCTATTAAATTATTTTGTAAATCGTTTAATTCTAAATTAGAATTAAAAAGAGTTATTATTTTATAAATGGGAATAATAAAACACATTATGGTTATTAATATGTTTAATTTAAAACGATGTTTTTGAATCTTAGTCCGGTCAAATGTTTTTAATAATTTACTTAATAAGTAGGAATCTATTGTTCCTGTAAACATTAATCCTATGGAAAAGACAACGCCTCCTACTACTGAAAATAACCAATGATGAGTTCCTGAAACGGCTAATCCAAAGGCAGCAATTTGTGATGATGTGTCAAATATAAAACCAAAGATAACTCCTGTTATAAATACTGTAATGGGATGGATACTTTTATCTAAGAATTTAGGTATTAAGTATTTTTTTATATTCAAAGAATAGGTTGTTTCTGACTGTAATAATGTTATTATATTCCTAATTCCCATAGTAAATAGTAAAAACATAGGCAACCAATTAAGTAAGGAATCAACCCAAATAGGGACTTCAAAATTATTTTTCAGATAACTCAATACCAATGCTATTAGTGTAACCATTACACCATGTCCTAAAGTAAATAGGGTTCCAACCCATTTAGACCAAGTATCATTTTTTTCATGTAGTCGATACGTATAATTATCTATTACGGTAATATGGTCTGGATCTAGACCATGTCGTAAACCTAAAATAAATAAAATAAGTAAGGCTGATAAGTTGTTGCTTAATAGTTCCATGAGTTGATAACTTAATTTTTAGAAGAAATAGGAAATGCTTCCTTTTATAAAAAAGGGGGTTCCGGGTGTATTATGAAAATCTGTCACTGCTTCTGTTTCATTTTTCAATCGTGATTTATCATAAAATTGTGCTTCATCCCATTTTACATTAAATATATTTTCAGTAGAAAGGCTCATTTCATATCGTGGTCTAGTATATCTAATAACTAAATCTGTTATGGTATAAGGCTTAGAAAATATAGATCCGTCTTCAACAGCAGGACGTTCTCCCATAAAACGATAGCGTAAACTGGCGTTAATACCATTCTCTAACTTTAAAGTTAAGCCTCCTGTTGAGTTCCATCTAGTATATAAAGGAATCAGATTTTCTTCTTTGGGAGCTTCTTTTAAAAAACTATATGCGTAATTTAAGTTCGTATCTGCCCATAAAAAATCTGTGAATTGGATTTTTAAAGAGGCATCTATCCCGTATTTTCTACTGGAACCTAAGTTTTCAAAGCTTCCATCATCTGAAATAAATTTAAATTCGGAACCACTATCAGTCCACCAAGCTGTAAAATTGAAAATAGATTTTTTGTATAGCTTCATTATAAGGCCTAAATCAAGACTTTGAGACTGCGGAACAGGATTACTGGCAGTGGGATCTTTACTGACTGCTGTATGTGCATAATTGGAATGAAAACCTATACCCCATTTTGTAAATATTGTCAAATTAGAGGTAGGATTAAAATATAATTGTGCCTTTGGGTTAAAACGGTAGACCGCTTTTTTGCCTGAATTATTATCATTTATTTTGTCTTTTAAATAAAAATCGAAAAGCTCATTTCTAAAGCCTAATTTGAGTGACCATTTAGGAGCAAACTGCCAATCTTCGTCTACATATAAACTATAATTAGTAATTGCTACATGATCATTTGCTGCTTTGCTCAAAAACGCTCTTTTTAAGACATAATCTCTCCCTAATCCTAATATATCGGTTCGAGTAACAAACCCGACTTCTGAATATAATTTTGTTGTTCCTACATTATCTAATCTATTATAAACACTTTTTAATCCAAACAAATCTCTTTTTTCCCACTGTAATATTTCATCTCCGTTAATAGGATCGTTCATAAAAAAAGTGAAATTTGAAAACAAGTCGAATATGTTTTTGGAATAATAGAATTGATTTTTCCAAGATTGAGTTTCATTTAACTTTGTATCTAATATTAGATTTGTATTAAGTCTTGAAGCTATTCCTCCTTCAGAATCATCTATAGAACCATATCTAGATAAAGTCCCCTTTTCTATGGCTCTTAAAGGTAATTGTCCAGAAGCATTCCAGCTACTTGAAAAATAGGATCCTGACAATACAAGGGCTGTTTTATTGGTAAGTTGAGCATTGTATCTTCCAAAAAAATTAAATCTTTTAAATTTTAATTTGCTTTCAAAAAAACCATCTGTATAATTGTATTCTGAAGCAAAATAAGCATTATCATTCCACTTAGAAACTAAATGTTTTTGATCTAGCACTTGAAGCATTGCTAAAACTCTTTGGGTATTAAATAAACCTGATTCTAGTTTAATATTATTTTTTTCTAAACGATATTTAGAATTAAATTGAGCTGCTCCTGCTACTGAAAAATCACCAAGACTTGCTTCATAAGGTCCTTTAAAAAAATGAACGTTTCCTATGGTTTCAGGAATCATAAAGTGCATATCTGCATACCCTTGTCCATGTGCATGAGAAGGCAAATTAGCTGGTATTCCATCCATTTGAATAGAAAAATCTGTTCCGTGATCATTATCTGTTCCTCTAACAAAAATTTGTTCTGCTTTTCCTCCACCTGCATGTTGTGCAATAAATAATCCAGGAACTGCTCTCAGTAAATCTTGTCCTGATTTTATTGGTTGTAATTGTAAACTAATTTGATCTATTTTATTTTCTTGCTTTTTGGCAAACGCTGTTGTAATTACTAGTTCTTCTAGATTCATTACATTATGTAATAAGGAAACATTTAGTAATTTTTGTTCGTTCTTTTTAAAATTTATTTTTAAACTAATTGAATCATATCCTATATGAGTAATAATAATCGTTTTTAATCCCTCTGAACTAAATTGTAATGTATATGAGCCATTTTCTTCTGATACGGTACTTTCTCCTGATTCTTTTACTTTAATGGTTGCTCCTACAATTTTTGTTTGATTTGTGGCATCTAAAATAAAACCATGAATCGTACTTTGTGCTTTTATGTTAGAAAAAAAGAATAAGAATGAAAAAATACAAAACCAATTAAATAGTTTTGTGAAAAAATTATTTTTCTTTTTTTTAGGTTCGATTATACTATTTGAAGAAAATAATAGGTCTTTTTTTAACAATATATTTTTTAGAATATGAGTTGTAACTATTCCTCTTGAAGTTTCAATATCTACTTCCTTATACCAAGTATTTTCGGGTTGGATATTTACAACAGGTCCTTTTTTACAAAAACCTTGACATTTAGTTCGAATGGTATGAACTTCATCGTTTAATTCTTGTTCTGTCAGAGTTTTTCGAAGTACTTGAATGTTTTCTTCTGCTCCATTATCTGTACAACAAGTACCATTACATAAATAAATAATTTTTTTAATCTTTGATAGATCCTTTGACATCTTAATTTTTTTTTCGTTAATAATCCCGTTAACTGATTATAAACGACCATAGAAAAAGGACGTGTGAAATAAAGGAAGCATTATATTCACTCATTAGCCTTTACTCCGAAAGCCGCGAATCAATGCAAAGGCAGGTCTTCTGACTTGTTCCAATTATAACGCCTTCCCGTTTTTATTTTGAAATGAAAATAGTGGCTAATTGTTATAATCTTTTTTTAGAACTTACAGCAGCGGGTACTGTTCCAGATTTACACTGGATTCCCTTTTAATTTGTTTTCATTTCTTGAAAACAAAACCATTGCGGTTACGAAAGTACAAAAAACTAAATCATCGTGATACATTATTAAAAAAAATAAAAAATACTACATTTTATTAATAATATAGTTACAATTGAAATTAATGCAACGGCATGATTTATAAAGGATACTTTTTTAAATTCGGAATGCTTAATTATTCGAGTATTTATTCCTATAAATGGTTTTTCAACTAGTTTTCCATAATATATATTAGGTCCTCCAAAACGACAATTCATGATAGCTGCTAAAGCTGATTCTGGATAACCTGAATTAGGGCTTGCGTGTTGGTTTCCAAATTTTAATACAAAAGAAAACAAGTTAGGTTTTCCGCTGATTATAATCATCAAAAAAGCCGTAATTCGAGCTGGCACATAGTTTACTACATCATCTAATCGAGCCGCAAATTTTCCAAAATAAAAATACCTATCGCTTTTATAACCAATCATAGAGTCCAAAGTATTGATCATTTTATAGGTCATCATGAATGGTAATCCTCCGATAGCGTAATAAAAAAGTGGTGCAATTACGCCATCACTCAAGTTTTCAGATAAAGTTTCAAAAACGGCTATTCTTATTTGATTTTCTGAAAGTGTCGTAGTATCTCTTCCTACAATCCAAGATAGTCGTTTTCTTCCTGCTTCTATTCCTTTTTCTTCTAATGTATTAAATACTTCTTTTCCTTCTTGGATTAAACTTTTGTTAGCCAAGCCATAAAAAATGAAAAGACAGGCAAATAGACTATAAAGAATGGGATTAAATTCTAATAAAATATTTGATAAAAAATAAAAAAATAAAAAGACAAAACTACATAATACAAATGTTAGAAAAATTCCTTTTATAAATCGAAATTTTCCTTTATTTAAAAGTTTTTCTCCTAAATAAATTGTCGTACCAAAAAGTCTGATAGGATGTGGTAACCATCTAGGATCTCCTAATAATAAATCTAATAAATAACCTATAACCAAAGGTCCTAAAAAAATAATTAAAGAATGATCCATTGATTAATAGCGTTTATTAAAAGTTGATTTTCTGGTGGTTTTTGAGTAGCTAATCTAAAATATTGTGATGAAAGTCCTTTAAAATTACTGGCATCTCGAATAAGTAATTGATGATTCTTTAGAAGATATTCCTTTAGTTCTGAAGCTGTTTTTATATTTGTTTTACACAAGAAAAAATTAGTTTTTGTTGGATAAACTTCTATATCTTTAATTTGCTGTAAGGTGTTTGCAAATTGAGTAGTATCTGCTATTATTTTTTCTATAGGTAATACAATATTAGAAGCATTTTTAACTATATATTTTCCCGCTTCAATTGCCATAGTGTTTACAGACCAAGGCATTTTAAAGGTTTCTATTGCTTGAATATTTTGTTTTTGACTCATCATATAGCCTAATCGCAAACCGGGTATAGAATATGTTTTAGTTAATGACTTTACTATCAATAAGTTTGAAAAATTAGAAATTTCATCAATCATAGAAATTTTACTTTTTGTAAAGTCTACATAAGCTTCATCTATTACAAACAAGACTTTGGGATTATTTTCTAAAAGAGAATGAAGTATTTTTTTTTCAAAAATAAATCCTGTTGGGTTATTTGGATTACCTAAAAAAACAGCTTGTGTAGAAAAATGATATTTTTCGTGTACATCTGACCATTTTATATAATCTAATGTTATGTCATAGCTAGAACAAGCGTCATTATATTCTGCAAATGATGGTATAATGATGGTGGCTGATTTTTTTTGTAAAAAGTGTGCAATCAAATAAAATGCTTCGGTAGCACCATTCGTTACTAATAGTTGATTTGGTTTTAATTGGTGCCAACTCGCTAATTCCTTTTGTAATGATTCTGCATTGGCTTCAGGATAACTTGTAATTTTATCCCAATGTTGAAAAAGATGTTCTTTTAATCCTTTAGGAGGATCTTCATAAAAAACATTGGAGCTAAAATTTACTTTAATCTTTCCTTTATATAAATAACCATCGTCTCCGTGTCCTAAAATCATGCTTCTTTTTCTTTAAGAACTTTATAAATATAATGAATGTCTATATGATCTCTCAAATGTTGTGCTAACAAATCATATTGTTCTTCTTTAAAAGATTTATAATCAAATATAGTAGTTGTTAAATCTTTTTTTGTTTGTAAAAGTAAATCATTAATTACAATATCATTATCCAATATGCCATGAATATAGGTTCCCCAACATTTATCTGATAGGTAATAGCCATCATTTGTTTTATTATCAAAAGTGTTTAAAGGTGATTTTGTATTTTCTACTGTGGAAACCCCCATGTGTATTTCATAACCTTTGCATATTTCTTGGTATTCTTTAAACTGAAATTGCACTTGCCGAGTTGTTTTTTCTTGTGTAAGAATTGTTTCTATAGGAAGTATTCCTAAACCTGCCATACATTCTATTGTACCTTCAATATGATTAGGATCTTCTATTGTTTGTCCCATCATTTGATAACCACCGCAAATCCCTATCACAATTTTATTATTTTTATAGCTATTTATAATGGCTTTTGCAACGCCATTATTTTTTATATCAATTAAATCTGAAATAGTATTTTTGCTCCCTGGAATAATTATAATATCTGCTTTTTCTATTTCTGAAGGTATTTTACTATAAAATAAATTTACATTTTCATGATGTTCTAGGACATTAAAATCAGTATAATTAGACAGTTTATTCAGTAAAATAACAGCAATATTTATTTTATTTTCTTTAACTAAAGAAGGTTTATTTTGAAGACTAACAGAATCTTCTTCTTCTATGTAAATATCTTTTCTATAAGGTACTATTCCTACGACAGGAATACCACAAAGATCTTCTATTATTTTTTTACCCTCTTCAAAAAGACGTGAATCGCCTCTAAATTTATTAATAATAATTCCTTTTAGTAAAGCTTTTTCCTCAGCTGTTAATAAGGCAACACTTCCATAAACGCTGGCAAATACTCCTCCTCTATCAATATCTGCAATTAAAAAAGTAGACGCATTTGCGTATTTTGCCATCCGCATATTCGTTATATCTCGATGTTTTAGGTTTAGCTCTGAAATACTTCCAGCCCCTTCAAGTACTATAGGATTGTATTTTTCTGATAATCGTTCATAAGCCGCTTGTGCTTCTTTTAATAATTCTTGTTTATCATTTCCCATGAAGTAATCAAAAGCGGATTGATTTCCTAGTGGTTTTCCATTTAAAACAACTTGTGAGCTTTTATCATTAGTAGGTTTTAATAAAATAGGATTCATGTCTGTATTACAATCAATGCCACATGCCTCTGCTTGAACTGCCTGAGCACGACCTATTTCAAGTCCTTCTGGTGTAGCAAAACTGTTGAGTGACATGTTTTGTGATTTAAAAGGAGCTGGAGTGTAGCCATCTTGTTTAAAAATACGGCAAAATCCTGTATTAATAATACTTTTACCTACATCAGAGGCTGTACCAACAAACATTATAGGTTTTAATTTCTGCATAAAATTCATTCAATATAGAGGGTTGTTTTCCAATATTTTGCAACTAAATCTTTAACTTTTAATTCAATTGATTTTAAACGATAGGGATCTATAATTAACCCCATAAATGTTCCACTATGAGCAACAAATAAACCACAATTATTTTCTATAGCAAAATCATGTAACAAACTAAATTTTTTTTTGGGTATTACAGACTGGTTAATAATAGCACTTTTTGTAATACATTTAAAAAAGGTTGAGTAATCTTTGTTTTTAGCACTCTTTTTTAAAGTCAAATAAATATTTTGAAATTCTTCTATTTGATTTTTAGAATATTTTCGGTCTTGGGATGTTTTAATTGTATCAATATTTCGATCTGGATCTGAATCAAAATATAACATAGCATAAGGAATAGAGGCTAAAGTATCTAATATTTCTCCTGTTTTTTGATTAAATAATAAAGAATTTAAATCTAAACAAGGATCTGTAGGATCTATTTTAGAAGCTATTTTATAAAGAAAATGATTTGAATATTGCGTTTTATATAATTCATTTAAAGCTAATAAAATTCCCAATATATCTGTAGAACTAGAAGACAAACCTTTTCCTATTTTAAAATTTCTTTCTTGCTTAAAATAAATTGTATCAACAGGTGTATTTCCTTTTTTTTTTATGAGTGAATGAAATAATTCTAATGCTTTTGCAGATTTAGCGCCTAATTTTGTTTCTTCTTCAATAGGTTCTGTACTTACAATAGTCGTTGTTTTGAATAGTTTAGAAGACTTATTGCTTACTAAAAATGGTTGATTTTTATCAAAATTCCCTTGAAGGAGTTCTCCCACTTTAGCGTAAGTAGTAATCTTAATTGTCATTTTATTTTTCTTTATAGATTTACAAAGATAAAAATTGGGAATTGATTTTTATCTTTGAAATTATGAAACCTCAATTTCTCATAGCAGCTCCATCTAGTAACTCTGGAAAGACAACCATTACTCTAGGGTTATTACGATTATTAAAAAATAAAGGATATAATGTACAAGCGTTTAAATGCGGTCCTGATTATATTGATACTAAACATCATACGAAAGCCGCAGGTCAGCCAAGCATTAATTTAGATACTTATATGATGAATGAACATCATGTCAAAACATTGTATCACAAATATAGTCAGGAAGCGGATATTTCTATTATAGAGGGTGTAATGGGGCTTTTTGATGGAGCAAACCGCATGCAAGGAAGTAGTGCTGAAATTGCTATTTTATTAGATATACCCGTCATTTTAGTTGTTAATGCTAAATCTATGGCTTACAGCATAGCACCATTATTATTTGGACTTAAAAATTTTAACCCAAATATAAAAATTGCAGGTGTTATCTTTAATTTTGTTAATACTGAAAGTCATTATTCGTTCCTAAAGGATGCTTGCAATGATGTAGGAATTGATGCGTTAGGCTATCTCCCTTCTAATCCTGAAATAAACATTCCTTCACGTCATCTGGGACTGTTCATATCTCCTGAAAATGATTATGAATTAATAATTGAAAATGCGGCAAAACACTTAGCTCAATTTATTGATATAAGTCGAATTTTATCAATCGGCGAAACGTCTCAATCTAATTACGAAAAAACTATTTATACGGATGAAAATACCAATAAAAGCAACCCTTTTTTAAAGAACTATAAAATAGCAGTAGCTCATGATGATGCTTTTAATTTTACCTATTTTGAAAACATAAAAGCTTTAAAAAAAATGGGAGAAATCATCTATTTTAGTCCTCTAAAAGATGCTGAAATGCCAGAAGCGGATGTACTGTATTTAGCTGGAGGTTATCCCGAATTATATTTAGATCAATTAGCTACCAATACAGCCATGCGTGAATCTATTTTTGATTTTTGTTCTAATGGAGGAAAAGTAATAGCCGAATGTGGTGGCATGATGTATTTAGGTGATCAAATAATTGATTCAAAAGGAGTTGGTTATTCTATGGTAGGTTTTTTACCCATACAAACTTCAATGGAAAAAGCCCAACTTTCTTTGGGATATCGAGAAGTACAACTTAATAACCAAACAATTAAAGGACATGAGTTTCATTATTCTAAAGTAATCCAAAAGGGAGACATAGCAACTATTGGGAACGTTTTTAATGCTAAAGGAATAGCAGTGCCTACACCTATTTATATGCTAAAAAATGTGGTGGCATCTTATATTCATTTTTATTGGGGAGATTCTGATATTATTAGTTACTTTTTTTAATTTTTCTTAAAACAGATCTTAATTTTAAAAACAATCAAAAAAAAACGGTATATTAATTACATAGAATAAAATATATCTTAATTTATCCTATCTCACTAATAAATAACTTATCTGTTCTTCATTCTCTATAAACCTTGAAAAAGAAATTTTGAGCGTACCTAATTTCACCTTAAAATAAATACTCAACTTTTTTAGATTCAAAGTCCCTTTTATTTGCAATAAATTTCTAATATGGATTTTAGTTTAACCCAAATTCAGCATTAGACCCGAGCGTAGCGAATAGACGAAGTAAATCTATTCCACTTTATTTTTCTTCAAATTCAAGCACGTACTCAAATTTTAATCATCAAAATAGTTCACGATTTCTTCTTCTAAAATTTTCCGTGAGCACTTGAATTTATTGAAAAATTTTGTTTCACAACCAAGTCTAATGCGGAATCTGGATTTAAAAAACACAAACCCCATTTTAAAACAAAGTATTAAAATGGGGTTTAGATTGAAAAGTAAGGAGGTATTGAACTTTAATTTATTGATAACATTTTATTTGTGAGTGTACTATTAAATTAATTCTTAACGTCAATCTACTCATTTCTTTTCATATTGTTTTGACTTAAGCATTTTCGAAACGGTTTGATAATGAGCGATTGTTTCTTTTACCAACTGATTATCTAAATTATTTTTGGGTTTTTCATCATACATTATTTGAAACTCTTTTGGTAAATTAGATGGTTGTAAAACTAAGTCAAATTGTTTCACTTTTTGTTTTGGTGAAATAATCGTAAGTATATCATTTTTAATGTAACCTAAATCTTGGTAAGTTGCAATAAAAGCTCTTGGTTTATAATCAATTGAGTAAACATCTTGACCATAAAATTTACTTGTATAATGAAACCCTAATCGTCCGAATAAAGTAGGCATAATATCAATTTGTGACATCAATATGGGATTTATAACTCCTTTTTTAGTCGGTTCAAATATCATAGCAGGTATTCTATATTTATCCATAGGTAATTCTGTCTTACCTGCACTTGATGCACAATGATCCGCAATAATTACAAAAATGGTATTCTGATACCACGCTTGTTTTTTTGCCATATTAAAAAATTGACGTAACGCATAATCCGTATATTTTACTCCTCCTTCTCGCGATTTTGCATCATTAGGAATATCTATTTTACCTGCTGGGTAGGTAAAAGGTCTATGATTACTTACTGTCATCCAATGATTAAAAAAGGGGGTTCCCGTTTTAGCTTCTGTATTCATTACTTCAATAGCTTTTTTAGCCATATCTTCATCACAAACTCCCCAAACATTAGAAAAAGTTATTTCATTAGATTTAAAAGTCTTTTTATCAACTATTTCGTATCCATTTCCTCCAAAAAAGTCCTCCATATTGTCAAAATAAGCATCTCCTCCATAAAGATATTTTACGATATATCCTTTTTCTTTAAAAATACTACCTGTCGAAAACTTATTTTTATTATCCTTCCTTTTTACAATACTTTCGCCTGGTGATGGTGGAAGGCATAGAGTAACAGCCTCTAACCCTCTTATTGTTCTATTTCCAACGGCATATAAATTAGTAAATTGTGTACTTTGAGTAGCTAAACTATCTAAAAACGGTGTTACATTTAACTCATTTCCATAACATTTCATAAAGTCGGCACTTAAACTTTCTATTGTTATTAAAACTACATTTTTCTTTGTTTCTGGTAACTTAGAAATAATCTGTCTTTCAGAAGTCTTATTTTTCAAATCTCCCAATTGTCCTTTTAATAACGCAAATGCCTCTTCTTCTGAAATAGTTTTATAAAATTTTTGATAATCTAACTCACTATTTCTAAATGCTAAATAGAAACGATAAAGCCCATTTGCTTGTAATTCATTAGCAAAAACATTAGAAGAAGTTTCTTGTTTTGCTAAAATAGGAATTAAAAAAGTACTTAGTATTGCTAAAAAAATATAACCACTGGTTGATTTTATTTTATCATTAAAAGAAGGTAAATTATTTAAAAAATCATCTGATTTTTTAATAATTTGATAAGTAAAAAAGGCTGTAATGAATCCAACTCCCGTAAATAAAGGAATAATGGGATAAGATTCCATAATATTTTTAATTACTTCATTCGTATACACTAAATAATCAACAGCTATAAAGTTATAACGTACACCAAATTCATTCCAAAAGAAAAATTCACTAATAGTATTTTGCACAATGATTAGTACTACTATAAATATTGTCATTGAAAACAAAACGATACGTATCCTCTTCCTATAGTTAGGAAGGAAAAGCATCAATCCAAAAAATAACGTTTTAAGAGCTATAAAACTTATACCAATTTCAGGTAAAACACCTCCGTATTCGTTTAAAATGGTATTACCAAAACTTACATATAACAAAAGAGCACAAAAGAAACCAAAAATTATATATCCCCAAGGTTTTTCATATTTAGCATTTGACAAAAACAATAAATAAATCCATAATAAACCCGAGGCTATAACGAAAACAAAAAAATCAGAAATTAATCCTGTCAAAAAAATTTTAGCTAATTCTTTCCAGGTAAAACTGGCAGACGTAATAGGATGAAATAAGAGTATAATTCTTAAAACTAAGTTGCTAAGTAAAAATAGATTCAGTAACTGTTTGTAGGGCGATTTTTTTTCAAAAAAATTCATTTCATTTTAAATTTTAGCAAAATTAACTATTAAATTTGTCATAGTATAAATTTTATATAATGAATTCTGCACATTTACATTTATTAATAAATCACTTCCCTCTAATTGGATTATTCTTTGGTATTACTATTTTAATTTATGGAATTTTCAAAAGAAATCCTTTGATCTTAAATATAGCCTATACGATCTTTATTTTTTCAATGATAATGGGGAAATTATCAATGATAACGGGAGATAAAGCAGAACACTTTTTAGAAAACACAAATGGTTTCCCTCATGATTTAATAGAAGTTCATGAAGAAAAAGCAGAAATTTTTATGAAAATAATATATTCTTTGGGTTTGATTGCCTTTATAGGAGTAATTGCGAATTATAAAAAACATCCTAAAAAATATTGGATTGCTTTTATAATATTAGCTATTGCAAGCGTAAATATATTTTTTTCACAACTAGTAGGATCTTCTGGAGGAAAAATTTATCATGATGAAATTTATCAAAATCTTACCAATATGAACATTAAAAATAACGAACCTTAAATCGGCGGAGTTTTATTTTTTTAAACCTTTTCTACTTCTATAAAAGTCTCCTAATTATAAATAAAATCAATTAAGATATAATCAATAAGAAGCGAAAATAATATCTTTTATTTCAAATATATCTAAAATTAAACACAAATTATCGTTTTAAATTTATCATAGATAAAGATAACTTTGAATCTAAAAAAACATACTTTGATGTAATAAACTACCTCAACGGTAAAATTTATGTATTTTATCTTCTTTTCTTCTTCATTACAAAATCTATCCCATAATCTACAATCTACTTTAAATTTATACCATTTAAAATCCAAATTTAGTATAATAATTATCGTGTAATATCTCTTGATTCGTGTATTCTGTAGTGAGTTTTGGTTTAGGTAATTTCAAAACTAAAATAATATTGTACCTCTATAAAAGTTAGATTTTTTAAAAAAAAGAATGAACGTTCATTTATTTTTGTATTTTTGTCTCATCAAATAAATTAAATATAATAGAAAAATAATTGAGGGAATTTTCTTTAAATCACAGTTAATTCTTTTCCTATTAGGAAAACCTCATCATAACGAAACTTGTTTTTTTATTAGAGGAGAAACAAATAATTTTAATAAACTAAATGCAAGCATGACAGAACAGGAATTAATATTAGATATGCAATCTATGCTTCAGGAAAAAATGGAGAAAGATTATGCGAAAGGGAAGACAAAAAGGGATGCACATCCTAAATGTTTAGCTTTATTAAAGGGGCATTTTAAAATAATAGAAAATTTACCTAATAACTTACAAATAGGTCTATTTCAACCAGGTAAAAGTTATAAATCATTTATCAGAATATCCAATGCAAGCGGACGAGTACAATCTGACAAAATAAAAGATTTTAGAGGATTTGCGATTAAACTAATTGAGGTCGATGGAAAGCGATTTGACACAACAGAAAAACAGACACAGGATTTTCTTATGATATCACTCCCTATAATGCCTCTTGGTACTATTAAACTTTTCAGAGATGCTGTTTATTATGCTATAAAATGGAATCCTTTGGTTTTAGCCCTAAAGATGATCTTTTCGGGTAATGGTAAAATATTAAAAGCTCTCAATAACGCTAAGAAAAACGAAGCCAATCCTTTGGATTTGACCTACTGGAGTACAACACCTTATATGTATGGAAATAAACAGATAAAATTTAAAATAGTCCCTACTTCCACTAGTAAAAGTGAATTACCCAAAATACTTAGTGATAACTATCTCACTAAAAATATGGAAAGTCATTTACAAAAAAACATTGTCAAATTTGACTTTTTTATACAGCCTTTTGTAAACGAGAAAAACACTCCCATAGAAAATGCTGGAATTGAATGGAACAGTCCTTTTATAAAAGTAGCAGAAATTGAAATACCTATTCAAGATTTAAACACGGAAGAACGTTTTGAACTAGCTGAACAATTATCATTTTCTCCTTCTAATTCTTTAGAAGCACACAAGCCAATCGGAGGAATAAACCGTGCAAGAATAGAAATTTATAAAGCTTTATCAAAATTTCGTCATCAACGCGATAACAAAACAATAATAGAACCGACATTAAACAATTTTAATATTTAATAATAATTATTTAAACAATGAATAAATTTAAATCAATTAGTTTTATAGTATTACGCTATTTACTGGCAATTTTCATGATAAATGCTGGTATTCAACATTTTATTAAACCTGATTTTTACCTCCCTTTTGTACCTAATTTCTTCCCTTTTAAAGAATTTATCATATTAGGATCAGGCGTTATAGAATTAGCTCTAGGCATACTACTTGTATTTAAAAACAATCTCGCAAAATACGGCGGATTAGGCATTTTTTTATTAATGTTAACTTTTTTACCTATACATATTAAAGATGTATTAGTAGAAAATCCTTCTATAGGATCTCACAAATTAGCCATCATACGTTTACCGTTTCAATTTATATTTTTAGCATGGTCGTGGGCTATTTGGAAATATCTAAAACAAGAAAATTAAAATTTTAATAAATATATATATCATGAAAAGAAAACACATTTATCTTCTATTAAGTATTTTAGGCCTTTGTTATACTTGGTTTTTTAATATCCAATATTTTCAAACAGCAATAGATCCTTCTTTATTAAACTTTTTTGAAGATGCAAAATGCAGCCTTCCAGCCCAATCATTAGACGCTGATTTAAAAGTTGTTGTTTTAACATTTTTTGCCTTTTATATACCTGATGCTATTCGTTTAAAAATTAAATACTGGTGGACTTTAATACCACTTACTTTCTTAATTGCTATAGCATTTACATTTCCTCTTTATTTATTTTTAAGAGAAATAGCGCTTGAAAAAGAAAATAATTAGTTTATAAATATTTTTACTTACAACACTTTATTTTAGAATAAAGTAAGTACAAACCTTTATGAATCTATTTTAGCTATAGTGTACAAAAAAATTATATACATTGTAATTCTATATAAAATTGTGGCACTATAGCTATTAATAGTTTCTCATATAAATCTTTTAAGTTATTGAATTATTTTTTCCAATAAAAAAATAAGTATTAAATGAAAAAAACAGCTATTATACTTGGAGCAACAGGACTTACTGGAAGCTATTTATTAGATTTATTATTAAAGAGTGAAGATTACGAAAAAGTAAAAATATTCACCCGAAAAAGCACTGGTAAAAAACATCCAAAATTGGAAGAATTCATAGGTGATATACTTTCTTTGGAAAAATTTTCTAAAGATTTCAAAGCAGATGAGGTTTTCTGTTGTATTGGTACCACAAAAGCTCAAACACCTAATAAAGATCAATATTACGCTATTGATTATGGAATTCCTGTTAGCGCAGCTAAATTATCTGAACAAAATCAAATTTCTACTTTTAGTGTCATTTCTGCTATTGGCTCAAACCCAAAATCTTCTGTTTTTTATAGCCAGACTAAAGGTAAAATGGAAGAAAGTGTTTTAAAACACAATATTTCTAACATACTTATTTACAGACCTTCTTTAATTTACGGAAAAAGAAAAGACAAACGTCTTGCTGAAAAAATAGCCACTATATTAATCAACGGATTACAATTTCTTTTTATAGGTAAAATGAAAAAATACCGTGCTATCACAGGTCAAGAATTAGCTAATGTTTTATTTTTAGGCGTAAAAAGAACAGGGCATCAGATTATTGAAAGAGATGATTTTCTTTAATTTAAAAGTAAAAATAGTATCTCTATATAATACTAAACAAACATTTTAAAAACATTTTATTTCATAATTCCCAAGTTTACTGAATCATTTTTAGATATAAAATTATTATCAACAGCAACTCTCACTCAAAAAATATCTTATTTTTACTACCTTTGATAATTAATTTAAATGTACGATGAAAGTTTCCGTAGCTCTATGTACTTATAATGGTGAAAAATTCCTTAATGAGCAGATTAACTCAATACTCAAACAAACAAAAGAAGTTAATGAAATAATCATTTGTGACGACTGCTCTACTGATCAGACCATGGATATTTTAAAAGAATACCAATTAAAATATCCTAATATTTTTAAAATTTTCAAAAACGAAACAAATCTTCGTAGCGTAAAAAATTTTGAAAAAGCGATCCAACTTTGTTCAGGAGATCTAATTTTTCTATCAGATCAAGACGACATTTGGTGCCCTAATAAAGTTGATGACTATATCCTTTTTTTCCAAAACAATCCTAAAATAAATGTTATAGCATCTAATGGTTATTATATGGATGAAAATTCAAAATCTCATAAAAAATATGCTATATGGGACGTACCTCGCTTCCTTGAAAATAAAGGTATAGAATTTAATTTCCACAGATTAATAAGTCTCACAGGTAACATTGCCACAGGGGCTTCAATGGCTTTTAAAAAGGAAATAATACCCGATATAATTCCTTTTCCTACTATTCAAAACTTTCATCATGACGAATGGATCGCTATTATTTCCAGTTCAAAAAATCAATTCGCTTTTTTACACAACAAATATTTTTATTATAGAATCCATTCCAATCAACAAGTTGGCGGTGTCTTTTATAAAAAAAATAAGTCTCAAAAAACGATGCTTATTGATCTTTTTAATATAAACAATCCAGCAAGTAATTTTACAGGTTATAAAAAGAGGATTAAAAAAATAATTTCAAATATCGAGCGTGATAGTTTACTAGAACAATCAAATCCTAAATATTCCTTTTTATTTGAGAAAAACAAAAAGGAATTAATCAATCTTTATCATTACAATAAGACCCTAATGAAGAATAAATTTCCTTTAAGATTTTTTTTATTAAAAATATCTGATAAAATTTTAAATAAAAGAAAATTCGACTACTAACAAAGTCATTCTTTAAAAACTATTTAACACTAACAGCCAACTAATTTCAATATCTGCATTTATTAGCTAAAAAGTACAATTTTAGAATTAATATTTATTTCTTATTTATTCATTTTGCTATTCTTTATTACTTTTTTAGATAGTAGATAAGAAATATTTAACAAAATGAATAATAATCAAAAATATAATTTTATTAAAACATATAAAAAATGATAAAAGTAAGTGTTTGTATGATTACCTATAATCATGAAAAATACATAAAACAAGCCATTGAAAGTATTTTAATGCAAAAAACTAACTTTGATTTTGAATTGATTATTTCAAATGATAATTCTAATGATACCACTCATAAAATTATTTTAGATCTTTTAAAAGAACATATTGACTCAAAAAAAATAAAATATTTACACAATAAAAAGAATCTAGGAATGATGCCTAATTTCATTCAAGCTATTCAAAATTGTAAAGGTGAATATATAGCACTTTGTGAAGGTGATGATTATTGGACTGATTCTGAAAAATTACAAAAACAAGTAGATTTTTTAGATACCAACAAAAATTTCGCAATATGTTTTCACCCTGTCAATATTGATTATCAAAATGAAATAATTGAAGATAATATTACAAAAAAAGTAAGAAATCACACTTCCATTTATGACTTAGCTTCTGGTAATTATATTCATACTTGCTCCGTATTATATAGAAATAACCTCTATGATAGTTTCCCTGAATATTTTCACTCTACACCTGTTGGCGATTATTTTTTACATCTTTTGAATGCTCAATACGGGGATATCTATCGTTTAGAAGAAACAATGGGAAATTATAGAGTCCATGATACTTCTTATTGGTCATCTAAGAAACAAAATGAAAGAGAAGTAATTTGGATTGAATTTCTAAAGAACATTAAGCCTTCTTTTCCAAAAAAAATTCAAAAAATATTAGATAAACAAATAAAAACACATCAACCTAAAAAAGTAAGTTGGTTTAAAAAAACAAGAAGAGCTTTTAAAGATATTTTTTTTCAAAAAATTCAACTATTTAATTTTAGAAAAAAATATGATTTAATAATAGTAGATGACATTCTTCCATCTACCCTTTCACCATGGAGAAATTTAGAATATAATGAGCTAATTAAAAATTTTGATAATTCTATCATATATACAGATACTAGTACTTATGTTTCATACTCACAAGGTAAAACCTTTAATGAAAATCTAAATTCGTTAGAAAAGCTATACCCTTTTGTTAAAAATAAAGTAAAAAAGTTAAAGCGAACCTCAAATATGAACTGCAACCTTTTTTACACAATATTTTACAATAATATAAATAAGCATTTTGATTTTTTAGAAGCAAACAAAATCCCTTTTGCTTTTACCCTATATCCAGGAGGAGGCTTTGTAATAAATAATGAAGAAATTGATGAACGTCTAAAAAAAATATTTAGTTCTAAATTTTTCAAAGGTGTCATAGTAAATCAATACATAACAAAGGAATATCTCTTAAAAAAACGATTAGTAGATCCTGAAAAAATAAAACTTATTTTTGGAGTTCCAATTTCAATTGAAAAAACCTCTACAAAAATTGAAAAATCGACAAAAAAAAACAAATATTTTATTTTTTGCCAATAAGTATACAAAAAATGGAGAGGATAAAGGTTTTGATGATTTTCAATTAATAGCTAAAGAACTTATTTCCAAATCTACTAATTATAATTTCATCGTCATTGGCAACTTTAATTACAATGATTTAAAAATAAATGATCTACAAAATCATTTCGATTTTAAAGGTATTCTTGACGAAAAACTATTTAATGAAGAATTAAAAAAAACACATATAATAATTTCTCCTAATAAACCTTTTAAAATTGCAAAAGGAAATTTTGATGGTTTTCCACTGGCAACATGTATAAGTGCATCTATTTATGAAAATGTATTAATACTTTCTGATTACTTCAATGAAGCTGAAAAAATAAATCTAATAGATGGGGTTGATTTTATAAAGTTTGATTCAAATATAAATAAGATAGTAAATGAAATAGAGATATTAAAAATAGATCCTGAAAAAATGAATACTATAGCTATAAATGGGAAAAATAAATTATTAAATTTGTATGATTTTAATAATCAAATCATACCTAGGATTAATTTTATAAAAAACATATTAAATTGATAAACGTCACTAAAACCTTTTTACCTAATCAAGAAGAATATATCAACTATCTAAATCGTGCCTGGGAAAAAGTATGGTTAACTAATAGAGGAGAACTAACTATTGAATTAGAAAACAAGTTAAAAAATCATTTAGGAGTCAGTAATATAATAATTACTAACAATGGTACAATTCCTATTCAGATTGCTTTAAAAATTCTTGGAAATAACAGTGAAATCATTACCACTCCTTTTTCATACGTAGCTACAACTTCTTCAATTATTTGGGAAAATTGCACTCCTGTTTTTGTTGATATACATCCAGAATATTTGACAATTGATGAAAACAAAATAGAAAACGCAATCACTCCAAAAACTACTGCTATCTTAGCTACTCATGTATTCGGTAATCCGTGTGAGGTAAAAAAGATCGAAGAAATTGCAAAAAAACATAATCTTCATATAATATACGATGCCGCTCATGCATTTGGTGTACAATACGAAAATCAATCTATTTTTAATTTTGGAGACGTAAGTACCTGTAGTTTTTCATGCAACAAAAATATTCCATACGGGAGAGGGAGGAGCTATGTTTTGTAATAATCATGAACTGAATCACAAACTATTTTATAGTCATAATTTTGGACATAATGGCTCCATGGATTTTCATGGATTGGGTATAAATGCTAAAATTTCAGAATTGCAATCAGCTATGGGATTAGCTGTTTTTGATCATATTGATGAAATTTTTGAAGAACGCAAAAAAATAGTCGAATATTATGATATAAATTTGAATTTAAATAAGCTACAAAGACTAAAAATTCGTAAAACACTATTTGGAACTATAGCTATTATCCTGTCATTTTTGATACCGAAAATACACTCCTTAAAGTTCAAAAAGAACTAAATAAAAAAAATATAATCCCTCGAAGGTATTTTTATCCATCATTAAACAAAATAAATTATGTTAATGGTACAGAAATGCCTATTTCAGAATCTATAGCCTCTAGAATTTTATGTCTTCCTCTGTATGTAGGTCTAAAAGAAAATGAATTAAAATTAATTATATCAATAATCAATTCAGTATGTTAATAGTAGGTGCCAAAGGTTTTGCAAAAGAAGTATTAGAAATCCTTCATCAAAACAATAGTCTTGAAAATGTTGTTTTTTTTGACAATGTAAATCCTGAAATAAAAGGAAACCTATACGGAATTTATCCAATTCTAAAATCTTTTAATGCAGCAAAAGATTTTTTTGAAACACAAACAAATAAATTTACAATTGGAATAGGAAATCCAATATTAAGAAAAAATCTCTATGAAAAATTTACTGAATTAGGCGGAGAATTTACTTCTACAATAAGCTCAAAATCTATAATAGGAAATTTTGGGAATACAATTGAAGAAGGTTGTAATATAATGTCAGGAACTGTTATAACAAATGATGTAACAATAAAAAAAGGAGGTTTAATTAATCTAAATTGCACTATTGGACACGATTGTATTATTCAAGAATATGTAGAAATCTGTCCAGGGGTTAACATTTCTGGAAACTGTAATATTGGCAGTTATACTTTTATAGGTACTAATAGTACAATTTTACCCAAAATTACGATTGGAAAAAATGTAATAGTAGCTGCTGGATCAGTAGTTACTAAAGATATTCCTGATAATTGTATGGTTGCCGGCATACCAGCTGTTATAAAAAAAGAGATTCTCCCTTTAGAATTTTAAATTATGAACATCAACACCGAAATACACAACGCCTTTGAGGTTATTAAAAATGGAGGCATCATCCTCTACCCTACCGATACTGTTTGGGGAATAGGTTGCGACGCTACCAATCCTGATGCTATCAAAAAAATTTATGCTTTAAAACAACGAGAAGAAAGCAAAAGTATGATTGTCTTAGTTAATGGAGATCGTATGATTTACAACATTTTCAACAACTTACCCGAAGTGGCTTGGCAAATTTTAGATGTTTCTGAAAAACCTACTACTTTGGTATTAGACAACCCAAGGAATGTGGCTCCTAACATCATTGCTGAGGACAAAACATTAGGTATGCGTATCGTTACCGAACCTTTTTGTTTTAAACTTATGGAACGTATGAAAAAACCATTAGTTTCTACCTCCGCCAATATTTCAGGACAACCCACTCCTATTTCTTTTAAAGAAATTAGCCCCGAAATTATTAAAGGTGTAGACTATATAGTAAATTTGCATCAAGAAAAGATTTGTAATAACCTTCTACTATCATAAAAATAACAAATGATAGTCAGGTAAAAATTATTCGCAAGTAATTTTTAACTCCAAATCTAAAAGTTTAAAGAAATAAAAACTCCTTTAAACTACATACCTTAAATTAGTGTTAATGAATTACAAAGAACATTTAGATCACAAAATATTTGAAATTGTATCACAAGCCTCTCAATTACTAAACTTAGAATGCTATGTAATTGGCGGTTTTGTACGTGATATTATCCTACAACGTAATCATAAAAAAGATATTGATATAGTGGCTGTCGGGAGCGGAATTGAACTTGCCTTAAAAGTTTCAGAACTCATCCCTAACAATCCTAAAGTTCAAGTTTTTAAAAATTATGGTACTGCCATGCTTCGATATGAAGACATGGATATTGAATTTGTGGGGGCTAGAAAAGAAAGCTATAATTTTGATAGTCGTAAGCCCGTTGTAGAAAATGGAAGTCTAAGAGATGATCAAGAACGAAGAGATTTTACAATCAACGCATTAGCTTTTTCACTAAATACGCCTAATTTTGGAGATTTAGTCGACCCATTTGATGGTGTACTTGATTTAGAAAAAAAAATCATCCGTACACCTCTAGATCCCGATATAACATATAGTGATGATCCATTACGTATGATGCGAGCTATTCGTTTTGCCTCTCAATTAAATTTCAACATTGAAACAAAATCATTAGAATCAATAAAAAGAAACAAAGAACGCATTCATATCATTTCTGGAGAAAGAATTGTAGATGAATTAAATAAAATCTTACTTTCTTCAAAACCTTCTATCGGATTTTTATTATTACATCAAACAGGATTATTAGACATTATTTTACCTGAATTAACCGCTCTAAATAATGTAGAAGAAGTAGAAGGTCATACACACAAAAACAACTTTTATCATTCATTAGAAGTAGTAGATAATATTTGCCCTAACACGGATGATTTATGGCTAAGATGGTCTGCTTTATTACATGATATTGGAAAAGCTCCTACTAAAAAATTTCATAAACGACAAGGTTGGACTTTTCATGGACATGAATTTTAGGAGGAAAAATGGTAAAAAATATTTTTATCCGATTACACATGCCCCTGAATCATAAAATGAAGTTCGTACAAAAAATGGTTCAAATGAGTTCACGTCCAATAGTCTTAGCGCAAGATGTCGTAACTGACAGTGCTGTTAGAAGACTCGTTTTTGATGCAGGTGAAGACGTTGAAAGTCTAATGATCTTATGCGAAGCAGATATTACCACAAAAAATCCAAAAAAATTTCAAAAATATCATAACAATTTTAAAATTGTCCGTGAAAAAATTGTTGAAGTTGAAGAACGTGATCGTATAAGAATTTTTCAACCTCCCATCACAGGGAAGAAATCATGGAAATTTTTGATCTAAAACCTTCTAAGGAAATCGGTATCCTAAAAGAAGCCGTAAAGGAAGCTATTTTAGAAGGAGAAATCCCCAATGAATATCAACCCGCATTAGATTTTGTTTTAGAAAAAGCTAAAAAAATGGGACTAAAAAGGATTCAATAACCATATACAAAATCATACATGACTTAAATCATACGTTTTAATATTTTTTTTTTATGATTTTGTATTTAAAAAAATAAAATGAAATTTATAAAAATAGCAAAAACAGCACTTATTTTAGTATACCTAGTCGTTATAGCCGGCGCATTGGTTAGAATGACAGGTTCTGGTATGGGATGTCCAGATTGGCCAAAATGTTTTGGTTACTATATCCCTCCAACTAACATCAAAGAATTAACTTGGACAAAGAACAGAGTATTCAAAAAAGGACAAGTTATCATAAAAAATGAACAATTATTAATAGCAAAAGAAGACTGTATAACAGGAAATCAATTTGACCCTACACAATGGAATAAATATACAAAACATGACTATGCAGAGTTCAACCCAACTCACACTTGGGTTGAATACATCAATAGACTCTTCGGAGCCTTATCTGGTTTTGCCTGTTTAGTTATGGCTTTTTATTCATTTAACTATTGGAAAAAAAATAAATTAATTCCTCTTTTATCATGGCTTGTTGTTTTTATGATGGGTTTTCAAGCATGGCTTGGAGCCACCGTTGTCTATTCTGTACTCAATCCCGTAAAAATAACACTTCACATGGTAATGGCTCTAATAATTATAGCCATCATAATTTATATAATATCTTTAGCTCATACAAAACCTAATCAAAAGCAACTAGATCCTATTTTCGAAATCTAATATGGGTAACAATTACCATGACATTAATACAGGTTATATTAGGAACACAAGTTAGACAATTTATAGATGAACAAATAAAATCCGGAATAGAAAATCCAACATTATGGTTATCCAATCCTCAAATAACATTTTATATCCACAGAAGTTTTTCTATTTTAGTGCTAATGGCCAATCTATTTTTATTTTTACGAAACAAAAAACTAAATCTTGGATTTAAAGAAATGAATTGGGTACTATCCCTATTAATTTTTGAAATTATTTCTGGTATTTTTATATACTACCTAAATTTCCCTTTTGGTTCGCAGACTATACATCTCGTTTTAGCCTCCATACTTTTCGGAGTTCAGTTTCATATATTACTCCAATTCAAACAAAAAAACAACATCCCTTTTTAAATACAATTTATAAGGACTAAAATAAAATTAGTCCTTATTTCCTCATATATAATAGAAAGTATAAATATACTTCTTCACTAAAAAGTAATGAAGTACTTTCCTATTCAAAATTGTTTTTACTATCTTAAAAATAAAAGTATAAAGCAACATATTCTAAAATTATTTTGAATACGCCACTTAACTTATTATTTTTACCAAACTAAACATATATCGCATGTCACACACCATATTGTCACTCCAAAATGTCACTATTTATCAGAAGGTAATAAAATTTTATCAGATATAAATCTAAATATTAGTCCAGGAGAATTTATTTACATTATTGGTAAAACGGGTTCTGGAAAAAGTAGTTAATGAAAACACTTTATGCTGATTTACCCCCTCACACAAGGTGAAGGAACTATAGTAGATTACGATTTACATGGTCTTATAGACAATGATATTCCTTTCTTAAGGAGAAAAATAGGTATTGTTTTTCAAGACTTTAAACTACTTCCTGACAGAAGTATAAATGCTAATCTACACTTTGTCCTAAAAGCTACTGGTTGGACAAATGAATTCGATATGAAAACTAAAATTGATGAAGTTCTAGAAAAAGTTGGTCTTTTAAATCTAGCTAATAAAATGCCCCACCAATTATCAGGAGGAGAACAACAACGTGTAGCGATTGCCCGTGCTCTACTGAATGACCCTGATTTAATTCTAGCAGATGAGCCAACGGGTAATCTAGATCCACAAACCAGTATGGAAGTCATGGAAGTCCTTCGCAAAATCAATCAAAACGGAAAAACCATTGTAATGGCTACACACGATTATGCTCTATTAATGAAATACCCTTCCAAAACATTAAAGTGTGAAGAAGGAGCTATTTTTGAAGTGATACAAAAAACAAACTAAAATGTTTAAAAAATCTTTCCTGTTATTATCCTTTTTCTTCTCTTTTTTATCAAACGCACAAGAAGAAAAGAATTTCAGTATTCGATATCAAAACTATCTAAAAGGCGATATTGATTTTATCGCCAATAGTATTATCGGAAAAAAATCAGGAAAAAATGCAAATGATCCCTATAATAAGATAGATTCAAATGCAAAACTCAATGATCAAGTCAACATGGCTTATATAGATGTAGATCAAGATCCCGAAACTTTTTCATCTAGTTCCGCTCTATTAGAACCCAATCATCCTAATGATAAAGTTGTTTTTGCTGGATTGTACTGGTGTGCTACACTGCCTGATAGAACCAATTCTATACAACCTATCAATAAAATAGCCATCAAAACACCACAATCTGAAAACTTTTACAGTAAATGGAAGTATCATATATGATGCTAAAGAACATAACAAACACAATGCTAATGCACCATACTTATGCTTTTCAGATATAACAAATGAAATTTAAAAAAAACCTTGGGGTAGTTACACTGTAGCTAATATTCAGGCTAGTCAAGAGCAAATTGAAGGAGGTAGTGCCGCTGGTTGGGTTCTTTATATAGTTTATGAATCCGATATAATCCCCTATCACCAAATTAGCTTATATGATGGTTTTTCCTATATTTATAACAAGCCTGTTCAAATCAATTTCAAGGATTTTGTTACACCTAAAATAGAAAAAATCACCCAAAACTTACTATTGCAGCTTTAGAAGGCGATTTAAACCTTGAAGGTGACAACATAAGAATCAACACCTCAAATAGTAATAAATGGTTTTATATTAGTAATTCTCTACGAAGTGGGCTATTCTACTTTACTCCGAGAGCGCACCACTCATGATGCGATGGAAGCTTTAGCGGAAGGGGAGGAGATAAATTTTATATAACTAATATAGGCTTCAGTATAGAAATAGACGAAGACTTTGCCCGAAAAAAAATTGAATCAATTACCTCTATAGCCAATCCTATTGAGCAAAAGAAAACGGAAATAATAGAGCAAAAAGAAAACAGCAAAATCCTAACTAAAACCATTACAACTACTTCAAAAGAAAATAGCTCCTCTGTAAAAAAAATCACTAATAATCCATTAACCTCCATAGAAGTTATTAGAAAGCCTAAAGAAATAAAAACTTATATATTTCATTCTAATATAGCACCCGAAGGCTATTATATAGTGGCTAATGCTTATCAAAATATCCACTATGCACATGATTTTGCAAATAAAATAAGTACTAAAAAAATAAAACCTTTCATTTTCAAAAATCCCGACAATCAATTATACTATCTAACTTTAGGTCACTATAACTCACAAACAACAGCTGAAAAAGCCTATTATAATAATATAAACAATAGCTATTTTCAAGAGTATTGGATTGCTAAAATTCAACACACAACAAACCTACAAAATTTTAAAAAGAAACCTAGAGTTGAAAAAGAAATTGCAACCATAAAAGTTAATCATACTAATTCTATCCTAAAAAAAGGCTATTATTTAGTTTCCAATGTATTTGAAATTCCCTCAAATGCCACAAAATATTTAGACTTACTTAAAAAACAAGGATTTACTCCGTCTTATTTTATTAATCCAATAAATAATTATCATTATACTTATCTTGATTATTATACTGATTTAGAAAAAATAAAAAACGATTATTTCTCTAATTACAACAATCGTTTTTTTGATGAATATTGGATAATGGAAATTATATTAGAATAAGAAAACTGACAAATATCATTTTACTTCCCTTTACTGTAGACTACCTTTGATTATGTAAACTATTAGGTATGTCAACATCATTAATACAAAAATACAATGTGCCTGGACCTCGATACACAAGTTATCCAACTGTTCCTTATTGGGAAAATGAGCAATTTAGTGTTAACGAATGGACAAAAACAGTATTAAAATCATTTCAAGAAAGCAATCAAAAAGAAGGTATTAGTCTATATATCCACCTTCCTTTTGTGAAAGCCTTTGTACCTTTTGTGGTTGTCATAAACGCATTACAAAACGTCATGAAGTAGAAAAACCCTATATAGAAGCTTTATTAAAGGAATGGAATTTATATTGTAATCTTTTTCAAGAAACTCCCATTATAAAGGAAATCCACTTAGGAGGTGGTACGCCTACTTTCTTTTCAAAGGAAAATCTTTCCTTACTGATTAATGGCATTTTATCAAAAGCTAAAATAGCTCCTAATCATGAATTTAGTTTTGAAGGACATCCTAATAACACAACCCGCTCCCATTTACAAACTCTTTATGATTTAGGTTTTCGTAGAGTAAGTTTTGGTGTACAAGATTATAGTCAACAAGTACAAAAAGCCATTAATAGGATTCAACCTTTTCAAAATGTAGCCAAAGTAACTTTATGGGCACGAGAAATAGGATACACTTCTATATCACATGATTTAGTTTTGGCCTCCCTTTTCAAGGAGTAGAAAATATTATTGACACTATTGAAAAAACAAAATCCCTTTTACCTGAACGATTAGCCTTTTATAGTTATGCTCATGTTCCTTGGATAAAAGGAAGTGGACAAAGAGGATTTAATGACGAAGATGTTCCTAAAGACGAGGAAAAAAGAAAATTATATGAAATAGGAAAACAACTTTTATATAAAAAAGGATATCATGAAATAGGAATGGACCATTTTGCTCGAAAAAAAGATTCTCTATATATAGCTTCACAAGAAGGAAAACTACACCGTAATTTTATGGGCTATACAGCCTCAAAAACACAATTAATGATCGGTTTAGGAGCTTCTTCTATTAGTGATAGTTGGTATAGTTTTTCTCAAAACGAAAAAACAGTTGAAGAATATTATACTTCTTTAGCAAATGATGAACTCCCTGTATCTAAGGGGCATATATTATCAAAAGAAGATTTAGTTATTCGTAAACACATACTTAATTTAATGTGTCAATTTACCACATCATGGAATACTAAGCACTTATATTTGGACGATATTTCAACCATTTTGGAACAATTAAAGGAAATGGAATTAGACGGATTGGTTATTCTTCAACCTAACGCCATAACTGTTACTGAAAAAGGAAAACCTTTTGTTCGTAATATTTGTATGGCATTTGATCTAAGATTAAAAAAAAAACACCTCAAACACAATTATTTTCTATGACTATTTAATTTTTTAAATAAAAAAACTTTCATTCTATTAAATCTTTCTACATTTAATTATTTATTTTAAAAACTGTAATAATTAAATTTGTCATAATTCTAAATAAAAACAATGAAAAAAATAACTTTAAGTTTAGGTCTTTTACTATGCCTTATAAGCTGCAAAAAAAATGATACGCTTCAAGATAATAATAGCACTAAAAATGATACGCTTTGCAAAAGTAGATACAACAGCTAATAAGGAGGCTAATATTGATGATGAATTAATTGAAAAGGCTAGTAACACATCTATTTACAAAGCTTTTGATGGTAAAAACTATTCTATCTACCATACTGAAAAAGAAGGTAAAAGAGTTGCTATTATCACACTAGATGAAAAAAGAACTCGCTATTTTACCCCAAAAAGAAGCTTGGGCCAAAGGAGCTATTTATGAAGATAGTAAATATATAGTAGAAAGTAATGGAGACAAAACCGTTTTTAAAATAGATAATAAAGATCAAAAACTTGTCCTATTAAGTCCTATAAACACAATCGCTATTAATGGAGAAAATAAAAATGATCAAATAGAATTATCTTACATCAATACTGAAAAATTAAACCTATTACGTATTACCAAATCGGGAAAAACAACCATATACAAACAAACCGAAGCTTGGTCTAAAGGTGCTGATTATGTAAATGGAACCGATACTGTACATTGTCAAGGAAATAAAAAAAACCAACACTTATTAAAATCAAATCAAACGGAAAAGAAACCAAATTTTGAAAAATAAATCAAACAAAAGGTTCTTTTATATTAAAAAGAAAAAGATTGCTCTTATTTTATAAGCAATCTTTTTTTCTAAACCTTTTCAACCCAAACTTCAAGAAAGCGTTGTTCTTTGACAAATGAGAGCTAACTTGTACTTACGAGCGAAGCTTATGTATAAAGTTGTCTTGTATAGAATAATTTTAGCTAAGATATTACATTTACTCCCACTTTAAAAAAAGAAAGTTTATCAAAGTTTCGAAAAAATGCAACAACAAGATGTAGCAAAATATTTGTTATTTTTTTGCTACATAATTGAAAATGAAACCAAAAAATAATATAAAATCATTAGGAGGGCTAACTCCAGAAGAAGTTGCGCTTTTATTAGGTATTAGTCATGCACAATGGGCACTATATGAATTGGGGTTTAAGTAATACTAATATAAAAACATTATTTTTCATCACCCTTTAAAATAAAAATGATAAAATCTCTATAATCTTTATAAATCTACAGCATGTATTTGAATAAAAAAATATTATTTTGGCATTATGATGAATGCAAATGAAATTATAGCTGTAAAAGATTTATTAGCTACACCAAAAAATATTACAATTATACCTCATCGCAATCCAGATGGTGATGCTATGGGGTCAACATTAGGCTTATATCACTTTCTAAAAAAATTAGGACATAAGGCTACAGTAATAGCTCCCAATGATTTTCCTAGTTTTTTAGCTTGGCTACCTAGTTCCGAGCAGGTATTAATTTATGAAAAAGATAGTCTACGTTCTCAAAAAGAGCTAAATTCTTCCGATTTAATTTTTACACTCGATTTCAATGCCTTACACAGAACAGGTGATTTAATGGAAAGTTTTTTATCCACACTTGATAAAACTTTTATCATGATTGATCATCATCAATTACCTGACTCTTATGCCCTTTATCAATATTCTGATACCTCTATGAGTTCTACTTGTGAAATGATCTATCATTTTATTCATTTTATAGGATATGAAAAACTAATAGATACGACTATTGCTACTTGTATTTATACTGGATTAGTAACAGATACGGGTTCTTTTCGATTTTCTTCTACCACAAGTACTACGCATAAAGTAGCTGCCGATTTGATAAAAAAAGGAATTAAAAATGCCGAAATACACAATAATCTATTTGATACTAGTTCCTATGATAGATTACAATTATTAGGAAAAGCCTTGCAGAATATGCAACTAATGGAAAATCACAAAACTCTTATATTACATTAAGCCAAGAAGAATTAAATCATTTTTCACATCAAAGGAGATACAGAAGGCTTTGTAAATTATGGTCTTAGTATAAAAGGATAGACTTTACCGCCATTTTTATAGAAACAAAGAAGAAGGAATCATTAAAATTTCATTCCGTTCTCAAGGAAGCTTTGATGTTAACCAATTTGCACGAAATTATTTTAATGGAGGTGGACATTTGAATGCTGCTGCGGAAAATCAACTTTAAGTTTAGAAGAAACTGTAAATAAATTTATCAGCATTGTTAAAGACACAAGAAAATGAAAAGATTAAAAATCATTACATTAATAATCCTTAACATGAATTTAGTAACTTGTTGTACACAAAAACAAGAAGCTAGAAAACCTATATCTCATAAAACAGGTGAGTTCATGAAACAATCTATTGATCGTAATAAAAAACTAAACAAAAATGAAGAAGAAATAATCATTAACATTAAAAAAAAGACACTACCCATCAATATACAAGTTCTACAAAAGGATATTGGTATTTTTATAATATTAAAAATACAACCCAACAACCTAAACCTACTAAAGGAGATCTTGTTTTTTTTAATTATGAAATTAAAGATATAAAAGGGAACATAATTTATACTCAAACTGAACTAAAACCACAGACTTACAAAGTAGAGACCAACAAGATTTTATTAAAGGTCTGCAGACGGAATAAAACTAATGCAAAAAGGAGAACAAGTAACCTTCTTATTACCATCCCATTTAGCTTTTGGATACCATGGAGATAACAATAAAATAGGAACTAATCAACCTTTAATTTGTACTATTATTCTTCATGATATTAAAAAAGAAAAAAATAACAAAACAAACCCTCCTATAGATATAGAAAAAAATAATAACTAAAAATCAATTATTAACTAAAATGAGAAAAATGATAAGTTTAATTTTAAGTCTTTTTACTTTTTTATTTTCTTTTTCATCTTGTAATTCAAAAGGTGAAAAACAAACAGGCGAAGGATTATTTGCCGAAATAGAAACGAGTAAAGGAAAAATTGTAGTCGAACTAGAATTTGAAAAAACCCCTATCACAGTAGCCAACTTTGTTTCTTTAGCTGAAGGAAAAAATCCTATGGTAAATACAAAATACACAGGAAAACCTTTTTACAATGGTCTAAAATTTCACCGTGTAATTGCTGATTTTATGATTCAAGGTGGAGATCCTGATGGTAATGGTAGTGGCGGACCTGGATATAAATTTAAAGATGAAATTGTATCCGATTTAAAACACACAGGACCTGGAATCCTTTCTATGGCTAATGCAGGACCAGGTACTAACGGAAGCCAATTTTTTATTACCCATAAGGCCACACCTTGGTTAGATGGTCGCCATACTGTTTTTGGTCATGTCGTAACAGGGCAAGATATAGTAAATAAAATTGCTCAAGACGATGTAATAAACAAAATAACAATTATAAGAAAAGGGGCAAAAGCTAAAAAATTTGATGCCGCAAAAATTTTCAGAGAAAGCGTTGACAAAGAAATAAAAGCCCAAAAAGAAATGGAAACTAAATTACTAAAAGTTAAAGCCGATAAAACTGCTTATTTTGCCCAAGCAAAAGTAAATGCCAACAAATCAGATACTGGCTTAACTTACCAAATAGTTACCAAAGGAACAGGTAAAAAACCAGAAGCAGGATCTACCGTATATGTTCATTATGCTGGTTATTTTGAAGATGGAACTCTATTTGACACTAGTTACGAACAAGTAGCCAAAACTTTTGGCAAATTAGATGAACGTAGAGCAGCAGCTAAAGGCTACCAACCTTTCCCTTTTCAAATTGGTAAAAAAGATGGCTTAATCCCAGGTTTCTTAGAAGGATTAGAAAAAATGAATATCGGAGACAAAGCTGTTTTATTCATCCCTTCAAATCTAGGTTACGGAGCACAAGGTGCTGGTGGAATAATTCCTCCTAATACTAATTTAATTTTTGAACTTGAATTATTAGATAAAATGCCAGATGCTAACGCTAATAGTAAATAAAATAGCAAAAAAATAATTACTTTAGCAAATACTATAACGAAAAAGGACTCTAATAATAGACTCCACCCAAAAGTTTAGACAAATTTAAACTTAATTTTGATAATAATGAGCTCGATATTTAATCGGGCTCATTCCTTTTAAATTAGACTTGACTCTTTCGTTGTTATAGTAATTTATATATTGTTTTATTTCCTTTTTTAACTGTTCAATACTTACTAAACTTTTTTATATAAAAAAGTTCAGATTTAAGTGTACCAAAGAAATTTTCAATAATAGCATTATCTAAACAAATTCATAAATAAATATTTAAGTCCTTACTAACTCCTCTTATTTATAATAAAACCAAATTACGCATTAAAGATTTATTCTATATAAATGACTTTGAATCTAAAAAAGTGCTTTGTTTTTTGACTTCAATCAAAATATCTTAAAAGATTATAATCTTATTTCAATCAAAGCGAAACTCAAATAAAATAAATCACATAACTCCAACAATATAACCTCTTCTTTCGAAATCACAAATTACACCTTAAACTGGTTCTTTTTAGACACCTCATTTAGTAGAAAAAATTGCGTGTCTCTTGATCTTCTTTATTCTTCTATATTTATATCGAATCTGCTTAAATCCAAATTCAGCATTAGAAATCTATTCAACTTTATTTTATTCAAATTCAAGCACATAATCAAATTTTATTTATCGAAATAGTTCACTATTTCATCTTCTACAATTTTCCGTGAGTACTTAATTTATTGAAATTTTTTGCTTCAAAACGAAGCCTAATCCGGAATTCTATCCAACTTAGCTAAAATTATTCTATACAAGACAACATGGTGTTTGATCATTGATTGTCTAAAAGAGCTTCCAAATAGAAGCCTTTTTACATTTCATCCAAAACTTTGGGAGGGGATAAATTCACCGTTTTATACATAGGCTTCGCTGGCAAGTGCAAGTTAGCTCTCATTTGTCAAAGAACAATACTTTCTTGAAATCTGGGTTAAAAAATGTCCCCCTTTTTTACAACAATAGCTTTAAAAAGGGGGACAAAATTCAGAAATAAGCAGATTTTTAAGCTTCTTTTATGGATACATTTTATTTCTGAATGTAACTATTTAACTTTAGAATAAATTATATCAACATCATAATTTATAAATTATCTTTTCAAATGTGTATCAAAATAATCCGCAATTTTAGCATACATGTGAATTCTATCTCTTCCTCCTACATTATGCTCATGATTAGGATACAAAAAATAATCTACCTGTTTACCCGCTTTAATACATGCCTCAATAAAATTCATACTATTTTGTTGTACGACAACAGGATCTTGTGCACCATGAATAATTAATAAACGTCCTTTTAAATTTTTAGCTTTATCCAATAAAGATGTTTTAGCATACCCTTCTGGATTTTCCTGTGGTGTATCCATATAACGTTCTCCATACATTATCTCATAATACTTCCAATCAATTACTGGACCACCAGCAACACCTACCTTAAAAGTATCAACTTGGCTTGTCATTAGGCTAGTCGTCATAAATCCACCAAAACTCCATCCAAAAACGCCAATTTTATCTTGATTCACAAATGATTTTGATTTTAAAAATTTAATCCCTTCCATTTGATCTGCCATTTCATTTACTCCTAACTGACGATGATTTATATCACAGAATTTTTTACCACGAGAATCACTCCCTCTGTTATCCATAGTAAACACCACATAACCATTTTGTGCCATATAATAATCAAAATACCCCGCTCCTCCTAACCAACGATTATTAACTAATTGCGCATGTGAACCTCCGTAAACATATATCATTACAGGATATTTTTTAGTAGCATCAAAATTAGCTGGATAAATAATTCTCCCATTTAAAGGTGTCTTACCATCAGCTGATGTAATTGTTACTAACTCCATTTTAGGCATATCTATTTTTCCTTCAAAAGGATTATTCGATTTTACCAATTCCGTTTCTTTTTTTGTTTTGATATCAATAACTGAAATTTTATTAGGAATTAGCGTATTACTATATTGATCTAATACCATAGTACCATCTGAAGAAACAGAAGCTATATGTGTTCCTGATACCGTTGTTAATTGTATTGTATTACCTGTTTTTAAATCAACTTGATATAGTTGTCGGTCTAATCCATTATTAGCAGTTCCTATATAATTAAGTTTTTCTGACTTTTCATCAAACCCTAAGAGTTCTTTTACTATTACCTCTTTATAACCTAAATTTTTTAACAACTTTCCTTCCGTATTATATAAATACATCTGATTAAACCCATTGTAATCTGTTTGATAAATAAATTCTGAAGAATTATTCGGTACAAAAGTCAATGAATGTTGTGGTTCAATCCAAGTCAAAGCTTTTTCTTCAAATAAAGTTTTTACAAAAACTCCTGTTTGTGCATCGTATTTATTAAATTTTAGATGATTTTGTTGTCGATTTAAAATTCCAATAAAAATATATTTCCCTGTTGGTTCCCATGAAACCATCGTTAAATATTGATCTTTGGGTTCTCCCGTTTGAATCGTTATTTTTTTATGTGAAGCTACATCAAAAACAACTACCGTAACATTTTCACTGGTCATCCCCACCATTGGGTATTTAATTTCCTTATTAACTGCTTCTGGCTCATTCCAATTAGTTAACGGATAATTAGCAACCATCGTTTCATCTTTCCTGTAATAAGCTAATTGGGTTCCTGCTTGATTCCACCATATACCGCCATCAATACCAAATTCTTGACGATGTACATAATCAGAACCATTAACAATACCTTTATTTGTATCGTTAGTAACATCTATAACATTTCCTGAAGAAGTTGTAATTCTTATATTATTATCTTTTAACCAAGCTACGTTTCCATTGGATGCAAATTTTGCTTGACTTCCTTCATTACTATAAGTTAATACATTTAAAACCTTCTTATTAACAATATCATAAGTAACTTTATAATTATTTTTTTTACCTGCTATTTCTGTTTCAAAAGTATCAACCGTTTTCCATTCAATAATCGTTGGAAAACTTTTTAACGAAAACTCATCTAAATTTATTTTATTTTTTAAAGCCGCTTCAAAATCATTTTTTGTAACTAAAACTGTTTCTTTCCAACCATTAGAAGCACTTTTTTCTAATAAACTTGAAAAATCAGGACTTACGTAGGTAATTGCTCTCGAATTTTTACGCCATTGCTGGGCTAATTGTGTACTTGGTGCAAATTTTCTTCCACCTGTAACAGTTTCCTCAATAGTCAACTTTTGTGCAAATGTCATACTCCCTATCAAAAGTAAACTAAAAGTGTATTTTTTCATTAATTATTTTTTTTGAATTATTTCCAAAAATAAGAATACTTAATAAATTTAAATATTAATCAAAAGTTTTAGTTTTTTTTTCGGTATATAAATATATTATAATACTTTTATAGAAAATTTTAAAAAAAATGGACATCATAGATAAAAAATTATTGAAATTACTTCAAGAAGATAGTAAACAAACAACAAAGGAACTTTCTGGAAAACTCAATTTATCCGTTACAGCAGTGTATGAACGTATAAAAAAATTAGAAAAAGACGGTACTATTAAAAAATACGTAGCACTCGTTGATCGAAAAAAAATCAATAAAAATTATGTTGTTTTTTGTCACATTAAACTAATACAACACAATCATGAGTTTATTGCTGATTTTGAAAATGCCATATTAAAATTAGATGAAGTCCTAGAATGCTTTCATGTCAGTGGTGATTATGATTATATTTTAAAAATTTGTGTTGCGGATATGGAAGAATATCGAGAGTTTATGGTTACCAAATTAACATCTATTAAACATATCGGAAGTACACATTCCTCATTCATGATTGGAGAAGTAAAAAGCACAACAGTATATGATATTTAGATAAAATAGTACTTTAAACTATTATTGTCGTTCTAACTAAATCATTCTTTTTTTTAAAACATCAAATACTTACAGAAAACCTATTTAATCATAAAACCATATATAAAAGAAAAAAATTGAAACCTTTTTAGAAATCCTTGATAATTAAAAAGGAAGTACGTGCTTAAATTTAAATTAAAGTCAAAAAAAATGTTTCAACTCAAATTACGCGATAGACTTTATAATGAGGATGAAAAGGTAAAGAAAATAAAAATACACGGATTTTTTTCCTCCTAGACATGACTATTTTAAAAAGGAACAACTTAAGGTGTAGCCTATCTTTTCAACCAAAAAAATTACATTATCAATATTATGATTTTTACTATTATATAAGTAACAAAATTTCGATCTTTTAGAACCATTTAATTAAGAACAAAAAGAATCTATTTTTTAGATTCAAATTCTTTTTTGTTTATTAATAAATTATTAACACATAATCCCGTTTTAATACTACAAAAATAGAATCATTAAAAGTTTTTATAAATGAAAAAAGAAAATATATTTTGTCGTTCCTAATTAGAATTAAATATCACAAATTATCTCATTTTTTTCTATTATAAATTATTAATTTTGCAATCAACTTTTTTAAAACAACATAAAATAGATATTATGAGCTCATTTGACGTAGTTGTAATAGGTTCTGGGCCTGGTGGATATGTAGCAGCAATTCGTTGTGCGCAACTAGGAATGAAAACGGCTATTATTGAAAAATATGCCACTCTTGGAGGTACTTGTTTAAATGTAGGATGTATCCCTTCAAAAGCATTACTAGCTTCATCTCATCATTATGAAGAATTACAACATTTTGCAGATCACGGAATCGAGGTTTCTGGGGATGTAAAGATTAATCTTCAAAAAATGATTGAACGCAAACAATCTGTCGTTGATCAGACATGCGGTGGAGTTAAATTTTTAATGGATAAAAACAACATTACCGTGTTTCAAGGAGTTGGATCGTTTGAAAATGCAACTACTTTGAACATAACAAAGGAAGATGGTTCTATTGAAAAAATTGAAGCAAAAAATACAATTATTGCCACAGGCTCCAAACCATCTAGCCTTCCATTCATAAAAATTGACAAAGAAAGAATTATTACTTCTACTGAAGCTTTAAAATTACCCGAAGTTCCTAAACATTTAATTATCATTGGTGGCGGTGTAATCGGATTAGAATTAGGCCAAGTTTATTTACGCCTAGGAGCTCAAGTATCAGTAGTAGAATTCATGGATAGAATTATTCCGGGTATGGACGGTGCTTTATCAAAAGAATTGACTAAAGTATTAAAAAAACAAGGAATGAAATTCTATACTTCACACAAAGTTAAAGAAGTATCTCGTAACGGAAATGACGTAATCGTAAAAGCAGATAATGCAAAAGGACAAGAATTAATCCTTGAAGGAGACTACGCTTTAGTAGCAGTAGGACGTCGTCCTTACACAGATGGTTTAAATACGGAAAAAGCAGGTGTAAAACTTACAGAAAGAGGGCAAGTAGAAGTTAACGATCATTTACAAACTACAAGTTCAAACATCTATGCTATTGGCGATGTAATCCGCGGCACCATGTTAGCGCATAAAGCAGAGGAAGAAGGCGTTATGGTAGCAGAATATTTAGCAGGTCAAAAACCTCATATTGATTATAACTTAATCCCTGGGGTAGTTTATACATGGCCAGAAGTGGCAGCAGTAGGTAAAACAGAAGAACAATTAAAAGCTGAAGGCAAAAACTACAAAACTGGTAATTTCCCATTCAAAGCTTTAGGACGTGCTCGTGCAAGTGCTGACACTGATGGTTTTATCAAGATTTTAGCAGATACTGCTACTGACGAAGTATTAGGCGTACATATAATTGGTGCCCGTGCAGCAGATTTAATAGCAGAGGCTGTTACAGCTATGGAATTCCGTGCAAGCGCAGAAGACATCTCCAGAATGTCGCATGCCCATCCTACTTTTGCCGAAGCAATTAAAGAAGCCGCTTTAGACGCTACTAACAAGAGAGCTTTGCACATTTAAAACTCATTTAAATATATCTCGTTAAAGGCTGTCCAAAAGACAGCCTTTTTTATATTACTAAAACATTCGGACACCTATCGAAGGCAGTTTTCATATAAGTAATTCCCAGAAAAAAAGGGTTCGCCTCTTAGAACACCTTCTTTTTTATAAAAAAAATTAAATATTTACACCTCAAACCAAAACCTACCCAACTAACTAACAACAACTTACAAAAAAACAACAAAAAAAGAAAAAAAAACCTACAAAAAACCTTGTTTATCTAGAAAAGATATGTAAATTTGCAACGCAATCAAGCAATCACAAATACGTGAGGGGGAGATACTCAAGCGGCCAACGAGGACGGACTGTAAATCCGTTGGGAAACCTTCGCAGGTTCGAATCCTGCTCTCCCCACTAAAAAAACCGGTAAATATAATTTATCGGTTTTTTTTATACCTCAACACAAAAAGAATCAAGAACAAAAGTTGGGGATTAAGCAAAAAGATTGAATAATCTGAATAAGAAGAAACCCATATCTCCTAACCTTCCTAAATAGGTCAGAGTCATTTTCAGAGGATTTGACTATATGCAAAAAAGTTAGATAAGTAATGGATTTAAAATTTTTAAAGTTTTTCCACATTCAACAATCTTTTATTCTTCATCACAAACAAAAAACTACTATCCCCCTCAACAAACACAACATTTACAAAATACTCATAATCTACAAAAATCTCAAATAAATACAAAAAAACACTTACCAAAAATCATTTAGTAAGTGTTTCATCTAATCTAACTCCTTACAAGAAATCTTAGATTGACTTTTTTTTAATCAAAACTATTTATTACCCTTTTCGTAATCCGCAATAAATTGCGCTATCCCAATATCCGTCAAAGGATGTTTTAACAAACCTGTAATAGCAGACAAAGGCCCCGTCATAACATCCGCTCCTATTTTTGCACAATTTACAATATGCATCGTATGACGAACCGAAGCTGCTAGAATTTGTGTTTCAAAAGCATAGTTATCATAAATATCACGAATTTCTGATATTAAATTCAATCCATCTGTAGACACATCATCTAAACGTCCCAAAAAAGGTGAAACATAAGTAGCCCCAGCTTTTGCTGCTAACAATGCCTGCCCTGCTGAAAAAACTAATGTTACATTCGTTTTAATCCCTCTATCTGAAAAATATTTACAAGCTTTAATCCCTTCTTTAGTCATTGGTAACTTAACCACAATTTGCTCATGCAATTCTGCTAATTCTTCACCTTCTTTTATCATTCCTTCTAAATCCATCGCATTCACTTCTGCACTCACATCACCCTCTACTATATTACAGATATCAACATAATGTTTTAAAATATTATTTTTACCTGTAATACCTTCTTTCGCCATTAAGGAAGGATTGGTTGTTACACCATCTAAAATACCTAACGCTTGTGCTTCTTTAATTTGATCTAAATTGGCCGTGTCAATAAAAAACTTCATCTCTTTTTTTTTATGTTAAATTATAGTTGTGTTTAAAGCAAAATTACAAATTCAATTTTAATATAAATAATAATCACTCTAAACAATTCCGTCAAAATATAATAACAAACCTAAAGCTTATAATGATTCATCAACATTTTTTCATACACCTTGTCTGGCAATATTCTTTTTAAAAAAATGGATGTTTTTTGCATAAAAGCTCCTACTTTATAATGTATTTTAGGCTTTGAAGTACAAATTACACTCAAAACCGCTTTTGCCATTTCCATAGGATCATGTCCTCCATCAACATGATCATTCATTTCTTTCAAAGTATCACCATACACTTTTTCATAAACAGACCCTTTTATCAGAGGAGCATGATAACGTCCTGCCGCAATATTCGTTGCAAAATCTCCTGGCGCAATATTCGTTATTTCTATACCAAATTGCTTTGTTTCCATACGCAAAGCTTCTGTTAGCAATTCTAAAGCACCTTTAGAGGCTGAATAAATCCCTCTATACGGCAGCCCCATATAAGCTGCTATAGAAGTTATATTAATAATCAAACCTGATTTTTGTAAACGCATTTGCGGCAAAACAGCTTTAATAACCTCAATAGGTCCAAAAAAATTAGTTTCAAAATGAGCACGCATTTCTTTCGTCGGAATTTCCTCTATAGGCCCCGTAATACCTACACCTGCATTATTAATCAATACATCTATCCTACCCGATTCAGCAACAATTCTTTTTATCGCTTCATTTATAGTATTTACATCCCTGACATCCAATACAACTAATGGAATTTTAGAATTTTGATTTTTTTCTGGATTTCTACTCGTTCCATACACCATATACCCCTTATCCTGTAAAAACTCTCCCACTGCTCTTCCTATACCGGAAGATCCTCCTGTAATAACTATTACTTTTTTATTCATTATTTTTATCTCCCTTTTTTCTATTCTTTATCTAATTGATATACCTAAACCAGGACACTCGCTCAAAACAACCTTACCCATTATTACTTCTGACCCATGAGCTATATCCGATGCTAACAAATTAGCACCATCTAAATCTACATAATCCACTAAAGGAGCTAATACTGCACCAGCAGAAATACCAACGGTGGACTCTGTCATACAACCTATCATTATCTTGTACTGTCTTTTCCTAGCTTCTGTAATAATTTTCAGAGCAGGGGTTAAACCTCCACATTTAACCAACTTTATATTTATACTTTTATAATGTTCTTCTAATTGTTTTAAATCCAAACTATCTTGAAAATCTTCATCTGCCATCCAATTAGCTTTACCTAGCCTATTCAAAATATTATATTGCCCAACTTTCATAGGTTGTTCCAAATAAACAAACTCAGAAATAAACTCTTGTTTTTCCAACCATTCACAATCTTCTTTTGTAAAACTCCCATTTGAGTCAATAGCTATACTTTTTTTCATTTGAGATAACAAATAAAGAGTTTCTCTTTCCAACCCTTTGCATTTCACTTTAAAATTATTCCAAGAAGACGCATTTATTTTTGCTTGTTGATTTTTTAATGAATCCACACTAATTGTAATAGAAGATTCGGGTATGACATCAGATTTTATCTTATTTAACTCTAAAAAACTTTTTTTTTCGAGTTTCCCGTACAAATCCCAATAAGCACAATCTAAAGCAGAACAAACAAAAGCAGAAAGAGAAGACTTAGAAATTATCTCATAAAACGCGAGAGGATGAACTATTTTTTGAGTTTCAACAATAGTTTTTATCTTTTTCAGTTCTTCGATTAAATTTTCAATTTTAATTTGATAATAATCTATTTCGGTACATTCTCCATACCCTGTAGTATTTGATTTTTTTAAAACTACAATCAAAGCATTTCTATAAGAATAATTCCCATAAGCTATAGAAAAAGTTTCTTTTAACGGTAATTTAATCTTTTGCCAAGTTAATTGCATGCAGTAAAATTTTGTCTAAAATAAAAAATCCCGAATAAATCGGGATTATATAGTGTAAACATTTTCTGGTCAAAAAAGGCAAGCGACCTACATCGCACCGCTACAACCGCTTACCTTTGCTGCGTTCCCACCCTGGAGGAGTTTGCAGGAGCTGGTCGTGTAGGACTTGCCGTTGCAAATATACAACCTTTTTATATTTTTGCAAGCATTTTTGAGAAACAAAATACCTTTTGTATATTGTCATTGAAAAAAAACATACAATGAAAAAATATAACTTACTAACAATCATATCATTACTAGTAATAGGAACTGGTTGCGAAGGTGATAAAAAAAATTTATTTTCTATTGATGAGTCGCAATTTAAAGCTCTTTATCACCCAGGTGATGAAATTCCCATCATTATAACCAATAAAAATGAGAAGAATATTGATTCTGTTTCTTTTTTTAGCAACGAAAAAAGAATTGGATCAACAAAAGGAAATAACACCTTTAAATATATCTTAAATGAAGCAAAATTAGGTTATCAAAACCTAAAAGCTATTGTATATTACGAAGGAGATGTACAAGAATTAACATCTAGAGTAGAATTAGTTTCAAAAGAAGAGCCTAAACTTTTAAAATATCAGTTAATTGCTACTTATCCTCATGATTTAAAGGCTTATACACAAGGATTAGAGTTTTACAAAGGTTTTTTATATGAAGGCACAGGTAACGGCTCAGGTGTATCTACTGGTCAAAAAGGAATTTCTAGTCTTCGAAAAACAGATTATAAAACAGGGAAAGTTATTCAAAAAATAGAGTTACCTGAATCTATTTTTGGAGAAGGTATTACTTTTTTAAATAATAAAATTTACCAATTAACTTGGTTAAATAATGAGGGATACGTGTATGATGCTAATACATTTAAAAAAGAAAAAACTTTCCAATATTTTAAAAAAATGGAGGGATGGGGATTAACCACAGATGGCAAAAATTTTTATATGACTGATAGTTCTGAAAGAATTAGCATTATAAATCCTAATACTTTTAAAGAAGTAGATCATATCAATGTATATACTAATAGTACAAAAGTACCTGCTATTAACGAGTTAGAATGGATAAATGGCAAGATATACGCTAATGTTTACCAAAAAGATGCTATTGTTATTATTAACCCTGTATCAGGTGCTGTAGAATCGGTAATCGACTTAAGTGAATTAAAAACAAAAGTAACGCAACATCCTGATTTGGATGTATTAAATGGTATAGCTTATAATTCGAGTAACAAAACTTTATTTGTTACGGGCAAAAATTGGGATAAAATATTTGAAATCAAAATCATAGAGTAGCTGTTTTCATTCATTTTACAAAATGTTTTCATTCGTATCATTTAATTTCATTTAGTTCCTTTGTTCTAGTTTTGGTTAGCTCGAACGAAGGAACTAAATAACGAAATTCCTATAATACTGATTATAAAAATGTTACTATTCTAAAACTAAATATTGATTTATTATTTTTCTTATCTTTTTCAACCACTATAAAATATAAATTAAAAATCTGCTTCTGTTTCTATAGTTAAACTGTTAAGAGTTATCGGATGCACAAAAGTTATAGATTTAGCATGCAAGTACAAACGATCCGCTTTCTTACCGTATAAATCATCACCTACTATTGCTGTATTTAACCCTGAAGGATGTGAGGCATGTACTCTTAACTGATGGGTACGTCCTGTTATTGGATAAAAGTTCACTCTTGTTTTATTATTTTGAACTGAAATTTTTTCCCAACTGGTTTGAGCTGGCTTACCATGTTCATAACAAACCATTTGTCTTGGACGATCTTCTAGATCTACTCGTAATGGTAAATCTATGAATCCGCTATCACTATTAAGCAAACCATCTAAAATGGCTTCATAACATTTTTTTACTGTTCGCTTAATAAATTGACTTTGTAATGCTATATAAATTTCTTCTGTTTTAGCTATTAACATAATTCCTGAAGTTGACATATCTAAACGATGAACAACTAGAGGCCCTGTAGCTTTTGGGTATTTTTTTTTAATTCGTTCATATACAGAATCTGACACTAGTTTACCTGGTACGGACAAAAATTCTGCTGGTTTATTAATTGCCAACATATAATCATCTTCGTATATAATTTTAATATCTTTTCCTTCTGCTGGATTATTATAAAATGGATTTTCATCTATTTCAAGCCCCTCTAACATGTGCCCTAATAAAATAGGTTCGCATTTTCCTTTGCATGCAGGATAAAACTGTTTGTGCTTTCGTACCTCACTCTTAGGCGATTGTCCCCACCAAAATTCAGCCATACATAAAGGCTTTAACTGCTTTTTAAAAGCATAATGTAATAACTTAGGTGCGGCACACTCCCCCGCACCAGCAGGAGGATTATTATTAAAAATTTCACCTATACTTTTTGTTTTTCCAAATCGATTTAAAAAAGAATATTCTGCAAATAATCGTTGTTGTGTTTGAGCTGATAATTTTTTTCGTTGTTCTTTTAATAATAAAATTTGATTTTCAAAATATTGTTTTTTTTCTTTTGCTTCCTCTTTTTTAAAATTCCAATATTTTGTCATTTTCTTTAATAAAATGGCTTCATTTTTACTCTGTTCACTCAACTGTATAAAATACAATCCTTGTTCCTCTTTGGTCATTGTAAGTAAAGCTTGATTGCGCAAATCCTCTCGTTTACTTTTTTGTTCTTTAATGTATTGCTTTTGCTTTTGAATATCTTTTTCTGCTTCTTCATTTATTTGTTTTAAAAGAGACAATGATTCAAGATAATCAAATTTTGTTTCTGCTAAATTAATCTGTTCATTCAACTCATTAATCTTAGCTTCTTCTTCTTTATAAAAACTTGAAGCATCTAACATATCATATACAGTAGGAACGAAATAATTAAGTTGATTTTGTTCTGCTAATTTACCTGAAAATGCCCATAAATACCCTATTTCTCCTGCTAAATTTTGACATACCAAAACACCAAACATTTTACCTATAACAAGTCCCTCTTGTCCTTCTTTTAAACCAAAATTATGTTCAAAATCATTTTGATTTTCTAAATATGTTTGCAGTTCTTGACTAGCTATTATGCTTAACTCGTGTGGATCATAATAGAATGGAAATGTAAACTTTTTAGGTAATATTATACTTGATATATCCCTCTTAAAGGACTGAAAAAACATTAAATTTTGCATGGGACAAAGATAGGTTAAAGCATCTAAAAAACGATAAAGACAAAAGTTTTCTAAATATGATTCTAGCATTTAAATCAAAACTATTTTTATAGTAGATTTGGATTTCTATTTTTATAATTCTACTTTTGATTGACTTGAAAAAATAACTTATGAATCACTTATTAGCTATTATTTGGAATCCAGTAGATGGCATTTCAATAGGCAATTTTACAATCCGTTTTTATAGTTTAATGTTTGTAATTGCATTTTCTTTAGGAATTGCCATTATGAAAAAAATCTTTATAAGAGAAGGTGAATCAATTGAAAAATTAGATTCTCTTTTTATTTGGATGGTAGTTTCTGTTTTACTAGGAGCCCGCTTAGGACATGTTTTCTTTTATGACTGGAGTTATTACAAAAACCATTTAGAAGAAATATTATTACCTTTTCGTTTTAGCCCTGAATTTGAATTTACTGGTTTTCAAGGATTAGCCAGCCATGGAGCTGCTATATCTGTAATTGCTTGCATGTATTTTTATTCTAAAAATATCATCAAAAGGCCTTTTTTATGGGTATTAGACAGAATCGTAATACCTGTAGCAAGCGGAGCAGTATTTGTTCGATTAGGCAACTTTTTTAATTCAGAAATTGTGGGTGATCAAACTCAATCTATATTTGGAATAAAGTTTGTGCAAGATGCCATTTCTAAAAATGAAGCTATTAGCTCTACTGGCATCACAAATTACAGAGAAGCCTATACAGAACTAACCACAAACCCTAAATATGCTTCTTTAATAGAAAGTATTCCTGCTAAACATCCTTCACAATTGTACGAAGCTTTTGGCTATATTTTTGTCTTTGCCTTGCTATTTTACATGTACTGGAAAACAGATGCTAGAAACAAACAGGGCTTATTATTTGGTACCTTTTTAATTACTTTATTTACTATACGAATCATTGTGGAATCTGTTAAAGAAAGTCAAGGCGGTTTTGAAAATATATTAGGTATTATGAGTACTGGTCAATGGTTGAGTGTTCCTTTCATTCTTATAGGTATTTACCTAGTAACCAAAGCTTCTAAAAAATAATTGCTATTAAAATTTTAAAAAGGCTGTACAAAAAGTAGAAAATCAACATTTAGTTTGTCGTTCCAACGCCAGAAAGAATGTTATAATTTTATCATTTTTTGATCTATATTATAAGATTACTGACTTTTAGACAGCCTTCTAACATTACCAATATTTACTATTCTTTCTCTACTTTTAGTCCAGATTATGTGATAAACTTTGTGATGAAGATAGATAAAGTTACGACCTTTTATACAATCTATATTAAGATCAAAAAACAAAATCCTTTTTATTTCTAATACTATAAAAAGCAGTCTCTTAAATCTTTCTTATTGCATCTATAATAACAATATATATAATCCTCTTTAAACTTTATTCAAATTTTTATTGACATTAAGTATACAATCAAAAGGAGAAAATAATAGTTTATTTCCTATTCTTACAATCTTAGCATTCTAAATTTAGTCTAAATTCCGCATTAGACTCGAAATGAATTAGCGAAGTAAAATCTGTTTTTCTTTATTTCCTTACAATTCGAATACATAGACTAATTTTTATTATAAAAAGTGTCTGCTATTACTTTTTAAATTTTTCGTGAATACTTGAATTTGTATGAATTTTGTTTTACAACGAAGTCTAATAGTTAAACCCAGATTCAGCATTAGAAATCTATTCAACTTTATTTTTCTTCAAATTCAAGCACGTACTCAAATTTCAATCATCAAAATAGTTCACTATTTCTTCTTCTAAAATTTTCCGTGAGCATTTGAATTTATTGAAAAATTTTGTTTCACAATGAAGTCTAATGCGGAATCTGGGTTAAAAAAAGAAAATATGCTTTATCTAAAAAAAGAATTCTAACTATATTTGTTCTTTTTAAAACAACACACAAAATGCAGTTAACAGAATTAAATGCTATATCACCTATTGATGGTCGTTATAGAAATAAAACGATTGGTCTTTCTCCATTTTTTTCAGAAGAAGCCTTAATTAAATACCGTGTTTTAATAGAAGTTGAATATTTTATAGCACTCGTTGAAGCAGGTATACCACAGCTTAAAGATATTTCAAATACTACTTTTTCTGCATTACGAAAAATTTATCAAAATTTTTCAACTGACGACGCATTATGGATAAAAAACACTGAAAAAACAACTAATCATGATGTAAAGGCTGTTGAATACTTTATAAAAGAACAATTTGACAGATTGGGGTTAGAACAATATAAAGAGTTCATTCATTTTGGGCTTACGTCACAAGATATTAACAATACTGCTATTCCTCTTTCTACAAAAGATGCTTTTGAACAAGTTTATTTACCAAGTCTAACTCGTATTATTGAAAAATTAAAAGAATTAGCAATAGAATGGAAAGACGTAGCTATGCTTGCTCGTACACATGGACAACCTGCCTCTCCTACTCGTTTAGGAAAAGAAATCTTTGTTTTTGTTCAACGTTTAGAAGAACAATTGAAATTATTATATAAGATTCCTTTCGCAGCTAAATTTGGAGGCGCTACAGGTAATTACAATGCTCATAAAATTGCCTATCCTAACCATGATTGGAAGGCTTTTGGATCTTATTTTGTAGAGCAAACACTTGGTTTACAACATTCCTTTCCTACAACACAAATAGAACATTACGATCATTTGGCTGCTTTCTTTGATACTTTAAAAAGAATCAATACAATTTTGATTGATTTGGATCGAGATATTTGGACGTATGTTTCAATGGATTATTTTAAGCAAAAGATAAAAGCTGGTGAAATTGGATCAAGTGCTATGCCTCATAAGGTAAATCCTATTGATTTTGAAAATTCAGAAGGTAATTTGGGTATAGCTAATGCTATTTTTGAGCATTTATCTGCCAAATTACCCATTTCAAGATTACAACGTGATTTAACAGACAGTACGGTTCTTAGAAATGTAGGTGTTCCTTTAGGGCATTCTCTCATTGCTTTTGAAGCTACACTTAAAGGACTCAATAAATTACTATTAAATGAAGAAAAATTTGCAGAGGATTTAGAAAAAAACTGGGCTGTTGTGGCAGAAGCTATTCAAACAATTCTTAGAAGAGAAGCCTACCCTAATCCTTACGAGGCCTTAAAAGACCTTACTCGAACGAATACTGTTATTAATAAAAACGCTATACACGCTTTTATTGATACATTAAACGTTTCGGATACTATTAAAAATGAACTTAAAGCTATTACTCCTAGTAATTATTTAGGGATTTAATTTTTTAACAAAACTTTTCCAAAAGGTGTCCAAAAAGTAATATCATATCAATTTTTGTTTAGAAAATAAACAGAATAAAATACTTATAAGCAACGTGATAATAATTTCATCTAGTTCGTTCGAGTATTTTTTAGTTAACTAAACGATATTAAACAACAAAATTTTCAACTTTTAGGACACCTTCTGTTTATATTTTATTTTCAACCTTATTTCCGTATTAGACTCGAGCGGAGTGAATGGAGAAGTCCCTCTATTACAGCAAGCATGTACTTCAATGTCAATCTTCAAAATAGTATCCTATTTCTTCTTCTAAAATTTTCCTTAAAAATTTAAATTTATTGATTTTTTGTTTCAAAACGAGGTTTAATACGCAATATGGATTAAAGAAAAAGGCTCTTTAAAAATTTAAAAATCAACGCATCGTTTATCATTCCAACACAAGGAGGAGTCTTATAATCAATAGCATATAATTTCTCCCTCTAATCGAACAATTATTCAAAAATTACCATTTAGCTTGTCACTGCTACGTAAAAAGGAGTCCTAGAATCAAACTCTTTTTTGTACATGTTGTATTATTCACTTTATATGATTCCTCCTTTCTCTTAGATGACAAGATTACCTCTTTTGAAACAGTCTCATCTTTCGTTCTATTTTTATGTATTAATTTCAAGATCTTTTATATAATCTTCATTTTCATAAAAAAATCGTTCAAAAGCATCCATTTGTTCATAAAAAAAATCAAAAACACGATCCCAAGTTGACTTATTATTAATACTAATTTCTAAGAGTTCTACCCAAATACGGCTTACCACTTTCCCATTTTCAAGGTAATAATTACGTTCAAAAATGGCTTCTGGTAAATAGTCTTCTAATAATATATTTTTCAAAGATTCTACCTTTTCAAAATATATTTTCCTCTTTTCTTCATCTCTAGGCTCTATTTCTAATAAAACTTGTGCTTTTTTATTATCTATAAAGAATTTAAAACTAACATCTTTTATTTTTGTGTTGTACAATAACCATTTTCTAGGATAGGCTTCTGCAAATTTTGTCCAAAATTCTTTCTTTATTTGTATACTTTCTTCTTTACTATACATAGTTAAAAACATTTAATAATTGTATATCTCCAAAAATAGTTTTATTTTTAGTAGATTAAATATAGCACCATTTACGACACGATTGATTATATAGTATTATTAAAACTAGATCCAAATGGAATTTTCCAATTTTTTAAAATACATTCCAAAAATAGCAAAAGAAACACTTCCCGCAATAAAGTCACATTCCAAAATGATTCCTCCAGAACGAATCAAACTTTTAGAAGGACTAAATATAGAAAACATTCTTTCTAGAAAAGCTGCTGTTATGATGTTATTTTATCCTAAAAACCATTTAACTCACTTAGCTTTAATAGTTAGAAACGCATATCCTGGGGTACATTCTTCACAAATAGCTTTTCCTGGTGGAAAAGTCGAGCCATTTGACAAAAACTTATCAGAAACTGCTTTAAGAGAAACTTTTGAAGAAATTGGGGTATCTAAGGATCAAATAGAAGTAATAAGATCTTTTACAAAAGTATATATTCCTCCTAGTAATTATTTAGTTTCGCCTTTTTTAGGGATTTGTCATGAAGAAATTATATTCAAACCAAACCCAGAAGAAGTTAGTGATATAATAGAGTTACCCTTACAACATTTTTTAAATGATGATAATATTATTCATCTGAATATGAACACTTCTTACGCAAATGAAATTGAGGTTCCAGCTTTTAAAATAGATGGGTATATCATTTGGGGAGCAACGGCTATGATGATGAGCGAATTGAAAGATATCATAAAAAAAGTCTTATAATTTTTTTTTTCATACATTTGCCTGCTCCAAATTAAAAAAATATGGGATTATTTAAACGAAATCCTTTCGGACATATATTATTTATTAAAAGATGGATTATTATTCTATTCGGAATTTGTACCCATCGTAGGTACCGAGGATTTAACCAACTTAACATTGAGGGATCAGAAATCATACGTAATTTACCCAATACGAATGTATTATTTATATCCAATCATCAGACTTATTTTGCTGATGTGGTGGCTATGTTTCATGTTTTTAATGCCAGTTTAAAAGGACGTGAAAACAATATAAAAAATATTTGGTACTTATGGAAACCTAAATTAAATCTTTATTACATAGGGGCTAAAGAAACACTAGATGCTAATTTGCTTACTAAAATCATGTCCTATGTAGGTGCTATATCTGTAGAAAGAACTTGGCGAGCAGATGGTAAAGATTTAGAAAAACACGAACAAAAGCAAGTTAACTTATCTGATTTTCGAAATATTGAAATTGCTTTGAATGATGGTTGGGTCATTACTTTTCCTCAAGGTACCACTAAATCCTTTAAACCTGTAAGAAAAGGAACTGCCCATATTATAAAAGAATACAAACCTATTGTTGTTCCTATTGTAATAGATGGTTTTAGAAGATCTTTTGACAAAAAAGGTCTGATAACCAAAAAGAAAGGAATTCTACAGAGTTTTACAATTAAAGAACCTTTACAAATAGATTATGACAACGAATCTATTGAGTCTATCGTAGAAAAAATTGAATTTGCTATAGAACAACACCCTTCTTTTTTAAAAGTTTTATCTATAGAAGAAATTAAAGAACAAGAAGAGCTTAATAAATTAAGAAAGTGGCATATAGATTAAATAGAATAGGCAACTAAAAGTCAACAAGCTTATTTGTATCTTAGATTTCATTTATGTATTAGTCATTATACTTTTATATTAGAATAAGTAACAAAATATTACATTTAACAAAAGGCTCAGATTCTAAAAATCCAAGCCTTAACTTTTTAACTTACATATATATTTTTTATGCTTTTTTAGAATCGTTAGTTGTGTTCATAAGTTCCATTAATTTCATACCTAATAAACCACTAACGCCTCCATCCGTTCCATTTGAACCTGAAATTAATACCTCTGGAATTACTTTAATATTTCCTTTACCTATTTCTTCTGTAATTTTATATTTAGTAAAATTATCACCTCCCATTGCGGAAACTTGTAATTGATATGATTCTGCTGTAGACTTACCAATAGCCATAATTTTTTCCGCTTCTGCTAAACCTGTTTTTGATATTTTTTCGGCTTCTGCACTTGCATTTAATTTGGTTGCTTCTGCTTGAGCGGCTGCTTTTGCTTTAGTTGCTTCTGCCTCCGCAATAGCGCGCATTTTCGTTGCTTCTGCTTCCGCATTTACATTTAATTTTAAACTAGCAGCATCCCCTTCTGCTTTTTTAACGGTGGCATCTGCTGTACGCTGTGCTATTTCTACACTTTGAGCTGCACGAACAATTTCTTTTTGCATATCTGCAATAGCTGTTTCTTTTTCAACTCCTTGGCGTTGTTCTTGTGCCATTTTTTGTGTTTGGTAGGTTTTTTGCTCTTCTTCTGCTATTTTTCTATCCGTTAATGTTTTCATTAATGATTCAGGAGGAATAATATCTCCAATTAAGGTATCAACTGCGTTTACATTATATTCATCTAAAACCGTTTTTATATGCCCCTTTGCTGATTCCTGACGTTCTTTACGTGTACTTAAGAATGATATTACATCACTATCTTGTGCTGAATTACGAAAATAATTTCCTATCGTTGGTTCTAATACTTGAGAAACTAAATTAGTCATGCTACCAAAGCGAGCAATAACCTTAGGTGCTTCGTTTGCAGGCACATGAATAATTTGTGACACATCTAAATTAAACGGGAAACCATCTTTTGAACGTACTGTTATAGTTGATAAATTTTTATCTAAATCATGTGATTCACTACGTGCATTTGCCCAATTTAAAACCAAATTAGTTGTTGGCACTAATTCTAATTTAGTAGTATACCTATTTAATGCGTATTTACCTGGCCCAAGAGGTTCCATCCATACACCTCGTTGTCCTTTAGAAACAATATTACCATGCTTAAAGGTTTCTCCAGTAACATCTTGTCCATCTTCTCCTATATAGGAAATTACAACACCTACGTGACCAATTGGAACATCAGTCATAGGATTTTGTTCTATCTGTATTGCCCAAGGGTTTATATAATAAGATCCTGCTAACATCACTTGTGGTTGCAAACCACGATTCCCTCCTTGGTCTAAAAAACGATCAAAATTTTGAAAATTATTATGTCCATCCGCAAATTTTCCAGCAATTTGACCGTGAGGTATAGGCTCTCCATCAAGTGCTGTTACAATTCCCACCATGTTTTCAAAAATCTTAATTTGGTCTACAATAACGATCTCAAATAAATACGTATTAATACGATACGATCCACTCGTAATAAAGGCTGTTTGACGACCTTTTTGCCCTCCTTTATCCAAAAAGCCCGTAGCATCTTGGTAATTATCACATTCAACTCTGCGTGCTAAAATTCTACCTGTAGGAATTTCTTTCCCATCTTTACTTAATATTAAACCTATTTTACCTTCTGGGATAATCGTAAATGCGGTCATATCAACTGAATATTGCCAGATCCACATCCCCCAATACAATCCTGGAGCCAACGTTTGTGCCTGAAACCCCGCTTCTCCTTTTGTTGCTATGATTCGACCATCTGGTAACGATTTATCCGTCCCAAACAACACAAACTTTTTGGTTACTAAACCTATCTTATCTTCTGGTACAATGACCATTCCAAAGAATACTCTTAAAACAAATTTGTAAAACACAATAGTTAATACCAACGGTAATAACCACCATAATGAAGCAATTGATGTCATAAATAATTAGTTTGAATAATACATTTTAATAAAATTTAATCAGATAAAAGGAAGTTTATCTTTCATTTATTACCAATAGAAATTCTTACTGCAGTAAAAATTTAGAATTTCTTTTTTTAATTAGTAACACTGTCGTATCATTTTTACATTGATTAAATTTAAATACGTTAATTATACGTTTGTCGAAAATAAAAGTTACACAAAATAACAAAACATTTACACAAAAACATAAAAGACTAAATATCAATACTTTATTCAAAAAAAAGAAATAATATTCCCTTCCTATCTTATTACATAAAATAGAATTAACATTTTTTTATCACACATTTGTATATACAAATGTTATTTTTTTTTACATTTGCTGTATCAAATTTCTATAGAAATGAAAATAGAAGAAGAAATTAAAAGTACAGTCACCTTATCGCTAGCAAAAAGGGTACTTCTAAATCTTACGTTCACCCGAAATGTAGTAGGAGATAAATTTTTGGAATTATTAAAACCCTATGACCTATCGAGTGAGCAATATAATGTATTAAGAATTTTAAGAGGTCAAAAAGGAAAACCTGCTAATATGGCTTGCATACAAGAACGTATGTTAGCTAAAACTAGTAACACCACCCGATTGGTTGACAAATTATTAATAAAAGAACTAGTTGTACGTAAAGTTTGTTCTGAGAATAAAAGAAAAATGGAAATTACAATTACAGAAAAAGGACTAGAAGTTTTAGAAGCTTTAGATCCTTTAGTATTGGCACACGAAAATGAATTTGCAGATAAATTAACACCTGCAGAATTAGAAATTTTTAATGAATTATTAGAAAAATACAGAAGTTAAATAATGAATAATTTTATTGAACACCAAAATTGGCGATATGCCACCAAAAAATTTGATTCTTCTAAGAAAGTAAATGAATCTGATTTAAACATATTAAAAGAGGCTATTCGATTAAGCACTTCTTCTTATGGTCTTCAACCTTATAAGGTACTAATCATTGATAATCCAATAATTCGTGAAGAATTAAAAGCATATTCTTGGAATCAATCACAAGTAACAGATGCTTCTCATCTATTCGTTTTTGCTAACTATACTAATTTAGATGAAACTATTATTGAGAATTACATAAAAAGAATAAGCGACATTAGAGAGATATCACAAGAAAATTTAGCTGGTTATGCTGATTTTATGAAAAGTAAAATTTTGAGCTTAACTACTAGTGAACAAGCTTTTTGGACTTCTAAACAAACTTATTTAGCTCTTGGTAATCTGTTAAATGCTGCTGCAGAACTAAAAATAGATGTAACTCCTATGGAAGGTTTTGAAGCGGATAAATACAATGAAATACTGCATTTAAATTCTCAAAATTTAAATGCAAGTTTAGTCGCAACTATAGGTTATAGACATGAAGAAGACATAACTCAGTATAATAAAAAAGTAAGAAAATCAAACGAAGAATTATTTATTAATATCTAAAACTAAAATGAAAATGAAAATTTTAAAATCTTTTGCCTTAGCAATATTAGTAACTGTAGGTGGTATTTTTACTACCAGTGCTCAAACTTCAAAAAAAGTAGACGCATCAAAAAGTAAAGTTTTATGGTTAGCCAAAAAATTTGGCGGTCAACATGATGGAGATATAAAACTAAAAGAAGGTCAATTAATTTTTAATGGTAAAGAATTAAAAGGAGGAAATTTTACGGTAGACATGACTACTATTAACACTTTAGATTTACAAGGTGAATGGAAAAACAAACTAGACATACACCTTAAAGATGGTGACTTTTTTGCTGTTGATAAATTTCCTACTTCAACTTTGGTGTTCAAAAAAATCGGAAAAAAATCTACCAATATGTATGCTGTAGAAGCTGATTTAACTATAAAAGGGATTACAAATCCTATCAAATTTGATCTAATAACGAATAAAGGTGTTGCAAATGCAACCCTAATGGTAGACCGAACTAAATATGATGTAAAATATGCTTCTAAAAACTTTGGTGCTTTAGCAGACAAAACGATTGATGACGAATTTGAATTAAAAGTTCAATTAAAATACTAATAAAAATCTATATTTAATCAAAGAGGGTGTCTGAAAAGTCAAAATTTAACATCTAGTCTATCACTTCAGCAACGGGAGAAGTCACATTATCAGTATCATGTGATTTCTCCCTATGACCGAAATGAAAGGGTGATACTTTTAGAACACCTTCTTTTTCTATTTTCTATAATGCTCTAAACGTCTTCTTTTGACTTCCAAATAATCTTTATCTTCTCCTTATTCTACTATTTTTTAGTACATAAGCCTAACGCAATGCAAAAAAGTCGAAATTACGGAACAAAACCTTTATTTTTTACTTTTGTTTAAAAAAATCAAATCACTTCTATTCTAAATCTTCTACATAAAAACTAGATAAAAAGGCTATTGATTTTTCAATATCATAATGTAATATTCTATCTTCTTTTACAAGAGGAACTTCTTCTCTGTATAATTTCAAGAAACTTTCTAAAAAATCACTCGTTTTTAAAGGTTTTCTGAAATCTATGGCTTGTGAAGCATTCATTAGTTCAATGGCCAAAATACGCTCTAGATTTTCCATTATCTTAAAGCACTTAGTTGCTGCATTAGCCCCCATAGAAACATGATCTTCTTGTCCATTACTAGAAACTATACTATCTGTACTAGCTGGAGTTGTTAACTGTTTGTTTTGACTTACAATACTAGCGGCAGTATACTGTGGAATCATAAATCCTGAATTTAATCCTGGATCCGTCACTAAAAAAGCGGGCAAGTCGCGTAAACCTGAAATTAATTGATAAGTTCTTCTTTCTGAAATATTTCCTAATTCAGCTAAAGCCATACCAAGAAAATCTAAAACCAAAGCTAAAGGCTGACCATGAAAGTTTCCTCCTGAAATAATTAAATCTTCTTCTACAAAAATATTAGGGTTATCAGTAACTGAATTAATTTCAGTTTTAAAAACTTTTTTCACATAATCAATTGTATCTTTTGAAGCACCGTGTACTTGTGGAATACAACGGAAAGAATAAGGATCTTGTACCTGTTTTTTGGGTTGTGCAATAATTTGACTACCCTCTAATAATTCTTGAAAACGTTGAGCAGTCACAATTTGTCCTTTATGAGGTCGAACCATGTGAATTAAATCATTAAATGGTTCGATTCTACCGTCAAAACCTTCTAATGAAATGGCTGCTATTACATCCGCAAGGTAACTATACTTTAATGCTTTTAATAGAAGATAGCTGCCATAAGCACTCATAAACTGTGTACCATTTAGCAATGCCAACCCTTCTTTCGATTGTAAAATAATAGGTTGCCAATTCATTTTTTCAAGTACTTTCATTGCTGGCTGGCGAAATCCGTCTACGTACACTTCCCCTTCCCCTATTAAAGGTAAACATAAATGAGCTAAAGGGGCTAAATCTCCCGAAGCACCTAATGATCCTTGGGTATAAACTATAGGAAAAATATCATTATTATAAAAATCTATCAATCGTTCTACTGTTGCTAATTGCACTCCTGAGTGTCCGTAACTTAAAGATTTAACTTTTAATAACAACATAATTTTCACAATTTCCTGTGGGACTTCATCCCCTGTTCCACAAGCATGTGATTTCATTAGATTTTCTTGAAGTTTCGATAAATTTTCATTTGAAATTTTCACATTACATAAAGAACCAAAACCTGTATTTATACCATAAATTGGTTCTTTATTTTCATTCATTTTTTTATCTAAATATTCACGACATTTTACAATATTTAATCGTGCTTCTTCTGACAATGCTAATTTTTGATTTTGCGAAATGATTTCTTGTAATGTTTCTAATGAAAATACATCGGAAGAAATATAATGAGTAGTGTCCATTTTATTCTAAAATTTGTTGCCCAAAATTCCATAAAAAAGATTAAATTTCAAAAAGAAGTTTGTTATTTCAAATAAAAAAATAGTTCCTATTTAAATGTAGTTACAAACACGTGTAACAAAATATTCCTTTTTGTCCTATTCTTTTTCAATTATAAGTTCTTTTTTTTAAATAAAATTATTCTATTCTTATTATTTCGCTTTGTTATCTGAGTAGTATAAATAAAAATTAAATGTGTTCGAAAGGAATAAAAACGAAGAAATAAAACATTTTTTACGCTATTTGAGATAATAATAACACCAAACTTTTATTTAAAAACCTTAATTTTGCAATCAATTTTTTACAAACTACTTTAAAATGAAAAACACAGCATTAACTCATATTCACGAGAATTTAGGAGCTAAGATGGTTCCTTTTGCAGGATTTAATATGCCTGTACAATACGAAGGTGTAAATATTGAACACGAAACGGTTCGTAATGGCGTAGGTGTATTTGATGTTTCTCACATGGGTGAGTTTTTTCTTAAAGGAGAAAATGCTTTAGCATTAATCCAAAAGGTAACTTCAAACGATGCTTCTAAATTAGTTAATGGTAAAGCACAATATTCATGCTTACCAAACAATGAAGGAGGTATTGTAGATGACTTAATCGTATACAAAATAGCGGACAATCATTATATGCTAGTGGTAAATGCTTCTAATATTGAAAAAGATTGGAACTGGATTTCGTCACATAATGATTTAGGAGTTACAATGGAAAATCATTCTGATGCTTATTCATTGTTAGCTATTCAAGGTCCTAAAGCGGCTGAAGCTATGCAAAGTCTAACTTCAATTGATTTAGCTAATATGGGCTATTACACTTTTCAAATGGGTGAATTTGCAGGTGTACATGACGTAATTGTGTCTGCTACTGGTTATACAGGTTCTGGAGGGTTTGAAATTTATTTCAAAAATGAAGATGCAGAAATTATTTGGAATAAAGTTTTTGAAGCAGGTGCCTCTTTTGGTATTAAACCTATTGGACTGGCTGCACGCGATACTTTACGCTTAGAAATGGGTTTTTGCTTATACGGAAATGATATTAATGATACAACATCTCCTCTTGAAGCAGGTTTAGGATGGATTACAAAATTTGAAAAAGAATTTACAAATTCTTTAAACTTAAAAAAGCAAAAAGAGGAAGGGATAACACGCAAATTAGTTGGTTTTGAATTATTAGAAAGAGGTATTCCTCGTCATGATTATGAAATTGTAGATGCTAATGGAACTGTTATTGGTGTTGTAACATCGGGTACTCAATCGCCTTCTTTAAACAAAGGAATTGGTATGGGGTACGTTCCTTCAACTTTATCTGCTCCTGAGACTGAAATTTTTATTCGAATTAGAAATAAAGATGTTGCTGCAAAAGTAGTTAAGCTACCTTTTTATAAAAAATAAAGAGATTATTTCTTCCTTCTAAGTTCAAAATAAAAGATAACTTATATTATTTTGAACTTAGATGGGAAGAATTTTATTTTTTTAACTCAAAATAGCGGTTCGGATAATCTGAAATTAGCCCATCTACTCCATACGAAATTACCTTTTCCATTTCTTCCTTTTTATTAACTGTCCAAGGAATTACTTTTATATTTTTTGCGTGCAAAAAGTCTACTTTTTGTTTATCTAACAAAATAAATTCTGGACTATAAACAGTTGGTTTAAAACCTAATTTTTTTAAATTTTTATTAATAGAAAATTTATTTTCGACTAAAAGAACTGTTTTAATTTCAGCATATTTTTGATGCAAATATTGTAAAGTTCTAACATCAAAAGACTGAATATACGTTTTATCTGTAATATTTTTATCTTTTAAGACTCCAATCAATAAGTCTACAAATTCATTTGGTAACGGATGGAATATACCATCTCCTTTGGGATCTGACTTTGTTTCTATGTTATAAAAAATTTTTCTTTCTGGGTATTTTTTTTGAATATAATCTTCAACAAAATCAATTACTTCATTTAATAAAGGCTTATGTGTTTTTATTTTTTCTTGTTCTAAAAATCTAGGATGAATTTTGCTCCCACAATCATATTTTTTTATTTCATCATAATTCATTTGAAACAAATTAAAAGACTGTTCTTTGGATACTTCAATAGTCTGATTCATTTTATCTAAACATATTTCGCATGATAAAAATGGCTCATGTGATAATAAAACTTCTTTATCTTTACTTATTACAACATCCATTTCTAGGGTAGTAACTCCTAAATCAATCGCTTTTTTCATTGCCTGTATTGAATTTTCGGGAAGTAATCCTCGGCACCCTCGATGTCCTTGGATATCAAACTCTTGCGCTTGACTTAGCAAGGGTAAAACGAGAATAAGCATTATTTTTTTCATATTTTTTTAATAGCTTCAATTAAACAATCAATATCTTCTAGAGTATTATATTTAGAAAATGAAATTCGAATATTAGGTCTTCTCAAATGGTCATTTGAAATAAATGCTTCTAAAACATGTGAAGGTTTTGAACTTCCTGATTGGCAAGCACTCCCTCTAGAAATAGCTATACCATTCATATCCATTAAAAAGACAATCATTCCTGATTTATTTTCATCTAATGGTAAGATGATATTTACAATGTTATGTTGAGTTAATTCAGGATTTCCAACAAAAATACTTTCTGAAAAATGATTTTGAAATTGTTTGATTAAATAGTCTTTTAATCCTTTAATATATTCTTTATTGGTTTCTAAATTGGTTAATGAAATTTCTAAGGCTTTTGCCATTCCTACTATATTATGAATACTTTCGGTACCAGCTCTAAGCCCTTTTTCTTGCTCTCCTCCATAAAATAGGGGTTCTAAAACAATATTTTTTTTAATGAATAGAAAACCAACTCCTTTAGGACCATGAAATTTATGTGCACTAGCTACTAAAAAATCAATTGAAATAGTTGATAAATCTACAACTGTTTTGCCTATACCTTGGACTGCATCTGTATGAAAATAGGCATTGTTTTTTTTAGCTAAATCAGCCACTTTTTTTAGATCTAAAACCGTTCCTATTTCATTATTAACGTGCATTAATGAAATTAGGGTTTTTATATCATAACGTAATAAATCTTCTAAATGACTATAATTAATTGTTCCATCTGGATTAATAGAAACGAAATCTACTTGTATTTCCATTTCTTTTTGCAACACTTTTACTGTATGCAAAACGGCATGATGTTCTATTTTAGTAGTAATAATTCTTTTTACGCCTAAAGTTTTTATTGCAGAACGAAGGATTAAATTATTAGCTTCTGTTGCACAAGATGTAAAAATAATTTCTTGCGCATTACATTTAAGATTTTTTGCAATTGTTTTCCGAGCTAATTCAAGTTCATTTTTTGCTTCTCTTCCTATTTGATGAGAAGATGATGGATTTCCGTATTGAGTGCTTAATATTCGGGTCATTTCTGTAATAACCTCAGGATATAATTCTGTTGTAGAAGCGTTATCTAAATATACTTTTTTCATTTTTAAATCTTAAACAGATTAAAAAAATAGCTTATTCATTTATTGCTATTTTTTTTAATTATCGTTTGTTTTTATTCCTTTCAAATTTAATGATTTTATATATTTGATCCTGAAAATATTTTGGAATTAAGGAAGATTATGTACACAAATTATCACCTTCTTTTTCTGAATTAATCTTTATTTTTTCCTTTAAATGAAAAAAATTTTATTACTATCGGATACTCATGGACACATAGATGAATCTATATTAAAACATGTAAATTGGGCAGATGAAGTCTGGCATGCTGGAGATATAGGAAATCTAATCGTTACGGATACTCTAAAAAAATACAAACCATTACGTGCTGTTTATGGTAATATTGATGGCACAAATGCTCGAATGGAATTCCCTCTACACAATCGCTTTTATTGTGAAAAAGTAGATGTTTTAATTACACACATTGGCGGTTATCCTAATAAGTATAATCCTGAAATTAAAGAAGAGCTCTATAAAAATCCTCCTAAATTATTTATTTGTGGTCATTCTCATATTCTAAAAGTCCAATATGATAAAAAATTAAATCTTTTGCACATGAATCCTGGAGCTTGTGGTAAAAGTGGTTTTCATCAAATGCGAACTATGTTACGTTTTGTTATTGATGATGAATCTATTAAGGAATTAGAAGTTATTGAACTAGGGGCTAGGTAGTTTTTTTATTTATATCCTTTTTTCTTCTTCTAATTTTTTTTGTTTCACAACGAAGTTTAACGCCATATTTGGGATTAACCCGGATATGGCGTTAGAAATTTATTACAAATAAATAAGGAATTTAACTCTAAAAAAGGGTGTTTATTGTATATTCATATTAGATTGATTCAAAAGTTCGCCATCTTATCGTTTATACAAAAGGAGAAATAACATACTATTACTTATAAGAATTTTCCCTTTAGTGAGATTACATTTTTTTCTAGATTTATAAGAAAATGGTTTTGCATTTTTTTTATCCTTCCCTTTTCATTTTCACTACTAAGTCGAATGTGTAATTCTATCTAACTTAATTTAAGGAATTGATAAAGAAGTAGTTTCGATTCCGTATTTTTTAATCATTTTTTTAATTTGTATCGTTTTTTTATTCTTCATTTCTTGAATATATTGGTCTGTATTTATTGGTATATAATGTTGTTTTTTGACTATCATATTCCAAATTATAACTGCTATTTTTCTTGCTGTTGCTGTAATTGCAGCACCTCTTCCTTTTTTAAAAGAAATCCTTTTAAAGAACATAACGAGGTAACCTTCTTTTTTTCTTTCAATTGTATTTGCCGCATTTCTTAATGTCAATGCAAATTTATTTTTCCCTTTTGGAGTTCTGCTACTCAAAACCTTACCTCCACTAATTTTATTATTTGGAGCTAACCTGAGCCAATTCACAAATTGCTTGGAGGTCTTGAATTTATATATATCGGTGCCTATTTCGGCTAAAAAACTAGTAACGGTTCCTGAGCAAACTGATTCTATAGCAAAGAGATCTACTCCAAAAAGTTTTAAACTATATTTCTGTACATCAAATTTGGGTTGGTTTTTCCCTTTATTCTGTTTCTTTACCAATTCGATATCTTCTGATAAAACAATTTCTCTGGTTTGATTTTTCAGCACTTGATCAATACGAGTATCGGTGTTTTTTATTTTATCTTGAATAAGTCTGTAAATATCATAACAATCGGAAAGCTCATGTAGGTATTCATTGTTTATTTTACCTTGCAAAGCGTCGGCTATTTCTTCTTTGCTTTTTTTAACTCGTTTGTCGCAATATTCAGCTAATTTTTCACCTGAAGTTTCACCTGATAGTATCATCTCAATTACTCTTATTCCAGAAACTCCTGTGATGTCACTTATCACAACGTCGAGTCTGAAGTTCATTAAACGTAATGCTTTTTGCATTTTGTTTACAAAGCTTGAACTTTGTTCAATCAAACTAGAACGATGTCTATGAAGTGTTCTTATCTGCAAAGTGGTTTCAGAGGGCAAAAAAGAACCTCGTAATAGCCCTAAAGAATGAAGTTTCTGTATCCATTGTGCATCTTTCACATCTGTCTTTGCTTTAAGGTTTTTTGTTTGAGTCCCTTGAACCAAAAGAACTTCAAAACCATTTCCCTGCAAGATCATAAACAATGATTGCCAATAACTCCCTGTGGACTCCAAAGCAACACTACGAATCTTGTTCTCTTGAAGATAAGCTACCAAAGCGCATAATCCTGATTGATAAACATTAAATTCTCTAATTTGATTTTCATCCTGTCCTATGGCTACAAAATGAGAACGTGACCCAACATCAATTCCTGCAGCATTGGGATTTACAATTTGCATTTTTTCGAAACTTTTCATAAAATATCTTTTTATTAAAATGCGAGGAAATGTAATATCTTTGCTTAAATTATTCTATACGAGATAACATGGTGTTTCATCATTGATTGTCTCAAAGGGCTTCCAAATGGAAGCCTTTTTACATTTCAGCCAAAATCTGGGAGGGGATAAATTCACCATTTTATACATAGGCTTTGCTCGCAAGTGCAAGTTAGCTCTCATTTGTCAAAGAACAATACTTTCTTGAAATTTGGGTTAAATAAAAAATGAGTTATACTAAATCTTAAACATTCTTATTTTTTCTTTAAACGCTCTTTAAAAACTTTTTCAAATTTTTCTAATTTAGGTTGAATAACATATTGACAGTAACTTTTAGTCTTATTATTTTCGTAATAATTTTGGTGATAATTTTCAGCTTTTGTGAAGCCTTTAAATGGCTCTAATGTAGTTACAATTTTAGCTCTATATGCTTTTGATTTTTCTAATGCTGCCAATAAATCTTTTGCTTTATTTTTTTGGTTTTCATTAGCATAAAAAATAACAGAACGATATTGAGATCCTACATCTGCACCTTGCCGATTTAGAGTGGTGGGATCGTGTACTGTAAAGAATATTTTAAAAATTTCATCTAAATTAGTTTTTGTCGTATCGTATTTTACCTGAACTACTTCCGCAAAACCTGTTTCTCCTGTAGACACTTCTTGATAGGTAGGATTTAGAATAGTTCCTCCTGAATATCCCGATTCAGCTGAAATAACACCATCTAGATTATCAAAAACAGCTTCAATACACCAAAAACAACCACCTCCTAATGTAATGGTTTCAATATTATTTTTTTTTGTTTGAGCTGCAACTATCATGTTAAAAAAACTGATTAAAATAATGATTGTCTTTTTCATATTTTTATTTTTTTATTTTTTTATTTTAGAATCGGGTTCAAAATCTAAAGCTATTGAATTCATACAATAGCGTTTCCCAGTAGGTTCTGGACCATCATCAAATAAATGACCTAAATGGCCATCACAACGACTACATAAGGCTTCTATTCTACTCATTCCATGTGACTTATCATCTTTAAAAACGATACTTTTTTTATTTACTTGTTCAAAAAAACTAGGCCATCCACATGAGCTTGCAAATTTAGCGTCTGATCGAAATAATGTATTTCCACAAGCGGCACAATAATAAGTTCCTTTTCCTGTATAATTCCAATATTTTCCTGTAAAGGAAGCTTCTGTATGTGCTTTTCTAGATACTAAATACAAATCTTCTGATAAAATAGACTTCCATTCTTTGTCACTCAATTTTAATTTATCAGTAGCTGTATGAGAATAATATGGGTTTTTTATTTTTCCGTTTTGAGCATTCATACTGTTTAACATAGTAAGTAGTAAAAAGAGAATACTTTTTTTTAAAATCGTAATCATAGTGGTTCTTTTATATTGTATACCAAAGGTAAGTGTGTTCAAATTTGTTAAATGTAAACTAGGTTACATCTATCAATTTCTTAACATAGTATTGTCATTTTTTAAAACTTAATATTTTTAATTAAGAACGAAAAAGGTGCTCAATTTATGAGCACCTAATCAAACAAACTTAACTAAAAAATAACACTTTACTATACGAAGCATTATCCGTTTCTATTAACCAAAAGCCTTTTTTAGCGATATAACTTTTGAAAAATAATGTTTTTGTTTTATCTAATGAGTTTAGATATTTTCGCAATGATTCTGAACTATTTATAAAATAAAGGGTTTCTTTATCCATTCTAAATTCTTTGAATAGATCTATAATTAAATTAGATCGTATTCCATTTTCGTAAATACCATTTTGATCTGAATTAAATTTTAAAAAATGATCTGATCTTTTTTCTCCTGTATCATTTTGTATTGCAATTACATCTGAATAATTCAAATCTTTTGAACTTACAGTACATAAGACCTCATCTTTGCGTATTCGTAATGACAAGTTGATATTAGAGCTATCTTGTCTTTGATTAAAACCTGTTATGTCTGTTATTTCTTGTACTGATTCCCAAATTAATTTTCCTTTAGTATCAAATTTAAATACATATAATCCTAATGGTATATTAGTATTTTCACCTAATTCTTTTGGTTCATTTCCAAAAATACCAAATACATATACATGTCCTGTACTTTTATCAATTACGTAATTATTTATTGCTAATTCAGAAAGTTTTTTATTTTTTTTATCATCAATTATTGTACCACCTCCATTGTCAGCAAATAATAAAAAATATTTAGGTACATCTATTAGGTATGAAAAATCACCAATTTTAGTTCCATTCAAATCATATACGCTTCTATAAATTGTTGCTGATTTATAGTTTTTATTGATTGATTTGGTAATAAAACTAATATTATCTTCATTTATACGAACATCAAAATTTACTCCTTCTGAATAAACAGTTGTTGTTTTATTTTCAATTTTATTCAAATCAGGCTTAATTAACTTATTTTGAGTTGCTTGACCTGAAAACAAATCGACTACTTTTAAAAATAAATCATCATTTTTAAGGTCGACTTTTTCGCTGTTTTTTTGATTAACTATTGAAAGTCCATAGATATCATTAAAATATCTAAAGTTTTCATTAATCTTAAAAAAATTACTTGAGGAACCATCTAAATTAAGTTTGTATTCTTTTGGAAACTCATTTTTATCTGAAATTTTACCTATTAAAAAAGCGGTTTCTATTGGTGAAAAAACACAATTGGCTAATCTTTCATTTGAAATTAATTTTTGTGTAAATCCATCTTTATCTAAAGCCCATATATCCTGTATTTCATTTTTATATACTTTATTTACGGGCTTTCCTTGAATTATAACAACTTTATCTTGGTTAGGTAAATAAACATACTCTAATGGTTGTTTTTCTTCTTTATATGAAATTTCAGAAATTACTTTTTGTCCAAAACTAGTACTTACTGCACCACAGGCTAAAATAATTAAACTTCGCATTTTATTAAAATCCTTGTTTAAATGTTACACCAAAAGTAAATGTTCTAGTTAAACCATCAGGACGAACTTGACGTATTACAAACGGAGCTGCTAAAGATGTTTCGATACTACTATTAGCACCCAACTTATAATTTGCAATAATATTTCCATTAAGTGTTAAACCATTGGAATTGGCTATTGTAACTTTTTGATTAAATTGATCTATATATGAATCATTTCCTAAATGGTAAATAAATAATAAATTAGGTTTTAATGTTAATTGCTCATTTGCCAACAATATTTTATAACTCGATCTAAATAATACATCTGGTTTTCTATGCAATAAGTTAGAGGAAACAAATTCTTGCGTTGGAGATAAATTACTTAAGTAAGAATTTTTATTGTCATTTAATGGTATTTGAGCTGCTAAATTAAAATCCCATTTTTTTAGTCCTGCTTCAATACCACCTATTATATCATAGGTTCCTAAACTTGACTGATAAGGCATAGGTAAAGAAATATTACTAATTTTATCATTCGCATTTGTCAACGGAATTTTAACTCCTAATAATCCTGACCATTTTAATTGGTCTGAATCATTTAATCTATAATTGGCTGTTACAAATAAATCTCCTACATTGGCTCTTTTTCCAAAATCTCCACTTGCTGCTAAACCTGTAATTTTTACATTCATAGCAAATTTGTCTGTAAATAAGCGCGTATAAGCTAAATGCGATGATAAAATATTTACATTTTGTTCACCTAAACCATAACCTGCATTAAGCTCTATATAATTTTTTACATCTTTATTTGTAGTTTTAAAAGGATTTCCTACAGAACAAAATCCAGCATCGCTACATCCTTGTGCTGTTAAAGATTGGGCACCAACACCTAATAATAAGAATAGTGTAATTTTTATTTTAGCATTCATACTTTTGTGTTATTTATTGATTATTTGTTTATTATTTATTTTTTTTATTATTAATTATTTTAGCAAGGCTGTTGCAAAAATATGATCGTATTGCTGGCAATGAATTAAAACATAACGATATTCTTTTATATTAATTCCCGATGGTATTAAATAGGTAGTTGTTTCATTATTCATAAAATTACCTAGATTAATAACGGAATTTGTTGTATCAGATTTAGATAAATAAACTCTTAGGTCTGGTCCTGATGATACCATAACATCCGACAATTTTAATTTATACTGTTCTTTATCTAAAAATAAATCTACTTTACCTACAGCTGAAATTCCCGAAGTAGGCAAAAAATTTCCTGTTTGCAACAAAACTGCTGATTCGCTAACTTTCAGAGTTGTATTTTGTTTTACTAATACGCCTTCTTGCTCACAAGAAAAAATTAAAAAAGACAATCCAAGAAGTATTTTTTTTTTCATATTTATTATAATTCAATTTATTTATTTGCAAAAAGATTCTTTCTTTTTTCTTGTAATTATATAGTTTATATTATCTATAGTATATTAACACAAAATTAGTTTTCAAAACGACGACTAAATGTTAACTAGATTACATTATATAAATTTGTTTCAATTTTTTTTTTTCTATTAATTTGTCACATGATAAATCCATCAGCACACGGTTGGGTACACAAATTTTTCTTTGAGCAATCCTCACAAGAGCAGTTTAATATATTTGATTCTGAAAGCTTTTATATAGCTACTAGAAACAGTGGCTTTTTAGTAGGTTATACAACTTGTTTCATAACACCTATACCCATTGAAATTGATTCACTTACTATAGAAGAAATTTCAAAAATTGCTTTACTAAATTCTTTATTTGGAATTTATCAAATCATAAAAAAGAATAATAACAGCATACAATTTACTCAAGATATTATTACATTTTATCAAGAATTACATCCAATAGATTCTGGGCTTTTTGACTTTTTTTTACCAAATGATAGTTTTGAAAGTAAATTAGAAAAAATCATTTCTAATCGTATCAAGACAAATGATAATATTATTAGTAAAAATTTTTCACATATCGTAACAAATGCTTTATTATTCATTGATGTACTAGCATTCAAAAAATACATTGAAAACGGTTATTTACCTAAAAAATATCTAAAAAAAATTGAAGAAATAATTGTAAACGTTATTTCATTAGCATTAAATACGAAAACTACAAAATCTGCATATGATGATCTTTTGCAAAGATTATTTGATTCTTCTGTTCGCTATTCTAAATTTAACAGAACAAATACGAAAACGACTTTAGAAAATATTGATCTTTCCTATCTAATAGATGATTACGAAAAATTCTACCTCATGGATCTTACCAATATGGCATTATGGAATGACGGTCAAATGGATGAATCTGAACGTCATTTTTTAAAACTTTTAAATCATCAATTAAATCTTTCAGATTCTTTTGTTAGTAAAAGTATTAATGACATGGATCTATTTTTAGGTCTTCACAAAAAACGTATTCCTTATTTTAATTATTCAAATCCTGTTAAACATTTTTATGACCAAACTAGTTTAAATATTCAAACATTAATACAAAGAAATAAGAAACGTCTTTTAATTGAACTATCACAAAGCAAAGAACTCGTTATATTATTATCACAATCTACCACAAGGGAACTTAATCCCGAAGAAAAGAAAAAAGTTAAGAACCAAATATTAGACATTTGTAAAACAATTCCCTCACTTACCATTTTTCTAGTACCTGGAGGTAGTTTATTATTACCTATACTTATAAAATTTATTCCTAAGCTTCTTCCTTCTGCTTTTAATGAAAATTTAGATAAACACTAATTAGTTAGTTGTTTCTTCTAACCATGCACTCATCATCCAGATGGTTTTTTCTTGTTCTTTTATAAAATCACTCATCATAGAGCTAGTTCCTTCATCATCTATGATATCTGAGTTCTTTAAAATCTTACGTTCTATTACTAATAAAGTCGTAATGGATTCTACAATTAGCTTAATAGCTTTTTCATCATTAGAAATATTTTTACCAGCTATAAGTTCACTATTTTTTAAATAATCTTCAAAAGTATGATAAGGTATAGCTCCTAAAGTTAAAATGCGTTCAGCTATCATATCAATTTTAAGCTGTGAATCATTATATAACTCTTCAAATTTTAGATGTAAATCGAAAAATCTTTTTCCACGTATATTCCAATGTAAACCTCTCAGGTTTTGATAATAAATTTGAAAATTAGATAATAACATATTCAATTGAATTGTTAATTCTTTTGTTTCTTCTACTGGTAATCCTAAGTTATTTATTTTCATTTCAGTCTGTTATTTAATTATTTTTATCTCTTTTTCATTATTAAATTTTGACAAAATTATTTTTAATCATTACGGATTAATCTTATCTTTAACAACAAAATAAATACAAAATGTTAAATTGTATCATTTATTCAATAAAGCATTCCTTTTCAGTTCAAAAGTATTTTTATTTAACTACTTTATACTATAAAATAAATTGATTCTATTTATATTTGTATAAAAAAATCTTATCAAATGACTATTACACAATTACAGTATGTATTGGCTGTAGCAGAACATAAAAATTTTACACAAGCAGCTGAAAAATGTTTTGTAACGCAACCTACACTGAGTATGCAGATTCAAAAAATTGAGGAAGAACTGGATATTATCATTTTTGACAGAACAAAGAAACCTATTCAACTTACTGAAGTTGGAAGAAAAATTGTAGAGCAAGCTAAGAATATAGTAAATGAAGCTGATCGAATTCAGGATATTGTTGATCAAGAAAAGGGTTTCATAGGAGGTGAATTTAGAATTGGTATTATACCAACGGTAATGCCTACCTTATTACCTATGTTTTTAAATAATTTTATAAAAAAATATCCAAAAGTTAAACTAATTATAGAGGAATTAAATACAGCTGAAATAATAACTAAATTAAAAAATGGTCATTTAGATGCTGCAATAGCTGCTACTCCTTTAGAAGAAGAAAAAATTAAAGAAGTTGTACTATACTATGAACCTTTTATGGTTTATGTTCCTGAAAGTCATAGTAAATTTAGCAAAACGGAATTGGAAATTGAAGATTTAAATGTTGAAGAAATTTTGTTATTACAAGATGGTCATTGCTTTAGAGATGGTATTTTAAATCTTTGTCAAAACAAAAATATATCTAAAGAGAATAAATTTCAATTAGAAAGTGGTAGTTTTGAAACACTTATACGATTAGCAAACGAAGGACTAGGTGTTACTTTACTTCCTTATTTACATACTCTTGACTTATCCGAGAAAGAAAAATTAAAATTACGTCATTTTAAAGATCCTAAACCATCAAGAGAAGTGAGTTTGTTAATCCCAAAAAATGAATTGAAAATTCATATTATAGATGCTTTACGTAATGTAATTTCAGGAGTTTTAAGAGGAGCCATTGCTTTTCAAAATGTTGAAATTATTAGCCCTCTTTCAAAAAAATAAAAGTGTTTGCTATTTAAACTAAAAACTTCTTTTTTTTAAAAAAAATAACTTTTTACATCTACCAATTCAAATTATCAAATTAAAAACATACAAAAAAGCTATCCTTTATTTTATAGGATAGCTTTTGATAATTATGTTATAACTTTATTTTAATCCCGCTAAACTCTGTTCGATAGTAAGAATTTTAGCCAAAGCATCCGCTTCTTTTTTACGTTCATTAGTAATTACTTGTTCAGGAGCCCCTAAAACAAATTTTTCATTAGAAAGTTTACCTTGAACAGATTTTAAAAAACCTTTCGTATAATTTAACTCTTCTGTTAATTTTTTTATTTCAGCCTCAATATCAATCCCCTCGCCTACTGGAATAAAAAATTCATTTGATTTTACACGATAAGATAACGCTCCATTTACTTTTTCTGAAACATATTCTAAACTAGATATATTTCCTAATTTTGTAATTACGCTGTCAAAAAAAGTAGAAGCTTTTTCATTATTTACCACCTTTAATTCAATAGCATCTTTAAACGATATATTTTTATCTTTCCGGATAGTACGTATTCCTGATATTACCTCTGTTGTAAAATCAAAATCTGCAATTAATTTTTCATCATATAGCTTTACTTCTGGCCATTGAGAAATAATTAATGCTTCTTCAGGAGTTCTATCTGCAATATATTGCCAAATTTCTTCTGTTAAAAATGGCATAAACGGATGTAACAATTTTAAGTTAGCTTCTAACATTTCAATTGCTTTATCAAAAGTAGTTTTATCAATAGGTTGTTGATACCCTGGTTTAATCATTTCTAAAAACCAAGAACAAAAATCATCCCAAACTAATTTATAAATAGCCATTAAAGCATCGGATATTCTATATTTCTCAAAATTATCTTCTATTTCAGCTAATGTTTTTTGTAATTTGGCTTCATACCAAGCAATTGCTGATTTAGAAGCTTCAGGTTGTTCAATATCTGCTACTTCCCAACCTTTGATTAAACGAAAAGCATTCCATATTTTATTCGCAAATCCTTTCCCTTGATTACACAATTCTTCATCAAACAAAATATCGTTACCAGCAGATGCACTTAATAACAAACCACAACGAACTCCATCAGCTCCAAATTTCTCGATTAAATCTAATGGATCTGGTGAATTTCCTAACGACTTAGACATTTTGCGCCCTTGTTTATCACGTACTAAACCTGTTAAATAAACATTAGTGAACGGTTTAGCATCTGCATACTCATAACCTGCTATAATCATACGAGCTACCCAAAAGAATAAAATATCGGGACCTGTAACTAAATCATTGGTAGGATAATAGTATTTAAAATCTTCATTTTCAGTATCTAACATACCACCAAAAACAGCTATTGGCCATAACCATGAAGAAAACCAAGTATCTAATGCGTCTTGATCTTGCTTTAAATCCTTTATGGTTAATTGTACGTTATTAGTTACTTTTTGAGCTAATAATAAAGCTTCTTCCTTCGTTTCTGCTACTACAAAATCTTCCTTCCCTTCACCATAATAGTAAGCTGGAATTTGTTGCCCCCACCATAACTGACGTGAGATATTCCAATCGCGAATGTTTTCCATCCAATGACGATACGTATTATTAAAACGAGAAGGATATAATTTTACTTCTTCTGTTTCTAATACTGCTTTAATAGCTGGTTTAACTAATTCCTCCATTCGTAAGAACCACTGATCAGATAATCTTGGTTCAATAACTGCTTTGGTTCTTTCGGAAGTACCTACTTTATTTAAGTGATTTTCTACTTTAGATAAAGCACCAATAATTTCCAATTCCTTTGTAATTTCTTCACGTACAACAAAACGATCTTTACCTTGATAATGTAGTCCAAAAGAGTTCAAAGTAGCATCTTCATTAAAAATATCAATAATTTCTAATTTATGTTTATCTCCTAATTCTTTATCATTCACATCGTGAGCAGGCGTTACTTTCAAACAACCTGTTCCAAATTCCATATCCACATAATCATCGAAAATAATTGGGATAACACGATTACAAATAGGTACAATTGCCTTTTTCCCTTTTAAATGTTGGTAGCGTTCATCTTCTGGATGAATACAGATGGCCGTATCACCTAGAATAGTTTCAGGACGAGTAGTTGCTATAATTACACATTCTTCACTTCCTTCAATTTGATATTTTAAATGATATAATTTACCTTGACGTTCTTCATAAATAACTTCTTCATCAGAAAGCGTAGTTTTAGCTTCTGGATCCCAATTTACCATACGATAACCACGATAAATCATCCCTTTATTATATAAATCCACAAATGATTTGATAACCGAAGCTGTCATGTCATCATCCATAGTAAACTTAGTGCGATCCCAATCACAAGAACAACCTAATTGCTTTAATTGTTCTAGGATAGTTCCTCCATATTTTTCTGTCCATTCCCAAGCATGTTTTAAAAAATCTTCACGTGATAAATCATTTTTATTAATACCTTCAGATTTTAATTTAGCAACCACTTTAGCTTCGGTAGCAATAGACGCATGATCCGTTCCAGGAACCCAACAAGCGTTGAATCCTTTTAAACGAGCACGGCGAATTAATACATCTTGAATAGTATTATTTAACATGTGTCCCATGTGCAACACGCCTGTTACATTAGGTGGCGGAATAGTAATTGTATAAGGTTTTCTATGGTCTGGTGTAGAACGGAAATACTTGTTTTCCATCCAATAGTCATACCATTTTTTTTCTACTGACTTTGGATCGAATTGTGCTGGTATCATATTATGAATTTTATTTTTAAATTTTTAAATTTTAAAATGTTATGAATAGCTAAATAATTTCAATGAAAACAACCGCAATACAGTTAAAACATCGAAATATTAAGGATTACTGACACAAAAGACAGACTCGTTCCTGTAGAAAAATAGAAGTATTTTTTTGGTACACTTTTTGTATTTTTATGCAAAAGTAAATAAACCACTTAAAAATAAAAAGTTTAAATTTTTTTTTTGTAGGTTTACCTAAAAGAAAGTATTTTTATCCATTCTAAATTAAACCAAATGAAGCGAACTTTATTTTTTACGATACTAGCATTATTAAGTTTTTCCTTACAAGCTCAAAGTGGAGCTAAAATAGAATTTAAAACAAATGAAATTGATTATGGTACTATTAGTAAGTCCAGTGATAACGGTATTCGTTTTTTTGAATTTACTAATACAGGAGATGCTCCACTTATTATAAAAAATGTACAGTCTACTTGTGGATGTACAATTCCTTCTTTTTCTAAAGACCCTGTTGATCCTGGAAAATCTGGAAAAATCGAAGTAAAATACAATATGAATCCAGGACCTATTCGTAAATCAATCATGGTAGAAAGTAACGCTATTAATACGGAAAGTGGCCTAACCCCTTTAAAAATAAAAGGAATTGTAGAACTTTAGTTAATTTTATTAAACATAAAAAATATAAAAAGAAGGTGTCCTAAAAGGTCAAAATCTTGTCATTTAGACCAAGGGAGCCCTGAAAGTTTTACTCCAATAGACGAAGCAAATCGTACTGATAATGCAACTTCTCCTTTCGTCGAAGTCACAGATTAGACGTTAAATTTTGACTTTTCAAACACCTTCTTAGACACTTAGTACTTTATTGTTATTTATGCAAAAAAGTCCTTATACCATTTATACTATTTTATTTCTTTATAAATTCTCTTGCTTTTTCTAAATCCTCAGGTGTATCTATGCCTATGCTTCCATGAGTAGTTTCAACCATACGAATGCGTTTACCATATTCTAAATAACGTAATTGCTCTAATTTTTCTGAAGCTTCTAATGACAGCATAGGTAAACGGTAAAAATCCATTAAAGCCTCTTTTCTAAAACCATAAATCCCAATATGCTTCATATACCTAACTCCTACATTTTTCTCTCGTGGATAAGGAATTATTGAACGTGAAAAATACAATGCAAAACCTTGTTGATCCACAATAACTTTAACATTATTCGGATTTTCAATTTCTACTTTATCTTCTATTTCAAACATTAAAGAAGCTAAATCTACTTTTCTATCTACATCTTCTTTAAAAATTTTAATAATCTTTTTTAACGGTTCCGCATCAATAAAAGGTTCATCTCCTTGTACATTAATTACTATATCTACTTCCAAGTTTTCAACAGCTTCTGCTATACGATCACTCCCACTTTCATGCTCTTTGAGACTCATTATAGCTTTTCCTCCATTAGACACAATTTCATTATAAATCAGATCTGAATCTGTTACAACAAATACATCATCAAATAACTGAGCATCTACAGCAGATTCATAGGTACGAAGTATGACACTCTTACCTCCTAAATCTTGCATCAATTTAGCAGGAAAACGAGTTGAAGCATAACGAGCAGGTATTACGGCTATTATTTTCATTTTAACTTTTTTAAAAACATATACGACAGCAAATTCTATTCCAAAATTTTACAACTAAAACGAAATTATAAATACTTAACTATTAAAAAATTCATCTTTAAAACCGATCAGATATAATTTATCCTTTGCACGTGTCATAGCAGTATATAACCAACGTACAAAATCTCTATCTATATCACCAGACAAATAAGGTTGTTCTATAAAAACTGTATTCCATTGTCCCCCTTGCGATTTATGACATGTAATAGCATACGAAAATTTTACTTGAAGTGCATTAAAATATTCATTACTTTTTACCTTTTGATATTTTTTATATAGTGCCCGTTCATTTTCATAATCCTTCATAATTTCTTGATAAAGTTGAGTAGATTCTTCATATGTTAAAGAGGGCGACTCGCTCGTAATAGTATTTAATAATAAAATAGTATCCAAAGGACGTTGATTGGGATAATCAACCATTCTTATTTTTACTATAGCAAATCTAAAACCATATAATTCCTTTATAGAGCGAATTTCTAAGACCTCAATAATATCGCCATTTGCAATAAATCCTGCTTCATCTGAATCTTTCAACCAAAAATAATTATTTTTTACAACCATTAAAAAATCTCCCGAAGACAACTCACTCTCTTTACTCAAAATTTTAGCTCGTATCTGCTGATTGTACTGATTGGCTCTTTTATTAGAACGAACAATAAAAGTTGTATCCTCTATACTATAATTACTATAAGACTGATTAATTGCATCTTGTATATCATATCCATCTGTAAGTCTAATAATATCCTTAAATCCTTTTAACTTAAATTGAAAATTTGTAATAAAAGACTCCTTCAACAATTCTCTTAATTCAGTAGCATTGTATAATATACCTGAATTAGTTTCTTGACGCATGACTTCATCTAATTCTATAGAATAAACCTCTTTATCATAATTCAAACCTAAAGTCTCTATATTTAAAGCAGGTGAAATATCCAAATTAACAGGTGGTAACTGAGCTGTATCACCTATAAAAATCATTTTACAATTTTTTCCTGAATATACATACGAAATCAAATCATCCAATAACGATCCTTTTTCATACATTTTAGAATCTGTATCTACATCGGAAATCATAGATGATTCATCTACAATAAAAATAGTGTTAGTATGCTTATTAGTTTGCATCGTAAAACGAACCCCTCCTCCACTTCCTTTCTTAGGAAAATAAATTTTTTTGTGTATAGTAAAAGCTTGTTTATCCGAATAATTAGTAATTACCTTCGCAGCTCTACCTGTAGGAGCTAATAAAACATATTTTTTTTCAACTTCTGCTAAATGATTTACTATCGTAGAAATTAGAGTCGTTTTACCCGTACCCGCATATCCTTTTAATACAAACAGTTCATTCTTATTAGAACTTTCTATAAACTCAGCCACCTTCCCCAAAAAAACATCCTGTTTTACAGTAGGTTGAAAGGGAAAATTTTTTCGTAAAATACTGTAAAATAATGTAGAACTCATAGTTATAGTTAATCTTTTTAAAAGAGGTCAAATATAAAACATATCAACAAAGAAATTATATCCATAAAGCACAAATCAACTCAGTATATTAAAAAAATATTCATAAATGAGCTCCAAAATATTAACAATCTAATGTCTTCAAAAACGTTTCTTTAACAAAAAAATCGTAGTTTTGTCTCTATTAAGGGTATAGATAAGAATGCAAACATCAACTAATACAATACTTAACAAAAAATATAAAAAATTAATACTTCAAATTTCATTACATGAGGTACTATTTTGTTTATACGATACTTTAGAATCTAAAATAGAAATTTTTGGTGATTATATTTTAACTCCAAATAATACATTAAAAGAAACAGAAGAAGAAATTTTAGATCTAATACGTCAAAGTACTATTTTACAAACAGGTTTTGACGATGTTCTAATATTGCATGACAACGGATTAAATAGTTTCGTTCCGCAAACACTTTTTAACGAACAATATCTAAAATCTTATTTACAATACAATATAAAAGTATCTCCAAATGATTTTGTAACCTATGACGAAGTAATAGGTAATGATATGAACAATATATACATTCCTTTTATAAAACTTAATAATGCACTAGCCCAACTATATGGTCAATTTCATTACAAACATACTTCTACCATACTCGTCAAAAAAATTTTAGAAATCAGCAAAAATGTAGGAGAACCTCAAATTTTCGTTCACATCCAAGAAAAACAATTTCAAATTATAATTGTAAAAAATCAAAAATTATTACTCTACAATTCATTCGAATATAACAAAACAGAAGACTTTATATATCACCTATTATTCACAGCCGAACAATTAAAATTAAACCCAGAATCTGTTATCGTTAAACTACTTGGAAAAATCACAAAAAACAACGAATTATTTGAAATAGCATATAAATACATCCGAAATGTAAGTCTGTATACCGAAAACTTACAATTAGACCAATCAATATCCGAAGACAACTATTTAAAAAATTTTATTTTAATACACGCATGCGAATAATTTCAGGAAAATACAAAGGTAGACGCTTAATTGCACCTAAAAATCTACCCGTAAGACCTACAACAGATATGGCTAAAGAATCTCTCTTCAACATATTAAATAACTACTTTAATTTTAATGGCTTACGCGTATTAGATCTATTCAGCGGAACTGGTAATATAAGTTACGAATTTTCATCTAGAGGAGCAGAAAACATTATCAGTGTAGACGGAGACTTTGGTTGTATAAATTATATAAAAAAAACAGCTAAAGAATTTGATATGAATATTACCCCAATAAAAAGTGATGTCTTCAAATTCTTAGAAAAAAACAAAAACAATTACGACATTATTTTTGCCGATCCTCCTTACGATTTAGATCAAAAAAACTTTGAAAAAATATTAGATCTCATTTTTGAAAACAATCTACTTGATACAGACGGAATGCTTATCATAGAACATTCAAAACATACTAAACTATCAAATAAAGAAAATTTTTCATTCGAAAAAACCTACGGAGGATCAGTTTTTACTTTTTTTGAGTTTGAGCAAGAAGAAGATGATGAATACGATGAAGAAGAATTAATAGACGAATAAACAAAAGAATACATCTATCAACTATTTTTTTTTAATTATACATATACTATTTTTGTAACAATAAAAAATCAATAAACATTCACATAGTCCAATATAAATAGAAATGGGAAGAGCGTTTGAATTTAGAAAAGCACGAAAAATGAAACGTTGGTCTGCAATGGCCAAAACGTTTACAAAAATTGGTAAAGACATTGTAATGGCCGTAAAAGAAGGTGGTCCAAATCCTGAAACCAACTCTCGACTAAGAGCTGTTATACAAAATGCTAAAGCCGCTAACATGCCTAAAGACAATGTAGAGCGCGCCATAAAAAAAGCAAGCGACAAAGATACAGCTAATTATAAAGAAGTACTATTTGAAGGCTATGCACCACACGGAATAGCTATATTAATAGAAACCGCAACAGACAACAATAACAGAACAGTAGCTAATATCAGAAGTTATTTCAACAAATGCAATGGAACCCTAGGAACACAAGGATCAGTCGAATTCATGTTTGACCATACCTGCAACTTTAGAATCCCTTCCGAAGGACAAGATGTAGAAGAATTAGAATTAGAAATGATCGACTTTGGTGTAGAAGAAATATTTGCCGATGAAGACGGAATAGTCATGTATGCACCTTTTGAAAGCTTTGGAGCCATACAAAAAGAATTAGAAAACAGAGGCATAGAAGTCTTATCTTCTGGATTCGAAAGAATTCCACAAGTAACTAAAGAATTAACACCAGAACAAATAGCGGATATTGAAAAATTACTTGAAAAAATAGAAGAAGATGATGACGTGATGAATGTATTTCATACCATGCAAGAGTAATAAAACTCAATTATATAATTAAAAGAGACTATCCAAAATGCACTGCCCCCAAAAAGTTAGATACTATTTGGGGGTATTTTTTTTTATGGAAAGAAAAGTCAAATATGATTATGAGCCAAACTTCACTGTGTAAAAGAAGTTTAAAAAAATATCAAGCAATAACTATTGTAGCCAAAGAAAATGACATGGGAAAAACCAGTCTTAAAGATTGGATTAGTCGCTATCAAGAATTTGGCAATGAAGGTATTTTACCAACACAGAAAAATAAAAAATTATAACGCAGAATTTAAATTAAAAGTTCTGAAAACTATTAAAAACAAGGCGTTATCTTTGAGTAAAGCTTACTTGTTGTTCAATATTCCGTCAAGTACCATTATAAGACACTGGCACATTCGTTATATTGAAGAAAGTTTAACAGGCTTAAAACCAAAAGCAGACCAATCGTTATAAATTTTAAAAGAAAAAAAAGAAAAACAGACAAACCGTTAACAAGAGAAGAAGCACTTCTTTTAGAAAATGAAGCCTTACGCTGTGAACTTGAATATTTAAAAAAGTTACAAGCCTTGATTCAGACCAAAGAAAAAGAAATCAAATCCCCTGAAAATGTCTCTGCCCCCTTTTTGCTTAATCCCCAACTTTTGTTGTTAATTCCACGGTAGCTTGCTACGCCCGCTCACGCGGTAATTGCGGTATTCCATTAGCAATTTCTATAAAAGAAAAACCCCTCATCGTATAGATGAAGGGTTTTAAAGAAAGGCAGCGATCTACTCTCCCACAATATGCAGTACCATCGACGCTGGCGGGCTTAACTTCTCTGTTCGAAATGGGAAGAGGTGAGCCCCGCCGCAATAACCACCTTAAGATTTTAAAGGCATTAGCTAATAGCCATAAGCCACTAGTTTGTGCTTTTCCATTAAACTCTTGGCTTATGCCTTTTGCCTAATGGCTAATATTTTAACATATTGAGATAAATATTCAAATTTGTTTATAATCCTTTTTAGGTAAAGAAAGAATTTACGAGCCCCCAGTGGTTCCCCCTTTGGGGGTTAGGGGGCTCTTACAATAAGCTTACGGGTTATTAGTACTACTTGACTCTGACATTACTGCCTTTACATCTATAGCCTATCAACGTGGTCATCTTCCACGACCCTTAAAAGAAATCTCATCTTGTGGTGGGTTTCGCGCTTATATGCTTTCAGCGCTTATCCCTTCCCAACGTAGCTACTCTGCGGTGCTCCTGGCGGAACAACAGATACACCAGCGGTTGGTCCAACTCGGTCCTCTCGTACTAGAGTCAGATCCACTCAAATTTCTAACGCCCACAGTAGATAGAGACCGAACTGTCTCACGACGTTCTGAACCCAGCTCGCGTGCCACTTTAATGGGCGAACAGCCCAACCCTTGGGACCTTCTCCAGCCCCAGGATGTGACGAGCCGACATCGAGGTGCCAAACCCCCCCGTCGATGTGAGCTCTTGGGGGAGATCAGCCTGTTATCCCCGGCGTACCTTTTATCCTTTGAGCGATGGCCCTTCCATGCGGAACCACCGGATCACTATGCTCTACTTTCGTACCTGATCGACCTGTATGTCTCTCAGTCAAGCTCCCTTTTGCCATTGCACTCTACGCACGGTTACCAAGCGTGCTGAGGGAACCTTTAGAAGCCTCCGTTACTCTTTTGGAGGCGACCACCCCAGTCAAACTACCCACCAAGCAATGTCCTCCTTTTTTAGGAGTTAGACCTCAGATAAGCAAAGGGTGGTATTTCAACAATGACTCCACAACGCCTGGCGACGCCATTTCACAGTCTCCCACCTATCCTACACATCACTTATCCAAGACCAATACTAAGCTATAGTAAAGGTGCACAGGGTCTTTTCGTCCCACTGCGGGTAATCGGCATCTTCACCGATACTACAATTTCACCGAGCTCATGGCTGAGACAGTGTCCAGATCGTTACACCATTCGTGCAGGTCGGAACTTACCCGACAAGGAATTTCGCTACCTTAGGACCGTTATAGTTACGGCCGCCGTTTACTGGGGCTTCAATTCAATGCTTCTCCGAAGATAACATCTCCTCTTAACCTTCCAGCACCGGGCAGGTGTCAGGCCCTATACGTCATCTTACGATTTTGCAGAGCCCTGTGTTTTTGATAAACAGTCGCCTGGACCTTTTCACTGCGGCCAGCTTGCGCTGGCGACCTTTCTCCCGAAGTTACAGGTCTATTTTGCCTAATTCCTTAGCCATGAATCTCTCGAGCGCCTTAGGATACTCTCCTCAACTACCTGTGTCGGTTTACGGTACGGGTACTTATAATCTATGTTTAGAAGGTTTTCTTGGCAGCCTTTAGGTACACTATCCCTTCATCCGAAGAATCCGAGTACTATCGCATTTCACCAGTCCCAGCGGATTTGCCTACCGGGCCTTTAGCTAAGTGCTTTAACGAACTATTCCGTCAGTTCGCGGTACTTTCACCACTGCGTCACTCCATCACAATTATAACTAGTACGGGAATATTAACCCGTTGGCCATCGACTACTCCTTTCGGATTTGCCTTAGGACCCGACTAACCCGCAGCTGATTAGCATAGCTGCGGAAACCTTAGTTTTTCGGCGGGGGTGTTTCTCGCACCCCTTATCGTTACTTATGCCTACATTTTCTTTTCTAACCTCTCCAGCATCCCTCACGAGACACCTTCAGCGATGTTAGAATGCTCCCCTACCACAGAATATTCTGTCCATAGCTTCGGTAGTATACTTATGCCCGATTATTATCCATGCTCGATCGCTCGACTAGTGAGCTGTTACGCACTCTTTAAATGAATGGCTGCTTCCAAGCCAACATCCTAGCTGTCGATGCAATCAAACCGCGTTTGTTCAACTTAGCATACATTTGGGGACCTTAGCTGATGGTCTGGGTTCTTTCCCTCTCGGACTTGGACCTTAGCACCCAAGCCCTCACTGCTCAATATATTATATAGCATTCGGAGTTTGTCAGGAATTGGTAGGCGGTGAAGCCCCCGCATCCAATCAGTAGCTCTACCTCTATATAACTTAACTTGAGCGCTGCACCTAAATGCATTTCGGGGAGTACGAGCTATTTCCGAGTTTGATTGGCCTTTCACCCCTACCCACAGATCATCCCAAGACTTTTCAACGTCAACGGGTTCGGACCTCCACTTTGGGTTAACAAAGCTTCATCCTGTCCATGGGTAGATCACACGGTTTCGCGTCTACCACTACTGACTTAAGCGTATAAATACGCTTTCAATCCCTTAGATTGAATCGCGCCCTATTCAGACTCGCTTTCGCTACGGATCCGTGACTTAATCACTTAACCTTGCCAGCAACGGTAACTCGTAGGCTCATTATGCAAAAGGCACGCCGTCACAGCTTATGCTGCTCCGACCGCTTGTAGGCGTATGGTTTCAGGTTCTATTTCACTCCGTTATTCACGGTTCTTTTCACCTTTCCCTCACGGTACTGGTTCACTATCGGTCTCTCAGGAGTATTTAGCCTTAGCGGATGGTCCCGCCAGATTCAGACAGGGTTTCACGTGCCCCGCCCTACTCAGGATACCACTATTCTTTATATTCTTTACTTATACGGGACTATCACCCTCTTGGGTTAACCTTTCCAGGTTATTCTAATTCAGTTTACAAGAAATATTGTGGTCCTACAACCCCGTTATTGCCGTAACAACAACGGTTTGGGCTAATGCGCTTTCGCTCGCCACTACTTACGCAATCACTTTTGTTTTCTTCTCCTCCGCCTACTTAGATGTTTCAGTTCAGCGGGTTCGCCTCCTATCGGATACTATGTCTTCAACATAGTGGGTTGCCCCATTGGGATATCTGCGGATCAATTCGTATGTGCCGATCCCCGCAGCTTTTCGCAGCTTATCACGTCCTTCTTCGCCTCTGAGAGCCTAGGCATTCCCCATACGCCCTTATTTTGCTTATTGTTTTCTTTATTCTTTTAGCCATTAGTCAATAGCCATAAGCCACTAGTGCCTATTGCTTTTTTACTAATCACTAAAGATGTTCTTTCTACTTGTTTGTATGTTTATCTCAATATGTCAATGAACTTTGAGCCCCCTCCAGCTCCCCCGAAGGGGGAGAGCCGATTGCTCTATGTTCCTCCCCTTTGGGAAGGTTAGGAGGGGCTGTTGTGGAGAATATCGGAGTCGAACCGATGACCTCCTGCGTGCAAGGCAGGCGCTCTAGCCAGCTGAGCTAATCCCCCATTGTCTATTTTGAATGTTGAATTATTTTTTTTGAATTATTTTTCAAATTCATCATTTAAAATTTATAATTCAAAATTCGCTTCTAGAATTTCCTTTTTTATAACTTTAAATAGTAGTCCCGGGCAGACTCGAACTGCCGACCCCTACATTATCAGTGTAGTACTCTAACCAGCTGAGCTACGAGACTCTGTATTTTAAGCCTTTTCTTTTTTTTGAATTAACAGCGAGAGTAAGATTTTAATTTAATTTTAATTTTAAATCACATCCTTTTTTTTGTCTCTAGAAAGGAGGTGTTCCAGCCGCACCTTCCGGTACGGCTACCTTGTTACGACTTAGCCCTAGTTACCAGTTTTACCCTAGGCAGCTCCTTGCGGTCACCGACTTCAGGCACCCCCAGCTTCCATGGCTTGACGGGCGGTGTGTACAAGGCCCGGGAACGTATTCACCGCAGCATGGCTGATCTGCGATTACTAGCGAATCCAGCTTCACGGAGTCGAGTTGCAGACTCCGATCCGAACTGAGAACGGTTTTTTAGATTCGCGCCTACTTGCGTAGTGGCTGCTCTCTGTACCGTCCATTGTAGCACGTGTGTAGCCCAAGGCGTAAGGGCCGTGATGATTTGACGTCATCCCCACCTTCCTCACGGTTTGCACCGGCAGTCTTGTTAGAGTTCCCGACCTTACTCGATGGCAACTAACAACAGGGGTTGCGCTCGTTATAGGACTTAACCTGACACCTCACGGCACGAGCTGACGACAACCATGCAGCACCTTGAAAAACGTCCGAAGAAAGATCTGTTTCCAAATCTGTCGTTTCCCATTTAAGCCTTGGTAAGGTTCCTCGCGTATCATCGAATTAAACCACATGCTCCTCCGCTTGTGCGGGCCCCCGTCAATTCCTTTGAGTTTCACTCTTGCGAGCGTACTCCCCAGGTGGGATACTTATCACTTTCGCTTAGCCACTCAGGTTGCCCCAAACAGCTAGTATCCATCGTTTACGGCGTGGACTACCAGGGTATCTAATCCTGTTCGCTCCCCACGCTTTCGTCCATCAGCGTCAATACACTCGTAGTAACCTGCCTTCGCAATTGGTATTCCATGTAATCTCTAAGCATTTCACCGCTACACTACATATTCTAGTTACTTCCAAGTAATTCAAGTCTTACAGTATCAATGGCCGTTTGATCGTTGAGCGACCAGATTTCACCACTGACTTATAAAACCGCCTACGGACCCTTTAAACCCAATGATTCCGGATAACGCTTGGATCCTCCGTATTACCGCGGCTGCTGGCACGGAGTTAGCCGATCCTTATTCTTACAGTACCGTCAAGCTCCCTCGCAAGGGAGTGTTTCTTCCTGTACAAAAGCAGTTTACACACCATAGATGCGTCATCCTGCACGCGGCATGGCTGGGTCAGTCTTGCGACCATTGCCCAATATTCCTCACTGCTGCCTCCCGTAGGAGTCTGGTCCGTGTCTCAGTACCAGTGTGGGGGATCTCCCTCTCAGGACCCCTACCCATCGTGGCCATGGTAAGCCGTTACCTTACCATCTAGCTAATGGGACGCATGCTCATCTTGTACCGTTGGAACTTTAATCATAATGTGAGGCCACATCATAATACTATGGGGTATTAATCCAAATTTCTCTGGGCTATCCCCCTGTACAAGGTAGATTACATACGCGTTACGCACCCGTGCGCCGGTCTCAAAGGAGCAAGCTCCTTCTACCCCTCGACTTGCATGTGTTAAGCCTGCCGCTAGCGTTCATCCTGAGCCAGGATCAAACTCTTCATCGTATATCTTTTGTAACCCTAAGGTTAAATATTGTGGACAAAGAATGCTAGTTTTCTTACTCTCTTAAATTTTATTGTTTTAATATCTCTATTAAAACGTGCTGTCAATCCAATATGTCTATGAACTTTTTATTCTTATTTTTCGCTTTTGACTTAGCGTCTTAGCGGGTGCAAAGATAGTGTTTCTTTTAGTATTTCCAAGGGTTTTCTTATTTTTTTTCAAAAATTTTAAAATTCTTGGTTTTCAATCTATTTAGGAACTTTTGTACTTTGCGAGGATAAAAAATCCCCTGATCTACAGGGGAATTTTATGTCGATTCCAACTATTTTGGAATAAAGAAAGGCAGCGATCTACTCTCCCACAATATGCAGTACCATCGACGCTGGCGGGCTTAACTTCTCTGTTCGAAATGGGAAGAGGTGAGCCCCGCCGCAATAACCACCTTAAGGTTTTTAAAGGCATTAGCTAATAGCCATAAGCCACTAGTTTGTGCTTTTCCATTAAACTCTTGGCTTATGCCTTTTGCCTAATGGCTAATATTTTAACATATTGAGATAAATATTCAAATTTGTTTATAATCCTATTTAGGAATCGAAAGAATTTACGAGCCCCCAGTGGTTCCCCCTTTGGGGGTTAGGGGGCTCTTACAATAAGCTTACGGGTTATTAGTACTACTTGACTCTGACATTACTGCCTTTACATCTATAGCCTATCAACGTGGTCATCTTCCACGACCCTTAAAAGAAATCTCATCTTGTGGTGGGTTTCGCGCTTATATGCTTTCAGCGCTTATCCCTTCCCAACGTAGCTACTCTGCGGTGCTCCTGGCGGAACAACAGATACACCAGCGGTTGGTCCAACTCGGTCCTCTCGTACTAGAGTCAGATCCACTCAAATTTCTAACGCCCACAGTAGATAGAGACCGAACTGTCTCACGACGTTCTGAACCCAGCTCGCGTGCCACTTTAATGGGCGAACAGCCCAACCCTTGGGACCTTCTCCAGCCCCAGGATGTGACGAGCCGACATCGAGGTGCCAAACCCCCCCGTCGATGTGAGCTCTTGGGGGAGATCAGCCTGTTATCCCCGGCGTACCTTTTATCCTTTGAGCGATGGCCCTTCCATGCGGAACCACCGGATCACTATGCTCTACTTTCGTACCTGATCGACCTGTATGTCTCTCAGTCAAGCTCCCTTTTGCCATTGCACTCTACGCACGGTTACCAAGCGTGCTGAGGGAACCTTTAGAAGCCTCCGTTACTCTTTTGGAGGCGACCACCCCAGTCAAACTACCCACCAAGCAATGTCCTCCTTTTTTAGGAGTTAGACCTCAGATAAGCAAAGGGTGGTATTTCAACAATGACTCCACAACGCCTGGCGACGCCATTTCACAGTCTCCCACCTATCCTACACATCACTTATCCAAGACCAATACTAAGCTATAGTAAAGGTGCACAGGGTCTTTTCGTCCCACTGCGGGTAATCGGCATCTTCACCGATACTACAATTTCACCGAGCTCATGGCTGAGACAGTGTCCAGATCGTTACACCATTCGTGCAGGTCGGAACTTACCCGACAAGGAATTTCGCTACCTTAGGACCGTTATAGTTACGGCCGCCGTTTACTGGGGCTTCAATTCAATGCTTCTCCGAAGATAACATCTCCTCTTAACCTTCCAGCACCGGGCAGGTGTCAGGCCCTATACGTCATCTTACGATTTTGCAGAGCCCTGTGTTTTTGATAAACAGTCGCCTGGACCTTTTCACTGCGGCCAGCTTGCGCTGGCGACCTTTCTCCCGAAGTTACAGGTCTATTTTGCCTAATTCCTTAGCCATGAATCTCTCGAGCGCCTTAGGATACTCTCCTCAACTACCTGTGTCGGTTTACGGTACGGGTACTTATAATCTATGTTTAGAAGGTTTTCTTGGCAGCCTTTAGGTACACTATCCCTTCATCCGAAGAATCCGAGTACTATCGCATTTCACCAGTCCCAGCGGATTTGCCTACCGGGCCTTTAGCTAAGTGCTTTAACGAACTATTCCGTCAGTTCGCGGTACTTTCACCACTGCGTCACTCCATCACAATTATAACTAGTACGGGAATATTAACCCGTTGGCCATCGACTACTCCTTTCGGATTTGCCTTAGGACCCGACTAACCCGCAGCTGATTAGCATAGCTGCGGAAACCTTAGTTTTTCGGCGGGGGTGTTTCTCGCACCCCTTATCGTTACTTATGCCTACATTTTCTTTTCTAACCTCTCCAGCATCCCTCACGAGACACCTTCAGCGATGTTAGAATGCTCCCCTACCACAGAATATTCTGTCCATAGCTTCGGTAGTATACTTATGCCCGATTATTATCCATGCTCGATCGCTCGACTAGTGAGCTGTTACGCACTCTTTAAATGAATGGCTGCTTCCAAGCCAACATCCTAGCTGTCGATGCAATCAAACCGCGTTTGTTCAACTTAGCATACATTTGGGGACCTTAGCTGATGGTCTGGGTTCTTTCCCTCTCGGACTTGGACCTTAGCACCCAAGCCCTCACTGCTCAATATATTATATAGCATTCGGAGTTTGTCAGGAATTGGTAGGCGGTGAAGCCCCCGCATCCAATCAGTAGCTCTACCTCTATATAACTTAACTTGAGCGCTGCACCTAAATGCATTTCGGGGAGTACGAGCTATTTCCGAGTTTGATTGGCCTTTCACCCCTACCCACAGATCATCCCAAGACTTTTCAACGTCAACGGGTTCGGACCTCCACTTTGGGTTAACAAAGCTTCATCCTGTCCATGGGTAGATCACACGGTTTCGCGTCTACCACTACTGACTTAAGCGTATAAATACGCTTTCAATCCCTTAGATTGAATCGCGCCCTATTCAGACTCGCTTTCGCTACGGATCCGTGACTTAATCACTTAACCTTGCCAGCAACGGTAACTCGTAGGCTCATTATGCAAAAGGCACGCCGTCACAGCTTATGCTGCTCCGACCGCTTGTAGGCGTATGGTTTCAGGTTCTATTTCACTCCGTTATTCACGGTTCTTTTCACCTTTCCCTCACGGTACTGGTTCACTATCGGTCTCTCAGGAGTATTTAGCCTTAGCGGATGGTCCCGCCAGATTCAGACAGGGTTTCACGTGCCCCGCCCTACTCAGGATACCACTATTCTTTATATTCTTTACTTATACGGGACTATCACCCTCTTGGGTTAACCTTTCCAGGTTATTCTAATTCAGTTTACAAGAAATATTGTGGTCCTACAACCCCGTTATTGCCGTAACAACAACGGTTTGGGCTAATGCGCTTTCGCTCGCCACTACTTACGCAATCACTTTTGTTTTCTTCTCCTCCGCCTACTTAGATGTTTCAGTTCAGCGGGTTCGCCTCCTATCGGATACTATGTCTTCAACATAGTGGGTTGCCCCATTGGGATATCTGCGGATCAATTCGTATGTGCCGATCCCCGCAGCTTTTCGCAGCTTATCACGTCCTTCTTCGCCTCTGAGAGCCTAGGCATTCCCCATACGCCCTTATTTTGCTTATTGTTTTCTTTATTATTTTAGCCATTAGTCAATAGCCATAAGCCACTAGTGCCTATTGCTTTTTTACTAATCACTAAAGATGTTCTTTCTACTTGTTTGTATGTTTATCTCAATATGTCAATGAACTTTGAGCCCCCTCCAGCTCCCCCGAAGGGGGAGAGCCGATTGCTCTATGTTCCTCCCCTTTGGGGAGGTTAGGAGGGGCTGTTGTGGAGAATATCGGAGTCGAACCGATGACCTCCTGCGTGCAAGGCAGGCGCTCTAGCCAGCTGAGCTAATCCCCCATTGTCTATTTTGAATGTTGAATTATTTTTTTGAATTATTTTTCAAATTCATCATTTAAAATTTATAATTCAAAATTCGCTTCTAGAATTTCCTTTTTTATAACTTTAAATAGTAGTCCCGGGCAGACTCGAACTGCCGACCCCTACATTATCAGTGTAGTACTCTAACCAGCTGAGCTACGAGACTCTGTATTTTAAGCCTTTTCTTTTTTTTGAATTAACAGCGAGAGTAAGATTTTAATTTAATTTTAATTTTAAATCACATCCTTTTTTTTGTCTCTAGAAAGGAGGTGTTCCAGCCGCACCTTCCGGTACGGCTACCTTGTTACGACTTAGCCCTAGTTACCAGTTTTACCCTAGGCAGCTCCTTGCGGTCACCGACTTCAGGTACCCCCAGCTTCCATGGCTTGACGGGCGGTGTGTACAAGGCCCGGGAACGTATTCACCGCAGCATGGCTGATCTGCGATTACTAGCGAATCCAGCTTCACGGAGTCGAGTTGCAGACTCCGATCCGAACTGAGAACGGTTTTTTAGATTCGCGCCTACTTGCGTAGTGGCTGCTCTCTGTACCGTCCATTGTAGCACGTGTGTAGCCCAAGGCGTAAGGGCCGTGATGATTTGACGTCATCCCCACCTTCCTCACGGTTTGCACCGGCAGTCTTGTTAGAGTTCCCGACCTTACTCGATGGCAACTAACAACAGGGGTTGCGCTCGTTATAGGACTTAACCTGACACCTCACGGCACGAGCTGACGACAACCATGCAGCACCTTGAAAAACGTCCGAAGAAAGATCTGTTTCCAAATCTGTCGTTTCCCATTTAAGCCTTGGTAAGGTTCCTCGCGTATCATCGAATTAAACCACATGCTCCTCCGCTTGTGCGGGCCCCCGTCAATTCCTTTGAGTTTCACTCTTGCGAGCGTACTCCCCAGGTGGGATACTTATCACTTTCGCTTAGCCACTCAGGTTGCCCCAAACAGCTAGTATCCATCGTTTACGGCGTGGACTACCAGGGTATCTAATCCTGTTCGCTCCCCACGCTTTCGTCCATCAGCGTCAATATACTCGTAGTAACCTGCCTTCGCAATTGGTATTCCATGTAATCTCTAAGCATTTCACCGCTACACTACATATTCTAGTTACTTCCAAGTAATTCAAGTCTTACAGTATCAATGGCCGTTTGATCGTTGAGCGACCAGATTTCACCACTGACTTATAAAACCGCCTACGGACCCTTTAAACCCAATGATTCCGGATAACGCTTGGATCCTCCGTATTACCGCGGCTGCTGGCACGGAGTTAGCCGATCCTTATTCTTACAGTACCGTCAAGCTCCCTCGCAAGGGAGTGTTTCTTCCTGTACAAAAGCAGTTTACACACCATAGATGCGTCATCCTGCACGCGGCATGGCTGGGTCAGTCTTGCGACCATTGCCCAATATTCCTCACTGCTGCCTCCCGTAGGAGTCTGGTCCGTGTCTCAGTACCAGTGTGGGGGATCTCCCTCTCAGGACCCCTACCCATCGTGGCCATGGTAAGCCGTTACCTTACCATCTAGCTAATGGGACGCATGCTCATCTTGTACCGTTGGAACTTTAATCATAATGTGAGGCCACATCATAATACTATGGGGTATTAATCCAAATTTCTCTGGGCTATCCCCCTGTACAAGGTAGATTACATACGCGTTACGCACCCGTGCGCCGGTCTCAAAGGAGCAAGCTCCTTCTACCCCTCGACTTGCATGTGTTAAGCCTGCCGCTAGCGTTCATCCTGAGCCAGGATCAAACTCTTCATCGTATATCTTTTGTAACCCTAAGGTTAAATATTGTGGACAAAGAATGCTAGTTTTCTTACTCTCTTAAATTTTATTGTTTTAATATCTCTATTAAAACGTGCTGTCAATCCAATATGTCTATGAACTTTTTATTCTTATTTTTCGCTTTTGACTTAGCGTCTTAGCGGGTGCAAAGGTAAAAATTCTTTTTTAATTTGCAAGACTTTTTTGAAAACTTTTTTTGAAGTAAGCTTCGAAAAATATCTTAACAATAATCTAAAGAACTTCGCTGTTGCGGGTGCAAAGATACGCTCGTTTTTTTCTTTTTTCCTAGTGTTTTGTCTTATTTTTTTAGTTTTTTATTTTAATTGCTGTTTATCAAATAGTTAAAACCTTTTTTCAGCTTACGGAGGTAGATAGTTGAATGTAGATAATAAAAATACTTTTATATTGGGGCGATTCTAAAATTATATTTATTGTCTAAACTTGCATTCTTTTTAACAAAACAATACTATAATAAATGTTGTACTATTTAAGTTATTTTTTTAATTTAAAAAGAACTTTTCAAAATTGACAAAATTTCTAAATTGTTTCTAATATATCCGTATTGCCAACATTTATAAGTTAAATTAAAATCATGTCTTCGAATTTTATTAGATATTAGAATTGCTTATTATCTCTTTTTAGATTGGATCTAATAATGGAATTGTCTATCTTTAATTATGGAATTATATACGATTTTAATCTTTTATTAATTTTCTAACCGAATAAGTTTTCGATTTTATGATAATAAACTTTATTGTATAGTGACTAAAAGATTTTTTTAATAAAAAAGACTTCAATAAATGTGTTTGTTTTAAATTTTATATTAAGTTTATTTTGTATTGGGAATAATGCTTGTATAACGAGGGTAATTAATACAGAATTATCAAATCTGGTAGTTTATATTTTGAATCAGAATATTTAACCTAAATTTCAAGAAAGTATTGTTCTTTGTATTTTTATTTTTTCACCTCTTTTTCTTAATTATTAAAGTCTATTGCAAAATTTGGATTAAAACGAAACAATTTTATTACGTTAAGGATACATCTAATAGCTTAGCTTTTAAACAGACTTCAGAAACACCTATAATCTGGTAATCTGAGCATTAACAAAACTCTCAAAAAACATTCAAATCCACTTTTACTTCAATAATAAGTCTGTTTTTATTTTTTGTTCATTTTTAAGATATTATCAAATTGGAAACATTTAAAATAACTTTTACTAATAGGTAAAATAAACAGATATAGGTATTGTATCTATTTTTTTAAACTTATATATTTGCGTTCTTAAATTTTTAGTATGATTAAGATTACTTTACCAGACGGTTCAATTAGAGAGTACGCAAGTGGCGTGACTCCTATGGACGTGGCTAAATCGATTAGTGAAGGTTTGGCACGCAATGTTATTTCGGCAAGCTTTAACGGGACGACCGTTGAGACGGTTACCGAATTGACTACCGACGGTAACTTAACATTATTTACTTGGGATAACGTTGAGGGAAAAAAAGCTTTTTGGCACTCGACTTCGCACGTTATGGCGCAGGCTTTAGAGGAGCTTTACCCTGGAATCAAACTAACTATTGGCCCTGCTATTGAAAAAGGTTTTTATTACGATGTTGACTTTGGTGGGCATAAAATTACAGATACTGATTTCAAGAAGATTGAGGATCGTGTATTAGAAATCTCAAGAGAGAAACACGAATTCAAAATGCGTAGTGTGACTAAAGCGGAAGCCTTAGCGATGTATAAAGATAACGAATTCAAAACGGAATTGATTCAAAATCTTGAGGATGGCACTATCACTTTTTGTGACCACGCTACTTTTACCGATTTATGTCGTGGTGGCCATATTCCGAATACTGGAATTATTAAAGCTATGAAAATCCTTTCTGTTGCGGGTGCTTACTGGAGAGGTGATGAAAAAAACAAACAATTAACTCGTGTTTACGGAATTTCATTCCCTAAGCAAAAAGATTTGACCGACTATTTAGCTTTATTAGAAGAGGCAAAGCGTCGTGACCACAGAAAACTAGGAAAAGAGTTAGAATTATTCCACTTTTCACAACGCGTGGGTCAAGGTTTACCTTTATGGTTACCAAAAGGAGCTGCATTACGCGACCGTTTGGAACAATTTTTAAAGAAAGCACAAAAGAAAGCGGGTTACGAACAAGTTGTATCACCACATATTGGTCAGAAAGAATTGTATGTTACTTCTGGACATTATGCTAAATACGGTGCTGATAGTTTCCAACCGATAAATACTCCTGCTGAAGGCGAAGAGTTTTTATTAAAACCGATGAACTGTCCTCACCACTGTGAAATTTACAACGCAAAACCTTGGTCTTATAAAGATTTACCAAAGCGTTATGCTGAATTTGGAACTGTATATCGTTATGAACAATCTGGTGAATTACATGGTTTGACTCGTGTAAGAGGCTTTACTCAGGATGACGCACACTTATTCTGTACACCAGACCAATTAGATCTAGAATTTAAAAATGTAATAGATTTGGTATTATATGTATTTGGTTCTTTAGGATTTGAAAACTTTACAGCTCAAATTTCGTTAAGAGACCCAGAAAAGCCAGAAAAATACATTGGTACTGATGAAAATTGGGAAAAAGCAGAAAGTGCTATTATTAATGCTGCTAAAGAAAAAGGATTAAATACTGTAGTAGAATACGGTGAGGCTGCTTTCTATGGACCAAAACTTGACTTTATGGTTAAAGATGCTTTAGGAAGAAGTTGGCAATTAGGAACAATTCAGGTAGATTACAATTTACCTGAACGTTTTGACTTAACTTATAAGGGTTCTGACAATGAATTACACAGACCTGTAATGATCCACAGAGCTCCATTTGGATCTATGGAACGTTTTATTGCTATTTTATTAGAACACACTGCAGGAAATTTTCCTCTTTGGCTAATGCCTGATCAGGCTATAATCTTGTCTTTGAGTGAAAAATATGAAAATTATGCGAAAAAAGTTTCAGATTTGCTAGAAAATAACGAAATTCGCGCCCTAATAGACAACCGTAACGAAACAATTGGAAAAAAAATTCGTGAGGCGGAAACTAAAAAGTTCCCATTCATGCTAATTGTAGGTGAAGAAGAAGAAAAGAATGGAACTGTTTCTGTACGTCGTCATGGTCAAGAAGGAAAAGGTAATATAACCATAAAAATAGAAGATTTCATTACTTTAGTAAATGAGGAGGTAAGTAAATCTTTGAAAACATTTGAAGTTTAACTAAAAAATTAAAAGTTATCGCAATCAGGAACAACAGAGGTAATCAACCTCGCGTAGAAAAAAAGGATGAACACAGAATAAATCAGTATATTCGTGTTCCGGAAATTCGTTTAGTAGGAGACAATGTAGAACCAGGAGTAATAAAAACTTCTGATGCTTTACGTCTAGCAGATGAATTAGAACTTGATTTGGTTGAAATTTCTCCAAATGCAGAGCCTCCTGTTTGTAAAATAATGGACTATAAAAAGTTCTTATACGAGCAGAAGAGACGTGAAAAAGAATTAAAAGCTAAATCAACTCAAATCGTTATAAAAGAGATTCGTTTTGGACCTCAAACCGATGAGCATGATTATGAGTTTAAAAAGAAAAATGCAGAAAAATTTCTTAAGGATGGAGCTAAATTAAAAGCCTTTGTATTCTTCAAGGGACGTTCAATCATTTACAAGGAACAAGGTCAAATCTTACTATTAAGATTAGCTCAGGATCTTGAAGAGGTAGGAAAAGTTGAAGCAATGCCTGTTCTAGAGGGTAAACGTATGATTATGTTTATTACACCAAAGAAAAAAAGCAAATAGACTTAGACATTAGTAATAACTTTTGACTTTGGCTATTCACTCAAAATATAAGTAAGTTAAATTAAATAAATTTGGGAAATTATGCCTAAAATGAAAACTAAATCTAGTGCTAAGAAACGTTTTAAAGTTACTGGCTCTGGAAAAATTAAAAGAAAACACGCTTTTAAAAGTCACATTTTGACTAAAAAGTCTAAAAAACGTAAATTAGCGTTAACTCACTCTGCATTAGTTCATCAATCGGATGTGAAAAGTGTAAAAGAACAATTAAGAATTATTTAATAAGCGTTAGTCTAAAGTGGTTAACTATTAGTACAAATTACTATTAACTATCACTACTAATGCCTGAATAATTTAGGTTAAAAAAATTTAATAACCCTGGGGTGGGCTTTTAAGAGTCTGATAAATATCAGAACGCCTTACTTCAAAAAAAGTAAAAATTATGCCAAGATCAGTAAATTCAGTTGCTAAAAGAGCAAGAAGAAAAAAGATAATGAAGCAAGCCAAAGGTTTCTTTGGTAGAAGAAAAAACGTTTGGACAGTTGCTAAGAATGCGGTTGAAAAAGCAATGTTATATGCTTATAGAGATCGTAAAGCTAAGAAGAGAAGTTTCCGTTCTTTATGGATTATGCGTATTAACGCAGGTGCTCGTTTAGAAGGGATATCTTACTCTCAATTTATGGGCAAATTAAAAGCTAATAATATTGAGCTAAACCGTAAAGTTTTAGCTGATTTAGCTATGAATCACCCTGAAGCTTTCAAAGCTATTCTTAACAAAGTAAAATAATAACGTTTAACAATACATTTAACTTACTTAAAAAATCCCAGTCGCAAGATTGGGATTTTTGTATTATTCTATTATTTTTTCCAGCAAGTTTATGAAAAAAGACCTAAATAAAGGATTACACCCTAGAAATAAACACAACCAAGAGTATAATTTCAATCTATTAACTACTGCTTTTCCTGATTTAAAAAAACATATTAGCATTAATAAATATGGAAATGAAAGTATAGATTTTGCTAATCCTGATGCTGTTAGAAGCTTGAACAATGCTTTATTGAAATATTTTTATCAAATTAATTTTTACGATTTACCTAAAACTAATTTATATCCACCAATACCAGGCAGAGCTGATTATATACATTATATTGCCGATCTACTAGCTAAAGGAATTAATGGTACTTTACCTACGGGAAGTGGTATTAAGATACTAGATATAGGAACTGGTGCAAACTGTATTTATCCTATTTTGGGACATAAAATATACGGTTGGACTTTTGTAGCAACGGAAGTTGATAAACCCGCCTTATTAACTGCGGAAAAAATAATCCAAGAAAATGAGCTTTCTAAATATATTACTTTACGTTTTCAGGAAAACAAAAGAAATAGTTTTAAAAAAATTATTAAAACTAATGAAGTTTTTGACTGTGTAATTTGCAATCCTCCTTTTCATAATTCAAGAGAAGAGGCAACAAAAGGTAGTATAAGAAAGCTTCATAATTTAGGAAAAGAGACAGAAGGTAAAGTTGTTTTAAATTTTGGAGGCCAGAATAACGAGCTATGGTGTGAAGGGGGTGAAAAGGCTTTTATTACTAATATGATTTATGAAAGTGTTCATTTTAAGTCACAAGTTAAATGGTTCAGTTCATTAGTTTCTAAAAAAGAGCATTTAAAACATTTTGAAAGCATTTTAAAAAAACTGAAAGCTTCTTCCGAAATCATCTACATGAAACAAGGTAATAAAACTACAAGAATTTTAGCTTGGCGTTTTTTATGACGTTCTTTACTTAATTCTTTATTTTTAGCAGTTTTAACCCCAAATCAGTTAAAAGTTATTACAAATAAAGAACCTTTGAATCCAAAAAAACATCCTTTTTTTTCTCAATTAATTAGGTTTTCTTAAAAGTTCACAATCCTGTCTTTTTTATATAACAGAAGAAATAACAGCACAATATTGATATCTAAATTTTTCTCTTTGATCGAAGTGCTATATCTCTTTTAATGAGATTATATTGCTTAAAACCAAATTACGCAACTGTTTCATCTTCTAAAATTTTTTCGTGAGCTTTGAATTTATTGATTTTTTTGTTTCACAACGAAATCTAATACCATTTTAGTTTTGAAATTACCTAAACCAAAACTCACTACAGAATATACGAATCAAGAGATATTACACGATATTATTACAGTAAATTTGAACCTTAAATGGTATAATGTGGAATCTGGGACAAAATCTTATATTTTTATCTTTAATTTTCACATAACATCTTAGGTTTTTTGATGTTTCTTTTTAGCAGCTGGAAAAAGTATGTTATTTAAAATTAATCGAAAACCTGGTGAGTTCGGATGTAAATTTAAATCGGTTGGCTCATCCCCTACTCTATGTTGATAATCTTCGGGGTCATGCCCTCCATAAAAAGTAAAAAAACCTTTTCCTTTTTGGGCATGAATATAACGGGCTTCTCCATTTATTTGACATTCTCCCATTACTAAAACATTTGACTTAATTAATTCTTTATCAAATGCAGTAGTTTGTCCCATAAAACCTTTTACTAATGCTGTATGATTTTGACAAAGCATAGAGGGTATAACATCCCATTTAGCGGAATATTCTGAGAGTGTAAAATAATCTTTATCAAAAGGAACAATTGCTTGATGTTTTTCTGTTGTATCAATATTTGAAAATTCATATTTTTCAGGTCTTCTTTCAAGAAGAAAATCTTTGAAAGCAAAAGTTTTCGAATAATCTATTTTTTCTTGATAATTTGTTTCACTTGGATCTCCGTCAAACATTGTTTCGCAAATATCTATTCCTTCTGCTGAAAGTGCAATATCAAAGCTATCTGTTGCGGAGCACATAGCAAACATAAAGCCTCCTCCAATAACAAAATCGCGAATTTTTTTGGCAACGGCTAATTTTTCATTGGACACTTTTTCAAAACCTAATTTGGTAGCTAAATTTTCGGCATCTTTTTTTTGTTCTATATACCAAGGCATATTTTTATATGATCCGTAAAATTTACCATATTGACCTGTAAAATCTTCATGATGTAAATGTAACCAATCATATAGTAATAATTGATCACTTAATACTTCTTGATCGTACACTACTTTAAAAGGAATTTCGGCATAAGCTAAAACCATTGTTACGGCATCATCCCAAGGTTGTTTTCCTGGCGGAGAGTAGACCGCTATTTTAGGTGCTTTTTCTAATGTTACAGCTTCCATATTTTGAGATGGGGAAGCTATATCTGCCAATATTTGTTGTGTTTCATTATCTGAAATAACTTCAAAACTGACTCCTCTTATTTGACATTCTTTCCTAATTTCCTGTACATCTGGCAAAAGAAAGGATCCTCCTCTATAATTAAGGAGCCAACTTCCTTTATACCCTTTATCCAATATCCAATAGGTAATCCCATAGGCTTTCAAATGATTTTTTTGCGTGACTTCATCCATAGGAAGCAAAATAGAATTTGCTCTTATGGAAATATTAAAGATTGTAATTATAAAAATCAAAAAAGCTTTCATTGCACCTATTTATATCTATTATCAAATATAACAATATTAATCTTTTAATTAAAAAGGAACGTCACTATCATCATCAAAATTATTCATAGTGCTACCAAATGCTTCATTAGGCGAAGGCAAATTAGGCGTAATGAATGGATTAGAGTCTTCTAAATTCATTTTAGAAGGAAGATCGTCAAACTCACTCCCAAATTCATCTAAATTATCAAATTTACCAAGGTGTCCTAAAAATTTTAGTCGTATGTTTTCTAAACTACCGTTACGGTGTTTAGCAATAATAAATTCTCCTTGTCCTTGGGTAGGAGAACGTTCATCATCATCCCATTCTTCTATTTTATAGTATTCAGGACGATATATGAATGATACAATATCGGCATCTTGTTCGATTGCTCCTGATTCACGTAAATCAGATAATAAAGGACGCTTACTAGAACCACGTGTTTCTACAGCACGTGATAACTGAGATAAGGCTATAACGGGTACATCTAATTCTTTTGCTAATGCTTTTAAATTTCGGGAGATTGTTGAAATTTCTTGCTCTCTATTTCCTCCTCCTCCTTTTGCATTTCCTCCTGCTGTCATTAGTTGGAGGTAGTCAATAACTATAATTTTTATATCGTACTGTGATTTTAATCTTCTTGCTTTAGCTCGTAGATCAAAAATTGATAGAGATGGGGTATCATCTATAAAGAGAGGTGCTTTTTCTAGATCTCTAACTTTAACTGATAATTGTTCCCATTCGTGTTTTTCCAACTTACCCGTACGTAATTTTTCAGATGACAAGCCTGTTTCTGAAGAAATTAAACGAGTAATTAACTGAACGGATGACATCTCTAAGGAAAATACAGCTACTCCACTATTAAATTGAATTGCCATATTTCTTGCCATAGATAAGACAAATGCTGTTTTACCCATACCTGGACGGGCAGCAATAATGATTAAATCGGATGGCTGCCAACCTGAAGTAACTTTATCTAATGCGTGAAATCCTGTAGGGATACCGCTTAACCCTTCTTTTCCTGCTATTTGTTCAATTCTCTTTTTAGCTTGAATTACTAAGCTTTGAGCTGTTTCAGAACTTCGTTTGATATTACCTTGTGTAACTTCATAAAATTTGGCTTCTGAACTATCTAGTAATTCAAATACATCTGTAGTTTCATCATAGGCTTCTTCAATAATTTCAGAAGAAATTTTAATCAAACTTCTCTGAATATATTTTTGTAGAATAATACGGGAGTGAAATTCGATATGTGCAGAAGATGATATCTTTTGAGTAAGCTGAATAAGGTAATAATCGCCTCCTGCCACTTCTAACTTACCCATTTTTTTTAATTGAGCTGAAACAGTCAATAAATCAATTGGTTGAGAATCATTAAAAAGTGTAACGATGGCATCAAATATGTATTTATGAGCGTCTTTATAAAAAGCATCGGGTTGTAAGATATCAATTACTTCATCAACCCCTTTTTTATCAATCATCATGGCTCCTAAAACAGCCTCTTCTAAATCAATCGCTTGTGGTGGCAACTTCCCTTTTTCAAGGTTTATTATGGCTGTTTTGTCTACTTTAGCTGGGTTGATGTTTTTGAAATTTTCCATAATGCAAAGGTAGTTTGAAATCTCTAAAAAGAGAAGAAAAAAGACTCCTTAAAGTATTGAGAATTAATGTTAACAATTATTTTATTTTGTTAATAAGAGGTAAAAAAAATCCGAAACCATGGGTTTCGGATTTAAATATATTAAATTTTTATATTATTCTTGATAATGCCCCATTTTACTATACTTATCCATTCTTTGTGTTATTAACTCTTCTGTTGATAAGTTTTTTAATTCACCAAAAGCTTTTAACACATATTCTTTTACATTTTTAAAAGCGGTAGGTTTGTCACGATGTGCTCCACCAAGTGGCTCTGGAATAATTTCATCAATTAATCCATGCTCTTTCATATCTTTTGCAGTTAATTTAAGTGCTTCTGCTGCTTTTTCTTTATGCTCCCAACTTCTCCATAGGATAGACGAACAAGATTCGGGTGAAATTACGGAGTACCAAGTATTTTCCATCATATACACTTTATTTCCTACTCCTATTCCTAATGCTCCACCTGAAGCTCCTTCTCCTATAATTACTGTAATGATTGGTACTTTTAAACGAATCATTTCAAAAATATTTCGTGCAATGGCTTCTCCTTGCCCTCTTTCTTCTGCTTCTAAGCCTGGATAGGCTCCTGGAGTATCAACTAAGGTTAGAACTGGAATATTAAATTTTTCAGCCATACGCATCAATCGTAATGCTTTTCGATAACCTTCTGGATTTGCCATACCAAAATTACGCAACTGACGCATTTTTGTATTAATTCCTTTTTGTTGACCAATAATCATAAAAGACTGACCATTTATCTTACCCAATCCTCCTATCATGGCCTTATCATCTTTTACACCACGATCTCCAAATAATTCTAAGAATACACCACTTGTTAAATTTTCGATGTGTTCTAGGGTGTAAGGACGGTTAGGATGACGAGACATTTGAACACGTTGCCATGCTGTTAAATTTTCATATAAATTCTTTTTCGTCTCTTCTAACTTTTGAGCTAATTGCTCACATGTAGTTGATACATCTACTTGTGTATCTTCACCTATAAGCTGACATTTTTCAATTTGCTCTTCAAGTTCTTTAATAGGTAATTCAAAATCTAAATATTCCATAAGATTTTATATTTCTAGTTGAGTGAACAAAGATAAAATTTTAGATGGAGTTTTAAAGAATTATTTAATCTAAAGTATTTCTATTTCACACAAAACACTTACAAACAACAACTTATATTGCTATTTTATTCTTATTTTTTAGTATTCCATTCAATATTACGGTCGTTAGTATAATAAAAGCTCCTAAATAAAACTGGCTATTCATCTTTTCTTTATCTCCAAAAACCCATAAAGCTAAAATTATGCCGTATATAGGTTCTAGATTAATGGTTAACATTACAGTATAAGGACTCAAATATTTCATAACTTGAACGGAAGCTATAAATGCGTAGGCGGTGCACACAGAACTTAAAACAGCCATCCATAGTAAATCGTTCATAGATATTTGAAAAAACGAGTAATTAAAACTTCCTGTAAATAATAAGAAAAGAGAAAAAAATAAGATTCCGCCTAATAATTCGTAAAATGAAATAACAGTGGGTGTGTCATTTTTTGCTAATTTCCCATTAATAATTGAAAAGGAGGCGGATAAAAAAGCAGAAGTTAAAGCCAATAAAATTCCTTGAAAATATTTCATTTCTACTTTAAAAATTAAATACAAACCTGCAATTACCATTAATCCTAATGCGACTTCGTATAAAATTATTTTTCGTCTAAAAAAAATAGGCTCTAATAGGGAGGTAAAAAAAGCCCCTGTAGATAAACAAGCTAATGTTATGGATATATTGGAAACTTTGATTGCTTGAAAAAAAGTATACCAATGTAAAGCGATAACCAATCCTGCTAGAAGATATCGTATTAGGGATTGTATTGTAATTCTTAAACTAATTTTTGAGAAGAAAACATATATTAGGATAAAAAGAGCTGCTATACTCATTCTAAACCAAACTAATGGCAATGCTTCTAATGTAATCAGGGCACCTAGTACCGCTGTAAATCCCCATATAAAAACGATAAAATGGAGATGTAAATAACTTGTAAACGTTTTATCTTTTAGCATTTTTTAATAAATAATAAGCTAAAACACCAAATACTACATTGGGTAACCAAACGGCTATAAATGCTGGAAAGGAAGATTTTTCAGCCATTGTACCTAATATTTTGTCTAAAAAAATATAAGAAAAGGCAACTGCTATGCCTATTGCTAGATTTACTCCCATTCCACCTCGACGTTTCATAGAAGAAACGGCTACAGCTATTATGGTTAGCACAAAAGCAGAAACTGGTACACTATATTTCTTATATTTAACAACTAAATAAGCATTTATATTAGAAGAACCTCTTTGTTTTTCTTTTTCTATAAATTCATCTAATTCTGTAGGCATTAGAGTTTCTGCTATGTATATTACTGGTGTTAAATCTTCTATTTCAAAATTGAACTTGCAATTTTTACTTATTTCTGATTCTATTATATCGTCTAGTTCTCCAACTTTTCTTTTTGTATAATTGGATAGCGTATAATCTTTTGTTTTAGGGTTGTATGTAATTGAGGTTGCCGTAATTTTTTCAACTAATTTATTTTTATCAAATCGCTCATATACAAATGTGTAGGCTGTTTTTCCTTCAACATTTAGATTGGAAGCATAAACATACTCGTTTTTACTAATTTGTCTAAAGACATCATTTGTTTGGCGCATTTCTTCTCGTCCTCCTCCGATAAGATACATATAACGAAAGCTTCTAAAGCCTTCACTAGATTTTGGAACTAAAAAAAATCCCATGATTAAGGCAAATAGACAAACAATAGTGGCTCCTATTAAGTAGGGACGCAAAAAACGCTGAAACGAAATACCTGAACTCAAAATAGCAACGATTTCTGTATTATTAGCTAACTTTGAGGTAAACCAAATAATAGATAAAAACAAAAATATAGGAAAAAGCAAATTGGCAAAATAAATCACGAAATCGAGATAATAGACAGCTACTTTTGCAAAAGGTACTTTATTTTCTAATATTTTATTAATTTTTTCAGATATATCAATCGTAATACCGATTGGAATAAATAATAAAAGCATAGCTAAAAAGGTAAATAAGTACCTTTTTAGTATGTAACGATCTATTAGTGATAATTTTGAAAATAAATTTGAGAGCATTATAACCTTTGAGCCATTTGTTTAACCATTTTTTCTTTCCATTCACGAAAATCCCCTGCTAAGATATGTCTTCTTGCTTCACGAACTAGCCACATATAAAATCCTAAATTATGAATAGTTGCTATCTGTTTTCCAAGATATTCGTCTGCTGCAAATAAATGTCTTAAATAAGCTTTTGTATATTCAGTATCAACAAATGTATGTCCCATTTCATCAATTGGCGAAAAATCGTCGGCCCATTTTTTATTTTTTATATTAATAACGCCATTGGCTGTAAATAACATACCATTTCTGGCATTACGAGTAGGCATTACGCAATCAAACATATCAATTCCTAAAGCAATGTTTTCTAAAATGTTGATAGGAGTCCCTACTCCCATTAGATATCTTGGCTTTTCTTTAGGTAAAATAGCTGTAACAACTTCTGTCATAGCATACATTTCTTCTGCTGGCTCTCCTACTGACAATCCCCCTATAGCGTTTCCTGCTGCTCCAACATTGGCAATATACTCAGCAGACTGAGCTCTCAAATCCTTGTATGTACTTCCTTGAACAATAGGAAATAAAGTTTGCTCATAACCATACATAGCAGGTACTTTTTTTAGATGATCTACACATCTATCTAACCAACGATGAGTCATGTGCATACTACGTTTTGCATAACGATAGTCACAAGGATATGGTGTACATTCGTCAAAAGCCATGATAATATCAGCTCCTATAGAACGTTGGATTTCCATAACACTTTCGGGAGAAAAAAAATGGTAGGATCCATCTATGTGTGATTTAAATTTTACGCCCTCTTCTTTTATTTTACGATTTGCAGAAAGTGAGTATACCTGATAACCTCCTGAATCAGTAAGAATATTACGATCCCAATTCATAAATTTATGCAATCCTCCTGCTTGTTCCAATATTTTTGTTTGTGGGCGTAAATACAAATGATAAGTGTTTCCAAGAATTATATCGGGATTAATATCATTTTTTAATTCACGTTGATGTACTCCTTTTACAGAAGCAACAGTACCTACTGGCATAAAAATAGGGGTTTCAATAATGCCGTGATCCGTAATTACTTTACCTGCTCGTGCTTGTGTTTGTGGATCTGTATGTAATAATTCGAACTTCATAGTAACTTTTCTTCCAAATTTTAAAGCGCAAAGATAACCTATTGCTTTTAGATTTTAGATTACCTCTTTTAGATTTTTAAAATCTTTAACTAAAAAAGTCTTTACACAAGATTTGTCTTTCGAAAAAATATGAAGTAATTTTGACACCGATTCACAAAAACCTATTTTAAAAATGTCTGACATTCAACAACTAAATGATTTTACAACACAAGTAAGAAGAGACATTCTTCGTATGGTACATGCTGTAAGTTCAGGACATCCTGGTGGTTCATTAGGATGCGCTGAGTTCTTAACTGTATTGTACCAAAATCTAATGACCCGTAAACCAGGATTTGATATGGACGGAATTGGAGAAGATATTTTCTTTTTATCTAACGGTCATATTTCACCTGTTTTTTACAGTGTATTAGCTAGAAGTGGTTATTTTCCTGTTTCTGAATTGGCAACTTTCAGAAAACTAAATTCACGTTTACAAGGTCATCCAACAACTCACGAAGGACTACCAGGAGTGCGTATGGCATCTGGCTCTTTAGGGCAAGGATTATCAGTAGCTATAGGTGCTGCTCAATCTAAAAAATTAAATAACGATAACCATTTAGTCTATTTATTATGTGGTGATGGTGAATTACAAGAAGGACAAAACTGGGAAGCTATTATGTATGCTTCTGCAAAAAAAGTAGATAATGTAATTGCTACTGTTGATTATAATGGTCAACAAATTGATGGATCTACAGATGATGTCCTTTCACTAGGCAACTTAAAAGCTAAATTTGAAGCTTTTGATTGGGATGTTATTGAGATAAAAGAGGGAAACAACATTGAAGCTATTTTAGCTGGAATGACTGAAGCTAAAAATCGTACTGGTAAAGGGAAACCTATTTGTGTATTATTACATACCGTTATGGGGAATGGCGTAGACTTTATGATGCACACGCATGCTTGGCATGGTAAAGCGCCTAATGACGAGCAATTAGCTACTGGATTAGCTCAAAACGCGGAAACTTTAGGAGATTATTAATGCAGTAAGCAGTAAGCAGTAAGCAATAAGCGTACTGCCTAAAGCAATTAAATTATGAAAAAATATACAAATCAAGGAAGTAAAGACACGCGTTCTGGTTTTGGAGCGGGTATGACTGAATTAGGTCAAAAAAATGAAAATGTGGTAGCTCTTTGTGCCGATTTAATAGGATCATTAAAATTTGATGATTTTAAAAAAAATCATCCTGAACGCTTCTTTCAAATAGGCATTGCAGAGGCTAACATGATAGGCATTGCAGCAGGCTTAACAATTGGGGGAAAAATTCCATATACAGGTACTTTTGCTAACTTCTCTACAGGGCGTGTTTATGATCAAATTCGCCAATCTGTTGCTTATTCTGACAAAAATGTAAAAATTTGCGCCTCTCATGCGGGGTTAACATTGGGAGAAGATGGTGCTACTCACCAAATTTTAGAAGATATTGGATTAATGAAGATGTTACCAGGCATGACGGTGATTAACACTTGTGACTATAATCAAACGAAAGCTGCTACAATAGCTTTAGCAGATCATCATGGTCCTGCTTATTTACGCTTTGGTCGTCCTGTAGTACCTAATTTTACATCTCCTGATGAACCTTTTGTAATTGGAAAAGCTTTACACCTTAACGAAGGTACAGATGTTACTATTTTAGCAACAGGACATCTTGTATGGGAAGCCTTACAAGCTGCCGAATCATTAGAAGCTAATGGTATTTCTGCTGAAGTAATCAATATACATACTATTAAACCGTTAGATGAAGAGGCTATCTTACAATCAGTAGCAAAAACAGGATGTGTAGTAACAGCTGAAGAGCACAACATATTGGGTGGATTAGGTGAAAGTGTTTCTAGAGTATTGACATTAAACTTACCTGCTCCTCAAGAATTTGTAGCTGTCAAAGATTCGTTTGGCGAGTCAGGAACACCTGAACAACTAATGGAAAAATACCAGTTAAATGCCCCTGCTATTGTAGAGGCCGTTAAAAAGGTAATCAATAGAAAATAATTTTTTCACATAAAAAAACTATCCTAAAAGTTAACTAATCAACTACGAAGAGAAATAATGTAATTATGATTTTCTCTACACTCTTTGTCATTAACAAACTAAGTGCGATTATTTGGTACTTTTAGGATACTTTTTTATTCAATTCTAATAACTATTTCGGATCAAATAGAATTTAGGAAATTTAATTACACTAACTGATAGTATAAAAACTGAACCTAATTTAACCCAGATTACGCATTAGACCCGAGCGTAGCGAATAGACGAAGTAAATCTATTCCACTTTATTTTTCTTCAAATTCAAGCACGTACTCAAATTTTAATCATCAAAATAGTTCACTATTTCTTCTTCTAAAATTTTCCGTGAGCACTTGAATTTATTGAAAAATTTTGTTTCACAACCAAGTCTAATGCGGAATCTGGGTTTAACTAAAAATCTTAATAAAGAAAATCCGAAAACACACCAAAAACAAAGTATCTTTATCTATCGTTTGATGTTTTTTTCTAAATCCATTATTTTTCTACTTTATAAAAAGTCTTTAAAGAACGAACGATATATACCAGAATCTAAAGTTGTATATTATTTCAAACCCGAATTTTACATTAGAAATTTATTACAGAAAAGGGCTTTGACACTAAAAAAGATACTTTTTTCGTTTTCAATTAGATTGTCTTAAAAGTTCGTAATCTTAATCATTATAAAACAATAAAATGATATAACATTGATAATATGACTTCTCCCTTGAGGTAAAATTACGAACTACTCGTTAAATTACGGCTTTTGTCCCCACATCTGAGAGAAAATTTTTCCGTGCCTTTTTATTTTCTTTACCTTTTCATCTTTAGCACGAAATCGAATGCAGAATTTAGATCAAACGATTTCATATTTATTTTTATAAAAAAAGGACCTAGATAACAAAATCCAAGCCCTTAAGTTTTTAACTTCTTTTAACAAAAAAGATATTATTTTTTATTTAATGCTGCTGTCATATCTGATGAAATAGCAGAGCGTTCCATCTTTATTTTTCCAGCCATAGTTTCTACGATTACTGTAGTTTCTGCTAGTTCTGCTATTTTTCCGTGAATTCCACTTTTAGTAACAATCTTATCTCCTACATTTAATGAAGATTCAAATTCTTTTTCTTTTTTTATTTTTCGTTGCTGTGGCAATATTAAAAAAACAAACATTACTACAAACATTAATAAATAAGGTAAAAATTGTGTCATTTTATATTAATTTATCGTTTTATACTATCTAAAATACTAAAATTCACATAGTATTTTACTTACTATTTTCTACTAAGATATTGGCTTTAAAAGTTAAAATTTCGTTTCCTTGTTCCGTATTTGTTAAAAGAGCAACTGATTTAGTTTGTTGACCTGACTTACCTTTAGAATTAAAAATTATTTTGATCTCTCCTGATTCTCCTTTTTTTACGGGTGTTTTAGTCCACTCAGGAGCAGTACATCCACAAGAAGGGCGAACTTCTATTACATATAAATCATTTTTACCTGTGTTGGTAAATTTAAAGATATGTTCTACCTTATCACCTTGTTTGATGGTTCCAAAATCATGTTGAGCGCTATCAAATTCAATTTTAGGATATTCACCTGGTTTTAATTTCTTTTTCATGCTCTCTTCTTGCATAGAAAGCATACCTTGAGGCATAACTAAATTATTACTATTTACTTGTTGAACTTCAAATTCATCTTTTGATCTACAAGCAACTAATGAAAGGATTGTGAAAATTGCAAAACTGTATTTTTTCATATTCTTATTACATTAAGCCACGGCCTGACTTTTTTAATTTACCGTTTGTATTAAACTCTTTTACTAAATTATCTAAAATTCCGTTGATAAATATAGAGCTTTTTGGCGTAGAATACTCTTTTGCAATTTCTAAATATTCGTTAATTGTTACTTTAACAGGTATCGAAGGGAATTTTAATAATTCACAAATTGCCATTTTTAAAATAATAGTATCAATTTCAGCAATACGTTCTATTTCCCAATTAGGTGTTTTTTCTGAAAATTCTTTAGCAAGAGCTGTTTCGTTTAATGTCGTTTTACGGAAAAGTTGTGATACGAATTCGCGATCTTCAATGTCATTAAATAACTTAGGAACGAAAAATAAATCCTCTTCGTTTTTGATAGCTTTCAATTGTTTAAGTATAAAAGTATTAATCAAAGGAATATCGTCAATCCAAGTTAACTTATGATCTTCTAGATATTCATAAAGTTTAATATTTGGAGCTAAAATTTCGGTGAATAAATTAATGATAAAATCTTTGTCTTCTTGGAAATCATTGATGCGATTAGTCATATACTTCTTGTATAAATCGCTTTGTTTAATTTCAGTAGTAAAAATCTTAACATATTCCTCATGTATATGCCAGTCGTTAATTTTACGATCTGCTAATGCTACGGAAAGGGAGTTACTTTCTTCTAAAAGATGAAGAATTTTATTGTTAATAAATTTTAAATTGGGATTTTTTTCTTCTCTGGTGGCTAAATATTTTTTGCTAGATAAATCTAAAAACTCTTCCTCTTTATTTCGTATTTCTAATAATAAAGAAATGGTTACAAGATATAAGTCTTGCATATTGTCGATACTATTAAATAAGAATTTTTCTTCTTTTTCAATATTATCAGAATGGTTTTGATGCATTGCGTATATGGTTTGCATCACTTTTAGTCGGATATGTCTTCTATTTAACACCTTTGTAAGAACTTTTAAAAAATTAACGAAGCGAAAGTTTTTCTTTCGCTTCGCAAAAATACATATTTTTTAGAGATTAAAACACTTTATCGTAAAGAAGTAACTTAATAATTTTGTTACATTCGTAGTTTTTTAATCTATGAATTATTTAGCTAATTCTTTCTTTTTTAAATCAATACGATTTTGAGCTATTTTGAAAGCAGCTTCATGAGTTGTAATATTGTTAGCATTAGCATAGTCAAATATTTCTAAGGTAGTATTAAAAATATTTTCTGTTCTACGCATAGCTTCTTCTTTACCGTAATTAGCTATTTCGCCATATACATTAATAATACCACCAGCATTAATTAAAAAGTCAGGAGCGTATAAAATTCCTTTTTCTTTTAACATTTGTCCATGACGTAATTCATCTGCTAATTGGTTATTAGCAGCACCTGCAATTACTTGTGCTTGTAATTTACTGATTGTTTCGTCGTTTACTGTAGCGCCTAAAGCACAAGGTGCATAAATATCTACATCTACACTGTATAAATCGTCTCCTTGGAAAATTTTAGCACCGTATTTGTTTCCTATTTCACTTAAACGTGCTTCGTTAATATCCGAAATAATCACTTTTGCACCTTCTTTTGTCAAATAATCTACTAAAGTTTCTCCTACATGGCCTATCCCTTGCACTAAAACTTTTTTTCCGTCCAAATTTTCAGTACCAAATTTATACTTAGCAGCAGCCTTCATTCCCATATACACACCATACGCAGTAACGGGAGAAGGATTTCCTGATCCACCAATTGCTTCAGAAATACCTGTCACATGTGTTGTATGCTGACGTATTAAGTCCATATCTGGAGTTGTTGTACCAACGTCTTCAGCTGTAATATAACGTCCGCTTAATGAATGCACAAACTGACCGAATTTAGCAATCATTTCAGGTGTTTTATCAAGCTTTGAATCACCTATAATTACTGCTTTACCACCACCTAGATTTAAACCAGAAATAGCTGATTTAAAAGTCATTCCTCGAGACAAACGTAGTACATCATTTAATGCTTCCCATTCGTTTGTATATTTCCACATTCTAGTTCCTCCTAATGCAGGACCTAAAACCGTGTTATGGATACCAATTATTGCTTTTAAACCAGTATCTTTGTCATGGCAAAAAACAATTTGTTCGTGATTATCAAATGAAACTTGACCAAATACAGGGTCAACTTTATGTAATTCACTTGCTTTTACAGATTCAGTAATCATAATGAATGTTTTTAAAATAGTATGGTTTGTTTTTTTTACAACCGTTGCAAAATTACGCTTTTCTATTATTTTTTTGCAATTATAAGCTAAAATATTTACTTCTAATTACAAAAAATAAAATTTTATTATCATTAAATTACTGTTTAAATATTAATATTTTATTATGATATTTTCATCTAAACCCTTTTTATTTAAAAAAAATGAAAGAACTCCGTTACATTAACCCTTATTTTATAAAATATAAATATCATTTTTTTGGAGGAATTTTAATTACAATAATTGCTCAGTTTTTTTCATTGTATACTCCCGAGTTAATAGGAGATTCTATTACTAAAATAGAAGAATATTTTAGACATAATCAATCCAATTCAATTGAAATAAAAGAAAATCTAAAAAAATACATTATTTTAATTTTAGGAGCTACTTTATTTGCTGGTTTTTTAACTTTTCTAATGCGTCAAACTCTAATTGTCATGTCTCGTCACGTAGAATATGATATAAAGAATGAAGTTTTTAAAAAATATGAAATATTAAGTCAAAGTTTTTATACAGAAAACAGAACAGGTGACTTAATGAACCGAATTACAGAGGATATAGCAAGAGTACGAATGTACGTTGGACCTGCCGTTATGTACACAATTAACACAATAATACGATTTGCTATTGTTATTTTTTATATGATAAAAATATCTAAAATATTAACATTAGTTGTACTCTTACCATTACCAATATTAGCTTATTCTATTTTCAAAATAAGTTCTGAAATTAATAAAAAAAGTACTGTTTTTCAGCAAAATCTATCGAAGCTAACCAGCTTTATACAAGAATATTTCTCGGGAATTCGAGTTGTTAAATCCTATCATACTCTATTTTTCAAAGAATTAGAACTTCATGATTTTTCGCATATTAATTATGAAAAAAGTATTGATTTAGCTAAAACACAGGCTTTTTTTGCTCCTTTAATGTTATTGCTAATAGGTTTGAGTAATTTGTTCGTAATTTCAGTAGGAGGATATTTATATATTCAAGGTGACTTATTAAACCTAGGAGTTATTGCTAAATTTATCCTTTATATTAATATGCTAATTTGGCCTGTTACTTCTATCGGTTGGGTTTCCTCTTTAGTACAAGAAGCAGAAGCTTCACAGAAAAGAATAAATGAGTTTTTAAAAATCGAACCTGATATTCTAGATAATTTAACTATAAATACTCCTGTTTTAGCAAATAAAATAGATTTTAAAGAGGTTTCTTTTGGTTATCCAAATACTAAAGAGCTGGTGCTTAAAAACATTACTTTCACTATAAAAAAAGGAGAAAAAGTGGTTATATTAGGTTCTACAGGTTCTGGTAAAACAAGCCTTTTATCACTCATACCTAGATTGTATGATGTGTCAAAAGGCGCGATTTTTATAGATGGGATAAATATTAAAGAAATTCGATTAAAAAAACTAAGAGACGCAATTAGTGTAGTACCTCAAGATTCTTTTTTGTTTTCAGATACAATTTATAACAATATATGCTTTGGCAAAGAAAATGCTACTTTAGATAATGTGATAAGTGTGGCAAAACAAGCCGTTATCCATGACAATATAGAAGGATTTAAAGAAAAATACCAAACACTATTAGGTGAAAGAGGAATCACTCTTTCTGGAGGTCAAAAACAACGTGTATCCATAGCTCGCGCTCTAATTAAAGAAGCCAGTGTAATATTATTAGATGATAGTTTGTCTGCAATAGATACTGAGACAGAGGAGAAAATTCTGAATAATTTAGACAAAAAAACTGAAAACCAAACGATTATAATGGCAACACATCGTGTTTCATCTGCTAAGCATGCGGATAGAATTATAGTTTTAGAAAACGGATTAATTACTCAGCAAGGAACTCATAATCAACTGGTAAACAAAGAAGGATACTATAGAAATTTATATTTAAAACAATTAACTGAAAAAGATTTTTAATAAATATTTGGCTGTGAGTATTTTTTTTTTCAAATTTGGACATCGCAACACAAAATAATTTTGATAGAATGAGAATGAACGAAAACGAAATGTTAGAAAAAGAAGAAATTTTTTCTAAAGTATTACGTGCAGGAAGAAGAACTTATTTCTTTGATGTACGTTCTACAAAAGCAGATGACTACTACATTACAATTACAGAAAGTAAAAAGTTTACAGAAGACGATGGATCTTTCCATTTTAAAAAACACAAAATCTATCTGTATAAAGAGGATTTTACAGCCTTTAAAGATATTTTAGATGAAATGACATCTTATGTCTTAGACCAAAAAGGAGAAGAAGTCATTTCTGAACGTCATCAAAAAGATTTTAAAAAAGAGTACCACAGAGAAGGAGATAGCTCTAGAAGTTCTTTTACGGATATCGATTTTGATGATATCTAAAAAATAATGACTACATAATTAAAAGGGGATTTTAAAAATTCCCTTTTAAAAAAAAATTTCTTATAAGCGGACTTAAGAAGATCAAAACTCAAGAACTTCTTGCTAATTTATTCTTTATTTTTAAGACTTTTACTAAAAAAAAGCTATTCCCTTTTTTAGCATAAATTTCCAAGTCCCTTTTATAGTTGCTATTTCAAGAAGTAAAAAACGCAAAATAGAAACTATAAATTCCCTTCGAGTATTTAAAAACGTGCTCTAGAAATTGTTTTTATCAAAGTATGGAAAAACTAAATATCCACTTGCTAATTTAGCATACAATAAATTTAAACCCAGATTACGCATTAGACCCGAGCGTAGCGAATAAACGAAGTAAATCTATTCCACTTTATTTTTCTTCCAATTCAAGCACGTACTCAAATTTTAATCATCAAAATAGTTCACGATTTCTTCTTCTAAAATTTTCCGTGAGCACTTGAATTTATTGAAAAATTTTGTTTCACAACGAAGTCTAATGCAGAATCTGAGTTAAACCAAATCATACGTTAGAAATTTATTACAACAAATAAGGATTTTTTGAGCCTTAAAAAGTATTCCTTTTTGTCCGCAATTATAGTTTCCTTAAAAATTCACAATCTTGTCATTTATACAACAGGAGAGATAACATAAATTGATAATATCTGATTTCTGTATTTGGTCGAAGTAATAAAACTACACATCAAGTTATTGCTTTTTATATACCTTTGTTGCCGATAAAAATTTTCTGCATACTTCTTTTTCATCTCTTCATCACAAAATTTACCGTTGTCATCTAGGTTTAAATGAGAAAGGAGAATGATTCTTGGAATAATGAGTAAAAACTAACTTTAATACGTGGTTAATTCTATACTTTGATTTTGAAGAATTATTTTCTAAAGTTATTTTAAAAAATGAGTTTTTTAAGGAGTGTAAAGGTATCACTATATAAGAAGAAGGAGCCCTAAAAGTTGGTGCTTTTTCTTTTAGAGTGACAAATTTTTAAGTCGTTACTTTTTGAACACCTTCTTCTTAAAATTATTTTTTTTATTTGTAATTTTTAAAATCAAATAATATTATATCTTTTCTATGATACATTTTCAACATTAACCTCAGCTAGTGCTTTGTAGGTACCGTTGCTTAATTTTTCACGAATTGCTTCAAAAGCAGTTAATGTTTCCTCTATATCAGCAATAGTATGAGATGCCGTAGGTATCATACGTAATAAAATAATACCTTTAGGGATTACAGGGTATACTACAATTGATAAAAATATATTGTAGTTTTCTCTTAAATCGTTAACCATTACCATAGCTTCAGGTATAGAACCTTCTAAGTACACAGGCGTTACACAAGTATTTGTATCACCTATATTAAATCCTCTTGACTTTAAGCCATTTTGTAAATAATTCACATTTTCCCAAAGCTTTTCTTTTAGTTCAGGCATAGTACGTAATAATTCTAAACGCTTTAAAGCCCCTACAGTAAATATCATAGGTAATGACTTGGCAAACATTTGAGAACGCAAATTATACTTTAAATAATCAATAATATCTTGATCACCAGCTACAAAAGCTCCTATGCTAGCCATTGATTTAGCAAAGGTTGAAAAATAAATATCTATACCATCCTGACAGCCTTGTTCTTCACCTGCTCCAGCACCTGTTTTACCTAAAGTACCAAAACCGTGTGCGTCATCTACTAATAAGCGGAATTTGTATTTTTCTTTTAAAGCTACAATTTCTTTTAACTTACCTTGTTGTCCTCGCATTCCAAAAACACCTTCGGTAATAACTAAAATACCGCCTCCTAATTCATTAGCCATTTTGGTTGCGCGCTGTAAATTTTTCTCAAGGCTTTCTACATCATTATGTTTATAGGTAAATCGCTTACCCATGTGTAAACGAACTCCATCAATAATGCAACCATGAGAATCTACGTCATATACAATTACATCGTTTTTAGTTACTAAGGCATCAATAGTAGATACCATCCCTTGATATCCAAAATTTAGTAAATAAGCTGACTCTTTCTTAACAAAGGAAGCTAATTCGTCTTGTAATTGTTCGTGTAAGTCAGTATGCCCACTCATCATACGAGCTCCCATAGGATAGGCCGCTCCATATTGTTCTGCTGCTTCAGTATCAATTTTTCTAATTTCAGGATGATTAGCTAATCCTAAATAATCATTAATAGACCAATTTAAAATTTCTTTACCATGAAACTTCATGCGAGGACCTAGTTCGCCTTCAAGTTTAGGAAATACATAGTAACCTTCTGCTTGCGATGCCCATTTTCCTAATGGACCTTTATTGTTTTGAATTCTTTCGAATAAGTCTTTTACCATCTTATTATTAGATTAAAAAATCAGGGCAAAAATATAAATTAATACCGATTAAATTAAAAAATGGAGGAACAATAAATAAAAAAAGTCACACTTTAAACAGTATGACTTTTCTTGATAATTTTAAACGATCGATGTAATTCCCCAAAAACAAATAACGAAATAAAGCGTATTGTTTTACTAAAAATAAGAAGTGTTAAGAAGAAAACTACTCAATTAAATAATACGAAATATTTTTTAGTAAATCTTTACTCGCGTAGATCATTTAAAAATAAAAAAATGTTTATTTGACTAAGCAATGCTCTGCAAATTTAAGCAACTGTAGTTTTATTTAGTCACGGGTTTTCCGTACATTTTGTTAAATATTCAAAATAAAATACTAAGCTCAATAAAAGAATAGCCATACAAAATCTGTATGGCCATTTTTTAAATTTTAAACGATGATTTTATATCTCCCAAAAACAAAATAAAGATAAAGTGATGGTATTTATAAAAAACACCACGGTGTGGTTACTAAATTTACTTTATCAAAAATACGTTTAAAATTTTAGTTTGTTTACTTGATTAAGAACGTATGACAAATATAAAATATCGAAATTTAAAATCATTACGGTTTTACCATACATTTTGTTAAAAGTATATGATTGTAAGGAGAAGTATACACGTAAAAAGGTCTGATATTTATTCCATTTAATGGTCTTATTGTTGAAGATAAAAAGGAAAAAGAAGAAATCGTATAAAATAGATTTAACAACTATAAACTAATCATTTAACGCATTCCTTTACTCTTCAATCGAAGGGAGAAATCGCATTATCAGTGCTATACAATTCGGCTTAGCGTATTCATTTCGGCTCAAGCTTCTCTTTTTTGTATGAATGATAAGATTGCCGTCTTTTAGGAAAAACTAATCGAGCTCAACAAACAAGGTTCTTTTTTAGATTCAAAGTCACTTTTAAATATAAATTTCTAACATGGAATTTTGTTTATTTTTTCAAACAAAAAAAACCACAACGTTGATTTATAAAAAAACTCCTCGAAAATTGAGGAGTTTTTTTAATACGATTAACTTTAATTTTTAGCCTTTAATGCTTTGTATTTATCTGTCATATCAAGAGCATTATACATATTTAGCAATGTATTTTTAATGTCTTTATCACTTTCGAATAGTTCATAAGCTTTTTCTAAATGAGGAATTGCTGATTTGTATAAATTTTCTCTTTTAACCTTTAGGGCCTCATATTTTTTCATATCAGCTGCTGAAGTTCCTAATTTATTCATTTGATCTACTATTTCTTTTTCTCCATCTAATTTAAGAACACCTAAATTTAAGTACGCATTTTTATATTTTGGATCAATTTGAATGGCTTTTAAATAATAACCTTCTGCATCAATTTTTGCTTGTTTATCATTTGCTTGTCCTGAAATAACACCTAAATTATAAAATAAATCAGCATTATTAGGGTCTTTTGCTAGAGCTTCTTGTGCATATTTTTTATAGGTTGGATAATCGTTCGCTTTTAATGCCACTTCCATACCTGCTGTATACAACCCTGTATCTCCTGGATTTGCTTGTATCGCCTCTTCTACTGCTCTTTTAGCTGCGGCTAGATCCCCTTTTTGATTTAATATTAAAGCTATATTTTTAATTATTTCACCTCTTTTTGACGGAACATTTTCAGTTCGTGGAGATTCATGGGTTCCTATTTTTACAGAAAAATCTCTATCTTTCATCGAAGCAAAGGTTTCTTCCTGTCCGTTTGATTTATTTTTTGCCAAATAATTAGTGGCTTTCCCTGAATATTTCAGATCTTTTAACATTTTATAATGAGAAAGGGCTGAATCATAATCCTCGGCATTTATGGCGCTACTTGCTGCATAATACAACATTGTTGTATCTTTTTTATCTAAACCGTATACTTCGTATAATTTTTGAGCACTTTCTTTGTAACGTTTAGCATTTGAATCAGCAATTGCGCTATTGGTTAACAAACGTTTAACCTCAATCAAAGAGGATTCTGCTTGTGCTGTATATTTGTTTTTTCCAGAACTAACTTCTGTTGCTTTTAACTCGTTATAAGCTTTAGCAGCGGCTACTAAATTTTTTCCTTCTTCAATATTTTTTTTTGCTAATTCTAGATTTGTGTTTCCTAATATAAAATAATACTGGGCTTTTGTTGGATTGTCTAAATTTACAATCATGTAGTCTATTTTATCTAAGGATGCTTTAGCCTCAGTAGGATTTCCTGATTTCAGTGCTTTTTCAGCTGCTTTGAGATCCTCTTTTTGAGCAATTGTAGTGACTGACAAAAACAAAGCAGTTACTAATACTAAATTCTTTATTTTCATTTTGTTCTTAATTTTATATTATTCTTGATTTTCTGATTCAGTTCCTGTTTGGGGATCTGTTGTTAAATTATCATGTAATTCATCTGATTCTAAATTCATTTCTTCTTCATCTTCTTCTCTCATTACTTTACAAACTGCTGCAATAGAGTCTTTTCCTTTAATATTAATCAAACGAACTCCTTGTGTTGCGCGTCCCATAACACGTAAATCAGAGACTCTCATTCTAATGGTTAAGCCTGATTTATTAATAATCATTAAGTCATCATCATCTGTAACGTTATTGATGGCAATAAGTGAACCTGTTTTTTCGGTTATATTTAAGGTTTTTACTCCTTTTCCTCCACGATTTGTTATTCTGTACACATCTTCTCCATCATCATCGACTAATTTTGTACGTTTTCCATAACCGTTTTCAGTTACTACTAATATTTGAGAATCATTTACATGATCTCTATCAATAGATACCATTCCTATTACTTCATCTTTTTCATCAGCAAGAGTTACTCCTCTTACACCAGAAGCAGTTCTTCCCATTGGTCTGGTTTTTTCTTCTTCAAAACGAACTAATTTACCTGACTTAACGGCAATTAAAACTTGACTATTACCAGTTGTTAATTTTGCTTCTAATAACTCATCTCCATCTTTTATTGTTATGGCAGCTACTCCATTAGTACGCGGACGGGAATATTGTTCTAAAGAGGTTTTCTTAACTTGACCTTCTTTGGTCACCATGATTACATAATGACCATTGATGTACTCTTGATCTTTTAGATCTTTTGTACAAATAAAAGCCTTTACTTTGTCATCTTGTTCAATATTAATCAAGTTTTGTATAGCACGTCCTTTAGCTACTTTACTTCCTTCTGGAATTTCATATACTCGCATCCAGAAGCATTTTCCTTTTTGAGTAAAGAATAACATGTATTGATGATTGGTTGCTACATACATGTGTTCTAAGAAATCTTGATCGCGAGTTCCAGCTGATTTTTGTCCTACTCCACCTCTATTTTGAGTTTTGTATTCCGACAGCGGCGTACGTTTTATATAACCTGCATGTGATATCGTAATAACCACTTGTTCATCGGCAATTAAGTCTTCAATACTCATATCACCTCCTGAATACTCAATTATAGAACGACGTTCATCACCATATTTTTCTTTAATCTCTAATAATTCTTGTTTAATTAGATCCATACGAAGTTCTTTACTTGCTAATAACGCTTTTAATTCAGCTATCAACTTCATAATTTCTTCGTATTCTGCACGTAATTTATCTTGTTCAAGACCTGTTAACTGTCTTAAACGCATTTCTACAATAGCACGGGCTTGAATTTCAGAAAGGTTAAATCGTTCTATTAATTTACCGCGAGCTTCCTCCCCGTCTTTAGAAGAACGAATAAGGGCAATAACTTCATCTATATTATCAGAGGCTATGATAAGGCCTTCTAAAATATGAGCTCTTTCTTCTGCTTTACGTAAATCAAACTGTGCACGACGTGTAACAACATCATGACGATGTTCTACAAAATAATGTATTAATTCTTTTAAGTTTAACAGCTGAGGTCTTCCGTTAACTAATGCTATATTATTTACACTAAATGAAGACTGTAATTGTGTATACTTATATAAGGTGTTTAATACAACGTTAGGTACGGCATCTCTTTTTAGAATATAAACAATACGCATACCGTTTCTATCGGATTCGTCACGTATGGTGGCTATACCTTCAATTTTTTTATCATTTACCAAGTCAGCCGTTTTTTTAATCATTTCTGCCTTATTTACTTGGTAAGGTATTTCGGTTACAACAATTGCTTCACGTCCTTCTACTTCCTCAAAACCAACTTTAGCACGCATTACGACACGACCACGTCCTGTTTTAAAGGCTTCACGTACTCCATCCATTCCGTAAATAACCCCTCCTGTTGGAAAATCAGGTGCTTTAATATAAGTAGCTAATTCATCTACTTCTATATCGTTATTATCTATATAAGCCAAAGTTCCATTTATGACTTCCGATAAATTATGAGGTGCCATATTAGTAGCCATACCAACAGCAATACCAGATGCTCCATTTACAAGTAAATTGGGTACTTTAGTAGGCATTACTTTGGGTTCTTCTAGAGTATCGTCAAAGTTTAATTGAAAATCAACTGTTTCTTTATCAATATCAGCTAACATTTCTTCAGAGAACTTTTTCATTCTAGCCTCTGTATAACGCATAGCCGCTGGACTATCTCCATCTATTGATCCAAAGTTACCCTGACCATCTACCATTAAATAGCGTAAGCTCCAATCTTGCGCCATACGAACCATAGCATCATATACAGAAGAATCCCCGTGTGGATGATACTTACCTAACACTTCCCCTACAATTCTCGCTGATTTTTTATGTGGTCTATTAGAAAAAACTCCTAATTCATGCATTCCAAATAACACGCGACGGTGTACAGGTTTCAAACCATCTCTAACATCTGGCAACGCTCTTGACACAATAACTGACATCGAATAATCAATGTAAGCTGATTTCATTTCGTCTTCAATGTTAATTGGAATTAACTTTTCTCCCTCAGACATAAGTATTTACGTTAATTTATCAAATTTTTTACAAACGCGCTAATATACACATTTATCTGATTTTAGGCATACTAAATAAAGGGTTATTTTTTTTTTTTATTAACAAACAAACATCTTTTATTCGTTAATAAATACCTATTACAATACTTGTTGCATTCATTTTTTTTTTGTCTTTTAGCCTGACAGTAGAAGTGAAATGGAATGTTTTTTGCAATTCCATTTATAAATCATTAAATTTACAATTACTAATAACTGTAAGATATGGATGACAATTTTTCACCAAGAGTTAGAGAAGTAATTACTTTCAGTAAAGAGGAAGCATTGCGTTTAGGCCATGATTTTATTGGCACTGAGCACTTTATGCTTGGAATTTTAAGAGATGGCAACGGTTCTGCCATTCATATTTTAAACAACCTCTCTATTGATTTAGAGCACTTACGCAAAAAAGTAGAGATATTAAGCCCTACAAATCCTAATACTACTTTAGGTAATGATAAAAAAAATTTGCATCTAACGCGACAAGCTGAAAGGGCTTTAAAAACTACATTTTTAGAGGCCAAAGTTTTTCAAAGCACAACAATCAACACGGCTCATTTGCTTTTATGTATATTACGTAATGAAAATGATCCTACAACAAAGTTATTACACAAACTCAAAATTGATTACGATACAGCTAAAGAACAATATTTAACTATGATGCCAAACGAAGAAGATTTTCAAGACAATTTTCCTAAAAATGAATCATCTTATGGTGATGATTCAAGACAAGATGACAGCTTTAGTCAAGGTAATCCTTCTAACCCTGCCAATAAATCAAATAAAAAATCAAAAACACCTGTTTTAGATAATTTTGGACGTGATTTAACAGAAATGGCTGAAGAAGGTAAACTTGATCCCGTAGTAGGGCGTGAAAAAGAAATAGAGCGTGTTTCACAAATCTTAAGTAGAAGAAAGAAAAACAACCCCCTTTTAATAGGAGAACCTGGCGTTGGTAAATCAGCTATTGCGGAAGGTTTAGCTTTACGAATTGTACAAAAAAAGGTTTCTAGAATTTTATACAACAAAAGAGTTGTTACTTTAGACCTTGCCTCATTAGTGGCTGGCACCAAGTATCGCGGTCAGTTTGAGGAACGTATGAAAGCCGTTATGAATGAATTAGAAAAAAATGATGACATCATTCTTTTCATTGACGAAATTCACACCATTGTTGGAGCAGGTGGAGCAACAGGATCACTTGATGCCTCTAATATGTTTAAACCAGCTCTTGCAAGAGGAGAAATACAATGTATAGGCGCTACTACTTTAGATGAATATCGTCAGTACATCGAAAAAGATGGTGCATTAGAGCGTCGTTTTCAAAAAGTTATTGTAGACCCAACTTCTATTGAAGAAACTATTACTATCCTAAATAATATCAAAGGAAAATATGAAGATCACCACAATGTAATTTTTACATCGGAAGCAATTGAAGCTTGCGTTAAATTAACGGAACGTTATATGAGCGATCGTTTTCTTCCTGATAAAGCCATTGATGCTTTAGACGAAGCTGGTTCTCGTGTGCATATAACCAATATTGATGTTCCAAAACAAATTTTAGACTTAGAACGTCAATTAGACGAAGTACGTGAACTAAAAAACACGGTCGTAAAACGTCAAAAATACGAAGAAGCAGCCAAATTACGAGATGATGAAAAACGCATTGAAAAAGAATTAGCAATAGCTCAAGAACAATGGGAAGAAGATTCTAAAAACAATAGAATAAGTGTAACAGAAGACAACGTTGCTGATGTTGTGTCTATGATGACAGGGATTCCTGTAAACCGTATTGCCCAAACTGAAAGTAACAAATTGGCTCATTTACCAGAAATATTAGACAAAAAAGTAATAGGCCAAAAAGATGCTGTTAAAAAAATTGCACGTGCTATACAACGTAACCGCGCTGGGTTAAAAGATCCTAACAAACCAATAGGCTCATTCATATTCTTAGGCTCAACAGGAGTTGGTAAAACACAATTAGCAAAAGTCTTAGCTAAAGAATTATTTGATTCTGAAGAAGCTTTGGTTCGAATTGACATGAGCGAATACATGGAAAAATTTGCTATCTCTCGCTTAGTAGGAGCACCTCCAGGATATGTAGGATATGAAGAAGGAGGACAATTAACTGAAAAAGTGAGACGCAAACCCTACTGTGTAGTCCTTTTAGATGAAATTGAAAAAGCACATCCCGATGTTTTTAACATGATGCTACAAGTGTTAGACGATGGGTATTTAACAGATAGCTTAGGTAGAAAAATTGACTTTAGAAATACAATTATCATTATGACTTCTAACGTAGGAGCTCGTCAGCTAAAAGATTTTGGTCAAGGTGTTGGTTTTGGCACTGCGGCTAAACAAGCACAAGCAGATGATCATGCTAAAGGCGTTATTGAAGGAGCATTGAAAAAAACATTTGCGCCTGAGTTCTTAAACAGAATTGACGATGTTATTGTATTTAATGCTCTAGAAAAAGAAGACATCGATAAAATTATTAATATTGAGCTACAAAAATTATATGCTCGCATTAAAGAATTAGGATATGAATTACAATTAACCGAAGAAGCTAAAGCTTTTATTGCAGACAAAGGTTTTGATAAACAGTTTGGTGCACGTCCTTTAAAAAGAGCCATTCAAAAATATATAGAAGATGCTCTAGCAGAAGAAATTATTACCTCTAAAATACATGAAGGAGATATAATTGAGATGGATTTAGACAGTGGTTCACAAGAATTAAAAATTCAAGTAAAAAAATCTCAAAAGCCTACAGACTAGTAGGCTTTTTTATTCGAAAATAATTATTTATTGTTATCTTATTTTGATTATTTAAAAGTATGTCATCTAAAAAAGATATTATTGGAAGCGAGGAATGGTGCTCTTTTCCTGAGTTAGAAATTCCTTATATTAAAGCAAGAGTCGATTCTGGAGCCAAAACATCGGCTATGCACGCTACAAATATTACTCCTTTTTCTAAAAATGGAGAAAATTGGGTTAAGTTTGATGTTAATCCGCTTCAAGGTAATGTTAAAATAATTAGACATTGCGAAGCTAAATTAATAGATAAAAGAATTGTAAAAAGCTCTAGCGGCTATAGAGAACAACGTTATGTCATTAAAACAAACTTAAGCATTGGTAATGAAACCTTTCCTATTGAAGTAACTCTAGCAAATAGAGACTCTATGGGATTCCGTATGCTTTTAGGACGTGAGGCTATGGTCGGAAAAATGATGGTAGATCCTGAAGAAAAATACATTTTAGGACAACCCTCTTTTGATGAAATAAAATCTCATTATCATGTTAATAAAGAATCCAGTGCTAAACTGAGAATTGCCGTATTAGCTAGTAATCCTAATTTATATAGTAATTGCCGAATCATGGAAGCAGGTGAAATGCGTGGACATGAAATGGAATTTTTAAATATTAAAGAATGTTATATTAAATTGGATGCCACAACACCCGAAATTCATTATCGAGGAGGACGTGTTTTGGACAATTTTGATGCCGTTATTCCGCGCATTCGACCAAGTATTACGTATTATGGTTGTACTTTAATTCGGCAGTTTGAAGCCATGAAAGTTTTTACTCTTAACTCCGCAGCAGCTATTACGCAATCTAGAGATAAATTATTTTCGTTACAATTATTACTACAAAGTGGCATTGACATTCCCACCACAGGATTTGCCAATTCCCCTTTAGACACAAATGATTTAATCAAAATGGTAGGTGGCTCCCCTTTAATAATAAAATTATTAGAAGGTACACAAGGAAAAGGAGTTGTATTAGCGGAAACAAAAAAAGCAGCTGAATCAGTTATCAACGCATTTAAAAGTTTAAATGCTAACATCTTAGTACAAGAATTTATCAAAGAGGCTAATGGTAAAGATTTACGTCTATTTGTTGTAGATGGTAAAGTAGTAGCTGCCATGCAAAGAGAAGCAGCCCCTGGAGAGTTCAGAGCCAATATACACATGGGAGGAAGTGCATCTGTAATTAAAGTAACTGCTGCTGAAAAGAAAATAGCTATTAAAGCAGCCAAAGCAATGGATTTAAAGGTAGCTGGAGTAGATATTATTCGATCCAGTAAAGGACCTCTATTATTAGAAGTAAATTCTTCTCCAGGTCTAGAAGGCATAGAAGGTGCTACACATAAAGATATTGCAGGTGAAATGATAAAGGCGATTGAAAAAAATTTTAAAATTAAATGATGAACGCTTTTTTAGATATCATAATACGTAGTGCATCTGTTTATTTATTCATGATAATTGCCCTTCAATTATTTGGAAAAAAAGAACTTTCACAACTTAATACAGCTGATATTATTCTAATTTTACTAATTAGTAATTCCGTGCAAAATGCAATGGTAGGAAGTGACACTTCTCTTTCAGGGGGCTTAACAGCAGCTTTAGCACTTTTTATAATTAATCTCATTTTTAAAAAAGCAATGATAAAATCAAGTACGATCAAAAACTTGATGACAAATAAACCCGAAATATTAATACATGACGGAATTACTGATTATAAAGCATTAACACGTTTAGGAATAACTTTAGAAGAATTAGAACAAGCCGTACGAGAACATGGTATTGAACATTTTGACAATGTTAAACTTGCAATGTTTGAAACAAATGGAAATATCAGTGTCATTTCTGGAGAAAATAATTTAGTCCAAACTAAACATAAACGTAAACACATACACAAGTCCATGCTTTAATCTATAAAATACCTAAAATCCGAGTTCCCTCAATAAAAAAATAAATAATCATTTGGCATGTAATATAATTTTAATAAATTATAATCAGATTAGGTGCTAAACTTAATAATCGAAATAAAAAAGTAAAGAAGATAAAAGATATACAGCTTTTTCAGGTAGATCTAATTCTACTAAATTAAGAGTAAAAAAGGCAAAGTTATTTTTATCTAGAACGACTTAATTATCAATATCAAATCTATCAAAAAACAGTTAAAATATTACAATTTATAAAAAAATCAACTATGTTAATCTTAGCCAAAACTATTATTCTTTTTATAACATTCATTCATATATATATCCTATGGATTGAAATGTTTGCTTGGACTACAAAGGCTCCTAAAGTATTTAAAACCATTCCTAAAAACCTATTCGAACCTACCAAAACTCTAGCTGCAAATCAAGGCTTATATAATGGTTTTTTAGCTGCTGGGTTAATATGGTCTCTCTTAATAAAAAACATTGAATGGTTTGAAAATATTGCTCTATTTTTTCTAGGTTGTGTAGCTGTTGCGGGCATTTATGGTGCTTTAACAGTATCTAAACGCATTTTATTTGTACAAACAATTCCTGCATTACTAGCAATAATTACTCTCTTATTTAGTTAATCCTTTTTTAAATTTTATATGTCCTTATCATTTTCAATTAAAAATAAATTTACAAAGGAACTACCGGCTGATCCTATTAACGAAAATACAGTTCGAAAAGTATTTGAGTCTGCTTTTTCATACACAACCCCTACTTATCCAAAAAAAACCAGTTTAGTACATGTAAACATTCTTTTTGCTAAAGAATTAGGTCTTTCAATAAATGACCTAAAATCAGAGGACTTTATATCTATTTTTTCTGGAAAAAAAATATATCCTGAAACTACCCCATTTTCAATGTGTTATGGCGGTCATCAATTTGGTGTCTGGGCTGGTCAACTAGGAGATGGCCGTGCTATTAATTTATTTGAAATTGAAATTAACAATAAACAATATACACTTCAATTAAAAGGAGCTGGAAAAACACCTTATTCAAGAAATGCCGATGGTTTAGCTGTACTACGATCTTCCATTAGAGAATATTTATGTGCCGAAGCCATGAATGCTTTAGGTATTGCCTCTACTCGGTCACTTAGCATCATAACAACAGGTAATGATGTACTAAGAGATATTCTATACAGCGGAAACCCAGCTTATGAAAAAGGGGCTATTGTATGCCGTGTTGCTCCTTCATTTATTCGATTTGGAAATTTTGAATTATTTGCCGCTCGAAATGATTTAAAAAATTTACAATTATTAACTGATTTTACCATCAAACATTATTTTCCTGAAATTAAAAAAACAGGAAAAGAAGCATATATCCTTTTTTTTAAAACAGTTGCTCAATTAACACGAAAATTAATCACAGATTGGCAACAAGTAGGTTTTGTACACGGAGTTATGAATACAGATAATATGTCTATTCACGGTATTACTATTGATTATGGCCCTTACGGTTGGTTAGAAGACTACAACCCTAATTGGACTCCTAATACTACCGATTCTCATCAGCATAGATATGCTTTTGGTAATCAACCTCAGGTATCTCTTTGGAATTTATATCAACTAGCAAATGCCTTATATCCTTTGATCAATGAAACAAAAGACTTAGAAGAAATACTTCATGAATATGAAAATGAGTACGAAAATGACTATATCAATATGATGCGAAAAAAATTAGGTCTTATACAAACTCATGATTCTGATCGCGAATTAATCTACCAATTAGTTAATTTATTACAATTAAAAGAAACAGATTATACTATATTTTTTCGATTGTTAGGCAATATTTCAAAAGAAAAAACGATACAAGATGCTTTTCAAGTCATACAAGATGCTTTTTACGAAGTAGCAAATAATACTCCTGAAAATGAAAATTCATGGTTCGTATGGTTTGAAAATTATTTGAATAGAATTAATTTAGAGTCTCTTTCTAATGAAGAAAGAAGAAAAAATATGAACTTAGTAAATCCAAAATATATCCTTAGGAATTACATGGTTCAACTAGCAATAGAAAAATCTGATTTAGAAGACTATAGTTTATTAGAAGAGCTATATCAAGTAATACAACATCCATACGATGAACAACCAGAATATGAAAAATGGTTTGCTAAAAGACCCGATTGGGCAAAAGAAAAAATAGGCTGCTCTCAATTATCTTGTAGTTCTTAATTTTTTAATAATTCCGGTTTTATACTTCCAAAATAGAATGGAAGTATAAAACCGATTTTTTTTCAAAAATTATATTAGAACAAAATTTTAATTATTTTATCTTCATCGCAAAATCTATAACGTAACTCTATCCAACTTAGCTAAAATTATTCTATACGAGATAACATAGTGTTTGATCATTGATTGTCTCAAAGGACTTCCAAATGGAGGCTTTTTTACATTTCAGCACTTTTTACAAAGGCTTCGCTCGCAAATGCAAATTAGCTCTCATTTCTCAAAGAACAATACTTTCTTGAAATCGGGGTTAAAAACCTCAAAGATCTTAAATCATACCATTAAACCCAGATTACGCATTAGACCCGAGCGTAGCGAATAGACGAAGTAAATCTATTCAACTTTATTTTCCTCAAATTCAAGCACGTACTCAAATTTTAATCATCAAAATAGTTCACTATTTCTTCTTCTAAAATTTTCCGTGAGCACTTGAATTTATTTAAAAATTTTGTTTCACAACCAAGTCTAATACAGAATCTGGGTTAAAAAGAGAAATTACATAACATTGATAATGTAATTTCTCCTATGGGGTTTAGTATACTAGTGCTCTTTAAACCGTTTTATTACTAAAATGTTTTTTTATCATCCTTAAAATTTCCAATCAAATTCATCCGAACTATCATTAAATACAGCTCCTAATTCAAAACGGATTACTTGATTGTACTCAACTTGAAAAATCATCCAATTTGATTCGTTAAAATAATTATCAACCGAGTCAAACGATTCTATTTCTAATGGTTTAAAATTTTTGGCTTTCAGTAATTCTTGAATTAGATGAATAGGTTTTGCTATGATTGTTTGATCAAATAATAACAAATTGGGATTTGATGAAATAATATATCCCAAACGAAATTCTTCTTCTTCATAAAATGTCAAACGCCATTTTTGTTCATTATAAAGGTAAATTAAGTTTTCTTCTTCATCTTTAAATTCTTTGTTGGGTTGTCCATACAACTTTACTACATCATTGGGTTTCATCCCGAAAACCAATTGATCAATTCCTATTTTTGGATTAATTTTCATCTTTACTCAGCAAATTCATCATATCGCACAGGGACTTGCGGATCGTATAATGGACATTTAAATTCATCCATAATTTGACACAGTTTATCCATGTCAGTTCCTTTTGTACCGTAACAATTTATCAATAGACTTTGATTCGTTATTTTTATATGAAACGCTCCAACTCCTGTTGTATTTTTAAAACTCATGGAGTCTATTTTTTCCCATTTAGCAAACACATTTGATATACGACTCAAAATAATCGTAACGGGAAGTTCTTCTAGACCTTCAATTAATTTGTTTTCTAACAATTTTTCATAAACTTCATGATTGTTAAGATAAACTTCCTCTTTGTATCTCCAAAATAGTAATTCGTACATTTAATATTTATTTTAGATTAGTTGTTTAATTTTTTTACTATTAATAAATAATCATTTAGCATTTTTTTTTATTATTCTTATCTAAAATTAGTATTCAAAATTACCAAATTCAGATTTAATCGTTAATTTTTTGGTTCTAGAAGCTTCCACTCGCCCTATAATTTGTGCGTCAATACTAAACGATTGGGCTATGGTTATGATATCATTTGCTATTTCGGCAGGTACATATAATTCCATTCGATGACCACAGTTGAAAACTTGATACATTTCTTTCCAATCGGTTTTTGATTGTTCTTGAATTAACTTAAATAAAGGGGGAATTTTAAATAAATTATCTTTAATAATGTGAAGGTTATCTATGAAGTGTAAAATTTTTGTTTGAGCTCCTCCACTACAATGTACCATCCCATGAATTTGATTTGGTGTATATCTTTCTAAAATTTGTTTAATTACTGGAGCATAAGTGCGCGTAGGAGATAATACTAATTTACCTGCATCTATTGGAGATCCTTCAACTGTATCCGTTAGACGAACTTGTCCTGAATAAACTAACTCTGACGGTACGGAAGCGTCATAGCTTTCAGGATATTTAGTGGCTAATTCATGAACAAATACGTCATGTCGAGCTGAAGTTAAACCATTACTTCCCATTCCGCCATTATATGTTTTTTCATAAGTAGCTTGTCCATAGGAAGCTAAACCTACAATCACATCTCCTTCAGTAATACGGGCATTATCTATGACTTTTGAACGTTTTATACGAGCTGTAACTGTTGAATCTACAATAATAGTACGAACTAAATCTCCTACATCGGCTGTTTCGCCACCTGTGGAGTGAATTGTAACTCCAAAAGTTTTTAATTCTTGTATTAATTCTTCTGTCCCTTCAATAATAGCAGAAATAATTTCTCCTGGAATTAAATTTTTATTACGTCCAATAGTAGACGATAACATTATATTATCTACTGCGCCCACACACAATAGGTCGTCTATATTCATAATAAGCGCATCTTGTGCAATTCCTTTCCATACGGATAAATCGCTTGTTTCTTTCCAGTACGCATAAGCTAATGAAGATTTTGTACCGGCACCATCGGCGTGCATAATTAAGCAATAGTCTTCATCTGCTGTTAAATAATCGGGAACTATTTTACAAAAAGCTTTTGGAAATAAACCTTTATCAATATTTTTTATAGCGTTATGTACATCTTCTTTGGATGCAGAAACACCTCGCATTGCGTAACGCTTTGAAGTATCGGAAGTCATTATATAAAAGTTATGTTGTTGTGGCGCAAAGATAAAAAGAAGTTAATTCTTAACCGTAAATCATATCACTTTTTTTAGATTGCTAATTTTCTACTATTTCTATTTCTACTCTTCTATTGGCGGCTCTTTCTTCTTCGCTTTTTTCAGGCAACTCATATAATGGTTGACTACTTCCAAAACCTTTGTAAGACATTCTGGACTTATCAACATTTTTAAATTCTAAAAATTTATATACGGCTTTTGCCCGTTGGGTTGACAAGTCTTGTCTATCTTTATTAACACAACAAACGTGGCCTTGTATTTGAATTTTTAATTTTGGATTTTGTTGCATAACTAACCATAACTCGTACAGTTTTCCTCTCGATTCTTGGGTTATAGCATAGGTATTTAATACAAAATTTAAATTTTCGATTTTTAACTTCTCTCCTACTTTTGCTTCATGTATTTTTTTCATGAATTGCGTATCTAATTTTATTTCTGTTTCGCTACCATCTGGATTATTTAGTAGTAGGCTGTGGGGAAAAATAACTAAATCACGGGAGTTATTCGTTGGCAATTTTGGTGCTATAATTTCTTTTTCTTTATTTAAATCTTTTTCTTTTAAATAGAAGACTACTACTTTTCTATTTTCTGCTTTTATTTTGGATTGTTGGTGTAATTCTCCAAAACTTATTTTTTTAAAATCTTCTCGAATTACAATCTTTCCTTTTATTAAATTAAAAATAGTTTCTGTTCTTTTTTTAGCTAAACTATCATTGTATTGATTGCTTCCATCTTCATCTGTATAACCACTTAATGTTAATATCTTACTTTTTTTATTTTCTTGAATCCAATTTTCTACTCCCTGCTTTTCAGATGGGGTTAAATCATATTTATTGCTTTTAAAATAAATTGAAAATTGTTCTTGTCCAAAGAACTTCCAATTAAAAAAAAGCATAATAATAAGGAATGATAGCTTACTCATCTAATTTCTTTTGTTTAGATTAAAGTTAAGAATATAATATATAATATGTAAGAAAAAGTTATAATATTATACCAGAAATGCTTATTTATATCAAATTCAACTCAATTTACGTATTAGAAAAAGAGGTTTAAGGCAATAAGAAATTTCTTTTATATTTTTGTAAAAATAAAAAAGTTCGAAATTTTCGAACTTTTTTATTTTCTTTTTTCAAAGTATTAGTCTTCTAAATAAATTTTACATTTTCTTAATTCTGGTTTTTCATGTGTGTACTGATAAAACCAAGATGATAACTCTTCTACTTCATAAGGCAAAAGGTTTTTAAGTGCTTTTTGTAATTCTTTTGCAAACAATTTGGCATCAAAACTTACTCTCTCTAAGATTGATTTAACAAAATCAATATTTCTCTTTGGCATGTTATTCTAGTTTAATTTTTGTTTACCAAATTTAATATTTTTGGGGTTAAATAATTCTTAAAATAACTATAATTTTTTTTTAAATTTTCTTAAATCCTATCATCATTTCTCTTTTACCTGGAGGCCCTGGAACCTTAACTACCTCAAAACCAACAGATTTCATATTTCGTTTTACAACACCTCTAGCGGCATACGTTACTAATATCCCTTTGTCCTTTAGTGCGTTATACATTTTAAAAAATATTTCTTCTGTCCATAAATCAGGTTGTACTTGATAGCCAAAAGCATCGAAATAAATTAAATCAAAGCGATTAATATCTTGTATCTCATGAAAAAATTGTTTTCTTTTTTTTAATGTGAATTTTTCGCTTAAGTGTAACTCTTGCTCCCATTTTGAATAATGTATTTTTTCAAAAATATGTCTTTTACTACCCTCTTCTAAAGCGGTGGCATAATTCATATTTTGAGCTTCTTCTAAACTTATAGGATAAGCTTCTATTCCTTCATATAGTATATTTTGTTTTTTTCTTTCCGATTCTAAAAATGTAATAAAAGCATTTAATCCTGTTCCTAAACCTATTTCTAAAATTGAAACAGATTCGTCTTCAAAAAAATCCAAACCATTTTTTATAAAAACATGATAGGCTTCTTGAATTGCTCCCATTTTTGAATGATAACATTCATTCCAATCGACTAATTGAATTGTTGTTGATCCGTCTAAAGTTGTTATTATCTTTCTTTCCAATGTTATTTTATATAATTTCTATTTATTTTGTAAACTTATTTTGTATCAAAGATATTTTCTAGATTTCAATGCGTTTTATCTTTTTTACAAATCTATAAAGTTCATTTCATTTTTTAAAGAAGTGAATCCTTCTGATTTTTTATTATATTTATCTAATACATAATATACTTATCTTACTATTGATTTATTTTTTCTTACGAATATTTCACTAATTGATGAAACTATAATTTTCATATAATCTAATGCTTATCAGTCTATCTCTTAAAATTTAATTTTATTTACTCAAAAGCTTTTTTGTAAATAAATTTAATTCAATTCTTCTTAATTTATAAAAAAAACACTAACAAGAAGCATTTTTTTTTAATAAAACAAAAAAATAAACTCTTTTAAATGAAAAAAATTACATATTTCACAACAAAACGTATTATTTTTTTAACTTAGCAAAAAAAAAGGTGATGAGCTTACAAACTATAAGTGACATTGAAATAATTAGAAGTACTTCTTCCAAAATCAGTCAAATTGATTTTGATAATTTAGCTTTTGGTAGCGTATTTACAGATCACATGCTTGTTTGTGATTATAGAAATGGTATTTGGGAAAAACCTATTATCAAACCTTATGAACCCTTTACTTTAGATCCTTCTGCCAAGGTTTTTCATTATGGACAGGCTATTTTTGAGGGGATGAAGGCTTATAAAGCAGAAGATAATTCTATTTGGTTATTTCGTCCTGAAGAAAACCATATTCGCATGAATAAATCGGCTGTACGTATGTGTATGCCTGAGGTTCCTGAATTTATATTTATAGATGCTTTAAAAGAATTATTAAAGATTGACGAGGAATGGATTAAAAAAGGAATAGGTAACACACTTTATATCAGACCATTTATGATAGCTATAGGTAGTGGTGTTATAGCACAACCTTCTTCGCAATATCGTTTTTGTATTATTTTATCACCAGCTAAGGCATATTATTCGGGAGATGTAAAAGTAATGATTGCGGACTATTATAGTAGAGCTGCTAATGGTGGAATTGGTGCCGCAAAAGCTGCCGGTAATTATTCTGGGCAATTTTATCCTACTAAACTTGCTAATGAAGCAGGATTTCAACAAATAATATGGACTGACGATGCAACTCATACACAACTGGAGGAATGTGGCACGATGAATGTATTTTTCAGAATTAACGATACGTTATTTACAGCTCCTACTAGCGATCGTATTTTGGATGGTGTAACACGCAAAACTCTAATTACTCTAGCGGAAAGTGAAGGAATAGAAGTAATGGTTCGTCCTGTTCTTGTTTCTGAATTAATTAAAGCGGCAAAAGAGGGCAGTTTACTTGAAATTTTTGGAGCTGGTACTGCTGCTGCTGTAAGCCCTATAAAAGGTTTTCAATATAAAGAGGAATATTATGAACTTCCTAGTATTGATCATTCTTATGCAAAAAGATTAAAAGATAAATTAACGTGTATTCAACACAAAATAACAGAAGATCCTTTTGAATGGACCGTTATGATATGATTGAGTTTGCTCATTCATGAATAAATGAAGATTTAAGAGCTTATTACTCCTAAATTTAACCCCCTTTTTTAAGTAAAAGCCTTAAAAATGGGGGTTACTATTTTTTTTTAATACATTCTATGGAAAATATTTTAAAAGTAAAAATCAAAAAGGAACACCATATATTTTTATTTCTTTTTGAATATTTGAAAAATTATCCTGATTTTGTTTTCTCATTAAGACCTAGAATCCTGATACATTTCCTTATAATTTTACTAAATGTCTTTACTATAAGTACATCTTCTTTTTGTTATTTTAGGATTAAAATTTTTCCAAAGGTTTTGTATTGCTGCATTTTCTTCTAGCTCTGGCGTACGAACACATTTTGTTACACCTTTTTTAGTAAAAACCTTGTGATATTCTTCAAATATAACAGCTGTTACGCCTTTACTTTGATATTCGGGTGCTATACCTATTAAATAAAAGACTGCTTCTTTATTATTTTTTTTTGCCTGAAGCATTTTTAAAAAACCAAAAGGGAAAAGTTTTCCTTTTATTGCTTGCTGAGCGGGAGCATAATTAGGCATAACAATGGCAAAAGCAATAATATTCCCGTTAATATCTTCTACAAATTTTATATATTCTGGGTTGACAAAGGGGATATATTTTTTCTTAAAATAATTAACTTGGTCTTTATTAATCGTTACAAATGATTGTAATTTTACGTATGTTTTATTAAACAATTCAAACATTCGATCAACATAAGGTTCAATTTCTTTTGTATTATTAAAATTTATAGATTTAAAACCATAACGTTTTTTTACAATATCGGAAGCTTTTTTTATTGGTTCATAGGCAACTTCATGAAAACTAAATTCACTTTCTATATATTTTTTTTCTACCTTAAAACCCAATTCTTCAAAATGCTTTATATAATAAGATGGTGTATACCAACCTATAGCCGTACTTATTTGGTCATATCCCTCTGTAAGAAAACCTACTTTATCTAAATTAGAAAAACCCATTGGTCCTTCTATATGATCCATTTGATTTTTTAAACCTAACGCTCTTACTTTTTCAATTAATTGTTTCGTTATTTCTATATTATCTATAACTTCAAACCAACCAAATCGCGTTTTTTTTCTACCTAATTGTTCTACTTCATCCCAATTAATAATGGCTGCTACACGTCCTACTATTTCATTATTCAAATAAGCTAAATAAAAATGGACTTCTGCATTTTTAAAAACAGGGTTTTTATTTTTATCAAAAGTTTCCATTTCGTCACTAATTAATGGCGGCACCCAATAAGGATTATTCTTATATAATTGAAATGGAAATTTTATAAATTCTTTTATTTGTTTTTTTGTCTTTGCTTCAATAATTGTTATCATAATATATAAAACAGCTTAATTACCTGATTCTTCTAAATCATCAACGCGCTTTTTCTTTTCCTCTACAGGTTTTACTTCTTCTATTTTATTTTTTTCATTTTTCTTTTTTTTCCTTTCTGCTTTTTCCGCTGCTTTATCTAATTCTTCTTCTGACAAGATTCCTGTTTTTGATTTTTTCTTTTCTTCTTTTTTAACTTCTTTAACTTCTTTACCCTCTTTAATTTTTGGATCTTGATGATTTTTATCTAACCTCCAGGAAACACCAACTCCACCGTATAATAAATCAGGAGTCGATTTTATATTTTTACTAATAGAGGCATCTAATTGAAGATTCTTGTTTAACAAATAAGTTCCTCCTACAGTAAAAATACCATCTGAGTAATAATTCCCTTTAATCCCTCTATTTTCAAGCATTGCAGACCATTTTTCATTAATTCCATACGTAACAGTTATTATATAACCGTAATTAAATGTTTTAGAAATAATTTTATCTGCAAAAAAATTGGCAACAATTACCCATCTTCTATCTAAATGATGTTGCGTAATTAACATGGCTTTGGGTGAAAGAGTTAGTTCATCAGGTATGGCGTAATCATTATTCATTGTATAATTAACTCCTACATAACCTGATATAGCGGGGATCAATCGTTTCCAATCAAATTTATGATTAGCCCTCCAACTGTAAATATTAGGTTTTTTTTCTTTCGCTTTGAATGGATCGTAAAAAAGATATTTACCTCCTAAAGTTGTTTGACGTAAACCGTTTCTATTTTTTTTAAATATACCTGTTGTATACTGATCCATTTGAAATTGTAAATCAAGAGACAACTCTAATTCTTCTTTTAAAAGACCATAACGGGTGGTTAAATCAACCCCAAAACCATTTGCATCATAATTTAGGACTGAATGGGATTCATTAGCATAATATACGCCTGCTTCTACTTGTAAAACCTTTTTTCCAACTGAAAAGGCACCAGCTGAATTACCCGGTCTATTGGTATTAATTTCATCTGTATACTGTGCAGTTAGTTGATTAAAAGCGATTAAATAAATTGTTATAATTAAATGTTTGATTGACTTCATGACTTATGTTATGTAGTTTCAAAAGTACTATTTTATTTTTAAGAAAAAAGAAATTTTAAAACAAGGCTTTTAAAAATAATCGCAATAATGATAAAAAATAAGTTAAAACAGTTTAACTGTGAAATGAATCTTTTTATTTTTGAAAAAAAAATAAAAATGCAAGAAGCTTCTATACCTGGATTATTTAAAACTATTGTTTACATTTTAGGTTTTTATTATTTAATAAAAATTTTAAGTCGCGTTTTTCTACCAATCATCATGCGAAAAGTAATAAATAAGGCGCAAGAAAATTTTAATCGTCAGTACTCAAATGAAAATTTTGATCAATCTACAAAAGAAACTTACTATGATGAAAAGAATTCAACTAGAGATTTTAAAAAACCAACGAAACAAGTAGGTGAATATGTGGATTATGAAGAAGTAGAATAAACTCTTAAAATAGATGCTTTATTCTTTTTTATCTCTTTTTCACTTTAATATGAAGTCAAAATTATTTTTTACTTTTTTAAGAATAATCTAAAAAGTTACGGAGTAGCATTCAAGAACCTTAGATAAAGGGATGAAGAGTGAATTAAATTTTAAAGTAACCAATCTAATGACAAACCTTGGTAAAGTATATTCATTATAACTTGTAATTCCTACTATCTAAAATTTTACTATCTTCACGCCTTATTTTGATTGTGCTTCATTTATGAATAATTTAAAACGTTTTTATCCACACGTACTAGCCATAATCGGTTTTGTACTCGTTTCTATCATTTATTTTTATCCTGTTTTAAGTGGTAAAAAAATTCTACAATCTGATATTGTTCAATATACAGCAATGGCTAAAGAACAAAATGATTTTAGAGCACAATATCATGAGGAACCTTATTGGACTAATAGTGCTTTTGGCGGAATGCCTACTTATCAATTAGGAGCTAATTACCCTTATAATTATATCAAGAAAGTTGATTCTGTTTTGCGCTTTTTGCCAAGACCAGCAGATTATTTATTTCTTTATTTTCTTGGTTTTTACATTTTATTAATAGTATTAAAAGTAAAACCCATAAAAGCTTTTTTTGGTGCTTTAACTTTTGGTTTTTCTACTTATCTAATCATTATATTGGGAGTAGGACATAATGCAAAAGCCCACGCAATTGCTTACATGCCTATGGTCATAGCTGGTGTACTACTGGTTTTTCAAAAAAGATGGATAATTGGAGGGATTTTAACCATGATTGCTGCAGCATTAGAACTTAATGCTAATCACTATCAAATGACTTATTATTTGTTTATTTTCTTACTTGTTTTGACTATTTATTACATTTATAAAGCTATTAAAGAAAATGATTTAAAAGAATTAATTTATAGTTTTGGAATATTTGTAATAGCTGGAATTGTATCTATTGGGGTTAATGCAACAGGAATATTAGCTACTCAAGAATATGCTAATGAAAGTACAAGAGGCAAAAATGAATTAACTTTTAGTCCTGATGGTAAAAAAACTAATACTAAAACTTCTATGACTTATGACTATATAACGGAATATAGTTATGGGATTGCAGAAAGTTTTAATTTAGTATCTGCCAGAATTTTTGGCGGTTCTAATAGTGAAAATGTAGGCACAAAATCAGCTATGTATAATTTTGTTTTATCGCAAGATGTACCTGAAGATCAAGCTAAAGAAATAGTAAAAGGCCTACCTACCTATTGGGGAGATCAACCTATAGTAGCTGCTCCAGCATATATAGGGGCTATTGTTTTCTTTTTAGCCATTTTAGCCTTACTCATTGATAAAAGAAAAATTAAATATGCTTTTTTAGCAGGTGCTATTGTTTCATTAGTTCTATCATGGGGGAAAAACTTTCCGTTATTAACTGATTTCTTTATCTATTACGTCCCTTTTTATGATAAATTTAGGGCAGTATCATCTATACAAGTTATTTTAGAACTTTGTATGCCTGTTTTGGCTATACTTGGACTTCAGGCTTATTTTATTGCTGAGAAAAAAGAACAAAAAGAAGGTCTTATAAAGGCTACTATAGTGAGTATAGGAACACTACTACTATTATTATTATCTAAATCTTTATTTAGTTTTTCAGCTTCAGGAGATACCTACTTTATTGATTCTTATGGTCCTGGGTTTGTTGATGCCTTAAAAGAAGATCGTAAATCACTTTTTACATCTGATTTATTACGTTCCATCTTTTTAATAGGATTAACGGCTGGAAGTTTATTTTTGAGTTTCAAAAAAACTATTTCAAATAAAGCAGCTACTTTATTTGTGGGGTTATTAATGGTAGCTGATTTGTTTTTAATTGCCAAAAATTATGTAAATGCTTCTGACTTTGTAAATGCTTCCGAAGTAGAAATCCCTTTCGTTATGGCTCCTTTTGATGAAGCCATTCTGCAAGACAAATCACACTATCGCGTTTTTGAAGTTTCCCAAAATGTAATGAGTGATCCTCGTGCATCATACTTTCATAAATCTATTGGTGGTTATCATGCAGCTAAACCAAGGAGAATGCAAGAACTTTTTGATTATCAAATTTCAAAAAACAATATTGAGGTTTTGAATATGCTTAACGTAAAGTATTTGATACAAAAAAATGAAAAAGGAGAACAATTTCCTATTCGCAATGAACAAAGTAATGGTAATGCTTGGTTTGTAAAATCTATACAATTTGTAAAGTCAGCAGATGAGGAAATGAAATCTTTGAATAAATTTAATTCAAAAGAGGTTGCTATCTTAAATAGTACTTCAATAAATGAAGATTTTAGAGAGAATAAAAAGATTTCAAATAAAGATGCTAAAATAATATTACAGTCTTATAAATCAAATGATTTAAAATATGAATCCGTAAATCCTCAAAATGGTTTTGCTGTATTTTCAGAAATGTATTATGGCAAAGGATGGAATGCTTACATAGATGGAAAATTAAAGAATCATTACCGTGTAGATTATATATTAAGAGGCTTACCTATTCCTGCTGGCAAACATATCATTGAGTTTAAATTTGAACCTCAAGTCGTTAAAACGGGTAGTATTATAGCTTTGATTAGCTTTATCTTAATGATAGGTCTTATAGTAGGAGGTATTTATTTAATTAAAAAAAATCAAAGAAACTGAAATCATTTTTTTATATAGGATTAGGAGGAGGCATAGGTAGTATTTTACGCTATCTAGCCTCTCTTTTTTTTAATCGTTTTTTTATAAGCAATTTTCCTATTAGCACCTTTATCGTAAATAGTTTAGGTTGTTTTTTAATTGGCTTATTTTTTGGCTATTTTGAAAAACAAACTGATAATACTACTGAGTTAAAATATTTTTTAATAACTGGATTTTGTGGTGGATTTACTACTTTTTCTACTTTTTCTAACGAAAACATTCAATTATTACAAAACAATCAAATAGGTATTGCTTTCTTATATACTTTTGTAAGTTTAGCTATTGGTTTTGGCATGACTTATTTAGGTATTTTTTTGATAAAAAGTTGAATTACTAAATCTTTTTTAATTATTGTAATGAAAAAAGTATTAATTATAACATATTATTGGCCTCCTGCTGGAGGGCCAGGTGTTCAAAGATGGTTAAAATTTGTAAAATATTTACCCGATTTTAATATCGAACCTATTGTATATATACCTGAAAATCCTACTTATCCTTTACTTGATCAAAAATTAATCGAAGAAATATTACCTACTACAACTATTTTAAAAAAAACAATTATAGAACCTTATGCTTGGGCTTCTCTTTTTTCAAAAAATAGTACAAAAAAAATAAGTTCTGGAATTATTCCAGCTCAAAAAAAGCAGTCCTTTATCCAGAAATTATTATTATGGATCAGGGGTAATTTATTTATTCCTGATGCACGTGTTTTATGGGTAAAACCTTCTATAGCTTATTTATCAGAATACATACAACAAAATAACATAGACACTATAATTACCACTGGTCCTCCCCATAGTTTACATCTCATTGGATTGGGTCTTAAAAAAAATCTAAATATCAAATGGCTAGCCGATTTTCGAGATCCTTGGACTACAATTGGATATCATAAATCGTTGAAATTAAGTAAAAATTCGGCTCTAAAACATAAAGAACTAGAGTATAAAGTAATGAATACTGCGGATGAGCTAATTGTTACGAGTCCAACTACCAAAAAAGAATTTCAATCTATTACATCTAAATCTATACATGTCATTACAAATGGTTATGATATAGAAAAAGTAAATAAACAAGTCTTAGATTCAAAATTTACATTAGCTCATATAGGTTCTTTTCTTTCTGATAGAAATCCTCAAATTTTATGGCAAGCTTTAAGGGAATTAATTTCCGAAAACCCTAATTTTTCTGAACATTTTGAGTTAAAATTAATGGGTGCAATCAGTCAAGAAGTTCTTAATTCTATCAAGGTATTTCATCTCGATTCATTTACAAATAATTTAGGATATGTTTCGCATGAAGAAGCTGTTATACATCAGCGAAAATCTCAAGTATTACTTTTAATAGAAATTGACTCAGAGGAAACAAAAAGTATTATCCCTGGTAAAGTTTTTGAGTATATAGTTTCTGAACGTCCCATAATAGCAATTGGCCCAAAAGATTCTGATTTTGCTTCTATTATAACAGAAACTAATACAGGTAGCTTTTTTACTTATAATGAAAAGGAAGCTCTTAAAGAGAAAATATTAATTTATTTTAATGCTTATTTAGAAAATAATTTAAAGGTATATGCTGTAGGGCTACAACAATATTCTCGCAAAAACTTAACAAAAAAGTTAGCTGATATATTATAATATTCTTATTAACAGGTAATTTTAGAGGGTATTCAAAAGACTCCCGTTTTATTCATTTCGACCAGCGAAAGTAATGATATAATACTGATAATATGCCTTCTACTCTTTTATTATTAGGCAAAAGTCTGAGACTTTAATAAAATATTTAAAAGAAGAGTAATTTATTTTTTGGATTTTTTCTTGAAATAGTATTCATGCAAATCTATTAAAACAAACCCTGTTTTTAGAGCAAAAGCCTTAAAAACAGGATTTGAATTCAGAAATAAGAAATCTTAAGCCTTGATTTATGATACATCTTATTTCTAAATATTCATAAGAAATAAGAAAATTTAAGATTTAATTTTTAAGCCAAATTCCGAATTAGACTCGAACGAAGTGAATTGGCGAAGTAAATCTATATCTTTCTTTTTTGCTTTCTTCTTATTCAGACACGCACTTTGTTTTAATTATCAAAAAGTATCTTTATTTCTTCTTCTAAAATTGTCCGCGAGCATTTGAATATATTGAAAATTTTTATTTTACAACGAACTAATATCGAATCTTGGGTCAAAGGAGTCTTAAAAATAAAAACAATCTAATTAATTAGCTTATTCTAATCTTCATTTAATGAACTAGTGGAGCTACATAATCTTTTTACTTTTAGGACTTCTTCTTTACATCTTTTTAGTTTCTATTTTTTATTTAACTTACTATTTTTAAATCCGTATGAAAAATAGATTATTAATCCTATAATTAACCAAATTCCAAACCATTTCCAATTACTTACAGCCATTCCTGTTAACAAATAACAACATGATATTAGTCCCAATAAAGGAATCAGTGATAGTTTTTTTAAGAAAGATAAAATAGTCATAACCAAAGTAAAAGCAAAGAAAACTATTAGAGGCAAATTGGTTGCTAAATTAGATTCGTTTAAACTTAAAGTAGAACTAAAATAATCTGGGAATAAAAAATGAATTGTTAAGAATGAAATAACAACTATAGTTGGAAAAATCCATTTTGAATTTATGTATGGTATTCTAAATTTTCCTCTTGTGGGAGCATTTGCTTCTTCTTCATTATGGGGAGCTAACATAAGAACACCGCCACAAACTAATACAAAGGCAAATAGAGTGCCTATACTTGTAAAATCTAGGACAAAATTTTCATCTGTAAAAAAGATAGGTAATCCTACAACAATTCCTGTTACTATTGTAGCAAATCCTGGTGTCTTATATTTAGGATGTATAGAAGCAAATTGTTTAGGCATTAATCCATCACGACTCATCGTCATCCAAATACGAGGTTGTCCCATCTGAAAAACTAACATTACACTAGTCATGGCTGCCACTGCTGCAATTGATACGATGAATAACATCCATTTAATTCCTTTTAAGGCAAAAATTTCAGCTAAAGGATCACTAACGCCTAATAAATCATATTTTACCATTCCTGTTAATACTAGAGCTAAAATGATATATACGATCGTACAAATCACCAATGAATAAATCATTCCTCTAGGTAAATCATGTTGTGGATTTTTACTTTCTTCTGCTAAGGTAGAAACAGCATCAAAACCAATATAGGCAAAGAAAACAGCTGAAACTCCAGCCATAACTCCTTTGAAACCGTTAGGCATAAAAGGATTCCAATTATCAATATCTATATAAAAGACTCCTACTGCTATTACAAGTACTATGACTATCAACTTTAAATAGACCATAAAGTTGCTGACATTTTTTGATTCGCTGGTTCCTTTATAAATTAAATAGGTTATCAATACGTTTATTAATACAGCTGGCATGTCAAAAATAATTTTAAATCCTGCTATTTCAGGAGCATTTTGCCAAGCTAATAAACCTTCACCTATTTTATTTTCTAGAAAAGCTGTATGTGCTGATTTGTAATTTATTGTTAACCATTCTGGTAAATGTAATCCAAAAGATTCTAACAAATTAGTAAAATATCCACTCCAGGAAAAAGCTATATAAATATTTCCAATAGAATATTCCATTAATAATGCCCAGCCTATAATCCAAGCAAACAATTCACCAAAAGAAACATAGGCATAGGTATAAGCGCTACCTGAAACAGGAACTCTTGCTGCAAACTCAGCATAACACATAGCTGTAAAACCGCATGCAATAGCACAAATAACGTATAACAGAATTACACCTGGCCCTCCTGAAAAACAGGCATTTCCTATAGCTGAAAAAGTCCCTCCTCCTATAATAGCTGCAATTCCAAAAAAGGTTAAATCTTTTACTGTTAACACTTTATTTAATCCCGAGTGTTCTCCATCACCTCCTTGTTTTAAGATTACGTCAAGTGATTTTTTTCTAAATAAACGTGTTAATGACATATTTTTTTGATTGTTTTTTTTATATTAAGATGAACAAATATATAAAACTTGTCGAAAAATTTTTATTTATATATTTTTTTTTACGTTTTTATTTGTTTTTTATATAATATCTCTATTATGAAATGAAAAATTTATGACATCTTTAAAGAGTATCTAAGCCGTATATATTATGGCTATTTTTATATAGTGTTATTTTTTTAGAATTGTTTAATTTTAAGAAATCTATTTTAATTTCTTAAAAGTCTATCTATTTTTACTAAGGATCCTTTTTTTAGATTTTCAATTTTTATAAAATAGTAATCTAAAATTTAACCTAAATCCCACATTAGGCTCAAACAAAGCGAATTGAATACAGCTATCTATTCTACTTTACTTTTTTTTAAAGTTCAAGCACATACTCCAATTTTAACCATCCAAAAGCTCTCTATTTCTTTTTATAAAATTCCTTATAAACACTTGATTATCAAAAATTTTTATTTCAAAATAAAGTTTAATACGGAAATCTGGTTTAAAAGAAAAGTATTCAATTATTTCTAAGATATTTTTTGATACTACTTTGAGTATATTGATTATTTCTTTTAACAATTGAATACTAATCTAGAAATACTAACAATGTATAAAGGAGATTAAATACCTGCTAAGTATTTTAATTCGTTAACAAAACGTTCTGCTAAAACATCTGCTTCTTTTTGAGAAGGTGCTTCTGTATAAATACGAATAATGGGTTCTGTATTTGATTTTCTTAAATGTACCCATTCCGTTGGAAAATCAATTTTTACGCCATCAATTGTTGAAATGTTTTCATTAGCATATTTTTCTGCTATTTTATTCATTATGCCATCAACATCTATTTGAGGTGTTAATTCTATTTTGTTTTTACTCATGAAATACTGAGGAAAATCGGCTCTCATTTTTGCGACTGTTACGTTTTGATTTGCTAAATGAGTTAAAAATAGGGCTACTCCTACTAATGCGTCACGTCCGTAATGAATTTCAGGATATATAATCCCCCCATTACCTTCTCCTCCAATAATTGCTTGTGTGGCTTTCATTAATTCTACTACATTAACTTCTCCTACAGCACTTGCTTGATAGGTACCTTTGTGTTTTTCGGTAATATCTCTTAACGCACGGGATGAAGACATATTGGATACAGTATTTCCTGGTGTTTTACTTAACACATAATCTGCTACAGCAACTAATGTATATTCTTCACCAAACATTTCACCATCATTTGAAATAAAGGCCAAACGATCTACGTCTGGATCTACTACAATTCCAAAATCAGCCTTTTCTTCTACTACTAATTTACAAATATCGCCTAAATGTTCTTTTAAGGGTTCAGGATTATGAGGAAAATGCCCATTAGGTTCACAATATAACTTAACTACTTCTACCCCCATTTGCTCTAATAACTTAGGAATAATAATTCCTCCTGATGAATTAACGCCATCAACAACTACTTTAAACTTTTTTTGAGCAACAGCTTGAGCATCTACTAAAGGTAAATTCAACACCTCATCAATATGAATATCCATATAGGCATCATTTTCAATAACTTTTCCTAATGAATCAACTTCTACAAAATCAAATGCTTCTTGTTCTGCAATTTCTAATATTTTAGCTCCATCAGCACCACTTAAAAACTCGCCTTTATCATTTAATAACTTTAGAGCATTCCATTGTTTAGGGTTATGAGAAGCGGTTAAAATAATACCTCCATCGGCTTGCTCTAAAGGTACTGCCACCTCAACTGTAGGGGTTGTAGACAACCCTAAATCTATAACATCTATTCCTAAGCCTATTAATGTATTAACCACTAGGTTATGAATCATTGGTCCTGAAATACGCGCATCACGACCAATACAAACTTTTAATTTATCTTTTGTTGCATTTTGTTTTAAAAAAGTTCCGTAAGCTGAAGCGAATTTTACCGCATCTACTGGGGTCAAATTATCTCCTACATTTCCTCCTATCGTCCCTCTAATTCCTGATATTGATTTTATTAAAGTCATTTTTGTTATGTTTATAATTGGATAACAAATATACTTTAAAGATTCAAGTAAAAAAACTATATTTATAACACCTATAAAACAATATATAATTGAATTTTCTAGCTCACATTTATTTATCTGGTAATAATGAATTACTAAAAATAGGCAATTTTATGGCTGATGGCATACGTGGAAAAGAATATAATAAATTTGATATTGAAATTCAAAAAGGAATACTTTTACATCGATTTATAGATTCTTTTACGGATAGTCATCTTATTTATAGAAAAAGTAAACATCGACTTCATAAAAATTACGGGCATTATGCAGGTGTTATTATGGATATTCTTTATGATCATTTTTTGGCCAAAAACTGGTTAACTTACCACTCTACACCTTTGGAAGAATATGCTGATGATTTTTATCAATCACTAAAAAATAATTATAATTTACTTACTCTTAAAACTCAAAACATGCTTCCCTATATGATAGCTCATAACTGGCTTGTGAGCTATGGCTCACTTTCTGGAATTGAGAAAATTCTTTTTCAAATGGATCATAGAACGCAATACAGAGCTAATATGGGCGGCGCAATTCGGGAATTAAAAGAATTTTATTTACTCTTTGAAGAGGAATTTACTATTTTTTTTGATATTCTGATAAAGGAATCGGAAATAAAGTTAATGGCTCTTGAGAATACTATAGAATTTAATAATAAGCTTATCTAGCTATTTTTGTGCTTTTTTAACGGATTTTCAATTGGTTGCAAAATTATTTTCTACTCTCTATTTCATCTTGCTTATTTGTACCCCTGCGATAGGGTACATATAAACTAAAACATGAAACAAAAATCCTTATTTTCGTTTCAATCAAAAAATTTTGAATTGTTTTTTGTGATAAAAGAGATTATTTTTTCACGCTAGGCTATTCTGACTTTTTAATCCCTTAATATTTTTATAAACCCAAAATCCGCATTAAACTCGAACAAATTAAATTTGCAAAGCCTATTCTCCTTATTACTCTTCAAATGTAAGTACGTACTCAAAATTTTAATTGTCATAATAGTTCTTTATTTTTTCTTCTAAAATTTTTCGTGAACACTTGAATTTGTTTTTTTATTTCACAACGAAGTCTAATGTGGAAGCTGGGTTAATTTTACAATAATATTAAATTTCCAATATTTTTTTATCTTATTGATTCTTTTAAACGATTAAGGTGTTTTTAATATTTGCAATGTATGTTCTTTCGTTTTTACTTTTAGAATAACGTCTTCTATAATTCCTTTTTCATCTATTACAAATGTTGTGCGGTGAATACCGTCAAATTCTTTTCCCATAAATTTTTTAGGTCCCCATACTCCGTATGCTTGAATTATTTCTTTGTCTTCATCTGCTAATAGAGGAAAAGGAAAACTAAATTTATCTGAAAATCTTTTTTGTATCTTCGCATTATCTGCACTTACTCCTAGTAACACATAATTAAGGGCTGTAAATTTTTCAAAATTATTACTTAAATCACATGCTTCAGCTGTACATCCTGGAGTATTGGCTTTTGGGTAAAAAAACAATACGACTTTCTTTCCTCTGTAATTTTTTAATTCTTGTTTATTCCCATTTTCATCTAAAACTGAAAAATCGGGAGCTTTATCTCCAATTTTTAAATTTGTCATTGTTTTACTTATTTTTGGTAAAAATAAATAATAATGAACAAAGCAGAAAAAGTTAATTTTGTAATTAACACTCTTAACGAGCTCTATCCTACTATACCTATTCCTTTAGATCACAAAGATCCTTATACACTCTTAATAGCGGTTTTGCTTTCGGCTCAATGCACAGATGTAAGGGTTAATCAGATTACGCCTCTTCTTTTTGCTAAGGCGGATAATCCTTATGATATGATTAAATTAAGTATTGAAGAAATTCAGGAAATTATTAGGCCTTGTGGTTTATCTCCTATGAAATCAAAAGGAATTTATGGATTATCGCATATTTTAATCGAAAAACACGAAGGAGTAGTTCCTGCTTCTTTTGATGCTTTAGAAGCTTTACCTGCTGTAGGACATAAAACGGCTAGTGTTGTTATGAGTCAAGCATTTGGAGTTCCAGCCTTTCCTGTTGACACTCATATTCATCGACTAATGTATCGTTGGAATCTATCAGATGGTTCTTCTGTACAACAAACTGAAAAAGATGCTAAAAGACTTTTCCCTAGAGAAACATGGAATGATCTTCATCTACAGATTATATGGTACGGAAGAGAATATTCTCCTGCAAGGGGCTGGAGACTTGAAAATGATATTATTACAAAAACAATTGGACGAAGTAGTGTTATAAAAGAATATAACAAAAAAAGCATCCTTAAATAGGATGCTTTAAACATTACATAATCAAGCATTAGCTGGTAACTAACTCAAATTTTTTACCATCTACTTTTATTATTTTTAAATCTTTTGAGTAATTTAAAATAAATTTTATTGTTTCTCTTTTTGGCATTATTTTAGGAAATTGAGATGTATTTTTCATGTAAAGTTTTGCCATAATTTCTTTTTATATTTACTTAAATATATAACGTAAACTTTATCCCTTTATTATCTCAACTTGCTAAAATGATATTATTTTTTTCTATACTTCTTCTCATATTAAGCAAAGCATAGCGCATACGCCCTAAAGCAGTATTAATACTAACGCCTGTAATTTCTGCAATTTCTTTAAAACTTAAGTCATCGTATATGCGCATCTCTAACACCTGACGTTGATCATCAGGTAATTCTTCTATAAGACGAATCAGATCATTTTCTACTTGCTCTGCAATCATCTTCATTTCTATATTAGGTGAACCGTCTGTAATTAAAGAAAAAACTGAAAATTCCTCTGTATCTCTATATTTAGGCATTTTCTTTTCCTTTCTAAAAGTATCTATAATTAAATTATGGGAGATCCTCATAACCCAAGGTAAAAATTTACCTTCTTCGTTATAGTGTTTTCCTCCCCCTTTTAATGTTTTAATTACTTTGATAAAGACATCTTGAAAAATATCATTTGCGATTTCACTATCCTGTACTTTTGAATAGATGAAACTATAGATTTTGGTTTGATGACGATCAATCAACTGAGCTAAAGCATTTTCATTACCTTCTATATAGCTCCTTACTAAGAGTGCATCTGGAATTGAAGTAGTAGTCATAAACAATACTTTTTAAAAGTTATTGGGATAAAAAACTGTAATTAAAAGTATTATTGCTCTATAGGCTTTTGTTTAAGTGTTATAACACAAAGTTATAATTATTTTTCAATAAAAATAATTATATACTTTTTTTTAACATATTTTTTAAACTTTTTTTTAATTCTTTCATAGGTTTTTTTAGTCTATTTAAATTCAATACTAAGTTAACAAAATAAAAATCCCAACCGCCAATAAACCTCCTAAAATAGGGCCTAAAACAGGAATCCAACTATAAGACCAATCAGGGCTTCCTTTTTGTTTAATGGGCAAAATGGCATATACAATACGAGGTCCTAAATCTCGTGCTGGATTAATAGCATATCCTGTAGCTCCTCCTAATGAAAGGCCTATCCCTAATATTAATAAAGCAACGGGTAACGCATCCAAACTTCCTAACGATTTTTCTGATCCTGTTAGGAATAAAATTCCCAAAATTAAAACAAAAGTCCCTATTATTTCTGAAATTAAATTATATGAAACATTTCTAATAGCTGGTTCATTACAAAAAGTAGCTTTTATTAATGCTATATCCTCTGTTTGATCATAGTGTTTTTTGTAGGTTAAATAAACCAATATTGAACCTGCCATAGCACCTAAAAACTGGGATATAATATAGAAAGGCAGATCCCTCCAGGCTAATTTTCCTAAAATAGCTAAAACGAATGATACAATGGGATTTAAATGTGCCCCACTACTTGATGCTGTCATATATACTCCTACAAAAACAGCTATTGCCCATCCAAAAGTGATAACAATCCAACCTCCATTATTACCTTTTGTTTTATTTAAAACAACATTAGCAACTACTCCGTTACCCAATAATAATAAGATCATTGTTCCTATAAATTCTGCTAAAAAGGGATTTATCATTTTGAATTAATTAAATATTGCTTGGTTAATTTTTTAAAATCTTCTATTTCTTTTTCCATGCTTTGAAATGTGATTCCTCTTTCTAAAGCTATTATTTGTCCTACGATCTCTATACATTCAAAACAGGCAAGCGCATCTAAAAACAGTAAACGTATACGTCTTGCTAAAATATCTTCTATTGTTTGAGCCATTTCATTTCTAAGAAACCATACTACTTCTGCTTTTGTATAAGGATATTTAGGGTGAAGTAAGTCTCTTAATTCCGTATTTTTATATAATAATTTCTTTATTTGAGGTGCATCAGTTCCATAAACAGCAAAATGAGTAGTATCATTTTGATTAGTCCAACCGTGAATTTTTAGTTGTTTTGTTCTGCATTTTTTAACTGGTAATTTAGCGGCTTGAATAGCGGTATCTATAGTATGTTCTGCCATACTTCTATAAGTTGTCCACTTCCCTCCTATAATATGAATTAATCCTGAAGGAAGAACTGTTACTACATGATCTCTAGGCATTACTTTAGTAGCACTTACCCCTTCTTTTTTCACTAAAGGTCTTAATCCAACAAATACACTTTTGATATCGTTTTCTGTTATCTTTTTTGAAGAATATTTATTAAAATGATTTAAAACAAACTGAATTTCTTCTTCTAACGCTAGAGGTTCGACTAAAACCTTATTTATAGCGGTGTCCGTAGTCCCTAAAATTATTTTATCATACCAAGGAATAACGAAAAAAACTCTTCCATCATCGGTTTTAGGCATCATTAGTGCGTGATTTCCTTTAAAAAAACAGGAATCAATTACTAAATGTATACCTTGTGAAGGTGCTATAGTTTTAGAGATATTATTTTCGGCTAAGGATAATAGATCATCGGCAAAAACACCTGTAGCATTAATGATTACTTTTGATCTGATACAATATTCTTCTTGAGTTAGTACATCTTTTACTTTAATGCCTTTTAAATCTTCTTTTTCTTTTATAAAATCAAATACTTCAAAATAATTAACAATTATAGCATCTTGTTCAATAGCTGTTTTTGCTAGGTTTATTGCTAATCGACTGTCATCAAACTGTCCATCATAATATAAAACTCCTCCTGATATTTTTTTTGATTTTAAATCAGGTAACAGTTCTTTTGTTTGTTTTTTTGATAAGAAGCGAGTATTTCCTAAACTTAATTTACCAGATAACAACTCATAAATCCACAAACCAATTCCGTAAAACCATTTATCATACCAACGATAGGCTGGCATTACGAAAGGGATTTTTTTACAAACATGTGGTGCATTTTTAAGTAATCTTCCTCTTTCTATTAAGGCTTCTCGAACTAAACGTACATTACCTTGTGCTAAATACCGAACTCCTCCGTGAACTAGTTTTGTAGCTCTACTTGAGGTACCTTTTGCAAAGTCATTTTTTTCAACTAATAACGTTTTATATCCACGAGAAGCTGCGTCTACTGCACATCCTAAACCTGTTGCTCCACCTCCTATTATAATAAAATCAAAGTCGTTTATCGACTTTAATTTAGTTATTTGATTTTGTCTGTTCATTTATATAGATGCTAATGAGGCATTAATAGCTTTTTTCCAACCTTCATTTAAAGCATTTCGCATTTCGGGTTCCATAGTTGATGTAAATGCTTTTTGTACTTGCCATTGTTTTTGTAATTCTTCTAAACTTTGCCAAAAACCAACAGCTAAACCAGCTAAATAGGCTGCTCCTAAAGCTGTTGTTTCTGTTATAATGGGTCTTATTACTTTAGTATTTAACAAATCTGCCTGAAATTGCATGAGTAAATTATTAACAGTAGCTCCTCCATCTACACGTAATTCTTTTATATAAATATGGCTATCTGCTTGCATGGCTAATAAAACATCACGGGTTTGATAAGCAATACTCTCTAAAGATGCTCTAGCTATATGACCTGATGTAGTACCTCTTGTTAATCCTGTAATGGTTCCTCTTGCATGCTGATTCCAATAGGGAGCTCCTAAACCAGCAAATGCAGGAACCACATAAACACCTTCTGTTGTTTGTACTGTGTTTGCTAGTCTTTCTATATCTTCTGAAGATTTTATAATTCCTAAACCATCCCGTAACCATTGTACAACGGCGCCTGCAATAAACACACTCCCTTCTAGAGCATAATGTGTAATACCGTTTATTTTCCAAGCAACGGTTGTTAATAAATGGTTTTGAGAAGGGATTAGTTCTTCTCCTGTATTCATTAACATAAAACAGCCTGTCCCGTATGTATTTTTAACCATTCCTGGCTGAATACACATTTGACCAAAAAGAGCTGCTTGTTGATCTCCTGCTATACCTGCAATTGGAATATTAATTTCTGAATTTAAGACATTTGTATAACCGTAAATCTCACTACTACTACAAATTTGTGGTAAGATAGAAGCTGGAATATTTAAAATATCTAACAATTCTTCATCCCATTCACAAGTATGAATGTTACATAATAAGGTACGACTTGCATTACTTACATCTGTGGCATGAACTTTACCTTGAGTTAGATTCCATAGTAACCAAGTATCAATGGTGCCAAATAAAATTTGATTTTCTTCGACTCTTTTTCTTGCTTCTTGAACGTTATCTAAAATCCATTTTATTTTTGTTCCACTAAAATAGGAATCAACGACTAGCCCTGTTTTTTGCTGAATTATATTATTTAATCCTCTAGATTTCAAATCATCACAAAAGGCAGCAGTTCTTCTATCTTGCCAAACAATTGCGTTATAAATAGGTTTTCCTGTATTTTTATCCCATAATACTGTGGTTTCACGTTGATTAGTAATACCAATAGCTTCAATTTGAGAGACTTTAATTTGGGCTTTTTCTAATACTTCAAAAATGGTGGCTAGTTGTGATTCCCAAATTTCTATAGGATCATGCTCTACCCAACCTGGCGTAGGAAAAATTTGAGAAAATTCTTTTTGTGATACGGCTACAACGTTTCCTTGTAAATCAAATAAAATGGAACGGCTACTTGTAGTTCCTTGATCTAATGATAAAATATAACTTGACATAATATGCACGCATAGTTTTATCAAATATAACGAAATAAAAACCTATTTTAAACAATAATTATTAAATTTTGTTGTTTTTATTATTTTATAACTTTTATTGCATTTAACCCAGATTACGCATTAGACCCGAGCGTAGCGAATAGACGAAGTAAATCTATTCCACTTTATTTTTCTTCAAATTCAAGCACATACTCAAATTTTAATCATCAAAATAGTTCACTATTTCTTCTTCTAAAATTTTCCGTGAGCACTTGAATTTATTGAAAAATTTTGTTTCACAACCAAGTCTAATGCGTAATCTGGGTTTAATTCGTATTATAAAAAAATAATAAGATAAAATATTTATTCATTTTAAGAATTAGACAAAAAAGAGGCTATCCCAAAGATTGTACTTGCATTTTATTTTCTAATTCAACTCTATAATAAGTTTGATTATCAGAATTATAAAACTTCTTCCGCTGATTGTGATGAAAACAACAATCTTTAGGAGATCCTCTTTGTTCTTTTTTTGTTCTTAAATAGTTGTTAATTTTTAATATTATCTTAATTTCTGAAAACCAAGTGATTATCAAAACAATCTAAAAGGATCATAGTATCAGTTGTTATTTTTCCTGCCAAGATTTCTTTTGATAATTGATTTAAAACTTCTTTTTGAATTACTCGTTTTACTGGTCTTGCACCAAATTCTGGATCAAATCCTTTTTCTGACAAATAGTTAATAGCTTCGGGAGTTGCATCCATTGTTACATTTTGATGTGCTAACATTTTCGTAACACTTTTTAGCTGTAAGGTTACAATTTCTTTAATATTAGCATTTGTTAATGGTGTAAACATCACAATCTCATCAATTCTATTAATAAATTCTGGTCGAACTGTTTGTTTTAATAACCCTAATACTTCTATTTTTGCTAACTCTGTAGCGGCTTCTATGGATCCTATTAAATTTTCAAATTTTTCTTGTATTATTTGACTTCCCATATTGGAGGTCATGATAATAATTGTGTTTTTAAAATCTGCTAATCGTCCTTTATTATCGGTTAATCTACCTTCATCTAGAACTTGTAATAAAATATTAAAGGTATCTGGATGTGCTTTTTCAATTTCATCTAGCAAGATTACGGAATAAGGCTTTCTTCTAACGGCTTCTGTTAGCTGTCCCCCTTCATCGTATCCAACATAACCTGGAGGTGCTCCAACTAATCTACTTACACTATGACGTTCTTGATATTCGCTCATGTCAATACGAGTCATGGCATTTTCATCATCAAAAAGATATTCTGCTAATGCTTTAGCTAATTCTGTTTTACCTACTCCTGTTGTTCCTAAAAACAAAAAGGAACCAATGGGTTTTTTCACATCTTGTAATCCTGCGCGACTCCTGCGTACTGCATCACTAATAGCCTGTATTGCTTCTTCTTGTCCTACAACTCTTTCATGTAATTCATCTTCTAATTTTAATAATTTTTCTCGCTCACTTTGCAGCATTTTAACTACAGGTATACCTGTCCATTTAGCTACTACTTCGGCAATATCATCTTGTGTAACTTCTTCTTTTATTAATGTATTTTCTTGCTGATTTTCTTTTAATTGTTTTTGTAATTGATCCAATCGTTCTTGGGCTTCTTTAATTTTCCCATATCTAATTTCAGCTACTTTACCATAATCACCGTCTTTTTCTGCTCTTTCTGCTTCTAATTTAAGATCTTCAATTGTTAATTTTACATTTTGAATACCATCTACTAGATCTTTTTCTGATTTCCAACGGGCAAAAACTTCATTTCTTTCTTCTTTTAAATTAGCGAGATCTATACCTAATAATTTTAATTTAATTTCATCATTTTCTCTTTTTATGGCTTCGATTTCAATTTCTAATTGCATGATTTTGCGATCTAAAACATCTAGTTCTTCTGGCTTAGAATTGATTTCCATGCGTAATTTAGAAGCGGCTTCATCCATTAAATCAATTGCTTTATCGGGTAAAAAACGATTTGTGATATAACGTTGGGATAGTTCTACAGCAGCTATAATTGCATCATCTTTGATACGTACTTTATGATGAGCTTCATATTTTTCTTTAATTCCTCTTAATATTGAAATAGCGCTTTCAATATCTGGTTCATCAATATTTATTTTTTGAAAACGACGTTCTAGGGCTTTATCTTTTTCAAAATATTTTTGATATTCATCTAATGTAGTAGCACCAATAGCTCTTAATTCCCCTCTTGCTAATGCTGGTTTTAATATATTTGCAGCATCCATTGCTCCTTCTCCACCTCCAGCACCTACTAACGTATGGATTTCATCTATAAACAATACAATATCTCCTCCTGCCGAGGTTACTTCTTTTACAACGGATTTTAAACGTTCTTCAAACTCTCCTTTATATTTTGCTCCTGCTATAAGGGCTCCCATATCTAAAGAAAAAACAATTTTATCTTTTAAGTTCTCTGGTACATCTCCATCTACTATTCGATGTGCTAATCCTTCTGCTATAGCTGTTTTTCCTACGCCAGGTTCACCTATGAGCATTGGATTGTTTTTGGTTCGTCTTGTTAATATTTGTAATACTCTTCTTATTTCTTCGTCTCTCCCTATAACTGGATCTAATTTTCCTGTTCTTGCTAATTCGTTTAAATTTTTAGCATATTTACTTAATGAGTTATAGGTTTCTTCCGCAGATGCAGATGTTACTCGTTCTCCTTTTCGTATTTCAGCGATGGCGCTCTCAAGCCCTTTTTCTGTAACGCCTTGATCTTTTAAAATCTGGGCTACTTTACTTTTTGATTTAAAAATAGCCAAAATGAGATGTTCTATTGAAACATATTCATCATTCATTTTTTTAGCTATATTGTTCGCTTCAATTAAAGTAGCATTTGCTTCGCGAGAAAGCATCAAATCTCCCCCTGATACTTTAGGAAAACTTTGAATGGTACTTTCTATTATTTTTTTAAAAAGTTCAACATTTACATTCAATTTTTTTAGTATAAAAGGAGCTACATTTTCATCTACTTCTAATATTCCTTTAAAAATATGTTCATTTTCTAATTGTTGTTGTCCGTAACCTTGCGCAATTTGCTGTGCTTTTTGTAAGGTTTCTTGTGATTTAATTGTTAAATTATTTAAGTTCATCTTATTTTAGTTTCAAGTTCAACATTTTTAATTTTAATCTTTTACTTAAGCTTGAAGTTTATTTTTATTTAGAATAGACAATTTATATTCCATTGTATTATTTAGGACAAAATGTCTATATTTAAAATAAAAAACAAACAAAAACAAGTCAAAATGACATATTCTAACTCTATTTACAGGTTGGAAATTTATTATAAGTAAAAAGACTTTAACCCAGATTTCAAGAAAGTATTGTTCTTTGACAAATGAGAACTAACTTATAATTGCGTGCTAAGCCTATCTATAAAATGATGAATTTATCCCCTCCTAAATTTTGGCTGAAATGTGAAAAAGCTTCCATTTGGAAGCTCTTTAAGACAATCAATAATCAAACACCATCTTATCTCGTATAGAATAATTTTAGCTAAGTTAGATAGAATTACGTATTAAAAATTAAAAATCTATTCCACTTTATTTTCTTCCAATTCAAGCACGTACTCTCATTTTATTCACCAAAATAGTTGACTATCTCATCTTCTAAAATTTTCTGTGAGTATTTGAATTTATTCAAAGAATTTATTTTACAACGAAACCTAATGCAGAATCTAGATTTAAACACTCGTTACTTTGAGAAATTTTTTTTGTGCATTTATAACTTCTTTTTCCTTTTTTATCTTTACCACGAGGTCTAATGCGGAATTTAGGTTAAAGAAATACGATTTCTTGAATAAGCTATTTATAAAAAAATAAATTCATATCAAACATCTAAATCGAACAATTTTCTTAGAACATCTAAGGCAGGATTGATATCTCGCATTAATTGATATTTTTCCTCTGCTGTAAATGCTTTTTTTGTTTCAATCGTCTCATTGAGTCTAATTTCTAGATTAATGGTGTGATTATGCAATTTACCTCTTAGATATCCCAAAAGGTCATGCTTTTCTCCTTCAAAATCTATTTTTGAACTTTCGTTAGGTAATTCATGAATAATGGTGGTTCCTTCTAAAATGGGATCATTAATTAACATCAAAGATTCTAAGATCTTATATCCTTTATTACCTAATTTTTGTGCATACTTCAACCATTGCTCTAACATTTCTGTTTCTGTAAACGGTTCTACAGGTAATTCGTCGTGCTGTTTTTGCTCTGGTTTTAGTTGCGCTTCTAATTCTTTTTTAATCCTAATACTGGACAATGATAAAGAGGATAATTTAGGTTCTGTATTTTGAGGGGTTACAGATTTAGTTTCTATCTGTTGTTGAGTTATTTCAACTTTTTTTAATTCATCTTCAGTATTAGCAACTTGAGAAATTGGATTATGAACAACTGGTTTTACTTCTGTAATAGAAAAACTGGAATTTTTATAATAAGTGGGTGGAATTATAAATGAGTTAGCTTTTTTTTTTCTCCATCAAAAGTGATAGAGGCTAACTGCATTAAACACAATTCTACTAAAAGTCGCTGATTTTGAGATGCTTTATATTTTAAATCACAATCATTAGCCAATTCAATACCTTGTAGTAAAAAATCTTGTGTTGCTTTTTGTGCTTGTTCTCCATATAACTTTTGAGCGTGTTCTCCTGCTTCTAACAATACTAGGGTTGCTGGATTTTTACAAACTAATAAATTCCTAAAATGAGAAGCCAAACCTGCAACAAAGTGATGACTATCAAAACCTTTTGCTAAAATTTCATTATAAGCTAATAACAAATCGGGAATTTTATTTTCTAAAATTAAATCTGTTACTTTAATATAGTACTCAAAATCAAGAACATTCAAATTTTCAGTAACAGCAGCTCTTGTTAAATTTTTTCCACAATAAGAAACCACTCGATCAAAAATAGACAAAGCATCACGCATAGCTCCATCTGCTTTTTGTGCAATTATATGTAAAGCATCGTCTTCAAATAGTATACTTTGACTTCTTGCTACTTCTGCTAAATGTTCTTTAGCGTCTTTAACTGTTATTCTCTTGAAATCAAAAATTTGACAACGAGATAAAATAGTTGGTATAATTTTATGTTTTTCCGTTGTAGCGAGTATAAATATAGCATGTTTAGGAGGCTCTTCTAATGTTTTTAAAAAAGCATTAAAAGCGGCAGTTGACAACATGTGTACCTCATCTATGATATATACTTTATATTTACCTGTTTGAGGGGGTATACGTACTTGATCTATTAAATTACGAATATCATCTACTGAGTTATTAGAAGCCGCATCTAACTCAAATACATTAAAAGCAAAATCTTCATTCGGATCATCATATCCTTCTTGATTAATTTTTCTTGCTAAGATTCGAGCACAAGTTGTTTTACCAACTCCTCTTGGCCCTGTAAACAACAAAGCTTGAGCTAAATGATTATTATCAATGGCATTTAATAATGTATTAGTAATAGCCTGCTGCCCCACTACATCTTTAAATGTTTGAGGTCTATATTTACGAGCTGATACAATAAACTGTTCCATAGATAAAAATGAATTACAAATATAACAGATTAAACCTATAGCTTCCAAAAGGAAATTTCTTTTTATTTATTTTAATTTATACATAAGTGAATTCACTAATCATCGCTAATAAATTAATAGTAGTTAACAAAAAAGTATTCTAAACAAAAACAAATAGAAATAAGTATAAATTAGGAAAGGCTACACTCCTTTGTTTTCTTATTAAATTTAAATGATACTAATTTATTCTGCATTAAAATGATTTTAAATCTAAAAAAGCATTCCGTTTTTATTCTGACACTGTAAAGTTTTTCGTGTATTTTCACAATTTCTTCATCTTTTTTGTTTTATCATATATTACAAGACCTATCATATCTGGAAGACTTAAACACTTGAAATTTCTAGTTTATTTTATAAATTAAATTTTTAATCTATCAATTCCATAATTATATCAATTCTATTCTTAAATTTGCACAGCAGGTCGCCTTATCGCTTCTTAAAATATTTAAGGGGAGGAAAGTCCGGACACCACAGAGCGAGCATAGCGGGTAACGCCCGTCACTTTAAAGAAATTTAAGGGAGGACAAGTGCAACAGAAAGGATGTACAGGTAATGCTGTAGTGAAATCAGGTAAACTCTATGCGGTGAAATGCCATGTATATCAGCAGTTAAGGGTTGCTCGCCCGTTGCTGAGGGGTAGGCAGATGGATCAAATTAGCAATAATTTGACTAGATAAATGATAAGGACATATTTTTTATGTACAGAATCCGGCTTACAGATCTGCTTTTTTTACCTAATCTTCAACTTTTGGAATTGACCGTATTTAAAAAAATAAAAAAGACCAACTTTTTAAAGTTGGTCTTTTTTATTTTTATGACAAAACAAGATAAGATTTATTATTAAAACGTTTCAATACTTCCTAAAAATGAAAGAAAGCACCTCTATTCTTGGGGATAAGAGGCACTTCTCAATCAAATAAACAAACTAAAAAACTAAACTATCATGAATTTATTTTCAGATTTATTAAAACTCTAAAAACAAATGTTGTTTTGATTTCTGATACAAATATAAAACAATTTTCGATTAAAGAGCAAATAAAATCGATAAAAAACATAATTTTATTTAAAAAATAAGAAATACCTTACAAAAATAATGATTTTAAGGTGATAATCTATCCATTTCCCAAGTAAAATCCTCTTTTAGTTTGTATCTAATTCGATCATGTAAACGATTCGGGCGTCCTTGCCAAAACTCTACTTCTTTTGGTTCTACTAAAAAACCGCCCCAATAATCAGGCCGAATAATTTCTTTTCCTTTTAAATCTATTTCTAATTCGTATAGCTTTTGATCTAAAAAGGCTCTACTTGGAATTACTTCACTTTGTTTTGAAACAATTGCTCCTAATTTACTACCATCGGGTCTTGAATCAAAATAGGCGTCTGAAATGGATGCTGTTACTTTTTTTGCTTTTCCTTTTATAATTACTTGACGTTCCATCGAATGCCAAAAAAAAGAAAGACATATATTGGGATTTATACTAATTGCTTTCCCTTTTTCTGATAAATAATTGGTATAAAAAATAAACCCTTCTTCGTTGTATTTTTTTAACAAGACTACTCTTGCCTTTGGAAAACCATCTAATCCTATTGTTGAAACAGTCATAGCATTTACTTCGTCTACTCCTCCAAATTCTTCTACTTCATGAAACCAACGGTGAAAAAGATTTATAGGATCTTCTGGAATATTTATTTCCAACAATTCACTTTTTTGATATATTTTTCTATAATTACTTAAATCTTCCATTTTATTCTTATTTATTGTCGTCTTTTATTATTTAAGAAATACCTATTCTATTTTACCTGTTTACTTAAAAAAACTAACGTAGCTACTTACTTATTTTTCTTTCTAGTTTTTAAAGTTAATTTGAATGGTTTTTAAACTCTTTTTAAACCAAATTATGCACTAGAAATTTATTCCAAATAAACAAGAACTTTGAATCTAAAAAAGCATTCTTTTTTGCCTTTTGTTAGATTGTCTTAAAAGTTTAAAATCTTATTATTTATACAACAGGAGAAATAACATAATTTTGATAACATGACTTCTCCCTTTGGTCGAAGTGACAAACAACGCGTTAAGTTACGGCTTTTGTTCCCACAACTGCAAAAAAAATTTCTGTGTTTTTATTTCCTTTGCCTTTTCATATTCACCACGAAGTCTAATATACAATCTGTGTTTAATCTAATATCCTTACTACATTGTAAAAGAATAGATTTTTTTTCAACATCTATTTAGTATAGTATGTATATTATAATGCTATATGTAAAAATAAAAAGTTTAGAGTTATCTTTTTATAATAATTTTATTTGGAATTTAAGTTTTTATTTAGAAAGATTTATTAAATAACTCTAAACTTCAGGAGAGGTGATTTAACAATAACTTCATTGCATTTTTCTGAAGTTTTCAATTCTTTTTCATTTATTTAAAATTCTATTTTATTAGAACTAACAAGGTGAATTACTTCGCTATCTTTACTTAAATGGGAATGGTCTGAAATATAAAAATACTTTTCGCCCTTCTACTCCTACCTCACAAACTTATAGTATTGGTGATTTTTTTATGTATTCATATTTTCACTTGTAAAGTTTACTATTAACTACAAGATATAAAGTTAATTTTATTCTTACAATCATCACCTTCAAATTAACAGTCGTTATAGACTTAAAAGAGTTTTAAAATTTAAAATTAACACCATCATCGCCTAGTAATACATTTTTAAATACAGTTTCTGCCTCTTTTTTAAAAGGCTTTATAGATTCATAACGAGTGGAATAATGTCCTAAAATTAATTTTTCTGCATTAGCTTGTTGAGCAATTTGAGCGGCTTGCTGAGCGGTTGAGTGCATTGTTTTTTCGGCGATATGTTCTTCTGTATTTAAAAATGTAGACTCATGATAAAGGACTTGCACTCCTTTAATGATAGGCACTATACTTTCATCGTATTGTGTATCAGAACAAAAAGCATAGCTTTTTGATTTAGGAGGATCAAGGCTTAAAACATGGTTTGGAACTACGGTACCATTATCTAAGACAATATCGTGTCCGTTTTTTATATTTTGAAAATAACAAGTCTCTATTCCATATTCTTGTATTTTATCTACATTTAGTTTACGTTCTTTAGTTTTTTCTGTAAATAAAAATCCGTTTGTATAAACTCTATGTTTTAAAGGAATTGTTCGTACTATTACTTTTTTATCTTCATATATAATTTCGGATTGTTTAGATTTAAGTTCTACAAAATTTAGCTCGTACTGAGGCCATGAATTAGCTAAACGAAGTTGTAGCTTAATAACCTCTTTTATCCCGACGGGACCGTAAATGGTTAACGAATTATGTCGGTTAAGCAAGGTAAAAGTAGAAATTAATCCTATTAACCCATAAAAGTGATCTCCATGTAAATGAGAAATAAAAATTTGATTAATAGCTGTAAAACGAATTTTATTTTTTCGTAACTGAGTTTGTGTTCCTTCTCCACAGTCAATTAAAAATAATCGATTACTAATTTCTAAAACTTGTGATGTAGGATTGGTAAATGTCCTAGGGGTAGCGGCATAACAACCTAAAATAGTTAAATTCATCTAAATTATATAATATCATAAAATTTGCAGTTTTAAAGATCGGAAGAAAAATAAAACTGCAATGTCTTTTATTCTCCTTTTCTTCTATTTCGCTCTCTTTTAATCAGAGTCAGTTCTCTACTTGTTTGACCTGCAACTGAAGTATTTTCTTCTGCTCTTCTAATTAAATAGGGCATTACGTCTTTAACGGGGCCGAAAGGTAAATATTTAGCCACATTATAACCATTAGCTGCTAAATTATAGCTAATATTATCGCTCATTCCGTATAACTGACCAAACCAAACTCTAAAATCATCCTTCGCTATTCCTTCATGCACCATCATTTCCATTAGTTTATATGAGCTATCTTCATTATGAGTTCCTGCAAAAATGGCCATTTTATCTATATGTTCCATCATGTAAGCTACGGCATCGTTAAAATTAGAATCGGTTGCTTGTTTGGATTCGCATATTGGACTTTTATAGCCTTTTTCTTGTGCTCTTGCATTTTCTTTTTCCATATAGGCACCACGAACTAACTTCATTCCTATATGAAATCCTTCTTTTTCGGCTTGAGCATGCAAATTTTTCAAATATTTCAAACGATCCCAACGATACATTTGTAGTGTATTATATACTATGGCTTTTTCTTTGTTATACTTTTGCATCATTTGCGCTACCAAATTATCAGCCGCATCTTGCATCCAACTTTCTTCTCCATCAATTAATAGCGCTATATCATTTTCATGAGCTGACTTACACACTTTATCAAAACGCTCTTCTACTCGTTTCCACTCTGCTTGTTCTGATTCGGTCAATTCTTCTCCTTCGCCTATTTTTTGATATAATTCAAATCGTCCGAATCCAGTAGGTTTAAAAACAGCAAAAGGGATTGCTTTTTTTTCTTTTGCAAAAAGAATAATTTTTAAGGTCTTATTCATTGCATCATCAAAAGCTGACTCGTCTTCTTTTCCTTCTACAGAGTAATCTAAAACAGATGAAACACCTTTTGTAAACATTTTATCCACTACTGGAATACAATCGTCTTCAGAAACGCCTCCACAAAAATGATCAAAAACAGTAGCTCTAATTAAACCTTCTACTGGTAATTTTGCTTTTAGAGCAAAATTGGTTACTGCTGTTCCTATTTTAACCAAAGGTTCTGAATCAATAACTTTAAACAAAAAATGAGCCCTTTCTAACTCCGTATCGCTTTTTAGGCTAAAAGCATTTTGTGTATTATCAAATATTTTTTTCATTGGTGTTTTAATTTTTTATGCAAATATAGCATGAGAATTTTATTATTTTTGTTAAACAAAAAAAAACAAGCATGAGCTCTGAAGACCTATCTCTAAAAAATAGTAATTATAATTTTTCCTTTGAATCAATCTTTGTGGTCTTAACTCTTAGCATTTATTTATTACTTGATTTTGCCCCAGTATTAAACTCAATTGATGTAGCAGGTTTTCAATGGTTAACAATGTCTATATTAAATGTAGGTATAGGATATTTTGTGTTCCATTTTATTAAAAGCGAAAACTTAAAAGAATTAAGAACTTTTAAAGTTAATAATATAATTATTCTATACTCAATATTCCTTTTCTTCTCTGGGATTTCGATTTTTTATGCACCTAATTTTTCTGAAGCTATTTTAACTTTTAATAGATTAATTCTAATTGCTTTTTTAGTTTTTACTCTTAAACTTTTTAGCCAAATAAAAATATTTTTTTTACCAAACCTTTCAATTGCAATTAGTATCATTGCGTTTTTTCAATCTTTTATTGCTTTTACTTCATTTATTTCTAAAGTAAATGAAGCTCCTCTAAATGAAATTTATAATATTTTGACCCAAAACTCAGGTAATATTAATATTTTTTCTGCAACATTGGTTTTTAAAATCCCATTCATATTATATGGGATTCATTATTTTACAGGAATAAAAAAAGTTTTTTTCTCTTTAACTTTTATTCTTGTTTCAATTATTCTTTTTTTAACGCTTTCTAGAACGAGTATCATAAGTCTCTTAATAGTTTCTGTATGCTTTATAATAGCTTCATTAGTCAAAAAAAATAATCTTATTAATACCTTTATAGTATTAATAGGGTTATTTATTGCTTTTGGTTTTCAAACAAAATATTTGAAATATTTACCTAAGAAAGGCGTGATTGAAGTGTATATGAGTGATGCAGAGTCAGACGCAACAAGTGGACGTATATATCTTTGGAAAAACACAATAGAAATAATTAAAAATTCACCCTTTTTAGGAACAGGACTGGGTAGTTATAAGATTGAGTCAATTCCTTATGAAAGTAAACAAAGAACAACATGGTCAATCTCAAAATATTCGCATAATGATTTTTTACAAACTGCAAGTGAAACTGGAATAATTAATGGTTTAATCTATTTAAGCTTATTTTTAATAATTGCTTGGAAGTCATTTAAAATTCTTATAAAAAAATCAACAGAAAGTGATACTTTTTGGTTGGCTCTTATTGTTTTTACTTCTGTTTTTGCTTACGGTTTTGACTCTTCATTAAATTTTCCAAAAGAAAGAATAATTACTCAAATTCATTTTGTTATAATAACTTTCTTATTCTTTATTCTTACAAGAGATTTGAAAGAATTTTTCGTAGTGAAAACAAAAAATATATTAGTTATTTTTATTGTATTTTCTGTTTTAACAATATATCCAAACTACCTACAACATAAATCACTACAAGGACAAAATGAAATTGTACTCGATGAAAACAAATTAACTTTGTCTTCATCAAAAGTAGATGAAATTTTACCTAGTTTCCCTACACTAACCACACTAGGTTATCAAATAGACGCGGTAAAAGCAAGGTATTTAGAAAAAGAAGGGCATTTTGATCAAGCTATACAATTACTGAATAGTTCTAGAAACCAAAATAAGAATATGATGATAAACGAATCTATATTAGCAACTATTTATACCAAGAAAAATATTACTGATAGTATTAATACTAATTGGGAAAAATGCTACAAAATGTTTCCATTATATGAACCTTTCTTCGCAAATCATTTAAATATTTTATCTAAAAGGAAAGACACTATAAAGTTAAAAGAAGTAGTAAACTATATTAAAACCTTAAATTATTATCCAAAACTTATTTATATAGCTACAAAATATTTAAAAGAAGCAAATATTTCTAATAACGAGATTAAAAAAATGTATAAAGATGTTATAAAAAAGCACCCTAAAGACAGCCTCATAAATATTATTTCAAAAGTAATAGAACAAAAAGACAAAATTGATACTAATGAAGCGGACAAAGAAGCTATGTTCTTAAATAAACTAAAATCAATTCGTTCTGACAACTGGGAAGCTCAACTGAATACATATATCGAGTTAGAAAAAATAAATCCAAAGGAAATAATTTACACTGAAAATATTGCAGTTTGTTATTATCAATTAAAAAAATATAATTTTGCAATCCCCTATCTAAAGAAAGTGATAGACTCTAAAATCTTTAAAAATGGTAAATCAGAATATATAATTGCTGCTTGTTACCATTACATGAAACAATCTGAACTGGCTTGTAATTATGCTCAAATGGCACTGAATAATAATTACATCCCTAAAGACTGTAAAGAAATTATGATAAAAAATTGCACAAAATGATTTCAAAAAAATCTACAATCCATTTTTTAGATGGAAACTATTTACTTTTAAATCAATTTCTAAAAGAAAATAATTTTTCAAAAATTTTCATCATGGTAGATGAAAATACGAATGAATATTGTCTTCCTTATTTTTTACCGAAATTGGAAACCGAAATTGAATTTGAAATTATTGAATTAGAGGCGGGTGAAGAAAATAAAACTATAGAAACTTGCATAAGTGTTTGGGAAGCTTTAACTGAATTAGGCGCTGATAGAAAGACGCTTATTATTAATATTGGAGGTGGAGTCGTAACAGACATGGGAGGCTTCATTGCCTCAACTTTCAAAAGAGGTTTAGCATTCATCAATATTCCGACCACTTTATTAGCTATGGTGGACGCTTCTGTAGGAGGAAAAAATGGAGTAGATTTAGGAGGTCTAAAAAATCAAATAGGTACTATTACGCAACCCGAAATGGTTTTAATAGACACTTCATACCTTCAAACATTATCACAAAGAGAAATGCGTTCAGGGTTAGCTGAAATGTTAAAACACGGATTAATTGCCCATAAAGAACATTGGAATAAATTTAAAAATTTATCCGAAATCCATTTTGATAGTTTTGATAGCTTAATAAAAGAATCGGTATCTATAAAAACCAAAATAGTATTAGAAGACCCTAAAGAACAAGGAATAAGAAAAACCTTAAATTTTGGTCACACTCTCGGTCATGCTATCGAAACTTACTTTTTAGAAACACCTTCTAAAGAAAGACTATTACACGGCGAAGCCATTGCTTGTGGTATGATTTTGGAAAGTTATTTATCATTTAAAAAAGAGCTTTTATCTATAGAGGAATATCAAGAAATAAAACGTTTAATACAAAACATATATTCTCCCATTTCTTTTGAATCTGATGAAATTAATACAATCATTAATTTATTAATTCACGACAAAAAAAATGAATTTGGAAAGATACAATTCAGTCTTCTAAATTCTATCGGTCAATGCGTAATAAATCAAACGGTAGAAGACTTAGATATATTAACTGCTTTTGATGATTATAAAATTTAATTTTTTTAAAAATTTTCTTTGGAGTAAAAAGTTATTATTTTTTATTTTTGCCTGCTATGGATGAACCCCTTTATACCGAACTAGAAATCATTTTTGCGAATATTCGCATTTGAATAAATTGTATAGAGTTTTTTTTATTAATTTTAATTTACAATTTATTTATAGCTAAATGAATACAAAATATTTCGACTTAATCAATCAAACATTTTATTTTCCTCAAGAAGAATTTACTTTAAACAAAGACCATCTTCAGTTTCATGGTATTGATCTAATGAAATTAGTAGAACAGTACGGTACTCCTTTAAAGTTTACTTATTTACCTAAAATTTCTCAAAACATTAACAAAGCCAAAATGTGGTTTCGTAATGCTATGGAAAAACACGGCTATGAAGCTAAATATTATTATTGTTATTGTACTAAAAGTTCACATTTTGAATTTATCTTAAATGAAGCTTTAAAAAACAATATTCACATAGAAACCTCTTCTGCCTTTGACATTAATATCGTTGAAAAATTAATGGAAGATGGGAGAATCAATAAAAATACTTTTGTTGTTTGTAATGGTTTTAAACGTGGACAATACGTTACCAATATCGCTCGATTAATCAACAATGGTCATAAAAATACCGTTCCCGTAATTGATAATTTTGAAGAATTAGATTTATTACAAGAAGAAATTGACGGTAAATTCAAAATAGGTATTCGTATAGCAGCAGAAGAAGAACCTAAGTTTGAATTTTATACTTCTCGTTTAGGAATAGGTTATAAAGATATAGTTCCTTTTTACAGAAAAAACATTCAGGATAATAAAAAAGTCGAACTAAAAATGCTTCACTTTTTTATTAACGCTGGTATACGCGATACAGCTTATTACTGGAACGAGTTACTAAAATGTATGAAGGTTTACATAAATCTAAAAAAAGAATGTCCTACTTTAGATAGTTTAAATATTGGTGGTGGATTCCCTATTAAAAACTCTTTAGCATTTGAATATGACTATCAATACATGGTAGATGAAATCCTAAACCAAATTAAAATCGCTTGTGATGAAGCAGAAGTACCTGTTCCTCATATATTTACCGAATTTGGATCTTTTACAGTTGGAGAAGCAGGAGGAGCTGTCTATCAAGTACTATATCAGAAAAAACAAAATGATAGAGAAAACTGGAACATGATCGATTCTTCCTTCATTACGACATTACCTGATACATGGGCAATAAATAAGCGTTTTGTCATGTTAGCTGTAAATCGATGGAATGATACTTATGAAAGAGTGCTATTAGGAGGCTTAACATGTGATGGAGACGATTATTATAACTCGGAACAACACATGAACGCCATTTATCTTCCTAAATACAATAAGGAAAAACCTTTGTATATTGGTTTTTTTAATACAGGTGCCTATCAAGAAACCATAGGAGGGCATGGAGGTTTACACCACTGTATCTTACCACAACCTAAACATATCTTGATTGACAAAGATAAAAATGGCATTTTTGCAACAGAAGTTTTTTCAGAAGAACAAAAAGCTGAAGAAATACTAGAAATACTAGGTTATAACAAAAAATAAAAACAAAAATAAAAACAAAAAATACAAACACAAACAATAAATAAAAATGAGTAAAGGACCTATTAGTCAATTTATTGAAAAACATTATCTTCATTTTAATGCAGCTGCCTTGGTAGATGCCGCTAAAGGATATGAAGAACATTTGTTAGACAATGGTAAAATGATGATTACTTTAGCAGGAGCTATGAGTACTGCTGAATTAGGTAAATCATTAGCCGAAATGATTCGTCAAGACAAAGTACACATCATTTCATGTACCGGAGCTAACTTGGAAGAAGATATTATGAACCTTGTTGCTCATAATTCATACAAAAGAGTTCCTAACTACCGTGATTTATCACCACAAGAAGAATGGGACTTATTAGAAAATCATTACAACCGTGTAACTGACACTTGTATCCCAGAAGAAGAAGCCTTCCGTCGTTTACAATCACACTTATATAATATTTGGAACAAAGCAGATAAATCAGGTGAAAGATACTTTCCTCATGAATTTATGTATCAAATGATTAATTCTGGTGTCTTAGAACAATATTACGAAATTGATCCTAAAGACTCTTGGATGGTAGCTGCTGCTGAAAAAAATCTTCCAATAGTTGTACCCGGCTGGGAAGACAGTACAATGGGTAATATATTTGCTTCTTATTGTATAAAAGGGGAATTTCAAGCTACCACAATGAAAAGTGGTGTAGAATATATGATGTGGTTAGCTGACTGGTATACTAAAAACTGCGAAGGAAAAGGAATAGGTTTCTTCCAAATTGGAGGTGGTATTGCTGGTGACTTCCCTATTTGTGTAGTTCCTATGTTATACCAAGATATGGAAATGCATGATGTTCCTTTTTGGAGCTATTTCTGTCAAATTTCAGACTCAACCACTAGTTATGGTTCGTACTCCGGTGCTGTTCCTAATGAAAAAATAACTTGGGGTAAATTAGATATTACAACTCCAAAATTTATTGTTGAATCTGATGCAACTATTGTTGCTCCATTAATTTTCGCATACGTTTTAGGTCAATAAAAAAAAGATTATCCCCAATTTATGAAAAGAGTTATTGTAGATTATTCAAAGCTTACAAGTGAAATTTTAAACCTTCTAGTAGAAAAGTTCCCTGAAGGTTATGATGATTCTGACATCATTCGCTTTAAAAATGCTAAAAACGAAACAATCGAAGCTGTTGAAGTTAGAACTGAAGATACTATTTATTTAGTAAAAGTAAGCACTAAATTAGCAGATCGAATTGTTAACTTTGATGACGATGACGATATGGATGGTGATGATACACTAGACGCATTAAAAGATTTAGAAATCGATTCGGATGAAGCATCGGATGAAGAAAAAGAGGAGCAATCTGAAGACGAAGATTCTGATGAAGACGAAGATTCTGATGAAGACGAAGGCGAAGAGGAGGAAGACTAACTAAGCAAGAACAAAGAAGGTTGCCTATTTTTAAAATTACACCAAAAAGTTAGATAATTTTAATGAGAATGAGAATACCTAAAAGTAAGTAATAACTTAACGTCTAACTTATTACTTCAACAATAAGAAAAGTCGCATTATCAAGTTATATTATTTCTCCCTTTGAAAGAAAAACTTTCTTAGGGAGAAATTCTTTTAGGAAAGTGACATTCCTTTTTACCTCAAATTCCGCACAGATTCGAACGAAATAAATTGGCGAAGCAAATTATCCATTCATTCTACTTTATTTTTTCTAATTTAAACAGGCACTCCAATCTTAACCATCAAAATAGGTCGCATTTTTTCTTCTAAAATTTTCCGTGAGCACTTGAAATTATTGATTTTTTTGTTTCTAAACGAAGTATAATCTAGAATCTGGATAAAAAAATACCCCTTTTTTTCTTACTGATATGGGTAAAAGCAGTAATTTAATGACTGATTTTTCTTCCTTCAAGCAAAGAAAAAGATCTAAAAAATCAGTATTCAACACCTAATCTATCACTTATATAACAGGAGAAATTATCAACTATATAATCTCTCCTTTTGGCTGAAATGAAGAAGAGTACAGACTTTTAAGACAACTTAATTGAAAGCAAAAAATGGGGTAATTTTTTTAAATTCAAAGTCCTTTCTATTTATAATACATTTCTAACACACAATCTGGGGTAATCAGATTTTATGAATGCTATTTGAAGAAGTAAAAATTGAAAAGCACTACATTCCCGTTAAATATTTAAAATATGTCTAATAAAAATTTTTCATTAAAATATAAAAGACCTAAGCCTTTACTTATAAATTTGTCTAACGATAATCTATTTATGAAAAAACTATTTTCTTTGAGTCTTCCTTCTCTTTTCTTTCTACTTATTTATAAAATTAAAACCCTAAATCACGTTCTATTTCTTCCATTTCTATTATATCATGTGCCTCCAACAAAGTAGGAACAACCAAAATATTTTCAGGAACTTCACTAAAATCAATTCCTTTAGCCACTAAAACAAAAGATTTCTTTAAAGCTTTATGTTTATCTGATAATTCTAAAAAAGAACTAATAGCATCTAAATTAATTGAATCATCATGGGTAATGTCTATGATTAGATTAACATCTTTAAATGTATTATATTGGCTTGTCAATTTTTGTAAAAACACATCAAAACTTCCTTCTGTATCTTTTATAATAGCAGTATGTTCTTTATGATCTACTTTCATCATTCTTTTTTTACACTAAATTAAACATTCATTTATTAAATAAAAAATATTTTATTTAATCTTCGAAGCTAACAAATAAATTACTGCCATACGAATTGCAACTCCATTTTCTACCTGATCTAAAATAACCGACTGTTTAGAATCTGCTACATCACTAGTTATTTCAACTCCTCGATTAATAGGACCTGGATGCATTATTACTATTTCTTTATTCAAAGAGTTTAATAATTCTTTGTCTAAACCATATTGCATGGTATATTCTCTAGTGGAAGGAAAATAGCTTACATCTAATCGTTCATTTTGTACACGTAACATATTTGCCACATCACACCACTCTAAGGCTTTACGTAAATTTGGTTCCACCCCTACTCCTAATTCGCGTATATAACGCGGAATTAATGTATTTGGTCCACATACTTTAACCTGCGCTCCTAATTTTTGTAGAGAGTAAATATTAGATAATGCGACACGTGAATGCAGAATATCGCCCACGATAACCACTTTTTTTCCTCCTACCTCTCCCAAACGTTCTCGAATGGTATACGCATCTAATAAAGCTTGTGTAGGATGTTCGTGTGCTCCATCACCCGCATTTACAATACTTGCATTTACATTTTTTGACAAAAACACAGCAGCTCCTGGTGATGAGTGACGCATTACCACCATATCTACTTTCATTGCTAAAATATTATTTACGGTATCAACAAGTGTTTCTCCTTTGGTTACAGAAGAACTTGAAGCTGCAAAATTAACTACATCAGCTGATAATCTCTTTTGAGCTAATTCAAATGAGAGTTTTGTTCGTGTACTGTTTTCGAAAAATATATTAGCAATCGTTATATCACGTAAAGAGGGTACTTTTTTTATTGGACGGTTAATCACTTCTTTAAAATGGTCAGCTGTTTCAAAAATCAACTGAATATCTTCTTCTGTAATATATTTTATTCCTAAAAGATGATTTACACTTAGTTCCTTCATTTTATTTAGTAATTATTTCAACTGAATCTTCTCCGTGGATTTCATGCCACTTTACTACAACTTTCTCATTATTGATAGCATCTACTTGACGACCTCTGTAATCTGGCTGTATAGGCAAATGACGACTAAAACGACGGTCGATCAACACTAACAATTCCACTTCTACCGGACGACCAAAGGATTGCATAGCTTGTAAAGCGGCATTGATACTTCTACCTGTATACAATACGTCATCAATAAAAATAACCTTCTTCCCTTCTATCAAAAAGTCGATTTGTGTTTTATTAGCTTCCAAAGTTTCGCCTCGACGGAAGTCATCTCTAAAAAAAGTAATATCTAAAAATCCAAGTGGAATATTTTTTATTTGATATTGTTGTTCTAGAATTTGTACTAACCGTTTTGCTAAATAAGTTCCTCTAGGCTGTATACCAATAAGAACAGTTTGAGAAAAATCGAGATGATTTTCAATAAGCTGACAAACCAAACGATGCAGTATAATATTTACTTCCTCTGAAGTTAGGAGCGTTTTATGACTCATATTGTGTTATTTCGTTTGGAGTGTAAATTTAGTCTTTTTATTTGAATTTAAACATATTTCTGATTTAAGAAATTAAAGCAAATACCAATTAAACTCAAATTTAGCATTGGATTCGAAGTGAATAGGCTTAGCCTATTCAACTTATTTTTATTCAAAAGATCTTTACTCAATCCATATAAACTTGTTACGACAATATGTATACAAAAAAACCCCGCAAATGCGGGGCTTAATTATATAAAGAAATCAAAGATTATTTTTCTCCTCTTTCCATTTTAGCTTTTAATTCAGCTAAAGCGTCGATATCACCTAAAGTTGATTTCTCAGCTTGATTAGAAGTAGTTTTAGTTTCAGCTTCTTTAACTACTTTCTCTTCTTCTTCACGGAAGATAGCTGTATGAGATGCTACTACTCTTTTGAATTCTTTATTGAATTCAATTACTTTGAAGTCAGCAGTATCCCCTTTTTTCAATTTTTTTCCATCTTCTTTTTCTAAGTGACGTGTAGGAATGAAAGCTACAACATCATCACCGAAATCTACAGTTGCCCCTTTGTCAACCATTTCAGAGATAGTACCATTGTGTACTGTACCTACAGCGAAAGCATCTTCATGCTTATCCCAAGGGTTAGCAGTAGTTTGTTTGTGACCTAATGACAATTTACGTGCATCAACGTCTAATTCTAATACTACAACATCTAATTTATCACCTACGTTAACAAATTCAGATGGGTGTTTGATTTTTTTAGTCCAAGATAAGTCAGAAATGTACACTAAACCATCAATACCTTCTTCTAATTCTACGAAAATACCAAAGTTAGTAAAGTTTCTTACTGTACCAGTATGTTTAGAACCTACAGGATATTTAGAAGTAATATCAGTCCAAGGGTCGTTAGATAATTGTTTGATACCTAAAGACATTTTTCTTTCTTCTCTATCTAAAGTTAAGATAACTGCTTCAACTTCGTCACCAATTTTCACGAAATCTTGAGCTGAACGTAAATGTGTAGACCAAGACATTTCAGAAACGTGGATTAAACCCTCAACACCTTCAGCAACTTCGATGAAAGCACCGTAATCAGCTAAAACAACTACTTTACCTTTTACTTTATCACCAACAGCTAAGTTAGCATCTAAAGCATCCCAAGGGTGAGCGTTTAATTGTTTTAAACCTAATTGGATACGTGTTTTCTCATCATCAAAGTCTAAGATAACAACGTTTAATTTTTGGTCTAATTCTAATACTTCAGATGGGTGGTTGATTCTTGACCAAGATAAGTCAGTGATGTGGATTAATCCATCTACACCTCCTAAGTCAATGAATACACCGTAAGAAGTAATGTTTTTAACAACACCTTCTAATACTTGACCTTTTTCTAATTGACCGATGATTTCTTTTTTCTGAACCTCGATATCAGCTTCGATAAGCGCTTTGTGAGATACAACAACGTTTTTGAATTCGTGGTTGATTTTAACCACTTTGAATTCCATCATTTTATTCACATATTGATCGTAGTCACGGATCGGTTTCACATCGATTTGAGAACCTGGTAAGAAAGCTTCAATACCAAATACATCAACAATCATACCGCCTTTAGTTCTACATTTCACGAAACCATTAACGATTTCACCAGACTCATTCGCAGCGATAACTCTATCCCATGCTTTGATTGTTCTAGCTTTTTTGTGAGATAATACTAACTGACCTGATTTATCTTCACGGATATCAATTAATACTTCTACTTTATCACCTACTTTTAAGTTAGGATTATAACGGAACTCGTTTAAAGATATAACACCTTCTGATTTTGCATTGATATCAACAATAGCATCTCTTTCAGTAATTCTAACAACAACACCTTCTACAACTTCTTCAGCACCTGTAGAAATAAAAGTTTTTGCTACTAAATCTTCAAACTCTTGTAAATTTTTAGCGTCTACTGCATCAATACCTTCAGCATAGTTATGCCAGTTAAAATCTGCTAAAAATTGTTCTTGTTCTTTTGTAATTTCAGACATGATCTGATTTTTAAATTTGTATTCTGTTTCTTCGGTGTTTCATTAAGCAGTAAAAAACAGAAGCGTTTTACATATAATTACTTGAATCCCTTTCAGATACACCTACTGCTAAAAGGTGTGCAAAATTACACATAATAAATTAATTAACAAATAGTTTTCTTTTTTTACAAACAAAAAAAGCCGATTTTTAATAAAATCGGCTTTTAATAGTGTATTAGTGTATTCTTTTTTAGTGTGAAAAAGATTCTACATCTTTAGGATTGTGTTTATGCTTGAATAAAAAGGCAAAAGCTATTGCTATAATTAAGGCATAAATAGCAAAAGAAAACCAAATGCTATGCCAATCTCTTTGTCCATTGATTGTAAAATAGGCATCTATTACTTTTCCACTAATTAATCCTCCAAAAAATGAACCAAAACCATTTGTCATCATCATAAATAATCCTTGTGCAGAGGAACGAATAGAGGAATCTGTTGTTGTTTCTACAAATAAAGAACCTGAAATATTGAAAAAGTCAAATGCCATTCCGTATACAATACAGGATAAAATAATCATCCATAATCCACTCGCAGGATTTCCATAAGCAAATAAACCGAAGCGTAGCACCCAAGCCAACATAGAGATTAACATTACTTGTTTAATACCAAAACGTTTTAAAAAAAATGGAATTGCTAAAATAAATAGTGTTTCTGAAATTTGAGAAATAGACATGATTAAAGTAGAATTTTTCACAATCAAGCTATTAGCGTACTGAGGCATATTACCAAATTCCGACAAAAACACATCTCCATACATATTAGTTAATTGCAATGCTCCTCCTAAAAACATGGAGAAAACAAAAAACAATGCCATTTTATATGTATTAAATAACTTAAATGAGTCTAAACCTAATTTTTTAGATAAGGTAGCATTTTCATCCATCAAATTTTGAGGTTTACAAGCTGGAAGGGTAAACGAATAAATCCCTAAAATAATTGCTGTTAATGCAGAAATATAAAACATATTAGCAGACGCTTTATTTCCTGTTAAGTTAGTCGTCCACATAGCTAAAATAAAACCTACAGTACCCCATACACGAATGGGAGGAAAAACTTTAACTACATCAAAATCATTTTCTTTTAAAATAGTATATGCTACAGAATTAGACAAAGAAATAGTAGGCATGTAACACATCATAGCAGCAAAGATAACCCAATAAAAGGTGGTTGGATTATCTACTTGCGGAAGATAAGCCACACACAAACCTCCTAATATATGAAGTATACCATATAATCTTTCTGCATTTATCCATTTATCAGCCACAATACCCGTAATAGCTGGCATAATAATAGAAGATATTCCAAGTGTTGAAAATATGGCTCCAAACTCAGCACCACTCCATTGTTTGGTTCCAAACCAGTAATTCCCAACTGTAATTAACCAAGCTCCCCATACAAAAAACTGTAAAAAGCTCATTAAGGTTAGTCTAATTTTTATATTCATACGTTTTGATTTGGTTATTATATTCTAAAAAGCGGGTAAATCTATGAAAAAATCAGTACTTTCTGATGGTTCTATAAAAAAATATTCGCTTTTTTAAATTTTTGCTTTAATTATTTCCATAACTCTTTTAAATTGTTCTTCTCTTGTTAATTCTGAATTATCAATTTCTATTGCATCGGCTGCTTTAACTAATGGTGAATCTTTCCGAGTGGTATCTATAAAGTCACGTTCTAAAACATTTTCTAACACTCGATCATAGGAAACTTGTTGTCCTTTTTCTGTCAATTCATCAAAACGGCGTTGTGCTCGAACATTTGCTTTAGAAGTCATAAATAATTTAATTTCTGCATTTGGAAAAACAACGGTTCCTATATCACGACCATCCATAACGACTCCTTTATCAATTCCCATTTGTTTTTGTTGGCTTACAAGTCTAGATCGAACTTCTGATATTTCAGCAATTCTGCTTACATAGGTAGAAACTTCTAATGTTCTTATTTGCTTTTCCACATTAATTCCATCTAAATACATTTCGGCAAAACCGAGGCTTGAATTAAATTGAAAATTTAAGTTTAAACTTGGTAAAAGTTTTATTAATTGTTTAACATCAAATTGAAATTCATCAATTAAATTATGTTGCATAGCAAAATAAGTAACGGCACGATACATAGCTCCAGTATCTACATATACATATCCTAGCTCTTTTGCTATTTGTTTAGCTAAAGTACTCTTTCCTGTGGAGGAAAATCCATCAATTGCAATTGTAATTTTTTTCAATTTTTAAAGATTTATAGTTAATCCAAACATAGATGTATTGGATGCTAAAGTATATCTTGCATAAGAATAATCGAAACGAAATTTAGAAAAACGGATTCCTACTCCTGCTGAAAATCCTGCAAAAGTACGTTGTTCTAAAATTTTAAGTTCAGCTGCTCTTCTAAAATTATAGCTTATTCTAAAATTAATTCCTTTATCTGGTAAAAGTTCCGCTCCTAAAACTACATGACGCATAGCGTTTCCTAAAAAACTTATTTCTTCTTCTTTTACCACTCCATCTAAAGTTTGTTCGTTTCTTGCGGGGTTAGAAAATGCAAGTTGCCATTTTTGCAAATTATCTATTGTTAAATGCCATCTAATTGGCAAATGTTCCAACTTTTGTGAAACTCCCAACATTACTTCTAATGGTAATTTTTCTTGTATTCCGTTATAGGTTATGATTTGTGTTCCAAAATTTTTGACTAATAAAGCATAATTAACGGATTTTTGTTCGTCTAAATAATTAATTCCTATATCAGTAGCAATCCCAAATGATTGATAATTTTCTAAAGAAGAGGCTATCAGCTTAGCGTTTGCTCCTAAATACCAATCACTTCTAGGGATATTATATGCGTATCCTAAGGACATAGCTAATTCATTAGCTGTGAAACTACCTGTTTGCCCCCCAAATTCGTCTCTTCCATCAAATTTACCGTAATTAATATAGGATATTCCTGCATGAATTGTTTGAATATGCCTATCATAATTTAAAGCATAAGACGCTGTACCATAATTTATATCACCTAAATAGCTTCCGTAATTAACTGCTAATTTTCCATCCATTTCTTGATTCACAGAGGCTGGATTTAGCATCGGTTGATTTACATCATTGTCGTATATTGTAATAGCTTTCCCTCCTAAGGCTGCTTGTCTTGGAGATGTAGTTAAATTTAAAAAACGATAAACACCACTACCCCCTATTTGTGAATAGATAGGTAGAGAGATAATAAAAGCTAATAATAGGAATTTAGACTGCATCAAACATTGCGTTAAATTAATATTTGTAACGCTGCAGCGAAGATATTATTTTTTAATAAAAAAACGGCTATTTTAACATAGCCGTTTTTCATCTTACAATTTTTTTGCATTTTTTGCTTTCTCTTTTGTTATTGCAATTTCGAGTACTTCACTCATTTCGCTTACATAATGAAAGGTTAAGCCTTCTAAATATTCCGGATTAATTTCATCTATGTCTCTTTTATTTTCTACACATAGAATTATCTCTTTTATTTTAGCTCGTTTAGCTGCTAGTATTTTTTCTTTTATACCTCCTACTGGTAACACTTTTCCTCTCAGCGTTATTTCTCCTGTCATGGCCAAGTTTTTTTTGACTCTTTTTTGTGTTAACAATGACACTAAAGAGGTTAACATGGCAATACCTGCACTTGGTCCATCTTTAGGAGTTGCTCCTTCTGGAATATGTACGTGAATATTATATTTTGTAAAAATATCAGTATCAATACCTAAACTACTCCCATTTGCTTTTACATACTCCATAGCAATCGTAATTGACTCTTTCATTACAGTTCCTATATTTCCAGTAAAAGTCAAGCCTCCTTTTCCTGCTGAAATAATTGACTCAATAAATAAGATATCTCCTCCTACACTAGTCCATGCCAAACCTGTAACAACTCCTGCTATTTCATTATTTTCATATTTGTCGCGTTCCATACGAGGTGCTCCTAACACTTTAATAACATCTTCATCTGTCGTTTTTACATTATACTCTTCTTCCATTGCTATCGATTTTGCAGCATTACGAACCATTTGGGCAATTTTTTTCTCTAATCCTCGCACTCCTGATTCTCTAGTATAACCTTCTACTATTTTTTCTATTTGTTTTTTGCCTATAGAAAATTGTTTAGCGTTTAATCCATGATCTTTAATTTGTTTAGGAACTAAATGCTGTTTTGCTATTTCAACTTTTTCCTCTATTGTATAACCTGTCATCGTTATAATTTCCATGCGGTCTCTAAGTGCTGGTTGTACAGCTGAAATATTATTAGAAGTTGCAATAAACATGATTTTAGATAAATCGAATCCCATTTCTAGGAAATTATCATAAAATTCTTTGTTTTGTTCTGGATCCAATGCTTCTAATAAGGCAGATGATGGATCGCCACTATGACTGCTTGATAATTTATCTATTTCATCCAGAATAAAAACAGGATTTGATGATTTTACTTTTTTCAAATTTTGCAAAATTCGACCAGGCATTGCTCCTATATAGGTTTTTCTATGCCCTCTAATTTCAGCTTCATCACGCAAACCTCCTAAAGACATACGTACATACTCACGACCTAATGCTTCTGCAATAGAACGTCCGATAGAAGTTTTACCTACTCCTGGAGGTCCTGTAAAGCATAATATAGGGGACTTCATATCATTACGTAATTTTAAAACAGCTAAATGTTCTATAATTCGTTTTTTGATTTCTTCCATTCCATAATGATCACGATCCAATATCGTTTGGGCTCTTTTTAAATCAAAGTTATCTTTCGTGTATTCGTTCCAAGGCAATTCTAAAAAAAGCTCTAAATAATTACGTTGAATACTAAAATCAGGTGAATTAGGATTTGTACGTTGTAATTTTTGCAATTCTTTTTCAAAATGCTCGCCTACTTTTTTCTTCCATTTTTTAGCTTTTGCTTTTTTACGCATTTCTTCTATTTCTTGCTCAGTAGAATTACCTCCTAATTCTTCTTGTATGGTTTTCATCTGTTGTTGCAAGAAATATTCGCGTTGTTGTTGATCTAAATCAAAACGAACCTTTGATTGAATATCGTTCTTCAATTCTAACTTTTGAAATTCGATATTCATATATTTTAATGTTTCTAAAGCACGTTCTTTTAGATCATGCATTTCGAGCAGCTCTTGTTTTTCTTCTGCCGTTAAATTCATATTAGAAGAAACGAAACTTACTAAAAAAGGATCGCTTTCTATATTTTTGATGGCAAAGGTTGCTTCTGTAGGAATATTAGGGCTTTCTTTAATAATTTGAATCGCCAACTCACGAATTGAATCTATAATTACATTCAATTCATTATCTTCTTCAGCTGGACGAATTTCAGGAACTTCTTTTATAGTAGCTCTTATATAAGGTTCTGTGGTTGTTACAGTATCTATTTCAAAGCGTTTTTTCCCTTGTAAAATAACGGTTGTATTACCATCAGGCATTTTAAGAATTTTTAAAATACGTGCTACTGTACCTATTTTATTAATTTGTTCCGCTGTAGGATCTTCATCTTCTTCATTTTTTTGCGAAACAACTCCAATGATTTTATCTAAAGCATTGGCATCATTTAGCAATTTTATTGACTTATCTCTTCCTGCTGTAATAGGTATTACAACGCCTGGAAAAAGCACTGTATTACGCAAAGGTAAGATAGGTAAATCTACAGGTAGACTTTCTTTATTCATTTCTTCCTCATCTTCTGGTGTTAAAAGAGGGATTAATTCTGCTTCATGATCTATTTCCTGAAGTGACATATTGTCAAGTGTAATGATTTTTTGTTGTGACATATTGTAAACTAAGCCATTTTGACATTAAAAAAAAATTATTTGTATTCTCTTTACTATAGAAAATACAACAAAAAAAACTGATTTACAGATAGATATACACAAATAATAATCTATAAACCGAGTTAAACTTTCAAGGATTATGCCATACCTTCTAATCATTTGTGTATTTATTCCTTGGCACTCTTAAAAGTAATAATAGACCTATAATAAAAAAAACAGCTAAAAACAATACTGAGTTTCTCATTGTTCCTGTAATTTGATCTATAATTCCGTAAATAGACATTCCTATTACGATACCTATTTTTTCGGTTACATCATAAAAACTAAAATAGGATGCTGTATCTGTAGTTTCTGGTAAAAATTTTGAATATGTAGAACGCGCTAATGATTGAATCCCTCCCATTACTAATCCTACGAATCCTGCTGTTCCATAAAACTGAATAGGCGTTTTTACGTAAAAGGCTACAATACATAAAATAGCCCAACATGTATTTAAAAAAATTAAAACTTTAATATTTCCAAATTTTCGCGAAGCTATGGACGTAAAATAGGCTCCTACAATTGCTACCAATTGAATTAACAAAATACTTATAATTAGTCCTGATGTTTTTTGACTATCGGTTTTCCAACTTATTTCTTCGGCTCCAAAATAAGTAGCGACTAACATTACTGTCTGAACAGCCATAATAAAAACAAAATAACTAGCTAAATATCGTTTAAGTGCTAAATTTTTTTTCAATTCTTTCCAAACTAATTGCAATTCATGAAAACCATCTAAGATTACAGCTCGTGTTACTTTATTTCCTGTACTTATTCCTTTAGGAAGATAATAATAAGTAATATGACTAAATCCTATCCACCAAATACCTGTCATTACAAAAGAATAACGCATCATATCTATTGCTTTTTCATTAGAATCGACACTCATTACCATTCCTAAATTAACTAACAACAAAAGGGTACTTCCTAAATATCCCATTGAAAATCCACGTGCACTAACGGCATCTTGTTGTTCAGGATAAGCAATATCGGGTAAATAAGAATTATAAAAGACTAAACTTCCCCAAAAACCTATTAATCCCAAAAGATAGATTACAAAACTTAAAAAAAAGTTATCTGAATCAAACCAATATAAGCCTATACATGCTACACCTCCCATATAACAAAAAAAACGAAGAAAGGCCATTTTGTTTCCAACATAATCAGCTATTCCTGATAATATTGGTGAAATAAGAGCAACTATAACAAAAGCTATTGCCGTTACAAAAGAAATCACAGCAGTATCCTTAAAATGATATCCTAAAATATCAACATAGTGGTTTCCTCTGATCTTAAAAATAGCACTATAATAAATAGGAAAAATAGCAGAAGTTATGACTAAACTATATACTGAATTTGCCCAATCATAAAAAGCCCAAGCATTTAATAATTTTTTATCTCCTTTTTGAAGTGGTTGCATTTTTTTTTTGATTTAAATTAAAAAATAAAAGCCCTTATTAGGGGCTTCTAAAGTAGTCTTTTTTATTTAAATACAACACCAAATTTGGCCGCTTCTATTTTTACATTAGGAATCCATTGTTTTAGATTGGTTATACGTGTTTCATTGCTAGGATGTGTACTCATAAACTCAGGTGGTGCTTGTCCATTTGATTTAGCAGACATACGTTCCCATACGTATACTGCATTTTCAGGATTATAACCTGCAATAGCCATCAGCAATAATCCTATTTGATCCGCTTCTGATTCATGAGCTCTACTAAAAGGCAACATTCCCCCTACTTGAGAAGCTAATCCATAATATTGCATAAACTCTGCCTGTTGCTGTTGAGACTTACTACTAGTGGCAATAGCAACTCCTATAGCTCCTGCTTGTTGTAACAAACCCGCACTCATACGCTGTTGTCCATGATTAGCGAGTGCATGTGCTACTTCATGCCCCATAACTGCTGCCATACCTGCTTCATCTTTCGTTATTGGCAAAATACCTGTATAAACTACTATTTTTCCTCCAGGCATACACCAAGCGTTTACTTCTTTACTATCTACTAAATTATATTCCCATGCGTAATTTTTCAAATAAGTCGAATTTCCATTTGCATTTAGCCATCTTTCTGCTGCTGTCTTTATTTTTATTCCAATATTTTCAACTCGTTTTGCTTCTGTAGTTCCTTTTATAACTTTATTTTCAGATAAAAATTGATTATATTGTTGAAATGCTGTTGGAAATATCTGACTATCTGGAACTAATGCCATAGTACTTTTACCTGTAAAGGGATTTTTAGCACAAGATATTATAAGAGATAAAATACTAAATGCGTATAGAATTCTTTTTTTCATTATTTTATTTTTTTAAAAAGGTAAAATTACAATTTTCAAAAAGTTTTTTCTTATAAAACCAGTAGAAATTCATCTATAAATACTTCTTTTTATCTAAATTATTTAGAGAATTTCTTTTTTATTTCTTTAAAAAACAGTAAAACACCTAATAATTGAGTTCTGTTAAAAAACTAAATCCCCCAAATTGGAATACTTCGATACAAGATTTTTGAATGTTATAATATAAAAACCTTACACTTGATAATAAAATTCGAATTTGAGTTATTATGTTTTATGAAGTTTTTAATTTTTCCGCGGATCTTAATCATCTATTTTTAATACCTTCTATCATGATTCATTAATTTGTATTAATTTAGCTCTAAAAACTATTATATTTTGAAAAAGAAGAAACAAAATAGCAACAGTGTACCTAAAACAATTATTTATACAGCAAAAGGATTTGCTTTTTTTTCTAAAAAATTAACTACAACGTTTTGCATTCGCTTGTTTACTACCCCTACGAAACATAAAACTCCAAAAAGAGAATGGCAGATGGTTCAAAAATCAAGAACAGAACCTCTTTTTATTCCTAAAATAAATAAACAGATAGAAGTTTATCATTATGGCGATAGCCCTAAAAAAGTTTTACTAGTTCATGGTTGGTCAGGAAGAGGAACACAACTTTTCAAAATAGCGGATGAATTATTAAAAATAGGTTATTCTACAATTAGCTATGATGCTCCTGGACATGGTAAATCAAAATCTAGTCCCACGTTAATAACCGAATTTATAGCTTGCAATTTTGAATTAGAAAAACAATTTGGTCCATTTGATTACGCTATTGGCCATTCTCTTGGTGGAATGTCTTTACTTAATTCTGTAAAGAGGGGATTACAGGTAAAAAAAATGGTGACAATTGGCGCTGCGGATAAAATTATTGACATTTTACGATCTTTTGTTATGCAATTAGGCTTAAAATCTGAAATTTCGGAACTCATGAAACAAAAATTTGAAACTAATTTTGGAGAACCCATAGACAACTATGATGCTGCTAATGCTGCTAAAGGAGTTATAATCCCAACTTTAGTTATACATGACAAGGATGACTATGAAGTTCCTATTAGTTGCGGAAAAGCCATTTATAATCAGTTACCTAATGGTTTATTTATTGAAACTGAAAAATTAGGCCATAGAAAAATATTAGGAAATGATGATGTAATTGCGCAAGTTATGCAATTTTTAAATTAATTTTAAAGTATTTAAACAACATCAAGTAAGTATCCTAAAAGATCACAATCTTCTTTATTCCGGCCAAAGGAAGAAATTACATAATTTTGAGAATATGCCTTCTCCCTTTGGTCGAAGTGACAAACCATCTATTAAATTACGACTTTTATCTTGGTTCGGAAATCAGGAAAAATTTTCGTTCATTTTGTTTTCTTTTCCTTTTCATATTGACAAGAAGATTAATGCGTAATTTGGATTAAACCCTGATTCAGAAAGGAGTAAGGAACAAGGGGTTGAACCTTGATTTTTTTTAATTGGTTTTATTTGAATCTACGATAAAAAGAGACTGTCTAAAATAGATAATCACTTTAAACAGTCTTTTTTTAAAATAAAATATTTTATTGGTAGATTCTAGCGCAAAGGTCTTTGTATTTTTCTAGAACTACTTTACGTTTTAGCTTTAATGTAGGCGTAAGCTCTCCTCCATCTATTGACCAAACATTGGGTGTAAGCTCTATTTTTTTAACTTGTTCCCAATTACCAAATTTAACATTAAGATGGTTTATTTCTTGATAAATTCTTTTAATAACTTCTGGATTTTGAACCAATTCTTCATTTGTTGAGCCAATATTTATATGATGAATGTGAGCCCATTCTCTAATAAATTCGAAAGCAGGTTGAATAATGGCTGCTGGCATTTTTTGTCCTTCGCCTATAACCATTATTTGTTCTATAAATCTAGATTGTTTAAATGTGTTTTCTAAAATCTGAGGAGCTACATATTTACCTCCAGAAGTTTTAAACATTTCTTTTTTACGATCTGTTATACGTAAAAAACCATCTTTATCAAATTCACCTATATCGCCTGTATGGAAATAGCCGTTTTTAATCACGTCTTCTGTTTGTGCTTGATCCTTATAATATCCCATCATTAAATTAGGTCCTTTAAAAAGAATCTCGCCATCCTCTCCTATTTTGACTTCTATATTTTTGATTGGTTTACCTACGGTACCTATACGAAACAACCCATTACGCATATCATTTACAGATATAATAGGTGAAGTTTCGGTAAGACCATACCCTTCCACTACAGGCATTCCTGCTGCTGAAAACACACGAGTTAAACGAGTTTGTAAAGCGGCACTTCCTGAAACCATTATTTTCACATTTCCTCCTAATGCTTCTTGCCACTTACTAAATATTAATTTACGAGCAATTTTTAATTGAAATTCATACCACCAACCGTTTTTACCGTATGGTTCGTATTTCAAACCTAATTCAACCGCCCAAAAGAAAATTTTCTTTTTAAGTCCTGTTAATTCAGTTCCTTTTGCATAAATTTTATCATAAACTTTTTCTAATAGTCTAGGAACAACTGTAAATACATCGGGTTGAACTTCTTTAAAATTATCTGAAATTTTATCAATAGATTCTGCAAAATAAATTGAGATAGAATAATACTGGTAAATATATAAGATAACTCTCTCAAAAATATGACAAATAGGAAGGAAACTCATAGCTTTTGCTTGACCTGGTTCTAGAGGGATTCTGTCAGAGCTATTTAAAACATTGGAGACTATATTGTTATGCGATAACATTACACCTTTTGGCTTACCTGTTGTTCCTGAGGTATAAATAATGGTTGCTAAGTCACTTGCTTTTACATTGTTTTTACGTTCTTCTACAAAATTTTGTGTATTTGTATCTTTCCCAATAGCTAATAAATCAGTCCAATTTTTTTCTCCTGAAATTTCATCAAATGTAAAAATTCCTACTAAATTAGGTAAATTAGCTTTAATAGAATTTAATTTATTTAAAACTTCTTTATCAGATACGAAACAATATTTTGATTCGGAATGGCTTAAAATGTATTGGTAATCTTGTTCTGATATGGTTGGATAAATAGGGACTGTTTGAGCTCCTACTTGCAATACTCCTATATCCATAATATTCCATTCTGTTCTATTATTAGATGAAATAATGGCTATTTTATCATCTTTTTGCACTCCCATGGTAATAAGTGCTCTTGAAACGGCATTTGCTTTATCTATATATTCTTGGGTAGACGTTTTAACCCATTTTCCTTGATATTTTGTAACTAACGCATCTGGTAAGTTGTTCTTTTCTAGCTGATAATAAGGAAAATCAAATAATCTTGTAATGTTCGTCATTATTAAATAGGGGTAAAGTTATAGTGCAAATTAATTATTTTTAACTTAAAATACAATTTTTATTCATTTTTTAAAATTAATTAATGAATAATTTACACATAAAATTCTTTTTGTTTGAATAATAGTATTCTTTTTTCTTTTTTTTTAAATAATATTCTAATATATTTAATTTATCTATTTTGATTTATTAAAAAATTTCAAATCATAGAATAGATCTTGTAGTAAGCGTAAAAGTATAGAAACTTTTTTGATTGAGTAAAAGGATGAGATTTTTTAAACTAAAAATCTTTGTATTTATTATAAACAAGACTTCTTCTTAAATTATTTAGAACTATATGTAATTCAAACTTAAGAAAATGATCAATATCCCACAAATATTCAATTAAAGAAGTTTATAATATAAACAAAATGAGCCTGACAAAATCAGACTCATTTTATTATATAATTCTAATATTATATTTTATAATTTATTGGATTAGTTTAAAATAAATTTTTCTATCAATGTTATTTTAATCAAAAGATTATCCTAATATTTCTTTTACTTTCTTACCAATTTCAGCTGGAGAATCTACAACATGAATTCCATTTTCTCTCATGATACGTTTTTTAGCTTCGGCTGTATCGTCAGCTCCTCCTACGATTGCGCCAGCATGCCCCATTGTACGTCCTTTTGGTGCTGTTTCACCAGCAATAAATCCTACAACTGGTTTACGGTTGCCATCTGCTTTTATCCATTTAGCTGCATCTGCTTCTAATTGACCTCCAATTTCACCGATCATAATGATACAGTGTGTTTCTGGATCATTCATCAATAATTCAACGGCTTCTTTAGTAGTGGTACCAATAATAGGGTCTCCTCCAATTCCGATAGCAGTTGTAATTCCAAATCCTTGACGAACTACTTGATCTGCTGCTTCATAAGTAAGAGTTCCTGACTTAGACACAATACCTATATTTCCTTTTTTGAAAACAAAACCAGGCATAATACCAACTTTAGCTTCTTCTGGAGTAATTACACCAGGACAATTAGGACCTACTAATCTACAACCTTTTCCTTTAATGTAATCATATGCTTTAATCATATCTGCTACAGGAATACCTTCTGTAATACAAATGATAACTTTAATACCTGCATCTGCTGCTTCCATAATAGCATCTGCTGCAAACGCTGGTGGTACAAAAATAATAGATGTATCTGCACCTGCTTGATCTACTGCATCTTTTACTGTATTAAATACAGGACGATCTAAATGTGTAGAACCTCCTTTTCCTGGGGTAACTCCTCCTACTACATTAGTTCCGTACTCTATCATTTGTGAAGCATGGAAAGTACCTTCACTTCCTGTAAAACCTTGTACGATTATTTTTGAATCTTTATTTACTAAAACACTCATAATATGTGTATTGTTTGTTATAAAATATATGACGCAAAAGTAAACCTTTTACTCTTACTTTAAAATTATTTTTAAAAAGAATATTTGAAATTTTATATTTCATTAATCTTCTTAGAATAGGACTGAATTGAGAAGAATAAACTGATATTTTCTAAAATTTTGTTAACCAATAACAATCTATAATACTAAGATTTTTTATTCTTCATTTTGACTAAGCTTATTTAATATTTCTGGCATTTTTTTGAGGTTTGCTAATTGTTTAAATTTTTCACGCGATTCCTCTGCTGGTGTTCCAAAATAAGCTTTTGATCCTTCGAGTGATTTTGTAACTCCTGTTTGTCCCATTACCACTGCTTTTTCGCCTATTTTTATACCACTAGTAATTCCTACTTGCCCCCATAATGTAACTTCATCTTCTATAACAACACAACCTGCAATACCTGTTTGTGAAGCAATTAGACATTTTTTTCCTATTATGGTATCGTGTCCTATATGCACTTGATTATCTATTTTTGTTCCTTCGCCTATGGTGGTATCACCTGTTACGCCTTTATCAATAGTACATAATGCTCCTATTCCTACATTATCTTTGAGGACTACTCTTCCTCCTGATAATAATTGGTCAAATCCTTCTGGTCTTTTTTTATAATAAAAAGCGTCTGCTCCAATAATAGTTCCTGAGTGAATGATAACATTATTACCAATAATTGTATGATCATAAATGGAAACATTTGAATGAATCAAACAATTGGTCCCTATTTTTACATTATTCCCAATAAAGCAATTGGGTTGTATTATAGTATTTTCTCCTATTTGAGCAGTAGAAGCTATAGATGTATTAGAGGCTTGAAATGGTTTAAAATATTTTATAAGAAAATTAAAATCTCTAAAAGGATCTTCTGAAACTAATAAGGCTTTTCCCTCTGGACATTCCACTTCTTTATTTATCAAAATAATCGTAGCTTCAGATTGTAAAGCTTTATCATAATATTTAGGATGGTCTACAAAAACAATATCTCCAGATTGGACAACATGTATTTCATTCATTCCTAAAACGGGAAAATGAGCATCTCCTATAAATTTACAATTTATAATAGATGCTATTTCCTCTAAACGATATTGTCTAAGAAACTTCATTATTCCTTAACACGCTCCATATAAGCGCCTGTTGCTGTATCAATTTTGATTTTATCTCCTTCATTAATAAACAAAGGTACGTTTACTTGAGCTCCTGTTTCTACAGTAGCAGGCTTCGTAGCATTTGTTGCTGTATTTCCTTTTACTCCTGGTTCAGCATAGGTTACTTCTAAAACTACTGAAGCTGGCATATCTACAGACAAAGGCATTTCTGTTTCTGTATTGATTTGCACCATTACGTTAGTTCCTTCTTTTAACAAATCAGGAGCATCTAAAATATCCTTATTTAAAGTTATTTGCTCAAAAGTTTCTTGATTCATAAAATGAAACTCTGACCCTTCGTTATATAAATACTGAAAAGTGTGAGTTTCAACTCGTACTACTTCAATTTTATGACCTGCTGAAAATGTATTATCTAATACTTTCCCAGAAGTTAAAGATTTTAATTTAGTTCGAACGAAAGCGGGTCCTTTCCCTGGTTTTACATGTAAGAATTCAACTATTTTAAAGATATCGTTATTATACTTAATACATAATCCGTTTCTAATGTCTGCCGTACTTGCCATTTTATTTTACTATTTTTAAATATTTCCTGTATAACCTTTCATAATTCCTCTAGATGAATTTCTAATAAAATCAAGAATTTCATCTCGTTCTGGAGTAGCTGTCATTTCTGCTTCGATGATAGCTAACGCTTGGGTTGTATTGTAATTTTTTTGATATAAAATTCTATATATATCTTGAATTTCTCTGATTTTTTCGGTAGAAAAGCCTCTTCTTCTGAGTCCAACTGAGTTAATTCCCACATAGGACAATGGCTCTTTAGCTGCTTTTGTATAAGGTGGTACGTCTTTTCTAACGAGTGAACCTCCTGAAATCATAGCATGATCACCAATAGAAATAAATTGATGCACTGCTGCTAATCCTCCAATTACAGCATGATCTCCTACTGTAACATGCCCTGCTAATGCTACTCCATTTACTATTATGGCATTATTTCCAATATGACAATCATGTGCAACATGCGCTGTGGCCATAATTAAGCAATTATCACCTATTATGGTCTGACCAGAAGCAAGTGTTCCCCTATTAATAGTAACACACTCTCTAATGGTTGTATTATCACCTATAACAGCTAAGGAATCTTCACCCCCAAATTTTAAGTCTTGTGGAACAGCTGATATAACGGCTCCTGGAAAGATATTACAGTTTTTACCTATACGAGCTCCTTCCATAATCGTTACATTAGAACCTATCCAAGTACCCTCTCCTATTACCACATTATTATGTATCGTTGTAAAAGGCTCAATCACAACATTTTTTGCAATTTTTGCCCCTGGATGTACATATGCTAATGGTTGATTCATTTCTAATTTATTATAAGTTTAAATTAACTAGTATTTTCTTATTAAATACTATACACCTATTGATTTTTAACAATTTGAGCCATTAATTCAGCTTCTGCTACTAATTTCCCATTTGCAAAGGCATATCCTTGCATGTGACAAATTCCTCTTCTAATTGGCGATAATAGCTCTAATTTAAAAATTAAAGTATCACCTGGTAAAACTTTATGTTTAAACTTAACATTATCAATCTTCATAAAATAAGTAAGATAGTTTTCAGGATCTGGAACTGTGCTTAAAATTAATATTCCTCCTGTTTGCGCCATTGCCTCTACAATTAAAACGCCTGGCATTACTGGTGCTCCTGGAAAATGTCCAACGAAAAATTCTTCGTTCATCGTTACATTTTTCAATCCTACTACTTGAGTATCCGTCATACTCAAAATCCTGTCTACTAATAAAAAGGGAGGTCTATGTGGAAGCATAGACATTATTTTATGAATATCCATTAAAGGCTCTTTGTTTAAATCATAAACAGGAACATTATTACGTTGTTCATTTTTTATGATCTTAGCCATTTTTTTTGCAAATTGTGTATTTACAAAATGACCTGGTTTATTAGCTATGACTTTTCCTTTTATTTTGGTTCCTATTAAGGCTAAATCACCTACTACATCTAGCAATTTATGACGCGCCGCTTCATTTGGATAATGTAGGGTTAGATTATCTAGTACTCCATTTGGCGTAATTGAAATTTCCTCTTTACCGAAAGCAACTTTTAGCTTATCCATTGTTTCATTTGACAATTCTTTATCGACATAAACAATGGCATTATTTAGATCGCCTCCTTTTATCAGGCCGTGTTCTAAGAGTGTTTCCAATTCGTGTAAAAAGCTGAAAGTTCTACACGATGCTATTTCTGTTTTAAATTCAGCAATATTTTTCATTGAGGCATTTTGGGTTCCCAATACCTTGGTTCCAAAATCAACCATAGCGGTTACGGAATATTCCTCTGATGGAATAACTGTAATTTCACTACCTGTTGTTTGATCTAAGTAAGAAATAACTTCTTTTACGACATAAACATCTCTTTCTGCTTCTTGATCTATTAATCCTACTTTCTCAATAGCCTCTACAAAATACCTAGAAGAACCATCCATAATAGGTAATTCTGACGCGTCTAACTCAATAATTACATTATCTAAATCACATCCTACTAATGCAGCTAAAACATGTTCAGGAGTTTGAATCATAACTCCTAATTTTTCTAGATTTGTACCTCTTTGTGTATTAACAACGTAATTTGCATCTGCTTCAATAATGGGTTGTCCTTCTAAATCAACACGTATAAAAGTGAAACCATTATTTACAGGAGCAGGTTTAAAAGTCATTGTAACTTCTTTACCTGTATGTAAACCAACTCCTTTTAGTGTAATTTCTGACTGAATGGTCTTTTGTTTAACCATGACTACTACTTCTTTATATTTCTTTTTAGTTCTGTTATTTCTGAAACAATTTTTGGTAAGTTTTTAAAATGTACATAGGATTTATTAAAATCGCTATAGCCTAAAGCGGGGCTTCCTTGTACTACTTCTCCATTCTTTAAACTTCTACCAATACCTGATTGGGCTTGTATTTTTACATTATTCCCTATTGTAATATGTCCTACAATACCTACTTGTCCTCCAATCATACAATTTTCTCCAATTTTAGTAGATCCTGCTATTCCTGTTTGAGAAGCTATTACAGTATTTTTTCCAACCTCTACATTGTGAGCTATTTGAATTTGATTATCTAACTTAACTCCTTTACGTATGATCGTAGAACCCAAAGTGGCTCTATCTATAGTTGTAGCCGCACCTATATCTACATTATCTTCTATGATTACATTGCCTATTTGAGGAACCTTACTATATTCTCCATTTTCATTTGGAGCAAAACCAAAACCATCAGCACCTATGATTACTCCTGAATGAATAGTACAACTCTTTCCGATAATAGTTTCTGAATAAATTTTTGCTCCTGCAAAAATCATGGTATTATCTCCTATTATTACATTATCACCTACAAATGAGTTAGGAAATATTTTTACATTATGACCTATGGTTACATTTTCGCCAACATAGCTAAAAGCACCCAAATAAAAATTATCGCCATATTTAACACTTTTAGAAAGCACAGAAGGTTCTTCTATACCTATTTTATTGTGTTTGATTTGATTATAAAAATCTAATAATTTCGAAAAAGATTTATAAGCGTCTTCTACTTTTACCAAAGTAGTAGTTAATTCACTTTCGGGCTCAAAATTTTTATTTACGATGGTTATGGTTGCCTTTGTTTCATATATATAATTTGAATACTTGGGATTTGCTAAAAACGTTAATGATCCTTCTGTACCTTCTTCTATTTTAGATAATTTAGAGACTTCTGCATTAGGATTCCCTACTACTTCTCCTTCTAATATTCCTGCAATTTGTTCTGCTGTAAACTTCATAATTCTTGCAAAAGTATAAAATTTTACTGAAATTTTAACTTTTATTTAGTTGTTTTGGATAACACAAATAATATTTAGTTACTTGTTTTGACAAAGCCTTTAAGGACAATTGATCTGATAAAACAGCAACATCTTCTAATGTCCCATCTTTTTTTAATATTCTAATGGGCTCTGCTATTTTACTATAAGCTTGATTCTTTATTTTTCCTTTGAATACAAAATATTTTGCTTCTAAAGTGGATATGTTTTTTGATTTTGCAAAATTATCTAGTAACTGATTTATTTCCTCTGGAGAAAATTTATCTTCTCCCATTTTAATTTTTAATAGATCTCTATTAATTATAATTTTACTTAATTCGCTTAGCGTAAAATCATCATGATATTGCCAATTTTTTATAGCTCCTACTATATCGGTATCATCTAGTTTTGAAAATTCATCTAATATAGTATCATCAAATTTATCAAAATAGATCTTATTTTTAATAAAAAAATACAAGGGTTTACTACATTCTACCTCAACTCCTTTTTGGTATAATTCTTTTGCTCTTTTTAATATTTTTGTTAAAATTTCTTCTGCTACCAAATTGGTTTTATGCAAATAAACTTGCCAATACATAAGTCTACGTGCCATTAAAAATTTTTCAACTGAATAAATTCCTTTTTCTTCTATTACCAAAACGTCATCTACTACATTCATCATTTGAATCAAACGATCTGAATTTATTTTTCCTTCTTCTACTCCGCTATAAAAACTATCTCTTTTTAAATAGTCCATTCGGTCCATATCTAACTGACTAGAGATTAACTGAAGCATAAATTTTCGATGATACTCACCTTTAAAAATTTGAATTGCCAAGGTTAGCTTTCCATCAAACTCTTCATTTAGTTTATTCATAAACAAAAGAGAGATTTCTTCATGATGAACATTTTCTACTATACTATGTTCCATAGCATGCGAAAAGGGTCCATGTCCTATATCGTGTAATAATATGGCTGTATACAAAGCATTTTCTTCTTCTTCGGATATTATAACACTTTTAAATCGAAGTACACTAACTGTTTTTTGCATTATATGCAAACATCCTAATGCGTGATGAAAACGTGTATGATGGGCTCCTGGATAAACTAAATAAGACATCCCCATTTGGGTTATCCTTCTTAAACGCTGAAAATAAGGATGTTGTATTAAATCGTAAATAAAGGGATTGGGGATGGTTATAAAACCATATATAGGATCATTAAATATTTTAAGTTTGTTTGTATTGTTCACAAATGTAAATTTAGTCTAACAAAGATAAAAAAACCTGACAATTCAGAAAAATTATCAGGTTTTAATTACAAATCAACAACTTTGAATTACCAAATTACTATTCGGTCTTTTTTAGGTATAAACATTTTACTTCCTTCTTTTATTTTAAAAGTTTCATAAAATACATCTATATTACTTAAAGGCCCGTTAATTCTATAACGTGCTGGTGAATGTACATCTTCTATTAATTGTTGTGCTAATGCTTCTGGTTTAACATTTACCATCCAAGCATATCCATAAGCTAAGAAGAAACGTTCATTAGGATTTAAACCTGCTATTTTTTGTTTTTTCTTAAATTGCACTGTTTTTTTAAATGCTTCATACCCCATAACGACACCTCCTAAATCAGCAATATTTTCTCCTTGGGTTGCATTTCCATTTACAAACTTACCAGGCAATGCTTCATATTTATTATATTGTTGTACAATGGCTTTTGTTTTTGTTTTAAATTTCTTTAAATCTTCAGGGGTCCACCAATTATTTAAATTCCCTTTTTCATCATATTGACTTCCTTGATCATCAAAACCATGTGTAATTTCATGCCCAAAAGTTGACCCTCCTATAATACCGTATAATACTGCATCATCAGGCATACGATTTTCAAATCCAGGAACGATTATATTACAAGCAGGCACACATATTTCATTATTACTTGGATTATAATAGGCATTATATGTTTGCGGATACATTCCCCATTCTGTACGATCTACAGCTTTATCGTTTTTAGATATCATTTCATTATAATTCCACTTGTTAACAGCCATCACATTAGCTAAATAATGTTTTTTATCAATCATAATAGAAGTTAAGTTTTTCCATTTATCTGGATAACCTACTTTCATTACTATATTAGATAATTTAAAGAGTGCTTTTTTCTTTGTTTCAGAACTCATCCAATCTAACTTTTTAATTCGCTCAGCATACACTTCTCGAATAGCATTTCCTATTTCTAATAATTTTTCTTTTGTTCCTTTTGGCAAATATTCTTTTACATATACTTGACCAATCAGTTCTCCAAGTGATTGATCTGTTTTTTCTATCACTCGTTTCCATCTTGGTTTTTGTTCTTTAACACCACTCATAACGGTCGAATAGAAATAAAAATGTTCTTTTTCAAAATTATTACTCAAATAGGCCGCATACGAATTAACTAAATTCCATTTTAGATATATTTTCCAATCTTCAATTGTATAGTTTTTTACAACACGGTCTAGTGCCTGATAAAATTCTGGTTGTCCAACAATAACTGAATCTATTTTTTTAATTTTTAGTTGTTCTAATACTTGATCCCAAATTATATTGGGTGTTAATTTTTTAAATTTAGCTAAAGTCATTTTATTGTAATTTGCTATAGGATCTCTAAGCGCTTCTAGCTTTCTTGAATTTTTAGCTAATTCTAATTCTAACCTCATAATTCTTTGGGCATTATTGGAAGCTGTTTTCGTATCGCCCATCAGACGAAACATCTTTTCTAAATGTTGTAAATAGGCTAAACGTATTCTTATGGTTTCTTTGTCATTATTAAAATAATAATCTCTATTCCCCATACCCAAACCTCCTTGACTAAAACACAAGGCATATTTAGCACTGTTTTTATCATCTTGAGCAATATAAAAACTAAAAGCTGGATCTGATCCAATAGTATGCATGTAAGCTATTTGCTTTAACAAAGAAGATAAATCTTTTATTTCATTTATCTTATCTAATTCTTTTTGTAACGGATTAATGCCTAACTTATTTATTGTTAAAGTATCCATTCCTGAAGTATAAAAATCACCTATTTTTTGTTTATTACTTCCTTTATCAGCATTTTCTTTTGCTGATTTTTCACAAATTTGTCTAATTTGTCCATTAATTGTATCTTGAATGGTTCTAAAAATACCATTGCTTCTTTCGGATGCTGGAATTGGGTTTTTCTGAAACCAGCCGCCATTAGCATATTCAAAAAAATCATTTGACAAATTAGCTTTGGCATCTTTATTGGTAACTAAAATATCGGGGGTATTTAAATCTACTTCTTTTTTGCAACTTTCTGTAAAAACAGTAATACCTAATAGTAAAATGGATAGTTTATGGATTTTCATTTATTCCTCTATTTTTTAAAGTTCAAATATATCTTAAATGTAAAAAAATTACTATAATTTATACTATTTTTAAGAAACCATAGTTTTTAAAATAGTAAATTGCGTGTATTCTACAGTTAAAAAATCAAATAAAAATTACCTAATACTAAAATATAAACCATGAAAATACTTTGGGTTGATGACGAAATAGACTTACTAAAACCTCATATTTTATTTTTAGAAAAGAAAAATTATGAAGTTACTACTTGTAATAACGGACGGGATGCTTTGGATCTTTTTCAGGAGGAAAATTTTGATATTATTTTTTTAGATGAAAACATGCCTGGTATGACTGGACTTGAAGTTCTTGCTGAAATGAAAGAAAAGAAACAAGCTATTCCTATTATAATGATCACAAAAAGCGAAGAAGAATATTTGATGGAAGAAGCTATTGGTGCTAAAATTGCGGATTACTTGATTAAACCTGTTAATCCAAATCAAATACTTTTAAGTTTAAAAAAGAACCTCGATCATTCTCGTTTAGTATCTGAAAAAACAACATTGGACTATCAGAAAGAATTTCGAAAAATAGCAATGGATATGGCTATGGTAAATAGCTATGAGGAATGGGTAGATTTATATAAAAAACTTATGTTTTGGGAAATGGAACTAGAAACTATAGATGATCAGAATATGTTTCAAATTCTAGAATCTCAAAAGGTAGAAGCGAACTCTCAATTTGGCAAATTTATTGAAAAAAATTATGAGGATTGGTTTACACAATCTCAAGATCGTCCCGTATTATCTCATGAAGTATTCCGGAAATTAGTCGTTCCAGAATTAAGAAAAGACGAAAATATACTTTTTGTTGTAATCGACAATTTGCGTTATGATCAATGGAAAGCTTTTGAAACTGTATTAGGAAATCATTATAAATTAGAAGCTGAAACTCCATATTTTGCTCTACTTCCAACAGCAACCCAATATGCTCGAAATGCTCTTTTTTCAGGTTTATTACCCCTAGAAATGGAAAAAATGTACCCTCAATATTGGAAAAACGATGTAGACGAAGGGGGTAAAAACCTATATGAAGCAGAGTTTTTATCTGAACAACTCAAACGACTTCGATTAAATATTTCACATGAATATTTTAAAGTTACAAATTTTACAAATGGGAAAAAATTAGCTGAAAATTTCAAGGGGTTAAAAGACAAAAAATTAGTTGCTGTTGTTTATAATTTTGTTGATATGCTTTCGCATGCTAAAACCGATATGGATGTAGTAAAGGAGTTAGCTTCTGATGATAAAGCATACCGTTCTTTAACATTAAGTTGGTTTAAAAATTCGCCCCTTTTAGAAATCATTCAACAAGCACAACGCTTAGGATTTAAACTAATACTAACAACAGATCACGGGACTATTAATGTAAAAAATCCTTCGCAAGTCATTGGCGATAAAAACACTAGTTTAAACTTACGTTATAAAACAGGAAGAAGTCTTACTTTTGAATCGAAAGATGTTTTTGCTATTAAGGATCCTAAAAAAATAGGTTTACCTGCCATTAATATGACCAGTTCTTTTATTTTTGCAAAAAACGATCATTTTTTAGCTTATATAAACAATTACAATCACTATGCCAGTTACTACAAAAACACTTATCAGCACGGAGGTATTTCTTTAGAAGAAATGATTGTTCCTTTCTTAGTATTTAGTCCTAAAAAATAGTTTTTTTAAGATCGAATTCGGTAACCAAAATAGACAGCCTGATATGTTTCATTAATTTCAATTCATATCAGGTTTTTTTATCACTCTATATTCAAATAGGATTACTCTATCACACGTATTTCTTACATCATTTTATAACAAAAAACCGATAATTTATATTTCTCCATACAAAATGGCAGTTTAGAAGTAATAACAGGGAGCTTCTTATTTATTTTTGATTAGATTTTATTTATTTTTGCTACCCTGAAAAATTGAAAACATTAACGATGAAGTTAGAATATTTTTTACAAGACATTGAAGAAATCGCTAACCAAGTTTTAGCTACCAATCCTGAAAAGGTTATCTTATTTAATGGCGAAATGGGAGCAGGAAAAACAACTTTTATCAAAACTTTATGTAAAGTTTTAGGTGTCAAGGAAGCAACTAGCAGTCCCACTTTCAGCTTGGTTAATGAATACGAAACTGAAAATAATGAAACAATATATCATTTTGATGTATATCGTCTAAAATCACAAGCTGAAGCATTGGATATGGGAATAGAAGAATATCTTTACTCTGGTAATTGGTGCTTTATAGAATGGGCTGAAAAAATACCTGATTTAATCCCTGAAAAACACACAATTATTACTATTTCTGTTTTAGAGAATGAAAAAAGAACACTTGAATTAAATTCTTCTTTTTTATAAAGGCAAATTCTAATATTCTTTTTTTATCAAACAATATTTATTGTAGCTTGTATTGTTAACCAAAGTAAACACCATTAAAAATGTAAATTTCATTCTAAGAAAGCCTTTCTTTTTGTCTTTAAAAATTAAAGAAAGTAACTTTTTTCAGTCTATTACCTTATGTTAATGACTAAAATAGAACAGTGGCTGCCTGAAAGTCAAAACTCAACATCTAGTGTATCACCTCAACGACAGTAGGACCTAAACATTTTTTATAACAAGATAAACAACACATTATCAGTATATATAATTTTTCCCTTGAATCAAAAAATGTCAAGATTACGACCTTTCAAAGCAATCTCTTTCAGTTTACACCTTTTTACAAACTACATTATAAGATAGCGGAATAAAACAATTTACACTTTTTTGTAACTTTAAAAATAAAACCAAAGGGAACTTTGTTCCCATCAAGTTTTTTTGTAATTTGTGACTCTATAATACATCATCATGGTCATTACTCCTTTTAGCAAAAAAGAGTTACTTCCTCAAGAAGAAAAATTGGAAGTTACTAAACACAAAAGCGAACTCTTTATTGGTATTCCTAAAGAAACTGCTTTTCAAGAGCGTCGTATTTGCTTAACACCTGATGCAGTCAATTCAATCGTTAATCATGGTCATAGAGTACTCATTGAAGCAGGAGCTGGAAAAAACGCCAGCTATACAGACAAAGATTACAGTGATGCGGGGGCTGAAATCACCAATGACACTAAAAAAGTTTTTTCTTGCCCAATGATTCTAAAAGTAGAACCTCCTACACAGGAAGAAATTGAAATGATGAAATCTCAAACTATTCTTATTTCAGCATTACAGATAAAGACTCGTAAAAAAGAATATTTTGAATCTCTTAAAAAAAAGAAAATAACAGCACTTGCTTTTGAATATTTAAAGGATGATGATAATTCATTCCCTGCTGTTAAATCTTTAAGCGAAATTGCTGGAACTGCTTCAGTATTAATAGCAGCAGAACTCATGACCTGTAACAAGGGAGGTAATGGATTACTTTTTGGTAATATAACAGGTGTAAAGCCTACCGAAGTCATCATATTAGGAGCTGGCACAGTAGCCGAATACGCAGTTAAAACTGCGCTAGGATTGGGTGCTTCTGTAAAAGTATTTGATAATTCTATTACAAAACTAAGACGATTACAAAATAATTTACAACAACGTATCTTCACTTCAACTATACAAAATAAAACATTACTCAAATCACTAAGACGATGTGATGTGGCTATAGGTGCAATGCGTGGTAAACACAGAACTCCTGTTGTAGTAAGTGAAGATATGGTTAGCCACATGAAAAAAGGCTCTGTCATAGTAGATGTCAGTATAGACACTGGAGGTTGCTTCGAAACTTCAGAAATTACCACACATGAAAACCCAACTTTTGTAAAACATGGCGTAACACATTACTGTGTTCCCAATATACCTTCTCGTTATGCCAAAACAGCATCTTTTTCTATTAGTAATATTATAACTCCTTATCTTCTACAAATAGCGGATGATGGTGGAATAGAAAGTGCTATACGCTGTGATGCTGGATTAAAAAATGGCATTTATTTTTATCATGGTATTTTAAGCAATAAAACGATAGGTGAATGGTTCAATCTAACTTACAGAGATATTAATCTGATCGTTTTTTAATTCATAAGTTTTATTACTTTTGTACAAAAAAATTAAATGAGTACATTTACATATCGCTTAGCCTATTATTTGTTTGGTGTTTTAGGAGGTAGCATTGTTTTATTTTTTGTTTTAAATCAAAAAAAAACAAGCTGTAGTTACTTTCCAAATGATCGAGTTCTAAACAATTTACGTTCAAAACCTTTTCATTATTCAAAAGAAGCTTCAAAAATTCTAACCGAAAAATGGATTGATACTACGGATATTAAAAACACTCTAACTTATGGTGATGTAGATTTTGACAGAAGTAATATTAAGACCCAATCTGGAGGCAAACGCTATATTATTGAAGGATTTACTACAAAAAAACAACCCATTGAATTAGAAGTGGAAAATTTTGAAGACAAAGCCATCTTAAAAAACATTATTAAAACTACCAAATGAGATATAAAAAATGGTAGAGAGATTAAAGTATACATTATATAACTTCGTTTCTATTTTAAACTTAAAATAGCATTTTCTTTTTCCGAAGGTAAACACTTAAATATTCTATACTTTAATACAAAATATTTTCAAGACAAGTAGTCAGATATTCAAAAGGAAACAATAGCGTTTCTTATTTATTTTTACTTCTTGAAATAAATACCTATAAAATATCATTCAAAAAAATATTAAACCCCATTTTTAGAGTAAATTTCTTAAAAATGGGGTTGAAATTTAGAAGTAATCCCATTTTAGTTCTTAAATTACCTAAATCAAAACTCACCATCTTGTCCTTTTTTATCATACCATTGATAATACAACTTCTCCCTTTGATCAAAGTAACAAGTAACATATTAGATTAGGGCTTTTATTCTACATGCACAAGAAAGAATTTACGTGTCTTTTTATTTTCTTTGTCTTTTGCTCTTTATCACAAAATCTAATACGCAATCTGGGGTTAATCTATTTTTTTTTCTAATACAAAATCATCCATAACATAGTTATTTCCTATTGGTATTACTTCATCTGCAATCACTTGAAATCCTATTTTTTTATAGAAATGAAGTGCATTGTTATACTTATTAACATTTAAAAAAAGGTGTAAATTATTAGCTTCTTGTGCTCTTTTTATTATTTCATTTAACAAAAATCGTCCTAATCCTCTTCCTTGCAAATTCGGAAGTATATAAATTTTATGCAACTTTGTTTTTTTAATTTTAGAATTTATTTCATAGGAAGCAAATCCTATAAATTGATCCTTTTCTTCTAGTAATAAAAAATTTTGTTTTTTCATTTGTTTTAGTAGAGCCTCTTCATTATAAAACAAATTCAACATATATTCTATCTGTTCTACACTTAAAATTTCTTTATAAGTATCAGGCCAAATAGTATACGCTAATTTCTTTATTACACTAATTTCTTCCTTCTTTACCTCAATAATTTTCATCTTTATTTTTCTAAATATCCACAAAAAAAGAGGCTGTCCAAAAAGTAGTGGCTTATTTCTAGATTATCACTGCAACTATAGGAGGATGATATTGATTTACTTTATTTTTTTACTTCGTATTCAAGTCCCCTTTTAATTAAAATAAAAATACGCTTTTTGGACATCTTCTTATTTTTAAAATTCGATTACGCATTAAATAGGCAAACAAATTTATTACCGATTAATGACATTGAATTAAAAAAGTGTTTTATCTTTTATTTTCCTAAAAATTTTGTACGATTAAAAATATTCGCATAACGAAATCAAACAAACTTGAAAATGCTGTCTTATATAGCAGTATAAATTAAGTTTTTTGTTGTTTTTTAATTAAACACAATCTCTTTTCTAAAATATTCTTATTTTTTTTCCATTTTAAATTCTCGCGCTAAAAGTGTATTTTTCAATAGCATAGCAATTGTCATAGGGCCAACTCCTCCAGGAACGGGGGTTATATAGGAGACTTTTTTAGAAACATTTTCAAAATCTACATCTCCTTTAATTACATATCCTTTTGGATTAGTTTCATCGGGTACTCTAGTAATTCCTACATCTATAATTACAGCATCGTCTTTAATCATTTCTGCTTTTAAGAAATTGGGTACTCCTAAAGCCGAAATAATAATATCAGCTTGCGAAGTAATTTGGTTGATGTTTTTAGTGTGACTATGAGTTAGTGTAACCGTTGAATTTCCTGGAAATCCTTTTCTTCCCATTAAAATACTCATAGGTCTTCCAACAATATGGCTACGACCAATAACTACCGTATGTTTTCCTTTAGTTTCTACATTATATCGTTCTAATAATTCTAAAATACCAAATGGTGTAGCAGGAATAAAGGTTGACATGTCTAATGCCATTTTTCCAAAGTTTTCAGGATGAAATCCATCTACATCTTTACTAGGATTAATCGCCATTAAAATTTTTTGAGTATCTATTTGCTCTGGTAATGGTAATTGAACAATGAAGCCATCTATTTCATCGTTTTCATTTAATTCTTTTATTTTTTTTAGCAACTCCGTTTCGGAGGTAGTACTTGGCATTTTTATCAAAGTAGATTCAAAACCTACCTTTTCACATGCTTTTACTTTACTTCCTACATAAGTTAAACTAGCACCATCATTTCCTACAATCAAAGCAGCTAAATGAGGTACTTTTTCTCCTTTTGCTCTGATTGCTTGAACTTGCAATGTTATTTCATTTTTAATGTCTTCAGAAACTTTTTTTCCGTCTAAAATTTGCATTACTAATCTTTTTGTGTGTTGTTTTATATCATTCTAAAATTTAAATTCAAATAAAAAAGGCGCGAAAATACGCACCTTTGTTTTTTATTTCATTCCTGGAAGTCCGCCTTTCATTCCTCCCATCATTTTCATTAATTGTTTACCTCCTGGACCTTGCATCATTTTCATCATCTTACTCATTTGATCAAACTGTTTTAGTAACTGATTTACCTCTTCAATTTTTCTACCTGATCCTTTTGCTATTCTATTTTTACGTTTTGTATCAATTAAAGAGGGTTTACTTCTTTCTGTTGGTGTCATGGAATAAATAATAGCTTCTATATGTTTGAAGGCATCGTCTTCAATTTCTACATCTTTTAAGGCTTTACTTGCTCCAGGTATCATTCCTACTAGATCTTTCATATTCCCCATTTTCTTAACCTGTTGTATTTGAGCTAAGAAATCATCAAACCCAAATTCATTTTTAGCAATCTTACGCTGTAATTTACGAGCTTCTTCTTCATCGTATTGTGCTTGAGCGCGTTCTACTAAGGACACAACGTCTCCCATCCCTAAAATACGATCTGCCATACGTTCTGGATAAAACACGTCTATAGCATCCATTTTTTCACCTGTACCAATAAACTTAATAGGTTTATTTACTACTGATTTAATTGATATAGCAGCTCCCCCACGTGTATCACCATCTAATTTAGTAAGAACAACACCATCAAAATTTAGACGATCATTAAATGCCTTTGCTGTATTTACAGCATCTTGACCAGTCATTGAATCTACCACAAACAATGTTTCGTTAGGTGTAATTGCCTTATGAACATTGGCTATCTCTGCCATCATTTCTTCATCTACTGCTAAACGTCCTGCGGTATCGACTATAACGACGCTAAAGCCATTTGATTTAGCATATTTGATAGCATTTTGCGCAATTTCAACTGCATTTTTATTTTCTGGCTCGGAATATACTTCTACTCCTATTTGCTCACCTACTACATGCAACTGATTAATTGCTGCTGGACGATAAATATCACAAGCAACTAATAATGGTTTTTTATTTTTCTTGGTTTTTAAGAAATTTGCTAATTTGCCCGAAAAGGTGGTTTTACCTGATCCTTGTAAACCAGACATTAAAATAACAGAGAAATTTCCTGACAAATTAATACCTTGAACATCACCTCCCATTAAATCAGTTAATTCGTCTTTTACAATTTTAACTAATAATTGCCCCGGCTGTAAGGTTGTTAATACATCTTGTCCTAATGCTTTTTCTTTTACTCTTGTTGTAAAATCTTTAGCAATCTTAAAGTTAACATCGGCATCAAGTAAGGCACGACGTACCTCTTTTAAGGTATCTGCAACGTTTACTTCTGTAATTTTACCGTGTCCTTTTAATATATGGAACGCCTTATCTAACTTCTCTGATAAATTATTAAACATAATTCCTTATTTTTTAGAAGTTGCAAAGATACTATAATTAGGAATTATCTAAAATTTTTAAAAATAAATTTTAGATGTTATTTTTTTATTTATTCAAATATTCTGTATAATAAACAAAAAACAGGATAAATCATTTACAATTTTAGCCTCATAAGAGCCTTTTATCATTACAAAAGGCATATAAACCCAAATTATACTTTAAAATTTTATTGTAAAATAAATTTGAATCTCAAAAAATGGGCTTTTTCTTGATGTAGTAAAAAATTCCCGTCTTTTTATATCTTCTTTATCTTTTTCATCTTCATGGGAAAACCTATTCTATAATACGGGACAAACAGTTATTCTTTTTATTTTTTATTAAATCGGATTTTGGATTAGACTCCGTTGTGAAATAATAACTTTGACTAAATTCGAATACTCACGAAAATTTAGAGGGCTAAAATGGGAATACAGGCTTTGAATTGAAAGAAAAATAAAGTGGAATAGATTTGCCAATTCAATTTGTTCGAGTCTAATATGGCATTTGAGTTTAAGTCATTTTGCTTTATAAAAAAACTGTTTGAAATGTTCAAACAGTTTTTTTATTTTTAAATAGTTTATATGATATAAACTAATTTATTTTTTTTATTCCCATATTCCATAGTGTAAATGCTTGTATATCTACATTTTCATTTATAGTAGCTGAAACTGATTTTCCTGCTCCATGTCCTGCATTTATATCTACACGTATTAAAGTAGGATTCGTTCCTGATTGTTTATCTTGAAGTTCTGCCACAAACTTAAAACTATGTGCAGGAACCACTCTATCATCATGATCTCCAGTAGTTACTAAAGTTGCGGGATATTTTACTCCTTTTTTCACATTGTGTATTGGCGAATATTTTTTAAGGTATTCAAACATTTCTTTACTATCTTCTGCTGTTCCATAATCGTATCGCCAACCTGCACCTGCTGTAAAAGTATGATAGCGTAACATATCCATCACACCAACGGCTGGTAGAGCTACTTTCATTAAATCGGGACGTTGCGTCATGGTGGCTCCTACCAACAGACCTCCATTAGATCCTCCTCGAATTGCCAAGAAATCACTAGATGTAAATTTATTTTTTATAAGGTATTCTGCTGCTGCTATAAAATCATTAAAAACATTTTGTTTTTGTAATTTAGTTCCTCCTGTATGCCATTTCTTACCATATTCTCCTCCTCCACGCAAGTTAGCTACGGCATAAATTCCACCATTTTCTAACCAAAGTGCATTTGAAACACTAAAATTAGGGGTCATACTGATGTTAAATCCTCCGTATCCATATAATATAGTTGGATTCTTACCGTTTAATTTCGTCCCTTTTTTACAGGTTATAATCATTGGTATTTTCGTTCCATCTTTAGATTTATAAAAAACTTGTTTTGATTCATACAGATCACTTTGAAAGTCTATATTCGTTTTTTGATAAATAGTTGTTTCGCCTGTTTCTGGATTTAAAGAATAAATATTATTTGGAGTATAATAATTAGAAAATGAAAAATACAATATTTTATCTTTTGGTTTTCCCACAAAACCGTTTACAGATCCTATGCCTGGCAATTTAATTGTACGTATTAAATTACCTGAAAAATCATATTGCTTTACCATAGAAACAGCATCTTGCATGTAATGTGTAAAAATATATCCAGCTCCTACAGAGGAAGCCAACACATCTGTTGTTTCTTTTATTAAATCTTTCCAATTTTCTTGTTTTGGATTTGACAAATCAACGGTAACGATTCTTTTATTAGGTGCTTTATAATCTGTTGTTATATAAAAAACGTCGTCTTTATTTTCTATTACTTCATTATCAGAGTCAAAGTTATCTACTAAGGTTACAATTGGGCTATTATTTTTTCTTAAATCTTTTATATACAATTCATTACCGTAGGTAGAATTGGCTACTGTTATAACTAAATAATGTTGATCTCTTGTTACAAACCCTCCTACATATAATCTTTTTTTATCTAAACCAAAAACTACTTGATCGTTTTTTTGTTTAGTTCCTAATTTATGATAATATAATTTATGCTGATCTGTTTTAGCTGATAATTCACTTCCTTTCGGTTTATCATAGCTAGAATAATAAAAACCTTCATTTTTATACCAGGAAACTCCACCAAATTTAACATCTATTAATTTAGTATCTATTGTTTTCTTGGTTTTTGCATCTATCGTTATTATTTCTCTCCAATCTGAACCTCCAATAGAAATTTGATAGGCAACTTTACTTCCATCTTCGGAAAAACTGATCGCGGCTAAGGATGTTGTTCCGTCTTTAGAAAATGTATTCGGATCTAAAAAGATTTCTTCTTTTCCTTGTTTGTCTTTTCTATATAAAACGGATTGATTTTGTAACCCATTATTTTTATAATAGTAGGTATAATCACCCTCTACAAATGGGGAACTAATTTTTTCATAATTCCACATTTTTTCTAACCGTTCTTTTAGTATAGAACGATAAGGAATTTGATCTAAATATTTGTAGGTGGCAGCATTTTGAGTCTTTACCCAAGCTTCTGTTTCCAAAGAGCGATCATCTTCAAGCCAACGATAAGGATCCTCTACAGATGTCCCAAAATAGGTATCAACATGTTCCTTTTTTTTTGTTTCAGGATACCCCATAGAATTCATATTTATTTTAGATTGTGCTATAGCCCCCAAACTAGTAGCTAAAATCACTGTAGTTGTTAAAACTTTCATTTTTTAATTTATTTTAAACAAAAATACATTTTCAAATGTTAGAAATACGTTAAAAAAAAGCCCTCTTCAAAAAAAGAGGGCTTTTTTATTTAAAAATAAATTGTTTTTAGATTTTAAAATTAATTCCTAACATAATATTTCTTCCCATATTTTGAATATTATTGTTTTTTAAACGTGATAAATGGGCTATGTATTTTTCATTTAAAATATTATTAGCTACAAGATTTGCACTAAAATTTAATTTAAAAAGAGATAAATTTCCTCCTAATCCAAAATTTAACAATGAATAGGAAGGGGTTGTCATTTCAAAAGTAGAAATATTATGTTGAGCAAAGTTGGTTTCATAATTAGCAAAAATATACCCTTCTTTAATTGTTTTATTTAAATTAAACTGAGCTTTTATGGCATTCACCCACTTATTTGCTGGTATTAATGGTAAAAATTCGTTATCCTTTTTTTTACCTATTACCATTTCAAAACTAGAAGTTATATGTAACCAATCTATTGGATGTGGGTGTAGATGTACTCCCATTTCTCCTCCATACAATGCGGCGTTAGCTTGTTCATAAGTATAAACATCTTTATCTTCTATGCGATTACCAGTTGGAGCTATATATATATAATTTTTTATATGATTGTAAAATCCATTAGCAAATAATTCAAGATGAGAATTTCCATATTCTAAATTGAAATCCATTTGAATATTTTGTTCATTTCTTAAGTTTTCATTTCCTTTTTCATAGCGATTACTTCCTTCATGAATCCCATTAGAAGTTAATTCTGCAAGATTAGGAGCTCTAAAACCGCTGGCTAGATTGATTCGCATAAGTAAATTATCCAACAAATTTGTTTTATAACCTAAAGAAGCATTAATACTGTTAAACTTTTTATCAATAGGTTTAAAATAAGCTTCTTCTTCTTCTCCTTCTTTTCCATGTAAAGATGTTTCTAAACTTCTTATATCAAAACGAAGTCCTGCTTGTATGGTATTTTTACTCCAACTATACATAGAAGTTGTGAGAAATCCTAAATCGTGTGTTTTGGCATTGGGAATCAAAATTTCTTCTGCTGAATTTTTATTCGTTTGGTACATTCCTTGTATACCTATAATTGTTTCTAAATGTCCTATTTTAGGAGTATAATATTTTAAATTATAATTCACTGTTTGTAGATTCATACTTAATGAAGCTATTGGCGAATTTTCAAATTCTTTTCTATTATTACTCACATATCCAACTTCTGCTTCTAATTTTGATTTTTTAAAGAACAAGATATTATTCCAACTGGCTATTTGCCCTATTACTCGTTGTTTGGGATAGTTTGTTTTTTTAGATAAACTTTGTTCTCCTAATTCTTCTGGTAGTCCTAAATCTAAGTTATTAACATTGTACCTTAATACGGATGAAAATCTAGTATTATAATAACCTAATGCCATTTTAGCATCTGTTTCATTAAAACGTGAATTGGTTACTCTTTGATCTGAACCTGTTAAATAATCGGAATGTGCATTATGAGCTCCTCGCACGGAAAACTTCCAATGTTCCGCTGAAGACTTTAATCCAAAGCCTGTGGAAATCCCTTGAGTATTAGTAAAATATTTTTGAGAAAAATCAGCGACATAAGTTCCTGATTGTGCAAATTTTTCAGGATTAAAATACAATACTCCTCCTAAAGCATCTGAACCATATAATAAAGACGCAGGTCCTTTTATTACTTCAATACTTTCGACACCACTGTCGCTCAAACCTAAGCCATGTTCTTCTCCAAATTGTTGATTTTCTAACCTTACTCCTTGTGAATATACTAAAACCCGATTACCACTTAATCCTCTGATAACAGGTTTTCCTATTGAGACTCCTGTTGACACATTTGAAATACCAGGTATTGTGGCAATACTTTCCATTAAGGTTGCACCTCCTTTTTGTTGTAAGGCTTTTAATGAACTATGTTCTACTTTCATTACATTTTGGCTCTGCGCTTTATTGAATGCAGTAGAAACGATTACTTCTTCTATATGATGTGTGTGCTCTTCTAATAAAACAACATCACAAATATTTTCTTTTTTATCTAACATCACAATCGAAGTATAAGTATCATAATTTGGATGAAAAAAAATAATCGAAAAAGAACCCGATGCTAATTTATCTATTTTAAAACTACCTGATTCATCCGTTACTACTTCTTTATGCAATTCAGGTATTGAAATAGAAACGCCTTTTATCAGTTCTTTATTTACATTGGTTACTTTACCTTTTAAGATATTTTGACTATATACAATAGCACTTAACCCTAAGAATAGGGTTGTAAAAATTTTTGTCATTTAAATTAAATTATTTTTACTATTATTATTTTAATATACAACTAATTAAATAGTAAAAATGGAGGAGCTCGAGTATTTTGTAGACTACCGTTGAAAAAACTTACTCTTTCAATATAACCAAACAAATAGGTCGTATTAGCGTTTATTGATAAAAAATCAATAACAGGTAATGCGGTATCTAGATAATCACTAAAAGAATAATGACAAGTAAAACAGTCATCGAAATCTTGATGACTATGTGAAACAACTGTATGTGAATGGTCATACCGATGTTTACAATGCGGTTTATTTAACTGCTCAATTAAGTGTTCAAATGAATGCAAAGACTGGAATGCTAATACAAATGAAAGCACTCCTAATAGTAAATAACTAACTATCTTTACCTTTTTATTCATTCAACGAAAATAAAAAACCTTTTTTAATAATGAAAAAAGAATATTTAAAAACAAGAATTTAAAATTACAAAACTTGTCCAATTTCTTTTTTTAGATATGCAAGAGCTACAGTTGTAGGTGATTCTTGATTAGCTAACTGATTAATAATAGTCTGACGCAAATTATCGGCATCTTTTATTTCTTCTTTTTTAGCCATCTTTTGAATATTATGTATAATTGTATTCTTAGCAGTTAAGATAACATTCCAGCAATTATCTGTTAAATATATTTGTTGTGTAATATTGTGTTCCAATTCTTGCTCTATGTGATCTATTAAAAAAACAGCGTAAAGCATCTTGTCTTCATTCATTGGCGCTACACGCATTAATAATTTAGTAGGATTAATACGTTCTAAGAACAAAGCCATTCTCTCGTATGCTTGCAGTTTTAAAGGTAACGATTCTTTTTGATTTTCTTTTTGTAGTAACCAGTAACGCATATTTTGTTGATCTTTAAAATAAGCTTGAAAAAAATAATAGGCAATTCCAGCCGTTACTATAGAAGGAATTGTGTAAGCCACAACATCCAATACGTTTATCGAATTCATTTTTATAAAATACTATTTGTTAATTTATGATACGAATACAAATAAACTCAAAAAAATTATTGTAATCCAATTTTAGTAGCAGTATTTTTGACCTTTTGATTTTTGGTTATGATTCAGGAAATAATAGAAAAGCTAAATGACGCACAAAGAGCACCCGTTTTACAAAAAGAAGGTGCTATGATTGTAATTGCTGGAGCTGGTTCAGGTAAGACCCGTGTACTAACAGTTCGTATTGCCAACTTAATGAGTCAAGGAGTAGATGCTTTTAATATTTTAGCCTTAACTTTTACAAATAAAGCAGCACGCGAAATGAAAATACGTATTGCAGGCATTGTAGGAAATAATGAAGCTAAAAACCTTTGGATGGGGACTTTTCACTCCATTTTTGCAAAGATTTTGCGTATAGAATCCGAAAAATTAGGATATCCATCTAATTTTACTATTTATGATTCACAAGATTCAGTTCGTTTAATAGGGCAAATCATTAAGGAAATGCAATTAGATAAGGATATTTATAAACCCAAACAAATTTTAAGTAGGATATCCCAATACAAAAACAGTCTCGTTACCGTAAAAGCTTACTTTAACAATCCCGAATTACAAGAGGCTGATGCTATGAGTAAAAAGCCTCGATTAGGCGAAATTTATCAAAATTATGTAGAACGCTGTTTTAAATCAGGTGCTATGGATTTTGACGATTTATTATTAAAAACGAATGAGCTTTTAACTCGTTTTCCTGATGTTTTAATGAAGTATCAGGATCGTTTTCGCTATATTTTAGTAGATGAGTACCAAGATACTAACCATTCTCAATACCTAATTGTTCGTGCCCTTTCTGATCGTTTTCAAAATATTTGTGTTGTTGGAGATGACGCTCAAAGTATCTATGCGTTTAGAGGAGCTAATATCAATAATATTCTAAATTTTCAAAAAGATTATGACAATGTACAAATGTATCGTTTGGAACAAAATTATCGTTCTTCAAAAAATATAGTAGAAGCAGCAAACAATGTTATTGACAACAATAAAACCAAACTAGATAAAGTAGTATGGACTGCCAATGATAATGGTCCTAAAATAAAAGTACACAGAAGTTTAACAGATGGCGAAGAAGGGCGATTTGTAGCTTCTAGCATTTTTGAAGACAAAATGCAAAATCAAAAAAAGAATAGTGATTTCGCCATTTTATATCGTACTAATGCGCAATCACGTGCCATGGAAGACGCATTACGAAAAAGAGACATTCCTTATAGAATTTATGGCGGATTATCTTTTTATCAAAGAAAAGAAATTAAGGATGTATTAGCTTATCTACGTCTCGTAGTAAATCCTAAAGATGAAGAAGCTTTAGTACGCGTTATTAATTATCCCGCACGAGGTATAGGAGATACTACCGTAGAAAAGTTAACAGTAGCTGCCAATTATTATAAACGTTCCATATTTGAAGTAATGGAACATGTTGATAAAATTGATTTGAAATTAAATTCAGGTACAAAACAACGAATAAACGATTTTGTAACCATGGTTAAAAGTTTTCAAGTGATAAACGAAAACCAAGATGCATTTTATCTAACTGAACATGTTACTAAAAAAACAGGATTAGTTCAAGAACTCAAAAAAGATGGTACTCCTGAAGGCATTGCCAGAATAGAAAATATTGAAGAATTACTAAATGGTATAAAAGACTTTATAGAAGGTCAAAAAGAAGTAGATGGCGCAAGAGGCGCTCTATCTGAGTTCTTAGAAGATGTAGCCTTAGCAACTGATTTGGATAATGATACTGGGGATGATGACCGCGTGGCCTTAATGACTATTCACTTGGCCAAAGGACTGGAGTTTCCTACTGTTTTCATTGTAGGAATGGAAGAAGACCTTTTTCCTAGTGCTATGAGTTTAAATACAAGAAGTGAACTAGAGGAAGAAAGACGACTTTTTTATGTAGCCTTAACACGAGCTGAACATCAAGCCTATTTAACCTATGCGCAATCAAGATACAGATGGGGCAAATTAGTTGATTCTGATCCCTCTCGTTTTATAGAAGAAATTCATTCACAATATCTAGAATTTTTATCTCCAGTAGAAACTAATTACCGATACAAACCCACTATTAACGCAGATATATTTGGAGAAGTAGATAAATCAAAACTACGTTTACAAAAACCCATTGCTGGCACACCTCCTAAAACAATAACAACGAATGAACCAACAGCTAACCCTTCTATCAGACGTTTAAAACCCCTATCTACTCCTATATCAGGTACAGAAGCCAATAATAATACAACTTTAGTAATTGGCAATATGGTTATACACGAACGATTTGGTAAGGGGCAAGTATTAAATATTGAAGGTGTAGGAGCTGATAAAAAAGCAGAAATACGTTTTGAAATTGGAGGTATTAAAAAATTATTATTACGTTTTGCTAAATTACAAATAATAGCATAAAACACTCTGTTTCAAAACGCAAAAAAACGGTTTCTAAAAAATTCTATCCTAAAGGAGAAATCACATTAATTTTAATAATCTGATTTCTCCTCATATTCAAAACAACAAACATAACATTATTATTTTCAGGATACTTTTTCTAATACGTAAATAAATCTATTAATCCCTCTCAAATATCCGATTGATTAATAAACATGATTAATTGATTAACCGCTTTTGCTCTATGACTTATTTTTGATTTATCTTCCAGTGTCATTTCCGCAAAAGTTATTTCATGTCCATCAGGTATAAAAATAGGATCATATCCAAAACCATTACTCCCTTTTTGTTCCAACGTAATAATTCCCTCTACAGTTCCTGTAAATAAATACTGTTCTCCCTCTAAGTTTAACGCTATAACCGTTTTAAAATTAGCTTTACGATTTAATTCACACGATAAAACATTTAACAACTTTTTTATATTTTTTTGATCATCTTTTTCTTCTCCAGCATATCTAGCCGAAAAAACACCCGGTTCTCCGTTAAGTACTTCTACCTCTAAACCACTATCATCTGCAAAACAAGGATATCCATATTTTTCGGTAACATAATTTGCCTTAAGACGAGCATTCCCTTCAATAGTAGTGGCTGTTTCTGGAATATCATCCAAACAATTTATATCCTTTAAACTCAAAATTTCAATACTATTAGGTATCAACTTTTGAATTTCCTTAATCTTATTCTGATTATTGGATGCAAAAACTATTTTCATATCTACAATTTAAAAAAGCAAGATAATATATTTTAACAAAATGTACGGATAATCCACAATAAAATCAGTAAACAACTACCTACCTTTGGGTACGTTCTTAATCAATTAAAACAAACTAAATTTTTAAACGAATTTTCTGATGAAGTAACTGCTGATTAAATTTTGTATTTATTATTGGGTAATTTTCTTAAATTTTTCTGTTGATTAGTAGAAGACCTACAACTTTATCTTATTTTTGTTTTTGGGAGATATACAATTATCGTTTAAAAATTTATAAAAAAACAGCCGTGTAACTATTTACAGGGCTGTTTTTAATTTACGCAAAGCCCAAATCAAAAAACAAATTTTAACATAATATACGGATAATCCGTAACCAAAATAAACTTAACTTATCTACCTTTGAATCACGTTCTTAATCAAGTAAACAAACTAAATTTTTAAACGAATTTCTGATAAAGTAACTACTGACTAAATTTTGTATTATTGGGTAATTTTCTTAAAATTTTCTGTTGATTAGTAGAAGACCTACAACTTTATCTTATTTTTGTTTTTGGGAGATATACAATTATCGTTTAAAAATTTATAAAAAAACAGCCTTGTAACTATTTACAGGGCTTTTTTAATTGATACAAGTCCTAATCAAAAACATAAATTTTAACATAATATACGGATAATCCGTAACTAAAATAAACTTAACTTATCTACCTTTGGATCACGTTCTTAATCAAATAAACAAACTAAATTTTTAAACGAACTTTAGATAAAGCAAACTACTAACTATATTTTGTATTTTTATTGGGTAATTTTTCAAAAAATGCTATTGATTAGTAGAAACACCACAACTTTGTCTTACTTATTTTGTTTTTGGGAGATATAAAATTATCGTTTAAAAATTTATATTCGGAGGTTATCTTATTATAAGATAGCCTCTTTTTTATTTGTAAACTACTCCCCTATTAACTAAACAAACTAAACAAACTAAACAAACTAAACAAACTAAACCAATCTATATATGAAAAAATATAGAGTACAAAAAGGCGACACACTCAATAGCCTAGCGGAGAAATTTGCCATAAAAGACGGAGCCAGCCTTCGCGCATTTCACAACATATATTGTCCTTTAGAAGACTTATTAGATTCAGAAGTCGTAGTAGGAAAAGAGCTTCTAATAGCAGAAGAAGCCCCTTATATAAAAGAAAAGCAAGAAAACAATGCCCCACAGAACAACGATACAAAAACAGAAGTAGCAGTATCCCAGAGTTCCAAAGAAGCAGCAAAAAAAGAAACAAGTCCAAGTTCTGACTCCTCCAGCTCCACTCCACACGAAGGCAAGCACTTTGTCGTACAAAAAGGACAATGTCAGTGCAACCAAGGGTTTCAATTTCCATCCTTTAAAGTAACCAGTCATACCAAACATTATTGGAATGATTCCCAAGGCAAGTCTGATTACTTGGCCGTAACAGAAGAAGATATACAACTAAATCCAACAGCACAACCCTTTGGACAATGCAAACTAAAACCCAGCTCCGGAGGGTATTTACCCTGCTCCTTTGCAGCCGCAGGGAAATGGACTAAAACCTATGATAAAGTAAAAATTTTAGACAAAAAATGCGTCACCGAAATATCCGAGTTAATGTGCAGTACAGGCGGTAAAATTACCATTTTAAAACACGGACAAGAAAGTCAAACCAGTAAAAACCAAGTTAAAAAAGCCAATCCACACGAACAACATCTATACAACCCCATTCTGAATTTTGAAGAATTTCAAGAAGAAATTAACAGTGATAATAATGAAATTTGGTAATAAAAAAACAGATTTATAATGAAAAAAGGGATATCCGTAATATCAGGCGTAACCTCGCCCACAGTAGGCGAAAAAATGACCTACCACATATCCGAATGGTACCCCAATACCCCCTTATCCGAAAGAGAAAAAGCCAACGTTACTTGGGAGCTATTCAAAAAAAGAAGCGATGGAAGATTTACCACCACCCATGTTAAGAAAAAAGGAGACAGCCGTTTTACCTTTGGCGAATCTTCGGCAGGAGAAACCTATCGATTAGAAGCCTATTTATACCAACCCGAAGGAGGCGGATTAATCATAACCCCCAAAGCCAGCAGAATCCCCAAAATATGCAAAGTAGACCTAACCTATGTAGACGATAGTAAAGGAAGTGTTTTTAGTTTTACAGAAAAACTACGAGCCAAAGCGCATTGTGTAAATATGTTTAACAAAGAAATCTTATTTACCTTATGGGAAGACGACGCAAAAGGCAGCGGACACAATGCCTCTAACAAACTCATTGATACAAAGAAGGCAAAAGTAGATTTATATGGTAATGTTGTAGTAGACTTTATGCTAACCAAAGCCTTGATGAAGAAAGCCATGCAAGGAGAAGCAGATATACGAGAACTAGAGTTTTATGTAACAGTAGAATATTACAGAAATAAAAAGCACACAACAGCAAACGTAGATATACAAAATCCATTACCTACAGAAAATAACCCCCCTTCTCAGTCTACGGGAATAAAAAAAGCCAAAGGTTCTCCAGCTGAAGAAAAACCAAAAAGCAAGAAAGAGGAAAGTGGCTTATTAAACCCTATTTCCGAAACCTTAGGCGAAATATGGGATTGGGTAGAAACCCAAGGAACCGCCCTAAGAGACAAACCCCACACCATTGAAATCCCTGAGGGGAAAAGCCCCGCTATTGTGGGGAAAACGAAGGAAGTGAAAAAAGAGGAAAAGAAAACCACAGGTAAATGTCCTAATTGTGACAAGGACATAACCGTAGCTGAACTTAGACAAATTTTCGAGCATGCAGATTTAACAACTTTAACTAAAGTCGCTGCTACCTATAATAAATATATGAAAGAGCTTGGTATGAATACTTGTTGGAACAAAGCTCATTTCTTTGCTCAAGCACGTATAGAATCTGGAGCTAGTTTGCATGTAAGTGGTGGTGAAAACTTTAATTGGTATTGGGAAAGTTTAATTACCACTTTTAGTGCATTTCAGACAGCAGAAGGAAAACAAAATGCTAGACTGTGGGGAAGACCTACTATTAAACCAAAATTACCAGGCGTAACATTAGAAAATCAAAAGAAAATAGCTAATTGGGCATATAATTATAGATTTAAAAAAGGTAAAGAGTTAGGAAATATAGTAGAAAATGATGGCTGGAATTTTAGAGGAAAAGGATTATTACAACTAACTGGTAGAACCGCATATGAATACGCTAATGCTTATACTAAAAAAGAAGGCGCAGATATAATTACAAATCCCGATTTAGTTGTAACTAATGTTTCAATAGCTATTTTATCATCTATGGCATTTTGGAAATGGAAAAAAATTGATACCATTGTTAATGGTAAAACTGACACAAAACCTGTTTGTATAAAAGTAGGTAAAGATGTTGATGGAAATCACAATTTAAAGCAGAATGTATTTACAACTTCAACTTCAATTACTTTTCAAGTAAATAAATGTAACCTTACAAAAACAGAAGAAGTTACCTCAAACGAAGAAACAATAATACGATTAGTAAGAAGATGGCAAACAGAAATCTCAACAATTGGAGAGTTTACAATTGACGGTACTGATATAAAAGGATATATTTTAGAAGAGAAAGGGCCAGACACAACACAATCAGGTAAACAACAGAGAATACCAGTCGGTACTTACAATCTTAAGTGGCATTACGGGAAAAAACAAAAAGGTGTTTTAAAATTATATAATGACGTAGTCTCTGAATCAAGAGCTATTTTAATACATTCAGGAAATAAGGCTTCGGAAACAGAAGGCTGTCTTTTGGCTGGATCAACAAAATCAAAAGATTATGTGGGTGGCAGTAAAGCAAAATTAGCAGAAATAAATGCCTACGTAAAAGAAAAAGGAGTAGAAAAAGCTAAAATTATTATAACAGCAAATTATGAATAGATTAATTATTTTTTTATTGTTACTAATTTTGCATAACAATTATGCTCAAAATAGCGCTAAAGAGTTAGAAAAGACATTTATATCTAAAAATGAAAAATTGTTTTTAGATAATTTCCCTGATAGTTTCAATAAATTCAAATCAACCTTTGGATGGAACGATAAATTAGAAAAGCCTAATTTACTTTATAACAATGCAAATGAGTATATAGACTATTTCTTTAAATTAGTTCTTAAACCAAATTACAATATCTACCAAAATAAAATTATAAAAATATCAATAAATGGAAAATGGGAAGCTGATGCAGTTGGTTATTTTCAAATAAAACTACATAACATCATCAAAACTAATAAAGATTTTGTCAAGTTATTAAGCAGTATAAATGAAAGAGAGATATCGTCATTTTGGAGATTTTACTTTGACAGTGAAGATTTAGATTATCCAAATGAATTAAACACTGTTCTTAATAAAGAAATGAAGAATAGGGCTAAAATGATTTTCGAAAAAATGAAGTTAGAAAAAAATCAAGATCCTGAAAATATTTCTAAAAATCAGCAGAGTAAATATCAAATTTTTGACAAAGACGGCTATACGAATTTAAGAGCAGGAAAAAATTCTAATTCAAAAATAATAGCCAAATTAGAATCAGGTGAAGAAATCACAATAATTGAAAGTATAGACAATTGGTGGAAAATACAAAATAAAAACAAGAAACAAGGATATGTACATAAAAGTAGAATTAAGCTCAAAGAGGAAGACAAATTAGTATCTGATAATTTAAACTTCATTAAAAACCTTGAAAAAAAAGGTTTCAAAAATATTTTAGAAAAAAAATGCGATTTAAATCAAGATAATATTAATGACAAAATAATTGTATATTCAACAGTTTTTTCAAAGAAGTCAAGTATTGATGATTATAAAGAATTTATAGTATGTGTTCTTATTGGTGATGATTTATTTCATAATAAAAACATTATTGAAAAATATTACAAAGATAATGTTGCCGCAGGATTCAATGACATTAAGATTAAAGACAATTTTTTCACAGTAGAACAGGTAAATGGCTCAGGTTATGGTATTGTACAGGAGTATACAACTTTTAAATATTCTAAAATAAATAATAAAATAATTCTACATAAATATTCTAGAATTGAAACCCTGAGAAGCTCTGGTGATGAGGATGAAAAAACATTTAATTTTTCAGAAAAAAACTTTGGAAGGATTCTTTTTGAAGATTACAATTCTGAGACAATATATGAAAAATGTAAAAAATAGTTTTTTTTATTATGATAGGCTTACTACCTTTTTTTGTTCCACATTACTCGACAAACTAAAAAAAGTAAATAAAAAAAATAATAATAATCTCATTAGGTTTCTTTATGTTTTCTTGTAAAGAAGACATAAAGAAAACGGATTCAGAAAAAGAAATAAAGATTTTCAAAGAATATTTTAGCAACAATGGATTAAAAAGTGATTACGATTTTAGCTCCATAATAAACGATAATTTAGGAATAGATAATAGCCAAGTAACTGAAACTGGATATACACAAATAAAATTTTTCGAAGAAGATTCAGATTATGTGTTATCAAGTGAAGGAAAATACATAAAGGAAGGAGCAGACATACTACCTGATTTAGATAATTTAAAAGAAAGTATCAAAATTGAAAAGAATGCATATTTTCAAAATATGCTTACATTAAATAAAATTTTATTTTTGAATGACAAAAATGCAATCACAAATCTATCAAATAGTAATAATGATTTAGTTATTTTATTCAACTATGAAAAAGATGATAATTTAACTACTACTGCATTAAAGAATCTTTCAAGTGCAGATGAGTTTCCTAATTAATTCAAGTTGCTAGTTTAAAAGGGAAAAAAAGAGAAGTAAAGGTTAAGTAAATTTGTTTTGCGAACCAATAAACAAAACCGATGCTTAGTAAAGACAAAATTATATCTTTTTTTGTTTAATAGATGATATTTTACAAGGAATTGACCATAAAGAAGACATTAGAAGACGTTTTAGTGATAGTGAAATTATTTTAGCAGCAATTTTATCATCAACAAGTTTTTATGGTAATCATTGTTCAGCTATTAGGTTTGTCAAACAATATGGATTTATCCCAGAAATGGTGGATGCGAGTAGATTTAATAGACGATTACACAAAATAGCGAATTTGCTTTATGAGTTATTTGAGATTGTAAGTTTCTATTTTAAAGAATTTTGTTATGAAATGCGGTATATCATTGATTCATTTCCTGTTCCAGTATGCAATAATATGAGAATTATGAACTGTAAAATTCTAAAAGAAGAAAAATATAGAGGATATACAGCAAGTATGCGAAACTATTTTTATGGTATTAAAGTGCAATTGCTTACTACAAAAGATGGGATTCCAATAGCTTTTCATTTTACACCTAGAAAAACTGGAGATGCCAAAGCAATAGGAAAAATGATTGACAAGTTACCTGTAAAAGCTTCATTATACGGCGATAGCACTTATACCGACTATGCTATAGAAGATATTGCCTTAGAAAGAAAATGTATTTCATTGAAAATTCAACGTAAATCAAATGCTAAAAGAATAGATACTTTGGAACAGAAAAATGAAAAACTTAAAATGAGAAAAAGAATAGAAACAACAATAAGTGATATTAAAAAAATGTTCCCTAGAACCATACATGCTGTAACATTGGAAGGATTTTTAATAAAGCTAACATTATTTGTCTTTGGACTTCAATTAAACAAAATAATCAACTAGCAACTTGAATTAATTATAAAAAACAACTAATTTTGAATAGAGGCTGCCCAAAAAATACACTGCACCCAAAAGTTTAGACAAATTTAAACTTAATTTTGATAATAATGAGTTCGATATTTTATCGGGCTCATTTTGTTTAGATTAGACTTGATTCTTTCGTTATTGTAATAGTTAATATATTCTTGAATTTCTTCTTTCAATTGAGCTATTGAATTATATTTTTTAAGATAAAATAGTTCTGATTTTAGAGTTCCAAAGAAGTTTTCAATGATAGCATTATCTAAGCAATTCCCTTTTCTTGACATACTTTGTATGATTCCTTTTTGTTTTAATAAATGTTGATACTGTTTCATTTGATATTGCCAACCTTGGTCTGAATGAAGTATTAGTTTAGTATTGTTTGGTATTTTTTTAAATGCTTTTTTGAGCATCACAACTACTTGATTAAATACTGGTCTTTCAGTTAGTTCGTAACTTATTATTTCTCCGTTAAACAAGTCATTTATTGGTGATAAATAGAGTTTATTTCCAGAGACATTAAACTCTGTTACATCGGTAGCCCATTTTTGATTTGGGGCTGTTGCTTTAAAATTTCGTTCTAAAACATTAGCAACAATTTTTCCTTGTTCGCCTTTGTAAGATTTATATTTTTTAACTCTGATGATGCTTTTTAATCCCATTAACCTCATTAATCGTAAAACTGTTTTATGGTTGATAATTATTCCTTTGTTGTTGAGTTCATCAGTAATTCTCCTGTAACCATAACGTCCTTTGTGCTTGTAGTAAATAGACTTTATTAACTCCTTGACTACCTTGTACTTATCAGGTAATTGATTTTGTTTTTGATGATAATAAAAACTGCTTCGTGCCATATTCGATTGATTTAAAAGTATTTTTAAATCAAATTTATGCCTTAATCCCATTATGACTTGAGCCCTTTGGTTTTTTCTTCGATTTGAATCAAGGCTTGCAACTTTTTTAAATATTCAAGTTCACAGCGTAAGGCTTCATTTTCTAAAAGAAGTGCTTCTTCTCTTGTTAACGGTTTGTCTGTTTTTCTTTGTTTCCTTTTAAAATTCATAACGTTTGGTCTGCCTTTGGTTTTTGGTTTTAAACCTGTTAAACCTTCTTCAATATAACGAATTTGCCAGCGTCTTATAATAGCACTCGACGAAATATTGAACAACAAACAAGCTTTACTCAAAGATAATGACTTGTTTTTAATAGTTTTCAGAACTTTTAATTTAAATTCTGCGTTATAATTTTTATTTTTCTGTATTAGCAAAAGACCTTTATTGCCAAATTCTTGATAGCGACTAATCCAATCTTTAAGACTGGTTTTCCCTATGTCATTTTCTTTTGCTACAATAGTTATTGCTTGATGTTTTTTTAAAACTTCTTTTACACAGCGAAGTTTGAATCCGTAATCATACTTGACTTTTCTTTCCATAAAAATACCCCCAAATAGTATCTAACTTTTTGGGGGCAGTGCAAAAGTAAGGACAGCCTCTTTTAATTAAGTTCTGATTATATTACATTTTTACGATAATAAACTCACTTCTTCTGTTTGCTTGATGTTGTTCTTCTGTACAAGAAGATTGGTTCGTTGGTTCACATCCACAATCATTTACTAATTGTGATTCTCCGTAACCACGACCTGTTAATCGTTCTTTGGCTATGCCATTTTTAACCAGCCATGCTACTGTTTCTTTGGCTCTACGGTCTGATAACTTAGCATTATATGAGGCTGTTTGACGACAATCTGTATGTGATCTAACATCTACTTTCATACTAGGATATTGTTTCATCACTTCTAAAATCTTAGCTAATTCTACTGCTGCATCGGAACGTATAAATGATTTATCTAAATCAAAATAAATAATTTTTATTTCAAATATTTTTGCTAAATCAGAGCCTTCTTTTATTTCTCGTACTTTTTTAGCGGTATCAATAGGTAGATTTGTTTTGCCTGTTTTATTTGGAATATTTACTGGTTTTTCTTTAGTTTCATAATCTTCTTTTTCTGCTCTAACATAATATTTTTTACCAGCTGGAACTTTTTTGAAATCATAAAATCCTTTCTCATCTGCAATAACTTTTCCTATTTCATTAAATTTTTCATCATATAATGTTACAGTTGCTCCTGGAATTACTTCTGAGGTTTCTGAATTAGTAACGACTCCTGATAGCTCGTGTTGAATTTCTAAATTTAATGGTGATTTTTCTATGAAGCTATAAATATCATCTAATCCTTTACCTCCTACTCGATTGGATGAAAAGAAGCCTTTGCCTTTTTCATCTATGATAAAGGCAAAATCATCCATGGGACCATTTACTGGGGATCCTATATTTATTAAATTGGACACCATTCCTTTATCGTCTAGTTGGGTAGCATAAATATCTAGTCCTCCTAATCCTTGCTGACCATCAGTGGCATAATATAACACGCCTTTATCTGTAATAAAAGGAAAGGTTTCTCTTGATTCTGTATTGATGGTATTGCCTAAGTTAACAGGTGTTCCGTAGCTGTTTTCTCCTAAAATAGCAACCTTGAACAAATCAGATTCTCCGTATGTTCCCGGCATATTGGAGGCAAAATATAATGTCTTTTCATCAGGAGATAAGGCAGGATGCGCTACACTGTATTGATCGCTATTAAAGGGTAATTCTACTACATTTACCCACTCTCCTTTTGAATTTAAACTAGCTCGATAGATTTTTAAATTGATGATTTTTTTATCATCTCTTCCTACTTTTCCTTCATTAAAATTATTGCGGGTAAAGTAAACTGTTTTTAAATCTTTTGTAAAAACAGGAGAATCTTCGTGGTACTTTGAGTTGATTGCTTTAGAAAAACGAGTAGCTTTAAGAAGGTCGTCTCCTATTTCATTTTTATCGGCAACATACAGATTGGTAAATGATTTACCTGTCCATTTTGCTTTTGTTTTAAATACTCCAATAGTATCTCTTGTTGAGGCAAAAAGAACTTTATCTCCATAAAATGCTGTACCATAATCCGAAGAACTACCGTTAATACTCACTGGTTTTATCTCAAAACGACCTGAATTTTTTGCAATAGTGTTTTTATAATCTTTTTGATTATTAAATATATTCGCTCGGGTATCCTTTGATGTTAATTGATAAAACTGATTCATATACGCATCTGATTTTTTATAATCTTCTAATGATTTAAGCGTTTGTGAATAGCGATAATAGTACTCAGGATCTACCGTTTCACCTAAAGTAAACAGTTCAGTATACCACTTATTTGCATCAACGAATTTAGCATTGTAATAATACGAATCACCTAAGCGTTGAAATAACTCTTTTGATTTGTATCCTTTTTGAGCTACTTTTAAGTAGGTATCAATTGCATCGACGTATGCTAAACCATTATAGTGATTACCGGCTCTTATGATTTTTTTCGCTTGTGCATATCCTCCATGCAAAGACAATCCTAGTACAGTAAATAAAATGATTTTTTTCATAATAATAGTTTTAGAAGAAACGTGGGGCTACCACTTTTTCTACTCGTTTAAACAATTCATAACGTAAAAATACTTCGTGTGAACCAGAATTAAAATTCCCTAATCTGGTAACATCTCGATCATAGGCGTATCCTATTAGCCAAGAGTCGTTAATCTGAAATCCTGCCATGGCACTCCATGCAGCACTCCAACGATAGGCCGCTCCCAATGAAAATTTTTCATTAAACCAAAAATTACCTGATAAATCAACTTGTAATGGGGCTCCGTTTACATATTTTATCATAGTTGTTGGCTTAAACTGCACTTCACTACTTAAACGAAATACATGACCCGCTATTAAGTGTGGGTGCATACGCTCACTTGCTACGTATTGCACGTCATTATCGTAATATTTTTGCTCCAATATAAAGGGAATTGATAAGCCTACATAGGTCTTCTCTGAATACCAAAATGCTCCAGCTCCTACGTTAGGAAAAAAACGATTATCTACATTTTGTCTTATCAAACCATCCGACACATTATGAATCTTAGTTTTGTTAAAATCAACACTAAAAAAATTTGCCGTCCCTTTTATTCCAAAAGACAATTTTGATCCCTCTGAAACTGGAATATTATAACTTAAATCTACCGATATCGCATTTTCATCGGAAGGCCCTATTTTGTCATTTATTACACTTACTCCTAATCCCATTTTATTGTTAATTCCTAAAGGTGTACTTAAGGCTAACGTATTGGTCTTAGGGGCTCCTTCTAAACCTACCCATTGGGAACGGTGCATTATTAAAGCACTAAAACATCCTCTAGTTCCTGCATAACCTGGATTTACATTAGCAGTGTTGTACATATATTGAGTATACTGTGCTTCTTGTTGAGCAAAAATAACTCCGCTCATTAAAAGTAGTAAATATATAATTTTGTTTTTCATATCATTTTCTTTTTTTAAATACCCTCCGCCTCAAGACGGAGGAATATTAATTCTCTATCTATTGATATATAAATAACCTGCTTTTTCTTTCGTTACACCACTTGTGTTTTCATATTTAAGCATATAATAATATGTCCCTTCTGGCAATTGTGTTGATTTTTCAATCGTAACTCTTCCTGATGATATGCCTCGGAATGCGCGATCGTTATTGTTATAACTTGTTGCCTCGTACACTAATACTCCCCAACGGTTGTAAACTTCTACTGAATTATTAGGAAATTTATATATTCCGTCTATAAAGAATATTTCATTATCACCATCTCCATTAGGTGTCATGTGGTTGTAAATAACAAGTTCCTCATTGTTTGACGGATTAACCGTTACTGTTACAGTGGCCGTTTTACAGTTTGTTGGTGTGGCTCCTGTTTCACAAATAGTATAAGAAACCGTGTAAATACCACTTGGGGTACCTGGCTCGATGCTTACATTACCATCTGCATCGATACGGATAGGACCTGTAGTAACGGGCGTTACATCTGTATTGGCTGTCGTTACAGCAACGTCATTTAATGTATCGGCTCCGTTTCCGTTATTATTTACTAAAACGCTTCCTGCATCGGTACTTGTGCTAGATGAAGTAGCTACAGTACCTAAGTTATCGTCCTTAGCAACTAACTCATTTTTAACTTCAACAATTACTTCAGCTGTTTTACAGTTTGCCGGATTTGCTCCTGTTTCACAAATTGTATAAGGAATCGTGTAAGTACCACTTGGGGTACCTGGCTGGATAGTTACATTACCATCTACATCGATACGAATAGAACCTGTTGTAACAGGGGTTACATCTGTATTGGCTGTCGTTACAGCAACACCATTTAATGTATCGGCTCCGTTTCCATTATTCGCTAAAACGCTTCCTGCTGGGGTACTCGTGGCAGCAGAAGCAGCTACAGTACCTAAGTTATCGTTTTTAGAAACTAATTCATTTTTAACTTCAACAATTACTTCAGCTGTTTTACAGTTTGCTGGTGTAGCTCCTGTTTCACAAATTGTATAAGGAATCGTATAAGTACCACTTGGGGTACCTGGCTGGATAGTTACATTACCATCTACATCGATACGAATAGAACCTGTTGTAACAGGGGTTACATCTGTGTTGGCGGTGGTTACTGCAACACCATTTAATGTATCGAATCCGTTTCCATTATTCGCTAAAACGCTTCCTGCTGGGGTACTCGTGGTAGCAGAAGTAGCTACAGTACCTAAGTTATCGTTTTTAGAAACTAATTCATTTTTAACTTCAACAATTACTTCAGCTGTTTTACAGTTTGCTGGTGTAGCTCCTGTTTCACAAATAGTATAAGAAACTGTGTAAGTACCACTTGGGGTACCTGGCTCGATTTTTACATTACCATCTACATCGATACGAATAGAACCTGTTGTAACAGGGGTTACATCTGTATTGGCTGTCGTTACAGCAACACCATTTAATGTATCGGCTCCGTTTCCGTTATTATTTACTAAAACGCTTCCTGCTGGGGTACTCGTGGTAGCAGAAGTAGCTACAGTACCTAAGTTATCGTTTTTAGCAACTAATTCATTTTTAACTTCGACTGTAGCAATGGCTGTATCGCAGTTTACTGGAATTGCGCCGTTCTCACATATTTTGTATTCAACTGTATATATTCCACTTGGCGTACCAGCTGCTACGCTAATGGTACCATCTAGATTTAATGTTAAGCCTGCTGGAACTATACCTACTGAGGTAAGAGTTACCTCTCCTGGATTGATCCCTATTACTACTGCTTTTCCATCTAAAGTATCGTTTAGTGTTACTGCTGGAGTAATGCTAACCCCTGAGCTATTTGCTGTTAGTGCGTCATCTTTAGCATCAATTGGATTTAAAACGCTAACTGTAGCAATGGCTGTATCGCAGTTTACTGGAATTGCGCCGTTCTCACATATTTTGTATTCAACTGTATATATTCCACTTGGCGTACCAGCTGCTACGCTAATGGTACCATCTAGATTTAATGTTAAGCCTGCTGGAACTATACCTACTGAGGTAAGAGTTACCTCTCCTGGATTGATCCCTATTACTACTGCTTTTCCATCTAAAGTATCGTTTAGTGTTACTGCTGGAGTAATGCTAACCCCTGAGCTATTTGCTGTTAGTGCGTCATCTTTAGCATCAATTGGATTTAAAACGCTAACTGTAGCAATGGCTGTATCGCAGTTTACTGGAATTGCGCCGTTCTCACATATTTTGTATTCAACTGTATATATTCCACTTGGCGTACCAGCTGCTACGCTAATGGTACCATCTAGATTTAATGTTAAGCCTGCTGGAACTATACCTACTGAGGTAAGAGTTACCTCTCCTGGATTGGTCCCTATTACTACTGCTTTTCCATCTAAAGTATCGTTTAGTGTTACTGCTGGAGTAATGCTAACCCCTGAGCTATTTGCTGTTAGTGCGTCATCTTTAGCATCAATTGGATTTAAAACGCTAACTGTAGCAATGGCTGTATCGCAGTTTACTGGAATTGCGCCGTTCTCACATATTTTGTATTCAACTGTATATATTCCACTTGGCGTACCAGCTGCTACGCTAATGGTACCATCTAGATTTAATGTTAAGCCTGCTGGAACTATACCTACTGAGGTAAGAGTTACCTCTCCTGGATTGATCCCTATTACTACTGCTTTTCCATCTAAAGTATCGTTTAGTGTTACTGCTGGAGTAATGCTAACCCCTGAGCTATTTGCTGTTAGTGCGTCATCTTTAGCATCAATTGGATTTAAAACGCTAACTGTAGCAATGGCTGTATCGCAGTTTACTGGAATTGCGCCGTTCTCACATATTTTGTATTCAACTGTATATATTCCACTTGGCGTACCAGCTGCTACGCTAATGGTACCATCTAGATTTAATGTTAAGCCTGCTGGAACTATACCTACTGAGGTAAGAGTTACCTCTCCTGGATTGGTCCCTATTACTACTGCTTTTCCATCTAAAGTATCGTTTAGTGTTACTGCTGGAGTAATGCTAACCCCTGAGCTATTTGCTGTTAGTGCGTCATCTTTAGCATCAATAGTGTTTTTAACTTCGACTATTGCAATGGCTGTATCGCAGTTTACTGGAATTGCGCCGTTCTCACATATTTTGTATTCAACTGTATATATTCCACTTGGCGTACCAGCTGCTACGCTAATGGTACCATCTAGATTTAATGTTAAGCCTGCTGGAACTATACCTACTGGGGTAAGAGTTACCTCTCCTGGATTGATCCCTATTACTACTGCTTTTCCATCTAAAGTATCGTTTAGTGTTACTGCTGGAGTAATGCTAACCCCTGAGCTATTTGCTGTTAGTGCGTCATCTTTAGCATCAATTGGATTTAAAACGCTAACTGTAGCAATGGCTGTATCGCAGTTTACTGGAATTGCGCCGTTCTCACATATTTTGTATTCAACTGTATATATTCCACTTGGCGTACCAGTTGCTACGCTAATGGTACCATCTAGATTTAATGTTAAGCCTGCTGGAACTATACCTACTGGGGTAAGAGTTACCTCTCCTAGATTGGTCCCTATTACTACTGCTTTTCCATCTAAAGTATCGTTTAGTGTTACTGCTGGAGTAATGCTAACCCCTGAGCTATTTGCTGTTAGTGCGTCATCTTTAGCATCAATTGGATTTAAAACGCTAACTGTAGCAATGGCTGTATCGCAGTTTACTGGAATTGCGCCGTTCTCACATATTTTGTATTCAACTGTATATATTCCACTTGGCGTACCAGTTGCTACGCTAATGGTACCATCTAGATTTAATGTTAAGCCTGCTGGAACTATACCTACTGGGGTAAGAGTTACCTCTCCTGGATTGATCCCTATTACTACTGCTTTTCCATCTAAAGTATCGTTTAGTGTTACTGCTGGAGTAATGCTAACCCCTGAGCTATTTGCTGTTAGTGCGTCATCTTTAGCATCAATTGGATTTAAAACGCTAACTGTAGCAATGGCTGTATCGCAGTTTACTGGAATTACGCCGTTCTCACATATTTTGTATTCAACTGTATATATTCCACTTGGCGTACCAGCTGCTACGCTAATGGTACCATCTATATTTAATGTTAAGCCTGCTGGAACTATACCTACTGGGGTAAGAGTTACCTCTCCTGGATTGATCCCTATTACTACTGCTTTTCCATCTAAAGTATCGTTTAGTGTTACTGCTGGAGTAATGCTAACCCCTGAGCTATTTGCTGTTAGTGCGTCATCTTTAGCATCAATTGGATTTAAAACGCTAACTGTAGCAATGGCTGTATCGCAGTTTACTGGAATTGCGCCGTTCTCACATATTTTGTATTCAACTGTATATATTCCACTTGGCGTACCAGTTGCTACGCTAATGGTACCATCTAGATTTAATGTTAAGCCTGCTGGAACTATACCTACTGGGGTAAGAGTTACCTCTCCTGGATTGGTCCCTATTACTACTGCTTTTCCATCTAAAGTATCGTTTAGTGTTACTGCTGGAGTAATGCTAACCCCTGAGCTATTTGCTGTTAGTGCGTCATCTTTAGCATCAATTGGATTTAAAACGCTAACTGTAGCAATGGCTGTATCGCAGTTTACTGGAATTGCGCCGTTCTCACATATTTTGTATTCAACTGTATATATTCCACTTGGCGTACCAGTTGCTACGCTAATGGTACCATCTAGATTTAATGTTAAGCCTGCTGGAACTATACCTACTGGGGTAAGAGTTACCTCTCCTGGATTGGTCCCTATTACTACTGCTTTTCCATCTAAAGTATCGTTTAGTGTTACTGCTGGAGTAATGCTAACCCCTGAGCTATTTGCTGTTAGTGCGTCATCTTTAGCATCAATTGGATTTAAAACGCTAACTGTAGCAATGGCTGTATCGCAGTTTACTGGAATTGCGCCGTTCTCACATATTTTGTATTCAACTGTATATATTCCACTTGGCGTACCAGTTGCTACGCTAATGGTACCATCTAGATTTAATGTTAAGCCTGCTGGAACTATACCTACTGGGGTAAGAGTTACCTCTCCTGGATTGATCCCTATTACTACTGCTTTTCCATCTAAAGTATCGTTTAGTGTTACTGCTGGAGTAATGCTAACCCCTGAGCTATTTGCTGTTAGTGCGTCATCTTTAGCATCAATTGAATTTAAAACGCTAACTGTAGCAATGGCTGTATCGCAGTTTACTGGAATTGCGCCGTTCTCACATATTTTGTATTCAACTGTATATATTCCACTTGGCGTACCAGCTGCTACGCTAATGGTACCATCTAGATTTAATGTTAAGCCTGCTGGAACTATACCTACTGGGGTAAGAGTTACCTCTCCTGGATTGGTCCCTATTACTACTGCTTTTCCATCTAAAGTATCGTTTAGTGTTACTGCTGGAGTAATGCTAACCCCTGAGCTATTTGCTGTTAGTGCGTCATCTTTAGCATCAATAGTGTTTTTAACTTCGACTATTGCAATGGCTGTATCGCAGTTTACTGGAATTGCGCCGTTCTCACATATTTTGTATTCAACTGTATATATTCCACTTGGCGTACCAGCTGCAACGCTAATGGTACCATCTGGATTTAATGTTAAGCCTAATGGAACGTTTACACCTGTTAGACTTACTTGACCTACTGCTGCACCTATCGTAACGTTTGATCCGTTTAACTTATCGTTTAACGTTACATTTGGGATATTTCCTCCTGAGGCAACTGTTACTTTGGCATCGTCTACTGCATCAATAGTGTTTTTAACTTCTACTATAGCAATGGCTGTTGTACAATTTGAAGGGGTTATATTAGACCCCGTAACTGGATTTGCTTCACATAACTGATATGTAACATTATAAACTCCTGATGGAGTATTGGCCGCTACCGTTATATTCCCTTCTGAATCTACGCTTAATGGACCCGTTGTAACAGGCGTTACATTGGTATTAGCTGAGGTAACCGCTACTCCATTTAATGTATCATTTGTCGTAACATTTCCTGGTACTGTAACTATAGCATTTGTACTCGCAACTGTTACTTTTGGATCATTTACTGCTACTATCACATTTATTGGAATAGGTGTACTAGTAGAAGAGTTATTACCTAGTGTAGGATCAAACTCAATTCCTGTAACAGTAGCAGTATTTACATAACTACCTGTAGCTTTAACCGTTGCTACAATATTTAATGTTTCTATAGCTCCATTTGTTAATGCACCAATAGTCCAAACTCCAGTACCTGAATTATAAGTTCCTACGGAAGACAAACTACCAACAAAAGTATAGCCTGATGGTAGTAAATCATTTACGATAACTCCCGTTGCAGTACTTGGTCCGGCATTAGTTACCGTAAGTGTAAAAGTTACATTACTCCCTACATTAGGTGTAGCGCTACTAACTGTTTTTGTTATTCCTAAATTCGAATTAGGGGTAAAATATCCAAAATCATGTGTTAAATTTGACTCAGATATAGACAATGCCTCTGTTTGTATATTTCCTCCTGTGGTTGAAATAGCACTTCCATCGATAACTTTTCCTGTATCAGTCACTCTCACAATATAATCACCTGGAAGCAAACCACTCACATTATAAAAACCTCCTACTCCAGTAGTAACAGTTGTTAGTAAAAGATCATCAATATCAATAATTCCATTCTTATTTAAATCATCATGAATATTAATTGTTACTCCAACTATTCCTGTATCTACACTATCAAAAATACCATTGTTATTAGAGTCTCGGTAAACTCTCCCCCCTATAATACCATCTGCAGCAACACATCCACCTGCATCGAACGGACTTGGTATATCATTTGTAACGCCATCAGATGTAGTCAATACTTCCGTATTAGAAATAGTATGAGTACTTGGAAAATATTGTCTAACTCTTTCACTAACTAACCATAAATTATTTAAATGATCTTGAGCTATTTGAGATACATAAGTAACACTCCCTGATACTATAGTAGAAGCTGTCGTATTGACACCGAAGACGTAAGTTGTTGGTATTGTATACTCAAAAACTCGACCACCAGAAGTTCTAACTATTAGATCTCCTATAATAGCAAAATCTCCCATAGAATCAGCTTCATCAATCTGAATTACAGGTACAGCATTAACTAATGTCAAACCATCAGCTGACATCGTACATTTATAGATTACTGTATCAGGATTAGGTGTACCTGTAAGAGATTGTTCTATCGCTAAATACAAAAATCCCCCATCAAAAGCAGCTCCTCCAGAACCTATACCGGCTGTTCCCAGCGTTATACCTTGAAATGTGACATTTGACGATACCACAACATGTGTATTAGTCGCTATATTGTAAGCATACAAAGCAGTATTAGTAATATTTTCATTAGTATTGGCATAATACATTATTCTTTTTGCCGCATCAGTAGCAAAAGAATTCAGACCTGCCTTTCCTACTCCACTTACAAAAGGACTAGTCGTTATAAAAGTAGATTTACCTGTTCTTATATTAACAGAATAAATATTATTATTTACATTCATCAAAAAGCCCCCTTGCTGAAAACCATTCCCACATTGCGAATATGATTTTTCAACGGATAAAAAAAATGACATAATAAAACTCATTAGAAAAATTAAATTTCTAACTTTATGTCCAAATGTTTTTGGTATTTTTTCGACCATATATTAATTTTTTTAAAAATTTTAGAATAAGGTTTTAAAAATATGTTTTCACATATTATACTATTTAAACTATTATCTTGTTAAAATATAAAAATCAATTATTTTCAGAATTTTAAAAAGATATCATTAAAAGCTATATTGATTTGCAATAGATACTTTTACCTTCTATATGAGGTTAAGAATACCCCACAATACCCACAATCAACTAAAAATTTAAATAACCAATACGCTCTATTATATATGATCGTAAGATTATTATTTTTTAATTTGACTTACTTTTTAATACGATAATTCGTTTAAAGACATGAATTATCTAGATAATTCATTTTATTAACCACTCATATTTCACCATTTTAACTCCTATAAAACAAAAGATACAAATAATCACCTTTTATTTTAAAAACATTTTTTTATAACAAACAATAAAAAAACAGCTAAAATAAACAAAATAAAACTAAAAATATTTATTTTGTGATTTAATTAATAAAAAATGGAGTATATAAATAAAACCATTAATTAATATAGTTTATTAATTCAATAGATACTAATTATCATTGATTTAGATATACAAAAGAGTTTCATATTCTAATTAAAACAGAAGGAAGAATTTTTTAAATAAAAGAAAGCAAAAATTATTTGCTTTTATTGAGCAAATAAAATGAAGATGGTAACAAAACTAAATGATTTAAAAAACTACTTTTAGTAGATAGTATGCCTTTGGAAGTGTGCAAATTATTTCATTCTTCGAGAAGTAAAATTTGTAAAGAAATAGTTTTTTATATTTAATAAGTCATTTTCTGCTTCTCGAAATTTATATTTTACGTATAGAAACTTGACACAGTATGATCAATAAATGATCCTTTTCAACACTTTTGTTTGTCTTTTACTTGAGTTTTCTATATTCATTATTTAACCCAGATTTCAAAAAAGTAGTGTTCTTTGACAAATGAGAGCTAACTTGTATTTGCGACCGAAGCCTATGTAAAAAATGGTGAATTTATCCCCTCCCAAATTTTGGCTAAAATGCAAAAAGGCTTCCAAATGGGAGCCTTTGAGAGAATCAATGATCGAACACCATCTTATCTCGTATAGAATAATTTTAGCTAAGATATTACATTTCCTCGCATTTTAATAAAATGAAAATTTATGAAAAGTTTCGAAAAAATGCAAATTGTAAATCCCAATGCGGCAGGAATTGATGTTGGATCACGTTCTCATTTTGTAGCCATAGGACAGAATGAAAATCAAATTAGAGAATTTAATGTTTATCAATTGCTTAAAATCAGTTAGATAAAATTACGCATTAAACTCGAACGAAGTAAATCAGCGAAGCAAATCCATTCACTTTATTTTCACCATTCAAGCACGTACTCTCCCACTTAGTCATCAAAATAACTCTCTATTTCTTCTTCTATAACTTTCTGTAATCACTTGAATTTATTCATTTTTTTCAAAAAGAAGTCTAATGCGATATCTGGGTTAAATTCAAAAAAGAAAGTTTTAATCCTTAATTTATAGTACATTCCTAAATGTATTAACCAAGAATTAAATACAATAATTTATTTTTTATCTCTCTAAAAGCTATTAAAATAAATTCTTCATTAGGTATTTGGATACATTAAAATTTCTGCTGGTTCAAAAGAAACTTTTCCTGTTGGTTCTACAAAATATTTTAAAATAAGCTCTCCCCAACCCGATTCACCGGTGAAATCAGCAATTATCCATCGATGATTTAAAAAACGAACTTTATTAATAACCATTCCTTCGTATGAAATTAATGGATTTCCTTTAGGATTATTATTCATTTCAACTAATTGTTCTTTTATTTTCGGCATTAATTGATCTATATCTTGATCCTCAAAATAATCCCTAGCCTTATCGTTATGTACTAATGAAAAATAATCTCCTTCTTCTTTTTCTGCAACAATCTTGGCTATTGAATCTTTTATCTTTTTCTTATATTTTTCAGTTGTTTGGCTATCATGATTAAATTTTTTAGTAGCATACATTAGTTGAAAAATATTCATTAAAACTGAAAAGATGAATCCGTATAAAAGTAATTTTCTCATATATATTAAATAGTTATTTCTAAATTATCATAAGCTACCCACACATTATCTGGTAATTTTTTTTGTATTTCTTCATGAAATCCAAACAAATGGCTTATATGGGTTAGATAAGCTTTCTTGGGCTTTACTTTTTTTATTAATGTCAATGCTTCTTCCAAATTAAAATGTGTTTCATGAGGTTCTTCACGCAACGCATTAATTACTAAAACTTCTAATTCTAAAAGTTTATTTAACTCTTTTTCATCAATACTTTTAACATCTGTTAAATACGCAAAACGATCAAAACGATAACCGAAAGTTTGCAAATTTCCATGCCAAGCACTTATAGGCTCTATTTTTTTATCATCAATATTTACTAATTGTCCATTAACTACAAGTGATTTATCTACACTAGGAGCTCCTGGATATTTATCAATCGTTTCAAAGATATAGTCAAATCTTTTTTCTAAATTTTTTAAAACGCGTTCATGTGCATAAATAGGGATATTTCCTTGTCTAAAGAAAAAAGGACGTATGTCGTCTAGACCTGCTGTATGATCCGCATGCTCATGTGTAAAAAAAATGGCATCAATTTTGGGGCATTTTGATGAAAGCATTTGTTGTCTAAAATCCGGTCCACAATCTATTATAAATGAGTGATGATCCCATTGAATCCATACAGAAACACGTAAACGTTTATCTCTTACATCCTCACTTAAACAAACAGGATGATCACTCCCTATAACAGGAATACCTTGTGAGGTTCCGGTACCTAAAAAATATATTTTCAATAGAAATGCTTTTTTTTACAAAAATAAATATTATTTGATAAAAAATAAGGCTTTTACTACCTTTGCAAAGTATTTAATTATGAAGATGAAAGATCTACAAAAAGAAATTAGATTAAAAGGAGATAGAGAGATTGAACAAATCCCTTCCATAAGCGATAAAGCACTAAGAATCAATTTAAATGAAAACATCTATGGTACTTTTGCCGAAATAGGTGCTGGACAGGAAACGGTTAGACACTTCTTTAGAGCAGGTGCTTCCTCTGGTACTATTGCTAAAGCAATGAGTGCTTATGACAAAGATTTTAGTGACGCTATTTATGGTATAGAAGATGATGGGCGTTACGTAACAGAAAGTCGTTTACGCAAAATGCTTCAACATGAAATTGAATTAGTTGAACAGCGTTTAAAAAGAGAAAAGCATCCCAACAAATTATTTTTTAGCTACGCTAATACTGTAGCTACTATAGATTTTGCTAAACAATATAAAGGACACGGATGGGTTGGTATTATTTTTCAATTAGATCCAGACGAAGCTTATAACGAAATTATTCTTCACATTCGTTTCAAAGAAAATGATGCAAAACTACAACAAGAAACTTTAGGCAAACTAGGTGTAAACTTAATTTACGGTGCCTTTTATAAATACAATGATCCCAAACGTTTGTTACGTTATTTATATGATCATATAGACAAAGACCAATTAGAAATTGATACTGTAAACTTTTCTGGTCCTCGTTTTAAAGAAGTAGACAACCGCCTAATGAGTCTACAATTAGTACGTAATGGCATGACAGATGCCGTTATGTTTGACCCTAATGCTAAAAACGTATTACCTGCCCAAATTTTATACAAAAAAAACATTTTAGCTCTTAGAGGCAGTTTTCGCCCTGTTACAAAAGTTAACATGGATATGTATGAAAAATCACTACAAATGTTCCTTCAAGAAAACAAGGTTAAAGAAGAAAATACCCTTGTAGTATTTGAAATTACTTTATCTAACTTACGTTCTGATGGTGAAATTGACGAAAAAGATTTCTTAGACCGTGCTGAACTACTTTGCTCTTTAGGACAAACCGTTTTAATCTCTAATTTTCAAGAATATTACAAAGTTGTAGAGTATTTCTCGAACTACACCAAAGAACGCATGGGACTTGCCATGGGAGTTAACAACTTAATTGATATTTTTGATGAAAAATACTATCGCCATTTAAGCGGTGGAATTCTAGAAGCCTTTGGCAAATTATTCTATCGCGATATGAAAGTATATCTATATCCTATGGAGGATGAAGACGGCACTATTCTTACTTCTCAAAATCTTAAAGTACATCCTAGAATGAAAGAATTATACAAATTCTTTGCTTACAACGGAAAAGTAATTGACATCACAGATTTTGACAAATCACATTTGAAAATATTTTCTCGTGAGGTTTTGAAAATGATCGGATGCGGTAAGCCTGGCTGGGAAGAAATGCTTCCTAAAGGTATCGCTGAACTAATCAAACGCGATCACTTATTTAGTTGTGATGAGAACAAAAAAATAGAAAAAGTATAATTTTTATAAACAACCCAAAAAAGATATTTTTTACTTCTAAAATCCTCGTAAATCGAATATAATTCCTTTTTTATGAAGATAGGATTAATGTAAATTTCTTCTTTTTTGGGTTATTTTTTTAATTTAACTGTTCCTGAAAAGCCTCTATGACCACACTTGCTTCTAATATTTGATTAGGTGATTTTCCCATAAGATAAAGTACTCTTTTCATCGCACTCGGATTCAACCCCATATTTATTCCTATCTCATATATTCTTTCCTTTTCCCTATTATGTAAGATACCGTCACAGTGCATCAATAAAGCCAATCTATAAAATTGTAAAATACGTTGAAATTCATCTTTCACAACCTGTTTTAATCCTTTCAACTTAAATAATTCTAAAAAAGTAGCTTTATCTATCTCCAACTCTTGTGCTACTATCCAAAGAAAATCATATTCTTTATCGTGTAATTCTCCATCTACAACTGCAAATTCAATCATTTCTTGCAATAAATTAATCTTTTCTCTCTGGCTATTCATCTTTATTTTTTTTGCCAACAAATCTATAATTTTTGCATAGAATATACAAAAACAGTGTGACAATATGAATTCTCTCAAATTAGTTAATCATCTTATGATAATAAAGAAAAGGATAAAACAATATACAAATGCACAGAAACTTTTACAGCAAACATAACTTTACTATAGTGAGAACAAAAATGTTCTATTATTTTAGTTCTTAAATTATTTTTATCTAAAATAAATTTCTAAGGTGTAATTTGGGTTAGACTTCTCATGTAAGATTAAAACCTTATCTTTGACAAAAATTAAATGGCATGACAAATAACGATATTTTTAAAAAATTGAGAGTTGCACTACAACTTAGAGATGATCAAATCGTAGAAATTCTTGAATTAGTAGATTTTAGGATTTCTAAAGGGGAATTGGGTAATATTTTCCGTAATGAAGACCATCCTAAATACATGGAATGTGGTGATCAAATACTTCGTAATTTTTTAAATGGCTTAATTCTTTATTTAAGAGGAAATAAAGAAACTCCTAAAAACCCTTTAGATGTACTTAATCTAAACAAACAAAATATCAAAAAAATTCAATCGGAAAAGAAAGAAAAAAAATCTGACAAAGAATTTAATCCCACAAATAAACAATCTTTTCCTCAAAAGAAAATTAAAAATTCAAACCCTGTTTTTGAACCTGTTCGTTTTAAAAACGGTAAGAAAAAAAATTAAATTTATTGTTTCCTCTCACGGATAAAAACAGGAGGAAACGATCAATCTTTTTTATTCCCTCAAAATTTCAATTCCTTACTATGATCCTTTCTTATTTTTCACAAAAAGAGATTGTTAATTTTCTTTTAAACTATATAAAATATCACACGGTTTAACTACTTTCGCAAAGATAACTTTAGTCATGAGATACTTTATATTTTTAATTTTTTTCACATCTTCTATTTGGGGACAAGAAAATATTGTAAAAGGAACTATTATCAATAGTAATACTTTAGTCCCTATTTGGAATGTTAACATTGTTAACACCAACAAAGTCCGCGGGGCTATATCCGATGCCAAGGGTAATTTTGAAATCAAAGCCGATTTAAATGACAATTTACTCATTTCTTGTTTAGGTTTTCAATCTATTGAAATTAGAGTAACTAATGACTGGATAAAAAATCAAAATTTCAGAGTAAAATTAACAGAAAAAGCTTATGCTTTAGAAGAAATTATCATTCCGCCTTACGAACTCACAGGTTATTTAGAAGTAGACTCTAAATTAATTCCTGAAAGAGAGAATTATTGGTATTCTATAGCAGGTCTTACCAAAAGATACGAAGGAGGTGAAAATTCTCCTAATGCTTTTAACAGGGTCATTGGTTCCTTATTTAACCCTGCTGATGCTCTTTATAATTTTTTTGGAAAGAAACCCACTGAACTCAAAAAATTAAAAGAATTACGAAAAGATGACAGTTTACGCAATATATTACAAAATCGTTACGATCGTCAAACTATTTATTTAATGTTTGGTATTAATGAAAAAGAGTTAAACGAGATTTTAGAACGTTGTAATTATTCTGATTCTTTTATGAAAACAGCCAATGATCTTCAAATTTTAGATGCCATTAATGGCTGCTATGAAGAATACAAAATACTTAAGAAAAAATAATTTATTTAAAATATAAACTCTCAAAGAGAATACCTAGAAAGGTTGCAATCTTTCATTTCGACTAACAAGAGAAATCACATAATACTGATAATGTGATTTCTCTCCTATTGAAGTTATGATTGAAATATTTTGTTTCAAAACGAAGTCTATAAAAACTAATCATGATCTGGTGTAGGAGCCTCTACAGGTATACTATTGGATCTATCAATTATAAAATTCAAACCACAAAATATAAAATGTAAATTTGTATTTGCTTTCAAATTAAAATCTCTTTGAAATAAATACCCTAAGGTTACTCCAAAATCTTTAGAAAGTTGGTACCCTCCTCCTACATACATTCTGTTTCTTTTTATAATAGGACTGTCAGGCCCTAAAAATAATTCATCATACACATTTGCAAAAAAAGTATTGGCTTCAACCTTCCTATTATTAATTGGCACAATAACATTCATTCTATCTCTATAACGTTCTGTATTAGTATTTATACTTGTAATAGGATTATAAAAAAGTCTTTTTTCAGCTCTTATCCTATTTTCAATTTTAACACGTCCAAAAGATTTATTATAAGTATACTGTAACCAAAAACGTAGTTCCTCGTTTGAAATACTTTTTTCTCTATAATTAGCATATCTTCCCAAACCTAAAAAAGTTTGATTACTTGAATTTATATTATAACCACTCCCTCCTTTTATTTCATAATAATCAACAGTAGTCAAATCAGCAATTGATCGAGCTTGCAGCTCACCATAAACATACCATTTTTTATTAAATTTATAAGTCAACGAAAGTGTAGAAAACCCCGATAAATGTTCTTTATTTTGCCCTAAAAAACCCCCTGTAATAAAAAGTAACAGGAAAATTAAAAGATTATTTTTCATGTTTAGTGTTAGATTAAAAATATTAATTTAAAGTTGTGTGTTATCTATTTAAATTGTTATTCTTTAAAAAAAAATAAAAAAAAAGAGGCTAACAATAGCCTCTTCCTAGAGAAATAATATGATTAATTAAAAATTGACAAAATATAGTAAATAATTGCAGCAACTAAAGCGGATACGGGAATAGTTAAAATCCAAGCCCAAATTAGGTTAATAGTTACGCCCCACCTTACTGCACTTAATCGCTTAGTAGCTCCTACTCCTATAATAGATCCAGTAATAGTATGAGTTGTAGACACAGGAACTCCCATTTGAGAAACTGTGAAAAGTGTTAGAGCACCAGCTGTTTCTGAACAAACGCCTTCCAATGGTGTCACTTTAGTAATCTTAGTCCCCATTGTTTTTACGATTTTCCACCCCCCCATTAAAGTTCCTAAGCCAATCATTAAATAACAACCAAAAGCAATCCAGATAGGCATTGTTTTATTTGTAACCTTAGTTTCAACTTTCGCTTTGATATCTTCTTTCAACTTTCCTTTTTCATCTACATACTTTGCAAATATTTTTGCATAACGATAAGCAGGATTTAAATGTTTATCTTTAAAAATAACTTCTTTTGTATCATTATCATGCACATCTTTTTTATCTGTATACACATGCAATGTTGTTAATTCTTTAGCTGCCTTATCAAAATTACTCAGATCAATATTTTCTTTTTTCAAATGTAAAAGAAAAGGATTATTTGGATTTACACCTGCTATTAATTTTTCATCTTCATAAATGTTTTGCTGGGTAGATAAATCAATTATCTTTTTACCATCTACGTAAACGGTATCTTTATCAAAAATACCTATAGCAGGTTTGAATTTTTTAATTTTACCTTCATCATTTGTATATTTCACCTGTAACACCTCTGTTACCTGTAATAAGCTAGGTACATTTCCTTTTACTTCTCCTCTTCTTACCCCATTAGCATACACAATACAAGCAGCACAAATAATACCCATAACTTTTTGAGAATCGGCTCCACCGTGACCTAATGAAAAAGCGGCTGAGGATAATAGTTGTAATTTTTTATACAAATTACCTTCTTTCATTGCCGTATTATTTTTACCTACAACTAATTCAAAAATGATAAAAATCAAGACAAATGAAGATAATAAAACACCTATAATCCAAATCATAATTGGCTTAATATCAAAAATATCTTTATAAGCCCAAGTCATATAAACTGTAAATAGGGTTAATAGGATATAACACGACAATTTTATAAAGAAATTTCTTTGAATTGTCATGAGTGTAATGATAAAAGAGATAACACCACCAATAATAGGTGCTAAAACAATAAACATTAAGGGTTTTGTAATTTCCTCTAATTTTAGCACATCAAAACCAGCATGTGCCACAGCAGCGCCTGCAAATCCACCAATAAGGGTGTGTGATGATGACGAAGGTATTCCTAACCACCAAGTTAGTAAATTCCATACTGTAGCTGCTAATAAGCCTGATAAAATTACCCATAAGTCAATAACTGAGTTATCTACTGTTTTGGCTACTGTATTACCTACACTCATATCAAAAACCCAATAAGCAGCGAAATTAAAAATTGCAGCCCATATTACAGCTTGGGTTGGCGACAATACTTTTGTTGAAACTACTGTAGCTATTGAATTGGCCGCATCATGAAAACCGTTGACCAAGTCGAAGCCCATAGCTACAACAATTATTATAATTAATAAAGCAAATTCCATTTTAAAAATATAATTTAGAGCGCTATTAAGCGTGTTTAACAGAAATTGCTTCTAAAGTTCTAGATACATCCTTACATTTATCTGTTGCTTTATGCAAAGCATATAACACTTCTTTGTATTTAATAATGTTAATAACATCTGTTTCATTTTCAAATAATTCAGCAACAGCTTTGTCAAAAACCAAATCTGCTTTACTTTCTAATTTATTGATTTTTTTAACAGCACTATTAATTTTGTCTAAATTCTTTAAATCTTTCAATTCTAATACAGCACTATTAATATGAGTACACGCTTCTAGAGTTATTTCCGTTAATTTACGAATAGACTTATTTATCTTAATCACATTATACAAATTCATACGATTAGAAGCTGTATAAATATTATTAGCTACCTCTGTAATCGTAGTAATCAACATGTGAATATCTTCACGATCAAAAGGAGTAATAAAATTTCTACTTAACTCTATATTCATTTTATGATTCACATTTTCAATATCCGCTACTAACTGCTCTACTTGTTTGTAGTAATTAGTTCTGTTTTCCATTTCGCTTTTCCCTATATTTACGGCTTCATGTAAATTTTCAGATAAAGCAAGTAAATCAGCTGTTGCTTTATTAAATAAAGGATAAAAAGTTGTGTCCTTTGGTGAAAAGAATTTTAGTACGTCTCTAAATGCCATTTTTAATCAATTTAATTTCAGATGCGAAAATACCCCCTATATGTTAAGTTAATGTTAAGTCAAGATCAATTGCATATTAATTCTGTTAACAGTCCTTTAACGCTTTTTAAAATAGTTAAAACAGATTTTGTAATTTAGCGCACCGAAATTAAACAATACACTATGGATTTAAACTTTAATAAAAACGAAGATCATAACAGACTTTTATTATCTGAATTAAAACAGCGTTTAGCAAAAGTAAAATTAGGAGGAGGAGAAAAGCGTATTGCTAAACTTCATGCTGAAGGCAAAATGACTGCACGAGAAAGAATTGATTATTTATTAGATAAAGAAGCCACATCAATTGAAATAGGAGCTTTTGTTGGGGAAGGTATGTATAAAGAACATGGTGGTTGTCCTTCTGGAGGAGTTATTGTAAAAGTAGGATATATACAAGGAAAACAATGTATCGTGGTGGCTAATGATGCTACTGTAAAAGCAGGTGCTTGGTTTCCTATTACTGCCAAAAAAAACTTACGAGCACAAGAAATAGCAATGGAAAATAGACTTCCTATTATTTATCTTGTAGACTCCGCTGGTGTATATTTACCAATGCAAGATGAAATTTTTCCAGATAAAGAACATTTTGGTCGTATTTTTCGTAACAATGCCTTAATGAGCAGTATGGGAATAACGCAAATAGCTGCCGTAATGGGAAGCTGTGTTGCAGGTGGTGCTTACTTACCTATTATGAGTGACGAAGCCTTAATTGTTGATAAAACAGGTAGTATATTTTTAGCTGGTAGCTATTTAGTAAAAGCAGCAATTGGTGAAACAATTGATAACGAAACATTAGGAGGTGCTACTACCCATTGTGAAATTTCTGGTGTAACCGATTTTAAAGCCAAAGATGATAAAGACGCATTGGATAGAATTAAAAGTATTGTAGGCAAAATGGGCAACTTTGATAAGGCAGGATATAACCGAATCAAACCTGAAAAACCTACTTTAGATCCAAATGAAATTTTTGGCATTCTACCAAAATCACGCGCTGAACAATATGATATGATGGAAATCATTAAACGTTTAGTTGACAACTCTGAATTTGATGAATACAAAGCAGGTTATGGTCAAACCATCATTACGGGGTATGCGCGTATTGATGGCTGGGCAGTAGGCATTGTAGCGAATCAACGCTTAATAGCTAAAACTACAGGAGCCAAGACTAAACCTAGCGAAATGCAATTCGGAGGCGTTATATACTCTGATAGTGCCGATAAAGCAACTCGTTTTATAGCTAATTGCAATCAAAAAAAGATCCCTTTAGTATTCATGCACGATGTAACAGGCTTTATGGTCGGTTCTAAATCTGAACATGGGGGAATTATCAAAGACGGTGCTAAAATGGTAAATGCTGTATCCAACTCTGTAGTACCCAAATTTACTATAGTAGTAGGCAATTCTTATGGCGCTGGTAACTATGCTATGTGTGGAAAAGCTTACGACCCTAGATTAATATTTGCTTGGCCAAGCGCTGAATTAGCTGTTATGGGAGGAGCGCAAGCAGCTAAAGTATTAATGCAAATAGAAGCTGCTTCTTTAAAAGCAAAAGGCGAAGAAATTACGCCTGAAAAAGAAGAAGAATTATTTAATAAAATCAAATCACGTTACGACGAACAAGTTTCTCCTTATTATGCTGCTTCACGTTTATGGACAGATGCTATTGTAGATCCACTTGAAACTCGTACTTGGATTTCTATGGGAATAGAAGCCGCTAATCACGCTCCTATAGAAAAACCTTTTAATTTAGGCGTGATTCAGGTTTAGTTAATAACAACTATTTCTTTAAATCATTTATAGTTTATTTAAAATATTCGATAATAAATTATTTTTTATTAAAGCTCATAAAAATCTACCTTTACGCGGTAGATTTTTTTATTATGAGAAAATACATTTTATTTTTATTCCTTTTTTTAAAAATTCAACCTATATCCGCACAGTTAACTGTAGCCAAAGAGCAATATACTCATCGTGACTCTTTACAAGGAGGATTACGAACAGAACGCATCTGTTTTGATGTACAACGTTATGATCTAAACATCAACATTAATATTGATAAAAAATTAATAATAGGTTATAATGATATTACTTTTAAAGTAGTAAATAATACATCAAAAATTCAAATTGATTTATTTGAAAATATGAAAATAGATAGTATTCTTTATCATAATCAAAGGCTTCATTATACACGGGATGAAATAGCTACTTTCATTCATTTCCCTAATACACTTTCAAAAGGAAGTATTCATAAAATTAAGTTTTACTATTCAGGAAATCCTACTCTTGCTAAAAGAGCTCCTTGGGATGGAGGCTTTACTTTTACCCAAGATCCTAACCACAAACCTTGGGTAGCCGTTAGTTGTCAAGGATTTGGAGCCAGTTCTTGGTATCCTGTAAAAGATTCACAAAGTGATGAACCAGACCTAGGTATATCTATTAAAGTAGCTGTTCCAAACGGATTAATGAATGTATCTAATGGACGATTCATTGGAAGTGAAGATCTAAAAAATGGGTATACTCGCTGGGATTGGGAAGTTAAAAATCCTATTAACACTTATGATATCACTGTTAATATTGGAGATTATGTTTTAATTGAAGATTATCATAAAGGCTTAGACCTAAAATATTATGTACTTCGAAATAATGAAACAAAAGCACGAAAACACTTTGAAGAAGTAAAACCTATGCTAGATTGTTTTCAATCAAAATTTGGTCCATATCCTTTTAAAGAAGACAGTTACAAATTAGTAGAAACTCCTTACTTAGGAATGGAACACCAAAGTGCAATAGCATACGGAAACAAATATAAAAAAGGATATCAAGGGAGGGATTTATCAGGAACTGGTATTGGTCTTTTATTTGACTACATAACAATACATGAAACAGGACATGAATGGTTTGGCAATAGTATAACCAGCAAGGACATAGCTGATATGTGGATACACGAAGCCTTTACTATGTATTCAGAAGTAGCTTTTATAGAGTGTTTATATGGATATGAAAAAGCACTTGATTATTGTGAAGGCCTGCGCATAAATATAGCGCATGATCGCCCTATAATAGGTTCTTTTGGCGTAAATAAGGAAGGGAGTGGCGATATGTACTACAAAGGTGCTAACATGTTAAATACACTCCGCCATGTTATAGGTAAAGACAAATGGTGGGATATTTTATTAAAGTTCTCTACAAAATATAAAAAACAAATTATTGAAGGGAAAACGGTTATTGATTTTTTTAATAACGAATCAAAAATGAATTTAACGCCTATATTCAATCAGTATCTAAAGTACGTAACAATTCCTGTTTTAGAAATTCAAAAAAAAGAAGAAAAATTTGAAATTAGATGGGTTACCGAAGAACCTAATTTTGAAATGCCAATAGAATTGTTTATTAAAAATCAAAAATACACAATGCTTGTTTCCAATAATTGGAAATTAATACCTTTTCATATAAAAGAAATAAATGATATTAAACCTAATAAAAAATCATTTTACATAAAATACACTCCATAAAAACAAAACAATACATTGATTTTTAGTATATTAGCTTAAAATATTTAAATTTATAGCTATGGGAACTGTAAAAAATTTGAATAAGTGGGCAAATGCACACACTTATTACTCATTAGATTTATTGAGAATTTTTATAGGTGTTTTTTTATTTATGAAAGGTGTTTCTTTTATGACAAATACCGTTTATTACACGCAATTAACAGAACCGATTAAAAATTTTGGTGGCGGGATGTTAATTGTGCATTATGTTATGGCTGCTCATATAGTCGGTGGAATTATGATTGTGTTTGGATTGTTAACTCGCTGGTCAATAATGGCACAAGTTCCTATATTAATAGGCGCATTCTTGGTAAACTTTATTGATGAAATGAATTATACAAATCTGATTTTGTCTTTTCTCTTATTATCTATTTGTACTTTCTTTCTTTTTTATGGAAGTGGTAAGCACTCCGCTGATTATTATTTTAAAATGGGACAATGATAACTTAAACCCAGATTCCGCATTAGACTTCGTTGTGAAACAAAATTTTTCAATAAATTCAAGTAGTCACAGAAAATTTAGAAGATGAAATAGTCAACTATTACGATGAATAAAATTGGAGTACGTGCTTAAATTGGAAGAAAAATAAAGTGAAATAGATTTTTAATACGTAATCCGAGTAAAAAAAGGACACTATCTCTTTACATACTCTAAAAAAGTAATTAGTCCTAAATTAGTTCATATAAAAATGGCTTAAGTTTAAAAAATTAAACTTAAGCCACAATTTACTAAATCTCATCACTAGTAAATGTAATAAAACTTTTCTTTTTGTAAGGACGAATAATTAAACGTCCTTCTCGATCAAAACGGATGTAATTATAAACCCAATTTAAAAAAACAACCGCTTTATTTTTAAATCCAATCAATGAAAACAAGTGCACAAACATCCATACAAACCAAGCAAAAACACCATTAAAATGGTATTTAGGCAAGTCTACAACAGCTAAATTCCTACCAATAGTTGCCATAGAGCCTTTATCATCATACACAAAAGCTTTCATAGATTTATTTTGTTGTAAATTAAGTAGATTATCTGCTAATAAATTTCCTTGTTGTATGGCAGGTTGTGCCATCATAGGATGTCCTTGTGGATACAGTTCATTTTCCACAGAAGCAATGTCTCCTATGGCAAAAATATTTTCAAATCCTTTTACTTGATTAAACTCATTCACTCTTATTCGTTTCACTCCTTTGACAACAGATTCTTCGGGCAAACCATGTATACAAGCTCCTTGAACCCCTGCCGTCCAAATAACAGTACCTGCATCTAAAACAAGATCTGTATTTGTAGTAATCGTTCGCCCATCATAATTCGTTACACGTACATTTTTCCAGATTTTAACCCCTAATTCTTTCAAAAATTTTTCAGACGCTACTGATGATTTTTCCGTCATAGTATTCAAAATTCTATCACCACTTTGTATCAAATGAATTTGCATCTTTTGTACATCTAAATCTGGATAATCTTTTTGAAAAATTGCTTTTTTCATCTCAGCTAAAGCTCCCGCTAACTCAACACCTGTAGGTCCTCCCCCTACTAAAACAAAATTCATCAAAGCATTCCTTTCAGTTTCATCCTTTGTTAAAACAGCTTCTTCAAAATTTTCAAGAATTAAACTACGAATATTAAGTGACTGTGGAATGGTTTTCATGGACATTGAATTGCGTTCTATTTCCTTATTTTCAAAATAATTGGTTTTAGATCCAGTAGCAATAACTAAATAATCATAATGTATATCCCCTATTTCTGATAAAACTTTTTGATGTTTAGTATCAATCTCTTTTACGGTAGTTAATCTAAAATAAAAATCTGAACATCCTTGAATAACTTTACGGATAGGATATGCTATGGAACCTGCTTCTAATCCTCCTGTAGCAACCTGATACAATAAAGGTTGGAATGTATGATGATTATGCTTATCAATCAGTACAACTTGAAATTTTTTATTTTTTAGTTTCTTGGCTAAAGCAATACCAGCAAAACCACCTCCAATTATAACAACTCTTTTTTTTGAACTTTGTGGAATATTCATTAGTTAAAGGACTTGACGTTTTAAAGTTTTAAAATTAAGAAATATCTCCATAAAAAAATTATTATTACTATAAAGTGATTTAAACTTTTTCAATTGACTCCAAAAATGATTTTTCTGCCTCCAATTAAAAAAATTAAAACGCTTCTATAATCTCAAATTACACTTTTAAAACAACTTTGAATCTAAAAAAGTACCTCATATTTTGTCCTAATTACAGGAAAATACATCTGCAATAAAAATTTATTATCCTTTTATCTTCTTTCCTTTTTCTTTTTCTTCAAAAAGTCTGTCCCATAATCTGGAATAATCTACTTTTTACGTACTCTAATAACTTTTTAAAGCTCACTTATTTTCTATTTTGTAAAGTATGTAATATTTTAGCCTCTTAAAAAAAAATATTTTGAGAGTCACAAAAAAAATAAATATTGATCCTATAACGATCAAAAAAAAACTATTATACTGGGCAGAAAATTTCCGTGAAGTAGCTTATCTAAAAAGCAATGACTATCCACAACAATATAGTTCTTATGACTTAATTGTTGCTGTAGATGCTTTTACTTCCCTAAAAACAGATTATATTAATGCTTTTGATGATTTAAAACAATATCAACAACAAACCAATGATTGGCTATTTGGTTACTTAGCTTACGACCTAAAAAATGATATTGAATCGCTAGATTCTAAAAATCATGATGGATTAAACTTTTCCGATTTATTTTTTTTTCAGCCTAAAAAAATATTTTTCTTAAAAGGGAACGAACTAGAAATTGCTTATTTAAATATGTGTGATGATGAAATTGATTCCGATCTTGAAGAAATTTTAGAAAAACGAAAAACGAAAAACGAAACTCAAAAATCTGAAATTATAATCCAACAACGTATTTCAAGGGAGCATTATATAAAAAAAGTGAATCAAATGTTGACTCATATCCATAGAGGCGATCTCTATGAAGCTAACTTTTGTATGGAATTTTATGCTGAAAACGGTAAAATCATTCCTTCACAAGTTTTTCAAGAATTAAATAAAATTTCGAAACCGCCTTTTGCTTGTTTTTTTAAAAATCATATCCATTATTTACTATCTGCTTCTCCTGAGCGTTATATAAGGAAAGAAAATCAAAAAGTCATCAGCCAACCTATTAAAGGAACTTCTAAACGATTTGAAGATCTCATTTTAGATACAAATTCTAAAACTGAATTAGAACAAAATCCTAAAGAACGGTCTGAAAATATTATGATAGTAGATTTAGTTCGAAATGATTTAGCTCAAACAGCTATAAAGGGCTCTGTACAAGTAGAAGAATTATGTACCATTTATTCTTTTAAACAAGTACACCAAATGATATCAACAGTTGTTTCTGAAGTAAAAAGCACAACTAATCCAGTTGACATCATAAAAACTACTTTCCCTATGGGAAGTATGACGGGTGCTCCTAAAATTTCAGCTATGCAAATTATAGAGGAATTAGAAGAAACTAAAAGAGGTTTGTACAGTGGAGCTGTAGGCTACTTTACTCCTTCTGGTAATTTTGATTTTAATGTGGTTATTCGTAGTATTTTATACAATTCTGACAATCAGTATCTTTCTTTTTCTGTAGGCAGTGCTATTACCGCATTATCTGACCCTGAACAAGAATATGAAGAATGTTTATTAAAGGCTAAAGCCATGCGTGAGGTATTAAGCTGAGACACAAGATTATTCCAAAAAATTAGATAAAAAATATTTTTAAGTTTCATATCTCATTCTTAAATTACATTCACCTTTATAATTTTTATCATTAAACAATGAATTATATTACTTTCTTATTTCTGTATCGGATCCAACGAAACTTAAAAAAGGTATTTACATCTTAGTTTGGATTTTTTAAATAATTTCAATCCTATGAAAACTCCTTTTTATTACAAATAAAGTTAATTTTACAAGATGCTGACACAATTACGCAATCATATTCATCAAAATCTTTCCTTTTTAAATGGTAAACATTTACTTTTAGCTGTTAGCGGTGGCATTGATAGTATTGTTTTATTAGATTTATTTTCAAAGTTAAACTTACAAATAGCTATTGCACATTGTAATTTCCAATTAAGAGGTGATGAAAGTAATAAGGACGAAGAATTTGTAAAATTTAAGAGTCAAAAATTAAAAATTAAAAGTTTTATTAAAAATTTTGAAACGCAAATATATGCGAACGACAATAAACTCTCTATTCAACAAGCAGCACGTGAATTACGCTATAATTGGTTTTATGAATTATTAAACACGCAAGGATTTGATTATTTACTAACCGCGCATCATTTAGATGATTCATTAGAAACATTTTTAATCAATTTTACCCGTGGAACAGGTATTGAAGGACTAACAGGAATTCCTGAAATAAACGACAAAATTGTACGTCCTTTATTAATTTTTTCTCGTGAAGAAATTGAAAAATACGCAACAGAAAATAAAATTCAATGGAGAGAAGATGCAAGTAATGCTTCCGACAAATATTTCCGAAATAAAATCAGGCATCATGTTGTTCCAATCCTAAAGGAATTAAATACAAATCTATTAGGTTCTTTTCAGAATACGCTTAAAAATTTACATCAAACAGAATCTTTAGCAAATGATTCTATTAAAAAGGAATTCGATAAAATAGCCATTAAAAAGGAAAATAATATTTATTTTGATATTTTAAAATTACAATCTTTATCTAACTATAAGGCTTATTTATACGAATGGCTCAAATTATACGAATTTCAAGATTGGGGTGCTATTTATGATTTAGTAGAAAATCAATCGGGTAAACAAATTTTGTCCGATCATTACCGATTAATAAAAGATAGAAATATTCTTATACTAACTGCAAAACAAACACCCTCAACTTTAGAGTTCCTTATTTCTAATGAAACTGATTACATTGTAAACCCAATAAAATTGCGTTTTTGTAACTCAGGTTACAATACAATACCTACAAAATCTTCTATTTTTGTAGATAGGGAAACGTTAAAGTTTCCTTTAAAAATTAGAAAATGGCAAGAAGGTGATTATTTTTACCCTTCTGGAATGAATGGTAAAAAAAAAGTGAGTAAATACTTTAAAGATGAAAAATTTTCATTAATTGATAAAGAAAACACTTGGCTTTTACTTTCGGACAATAGAATTGTTTGGATCATCAATCATAGAGCAGATAATCGTTTCATAGCCCATTCCGAAACAAAGAATATAGTAAACATAATTTTCACAAAATGAAAAAATTATTAGCCTTTTTATTTTTTTTAAGCTCCTTAGGAGTTCATAGTCAAATACTAAATCCAGTAAGTTGGAAAACGAGTGTACAAAAAAAGTCAGAAACTGAATTTACCATTACTTTTGATGCAAAAATAGAGCCTCATTGGCATCTTTTTTCTCAATTTACACCTGATGGAGGCTCATTACCAACCATTTTTTCCTTTAAAAATGCAAAAGGAAACTACCTATTAGTTGGTAAAACTTCTGAAAGTACTTACAAAAAAGTGTATAGCGAGGTTTTTGAGGTAGATGAATATTTATTTGAAAATAAAGCACAATTCAAACAAACAATAAAACTTACAAATCCCAAAAACAGTAATATAAAAGTATACGTTGAATATCAAGTATGTAAAGAAGCTTGTATACAACAAGACAAAACATTTGATATTCAATTACCCCTAACAAGTACTCCAGAAGAAGTAGCTAATAACGAAGAAGCTAAAAAAGATACTACTTCAAAAGTAATTGCTGTTCCTTTAATTACAAAAGAAAACAAACCTGTAAATATTGATATAAAAAACGATTCGAATACAAAAAATGAAGAACAAGACAAAAGTCTTTGGACTATCTTCTTATTAGCATTTTTAGGTGGATTTGCTGCTCTATTAATGCCTTGTATCTTTCCGATGATACCAATGACGGTAAGTTTTTTTACAAAACAAAGCAAAACAAAAGCAGAGGGTATAAGAAATGCTATTTTATACGGATTATCTATCATCGTTATTTATGTCATCTTAGGCTCACTAATAACCGGTCTTTTTGGTGCTGAAGCCTTAAATGAATTATCAACAAGTGTTTGGTTTAATTTAATATTCTTCGGTTTATTAATTGTATTTGCTCTTTCATTTTTAGGAGCATTTGAAATTGTTTTGCCTAGCTCTTGGGCTACAAAATTAGATTCACAAGCGGATAAAGGAGGAATATTAGGAATTGTATTCATGGCCTTAGCACTTGCTGTTGTTTCTTTTTCTTGTACAGGTCCTATTGTCGGAACCTTATTAGTAGAGTCTGCAACAAAAGGAGGAATAGCTCCTATTATTGGTATGTTTGGTTTTTCCTTAGCTATTGCACTTCCCTTTATGCTTTTTGCTATGTTCCCTGGATGGTTAAATACCTTACCTAAATCAGGAGGATGGTTAAATACCGTAAAAGTTTCTTTAGGCTTTTTAGAATTAGCTTTTGCTTTTAAATTTTTATCTAATGCAGATCTAGTATTACAAAAACATCTATTAGAAAGAGAATTATTTCTAGCTATTTGGATTGCTATTTTTGGCGCTTGGGCTTTATACTTATTTGGAAAATATATGCTTCCGCATGACTATGAAAAAGCTGACAAAATTGGTATTGGAAGACTCATAATGGCTATTGTAGTTACTTCATTTACTTTTTATATGATTCCTGGATTATGGGGAGCTCCTCTTAAAATTTTAAGTGGATTAACACCTCCTTTAAATTATGCCGAAAGTACAAATGGAGTGGGTTCTTCTACCTCTAATACAAAATCAGAACTACCAGAACACGCCCATTATGGTCCACATAATATCATTACTTTTGATGATTATGAAATAGGTTTAGCATACGCAAAACAAGTTAACAAACCTGTTCTTTTAGATTTTACAGGAGATGCTTGTGCTAATTGTAGAAAAATGGAAGATAATGTATGGTCTAATTCTGAAGTATTGTCTATCTTAAAAGAAAAAGTTGTAGTTGTTTCTTTAGTATGTGATAGAAAAATTGAATTACCAAAAGAACAACAATACATTTCAAAAGCTACAGGTAAAGAAATTGTAACAATTGGTAATAAATGGAGTGATTTTCAAATTACCAGATACAAAAGTAATTCCCAACCGCTTTATGTAGTTCTAGATTCAGATGGAAATGATTTATCTAAACCAATTGGTTTTACAGGTATTGATGAATATAAATCTTGGTTAGAAAACGGTATTAAAAATTTCAAATAATATCATTATGAATCCCCAATTAATAGAAAATCATTTAAAGGAGTATTTAAAATCACTCTCTTTTTTAAGTGAAGATGAAATTAATTGGGGATCTTCTTTTTTTAATATTAGGAATCTAAAAAAATCTGATTTTTTTATCCAACAAAACCAACCTTGTTTACTTTTGGGTTTTATTGTCAAAGGAATGGTTAAAGCTTATTCAATAGACATTGAAGGTAAGGAAAATATTTATTGCTTTGGTATCGAAAATGATTTTATAACGATCTTAAATAGTTTTCAAAATAAAACGCTTGCTACAAAAAACATACAAGCAGTAGAAGATAGCTTATTACTTACCATTACTTCTCAAAACTTAAATCTTCTTATTCAAAAAAATCCTAATTGGCAAAAAGTTACGCAACATATAATACAAAAAGAATATCTAGAAAAAGAGCGTTTTTTACAATTATTCCATCATCAATCCGCCAATTTAAAATTTCACAATCTCATTAAATTTTATCCATTCCTTCTTGGCCGGGCTAAAACAGAAGATATTGCTTCTTTTATAGGTATTACTACACGTACATTAAATAGAGCTAAGCATGATTTTTATCAAAAAGAATAAGACAAATGTCTTATTTTACTATTCATCCCTTTTCTATTTTTGTTGTATAAAATAATAGATTTTTTTAAAAAATATTAAAAGTTTACACAATGAAAAAAATAGCACCTGATGTATTTCATATTCCTCTATTACCTAGAAATAGTGTAAATTGCTACTTTATAGAAGGTATTTTAATAGATGCTGGTATAAAAAGTTCTTTTTTAAAAATTAAAAAGGCAACTAAAAAAATACCTATTCATGCCCATGCTTTAACACACGCACATCCAGATCATCAAGGTGCCTCTCAATTAATTTGTGACACATTGAATATCCCGCTATATTGTCATGCTAAGGAAGTACCAAGAGTTGAGTCTGGATTGGTAACCAAAGATTATCCTTCTCCTCAAAATATTATTTCGCTATTACAACAAAAATTCTGGGCTGGAAAAGGGATAAAAGTAAATAAAACACTTCAAGAAGGAGACACTCTAGGAGAATTTAAAGTAATCGAAACACCAGGTCACTCTGAGGGTCATATAGTCTTTTTTAGAGAAAAAGATGGGGTTTTGATTGCTGGCGATATAGCTACTAATATGAATTTAATTACAACAAAAACAGGATTACATTTACCTCCTTCCTTATTTACTGCTAAGCCTAAAGAAAATCTCAATTCTCTAAAAAGAATAGCAGAACTTAATCCTCGTATTTTGTGTTTCGGACATGGTTCTGTACTCTATAATCACAATAAAGAATTTGAAAAATTTGTAACAAAGGAATTTGAAAGACATTTATCTATTTAGGGACTCCTAAAAAACTCACCGAACGTAAATTAGTTTCAATTTTCACCCAAAATCTTCAACTTTAGTAGTTTAAAATCGTGAATTTATCGCCTTCCAAATTTTGGCTAAAATGTAAAAAGGCTTCCAAATGGAAGCTCAATGATCAAACACCATATTATCTCGTATAGAACAATTTTAGCTGAGTTAGATAGAATTACGCATTAGAAAAAATAAATTTTATAATTTACTGAAATAAAAGGGATTATTTTTTTGCTAATTCTAGATGTGTTTTTTGAAAATCTCTAATGCGTAATTTGGATTTAAGTTTTCCGAGAACCTTTTAATTTATTGAAAAAATTGCTTCTAAACGAGGTCTAATACAGAATCTGGAGTTAATATTTACGATATAAATAGTAAAACAATAGGACTATTTTTTCTCTATTGTTTTACTATTATTAGAAACTCTTAAGATGTTAAATTTTGCTTTAAAACCTGTAGCCAATCCCCATTTATCTCCCATAATAATTTTTGATTGAGCATCTGTAAACAAAAATTCGCCTGTATTGGGTGTAAAAACACCTTCGTTTAAAGCTTCTATTTCTATATGATTAATACCTTCTACTAGATAAATTATAATTTTTTTTCTAAATCCTTCTAATTCTAAATAATCGGTCACGCTTTTACCATTTACCCAAACACGAACCTGATCTCCATCAATTTCTCCAAAATCACGATAATTTAAAGTGATTGTTTCTGAATCTATAGTAAAATCGCCAAAATATTGATGCTTTCTAAATTCTTTCGGATCTAGTACGCCTTCTTTAATTTGAGGATTTAATTTATTATTCATTTTTTCTGCATATTGCTTTCCTAAATCTAAATCACTCCCGCCTCCAAGCATTTCCATTTCTTTATCCATTTTAGGTGGATCGTATTTTTTAGGCGGAACTTTAAATAGTTTTGGTTCAAAAGGTTTATTCAGCGAATATTGTGGTGCCATTTCTTCTTGTCCTCTATTCTTATTCGGTTCAGGAATATCTATTCTTGGTATTTTAAGAGAAGGCAATCGTTTACCATCATGCTGTGCTTGCAACTTGAAAGATAAAAAAATTATAATTATAAAGATTTGATATCGCATCATAAGGAGGTCAAAATTATTCTTTTTGAAAATTATACTTTTGAAAATTATACTTTTGAAAATTATACTTTTTAAGCTATTTTATTAAGGTAGCTGTTTGGCTTCTTCCCAAAAAACATCCATTTCTCTTAATGTCATATCTGAAAGGTTTTTACCTAATGATTGCGCTTTTTGCTCTAAATAAGTAAAGCGTTTAATAAATTTTTTATTCGTTCTTTCTAGTGCATCTTCAGGATTTACATTCAAAAATCGTGCATAATTAACCATTGAAAAGATAACATCTCCAAACTCTGCTTCTATTTTATCTTGGTTCTTTTTTTCTATTTCCTCTTGTAGTTCTTGCAATTCTTCTTGTACTTTGTTCCATACTTGATGTGGTTCTTCCCAATCAAAACCAACTCCTTTTACCTTATCTTGTATTCTACTGGCTTTTACCATAGCGGGTAATGATTTAGGAACTCCTTCTAAAACTGATTTTTTTCCTTCTTCTAATTTAAGTTTTTCCCAATTTTTTTTTACTTCTTCTTCATTTGCTACTTGTACGTTTCCATAAATATGAGGATGTCTATGAATTAGTTTGTCACAAATAGCATTCGTTACATCTGCTATATCAAAATGATTGGTTTCGCTTCCTATTTTAGAATAAAAAACGATATGAAGTAATAAATCACCTAGTTCATTTTTAATTTCATTTAAATCATTATCTAATATAGCCTCTCCTAATTCATACGTTTCTTCTATAGTCAAATGACGCAAGCTTTCTAATGTTTGTTTTTTATCCCATGGACATTTTTCTCTAAGTTCATCCATAATATCCAATAAACGATTAAAAGCTTGTAGTTGTTCTGAACGTGTATTCATATCGTTTTTTTATAAAATAATAGGTTTACTAAATAACAAAAAATCCTGCATTTGTAGATCAAATACAGGACTTATATTTTTGTTAAAATTAAAACTGACTATTCTTCAGATTTTGTTTTTTTTGTTGCTCTTGGTTTTTTGGGCTTTTCTTCTTTTTCTCCAGCAGTTTCCTCTTTTTTAGCTTTGGTCGCTCTCGTTTTTTTTGGTTTTTCTTCTACTGTTGTTTCCTCTACTGTTGTTTCCTCTACTGTTGTTTCCTCTACTGTTGTTTCCTCTACTGTTGTTCCTTCTACTGTTGTTTCTTCTACTGTTGTTTCTTCTGCTAAAACCACTAATCCTTTAGCCTGTAATATATTATACCAATTCAATATTTTTTTCACATCAGAAGGGTATACTCTATCTTGGTCATAATCTGGTAAAACTGCGCCAAAATAGGCTAATAAAGCAGCCTTATCATCTTTTAATCGAGGGGCTTCACCACCATTTTCTTTTTTAGCAATGGCACTCATTACATCTACTAACGGTTTTTCTTCCGTGTAAGTGTACACTGAAATTTCAGATAATAGACTTACATTACTTTGCATACCTACTGTTACTTTTTTACCATCGACTAATGATTCTGCTACGAAACCAGTTCTTGTTTGCATTTTTAGAGCATATAAACCTGGTTTTCCTGAAATGGCTAATATTCTTTCTAAATTCATTTTATTAAATTATTTTCATTACTCCACGACTGGGAGAACAATTAATTACTTTTATTTTATTTTGGCAAAACGCATACGGTAATCAGGTCGAGCCTTTCCTTCCATAATGTTTTGTAATTTCTTTTTGATCAAGGTCTTTTTTAAGGTTGAAATTTTATCTGTAAATAAAACGCCTTCTATATGATCGTATTCATGTTGAATTACACGTGCTACTAATCCATCATATATTTCTGTTTTCTTTTCAAAATTTTCATCAAAATATTCAATCGTAATTTTTTCATTTCGATATACATCTTCACGAACATCTGGAATACTTAAACAACCTTCATTAAAGGCCCATTCTTCTCCTTCTTCCTTTAATATTTTGGCATTAATAAAAGTTCTTTTAAATCCTTTTAATAATGTAGCTTCTTCTTTAGATAAGTCTTCAGTATCACTAAATGGTTCTGTATCTACAATAAACAAACGGATGGCTAAACCTACCTGTGGAGCTGCTAATCCTACGCCGTGTGCCTTGTACATGGTTTCGTACATATTAGCTATTATTTCTTTCAAATTAGGATAATCCTTTGAAATATTTTCACCTACTTTTCGTAACACAGGATCTCCGTAACCTACAATTGGATATATCATTCTACTATTTTTTCAAAATAAATTGGGGTATGCAAAAGTACAAATACTTTTAAATATTTAATTTTAAAACTTCATTTGTTTTTTGACGAATTTCTTTTGTCATTTGAGGGTTTTTATTTAGCTCTTGACCATAAGAAGGTATCATCTCTTTCAGCTTTGTTTTCCAAGCATCACTTTTCATTTTTTCAGGAAAGCATTTTTCGAGTAGTTCAATCATAATTGAGGTAGCTGTTGACGCCCCTGGAGAAGCTCCTAACAACACAGACAAAGAACCATCTTGAGCAGCTACTACTTCTGTTCCAAATTCAAGAACTCCATTTCCATTTTTATCTTTTTTTATAACTTGTACTCGCTGTCCTGCGGTTTCTAATACCCAATCTTCTTTTTTTGCAGATGGAACATATTCTTTTAAGGCTTTCATTCTATCATTGGTCGATTGAAAAACTTGTTCGATTAAATATTTCGTTAGGGGTATATTTTTAATTCCTGCTTGTAACATAGGTTTGATATTATCAACCTCTATAGATGAAATTAAATCAAAATAGGAACCGTTTTTTAAAAATTTTGTTGAAAAACCTGCGTACGGACCAAATAATAATTCTTTCTTACCATTTATTACACGTGTATCTATATGAGGAACCGACATAGGCGGTGCTCCTACTGAAGCTTTACCATATACTTTTACATCATGTTTTTTAATTACTTCTTCATTCGTACATTTCAACCATTGTCCACTTACTGGAAAACCTCCATATCCTTGTCCTTCGGGAATATTTGCTTTTTCTAATAATAATAATGAACCTCCTCCAGCTCCAATAAATACGAATGGCGTATAAAGTCTTTTCTTTTCTTTAGAAGTTAGATCTGTTATTTTTAAACGCCATTTACCGTCTTCTTTTTTGCGTAATTTTTTAACTTCATGGTTAAAATGAATACTTACCCCTTGTAAGGTTTCTAAATATTTAAAGATATTTTTTGTTAAGGCACCAAAATTAACATCGGTTCCATACTTCATGGTTGTACAAGCTATATCTGCATTATTTTTTCGTCCTTCCATTACTAATGGAGCCCATTGTTTAATAATTTCTGGATCTTCTGAATATTCCATTTCTTTGAACAGCTCATATTTTTGTAAGGCTTCAAAACGTTTACGTAAGTAAGAAACATTTTCTTTTCCCCACACAAAACTCAAATGAGGAACAGATTTTATAAAAGACTCTGGATTATTAAGAAGTCCTTTTTCAACCAAATAGGCCCATAACTGACGAGACACCTCAAAAGCTTCTGAAATTTTCACTGCTTTTTTTACATCTACCGTTCCATTTTCTAGTTCGGGAGTATAATTAAGCTCGCAAAATGCGGCGTGCCCCGTTCCTGCATTATTCCATGCGTCAGAACTTTCAGCTGCTGCCACATCTAAACGTTCAAAAATTTGAATTCTAATATCAGGTTGTAATTCCTTTAATAACAAACCTAAGGTAGCGCTCATAATTCCAGCGCCAATTAACACTACATCTGTTTCTTGATTTTGAGTTGCTGTTGCCATTTTAGTAATTTGTGATGCAAAGATACATCGTAAAAGTATTATTTTTTACATTTTTTTAGGTAACGAATTAATTCTACAAAAATTGTAAAGAATGTTAAATCATTTTTCTAGTTAAATAATCTTTGAGCATAATTGTTGCTGAAATTTCATCTATTAACGCTTTATTTTGACGTTGCTTTTTTTTGAGTCCACTATCAATCATAGTCTGAAAAGCCATTTTAGAGGTAAAACGTTCATCTACTCGGACTATTTTCATCTCTGGAAATTGGTGACAAAACTTTTGAACAAAAACTTCTACTAATGGCGCACTTTCTGAAGGTTGTCCATTCATTTGTTTGGGATCTCCAATCAAAACTTTTACTACTTTTTCCTTTTCAAAATAAGTTTTCAAAAAATCTAACACTTCTGTAGACGCTACTGTAGTAAGTCCCGACGCTATAATTTGAAAATCATCCGTTACAGCAATACCTGTACGTTTTATCCCGTAATCTATCGCTAAAATTCTTGACATGAATTAAAATTTCAACAAAAATAGCTAAAACTTTGATTTTTGCTTTGCTTCAAATCATTTATCTTTGCTCAAAATAAAAATCAAATGCAAAATTTACAGAATATAATAGAAAAAGCTTGGGAAGATCGTTCTTTATTACAAGAAGAAGCAACACAAACAGCCATTAGAGATGTAGTAAATTTACTTGACGCAGGGACATTAAGAGTGGCTGAACCTATTTCTGACGGATGGCAGGTAAACGAATGGGTAAAAAAAGCCGTTGTAATGTATTTCCCTATTCAAAAAATGGAAACTTTTGAGGTAGGTATTTTTGAATACCATGATAAAATGCCTCTAAAAAAGAATTATGCAGAAAAAGGGATTCGAGTGGTTCCTAATGCTGTTGCAAGACACGGCGCTTATATTTCATCTGGGGTAATTATGATGCCTTCTTATATAAATATAGGAGCGTATGTAGATGCTGGTACAATGGTAGATACGTGGGCTACAGTAGGAAGTTGTGCTCAAATAGGAAAAGATGTTCATCTTAGTGGTGGTGTTGGTATTGGTGGGGTGTTAGAACCTTTACAAGCTGCTCCTGTAATTATTGAAGATGGTGCTTTTATCGGTTCTCGTTGTATTGTCGTAGAAGGTGTTAGAGTAGAAAAAGAAGCTGTTTTAGGCGCTAATGTTTGCCTTACTGCTTCTACTAAAATAATCGATGTAACAGGCTCAGAGCCTGTGGAATACAAAGGAGTTGTTCCTGCCAGAAGTGTTGTTATACCAGGCAGTTATGCTAAAAAATTTGAAGCAGGTGAATATCAAGTCCCTTGTGCATTAATCATCGGAAAACGCAAAGCTTCTACTGATTTAAAAACTTCTTTAAATGACGCTTTAAGAGAATATAACGTAGCGGTATAACTTCTACTAAAAGTTAAAAACATTCAATAAATGAAAATAGGATACGAAGCTAAACGCGTATTTCATAATAGAACAGGTTTAGGAAATTATAGCAGGGATTGTGTTCGAATCCTTGCTACTTTTTTTTCAGAAAATCAGTATTTTTTATATAATCCTAAAAAAGCAAAAACACCTTTATTTAATATTAAAAGGAGTAATGTTCTGGAAAAACTTCCTTCTTCTGGCTTTTATAAAAAATTTTATAACGTATGGAGACAATTTGGAATTATTTCTGATCTTAAAAAAGATAATATCCAATTATTTCATGGTCTTTCGGGTGAGCTACCTAATGGTTTACATAAAAACGGTATTAAAAGTATTGTAACAATACATGACTTAATTTTTGTAAGATATCCTGAATTGTACTCTTTTTTTGATCGAAAAATTCATTTTTACAAATTTAAAAAGGCTGCTGAACAAGCTGATCTTGTCATTGCTATAAGTGAACAAACTAAAAAGGATATTATTCATTTTTTAAACATTCCTGAATCTAAAATTAAAGTAATATATCAGGGATGTCAAGATGTTTTCAAAAAAAAATATACTACTGAATTACAAGAAAAAGTTTTAAATAAATTCAATCTACCTAATCAATTTGTTCTAAATGTAGGTACTTTAGAAACAAGAAAAAATGCACTCAATATTGTAAAGGCTATAAAAGATATAGATACCCATTTAGTACTTATAGGCAAAGAAACTCCTTATACGAAAGAAATTCATCATTATATAAGTAAACACCAAATTCAACATAAAGTTAGTTTTTTAAAAGATGTGAGTAATGAAGAATTAGCTATTCTTTATCAGTTGGCAACTGTTTTTGTATACCCTTCTATTTTTGAAGGATTTGGAATTCCTATTATTGAAGCTCTTTTTTCAAAAACGCCTATCATTACAACTAATTCGGGCGTTTTCCCTGAAGCTGGAGGGCCTAATAGCTTATATATCAATCCTCATGATCCAGAGGAAATAAAAGAAAAAATTCAATGGATATTAAATAATCCTAAGGAAGCAGAATTTATTTCTACAAAAGGTTTTGAATATGTTCAGCAATTTACAGACGAAGTAATCGCAAAGAATTTAATGAATTGTTATCAATCTTTATTTTGATGTAAGTCGTACAGTTTTGTGTACTTTAAAAAACTTCCAAAGGCAGAAAACATGCTCCATACAAAACCTTCGTAACCATTTAAAATATTACATTGAATAAAATACACTCTAATAAATTGAAAAGGGAACAGAATAAAAGGTTTCAACAACGAAGCCTTCTTTCCTTTTTCATAAAGGAGCTCCCCACTTAACAATGAGTACTTTACTTGTTTTTGTACAGCAGTAGAAACATCAAAGACTGTATAATGCAGCATTTCATTAAACAAAATCCCTAACGATCCTTCTACTTTTATAACTTCATGAACTCTATCAGGTGTAAAACTTCCTTTCGATTTATTAAACAATCTTAAAATGGGTTTTTTATTTTCATTTCCATATTGAAATACTTTATTTAAAAAAACATGAGTTCTAGGTATTAAAAATCCGTTTTTAGAAGATTTTTCTAAATCTAATTCTTTAATTTCATTTATTAATTCATCTGAAAGTACTTCATCTGCATCTAATGATAATACCCATGTATGAGTCGTTTGCTCAAGGGCAAATTGTTTTTGTTTTCCAAAATTTTCGAATTTATTATAGATTACTTTAGCCCCATATTCTTTACAAATAGCAACCGTATTATCAGAACTCCCTGAATCTATAACTAATATTTCACTAGCCCAGTATAATTTTTCTAAACATTTAGCTATTATCTTTTCTTCATTAAAAGTTATGATAAAAACAGATATATTCATTACTTATTTAATTGTTGCTACAAATTCTTTAACTGTTCCAAATAATTTATTTTCTTTTTTAAAATAGAAAATAAAATCATCTAATCGTTTTACTAGTGGATCACCACTATTTTTTACAACATAATTTGGAAAGTTAAACTTTTCTGGCTGATTTAAATCTGTAAATTCCCAAGGGTGTAAATAAATATTTAGATAACCATCTTTTTTATAAGTCCAATTAGCTAAAAATTGGTAAAGCCACATTGGTAAGTTATGAAAAGATAACCAAAATAATGGAAATCGCACCCAAGGGCTTACTGAGGCTGGAATTTGCAAAACTTGATCTTGATAAAAATATTTTCTTGGTTTATCTAGATTATTATAACGTCCTGGTAAGAATGTTGGATTTATGGATGAATTATAGATATAACCTGCTTTTTGAATTTCTTTTTCATCCACTGGATACATACGAGGCATCCGAAACCCTATCACTTCTTTACCTGTTAATTCTTCTAATTTATCTTTTGATTCTTTCAGATGCTTTACTTCAAAATCTGTATGATAATAATTATGTGAGGCTATTTCATGTCCTGATTGAATAATACGATTTATAACCGATTTTGCATTCATGGCAAAAGTAGCAGTTGAAAAAAAGGTAGCTTTAATCTGATGTTTGTCTAACAAATCTAAAATTTTATTTGTTCCATCAATAGAAATAGACATTTGTTCTTCAAAAGAAATTTTTTTACCATATTCAAAGGGCATATCAAACTCTTCGATATCAAAACTTAATAAAATCATACTTAATTTTTATAATTGGTATCACGAATTAAATAATTAGGTCTTGCTTTAGACTGCATAAATAATTTACCTACATAAATTCCTATAATTCCTAAAACAATTAGATTTAATCCTCCAAAAAAGACAACTGTACTAATAAGAGAAGCCCAACCAGAAATTACATGTCCGTGATAAATGCTAAACAAGATGTAAACAAGATAGCCTATAAAGGATACTAAAGTGATGAATAGACCTAAAAGCACAGCTAAATACAATGGACGTGTACTAAATGAGGTGATACCTTGTAATGCAAAACGCAACATTTTTTTCACTGTATATTTACTTTCTCCTGCAAATCGTTTTGCTGGTTGAAAAGTAATTCCGTATTGTCTAAAACCAAGCCAATTTATCAAACCTCTAATAAATAATTCATTTTCAGAAAAACTGGAAAAAACTTTTGCTACACGTTGATCCATTAGTCTAAAATCAGCTGTACCTGGTTCAAATTTTACTTCTGAAAGATAATTCATTAAGTTGTAAAATCCACGAGAAGTTTTTTTCTTAAATAAAGACAAATTTTCATCTTCTTCTCTAATGGTATATACCACATCAAATCCCTCCTCCCATTTGGCTAATAACTGAGGTAATAATTCTGGTGGATGTTGCATATCTCCATCCATTGTTATGATAGCATCTACTGTATCTACTACTGTATCTACTCCTGCTTTTAGTGCATTTTGATGTCCGAAATTTTTAGATAATTCAACATAAAACAGTCTACTATCTTGTTCTGCTAACTCTTTTAATGTAGACAATGTTAAATCTTTACTTCCATCATCTACAAAAAGCAAACTATATTGATAATCAAGAGTAGCAAAAACCCTATGTAAAGAATCAATCATAATTTTTATATTTCCCACTTCATTATAAGCGGGAATTACTACGGCTATTTTTTTCTTTTCACTAGTCATTTTCTAAACTTATATGATGATTATTAGTATTTATAACTAACATTTCATAAACAATTTTTAGCCAAACTAGCACACATGGTAGGGCTTTTAAAGCATAAGGGTTAATATACTTTTCTCTAACAAATTTTGGAAATAGATCCGTTGGTGAAAAGCTGGTTAATAGCATAGCCAAAACAAACAAAAAACAATCTGTTTTAGTCATAGTCTTTCCTTTTAATACAAACCAAATTGCGACTCCAAAAAACGCTATAATATAGGTCGGTGATTCTGATCCTGAACTAAATATTACCGTAAATATTAAAACAGAAGCTAATAAAAGTAATTGAAAATTTCGATCTTTAAACATTGACCACCTTAAATAAGGTAATCCAAAAAGCACAATCCCTATTCCTAAAAAAGGCAAATTAGACCATTCAGCATGTCCTGAAATACGTCTAAACATTCCCATTACAGATATATCTTGTCTAGAATTAAACGAGGCATTTTCGCTATTTTTTACCACTAATCTTTCAAACCACTCAATATATGAATGACAAATGAATTGGGGAGATGAAATCAGCATAGGTAATATAAATAAGACCAGACTCCATAAAATAAGTCCTGCTATAAATTTGGGTTTATTTTTTATAAAAAAGAAGAAAGCCAATCCAACAATGCCATAAAGTTTTATAAAAATACCTAGAATTATACAAAAAGCAGCCGAAAGTTCTTTTTTTTCAATAATAAAAACATAAGTAAGAATTATTAATGCTGTCATAATAGGATTAAATTGTAATCCTAAGTTGGATGTAATAAATTCATTTAAACAAATCCATAAAATCAAATTAATTTTTTGTGTTTTTAGTGGTAGTTTAAAAACAGCCCATATAAGTAAAAAAGCATTAAAACAATTCCATAATACAATACCAATAGCATCTGGTAAAACAGCAAATGGGGCTATAAACAAGCTAAATATTGGTCCATAATGATTATGATCAAAATATAAGTTGGGATACTCCGCATATAAAGATTGTTTTTCTAATGTATGCCAAAAAACATTTTTAAAGATTAAATAATTGTTGTAGCTCCCTCTTGCAAATTGTTTTATAGCTGAAACTGCTGAAATAATAATCCAAATGATGGCTATATTTTTTGGATTTTGAAAAAAACTAACTTTGAAAATATTTTTTATCTTTTCAACCATTTTTCTTTGAACTTTTTCTTTGTAATTATCTTTTTTTGAAAGGCAGATGTATGATATACTAATTTTTCAAAAACTTCTTGTTTTGTTTTGCCATAAAGAATAGCGTATTCTTCACTTATGATTTCTAGTTGATCTTGTCTTGGAGTAATTCTCTCCATATTTTTCATTCTTTGATCAAAACTCATATTTGCATGAAATTTCATTCTATTTAAATCTACAAGATAAAAACTATATCCTCCCGTATCATTTTTTTTGATTAATGTATTACCTGGTGAATGATCTAAAAACTCTATTCCTTCGCTATGGAGTAAAAAAGTAAACTTTGTAAATTCTTTTAAAATTCTTACATGATCTGATTCCTCTATTGATAAATCTAACAGATCTCTAAAAAGATAATCATATTTTATATGTTCACAAACATAATAACTATCTTTCAGGGTAAACCACGAAAAATTCTCAAAATAACCTACAGGAAAAGGAGTTCCTATTCCTTTTTGTGCTAAAAGATGAGCATATTCATAGGAACGTCTTGCTTTTGATTTCCTGAAAAACTTATATACAACTCCATTAAACAATGATGGAACTTTAAAAATTTTAACATTCAAGACTTTTCCTTCATGGGAAATAATTTTTATTTGATTTCTTGTTCCTATTGTAAAATCGGTTCCTCTTTCTTTTAACTGCAATAACAGGTCTTGAATTTTTCTTTTCATGAAACAACTTTTATTAAAGGCAAAAATAACTTAAAATAAATATCTTTACACCTTTTATTAGAATAAAATGAATCAAAAAATTTGCGTTATTAGTTTTGATCACTGGAATTATGATCATCATATTGTTACTGAACTAAAAAAATTGGGTCATGAAAGTCATCATATAAAAATTGGAAATTTAAAACACAAAAATTTTTTTGAGCGATTAAAAAACACTTTCTCTAAAGTTTTTTTAGGCAAAAATCCTAAAATAAAAAAACGCCAAGACTATATTATATCCAGATTAGAGGAATTAGGAAAACAGGATCAAATTTTAGTCATAAATCCAGAACTTATAGCTCCTGAATATCATCTAAAAATAAAAAAATTCACTAATCTCTATTTAGCATATCTATATGATAGTATAGAAAGAAATCCTATTAATCATTTATCTCTTGATCTTTTTGATAAAATATATTCTTTTGATAGTACTAATTGCAAAGAATATCGTTTTATCAAAACATCTAATTATATTTATACAACAGAAAAAAACGCAACAAAAAACAAAATTCAAGATTTTATTTATATTGGTTCAATTGACGAACGAATTGATCTATTAAATGAAATAGGTGAAATTTTAAAAAGAAAAAAACTCTCATTTACTTTTTATAGTATTGGTAAAAAATCTTGGTTTTTCAATCTTAAGAAAAAATATAGGGGACATTATTCTAATATTACCTTTAGAAAAAAACGTTTTAGTCAAGCTGAAACGTTAGATTTATACCAAAAAAGTTCTGTTATAGTAGATGTTATCCGAAAAAACCAGAGCGGTTTAAGTTTTAGAATTTTTGAAGCATTAGGACTTGAGAAAAAAATAATTACGAATAACCCTTCTATAGTGAAATATGATTTATTTAAAATCAATAATATCTTTTATTTAAAAAACTTAAATGAACTTGATAATATTGAAGTATTTCTTCATTCGGAAACAAGAATTGATGAATCAATCATGAAAAATTACCAACTAACTAGTTGGGTGCAAAACATTTTTTCTTTGTGATTAGGGTATACTAAAAATCAAACCTTTTTTCTAAGAAATGTTTATACAAAAACTATATTATGATAGTACCTAAATAGTCTAATAAAAAAAGAGGCTGTTAAAAAAGTAAACAGCCTCTTTTTTATTTAATAAATTACCATTTAATAATAACACTTCCCCAAGTAAAACCAGAGCCAAAAGCTGCTAAAACAACTGTATCTCCTTCTTTTATTTTACCTTGTTCCCAAGCTTCTGTTAACGCAATAGGAATAGAAGCGGCTGTCGTATTTCCATACTCCATAATATTATTATATACTTGATCATCCGTCAGTTGAAACTTTTGCTGAATAAACTGAGAAATACGCAAATTAGCTTGATGAGGAATTAACATATCTATATCCGAAACCTCTAAATTATTTGTCTTTAATCCTTCCATGATTACTTCACTAAAACGAACTACTGCATTCTTAAATACAAATTGTCCGTTCATATAAGGAAAATAACTTTCATCATCTGGATTATTATCTGCCATTATATCTGTTACCCAACGTTTTCCCATACCAGGCGCAATAAGAGCTAATTCTTCTGCATATTGCCCCTCAGAATGCAAATGAGTGGATAAGATTCCTTTTGACAGATCTTCTTCACGTGTTAAAATGGCTGCTCCTGCCCCATCTCCAAAAATAACAGATACTCCACGTCCACGAGTAGTCATATCTAAACCTCTGGAATGAACCTCTGAACCAATAACCAATACATTTTTGTACATTCCTGTTTTAATGTATTGATCAGCTATAGAAATAGCGTATACAAAACCTGAACATTGATTTCGTACATCTAATGCTCCGATTGTTTTTAATCCCAAATCACGCTGTACTAGCACTCCTGGTCCTGGAAAATAATAATCTGGACTTAAAGTTGCAAAAATCAGAAAATCTATATCATCTTTACTGATCCCTGCTCTTTCTATTGCTATCTCAGCCGCTTTTACTCCCATTGAAGTAGTTGTTTCTTCAGGACTATTTACATGGCGTCTTCTTTTTATTCCTGTTCTTTCTTGGATCCACTCATCATTGGTATCCATAATTTTAGATAAATCGTCATTGGTTACCACATTTTCTGGAACATAATAACCTAATCCTGAAATTCTAGAATGATACATACTTAAAATTTTAGTTAAAAACCAGTCAACAAAGTTAACTGAACTTACAGTATTAACAAAATTTAGAGCTCTTTTTTTACAAATCAATAATTTTTAGAAAAACCAAACACTCAACATCAAATTAAACAGATTGTCGCATTATTTTTTATTCCATATTTCTCATAAAAATTTATCTTTATTGGATATTTGTATCTGAATATCTTTTCCTTTTTTAAATTATAATTCTATATTTTAAAACATGAACTATATTATAATTTGTGCCATTACATTTGTGGGAGCTGGCTTAACCCTTTTTTCAGGTTTCGGATTGGGAACTATTCTATTTCCTATTTTTGGCTTGTTTTTTCCTGTTGAAATAGCAATAACTTTAACCGCTATTGTTCATCTTTTAAATAATATTTTCAAATTTTTCTTGTTTAGAAAAAATGCAGATAGAGCTATCGTCTTAAAATTTGGTTTACCTGCTTTCATATTTTCTTTTTTGGGTGCCTTTTTATTAAATTTTTTAACAGATCAAAACGATTTATTAGAATATAATTTAGCAAACAAGGTTTTTAAGATTACTTTATTGAAGGTATTGATCGGATTTTTACTTATTTTATTTGCTTTATTTGATGTTATTCCTAAACTAAAAAAAATAGAATTTAATAGAAAATACTTAAGTTTCGGGGGTGCTTTGAGTGGTTTTTTTGGAGGGCTTTCTGGACACCAAGGAGCTTTACGTAGTGCTTTTTTAATTAGAGCAGGTTTAACAAAGGAATCATTTATTGCAACTGGAGTAGTAATAGCTTTTTTTATAGATATATCCAGAATAAGTATTTATCTTTCTAGAATCATAAACGATCCCTCTAATTTAGATTTTAAACTGATTACAATCGCAACTTTATCTGCTTTTGTTGGGGTTTATTTTGGCAATAAAATATTAAAAAAGACTACACTAGTTTTTATTCAACAAGTAGTAGCCTTTCTACTTTTTATTTATGGCATCAGCCTTATAGTAGGTATTATATAAGTACTTCTAAAGCTACATCTAATTGGAGCTCTAAAATATCTCTATGTTCAAAAAAAATAGGTCGCCCATTAAACGCTGCTTTTATTAAATAATACCCTCCTTTATAATAACATTGTTTAACTGTTGCTTTTAGTTGCCCTTCTTCTGAAACTCTTAATTGATGAGGATACAATAGAATGGTTTCTGACAATCCATTTCTATTGATTACTAGCTCATTAACTTCTCCAAATAGAGACGCTACATATTTATTTTTAGGATGGGTATAAATTTCTTTAGACGGAGCCTTTACTACTAACTCGCCTCCTCTTAAAACGAGTGTTTCATCAGCAAAAGCTAATGCGTCTGTACTATCGTGTGTTGCTATAATTACGGTAATACCTTTCGATTTTAAATAAGCAAACAAGTTACGTCTTAATGCGTTTTTCCTAAAATTATCAATATGGCTAAAGGGCTCGTCTAAAAGTAATACTTCGGGTTCTAGAGCTAAAACTCTAGCTAAGGCAACACGCTGTTGTTGCCCCCCACTTAGCTCGCTTACTTTACGTCGTGAAAAATCCCCCATTTCTACTATATCTAATAGTTCTTGAATACGCAAGCGTTTGATTGCTAATAATTGATTAGATAAGAACTTGCCTACGCTTTCAGATACCGTTTCATAAGGCATTAATCCAAAATCTTGAGCCATATATTTCATAAATGGCATCCCTGGAACCAAATTTTGCTTAGGTCCTATAATCGGCTTTTCATTCCAAAAAAGATTTCCTTCATTTACATCATACAATCCGTAGATCAATTTTAATAAAGTACTTTTTCCACAGCCGCTTTCGCCAATTAATGCTATATTTTGTCCTTTTTGAACCTCAAAATTTATGGCCTTAATAATTGGGGTATCCGTATATCCGAATGAAATATTTTTTACTTGAAGCATTTTATCAAATTAGGGTCACAAAAATAACAAGAATATCCAAGAAGCAAATATTTTTTAACCATAAATAATAAGATTCTATTATGATATAAAAAGAAAAATTGATACAAAATAGCTCTTTTTTCAAAATCCTAATGATAAATTTCAAAAAAAAGGATGGAAAGAATTGATTTTAAAAACAATCAAAAGGATATAATTGTTTCAATTATAAATTTTAATAATTCTGATTTTTGGCGTTATATAGTAAATAAAAATTTCTATGGCATTTTTATTTTTGAAAATGACACCCCTTCTTCTATATTATTTGAAAGTGTACAACATGAAATAACTTTAAATTCTATCTTATTTTTTTATCCTTATCAAAAATTAGAGTTTATTTCAAATCTTTCGGGTAAGTTACTTTTATTTCATCCTAATTATTTTTGTTTAGACGTACAGGCGAAAGAATATGGATGCCAGGGAGTTATTTTTCAAAATATATTACAAACTCGTATAATGCAACTTTCCACTCATGATCTTTACAAAATAATTCATCAATTTAGTTTAATTGAAGAAGAAATACAGCATTCTTCTATTGGAACTTATTTTTTAATCTTAAATTATATAAGCATTTTACTTCTTTTATGCCTAAGAATTATTACTTCTCAAAAAAAAACTTTATTAGATACAGATATGAGTCGTCTTAAAATTTTAATGGATGAATATATAACCTCTCAACATCAACCTAATTTTTATGCTCAAAAACTTAATATAACAACTAGAGAATTAAATTTTCTTATAAAATCTAGAACGGGCAAAACGACTCAAAAAGCTATTCATGAAAAATTAATTGCATTAGCTAAGAGCAAACTTTTTAATTCTAATTTGAGTGTTAAAGAAATTGCTTACGAATTAGGTTTTGAAGATCCTTTCTATTTTAGTCGTATTTTCAAACAACATACCCTTGTTTCTCCAAAAGATTTCCGAATAAACTTAAAACAAAATCATATTGATGATTTTCAGATCAAGATTTAGTTTTTTTATCCATATTTATGTTTTTCCATCTATTCTTTGGACATTAGAATGTAAGTAGTTTTGCTTTTAATATGTTAAACCAAATTTAATTAACAATGAAATCAAAACTATTACAATTTGCGCTTTTTAGTAGCTTTGGCATTTTGAGTTTATTCTCTTGTGAAAAAGATAATGCTTCTGCACCAATAGTAAATCCTACAATTCAAAACGAGTTTATAGGAACATGGGACAAACAAGATACCGTAAGAATTTCGTTTACTCAAGACGGAAAATTTACAGCACAACGATGGATTGGCTATGATAAATCTTACGCTAATAACTTTGCCGTAGAAGGAGAGTATATTACTACAAACGGAGAAGTTACAATTAACGTAAAAAAATCAAATCTAGCTCATTTATGGTCAAATCAAAAATTAGAAAAAATTATCTTAAAAACAGAATTAGCTTCAGACAAACAAACAGTAAAAGTTAAATCTGTTACAATATACCCTACCAATTTGGATGTAAAAGATGCCGTAATTAAAAGATTATCTAATTCATTTAAAAAGAATTTAGATCCTAAAACCGCTCTTCCTATTGAATTATTAACATTAACGGATATTGCCACCTACCAACCCATCAACTTACCTAATATCAAACCGTGGACTTACAAAACAGGAGAATTTAATTTTACATTCAATAATTATCAATTAGGCATTCCTACGACCGATCAAACAACCGTTAATTTACCTTTTTCTCCAATGGGACAACACTTACATTTAATTATAGATGATGCGCCTTATTTGGGTGTATCAAGTACCCCTTTTAAATATAATTTAGCCGATGGTGAACATACTATTGCAATTGCTCCAGGGCGTTCCTATCATGAAATATACAAAAATCCAGAAGCAATTATTACAACAAAAAGTACGATTATGAATGGAGATGAAATTTTAAGAGTAAACATTAGCAATCAGCCTCATATTTTTGCTAGTAGACCAAGAGGTACTTATTCTTTAACAGATGCTAAAAAACTTTTGATTGATTATATTTTAACAGAGGCTTCTAAAATAAATATTGATTCTAAAAAATATACTGTTAGAATTACAATTAATCAAACTCCTTTTTTAAATGAAAAATGGGTTCCAAAAGTTTTGGAAGGATTGGCCAGACTAGGAACGCATCAACTAATTTTAGATTTATATGATTTAGAAAATAAAAAAATTATTTCTACTAAAAAATCTGAATTTTTCATTCAGTAAAAAAAGACTGAGGGCGTCTAATAAGATGGTTATCTTACATTTCGACTAGTAGGAGATTTCACATAATTTTGATAATGTGATTTCTTCTATTGTCGAAGCAACAAACTAAACGTTGATTTACTTCTTTTCAGACAACCTCAGCCTTTCCTATCTTTTTACTGTCCTGATTCATTTTTAGCCTCTTGAATCATCTTTTGATTAGCAGTAATAGCAAATTCAACACGACGATTTTGAGCACGACCAGCATCTGTATCATTACTTGCTAATGGATCGGCTTCTCCCATACCTGTTGTAATAAAACGAGCTCCATTTAATCCTTTAGAAGCTAAATAATTCTTTACTGATTTAGCGCGATCATCTGATAATTTAAGATTATATTCATCAGAACCTTTACTATCCGTATAACCATAAATTTTAATATCTGTATCCGCATATTCTTTGAAAACAGGTACTAATTTATCTAAATTTGATTTTGCCTTGGCTGTTAAAGTCGCTTTGTTAAAATCAAAATTAACAGCATTTTCTCCTAAAGTTAATTTAATACCTTCTCCTACTCTTTCTACTTGCGCTCCGGGTAATGATTCACTAATCTTACGTGCTTGTCTGTCCATCTTATTTCCAATAACTCCTCCAGCTACACCTCCAATAACACCACCTAAAACAGCTCCTAAAGCACTATTCCCACCTTTTCCTATATTATTTCCTAAAACACCTCCTAAAACAGCTCCAGCTACAGTTCCGATTGCCGCACCCCTTTGTGTATTATTTGTATTTTTAATTGCCTCACAACTTGTCATCCCACTAATTAAAAAAGCTCCTGACATGGTATATATTGCTATTTTTTTCATCTTTTTATAACTTTTATTTTTTTCTAAAATGGTAAACGACCTTACCTCCACTATTTCCAACTTGTACTTTGCTAGTCAAATCAAATGCGTTTTCTGTTACATTTGAAACAATCAAGATATATCCTGAAGTTACTTTTCTTGGTTTTTCCCCTTCTTTAATAAACTTCAAAACCATTTGGTTCTCATCTGTTACATACCATTTAATATCAGAAGCATAAGAAGAACAACCCGCTTTTTTTAATGTCATGTTTCCCGAATCGTTATTGGACACCAAATGCCACTCACTCCCTTCAAAACATTTTGCATCAGCAATTTCAAAAGAAGTTACTTTAAAATACTCAGAACCTGCATATTCTACTCCACTAACTACCCAATCTCCCTTTAAAGCTACTTGTGTTTTTCTATTTACACTTGTAGTAACCAATGATTGTTTAGGTTTACAGGAAACCATGACCCCTAACATAGCAGCCATTAAAACTAGTTTTTTCATTTTATTTTGATTTTTTACGTTTGCCAACAAGGCAAATTTAATACCAATTTAGTAATTTTTTAGTAGAAAATCTACTACACAAACCGTCAATTTGTCAGATTTTAAGAATTGGTATTCTATTTGAAAAGGAATAAACTATTAAATTTAAATTTCAATAACATTATGACAACAGGAAAAATTAATGTTTCAGTAGAAAACATCTTTCCCTTAATCAAAAAGTTTTTATATAGCGATCACGAAATTTTTTTACGTGAGTTAGTTTCAAATGCTACAGATGCTACTTTAAAACTAAAGCATTTAACCAGCATTGGCGAAGCTAAAGTAGAATACGGCCACCCTATTATAGAAATTAAAATTGATAAAGAGGCTAAAAAGCTTCATATCATTGACCAGGGGTTAGGAATGACTGCTGAAGAAGTAGAAAAATACATTAATCAAATTGCTTTTTCGGGAGCGGAGGAGTTTTTAGAAAAATACAAAGATTCTGCCAAAGAATCAGGTGTAATTGGTCATTTTGGATTAGGTTTTTATTCTGCTTTCATGGTGGCTAATAAGGTAGAAATTATTACCAAATCTTTTAAAGAAGAATCGGCTGCTCATTGGACTTGTGATGGAAGTCCTGAATTTACTTTAGAGCCTCATAATAAAATGGAAAGAGGAACTGAAATTATTCTTCATATTGCGGATGATTCTGTTGAGTTTTTGGAGGAATTCAAAATTCGCGAATTATTAACAAAATACAACAAGTTTATGCCAATTCCCATCAAATTTGGTACTAAACAAGAAGCCTTACCGAAACCCGAAGATGCCCCTGAAGATTACAAAACAGAATACGTAGAAGTTGATAATTTTATTAACAATACGAATCCTGCATGGACAAAACAACCTTCAGAATTAACGGATGAGGATTACAAAAGCTTCTACCGCGAATTATATCCTATGAATTTTGAAGATCCTTTATTCAATATTCATTTAAATGTAGATTACCCGTTTAACTTAACAGGTATTTTATATTTCCCTAAATTATCTTCAGATTTACAAATACAAAAAGACAAAATTCAATTATACCAAAATCAAGTATTTGTAACAGATAATGTAGAGGGTATTGTTCCTGAATTTTTAATGATGCTAAAAGGAGTTGTTGACTCTCCAGACATTCCTCTAAACGTATCACGTTCGTATCTACAAGCCGATGGTAATGTAAAGAAAATTTCAAACTATATTACACGTAAAGTTTCAGATAAATTAAAATCTTTATTTAATGAAAATCGTGAGGATTTTGAAAAAAAATGGAATGACATTAAAGTAGTTTTAGAATACGGAATGTTATCTGAGGCCAAATTTTATGAAAAAGCGGGTGATTTTGTATTATATCCAACAACGGATAATAAATTTTACACATTAACCGAATTAAAAGAAGCATTAAAAGAAACACAAACTGACAAAGATGGTAAATTGGTCGTTCTTTATGCTTCTAACAAAGAAACACAACATAGTTATATTGATATTGCAAAAGAAAAAGGTTATCAAGTGGTATTGTTAGACTCTCCTATTGTTTCTCACTTGATTCAAAAATTAGAGGCTGATAATGAAAATGTAACCTTTACTCGTGTAGATGCGGATCATATAGACAAATTAATTCAAAAAGAAGACACTGCGATTTCAAAATTATCTGATGAAGAAAAGGATAAATTAAAAATCACAATTGAAACGGTGGTTCCTAAAGAAAACTATACTGTTCAAATGGAAGCTCTTGACAGCAATTCGGCTCCTTTTATGATTACACAACCAGAATTCATGCGTCGTATGAAAGAAATGAGTCAAACTGGCGGCGGCGGTATGTTTGGAATGGGTAATTTTCCAGAAATGTATAATTTAGTGGTAAATACCAACTCTGATTTAGCTTCTTCTATATTAAATAGTGATGAAAGCGAACAAAAGGACTTGGTAAAACAAGCTTTAGATATAGCTAAGTTATCACAAGGTTTATTAAAAGGAGAAGAATTAACTTCATTTGTAAAACGAAGTTTTGAAGCTTTAAAATAAATAGCAAGAAAAACAAAAGCCTGATTTCATCAGGCTTTTGTTTTTAATTATTTTCTTTTTACATTAACTGCAGCTAATCCTTTAGGTGTGCGCTCAACCTCAAAAACTACTACATCATTCTCTCTTACACGTTGTGTTAAACCTGTAGTATGAACGAATATTTCTTGTCCATCATTAGAAGTAATAAATCCAAAACCTTTTGTTTCATTAAAAAACTTTACTGTACCTTCTTGCATTTCTATTTATATTTAATTAATAATTACGACATGTGTGGCTCTAAAACCTTTAGGTGTTGTTTCTTTTTTAAAACTTACCCTTATATTCTTTTTAAATTTGGTATTAGTCCCTTCAAAATGAAATAATAAATTATCTCTGGTTTCATCTTCAGTAATAAATCCAAAACCTGTTTCTTTTATAAAAGTAACAAGACCTGTAGAAAAATCTTTTTTTATTCTACTAAAGTCCTTTTCTCCATTTTCATTATTTTTTTCTGTTTCAATAACTTGCAAATGAGGTGGTGTTGAGGTTAAATTTCCATTTTTATCAACATACACAAACATTTCTTCTAAAGATTTTCCTTTATTATTATTGACTTTTCGCTCGTTTCTTCTGAGCTCTTTATCTTGTTGTTTTTTTATTTTTTTCTTATTATTTTCTTTTTTCGAATAAGAATCTGCCATATATATCTAGGTTTACTTGTATTATTAACTATAAATTAATCACACAACAATAATTACACAATGTTATTACTGTAAAAATTATAATTAGTAATTAAAAAATAGGTTTTAAAAAAATGGCAGCTGGAAAGTAATTACTGAGGAAGTTAAAAACTACTAAAACAGAAAATCAAAAAGCAGTAACCTTTAAATTAAAGGGCAAATGTACGATAAAAAAACGATTTTGATCTAAAAAACTAAAAATCAATATATTTTATTTTCTATCTATGATGAAGGTATCCTAACTCGAATAGGCAAAGTAAATCACATGGTACTGATAATGTGACTTTTCCTCTCGTCGAAGTAACAGATTAAACATTGAATTTTGACTTTTCAAACATCTTCATTCCACTATAAGGATATACTCCAATCTACTAAGAAACAATAATCAGAAATCATTCCTTTTTACTTACAATAAGCTGTGGCTTTTTTATGATAATCTGAATAATATTGAAAAATTTTGTTTTACAACGAAGTCTAATCCCGAATCTGGGATAATAACAGATAAATTATTTTCATTTTTGAGAAAAATTAGAATACAAGAAATTGAAAATAAAACAAAAATCTTAACCAGAAAACTACCGCAAAAAATTAAATAGAAAGTTTTTTTTAGTAAATTTGACCGAGTCTATTTTAAAATTAAAATAGATCAATTATTTTTCATTAAAAAATAATTTAATAATACAAAGGAAAATACACGTATTTTAGACTTTCTAATATTGTGTTCTAGTTTTTTACTTTTAAAACTTATCTCTTCGTAATTTCTAATTAAAATTATTAATTGTATTTTCGATAATATTCTCTTAAATATCGTTTTTTAATGATCAATAAGGATTTTTTTAAATTCATTTTACACAATAAACAAAAAAATTAACATGACCCTATCAATTGAAACACCTGCCTTATTATTTTCAGCTAGTTCTTTAATCCTATTAGCCTATACGAATCGCTTTTTAACAATTGCTCAAATTATTAGAAGTTTAAAAAAGAATTATGAGGAGGTTCATAACAAATCTATTATTTTAGAAATTCAAAATCTTAATAACCGTTTAAATCTAATTCGTTTTATGCAACTTATGGGAGTACTCTGCTTATTCTTATCTGTTTTCGCAATGTTATTATTATTTTTTAATTTGCAATACATTGCTATTTATATTTTTGGTTTTAGTTTATTTAGCCTTTTAGTATCCTTAGGAATTTCTTTTTGGGAAATTAGTATTTCTGTTCATGCTTTAAAAGTTCATTTAAGTGATTTAGAGGAATTTTCAAAAAAAAATTAAGTTCTTTTTTTATTCCAGATTACGCGATAAACTTTACCGTGAAGATGAAAAGTGAAAATCAGGATAAAACTGTAAGGATTTTTTTATCGTCAACTTAATTACTATATTGAGTACAAAAATCGTTATTTATCACTTGAATCAAAGAGAGAAATCACATTATCAATATTATGTGATTTCTCCTATTGTATAGATAATAAGATTACGAACTTTTAAGACATCTTATGTCGGACAAAATGTACTTTTTAGATTCAAAAAACATCTTTTTATTTTATTACTTAATTCCCTATTATATTTCCATTATCTTCCTTTTTTTCTTTATTCAACATATTAGGATCTTCTTTTGCCATTTTATTTTTGGTTGGAATCTTATAGTTTAAAGTAATCCCTATTCTACGCGTATCACTTTTATTAGACATATAAAGGGCAGTATTCGAAAAGTTAAATGATGATATATTAAAATTAAATATGTCGTCTACATTTACTGAAACTGTTAATTGATTAGCTAAAAACTTTTTAGAAAAAGTCATATCTAAACTATGATTAAAAGGTCTTTGCGCTACAAAATAAAAATAATTTCCTCCTTTTGTAATATGGCTATAATTAGTTACCCATTTAATTTCTCCTGGTAATACGATTTGTGACATAATATTGAAAATCCAAAATGCTTTCGTATCAACTGTTGGTATTTCATGTTTTTGTCTACCTGCATAAACAAACATGAAATTGATTTTATCTGGATTGAAATTAAATTGAGCCGTTTCTTTTAAGCCTTTGGTGAATAGCATATAAGGAATAGGTAATCCAAAATTGAATGTATGAATTTTTATTGAAGGAATATTTTCATTTGTATTAACCATTCGGTTTCCACTTAAATACATTCGTTGAGCAACTTGATTAAATCCTTCGCTAATATTATAACCAATAAAAGCGTACTCAAAAACGGATAATTTTAATTCATAATTATTAAAAAGTGTGGGTTGTAATTGTGGATTTCCCAAATATCCAATATTTGGATTTTGATAATTTGTGTTATTTGGATTAAGAGAAGATGTACTAGGTAATGTTATCTTTTTATTATAGCTTCCTGATATAACTATTTTGTTTGCTAAGTCATATTGAATGCTTGCATTAGGAAATATTCTATATTGTTTAAAAGGGATTAAAGGTTGTGTTTCTGTTTTTCCTGAAATATCATAATTTTCTCCTCTTAGCCCTATAGTAAATTCAAACTTTTTATATTTAGTTTGTAATTCTGCATAAGTAGAAGCAGTCATTCTTTTGTATTCTAAATTATTATTTTTTTTATTAAAAGTATTAAAATATAATTCTTCATACAAAGTACCTACAGTAATTTTACCTTCGTCTAATAGTTTTATAGGTTGATTATAATCTATTTTAAAGTTATAAAGGCGTTGTACTGATTCGTTACTTAAGGTATTTATATTAAAGTTTCTTGAATACAAGTCAAAATCATTTGATATACTATTAAAATTAAATTTAAAATCAAGTTTTTTATTAGAATCCGAAAAACGCATTTGGTATGTTGCTACTGCATCCTGACGCAATGTTTGTGTTTTACTGTCATCTATGGTTGAAAATATAGTTGAATTAGGTAATAATCCTTTTGCATCTGTAACACTAGAATTGTTATTAGAATAAATATCATAATTCAATAATACTCTATTTTTTCCTATCTCAAATGTAAGTCCTGTTTTTACAAAGAGTGTTCTTAAAATACGATCTGAATCAATAGAATTTAATAACGTAGACTGATCTGTTTCTTTTTTAAGTACTTCTGACCACATGCCTCGTTCTGCATAGTTTTGACCTAGATTTAACTGCCATCCAAATATTTTATTTTTAGAGCTTAAAAGTACACTGTTGTTTGTTCGCCAACGATTTTTATCATAAGAGGTAAAACTACTGCTATTGGTATAGGTGGCTGTTAGAAAATTTTTGGCATTTTTGTTAGTAACAATATTAAGAATGGCGCCTCCTGAGGTGGCTGGAAATTCTGCTCCTGGATTTGTAATGACTTCTATTTTTTCAACGGAATTAGCTGGTAATCCTTCTAAAAAAGCGTTCAACTCATTTGTTGAAATATTAAGAGGTCTTCCGTCTAAAAATACATCTAATTGTTTACCTTGATACATCATACCTGCAACATCAGAAGCTACTAAACCAGGTAATTTTTTCATTCCTTCTAAAACAGATCCTGAATTTAGATGAGCTTGGCTTGCAAATTCAAAAATAGTACGATCTGCTTTTTGTTCAACTGCTTTTTTTTCTTTAACAATTGCTATTTCTTTTAATTCATTCGTTTTTCCTTTATTTTCTTGAGCATGAGTTGCAATAGATAAAAAAGTTAATAACAAAAGACAGGTTTTATTTTTTTTCATGTATTTATAAAATCTTTTATCTTAGTAGACTGTTTTATTGATTTTTGTTACAAGTTTTAACCTTTTTTTAACAAAGAATATTATTTAGTTTTTGAGTATCAACGAAATGTTTTAAACTTTTTTGTTGGAGCAAAAATTAGTTTTTTTGTTTCATATCTTATATTTTTTTGCACTGCAAGGGATTACGGAGTCAAAACACGGATGGAATATGGGGCAAAAAGATCATTTTGTTGCTAATTGGAAAAAAATTAAATCATTTTCAATAGGCAATTAATAAATTATATAGTTTATTTATATCAAAAGGTTTAAAAATAATGCCTGAAAAATATTTTTTAAAATCTTCATCTGTATCAGCCAGAATATCGGCTGTAAGTGCAAAAATAGGTGTTTGTATATTTAAATTTTGAGTTATTTTAATATCTTTTGAAACTTCAAAACCGTTCATTTCGGGCATGTGGATGTCCATTAAAATGAAATCAAATTTTTGATGTTTTACTATTTCTATTGCTTTTTTACCTGTATCCACATACTCAATTTCCATGCTCCATTTTTTTAATAGTTTTGAAAGTAACATTCCGTTCATTTTTGTATCGTCTACAATCAATACTTTTTTCCCTATTAATTGATTTTTTTCATTTATTTTTATCAAAATTTCTTTTGATTTTTCTAACTCGATTTCAAAATAAAAAGAGGTTCCTATATATTGTTTACTTTCTACGATTATACTACTGTTATGTAATTCTATCAATCGTTTTACAATTGCTAATCCTAAACCAGTTCCTCCATGTTTGCGTGTTAAATAAGGTTTTAGCTGTGAAAAACTATCGAATATACGAGGTAAGTTTTCTTCTGATATCCCTTCTCCTGTGTCAGTTATTCGAAAAGAAATTAGATCGGTTTCTTCTCCTGAATTAACTACTTTTATTTCTAATTTTACAGTTCCTTCATCTGTAAATTTAATAGCGTTACTTATTAAATTATTTAAAATTTGTGTTAATTTGGTGGGATCTATTAAATAATGGTTAGAAAAATTTACTGTTGAAAAATAGGCGAGTTCAATGTTTTTACTTTTTGCAAAACGTTCGAACATTTCAATTGTATTTTGACATAAAAAATTAATATTGGTTGAAACTAAATCTAATTTTACATTTTGTCCATCTAACCGATTAAAATCTAGAACATCGTTTACAACACTAATTAGATTATCCGATGCGAATTTTAAATTTCTTACAATTTTTTTCCCTTCATTTACAATTTTATCATCTAATAAAACGAGTGAGGCTACAATAGCATTCAATGGAGTTCTTATTTCATGACTCATTATAGACAAAAACTCTTGTTTTCTTTTATAATTTTCAAGTTCGTCTAAATTTTTCTTTTCTAATATTTTTTGTTTTTCTCTTTGTAAAATGGCTTCATTTTCTATTTTTTCCATTTTAGCTATTAACTCATAACTTTCTATTACTTTTAATGTTTGAGTATTAATAACAGTTTCTTTTTCTAATAAATGGTTTTCAAAATAATATAAGGATTTTTCAAAATCACCTAAACTTTTATATATAAGATAAATGATACGATTTAATTTAATAGTACATATTGAAAACTCTAAGGTTTCACTTAATAATAATCCTTCTTTTGCAAATTGTAATGCTTTATCTATATCTTTCATTTCAAAATAAAGGGCTGCTAATTTTGTCATCGTCATAACAACTCCGATATTTTCCCCCATTTTCTTATGAATATTCAAGGATTTTTCATAGAAATCTTTTGCTTTATCATATTCTTTACAAAAATGATATACTTTGCCTTTACCATACAATGCGTAAGCCATTCCTCTTATATCATTTGTTTGTTTTTTTAGTTCTATGGACTTATTAATCGTTTGTTTTGCAAAATTTATCTTTCCCATTTTAATCAAAATACCTGAAAGATTGTTATACACATTCGATTCTAGATTTAAATCATGAATTTTCTTAGCATTACGAATTGCACTTTTATATACTTTAAATGCACTGGTTATATCGCCTATACATTCAAAAATAGTACCCAAAGACTTTTCAGTACGCGATTGATTACAATAATCATCGTACTTTCTATAAATCTTTAAGGCATCACTAAAATGAATAAGACCTAAATGATACTGATTTGTTTTGTAATAAACACCTGCTAATCCATATTTCGCATCTGCCAAGCCTCGATCATCTCCTAATTCATTAAAAATTTTTATGGCATTTTCGGAATAATATTTAGCTCTTTGCATTTCCCCAACTATCATGTAGTATAAAGCTAGTTGGCTATAACTTTTTCCAATCAAAACTTTATTATCTATAAATAAAGAAGCCTTTAAAGCTTGATTAGCTATTGTTATACTTTTGGTAAGATTATTAATCCTAATAGAATAAGCCTCTACTAGCTTTTGCTCTATAGTCTTAACTGAATTTTGCATAAATTCCCCAATTATTTACACCTTACAAATAAACAGAAACTTTTTCAGATAACCCCTATTAAACCTTTTTATTTTTTCTCAGTCTTATAAACAAACCTATAAATCTAAATAATCATGAAAAAATTTCTCTTTATATTTTTAACCTTTTTCTTTTTGACTCCAAAATATGCTCAAAATATGGAGGTAAAGGAAACAAATCAGGAAAACTTTAATTTAGAAGGCGCTTTAGCCATCTTTAAAAACGCAGCTTCATTAGAGGAGTTTGAGAAAGCTATAAATGAAGAAAATAACAATGTAAACAATCTTGATTTGAATAATGATGGAACAACAGATTACATTACTGTTGAAGATATAATAGACGATTCTGATCATATTATTATTTTAAGTGCATTAGTAGGTGATTCCGAAAAACAAGATATTGCCACTTTAAATATTGAAAAAGTAGGAAATGACGAGGTGTATATTCAAATTATAGGGGATGAAGATTTGTTTGATAAAAATACAATTGTTGAACCTTATGATATATCTGAAAAAATAATGAGCGATAAAGGTCCTTCCGTTGGGGAGAGTATTATAACACGAATCATGATAAATGTTTGGACATGGCCTTGTATTCGATTCATTTATGCTCCAGGTTATCGTGTTTGGGTGTCACCTGTACGCTGGTCATTGTTTCCTCGTTGGTGGAAACCTTGGCGCCCTATCAATCACGCATTATTTATCACTCACATTTATAAACATAGAGGTTATTTTCACCGAATAAAAACACCTGCTAGAAAATTACATGTAAAATATCTTTCTAGAAAAAAAAATAAGGCTTCATTTATGAAACCAAAAAGGATACCATATAATATGGGTAGGAAAAATCATAAACGATAAATTCTTCCATTTTAAGTACTCATTTGGATAATCATTTTTTCTATTAGAGATTCTAAAATTTGTTTTATGCAAGGTGCTTAATTTTAAATTAAATATCAAAAAAACTCAAAGTTTCAATATCTTTAATTTGCTTCAAGGTTTTCTCTAAAACCTTGAAGTTCTTTGCTTTTTACATCTTATTTTTCTTTAGAAATTTTGAAACACCTATTCTATTAGTTTCTAGATTAGCATATAAAGATCCCTCGTTAATCTTGATAATGGAAATTTAAATATTGAAATAGTTTCAAAAGTAGTTGTATCAAAGGTCCGTAATCTTATTATTTCTACTATTCTATAAATGACATAATATTGATAATGTTACTTCTCTCTTTTATCTAAGTAACAAACCACGCATTGAACTATCACTTTTGTCTCCATATCTGCAAGAAAAAATTCCCATGCCTTATTATTTTTTTCGTTTTCATCTTCACAACAAAGTCTAATACGGATATGGGCTAAATAATACAAGTCAAATAGGTATAAGAAACAATGCCTTAACTAACTTTTTCTGCCTAATAGACTTTTTTATTAATCCTACAAAATAAAAACGTTTCACTTCGGCTCTATTTTTTCAAAAAAAACTAATAGATTTTAATATTTAACATTTTAGTTGTTGTATATTTGCCGCCCTTAATTTTTAAAAAAATGTTGAAGAATAGTATTTTAAAAGGAGTCTTTCTAGTAGGATTAGGAGCAACTAGCTACGGAATGTTAGCTACTTTTGTAAAGTTAGCTTATAAAGAAAACTTTACTACAGCAGAGGTTACGTCCTCACAGTTTATATATGGAATTTTAGGTATGCTTTTAATAAATGCTTTCCAAAAATTCAAAAAGAAGGAAGAAGTTATAAAAGCAAGCTCTGCTAATATTTTGCACTTAATGTTAGCGGGGACCTCACTTGGTATGACGAGTGTTTTTTATTACTTAGCTGTAAGATATATTCCCGTTTCTATAGGGATTGTTTTGTTAATGCAAACCGTTTGGATGGGAGTATTACTAGAATGGTTTTTAGATAAAAAAGCCCCTTCTATGCAAAAAATAATTTCCGTTACAATCGTTTTAGTAGGAACAGCTTTAGCTACCAACTTATTTAGTAAATCAATTAATTTAGATTGGAGAGGTATCATGTGGGGACTTTTAGCTGCTGCTTCTTTTACTACTACTATGTTTACAGCCAATAGAATTGCTGTAGGAATATCGTCTGCACAACGTAGCCTATACATGCTTTTAGGAGGTGCTATTATTGTTTTTGGTTTTTCTATAGCTACACAAGTAACACCTTTCAACATGGCTATTTTTACTAAATGGGGTGTCTTTTTAGCTTTATTTGGCACAATTATCCCTCCTATCCTAATGAACGCAGGATTTCCTCATACTGGAATTGGATTAGGAAGTATTGTTTCTTCCTTAGAATTGCCTGTTTCGGTTATGATGGCATTTATTATATTAAACGAAACCGTTGTTTTATCTCAATGGTTAGGAATAGGACTCATCATATTAGCAATTGTAATAATGAATATAAGTAGTAAAAAATGATACTACTTTTCTATATTTAATTTCATTCATTTTAACCTAAATTCAGCATTAGAAATCTATTCCACTTTATTTTTTTTCAAATTTAAGCACGTACTCCAATTTTATTCATCGAAATAGTGGACTATTTCATCTTCTAAAATTTTCCATGAGCACTTGAATTTATTGAAAAATCTTGTTTCACAACGAAATTTAATGCGGAATCTGGGCTTAAAAAGGTTGACGTAAAAGTTCACAATCTTGTCTTTCGACTAATATAGGAGAAATCTCATAAGGAATATTGTGTGATTTCTCCTTTTGTCGGGATGAACTGTCCAAGTTCAAAAGCAGAGAGAGAAAGGAACTAGCTTTGCGAACAGTCTTTTGATCAATGACAAAATTTAGCTTTTATCTTTCTCTTTCTTCTGTTGAAATAAATTTATAAATATTCAAAGAACTTACCTAGACAAACATAGGATGACAAAAGGTAAATTGATTTTTAAATTTCGAACAGTCTTTTTTAATTTTCACCTTAGATTAGCTTTTAAAGCCAAATTCTACATTAGACTCGAACGAAGTGAATTAGCAAAGCAAATCTATTCTTCTTTATTTTTCTTCTAATTCAAGCACATACTTCCATTTTGACCATCAAAATAGTTTTCTATTTCTTCTTCCAAAATTTTACGTGAGCACTTTGAATTTATTGTTTTTTTTGCCTCATAACAAAGTTTAATACTAATTCTATCTAACTTAATTTAAGGAATTGATAAAGAAGTAGTTTCGATTCCGTATTTTTTAATCATTTTTTTAATTTGTATCGTTTTTTTATTCTTCATTTCTTGAATATATTGGTCTGTATTTATTGGTATATAATGTTGTTTTTTGACTATCATATTCCAAATTATAACTGCTATTTTTCTTGCTGTTGCTGTAATTGCAGCACCTCTTCCTTTTTTAAAAGAAATCCTTTTAAAGAACATAACGAGGTAACCTTCTTTTTTTCTTTCAATTGTATTTGCCGCATTTCTTAATGTCAATGCAAATTTATTTTTCCCTTTTGGAGTTCTGCTACTCAAAACCTTACCTCCACTAATTTTATTATTTGGAGCTAACCTGAGCCAATTCACAAATTGCTTGGAGGTCTTGAATTTATATATATCGGTGCCTATTTCGGCTAAAAAACTAGTAACGGTTCCTGAGCAAACTGATTCTATAGCAAAGAGATCTACTCCAAAAAGTTTTAAACTATATTTCTGTACATCAAATTTGGGTTGGTTTTTCCCTTTATTCTGTTTCTTTACCAATTCGATATCTTCTGATAAAACAATTTCTCTGGTTTGATTTTTCAGCACTTGATCAATACGAGTATCGGTGTTTTTTATTTTATCTTGAATAAGTCTGTAAATATCATAACAATCGGAAAGCTCATGTAGGTATTCATTGTTTATTTTACCTTGCAAAGCGTCGGCTATTTCTTCTTTGCTTTTTTTAACTCGTTTGTCGCAATATTCAGCTAATTTTTCACCTGAAGTTTCACCTGATAGTATCATCTCAATTACTCTTATTCCAGAAACTCCTGTGATGTCACTTATCACAACGTCGAGTCTGAAGTTCATTAAACGTAATGCTTTTTGCATTTTGTTTACAAAGCTTGAACTTTGTTCAATCAAACTAGAACGATGTCTATGAAGTGTTCTTATCTGCAAAGTGGTTTCAGAGGGCAAAAAAGAACCTCGTAATAGCCCTAAAGAATGAAGTTTCTGTATCCATTGTGCATCTTTCACATCTGTCTTTGCTTTAAGGTTTTTTGTTTGAGTCCCTTGAACCAAAAGAACTTCAAAACCATTTCCCTGCAAGATCATAAACAATGATTGCCAATAACTCCCTGTGGACTCCAAAGCAACACTACGAATCTTGTTCTCTTGAAGATAAGCTACCAAAGCGCATAATCCTGATTGATAAACATTAAATTCTCTAATTTGATTTTCATCCTGTCCTATGGCTACAAAATGAGAACGTGACCCAACATCAATTCCTGCAGCATTGGGATTTACAATTTGCATTTTTTCGAAACTTTTCATAAAATATCTTTTTATTAAAATGCGAGGAAATGTAATATCTTTGCTTAAATTATTCTATACGAGATAACATGGTGTTTCATCATTGATTGTCTCAAAGGGCTTCCAAATGGAAGCCTTTTTACATTTCAGCCAAAATCTGGGAGGGGATAAATTCACCATTTTATACATAGGCTTTGCTCGCAAGTGCAAGTTAGCTCTCATTTGTCAAAGAACAATACTTTCTTGAAATCTGGGTTAAAGTTTTATCATAGATCAAAATAACTTTGGATCTAAAAATATACATTTTTTCATCTTGTTTCTTCTTTTCATCTTCAACATAAAGTCTATCATCTAACCTGTACTTTATTCAATTTATCTGGTTGTACTATTTAAATAATTCTATAATTTATTTCCGTTTTAATCCATTTTATATAGAATAATAAAGTAATAATTAGATAAAACTTTGTAAATTTATTTTTTGTTTCTATCTTTTAATAAAAACCAACTAACAAAATGCTATTTCCTGATGAAATAATAAAATTTAAGCTTCCTGATGCAGAGCTTATTTATTATCCTGCTTTTTTTTCACTAGAAAAAGCAAATATTCTTTTTCAAAAATTACAATCCGAAATCCCATGGCAACAGGATAAAATAAACGTTTATGGAAAAGAGCATTTTCAGCCACGATTAACAGCTTTATTTGGTAATGAAGGAAAACCCTATGGATATTCTAACATCATAATGCACCCTCATCAATGGACTCCTTTATTAACTCATATTAAAAATGAAATTGAACAAGTTTGTAACACCCATTTTACAACGGTTCTATTAAACAATTATCGGAATGGTCAGGATAGCATGGGATGGCATGCTGATAACGAAAAAGAATTAGGGAGAAACCCTCTTATCGCTTCTGTTAGTTTTGGGGCTGAAAGAAATTTTCAACTTAAACACAATACTATTGAAAGGGCTAAGCAAAATATAAACTTACAACATGGAAGCTTACTAATCATGCAAGGTGCAATACAACATTTTTGGAAACACCAAATACCTAAAACGCAAAGAGACATAGGCCCCAGAATAAATTTAACGTTTAGAGTCATTAAATAATTCTGATTTAAAGAAATCTTTTTTATTTTACATTTTTAGCAATTCTCTTTTTTGATTCAATTTCTACATTAAAACGTTTCATAAACTATTTAAAACAAAATACTTACAAAAAAGCAAAACATTTTTTATTTTTCTTTTTAAATTGCCTTATCACGCACACTATTTAATCCTTATTGATTATTAGCGAAGTCTAACACCTAAAAAATCTAATAAAACTAACGATTTTTACAAAGGAGAAATAGATTTAAACTAAAATTTGTCTGGTAAAATTTTTCCTGGATTCATAATATTATTAGGATCAAAAATATACTTAATTTGTTCCATTAACTCTAAATGCACCTTTGAAAAAGCTATATCCATGTAATTTTTCTGTACCCAGCCAATCCCATGTTCTCCAGACAAGGTTCCTTTTAAAGAAAGAGTTAACTCAAAAATTTCCCGAATTCCTTTTGGCACCTCTTCACTCCATTGTTTATCTGTTAGATTTCCTTTTATAATGTTTACATGCAAATTACCATCTCCAGCATGTCCATAACAAACTGATTGAAAACCGTATCGAGCACCGATTGATTTGATTCCTGTTAATAATTTGGGTAATTCATATCGAGGAACGACAGTATCTTCTTCTTTATAGATTGAATTTGCTTTTACAGCTTCTGCAACACCTCGTCTCATCTTCCACAAGGCACTCTTTTGATCCTCAGTATCGGCGAAAAGAATTTCATCAATTTGAAATTTTTCTAAAACATTCATTATTTTTTCAGCCTCTAACATTAAAATTTCAGGATAATTTCCGTCTACTTCAATCAATAAATGAGCTTGATGATCTGGTTGAACATCAATAGCTATTCCTTCTATATATTTCAAGCTCCAATCAATAGCATCACGTTCCATAAATTCTAAGGCACTAGGTACTACACCTGCTCTAAAAATAGCTGAAACGGCTTCACAAGCTTGATCTGCCTTATAAAAAGGAACTAACATTAAAATATTAAACGATACTTTAGGCAACAATTTTAGCACTGCTTTGGTAACAATCCCTAATGTACCTTCACTACCGATAATTAATTGGGTTAGATTATAACCTGTCGAATTTTTTAGTGTATTGGCTCCTGTCCAAATAATTTCCCCCGTAGGTAAGACTACTTCTAAATTGAGTACATAATCCTTCGTTAATCCATATTTAACAGCTCTAGCTCCTCCTGAATTTTCTGCTATATTCCCTCCTATGAAGCAACTTCCCATGCTACTTGGATCTACAGGATAGAAAAGATCTTTTTCTGCTACCTTTTCACGTAATACTTGTGTTATAACGCCTGGTTCTGTGATAACCTGAAGGTTTTTTTCGTCTATTTCAATAATTTTATTCAATCGTTCTGTAGAAAGTCCGATTCCTTCTAAAACAGACAAAGCCCCTCCACTCAATCCTGTTTGTCCTCCTATAGGCACTACAGCTGTATAAAAATCATTTGCTAATTTAACAACAGCTGCAACTTCTTCTGTACAACCTGGTTTTACCACAACACTTGGAGGAAAACAAAAATCTTCTGTTTCATCATGTCCATAGTTATTTCGTGTTTCAATATCCGTAAAAACATACGATTCACCAACAACAGTTATTAATTTTTGAATTAATTCTTTTGAAACAGACATATCATTTGAGTTTTGTTTATGTAAAATTAAACATATTTAATTCATTTTATCTTTTTTCTTATTAACTATAATTTGTTAAAAACAAAAAGTTCAAATATTTCAAAATCTCAATTTTAAAATTATTTTATAAAATATTTTTTTTATTTGTTTAATAAAATATTTTTTATTAATTTTATTAACCCAAATATAAATTATTATTAGCCTATGAGTACGATGTCAATCTACATTCAAAGAAAGTTAGAAAAAGCAAGTTTAAATCCTGAACAATTTAACAAGGAGTTAAATCAATCTATCAAAATTCTTATTTCATCCGAAATTGATGAATTAGCAAAATGGTTTGTTAACTTCACAAAGGACAAACCACATTTAAAAACCATTAAAAACAATACTGCCTATAACAGAAATCTACTTATCAAATTTTAATTTTAAGCAAAAGGCTGTCCGATAGAATTTACTCTTTATTCTCAATTTTTAACTATCATAAAATAGCTAAAGATTATCTGACCCCTAGAACAAAGTAGCAAATCAGCTGAACAGCCTTTAAAAAACAAAAAATTAACACATTTATTTTTTCCAATAATTATTAGCTTTTGCTATAGTAGCAAATTCTAGCGCTACAGTCTGACCAATCGCTATTAACATAGCTGGATCTTCTGCATAAACTGGTCTTAGTTTTTCGCGAACTGAAGCATCAGGCTGTGTATATTTAATAATTAATCTAGCCATTTTTACAGCCAACAATCTCCCTTCTTCAGGAGTGGCCGTAATCAAAGAATTATTAGGTATTAAAACGTCCATAAAATATTTTTTAAGCAAAAGTATTTTCATAATACTAAACTCGTTGTGATCTAGATCACAACTCAACTTTTTTTAGACATAATTCTTGAAATACTTTCCCTACTAACCCCTAAATCCGTGGCAATTTGCTGATGAGTTAACTTAATACCGTTTGACTCTAATTTCGTGCTATATTTTTTCAAATATCGTTCTAATCGTTTATCTAGATCATCATTTTGCAAGCCTATATATAATTGAAGTATATTTTGAAATTCAAAAGATAATCTATTTACTATATAGTCTATAAATCTTTTATCTTTTTCCAACAATTCTTCTACCACCACTTTTGGCAACAACCAAGCTTCTACTTTCGTTAAAGCTTGAGCGGTGAACAATAACTTATCCATTATATTATAATGAGAAAAACTAACCATACATGCCTCCCCTGCAACTACATAATCTAACAAAACATCTTTCGAAATAGAAGTACAATCCAACCTCACTACTCCTGATTTCACAATAGGCAAATACAAAAAAGAATCTCCTTGAGAAACTAAATAATCTCCTACTTCAAATTTTTTTATCATTATTCTTTTTTGAAATGCTTCCAAACTAAAAAGCATTTCAACTGATTGGCAATCAATATCTAATATTTTTTCATTCATGATAAAATACATTTCAATAAAATAATAGGAATTTTTAAAATCTACATTCTAAAGATAAATCATTATTATTACAAAAAATAATTATCTTTACTAAAAAACCAGATCCATTGAATACTTACAGAAAAAAGTCCGCTCTAAAAGAAAATGAAGGCATCAAACAACCTGAAAGTATTAATCCAGAAGCAATCAAGCAAATAAAAGAGCACAGGAATAAAAACCTTACACCTGAAATAATTACAGAAAGCATCCTTAAAGGAGATAAAACAGCGCTTAGTAGAGCCATAACACTAGTTGAAAGCACAAATAGTATACACCAAGAAAAAGCCAACATAATTATCCAAAATTGTCTACCTCATAGTAATAAATCTATCAGAATTGGCATTACTGGTGTACCTGGAGTAGGTAAAAGTACTTTTATAGAAGCCTTTGGAAAACTATTAACCTCATTAGGAAAAAAAGTAGCTGTATTAGCTATCGATCCAAGTTCTAGTATTAGTCATGGAAGTATTTTAGGTGACAAAACACGTATGGAAGAGTTGGTAAAGGATGAATATGCCTATATTCGGCCTAGTGCTTCAGGGGAAAGCTTGGGAGGTGTAGCTAGAAAAACAAGAGAAAGCATTGTACTATGTGAAGCTTGCGGTTTTAATATAATACTTGTAGAAACAGTTGGAGTAGGACAAAGTGAAACAGCTGTACATAGTATGACTGACTTTTTTTTATTATTGAATTTAGCAGGGGCTGGAGACGAACTACAAGGTATAAAAAGAGGTATTATGGAAATGGCTGATTTATTAGTAATTAATAAAGCGGATGGTGATAATACAACCAAGGCGAAACTTGCTAAAACAGCATTCAACAGAGCCTTACATTTATTTCCTGAAAAAAAATCAGGTTGGATTCCAAAAGTCACAACTTGCAGTGCTCTAGAAAAAAAGGGAATTGACTCTATATGGCAAACTATTGAAGAATATGTTTCAATAACAAAAGAAAATGGTTATTTCGATAGCAAAAGAAACAATCAGAGTGAATACTGGCTTTTAGAAAGTATAAACGAGCAATTAAAAAGTCATTTTTTTAATCACCCTACCATCTCCTCTCTTTTAGAAATTGAAAAAATGGCCATACAAAACAACCAAAGTTCTCCATTTGTTTCTGCACAAAAATTACTAGACAATTACTTTAAAAACAAATAAAAACTATTTCTTTCTTATGACCTGAATCATTTTAAACCTAGATTACATAATAAAATTTGTAATCAAGTACAAAGGCAAAGAAGAAGATATAATAAATTGTTTTTTTTTACAGATACAGACATCTAAAAAACAACAACTTAACATATAGTTTGTTTCTTCGACAGAAGAAGTTAAATTTTCAATGTTATATGATTATATAATTCTACCCATTCACTTTCGAATCTTACTTTGGTCGAAATAAAAATGAACATTTTTTTAGATTCAACGTCATTTTTATATATAATACTATCTTTAAGGTTCAAATTTACTGTAATAATATCGTGTAATATTTCTTGATTCGTGTATTTTGTAGTCCGTTTTGGTTTAGGTAATTTCAAAACTAAAATGGTATAAATTTCATTTTCTTCCAATTCAAGCACGTTTTCTAATTTCTTTCATCAAAAGATAATTCTCTTTTTCTAAAGTTTTATGTGAGAATTTGATTTTATTTTTTTTTTACAACGAAGTTTAATGCGGAATCTGGGTTTAACTTTTTATTTCTTGAAATAGTAGCTATATAAAATGTATTAAAAATATTAACCCTTGTTTTTAGAACAAAATCTTTAAAAACAAGGATTAAATTCAGAAGTGAGAAGGTCTTAAACCTTTATTTTATCAATATCTTTTATTTTTAAATATACCTAGATAAGATTTTTTTCAGCATAATATCGTAGCATATTAAATTATATAAAATACATTATTCTTTAGATTCAGGAAAAACAATTGACAAAAACACAGACAGTACTAAAACAGCGCCTATTATTATGAGTGATATTACAGAATCTACGTGATAAAAAGGAGCTATAATCATTTTTATCCCTATAAAGGTTAAAATAATAGCTAACCCGTAAGGAAGTTTGTGAAATAAATGAATAAAATTATCTAGTAAAAAAAATAGAGCTCGTAATCCCAATATAGCAAAAATATTAGATGTATATAGAACTAACGGATCTCTTGAAATAGCAAAAATAGCGGGGATAGAATCAACGGCAAATAACAGGTCTGTAAATTCAATAACTGTCACTACAACTAACAAAGGCGTTGCTATTTTTTTACCATTTTCAACTGTAAAAAATTTATTTCCATCATAATTATCACTTACATTAAAAATTCTACGTACTAATTTTGCTCCCTTAGTATTGTTGTAATCCTGATCCTGATCTTCATCATTACTAAACCAAGATTTAATTCCTGCATAAATCAGGAATAATCCGAAAAGAGTCATCACTAAGTTAATATCATATTTAAATCCCGAAAAACCTATTAATCCTAAAATTTTATTCAAATAGGTTAATTCTATCAAAAAAGCCCCTGAAAATATAAAAATTGCTCTTAAAACAAGAGCTCCTATAATTCCCCAGAACAGTACTTTATGTTTATTTTCGTTGGCTACTTCAAAAAATTTAAAAACCATAATAAAAACAAAAAGATTATCTACCGAAAGAGCCTTTTCAATCCAATACGCTGACTGGAACTCATAAAATTTAATAGCTCCTGCAAAATGATATAATAATCCACTAAATCCCATTGCTAAAGCAATCCAGACAAATGACCAAGTTGCAGCTTCTTTACTAGAAACTTCGTGACTTTTTTTATTAAAGATTCCTAAATCTAATAACAACATAAACAAAACTATAATTGCAAATGTTAAAATTAACCAAGGATGTTCTTCAAAAATTGGATGTTCATTCATATCTTTTTTTTTACTATCTACTAACTTATTTTAATTCACTAAATGTCATTTTCATAAAACCCAAAAATTAACATCCCGATAAATCATCACTTATCGGGATTAAAGATATAATAGATTATGAATTTTTATTCTTCATATCTTTCCATTTCTCGATCGTAAAATTCTCCTGCTAAAGTAATTAAATATTCCATTTCTCTTTCTATTTCAGATTCATCTTCATCATCTAACTCTTCTATAAATTCAATTGAATCATCTTTTAAATTAATTAAAAAACGAGGAAATTCTAGATGAATAATAAAAATATCATCTGGAAAATCAGAATTATCTGCTAAAACAAATTTTGGTAATGTCATTTTATAATAATTTTTAATATTAATTTGTGCTATTTTGGAAAATCATACGTTTAGACAATTTTTCAAATCTATAAAACAAAAGCAATGCGGCTGCAATAAGTCCTGATAACAATCCAATCCAAACCCCAATAGCTTTTAAGAAAGTAAATAAACCTAAATAAATAGATATAGGAAAACCTATAATCCAGTATGCAACAAATGTAAGATACATTGGTACTTTTACATCTTGTATTCCTCTTAGAGCACCAAGTACGGTAACTTGTATTCCATCAAAAATTTGAAAAACAGCCGCAACTAAAATCAAATTAGATGCTATTGTAGCTACCTCTGTACTATCTCTTAAAGCTAATGTATTTTTGGAATCTATAAATAATTCAGGTAACCAATTATTTGTCACTATAAAAAGAATTGCAAAAATTCCTTGAATTAATATTGCTAATAAAAAAATAGAGCGTGCAATAACTTGTAATTTTTTATAATCTTGTATCCCCTTCTGATTCCCTATACGTATCATACCCGCAACCCCTAAACCAGAAACAAACATAAAGGTAAAAGTTGCTAAAGTTAGAGCTATTTGATTAGCTGCTTGGCTAGTTGTACCAATACTTCCGCACAACCAAATAGCTCCTGTAAACAGCGCTACTTCAAAAAACATTTGCATAGCGGAAGGAAGTCCTAGATCAACTATTTTTTTTGTCATTGATTTCCCTATACTTTTAATAGTAAATCCTTCAAAATAAGGTTTAAATTTTTTTCTTGATCTTAAAGCAAAATGAATATAAATCACCATTATTACCCTTGATAAAACAGTTCCAACTGCTGCTCCTAACATTCCCATTTTTGGAAAAATCCAAATGCCATAAATCAATACTATATTAAAAAACAAGTGTATGACATTACAAAGCAAATTAGCCCACATACCATACTTTGTTTCACTTTTACCATCGGCAAATTGCTTATATCCTTGAAAAATAATTAACGGAATTAATGAAAATGCAACTAAGTCTAAAAATGGTTTGGCTAGTTCAACTACTTCTTCTGGTTGTCCCATATATACAATCAAAGGCTTAGTTAAATATATAATAGCAAATAAGGTAATTCCTAATACTGTACAAAGCAATAATCCGTGATGAAAAACACTACGTCCTTTTATTAAACTATTCTCTCCATCCGCTTCTGCAACTAAGGGTGTTATAGCTGTTGAAAATCCTAATCCTAATGACATTCCTATAAATACAAAACTATTCGCTAAAGAAACTGCCGCAAGTTCCTTTGCTCCCAGTTTTCCTACCATTATGTTATCAACTATAGAAACTAAGGTATGCCCTAACATGCCTAAAACAATTGGATATGCTAATCGTATGTTTTCTTTAAATTCTTGAGTATAAGTCGAAAGCTTCATAGTCTGCAAAGATAATTTATTCAATGACAATTTCAATGACAATTTCAATGACAATTTCAATGACAATTTCAATGACAATTTCAATGACAATTTCAATGACAATTTCAATGACAATTTCAATGACAATTTCAATCGACAATTTCAATCGACAATTTCAATGACAATTTCAATGACAATTTCAATGACAATTTCAATCGACAATTTCAATCGACAATTTCAATCGACAATTTCAATCAACAATTTCAATATAAATAAATGAGGCACATAATTTGCTATAAATAATAAGAAAAAACTTAATTAATAACCGCTATTTACATGAAAAAAACATTTCTAACACTATCCCTACTAGCATTATCTTTTACTGCTTGCAAACAATCTTCTAACACGACTAATGAAGAAATAGCTAACGAGGTAGAAATTAACAATCTAATGCCGGAAAATCCTGAAACAAGCGATCCAGAATACACTAATCAGGAAAGTTATGCAGAAATAGAAGAAAACAAATTTGAAAACACAAATATAACTCCCTTGTCTACATTTTCGATTGATGTTGATAATGCTTCTTATACCAACATCCGTCGTTTTATCAATAACGGTCAAAAGATTCCGAAAGATGCTATACGTCTAGAAGAAATGATCAATTATTTTTCTTATACTTATCCACAACCGAATGATAATCACCCCTTTTCTATTAATACAGAATATAGTGAATGTCCTTGGAATTCCAAACATAAATTATTAAAAATTGGTCTTCAAGGAAAAAAGATGGATAAAAACAATCTTCCTGCTTCTAATATTGTTTTTCTTATAGATGTTTCTGGATCTATGGAAGAAGAAAACAAACTTCCTTTACTAAAAGAATCTATGAAGGTTCTCACAAAGGAATTACGTTCTGAAGACAAAGTTTCTATAGTTGTATATGCAGGAGCAGCAGGTATGATTCTTCCTCCTACTTCAGGAAATGAGAAAAACAAAATAATAGATGCTCTTGATGGCTTAACTGCTGGCGGCAGTACCGCTGGTGGAGAAGGAATAGAATTGGCATATAAAATTGCGGAAGAAAACTTTATCAAAGAAGGTAATAACCGAATTATTTTAGCAACAGATGGAGACTTTAATATCGGGGCTTCAACCGATAAAGAAATGGAACATTTAATAGAACAGAAACGTAAAACTGGCATCTTTTTAACTTGTCTAGGATACGGCATGAACAATTATAAAGATAGTAAAATGGAAACCCTTGCAAACAAAGGCAACGGAAACTATGCTTATATAGACAACATGCAGGAAGCCACTCGATTTTTAGGCAAAGAGTTCAATGGCTCTATGTTTACCATTGCTAAAGATGTTAAAATTCAAATTGAATTTAATCCCTCTCAAGTACAATCCTACCGTTTAATTGGATATGAAAACAGAAAACTAAACGACGAAGATTTTAAAAATGACGCTATTGATGCAGGAGAATTAGGAAGTGGTCATACAGTTACTGCTTTGTATGAAATTATCCCAACAGGAGTTGAAAGTTCTTATTCTCCTACAAAGCTAAAATACACATCAAAAGAATCTCAACACAATTCTACGTCTCTTGAATTAGCTACAATCAAGTTTCGATATAAAAAACCAGAAGGAGAAAGAAGTATTGAAATGATACAAACCATTAAAAATTTAAACAACCCTTTAAAATTTGCTAGTTCTGATTTTAAATTTGCTTCCTCTGTGGCGTGGTTTGGCATGAAATTAAGAGACTCGAAATATATTGAAAACAAAAAGACGGAAGATATTATAGAGCTCGCTAATAAGGGGGTACATAACGACTCAGAAGGTTATAAAACTGAATTTATTCGACTTATTAAAAGTGCTCAATTGTAATCATTTTTGTAAAATACTTATAATTATTTAATATTTAGCATTATGATAAAATGGGTGTTCTAAAAAATAGCTATTTAACTTAAATCCAGATTATGCATTAGACCCGAGCGTAGCGAATAGACGAAGTAAATCTATTCCACTTTATTTTTCTTCAAATTTAAGCACGTACTCAAATTTTAATCATCAAAATAGTTCACTATTTCTTCTTCTAAAATTTTCCGTGAGCACTTGAATTTATTGAAAATTTTTGTTTCACAACGAAGTCTAATGCGTAATCTGGATTAAACAACAGAAAAAATATAATGTTATCAGTACTATATAATTTCTTCCTATGACCAAATTGGTAACTTTAGTACACCTTTTTTTATTAGGATTGGTTTTGGCTCACATAAAAAAAAGGCTCTTTCTAAAATTGAAAAGAGCCTCTTTTTGCTTTATGATCATTTTATTTCTCGATTTCCTTTAGATTTTCCATTTTCTTGAAAGCCAAGAAACCTTTAATATCTTCAAAATGTTCTCGAACTCTTTTATTGCCAAATTCAAACACTTTAGTTACTAAATCATCTAAGAAATCACGATCATGGGAAACTAAAATTAATGTTCCGTCAAATTCTTTTAATGCTTCCTTAATAATATCTTTAGTTTTCATATCCAAATGATTGGTAGGCTCATCCAGAATCAATACATTTACAGGTTCTAACAAAAGTTTAATCATAGCTAAACGTGTTTTTTCTCCACCTGAAAGAACTTTTACTTTCTTCTGAATATCATCTCCTTTAAACATAAAGGCACCTAAAATATTTTTAATTTGGGTACGAATATCTCCTTCTGCAATTCGGTCTATAGTTTCAAAAATGGTTAAATCACCATCTAATAATGCCGCTTGATTTTGAGCAAAATATCCTACTTGTACATTATGTCCTATTTCTAATTTACCACTATCATGATTAATTTCTTTCATAATAGCTTTGATCATTGTTGATTTTCCTTCTCCATTCTTTCCTACAAATGCTACCTTTTGACCACGTTCAATTACCATATTAGCATTATTAAATACCACATGATCATCATATTTTTTCGTAAGTTCTTCCACAACAACAGGATACTGCCCTGAACGTGGCGACGGTGGGAATTTTAGCTTTAAAGCGGATGTATCAACTTCATCTACTTCTACCAAAACTAATTTTTCTAACATACGTACACGGGACTGTACTTGCTCTGTTTTTGAAAAAGTCCCTCTAAAACGCTCTATAAAAGCTTGATTTTCAGCAATAAATTTTTGTTGTTCATCATACGCCTTTTGCTGCTGAATTCTTCTATCCTGACGTAAGACTAAATAATCAGAATATTTTGCTTTGTAATCATAAATTCTACCCATCGTCACTTCAATAGTACGATTAGTAATACTATCTACAAAAGCGCGATCATGGGAAATAACCATTACTGCTTTAGCTTGAGTAACTAAGAAATCTTCTAACCATTGAATACTTTCCATATCCAAGTGGTTGGTCGGTTCGTCTAACAATATTAAGTCCGGTTTTTTTAATAAAATTTTAGCCAACTCAATACGCATACGCCATCCACCAGAAAACTCAGAAGTTTTACGAGTAAAATCTTCACGAACAAAACCTAATCCTTTTAATACTTTTTCAACTTCTGCTTCGTAATTAACTTCTTCTATAGAATAATATTTTTCGGAAAGTTCTGAAACACGTTCAATTAACTTCATGTACTCATCACTTTCATAATCTGTACGAATAGTTAATTGTTCATTAATTTCATCTATCTCCGCTTTCATTCCTAAAACGGAAGCAAAAGCCTTCGAGGTTTCTTCCATTACTGTACTGTCATCATTTAATAACAAATGCTGAGGCAAGTATGCAATTACAGCATCACTAGGTGCTGAAATATTCCCCCGTGTAGGTTTGTTTTCACCTGCAACGATTTTTAACAAAGTGGATTTTCCAGCTCCATTTTTGCCCATTAAGGCAATTTTATCATTTTCATTAATTGCAAAAGTCACATCGCTAAAAAGCGTAGTTCCGCCAAACTCTACGGCAATATCGTTTACTGTAATCATAATTGAAGTTTAAAAGTTTAAGGGGATTTAAAAGAGTTCCTTAAATTTTTGAAGGTGCAAAGATAAAATTAATGACTAAATTAAAGAATTTGAAAATCAAAAATTAATGATTTTTTCCACTAATAATTTTGCTTGCATTACATCTTTTTTATTCACTAGAACATCAACACCCGAATAAGGACTCCAAAATCCAGCCATAGCCGTAGCTTGAATTTCATTTTTTAAAATTACAAAAATCCCATTTATTTCTAATTCTGCCTTTATAGCCAAGGCACTTATTTCATTTCCAGAAAAAACTATAATCAAACTCATTTTTATTTTTTGCTAAAACCCAACAGCCTTATCATCTCCTCTATAATCAGCCCCTCCTTCAAACTTACCGTCTGGTAATACCAAAATAGCATCTACTTTCCCTATAATCTTATTTTGTTTTTCATTAATAATATATCCCTTTTTTCTTAAACTATTAATCAATTCATTCGAAAACTGATAAGGTTCAAAAACAACCTCATCAGGCAACCATTGATGATGAAATCGAGAGGCGTTAACGGCTTCTTGCATAGTCATTTCAAATTCTATAACATTCAAAAAAGTCTGTAATACCGAAGTAATAATAGTCGAACCTCCTGGAGTTCCTACAACCATAAATAATTTACCTCCTTTTTCTATAATTGTTGGAGTCATAGAACTTAACATGCGTTTTTTAGATTGAATTTCATTTGCTTTAGCTCCCACAAGTCCATATAAATTAGGAACTCCAGATTTTATACTAAAATCATCCATTTCATTATTGAAAAAAAATCCTAATTCATCTGAATAATGTTTACTCCCAAAATTATCATTTAAAGTTGTTGTGGCTGCAATTGCATTCCCAAAAGCATCTACTATAGAGTAATGAGTAGTTTCTGTACTTTCATTAGAAAAATGAATTGCTCCGTGTTTTATTTCAATAGAAGGAGTCGCTTTGTCAAAAGAAAAACTACTCATTCTACCTTTTAAATAGTCTTCATTCAATAATTTTTCTTGTGGAATTTTAACAAAATCGGGATCTCCTAAAAAATAATTTCGATCAGCATAAGCCCTTCGTTCCGCTTCAACAATAATCTGAATTGCTTTTTCTGAATTATGTCCAAAATCTTTTAACGAATAAGGTTCTATCATTTTAAGAATTTGTGACAATGTAATCCCTCCACTACTAGGAGGAGCCATCGTTACCAAACTATAATCTTTATACTGAACAATTATAGGTTTTCTCCAAACAGGCGAATATTCCTTTAAATCTTTTAATGAAATAATTCCTCCCCTTTTTTTAACAAAATTTACAATCTTTTTAGCCGTTTCTCCTTCATAAAATTCTTTTTTCCCATTTTTAAGAATTTTTTTAAGAGTTGTTGCTAACTGTGTTTGCTTTATTGTATCACCTTCTTTATACACTTTAGAATATAAACTATGAGCTCCATTTACTTTTATGAAATCATTCCTATAAGAAGCAAAGGTAATTTCATTCTTTTTTGTAACTACAAATCCTTTTTCTGCCAATTCTATAACTGGTGTTAAGATTTCTTTTAACGGCAAAGACCCCATTTTTTTATGTACCTCTAATACCCCCGCAATCGTACCAGGAACCCCTACAGCACTACCAGAACTCGTACTTAATCCTTCTATTACATCTTTGTTTTTATCCAAAAACATATCCTTATAAGCTCTTATTGGTGCTTTTTCTCTATAATCAAGACTTCCTGTATTTCCATTTGCTTTCCTATATACCATAAATCCACCACCACCAATATTCCCTGCTTGCGGATAACAAACAGCCAATGCTAATTCAGTTGCAACCATTGCATCAAAAGCATTACCTCCTTTTTTTAATATTTGAATACCAATATCAGAAGCTTCTTTCCTCGCTGATACTATCATTGCTTGCTCTGAAACCACTCCTTTTACCGTTTGTGCATAAAAACATCCCTCTTTGAATAGAAATAAGAGTATAAAAAGCATTTTATATTTCCACATATCTTTTAACATTTATTATTTTTCAGTACAAGTTATCTATAAAATATAAAATCTCCTAAAAAAAGGAGACTTTACAACAAATTCACAAAAAAACTTTATCATTTTTTATTTCAAAGTTCTTTTTCTCTTTCTATTTTCGATATATTCTTGGATAGCTTTCTTCGTCGTAACCCAATTTTTACCCTCTTTATGTGCATCTATTTTTCCTTGCCTAGCCAATAAACTAACATATTCTTGAGTAAATCCATACGATGATGATGGCTCATTAACAATATTAGCAATTGGCAAATAATCTTCATCATTATTAGGCAAAGCTGTTAAATAAATATTTAATGTACGTTCTACAGCTTGACACATTAGCAAAATAAGTTTTTGATAATTTCCATTATTTGCCTGATTTAAAGCTTCATAATATTTTTTTCTATCGTTTTTTAAAATAATAGCTGGAGGAAAGCCACAACGCATTAATAATAAATTCATACACAAACGAACTGTTCTGCCATTACCATCAAAAAAAGGATGTATCCAAACAAATTTATGATGAAATATAGTAGCTAATTCTATATCATTCAAATCTAAAGGATTTGAATTAACAAACTCTACTAATTCATCTACCAAATCCGAAACTTTATTAGCATTAGGCGGAATAAAATTAGCCCCTGATATACGAACACCTCCATTACGTAAGCGTCCTGCAAAATCATCTTCTATTGATCTTAAAACATATCCATGTAAAGTAAGCATATCTATACTTCTAAAAATATATTCATCACTTACTATTTCGTAAAGATAATCAATCGCTTTTTCATGATTTTTTGCTTCAAAATGTTCTCTTAGAGAAACTCCTTTTATAGTGATTCCCTCTTGAAGAACCATTTGAGTTTCTCTTAAGGTTAGAGTATTCCCTTCAATGCTATTAGAATTATAGGTCCATTCTATAGAAAGTGTTTCTTTTATTTTTTCAATAGCTATCTTAGGTAATGGCCTGGCTTTTACCAGCATTTCCTTTTTTTCATACAGTCTTTCAAAAGTTAACTGAAATTCTTCTCTATATGACAAATCTATATTCCACACAGCACAAATTTATTAATATCGTTTTGATTTTAAAAATTTTTATCCGATATTAACATTTTAAATAAAAAAATAGGCATCAAAACTGACACCTACTTTATTAAGTCTTTAATATTAATCTTCGTCATCGTATTCCAATCCAAAAAGATACGGATCTATCATAATCTTATCTGCTAAAATTTCAACACGTTCTGTTAATTGACTAGTAAAAAACAAACGTTGTGTTTTTTCTACACTTAAAGACAAGCGCTGAACAATTGGTTCTAAACGTTGCTTAAAAAGAATATCTGCATCATCTACTACAAAAATTTTAATCGTATTCATATTAAATCCAGCTCCAGAAAACATAGCATTAATTTTATTAGGAGTACCTATTAAAATATCCATTCCTGCGGAAATAACGTTCTTCTCTTCATCTATATCCGTTTTATCATTCACACCAATCACCCTTAGATTACTATATTTTCCAAACTTTTCAAAATAATCTAACATTTGTAAAACAGACTCTTTATCTTTAACCATAATTAATGCCCGTGTAGATTCGCCTATTGCTTTCTCTAGTTTTTGAATAACTGTATAAGCTATAGTAGAAGACTTTCCTTCTCCTCCATTCATTACCACTACAGCATCTGCACCACTTTTTAAGGTTCCCCAACAATCCAACTGTACTTCAGTTGCTTCAGTAAGACCATTTTCAATTAGGGCATTATGAAGATTTTGATTTATTTTTTTTAAATTCATGTTCTTTGAAACATTAAATAAGAAGAGATAACTCTTTAAAAAATTATCACTTTAAAACTTTTAATTAATTATTTAGATGCAAATAATTTTACATCATTTTCTGAAATTTCATTACCTCCTAGAATAATCAAACGCTCTACGACATTGCGCAACTCGCGAATATTACCTGTCCAGTCATATTCTTGTAACAATTTAATAGCTGAATTTGAAAAAGACTTTATCGCACTACCTTGTTCTATAGCTATTTTGCTAGTAAAATGTTCAATTAATTTAGGAATATCATCTCTTCTATCATTCAAAGCAGGAACCTTTATTAAAATAACAGCCAAACGATGATACAAATCCTCTCTAAAACGACCTTCTTCTATTTCTTTTTTCAAATCTTTATTAGTTGCCGCTACTATACGGACATTGACTTTTATATCTTTGTCAGCTCCTACACGTTGGATTAAATTTTCTTGTAAAGCACGTAATACTTTCGCTTGAGCAGGCAAACTCATATCTCCAATTTCATCTAAAAAAATCGTTCCTCCATTAGCAGCCTCAAATTTACCCGCCCTATCTTTTACAGCGGAAGTAAAAGCTCCTTTTACATGTCCAAACAACTCACTTTCTATTAATTCAGAAGGAATAGCAGCACAATTTACCTCTATCATCGGCCCAGAAGAACGTTCGCTACGCTGATGAATTTGATGAGCCACTAATTCTTTCCCTGTACCATTTGGTCCCGTTATTAGCACACGTGCTTCTGTGGGAGCAACTTTTTCTATCATCTCTTTTATATGCAATATCGGCATACTCTCCCCTATCATTTCGTAATTTTTGGAAACTTTTTTCTTAAGAATTTTATTCTCAACTACCAATTTCTTTTTATCTAAGGCATTACGAACAGTATTCAATAAACGATTTAAATCGGGTGGTTTTGAAATATAATCAAAAGCTCCTAAGCGCATTGTATTAACTGCTGTCTCTAAATCACCATGCCCTGAAATCATAATCATAGGTATCTCAGCCTTTATTTTCTTTATAGCTTCTAATACTTCTACCCCATCCATTTTAGGCATTTTAATATCACAAAGAATTAGATCATAATCTTCATTCTTGGCTTTTTCTAAACCTTGCACTCCATCTTCTGCCTCATCTACTTTATAAGCGTCATTTTCTTCCGCAAGAATTTTTGCTAAAACTCTACGAATTGCTGCTTCGTCTTCTATTATTAATATTTTACTCATTTTATATATTTGAGAATATTTTTTATTATTCGAATTTACAAAATACAACTAAATCAATCACCTAACGATTGGTACATTGCGAAGCGTTCCCAGCCTTAGTTTTTGCCGAAGCGCAACGGGGGTCTATTAAATCTCAAAAGAAATATTTTCAATATACTATTTGTTTCATAAAAAACGTAAAGTCCATTTTTTATAGCAACTTTTTCGTATCAGAATTTTCAAAATTCAAGAATATTTCCATATCTAACAGTTTGATTCTTAAGGCTAACTTTTAATATTTAAGCCATTTATATAATTCTTTCCAAGTAGGCTTTTTACCATACATTAATATTCCTACTCGATAAATTTTGCTAGCAAACCAAACTACCCCTAAAAAAGTTCCGAAAAGTAGCAATATAGATAGTACTAATTGCCAAACGGGAACCCCAAACGGAATACGCATTAACATGACTATTGGTGATGTAAATGGAATCATAGAAAAAATAGTTGCAACAGTTCCGTGTGGATCATTTACTACTGTAAAGAAACCTACATAAATTCCTAACATTAACGGCATAATAATAGGCAATAAAAATTGTTGCGAATCAGTTTCTGAATCAACCGCTGCTCCAATAGCAGCATACAAAGAGCTATATAAAAAATACCCTCCTATGAAATACACTAAAAAGAAAGCAACTGTAGTTAAAACTGGTATCTCGTTATAATAAAGATTAACCTTTTCAATCATAGCTGTTATATTCTCTGCTTGCGAAGGTAATTGCCTCATAGCTTCATGTACTGTTGCTGTATCTGTTGAACTACTCAAAAAAATAGAGGATCCAAAGAACAATAATAATACTAACGCGATCCAGATAACAAATTGCAAAATACCAGCTAATGAATTACCAATAATTTTACCCATCATTAATTGATATGGCTTTACGGATGAAATAATAACTTCAATAATTCTGGATGTTTTTTCCTCTATAACACTTCGCATTACAAAGTTTCCATAAATAATAATAAACATCATTATTAAATAGCCAAAAGCACCTCCAAAAAACACCTTTATTTCATTTAAGTATTTTAAACCTTCTTCACCTGAAAACTTTTCGATATGAAGTGCTGATTCCACCTTCGCTTTTTCAATTTTTTCGGAATCAAATCCTAGTACTTTTAGATTTTCTTTAGTCAGATGTGCATCTACTAATTTTTCAATATCAGAAACAAATTCTAAACTAGGACTTTCATCTGAAATGTATGCTACTTTGTTTATTAATTCTTTTGATTCTACAACTTTTGGAATAAAAATTAAGCCTTCAAAATCTTTTGAAGCTGTTTTTTTTGCTAAATCAAAAGGCATTTGGGATAAATCGGTATACTTTATTTCTTTACTATTTTTGAAATCTTGTTTTAGAACTCCTCCTTCATCATGAATTGCAATTTTCTTAACTTCCCCTTTATTCATATTAGTTAGAACACCAATTAAAACTGACATTCCTAAAAAAAGTAAAGGACTTAGAAAAGTCATTATTATAAATGATTTATTACGAACTTTGGCAATAAATTCTCTTTTTATGATTAAACTCAATATATTCATATTTCGTAAATTTCAATTTTCAAATCACAAAACAAATAAAATAACAAACACTAAATACTAAGGTTTAAAAGTTATTTTTTATTTTGAATTTTATTTTTGATTATTTTTTATTGGTTACTGTTTGAATAAAAATATCATTAATTGATGGAATATTTTCTGTAAAATGGGTGACTTGTCCATTTTTAATCAAAATTTCTAATAATTCATTTTGCGTTTTATTTCCCAGATCAATTTCTAATTTAAGATCATTATTCAATGATTTAAAAGATGTTTGACTAACTGTAAATTTTTGTGTTAAATCATACATTAAACCTTCTACATTATTAGATAGAATACCCACCTGAAATTTATGCGTTCGATATTCTTTCTTAACATCACTTACCTTTCCTTCTATTAATTTATTAGATTTATGAATAAGAGCTATATAATCACACATTTCTTCTACACTTTCCATACGATGAGTTGAGAAAATAATAGAGGTTCCTTGCTTATTTAACTCAATAATCTCATCCTTAATTAAATTAGCATTTACAGGATCAAAGCCAGAAAAAGGCTCATCCAATATTAATAATTTTGGTTGATGTAAAATAGTCACAATGAATTGAATTTTTTGTGCCATTCCCTTTGATAGTTCTTGTATTTTTTTGTTCCACCAACCTTCAATACCAAATTTTTCAAACCAATATTTAAGTTGCTTTTTAGCCTCAGCATGAGGCATCCCTTTTAGTTGTGCCAAATACAAGGCTTGTTCTCCTACTTTCATTGTTTTATACAAACCACGCTCTTCAGGCATATAACCTATATATGATACATGGTGAGGAGCTAACTTTTCGCCATCTAAAAAAACTTCACCACTATCAGGCATTGTGATTTGATTAATAATACGTATCAAGGATGTCTTTCCTGCTCCATTAGGACCTAAAAGTCCATAGATACTCCCTTTAGGAACTTGCAATGAAACCGAATTCAAGGCGGTATAATCACCATATTGTTTCACTACTTTATTTACTTCAAGAATATTATTCATTATGTAAGTTTGAGTCGTTTTCTTTGCTTTCTGTAAAGCTGTAAAAATAAATAATTAGTTGTTGATAAATAAAAAATGTTACAAAAAATCCCAGCCTTTGATATCAAAAGTTGGGATTATATTTCAGATTCTGATGAACAAACTGTTTAAGTCTATAAATTATGAAAACATATCTTTTACTTTTTCAAAAAAAGATTTATCCGTTTTTTCTGGTTTTGGATTAAAATTGGAGTTTTCAAGATTTTCTTCAAAGAATTTCTTTTGTTCTTTTGAAAGATTTTTAGGTGTCCATACATTAATATGCACTAACATATCTCCGTTACCATAACTATTTAAACTCGGAATTCCTTTTCCTTTTAAACGTAAAATTTTTCCAGACTGAATACCTTCTTCTAGTTTGATGCGAACTTTACCTGTAACTGCATCTATATCTTTTGACACACCTAATACAGCTTCTGGATAACTTATATATAAATCATAATGTAGGTTTTCTCCTTCGCGTTTTAAAGTTGGATGTTCAATTTCTTCAATAGCTACAATTAAATCTCCTGCTACTCCATTACCAGGCGCATCGTTTCCTTTACCTGCAACCTTTAATTGCATACCATCTACCACTCCAGCTGGAATTTTGATAGATACCGTATCATCTTCTAAGATCATACCTTGTGAATCAGCATCAGAAGGTTTTTTATCAATCATTTGCCCTAGACCTCCACAAGAAGGACAAGGTGAAGCGGTTTGCATTCTACCTAAAATAGTATTTTGTATTTTAACAACTTGCCCCGAACCATTACATGTCGAACAAGTTTTATAGGTAACTCCTGTTGCTTGTATTTTTCTTTTTACTTTTATCTTTTTTTCAACACCAGTAGCAATTTCTTCTAGTGTTAACTTTACTTTGATACGAAGATTACTTCCTTTTGCACGACGTTGACCTCCGCCTCCGCCAAAACCTCCAAAGCCTCCACCAAAAGCACTTCCAAAAATATCACCAAATTGACTAAATATATCATCCATATTCATGTGATGACCTCCAAAACCTCCTGCTCCATCAAATGCGGCATGACCATACTGATCATATTTTGCTCGTTTATCGGCATCGCTCAACACTTCATAAGCTTCAGCTGCTTCTTTAAATTTTTCTTCAGCTGCTTTATCTCCAGGATTTTTATCTGGGTGAAATTCAATCGCTTTTTTACGATATGCTTTTTTAATTTCTGATTCAGAAGCTCCTTTGCTAACTCCTAATATCTCGTAAAAATCTTTCTTGCTCATAATTTTAATTTAAAATCTGAATATCTGAAATCTCAAATTGCTTACCAATATCAATTTCTAATCTCAAATTATTAATTGCCTATTACCACTTTAGGAAAACGAATAATTTTATCCCCTAGTTTATATCCTTTTTCTACTACATCTACCACTTTTCCTTTTAAATCATCACCTGCTGGAATTTGGGTAATTGCTTCCGCATAATCAGCATCAAACGCATCTCCTTGTTTGATTTCAACTTCATTTAATCCTTTTGATACCAATGTTGATTTTAATTTTTCATGAATTAACTCAACTCCTTTTACCAATGCTTCATCTTCTGATTTTGAAATTTGAACCCAAGCTCTATCAAAATCATCTAAAACTGGCAACATAGCTTGCAATACTTCTTGTCCTGCTGTTTTAAATAATTCAATACGCTCTTTTGAAGTACGTTTTTTATAATTTTCAAACTCTGCAAAAAGACGTAAAAATTTATCCTTTTCACTTGCTAACTCTTCTTGTAATTTTTCCTCAATAGTTAACTCATTAGCTTGAGTTGCTTCTACCTGTTCTTCTTGGGATTTTTCAGTATTGTTTACTTCTAATTCTTTTTCTGTATTTTCAGCACTCATTGTCTTATCAATTTTGAATTGCGATCGCAAAAGTATTGCCAAAAAACAAAAAATGCCAAATTGTCACTTTTTTTCTATTTAAATTGTATCTAAAGGAGACAATTTGTAAATTAGTAACTAATAATCAACACTTTAAAACTTATGAAAAAGTTATTAATTTTCTTCTATTTAATTGTCATTTATTCATTGATTTCTTGCAAAAAAGAAAGCACAACTGCCCATGGTAGTTACTTAACTCACTTACCTGAAATAAAAGGAATAAAATACCAAGTAGATACATTACGCTCTACAATCTATTGGACTGGCTTTAAGCCTTCTGAAAAACATACTGGAACTTTAAAACTTAAAGAAGGTCTTTTTATTTGTAATCAGAATACTATTGCCTTAGGACGTTTTTATATGAATATGAATTCTATAACAGTAACTGATTTAAAAGACAAAAAAGATAAAAACAAGCTAGAAAACCATTTAAAAGGGCTTGCTGACAAAAATATTAAAGATCATTTTTTTAATATATCCAAATATCCTATTTCTGATTTTAGAATTACGCATTCTGAATTAAAGAACAACAAAACTATCATTTATGGGAATTTAACTATTAAAGGCATAACAAAATCTGTTAATTTTCCTGCCAAAATTAATATTAATAATGATCAAATAAGTTTAAAAAGCGATACACTTCAACTAAATAGAACCTATTGGAATGTAAACTATGGATCAAAAAGTATTTTTGATGATCTTAAAGATGAATTTATCAGCGATCAAATTCACATACAAGTGAATTTAATTGCCAAAAAAATTAAAAAATAAAACTTAATTTCTATTTAATAAATCGTTCAACGCGTCTTCCAAATTCACATATTGAAATTGAAATCCTATCTGTTGAATTTTCACAGATGACACACGTTGTGAATCGTAGAGTAGCAGGTATTTTTCGCCTAAAATTAATTTCATCAAAAACTTCGGTAATTGCAAAACAATTAAAGGTTTTTGTTTAAACAAATCTAAAGTCAACATAAATTCTTTATGAGTAACAGGATCTGGCGCTACAGCATTATAAACACCTTGTATTTGATTTTCTAATGCAAAAAGAAATAATCTGGCCAGATCTTTTATATGTATCCAAGATTGCCATTGTTGACCTGATCCAAAAAGAACTCCCAAACCTAATCGTAACGGATTAAGTATTTCGGGTAATACACCTCCTTTTGAAGACAATACTAAACCGATTCGTAACTTACAAACTCTTATATTTAAATCCACAAACTTATCTACACTTTCCTCCCAAGATTTTACTACGTTAGTTAAAAAAGAATCATTAAAATTCATAAAATCTTCTGAATAATATTTTTCAATAGAAGACGGATAAACTCCTACAGCTGAGGCTGAAACTACACTCTGAACTTGATTAGGATTTTTTTGTAATAGTTTGTATAACATTTGTAAGGGAAGCACACGACTCTCTAGTATTTCTTTTTTATACCTAGAAGTCCATCTCTTACTTATAGGAGCTCCAGCTAAATGAATTATAGCACTCACCTCTTCTATACAAGCCGCATCTATTTCTCCTTTTTTAGGATTCCAATAAAAACCTTTTGTTTTGTTTGAGTGCTGCAACTTCTTTTTAGAAGTGGTTAAAAAATGTACGAACATGCCTTTTGCATGCAACATTTTAACAATTTCTTTACCTACTAAACCTGTGGCTCCTGTAACTAAAACTTTCACTTTGTTTTTTTATACAAATTTAGTAACACTAGACTTGCATCGTATGTTATTTAGGATTAGTTTAACTTTATAATATTACTTTTTTACTCGAACTGTCCATTCAAAATCCATAACAGAAACTTGATCTCCTTTTTCATCCATTCCTATGGATTTCATCCAAAAAGTTTGACCTTCTCCAGTAGCAATTGTGTTTTTTATAGCCTCCTCGATTAAACGTCCATCACTACAGGTAAATGTAATTTTCCCTGTGGCTTTTTTTGTAAAAGTTCCTTTATTATTGGCAACTAACATAGAAATATTTTTTCCGCTTTCTTTAATTTGTTTCATAACCAAGGCTCCTGTTGTTAACTCTGCTGCCATGGCCTGAACAGCAAAATACATAGAATTAAAGGGATTTTGATTAAACCATCTATGTTTAACTGTTGCTTGACATTCGTAATCATCTATTCTTTTTACTCGAACACCACTCCAAAAAGCTGAAGGTAGTTTAAAAAAAAGAAAAAGATTTAATTTAGTAGGTGTAAATTTCATATCTATCTAATTTATAACATGATAAAAAAAAATATAAACTCAAACAATACCACAAAAATTATTTTATTTCATGATATATTGGTTTTGCTAAACTACAAAAAATACTATGCGAGCCTAATTTTTAAAAATGTTAATTTTTTGTTAATTTAAACTACTTTGTTTTACATAGTACCTTCTTTTTACATTATCTTTGTATAAAAAATTAATAAGCTTAAAAAAGTATTAGCCTTATAAAACAACTATATTAAACATCATCAATCAAAAAGCTATAGTATTATGAAAACATCACTAATAACAAGACAAGAAAAAAATTACGCTTTTATTACTCATTTAAGTGCTTTTTCAAAATTAATATTCCCTTTAACTAATTATATCATTCCTATCATAATATGGAATACAAAAAAAAAGGAATCTTCTTTTATTGATTTTCATGGCAAACAAATTATTAATTTTCAACTTAGCATTTTATTATACACCATTATAGCCATTGCCATTGCAATTCCTTGTACAATAGGAAATATATTGAGTAATTTTAGTTGGAAAGAAATAGAAAAGGGACATTTTGAGTTAGAAAGTTTAGTATCTTACAATCTATCAGCCATATTTGCAATCGTTTGTTTTGTAATGATTATTCTATTAAAAACGATAGAGTTCTTCTATATTATATATGGAGCAATTAAAGCTCATGAAGGATTTTTTTTTAAATATCCATTGACAATAAATTTCTTAAAATAATGAAAACTAAAATAATTTTCAGTTTATTTTTTTTATTCAATTTCTCCTTTTTTGCTCAATCTGAAACAGAGATAATAAAAAAAATACAAAATTTAGATACCGAATTTTGGAAAGCTTACAATTCTTGTAACACAAAAGATATCGAAAAATATATATATGATGACATAGAATTTTATCATGATAAAGGAGGTATAACATTAGGAAAAGAGAATTTAGTCAATTCAATACAAAATAATTTATGTTCAAATAAAAATTATAAAATAAGAAGAGAATTAATAAAAAGAACAGAACAGTTCTCAATATTATACAGAGAAGGAAAACCTTATGGTCTTATATACAGCGGAGAGCATATTTTTTTATTAACAATAAACAAAAATAAAGAATATCCTGATGGAAAGGCAAAATTCATACATCTTTGGTTACTTGAAAATGAGCTATGGAGAATGAAAAGAATTTACAGTTACAACCATCAAGCTATAAAATAGAGAGTTTCAATCAATCAATCAATCAATCAATCAATCAATCAATCAATCAATCAATCAATCAATCAATCAATCAATCAATCAATCAATCAATCAATCAAAATGAACAGTTTAACAACAAAAAAGAAATCTTATGAACATTGAGAATACAAAAGCTCAGATGCGCAAAGGAGTTTTAGAATTTTGCATTTTATCCGTATTAAAAGAAAAAGATGCTTATACCTCAGAAATTCTTGATACGCTGAAAAATGCAAAATTACTAGTAGTCGAAGGAACCGTATATCCCTTATTAACTAGACTGAAAAATGATGGTTTATTAACTTATCGTTGGGAAGAATCTACTTCTGGTCCTCCCAGAAAATACTATGGTTTAACAGACAATGGAAAAAAATTTTTAAAAGAACTAAGCATAACCTGGAATGAACTTGCAGGAGCGGTAAACACTATAACATCACAAAACTAAGACTTATGAACAAGACAGCAAATATGAATTTAGGTGGTTTCTTTTTCCATATTGATGAAGACGCTTACCAAAAACTAAACAAATATTTTAATGCTATACGTAACTCTCTCTCTATTGAAGGACGAGATGAAATTATGAATGATATTGAAAGTAGAATTGCCGAACTTTTTTCTGAAAAATTAGATAGTGGTAAACAAGTTTTAAACTTAAATGATGTAGATGATGTCATTACTATAATGGGACAACCAGAAGACTATAAAATAGAAGAAGAGCCTACTATAAGTTCTAACTATTCTTACACTCGAAAAACAAAAAAACTTTATAGAGACAAAGAAACTGGTATAATTGCAGGTGTTTGCTCTGGTTTAGGACATTATTTTGGAATAGACCCTGTATGGCTTAGAATTGCATTGGTTTTATTAGTCTTTGCTGGTTTTGGTATTGGTTTATTAGCCTACATTATCTTATGGTTAGTCACTCCTGAGGCTATAACTACCTCTGAAAAATTAGAAATGAAGGGAGAACCCATTACCATTTCAAATATTGAAAAAAAAGTAAAAGAAGAATTTGAATCCGTTTCCGAAAAATTTAAAAATACTGACTATACCCAAATGGGGGAAAACGTAAGGCATGGAGCACAAAGAGTCGGAAGTTCTTTAGGTGATATTATTGTGAATATTATAAACATCTTTATCAAGTTCATTGGCGCTATTATGGTATTTACAGGTGGAATTACCATAATTGGTTTACTCATTGGTTTCTTTACATTAGGTTCTACCTCCTTCATGAAATTACCTTGGATTGAGTTTTTTGAATCATTTAATTATACGGGCACATCCTTATGGATCATTTGTTTAATATCATTTTTTGCTGTGGCTGTCCCTTTCTTCTTCTTGTTAATTTTGGGGTTAAAAATATTAATCCCTACCATTAATTCTATAGGAAATATAGCTAAATTAACCTTATCCGCTATTTGGTTAAGTTCAATCATAAGCCTTATTGCTCTAGGAATTATAACTTCTAGTGAATTAGCTTATGAAAATAAAATTGTTTATAAAAGTTATTTAAACAAAAATTTTAGTTTAAATGACACACTAACTCTTAAATTTAAAAACAATGAATATTTTTCTAAAGATGTAGATGATAGAACAAACTTTGAACTGGTTCAGGACTCCTTAGGTCACGAATACATCTATTCTAATAATGTAGAATTAGAATTAATGCCTACAGATGAAGCCAAACCTTATATCCAAATTGAATATACAGCCAAGGGAAAAACCTTGTCAGAAGCGAGAAAAAATGCAGACAGAATTGGATATAAATTTAGAAATGACGACTCTAATCCTAGTATTTTAAGTCTTGATAATTATTTCTTAATCGATCCTAAATATAAATTTCGTGATCAACAAGTTCGAATTTTCTTATTTGTTCCTAAAGGAATGTATATAAAACCGGATAGTTCTTTAAAATATTATGATATAACAAGTAGTGATTACTTCAGATTTTTTGCCTCTTCAAATGATTATGTATATAAAGTAGAAGAAAATAAAATAAAGTGTAAAAATTGTCCAACCAATCTACTAGAGGATGAGGATCAAGAAGAAGAATCTTCTTATGATGATAACTCATCTATAATCATAAATAAAGATGGTTTACAAATAAAAAAAGACACTACCCTCACAAATACTAAAGATATAAAAGAATTAAAAATTAGCAAAGAGGGTATTATCATTAAAACCGAATAATTTTTAAAAGATAGACTAAAAGTCCTATTCATTTTATTACATACTGTCACTTCGATCTAATTAACCAATAGACCATTAGAATCAAGAAAAAAGAGAATATTTTTTGGATTTTAAATTATTTTTCATTTATCATGATTTTACTTTACTTAGTCTATTTGATAAAGTCGAACGTTTAATTTAAAAACAGAATTATTATATTTATGAAAGGATGTGACAAAAAACTCATTTAACAACAAATAAAAATAACATTATGATAAAATTCATGGTTCATTTGGCTAAAATAATAGTTACCACGATAATAGCTTTCAGTTTTGGTTCTTGTAATTTAAACATAAATAAAGAATCCGCAAAAGGGAATGGTAAAGTTCTAACAAAAGAAAGAGAACTGACTGGATTTAGTAAGATATCTATTGCAAATGATTTAGAGTGTGAAATAACTCAAGGTTCTAACTTTAAAGTAGTTGTAGTAGCTGACGAAAATTTACATGAAGATATATTAACAGAGGTAAAAGATAATACATTAGAAATCAGCTCTCAAAATGGCAATTATACCCATGTCAAATCTAAAAAAATTTATATCACACTCCCTATTATTGAACAACTAGAAGCCTCTGGTTCTTCTCAATTAAAAACCAAAGGTATTCTAAAGAGCAATGATATTAAGTTAATAGCAAATAGTTCAGCTAATTTAGAAGTTTCCATAGAATCAGAAAAAATAACTATAGATGCCAGTAGTAGTAGCGATATAGTTATTTCTGGCAAAGCTATAAAACTTATCATCGAAGCTTCTAGCAGTTGTAATGTAGATGCTCATAATTTACTTGCTAACGATATTTTTGCTAATAGTTCAAGTAGTAGTGAAATTAAAATCCATCCTCTGGTATCATTACATGCAGATGCATCGAGCAGCAGTAGCATTTATTATTCAGGAACTCCTAAAATTAAAAAAATAACCAATTCTTCCGAAGCAACAATTGAAGAACAATAACTTGTATGCTTTTCCTTTTTTTAAAAGTTAAGAATAAGCCTTAAAAATCATTCCTTAAATAAGAATGATTTTTTTTTATATTTGTATTTTACCAAATTCTACAAAAATGAAAAAAATTAGCTTATTATTTATCAGCCTTATGACAACCATTACTTTCTCTCAAAACAAAGAAAGAATAAAAGGAACTAAAATGATAAAAACTGAAAAATATGGAACGGAATCATTTGAAGAAATTGAAATAGAAGACAACTTAGAGGTATATTTAGTAAAAGCTGAAAAAAATGCTATCGAAATTGAAGCAGATGATAATCTACATGATGTAATAGATCGCAAAATTTATGGAAAAACATTACGTCTTAATACCAACAAAGAAATAGCTACCTATAAAAAAATTGATGTTCGCGTGTTTTACACAGATAGTCTAAAATTAATCAACGTTAAACATCACGCAAAACTTAACGCGTTTAATGATTTAAATGTAAAAAAACTTACAATTAAAGCATTTGACTATTCCAAAATATCAATCAATGCTACAATTCCTGATTTCACATTAATTAGTAATGACAAATCTAAAACAGAATTAAATTTGAAAGGGAACAATGCTATCATAGAAATGAGTAAAAATACTGATTTAAAGGCTCTAATGAATACAAATTCTATAAAAATAGATATGTATCAAAAATCCTCGGCAGCTATAGAAGGAGATACAAATGAATTAAAATTACGTCTAGATAATAATACTAAATACGAAGGGAAAAATTTAACTTCAAAAAATACGACACTAACTGTTGAAGGCTACACGGATTGTGATATAGCTACAAATGGAAAATTAGCTATATCCGCATCAGGAAAAAGTAAATTAGCCATTTATGGAGAACCTAAAATTGAAATAATTAAATTTGCCGACGAAGCTGTTTTAATGAAAAAAACAAAATAAGGTTTATACATAATTTCTTTACCTATTTAAATCCAAATTCCGCATTCGAAATCTATTCAGCTTTATTTTCTAATGCGGAATCTGGATTTTATTCAGAAGTAATGAAATCTTGAATCTTGATCTTATTGATAGATTTTTATTTCTGAATATTCCTCTATAATTTCTTTAAAATAGCTTGCACCTCTCATTTATTAAAAAACAAATACATTGTTATTAATTGGTACACTATCTCTTATCAAAATTATTAAGTCATAATTATTTATTTAATAAGTCTTGTTGCAAAAATTTTATTATCAGTATTTATTTTTATTATATAAACACCTTTATCTATATTTTCTGGCAAATCTATTTCTAATTGACTAAGCGTTGAATTAATATTTTGCTGATAAACCATTTTCCCTATTGAATTTAGAATTAAAATATTTTTAAATTCCTTTGGCTCTGAAGTTTCTATATTTATTCTTGAATTTGTTAAGAAAGTAGGATATATTTTAAAAGAGTCATTTTGAAATTCTTGATTAGATAATACTTGTTTTTCTAATTTTTGTTTATAAATTTCTATTTCTCGTTCATATTTATTGACAACCTTGTACTTCAAAAATACTCTGTAATAATCTCCTTCTAAGGTTTTTACATAAAATTTCTTTTTAGACATTGTATAGCCTGGATTATTAAATTGAAAATTAAATTCTTTCCAATCATATCCAATAACATTCATATCTTCTTTGTATGTTAAATTTTCGAAATTAGGATTAATAACTTCATCTTCTTCTAAAACTTCTGCTACAACAAGTCCATCCTTTTGCAAACAACCTGTTACACTATACATATAATCACTAGGGTTTATTTCTGCTTTGTTTAAATTTTGATCATACGTGGTAAATAAGAAATCCCAAGACTGAGGTTCTTCATCTACAATAGAATGAGTATCTAGGTTATAATATACAAATTTATTTCCTAAATTTCTATAATCTAAATCGTTTATTACTTGTGTTTTTTCTGGTTCCCAATCACCTTCATTAAATTTTGAATAGCTGAAAACGTAATTTCTAAAACGAGAATTAATTTTTACTTTATAGTAATCTCCTTTCCAAGTTCCATTTGTAAAAATCGAATGTCGTATAATAAAAACACGGTTTCCGTTAACCTTATGTGTCCTTATATCATAAGCTCCCCAGCCAATATAATATTTATGAGGATTGGTTTGATCATCCCAATGATCATTATTTAATGCCCCTATATTCCAATCTACAGTGCTATTATATAACTCATTATCAGAACCTCTTGCTAAAGAGCTATAATTTTCTTTTGTTACTTGACTTAATTCCGTTTTATCTGTTTTATAAACTGTACATATTGCACTACTCGTATTAGCTCTAATTCCAAAACCTCGATCGTTGTCTATTTGAAACGCAAGGTGCCAATTAATTTCATTTTTAGTATTTTTTACGATTCCTGAGTTAAGCTTATAATATGCTTTATTTTCTCCATCGTTTCCTAAGTTAATTTTTGCAACAATTGGATTATAAACTATTTGAGTATAAGCACACCAATTGAAAATCATCAATAAAAATAGTTTTATTGTTTTCATATATATAGTTTTAAATTATTTTTTTGCGTCAAAAATCGCGCGCTCTTAACTCACGAGATAAAAGAGGTGCGTATTAAAATGATACTTGGTAAAAATTAAGTCTACAATAAAGAGTATTGAATTTTGGTATTACCTCTTTCCCCTTTATCATTAGTCATTGTAAGAAACTTTATTTTATAATAGTTGGATTGAATATCTTTTAGGACATAAAAGCGATCTGTTTTTATACTTGGTAATCCTCCAGCTTGAGACCCTCCTACTCTCCAGTTTGAGCCTATTATTCTTTGATCGGTTTTAGATGGTATAAATTTAGATTCTATTATATTTTCTTTTTTAAAATTTTCATAAGTATATTCGGATATGTTTACTTCATATACCTGCGTTCCTCCTTTCATATTAGAAATAACAAAATCTGCAAATCCATAAGTCACGATGTCTGTTCCCGATGAGATATAATTGGTAAAAGTGGTAAAGCATAAATCCCATAATTCTTTTTTAGGTTCTACCATTACAACATCTTCCTTTAATAAACTAAAAAAAGTAAAATTGTATAACTTATCTTTATCTATTATTTTTTCTTTAAAGTCTTTATCCAATAAATTTGCATATTGAATTTTATATCCTCCATTATTAGTTCTTAATATTCTAATTTTTTTCCAGCCTCTCGCATTTCCTTCCGTACTAACAGAACCTATTGCTGGCGTTTTTGTAGAAACTTCGAAACCTAAATTAAGCAGATATACCTTATTTTCATTATCCAGTGCAGAAATTTCGCCTATTGCAGTTCCTTGTCCTTGTCCTTTCCCATTTAAAATACCCGTAGCGTCATCACAATATCCATTTTGGACTAAATTAAATCCTCCTAATGGTACTACATTTTTATCTGGATTTTGAGCTAAGGTTATATCTATTTGATCTGTTTTTTTAACCGCCATAAATGTAGAACTGTTCAAAACCACTCTAAATTCATCGCCTGAATAAAAACCCAAATCCCATGTTCCTCTATTTACAACTTTAGATTCTCCTTTACTCAAATCTAAAAACACCTGATTAGGCTGATTAGCTCCCCCTATTTCTGGTTTTAATATTTCTTCTTTAGATATTAAGTGCTTTTCTTTTTCGTCTACCGATTCTTTTGAACAAGAAATAAAAGATGTAGCCAAATACAGTAATAATAGTCCTTTTTTCATATATTATAAATAGTTATTGTTATTTTTTATATCATTGAAATATTACGATCATCATTTAAATTTCTCGCTGTGAAATATTGTAATGATTATTCTTATTTTTTCATTTAAATATTTAAATTGTATACTATTTTAGCAAAAAACGAACGCCCATAAGCCAACATGAGTTGAGCATTTCTTACATGTCCTCTAGATTGTTCCAATCCTGACTGACTTATATTCGTTATATCTAAAATATTTCTTGCTCCAATAGTTGTTTCTATCTTTCCTTTAAAAATCTTTTTTTGTAGTGTAAAATCCAGCCAATTTGAAGAGTCTACAGTAGAAATTTCATATTTAGTTGCGCCTTCTACTAGTTGTTGAACTCTCCCATTGTACTTATAATAAAGAGATGCGTTGATTTCTGGTTTTGAAAAAGAATAAGACAGACTACCATTACAATTAAAAGAGTATAAATAATCTTTATTGGAAGAAAAAACTTGATTATCTATTTTTTGAGAAACGCCTACTAAAGAGGCACCTAAACTGACTGAAATTCTTTTAGTTTTTAACTGAGTCAAAGCTGCTATATTGAGCACTTTATATTTACTAATATTAATATATTGGTACTCGGGATTGCCTGTGTCAGGATTAAATCTAAATAAAACCATATCTATTTTATCCTTTAAGTCAATAAAACTAGTTGATAATTGGTTGGAAAAAATGCTATTTTTTTTAAGTTCTTGTACTCGTTTTAAACTAGCTTCATAGGAAGTACTGGTTTCTGGAAGCAATTTTTCATTACCTGAAAAAAAATGTCCATCAAAAATTTGTTTAGAATAAAGTTCAGTAAAATTGGGCGTTCTATAAGAAGTCCCATAAGATAATCGCATCTCAACTCCTTCATTAAATAAATGCCGCAAGGCTAATGAAGAAGCATATTGATTTTGAAACAAAGATTGAATAGAAAATCGTAATCCTGGTTTAATAGAAAATTTATTTGTAATTGATAATTCACTAGAAACATAAAAATCATAATTATTGATTCTTCTTTCAATAGGTTCTAAAATATTATTTTCCTTTTGAATTAAAGAAAATCCTTTACTAGATGCCAATTCATAACCTAATAATAGATCTGCTTTATCAGTATTAAAAAAATTACTCAAAGACCCCGTACTATAATATACCTCCATCGACTGATCTTTAAAAAGATCATGATTCCATTCGTTTTTGTTATATAAATTAAATTTAAAATTTTCTAATTTTCGCTCTTGTTCTTGATAAGAAAAAGAGCCTGTGTATTTTATTTTAGAAAAAAAATGTCCTGAGAGATTTAAACTATGAAATAATCTGTTTACAAAATACCGTTTATCATTAGCATAACGATAATACCCTAAATCATCGTTATATCCTGATTGAACTGTACTATTATAGAATTTAACTAATTCTTTAAATACTTCTAATTTATAATTCAAATCAAAATTTTCAGTATGATAAACAATCGTTGTAGTACCATTTAGTTGTTCTTTAGGCAACCATCGTAATCCTCTATTCCCATCATTTTCGCTATAAAACTTACCTTGTTTAGTATCATAAAACCCCTTAAAATCATTTCTATTAAAACCGAAATCAACATATAAACTCTCCTTATAATTATAGGATAATTTTAAATTTTGTATATGTCTTCCTTTATCAAAAAAACGAAATTCTTTACCTATGGTTTCTTCTTGAACACCCATTTTAAAAGCTAATTTCCCTGAAAACTTCTTTTTTGTAATAATATTCAAAACTCCCGTAACAGCATTAGCTCCATGGGTAACCCCCATAGATCCTTCAACTATTTCAATTCGCTCTACATCATTCAAATTAATTTGTGAAAGATCAATATTATTTCCTAAACCATTTTCATTAATTAATGGCACATTATCTACTAATATTTTAAAATATTGACCATCCAATCCAAACAAAGAAACAGTAGAACGACCATTTATACCACTCGGTTGCAATGAAATATTTAAATACTGATTCAATACATCTGTAAAGTTATTAGCAGATAAATTTTGTATATCTTTAGAGGTTATAACTCTCACATTAAAAACAGATCTTTTTAATGATTGAGGACTAAACTGTCCTGTAATTACTACTTCATCTATTTTTTTTACTCGTAACGAGTCTTTTAAATTAATTTGTCCGTTTACTATATTACTTAAAAAAAGTAGAACAAAAACAAGCGTTTTTATTTTATACATGATAGAAGATGTATTCTTTATTCGAATGCAAATATACTCTTATTTTTATTTATTCTAAATTAAATTAATATATTTGCTAAAATTTTTTAAAACAATCTTTACATGAAAAAAACAACTTTAACGCTTATTCTAATAAGTCTATTTTCGAAAAACTATGGACAAAACAAAAAAGAAGAGGATAGAAAGGCAATCAAATCAATGTGCGGATGCTATGAAGTTGAATTTAATTTTACCGAAACATTTAACTATTCAAAAAACAATGATTATAAACCTTCTCCTACAAAACACGAAAAGGCAATCGAATGGATAGAACTAATTGAAGAGGAATCAAACAAACTATCATTACAACACTTACTTATCACTGGAGAAACAGAAGAATCAATCGTAAAACACTGGAGACAAGATTGGTTGTATGAAAATACTGACTTGTATATTTTCGAAAAAGATCAAACATGGAAATACAAAAAACTAGATAAAAAAGAAGTAGTAGGTCAATGGACTCAAAAAGTATATCAAGTTGACGATAGTCCTCGTTATGAAGGTTCAGCTTCGTGGGTACATATTGACGGAAGACATTTTTGGGAAAATACGACAGCTGCTCCTTTACCACGTAGAGAGCATACAATAAGAAATGACTACAATATTTTAAAAAGAAATAACATACATGAAATAAAAGATTTTGGATGGATTCATAATCAAGATAATAAAAAAATAATACGCGAAAATGAAGATACTTTATTAGCCGAAGAAAAAGGATATGATGTTTACAAAAAGATAGATAATTCTAAATGTACTTTGGCTCAAAATTACTGGAAAAAAAATAGCACTATTTGGAAAAATGTTAGAAATAAATGGTCCACTATTTTCATCAAAAACAAAGACTTAACATTAAAAAAAGAAAAACAACCATTATTCACAAAATTGTTTGAATTAAAATCAGAAGCTACTCCTGAAGAAATAAGCCACATAATTGATTCTTATATAAGTAAATAATTTTTTTAAAACCCCGATATTAAATTTAATACCGGGGTTTTATCATTGAGGTCATTTAAACTTTTTGGGTTAAAGTAAAAAAATTGAACTACTTCTTACAAGGAGATGTTATGAAGTAACAAATGGTAATTTAGTGTCCTTTTGCCGCTAAATATCTTTCCGCATCAAGAGCGGCCATACATCCCGTACCTGCAGCTGTTATAGCTTGACGATATACATGATCTGCGGCATCACCTGCAACAAAAACACCTGGAACATTAGTTTTTGAAGTACCTGGAACATTTACAATATAGCCTGTTTCATCTAAAGCAATATAATCTTTAAATACATCAGTATTAGGTTTATGACCAATAGCTACAAAGAAACCTGTTGCAGGAATTTCTGTTATTTCTCCTGTTGACTTATTCTTTGCTTTAACAGATGTTACAACCTGACCATCTCCTAAGACTTCTTCTGTTTCTGTATGCATTAAAATTTGAATATTTTCAGTTTTACGCACTCGCTCTTCCATAATTTTTGAGGCTCTAAATTGCTCACTACGAACAAGCATTGTTACTTTTTTACACATTTTAGATAAATAATGCGCTTCTTCACACGCACTATCTCCAGCTCCTACAATAACCACTTCTTGATTACGATAAAAGAACCCATCACAAACAGCACAAGCTGAAACTCCTCCTCCCATATTTAAATAATGCTGTTCTGAAGGCAAACCTAAGTATTTAGCGGATGCTCCTGTAGAAATAATCACTGTATCACACAAAAGTTCTTTTCCATCATGAATCCATACCTTATGTAAATCACCAGAAAAATCTACTTTCGTAACCCAACCATTTCGTATATCAGTTCCAAAACGTTTTGCTTGTGTTTCTAACTGCACCATCATCTCTGGCCCTGTAACTCCTTCTGGATATCCTGGAAAATTTTCTACTTCATTAGTCGTTGTCAACTGTCCTCCTGGCTGAGTCCCCTGATATAAAACAGGATTCATATTAGCTCTAGCAGCATAAATAGCAGCCGTATAACCAGCTGGACCAGAACCGATAATTAAACATTTTACTCTTTCTATTGTAGTATCTGACATAATATTAATTTTAGGTGTCAAAAATAATCATTTTAAAGCGGAATAAAAGTAACTAAAATTACAGTTTTCAATACATTTATAAATATAAATGATTTATCAATTTATTATAAAAAAGAAAAGACTATTTTCTATTGATAAAAATGAGGGGAACTAAAAGTAGAACTTAGTTTACACAAACTGTTTATCCCAAATTCCGTATTAGACTTCTTTGTGAAAATGAAAAGAAGAAAAATAAAAATAGATGTTTTTTATCAGAGCTGTGGAGGCAAAAGCCGTAATTTAACGCATGACCTGTCCCTTTAACCAAGGGCATAAATAACATTAATAATATATGATTTATCCTGTTATATAAATGATAAGACCGTAAACTCTTAAAACAATCTAATTAAGGACAAAAAATATACTTTTAAAATTTGAAGCCCTTATTTGTAGTAAATTTCTAACATATAATCTGAATTTATACAAAAACTATCTCCAATAGAGACATAAACACTTTACCTCGGATTCTGGATTAAACTTCATTGTGAAATAAAATTTATCCATAAATTCAAATGCTCACGGGAATTTTTAAAAAACAAGAAACTATTTTGATTATTAAAATCAGCGTACCTACTTGAATTGGAAGAAAATAAGGTGAAATAGTTGGCTTTGCCAATTCACTTCGTTTAAATTTAATAAAAAAAGGCTGATCCAGTGCACACTTTAGGACAGCCTCTTTTTCTATTTTTTTTCTTTATAAAATTTCACCAATGCAGTAATATATAATACCAGAGCTATCGTATAAAACAATAAAGAAATTTTTACATTCTTAGTATATTGAGCTACTAAAAGGGCTGATGTTCCAAAAAGAAAAAAATGAAACGTTTTAAAACTTTGCATATTATTTAAAGAAAGAGTCTACAAACTCATATTTATTAAACACTTGAAGATCATTAATTCCTTCACCTACTCCAATATATTTGACTGGAATTTGAAATTGATCGGAAATACCAATTACGACTCCTCCCTTAGCGGTTCCATCTAATTTTGTTACAGCTAAGCAAGTAACTTCAGTTGCCGCAGTGAATTCTTTTGCTTGTTCAAACGCATTTTGACCTGTAGAACCGTCTAATACTAATAACACATCATGAGGAGCATCTACTACCACTTTTTGCATTACTCTTTTAACTTTTGAAAGTTCGCTCATTAAACCTACTTTATTATGCAAACGTCCTGCTGTATCAATAATTACAACATCTGCTCCTTGTGCCACAGCACTTTGTAAGGTATCAAAAGCTACAGAAGCAGGATCACTACCCATTTGTTGTCTTACAATAGGAACTCCTACTCTATCTGCCCAAATTTGTAATTGATCAATTGCTGCAGCACGAAATGTATCTGCCGCACCTAGCACTACTTTATAACCTGCATTCTTAAATTGATTTGCTAATTTACCAATAGTAGTAGTCTTACCTACTCCATTTACCCCCACAACCATAATAACATACGGTTTTTTATTCGCGGGAATAACAAAGTCTGTTTCATCACCTGAATTAGTTTCTGATAAAAGAGAGCCAATTTCTTCTCTTAATATTTTATTAAGTTCATCTGTACCTAAATACTTATCACGCGCTACACGTGATTCAATACGTTCAATAATTTTTAAGGTGGTATTGACTCCAACATCAGAAGTTACCAACACCTCTTCTAAATTATCTAATACATCATCATCTACTTTTGATTTACCAGCAACTGCTTTAGTTAATTTAGACAAGAAAGAAGTGCTTGACTTTTCTAAACCTTTATCAAGTGTTTCTTTTTTTTCAGAAGAAAAAATTTTTTTAAAGAAATTCATTTATATATGATTTACAATTTACAACTACGATCTATATACTCAATAAATCAAAAAAACGAAAATATACTTTATACAACAAGAAAAGTATTATTTAGGTTATTTTTTTAGCAAATATAAAATAAAAAAGCCACTTCAAAAAAGAAGCAGCTTTGTTATATTGAATAGATAAAATTATTTCTTTTTTAGAAATTCATCAACTTCTTCAGGAGACATGATAGCCTCAACAAAAGTATAAGCACCAGATTTAGGAGATCTTACCATTTTAATAGCTTTAGATAATCTCTTAGATGCTGTCTGTAGGGTTGCAACGGTTTTCTTTGCCATGACTTACATTTTTTAATTGAAATTTTTAGTTATAAAAACTTCTAAATTATTTAATTTCTTTATGAACAGTCACTCTCTTTAGGATAGGATTGAATTTTTTAATTTCTAATCTATCTGGAGTGTTCTTTTTATTTTTAGTAGTAATGTAACGAGAAGTTCCTGGTACACCAGAAGTCTTATGCTCTGTACATTCTAAAATCACTTGAATTCTATTACCTTTCTTTGCCATCTTAAAATATATTTAAATTAGGAATAGATTATTTGATTAATCCATTAGCCTGTGCTTGTTTCAACACAGCTGAAATTCCATTCTTATTAATCGTTTTAATTGTAGAAGCAGCTACTCTTAAAGTAATCCATCTATCTTCTTCAGGAAGGTAAAAACGTTTTTTAATCAAGTTTACAGAGAATTTTCTCTTTGTCTTGTTCATAGCGTGCGAAACGTTGTTTCCTACCATCGCTCTTTTTCCTGTAAGGTCACAAACTCTTGACATTATACTTATGTTTTATCGTTATTCAAAATCAGGGTGCAAAGTAACAAAAAATAAAACGATTAAACAAACTATTTTGCTATTTTTTTAAAATTTCTTTATACAACATTTCAAGCCCCTTATTTACAGCTCTTTCTATTACTTTTTCTCTTGGTTGCCCTAGCTCACATTTTTCCACGACTATCTTTTCAGGTGTTGCTATTGCTATATATACTATCCCCAGATCTGCATCTGATTCTCCTTTAGAAGGCCCTGCATTTCCTGTTGTAGCAATTGCGAAATCTGTTTTCAACAACTCTTTTACATTTTTCACCATCATTTGAGCTACCTGCTCACTTACTACTGAATATTCGTTAATAACAGCACTATCTACGTTTAACAACATTTTTTTTACATCTGTAGCATAACTTACAATCCCTCCTTTAAAATAAGCAGAAGCTCCTGCCGTTGTCGTCAGTAAAGAAGCTATCTTCCCTCCTGTACAACTTTCCGCAACTGATAGAGTCATTTTTTTTTGAGTTAACAACCTTCCTAACATAACTTCAATTGTTTCTCCTTCATCCAACCCCACTAAACAATCTTGTATCAAAGGTTTTATTTTTTCGACTTCCAAAGCCACTCTTTCTTTTAATTCCTGTTCATTAATGCCTCTTGCCGTCAATCTGAGTTTTACCTGAAAAGGACTAGGTAAATAAGCCAATTTAATAAAATCTGGCAGCTTATTTTCCCACTCTTCAATTCGTTCAGCTAACAAACTTTCTCCCACTCCATAAGTCATCAATGTTTGATGATAAATATAAGGACGATCAAACCTATTTACTAATTTTAACACTACCTCATCATCCATCAAATGCTTCATTTCATAGGGAACTCCAGGAAGAGAAATAAAAACTGTCTTTCCTTTTTCCATCCACATTCCAGGTGCTGTTCCTACTTGATTAAATAGTACTTTGCATTTAGAAGGCACTAACGCTTGATCTTTATTTAATTGAGTTATAGGTCTTTTAAAATAATTTTCAATCATTTTGGTTACATGTCTCAGCACTTCTTCATCACAAACTAAAACATCATCTAAATATTCACATAGTGTTTTTTTTGTAATATCGTCCTTTGTAGGACCTAAACCACCTGTTATAACAACAACATCTACTTGATCTTGTAAGTAGGAAAGTGTTTTTAAAATATGTTTTTTATCATCAGAAATAGACAGCATTTCCACTGTCTGAATACCTATTTTATCTAAAGATTTTGCTATATAAGCAGAGTTTGTATCTGTAATTTGGCCAATTAATATTTCATCTCCTATAGTTATGATAGCTGCTTTCATCCTTTTTATTTATTTTCTTTTACAAATATCAAAAAAAAAAACAAGGATCAAAGGATTCTGATCGTTATCAAAACTCCTTTAAATCCTTGTTTTTCAATCAAGTAATTTTTATTAAAATTTGAAATCTTTTTTCACTTCATCTAAAGCCGCATTTATTCTAGCTTTTAAACTTTTATAAATTTCTTTAATTTCCTTCTTTTTTCCTTTATCGCGTGTCCATTGCTCAATTTGAAGAATTTCTTCTTTGGCAGCTTCCATTCCTAACAAATCCAAAGTCGGTTTTGTCTTATGCGCATACCCATAAGCTTTAGCATAATCTTTTTCTTCAATACCTTCTTTTATCTGTCTTACATCTTCTGGAACTTCTTCTATAAAAAGAGTAATTATTTGACGTACAAAATCATCATCATCATCTGAAATTGCATATACTTTTGCTAAATTATAATGAATAGCCATTATTTAACCTGAATCTTAAATAGTTGTTTATTTTCTAAATATCCTTCCAAAATATCATTTGGATTTACTTTAGCAACTCCTGCAGGAGTTCCCGTAAAAATAACATCACCTGTTTTTAAAGTAAAATATTGCGAAACGTAAGCAATGATTTCATCTATCTTCCAAAGCATTTGATTTGTATTGCCTTGTTGAACAATTTGTGAGTTATTTCTTAATTCAAAGTTAATATTTTCTAACGAACTAAAATTTTTTTTCGATAAAAAGTCACCTATTACCGCTGAACCGTCAAATGCTTTTGCTATTTCCCACGGTAAACCTTTCTCTTTTAATTTTGCTTGTAAATCGCGGGCAGTAAAATCAATTCCTAAACCTATTTCCTCATAATATTTATGAGCAAATTTAGCATCAATATACTTTCCTACTTTATTTATTTTCACCAAAACTTCTACTTCATGATGAATATCATCACTAAAATCAGGCAAGACAAAAGGAAACTGTTTGGGCAAAATAGCGGTATCCGGTTTCATAAAAACTACTGGCTCAATCGGACGTTCATTATTAAGTTCAGCAATATGGTCAGTATAATTACGACCTATACAGATTATTTTCATTTCTCAAGTAATTAGTGATAAGTGATCCGTAATTAGCTCCTATTCACTATGCGCTAATCACGCTTCACTTTTTACTGTTTTGTATTTAATTTTCTCAATTTAATCCCTGTTAATACTTTCTTGGTATACAAAGGAAAATCAGCATTTTGAATCCATCCAAAATACCCTGGTTCTTTATCAAAAACCTCTTCAACTAAGGCTCCTTTATGTTTACCAAAAGCAAAGATTTCTTGTCCTTTTTCATTTAAAGCAATAAAACCTGCAAAATCAACTGATTTTTTACGGGTTGTATACTCTGACAATATCTTCATATCGTTTTCTAAATCAGGATAACGATCTAGCTGTGCTTTCAAGATTTCGTAAGTGGCATTGGTATCCGCTTCTGCGCTATGTGCATTTTCCAAAGATTGATTGCAATAGAATTTGTATGCAGCACTCAATGTACGTTCTTCTTTTTTATGAAAAATAGTTTGAACATCAACAGAAACTCTATTTTTCATATCAAAATCAACTCCTGCACGTAGTAATTCTTCTGCTAATAAAGGAATATCAAAACGATCCGAATTAAATCCTGCTAAATCAGAATCTTTTATCATACTATGTACTTGACTAGCTAATTCTGAAAAAGTAGGCTCATTTGCTACTTTTTGATCTGAAATACCATGAATGGCAGCTGCTTGTACTGGAATAGGAATAGTAGGATTTACCAACCATGTTTTACTTTCTTTATTTCCATTTGGAAAAACTTTTATTATTGAAATTTCAACAATTCGATCTTTTGAAATATCTGTCCCTGTAGTTTCTAAGTCAAAAAAACAAATCGGACGATTTAATTTTAACTCCATTAATTTATTATTCGGTTAATAGTACAAAGATATAAATCTGGAAAACAAAAAATCCAAATAAGTTTCCTTATTTGGATTTTTATTTTATTTATATAACAAATTATATTTCTCGATTAAGATCCCAAGCTTCTAATATATCAGCTACTCGTTTTACAAACATACCTCCAAGAGCTCCATCTACCACTCTGTGGTCGTATGAATGTGAAAGGAACATTTTTTGACGAATCCCAATAAAATCTCCTTCTGGCGTTTCAATAACAGCAGGTACTTTACGAATGGCTCCTAAGGCTAAAATACCAACTTGTGGTTGATTTATAATAGGCGTTCCAAATACTGACCCAAAGGATCCTACATTGGTTACAGTATAAGTTCCTCCTTGTGTATCATCAGGTTTTAACTTACCTGCTTTAGCACGGTTACCTAAATCATTTACCGCTTTAGTCATTCCTACTAAATTTAACTGATCTGCATTTTTAATTACAGGCACAATTAGGTTTCCGTTAGGCAATGCAGCCGCCATACCTAAATTAATATTTTTCTTTTTAATGATATAGTCTCCATCTACTGAAATATTCATACCAGGAAAATCGCGTAATGCTTTAGCAACAGCCTCCATAAAGATTGGAGTAAAAGTTAACTTTTCACCTTCTCTTTTTTCGAAAGCATTTTTAACCTTATCTCTCCATTTCACAATATTTGTAACATCTACTTCAATAAATGACTGTACGTGAGCTGAAGTCTGAACGGACTCCACCATGTATTTAGAAATAAGTTTACGCATTCTATCCATTTCTACCATTTCATCCGCACCGTTTACCGATACTGGAACGGCTTGTATAGCAGAAGCTGTAGCAACTGGTGTTGCTTTTACAACTGTAGATACTACTGACTGATCTCCTCTATTTTTGATATAATTTAGAATATCTTCTTTATTTACACGTCCTTCTTTACCTGTACCTTGTATAGACTCTAATTCTACTAAAGAAACACCTTCTTCTTTTGCAATATTTTTCACTAATGGTGAAAAGAATTTATCAGAAGCTGAAAAATCTACTGAAGCAACTGTTTCTTTAGCCACTTCAACCGCTTTAGTTACTTCACTAACTGCTACAGCTACTGGCGCTTCAGTTGCGGTAGTTGTTCCCCCTTGGGAGGTTAGGGGGCTATCTCCTTCAGTTTGAATAATAGCAATGGTTTGACCTACTTGTACCACATCGTCTTTTTGAAATAAAATCTCAACTAACGTTCCTGCTACCTCACTTGGCACTTCACTATCTACTTTATCAGTAGCTATTTCAAGTACCGCTTCATCCATATCAATGTGGTCGCCCACATTTTTTAACCAATTGGTTACAGTTGCTTCTGCAACACTCTCACCCATCTTGGGTAATTTCAATTCAAACTTTGCCATATCTTTAAACTCAAGTTGTGTTTTCTTATCTAAATTGCAAAATTAACAATTATTTTGATTAATAATTTCGTTTAATATAATTTTTACCTCAACAAAAGAACTTCTCCTTTATCGTTACTACTATTACTTCCTAATATAAAATCGGAATTCATTGGAAGAATCTTGAAGGTAAAACCGCTATTCTTATTTTTTTCTAAAAATGTAATAATTTCTTTAAAAGAAAAACTATTATTATCTAGTAAAACTTCTATTTTATTTTTAGTTAGATAGCTATGCGAAAATAAGGGATTTTGTTCAATATCATTAATCTGTGTACATTTTTTTTTTAGTACGTTGGCGATTTTTTCACCTATTTTTTCATTTTTTGTATACAAAATATACTCCGCTATATTGTAAAAAATTTGTTTTTGTTGTTTGCTTTTTAGTAATGCAAAAAATATGGCCCCTACTTTCATTAGAATTTTAAAGAAAAAAGCCCCTCCAAAATGCTTATTATAAAAAAACTGCATCGCATCACTAAAATGTTTGATATATTTTCTGTCTCTCAAAGTACTTTCTCCCTTATAATGTATGATGCTTGTATCATGGTAATAATAATTTTGAAATCCTTCTTTTTGCACCAAATAACTTAAGTCTATGTCATCGGAATACATAAAACAACCTTCATCAAACCCTCCCACTTTTAGATACAATTCTCGCTTCATTACCATAAAAGCACCAACTAAAACATCTATTTTCCCTGATTTATTTTCACTCAAATGTTGGGCATAGTATTGATTAAAGCATTTGTTCTTAGGAAATATTTTATATAATCCTAAAATTTTAGTACTGGCAACCCAAGGAGTAGGCAATCCTCTTTTACTTTCTGGCAAAAAATTCCCCGTCCCATCTATCAACTTGCAGCCTATTATACCTGTATCTGATTTCCAATTTTTAGCGTTTAATATCTTAAAAAAAGTATCTTCTGCCACAACAGTATCGGGATTTAGAATACAAATATATTTTCCTCGTGCTTGTTTTACTGCTATATTATTTCCTTTTGGAAAACCATAATTTTTTTCATTTTGAATAAGCTTTATTCCTGGGAATTTTTCTTTCATCATTTTACAACTATCATCAGAAGAATTATTATCGACTACTATAATTTCACTATCAATATCTTGAAGCGCTTTTTGAACACTTAAGACACATAGCTCTAAAAAATAGCGCACATTATAACTGAGAATGATGACCGAAAGTTGCATAATACAAATATGTAACTTTATATTCTATAAAAAAAGCCGATAAATCGGCTTTTTAATTATTGCATTACAAATTCTATTTTCTTATTATCTTCTGTTAAGGTTCCTTTCCCTCCTGTTTCTTTTGTCATCCAAGATATTTTTCCATCTGAATAAACAGGATTTCCACTATCTTCTCCTTTCTTTTCTAATCGTTTAAATTGCTCCCCTTCTTTTAACTGAATTTCAAGAGATCCTTTCTCTTTTTCAAATTCTGGGGTATAAATAATTTTCAAACTTCTTTTTCCATCTACACTCTTGTAACTTGTAGTGTCAGAATTTTCAATCATTTCAACTTCATCTTTGTTGTATTGATCTACTTTTTCTTGTGTTACTTCATTTTCTTTTGTGTTTGATTCTGATTCTTTTTTGCAACTAATAAAAGCAGACATTAGCAGTACTCCGATAATTACTTTTTTCATATTTATTATTTGATTTTAAATTTTCTATTTTAATCAAGAAGATCATTTTCCGAATAATTCTTTTGAACTATTGATCGTTTTATTTTCTTCTATTTTTCTAACTTTATTTAAGACTCTTTTTTTACTTGAACAAGATCTGACTTTTTTGATATTCTCAAAACAATGTTTATTTCTTACATCAAAATCTATGCTAATTTTAAACTTAACTTTACTCTTTTGTATTATATAAACGAATATTCTTCTTAGGATAGTATAAAATTATTTAATAAAATAATATTTTAATCATGAAAGAAATAAATATTGTGAAAAATATTTTAGTAAAATAGTAAACTGTTAATCTATAATTTTTAGAATATTATATTTTGCAATGTTTTATTTAACATTACTTTTGCTAAAAAAAGTTGTGAATTACCTTTCAGTTGAAAATATATCAAAATCTTACGGCGAACGTGTTTTGTTTAAAGATTTATCATTTGGAATAAATAAAGACCAAAAAATAGCTTTTGTAGCTAAAAATGGAACAGGAAAAACCTCTATTCTTCGTATTATAACCGGAGAAGACACACCTGATAGCGGTCAAATTATAATGCGAAAAGAAATCCGTATGGCCTTTTTATCGCAAGAACCTAACTTACAAAACGAATTGACTATTGAGGAAAGCATTTTTGCTAGTGACAATGAAATTCTGAAAGTTATTGAACAATATGAAAAGGCGATTTTAAATCCTGAAAATGAGGAAGCGTATCAAAAAGCTTTTGACAATATGGACCGCCATAATGCTTGGGATTTTGAAACCCAATACAAACAAATTCTTTTCAAGCTAAAACTAGAGGATTTAAAGCTAAAAGTTAAAAACTTGTCGGGTGGACAAAAAAAGCGTTTAGCATTAGCTATCATTCTAATCAACAAACCCGATTTATTAATTCTGGATGAGCCAACCAACCACTTGGATTTAGAAATGATTGAATGGTTGGAAAATTATTTTGCCAAAGAAAACATTACATTATTCATGGTGACACACGATCGTTTTTTCTTGGAACGTGTGTGTAATGAAATCATTGAGTTAGAAAACGGAAAAATATACCAATACAAAGGAAACTATTCCTATTATTTGCAAAAGAAGGAAGAGCGTATTGCATCTGAAAATGCGAGCATTGATAAGGCTCAAAACCTTTTTGTAAAAGAATTAGAATGGATGCGTCGCCAACCGAAAGCGCGTACTACCAAATCGAAATCACGTCAAGACGATTTTTATGTGATTAAAGAAAAAGCAATGAGTCGCCGTAAGGAGAACGTAGTAGAATTGGAAATCAATATGGAACGTATGGGAAGTAAAATTATCGAACTTCACAAAGTTTCTAAAAAATTCAACGAACGTGTTATCCTAAACGGTTTTGATTATACGTTCAACAAAGGCGAGCGCATTGGAATCATTGGTAAAAATGGTACTGGAAAATCGACTTTCTTAAATATTCTGACCCAAACCATACAACCTGATAACGGTAAAGTGGTTATCGGAGAAACCATAAAAGTGGGTTACTACACACAAGCGGGTATCAATCCTAAGCCTGAACAAAAAGTAATTGATATTATTAAAGAATACGGGGAATATATTCCTTTAACCAAAGGGAGAACGATTTCTGCAGGAGGTTTATTAGAACGCTTTTTGTTTGACCGTAAGAAACAACACGACTACGTAGAAAAATTAAGCGGTGGCGAATTAAAACGTTTATATCTATGTACGGTTTTAATCCAAAATCCGAATTTCTTAATACTAGATGAGCCTACAAACGATTTAGATATCGTAACGCTAAATGTACTTGAAAACTTCTTATTAGACTACCCAGGTTGTTTATTAGTAGTGAGTCACGACCGTTACTTTATGGATAAAATTGTAGACCATTTATTTGTATTTAGAGGACAAGGAGAAATAGAAGATTTCCCTGGAAATTATTCTGATTTTAGAGCGTATGAAGATAGTAGTAGCCCCCCAACCCCCAAAGGGGGAGTTGACGAAACGCAAACTGCGAAGTCTAATTGGAAAGAAAAACAAGTTAAACAAGGCTTAACCTTCCAAGAACAAAAGGAATTCCAAAAAATTGAACGCGAAATCAAAGATTTGGAAGCTAAGAAAAAAGAAATTGAAGATTTATTTTCAAATGGAAGTGTGGCTGATGACCAAATTGAAACAAAAGCAAATGAATTGCAAAAAGTAATTCAGAAATTGGAAGCTAATGAAGAACGTTGGTTTGAACTTTCTATGAAGATGGAAGAATAGTTTCACAAAGTGACACGAAGTCCTCACAAAGTCACACAAAGTTTTTATTTTATATTTACTTTGTGTTTCTTTGTGGCAAACTTTGAGAAAATCTGTGTTACAAATAATAAAATCATATCTAAAATTTCTTTGGAAATCCACCAACCAACACGGAGTCCACTCCCCTTTTGTATTTAGTTTAGTAACCAAATGTTTTTACGACAAAACCCACTATCCTGAATACTCTATTTTAAAAGAATACCGAAAAAACCTTTTACAAAATCACAAAACCATTGAAGTAACTGACTTTGGTACGGGTTCACGTGTTTTTAGATCAAATAAAAGACCAATTTCTGCGATTGCTAAAAATGCTGGAATCTCTCCTAAAAGAGCCGAATTATTATTTCGTGTAGTGCGTTATTTTCAACCTGAAACTATCTTAGAAATTGGCACTTCGTTAGGATTAGCAACCTCAGCCTTGTCATTAGGCAATCCCAAAGCTAAAATTACTACTTTAGAAGGATGCACAAACACAATTGCAATTGCAAAACTTCAATGTCAATTGCAAAACTTCAACAACATTGATTTTGACAATACAGAATTTTCAAATTATCTAAATCAAATTCTCCCTTTGAAGACTAGGGGGCTTGAACTAATCTATTTCGACGGTAACCACTCTAAACAAGCTACACTAGAATATTTCAATTTATTACTCCCAACAATATCTAACGATTCGATTTGGATATTTGACGATATTCATTGGTCTGCTGATATGGAAGAAGCTTGGGAAACAATAAAAAAGCATGAAAAAGTAACCGTTACCATTGATACTTTTCAATGGGGTTTTGTATTTTTTAGAAGGGAACAAGAAAAAGAGCATTTTATCATACGAATATAATTCATGCTCTTTTATTCTTTATTTTATTTAAAAAGCAGTGTTGATATTTAATGATAATCCACTACTTTCAGGAACCATTCTACAAACACCTCCTACACACATTAAACCTCCTCTTTGCCTTCCATAAGCTAATTGAATACGGGTTGATTTTTGTCTAAACACACCACCAAAACTATAATAATGTTGGCGTTTTTCTACATCTTCATTACCATAATTATAAAGATCTGTTAGATATAAAGAAATTTTTTGATTAAAATTAAATTCAAAAGTACCTCCTCCCCAATTCTTTTTATCAGAATCAGCCCAAAGATGTTCTGCTAAAATTCTTAATGACTGATTTTTATTTTTAAACTTATAAGTTCCTTCTAAACCTATGTTATTAGTCTTAACAAGTCCATAAGTTTCTTCAATCAACTTTTTATTATAATACTGATTTATATAAACAAAATTCATTGTGAGATTATCATTAATTTTTTTATCAATTTCTATATTGTAATCAGTAAAATATTTTTGTCCCAAACTAAAAAAATCAGTTTTATAATCTCTAGGATTATAAAAAGAATATTTGCCTGCCAAACCAAACCAACTAGATGCGTTTAAAGCTATTTTTGTTCCATATTTACCTCCTAAACTAGATCCTTTTTTAAAGTTATAAAATATATCTATTTGCCCTCCTATTTCTCCTGCTTTTAAAATTGCTTCATCTGGCATTGAAACATTAGATTGTGCTTGATAAACATAAATATTGGCTAAATTATTATGATGTTGTTTTGTTAAACTAGGAACAAAATTTATTATTTTGTCATTGTACAAATTACCTTTTGCTTTTCTCTCTGAAAAGAAGCTCATATTTTCTAATCTTCTAAACGTTGCATCAATACCAAATCCTTTTTTTGAAAATCCAGTATTTATTAAAAGAGCAGACCCTGATTTTATAAAATCTTCTTCTATTTCCCCAAATTCTACTATAGCATCAGGGGACTTATAATCATATTCTGTAGCAATATAAAAGGCTCCTTTTGAAAAATTTAATCTACCTGAATAAGCATTTGTTAAACTCAAAAATTTAGGGCGAATTACGTCTGTTAATTCATTTCTACCTACATAACTAAAACCAATCTCAAGTGTAAAATAGTCTTTATTAAATAAATTGGTGATATCAATATCTGTATTAAAACCATAAATATCCGAATTTGCTACTTCAAAACCTGTTCGTTGTTTACCATATAATGCCGTTAATGAAATAAAATCAAATGGCTTATAACTTATTTTACCTCCTCTTAAAGCGTTATTAATTCCTAAAGCTCTATCTTCCCAAGTTCTTAGAATCAAACCGCTACCAAATTGTTGATAAAAATAACCTGCTGTTACATCTAATTTATTTGATTTATAATTTAAAAAATAGGTCCCAATATTTGTTTTTTCATATTTGGGATTAAAATTCAACAACGCATTATCAACATAAGATTCTGTTTGAACACCTACAGTAAATCGTTTGTAATTATAATTAAGTCCTAAATAATTATTTGAACGTATTGGATAATCAGGATGATTAATTTTCAACTCTTTATCATTCAAATACCATTGTCCATTTGACTCAAAAAAGCCAAATACTTTTCCATACTCTTTTTTAGGTGCTTCTTCTGTTGTTCCTTCTTGAGCAAATGAGAATATTGAAGGGAATAAACAACAAAATAAAATTATTTTTTTATACATGAGATTTATAAAGTCTTTAATTTGTTATACAATTCTTGTTCACTTCCTGGTGTATATCCATTTTGGATGTAAACAACTTTCCTATTTTTAACAACCATAGTAAAAGGAGGGTTAACAACTCCCATCGCTCTTTTAAAATCTTGATTAGTATCTAATAAAACTTTATATGTCCATTCTTTTCCTTTTACTAAAGGTTTTACTCTCTTTTGTGTTCTTGTATCGTCTATTGATACAGCTATAATTTCAAAATTTAAATTTTGCTTCCATTCTTCTTGAATCTCATTCATTTCTTCTAATTCTTTAATACAAGGACCACACCATGTTGCCCAAAAGGTAAAAACATATAATTTATCCTTTTCTTCAAAATCTTTTTGAATAGAAAATTCTTTACTATCCAAATCTTTTAATACGATATTGGGTATTTTTTGTTGAGCAAGGGCACTACTTGCTATAAAGAAAAAAAACAAATTTTTAAATACTTTTAACATAAGATTTTTTTTACGATTTTTTTTGCTAAAGTATTTTTTTTTATCATCTTCGCAAATATTTATTTTAATTAACTCAAAAATAATATTATGAAATTTTCAAAAATATTATCATTTCTTGCTGTTTTTTCACTATTAGCATGTAGTAAAGAAAATGAAACAAAAGAGTCTACACCCCAAGCTATTGTTGATAATCAAACACCTTCTGCTTCTTCAAAATTCATCAAAAATGTCCTTATTGAGGATTATACAGGTACTTGGTGCGGATGGTGTCCTAGAATAAGTTATAGTACTACAAAAGTAAAAGAAAACACATCCAAAGTTGTAAGCGTAGCAATACATAGAGGCTCTAGTGGCGGCGGATTTGACCCTTATAACTACTCAGGAACTTTACCTGCTGTAATTAAAAGTTTCCCAACTGGTATACTTAACAGAAAAATTGAATGGAAATCACCTCAAAACAATAATATTAATCAAGTAGTTGACTTAACTAATGACAATACTGATTTAGGAATTGCAATGAACTCAACCGTTGATTCAGAAAAAATAAATCTAAGTATAAACATTAAAGCTACTAAAGATTATAGCAATCTTAAACTCGTAGTTTATATTGTTGAAGACGGTCTAATATCCAACCAAGCAAATTACACTAATTTCTACGTAAGCGATTCTGTAATAAAAGATTTTGTTCATAATGATGTTTTAAGAGAATGCTTAACAAATATATACGGTGATCCTGTAGAAACAATAAAAGCAAACAATACCGTAACTAAAAATTTCAACATTCCTTTATCAAGAAATGTACAAAATAGCAAAAAAATGAGATTTGTAGCGATGATTTTAAACAATGATGGTGAATCATTAAATGTTAGAGAGGTTTCTCCTAATGTTAAACAGCTTTTTGAAGTTACTCAATAAGACTACATATCTTTTCAGAAGAGGCTTAAGTAAAAATAACTTAAGCCTCTTTTTTTCATCTACAACTGTAACATATTTTGTTTTTAGATACTAATTGTAAAAAGTATTCACAAAAATGGATAAATCATTAATCAAAATATCAGATATCAAACGTGATTTTCAATTAGGAGACGAAACTATCCATGTTTTAAAAGGAATTGATTTACATATCAAAAAAGGTGAATATGTTGCTTTAATGGGGCCTTCTGGTTCTGGAAAATCAACATTAATGAATATTTTAGGATGTTTAGATACACCTACATCAGGAGAATATATTTTAAACAAAAAAGATGTTTCCAAAATGAAAGATGATGAATTGGCTGAAATCCGCAATAAAGAAATTGGTTTCGTGTTTCAAACTTTTAATCTTTTACCACGAACTACTGCACTAGACAATGTGGCATTACCTATGATTTATGCAGGTTACTCAAAATCAGACAGAACAAAACGAGCAATAGAAGTTCTTAATCAGGTAGGATTAGGCGATCGTATGGATCATCAACCCAATCAACTTTCAGGTGGACAACGCCAACGTGTGGCTGTAGCAAGAGCTTTAGTCAACAAACCTTCTATTATATTAGCTGATGAGCCCACAGGCAATTTAGATAGTAAAACCTCTATTGAAATCATGAAACTATTTGATGCTATTCACGCCAACGGAAACACCGTTATACTAGTAACTCATGAGGAAGATATTGCCCAACACGCCCATAGAATTATCCGCTTAAAAGACGGATCTATTGAAAGTGACAAGAGTAATAAACGTTAATTTTTATTATTCCTTTTTCATCCAAATTATGCTTTAAAAATTTATTATAGATTAAAATGACTTGAAATCTAAAAAAGTATACTTTTTGTCCTCGATGTAATAAAACTGCATCTTCAATAAAAATTTTTCGTACATTTTTATATTCTTTGTCTTTTTCATCTTCATCACAAAATCAATCACGTAGTCTGAATTTAATCTCAAAATAACTATTTCTGATCTTTAAATTAATTTAACTAACAATGCTAAGTAAAATCAAATTTATTTTAATGGCTACTGTTTTTTCAACAGTTGCTTTAGCTCAAAGTCAGCATCAATGGAAAGATGCTTCTGGTAATGGATACCATTACAAATACGTTACAAACGACCCTACTAAAGCTCGTTTTTATACCTTAAAAAATGGTTTGACTGTTATTTTGAGTCCAACCAACAAAGACCCCAGAATTCAATGTTATGTGGCTGTAAAAGCAGGTAGTAAAACAGACCCTGCAACCAATACAGGTTTAGCACACTACTTAGAGCACATGTTATTCAAAGGAACGGATAAATACGGTTCATTAGATTGGGCAAAAGAACAAGTAGAATTAAACAAAATTGATGCTTTATACGAGCAATACAACAAATCAAAAGACGAGGCGCAACGTAAAGCCATTTACAAAAAAATTGACTCGGTTTCTGGTGTGGCGAGCAAGTACGCTATTGCTAATGAGTACGACAAAATGATGTCGGCTATGGGCGCACAAGGCACTAACGCATTTACTTCATTTGAACAAACCGTATATACAGACGATGTACCGAGTAGTTCTATTGATAAATATTTAGCAGTACAAGCCGAGCGTTTCCGTAATCCTGTTTTACGTATTTTCCACACCGAATTGGAAGCCGTTTACGAAGAAAAAAACCGTACTTTGGATAACGACGGACGTAAAGTATTCGAATCTTTGTTTGCGAATTTATTCAAAAACCACAACTACGGTTTACAAACTACTATCGGTACGGTGGAACATTTAAAAAACCCATCATTAGTAGAAATTCGTAATTATTTCAATAAATTTTACGTTCCTAATAATATGGGGATTATCCTTTCAGGCGATTTCAATCCTGATATGATGATTGCTAAAATTGACAAAGCTTTTGGTTATATGCAAAATAAGCCTGTAGCTAAATATACTTTCCAACCCGAAAACCCTATCTCGGCTCCTATAGTAAAAGAAATTGTAGGTCCCGATGCAGAAAGTGTAACATTAGGTTACCGTTTACCAGGTAATAAAGATAAAGATGCCTTATTAGCTGACTTAGTAGGACAAATTTTAACCAATGGAAAAGCCGGTTTATTAGACTTAAACTTAGTTAAAAAACAACGTTTATTAAGAGCTAGTGCTTTTACCTATTCATTAATTGATTACGGAATTTTATATTTCTCTGCTTCGCCAACTAATGGACAATCGCTTGAAGAAGTAAAAACATTGGTTTTAGCTGAAATTGAAAACTTGAAGAAAGGTAATTTTGATGATAACTTAATTCCTTCTATCATCAACAATATCAAAAAATCGAAAATCTACGAAACTGAAAAATATGGTGACAGAGCAAGCACTTTAATGGATGCTTTTACATCTGAATTAGATTGGAGAGACCAAGTGGCTTATGTAAATGATTTATCAAAAATCAAAAAAGAAGACATCGTAGCTTTTGCAAATAAATATTTAGGAGAAAACTACGTGGCGATCTTAAAACGTAAAGGAGAAGCACCAACTAGCAACAAAATTGAAAAACCTGCTATCACCCCAGTAGAAACAAATGCAGATAAACAATCTGATTTTGTTAAAATGGTTAATGATATGCCAAGTACACCTGCACAACCTGTTTTCTTAGATTTTGACAAAGACATCCAAAAATCAAAAATGGGTAAAGCAGAAGTATTATACGTTGCTAACAAAGACAATGATATTTTCCGTTTAAAATACCGTTACAAAATCGGTTCATTAAACGATTTAAAACAAGCTATCGCCTCACAGTATGTTCAGTTTTTAGGAACAGACAAAATGACGGCTGAGGAAATTTCAAAAGAATTTTACAAAATTGCTTGTAGTTTCAGCGTGAGTACTAACGAAGAATACACTATTGTTGCGATTGAAGGATTACAAGAAAACTTCGAAAAAGCAGTAAAACTTTACGAAGACCTTATTACAGGTATCAAGGCGGATGAGAATGCCTTAAAAGCCTTAAAAGCACGTTTAGCAAAATCACGTAAAGATGCTAAAGCAAACAAAGGCGCTATCTTACAAGGTTTAACAAGCTACGCTCAATTTGGTCCAAAAAACAAATTCAACAATACGCTTTCTGACGCAACCTTGGAAACTATGACTGCTCAAGAATTAGTGGACCGCATCAAAAATTTAAACCATTACGAGCAAACTGTAATTTACTACGGCCCACAACCGTTACCAGCTGTTGTAGATAAATTAAAAACAATGCACACCGTACCCGCTACTTTCGCTACAGCTCCTGCTATGAAAGAATTCAAACAAGTTGTACAAACGGCTAACCAAGTTTTATTTACCGATTACGACATGGTGCAAGCGGAAACACGTTGGATTAGAAATACAGACAATTATGATGTAAACAAAACACCAATTGTAAATGTTTTCAATAGCTATTTTGGTGGTGGTATGGGCTCTATCGTGTTCCAAACTATCCGTGAAAGTAAAGCCTTAGCTTACAGTACTTACGGTTATTATGTTGCACCTCAAAAGAAAGACCAAAATTATTACATGATGAGTTATGTGGGGAGTCAAGCGGATAAATTCAATGAAGCTACAACTGCCATGAATGAATTATTAACTAAAATGCCTGAATTACCCGTTAATTTAGATTTAGCTAAAACAGGTGTTAAAAAAGACATTCAAACCGAGCGTATCACGCAAGATAATATCATCTTCACGTATTTAGCCAACAAGCAATTAGGCGAAACCTCTGATATTAGAAAAAGAGTCTACACGGCAGTTGACGCTATCACCATGCAAGATGTTAAAAATTTCCACAGCACTAACTTAGCAGGAAAACCCTATACCTATGCTATCGTAGCTTCTGAGAAAAAAGTTTCTTTAGAAGACATGAAGAAATTAGGTGAAGTGAAAAAGATTTCGTTAGAAGAACTTTTTGGCTACTAAAAAAACTTCAAATATCATTTTTAAAAGACCATTTCGAAAGAGTGGTCTTTTTTTTTCTTAACATCAAAAAAAGAACGATACAGACTAGTATAAATATTGAAATTTGATTTTAAAAAGAAAGGCTTTGGTTTTTAATTCCTATTTTTGATTCGGAAAACATTTAACCGCAAAGGTCGCGAAGAATTACGCGAAGTACGCAAAGAATACTCTGTGAAACTTTGTGCAAAACTCTGTGAAACTCTGTGCAACAAAACCTTTTAAACTCATAAACTTCTAAACCTATAAACTTTTAAACCCAAAATGAAAGTATACACAAAAACAGGCGATAAAGGAACCACAGCCCTATTTGGAGGCACACGCGTTCCCAAACACCATATCCGAATTGAAAGCTATGGCACAGTAGACGAATTAAATTCCTACATTGGACTCATACGCGACCAAGAAATGAATCCGTTGTACAAAGCCGTACTTATAGAAATACAAGACCGTTTGTTTACGTTAGGAGCCATTTTAGCCACTCCACCCGAAAAAGAAGTCCTAAAAAATGGACAAAAGCGTTTACAAAACTTAGGCTTAACCGAAACCGATATCGAATATTTAGAAAACGAAATCGATAAAATGGAAACCGATTTGCCACCTATGACACATTTTGTCCTTCCAGGAGGGCATACCACGGTGTCATATTGTCATATTGCACGCTGTGTATGCCGTCGTGCCGAGCGTTTATCCACCCAATTACACGAAGAAGAACCCACAGATGAACTTGTTTTAAAATACTTAAACCGACTTTCTGACTATCTTTTTGTACTGGCACGAAAGTTGTCACACGATTTGAATGCAAATGAAGTACCTTGGATACCTAGAAAATAATTTTGGATTGAAAATTCACATTCAAAACAAATTTATAAACTAAACGAAAGTTCTTACTTCATAGTCTATTTCAGGTTTAATAAACGATTTTTTTAATGTTAAACTAACACAGAAGCAAACATTAAACTTAAAATTATTAATCTAAATAAGTTCTTAAAAATTAGCTGAAAATAAATCAAAAAAAACTTGATTTTTTGAGTAGAAAAATTATATTTGCACAAATTAAAATTTTACAGAGATGTATTGGACATTAGAATTAGCATCATATTTAAGCGATGCTCCATGGCCTGCTACCAAAGACGAATTAATCGACTACGCCATCAGAACTGGCGCGCCTCTTGAGGTGGTAGAAAATTTACAGTCTATCGAAGATGAAGGAGAAATTTATGAATCGATGGAAGAAATTTGGCCAGATTATCCATCAGACGAAGATTATCTTTGGAACGAGGATGAGTATTAAGCATAAACCTACTAAAAAAGTCTCTTAAGAGGCTTTTTTTTTGGTATTTTTACACACATTTTAAAACAAAACGTATGAGTTTCATTAACAACATATTAAAGGTTTTTGTAGGTGATAAATCACAAAAAGACATCAAAGCCATTCAGCCTATAATTAACAAAATTAGATCTTTTGAAGGTCCACTAAGTTCATTAACAAATGATGAATTACGTGCTAAAACTTTTGAGTTTAAAGAAAAAATAAAACAAGCTCGTGCCGAAAAAGATACTAAAATTTCGCAATTAAAATCAGAAGTAGAAAGCATTGAAGATATAGACGCAAGAGAAGATGTATATACTGAAATTGACAAATTAGAAAAAGAGGCTTATGAAGTGTCTGAAAAAGTGCTAAATGAAATTTTAGCAGAAGCCTTTGCTGTTGTAAGAGAAACTGCTCGTCGTTTTAAAGAAAACACGCAAGTACGTGTAAAAGCTACCTCCAAAGACCGCGAATTATCTGCTAATAAAGCTTATATTACTATTGAAGGAGAAGATGCCTTATGGTCTAACTCTTGGGAAGCCGCAGGAAAAACGGTAACCTGGGACATGATTCACTACGATGTTCAGATGATTGGTGGCGTGGTATTACATCAAGGAAAAATTGCCGAAATGCAAACAGGAGAAGGTAAAACTTTAGTAGCAACACTTCCTCTATACCTAAACGCTCTAACAGGAAATGGTGTACATCTCGTAACGGTTAACGACTATTTAGCAAAACGAGACAGCACTTGGAAAGCTCCATTATTTGAATTTCACGGACTAACAGTAGATTGTATTGACAATCATCAACCCAATACTGAAGCACGTCGTAAAGCTTATGAGGCAGACATTACGTATGGTACCAATAACGAATTTGGCTTTGACTATTTACGCGATAACATGGCTCATACACCTGATGACTTAGTACAACGCAAACACAATTTTGCTATTGTGGATGAGGTAGACTCTGTATTAATAGACGATGCACGTACCCCTCTTATCATTTCGGGTCAGGTAGTAGATGGTGATCGTCACGAATTTAATGAACTAAAACCTTTCATTGATAATCTTGTTGCTATCCAACGTCAATTAGCAAACGGCTTTTTAGCAGAAGCAAAACGTTTATTTAAAGAAGGAAATACTAAAGATGCTGGATTTAATTTATTAAGAGCACATCGTGCATTACCTAAGAACAAAGCCTTAATCAAATTCTTATCAGAAGAAGGAACAAAACAATTACTTCAAAAAACAGAAAATGAGTATATGGCTGATAACAACCGTAAAATGCCTCAAGTAGATGAAGCTTTATACTTTGTTATCGAAGAAAAAAATAATCAAGTTGAATTAACCGAAGGAGGTATTAAAGAATTATCTAAAAATACTGATGACAAATTCTTTGTATTACCTGACATAGGAACCGAAATTGCGGTTATAGAAAAATCAAATCTTTCAAAAGAAGAAGAAGCAGAAAAAAAAGAAGCTTTATTTGCCGATTTTTCAGTAAAGAGCGAACGTATCCACACCTTAACACAATTACTAAAAGCCTACACTCTATTTGAAAAAGATACTGAGTATGTAATTATGGAAGGCGAAATTTTAATTGTAGACGAACAAACAGGTCGTATTATGGATGGTCGTCGTTATTCAGATGGTTTACACCAAGCAATTGAAGCAAAAGAAAACGTTCATATTAAGGAAGCTACCCAAACCTACGCTACGATTACCCTACAAAACTACTTCCGTATGTACAACAAATTAGGAGGTATGACCGGTACTGCCGTAACAGAAGCAGGCGAATTTTGGGAAATTTACAAATTAGATGTAGTCGAAATCCCTACCAATAGACCCATTGCTCGTCAAGATAAAGAAGATTTAATTTACCGCTCAGTTCGTGAAAAATTTAACGCAGTAGCTAATGATGTACAAGAATTAGTAGCACAAGGTCGCCCTGTATTAATTGGTACTACATCCGTTGAAATTTCTGAATTATTAAGTCGTATGCTTAAAATGAAAGGCATTCAACACAATGTATTAAACGCTAAAATGCACAAACAAGAAGCGCAAATTGTAGCAGAAGCAGGTAAGCCTGGCGTTGTTACAATTGCTACCAATATGGCTGGTCGCGGTACAGACATTAAATTAAGCGACGAAGTAAAAGCAGCAGGTGGTTTGGCTATTATTGGTACTGAACGTCATGACTCGCGTCGTGTAGATCGTCAGTTACGCGGTCGTGCAGGTCGTCAAGGAGACGTTGGTAGTTCACAATTCTATGTATCTTTAGAAGACAACTTAATGCGTTTATTTGGTTCTGACCGTGTGGCTAAAATCATGGACAGAATGGGCCTAAAAGAAGGTGAAGTAATTCAACATTCTATGATGACTAAGTCTATCGAAAGAGCTCAGAAAAAAGTAGAAGAAAACAACTTTGGTGTACGTAAACGTTTATTAGAATATGACGATGTAATGAACTCACAACGTGAAGTTGTATACAAACGTCGTCGTCACGCCCTACACGGAGAGCGCTTGAAACTGGATATTGCCAACATGATTTATGATGTATGTGACAGTATTGTAGAGAAAAATAAATTAACAAAAGATTTCAAAAACTTTGAATTTGAATTAGTACGTTATCTATCTATTACATCTCCAGTAACAGAAGCCGATTTTGCCAGTTTAAATGAAACTAAGATAACGGCGCTTGTTTACAAATCAGCTAGTGAATATTATCAAAACAAAAATAATCGCGACGCAAACGAAGCATTTCCTATTATACGAAATGTTTTTGAAAACCCCGATAATCATTTTGAACGTATCGTAGTTCCTTTTACAGATGGAATAAAGGGAATGAATGTTGTAACAGATTTAAACAAAGCATACGAAACACAAGGAAAACAATTAATTGCTGATTTTGAAAAAAGCATCACATTGGCCATTGTAGATGAAGCTTGGAAAAAGCACCTACGTAAAATGGACGAATTAAAACAATCGGTACAATTGGCCGTTCACGAACAAAAAGACCCGTTACTAATTTACAAATTTGAATCCTTCAATTTGTTTAAAACTATGTTGGAAGGTATCAACAAAGAGGTTATTTCATTCTTATTTAAAGCGGATTTACCACAACAAAATACTCAAATCCAAGAGGCAATAGACGAAATACAACAAGATCATTATATAGAAAGCAAAGAAGAGGTATTAAATATGGAGGAACAAGCTGAGCGTCATAGAGATGCAGTACAAAATGTAAATGCTCCTCAACAGCATACAATTACCGAAACTATTGTTCGTGATCAACCAAAGATTAACCGTAACGATGAAGTTACCATCAAAAACGTGTTAAGCGGTCAAACAGAAACCATGAAATTCAAAAAAGCGGAGCATTTATTAGCTTCTGGTCAGTGGGTTTTGGTTCAAAAATAAGCCCTATAAATTACTTACAAAAACCTCCCTAATTACAAAGGTGTAATTAGGGTTTTTTTATGTTTGCAAAATCAAAAATCAATTAACAAGATGAAAAAAATCACTTTCACATTATTATTCTTATTTACAATTCTAAATTTGAATGCTCAATTTAGTATGCAGTCATTAGAAGAATTTGAAAAATTAAAACAAACCAAAACTTACGTAGTACTTCACGACAGTGATGAAGAATTTAACAACAGAATCAAAAAAGCTGTAGAAACAAACTGGAAATTGACTCCCTATGATTTCATTTACTTTAAAAATTTAAATGAATATTCTAAAAGCGAAAAAAATTCATTTATTTTAGTTGGTGATTTTGGAAATACTACACACCCAAAAAATGCCTATAGTTTTTACTATAACTCTTCAATCGTAAAATTAGGGTCAGAATCAAAAATGAAACAAACTATGGTTTTATCTGATGGAGAATGGAAAAGCAAATCTTCACTTGGATCATCACCTGTTTATGGTTCAACGACCTTAAATCTTCAATTAGGTGGTGTAGGTAAATATTTCAATTCATTACCAAATTGGCTTGCATTCACTGGATCTGGTTTAGGAAATGCCTATGTAAATTCATCAAAATTAACTCCGATGATTAAATTATTAGAAAATACGGCGAATCTATTTCTTCAAGGAAAAGTTAAAAAATTGAAAGTTACTTCAGGTGATTCTTATGAAGTTTATAACACAAACGAATCAATTTCTACAAAAACATTAATATTTTTAAAAGATGAAATGCCTTATTTTAATAAAAAAAAGGAAATTGAATTTACAGAAGAGGACATCAAAAAAAGTTATACTGGAAAAGTTGAAATTGTAGATGAAAAAAAACTTTCTGAAAAAATAAATAGTAATGACACTCAAAATCTATATTTTGGTTCATACACTGAAGGAACTTTCTCATTAGTTTTTCTTTACGATTGCACTGGTAAAATTTATCTTTTAGAAAAAATGAATAGAATGTCATTCAATCTACCTGAATCAAAAGGTTGGTTTATCAATGCTCTTGAAAAGTTTGAAAAATTAAATAAGAAGTAAATAATAAAAAAATCCCTAATTACGGTTGTAGTTAGGGATTTTTGATATAAAAGTGAAGTCTAAAAACTTTTGAATTAACGAAGTAGAAAATCGTATCGTATATTTTTTGTAAAATTGCAACAATTTTACAACTAACGACATGCAACCCACCTGCCCACTTTGCCATTCCCACACCTCCCCGTTTCACAACATCAAAAACCGTGAATACTTTCAGTGTTCCAACTGTCAAGCTATACTATTACATCCCGAGCAGTATATGACCGCACAGGAGGAAGAAAAACACTATCGTTTTCACAACAATGATGTAACCGACCTAGGTTATCTCAATTTTGTATCCCCCATAACTAATGGCATATTACACGATTTTACTCCTTCACACAACGGTTTAGATTTTGGCGCAGGAACAGGTTCAGCAGTAAGTAAAGTATTGCAGGACAATGACTACTCCATTACGTCATACGACCCCTTTTTTCACCCTTTCCCAGATGTTTTAACACAACAATATGATTTTGTAGCCTGTTGCGAAGTCGTGGAGCATTTCCACCATCCCGACAAGGAATTTGAATTATTACACCAACTTCTAAAACCTGCTGGCAAATTGTATTGCATGACGCATATGTACAGTCCTGAAATTGATTTCGAAAAATGGTATTATAAAAACGATACGACCCACGTGTTTATGTATCAAAAAGAAACAATTGAATGGATTACAAAAACCTTTGGTTTTTCAAATTTCAATATTACAAACCGATTAATTATCTTTACTAAATAATTTCTTAACATACAAAAAACACTCTTACCCTATAAAACACTATCAAAAGGGCTATTTCTATTACCCCTAAATATTAAAAAAATTATTGATTATATGACACCTTATAATGAAACTTATATACGTTTTTTAGACTTAGTAAAAGAAAGCATTACCCATAAAACCTTTGCTAAACTAACATTAGCTAAAACTATTGGCAACCCTGAATTACAAAATATCTATATCAAAGTAACTCAAATAGAAGATCAACTAAAACTATTAGTGACCCACAAAATATATAAAGAAGGACTTCAAGAAATTGAAAAAATAGTAAATTTAGAGGAATTAGAAATCGAAACGATTCCTTATATTCAAAATCCTTTTATGTCTGCCCTATTATTCACATCGGAAGCTGACATAACTATGAAAATAAACAAGAAAAGAGTGGCTTCCATCATTGAACAACCGCCTACTTTTAAGAATGCAGATCCTCTTTTTTTAACCTTATCATTTAAATAATCTTTAAAACTAAAACACACTATGAACAATCCGTTTATTTACGAAAATGCACCTGCTTATTTTCATTCTTTTTTTGATCTTATAGAGTCCGATCATTTAATGGAAGAATTAGAAAAAAGCAAAAATTTCACTCTTGCTTTAATAGATAGCATAACTCCTGAAATGGAAAATTTTGCTTATGCTCCAGATAAATGGACTACTAAGGAAGTCCTTCTTCATATCATAGATGCTGAAAGAATACTTACTTATAGAGCATTGCGTTTTTCCCGATTTGATGCTACAGAACTAACAGGCTTTGACCAAAACAAATACATCCAAAATCTCAAATCAGTAAATTATAAATTAAGTGACTTACGAGAGGAATATATAAACGTAAGGAATGCTACCATTAGTCTCTATAAAAATATGACAGAAGAAATGTTAGATTTCAAAGGAGTCACAAACCCAATTATTTTGACTGCTCGATCATTAGGATTTATGGTCGTTGGACATAATGTACACCACGCACAAGTAATTCAAGAAAAACACATTTCTTTGTTTTAACCCATAAAACAAGGTTAAACAAACTAATATTGAATCATACAGAATGCCAATTCAATTTAAATAATATTGAAGTAAAAAAAAGTAATAAGTTAAAAAATACTAATATATTGGTTTTCCTAAAATTAAAAGAAAATTTTATCACAAAAAAATCATACCACTTTCACTTCATACATTAGATTTATAATTAAATTTGCGAGCTAATTTTTTAAAAATGAAAAAACTTTTCAACGTATATTTTTTAATATTGTGTTTAGCGGTTAGTGCACAAACCTCTAAAATCAATGCAGAAGTAAAACGACCAAAACTTGTGGTTGGAATTGTAGTCGATCAAATGAAAATGGAATACTTAAACCGTTTTTATAGCGATTTTTCAGAAGGCGGTTTCAAACGTTTATTACGTGATGGCTTTACTTACCACAACATGCACTATAATTACATGCCTACTTTTACAGGCCCTGGACATGCTTCCATTTACACAGGAACCACACCTGCGATACACGGAATTGTAGGAAATGAATGGTTTAATAAAGCCACAGGAAAAAATCTGTACTGTACAGATGATCCAGAAGTATCTACAGTAGGTAATGGCACTGAACAAGAAGGAAAAATGTCTCCCAAAATTTTACAAGCATCAACCATTACAGACGAACTAAAATTAAGTACCAATTTTAAAGGAAAAGTAATTGGCGTAAGCGTTAAAGATCGTGGGGCAATTTTACCTGCTGGACATTTTGCAGACTGGGCTTTTTGGTTTAGTAAAACTGGAAATTTCATTTCTAGTACATTTTATGGCAAATCATTACCTACTTGGGTCACCCAATTTAACAATGAAAAAAATTATGAAAAATACGTTAACCAAAATTGGGACTTACTAAAAGATAAAACAACTTACAATGAAAGTTTACCAGATGATAACCCATACGAAGGAAAACTAAATAAAAAACAAGCTTTTTTTCCTTATTCCCTTTCTGAATTAACAAAACCAGGAGATGTAGGAATTTTAAGAACTACTCCTTTTGGAAATAATTTCTTAGCTGATTTTGCTCAAAAAACAATAGAAAATGAACAACTAGGAAAAGATGAAGACACTGACTTTTTAACTGTTAGTTTTTCAGCTACTGATTATATTGGTCACATGTATGGTCCACGTTCTATTGAATTACAAGATACTTATTTACGCTTAGACCAAACATTAGCAAGCTTTTTACATTATTTAGACCTTAACGTAGGCAAAGACAACTACTTACTTTTTTTAACAGCGGATCACGCAGGTGCTGAAAACGTTATGCACCTAAAAGACAATCGCTATGATGTAGAAGACACCAACGAAAAAAATATAGAACACGCTATAGCGGAATTTACAAAAACACAATTCGGCGAAAACTTATTACTGTTATACGATTCTTTTAATGTATTCTTAGACAAAGCAAAAATTAAAGAAAAAGGCTTAGAACTTAGCAAAGTTAAAAATGCCGTTAAGGAATTTTTATATACACAAAAACATGTTAAAAGAGTATATGATGAAAACGAAATTATAGCAGGTTCTGTAGCTGACAACTATTTAAATTTTATATCTAAAGGTTATGACCCCGTTCAAAATGGTGAATTGATCATTGTAGACAAACCCGCTTATATGCAATACCAAACTACAGGAACTTCTCATGGCTCACCTTATAGTTATGATACACACGTACCTTGCTTATTTTATGGTTGGGGAATAAAAAAGGGAGAAAATTTTGATAAAAAGGACATTACTCAAATAGCTCCTACCCTAGCCCTAAAACTAAAAACAACTTTACCTAATAGCACAGATGCTATACCATTAACCGAAATTCTTCCTAAATAATAAAAAAAGCGTCTTTTGAAAAGACGCTTTTTTTATGTTTTAATCTCCTACTAAACCAATTCGTATAACGAACTCTAAAACTTTCTTATTTTTGTTCCCTATAAAACATTCTAACACACCAACTATTCCCAGTCATGTCTAAATTACCACACATTACAACCAGCATTTTTACCACCATGTCTAAACTAGCTAATGAAAAAAATGCTATCAATTTATCCCAAGGTTTTCCTAATTTTCCAGAAGACAAACGATTAATAGACATAAGCCAACGAATTCTAAAAGACAACATTCACCAATATACTCCTATGGCAGGTTTACCTACCTTAATGGAAAAAATTGCAAAACAAACCCAAGCCCAATACAATCGTTCTGTAGATTTCAATATCGAAATGCTCATTACTGCTGGTGCTACACAAGGAATATACAGCACAATTAATGCCTTAATATCTACAAATGATGAAGTAATAATTTTAGACCCTTGTTATGACAGTTACGAACCTTCTGTTTTAATAGCGGGAGGAAAACCAATACGCGTTCCTTTAAACCCAGACTATACACCCGATTTTAATAATATAGAAAAAGCCATTTCTTCTAAAACGAAAATGATTATTATCAACAATCCTCATAACCCAACGGGCAGAATTTGGGATGAAAAAGATTTTGAATCATTAGAAATCATTTTAGAAAAACATCCACAAATCCTTATTTTAGGAGATGAAGTTTATGAATATATCACTTTCAAGCAAGCTCATATTTCATTTAATACCCGAAAAAAATTAATACATCGTACTATAATAGCTTCGTCATTTGGAAAATCCTTACATGTTACTGGATGGAAAATAGGCTACTTAATAGCGCCTGAATTAATCATGAATGAAATCAAAAAAGTACATCAGTTTTTAGTATTTAGTGTGAATAGCTTTGCTCAATTTGCTATAGCTGAATATTTAGATATCGTAAATTTTGATGCCGTTTCAAAGATGTATCTTCAAAAACGAAATTTATTTCAGGCCTTATTAAAGAACAGCCCTTTTGAATTAATGCCTTGTGATGGAACTTATTTTCAAGTAGTAAATTATCAAAATATCTCAAAAGAAAACGACGTTTTATTTGCCAAAGAATTGATTGAAAAACAAGGCGTAGCTGCCATTCCCATGTCTGTCTTTTACAACGACCTTACAGATAGACAAATGCTACGTTTTTGTTTTGCCAAAACAGATGAAACCTTAATTCAAGCTGCTGAGAAACTTATAAAAATAAAATAGAATCAATTAAAAAAAGCATTATAATATGGAAGATCAATCATTTATTAAATTGTTAACAAAATAGATTTTCAAAACCCATAAATAATTGTATTTTTACGGCTCAAAATTTCGAAGATCAAGATGGGTAAAATAATTGCAATTGCTAATCAAAAAGGTGGTGTAGGTAAAACAACCACTTCTATTAATTTAGCGGCCGCTTTAGGGGCTTTAGAAAAAAAAGTATTACTTATAGATGCTGATCCGCAGGCAAATGCTACCTCAGGATTAGGTATTGATGTAGAGTCAGTTGAACTAGGCACCTACCAAATTTTAGAGCACAGTTGTACGCCTACTGAAGCGTTAATTAACAGTACTGCTCCTAACGTAGATGTAATTCCTGCACATATTGACTTAGTGGCAATTGAAATAGAATTAGTAGACAAAGAAAATCGTGAGTACATGCTTAAAGAAGCATTAAAATCAGTTTCTGATAACTACGATTATATTATTATTGATTGTGCTCCTTCATTAGGCTTGCTAACATTAAATGCTCTAACTGCCGCCAATTCAGTGGTAATACCTATCCAATGTGAATATTTTGCTTTGGAAGGACTTGGAAAATTATTAAATACAATTAAAAGTGTTCAAAAAATTCACAACCCTGATTTAGATATTGAAGGTCTTTTGCTTACTATGTATGATTCTCGTTTACGTTTATCTAATCAAGTAGTAGAAGAAGTACAAAAACACTTCAATAATATGGTATTTGATACTGTTATACAACGTAACATTAAATTAAGCGAAGCACCTAGTTTTGGTGAAAGCATTATAAACTATGATGCTACGAGCAAAGGTGCTACAAATTATTTAGATTTAGCATCAGAAATCATCAAAAAGAATAGTTAATCAATTAAGTTTAGGAGGATTATATGGCATTGGCAAAAAAACAAGCAATGGGAAGAGGATTATCGGCTATACTGAAAGATCCAGATAATGATATCAAATCAGCAACCGATAAAAATGCAGACAAAGTAGTAGGTAATATCCTAGAAGTGGATATTGAGTCTATTGAAATTAATCCTTTTCAACCTCGTACTAATTTTAACGAAGAAGCCTTACAAGAATTAGCTACTTCTATAAGAGAATTAGGCGTTATCCAACCGATTACCGTTCGTAAAATTGACTTTAATAAATACCAATTAATTTCAGGTGAACGTCGTTTACGTGCTTCTAAAATTGTAGGATTAAAAACAGTCCCTGCCTATATTCGTTTAGCAAATGACAATGAGTCACTAACTATGGCGTTAGTAGAAAACATCCAACGCCATGATTTAGATCCCATTGAAATTGCTCTTTCTTATCAACGTTTAATGGACGAAATTCAACTTACACAAGAACAGGTAAGTGATAGAGTAGGTAAAAAACGTTCTACCGTTGCTAATTACCTTCGCTTATTAAAACTAGACCCGATCATTCAAACAGGTATTCGTGATGGTTTTATATCTATGGGGCACGGTCGCGCTATTATTACAATAGACGATCATGATGCACAGGCTTCTATATATCAAAAAATAGTAAGTCAAAACCTTTCTGTTCGCGAAACAGAAGCTTTAGTAAAAGCTTATCACAATGGCGAATTAGACAAACCTACTAACAAACCCACAGAAGCTCCCTTTGATATAGGCCTAGATGAAAAAAGATCTTTTAATGATTACTTTGGAGCAAAAGTAGACATTAAAGTAGCAGGTTCCGGAAAAGGAAAAATTACCATTCCTTTTCATTCAGAAGAAGATTTCAATCGAATTTTAAAACTAATAAACTCTTAGTGAAGTATTGGATACATATAGTTATTGTTAGCTTTAGTTTTGGTCTTTTTACCGCAAATGCACAAAATAAGATAAAACTAATAGCTAACGATACTATAACAAAACAACAAATAGACCCTTTACGTCCTGCAAAAGCAGCTTTTTACTCTGCTTTACTGCCAGGAGCTGGGCAAGCCTACAACAAAAAATACTGGAAAATCCCTGTTGTATACGCTGCAATAGGAACAGGAGCCTATTTTTACTTCTGGAATCAAAAAAGATATGATAGCTTTCGAACAGAATACATCAAACGATTGGCTAAAGATTCTGATTTAAATCCTGATTATACCCGTTTATCAGACGATAAACTAATTCAAGGCCAACAATTTCATCAAAAGAACAGAGATTTGTCGCTACTTATTACAGTAGCTCTTTATGCACTTAATATAATAGATGCTAATGTTGACGCTCATTTACAACAGTTCAATGTAAATAATGGACTAAGTATTCGTCCTGAAATACAAACTAACGATTTTAACACACAGCAAAACATAGGACTTGCTCTAAATTTTAAATTCTAACCAATGAAAATAGCGCTTCTAGGATATGGAAAAATGGGTAAAGTAATTGAAAAAATTGCTTTAGAAAGAGGTCATGATATCATTTTAAAAAAATCAAGCCAAAACAGTTTTGATGGACTTGAAAAAGCAGATGTAGCCATTGATTTTAGTGTTCCAACAAGTGCTGTAACTAATATTACAACTTGTTTTGAAAAAAATATTCCAGTTGTAAGTGGTACAACAGGCTGGCTAGAACAATACCAAACTATGGTTGATCTATGTACTAAAAAAGAAGGAGCCTTTATATATGGTTCTAACTTTAGCTTAGGAGTAAACATTTTTTTTGAATTAAATTGTTATTTGGCTAAAATGATGGCTAATCTAGAACAATACCACGTTTCTATGGAAGAAATTCATCATACGCAAAAATTAGATGCTCCAAGTGGTACTGCAATTACATTAGCCGAAGGAATCATTCAAAATTCAAAATATGATAATTGGACTATGAATCCTCCTACTAATACAGAAATTCATATAGAAGCCAAAAGAATAGAAAACATCCCCGGCACTCATAGTATCTTTTACGATAGCAAAGTAGATCAAATTGAAATAAAACATACCGCACATAACCGAGAAGGTTTTGCTTTAGGATCAATAATAGCAGCAGAATGGCTAGTGAACAAAAAAGGAGTCTTTACAATGAAAGATGTACTTTCATTAAAACAATAAATTATAAATAAATATATTTTAGTCAATCCGAACAAAGTTTAACAGATTTTCAAAATTCAAACATTAAAGATGACAGTAACACAGTGGTTTATTTTTTTCTTGGTCGTACAAATCATTCACGGCTTAGGAACTTGGAAACTTTATCAAAAAGCAGGTAGAAAATCATGGGAAGCCTTTATTCCTGTTTATAATGCTATCGTTTTGATGAAAATTATTAATCGTCCTACTTGGTGGACTGCTTTACTTTTTATCCCCATAATAAACTTAATTATGTTTATTGTTATATGGGTAGAAACATTAAGAAGCTTTGGTTATAATAAAGAAAAAGACACTTTATTAGGTGTTTTAACACTCGGTTTTTATATCTATTACATAAATTACTTTGTAAATATTGACTACAAAAGAGACAGAAGCTTAACTCCTAGTACTAAAGCAGGAGACACTATAGCTTCGCTACTTTATGCTATAGTAGTCGCTACATTAGTACACACTTATGTAATACAACCTTTTAACATACCTACTTCTTCATTAGAAAAATCCTTATTAGTAGGCGATTTTTTATTTGTAAGTAAATTTCATTATGGCGCCAGAACCCCTTCTACCGCAGTGGCAATGCCAATGGTTCATGATAGCATGATGATAGTAAAAGCAAAGTCGTATTTAAGCAAACCCCAACTTCCTTCTTTCCGTTTACCAGGATTGCAAAAAATACAACATAATGATATTGTTTGTTTTAATTGGCCTGCCGATACTGTTTATCAATTTTTTGATCGTTCAGGAAGACATATTGACAAGCCAAAAGACAAACGCTCTAACTATGTAAAACGTTGTGTTGGCTTACCAGGAGACAATCTATCTATAAAAGATGGATATGTATACATTAATAATAAAAAATTAATTTTACCTGAAAGAGCAAAACCTCAATATTCTTACTATATAACAACAGACGGTAGTGATTTAGCTCCTTATGCTAGTTTATTAATAGAAGAATTAAAAATAACGGATGGTATTTATCCAACAAATAAGCCAAATGAATACTTCTTAAGCGCTGTTACAGATGAAAATATAGCGCGCATTAAGAATATTCCAATTGTAAAATCAATCACTAAAAACTTAACTCCTGCCCCTAAAGAAATTGACAAATCTATCTTTCCTCATAACCAAAAATGGTCTTTGGATAATTTAGGTCCTATTTATATTCCTGAAGCAAACAAAACAATTGCCTTAAATAAAGAAACACTTCCTTTTTACAAAAGAATTATTACTGTATATGAAGATAATACGCTAGAAGAAAGAGGAGGCAAAATATATATTAATGGCAAAGAGGCTACTAACTATACTTTTCAACAAGATTACTATTGGATGATGGGAGACAATCGTCACCGCTCAGAAGATAGTCGTTATTGGGGGTTTGTTCCTATGGATCATGTGGTCGGCAAACCCATATTTATTTGGTGGAGTATAGACCCTAATATTCCTTGGAGTAAAGCCCTTGATAAAATTAGATGGGAACGATTGTTCTGTACAGTAGGAGGAGATGGACAACCAACTTCTTATTTTAAATATTTCTTAATAGCACTTGTAGCCTGGTTTGGTTTTGATTGGTATAGAAATAAAAAGAAAAAAGCATAGTTTAAAAACAATAAATTTATCTCCAGGTTTCAGATTTCAGTTTAAAACACTCGAAAACTGAAACCTGTAATTTTTAATATAATATGAATCTATTAATTCTTCCCACTTATTTTCCTTCTATAAGTCATTTTGTAGCTATTGCTCAAGCAGAAAAGATAACTTTTGAAATGGATGATAATTTCCAAAAACAGACTAATAGAAATAGGATGTACATTTACAGCCCTAATGGGATTCAATTATTAAACATCCCTGTAAAGCATTCTAAAGAAGGACATCAAAAGACAAAAGACATTCGATTGGAAACTGCTTTTGACTGGCAGAAGCAACATTTTAAATCATTAGAAGCTGCTTACAGGACATCTCCTTTTTTTGAATATTATGAAGATGCTATTGCTCCCATATTTACAAAAAAACAGGATTTCTTAATGGATCTGAATTACCAAACTATTGAAATCGTATCAAAATGTTTGGGAATAAATTTTGAATATAACAAAACCCAAGAATACTTTAAAGAAGCTCCCGACTTTAATGATTTACGTTCGTTAGCTAACGGAAAAAAAGATACTGCTTTACTAACTCCATACACACAAGTTTTTGAGGAAAAACATGGCTTTATAAACAATTTGAGTATCTTAGATTTACTCTTTAACGAAGGACGTTATGCGAAAGAATATTTATTAAATCAAACCTTATAATTAATATAAAGAAAGCCTAGTTAAAATGGGTAAATGATCTGAATTAACAAAATTAGGAAAGTTTTTAAAACTTTTAACATTCATCTTAGGATCTGCAAAGATATAGTCAATTCGGGCAGGATAATACTTAAAGTTATAAGTCTGTCCGAATCCTTTTCCAGCTTCCTCAAAAGTATCTTGCATACTCCCTTTAACAGTTCTATATACATACGAAAAAGCACTATTATTCATGTCTCCACAAACTACTAAGGGATAAGAACAATCTTTCTTATGATCTACAAATATTTCTGCTTGTTGTTGTTGTTTTTTAAAAGCTTTTCCTATACGTTTGAAAATCATTTCAGATTTAGCTTGGCTAAAACCTTCTGTTTTTTCTGATATTTCATTTACATCAGGTGATATTTTTATGGATTCTAAATGTAAATTATAAACTCTTATAATATCTTTCCCTATTTTAATATCAGCAAAAATAGCAATATTATTAGATTCTGGAAATCCTACTTCTCCTTCATTTACTATAGGAAATTTTGAGAATATAGCATTCCCTGTTTTGATTAAATTTCCTTTAGTAAAAATAGCACGATATGGATATAATTTAAAATCTACCTTAGCAGATGCAGAAGTGGAATACTCTTGAATACAAAGTAGATCTGGATTGTTTTCGTTTATAAATTCCAAAATTTGATCCGCTACATCTTCTCTTGGTATCCATTTAAATAAATTGAACAGTCGAACATTGTAATTCATTATTACAAAATCTTTATCTGAGGTGACTAATTCTTTAGAAGAAAATTTATAAAATTTATTTACAAAAGTAATCCCTAACAATAAAATCAAACCTGAATAAATCATCTGTCTCTTCAATAGTAAAAGCCAGTACAAAAAGAATAGAGCATTTACAATTAAAAAAAAGGGTAAGACTAAAGTGAGGACAGACAAAAACGAAAACCATTTAGGTGCTAAAAAAGGCAGTGCATACGCTAAAAATGTTAATAGCGTAAGCATCAGATTAGCAACAAAAACGAGTTTATTAAACCACGTAAGGTTTTTCATTTTATCTTATTTAAAAATTGTTACAAAGAAACATTATTTTCACGAATTTTTTTTACTTTATTTACCTGCTCTAAAAAGAAACTCTTTCTCTTCTTTAGTCAAGCTTTCATAACCTGATTGACTAATTTTATCTAATATTTCATCTATTTGTTGCTGCGTTTTATCTTTTCTAATTACTCTACTTTTTACTTCATTTGATGATAATGTAACATTTTTATGAATCGTTTTAAAGGGTGTTGCTTTCTTTTTAGTAAAAACAGCATCTATTCTATCTAAAAATTCATTTATTACTCTACCTAGATCAATTCCTTTTTGTAATAATTTTACATAAAAAAAACCAAAAAAAGCACCTCCTAAATGCGAAATATGCCCTCCTGTATTTTCTAAAGGTAATTGTATTAAATCTACAACTAGAAAAACTAATGCAATTTGCCAAACATAAACATTGCCAAATAAAGCTAATCGAAGGTTCATATAAGGTTGATAAGTAGCAGTAGCAAATACTATAGCCATAATAGAAGCTGAGGCACCAACTAATAAAACCGCCTGATTAGATAGAAAAGGGAATAACAGATAGATTAAAATATAAATTAAGCCTGCAAATAATCCTCCTAAAACATATACTGACAAAAGTTGTTTTTGTGTAAAATAGGTCGTAAAAATTCGCCCTGCAAAATGCAGCATCAGCATATTGAAAATTAAATGAACTAAATTACTGTGAAAAAAACAGTAACTAACTAAAGTCCAAGGTTTGTAAAAAAAATTCTGTAAATTACTAGATAACGCAATCCATTCATAAAAGTTCAACTCTTTTCCTGTTATTTTCAATAGAGTAATAATAAGAGTTGAAAAAACAAACAATATGACATTCCAAAAAATTAATTTTATAGTTAAATCACCTACTTTATATTGCTGTTTTAGGTCATATAAAATATTCATATTGTATAATTTAGTTTGCGTTTGTTGTTATGATTCTTTTATTAATTCCAACGATTATCGTTGAATGAGTTCTTTTTCCAATACCACATCATTATAAAACCTATCAAAGCTCCTCCTACATGTGCAAAATGCGCAATATTTCCTCCAAAAATAGAAGCCCCTGTTACACCTGAAAATAAATCCATGCCAACTAGTATTGGAACAAAGTACTTGGCTTTTATTGGAACTGGAATAAACATCATCATTAACTCAGCATTAGGAAACATGAATGCAAACGCTGTTAAAAGCCCATAAATAGCACCTGAAGCCCCTACTGCTCGTGAAACATAGGCTGATAAAAAAGAAGTAAACCCTTGTGGTGATAAAATTTGTTCCCAAGCTATATTATATTTACCTTCTTTAAGAATTTTAAATATTTCGATTTTCTTTTCACCGTTTTCGACTAATAAATTCAATCCTTCTTGAAAATGGATATAATTTACTCCTGAATGTATGAATCCAGCACCTATACCACATGAAATATAAAAAAACAAAAATTTCTTAGCTCCCCAAAAATGTTCTAATGCGGTTCCAAAAGAATACAAAGCAAACATATTAAATAAAATATGCGTAAAGCTACCATGCATGAACATATAGGTTAATAATTGCCATAGTCTAAAATTTGTATTTTCAAAATAATACAAAGCTAACACATCATTAGATTGCTTCACTAGCTGAGCCCCAATGAAACAAATAACATTAATAATTAAAAGTTGCTTAACTGTGGGAGTAATTTGCATCATATATTAAATTTTTTATCTATATCCTCTACACTTAAAGTAATAAATGTAGGACGATTAAATGGTGAAACTGATTGTTCTTTACAAGCAAAAAGATTATTAACTATATTTTCTTGTTCAAATTCTGTTAAAATGGTACCTGTTTTAACAGCCAAACTTCGCGCCATAGATTTGGCCATACTATCCATTTGACTAAAACTACTATCGGGTATTTCTTGTTGCAAATCTGCTATTAATTGTTCTAAAACTCTTGCTACTTCGCTTTCTGTCATAGTAACAGGAATACCAGATATAATGACCGTACCTGAGACAGCTGATTCAAATACAAATCCAGCATTTTCTAATGATGCTTTTAATTCTAGAAACAAAACCATTTCAGTTCCTGAAAAATATAAATTCAAAGGAAATAACAGTTGCTGACTATTTGCTTGTTGAACGGTTATATTTTTCAACAATTGTTCGTATAAAATACGTTGATGTGCTCTTTGTTGATCTATTATTAACATCCCCGATTTTATAGGACTTATTATATATTTTTTCTGTAGTTGATAGGTTATCGATTTTGCTTTTTCAATTTCAGTATCATTAAATAAGGATTCTGTAACAGATTCTGATTCAATATGTATTTCTTCTGGTTCAAATGCGTCTTTTAATCCCACATATAAACTTTCCCAACTCTGACTTTCTTTTTTAGGGTGATAATTAAAGCTATTATTATTTGAAATTCCTCCTGAACTGTTATTGGATATTTTTTTTACAATAGGTTCTTCTTCTGCAAAAGGATTAAAAGTTGCACTTACTTGTATAGTAGGCATTTCAGCCTCTTTTCCTACATAACTATAAGGTGTATCTAGGTTAGCATCTCGTTCAAAATCTAAAATAGGAGCTACATTAAATTGTCCTAAACTATGTTTTACAGCTGAACGAATAATAGCATATAGGGCTTGCTCATCATCAAATTTTATTTCTGTTTTAGTTGGATGAATATTAATATCGATTGTATGAGGAGGCACATCTAAATAAAGAAAGTAACTAGGTTGCATTCCTTCTTTTAATAAGCCTTCATAGGCTGCCATAATAGCATGATGCAAGTATCCACTTTTTATAAAACGATCATTTACAAAGAAAAACTGTTCCCCTCTACTCTTTTTAGCAAACTCGGGTTTACCTATAAAGCCTTTTAACTTTACAATTTCTGTTTCTTCTGTTACTGGTACTAACTTTTCATTTGTCTTAGCTGCAAATATATTTACAATACGTTGACGTAAATTAGATTGTGGCAAATTAAATACTTCACTTCCATTGTGATAAAAAGTAAAATGTATATTTTCATGCGCTAAAGCTACTCGCTGAAATTCGTCTATTATATGACGTAATTCAACTGTATCTGATTTTAAAAAATTTCTACGTGCTGGTATATTAAAAAATAAATTTTTGATGGAAAAAGAAGTCCCCTTAGGTAACACAGATGGCTCCTGTGAAATAAATTTACTCCCTTCTATAATTAAATGAGTTCCTAGTTCTTCTTGATCTTGTTTGGTTTTGAGTTCTACATGAGCTATTGCAGCTATAGAGGCTAAAGCTTCTCCACGAAAACCTTTGGTGTGTAAATCAAATAAGTCTTCTGCTTTTCTAATTTTAGAAGTAGCATGACGCTCAAAACATAAGCGTGCGTCTGTTATACTCATCCCCTTACCATTATCTATAACTTGTATGAGTGTTTTACCTGCATCTTTACAAATAAGTTTAATATCGGTTGATCCTGCATCAATTGCATTTTCTACCAATTCCTTCACTACCGAAGCAGGCCTTTGTACTACCTCTCCTGCTGCTATTTGATTAGCCACATGATCGGGTAGTAATTGTATTATACTTGACATTAAATGAGTTACTAAATTAATTTCTTAAATGGGTTGGAAAACAAATTTAAAGAAAAGGAATGGGTTTTTATCTCTCATTCTTTTTATTTTTTCATAAAAAAAGCCATTCTATTACATCGAAATTAGAATGGCTTTTCATGATTATTTTTTATTACTTAGAAAAAAATCCTGCAGAAAGTGCGTTTTATTTTCATTCTAAAACTTATTCTTTAAATCTACCATTTTAATAGCAGCTATTGCAGCCTCTGTTCCTTTATTCCCATGTGCTCCTCCACTTCTAGCTATAGACTGTTCTTCTGTATTATCAGTTAACACACAAAAAATAGTGGGTGCATCGTATATAACATTCATATCTTTAATTCCTTGGGTAACCCCTTCACATACAAATTCAAAGTGCATAGTTTCGCCTTTAATAACGCAACCAATTACGATAACGGCATCTAAATCTAAATTTTTGTGCATTTGACTTGCTCCGTAAATGAGCTCAAAACTACCTGGAACATTCCAACGAATGATATTTTCGGGCAAAGCACCACAATCAAGTAACGCTTCTTCTGCTCCTTTAAAAAGACCTTCGGTGATTTTATCATTCCATTCAGAAACGACTATCCCAAATCGAAAGTCTTTCGCATTTGGGATAGTATTTTTATTATATTCTGATAAATTTTTGTTTGCTGTAGCCATATTTTTCGTTTACAGTTTCAGTACAGCATTATAATTCATATATGCTTAACACTGCAATTATTTTCTACTCTATCTATTATTTATTGAGCCATTCCTATTAAAGCATCAATATTTTGAGCTTCTGGAGTGTCTTCATATTTTTCTTTAATTTGAGTAAAATATTTCAATGCGGTTGCTTTATCTCCTTTAGCAAAAGCCAATTGTCCTGCCTTTAACAAGAAACGAGGTGTTGTTAATTCGTTTTCATTGCTTTCAGCCGCTTTTACATAGTATTCTAAAGCTTCATCTGTTTTATTTAATTCTGCTTTTGCATCACCAATAGCTCCTAAAGCTAAAGCCTTCGTATAAGCATCATCTGATTTATAATCACTTAAATACTCTACTGCTTTATCAAACTGCTTAGTATGCAAATAAGCCATACCAGCATAATAATTCGCTAAATTACCTGCATCTGTACCGCTATGATTTTTAGCAATATCTATAAAACCTTGTTTACCCTCACCTCCATTTAGAGCTAACTTAAACAAAGAATCATTAGCTTGTGTTGCATCAACAGCTTGTTGAAAATATTTCTGAGCTTGATACATATCACTAGCGGCTTCATTTTCCGCTGGAGCTGATACAAATTTGCTATACATCAAATACCCCACTACAACTAAAGCTACTCCGCCTAAAACAGATAAAATTATATTTTGATTTTTTGCAACAAACTCTTCCGTTTTACTTGCTGTTTCATCTAAAGTGTTAAAAACGCTAGCAGTAGTACTATCACTTTCTTCAACCGTAACAGTTTGTTCTAAATCAGCTACGTTTTCAAGCGTACCCTCTTCGGTATTCTCAACTTGTGGTTTTGGAGCTTTGTATCCTCTTTTATTATAAGTTGCCATTATAATTTTAAATTAGTGAGGTGCAAAAATAAAATTTTTATTGAAAAACAAAATAAGTTTTCACTTTATTTTTAATAATTTGCGAACGTTTTTTAACAATCATTTCCTAAAAATTAGAATCTGTACGATTTATGCATCTAAAAAAAATTTCTTTGTTTAACTTTAAAAATTTTGAAGAAGCAAATTTCGACTTTGAACACAAAATCAATTGTTTTGTAGGTAAAAACGGTATTGGCAAAACCAATATTTTAGACGCTATTTATCATTTAGCTTTCGGAAAAAGCTATTTTAACACTCTAGCTGTACAGAACATCAGACATGGACGTGACTTTTTTGTAATAGATGGTGAATTTATGAAACAAGATCGTCCTGAAAACATCGTTTGTAGCTTAAAAAAAGGACAAAAGAAAATATTAAAACGCAACGGAAAACTGTATGAAAAATTTTCCGACCATTTAGGTTTAATTCCAATGGTTATCATTTCACCAACCGATGCCGATTTAATTCGAGAAGGAAGCGAAGTTAGGAGAAAATTCATAGACAGTGTTATTTCGCAATTAGACAGCCGTTATTTACACCAACTGATTCAATATCAAAAAGTATTGACTCAGCGTAACGCTTTACTAAAATATTTTGCCCTAAATCGCATTTTCGAACAAGACACCTTAGAAATTTACAATGACCAACTTGCTAATTTAGGCACCGAAATTTTTAAAAAAAGGGAACAATTCTTAACTGAATTTATTCCTATTTTCAATCACTATTACAAACTTATTTCTAATTCCGCTGAACGTGTTTATTTAATGTACGAAAGTCAGCTAAAACATACTCCTTTAGCCCAATTATTACTAGATAATATACAAAAAGATAGAACATTACAATACACTAGTGTTGGCATACACAAAGACGACTTAGCTTTTTTAATAGAAGACCATCCTATTAAAAAATTTGGTTCCCAAGGGCAACAAAAATCTTATTTAATTGCTTTAAAATTAGCTCAATTTGAATTTGTAAAAAAACAAAGTGGCGAAAAACCTATTCTCTTATTTGATGATATTTTTGACAAATTAGACGAGGATCGTGTTAGCCAAATCATTTCAATGGTTAATAAGGAAGAATTCGGACAGCTTTTTATTTCAGACACCCATCCTGAACGAACGGAAAATATTGTAAAACAAACCCATCAGCTTTATAAAATTTTTAACATATAATTTTTATAACTTAGCTTAAAATTTTAAAAAATGAAAAACTTACTATTCAGCACTCTTTGTGCTACTATAATTGCTTTTACAAGCTGTAAAGGCCAAAATAATTCTATAACAGACAATTTAGAACCTAAAGTATTTGCTGAAAAAACAGCAAATGCAGATGTGTACATCCTAGACGTAAGAACCCCACAAGAATACAATTCTCAACACCTAGACAAAGCCGTAAATATTGATTATAATGCTACTGATTTCGAAACTCAATTATCTAAATTAGACAAAAACAAACCCGTTTATTTGTACTGTTTAAGTGGAGGAAGAAGCGGAAAAGCAATGACTAAAATGAGCCGTATGGGTTTTAAAGAAATTCATAATATGACGGGGGGAATTATGAAATGGAATGCGGAAGGATTATCTAAACCTACTACATCTTCAAGTATGACTCTTATTGAATTTCAAAAATTAATACAATCCGATAAAAAAGTATTAATTGATTTTTATGCTGAATGGTGCGGTCCTTGTAAAAAAATGGCCCCTTATCTTGAAAAGATGAAGGAAGAAATGAAAGATAATATTAAAATTATAAAAATAGATGCCGATAAAAACCAACAATTAGCGCAAGATTTACTAATTGAAGGATTACCAACTTTGATCTATTATAATAATGGTAAAGAAGTTTGGAAAAATTTAGGATTTATAAAAGAAGAGGATTTAAGAAAGAAGTTATAATCTTCAAAAAAACAAACCAGGAGAAGGTATTCAAAAAGCACCAATTAAATATTGATTTTATTTCCCCTTTCAGTAAAAAAATCAGAAGCCACACTGTTGTTTTATTTCCTCTATGTGTCCTTGATTAACTAGTGCAAAGCGATTAAATTGAAGCAAAACAAAATCAATAACTTTTGGAAAACCTTCTTCTTCACAACACAGTCTTTTCAAATACCCAAATGATGCACTCTCACCCCTTACTTCATTACAATCTCTTTACATTCCTTACGGATTAAAAAATAAAAATAACTCCGTATATTTACCTCAACATACAATCAGATAATAATGTTTACAAAAGAAGCTATCAATTTCTTAGATGATCTAAAAGCGAATAATAACACGGAATGGATGCACGCTAACAAAAAACGTTATGAAGCATATAAAAAAGATTACCATAATTTAATCCATACCATTTTAGAAGAAATAAAACCCTTGGATCCTTCTTTAGAACCACTTGAAATAAAAAATTGCACTTTCAGAATTAACCGTGATATCCGTTTTTCTAAAGACAAATCCCCTTATAAAACCAATATGGGAGTTTGGATGTCTACCAATAGACTGCGTAAAAACAGCCCTGGTTATTACATTCACTTTGAAAAAGACAAATGTTTTATAGCTGGTGGTGTATGGTGTCCTGAATCTGAAGAATTAAAAAAAATACGTCGTGAAATTGCGTTCTTTCATGAAGATTTAGAAGAAATCGTAAACAATACTGCTTTTCAGAAAGAATTTGGAACTATAGACAAAGAGGAAGGTTATGTATTAAAATCTGCCCCAAAAGGATACGACATAAATCATCCTGCAATAGAATTTTTAAAACTTAAAAGCTTTACCATTTCACAACCTATTGATGAAAAATGGTTTACAGATAAAGATTTTGCAAAAAAGGTAGCCTCTAAACTTATTTTGATAAAACCTTTTAATGAGTTTTTAAATAGAGCACTAGAAACGGAAGAATAAAAAGCTCATTCCCTTTTTTTCTTTATGTTCTTTGCAAAATCTTTGCGTACTTTGTAATCAAAATATTTTAGTACAATGAATATCCAACATAATTATTCTCTTAAAAAACACAACACCTTTGGTATTGAAGCAAAAGCTTCTGAATTTATAGCTGTACATAGTATAACAGAATTAGATGAAGTTTTAAAAAACAATATAACCAAAACGAAATTTATCTTAGGTGGGGGTAGCAATATGCTTTTAACAAAAGATATAAATGCTTTGGTCATTCACATAGACTTAAAGGGAAAAAAAATTGTAAAAGAAGACGAAAATTATGTTTGGGTTGAAGCCCAAGCAGGGGAAAACTGGCATGAATTTGTTTTATGGAATATAAAACAAAACTATGGTGGTATAGAAAACATGTCTTTAATACCAGGTAATGTAGGTACTACTCCCGTTCAAAACATAGGTGCTTACGGTGCTGAAATTAAAGACACATTTGTATCATGTCAAGCTCTCAACATTCTCACGCAAGAAATAAGGACTTTCACAAATGAAGAATGTAATTTTGGCTACCGCGAAAGCATTTTTAAACAAGCTATCAAAAATCAATACATCATTACCTCTGTTGTTTTTAAGCTAACAAAACACCATCATAAAATCAACACAGGCTATGGCGATATTTTAAAAGAATTAGAAAATAAAAATATTTCAACACCAACCATAAAAGATGTAAGCAATGCTGTAATTGCTATCCGTCAAAGTAAATTACCTGACCCAAAATCGTTAGGAAACAGCGGTAGTTTCTTTAAAAATCCTATTCTATCAAGAGAACAATTCAACGAAGCCAAAACATTATATCCTGAAATAAAATATTATGAGGTTTCAGAAAATCAAATAAAAGTTCCTGCTGGTTGGATGATTGAACAAGCAGGATTAAAAGGTTATCGCAATGGTGATGCAGGCGTACATGCAAGACAAGCTCTAGTATTAGTAAACTACGGAAATGCTACAGGACAAGATATTCTAAATTTATCTCAATTTGTACAAAAAACAGTTTTAGACAAATTCGGCATTGCCATTGAAGCTGAAGTTAATATAATTTAAATCATTTCTACTAGTTTTCATAGAAAAGAGTTCTAAATAGTTACAAATCTAGTATTTTTTGTAACTATTTATTTTCTAAAAAAAACGGTAAACGATATAATAAAAAAACGTATATTACTAATAAGCTTATTAAAAACCATACTAAATCATCCCCTATTTTAAATTTTAAACCATTCATTACGATCCAACTTTCAATACTTTGTAAAATAATCATCTTTGGCTTTTTAAAATTCTCTAAGAACTAAAAAACTACGAATACAAAACAAATTCACAAAGATCCAGCAAGTAAATTTCTTAACATCTCCCTTAATTACATTACAATGAATACATCATTCAACAAGAATGGCTTTCACATTCTAAACAACATTTACACTCATGAAGAAATAGAAACCATTATTCATTTAATCGAATCAAGCGAAAAATCAAATACAAATTTTAGAAAAGATAAAGAATTATTTGCAATTCGTGCTATTTTAAAAGAAATTCCTAAACTAAAAAACCATATTTTCAACAAGAACCTTATTAAGATTATCGAAGAAATTGGCAATAACACATATTTTGTAATCAAATCAATTTATTTTGATAAGCCCAAAACTTCTAATTGGGTAGTCCCTTATCATCAAGATTTAACAATTAATCTTTCTGAAAAAATTGAAACTGATAACTTTATCAATTGGACTAAAAAGAATGAACAAATAACAGTACAACCGCCAACTCCAATTTTAGAAAATATTTTCACAATTCGAATTCATTTAGACAATACTACAGTAGAAAATGGTGCTGTAAAAGTAATTCCTAAATCACATAAAAAAGGTATTATTCAATTAACTGACCACGAAATAAACAAAAACAAAGAATACATTTGTGATGTACCTAAAGGAGGTGTAATGCTAATGAAACCTTTAACACTACATGCCTCAACACGCACAACAAACAACCAGAGAAGACGTGTTATACATATTGAATTTTCAAACATAATATTAGATAATGGATTAAAATGGAACGAGTATTTAGCATTTTAATATCTGAGTTCTATTTTTTCTCTTTGATCAAGATAAAAGTTCAAGGTTTTTTAATCCATTTCGTTAACATAATCAAAGAACAAATACGATTACTTTCTTATGTTAAGTCCTCTTATTTTTATTTCCCCTAAAAATTGAAACAACTATAAAAAAAGTCAAAAAATAAAATCATAAAAAAATCTACATTACCTCAAAAAACATTAAAACAAAGAACCTTAAAAAGGCATAAAATAGAAAAAATTTAATCTACAATTGATTATTCTTATTTGGCATTTGATTTTTAAACCGCTACCTTTGCACTTCATTTTTTGAAAGAATATATGGAGCTATTTTTACTCATCTTATTTTATTTTTTCCTTACCGTAGTAACCATTCAAATAATATATTATTTGTTTATTTTTGGTAAATTTTCTTTTGCAAAACCACAGGAAAGCAAGGAAAAACATATTTCTGTTTCCGTTATAGTATGTGCAAAAAATGAAGAAGAAAATCTAAAAGAACTAATTCCATTATTAGCAAAACAAAATTATTCAAATTACGAAATTGTCATCATTGACGATGCTTCTTATGATAACACGCGTTTTTTAGTAGAAGACTTTCAAAAGGAAATCCCTAATTTAAAGTTAGTAAAGGTAGAAAACAATGAAGCTTTTTGGGGAAACAAGAAGTTTGCTCTTACTCTAGGTATCAAAGCCGCATCCAAAGAGTATTTACTTTTTACAGATGCTGATTGTATTCCTAATTCAGAAAACTGGATAAAAGAAATGACCTCTCATTTCACTATGCACAAAACAATTATTTTAGGATACGGTGCTTATAAAAAAGAATCTGGTTTTTTAAATAAATTAATACGATTTGAAACATTGTTAACAGCTACACAATATTTTTCTTGGAGTAAACTAGGAAAACCTTATATGGGTGTAGGAAGAAATTTAGCTTATAAGAGAGAGGAGTTCTTTAAAACAAATGGTTTTATTAATCATATAAAAATACGGTCAGGCGATGATGATTTATTTATTAATGAAGCCTCTAATAATAGTAATACAACTATCTGTTTTTCACCAGATAGCTTTACTTATTCTATTCCTAAACAAACATTTGGAGCGTGGTTTACTCAAAAAAGACGCCATGCTTCAACCGCTAAATTATACAAAGCTTTTGACAAAAATCAATTGGCTTTATTCTATCTAAGTCAATTTTTCTTCTTTATTACACCAATTACACTATTAGCTATGCAATATCAATGGATCATTGTATTAAGTGCAATTGGAATACGCTATTTAAGTAGTTGGATAGCATTAGGTTTTTCAGCTGGGAAATTAGAAGAAAAAGACGTTATGTATTGGTATCCTATTCTTGAAATAGTTCTCATACTAACACAATTCAATGTATTCATTAGAAATCTAATTTCAAAACCTACTACTTGGAAATAAAAAAACACATAGAAAAAGCTATAAAAGGAGATCAAATAGCCTTTACATATTTATTAGACAAATACTGGAATGAGGTCTATGCCTTTATGCTACAACGCACCGAAAATGAAACCGATGCGGAAGACATTACCATAGAAACTTTCTCGAAGGCATTTGATAAAATAAACAGCTACAATTCTGAATTCCAATTTAACACATGGCTCATTGCAATAGCCAAAAACGTACACATTGATTTATTAAGAAAAAAGAAATCCTCTCTTTTTATAGACATTACTGATGAAGAAGATCACATTGCTTATGCCATAGCAGACAACTCACCTTCAGCAGAAGACCAACTTATTACCGAACAAAACCTCAATCGTTTACTTCAATTCATCAAGCAATTAAAACCAGCTTATCAAGAGGTCATTCAAATGCGCTATTTTCAGGAAATGAGCTATCAAGAAATTGCAAATGACCTTAATGAACCTTTAAATAATGTAAAAATAAAACTCCTTCGTGCCAAAAAATTATTAGCCGATATAATCAAAAAGGGATAATTTATTTCAACTAGAATTAAAATAAACTAATAAAAAAGGCGATTATTTCTCTTTTTTATTTTAACCTAAATCCTAGATTAGACTCGAAGTAAATTGAAATTACAGAAACAGAAAACCAAACTGCACGTAGAAATCTCTTTCCGCTGAAAATTAATACCGTCTAAACTCTGATTAAAAACATTGAAAAAGTTACACGCAATAGCTTCTAATTTAAAATTAGCCGTTGAATATTCCGAAACAACTATGAAATTGTTTGATAATATTAAAAATAAATTTAACCCTGATTACGCGGATTATCCAATCAATTTTGCCTTCTAAACTCGACAGATGTAACTTATTACGGGAGATTCCTTGAATATGTTCCCCTGCTAAAAATAGAAAAATCACGACATTTTATGAAAATATTTCAGCTATATTTGAAGATCTTCTGAGATTTTTTCACAGACTGACCTTATGCACCATTCTAAAAGACCGTGCTACAACAAAATGACTGTAAACAAAAACAGACAACTTTCATTCGAACGACCTGTTATTTTAACTAAATTTGAAACGCCTTTTAATTGAATTTGAAAATGGAAATATTAGGAAACGAACAACATAAAATTATTCACGGAGACGCTTTGGAAGCATTAAAAACACTTCCTGACGACTCTGTTGACTTAATTTTTGCTGACCCACCTTACAACATTGGCAAAAACTTCAACGGACACATTGAAAAGTGGAAAACTGAAGAAGCCTACCTTGACTGGTGTTACGAATGGCTAGACTTGTGCATACAAAAACTTAAACCAAACGGTAGTTTTTATGTAATGACAGCGACACAGTTTATGCCATTTTTCGACATTTATCTTCGCAAAAAGTTAGACATACTTTCCCGACTTGTTTGGTATTACGACAGTTCCGGTGTTCAAGCTAAAAAATACTACGGTTCGATGTATGAGCCAATCTTGTTTTGCGTAAAAGACAAAAACAACTACACCTTTAACACGAATGACATTTTAGTAGAAGCCAAAACAGGAGCAAAACGTAAACTTATTGACTATCGCAAAGCAGTTCCAACAGTTTACAATTCAGAGAAAGTTCCAGGTAATGTTTGGGAGTTTGCAAGGGTTCGTTATCGTATGGATGAATACGAAAATCACCCGACACAAAAACCAATCGCTTTACTCGAAAGAATTATCAAAGCAAGTTCAAACGAAGGAGATTTAGTTATAGACCCATTCTCGGGAACATTTACCACTTGCTTCGTTGCAAAAGAACTTGGTAGAAATTCCATTGGTATAGAACTTCAAGACGAGTATGTAAAAATCGGTTTGCGGAGATTACAGTTAGCTAATGAGTTTAAAGGCGAAAAATTAGAAAAAGAAATTCGCTCCTTTGAAACACAAAAGATTGCAAACATTAATCAACAAACATTATTTGAACCTAATGGAACACATATTCACGCAAAACATTAAACAAGTTTTACAAAGTCACTTCGGAGATTTAGCTGAAGATGTATTCAATAATAGCTATTTGATTCGCTACATAAATTTAAAAACGAGATCGGCAAATAAAGGATCAAAATCAAGGGGGAGTTTTCACCCTCTTGCAGTTTTATATGTTCTTATTGAAGATTACATTTTAAAAGAATTCGATATAAATGACAGTTATAAAGATTATGATGGGGCGACTTTCACAGTAATAAAATCGAGAGCTACCGAATTGCCATTTTGCAAAAAAATTCAAAACCACTCTTTCAACAATAGAGTAAACTCAGAATTTGAGAAGTTTTTTAAGGAAGAAATTGAACTCATTCCAGTTATTAGAAATCTTGAAACAAAAAAATATTGGATTAATGAGAACTTACTTCGAGTAAAAGAACAGAATATTGCAAAAGCGGTAATTGAGATAATCAACTCCTATTTTGCGGCAAAGCAAGAAGCTTTTATGAGTTTTATTAAAGCTTGTGAAGAACTTCAAAAGTTTGAAGAAGATAAAACTAAGAACATTGAAAATTTTATTATTGGTTTATTAGCCCCAAATGTTGATGCTAGACTATTTGAAATCGTGAGCTATTCGATTTTAAAATTCCATTATCACAACCAAAACATTATTTGGGGATTTGAGATGGATAATTTAACAACTGAATCCTTACAGTTATATAAAACAGGTAGAACAAATGCAAACGATGGTGGAATTGATTTTGTAATGAAGCCATTAGGTAGATTTTTTCAAGTCACTGAAACAATAGACTTTAAAAAGTATTTCCTTGACATTGACAAAATTCAAAAATATCCGATTTCATTTGTAATCAAATCAGAAGAAAGCACAGAAAATTTACTTCAAAAAATAAAAGACAATGCAAACAAAACCTACTCAATAAAATCTATCGTCGAGAAATATATGAGTTGCATTGAAGAAGTAATCAATATACAAACTTTACGTGAGAGATTTAATATCGCAAATCAACAAGGGTATCTAAAACCTATACTTGACGAAATAATTTTACAAAGTAAGGTTGAATTTAATTATGACGACTCGGACACAGACGATGACGAAGAATAGAAGAACGGCACATAACAGCTAAGATTTCCATTGGGCATCGAAGAAGCCAACAATGAAACTTTTGTTGAATCTTTTGCAAGCTCTGGACAGGCTCCCAATTATATTACGTTCACTATAGGAATTACGAAGTAAAAATATAAAGCTATACAAGAGGCAATTAAGGTCTCTTTTTTTTAAGTCTATTTTTAATTGATTTTTATGGTCATTAAAGAAAATTACGTTTTTATCATACTTTAAAGGTCTAGTAAAAGCTTAATCTGGGTTTAAAACATAAATATTTTAAAAAAAACATAAAATTCAAACAAATAAATGTTTTTTTGGCATAATTATTTCATATAAAAAAATAATTTCTGCAGAAATTATTTTTTCCATATTATTAAAACCAAAAAATTATGTCAAAATTAAATATAAACAACAGTGAGTGGCTAGAACTTGTTTTTGAAGGTAAAAACAAAGCATACGGAGCTTATCAATTACGTAAACAAGATAACAGTACTAGTACTAAAGCTTTTTTAAGTGGCCTCTTCCTTCTTACAGGCATTGCCATTTTACCTATCATTTTAAGTTCGTTTAAGGAGAAACCTCCCATCATCTGCCCTTCTAATGATTTAGGTAACATCATCATTACAGAGGTTCATCTACCTAAAAAAGAAGAACAAAAAAAAATTGAAAAACAACTCAAACAAATTAGAAAAGCAGACATTATAGCTCCTAAAACTTATGATTTAATCAATCCAAAAGTTGTTAAATCTACAGAAACAACTGAAAACAATTTAACAAAACCTGATGATGTAGGCAAAAACATTTCAGAAAATTCGTTGGCGTTACAGGGAAATATAGCTGGTGATCCGAAAGGAAATACTAACGAGTCTACTCCTTCTTTTATTAGTGCTATTCCTCCAATTCCAGAAACACCATTAACTCCTGGTATTTTAGAGAAAAGTCCCGAATTTCCAGGAGGCATAAATGCTTTTATAAAAATTGTAAGTAGCCGTTTTCAGACACCTGAAATAGAAGAAAGCAATACTATTAAAATATTGGTTTATTTTGTAGTAGAACCAGATGGAAGCATTACCAATATATCGGTTCCTAGAAGTCCTGGTTTTGATTTAGACAAGGAAGCTATACGTGTTCTTAAATCAATTAAAACAAAATGGGAACCTGGTATTTATCAAGGTCAAGCCGTTAGAACTCAATACTCACTACCTATTACCATTCAGATTAATTAATAATGTTAAAAGGCTGTCCAAAAAGATGGTAGGCTTATCATTTCAACCAGCGTAAGAATCTAGAGCTCTGCTCGAACAAGCGAATCAAATCAAATAATATTGATTATAAGACCTTCTCCTTACGCTGGAGTAACAACGTTGCCTTGATTTTATTTTTCGGACAGCCTCTTTTTCATACATTTTAAAAGATGAATAGAAAAGGTTCTTGTAGTTTTATAAATAAGACTCCATAACCCTATAATATAATTGATAAAAAATATTGTTATAGCAAAATCAATGAGGTAATTTATTTTTTAACAACCCATATAGAAAAGTTCCTAACAAAGCTCCTAAAAGAACTATAAAAATAGCAGGAATTCCAGTTCCTAATAATATAAAAATAGGACCAGGACAAGCCCCTACTAAAGCCCAACCTAATCCAAATATAATCCCTCCTAATAGATAACGGGTTATAGAAATATTTTTATCTGGAATTAAAATAGGTTGCCCTTCAATATCTGCCATTTCTTTTTTCTTAATAAATTGTATACCCAATACACCTACTAAAATAGCTACTGAAATAATACCATACATGTGGAATGATTGAAACATAAACATTTCATAAATACGATACCATGACACCGCTTCTGCTTTTGTTAAAACTATTCCGAAAAGCAATCCAACTGCAAAAAAACGTAGTAATTTCATATATTTAAAAAAGTAAAGGTAAAACAAAATGAGCCATGATAAGCCCTCCTAAAAAAAAGCCAATTACAGCTATTAGAGAAGGTAACTGTAAATTACTCAATCCTGATATAGCATGACCTGAAGTACACCCTCCTGCATAAGGTGTTCCAAATCCAATCAAAAAACCACCTAGTAATAGCAAAAAGAATCCTTTATAAGTTAATACAGAATCTAAGCTGAATAGTAAATCTGGTAAATATTTACCATTAGGGGCATCAATCCCCATTTTTTGTAATTGTACAATAGTTTCAGGATTGATTTCTACATTATGTGTTCCTCCTAAAAAATGAAAAGCTATATAACCTCCAACGATAGATCCTAATACCACCGCCAAATTCCATTTTTGTTCTTTCCAATCAAAATTAAAATATTCCGCAGTCTTTTTGGCTCCCGTTATTGAACATATTGTTCTTAAATTTGAAGACATTCCAAAAGTCTTTCCTAAATAAGTCAACAATAACATAACCAGACCAATTAACATACCTGAAATTGCCCAATGCCAAGTTTGTGTCAAAATTTCCATTGATTCTATTTTTATGCAAAAATAACAGAAATGACAAATTAACAAAGAAGAAGTTGCAAAAATCAAAAAGCACCCTTTTGAGGTGCTCTTTATGAAATTTAAGATAACTCTTTTATTAACCCAACCAATATAATGAAAAAGAAATATCTATACTCAAGCAATTAAGCTTGAATTAAAATTTCGGTACAAAATTAAGCTTATTTTTTTCAAAAAAACAAAGCTTTTAAATAAAAAGAGCGCTTTTGTTATGCGCTTTTGTTTTTATATTTGTATAAAAATTCAAATAATGAAAAAACTATATTTTTTATTCCTGACAAGCTTTTTGTTCCTAAACAGTTGTATTAGCACACGAAATACTATTCGTAATATAGATAATAATGTGGCAGGTCCTTCATTAAATGAAAAACAGAACAGTTTTATTATAACGAAAAATGCCACAGACAAAAAATATGCTTTTACTGAGTTTTATCCTGTAAATGTAGGATTTACCTCAATAGAAGATGGGGAAAACAACCAAAAACGTTTTTTAAATGCTTTAGCAGGTCCAAAAGGAGAAAATATTTCATATAAACTTATAGAGTCTTGCTGCCCTTTCCCTACTAACAGGGCAGATATAGGAGCTGGTATGTTAGATATTTATGAAATTACATATCCTGGACAGTCAAAACCTGTGAATTTATATTTAAATAAATTTGAAAGAGGTGAATTAATGATTCCTGTAGGTTTTTCAGCTAAGAAATAACATTTTTATTCTATTAAAAAAGCTGTTTTAAAAATATTGTATTGATTTTATAATATAATCAACCTCAAGTAAAAAAATGGAGAACCAACATTCTGTATTTTTTATTTATCTAAATAAATTATAGGATTTTTCTGAAGTTGATTAAACTAAGTGAATATTTCATAAACAGCTTTTCCTTTATAGTTTTAACAATCTAACACACTACATCCCGTAAGTTAGATAATTATAAACTAGTGTTTTTTGTGCTTCTGTAATTTTAGCTTTTGGAGCCATTCTGTCTACTGTTTTAACCCAACCTGCTTTATCATGCTTTGACACAGGAAATAGCTTATGGCATTTAGCACAATTATTTTCATATAAAGATTTTCCTTCTGCAATTTCTGACGGAAGCTCTATCTTAGCTGTTTCTATATTATTTTGCACAGTAGAAGAAGTTGATATTACTTTTTTGGAGCACGAAAAAAGGATTCCGCCTAAACAAATAAATCCTATTATTTTTTTATTAAACATATTTACTTTTTTTTTAGTTTGGGTAAATATAAAAAATCCCACCTGTTTTCAAGGTAGGATTTTTAAAATATATCTATGTAAATATATTTTTTACTTAATATCCATTAATTCTACATCAAAAATTAAAGTAGCGTTTGGTGGAATTACCCCTCCTGCCCCTTTATCTCCATAACCTAAATAAGAAGGAATTACAAAACGCGCTTTATCGCCCACTTGCAACAAAGCAATCCCTTCATCCCAACCTTCTATTACGTAGCCTTTTCCTAATGGAAATTCTATAGGTTGTTTTCTTTTATAAGAAGAATCAAACACCTGACCATTTTCTAAAGAGCCTTGATAATGCACTGATACTGTACGCCCTTTTTCTGCTTTTTTACCTTCTCCTTTTTGGATAATTTTATAACGTAAACCACTTTCTGTCTTTTCAAAACCAGCTGATAACTTATCTACTGATTCTTCAGCTAAACGTTTGGCTTCTGCTATTCTTTTTTCACGAGCTCCTTCAAAAGTACGAAAAGCTTCAATAGCATTCCATTCTTTCGCTTCAGTTCCTACACGAACAATCTCAATCGATTCCATTACATCATCTTGTACAACTAGATCCACGACATCTTGCCCTTCTACAACATGACCAAAAACAGTATGTTTACCATCTAACCAAGGCGTTGCAACATGTGTAATAAAAAACTGAGAACCATTAGTACCTGGACCTGCATTAGCCATAGACAACACACCAGGAGCATCATGTTTTAATGAAGGATGAAATTCATCATCAAATTTATAACCTGCATCACCTGTTCCTGTACCCAGAGGACATCCTCCTTGTATCATAAAATCAGGAATAACACGATGAAACTTTAATCCATCATAATATTTCTGACCTTGCGATTTAACTGAGTTTTCTAGATTCCCTTCTGCTAAACCAACAAAGTTACCTACAGTTCCTGGAGTTAAGTCATGTGTTAATTTCACTAGAATAGCTCCTTTGGAAGTATTAAATTTTGCGTAAATACCGTCTTGCATCACTTTATTTTATTAAATTTGAGAAACAAAATTACAATTTTATATTCAAATGGACATCAAAATAATTAGCTATGATTCAAAATATAAAGAAGATTTTATTCGACTTAATAAAGCGTGGCTAGAAGAATATTTTTACATAGAACCACACGATATTGCTACGTTTGAAAACATAGAGCGAGATATTATTGAAAAAGACGGCACTATCTTTTTTTGTTTGGTTAACAATCAAGTTGTAGGCACCGTAGCAATGATTAAAACGGATCCTATTACTTACGAACTAGCAAAGATGGCTGTGGATAAAAATTTTCAAGGAATGAAATTAAGTTCTTCATTAATGCGTACTTGCATTGATTATGCTATTTCTCAAAAAGCAAAAAAAATATTTCTTTTATCAAGTACGAAACTAATTCCTGCTCTTAATTTATACCGAAATTTTAATTTTATTGAAGTTCCTTTAGAAGAAACTGATTACACAAGAGCTGATATACAAATGGAACTTAACTTATAACTATGACAAAATTAAACTATTTAGAAATAAACAGAAAAACTTGGAACGAAAAAACAATTATTCATATTAATTCTGATTTTTATAAAAACAGTTCCTTTTTAAGTGGTAAATCCACATTAAATGATATCGAATTAATGCTTTTAGGAAACATTCAAAATAAAAGTATTTTACATCTACAATGCCATTTTGGTCAAGATTCTATGTCTTTACAACGAATGGGAGCCCAAGTAACAGGCATTGATTTATCTGATAAGGCAATAGAAGCGGCTCAAAGTTTTAATTCCCAATTGGGATTAAATACTAAATTCATTTGTTGTGATGTGTATGAAACACCCAATTATATTAATGAAAAATTTGATATTATTTTTTCTAGTTATGGAACCATTGGTTGGTTACCTGATCTAGATAAATGGGCTAAAATAATTTCTGATTTCCTAAAACCTAATGGTCAATTTATTTTTGTAGAATTTCATCCTTTTGTTTGGATGTTTGACAATAACTTTAAAGAAATAGCATATAATTACTTTAATACAGAAACTATAATTGAAGAAGAAAAAGGAACTTATGGTGATCGCAATTCAGAAATAGAGACTAAAACCATATCATGGAATCATCCAACATCAGAGGTACTAAATGCACTAATTAAAAATGGCCTCCAAGTCAATTCTTTTGATGAATACGATTACTCTCCATACAATTGTTTTAACCAAACCGAAGAATTTGAAAAAGGTAAATTTAGAATTAGGCACCTAGAAAACAAAATTCCAATGCTATTTAGCCTAACTGCTACCAAAATATAAGTTTTTAGATTACAAAATAACCTATCATACAAACATTATAAAAAACTATAGTTAATGAAAAATATATTCATTCCTTCAGACAATGAAGAATTAATAAGTCGTATTGAAAAACTAACTCCTGAAAAACAACCTTTATGGGGCAAAATGACAGTAGATCAGATGATGAAACATTGCATTGCTCCAATAGATGTTGCTACAGGCGATTTAGTTTTAAAAATCCCTTTTTTTATGGGTTTATTAGGCCGATTAATAAAAAAAAGAGTGTTAACAAACGAATTTAAAAAGAATAGTCCTACCGCTCCTTCTTTTATTTTTAAAGAAAAATATGATTTTGAAAAAACAAAATTAGAATTAATTCAAAAAACAAGAAATTTTCAAAAAGGAACTAAGATTATCCAACTCAGACAGCATCCTTTTTGGGGTAAATTATCAAATGAAGATTGGAATAAACTTCAATGGAATCATCTAGACCATCACCTAAAACAATTTGGAGTATAATGCAATAAGAAAGTACCTTCTAAAGTTAATAGAAACTTTGTAACTTTGCTGTTTTTAACTTTTTGAATTACAAAATGCGTATTGACATTATAACTGTTCTACCAGAACTTATGCAAAGTCCTTTTGAAGGATCTATCATGAAAAGAGCCATCCAAAAAGGATTAGTAGAGGTTTATTTTCATAACTTGAGAGATTACACTACGGATAAACGTCGTAGTGTAGACGATTATCAATTTGGAGGTGGTGCTGGTATGGTAATGATGATAGAACCGATTGATAAATGTATTTCCAAATTAAAAGAGGAGCGAACTTATGATGAAGTTATTTACATGACGCCTGACGGAGAAACGCTACGTCAACCTTTAGCCAACAAAATGTCTATGTATGAAAACATTATGATTCTTTGTGGTCATTATAAAGGAGTCGATCAACGTGTACGCGATTTACATATTACAAAGGAAATTTCTATAGGAGATTATGTTTTGAGTGGTGGTGAAATTGGCGCTATTGTCTTATGTGATGCTCTTATTCGTTTAATCCCAGGAGTTTTAAGCAATGAAACTTCCGCTTTAACAGATAGCTTTCAAGATAATTTACTTTCTCCTCCTATCTATACGCGTCCTGCTGAATATAACGGAATGAAGGTACCGGATGTTTTACTTAGTGGACATCAAGCTAATATAGACAGATGGCGAGAAGAAAAAGCATACGAACATACTAAAAACAGAAGACCTGATCTTTTAGAAGATTAATAACAATAAATGCTTTGTGAACTCTTTTTATTTTTAAGTTTCACAAAGCATTATTTATCTATTTTTTCCCTTTAAAATCATTCATAGCATCATAAATTCCAAATATCTTCCCCATAATCCACTCATAGATAGATAATGGAAAAAGACCTTGAGCTAAACGAATAAACCAATAAGGCAATGGCATTGCTAGCATTCGCGTTCTTTTTTCTATAGCTAGTATAATTTTTTCAGCAACTCTTTCTGGCTCTAATATAGGTAATAACCTAGATCGAACTCCATCAAACATACCTGTATTAATATAATATGGCATGATAGTCGTTACCGCAACTTCTTTTTTTTGTTGTAATAATTCTAACCGAATACTATCACTCCATCCAACAATTGCCCACTTAGAAGCTACATAAACGGACATTTTAGGACTTGACACCAATCCTGCTGATGAAGCTATGTTACAAATAGCTCCAAAATTTTGAGCCAACATACCTGGCAAGAATGTTAAGGTAATCTGCATAAGTGCCTCCGTATTAACCAATAAAGTACGAGATATTTCATTAGCCGTATGATCTAAAAAATACTTACCAACTATGATCCCTGCATTATTAATTAATATATCTATTACACCTATTTCTTGTTTTATCTGATCCGCCAATACCATTAACTCTTGTATATTAGATAAATCAATGGTATAAACTTTTAATCTAGCCTCAAAGGTTATTAGGTCTTTTTTTAAAGTTTTTAATCCTTCTTCATTTATATCCCACACGATTAATTCGGATGCACCACGCTCTAACGCTTTTCTAACCATTATCTTACCTATACCAGAGGCTCCTCCTGTAATAAGCACTTTCTTGTTTTTAAATGATATTTTTGACATTACTATTTCTTTATTATGAATTAACCTCAGATTGCACGTTAGAAATTTATTTCAAATAAAAGATCTTTGAATCTAAAAAAGCACATCTTATCCTCAATTAGCTTATCTTAAAAGTTCACAATCTTATCATGTATATGACAAGAGAAATAACACAATATTGATAATCTGACTCCTTCCTTTCATCGAAGTGACAAACAAGATGCTAAATTAAAGTTTTTGGCAGCCTCGTCTGCAAGAAAAATTTCTGCGCATATTTTTTTGCCTTTTCATCTTATTCCGAAATATAATTAAGAAGAAAATTATTACTTTGAGTGATTTACAAATTTCCTTTAAGAAAAGAGTCTAACAAAATCACTCAAAGTATTAATAGGTATAAAAACAGGTACGTATTTTTCTTTAAAAAGCTCTGTACCACTTATCTATTCCTAATGCAAAACCAACCGAAGTATTTGGTGCTAAACTAAGTACACTTGAAAGATTCGTATTCGTAGTTCCTATGACTACATTATAAGCAGATCCTCTATGAATTACTACTACATCACCATATTTATGTCCTGCTGTAATAGCATTAGCAACTGTTGGAAGTATAAAATCGGCTAAAGTCGTATTAGATTGACTATTTCCTGACCAATTTGCATCGTACTCTTCATAAGTTGTTAAATCAGCAGGCAAAGTGTATGGAAATGCGCCTGCACACGTACATGTATTAGGCGTATATCTTTTTTCATTTACTTTTGTAACTAAATCTCCATTATTATCAACTACCAAATTTTTTGTTCCATCACCTGTTGTAGATGTTGCCGAAACACTGGCTCTTTGCTGTGTTAAGCGAATTGGAGGAGTCATTAAAGCACCTGAATTAAGTTCTAATCTTCTGGAAGGTGTTGCTGTCCCTATTCCTACATTTCCTGCATTTGTAATCCTCATTCTTTCATTAAAAAAAGGGGTTGAAGCTGTTCCTGTAGAAAAAATTATAGATTTTGTATTGTTTGCATTGGCTATGTGCATATCTTGTCCACTTCCTATATAAGACACGTCATTTGCTCCTCCGATGTTATAAGCCGTAGGAAAATTAAATCCTGAATTATTAATCCCCATCCAGACAAAACCCGTAGTAGCCGTACCATTATTAGCTGTGGCAGAATACCCACTCTGAGCCTGAGTACCTGTACTGGTATTTTGAACATTATATTGTAAAAAATCATTAATATTACCTGTAGCATTTACGACTGTTTGAACTCCTGTAACACCCGCCGAAACATCAAGTTTAGTTGTAGGAGAAGCTGTTCCGATTCCTAGATTCCCATTATTCAACAATCGCATTCGTTCTGTATAAGCATTGGACAAATAATCTCCTGATGCCGTTGAATTGGTTCTAAAAGCAAGGCCGTTTTCAACACCCGCAGCGTTAATATAACCTGTATTCCCATCATGAGAGATAGAAACAGCGTCCCAATCAGCTAAAGCTCTTACCGAAATTCCACTTACTGTCGCTCCTCCATTGTTAACTTGAAGTTTACTTAATGGACTATTAGACCCAATCCCTACATTGCCTGCACTTGTAACTCTCATACTTTCTGTATTATTAGTACGGGTTACAAAATCAACAGCATCTGTAGTACCCACAAAATTAGTTGACGCAGAGGTACCTGCATTACCTGTTAATGTCCACTGAGAAGAACCTGAAGTAGCCTGACTTGTTAACAACAACCAACTGGATCCATTCCAGTAATAAAAACCTGGCACCACATTATTAGGAGCTGTCCCTGTGGTTGCTGTATTATATACAATAGTACCTGCTACAGGTGCACCTCCTCCTTGCGGATTAACTACTGGAGCTGATAAATTTGAAGAGGTTAAAGCTACTTGAGGAGGTAAAAAACCATTCGTAGAAGAGCTTATATCTAATGCCCCTCTAGGAAACTCTGTTCCTATTCCTACTTGACCGAAAGAATAAGCTGAAACAAACAAACAAAACAACGTTTTAAACAATCTTATGCCCATACATTTATTTTTTTTAATATTTCACAAAAATAACCATTAAAAATTATGACATATACATATTTCAATAAAAACACATCAAATCATTTTAATTTTAACCTTATAAAACACAAAAAACTATCAATGAACACATTACATAAGTAAAGTATTACAAAAAAAGAACCTATTCTTTATTTTCAACATCTCTTTCGCTTTAATTCAGTTCAACTTTTATTTCCTTTTTCAAGAAAAGTAACAACTTGTTTATTTTAAATAACTATATAAAAACAGCCAATAAAGCTGTTTTTATAATTTAATTCATAACCATAACATCAAAATAAAACTGACCTGCCCAGCAAGATACTGCTCCATTTCCAAGGGTGTCATTTCTTGTTATATTAACCGTAATAGAAGATTGCGATTTTGCCGCATAATTTAAAGAAAACGTATCGGGATATCCACTATTATTAAGCGCGTTAAATATAATTCCTTTTGGAACAAATGGTAATTGTGGCGAAAAATTATATCTAACCTGCAATCTTTCTGCATATATCGGAAAGCTTGCACTAGAAGTTTGCTTTGACAAAACAGTCCAAGTTACAGTAGTATTTACTCCACTTATAGTTGTTGTAAAAGAACCCGTTGAATTAACAGATACATTAGCACATATAGGTATTACCATACCTTGAAATGCGGAAATTAAAGGCAGATTACTTGATTGCCAAGTTGCATTACCATTTGCATCTGAAACAAGCATTTTGCCACTTCCTTCAGTTCCATCCGCGATTCTTAATGCTGGAGAAGTAGTACTACTGATATGTAATTTTGTTGTAGGATTATTAGTTCCTATTCCTACATTTCCTGCATTTGTAATCCTCATTCTTTCATTAAAAAAAGGAGTTGAAGCTGTTCCTGTAGAAAAAATTATAGATTTTGTATTGTTTGCATTGGCTATGTGCATATCTTGTCCACTTCCTATATAAGACACATCATTTGCTCCTCCGATGTTATAAGCCGTAGGAAAATTAAATCCTGAATTATTAATCCCCATCCAAGCAAAACCTGTAGTAGCCGTACCATTATTAGCTGTAGCAGAATACCCACTCTGAGCCTTATTACCAGTACTGGTATTTTGAACATTATATTGGAAAAAATCATTAATATTACCCGTCGTATTCAAAACGGTTTGAACTCCTGTAACCCCCGCCGAAACATCGAGTCTAGCTGCTGGAGAATCCGTTCCGATTCCTAGATTCCCATTATTCAACAATCGCATTCGTTCTGTATAAGCATTGGACAAATAATCTCCTGATGCCGTTGAATTGGTTCTAAAAGCAAGACCGTTTTCAACACCCGCAGCGTTAATATAACCTGTATTCCCATCATGAGAGATAGAAACAGCGTCCCAATCAGCTAAAGCTCTTACCGAAATTCCACTTACTGCCGCTCCTCCATTGTTAACTTGAAGTTTACTTAATGGGCTATTAGACCCAATCCCTACATTGCCTGCACTTGTAACTCTCATACTTTCGGTATTATTAGTACGGGTTACAAAATCAACAGCATCTGTAGTACCCACAAAATTAGTTGACGCAGAGGTACCTGCATTACCTGTTAATGTCCACTGAGAAGAACCTGAAGTAGCCTGACTTGTTAACAACAACCAACTGGATCCATTCCAGTAATAAAAACCTGGTACCACATTATTAGGAGCTGTTCCTGTCGTTGCCGTATTATATACAATAGTACCTGCTACAGGTGCGCCTCCTCCTTGCGGATTAACTACTGGAGCTGATAAATTTGAAGAAGTTAAAGCTACTTGAGGAGGTAAAAAACCATTGGTTGGAGAATTTATCTCCAATGCTCCTCTAGGAGACTCTGTTCCTATTCCTACTTGACCGAAAGAACAGATTGAAATAAACAATAATAATGTTTTAAGTAATTTTGTATACATATAGCAATTTTTAAATTATACCACAAAAATACTTTTTCATATCATAAAACACGTAAAAAAAAACAATATTTAACAACATATCAACCTATCTATCAATAATATATAAAAAAAACCACAATTTAATTGGTTAGATCCGTAAATTTTAGCCCCCTTTTTTTCAACTCAAATTCTGTATCAAACCTGGATTATTCATTAAGAATTTATTACAAATAATAAAGACCTTTGAATCTAAAAATATCCTTTTTTACTCTCAATTAGATTGTCTTAAAAATACATAATCTATCCTGTATACAACGAGAAAAGACATAAATAATTATGGATAATATGACTTCTCCCTCTGATCGAAGAGACAAAGAACAGATTAAATTATACCTTTTCTTCCACATCTACAGTAAAAAATTGCCGTATATCTTTATTTCCTTTGCCTTTTCATCTTCAGCACAAAGTTTAATACGGGATCTGCGTTAGACCCAACGTTATCTTTATCAGTAAGTAAAAATAGAAGGTCTAATTGGACTTTAATCATTAAATTAATCAACCTCACATCAATACATTTCAAAATATATTGAAAACAAATTCTTTATAAATAGAATTGTCATTTTAAAACATAATAATTATCTTTGCGCTCTAATTTGACCAACCTCTGGCGAGAATCGTGCATGTTGCTCAGGTTTTAACTTATAATTTCTATAAAAATGTCAAGTTTATTAGATTTCGTAAACAACGAATTAGTTGCAAAAAATGATTTTCCTTCATTCAAGGCAGGTGATACTATCACTGTGTACTATGAAATTAAAGAGGGTGAAAAAACAAGAACTCAGTTCTTCAAAGGAGTAGTAATCCAAAGAAGAGGTACTGGTGCAACTGAGACTTTTACAATCCGTAAAATGTCAGGAGCTGTAGGTGTTGAGCGTATCTTCCCTATCAACATGCCAGCGTTACAAAAAATCGAAGTTAACCAAAAAGGTAAAGTTCGTAGAGCTCGTATCTTCTACTTCAGAAACCTTACTGGTAAGAAAGCTAAAATCAAAGAAAGCCGTAAATAATCTTTCTTTAACCAATAGAAAGCTCCGAAATTCGGGGCTTTTTTATTTTTAGGAAAACCTAGAACTAAACACAGATGAGCATTGTGCTATTACGAATTGTTATCAAATCTGTGAGTCTGTGGCTAAAAAAAATTGCAATTGCAAGTATCAATAACAATTTCAAAACCCACATAAATACCTAAAACTTTCTTTATTAGGATTGTCCCCTTGAGGGGACTATAGGGGTGTAAAACTTTCAACTAACACAAATTACACCCAATACAGAACAATTTAATTTTAAAATAAAACACAGAGGATCACTGATGACACAGATAAACATTGTGATTAGAAGAATTTCATGAATGGGCACGAATTGTTATCAAAGCTGTGGTAAAAAAACAGCTACCGAATGACATAGATACTTAAAACCAACTACCGCTAAACAAATTTTCAACCATTATCCTCCCAGTATGTCACGCTGAGGTACGAAGCGTCTAAAACAAGATTAAAACGTTAAGCTATTTTATTGAAAACATGGTATTCTGTGAATTTTTATAATTCATTTTTTCGTTATTAGTAATGATAAACTAAAAAGAATCTCCTTTATTTTGAAATTATTACAAAGCCATAGTTTATAGATAAAACTATTTATACAAATAAAAATGTGTTGCGTATATTTGTGAGTTGTATGCCATTAGCAAAAAAAACTTAAAAATAAATTAAACTAATATGAAAAACCTAAATCGCATTTTAGCAATTGTTATTCTTTCCATTTCTTTAATTTAGTTGTGGAAATTCCAAAAATGAAGCAGAAAACACAGAAAAAGTTGAAAACACATTATCAAAAGATGCAAATCTTGAAAAATTAGAAACCGAATCTTCAAGATTGAGAGCTGGCGGAAGTATAAAAAGTGTGGAACTAAATGATGGAAAAGCAATAATTAACTATGTTAAAAATTTTGCTGAATATAAAGAATTGAATCCGCAATCTGGTTTAACTGAAAATGATTTAGATGCTTATTGGGAGAGTGGAAATGCAATTGAAAAAGCATTAATTGATGGTTCAGTAAAAATTATGACTAAACTTGATTACATAAATGCTGTCAAAATTATTTTACCTTACAAATCAAAAACATATTCAATTAATGTGAACAAAAACGATTTAGAAAAATTTACTGGCTCAAATTTCAATAAATTAAAAGGCGATTTAGAAAATAATTTTTCCAATTTATATGTTTATAATGACAAAGGAAGAAATGATTTTTTTAAAAAATTTGGAAAAATAGAGTAACGGCATACAACTGGCAGTTTGGCAATATGGCGGTTAAAGGCTTATTTAAAGTTTGTTTTGTACTTGTAAACTATTATCTTTAACTAATATTCAACACCCCTATAGTCCCTTCAAGGGGACGATCCTAAAAACATACTTTTGGTAACAACAAGAGAAATTAGCACAAAGGCATTAGGGAATTGTACTAAGTATTCACCCAAACCACAACTTGAATTTAGAATTCAGAAAAGAGTGAAGAGTGAAGAGCCATTAGGCAATAGCTCCGAAAAGCACCCTTTAACCGCTACTTGAAACCTGAAACAAATAAACTCATAAACTTATAAACATACAAACTCCTAAACTCTCCCCTATAATTTTCCCAAAATCACATTTTACCCCTCCCCTAATTTTCAAATTCATAAAAATCAACCTTAGCCCCTAATTTCAAAAAAGATTTCGGGCTGATTTTCTTATATTTGTGTTCGAAAATAAAACATACCATATAATGTCTAATAAATCAACGATTCATTACACCTTAACGGATGAAGCTCCTATGCTGGCTACCCATTCGTTTTTACCTATAGTACAAGCGTTTACCAAATCGGCTAATATTGATATCCAAATTCGCGATATCTCTTTGGCAGGACGTATTTTAGCTAATTTCCCTGAGTTTTTAACAGCCGAGCAACGCATTGCTGATACTTTGACAGAACTAGGAGAATTGGCTACTACACCTGAGGCAAACATCATTAAGCTACCCAACATTTCGGCTTCTATCGTACAATTAAAAGAAGCGATTGCTGAGTTACAAGCGCATGGTTTTGCTGTGCCTAACTTCCCAGAAGAGCCACAAAACGACGAAGAAAAAAACATCAAAGCTAAATATGCTAAAGTATTAGGTTCGGCGGTGAATCCTGTGTTACGTGAAGGAAACTCGGACCGTCGTGCTCCTAAAGCAGTTAAAAACTATGCGAAAGCTAATCCGCACCGTATGGGCGTTTGGGCATCAGATAGCAAAACTTCGGTGGCGCACATGAATGCTGGCGACTTCTACGGAACGGAAACTTCAACTACAATAGAAAATGCAGGTAAATTCCGTATCGTTTTCAATGGTGCTGATGGTGCATCAAAAGTTTTAAAAGATTTTTCTCCTTTAAAAGCAGGTGAAGTTATCGACTCTTCGGTAATGAATCTTTCGGCTTTGAAAGCTTTTGTAAAAGAAGCTATTGCCGAAGCGAAAGAGAAAAACGTATTGTTATCGGCGCACTTAAAAGCGACGATGATGAAGGTTTCCGACCCCATTATTTTTGGTGCTATCGTAGAAACTTTCTTCGCCGATGTTTTTGCCACTTATGCGGATACATTCAAATCATTAGATATTAATCCTAACAACGGTTTACAAGATTTATACGCTAAAATTGCGGGTCACGCTCAAGAAGCTGAAATCAAATCGGCTATTGATACGGCATTAGCAAACGGACCGCGTGTCGCTATGGTAAACTCGGATAAAGGTATCACGAACTTCCACGTTTCTTCAGATGTGATTGTAGATGCTTCGATGGCAGCATTAGCGCGTAGTGGCGGTAAAATGTGGAACAAGGAAGGTAAAGAAGAAGATACGGTTTGTATTATCCCAGACCGTACCTATGCAGGTTTTTACCAAGCGGTTGTAGATGATATGATTGCTAACGGTGCTTTAGACCCAAAAACAATGGGAACTGTTCCTAACGTTGGTTTAATGGCGCAAAAAGCGGAAGAATACGGTTCGCACGATAAAACATTCCAAATCGATGCTAACGGTATTGTAAATGTAGAAGATGAAAACGGAAACGTTTTATTGACTCAAAAAGTAGAAGCTGGCGACATTTTCAGAATGTGTCAAACCAAAGATGCTCCTATTCAAGATTGGGTTAAGTTAGCCGTAACAAGAGCGCGTTTATCTGACACTCCAGCTATTTTCTGGTTAGATAAAGGTCGTGCTCACGATAGCCAAATGATTCAAAAGGTAGAGAAATATTTACAAAACCACGATACGACAGGTCTTGACATTCGTATTATGGATGTAAAAGACGCCATGACAGAAACGTTAAGAAGAATCCGTGAAGGAAAAGACACTATCTCTGTTTCAGGTAACGTATTACGTGACTATTTAACCGATTTGTTCCCTATTTTAGAATTAGGAACTTCGGCTAAAATGTTATCTATCGTGCCTTTAATGAATGGCGGTGGTTTATTTGAAACTGGTGCAGGAGGTTCGGCTCCTAAACACGTAGAGCAATTCGTGGAAGAAGGTTATTTACGTTGGGATTCTTTAGGAGAATTCTTAGCGTTACAAGCTTCTTTAGAGCATTTAGCACAAACACAAAACAACGCAAAAGCACAAATTTTAGCCGATACTTTAGATGAAGCAAATGCTTTATTCTTAGCTAACGACAAATCGCCTGCACGTAAAGTGGGTGAAATTGACAACAGAGGATCACACTTCTACCTGTCGTTATACTGGGCACAAGCTTTAGCAAATCAATCGAAAGATGCTGATTTAAAAGCTACTTTTGCTCCAATTGCAGCGGAAATGACTGCCAACGAAGCTAAAATTGACGCGGAGTTAATTGCTTCTCAAGGAAAAGCACAAGAGATTAAAGGTTACTACCAACCTTCTTTTGAATTGACTGACAAGGCAATGCGTCCGAGTGAGACTTTAAATAGTATTTTAGCTAAATTAAATTAATATAGAGCGACCTTTGGGTCGCTTTTTTTAATTATTCACTCCACGAATTAACAAAGTGATTTCTCTTGCATTGCTACTATTTTTCGAACCAGATTACGCGTTAAAATTTTATTACAAATAAAAACGACTTTAAATCTAAAAAGTAGGCTGTTTTGTGTCCTCGATTAGGTTGTCCTAAAAGGACGTAATCATTTGAATTTAGTTTTTATATTAGAATTCATTGTGAAACAAAATTTTAGAAGAAGCCGTTTTCTCTTGTTATCAAAATAACAAACTATAAATAGGTTAATTTACTGCCTTTAGACACCTTTGTCATAATTTATATACAGAATGAGGAAATATTGGCAAGATTATTGGATAATAAAAATTAAATATCTTAATCAAATTATGAAAAAAATCGCTTTAATCCTTTTATCTACTGGATTTGTATTATTTACTAACTGTAAAAAAAATGAAACAGGAGCTACTCCAGCTCCACAAGAACAAACAAACGATGTTAGCAACAACTTTACGGGTATGTACAGCGGCACAACGCCTTGCGCTGATTGCCCTGGTATTTACACCCACATTACTTTCAAAAACGATGGTAAAGTTGCTAAAAGTACTATGTATTTGGATAGTGATGATACTTCATTAAATGAATACGGTACTTGGACAAAAAACAATGATATCATTGAAGTCAAAATCGAAAATTCTTCTAATGAGTATTATGCTGTAAAACCAAATAATACATTGGTAATGCTAAATAAGGATAAAAAAGAAGTAACTGGTGAGTTAAGTAAAAATTATATCTTCGAAAAAACAGCAGTATACACTACGGCAGAATTAAACGGGATTTATCATACTGAACAATCAGGCAAAGGTTACAACCAAATTTTAGAATTAAAAGCCGATAACGACAGCATTTACAATGTAAAAGTTTCCTTTACTGGAGCTCCTAAAGGTTGTACTTTTGAAGGAAAAGGCCAATTAATTAACAATCAAATTGATTTGGAATTAAACAAAATCAATAAAGATTTAAAAGGTACTATGACTATTTTATTTAAAGATAAAACATCTGCTGAAATTTTTACATCTAAATTTGATGATCGTCTAGCGTTGAATTTCTTCTGTGGTGGCGGTGGAAGTTTAGCAGGTGAATATTGGAAGAAATAAGCCATCGGCTAAAACAAATACTAGAGAGAGGAGTTAATCATTTAGCTATAAAGTAATACGCTTTATCGTTCGCTCCTCTCTTTCCTATTGGATTAAACCCCATTTTTTCATTAGACCCGAGCGTAGCGAATAGACGAAGTAAATCTATTCCACTTTATTTTTCTTCAAATTTAAGCACGTACTCTAATCTTATTCATCGAAATAGTTGACTATTTGATCTTCTAAAATTTTCCGTGAGCATTTGAATTTATCATTTTTTTTGTTTCACAACGAAGTCTAATATGGAATATGGGTTAAACTTTTTTTGTCTGAAGCGAAAATTTTTCATTCCAAATTTTAGTTCTTTTTGATTTTAAAAGAGTTCTCTATTATTCTATTTTTTCAATATGCTCTGGGCAATCCATTCGAATTTCTACTGATTCTAAAATTTTAGACATCAAGTTACAATGGTGTCCTTCTTCTTTTTTAGTATAAAATTGACAGCTAAAACACATGCGATTAACAGATATAATATCTATTTTTTTTAATTGAAAAAGTAAATTTGATAATAATTCCCATACTTGTTCTTTTTTGTTTGGTTCTTCAAGTCTTAAAATATTTTGTAAGGGACGTGTAAAACTTTCTGTTTCTTGAACAATGATTTCTCCTTCTTCTGTGATTTTTAAAGCATAACTACGAGCATCTGTAGCATTCTCTTTTTTAACAACTAACTTTTTTTGAAATAGTATCTTTACTGCGTCACTAATTGTAGGTTTCGTTACATGAAATTCTTTTGCTAGATAACTTACTGTTGCTTGTTCAGATCTGTGATGTTTTAAAAAAATTAGCAATTGAATTTGAATAGGGCTCAATCCTTTCTTTTTTGATTGTTCCCAAATTAAATAACGCTGTATGGATGCCAATTTATCTAAAGCTGCCATAATTTTTCCATCGACACCTAAATTCTGATTATTTAAATCAAAAATGCTCTTCATAATTAAGTAATTCAGGGATTTTTGACAAAATTAACAATACTATTTTTTTAATTCTCACATAAAATCATAAAATTAACTAGGAACTTTTTTTATGAATATTAAATAGGGTATTTTGTTTAATTTCATATTCTTTCTTATAAATCCAAATGCTATATTAAACTCAAATAAATTAAACATAAGATGTATATCTATTACAGATGAAATATAAAAGAAGTATTTTTTTGATATTTAACATAATAGGACTGCATCTATAAAAAAATCCTATGTCTTTTCATCTTATTTATCCTTTTATCTATATTATATAGCTTATTATTTATATTAACTATCTCTCTTTAAAAAAGATAATTAATATAAAACGGAACGAAATCTTTGTTTTTTTTAAAACTAATTTAAATCATAGTGGAATGGTAATATTTTGGTAAATTTGATCTAAAAAAAGAGTCTAACTATTTAAAAATTAAAAAACAAACATACAATGAATTTAAAAAGCATATTCCTCTTATTTCTTATTCTGCACAGTCCATTTCTTTTTAGTCAACAAAAATTTACCATCAGCGGTGTTATATCTGAAGCTAAAACGAATGAAACTATAATTGGTGTAAACTTACAGGTTGAAGGGACTTCTATAACTTCTTTTACTAATGAATATGGTTTTTTTTCTATTACATTACCAGAAGGAACTTATAATTTGATTGTCAGTTCTGTTGGTTTTAAAGCAGAACGCCAAAAATTTGAGTTAAAGGGCGATTTAAAACTAAATTTTCAATTGGAAGAAGAAAACAAACAATTAAAGGAAATTCTAATAACTGACACTAAGCAAAAAGCCAATATACGCAAACCTGAAATGAGTGTTAATAAGTTAAACATTCAAACGATTAAACAGATGCCTGCTGTATTAGGGGAAGTAGATGTAATCAAATCTCTTTTATCATTACCTGGTGTTACAAATGCAGGAGAAGGGCAGTCTGGTTTTAATGTTCGAGGTGGTGGAGCTGACCAAAACTTAGTTTTATTAGATGAAGCTACTGTATATAATGCTTCTCATGTTTTTGGGTTCTTTTCTGTATTTAATCCAGATGCAATTAAGGATTTAAAACTTTACAAGGGAGGGATTCCTGCAAAATATGGCGGCAGAGCATCTTCTGTATTGGATATTTATCAAAAAGATGGTAATAGTAATCGTTTTTCGGTCAATGGTGGTATTGGACTTATTACGAGTCGTCTTTTGGCGGAAGGTCCTATTGTAAAAGAACGCGGTTCTTTTTTAGTGGGTGGAAGGTCTTCTTATGCACATTTATTTCTAAAGTTAAGCGATAATAAAAATGCTGCTTATTTTTATGATTTAAATGCTAAATTAAACTACAAGCTTAACAGTAACAACAATTTATTTTTATCTAGTTATTTTGGTCGTGATGTATTTGAATTCAACAATACTTTTTATAACACTTACGGTAACACGACATTGAATTTAAGATGGAATCATTTATATTCCGATAAATTATTTTCTAATCTTTCTTTAATTTATAGTGATTATTATTATGGTCTCCGATTGGATTTTATTAGTTTTAATTGGACTTCTGGGATCAAAAATTACAACATAAAGTATGATTTCAAACATTATATCTCGGATAAATTAAAATTAAATTATGGATTAAATGCCATTTATAGCGATTTTAATCCTGGGGTTATTGAACCTACAGATGAAAAATCTCCTATAACATATAAGAAACTGGATAAAAAGTACGCTTTTGAACCTGCTCTGTATTTAGATGTTGAACAAAAAATAAGTTCTAAAATAAACGTTTCTTACGGGTTACGTTATAGTCAATTTTATCGTTTAGGTAATTCTACCATCCGTTATTATAAAAATGATAATCCTGTCATTTTTGATCCAGAATTAAAAATTTATGAAAAAGCAACTCCTATTGACCAAAAAACTTTTGGTTCATTTCAAAAAATAGCATTTCATAATTATTTAGAACCTCGTTTTGCCATGGCATACGAATTAACTCCTGAACAGTCATTAAAACTGAGCTATAATCGTATGGTACAATACTTACAACTGGTTTCTAATACGACTTCTCCTACTCCTCTTGATGTTTGGACACCTAGTGATCATTATATTAAACCTCAAATTGCTGATCAAGTAGCTATGGGTTATTTTAATAATTTTAAAAATGATGTCTATACTTTAGAGATTGAAACTTTTTATAAAAAAATTCAGAATAGAATGGATTATATTGATGGGGCCGATTTGATAGCAAATGAGGCTATTGAACAGGTTATTTTAAACGGGCAAATGCGTTCGTATGGTTTAGAGTTTTTAATTCGAAAAAACAGTGGTAATTTAACAGGCTGGCTATCTTATACTTTGTCTAAATCGGAACAACAGACACCTGGAAGAAATAACCAAGAAACGGGGATTAATAACGGAAACTGGTATCGTTCTGCTTATGATAAAACTCATAATATAGTATTTACAGGAGCTTATAAATTAAATGAAAAGTGGCGTTTTGGGGCTAATTTCACGCTTCAATCAGGACAACCTATTACATATCCTAATGGACAATATGTATACCAAGGTCTCGTGGTTCCTAGTTACGGATTAAGAAATGAAAACAGACTACCTACTTATCATCGTTTGGACATATCTGCTACTCTAAAGCCTAGAAAAAATTTAAATAAAAAATGGCAATCAGAATGGGTTTTTAGTATCTATAATCTATACAGCAGAAGAAATGCGGCTTCAATTAGTTTTAGACAAAATAAAGATACGGGTATTAACGAGGCTGTTCGATTATCTATTTTTGGGATTATTCCATCGGTATCATATAATTTCAAATTTTAAAGTAAACAATATATCTTCCACAGTATAAAATAATTTCTTTTTTTATTAAAAGAAATCTTTTATGGAAGATCTAAAATCTTATACAACATGAAAAATATATTTTTATATAGCTGCATCATCATTTTATTCTTTACAAATTGTGAGGATGTGATAAATGTTCCATTAGAAACTGCTAATCCAAAATTAGTAATTGATGCTAATTTAAAATGGTTACCTAACACTACAGGACAAAATCAAACGATTAAACTTAGTCTTACCAATCATTTTTATTCTAATGATGTTTTACCTGCTAACAATGCCATTGTTACAATACAAAATGGAAGTAACGAAGTTTACAATTTTAATCAGGTGACAGGTACTACTGATTATGTTTGTAATAACTTTGTTCCTTTAATAGGTGAAACCTATACGCTAAAAATAATTTACCAAGGAGATATTTATACTGCTCGTAATACGTTACTTTCTACACCTAAGATTACTGAAATCAATCAAGAAAATGAAAAAGGTATAAATGGCAAAGACCAGATACGCATTAAAGGATTTTTTCAAGATAATGGAAATGAGAAGAATTATTACTTATTTAAAATAGATAATAACAGAATTCCTTTTCCTGAATATAGATTACTCGATGATAAATTTTCACAAGGAAAGCTCATGTTTGGTCTTTTTTATAACAAGATAGAAGCTAATGATAAAATAAAAATCAGTATCCAAAGTATTACAGAACAGCATTTTTATTATATGAATAAACTGCTTAGTATTTCAGGACAAAATGGAGGTGGTCCTTTTAGCACTCCTCCTGTCAGTCTACGTGGAAATATCATTAATGAAACTCAGAATGAACGTTATCCTTTTGGCTATTTTAATTTAAGCGTACTATCGTCTGAAGATTATATAGTAAAATAAGGATTATTAAGAGACTGTTCAAAAAATCACAATTGCTTCATAAAGTTTTGTTTCGTAAACTTAAAAGGAAAACTGTTAATCTTAATTGAATCATAATGTTATTCCTTTTACTTTAGTAAACGTAAAACACTAAATGTTAATGTGTTATTTTTTGAACAGTTTTAAAAATAATAGAAAAGTTAATAAAATAAAAAGGTTTTTCTTTTTTACCTTATCTACTATTCTCTATTTTACAATAGTATTACCTATCTCCTTTCTGTGGTAACTTTTTTATTCTTTTATTTGTAATTATGATCCTAAAATATGGACATTTCCCATTAATTGATAAATCTTTTTCATCATTCCCTTTTCTAAATTTGATTATTTCAAATTGGTCAGGATTAAATTTATGCAAAAATGTTATAGGTACTCCCATAAATCCATCGTAGTCCATTGGAATGTTCTGGGTTTTATCTACATTAATTCCATCATAGTTATCATATTTAGGATAATCCGATTCGTAACCATAATATTTTTTTACAAGTTCAATGTCTTCATGTCGCTTGGAGGTATCCAAATTTGTTAGCCATAAACAATTATTTGGCGAAACTATTCGATTACCTAAATTATCTACTTGAGTTTCTGTTCCATAAAGTTCATAATGTTTTGGCACTATAAAACCTGAAACCCCCCTACCTAAATTTATTCCCAACCACGCTTTATTTTCCTTGATTAATCTAAATATTTCTTTATATGTAATAGCATTAATATTACCTATTATTAAAAAATCTTTTTTATATTTAACTAATTGAGCTACAAACTCTCTAAATAAAGAAAATGGAGGATTAGTCACAACTATATCGGATTGTTTTAGTAATTCAATACTTTCTGAACTACGAAAATCTCCATCCCCGTTAAAATAGACAATATCTTTTGAAGTTGGCATGCTATTTTCTTTATCATCTCCTGTATATTCATAAAAAAAACCGTTTTCTGTTTTATAAGAATTGAACAAATTTATTTTTTGTTCTTTATAGCAAGATGCGATTAATTTTTTAAGTCCTAATTCCTTAAAATTTAAAGCAAAGTACTTAAAAAAATTACTAATTGTAGGGTCATCACAATTACAGTAAACGACTTTATTTTTAAAATGATTTCTATAGTGTTGTAATTCACTTTCTATATCGGAAAGCTGGGTATAAAACTCATCACTTTTTGTTTTTTTTGCTTTTTGAAGTAATTTATTTGTTGCATTTCGTGCCATTTGTCAATCTCTCTATTTATTTTCGGTTATCTGCTTAAACAAATCGCTACCTAAAACCTGAAGAGAAGTTTTAGAAATCTCAATCATAATAGCTAACATCATTTTAGCATTCCATTTTTCTCCTTTTCCTTGTGCATAGATTGAAGTTGCTTGAAGCATAATCGTTTTATCTTTATGTTTAACAAATCTATTTTTACATAAATTCATGTTAATAGGCATTCCATAATTTGCTGAAGTTAGCCTGTCTAATCTATTCAATTTCCCAGAATTATATTCTAAAGTCACAATTCTTCCATCAGGTCTTTCTATCGAAATTGTTTCTGTTAGAAAATTAGAACCTTCCAAAAATAAAACATAAGGAAAATGAGATTCAGATAACATAAAATTCCCTATTTCAGATATATTTTTATAGGATCTTTCTATTGCATTCCCAGCAGACATTAGGTCTTGATTGTTCAATTTTCCAACTAACTTTCCAGCTATAATGTTTTCTATATCTTTTCCTTGATGTTTCGCTTCCGAAACCAAAACAATTCTCCAATTGCCATTATCGTCTTTTACTTCAATTATACCTCCATCGGGTTTTATACTTGAATTTGATACAAAAAGGGTCTGGCCTAAATCTTTATCTACTTTTTTTAGGGCCTCATTTATTTCTTCTTTTTTGACGCTCTTTCTATAACGAAAAGTTAATTGAGGATATTCCTCTTTTAGCTGTTTCGTAACAATATGTGATATTTGACCAACCTTAATATCGTGTAATTTTGCTTCGTTTCCAAATATACCAACTACACCTTGAGATCGTTTGTGTTGATCGGTCAATCTCTTTGATTGGTTTTTTTTTGCCATTTTCTAATTTTACTTCAAGTATTTCTAGTCACAAAGGTAATAATTTATAGTTAATACTTATTTTTTAGCTAGTAGTTGCCCTATTATTAAACCCTCTTTTTTATTTTTACACAAAAAAAATGTCTTCACATCATATCGTCCGAGACGACCAAGAACCTGCTCTAATCATTGCCAATGGAGCAGAATGCTCACGTGTATTATTAGATCAACTATTGGAATGGTCCCCTTTTGTAATTGTATTGGATTCAGCTATAGAAAGGGTTTTAAATTTGGACATAAAAGTAGATGTTTTATTAGGTGATTTTGACAGAAATTTTAACGCTGATTCTTATAAAGAGAAACAATATCCTCTTGAAATTATTCATACTCCTGATCAAAATAAAACAGATTTGGAAAAAGCGTTTGATTATTTGATAAGTAAAGGACATCAAGCGGTCAATGTCGTTTGGGCTACAGGTAAACGAGCAGACCATACCTTCACTAATATTACGAGTATTGCTCGTTATAAAGAGGAATTGAAAATTGTAATTTTAGATGATTATTCAAAAATACATTTACTTCCTCCAAAATTTGAAAAATGGTACACTAAAGGAAGTATCATTTCATTAATTCCAATAGGAGAAGTTAAGGGGATTTCTTCTAAAAATTTATTTTACGCTCTAAATGATGACACCTTAACATTAGGTTTACGAACGGGCAGTAGTAATTTTGTGACACAAGATGGCATCGTATCAATTGAACATAAGGAAGGCCATTTATTATTAATAGAATCTTTTGACTAGCATATCGCCATAAGCATAAAAATAGACGCTATTTATGTAGTTAATAGCATAAATAAAAATTTTAACTTTACGCTCTTAAATTTTAGTATTAAATGAAATTTCAAGTTGTATCTAATTTTGCTCCCATGGGAGATCAACCTCAAGCTATAAAAAAATTAGCCGAGGGAATTCAAAATGATGAAAAATATCAAACTTTATTAGGTGTAACAGGATCGGGTAAAACTTTTACAGTAGCCAATGTAGTACAAGAAGTACAACGCCCTACGTTGGTACTAGCTCATAATAAAACATTAGCCGCTCAATTATATTCAGAGTTTAAACAATTTTTTCCGAATAATTCGGTACAATACTTTGTTTCTTACTATGATTATTATCAACCAGAAGCTTATATTCCTGTAACGGGTACTTATATAGAAAAAGATTTATCAATTAATGACGAATTAGAAAAACTTCGTTTAAGCACTACTTCTGCATTACTTTCGGGACGTAGAGATGTTTTAGTGGTAGCATCTGTTTCCTGTTTATATGGTATAGGCAATCCTGTTGAATTTCAAAAAAATGTCATTTCAATAGAAAGAAACCAAGAAATATCAAGGACTAAATTTTTACATCGTTTAGTTCAAAGTTTATACGCTCGTACCGAGGCTGATTTTAATCCTGGTAATTTTAGAATAAAAGGGGATACTGTTGAGGTCTTTCCTGGGTATGCCGATGATCCTTTTAGAATTCATTTTTTTGGCGATGAAATAGAGGAAATAGAAGCTTTTGATGTAAAAACATCTAAAGTAATAGAGCGTTATGAAAAACTAAACATTTACCCTGCTAACATGTTTGTAACTTCACCAGATGTATTACAAAACGCCATTTGGAATATCCAACAAGATTTAGTTAAACAAGTAGACTATTTTAAAGAAATAGGAAAACATTTAGAAGCAAAACGTTTAGAAGAACGAACTAATTTTGATCTTGAAATGATACGTGAGTTAGGTTATTGTTCAGGAATTGAAAATTATTCTAGATATTTAGACGGTCGTGAAGCGGGTACTCGTCCATTTTGCTTATTAGACTATTTCCCAGATGATTTCTTAATGGTGGTAGATGAAAGTCACGTAACTATTTCACAAGTACATGCTATGTATGGAGGAGATAGAAGTAGAAAAGAAAACTTAGTTGAATATGGTTTTAGATTACCTGCTGCATTAGATAATCGTCCGCTTAAATTTGAAGAATTTGAAGCATTACAAAATCAGGTAATTTATGTATCAGCTACACCCGCTGATTATGAATTACAAAAATCAGAAGGAATTTACGTAGAACAGGTTATTCGCCCAACTGGCTTATTAGATCCTATCATCGAAGTGCGTCCTAGTGCCAATCAAATAGACGATTTAATTGAGGAAATACAGCAACGTTGTGAAGCAGATGAACGTGTTTTAGTTACGACTTTAACCAAACGTATGGCGGAAGAATTAACCAAATATTTAACCAAAGTTTCGATACGTTGTCGCTATATACATTCAGATGTAGATACATTAGAACGAGTAGAAATCATGCAGGACTTACGTAAAGGTTTATTTGATGTGCTCATTGGTGTTAACTTACTTCGTGAAGGTTTGGATTTACCAGAGGTTTCTTTAGTGGCCATTTTAGATGCAGATAAAGAAGGATTCCTACGCAGCCGTCGTTCTTTAACACAAACTGTAGGACGTGCTGCTCGTAATATTAATGGCAAAGCCATTATGTATGCTGATAAGATAACCGATTCTATGCAACGTACAATTGACGAAACGAATTATCGTCGTGAAAAACAAATTAATTTTAACACGACTCACAATTTAGTTCCAAAAGCATTGAATAAGTCTATTGAAAATCACTTATCAAAAAATCTTGAAAACAATTATCATTATAACAATTCTATTTCTAAAGCCGCAGAACCTGAGACAGAATATTTGGCTAAACCTGCAATAGAAAAACGTATTCGTGAAAAACGAAAAGCTATGGAAAAAGCCGCTAAGGATTTAGATTTTATGCAAGCTGCTAAATTACGTGACGAAATAAAAGCTTTACAAGAAAAGTTAAACTGATTTTTTATTTATTTACAATTTAATGGTTATATTACGTTTCTTTTTTGCGTATTATCTGTTTTTTAAACAATATTTATTAATTTAATACCGTTAACTAACTAAAAATTATGAAATGAAAAAAAAAAATTTAACATTCATCACCTTATTGGGCATTACGGCTACAGGCATAGCTCAAGATAATGCTATAGGGATACGTCTTAATGAGAACAATGGTTTTGGAGCTGAAGTTACTTTTCAAAGAGACCTATCTAAAGAGAATAGAATAGAGGCTAATTTGGGATTCAAAAATCAAGGATACTCAAGATATGGAGGATATAGTTATGATCAACGTGAAATAAAACTAACAGCATTGTACCATTGGGTTTTTGACATACAAAATGGATTTAAATGGTTTGTTGGACCTGGAGCAGGAATAGGTTCTTGGAACACTTCTTCCTATTACAGCGTAAATAATGGTCGATATGAGGACAAAAGTGGCGTGTATTTAATTGTAGCGGCCAACGGAGGAGTTGAATACAACTTTGATTTTCCATTAAGAGTGGCAGTAGATATAAGACCCGAGCTTTATATAAGTTCTGAATACAAAGACATAACCGATAGAGGATTTGGACCTAATATAGGCGTAAGTGCTCGTTATCGTTTTTAAAAAATAGGCGGTTCTAAAAATTTAAAAGAGCCGCCTACTTTTTTTATTACATTCTTTCAGGCACTTGGATTCCTAACAGACTAAATGCTAATCGAATTATATCTCCTACCAATTTAGCTAGCTGGACTCTAAAAACTTTTTTATCTACGTTTTCTTCCCCTAAAATAGATACATTCTGATAAAAAGAATTAAATTCTTTAACTAAATCATACGTATAATTAGCTACTAATGCTGGACTATGATTAATGGCAGCATTTTGAATGATTTCTGGAAATAAAGCAATTTGTTTGATTAATTCTTTTTCTTTTTCTTGTAATTCTTCTAGATTAACATTGGCTGAGTAATCAAAATCTGCCTTTCTTAGGATAGATTGTATACGTGCATAGGTATACTGAATAAATGGCCCTGTATTTCCATTAAAATCAACAGATTCTTCAGGATTAAACATCATTGTTTTTTTAGGATCTACCTTTAACATATAGTATTTAAGAGCTCCTAGACCTATTACTTTGTATAAATCTGTCTTTTCCTGATCCGTATAACCTTCTAATTTCCCTAATTCTTCTGAAATAGATTGGGCTGTAGATGTCATTTCTGCCATTAAATCATCTGCGTCTACTACGGTTCCTTCACGTGATTTCATTTTGCCTGAAGGTAATTCTACCATACCGTAAGAAAGATGATATAACTGCTCTGCCCAATCAAATCCTAATTTTTTAAGAATTAAAAACAGCACTTTAAAATGATAATCTTGTTCATTTCCTACAGTATAAACCATTCCTCCTACATCTGGATTATCTTTTACACGTTGAATAGCTGTTCCTATATCTTGTGTTATATAAACAGATGTCCCATCGGCACGTAAAACTAATTTTTCGTCTAATCCTTCAGCCGTTAAATCAATCCAAACAGATCCGTCTTCTTTTTTATAGAAAACCCCTTTTTGTAATCCTTCTTCTATAACATCTTTACCTAATAGATAGGTATTACTTTCATAATAATACGAATCAAAATCAACTCCTAAATTTTTATAGGTAACACTAAAACCATCGTATACCCATTGATTCATTTTTTTCCAAAGGGCAACTACCTCGGCATCACCCGCTTCCCATTTGCGAAGCATTTCCTGTGCTTCTAAAATAGATGGTGCTATTTTTTTTGCTTCTTCTTCAGTATGCCCCGCTGCTATTAGCTCTTTTATTTCATTTTTATATTGTTTATCAAATTCAACATAAAAATGTCCCACTAATTTATCGCCTTTTAAGCCTGTTGATTCTGGTGTTTGATCCTTCCCTTCTTTTTGCCACGCTAGCATAGATTTGCAAATATGAATACCGCGATCGTTTATAATTTGTGTTTTATAAACTTTTTTTCCTGATGCTTTTATTATTTCGGCTACTGCATATCCTAATAAATTATTACGAATATGTCCTAAATGCAAAGGTTTGTTGGTATTAGGCGAAGAATACTCTACCATCATAGCCCTGTCTCCTTCTATAGGTGTTTTAAAACCAAATTGTTCAATTGTTCTAGCTGTATTAAAAAAATCTACATAATAACGATCGGTAACGACTAGGTTTAAGAACCCTTGTACCACATTAAATTTTTCAATCTCGGCTACGTTTTGAACTAAATAATCACCTATCTTACTTCCTATTTCCACAGGATTCCCTTTTATTAATTTTAATATAGGAAAAACGACCATGGTGATATCTCCTTCAAATTCCCTACGGGTAGCCTGAAATTCTACTTTATCAAGTGAAACCTCAAACAATTGCATAACCGCAATCTTTATTTTTTCCGTAAGAATTTGTTGTAATGTCATAATTAATCATTTTTTAAAGTATACAAAGATACTATTTAAATAGAAATTCACTAAATTTATATAACAAGTAGTATTTCGAAGTATTTAAAAAAATAGTCTCTAAGTAAATTGAAGGTTATAAAATGAATTTATGTTCATTTTAATCAGTTTTTTCCTATATTTAATATAAGTTTGTCGTCTCATTTTTTAAAAACTGCACCATGATTAAAAGATACCTACTTTTATTGGTCTTTTTTATAGACTTTTACTCTCATGCACAATTTATTTCAGTTGAAACAAATCGAACTCCTGATGATTTAGTACGTAACACATTAACCCAATCAGTCTGTATAAATGTTTCTAATGTCAAGAGTTCTACAGGAACGAACTACGGATCCACAAATGGCATTGGTTATTTTAAAAACACAAATCCTGCTTTTCCTATTAGCGAAGGTATCATTTTGAGTACAGGAAATGCCTTAAAATCTATAGGTCCCAACACATCAAGATTACAAGATGGAATCGATACATGGCCAGGTGATAGTGATTTGACTTCTGTATTTACAACTGACCCTGCTTTTCCTGCTATCTTTCTTAATGCTACAAAATTAGAATTTGACTTTACCTCATTAAGCTCTCATATTCAGCTTCCTTTTATATTCAGCTCTGAAGAATATGGTACTTATCAATGCAATACGTATGATGGAATTGCTATACTACTAACCCATCCTGATGGAACGGTAGAAAATCTAGCTCTAGTACCTAACACAAAACTTCCTATTTCGGTAGAAACTATACGTGATAATTTGTATAATTCTAGTTGTAGCTCAGCTAATCCAACTTTTTTTGGTAGTTTTAATGGGGGAATCAGTACAAATATTTCTCCTACTAATTATAATGGCCAAACGGTCTTATTAACAGCTAGTAAAAACAACTTGATAAAAGGGGCTACTTATCATCTTAAAATTGTTATTGCTGATCGAAATGTAACCAGTGATGATTCAGCTATTTTTTTAGGTCGAGCAAATTTTGTTCTGAATACTTCTCCTTTAGGCCCTGATCTAACCTTATGTACTAATAATGGTATTAACGAGCCCTATATATTACAATCAGGATTAGATAGCTCACTATATGATTTTGAATGGAGAGATCGCAACAATAATCTTATGGGATCTAACTCACCCAACTTACCCCTCAATCAAGCTGGAACTTACCGTCTGATTTATTATATAAAGTCAACTCCTTGTATTGCTGGACAGGATGAAATTAAAATTAGTTATCAAAACGCTCCCTCTAGTGTAAATCCTAAAGACTTATATAAATGCAATACGAATTCAAATCGTTATGATTTTGATCTCAGCTTTAATCAATCTTTATTAAATCCAACAGGAGCTCTATCCATTAGTTTTCATGAAACATTAGTAGATGCTCAACAAAACACTAATTCTATTAGTACTAATTACAATGTTATAGCTAATACATTTCCCAAAACTATTTGGACAAGAGTTCAAAATACAAACGGTTGTTATAATACAAAATCTTTTGATTTACAACTGACTCCCACTCCTTCGTTAATCAAACCTGCCGATATTACAAAATGTGAAAACACTTCTGGAAGTGGACAAACATCTATTTCAGCACAAGAGTTCAAAACTCTTACAAATAGCTTACTTAATGGACTACCTAACGCTATTTACCAAATAGATTATCACTTACAACCTGACTTTAGCGATGCTCCAATAGATCCTAACGTATCATTTACAACTAGTAATAACACTATTTACATTAAATTATTTGTAAAAACAGACACAACTTGTTTTGTTTCTGAATCATTTAAAATAATCGTCATTCCACGACCTACATTAGAAATCATAAAAGATCAATATGTTTGTATCCAATACACTTTACCAGAGCAGCCTAACGGAGCTCAATATTGGTCTGGTCCTAATCAAACAGGTATTAATTGGCCTGCAGGAACTAACATAACAGTAGATGGAACCTTAGTATATCAGTATATTAGCAGCGGTAACCTGAGCGATTGTTATGTAGAAAGTTCTTTTACTGTACATGTTGTAAAATCTAATCAATTAGTACCTAAAACATTAACAAGTTGCGATAATTATATTATACCTAATCCTCGTATTCCTGGATCAAACTATTTTTTAGATAGTGCATTAACACAACAAATACTCCCTGGCACTAGTATTACCACAATTGGAGAAACGACTTTATATGTAAATTATGTATTTTCAAATCCTAATTGTCCTCCTATTACAACCAGTTTTAAAATTAATATTTCAAAAAGCCCAACAATCAACAATACCTTTACAAACTTATTTAGTTGCCTCCCCATTACCAACTTACCTGTCTTAATTACAGATGTTGGAACAGCAGATTACTACACGTATGACAGCTCAACTGGTACATATAGTTCACTTATTTTTCCTATTAATAAAACAACTCATGTATATACTTACGCTATCAATAATAATTGCCGTTCAAACATTACTGATTTTTGGGTTTTTATAGGAGATATTGGACTAAAAAATATTGATTCTTGTAATAGTTTTTATACTCTAACCCCACCTATTATGGGTGAATTTAGGGATGCTCCTAATGGAGGTGGAAACCTGATAAAAACGCCAAAAACAATCACTCAAAATACAACTATTTATCATTATATTGAAGGGGCTAGTTGTACTTATAATACTTCTTTCTCTATAAATTTTCATCAACCTTCTTTAACAAGTCCTGAAGAAGCAAAATCTTGTATAAGTTATATTTTACCAATCGAAAGTCAGGGCGGAAGGTATTTTACCTTACAAGGCGGACCTAATACACTAGGTAACACTGAATTATTCCCTAATAATGAAATAAAAGCCTCTACCACTCTTTGGATTTACAAAGAATCTACCACAGCTCCTAATACTCTAACGCCTAAATGTTTTAACGAAGTTCCTTGGATAATAACCATTTTTAATAAACCTACCATTGATGTACGAGGGGATCAAATTACTTGTTTTAAATATGATTTAACCCCCTTAACCAATGGTCGTTATTATGAAGATCCTAATGGTCAAAATCTTATAACTAGTTTAACTATAGATAGTGGCGATCTTAGACCTGGAATAGAACAGACAACTCGAATAAAAACCATCTATATATATGCGCAAAATCCTGTAGTATCTAATTGTTATAGCCAAAGTTCTTTTACTATAACTTTTGACAGTTTAGAAGTTCCTACACAAAAGGATCTACTGGTTTGTAATTCATATACCCTTCCTTCCCTTCCCTTGAATATGTTATATTATGATAGTCCAATGGATCCTGCTCATCCTGAATTACCTCATCCTGGTAAAATTATTCCAGCAGGAACAACCTATACCTCTTCAAATTTTATAAGTCCTATATATGTATATACCAGTACAAATAACAAGCTTAAATGTATAGATGAAAAGAGTTTTAAACTAACGATAATACCTCAACCTGTCGCCCCTAAAAACATTACGACTCCTTCTATTTGTGATGATTTCCAAGATCCTTTTGATGGTATCTATCAATTTGATTTAAGCACAATTAATAGCTCCGTTTTAGGAAATGTAACTTCAACCCATGATTTAAAAGTAGATTATTTTAGAAGTTTCAATGAAGCAAATGATTTAAATGCAACACCTCTTAATATAAAATATATCAATGACACCCCTTTTAACCAATCCATTTGGGCCAGATTATCAAGTAGTAAACTTAACTCTTGTTTTGATGTAAGTAATGAAATAAAATTAATTATAGAACCATTACCCAAATCTAGTTTACAACCAGAATATATTATTTGTGAGGATTATGCAACGGGTACTTTATACAACCAAGCAGTTTTAAATACAGGTTTATCTTTAAACAATCATCAATTTAAATGGTTTTATAACAATACTCCTTTAACAGCTAAAACTCCTTCTATCACAGTTTCGCAAGACGGCAATTATTCTGTAATGATAACCAATACTACTACTAATTGTACAAAAAATTACATAACAAAAGTAACTAAATACAAACCTTATCTTGTTTTAGAGTATAGCGATGCTTTTGAGATACCTTCGTTTATTAAAGTTACTGTTTTAGGTAATGGTTCAAATAATTATAGTTATCAATTAGACAATGGCAATTATCAAGATAGTAATATTTTTTATAATGTAAGCTCAGGGGAACATTCTATTGCGTCTAAAGACAATTTAGGACATTGTAGCCCTGCTCCTATTATAATATCAATTATAAATCATCCAAAATTTTTCACTCCCAATGGTGATGGTTATAATGATTATTGGAACATTCCTGATTTACTAAAAAGCAACCCTACCGCCTCTATTCAAATTTTTGATCGTTATGAAAAATTAATCCAACGTTTTTCACCCAATTCAAAAGGATGGGACGGAACATCTGAAGGCATTCCTCTACCTGCTGATGATTATTGGTTTACAGTTGAATATAATGAAAAGAATAGTACAAAAATTTTCAAATCTCATTTTAGTTTAAAAAGATAATATTTCAATCCCGAAAAATTTTTCGGGATTTTTTTATCTAAAGTGTAACAAAAAAAACATATCACGTCTTATTCTACAAAATCAAATTTAATTCTAAAAGTACCTTGTATTACAATATCACTTTTACTTTAAATTGATTCAATCATCATCAATCAAAATTATCAATCAAAATGAAAAGAAAAGCAATTTTAGTTTGCCTACTAGCTGCTATGGGCACTATACAAGCACAAACTCCTGTAACTCCTAGTAACAATAATTACAACAGCCTTTATTCAAATACTACAGGATCCCTAACTGGAAAAGTAATTGATAAAAAAAACAATTCTCCCCTTCCTTATGTTTCCATAACTGTAAAAAGCGAAGGTAAAACAATATCCGGAGCCATAACAAAAGATAATGGGGCTTTTTCAATATCAAGTCTACCACTTAAAAATTTAGTTATAGAAGTTGTTTTTATGGGCTATAAAAAATACGTAAATACAGTAACATTAACTTCTGAAAACAAAAATATCAATCTAAAAAATATTGTATTAGAAGATGAATCAAAACAACTAAATGAAGTCAGTATTACAAAAGAGAAATCATCAGTTGAACAAAAAATTGATAGAAAAGTAATTACAATCGGCAAAGATTTACAAACAGCAGGCGCTACTGCTGCTGAATTAATGAATAACATTCCTACCGTAAGTGTAGATGTACAGAACAACACTGTAAGTTTAAGAGGCAATGAAAATGTACGAATTTTTATAGATGGTAAACCCTCTAATCTATCTGCTGCTCAAGCCTTACAACAAATCCCTTCAACTGCCATAAAACAGGTAGAACTCATTACGAATCCATCGGCTAAATACAACCCTGAAGGAATGAGTGGTATTATAAATATTGTACTTAATAAAAATTCTAATTTAGGGTTTAATGGCAATATAACCACGGCTGTTAATTTTGGGATTACACCTAAATTCAATGGCTCTATAGACTTAAACTACCGATTTAATAAATTTAATTTTTACACCAATTATTCATTAAATCATGGAAAAAACACAAATCATGGTCTTATAAAATGGAATAAATACGACAGTACAAAAGATTATGATCTTAATTTTGACATCGTTCATTTCCGAAAAAATAATTTCTCTAAAATCGGAACCGATTTTTATATAAATGATAAGAATACACTTTCATTTTATACCATTCAAAATTTTGACAACCCTACTATTGAATTTAAAAATGGTATTCATTATTTAGATAGTAACCTTAAAGATTTACAAATACAAGAAGCTAGTGGTTTAAACAAAAACCAAACCTATAATCTTGCTTATAAACACCTATTTGACAATGAAAATAGGACACTGGATATTGAATTAAGTTATAATACAAATGATGAACCTGAAAATAGTATTTTTAAAGATCGCAACTATACTATAAAATCTACCAATACAATTCAAAAAAAAGGCAGCAACTTCATTGGTAATATTGATTTTGTAAACCCTATAAACGAAACATCTAAAATAGAACTCGGATTAGAAAGCAGATTAGATGATACAAATAACAAAATCCAAATTAACTCAACCTTTGACGCTCTTTTTAATTTTAGAAGAAATATTTATTCTGCCTATAGTAATTATAGTAAAGAATTAGGAAAATGGAACTATCAACTAGGTATTCGATTTGAGAGTTATGAAGCAAAAGGTTCTTTTCAAAAAACAGGAAATACAGATAAAACATTTTCCGATTATATTTTCACGGTATATCCTTCGGCTTTTTTAACCTATAATTTATCTGAAAACAATTCATTTAACCTTAACTATTCTAGAAGAGTTGACAGACCTAATATGGAGCAAGTAAATGAAATTAGACAATGGAATGGTCTTACAATCCAACAAGTAGGAAACTCTAAATTAAGACCTCAATTTACCAATTCTATTGAATTAAATTACACTCGAAAATTAAAAATAGGATCTATTACATCGGGAGCTTTTGTACGTTTTATTCAAAATGAAATTGATCAAATTATTACAACAAATCCTAACGAGCCAACAAAACAACAATTAACCTTTACTAATTTTGATCGTAATACAGAATACGGTATTGAATTATCTGGTAATTTAGATTTTAGAAAATGGTGGAGCGTAAATTTTGGTTTTGATAGCTATTTCACCAATTCAACAGGTATCATAGAAAAAAGAGATAGTAACTTATACACACAAAATATTAACGCAGTTCTGTTTAATAGCAGAATGAATCATACTTTTAAACTAACTAAAGATTTTCGATTAATTTGGTTTACCATGTATAGAGCGGGTCAAAATGGTCTACAATTTTCTAATAAAGATATGTGGAAAACCGATTTAGGAGCTCGACTAAACCTATTAAACGGAAAAGGTTCTTTAAGCATTCGATACAACGATATTTTCAACAAAATGAGAGCACGCTTTTATAGTGATGAGCCTGCCCAAATTAATGGAATTTTTAGATGGGAGAGCCAATCTATAAATATCAATTTTAATTATCGTTTTGGTAGTGGCAAAAATAAAGCTTTAGATAGAAAACAAAGAAGTCAAAATGAATCACAAGGAGGAGGATTATTCTAAAAAATTGAAATTTGAATTAGATTAAACTCCGATCGCCTTATACTTCGTTGTAAAATATTTTTTTCAATAAATCCAAATGCTCAAGAGATTTTTTAGAAGATGAAATAGTCAACTATTTCGATGAATAAAATTTGAGTACGTGCTTGAATTTGAAGAAAATAAAGTGGAATAGATTTACTTCGTCTATTCGCTACGCTCGGGTCTAATGCGTAATCTGGGTTTAATTTGGTCTTCTCTAAATAAAATATTAAAATCCCATTTTGTAGTTATTCAAAATGGGATTTTTGATAGAATCATTCTATTATCCTATTTTATATAAAATTAAAGAATGATTTTTTAGTTATTTATAGTTTATCTTTTTATCCTATTATTTTTTATAGACTGTAATACTTTGATTATCGACTTTTAACCAATATGTCCCTCTTAATAATTTAGACATATCTACTGTGTTGCTATTAATTATAACTAAATGAGTTAAATCTTGTCCTTGTAAATTATATAGCTTAGTATTTGTTGAGTTCATTTGAACATTATCAACCCGTATGATCGTATTTGTTGGATTAGGGTAAGCTAAAATTGCCTTTACAGCGTTTCCATTATTTACAAACGAACCTATTCTTGGGCTTGTTGAAGTTATATTTTTTTTAAAAGTAGCTTCAATAGGCAAGCCCTGAGAAGTTAAAAACCTGAAGACAGTACCCGTTGAACCTGAAGACACGGATTGAATATCTTTATGAGGTTGTGATAATTCCCACTCTCCATCAAATGTAATCTCTATAGGCTGAACTTTGAATGAATCAAAACTTCTTTTATCTGGAAGACCTAGATCTGGATTGGATAAACTCAATGTCATTTCTGAATTAGAGTTTAACGGTCCGTACATTATTAAACAAGGTTTATCATTTGAAATAATACTTGTATTCCCTGGAAGTGTTGTATTCGGTTCAAAAAGAGCAAAAGCATGTATTCCTGATGCTGTATGTTTGATAATATGTGCTTTACTATCTTTATTTAGCACCGTATATGGTCGTGTGCTGGTATTTTGGAATGAATTGGCTAAATTTTGCATATCGGAAGCATTCGTATTAGGAACTACTACATATTCGTATTGAGCATTATTAGGCGCTTTACCGTGATCTATAAATCCTATAGCTGCTTCTGTAATGGGATTTAAAATTGTTGGATTGTTCTGATTATGTGATGGTGTTTGTTGATTCTTACGTTGAATCTTTAAATCATTATTTCCATTAACTAAGTAAAAGCCTGTATTAAAGTTATCCAAAACCCAATTTGGATTTGTTCCTGAATAAGTAGATGTTGTACCTGTTGAGTTATATGTATTGTTATTTATTATCACATTGTTAGGAGTTGTTGCATTTTGATATAAAGTGGTAACGGTTGAATTATTAACATCGCTATTGCTTATATCAGAACCTAAACAAATGATCATATCATTAAAGAAAAACGAAGATTTCTTAAAGGTAAAAGAAATGTCATGCGTATTTGATCCTGTTGGGGTTCCTCCCCATCCTATATTTTCTGCCTCTTGAAAATCCATAGCAAACATACCAAGTGTTCCAAAAACGTTACTTAAATATTCTTTATTTTGTAAATTATACTGTAAAGACCCTGAAAATTTTTTACTTGAATATTCATCTACTCTTTGCCAAGGTACAATTAAATCTTGCCATGATAATACTTTAGTCGTAGCTCCTGGATTATAATTCCAATCCCATTTTGTATTATTAAAACCGTTAGCATCAGCAGTTCCTGGATATAGGATATTCATAGCTCCATAACTTTGATATCTACCATATCTGTTACTATTACTAAAGGTTTCTGCTCCCCAAAGTTGATTGCTAAATCCTTTATTTAGTATCACCGTGTTCTTGGTTCTAAATATGCCTGCACTTGCGTGATTGTTTTGATAAAAGCCATCGTAAAAAGGAGCAATTGTACTATAATTAAAGGACGGTTCTACGCCATATCTTTTATTATAAATACCCGCTAAGAGAGGATCTGCTGTGCTTAAACCCAAAATACGGCCTCCTACAAGAGCTAAATTTTTTATAGAATTTTGATCTACTGATATTGTTTCCCAGTTACCACTTCTACCTGTCATAGATAGGGGGATCCATCCAGCATCATTAGAAATTAATAATTTGTGCATAACAGCATCTCTAAAAACTTTATACGCTGGAGCTTTTATTTGAAAACGAGTAGTATCAAATACATCTAAGCAATAAATAAGAGTATTATAAGCATACATATACGTTTCGTAATTGTTCCAATGATGATATCCACTGCCATCTGGTTTTATTCCATCTCGGGTACCATCTGTGTATACAGAGGCAAATCGGGTAACAAATCGGCTTAAGGTTAACATATAACGATACTGTTCATCATCTGTTGGAAAACATTTTACTAAAGGCACAAGTGCATCTAATTTATTATAAACATCATCTGTATTAATAACGCCTTCTGTTACTTGGGATTTATAATCATAAGTTGGTTTCCAAAAAACATTCCAGTTGGCAAATTCTTTTTCCATAATATACAAAATCCTTTGCTTATTTTGACGGGTTAAATACTCTGCACAGAAGAAGCCTTTTCTTGAAAAGTTCTTAAATATGTAACCGTGTGTATCAACTGATAGGGTATTATTACAAAGGTTTTCTGAAACCCACCATATTAAATTATTGACCTTTTCAATTACGGCGGTATCATTAGGACTAAATTTTAGGTGGTCAACAAACGTATTTAAAAAGGTAAGTTTATTATAATCGGTTATAGGATTACCAGTAATCGTATTGCCGTTTACAACGATATTGAAATTATTATAGAGTCCAATAGCTGTATTTAGACTTGAGCTGGATGGTTGGGTAGCAGCTAATCTTGTATTTTTAGCTTTATCATAAATATTTTGGATTTCCGATTTAATAGTTGCGTCACTTGATTGTAATGCTAAATCAGGAACAAAAGTAGGCGTACACTGAGCGTCTATTCCTAAGACACTTGTCAAGAATAGTGCTGTTATTAAAAAAAATACTTGTTTCATTAGTCTTTTATTTTTATTAATACTATGGCTTTGCTTAAAAGTATATTAATAAGCAATAACCGTGACAAGATGTTTTTTAATCTAATTTTCACAAAGTTTAAAATTTGACTCAATAGCAATCGTAGCAACTAGTATATTTGCTATAAAAGGGAACAATAATAAAAATTAGATTAATTAAAAAAATTAATATAATACACCTATCAAAAAAATAAAATGGTAGAATAATGATAATTTCTAATCATCCGGCTCATTAGATTATCATCAATATCATTTTTGATAAATTTCTACTGAAGCGATAGGTTTTAAGTCTGACAGAAGTATAAAATATTACCTGTCTTATATCAAATTTAATAATTTATTTTGAAACAAAGTCTAATTCATTAAAAAAATATTTTAAGGGTTTGCCATTTTTTAGGAATTTTATTTACCCAAATTCCGCATTAGACTTCGTTTTGAAACAAAATTTTTCAATAAATTCAAGTGCTCACGGAAAATTTTAGAAGAAGAAATAGTGAATTATTTTGATGATTAAAATTTGAGTACGTGCTTGAATTTGAAAAAAATAAAGTGGAATAGATTTACTTCGTCTATTCGCTACGCTCGGGTCTAATGCGTAATCTGGGTTTATAAAAGATGTTTTAGAACAAACCTTTTTATAGAATAAATGAGGTTTCCCATTTTCAAATTAGTTCTCTAAAGTATATAGCACATGCTTTGCTAAATCAAAAATGCTATGTTATTCACTTTATAGGATGACAAGAATCCGAAGCTAAATGCCTTTTGTTTGTCACTCCGAAGTAAGAAGGAATCACATAATAAAAAAACATTTCATGAACTTAATCCCAGATTTCTGACTTGATTCTTCTTTTGAAATTTTTGAAAACGAAAATAACCAAAAAATAAAAATTGGTCATTTTTTTATTTTCACAAAAGTAAGGTTACTTTTGATATACTTTTTTAAATAAAAAAAGAGAAATCGATTTGATTTCTCTTTTTGAGCCGATGGAGGGACTCGAACCCACGACCTGCTGATTACAAATCAGCTGCTCTAGCCAGCTGAGCTACACCGGCAAGGTGTATTTTATAAATTTATTTTCTAATTTATCTTTTGATAAACTTTGAGCCGATGGAGGGACTCGAACCCACGACCTGCTGATTACAAATCAGCTGCTCTAGCCAGCTGAGCTACACCGGCAAAGTGTATTTTCCAATAAATTTATTTTCTAATTTATCTTTCGATAAATTTTGAGCCGATGGAGGGACTCGAACCCACGACCTGCTGATTACAAATCAGCTGCTCTAGCCAGCTGAGCTACACCGGCGACTCATTTACGGGTGCAAATATAGGATAGTTTTTTTATTTTCCAAAGCTTTGCACCCTACTTTTTTATACTTTTTTTAATTACAAAGCATTAATTTTATCAACTAATTGGTTTGCAGCATTTTCCAATTCTGCGTTTATTTGTTTAAAGTGTGCTTTTTTATTTTCAACGTTCTTTTGATTTAATTTTTCAATCAAATTATCAAAAATAACAAAAGCTTCTTCAATAATAGCATTAGTTGTATCAGTTGGTTTCCCTGTTGAAGTCATTTCATATAAATAAACCGCTTCAATAATCTGACTAATTACATAATTGATACTCTTTTTTAAATTTCTTACACTTGCCATTAGTATGTATTTTAAATTACGTTTGCAAAATTACAATTATTCTTTCGATATCTGTTAAGAAATTACAATTTCTAACAGCTTTGAAGTTCCTATTAATTGATAGTCTTTTAGAGCTGCTGGAATTAAAAAAGTATCGCCTTTACTAAACTCATAAATTTGTTCTTTTATTTTAACTCCTAAATCCCCTTCTATACACATATAAACCACAAAACTATCTACTTCGTTTTGTTTTTTATATTTTTTTTTCAATTCTATAACTTTTACTGTAAAATAGGGACTATCGACTACATTTACGGCTTGATCATCCGATAAGGTATAATCAACTTTTACTTTTTTCTTTTGATAATCTATAGCATCTAAAGCTAAATCTATATGTAATTCTCTTAGATTACCTTGTGCGTCTTTACGATCAAAATCATAAATTCGATACGTGATATCAGAGGTTTGTTGTATCTCTGCTACAACGGTACCTGCTCCAATCGCATGTACAGTGCCTGTTTCTAAATAAAAAACGTCTCCTTCTTTTACGTGATATGCGTCTAAGATAGAGGATAGATTTTTATTTCTCAAATGTTCCAAATAAGCTTCTTTCGAAGCATTTTCTTTAAATCCTACTATTAATTTTGCTTCTGGTTCGGCTTCTACTACATACCACATTTCGGTTTTACCAAAAGAATTGTGACGTTCTTTTGCTAACGCATCATTGGGATGGACTTGAATAGAGAGATCTTCTCTAGCATCTAAAAATTTAAACAGTAAAGGAAATTGCGTCCCAAACCGTTGATATACTTTATGACCGAGTACTTCTAATGGGTATTTTTCTATCAAATCGTTTAAAAAAATCCCTTTATAAACACCTTCAGTTACTTGACTAACATCTTGGTCTATAGCAGCCAATTCCCAACTCTCTCCTGTTTTTTCGGAAGGAATTGATTTATTTAGAAGTGTTTTTAAACGTGTACCTCCCCAAATTCTATCTTTAAAAATAGGTTTAAATTGCAAAGGGTATAATTCCATCGGCATTAAATCAAACTTTTTACTTTTTCAACTGTACGATCTAAATGATTAGTAGCATTCATGTCCTCAAAAATCATTTGAACTATTCCTTCTTTATCAACTACATAGGTTACTCTTCCTGGAATTAACCCTAACATATTTGATTTTACCCCAAACAGGTTACGTAATGTTTTATCAGGATCGGAAAGTAATATGTAAGGTAGATCATATTTACTTGCAAATTTTTTATGTGCCGCAATACTATCTCCACTAATACCTATAACTTCTGCTCCTATGGTTTTAAATTCTTCATATTGATCTCTTAAAAAACAAGCTTGTTTGGTACAACCGGGAGTATCATCTTTTGGATAAAAATAAATGACTAATACTTTTTTACCAAGAACAGAATTAATATAAAAATCATTTCCGTTTTGATCTTTTGCTCCAAAAAGAGGCAGTTTATCCCCTACTTTCAAACCTTTCTGCATAATTTAATTATCCTTTATATGTAACAAAATTACGTGGTGTTTCAAACAACGTAACCTCTAAATCGCTTTCTATTTGTATTCTTTTTCTAATTTTATTCCAGATAATGACTGCTATATTTTCCGCTGTAGGTATTAAATTTTCGAATTCTGGAACATCTAAATTTAAATTTTTATGATCAAACGGAATTTCTATTTCTTCATAAATTATATCTGCCAAATCTTTAATATCAATCACATAACCAGTTTCTGGATTGATAATCCCTGTAACACTCACTATCAACTCGTAATTATGACCATGAAAATTAGGATTATTACATTTTCCAAAAACTTTTTGATTCTGTTCGTCTGTCCAATCTTTTCTATATAGGCGATGGGCTGCGTTAAAATGAGCTTTTCTAGATACTGTTACTCTCATATTGTGTGCGCTTCTAAATAATGATAAAATTCATCAAAAATAATTTTGAACCAAACGGTATATTGCCCCGGATAAAGCCTTATATTTTCTTTTACGGCTTCAATAGACATCCATTTCCAATTTTCCACTTCTTCCGGATTTATAAGCGGTGCTTCATTAAAATATCCTATCATCACATGATCTAATTCATGTTCTGTCAATCCATTGTCAAAGGGGGCTTTGTAAATAAAGTGAAAAAGTTCTTTTAGCTCTGTTGTAAATCCCATTTCTTCTTGTAAACGTCTTTTCCCAGCTTCTATATTAGATTCTCCTTCCCGCTGATGACTACAACAGGTATTGGTCCATAATAATGGTGAATGATATTTGTGATGTGCTCTTTGCTGAAGCATTATTTCTCGTTTATCATTCAATATAAATACAGAAAAAGCTCTATGCAACAGCGCCTTTTCATGTGCTTCTAGTTTGGGCATTAATCCTATTACCTCATCTGCTTCATTTACCAATATTACTTTTTCTTCAATCATAGTTTTGTATTACGGGGTAAAAGTACGAAAAGTCTATCAATTACTGCGCTCTCCTTTTTATTGCCTCTTAAATGATTTTTACACAGATTTTAAACAGGTTAACACAAGAGTGATTCGACTGCTTTTATAGCGCATTTTTCTCCATCTATAGCAGCTGAAATAATACCTCCTGCGTATCCGGCTCCTTCTCCGCAAGGATACAAGCCTTTTATTTGCAAATGTTCCAATGTAAAATTATCACGAGGAATTCTAACAGGTGATGAGGTTCTACTTTCGGGAGCGTGTAAAATAGCTTCGTTGGTAAAATATCCTTTCATTGATTTTCCAAATTGAACAAATCCTTCGCGCATAATTTGGGTTAAAAAAGAAGGAAAAACAGTTCCTAATTCTACACTAGTAGTACCTGGCACATAGGATGTTTTAGGTATACTTTGTGAAACTTTTTTTTGAGAAAAATCAACCATTCTTTGAGCGGGTACTTTTTGTGTTTTACCTGCTAATTCCCATGCTTTTTGTTCAATTGCTTTTTGAAATTCCATACCTGCTAAGGCTCCAAATTTAGCATACGGTTTAAAATCTTCTATTTTTAGTTCTACTACAATTCCTGAATTAGCGGTGGCTTGATCTCTTTTTGATGGCGACCAACCATTTGTAACTACTTCTCCAGGGCTTGTTGCGCAAGGAGCTACAACTCCTCCTGGACACATACAAAAGGAGTACATTCCTCTTCCGTTTACCTGTTTAACAACAGAGTAAGGAGCTGGAGGCAAAAATTCTCCTCTAAAATCACAAGAATATTGTATTGAATCTATCAAGCTTTGCGGATGTTCTGCTCGCACTCCTAAGGCAAAAGGCTTTGCTTCTATCAATACTTTTTTTCGATCTAACAATTCAAATATGTCACGAGCTGAATGTCCTGTAGCCAAAATTATTTTTTTAGCTTCTATGATATCGCCTGATTGAGTAACCACGCCTTCTACTTCATTATTTTTTATTAGAATATCTGTTACTCGTGTTTCAAATAAGACTTGTCCTCCATATTCTTTTATCTTTTCTCTAATATCTTGGATAATTTCTGGGAGTTTATTCGTTCCTATATGAGGATGTGCTTCTATTAATATTTCAGGAGAGGCTCCAAATGCTACCAATAATCTTAAAATACGGTCTACATCGCCACGTTTTTTTGAACGAGTATATAATTTACCATCAGAATAAGTACCTGCTCCTCCTTCTCCAAAGCAATAATTAGAATCTTCATTGACTATATGATCTCTATTAATTGCTTTTAAATCTCTTCTTCTTCCTCTTACCTCTTTTCCTCTTTCTAACAGGATTGGCTTAACACCTAACTCTATTAATTGTAAAGCAGCAAACAAACCAGCTGGCCCTGCTCCTACAACAATAACTTCAGGTGCATTCTTCACATCCTGATAGTTTGGCAAAGTCATTTTATCTTCTATAATTTTTTCTCCTTGAAAATAGAGAATGACTTTTAAATTTATTTTAATTGCTTTTTGTCGAGCATCTATTGATTTTTTAAGAATTACAATATGTTGTATTTCTACAATGGATACTTGTATTAATTTTGCAATATGATTCTTTAGCATTACTTCATTAGAAGCTACCTCAGGTGACACTTGAATTTGAAGTTCTTTTGGCATTATCAATTTTTTACAATGCAAAAATACTACTTATTTTTAAGTGATTCGTTGTAAATTTGCATTTCAAAATTAACAGACGATGCCAAAACAAATAAAACTTATTTGGGATTTTAGAGGTTCTACAGCTGCTAAAATAGCTGAACATCATGAAATTCATCTAAAAGAGTATATCGATAGAGAGGGACTTCCTATTAAAATTACAGGTTTTACTGTACTAAACGATATGTACGCTATAGCTTGGATGGTTGTAAATAACGAAAATATGATTCAGGTTAGAGATGCTTTAAAACCTCACAGAGGTGAATTATTTGAATAAAAAAAACAATCTTGCTTCATTCATAACAAATAGTTTACTATTTTTGATTTTAGACTAAAAACTATGATTCACGAGATTATTAATTATTTTGAGACGATACCTTCATCCCATAGGTCTTTAATATTGTTTGGAGGCATTGCTTTTTTTTGGATTTTAGAAAGCGGTTTTCCTCGTTTTCAATTTCAATACAATAAAAGCGAACATGCTTTACTTAATCTTTTTTTTACTTTTACTACTATTATTGTTAATTTTCTTTTGGCAATACTTTTATTTAAAAGCAGCATTTGGAATACTCAAAATCATTTTGGAATTTTACATTGGTTTTCTATTACAAACTTGGGATTACAATGTATAATTGGACTTTTAGTAATGGATTTTATAGGTGCTTATCTTCCTCATTATTTACAGCATAAAATAAAATTTTTATGGCGATTTCATCTGATTCATCATACTGACACTTGGCTTGACACAACTAGCGCTAACCGTCATCACCCTGGCGAAAGTATTTTTCGGTTTTTATTTACTGCTTTAGCCGTTTTATTCACTGGAGCTCCTATTTGGCTTTTTTTCATGTATCAATCTTGTTCTGTCATATTATCTCAGTTTAATCATTCTAATATACAATTTCCTAATTGGTTAAATTCTTTACTAGCACTTGTCTTGATTACCCCTAAAATGCACCGAATACATCATCATTACCAGTTACCTTACACGAATAGCAATTATGGTAATATTTTTAGTATATGGGACCGTTTTTTAAGAACTTATACAAAATTAGCAGACGATAAAATCATCTTTGGCATAGATACTTATATGGCTAAAGAAGAGCATAATAATCTTAAAAATTTATTATCAATTCCTTTTCAAAAATATAGAGATCCTAAAACATAAAAAAATTTTAAAAAGTCATTCCTTTTTATTAATATTGGAATAAGTATTGCATAAAGTTTAATACAATTTTGTTTTTATAATTTAAAATGAGAAAAAGTAAAATCGCTGAATTAGACAGAGAAAATTTAGAAAGACTAATCAGCATGGCAAAAGAAGAGCGTAAACCCCTTGAATCAATTAAAGAAGAATTTGGAGTGGGCGAAAGTGACGTAACAGAGTTAATGCGTAAACATTTATCAAAAGATCAATTTGAACTTTGGAAGAAAAAAATAACAGCTTCCAAACCCAAACCTAAACCTATTAAAAATAATGACTTTGATGATGATCTAGACGGGAAGTATTACCTTAAAAATAAATTTGATTAATTTTAGGCTCCTGTTTTACAGGAGTTTTTTTGTTAATTTTTTCATAAAGATTACATTAAAAATTAGTAAACTAATATCTTTAACCTCAAATTACGTTTTAGAAATTTATTAGAGATAAAAGTGCCCTTGAATCTAAAAAGTACTTCATTTTTTGTACCTAATGTAGTAAAACTACGTCTACGGTAAAAAATTTCCGTGCATTTTTATCTTCTTTGTCTTTTTATCTTCATCACAAAATCTATCTCGCAATCCAGATTAACAACCCTTTTTTCCAATCTTATTATTCATCAATGAAAAAAATATTTTTATCATCTTTATTAGCATTTCTTTCTTTTAATTCTAAAGCAACTCCTTTAAAAGATTCTAAAAATCCAGAAGTAAATGTTACAATTGATTTAAACACAATACAAGACGACAAAGTCATGGTTACAGTAGTTCCTACACCGTCTAAAGAAGATGTTATTATTTTTAGCATCCCTAAAACAGTACCCGGAACCTACTCATTAGACAACTATGGTCGTTTTATTGAAAAAATAAAAGCCTATACTAATAAAGGGGAAAATTTACCTTTAGCTAAACTAGATGAAAACACATACCGCATTACAGGTGCTAAAAAATTAGCTAAAATAACTTACTGGGTAAATGACACCTACGATACAGAACAAGTTGGCGGTATAGGAGGTGACGATGTTTTTTCGCCAGCAGGAACAAACATAGACTCTAACTGCTTTGTTTTAAATACACATGGTTTTATTGGGTATTTTAGTGATAAAAAAGAAGTTCCTTATACGCTCACGGTTCTACACCCTGAGCATCTATATGGCGCTACTTCACTCACAGATAACAACTCTAGCAATCAAATAGATGTTTTCAAAACAAATAGATATGCTACTCTTATAGATCATCCCATAATGTATACAAAACCAGACATTGTTACTTTTAAGGTAGATGATATGGATATTCTCATTAGCCTCTATTCTCCAACAGGAAAATACAAAGCAGCTGATTTAGCTCCTAATATGGAGAAAATGATGAAAGCCCAAAAAAAGTTTTTAGGTCCTATAAATAATACAAAAAAATATTCTGTATTAATCTACCTTACTGATGTACAAAAACAGGATGCAAAAGGTTTTGGCGCTTTAGAACACACTACTTCTACAACAGTTGTAATGCCTGAAATGATGCCTTCTGACCAAATGGATGAACAATTAAAAGACATTGTTTCTCATGAATTTTTCCATATCGTAAGTCCATTGGGCATTCATGCTGAAGAAATTCATTATTTTGATTTTAATGAGCCTAAAATGTCTAAACATTTGTGGATGTATGAAGGTATAACGGAATATTTTGCGAATCTTTTTCAAATTAACCAAGGATTAATTAATGAGGAGGAGTTCTACAACCGTATGACTGACAAGATTAGACAAGCAGCCAATATGGATGATACAATTCCTTTTACTAAAATGAGTGCCAATGTATTAACAAAACCTTACAAAGATCAGTATCTTAATGTATATCAAAAGGGTGCTTTAATAGGCATGTGTTTAGATATTCTTATTCGCGAAAAAAGCAATGGTCAGCGTGGTGTATTAGATCTAATGCAAAAATTAAATAATGAATATGGTATTAATAAGCCATTTAAAGATGAAGCTCTTTTTGATAAGATTATAGCACTTACTTATCCAGAAGTGGGTGATTTCTTAAAAACTTACGTAGATGGACCAACTCCTATACCTTATGATAAGTTTTTTGCCAAAATGGGCATTACACAGGCACAAACTAAAGTACCTGGAAATGTTTTTATAAAAGACCAAACACCTTATATAACAGTTAACCAAGAAACGAAAGAAATAGTTATTATTCCTGGAATAGAACTTCCTGAATTTTATTCAAATTTAGGACTAAAAGGAGGTGATTACATCTTGGCTATAAATGATAAAAACTACAACTTAGACAATATTTATGATATGATCATGACAAGTCAGAGTTGGAAGGAAAATGAGAAAATTTCTATTAAAATAAAGAGAGATCAAAAAGAAATAATTTTAAAAGGAAATATAAAACTTCCTTTTGAAGATGTAACAACTTATAAAGCCACAGACGATAATAAAAAAGCTTTAAAAGAAGCTTGGCTAAAAGGATAAATCATATTTATTTTTCGTTTAAATCCTCAAAATACAGTTGAATTTTGAGGATTTTTTTTATTACATTGCGAGAAATTTATAATAAATATGTATAAAAAAATCATCATAGCAGTTTCATTTATATTTTTTTCTTCATGTACAGACAAAACACCTGTAAAAGATGAGGTAATAGTAACAGGAAATATAAGGGGATTAAAAAAAGGAAAATTATACATTCAAAAAGTAGAGGACAGTACTTTAGTTGCTTTAGATACTATTGAATTAAATGGCTCGTCTAATTTTGAAAGTTCTATTAAATTAGATTCTCCCGAAATGCTATATTTATTTGTAGATAGAGGACAAACTAACTCATTAGATAATAATCTATTATTTTTTGCTGAACCTGGAAAAATAAATATTGACACAGACCTTGAATTCTTTTTTGCTAATGCCAAAATTACAGGCTCTAAAAATCATGATCTTTATAAAGAATATAAAGACATCATTTCTAAATTTAACGAACAACAACTTCAATTACTCCAAGCTAAAATATTGGGTAATAAAGGCAATAAAAACTATAGCGCATCAGATAATCAAAACAAGCAAGACCAACTATTAAAAAGGAAATATTTATATTCTGCTAATTTTGCACTTACCCATGCGGATCATGAAATTGCTCCCTATATAGCTCTTACGGATATTTATGATATGCAGCCCAAATTTTTAGTAGAAATACAAAAAAAGATGTCACCAGATGTAGCCAATTCTAAATACGGCAAAAAATTCACCAACTACTTAAAGAAATAAAAATAATACGAACGACAATTAACTCCTTTAATTGTCGTTTTTCATTTAGATTCTTATTATCAAATGCTACTTAATGAATACACAACCCGTTAATTTACCCTTTGATCTTTTTCAGGATAACCATTTTGACTGTGCCGTTTATTTTTATAATGCGCAACAATCCAGCAAAAACATACCTGTTACCTTTACCCATAATGTTCTTTGTCTTTTATTAAGTGGCCATAAGGAAGTCATTAGTAATCAAAACAACATTTCTATACAAAACAATCAATTTTTTTTGTTGCAATCTGGAAATAGTTTAATGACGGAACGTCTGATAGGAGAATCGGGGTATAATAGTATTCTTTTTTTCTTTTCTGATCATTTTTTAAATGATTTTTTATCAAAAAAACAAATTCATTTAAAAAAAACAAATGATTTAAGCCAAACGGTACTAGATCTTCACAAAGATCCTTATGTTAGTTTATTTGAAAAATCAGTTCTTTTATTAAAAAATGATTTTAATCAATCATCCCTCCTTACCTATATAAAACTGGAAGAAATTCTATTATATTTATTACATAAAGAATCTGACCGAATTATTAATTTTTTCCAAAACACATTAAGTCGCAATAAAAATAAATCAATAAAAGATATTGTTCAGCAGTATGAGAATAATCATTTAACTGTTGAGGAACTTGCTTTTTTATCTAATATGAGTATTTCTAGTTTTAAAAGAAAGTTTGCAGAAATTTATCAAATTTCTCCAAAAAAGTACTTTATTTCAAAAAGAATGGAAAAAGCACGTAACGAATTAATTCTAAACAAAAGGCCTTCTGACATTTACCATGAATTAGGCTATGAAAATTTATCGGCATTTAGCAATGAGTTCAAAAAATATTATGGTGTATCACCTAAAAATTTTAAAGATTAAATCTGGATTACACGATAGACTTTGTAATGAAGGTGAGAAGAACTAAGAAAATAAGCACACCCATTTTTCACAGGAAATATAGACGCATTAATTTCAACAACTTAATACGGAATCTATTACTTCAATATTTCCTTTTATTCGTAATAAAATTCTAACGCGGAATCTGGATTAAAATGAACTAACAAAACATCTTTTTGAACTTTTAGCGTAATGATAGTACCCAACTTCGTTATAAATTTGCATTATAAAATAGTCTAAAAATGAAAAGAATTTTAACTCTACTTGCTTTTATTTCAGTTTTTACAGCAAGTGCACAAACTTTTACTTTAAAAAGTAATGATTTAGGTGGTCAAGCAACTATGAAACAAGTTTTTAATGGTTTTGGTTGTACAGGCGAAAATATGTCTCCTCAATTATTTTGGGAAAATGCACCAAAGGACACTAAAAGCTTTGCCATTACAATACACGATGAAAATGCACCTACAGGAAGTGGATGGTGGCATTGGCTTGCGTTTGACATTCCTGCTACGACTAAAGAATTAAAAACGGGAGCTGGAGATGTTACTAAAAACTTAATGCCTACTGGTACAATACAGAGTATTACTGATTTTGGAAAATCTGGTTACGGAGGTCCTTGTCCTCCTGAAGGTCATGGTTTTCATAAATACACTATTACTGTTTACGCATTAAAAACAGATAAATTAGGTTTAGACAAAAATGCTAGTCCTGCACTAGTGGGTTATTACTTAAATGGTAATACTCTTGAAAAAGCTTCTATTATTATGTATTACAAAAGATAATTCAAAAATACGATTCTTAAAAAAAGTGGTTGTCCAAACCATACTTCAACCAAAAGTAGACTGATTTTTTATTCAGACGATAAAAATTACATGATGCTGGATTTTATTTTTCCACAGAAAAAAGGCTACTAATATTATGATATTTCTTTTTGGGCAACCTCTTTTTATTTCTTAGTAGCTTTATTCAATTCTTCACCTCCTGGTAAATTCATTCGTTTAGTTAAAAGCGAAATTTCACTTAATGAAAAATTTCCCGTTAAAAACATCAAAACGGTTTCTTTTCCTTCCATAAAAAGTAATAACTCTGACACATTGGTACTTCCTGAAATCATTTTGGCATATATTTTGGCATTTCTCCCATTTTCATTTATACGTATCAACTCTTCTAATTTATCTCCATATTGATCTACACTAGTACGCATATCAGAAGTTGTTTTAGGATGCGTTGTTTTGAATACTTTTAAATAATCTAATTTTTTAATTAAATTTAAATAAGCTTGATCTTCTTTTGTTTCCATCTTGACTTTACTCATTAACTCAAACATCTTGTCATTTACAACAACAGAAGAGACATTGCTATTGCCTTCAAATCTATCAAAAGGGGTTTGCGCTATACTCACATAAGACGAAAGCATTCCTAAAAGGAACATTATTATTTTTTTCATTTTTATTGCTTTATTTTTTTTGAATAGTTTGCTTATGTTCTTTTAATCTCTGAGCATTTTTCATGCCAGAGTTCAATTGAATTGACATCAAATACAAGGCTTTTTGTGTTTCCTTATAAGCTTCTTCAGGGGATTGATAGGTTCCTAAGAAAGTTTTTTCCTTCTTTATATTCTGTGTTTTAAACCAATAATAGTAACTCCCAAACGCTACCGAACCAACTATAAATGTTAAAAACCAAAATAAATTTCGATTTTTTATTTTTTCTTTACGCATTTGATCTAATTTTAAGCTCATAAATTTACATCATATCTTTTTATAAATGAAAAAAAATATAATCCAGCTTTTCATCATTCTAACAGTTGGCACACTGTTTAGCTGTAATGATTTAGATGATCAACCTCAATATAGTGAGTTAGATGCTCATAATTTTATTTGGAAGGGTTTGAACAAATATTATTATTATCAAGAAAATGTAGCAAATTTGCGTGATGATCGTTTTGGTTCTCAAAACGATCTTAATTCTTTTTTGAATACTTTTTCAAAACCTGAAGCTTTATTTGAAAATTTAATTTACGATCGAAAAAACGTCGATAAATTTAGTTTTATATCTTCTAATTATACTATATTAGAACAGCTTCTTTCTGGAACGAATGATAGTAATGGTATGGAGTATGGGATTAGTCCTAAGAATGGTAGTAAAACTGAAGTTTTTGGCTGGGTAAAATACATCATGTCTAATAGTGATGCTAGTACAAAAGATCTAAAACGAGGAGATCTTTTTTATGCCGTTAATGATATACCCCTTACTCGTAGTAATTATCGTGAATTGTTATCTAAAACAAATTACACTTTAAATTTAGCATCGTATGATGGAGGTGCTATTACATCTAATGGAAAAACAGTAGCATTAACTAAAAAGGCGTATTCTGAAAATCCTGTTTATATTACCAATATAATAGAGGAAGGAAATAAAAAAGTGGGCTATTTAATGTATAATGGTTTTTATACATATTATGAACCGCAATTAAATGAAGCATTTGGTAAATTAAAAGCAGCTGGAATAACTGATTTAGTACTAGATTTACGTTATAATTCAGGAGGATCGGTAGCAACCGCTACTCGTTTAGCCAGTATGATTACAGGACAATTTGAAGATCAAATTTTTGCTAAAGAACAATGGAACTCTAAGATCAATAGTAAAATAGATCCTAATAGGTTATTAAATAAATTTACCTCACAATTAAAAAATGGTACTTCTATTAATTCATTAAATTTAAATAAAGTATATATCTTAACAACGGGCAATACCGCCTCTGCTAGTGAATTAATCATTAACTGTCTAAAGCCTTACATTCAGGTAATTCAAATAGGGACTACTACTACAGGCAAAAATGTGGGGTCTATTACAATGTATGACTCACCAGACTACACAAAACGAAATTTGAATCCAACGCATAGATATGCTATGCAATTAATTGTTTTAAAAATTGTTAATAAAGTAGGTTTTGGAGATTATGAAGCGGGTATTACGCCCGATGCGACTAATATATTAATGGAAGACATAAGTAATCTAGGTATTTTAGGGAACAGCTCTGAACCTTATTTAGCTAAGGTAATGAGCTTAATTAAATCTGGTAATAGAATTGGTATTCAAAAACCTCAATTTAAAATTGGCAATGAAATTATGGATCTTTCTAAACGTGATTTAAAATATGAAATGTATATAGATTAAACAACGCTCTATAACTACAAAATTATTTTTTATTCAAAAGTAAGGAGAAATCACAAAATAACGATAATGTGATTTCTCCTATTTATTGAAGTAATGAACTTATGAATATTATTATTTCTTAAGCCTTGACCGTTTTAATTAAAACTGAAAATTCATTCCGATTTTAAAGTTTCTTCCTCTTGTATTATATCCCATTGCTTCTATAAACTCCTCATTTAATAAGTTTTGAACGGATCCAAAAACATTCAAATGGTTTGATAATTTTACTTTTAAATTAGTGTGAAATAATTTATAAGCAGCAACAGATGTATCTGTTGCTTTAAAGGTAAAGGAGTTGTAATATGACACATTTCTAAAGTCTACAAACTGGAATTGAGCATCCCATGTGATAGATTTCGTAAACTCAACTGATACCCCCGCATTTACTCTATGTTTTGCAACGGATTTTGCAATGGCTTCATCATTTTCTACAAAAGTATAATTACCTGTTAGGCTTACTTTTTCTATAGGTTTTATCATTATATTGGATTCAATCCCTTTTGACTTATTGATTCCTTCTATATTTTCATATTGCCATCCTACATTTGAGGCCTTCTTTTTAAAACCAATTGAATTATTTTCTTCTCTATAAAATCCAACTGCTGAAATTTTTAATTTTTGATTTAAAAAACTTTTTTCAAAACCAGTTTCAATAGTAGCATTTTCTTGTGGGCTTAAATCTTTATTTCCATACTCAGAATATACTTGATATAATGTTGGTGCTACTACTGCTCCTCCTATTGATCCATATAATTTTAAATTGATTTTTTCAAAATTAAAGCTTGGATTAATATTAAGGATGATATAATCTTTATAGACACTGTGTTTTAAATAACGAGCTCCTGCATTTACATTTAATCCAAACTTGGTATTTAATACTGCTGTAATATAAGGATCTAACATAGTGTATTTAGCGTCTTGATTATAAATATTAACATAAGGAGTAGCTTGAAGCATATCAAAATATTGAAATTGAACCCCTGTAATAAAAGCTAAAGAGTTTCCTATATTGTATTTATTAAAAACGTCAACATTTATATTTCGTGATTTAGAAAAAGATTCAGTATAATTATTTAATGAAACTCCTGATAATCTTTTTTGTTCATAAAAGCCGAAAGAAGAATTTATTTTCAACTCTCCTTTTTCATATTTCATTGAAGGAGAAAAGCCTCCTCTAAACTGTTCTCCTATTAAAGTATTTACTTCATTATCTACAAAGGCACCTGTATCATAGGCAAATCTTAAGCGATCATAGTTAGCAAAAAAATTCAGCTTAATTTCTTTATTTATAACTACTCCTAATTGCTGATTAAGATTAACTCTTGAAAATTTGTCTTTTTCAAAATTATCTCCTTTTGCTTCACTAATGCCCGTTATTTCTGTACTATTTAGAGCGGTTAAAAAAGACATTTTTCCTTTTGTTCCGTTCAATGAAAAACCTTGATTATATTCTTCTGGTTTATATTTTTTAGTGGTTGCTAAGTTTTGCGTTCCTACATTAAAATAAGCTGTTCCTATAACTCCTTTGTCAGTTGCTTTTTTTAATGTAATATTAATAACTGCTGTGGCTGCATTAGCACCGTATAATACAGAGGAAGCTCCTTTAAGTACTTCTATGCTTTCAACTTGTTCTACTGGTAATAATCGTAAATCATACGTTGTTGAAATACTGGATGCGTCTACTACGGGATTGCCATCTATTAGGATTAAAACTTGTTTTGTGGTTCCTCCCCTAACGAACAATTCTAAATTTTTACCTACTCCACTCTGATTTCCTACAACTTCAAATCCGGCTAACTGGCTTAATATGGTAGCAACACTTTGTCCTTTTCTTTGTTCTAAATCTTTTGATGTAATTTTTTCAATCGTTCTTCCTGTTTTTGTTTTGTTTTGCTGAAATTTAGTCTCTGATACGACTATTTCTTCTATTTTTTTTGATTCTTGCTTTTGTGCAAAAGCAGTACCACCATACATACACGTTAAAACGCTTGCTAATAAAATGTTTTTTTTCATTTTAATTCTTTAAATGCGGAAAAAAAGACAGAATTTACCCATTCCCAAACTTTTTTTCCCGAAAGTTTGTTAATAAAATAAACTTAGGCAGGTCTCCTGGCTTGCGTCTTGTAATTAACCTTCCCGTATTAAATTATCAACAGTGGTTGTAGATTCTTACAAGCTTAATAGCTTACAGTTGCGGGTACAGCTCAGGTTTTGATCTTTGATTTTTTATTTTAGAGATTAGACTTCAGGAATATGATTCCTTTTCTGTTAATCTTCAAATAATACTTCTATAATCTCACTCTGATTCCCTTTTAAGCTGACTTTACACAAAAGTCGAGCACCATAAATTCACGGGCAAATTTAGTACATCTTTTGAAAAAAATAAAAAAAACACACACAAACAGATTCTTTTATTAAAAATTTCTCAACACAAAGATTCATAATCTCTAGATATTTCAAAGTTCAGTATATGATATTAGATTTATTTCATATCAAATTATGCGTTATACTTTGTAATGAGGATGAAAAGGGGAAAGAGGATAAAAATACAAGGATTTTTTTAAGCTCAACCTAATATGTTTATCCATAATCAATTTGTAATACTTAATCTGTTTTGAACAAATTTGAATAAAAAAAGCCACAACTATTATGTTGCAGCTTTTTTATTACTTAAAACAAAGATCTTATTATAAAACTTTTAAAATTATTTTTTCTTTGACCAATCTAAGTTCGTTATATAAGAAATCCTTAGCGTGGGATTATTTTCTTGTATGGTGTTGGGTACATTCCATAAATTTTGATGAATGTAACTTAATTGAATTTGATGTTGAGGGTTTAAATTATATCCTAAACCTGCAATTACTCTATTTTGTTGTACAAATGTTTTTGCTGCTTTTACTCCTATATTCATAAATATTTCGTCACCTAAAAAAGCAAACAATTGAGGTTTATCTTCTTTTTTAGTTAAGGTATAATTTACTAAATACATGTATCGTAAACGATTTCTATAATCTCTGCTCGTTATAGCAAAATCTCCTGCTTCATTTTTAGTAGCAACTCCTACCCAACGGCTTTCATCACGTAAACGATGGGTAAATCTAAAATTATCTTTAGCGCAACTATAAACACCTTGAATCCAAACATTATCTTCTGGTGTTACTACTCTATTTAAAGGAACATCTCCGTAGACAAAAAATTCATGGTGTGTATAACCTACACTAGCACTCATTTCTTTTGTAAACTGATAATCTACCGATGGACGGATGAAATACTGTTGTTTTTGATCAAAACCATTTGCAAATATCAAAGATCCTTCAAGTGTTAAAGAAAGGTTTTTATTTAGTTTGTTCTTTCCTAAATAATGTAACCAAATATCATTATTATGATTTATTACCTGACCTAATATGTTATTATAAAAAGACAATAACACAACTAAAAACAACGGGAATTTAATACTCTTTTTCATTTTTCTTGTTTAAGGGAGCGCAAAGGTACAATAAAAAACAAGAAAACAAATAAATCTCACATGTTTTTAAATATTTATCAGTCTGTGTTTAAAAAAAACAAAAAAAATGCTTCTCAAAGCAATTAACTAATTATTAACTTATTCATTTAAATCATCCTTCCTTATACTCTTTTTTAATGAAAGTATTTTTACTTCTCCAAAATCTACTTTGTTTGAAAAAGCTTCTGTAAGAGGTTTATTTTCTAAATAACAAATTAAGCTTCTTATGACACCTGCATGCGTAAAAATAACTAATGGTTGTTCTAATGATTGCTTATTTAGGTTTTCCCAAAATTCAATTACTCTTTCATACAAAATTTGAAAAGATTCCCCCATAGGAACTGAAATATTTACAAAATCTGACATCCAAGGAGTTCGTTCTTCTTCAGGTATTACATCCCAATTTTGTAGCTCCCATTTTCCAAAATTCATTTCTTTTAATCGGTCGTCTAATGTTATCTCTTCTTTTAAAAAACAATATTCAGCCAATTCTACACAGCGTGTTAAAGGACTACTATACACCAATGCTTTTACTGGTAATTGTTTTTTTATTTCCTGAAATTGCTCTAAAAAATTAGGTGCTAAGTTTACATCACTTTGTCCATAACAAACTCCTTTAGGACAAATGGTTTCTGTATGACGTACTAAATAAATTTGCATATTGTGAGAAAAGATAAAAGGGTTACTACTTCACTTATCTGCTCTAAAGCTCCTAAACAATCGCCTGTGTATCCTCCAATCCATTTAGTAAAATAGCGTCCCATATACAAGCGTGTGAGAAGCAAAAGGGGAAGTGTTAATAAAAAAAATGGATTGTATATAAAAGACATACATGCTAATGGTAATATCCCAAATAAAAGGACTCCTATTACTTCATATTGACTAAATGTTTTGGCTATAGGTTTACTTTTACTTAATTCATCTTCTCTTACATACGGTAACGTAAAGGAAAGTGAAATGGCATTCGCTCTGCTTATACTATGGTAGGTAATGAATAAAAGACTTGCATAAATATAAGGGTTCCAAGAAGCATCAGGTATTTTATTTATTATTTCAAAGAGGAGTAAAAATTTGGTTAGTAATAATAGTACAACACCTATGGTACCATAGGCTCCTATTGCACTATCTTTCATTATTTTTAATATTTTTTCTTTGGTCCAACCTCCTCCAAAACCATCGCAAACATCAGCAAACCCATCTTCATGAAAGGCTCCGGTAGTTAACACTCCAGCTATCATTGAAAAAATAATAGCAATGAATGATGAAAAAAGATAATGAGCTCCTAAAAATACTAAATAAGAAATACTTCCTACTAGCCAGCCTATTAATGGAAAATAACGTGTTGCTTTATTTAAATAAGTAGAATCATGATTAATATGTTTTGGACACGGAATACGTGTATAAAACATTAATGCTGTAAAAAATATATCCCGTTGTTTTTTCATTTTTATAAAAATTCTAGGTTGTAAATGATAAACGAATCTCATTTAAATACTCTCACTCACGCCTGCTTCTTCAAAACTTGCCATCTGATTTAAGAAATTTACAGCACTTTGTATAATAGGAAAAGCAAGTGCTACTCCTGTTCCTTCCCCTAGTCGTAATTCTAAATCCAATAATGCTTTTACATTCAAATGGTTTAATAAAGCTTTATGTGCTTTTTCTTGTGAACAATGACAAAATAGGGTATTCTTAAGTATTTTGGGTTGGTAGGTATAGGCGACTAAAAAAGCTACTGAACTAATAAATCCGTCTACTAAAATTAGCATATTGTTTTCAAAGGCTTGGAGTATTCCTCCTGCCATTTGATAAATTTCAAACCCCCCAAAATGGGCTAATTTTTCATCTAATACTTCTGATGTTTTATATTTTTCTAAAGCTGATTTTAAAATACTTATTTTTTTATCTAAAGCTTCATTAACTACTCCTGTACCACTGCCTACACAATCTTGAATTGGGATTTTTGTTAAAATACTCATTAATATAGAAGAAGTGGCTGTATTTCCTATTCCCATTTCTCCAAAGCCAACACAATTAGAGCCTTTTTCGTATATTTCTTGTACAATTTGTTTTCCTTTTTGTAAGCAGTCTTTAAGCTGATCTACTGACATAGCGGCTTGTTCTAAAAAGGATTTCGTTCCTTTTCCTACTTTTTGATGTATTATGGGTAATGAATCATCAAAATCAAAATTAACTCCTGCGTCAATTACTTTTAAGGTTAGTCCATTTTGTTTTGAAAACACGTTAATTGCGGCTCCACCATTTACAAAATTCAAAACCATTTGAGGGGTTACTTCTGCTGGATAAGCACTTACTCCTTCTTTTGCTATACCATGATCCGCTGCAAAGACTAAAATATGTGGGTTTCGTATTTCAGGTGTAAGCGTATTAAAAACTTGTCCTATTTGCAACGCTATTTTTTCTAATTGACCTAAAGATCCTAAAGGTTTTGTTTTAAAATCAATTTTGTGTTGTAATTTTTCTATTAAACTCATTATTTCTTATATTATTCTTCCCAAACTAAAAAACAATAGTTTTGGTAAATTTCTTTTTTATATTTAGGCAATATAATGGGGGTATCAAACAGCGGACAATTGATTACGACGGTATGAAATTCTCCATTTTCACCACATGGATCAATATTTAAATCTATTAATTGTTGAACTGTTTCCTTTGTTAAAATTTTCCCTAAAAATTCTACTCCCATAGTCGTATTACAGGAAACAATCATACATACAATATTTTCTTCTATAATTTCTTTTACTAATTCTAAACGATCTTTTTGCCAAAGGGGTAAGATCGCTTCGAGTTTTGCTTGTTGACAGACTTTTTGTTCCCATTCACGATGGGGCTCTAAATCAATATCTCCAAAAACAACACTTTCTACACCATAATCTTTTTTTAATTGACAAAGTGTTTCTATATATTTTTTTTCATAATCTGCCCAAGTAGTTGGTATGCCTACTAAGGGAATTTTTAGTGCATTGGCATGCTGTTTTAAAATATTTTGTGTGAGTCCATGCGAACGAGAAACCTTCCCATTTTCATTCATCATGTTTAAAAGCACGATAGGCTTGTATCCTAATTCTAGCGCTTTTATGGTTGCTAAACAACTGTCTTTACCTCCACTCCAGGAAAGAATTGATTTCATCCTTTTGTTTTTTATAACGCATTATTTACTTAATATTTACAGGTATTCCTGAGATCATCAAAATTACCTTATCTGCTTTTTGAGCTAAATATTGATTCATCCAACCTTGTAATTCAGTAAATTTTCTTCCTATTTCGGTATGTGCATGAACTCCCATACCAATTTCGTTTGTAATAATGATAATTTGGCTATTTTGTTGAAGTAGTATTTTTTCAATTTCTAATTTTGCTAATTCTAATGATCTTTCAACATTATTTTGAGTATCTACAAAAAAATTAGTCAACCATAAAGTTACACAATCAATCATGGTAACTCTTCCTGAGAAATCAAAATTACTTATATTTTTTTCTTCTTCAATATTGGTCCAACGATGATCACGATCTTTTTGATGTCGATCAATTCTTTTTTGAAAATCTCCATCCCATTTACGAGCGGTAGCCATATAAACGGGGTTAGAGGTTAATTCGAGAGCTAAATTTTGGGCATACGCGCTTTTACCTGAACGTTCCCCCCCTGTTATAAGATACAACATACTATCTTTTTTGGTTGTAAAGATATTTAAAACTTTATCTTTGCTTGTTAAATCGTAAAAAAACATTGTAACGAACTTAATTCTATTTATGAAATAAGTTTATTAAGATATTATAGTTATGGATACTTATCAGATTCAAATTTTAGAAACGGTGGCATCGTTAGTAATATATTTTTTTCTTTTTTTCTTCACTAAAAACTTCATTAATAATACATTAAAAAAAACATATATTGAGAGAACGAGGAGAAAAATATCTATCAAAATATTACATCTTTTAATAACTATTGTATTTATTGTTTTAATTTCTGGTATTTGGGGTTTAGAACAAAATAAAATTGCAGTATTTGCTAGTAGTATATTAACTGCTTTAGGAGTTGCTTTTTTTGCTCAGTGGTCTTTGTTATCGAATATCACATCTAGTTTAATACTTTTTTTTAATCATCCTCTTAAATTGGGGGACACTATCAAAATACTTGATAAAGACTTTCCTTTAGAGGGCGAAATAATTGAACTTACTTATTTTTTTGTCTATCTAAAGACTAAAGATGAGCAAACTATCACAATACCCAATTCTTTATTTTTGCAAAAATCCGTTTCTATAACCGAAAAACAAATTCCATCTATTTAAAAAAGTTATTAAATATTAAAAACAAGTTTGTTTCTTTGCTTTTTATCTAAGAAAAGAACCTTAAAAAATTATTGATGAACGTTATTACAAACAAACCTTTACTTATGCTAACATAGCATTCAAATAGTCCTAAATAAATTAGTATTAAACAAAATTTTTCTTAGCCATTAAGATAATATAATGACTCGTATTTAAAATATAATCTTATGATAAAATTCTTCCAATACACAATATTTGTTTTTATTTTTTTGATGACCATACAATGCAAAAAAAACAATCATCAACCTGCTATTAAGAATCAAACAAATAATAGTATAACAGATGCCAAGGCTTTTTGCTTATATGAATATAAAGATTATTCTATCCTGAGAGTTACTACTCCATGGCCTGATGCCCAAAAATCATTTACTTATATTCTCAAAAAAAACAACAAAAACATCCCTGATAGTTTAAAACAATACACTCAAATCAACGTTCCTATTAAAAGTCTTGTGGTTACCTCAACTACTAATATTCCTTTTTTAGAAATCTTGGGTGCAGAAAGCAAGTTAATAGGATTTCCACATACTGATTATATTTCTTCTCATAAAACGCGGCAATTAATTGAATTAGGAAAAATCAAAAATTTAGGTGAGAATGAAAAAATTAATGTAGAACAATTAATTGATTTATCACCAAATGCTTTCGTTACTTTTGAAGTAACTGGAAACAATCCTAGTTTAGATATTATCAAAAAAACAGGAATTCCTGTTCTAATTCAAGCCGATTGGATGGAGCAAACACCTCTGGGAAAAGCAGAGTGGATTAAATTTTTTGGTGCTTTAGTTGGAAAAGAAAAAGAGGCTAAAAACTATTTTGAACTAGTTAAAAAGAATTATTTAAAAACATTAGAAATCACAAAAACTACCCAACAAAACCCAACTGTTCTTTATGGTAAAATATATCAAGATCAATGGTATGTTCCCAAAGGTAATAGTTGGACAAGTGCTTATATACAAGATGCTGGAGGCTCCTATCTATGGAAAAATCTAGAAGGTACAGGAAGCAAACCTCTTAGTTTTGAAGAAGTATTTGAAAAAGGGCAAAATGCTTCAATATGGATTACTACAGAAGATGTTACGGATTGGATAAAGTTAAAAAAAATAAATACTCATTATGCTCAATTTAATGCTTATCAAAATAAAAAAGTTTTCACTTTTGAAGGTAAAAAAGGGAAAACGGGAGGTACAATTTTCTTTGAGCTTTCACCTAGCCAACCTGACAAGGTTTTAAAAGATTATATTAAAATAATACATCCTGAATTATTACCTGATTATCATTTTACCTTCGTAACTCCTATACAATAAAAGTTTTGAAAAATAAGAAGCTACTTTCTGGTTTTATTCTCCTAGGTATAATTCTTTTTGTATTAGATATATGCCTAGGTGTCGTTCAAATCCCTATACGTGATACGTTTCAAGTTTTAATTGGAAATAATGCTTCAAAACTTACTTGGCAGTACATTATTTTTAATTTTAGACTTCCAAAAGCTTTGGTAGCTATAACAGTAGGTGCAGCGTTACCTATATGCGGATTACTTATGCAAACTCTTTTTAAAAATCCATTGGCTGGCCCTTATATTTTAGGATTAAGTTCTGGTTCGAGTCTGATGGTAGCCTTCGTTATCATGGGAAGTAGTTACCTCCCTTCTTTTCTTATTCCTTTTTTTATCTCAACCTACGGAATTGCCATTGCCTCTATTATAGGATCCTTAATTGTTTTGATAGCCGTAATTTTAACCGCCCAAAAAATTAAAAATACAATGTCTATTCTTGTCATTGGATTAATGTTTAGTCATTTCACAAGTTCTATCATCAATATCTTAAGTTATTTCTCATCAGCTGAACAATTACAAAAATTTACTATTTGGTCTATGGGAAGTCTGGGAAATGTTAGTTGGCATAATCTTTATTTCATCCTTATCATTTGTGGTTTTACTTTACTTTACACAATAAAACTTCTTAAAAATTTAGATGCTCTTTTGTTAGGAGAAAATTACGCTAAAAGTTTGGGTATCCCTTATAAAAAAACAGTATATAAAACTATTTTAATAACAAGCATACTAACAGGTGTTCTTACGGCTTTTATCGGTCCTATAGCTTTTATCGGCTTTGCTATTCCACATATTTCAAAAATTATTTTTCAAGACAATCAACATCTTAGTTTGTTTACAACTACTATTTTAACAGGAATTTGTATTATGCTACTTTGTGATATTCTTTCACATAACTTTGAAGTAGCCATTCCTATCAATGCTATTACCTCTATAATAGGTGCTCCAATAGTCGTATGGCTTTTGGTAAAAAAACGTACTTTTAACTAATGGAAAATTCAATTATTATACAAACAAAACAGCTTAGTATTGGTTATACAATCAAAAATATCCAAAATTGTATTGCTCAAAATTTGAATTTAAATTTTCAAAAAGGAAAACTAATTACACTTATAGGGGCTAATGGAGTAGGTAAATCTACTCTTTTAAAAACACTCACTTCTATTCAAAAACCTCTTTATGGAGAAGTTATTTTAAATAATTTAAATATCCATCGATATACAGATCTTGAATTAGCTAAAAATTTGAGTGTCGTTCTTACTGAAAAATTACCTCCTAGTAACTTAACTATTTATGAATTAGTTGCTCTAGGTCGTCAACCTTATACCAATTGGCTAGGAACACTTACTGAAGAAGATCATACCAAAATAAAAGAAGCTCTAATATTGACCGAAATCACATCTATTCAACACAAAAAACATTATGAGATAAGTGATGGTCAATTACAAAAAGCATTAATAGCAAGAGCATTAGCTCAGGATACCTCTTTAATTATTTTAGACGAACCTACAACACATTTAGACTTACATCATAAAGTTTCTGTTTTTAAATTATTAAAGAAATTAGCCCATGAAACCCAAAAGTGTATTTTATTTTCTACTCACGATCTTGATTTAGCTATTCAAATAAGTGACGAAATGGTGGTTATGACTCCCGATTTTATTATACAGAATGAACCTTGTTTACTAATTGAAAAAGGAATTTTTAATCTCTTATTCAAAGATCATGATATTACTTTTGATAATGAAAAGGGAAAATTCTTATTTAAATAATTAAGATTTTATTCACATATTTCTGTTTCCAAAAGACTATATTTATTCTTCAAAATTTGAATTATGAAAAGCATCGTTTATTCTATATTTTTAATTATAAATTCTTTATTCATAAATGCTCAATTAAAACCAGTTGCTTATGCTGATGGCGATCAAAAACTTGAAGGCCTATTAGCACAACCCAAAAAAGAAGTGAAAAATAAAGCAGGTGTATTATTACTTCCTGCATGGATGGGCATTGATAACAATGCCAAAGAAAATGCAATGGAACTAGCCAAAATGGGCTATATTACTTTTGTTGCAGACATTTATGGTGTAGACAAAAGACCTCAAAACACAAAAGAAGCTGGACAACAAGCTGGATACTATAAAAACAATTATCAAGACTATCACAAACGCATTCAATTAGCCTTAGACCAACTTATACAAGCAGGTGCTAATCCAGACAAAATAGCAGTAATAGGCTATTGTTTTGGTGGTACTGGCGCTATTGAAGCTGCAAGAACAAACTTAAAAGTAAAAGGAGTGGTTTCATTTCATGGGGGCTTAGGACGAAATCCTGATAGATATATCGAACCTATAGTTCCAAAAGTCTTAGTATTACATGGTGCAGATGATTTTTTTGTTCCAGAAGCGGAAATCAAAGCGTTTCATGATGAAATGAACAAAGCTAAAGCGGACTGGCAAATGATTTATTATGCAGATGCAGTGCATGCTTTTACGCACAAAGATGCTGGTAACGACAAAAGTAAAGGCGTAGCCTATAATGAAAAAGCCGCAAAGAGATCTTGGGAGGCTATGAAACAATTCTTTACTGAAATCCTTAATTAGAAAAAATACGGTATTTTTTTGTTAATTTTATCCAAAATCCACCAAAACAATATCGCCGTAAAAGAAACCAAAAAATATTTCACGACTATAAAACCGAAGGTTTTTTGAGGAAACATTTCATATACTAGTCGCATTGCATAAGGATGGGTTAAGTAAATCCCTAAGGAAAATGTACTATTAATTGAAGCATCTGAAAAGGATGCTTTTTCTTTTACGATACTAAAAGTCAACATACTCAATAAAGGTAAAACCAATAAAAAATCCATAGCTTTTACTTGCAGTTTATAATATACACCTGCCTCTATTAGCAATACAAGCCAAAATAAAGAATAATACTTTTTAAATTTTGAAATAACTCCTCTCCATTGATCATATAAAGTTCCCAAAAGCATCATTGGAAAACCAAAAAACAAAAAATTACGAGTAGTTCCTATACTTTCATATAAAAACTGAACTTCTAAATTGTGTATGTTTCCTGATTGCATTCCTATTTGATATCCATAACCAATCCCTAAAAGCAGTACTAGCAAAAGAAACTTAACGTTTAGCGAATAATTACGACTTAAATACAACAGACCTACAGCAATAGCTGTAGCTAATAAATACCACAAATGCCAATAGCCATAAATCAATTTTAAAATCATATTCCTATTAGAAAACCAACCCAAATTATAAAAGCGATATAAATCTGGCAGATAAATAATTTGCCAAACCACGTACAATAACAGTATTCGCTTAATATATTTCCATAAATAAGCTGTATCATTTAGTTTGTTTCGCAAAAAATAACCTGAGATTAAAAAAAATGTGGGAACGGCAATTCTGGTAATACCACTGGCTATTTCATAAGAAATCAAACCTTGGATACCTCCTATTCTAGAAACAGGAAAAATATGCAAGGCAATAACAAGAAATGCCATTAGTATTTTAAGGATGTCGAGGTTATTGTTGCGCATTACTTAATCTATATTTACGGATTTCAACATATTAAGTCCAGCTTTTGCCAATTCACTTTTCGGAAATTCCCTAATAGCTTTTTCATAGTATTCAATAGATTCGACTCCTTTTTGAATTTGACTATAACAAAATGCGATATTACAAAGTGTCTTTTCCCTGTAAGATATTTTTGAAGAGCTTAAAAGAAATAAAACCCTATAATCATCTAGCCATTTATTTTTTAAAAAAAAATCATAGTTTTTTTTAAATTCTGGAATTGCTTTTTGAAAATCTTTTTTCTTTACAAAAGTTATTCCGTTTCTATGATTTTTAGCAATACCAAAACGTAATACAAATGCAATTACTAAATACGTTAGAATCGCATATAAAATAGGATCAGATATTTCTATCTTTTCATAGATATACAGAAAACTAAACATCAATAGAGCTTGCGGTATTAATGACAACCAGTTTACCTGTCTAATAATTGGCAAATTTGATGACATATTATTTCAATATTTTATTTATTCAAAATTTCTCTACTTCCACTACCTCCCCAGCTTTCAATCCATCTAACCCAATACTTCCTACACGTACACGAACCAATCTTAATGTAGGAAATCCAACAGCTGCGGTCATTTTACGTACTTGTCTAAATTTTCCTTCGGTGAGCGTAATAGAGAGCCAACTGGTAGGTCCGTGGCGTTCGTCACGTATACGCCTACCTTCACCTATATACTCAGGCAACACATCTATGATTCTGGCATCACAAGGCTTTGTGCTATAACGAACCCCTTTAACACCTATTTCTACTCCATTTTTCAGTTTTTCAATAGCATCAGGCGTTACAACACCATCTACTTGTGCATAGTATTCTTTTTCAACCGTTTTACTTCGCACCATTTCGCTCATCATTCCATCTGTGGTGAGCAATAAAACCCCTTCTGAATCTTCATCTAACCTACCTATTGCCATTGTACCTTCTGGGAAATCAAATAATTCGCCTAACTTTTTCTTATTTCGTTTTTTCTCGTAAATAAATTGGCTTAAATAACCATGCGGTTTGTGCAATATAAAATGACGGTGTTTACTCATAAGACAAAAATACATTAAAAGTTTGAAGGTTTTTAACACAAATAATTTTCAGACTAAAATTAAGAGCATCAATGATTACATCGATTGTTTTTCTATTACTTACCTCTATCCTTCAAGGTATTCCCTTTTTACCTCAACCAACTTTTTAAACAATCAATAAAAAAACTTCCAAAATCATTCTTTTTTATCAAATTTTCAAAACAAAAAGCTCCTGCCAATGGTTTGAGCAAAATGTTTGGAGATAAAAGCCTCTCGCTATAGTTTTTAGAAATTATCTTCTTAAATTCCATTACATAATTAAAACCTACTTTTCATTTCAAAATAAAAACTATCTTTGCACCACGATTACGACATAATTTTTAATCTTTTTAATACCATTTACCGTGTAATACTTTTTATATAACCCATTGACTAGACCTCAAATACCTTGAGGAAACCCGTTATGGCTATTCTTAATATAAAAATTACACGTATGAGTTTATCAAAAAAATATAACAGAACGTATCATTTTCCCTTTTCTCCTGGCACCACCAGCGACGACCGTATAAGTCACGAATATTGGGATTATATACAACAAATACCCGAGTTGTTAATTACAGAAAAATTAGATGGTGAAAACACCTGTTTAAATCAGTATGGTGTTTTTGCACGATCACACGCAGCTCCTACCACACATCCTTGGGCTAATTACCTAAAAGAGTATTGGCATTTAATTAAAAATGAATTGAAGGATTTAGAAATTTTTGGCGAAAATTTATACGCCACCCATTCTATTACCTATCAAAATATTGAAAGTCATTTTTATGTCTTTGCGGCTCGGTATAAAGACCATTGGTTATCGTGGGAAGAAGTCGTTTTTTATGCTTCGTTATTAGATTTAAAAACCGTACCCGTTTTAGATCTATTTATACCAAAGGAAGAAATAGAATTAACACTAAAAGAAAAAGTATTAGAAATTATTGCGCGCCCAAGTGTTTTTGATTCGTATGACGTACATACCCAAGAACCGTGTACCATGGAAGGTATTGTAGCACGAAACACAAAAGGTTATTTAGTAGATGATTTTTACAAAAACGTTTTTAAATACGTAAGAAAAAATCATGTAAAAACCGATGAACATTGGACAAGAAACTGGAAAAGAGCGCAATTAAATTGGGAAAAAAATGTGGACATTAACAAATAATTACAGCGACTGGTCTGCCCTTGAAAACGAATTTTCTTGGGTAGCCGATATGAAAAACGTACCTCAGGATGCCATTCATCACGCCGAAGGTGATGTAGCTATTCATACCCAAATGGTACTGCAAGAAATGCAAAATTTAGCCGAATTTAAGGCACTTGACTCACAGGAACAAGCCTTTCTTTTAGCTGCTGCCCTTGCCCACGATATAGAAAAGCGAAGCACAACGATTACTGAAAACGGTCGAATTCAATCGCCAGGTCATGCTAAAAAAGGGGCTTTTACCTTTAGACAAATTGTATTTGAAAAAGGTGGTTTGTCGCTTTTTGAAAGAGAACAATTGGTAGGACTAGTTCGTTACCACGGATTTCCTATTTGGCTGATGGAGAAACAAAATCCCGAAAAGGAATTGCTAAAAGTAGCTTTGGAAACCAATACCCAATGGCTTTATATTTTAGCCAAAGCCGATATCTTAGGTAGAATTTGCAACGACCAACAAGAAATGCTCGACCGTATCTCACTTTTTAAAATGATGTGCGAAGAACAAGATTGCTGGGGCAAACCTCGGGGTTTTATAAGTAGCGAAGGTAGGTTTCATTATTTTAACACCACCGAAATGTATCCAGACTACCAACCTTTTGATGCTTATAAATGTACCGTACATGTGATGTCTGCTTTGCCTGGAATGGGGAAAGACTATTTTATTAAAAACCAATTCGATTTGCCAGTCATTTCGTTAGATGCCTTACGCATTAAGCATAAAATAGCCCCCACAGACACGGCGGGCAACGGCCGAATTGTCCAAGAAGCAAAAAAAATGGCAAAGGCATATTTAGCATCGGGGCAGGATTTTGTTTGGAATGCAACCAATACGTCGCAATTAATGCGTATGCAACTTATTGAGTTGTTTATAGATTATAAAGCTAAAGTAATCCTGCATTATATTGAGAAACCGTATAAAAAATGGCTACATCAAAATCATAACCGAGAGGCAAAAGTACCTGAACAGGTTTTATTTAAAATGTTAAGTAAATGGCAACCGCCAAGTGTTTATGAAGGACACGAAGTGTATTATTATGAGGGGTAACCTTCTATTTATAAGTAACTTTTTTAACTGAAGCACCCCTTTTAGTAATTGAAGGGGTGTTTTTTTGAGTTATTTTTAAGAACTAAAACTACTTATTTATGCTTAGTAAGTTAATTTTTTGATAATAGATTTTCGTCTTTTAATTCCTTTTGCATTTCATCTCCTATTTCTGCCCCTGTCCTTGCAACATTATTTAGAAAATCTTCATTTCTAAATCCAAAAAATTTCTCAACAAAAAACTCTTTCGGTAAATATTGCTCGCTAAATTTTTGCTGATAATGATTAAACCACATTACCTTAAATAAAACATTTGAAACTTTTCTCTTGATATTACCATTTGAATAGAATAAATCTTTATTATTTTCTTCTTTTATTCCAGACAAAACAAAATCAGGAGTTTGAAATGAAATATTTGAAATTTTCTCATTATTGTCTTGATATGATTTTCGATGTTCTAATTTTTTTGTTTTAAATTGAACTACTTCACCATAATTATAATCTGCTAAAACATAACTCTTAACTTCATCAATTAAAGTTAAATCAATATTTTCATTATTTTCTTTGACCTTCCTGTAATATTTTAAATCATTATATTTCTTTAACAAATCACTATAAATAGTAACTTCAACAAACTCACTTTTATTGGCATTAAAATAAACACAAGTACATTTTTCTAAACTAGCTATTTTATTCCCAGACTCTTCACTATGTGTTTTTTTCTTATGCTCATCTTCATAAAAAATTTCCTTCACCAACATTAAGGGTGATGTTTGAGCGGGAAACTCAATTATTTTATTATGATCTCTAAATAAAGGATGCGATTTAATTGCAACTATATCTCCTATTTCAAAATCCTCATCTTTTTTATTAACAATTTCTTTTTTATTAGCTTTCATTTATTTGATTTTTTACAAAAGTAAAAATAACTATTTTTACAAAAGTAAAGTAAGGAAGTTCTTTAGTTATTGAAATAAAACATTTGTTGAACTATTGTGTTTCTTTTGAAACCACTTAATCAAACCTCTTCTGAGGGTTAATAAATATGTAGATTAAGAGAAGTGTAATTGATTGATTGAATACCTCTCCCAATATTGGGTTCAGTATTAAATCAATCAGGTCTGTACAAATTTCGTGCCACTTTGCTTTCTTATATATTAGTCTGCAAAGTACTTGAATTGTTACAGTCGCAAGTAATTCTAAAGGATTTAATGTAATCATAATTTCTAATGGATTATTCATTGACGTAAAATGACAACGGGAGTCGAGAACTCGGCTAATGGTTCAGTTTCATTGAAATGTTACGTTTTATTTTTTAAAATCCGTGCGAGAACTTCTTTACTACTTTTAAACAAACTATGAACAAAACTAAAGATTGGTTTAAAGACAGAGGATACCCTCACTTTACAAACAAGACTCCGTTATCGATCAAAAAGGATATTGAGAGATATATTTCTAATTCAGAAAAAATTGCTAAACACTCATTTTCACCTCTAATTTTCAAAGAAATCAATCAAAGACGTTATAAACTAAGTGATTTTAATGGAATTGAAAGACGTTCTCATAAAAAACTAGATAAAAATGGAAATATTATTTCCAATACAAAAGTTAGAGAAATTCTCTACGCAACACACATAGACGCACATATTTACTCCTATTATACTCAAAAAATTATAAGTCCAAAATATGAAGAATATTTAAAAAACAACGTTCAACTTTCTAATTCTATTTCTGCATATAGACAAATCTTGACAGAAGATGAGTCAAAATTCAAAAACAATGTACATTTTGCAAAAGACATTTTTGATGAAATCAACAAAAGAGAAAATTGTGTTGTTTTAGCTTTTGATGTAGAAAACTTCTTTCCTACACTAAATCATAAAAAATTAAAATTAATTTGGGCTAAAATTTTAGGTTGTAAAGCATTACCAAAAGATCATTACAATGTTTTTAAAGCTGCTACAAAATTCACATATATTAAACTAAATGATTTAAAAATCAAGAATAAACATTTCGACGAAAAAAAGTTAGCACAACTAAGAAAAGAAGGAAAACATACTTTTTTTAATAATATCAAAGAACTAATTGATTCTGATATAATTATTCATAAAAATCAGAAACATAAAAAAGGTAAAATCATTGGGATTCCACAAGGATTGCCAATTAGTGCCCTTTTAGCTAATATTTATATGCTTCCTTTTGACGAAGCAATTGTAAATGAACTTACAGTTAAAAAAAATGTCTATTACAGACGATATTCTGATGATATTATTGTAATCTGTAAAGAAAGTGAGGTTGAAACAATTGAAAACTTTGTGTTAAATAAGATAAAGGAAATAGACTTAATTATTTCGGAAGAAAAAACAGAAAAAACTTTGTTCAAAAAAGATAATGAGAAATTACAATCATTTCAAATAAAGGGTGATAAATTAATAAAAGATATGCCTCTTAACTATTTAGGTTTCGAATTTTATGGTTATAAAACATTAGTCAAATCTAAAAACTTAGCAAGTTTTTATAGACAAATGAAACAAGCTATAAAAAGAAAATCAAAGAGAATTGAAAAACTCAATGAGAAAAAACTTTTAGATGAATCTCCAATTTTCAAAAGAAAGATTCATAGACTTTATAGCTATAAAGGAGTAAAAACAAGAACTTTACCTTCAAAAAAAAGCGAGTTTAAAAATGGAAGACTCATTGTTAAAACTTTTAATCGTAAATTTAGAGGTAATTATATTAAATACATTTATAATGCTTCAAATGAAATGGACGCTCCAGAAATAAAAAAACAAATACGAAATCATTGGAGGATTATGCAAAAAACGTTGAAAAAATATAATTTTTCAAATGTTAAAAATGAATCATAAATTTACAAACAAAAATACAAGCATATGTCAAACACCCTTATTGTACTAGCCACATTCATCATTGCCTTAGGAATAGGAATTTACTTAGGAAAAATCATCTTTTCGGCTTCAGCAAAAACTACTACTGCTACTTTTGAGGAAAAAATTAACGGATTGCTTTCCCAAATCGAACAATTAAAATCACAATTTCAGTCGGAAAAAGGGACTTGGGAAAAACAATTATCTCATCTTAATCAAGAAAAAGATGGTATTCGCAATGAAAAAGAAGCCTTAGCTATTCAATTATCAAAAAAAGAAGTTGATTTTGATAATTTGTTGGAACGAAATAAAGAACAAAAGCAAGAAGTAGAACAGTTGCAAGAAAAATTCACTAAAGAATTTGAAAACCTTGCCAACAAGATATTAGAAGAAAAATCGACCAAGTTTACTGAGCAAAACAAGGAGAATATAAAAAATCTCCTTTCGCCATTACACGACAAAATCCAAAACTTTGAGAAAAAAGTCGAAGATACCCACAAAGAAAGTATTGATTATCACGCTGCCTTACGCCAACAAATTTTAGGGCTACGCGAAATGAATGCACAAATGAGCAAAGAAACCCTTAACTTGACCAAAGCTCTAAAAGGCGATAGCAAAATGCAAGGAAATTGGGGCGAACTAGTATTGGAACGCGTACTCGAAAAATCAGGCTTAGAAAAAGGTAGGGAGTACGAAGTACAACAAAGTTTTACAAACGACGAAGGGCAACGCCTACAACCCGATGTCGTTATCAACCTGCCTGATGGCAAAAAAATGATTGTCGATTCGAAAGTTACCTTAACAGCTTATGAACGTTTTGTAAACGAGGAAAACGAAACCTTAAAAGAACAATACCTAAAAGAGCACGTACTTTCTTTAAAACGACACGTAGAGCAACTGGGCGAAAAAAACTACCACGATTTATACAAAATAGAAAGTCCAGATTTTGTATTGCTTTTCGTACCCATAGAACCCGCATTTGCACTAGCCTTACAAGAAGATGCCACCTTATACAACAAAGCGTTTGAACGCAATATTGTTATAGTAACTCCATCTACCCTACTGGCTACTTTGCGAACTATTGACAGTATGTGGACCAACCAAAAACAACAGGAAAACGCTTATGAAATTGCGCGTCAGGCGGGAGCCTTATACGATAAATTTGAAGGATTTGTTCAAGATTTAATCAAAATAGGCAAACGAATGGATGAAGCTAAAAATGAATATTCAGGCGCTATGAACAAACTAATAGAAGGTAAAGGAAACCTCATTACCAGTGTAGAAAAACTAAAAAAAATGGGGGCTAAGGCTAAAAAATCACTTCCTGAAGCCATCATCAATAGAGCAGAACAAAATGAAAACAACTAAATAAAAAATAGTATATGCTAAAAAAAATTCTTTGGATAAGTCTAAGCACTTTTACTCTTTGCTTTGCTTTTTACTTTACCATTTTATACTATGCCTCTTATAGTGAAGGTACACGTACAGGTGAACTAATTAAATTTAGTAGGAAAGGTTATATCTTTAAAACTTGGGAGGGCGAATTAAGTCAAGGTCTTTCAGGTAATAAAATTTTTTCTTTTTCTATATTAGATAATGAAGACAACACGATTCAAAATTTAAAAAATCTAGAAGGTCGTTACGTAAAAATAACTTATATAGAACGTTACAAAACGTTTCCTTGGTGGGGAGATACCACTTATTTTGTAACGAATGTACAAGAAGAAAAATCACCTATTTTTAACCGATAGCATAGTACCCCTGTCTACCCTATCAAACAAACCTAGTAACCTATATAATATGCTTTTTTCAAAAAAACACGTGATGATGGGTATATCTTTTTCTATCTTCTTACTTACAAGTTGTAGTAAAGTAGAAGATGAACAAGCTATACAAACAACTGTAAAAGAGAATATAAGTAACGAATCAAAAGTAAAGCTCAAATTTTTAGATGAATACATTTATCCATTAAATGAAAACTTTAAAAATTTACCAATTGGAGGATTATCCGGTATTGATTATGATTTTGAAAACGATTTATATTATATCGTTTCTGATGATCCTAACAATCCTAGATATTACACAGCAAATATTGATATCAAAAATAATAAAATCAACAAACCTATTTTTACAGACATGTTTGTTTTTGATAAAAAGGCTCCTTTTTACTCTTCTACATTTTTAGATTTAGAAAGTATCTTATACCTAAACAATCAAATAATTATATCATCTGAAGGTAATATTTACGGACATCAAAAACCTAGCATATTTAGCTCTGATAAAAAAGGAAATTTTTTATCAGAATTTACAGTTCCTAATATTTTTTTACAAGAAACACGCAATAATGGCTCATTTGAATCATTAACGAAGAGTTTTGATAAACAAGGAATATGGAGTGCTAATGAATTGCCTCTAAAAACAGATGGATCAGAACCTGATTTCCCTCAGACGAATTCTCCTGTTCGATTTACTTATTATGATCAAAACACAAGACAAGCCACAAAAGAATTTATTTACGAATTATCAGCTCTTACTCAACCAAGAATAAATGGTAATGATATGAACGGCGTATCGGATATTTTAGAGTATAAAAAAGATCATTTTTTAGTAATAGAACGAGCTTTTCAAAATGAAAATATTGTAAAAATATTTGACGCATCTATCACAACTAACTCTACCAATTCATTTGGCACAAAAAGTTTGAAATCAGAAAAATATATTCCTATGAAAAAAGAATTAGTTTTGGATTTTAATGATATAAAAAAGTTTTTAAAGCAGACTAAAATAGATAATATTGAAGGGATTACTTTTGGCAAAAATCTACCTAACGGCAATAGAACTATCATCGTTATATCAGATGATAATTTTCAACAATTTGGTCCCCAACTGAATCAATTTATTTTATTTGAATTAATTGAAAAATGATTATTAAGATATTTTTTTGTAATGAATAACACTTTTAAAACCGTAAATGATTCTAGAATAGTCATTTCAGAACTTATGCTCCCATCACATAGTAATTTTAGTGGTAAAATACATGGCGGTTATATTTTATCATTATTAGATCAAATTGCCTTTGCCTGTGCTTCTAAATTTTCAGGTCATTACTGTGTAACAGCATCAGTAGATACTGTAGATTTTTTAGCTCCAATAGAAGTGGGTGAATTAGTAACCCTTAAGGCTTCTGTAAATTATGTAGGTAAAACTTCTATGATTGTTGGCATACGTGTAGAGGCTGAAAACATACAAACAGGAGTAGTCAAACATTGTAATTCTTCTTACTTTACAATGGTTGCAAGAGATAAAACAGGGCAATCAACACCCGTTCCAGGGCTTATTTTGAGCAACTTTGAAGATGTTAGACGCTTTTATAACTGCATTAAAAGTATTTCTAACAGAAAGGAAAAGCAACAACATGAGGACTATTTTAATTATAAAAGCCCAGAAGCTTTGACTCATTTATCAGCATACAACGTAAGGGTTAATTTTTAATCAATAAAGAGACTATTCTAAAAAGTATTAATTTTGTACTAAATCGCCAATCTAGTAGAAAGAAAACGAAACAAAATTAAGCAGCAGAATAAATACAAAACTTTTAGAAAAGTCTCTTTATTTCAGAATAATCTTAAAACACTCTTACTAAATTAAAACCAAAACTGATTTCTCCTTTGCTCCAATCACCTGCTGTTCTACCTAAATAACCTGTATCGTGCATGGCATTAGCATTGGTAAAAAACATTTGAAATATATGGCCTCCTGTTTCTAAATCTACTCCTACAGAAAGAGGGTTTTTGAAATTTGAATTTTTAACCCTATTTAAGTGCGCAGCATAATCTACGTTTAAAGAAAATCGCTTACTTAACTTATAACGGCCTCCCATACCTACTGCAAATTGTGCATTTTTTTGCTCGGGATTAAGAACAACATTTTCATAGAAGAAAGTAGGAGCCAATTGTAATGTTAATTGATCATTAAACTTTCTTGACACTAATAATTGGGAATTATAAGAAAGTCTGTGCTTAAACTCTAGTAATGGATATGCTTCTTTTTTCATAGCTGAATTAATCGCTAAAGCATTATATCCTACTATCGTAAAAGGAAACCCCTCTTTCTTTTGATTCATAATTTTGTACTTAATTCCCGCATCATAAGTCTTACCAAAAGTACTTCTTGAAAAATGTATAGTAACATCATCTACTAATCCATAAACCATTTTTAATTGAGTAGTTGCACCATCTAATCCAAAAAAGTTTTCAAATCCTGAATTTAAAAATCCAAAACGATGGGAAACTATAAAATACAAATCTCCTTTTGATGCCAATTTTGTTGACTCTAAATTTACAATCTTTAAAGATTTAAATGCTGATTCAACAACTTGTGAATCGTTATTTTCTACTCCTTTTAACAAATCATCTTGTGCTTGTAAATTATTACTTAACACAATTGAAAGTCCTAATAAAATTTTTTTTAACATACTTTTTAGTTTTTTAACATCTAAACATCAAATAAATAAATTACATTTGCTGTCATTTGTATAGACAAATATATAAAATTAATCACTAAAATTATTTATTATGAAAAAAACATTTTTGTTTTTAAGCTTTTTAACAATCGGTTTAGCAAGTTGCTCTAAGGACAATGAACCTGCTATTTCAACCCCTACCCCTACCACCACTACCACGACTACTACTGGAGCAAAAGTAACTTATGAAGCAAACGCTAAAGCCGTTTTTACAAATAACTGTATACGTTGTCATGCTGCTTTTGATTCGTATAATGTTGTAAAAACAAACATCGATAAAATCTTAGATAGAATACAAAGAGATGGAGCTGGAGTTATGCCTAGTTCAGGAAAAATGCCTCAAGTTAATATTGATATTATAAAAAAGTGGCAAGCTGATGGCTTATTAGAAAAATAATTTTTTTTAAAAAAAAGCTAAAGAAGCACACTTACCCCTAAAGTGTGCTTGTTAAAAAAAATCAATTAATAATTCACTACTATTAAAACTATATATAAATTATGAAAATACTGTTTTACGCATTAATTCTATTTAGTAGTTTACATTCTTTGGCTCAAGAAAAAAGTATAGCAAAAAATGGGATTGTAACATTTGAGGCATCTGTTGCTACTTTTGAAGAAATAAAAGCGACTAGTTCCTCTGCTGTATGTGTCTTAAACTCTAAAACTGGGGATATAGCTTCTATAATAAACATTAAAACTTTTAAATTTAAAAACAGTTTAATGCAAGAGCATTTTAATGAAAACTATATGGAAAGTGACAAATTTCCTAAAGCTATTTTCAAAGGAAAAATAGAAAACTATAATACTTATAATTTTGATAACCAAACAAAGGTTCAAATAAATGGGACTTTTGAGATTCATGGAAAATCAAAAAACATGCTAGTTCCTGCTATATTAAAAAAAGAGGGAAATAATTATATTCTCAGTGCTAATTTTATTTTAAAACCAGAGGAGTTTAATATTGACATACCAAGTGTTGTTGGTTATAAAATTGCAAAATCAATAGAGGTGTCTACTACCTTTAAGTTAGTAGCCCAATAATTTCAAAAGAGGATTCTATTTTGGTTTTATTTTCTGTTTCTTAATCTATATTTCAGTATTTTCAAATTGATTTAAACGATCTATATGCAGAATTGTTGAGGTAAAATTATTGTTATGCTCATACATGGGTTTAAATTTAGCTCCATATATTATTTCATCAAATGTATAAGAAGTTCTTTTTACCACATTATTACTGAACATATCATCAAAAGCTTTTAAAAAAACCAATACTTCTCCTTTTTTAAATTTAAAATCATTTTCGGAAAAACCATAAAGTGGGCTATTTTCATCAATTATATGTACTAAAGTCCAACTTAGAGTCAATACATTTACATGATCATACTCAAGTTCTAATGGATAAAACTTATTTACCCACTTTTCTTTTTCCTTTACTTTTAAACCCAATGTTATTTTTGCTACTGCGTCTGTTAAAGTTGTATTTTTAAAGGGAGCTACTCTCATCATTAAAGCCAGACCTCCTTGAAAAGGCGTAACTAGTGCATTATGAGAAAATTTCAAATAAGCCCTAGGTTTACTAAATCTACCATACAGCAAACCAGTTGCTAATGCAAAAGCTAACAATCCCATAAGAGCTTCAATAGAGGCTATTGCACTTGTTAGAAAACCCTCTGGATTTATATGGCCATATCCTACTGTTGTAAAAGTTTGTGCACTGAAAAAATATGCTTGTCCAAATTTTTCTAATTCACTTACGGCCGTAATTCCATTCAAATGTTCAATCCCAATAACGTAATATATAGAAGCAAATAAAAAATTAATGATAACAAATACAGTTAAGATTATAAGATGAAATTTCCAAATAGGCAATTGTAATAACGTATGAAACCAACTAATTTGGTCAAATAAGGGGATTCCTGTTTTTACAACATTTGCCGATCCATCCTTACTAACAAAACGACCTCCATAATTTTCAGGATCAGAACCAAAACCTGTATGTTCATCAGTTGTTAGCTTCCTTGTTTTCCTTCCAAATACTGCCATCATTTTTTTTTTCGTAAATTTACCATATTTTTATAAAAAACATTAACTGTGAAATTAACTAAATTATTCCAATCCTTTTTTGAAAGTGAAAAAGCCAGTGGTATCATCTTAATATTCTGCACCATATTTTCTATAACTATAACCAATTCAACTTTTGGAGAAAATTATTCTCATTTATGGCATACTAAAATAGGTGGTTTTTCAATAGAGCATATTATTAATGATGGTTTCATGACTATTTTCTTCTTAATGATAGGCCTAGAACTAGAGCGTGAAATTTATATAGGAGAATTATCTAAAATTAAAAATGCCTTATTACCTATTTTAGGAGCCTTAGGAGGTATGATTGTTCCAGCAGGAATTTACTACCTCACCAATCAAAATACGCCATATACAAATGGAATAGGAATTCCTATGGCTACCGATATCGCTTTTGCCATTGGAATATTATCTTTATTAGGCAATCGAGTTCCTGTTTCTTTAAAAATATTTTTAACAGCTCTTGCCGTTATTGATGATTTAGGAGCTATAGTGGTCATTGCTTTATTTTATTCAACTGATCTGAACTGGATAAATTTAGGAATTGCTATGGGGATTTTTGGAATACTCTTAGTAATGAATAGAATGAAATTTTATAAACTTTGGCCTTATTTAATTTTAGGTATTATCATGTGGTATTTCATGTTGCATTCAGGAGTACATGCAACTATTACGGGTGTTTTACTAGCTTTTGCTATTCCATTTGAAGATGGAACGGAAAATACTATTTCGTACAAATTAGAACATGTATTACACAAACCTGTCGCTTTTTTAATACTTCCTATTTTTGCTCTAGCCAATACAGCCATTACACTATCTTTTGATAACAATGAAGGTCTATTGCCCAGTTATGGTTTAGGAATTATTCTGGGATTATCATTAGGCAAGCCATTAGGTATCACTTTTCTTTCTTGGCTATCTGTTAAGCTAAAATGGGCAAAACTACCAATAGATTTAAATTGGCCTACCATTTTAGGAGCTGGTATATTAGGAGGAATAGGATTTACTATGTCCATTTTTATAGCTCTATTAGCTTTTACAGATGCTACTATAATCAATAATTCTAAATTATATATTATTATTGGTTCTTTATTAGCTGGCATTACTGGTTTATTTTACTTAAAAGCCATTTTAAAAGAAAAAAAATAAGATTTTATATAATAAAACTTAAATCTATCCAAAAAGATTTAGATACCTCTCTCAACACAAGAACCTTATTTATACAAAATCAAGTACTCTAAAAATAAAACAATAGATTTCTAAAATAATTCTATAAATTAAAACACGATAAAGTTATTCTTACTAAATAACCTTATCGTGTTTTATACATTATACTATTTTTATAAAAAAGAGCACTTGAATCCAAATTCGGTATTATACCATTTAAGCTTCAAATTTACTATAATAAGATAGTGTAATTTCTCTTGATCGTGTATTCTGTAGTAAGTTTTGGTTTAAGTAATTTCAAAACTAAAATGATATTAGATATTGAACTTTGCAATGAAGATAAAATAGTAAAGAAATAAAAATATAGGGATTTTTTTCTTGTAGCATGCGGGCAAAGACCGTAATTTAAACCAGATTACGCATTAGACTCGAACGAAATAAATTGGTAAAACAAATCTATTCAACTTTACTTCTCTTCAAATCCGAATAAGTACTCAATTTTTAATCATTAAAATAGTTTATTATTTTTCTTCTAAAATTCTCCGTGAGCACCTAGATTTATTACTAAATTTTGTTTCTCAACGAAGCCTAATATGAAATCTGGGGTAAGCCGTATTAACCAATAAAAAGGAAATCTTTAAAAAAAATAAAAAGGTTGTCCAAAGGTAAAAAATCGAAACGTAATAGATTAAAAGTAAGTATCTAAAAGCAACTATTATACTTTTAATTCACCTCCTTTAATAATAGAAAAACAACATTATTATTTCATCATAATAAATTTAACTTTATCCTACTATTTCCAGAGCACCACCGCTCTTAAAAACTCTCCCTTAACTAAAAACAGCTAAATGGAGTTAAGTAACTTTTTAGACAACCTCTTTAAAGTTGGAGTTAACTAATAAATAGGTCTTTCTTATAGACTATTCATTTTTCTTATTTCTATAGTGTCTTCATAAAAAAAACAAAATGGAAGGTTTTCCAGATTAGTAACAAGCAACTAACAAAGTCAGTTACAAAAACAAAACAACTATATATATAACCCAAACTCGTAATAATTGTAACGGGAAAACCTAACCATTTTGACATTCAAATTATAAAAACAGAAAAACTCTTTTTAAAATTAATTATCATGCACCATTTTCAGATCTTTTAAAATAGTTTCATAAGCTAAAATTGCATTTATAATATTATTTTTATCAGCAAAAGGGGTTATAGATTTTTGACAGCTTTCTGTCTCTGATATAAAATTTTTAATTGCTTCATGTTGTTTATCTAAAAATTTATTATATCCTGAATTTTCAGGTATCCCTACATCTTGCATAGATATACCTGCCTTATTAGTTAGAGCTATAAAAGGGATTCTGTTTGTTAAAACCCGAATACGCTCTAAGTATAGTTCTACCAAGCCCCCTTTTTGCATTTGTTCTAATTCCTTCTTTTCGTGAAATCTAGTAACACGTGCCGTCGGATCAATTATACTTTTTGAAACATTTTTATTTTGAGCGCTTAGATTGTTAAAAAATGTTAAAACAAAAAAAGCCAGAGTTAAAATCTTCTTCATTTTATTAATACTTTTACATATCACAAAAATAAATAACCTTTATTTTAACAAAGTTGACCGCCGTCAATATTTTAAAGAAACTATTTTTTCATGAGCTTTGATATAACGAAATATACTTTTAGAAGTCACGAACTTCTTAAAAACGTAAAACCAAAATTTTTACAAGAATTAAATGCTAACAAAACAATTGAAAGTTATCATAAAGGGCATATTCTTTATGAAGAAGCCACGGAAGCTAAAGCTGTATATAAATTAATAAAAGGAAAAGTAAAAATTGAGCAACTAAATCAAGATGGAAAAACCAGAATTGTGTACATTTTTGTTGAAGGCGAATTTTTTGGCTTTAGACCTTTATTGAGTAACGAGAAACATCCTGTAACAGCCATTTTATTAGAAGATAGTAAAGTGGAAATTTACGAAGGAAACAAGTTTATCGAAGTAACTAAAAAATCGCCCAATTTATCATTTAACTTAGTTCAAATTTTAAGTTTCGAATTCAATGTTTGGATCAATTTAATCACCTCTCTCTCTCATAAATCCGCAAAAGAAAAAATTGCTTTAATTTTACTTATTCTAGATGAGAAATATAAATTGGAAAAAGAAGAATATGAAATATCCATGACAAAATCAGATATAGCTAAATACTCTGAAACTTCTGAAGAAACAGTCGTTAGGGTAATTAGTTTTTTCGAATCAGAAGGACTTTTAGTCAATCATAGTAGAAGTATAAAAATTGTTAATATCAAATTACTTTCTATTATTTCTGAAGGGTTTTAACTTTTAAAAATCAGTTAATTAATAGATTTTTAAAAGTTAATCTGTAATTTTCTAAAATTTTAATCTTATCTAAAACGCCATAGAATTTATTATTTTTAAGAACAACCAAATGATTCGTTTTTACAGTGTCGAATTTGTTCATTATATCATCAATATCTTCATTAATATTAACGACTAAAAAAGTTTTTGACATAACCTCTTCTACTTTTGTAAACTTAGCTTGAAAAGGATTAAACAAAAGTTTTTTCACTGTATCATAATATACCACACCTAATACTTCTTGTTCTTTATTTAATACCGGAAAAATGGTTTGTTCACTATCTACTATTACCTCTATAATCTTATCTAACAGATCTTCTGGAGATACCGTTTGAACACGAAGATCTATCAATTTTGCTACTTCTATACTTTGTAATACATTTTTATCTTTATTACTTGTAAAGACATCACCAGAATCGGCTAATACTTTTACATCCATAGAATGTTCTTCAAATCGTTTAGAAACTGCATAACTTACAGATGATACGATCATGAGGGGGATCATTAAATCATATCCTCCTGTTATTTCACCAATCAAAAAAATAGCCGTCAAAGGAGCATGAAACAAACCGCTTAATATACCTGCCATTCCGACTATGGTAAAATTCGTTACAGGCAACTGCGAAATATCTAGTACATTAATTATTTTTGCTACTACAAAACCTAAGTAAGACCCTACAAATAAAGATGGTGCAAAATTACCTCCATTACCTCCACTACCTAAAGTAATTCCTGTTGCTATAGATTTCACAAAAACAATAACTCCTACAAAAAAAATAAGAATCCATTTCTCATTTTTCACACACTCTAACAATGTGTTTTCTAAAATTTTTTCTGGATGCGCTGTCGATAAAATTTTAATACTTTCATAACCTTCTCCAAATAAAGTTGGAAAAAAGAAAATTAGAACAGCTAAAACTAGGGCGCCAAAAATGGCTTTTGCATAAACTCGTTCCGAAAAATGATTAAAAAAATGCTCTATTTTTCTAAATGTACGAGCGTGATAAACAGAAACTAAACCAGCTAAAACGCCTAATAGGATATAAAAAAAAGTATTGGAAAAATTAAATGGTTGTACTTTTTGAAAACTCAAAATAACCTCGCCACTAATTATTATTTTACTTACTAAAGCGCCTGTTGCAGCAGAAATCATAATAGGGATAAACGCAGAAATAGATATATCAGCTAATATAACTTCAATAGTAAAGAGAACTCCTGCAATAGGTGCATTAAATGCTGCTCCTATACCAGCAGCTACTCCACAAGCTAATAATAATATTCTATTTTTTTTAGATAATGAATAACTTTGCGCGTAATTGGAGCCGAATGCTGCTCCTGTAATAACAATTGGGCTTTCTAATCCTGCTGAACCACCTAAACCGACCGTTAAAGAGCTGGTCATAATTTGGGCATACATTTGTTTTCTGGGTACAATTCCTCCTTTTTTAGCAATAGAATGCAAAATTTTTGCGCTTCCCTTTTCTATACTTCCTCCTAAAAATCGTTTGATTACAAAAACTGTTAAAATCAAACCAACAATTGGTAGTATACTATTAGGATAAGGCAACTTTAAGTATTTATTGAGTAAATTAGCCCAAATAAAAACTTTATGAGCAAACGTTTTAAGGAAGATTACAGCAAAGGATACTGAAATAGCAATTGCTACACTAGATAAATACAAAAAATTCCGCTCTGAAAGCATTTCTTTTGCTTTAAAAAAGAAATACTCTAAACGAGCAAAAAGGGTTCTAAAAAAAAGTTGGATTTTAGCTGAAACTCTCCTAGGCATAATTTAGTTTATAGTATGCCAAATATAAATAATAATAAAAGAAAATTTTGATAAAAAAAGAGGTTCTACAAAAAGAGTGAGTTTGTTTCAACTCTCTTTGTTGTTCTCAAAATAAAAACAAGTCACATTATAATAGTAATAGTGTGACTTGTTTGGGTTAAAGGTATCTATAAAACATTGAAAATACTTCTTTTAAGATATTTCTTTGTTATACATTATTTTGTTAGATACATTTTTCTTCTAGAATATAGCTCATAGAATTGATCGTCTTTTAAATCGTCAATAAATAAAATACTTTCCCCTGTTGATTTCATCTCTGGTCCTAATGCTTTATTAACTCCTGGGAATTTATTGAATGAAAATACGGGTTGTTTGATAGCAAAACCGTTTAATACTGGGTTAAAATTAAAATCAGTAACTTTTTTCTCTCCTAGCATTACTTTAGTAGCATAATTTACATAAGGTTCGCCATAAGCTTTTGCAATAAATGGCACGGTACGGGATGCTCTTGGATTGGCTTCTATTATATAAACTGTGTCTTCTTTAATGGCAAATTGAATATTAATTAAGCCTACTGTTTTTAATGCTTTTGCAATTTTTTTGGTATGATCTTTTATTTGTTGCATTACAAACTCTCCTAAGTTAAATGGAGGCAATGTAGCATTACTGTCACCAGAGTGTACACCACAAGGCTCAATATGCTCCATAATTCCTATTATATACACATTCCCTTCTGCATCACAAATAGCATCTGCTTCTGCCTCAATAGCCCCATCTAAATAATGGTCTAACAATAATTTGTTATTTGGTATATGTTTTAATATTTCAATTACGTGTTCTTCTAGTTCTTGTTTGTTGATTACAATTTTCATTCCTTGACCTCCTAATACATACGAAGGACGCACTAATAATGGAAAGTCTAATTCATCGGCTAATCGTACTGCTTCTTCAGCATTTTCAGCTACTCCAAATTTAGGAAATGGTATATCTAATTCTGTTAATAATTCTGAAAAACGTCCTCTATCTTCGGCTAAATCTAAAGCATCAAAACTTGTTCCGATTATTTTGATACCATATTTACTTAATTTTTCAGCTAATTTTAAGGCGGTTTGACCTCCTAATTGTACAATAACGCCTTCTGGTTTTTCATGACGAATGATATCGTAAATATGTTCCCAAAATACGGGTTCAAAATATAATTTATCAGCGGTATCAAAATCAGTCGAAACTGTTTCTGGATTACAGTTAATCATGATTGTTTCATAACCACATTCTTTGGCTGCTAAAACACCATGAACGCAAGAGTAATCGAATTCAATTCCTTGACCAATACGGTTGGGGCCAGATCCTAAAACTACTATTTTCTTTTTATCTGAAACAACACTTTCATTTGCTACATAATGAGAGCCATCTGCTTTTTCAATTTCTGCTTCAAAGGTGGAATAATAATAAGGTGTTTGTGCTTTAAATTCAGCTGCACAGGTATCTACTAGTTTATAGACTCTCTGAACATTCATTTCCTCTCTTAGAGTGTGTATCTGACTTTCTAAACAGCCTAACATGTGTGCTATTTGACGATCACCGTATCCTTTTTGCTTAGCTTCTAGCAAAAGTTCTTTTGGCAAAGTATCTAATTTGTATTTAGATATTTCTTTTTCTAATAGATAAAGGGCTTCATATTCTTTCAAAAACCACATATCTATTTTTGTAATTTCATGAATTCTTGATAATGGAATACCCATTGCAATTGCATCATAAATCACGAAAACGCGATCCCAACTTGCATGTGTTAACTTATCGATGATTTGTTCATAATTTTTATATCCTTTACCATCAGCACCTAACCCATTTCGCTTAATTTCTAAAGATTGAGTAGCTTTATGTAATGCTTCTTGAAAAGAACGTCCAATTCCCATTACTTCACCTACCGATTTCATTTGAAGTCCCAATGTTCTATCAGAACCTTCAAATTTATCAAAATTCCAACGCGGTATTTTTACAATGACATAATCTAATGTAGGTTCAAATAGGGCCGAAGTTGATTTTGTAATTTGGTTTTGTAATTCGTCTAATGTATAACCTAAGGCTAACTTGGTTGCTATTTTAGCAATTGGATACCCTGTAGCTTTAGATGCCAATGCTGATGAACGTGACACGCGAGGATTAATTTCAATTGCTACGATATCTTCTTTATCATCTGGAGAAACAGCAAACTGAACATTACAACCACCAGCAAAGTTTCCTATACTTCGCATCATGTGCATAGCCATATCGCGCATTTTTTGAAAAGTAGTATCGGATAAGGTCATAGCAGGTGCTACTGTAATACTATCGCCAGTATGAATTCCCATAGGATCCATATTTTCAATCGTACAGATAATTACTACATTATCATTTTTATCACGTAATAACTCTAATTCATATTCTTTCCATCCTAAAAGTGCTTTATCTATTAATACTTCATGTATGGGGGAAGCCTCTAAACCACGAGTTAACAAGGCATCAAAATCTTCTTTTTTATGAACAAAAGCAGCTCCTGTTCCTCCTAATGTAAAAGAGGGACGAATTACTAATGGAAAACCAAATTCTTGTGCAATTTCTTTACCTTTTAAAAAAGAATTAGCTGTTTTAGCGGGTGCTTGAGGAATGCCTATTTTGTTTAATAGATCTTTAAACTGATCTCGGTCTTCTGTAATATTAATTGCATTTACATCAACTCCTATTAATTTAACATTAAAATCTTTCCAAATTCCTTTATCTTCCGCTTCCAAGCATAAATTTAAAGCTGTTTGCCCTCCCATTGTTGGTAAAACCGCATCAATTTGTGGATGCGCTTTAAGGATTTCGATAATAGATTTTGTAGTTAATGGCTTTAGATAAATATGATCTGCCATAGAAGGATCCGTCATAATGGTAGCGGGATTGGAATTGATTAAGATTACTTCAATTCCTTCTTCTCTTAATGAACGAGCAGATTGAGAACCTGAGTAATCAAATTCGCAAGCTTGACCAATAATAATAGGTCCTGATCCAATAATTAAAACCGATTTAATAGAGTTGTCTTTAGGCATTTTGTGTGTTGTTTGGCGCTGTTAACCAGCAATATTAGTTGTATGAAATATTGATTTGTAATAAAATTAAAAAAATATTATCAGAATTAAATTTTTAAAAAAAAGGCGTTACCAATAAAAGTAACGCCTTTGTATAGATTGTCAAACAATCATTATTTTTTGTGTCTTGGTTCAGAAGAAACGGTTAACTTATGTCTTCCCTTAGCACGACGACGAGCAAGAACTTTTCTTCCGTTTGCAGAAGCCATTCTTTCCATAAATCCGTGTTTATTTCTTCTTTTTCTTTTCGATGGTTGAAATGTTCTCTTACTCATAGCTTTTTATCTTTAAAATCCTGTATATTTATCTAGTTATTTGGTTTTCTCAAAACCGAGTGCAAATATACAATCATTTTTTATTCCTGCAAATGCTTTTTCAAAATAATATCAAAAAAACATACAATTTTTGCCAAATGACTTAAAAAGTTCACTTTATTTCTTAATATAACTTTTCTATATTTGCAGCATATTAAAAAGCAATTAACATGTTTCACAGAAATATTAAATTAGTATTAGCAGCTTTGCTAATTGTTACAGGAATCTGGCAATTTACAGAAAATAATATCGGTAATGGTATCTTCCTATTTTTACTGTCTATAATCCCTATATTTTTATATTTTCGTAATGAGTATATTTTACTTGCATTCTTAAAATTAAGAAATCAAGATTTTGCAGGAGCTAAAAATTGGTTAGACAAAATCAAGAATCCTGAAACAGCTTTAATCCAAAAGCAACAAGGTTATTACAACTATCTGAATGGATTGATGGTTTCTCAAACCAACCTAAATCAAGCTGAAAAGTTTTTCAAAAAAGCTATTTCATTAGGTTTGTCTATGGATCAGGATTTAGCATTAGCCAAATTAAATCTAGCAGGAATAGCATTATCTAGGAGAAGAAAAATGGAAGCTACTACATTTTTGAATGAAGCCAAAAAATTAGACAAACATAATATGTTAAAAGATCAGATAAGTATGATGAAAGAGCAATTGAAAAGAATTTAACTACAAAATATGTTAAAGTTTAAAAACCGCACCTAACAAATGCGGTTTTTTTAGTATATTTAGGGTAGATAATCGAAAAAAAATACTGTTAATCGAATATTTTATTCCATTAAAAGTGAGCGGTTTATCTTCGCAGCAAATAATAAACATGAAAAAGTTATATTTCTTAATAGTTGCGTTATATTCCCTTTTTAGTTTTTGCCAAGATAAGGTAATAACTATAAGTTTTCCTGACGCATTAAGAGCTCATTTAGCCAAGTATAATGAAAAAGTTAACTATGCTTACGAAAAAAATGATATCAAAACTTCTAAAATGTTATTTGATTCATTAGTTAAGTTTCATCTAAAAGGAACGCATTTTGAAGACTATACATTCAAAACATTCGAAAAAAGAACAATCCAGCTAAGTAGCATTCAAAAACCTATCTTTATTTTAACCTATGCCTCTTGGTGTGTTCCTAGCAAAGGAGAATTTCAAGCTTTAAATAAATTAGCAGAAAAACATGCCAAGGATATTAAGTTTATTTTATTATTTTGGGACAAACGAGAAAATATTAAAAAAATAGCTCGAAATTTTAACCATAACATTGAAGTTTGCTATGCTAATGAGTCTTATAAAAATGATGCTCCTATAGTAGCTCATTTAAAACATACATTAGGATTTCCTACTTCCTATTTTTTAGATGAAAAACTAAAAGTAGTTGATATTAAACGAGGAGGAGCACACCCTCAGTCTAATATCAGTTTTTCAAATGCTTTAACAATGAACTACGACACGTTTAATCTTGGTTTAAAATCTATCTTTACTGAAAAAAGAATGATCGAAACTCAAATTTCTGATTCTAACTAGTTATTTTTCTAAAAACATTTTACTTCCTATAAGAATTAATATAATGCTGAAAACTTTTTTCAGCATTTTTTGATCTAAACTAACGGCTAACTTGCTCCCTACATAACTTCCTACAACAAAAAACAAAGCAATAACAGCAGCATATTTCCAATTTATATAGCCTTCTTTATAATAATTAAAAACAGCTAAAGCTGTAACAGGCACGACCAACACCGCCAAACTAGTTCCTTGTGCTTGATGTTGTGAAAAACCTAAAACAAAAACCATCATAGGCACCATTATTATACCTCCTCCTACTCCTACCAAACCACTCAACACACCTGCTAATAAACCTGTAATTACTAAAACAATTATCGTTATTATATTCATACGCTCAAAATCTTATTTACACCCATTCTTTTTTATTTATTAGTCTTTCTTTCTGACAAACCTTTTCTGATAATACTCTACTATTTTCATTTCATTGGCAAATCTAAAACATACTTTTTCTTATTTGGATTATCCAGCTTTACATCTCGTAACCATGGATTCATTAATTTCAATTCTTTGTAATTAACACCTTGACTTTTAGCAAATTTAGCTAAATCTGTAATAGTACTGTCGATTTCTATCTTTTTTATCTTTAATGGCTTATATAGATCATTTTCATTTAAGCTAAATCCGTAATGTTTAGAATTTTCCATAATTTCTTTGAGTGCTAAAATTCTAAAAACATATCGAAATGTTTCATCTGTAAGTAGCAAATCGTAATAATTAGTAACCAATTGTTGATTAATAGCCTTTTGTAAACCATTCATACCTCCATTATATGAAGCTGCTGCTAAAGTCCATGAACCAAATTTTTCTTTTGCTTTCAATAGATATTCACAAGCAGCCTGCGTTGCTTTTTCTAAATGATAACGTTCATCAACTCCTTCTGTAATTTCCATGCCTTTTTCTTTAGCAGTTTGAGGCATAAATTGCCAAAATCCTTTTGCACCTGAAGGAGAGGTTGCATTTGTTAAAGAACTTTCTATTACGGCTAAATATTTAAAATCATCTGGCACATTATTTTTAGCTAAAATAGGCTCTATAATTGGAAAAAAACGGTACGCTCGTTTAATAATCATGATAGTAGAACCGTGCATATATTCATTAATAACCAATTCACGATCTAATCTTTCACGAACATCAGGTATATCTAGGGGCACTTCTTCTCCACAGAAATCAATTTTTACAGGAAAAAAATGGTTATTCTTCCAGCTTACTAATCCAAGACCAATACACAAAACAAAAAAAACAATAATTTTAATCTTCATTTTATTCTACTATTAATTTAGGTAAATTTTCATTTAACCATTTATATTTATTTAAAATCATAATATGAGTACCTCCTCTAACATTTATCCATTTTTCTATATTTTTTACAGGAAAGACTTCATCCGCATCCCCTTGAATATGAATTACTTTTAAATCAGGTTGATCTCTTTCCCAACAAACAACTTGTTCTATAGCCCAATCTAGATATTCTTTTTCTGTACGTGTCATAAATTTTTTGTACAACTCAATTCTTTGCTTTACAATTCCTTTTCCAAAAACATATTTAGCTAATGTTTCTATATTTTTTGCTAACCCAGTAGGCAATAACTTATATAATTTCGTTGCCTTTGCAATTTTCATTCTTTTAGGCAATTCTTGATTACTTTTTACACTTGAAATAATGATTACTTTTTTAGGCTGAACAAATTGGGCCATTTCTTGTACTAGAATACCTCCAAACGAAACGCCTATCAAAATAATATTTTCTCCTACTATTTTTTCTGATATTCTTTGAGCATAATGTACAAGAGGTTCTTGAAAATGTGGCATTTCCCATTCTAAAAAATGCACATCAAAAAAATCTTCTGGTAATTGAATTCGTTCAAAAATTTTTGAACTGGCTGCCATTCCTGGCATAAAATATACTTGAAACTTAGACATTACTGTATTTTATTAAATTTTGACTAAATTATTTATTCTAGCGATAAAACAGTAGCTTTAAAAAAACTTTTTCTTTAAAATTGCAAAAAAAATAAAATGAAAAATTTAGTTCTTAAGTGGAAAATAGCTTTTAAAATTTTCCCTATTATTTTGATTGTTGGAATTTTTAAATTAATGAGTCATTACTACAATTTTGAACTAATGGAACTCAATGCGCTTTTTACTAGTTTAGTAGCTGGAACTATTTTTTTAATTGGTTTCTTGATTAGTGGTGTATTATCCGACTATAAAGAAAGCGAAAAGTTGCCTACAGAACTAGTTGTTTCTATGCGTACTTTACAAGATGATACACTTACCATTATTAAATCTAAAAATTCTGAAGCAGCGAAATTTTTTTTACAATACCAAAAAGAGCTCCCATTTTTAATTAAAAAATGGCTTTACAGAACAGAAAAAACTTCCGCTATTTTAGCATTTATCAGCAATATTAATGAATATTTAGTTCATCTTGAAGAAGAAAATATTCAAGTTAACTATATCATAAAAATAAAGAATGAACAAAATCAATTACGCAAGACCATTATGAGGATGGATACGATACGAGATACGGATTTTGCTGTATCTGCTTATGCTATTGTTGAGGCCATGGCTTTATTAACTTCTATTGGATTAATCATTATAAATATAGAACCTTTTTTAGCTGCAATGTTTCTTACTTTATTGATTACTTTCTTAATTTGGTATATGCTTTTTTTAATCAAAGATTTAGACAATCCATTTGACTATGTTGAAAATGGCGAAACAGGAACTGAAATTTCACTTACTCCTTTACATGATTTCATTGCTGAAATTTAAATTCATTACAAGGAGTACGTCATCCAAAAAGCACTTTACAGATAAGAACGCTACATAGGCATCATGCTAGCTTTATAAACAAAATTCAAAAAGTATTGCGTTTAATGAATTCAGCAACAATGAACATTCATTTTTTAATGTTAAATTTTACTAAATTTAACAAATTTTTTTATGAAATATTTTATATGTGCATTAATGCTTGCGCTAAGTACAGGAATGCAAGCCAAATTTTTAAAAGCAAAAGTATATTATACTAACGGAACGCAAACGGAAGGTTTTGCCAAACTTGTTGAATGTCCTGATAGGAAAGTATCCTTTAGAAAGGAATTAGATGGTGATACTGAAAAAATAAAATCAGATGAACTAGATAAAATAGAGTATACTACAGAAGATGGCGACAAATATGTAGCTGAAAGAATGAAACATTGGTCTTTTGATCTTTTAAGTTTTGGGTTTGATTACTCAAAATCAAAAAAATGGTTTTATTTTATTTATGAAAAAGCAAACATTAAGGTTTATACTATCGAAACCATGACTAGGTCAACTTTTATAAATAGCGGATATGTTACCTCATTTGGCGATGTTACTTTCTTTTTTAAAAAGAAAGGGGACGAAGTAATATATTGGGGCTTAAAAGAATCTAAAGCTGCCGCAACTGTACATATAGGCAGAGGGGGTATGATTAAAAAAATGTTAGCAGAAATGTTTAAAGGCAAATGTAAAAGTGCTGATGAAGATGTTGATAAAATAGAATATAATTATAGATCACACAAAGATTACTTAAAGATTGTTGATATAATTATAAAGTACAAATGCAAATAAAACACTATAAACTAGTAGTATAACTAGCGTTTTTAGTACAGCAGCTATTAAAGTATATAGCTGCTGTTTCTATTTTAACCCAAATTCCGCATTGGAAATCTATTCCACTTTGTTTTTCTTCAAATTCAAGCACATCCCCCATTTTTATTCATCGAAATAGTTGCCTATTTCATCTTATAAAATTTTCCGTGAACACTTGAAGTTATTGAAAAACTTTGTTTTACAACGAAGTTTAATGCGCAATCTGGGTTTAAGAAACTATTTTTATACGAACTCCATTCTTACACTTCCGTCCTCATCTATTTTTGATAGTTTTACCTGACGCAAAGTATTTACTAATTCTGGATTCCACGGTGTTTTTACCTTTACATAATTTTCTGTAAAGCCGTGAATATAGCCTTCTTTATTTTCTCCTTCAAAAAGTACTGTTTTATTGGTACCGATTTGAGTTTCATAAAAGGCACGACGTTTTTTTACAGATAAACCACGCAACATTTTTGAACGTTTGGCACGTACATTTCCCGGAACTACCCCTTCCATTTGAGCAGCTTCTGTATTATCTCTTTCTGAATAAGTAAATACATGAAGATATGATATATCCAAAGTATGTAAAAAGTTATAGGTTTCTAAAAACAATTCATCTGTTTCGCCTGGAAAGCCTACAATTACATCTACACCTATACACGCATGAGGCATTACTTCTCGTATTTTAGCAACACGATCTGAATATAATTCTCGTAAATAACGACGCTTCATTTTCTTTAAAATAGTATTAGACCCTGATTGTAATGGAATATGAAAATGAGGAACGAAAGTTCTACTTTGCGAAACAAAATCAATTGTTTCATTCTTTAACAAATTAGGTTCTATTGACGATATACGTAATCTTTCGATACCATCTACTTTATCTAATGCTTGAACTAGTTCTAAAAAAGTATGTTCGTGTTTTTTATTACCAAACTCGCCTTTCCCATAATCTCCAATATTAACACCGGTTAAAACGATTTCTTTAATTCCTCTTCCAGAAATTTCTTCTGCGTTTTTTAAAACATTTCCCATTGTATCACTACGAGAAATTCCTCGAGCTAAAGGGATGGTACAATAGGTACATTTATAATCGCATCCATCTTGTACTTTTAAAAAAGCACGGGTTCTGTCGCCTATAGAATAACTTCCTACATAAAAATCAGCTTCCTGAATTTCGCATGAATGTACCTCTCCTAAGTCATTTTTAGAAAGATCATTCAAGTAATCTGTTATTTTAAATTTTTCAGTTGCCCCTAAAACTAAATCAACACCATCTACAGCTGCTAACTCTTCTGGTTTTAACTGTGCATAACAACCTACTGCGGCTACAAAGGCTTTTTCGTTAAGCTTCATTGCTTTTTTTACAATTTGCTTAAATTGTTTATCAGCATTATCTGTAACGGAGCAAGTATTAATTACATAAATATCGGCTACTTCTTCAAAATCTACTCGATCAAAACCTTCTTCTTGAAAATTTCGTGCAATGGTGGATGTTTCAGAAAAATTTAATTTACATCCGAGCGTATAAAACGCTACTTTTTTTTTATTTTTCATAATTCGTTGTCAATCAATGAAATCGTTGTCAAAAATTGAGGTTACAAATTTAACTCGTTTTTTTGGTTTAAAAAACAGTAGTTTATTTACTCTCAACAAAATTTATTTAGAATGGCTGGTTTACCCCAAATTACGCTTTGATAACTTATTAGAAATAAAATGACTTGATACCTAAAAGAACAGACCTTTTTATGCTCTATGCAAAAAACTATATCTGCGATAAAAAATTTTCGTCGATTTTGTTCTTCTTTGTCCTTTTGTCTTCATTACAATATCTATTGCGCAATCTGGGCTAAAACAAATACTGATTTTAGATTTTAAAATATAACAAGCAACTAAAACAATTTGTTTGGCTTATCAAATGATCTTTATAAAATTGGTATTTTTTTATTTATGAAAGGCTTTAGGTGCTAACATATTTTCTGGATTTAGAATATCGTCTAATTGTTCTTTAGAAAGGATATTATGTTCTAAAACTAAATTGTATACACTTTTACCTGTTTCTAGTGCTTCTTTAGCTATTTTAGTACTATTTTTATATCCTATATATGGATTTAAAGCGGTTACAATGCCTATACTATGTAGTACCATTTCACGACAATGCTCTTCATTGGCTGTAATACCTTCAATACATTTTTCTCTTAAAGTATCCATCGCTTGGCTCATTAATTGCATCGATTCAAGAATAGCATAAATCAGCACTGGCTCCATGACATTTAATTGTAATTGCCCTGCTTCGGCAGCCATAGTAACGGTTAGGTCATTTCCTATTACACGAAAACAAACTTGGTTCATTACCTCTGGAATAACAGGATTTACTTTTCCTGGCATGATAGAGGAGCCTGGCTGCATAGGAGGTAAATTAATTTCGTTTAATCCACAACGAGGTCCTGAGGATAATAATCGTAGATCATTGCATATTTTTGACATTTTGATTGCCATACGTTTTAACGCTGACGAATAAATAACATAAGACCCCGTATCAGGTGTTGCTTCAATTAAATTGGGAGCTGATACTATAGCTAGATCGGTTATTTTGGCTAATTTTTGAGCGCATAACTGGGCATAACCTATTGGAGCATTTAAACCTGTACCAATAGCAGTTGCTCCCATGTTAATTTCTAAAAAAAGGTTTGAATTTTGGGTTAATCGTTCTATTTCTTCTTCTAAGGTTGCCGCAAAAGCTTCAAATTCTTGTCCTAATGTCATCGGAACTGCATCTTGTAACTGTGTCCGTCCCATTTTTAAAACATGTTTAAATTCTTCGCCTTTTTTTCTAAAAGAGGTTATTAATTCTTTTAAATGGGAAATCAGATTCATATTAGAGCGTATCGCTCCAACTTTTATGGCTGTCGGATAGGCATCATTTGTAGATTGTGATAAATTTACATGATCATTAGGAGAGCAAAATTGATACTGTCCTTTTTCATATCCCATAATTTCTAGGGCTCTATTAGCTAAAACTTCGTTGATATTCATATTGGTAGAAGTACCTGCTCCACCTTGAATCATATCAACTGGAAATTCACTATCAAACCTTCCTTCAATCACTTCTTTAGAAGCTTGTACAATGGCATTCTTTATGGTTTCTTCGAGTAATCCTAGCTCAAAATTTGTTTCAGCTGCAGCCCATTTCACATAAGCTAACCCTTTTATAAATTCAGGAAATTGATATAATCTTACTCCTGAAATATTAAAATTTTCAATGGCACGTTGCGTTTGCACTCCATAATAAGCATTTACAGGAACTTGTAAATCACCTAATAAATCGTTTTCTATTCTATACATTTTTTCAAAGCTAAAAAACCACGAATTTACATTCGCGGTTTCTTATTTCAATTTATTTTTTAATTATTCTTTTCTATATTTTTTAGTTTCTTCAAAGATATGTTCTAAAATTTTAACATCTTGTTCTGAAAATTCAACATGACGTCTTCCCATTACAATTTTAGCTGTTTGAAAGGCTTTTGATGTAAGATAGGTCGTAAAACCAGAAGCTCCTCCCCAAGAAAAACTAGGAACAAAATTACGTGGAAATCCTGATCCAAAAATATTAGCAGAAACCCCCACTACGGTACCTGTATTAAACATGGTATTAATTCCGCATTTACTATGATCACCCATCATTAATCCGCAAAACTGAAGTCCTGTACGAGCAAAATTTTCTGTTTCATAACTCCAAAGTTTTACTTCTTCATAATTATTCTTTAGATTAGAGTTATTGCTATCAGCTCCTATATTGCACCATTCTCCTAATACTGAATTGCCTAAAAAACCGTCGTGTCCTTTGTTAGAGTAAGCAAATAAGACAGAATTATTAATTTCTCCTCCTACTCTACTATGAGGTCCTACTGTGGTAGCTCCATAAATCTTAGTTGCTAATTTTACTTGTGCTTCTTCACACAAAGCAAAAGGACCACGAATAACAGATCCTTCCATTATTTCGGCATTTTTACCAATATAAATAGGACCTGTAGAGGCATTAAGTGTTACAAATTCTAACTTAGCTCCTTCTTCTATAAAAATATTTTCAGGTGCTATAACGTTCACTGACTTTGGTATAGGTTGCGAGGTTCTTCCTTCTGTAACTAATTCAAAATCTTCACGAAGTGCAACATCATTTTTGGCAAAAATATCCCATGTATGTTGTATTGTAATACAATCTACTGTACATTCTATTATTTCAAAAGTATCAAAATCCACTTCTTGATTTTCTTTACTATAAAAAGCAACTACTTCTTCTTTATAAAAAATAGCTTGATTTTCTTCTAAAGATTTTACCATTTCTACTAATACATCGTTGGGTAAAAAAGACGCATTAATCATGACATTTTCATCCATTTCTACCATAGGGTATTTTTCTGACAAATATTCCTCAGTTATGGTTGTGGTGGTATATCCTAAGAATTTTTCCCATTTTTCGCGAATAGTTAAAATTCCTACTCGAATATCAGCTACAGGTCGGGTAAAAGTAAATGGAAGTAAAGCATTACGTACATTTCCATCAAAAAGTATGTAGTTCATATATATTTAAATTTTATCTAAAGGTATTCAAAAAGTCGGCTATTCTCTTTATTTAAATCCGTTTAATTCATTATACTATAATTGACATAAGAAACAATGGATTATAAATCTTTTCCTCTTTAAAAAGGAACGCAAACTAAATAGTAATTCTTTACTTTCGGAATATCTTTTATTTTAACATTTCAAAAATAAGCAAATTCCATTTTTAAATTAGAAATTTCTAATAAATTTCAAAAAAATGGTAAAATAAAAAAGCACCATACAAATGGTGCTTTCTAACTATTTTGATTTCAATATTATTTATTGAATTTAGCGTATTTAGTCTTGAATTTATCAATACGTCCAGCTGTATCAACCAATTTAGATTTACCAGTATAAAAAGGGTGAGAAGAACGAGAGATCTCCATTTTGAATACTGGATACTCTACACCTTCATGTGTAATTGTTTCTTTAGTTTCAACTGTAGATTTTGTAATAAATACGTCATCATTTGACATATCTTTGAAAGCTACTAATCTGTAATTTTCTGGGTGGATTCCTTTTTTCATAATAAATCTGTTTATGTTTTGCTGTTTTTATTCTTGATGCTTTTATCTCTAAAAGGTATTGAACTACAACGGCTTTTGTAATATTTTATTTTTAATTTAAGTCGCAAATTTAATACATTTTTTTAATATACAAATTATTATGTAACATTTTTAATATTAAAACTACTTACTATCAAAATACTTATATTTGTTAAACTAAATTTAGAACATCAAATTATGAATGAGATTATCAAAAAAAATGGGGTTCAATACGGATTAGTAATAGGGCTTATTTCAATATTAACGACGCTTTTCATTTACCTTATCAATATTGAATTATTTACTTCAGGTTGGATTACCTTTGTTAAGTATAGCCTTTACTTGATTATAATCATCCTTTTACTGAGAAAAACGCAAAAAGATTTTCAAACAGGCATTACATTTAAAGAAACTTTTACTACCTATTTTATAGCTACTATTATTGGAATAGTTATGGGGACTTTTTTCGAAGTAATTTTATTTAACCTTGTGGATCCTTCTCTAAAACAAAGCGTAAAGGAAATTATAATTAAAGAAACGGGGGGAATGCTTCAAAAATTTGGAACACCTAGATCCGTTATTAAAGAATCTATTAAACAAATTGAAAATCAAGATCAGTTTTCGATAGCTAACTTTTTTAAAGGAACTCTTTTTACAATTTTAATAAGTGCAATTTTTGGTTTAATTTTGTCTGCATTTTTCAAAACAAAATCGTCAAATCAACTATAAAAGTGGATATATCAATTATAATACCTTTATTAAACGAACAAGAATCATTACCAGAATTGGCTTCATGGATTGAACGTGTAGTGACTCAACACAATTATTCATACGAAGTCTTATTTATAGATGATGGAAGTACGGATAATTCTTGGCTCGTTATACAGCAATTGGCATTAAAAAACGAAAATCTTAAAGCCATTCGTTTTTTGCGTAATTACGGAAAAAGTCAAGCTTTACATGCTGGTTTTGCCAAGGCAAAAGGAAATGTAGTCATTACGATGGATGCCGACTTACAAGACAGTCCTGATGAAATACCTGGACTGTACCAGATGATTACAGATGAAAATTTTGATTTAGTTTCAGGCTGGAAAAAAAAGCGTTATGACAATACATTAACTAAGAACCTGCCTTCTAAACTTTTTAATGCAGCCGCTAGAAAAACATCTGGTGTACAACTTAATGATTTTAACTGCGGTTTAAAAGCTTACAAAAATACGGTCATAAAAAACATAGAGGTTTTTGGCGAAATGCACCGCTATATACCTGTATTAGCTAAAAACGCAGGTTTTAAAAAAATTGGAGAAAAGGTTGTACAGCATCAAGCCCGCAAATACGGTGAGTCAAAATTCGGAATTGATCGTTTTGTAAATGGTTTTTTAGATTTGATTACCATCTGGTTCTTAGGTAAATTTGGAAAAAGACCCATGCACTTATTTGGTCTGTTGGGTACTCTCATGTTTATGATTGGTTTTTTGTCCGCAGGCTACATAGGGGCTGTTAAACTTTGGAAACTTTACACCCATCAAGAAACAATCTTAATTACCAATAATCCTTGGTTTTACATAGCTTTGACCACAATGATTATAGGAACTCAATTATTTTTAGCAGGATTTTTGGGTGAAATAATTCTTCGTACCAAACACAATGAAGAGCGATATAAAATTCAAGAAATCTTATAACCTAAATAAATTGAGCTCAACTATTAGCGGAATCTTTAAGAGCATTCTCTAATACTTGCTCTAACTTTCTTAAAACAATACAGGCTTTGTTTTTAAAAAATTAGAAATCTTTATTTTATAGAGATCAAAACATAAAAATAAAAAGCCATAATAAAACTAAAAAATTGACTATAAAACCAAAAGAATTATGCACATTGAACAGGCAATTTTAGAAAAAGTAAATATTTGGTTAACACCCACTTTTGACGACGAAACTCAAGAATCTATCAAGGAAATGATGACTTCATCACCTAAAGAATTAGAAGAAAGTTTTTACAAAAACTTAGAATTTGGAACGGGCGGTATGCGCGGTGTTATGGGAATAGGGACCAATAGAATTAACAAATATACTTTGGGTAAAAACACTCAAGGTTTATCTAATTACTTAAAAAAATGTTTTCCAAACGAAGAAATAAAAGTTGCTATTGCTTATGATTGTAGGGCTAACAGTAACACACTAGCAAAAGTTGTTGCTGATGTATTTTCTGCTAATGGAATTAAAGTATTTTTATTTTCTGAATTAAGACCTACTCCTGAACTATCATTCACAGTACGCCATTTAGCTTGCCATGTAGGTATTGTTCTAACAGCGTCACACAATCCACCTGAATACAATGGTTATAAAGTGTACTGGCAAGATGGCGGCCAAATTGTTCCTCCACAAGATAAAGAAATCATACAGGCTATTGAAGCGCTAGAATATAGTGATATAAATTTTGCTTCTAATCCAGAACTTATAGAATATATAGATCAGGAGATAGACGATGCTTTCCTAAAAAGCACACTTGAAAACGCTAGTTTTAACACAACAGCTGAGGCTAAGAAAAACTTAAAGATTGTTTACACTTCATTACATGGCACTTCTATAAAGGTAATACCTAATGTTTTGAATGCGGCTGGATATAATGATTTAAATATAGTAGAAGAACAAGCCATTCCAGATGGTCGTTTTCCTACTGTCAAATCACCTAATCCCGAAGAACCAGAAGCACTTAGTTTGGCAATTGATTTGGCCAATAAAATAAATGCTGATATCGTTATAGGAACTGATCCTGACTCGGATCGCCTAGGAGTGGCTGTACGAAACAATCAAAACAATATGATTCTTTTAAATGGGAATCAAACGATGGTTATTATGACCGCATTTTTATTAGAGCAATGGAGAAAATCTAATAGGTTAACAGGTACTGAATTTATTGGATCTACTATTGTTTCTACCCCTATGATGCTTGATTTAGCAGAAGCTTATGGAGTAGAATGTAAAGTAGGATTAACAGGATTTAAATGGATTGCTAAATTCATTAAAGATTTTCCAAACCAAAAATTTATTGGAGGAGGTGAAGAAAGTTTTGGTTTTATGGTAGGCGATGCTGTTCGTGATAAAGATGCTGTAGGTGCTATTTTATTAGTTTGCGAAATTGCTGCGCAAGCAAAAGAAGCCGGCAAAACATTATATCAGAGACTAGAGGAACTTTATGTGGATTTTGGTTTTTATAAAGAACATCTTATTTCTATTACAAAAAAAGGAATGGATGGCGCAGCAGAAATCCAACAAATGATGAAGGATTTACGCGAAAATCCAATGGAAGAAATCAACGGAAACCGTGTGGTTTGTGTAGAAGACTATCAAACATCAAAAGGTAAAGACTTCATGAATAATGAAGAATTCGACATTAACATTCCTAAATCGAACGTATTGATTTATTATTTAGAAGATGGAAGTAAAATATGCGCACGTCCAAGTGGTACAGAACCTAAAATTAAATTTTATTTCAGTGTAAACTGCACCATCGAATCGGTTGATGATATACCTGAAGCGGAGAAACAATTGGACGAAAAAATTAAAAATATCATTAACGATATGCAATTGAACTAATGGATCATAATTTAAAAAAAATAATTCCATACGCATTAAGATACAGAACAAATATTATTTGGAATATTACATTCAACATCCTTTATGCTTTGTTCAGCACACTCTTAATGGTATCTATTATGCCTACTCTAGAGGTTCTCTTTAAACAAAATACAAAAATTAGTAAAAAGCCTATTTACACAGGTTTATCTAATTTAAAGGATTTTTTATCAAATTCTTTTAATTATAAATTAACTGAAATTTCAGATGAATATGGTAAACAAAACGCTTTATTAGTTGTTATAAGTATTGTAATCATTACAGCTTTATTAAAAAACTTATTTAACTATTTAGGATCCAGACAGGTTACAATATTAAGAAATGGTGTATTAAGAGATCTACGTATTAAGTTATATAGCAAAATTATTAATCTCCCCGTTTCTTATTATTCAGATACTAGAAAAGGAGATGTTATGGCTCGTATGTTAGGAGATGTGGGAGAAGTTCAAAATTCCTTTTTCCAAATCTTAGAACTTATCGTTCGCGAACCAATGACTATCGTCTTTTCTATTATTGCTATGTTATTTATTAGTATAAAACTTACCTTATTTGTTTTTATATTTATTCCTATTTCAGGATTTATAATTTCAAGAATTGGTAAAACATTAAAATCTAAATCGCAAAAAGCCCAACAGGAACAAGGTATTTTTATTTCTATTTTAGACGAAACTTTATCAGGATTAAAAGTTGTAAAAGGATTTAATGCAGAATCTATTTTCATTCAAAAATTTAATGATTCTGTTAATCGTGTTTTAAAATTATCAAACAGTATAGCAAATAAAAACAATCTATCCTCTCCTATGAGTGAATTTTTTGGTATCGTAACTATTGCTACTTTATTATGGTATGGAGGTCATTTGGTTTTGGTTGAAAAAAGCCTTGCTGGAACAGCCTTCATTGGTTATATCGCATTAGCTTACACTATTTTACAACCTGCTAAATCTATTTCAAAATCTTCTTATCAGGTAAAAAGTGGTCTAGCTGCCGCTGAAAGGGTTTTTACTTTACTAGAACAAGAAAGCCAAATAGTAGATTTACCAGATGCTCTAGATAAAAAAGATTTTACAAATTCTATCAAAATTGAGAACATTCATTTTGCTTATGCAGATGACAACAATGTCTTAAAAAATTTTACTATTGACGTTCCAAAAGGAAAGACCATTGCATTAGTAGGTCAATCTGGATCAGGAAAAAGTACAATTGCCAATTTACTTACTCGTTTTTATGATGTAAATGAAGGAAAAATAAGTATAGATGGAACCGATATTAAGGAAATTTCAATGCAGTCTTTGAGATCTTTAATGGGAATTGTTACACAGGACTCTATCTTGTTTCACGATTCTATAAAGAATAATTTATTAATTGGTAAACCTACAGCTACTGATGAAGAAATTATTCATGCTTTAAAAGTTGCTAATGCGTATGAATTTGTAATCAATTTACCTAATGGTATAGAGACCAATATCGGTGATGCAGGTGGAAAATTATCTGGCGGACAAAAACAACGTTTGTCTATTGCAAGAGCAGTATTAAAAAATCCGCCAATCATGATCCTTGATGAAGCTACTTCTGCTCTTGATACAGAGAGTGAAAAATTAGTACAAGTGGCTCTTGAAAACATGATGCAAAACAGAACTTCTATCGTAATTGCTCATAGACTTTCTACTATACAAAAAGCAGACAATATTATTGTGATGCAAAAAGGAGAAATTGTTGAACAAGGCACACACAGCGAATTACTTGCTAAAAATGGTACTTATTCGAAACTTGTCATGATGCAAAGTTTAGAATAAAAACTATAAAAAATGCCCCCTAAAGTTAATAACTGTTTGGGGGCATTTTTTTTATTATCAAAGATTTTTACATTTTAAATTCTTGGGCTACCCAATCTTTTTTTATATCTACATAAAAATAATGTAATCCATCTGTTTTATCAAAAGCACCGTTTTTATTACGATCATCTATTGTTCTAAAAAATATTTTATTTGCTGTTTCTACATAGTTCCAATCTATTAACTCCTGCATATCAACTGAAATTTTAGTGAATTTATCTCCTAAATCAGTACTTAAATACAAAGATTTTACATCATAAGAATCTACTTTTCCATCTTGATTTGTATCATTATCTGCCATAACATATACTAAAATATTTTTAGACTTAAGATATGTCATTCGTTCAATTAAAACAGATTTATCTGTTAATACATGCAAAGAATCTTTTCCTATTTCTTGAAATTTAATATTTTGTAAATATCCTGTAAGTTCTTCATCTAAGACACTTGATACGTTAAATCCATTCATATCCATTTTATCTCCTTCATAACTTCCTTTTTTCAAATCACTCACTCTAAGTTCTCCTATAGGATAAATTAACACATTGGAGGTCGGAAACTGTATGGGTAAATCCGCTACTAATAAACGAGTGGTATCTTTCTTTCTTTCAACTTGTTTTACTGGCTTATCATATTTTACTTTCGGTTTGGGTTCTTCTTTACAACTTCCAAATGAAATAATAAAAGGTAAAAAATATAAAATCTTTTTTTTCATGATTATCCTATTTAATCTAAATATACCCATTTTTGTTTATATTTTCACATTTAATTTTATACTAAACACGCGTGTTGTTAAATAATTAGGAACTCCGTATTGATTTTTAGTATATACATCCCGCACCCATGTGTTCGTAATCGAGTTTTGGTTATTGAACATATTAAAAATTTCAATTCCAAGGGCTAGTTCTCTAAAGTGTCTTAACCAATTATCTTTCTCTTTTGATCTAGCTCTATCGGTAAAAACATACGAAAATCCAATATCGGCTCTACGATAATCTCTTAATCTTGATTGGTATTCGTAAGGATTAGCATACGATGGTGATCCTCCTGGCAAACCTGTATTATAAACTAAATTAAGATACATTTTTAAAGCAGGTATATTAGGAATATAATCTTGAAATAAAGCTCCAACCTTGAGTCTTTGATCAGTAGGACGTGCTATATATCCTTTATCATCTATTGACTCTTGTGTATCCATATAGCCAAAACTTAACCAAGATTCCGTTCCTGGTATAAATTCCCCATTTATTCTAAGATCTATTCCTTTAGCATAAGCCTCCGCATTATTAAGAGCTCTGTATCGTATCCGAACATTATCTATTGTATAAGGATTTACATTATTCATATCTTTATAATACAATTCCGTGACTAATCTAAAAGGGCGTTTCCACATTTTAAAACTAAAATCATGTCCTAAGACTATATGAGTAGATTCTTGCGCCTTAACATTGGGTTTAACGATTCCTAAAGAATCTCTTAATTCTCTATAAAAAGGGGGTTGATGATACCAACCTCCTGATATTCTAAAAAACATATCCTTGCGCCAGTTTGGTTTTATAGCAAATTGTGCTCTTGGACTAAAAACAACTTGACTTTTTCCTATGTTAACCCCATCTGTGACGCTCCAGTTTTGCGCTCTTGCTCCTACATTTAAAAACAATTCATGTTCTTTCCATCTCAAACGCCTATTCCACTGAAGATAAGCTGAAAAACGATTAATATTTGTATAATTAATAGCTCTAACACTGTTATAAGGTACTAAAGGCCCTTGATAAACTGTATAAGGTTCTTCTTTTTTAGGAAATATTTTGGGAGGGTTTAGTAAAAAACCTGCTGAATCAATCACTTCCCACTCTCTAATTCTATCTCGTATACTCTCTCGTGTATATTTAAATCCCCAATCTATTTGATTTTCTTTTTTCTTATGATTTCCTTTAAGCTCTGTATTAATGATCAAAGCATCCAAATCATTACGAGCATGTGTGAGCTGACTGCCTATTCCTCTAGAATATTCAACATTGCCAAAGCTAGAATCACCTAGATTAGAATTTATCTCTCCTAATCGATATTCTGCCATTATATCATAATATTCTTGTTCAATAGTATGATAGATTGAATTAATCCATTTTAAATTGGAGTCATCATTTATCTTATAATTAACTTTTATAGCACCAAAAGTAGTCATATAAGCATCCTTTTCAGTTCCATCATATTGTACTAATAAAGCCATCGGTTCTTGTAAAGATCCAAAATTAGTTTGTCTAGAAAAAGGCCTATAATCGTATTTATTTTGTGATAAATTACCTAAAAACCCAAATTGCCATTTAATATTTGGAGTAAAAGTTATATAGGTTTGTAAATCCGCAAATCGTGGCTTAAAATTAGTTTGTGTTTCTTGACTTTTTACTAACAAACTATTATCTCGATAACGAATTCCTGTAATAGCATTCCATTTTTGATTTTTTGACACATTATCCATTGAAACACTTCCTCCTAAAAAGGAAGCTTCAAGGGAAGCTCCAAATTTAGTCGGTTTTCTATAAGTTATATCTAATACGGAAGATAATTTATCTCCATATTTAGCCTGAAATCCTCCAGAAGAAAAATCAACATGCTGAATTAAGTCTGTATTTGTAAAACTTAGCCCTTCTTGTTGTCCTGATCGAATTAAAAAAGGACGGTATACTTCTATTTCGTTTACGTATACTAAATTTTCATCATAATTACCTCCTCTTACAGCATATTGTGTACTTAATTCATTATTAGAATTTACTCCTGGTAGTGATTTTAAAATATTTTCTACTCCAGAATTAGCTCCTGGTATCAATCGAATAGCTTTTGGTGATAAGGTCGTAATGCCCTCTACTCTTTTTTTACTGTTATTCGATATGACAATTTCGCCTAACTGCTCTGTTGTACTTTTTAATACTACATTAAATTCATAATCTTCACTAGGATTAAGTTCTAACGAAATAACAGCTGATTTTAAAGATAAATGTGTAAACTTTAAATTTGATTTTACTTTTGAAGGAATGGCTAATTGATAGAATCCATTTTCATTTGTCTTGGTACTTTTTTGTTGAAATGATACATTAACTCCTTCTACAGGATTGTTTTCTTCATCCAAAACAATTCCTTTAACTCTGGCAATTTGTCCTAAAAGGCTAAATGAAAATAGAAGTAATAAAAAAGAAAATTTAGTTTTCAAAATTTACAGTTTTGTTTTATAAAAATTTGATTCAAATGTAGTTGTATTTCCTAAATTATCCACTACTTCTAACTTAAAATCATTTTTACCATTTATAAATTTAGAATCGGAAAAAAAATGAATTAATCTATTTAATTTAGGTTCATATTCCATTAATATCCATTCATTGTTTAAATACGCATTATAAGATTTAATACCCGATAAATTGTCTGAAATAAAGATTTTCAACGAATCTTTTGAAGTTAAATCTTCAGCCATTTTAAAATTAGGTGCATAAATTTTAGGTGCTATCGTATCTTTTGCAATAAAAAACTTTCCGAGTTTTTTTGTTTTAATTATAAACTGATCTTCTTTCTTAATTGTAAAATTATACTCTATTCTGCTATGATCTAAATTAGCTATAAACATTTTTTCACGTTCTTCTTTAGGTAAATGAGACACATCAAATGTAATGGTCATAGGTTTATTAATTGCTACGGACTCATCATGTAAGTACAGCTCTTTATCCTTTACATCAAATTTTATATAAAAATCTTCATAAAACGTTTGTTCTGGAATGAATACAGAAATCCCTTCTTTTGAATACAATTGCTCAATTTGAGATTTTAAAAAATAGGGAGTTTTAGGCGGATTATTCATCATTGAACTATTCGAATTTGAAAATTCTATGGGAATAATTAAGGTATTTTTATTGCCATGAAAATCATAAATTTCTATTTCATAGTTTAAGTTATAATTGGGTTCTACTTTTAGTTGTCCGTTATTTATTTTGTGCTTAATAATATTTTCTGGAAATATATACCCCACAAAAAGTTTTTGAAAACGTTGATGTGTTTTTTTGTATCTTGGATAATCAATAAAACAGTTTATATGTTTTGATTCATCAAAAGAAAAACTATCAAATTGATAATTAAAATAAGGTGTTCCGTTTAAAAATGCGTTTAACTTGTAAATTCCATTTTTCCCAAAATTAAAATCGGATACATCATGAGCGTTTATTGCAAATCCTATGGTATCTTTGGCTTTAACTGGGGTGGCAAGATAAGTCCCATCTGATTGTAAACTTAAAGGAACCATAATAGGTTGAGAAGAACCATTAACTATAGCATTTTTAGATAAGGCATAAGCATATAATCCTTCTATAGAAGGCGCTTTTGTATCTTTTACTAAAGTATCATATCCAAACAAGAAAGGATTCATAATAAACTCTGTTTTTGTATTTCTTATTTCGAAATGCAAATGAGGACCACTAGAACCTCCTGTATTGCCTGTATAACCTATTAAATCCCCTTTTTTTACAACTAAAAAATTGTCTTTTAAGCGTAATTCTAAAACAAAGGTTTTATCTGCATATTGCTTTTCCCGAACATACCGATCTATTGTTTCTGAAAAACGCTGTAAATGCGCATAAACGGTAGTATAACCATTAGGATGATCTATATACAAACACTTTCCATAGCCATAAGTGGAAACGTTTAGACGAGAAACAAAACCATCTGCAGTGGCATACACTGGAAAACCTTCTTTTTGTTGGGTTCTAAAATCAATTCCTGAATGAAAATGATTAGGTCTAAGCTCACCAAAAGAACCTGCTATATTTAAATTAATATTTAGCGGAGAACCAAAATAATCTTTGGGGTATTTATCTTGTGTAAATGCTACAAGAGAAAAAAATAAGAGAAAAAACCAAAACTTTTTAACCATATCATAATAATTACAGCTGTAAACTTAAAAACTTTCTTTATTTCTGCTAAGATAACGATTCCTTTTACATTATTTCAGTCCTATTTTTTTATTTTTAAAAGTTTCATTTTAAAACGATTAAGAATAAAAAATTGATAATTATCATTTTTTTCCTCAATCTTATTGTTAAAATACATTTTAAAATTTAAATTTGTGAAGTGATGTAATGTATTTTTGTTACGATGAGTAAACTAGACGTAATAACTGATTCTCTTGAAGTTAAGATTCAGGAACTTTTCCAAAAAATGGAAAACCTAAAACTTGACAACCAAGAACTAAGACTGAAACTTAGATATTCGGAATCAATTATTATAAAACAAGGAGAAGACTTGAAAAAAATAAAGTCGGAACTTGACTCTGTCAAAATTACAAACTCACTTTTAGGTAGTGACGAATTCAAAAGAGATACGAAACTCAAAATAAATTCATTAATCAAAGATATAGATTATTGTATAGCACAACTTTCTGATTAGAAAGCATAATGAGTGAAAAACTAAAAATAGATATTTCGATAGCAGAAAGGGTTTACCCTCTAACAGTAGATCCTAGCCAAAAAGAAAGCTTACTAAAAGCTTCCCAAAGGGTTGACTATATGCTAAAACAGTTTGAACAAAATTATGCTGTAAAGGATAAGCAAGATTTACTCGCCATGTGTGCTCTACAATTTGCCACTCAAGTAGAACAAAAAAATGAGGAAATAACAACCTCAAATCTACAAGTGACAGAAAAGTTAAAAAAGTTAAATGATTTATTAGACAAACATCTCTAAACAGAATAAAAAGTACGTTCTTAAAAAATTAATAAATTTAGAAACACTACCTACATTAGTACCCATTTGATAAACTCAACACTAACGTTTAAAAAGGGCAAATCATCAATACTATAGCAGGCCTTTCAGTAGGAAGCTTGAACATTGAGTTAACCCAAAACTTGTACATACCGAGTTTATACAACTTTTCTAATGTAGGTTTTTTTATACATAACACTTAACACAGACTATGGACATTTTAATAGTAATTATTATTGGAATTCTTGGAGTTGCAACAGGTTTTGGTATTGCAAAATACTTAGAAAAAACCAATGTATCTACCTTGATTAAAAACGCAAAAAAAGAAGCTTCTTCTATCTTAAAAGACGCTAATACAGAGGCTGAAAACATCAAAAAAGATAAGATATTACAAGCCAAAGAAAAATTCATTGAATTAAAAGCTGAACACGAACAGGTTATTTTAACTCGTGACCGAAAAGTTGCCGAAGTAGAAAAGAGAACGCGCGACAAAGAATCACAAGTTTCTAATGAACTTGCTAAAGCAAGAAAATTAAACGATGAGGTTGAACACAAAATAAAAGAATACGATTCAAAAGTAGAAAACTTAGAAAAGAAAACTACTGAAATCGAAAAAATGCACAGAGCACAAGTAGAACAACTAGAAACTATTTCTGGTCTTTCTGCTGAAGAAGCCAAAAATCAATTAATGGAAAGCCTAAAAGCAGAAGCTAAAACAAATGCTATGGCTCACATTCAAGAAACCATAGAAGAAGCTAAAATGACGGCTCAACAGGAAGCCAAAAAAATAATCATCAATACCATTCAACGTGTAGGAACAGAGGAAGCTGTTGAAAACTGCGTATCCGTATTTAACATAGAATCAGATGATGTAAAAGGTAGAATCATTGGCCGTGAAGGCCGTAACATACGTGCTATAGAAGCGGCTACTGGAGTTGAAATCATTGTTGATGACACCCCAGAAGCAATCATCTTGTCTTGCTTTGACCCTGTAAGGAGAGAAATTGCCCGTTTATCCCTACATAAATTAGTAACAGATGGACGTATACATCCAGCTAGAATTGAAGAAGTCGTAGCAAAAACTACAAAACAAATAGAAGAAGAAATTATTGAGGTAGGAAAACGTACTGTAATTGAATTAGGCGTTCATGGATTACATCCTGAATTAATTAAGATAGTAGGACGCATGAAATATCGTTCTTCATACGGTCAAAACTTACTACAGCACTCCAGAGAAGTAGCAAAGCTTTGTGGTATTATGGCCGCTGAACTAGGACTAAATGTAAAACTAGCCAAAAGAGCAGGACTTTTACACGATATAGGTAAAGTTCCTGAAACAGAAAGCGATCTACCACACGCTTTATTAGGTATGCAATGGGCTGAAAAATACGGCGAAAAAGAAGATGTATGCAACGCCATTGGTGCACACCACGATGAAATAGAAATGAAATCTTTAATTGCTCCAATTATTCAGGTTTGCGACGCTATTTCTGGTGCTAGACCTGGAGCCAGACGTCAAGTTCTAGATTCTTATATTCAAAGACTTAAAGACCTAGAAGACATAGCTTATGGCTTTGGTGGAGTAAAAAGTGCGTATGCTATTCAAGCAGGAAGAGAATTAAGAGTAATCGTTGAAAGCGAAAAAGTAAATGATGAAATGGCAGCGAAGTTATCTTTTGATATTTCACATAAAATTCAAACCGAAATGACTTATCCTGGTCAAGTAAAAATTACTGTAATTCGCGAAACTAGAGCCGTTAATATAGCCAAATAAAAAAACAAAAGAGCGTCTAATTTTTAGATACATATATCAGAGGATTAATAAAGATCCTTTATTTTTAACCCCTGTTTTTTAGAGTAAAAGCCTTAAAAACAGGGGTTCATATTTCTAATACATTTTTATCAGTTCTTCAAAAAATAAAATTCAAAAAAGAGATGACAACTTTACTTTGAATATTTAAACCCAGATGCCGCATTAGAATTCGTTGTGAAACAAAATTTTTCAATAAATTCAAGTATTCACGGAGAATTTTAGAAGATGAAATAATCAACTATTTCGATAAATGAAATTGGAGTACGTGTTTGAATTGAAAGAAAAAATAAACTGGAATAGATTTCTAATGCGGAATTTGGGTTAAAAATCACCTTATCCTTTTTTACCAAATTATTAAAAGCATTAGATATTTAGTATAATTACTTTATTTTTTTTCAATCTCCTCATCTAGGAGAAAAAATTTCCGTACTTTTTTATTCTTTTTCTTTTCATCACAAGAACCTATAGATTTAAAAAAGAATAAATCTTACAAAATAATATTCTCTCATGACTAAAAAGAGAATATTATTTTACACCTCTTTAACTTTTTCAAGGAAAAATATCACTTCTTAAAGTAAACTTTAAAAATAGAACCTATACCTAATTTACTATCAACACTAATCTTTCCTCCCATAGCCTCTACTTGATTTTTAGCGATATACAAACCAATCCCTGTCGATTCTCGGTTTTTATGAAAAGTTTTATAAGGTCCAAATACTGCTTCTTGATATTTCTTTAAATCAATCCCTATTCCATTATCCTCAACACACAAAACATCATATTCTACATTATGAAGCAATTCTTTTTCTAAATAAAACGAAATGAATTTATCTTTTTTATTAGAATCTGCGTATTTAACAGCATTCGTAGTCAAGTTAAGAATCACACTTTCTAAATAAGCTGGAATAAAAGAAACTTCCATTCCTTTATCTACCTCCAAGGTTATCGTAATCTCTTTAGCACAAATCATTTCTTTTAATACAGATAATGATTTTTCTATATAGCATCGTAAATTATTACTTTGTTTTTCATTAATAACTTCTGCTTGTACTCCCACCAAATCTACTAAATTATCTATAGTTCCTTTCAATTCATTGTATACAATTTGCAAACTTTTAATAACTTCTTCGGTAGAAACATAACCATTTTTATAAAAAGACAACAGCATATAAAAATTTTCTGTGTGACTTTTCAAATTATGTGAAACAATATGAGCAAAATTCATCAATTTCCCTTTTTGATTATTTACTAAATCAAAAGTTTCTCTAAGTTTTTGTTCTTTTTCCTTTTGAATCGTAACATCTGTATGAGTCCCGATAATCCTCAATGGTTTCCCTAAAGCATCTCGTTCAATAACTTTTCCTCTATCTAAAATCCATTTATATACTCCATTACACAAAACACGATGATAGGTTTCATAATAAGGTATTCTTTCTTCCAAATGTTCTTGTATATTATAAAAATAAATTTCTCTATCATCTGGATGCACTAATTTATCCCATTCTTCAGGATTTGAAATCAATCCTAAATTTCCTTTACTTATTTCTAAAATTTTAAGAGATTGTGCCGAATAAAACACTTCGTTGGTAACCAAATTCCAATCCCAAACACCTATTTCAGAGGCTTGATTAGCAAATTGATTTCTTAAAGCCTCTATTCTTTTCTCCTCTTCTATCTTTTTTTGTTTCGTAATGTCTGAAATAATTCCAAAGAAAGAAACCTTATCACTTTCGCTTTCCGCTGTAGCTAACATCTTATACCACCTTAGTTCTTTGGATAGTACAACTCTAAAATCTAAATCTAAACTAGCTAAATCTTTTCTACTTTTATCTATAGCATTTAAAATTCTAGACTTATCCAACGGAAATACCACCTTCTTAAAAACACCCAAAGGATTACTTCTAAACATTTCAATATCAGATTCAAAAAAATCATAATGAGATCCTTGTAGATAATCAACAATTAAAAAACCATCTAAATCTACAGAAAACTGAAAGAAAAGTAACGACTGATTAGAAATTATTTTATTTAAAAAAAAATGTTCTGATGACCCTAATTGCATTTTTATTTTTTTTAAAAAACAATATTAAACAAAAATATTTATAATTATAATTTAACATATACAAAACTGATAGATACGGTTTTATATAAATCTCCATTAGATAAAATTCTTTTTTTGCCTAATATAGCTTTAATTAACAAACAATTAACATAAAAATCACACTAATGCAGGATTATAAAATACTTTCACATACCATCCTAACATTTTATTCGCAAAATGTATCTAAAATAAAATTACCGTTTATCATCCTCTATTTCTTTCAAAACAATCACCTAAGATCTTTTATCTTCTGATTGCGCCACCCCTCCTATTATTAAAATGACAAGGAAATTTAAACTAAAACTTTTGCATTTTATCATCTTCAGTTCTTTTTCATCCTAATCACGAGATAAACTCTATTATAAAGATAAAAAGTAGGAAGAAAACAAAATTTATACGAATTATTTTTAGATACAATATTATTTTACCAGAATAAAACCACTATAACTTCTTTACACAAGCAAAGAAATAAAAGAATACTGAAAGTTTAAATTATACAACTTCACATTTACTTCAAAAAACCCACCCTCTTTTTACATTATGAAAACTAATAGATATGGATAGATTTTTAATACTCTTATTAAAAACTGTTATATTTTCAAAAAAGCTCTTAATTAAATTTTGTGTGGTGAATACTCTTCAGGAGATTTATTATTTTAAATATAAATAAAGTTTTTTTATTAGTGCTAACTCAAAATATTCGATAATACAATTAGGTAGTAAAAGTTAAAATAAGATTATCAAATGAATATTCTATTGAAAAAAAATTAGATAACAAAAAAAGATTCCTTAAATTTCTCCACAGGTTTTGGACTTGGCATCTTTTGATCTCTAAAATAATCACATATTTAAAAACAATAAAAAAGCCTGAAACAACATAGTGCGTTTCAGGCCTTGTAGCGAAGACGGGAGTTGAACCCGTGACCTCAGGGTTATGAATCCTGCGCTCTAACCAACTGAGCTACCTCGCCTTTTATTCTGTTGGTAACATCCTTCCCGAATGCGAGTGCAAATTTACAACTAAATTCAAGTTACGCAAACTTTTTTTCTACTTTTTTTTATTTTTTTTTCATAAAAAAACACAATCACCTAATAAACAACTAATTAAAAAACAAAAAAAAATAAACTTTTAATAAGCATTAACACAAAACAAATCATCATTTAATATCTCTACACAAAAAAGACAAATAAAAAACATTTTACTTGTTTTAATAATTCATATTATCTATATTTCGAAAAAAAATCATTATGAACAGCAAAATACGATACGAATTAGAGTTCCCTATACATTCATCCCCTCAATTACTATATCAATATATATCAACACCATCTGGATTACAAGAATGGTTTGCTAATAATGTCAATTCAAGAGGTGATTTTTTTACATTTAAATGGGACGACTCTGAAGAAAAAGCACGTATTTTTTCTAAAAAAACAGGCGAAAAAATTAAGTTTAAATGGGTTGACGAGGAAAACAAAGACACGGAATACTACTTTGAACTTAGAATATTAGAAGATGATATTACGAAAGATGTTTCTCTAATGATAGTCGATTTTGCTGAAGAGAATGATCTATCAGAGGCCAAAATGCTTTGGGAAAATCAAATTTCTGATCTAAAACATGTTTTAGGCTCTATTTAAAAAAGAATATAACTTATCTTTGTCCCGATTTATCGGGATTTTTTATGGATATTTTTTCTACTTTACAAGACAACAGAGCTTTCTTATATGGGGATGCCGTTTTTGAAACTATAAAAGTACTAGACAATAAAGTACTTTTTTTAGAGGATCATTATTTTAGACTAATGGCTTCTATGCGTGTTTTAAGAATGGAAATTCCTGCAACCTTTACCCTAGAATACTTTGACGATATAATTTTAAAAGCAGCAAGAGCATTAGAAATAGAAAAATCTGCTCGTGTTCGTTTTAATGTTTTTAGAAAGAATGGTGGTTTTTACCTACCTCAAACGAATGAGGTAGTTTATTTTGCAATTGCAACACCTTTAGAAGAAACGGCATACCAACTATCTAAAACAATTTATGAAGTGGACATATACAAGGATTTTGTAATTACAAAACAACTTTTATCTACTATTAAAAGCACTAATAGAATAATTAATGTAACAGGAAGTATTTATGCTAAAGAAAATCAACTTAATAATTGCCTACTTCTAAATCAGGAAAAAAATATAGTGGAGGCTTTAAACGGTAATATTTTTATGATTAAAGATAACGTTTTAACCACACCTCCTCTTTCGGAAGGCTGCATAAATGGAATTATGAGAAAACAACTTCTTACAATAGCTCAAAACATAGAAAGCCTAAAAATAGAAGAAAGAGCTATATCCCCTTTTGAATTACAGAAAGCAGATGAGCTATTTATAAGCAATGTTATTAAAGGCATACAACCCATAACAAAGTATCGCAAAAAAGACTACACAACTAACATATCTGAATTATTAATAACAAAACTAAATATCAAAATAAGACTCCATTAATTATACATAGGATTTTCGGGAGCATTTGACCAAAATAAATACTCCCCTCCTTGTTCTATTATTTTTTCCCTCCAAAAATTAGAAGAGCATCTTCCTATTATATTATTATTCAAATGATTTTCCGATATAATCCAAGAATTAGACTCCAATTCACTTTGTAATTGTTCTGCATCCCATCCTGAATACCCTAAGAAAAAACGTATATTATTTCTACTTATTTTCCCACCATTTATAAGCTCTTTTGTCTGTTGAAAATTACCTCCCCAATAAATCCCAGATGCTATTTCTACACTACCTGAAATTAAATGAGGAATATTATGTATAAAATACAAATTATCTTGCTCTACAGGGCCTCCATTATATATTTTAAATGAAGCTGAAATTTCAGGAATTAAATCCTTAATTGTATAATTCAAGGGCTTATTTAAAATAAAACCAACAGATCCCTCTTCATTATGATCTGCCAACAAAACCACAGATCTGTTAAAAGATAGGTCACCTATAACAGAGGGTTCGGCTATTAACAAATGCCCCTTTTGTGGTTTAATCACTATCATACCTATTCTTTTTCATCTAAATTTAACAAAAAAAATAATTGCAAACAAAATATAATCAAAAAAAAATAAAAAAAGCCACGATTTAACGCGGCTTTTTATGTAATATTTAAAAACTATTATTTATTAACAGCTCCTTCTAATTCTGCACCTGCTTTGAATTTTATTACGTTTTTAGCTTCTATCTTAATAGTATTTCCTGTTTGAGGATTTCTTCCTTCTCTAGCCGCTCTTGTAGATACTGACCATGATCCGAAACCTACTAAAGCAACTTTACCACCTTTACTCAAAGTTCCTTCAACATTACTTAAAAATGATTCTAATGCAGCTTTTGCAGCAGCTTTAGTAATACCTGCATCAGCAGCCATAGCATCGATTAAATCTGATTTGTTCATAATAATTAGTTATTAATTGATAGGTTAATATTAATTCTAAGCCCCACAAATTTAGTAGGATTTACTTAGCGCACAACATTTTTAACTCTTTTTTATTCTTTTTTGCTATAAAAACTACTTTTTAAGTAAATCAAAAATATTTTTTGAAAGAAAATACTGATTTTAATGTAATTTATTCTACTCTTATATCTTCTGAAAAATGCACTCCATTTAATAATTCTTGAGCACTCATTCTTTTCTTTCCTGGAAATTGCAAAGATTTTATATTTAAAAAACCTTCTGCTAGAGCGATACGAATTTCTTTTTTAGTATATATTACTTTTCCTATAGTTAATTCATGTACTTTCCGTTCTTTTTCAACTTCATACAATTTAACGTTCCATTGTTCTTCTTTATCTATAAAAGTACAATAAGCAGCAGGATATGGAGCTAAACCTCTTATTTGATTATAAACAGCATCTAAGCCTTTATCCAAATCAACTTTACAATTATCTCGATCTAATTTATAAGCCGTTTTGATTTCAGGCGAATCCTCTTGCAAAACAGTAATTACGTTATTGGCCGCTATTTTCTCTAAGGTTTCTACGACTGCCTCACAACCTAATCCCATTAAACGATCATGCAATTGTCCTGCGTTTTCATCTGGTAAAATAGCTGTTTCTTTACTTAAAATCATAGCGCCTGTATCAATCTTATCATCAATAAAGAAAGTTGTAACGCCTGTTTTAATTTCTCCATTAATAATAGCCCAGTTAATAGGTGCTGCACCGCGATATTCTGGCAACAAAGAAGCATGAAGATTAAAAGTCCCTAATTCTGGCATCTTCCAAACAACGACAGGCAACATACGAAATGCTACTACAACTTGTAAATTTGCATTTAAGGATTTTAGTTCTTGCAAAAAAGCATTATCTTTAAGATTGGTTGGTTGCAATAAATGCAATCCTTTTTCTAAAGCGTATTCTTTAACAGCCGAATACTTCATTTTCTGTCCTCTCCCAGCTGGTTTATCTGGAGCTGTAATAACTCCAACTACTTCATAATTATTTTCTTTTACAATGGCATCCAAAATTCCAACAGCAAATTCTGGGGTTCCCATAAAAACGATTCGTAATGATTTCATCATTTAATAATAAATTGATTTTTATGATCTAATTGGATCATATTATATTCTAACATTTCCTTTAATATTTCTAAAAGGATCTTTTCTTCTATATCTACTTTTTCTAGTATTTCGCGAGAGTTCAGTCCTTGATTTTGTAATATTTCAAGCAATTGCTCTATTAGAGCTTTTTTATTGAAGTTTGTTTTGTTTTGTTTTAAACAATAAGAACAATTTTTACAATCTGAAATACCTACTTCTCCAAAATAAGTAAGCAATAATCTATTTTTACATTGTTTTTCATCATTAACATAAGCTATAACAGCAGCTAATTGACTTTTTTTTGTAAGATTTTGTTTTTCTAAGTATTTTGCTATTCTATTAATTGTACGTTCATCTTCTCTTACTTCTAAAAAAGTTATTTTAGATTCATTTTGAATAATTAATAACTGAACTATATTTTTTTCTTTTAATCTATTTAGTAGAGCTAATACTTCTTCTTCTTTACAAAATGCTTGTTTTGCTACAAAAGCAATGTTTATATTGGTTTGAATTTCAAAAATACCAGGATAATTTCTTAAAATAGTGGTAATAACAGCTTCTTCCTCTGGATGAAGACTTACATATCGTATGACTTCTTTTGATTCTATTATAAATTGAAGTTGTACTTTTTCAGTTTGTTCATTAGAGAGGGAAATAATTCCTTGTCTATCTAAAAATTGCAGTGCATTAAAGGTTTTTAAAATAGGGAAATTATAGTGTGTGCAAAATTTATTTAAACTGAATGTAAATTCTTCATTAATTCCTTCTCCGTAAGGAATTTGAAAATAATTACATATTTTTTTGTAGATTTCTTTCAAAAAAATAACATCTGGCAAGACATTAAGAAATTGCTCTTCGGCATGAATTACATCATTAGAAGAAGCAATCATGATAGCAAAAGCTTTTTGTCCTCCTCTACCTGCTCTACCTGCTTCTTGATAATAACTTTCTAAATTTTCGGGAAGATTAACATGTATAACAGTCTTAACATTGGGTTTATCAATTCCCATTCCAAAAGCATTTGTTGCAATCATAACTGAGCAACTTTCACTCATCCATAATTCCATATTTTTAGTTTTATCTTTAGGAGATAATCCTCCATGATAATAGGTTGTACTAAACCCAAGAGCATTCAATTGGGTTGCATAATCTGAACACAATTTTCTATTTCTAACATATATGATTGATGGTTCTGGATTTTTCGTTAAAATTTGCTTAATTTTATAAAGCTTATCTTCTGATTTTATAACATGATAACTTAGATTATCTCGCAAAAACGATTTTTTAAAAATTTGAGGATTGGTCAATCCTAAGTTTTGTAATATATCTTCTTGAACCTCTGGAGTTGCTGAAGCTGTAAGCGTAACAAATGGTACTTTTGGAAAGTCTTTTTTTAGTTTATTAATTTTTAAATAAGAGGGTCTGAAATCATGCCCCCACTGAGAGACACAATGTGCTTCATCTATTGCTATCAAATTAATTGATAGGCTTTTAATTCGATCTAACACCCAATCTTGTTCTAATCTTTCTGGAGATAGATACAGAAAACGATAATTACCAAATTGACAATTATCTAACAATTGTATGAGTTCCTCTGCATGAGTTCCTCCTGTTAAAGCAATGGCTTTAATACCTCTTTTTTGAAGTTGATTTACTTGATCTTTCATCAAGGCGACTAATGGCGATACAACTAAACATATCCCTTCACTGGTCATTGCTGGAACCTGAAAACAAAGTGATTTACCTCCTCCTGTTGGAAGAAGCGCAAAGGTATCATGTCCCGCTAGAACTGATTCGATAATTTTATCTTGAACAGATCTAAAACTATCATATCCCCAATATTTTTGAAGAATTTGTAATGCTTTTTGCAAAAGTTAATTATTTAAATCAGGCTAAAGTTAAGAACTTTAACAAACTTATCCAATTACTTTAAGATGGTTAAAAATAAAATCAACTCGATATTCTACTGTACCTGTAGGAACTTCGATTAATTGATAACCGTACTTTTGGTAAGTAAGTTTCAAATGTTCATAAATGACTTTTGCTTGTTCGAAATTTTCATAACGTGCTTCGTCACTTATATATATGTCTTCCCAAGGAGGTAAAACAAAAACGGTATCATAACGCGTTTCATGGCATTGTGTATCAAAATGTTCGGGATAGTCATCTCCTATAAAATCCATATAAGCTAATACATCAGGTACGCCTCGATCAATAAACACCAAATGATCTTCTTCATTTTGGGCATTTTCAAACTGTTTAATACGTCCATCTAATAACATTTGACTAAACAACAAGGGCTCTGTTAAAAATAACTGATCAATTCCTTGTTTTTTAGCTTCTAACGTTACCTCGCGCGAAATCTCGGGATAGCAAACATATCCTTTTTCAACTAAACTATTGATAATAGTGGTTTTACCTGTACCAGGTCCACCTGTAATTACAATGACTCCTCTTTTCAAAACATCAATTTCAAGAGCGCAAACTTAATCAAACTATTTGTTTTTTAAAAATGAAAATAGTTCTTATGTTCTGTAAACATGATTTTATTTTCTTTAGATCTTGATTAATTTTTTATTTCTATTCAAAATTTACTTATGAAACACATTTTCCATTAAAGGAATAAATAAAAGATAAAGTAAAAGATTGACTTTCAAAAAAACCATTAAAAAGCTTATATTTGCCTATATTTATAATGTAGAAGATGGATAAAAAAACCACTGAATTTTATATTCGATTAAAAGAGGAATTAAATGCTGTAAATAAAGTTTGGCCTTCAAAATATTTATATAAATTTATAGTTCCTACTGACACACACAAAATAAGTGCAGTAGAAAAGGCTTTTGATTGCATGGGAGCTATAATAGACACTCGTCAGTCAAAAAATGGAACTTTTACTAGCATATCAGTTGATGTAGTAATGCCTAATGCAGAAGAAATCATAAAAAAATACCAAGAAGTATCAACTATCGAAGGGATAATTTCATTATAAGATGAGTACAAAATTTAATGCAGATCAAGTTTTAGAGGCTATTCATTTTTTAGAGTATAACTCTGAAAGAAAATCGCTTGCTATACCCGAGTACGGACGCCATCTACACAACTTAATTAATCAAGCCATTACGGTTGAAAATAGAGAAGAGCGCAATAAACTGGCAAAATACATTATTGGAGTTATGGGTGGAATGAACCCGCATTTACGGGATGTTCCTGATTTTCAGCACAAACTTTGGGATCAATTATTTATTATGTCTGATTTCCAACTAGATGTTGATTCTCCCTATCCTATCCCAACTCGCGAGGTTATCAATATGAAGGCTGCTCCATTACCATATCCTCAAAATTTTCCAAAATATCGTTTTTACGGTAACAATATTACCTACATGATAGATAAAGCGAATGAATGGGAAGATGGAGATCTTAAAAATGCCTTAATTCGTGTAATTGCAAATCACATGAAAAAAAGTTATTTAAGTTGGAATAAAGACACGGTTACTGATGCTGTTATATTTGAACATTTGTATGAATTATCGGGAAGAAAAATAAATCTTTCTTCTGCTACTGAGGAGCTTTCTAACACTCACGATTTAATGCGTACCAACAAAAGAACATCTAACAAGATGCAGAGTAGTAGTGGCAGCAGTAACAACAACAGCAAACATAAAAATCAAAAAAATATTCTACCAAAAAGACCTTTTAAAAAAAATAACTAAGAGCCTAGAGCTCCATAACCTATAATTCAAAACATGGGAACTTTTAAAATTGAAGGAGGAAAACCTCTTAAAGGAAATGTTCAACCACAAGGTGCTAAAAATGAAGCATTACAAGTTTTATGCCCTGTACTTTTAACTTCTGAAAAAGTACGCATAACGAATATACCTGACATCATTGATGTCAACAAACTAATTTCTTTATTAGGTAACTTAGGTGTTAAAATCCAAAAGAATGGCCCTGGAGATTATACTTTTCAAGCAGACGAAGTCAACATAAATTATTTAAAAACAGAAACTTTCAAAAAAGAAGGAGGTAGTCTTCGTGGCTCTATTATGATTATTGGTCCTTTATTAGCTCGTTTTGGTTGTGGTTATATTCCAAAACCAGGAGGAGACAAAATTGGACGCCGCCGTTTAGATACACATTTTGAAGGTTTTATAAATTTGGGTGCAAAATTCCGATACGAAAGAGCCGATCATTTTTATGGAGTAGAAATAGATGGACGACTAAAAGGAACTTATATGCTTTTAGACGAGGCATCTGTTACGGGCACAGCTAACATTGTAATGGCTGCTGTACTAGCAGAAGGAACTACAACAATATACAATGCAGCATGTGAACCTTATTTACAACAGTTATGCAAAATGCTGAACGCAATGGGTGCTAAAATTAGCGGTATTGGCTCAAACTTATTAACTATTGAAGGAGTAGAATCATTAGGAGGTTGTGAACATCGCATTTTACCAGACATGATTGAAATAGGCTCTTGGATAGGACTAGCCGCTATGACAAGAAGTGAAATTACCATAAAAAATGTAAGTTGGGAAAATCTTGGTGTAATTCCTAATGTATTTAGAAAATTAGGTATTTCCATCGAGAAAAAAGGAGACGATATTTACATTCCTGCTCATACTGAAGGATACGAAATTAAAACAGATATTGATGGTTCTATCCTAACAATAGCAGACGCACCATGGCCAGGTTTTACTCCTGACCTTCTAAGTATCATATTAGTTGTAGCCACCCAAGCAAAAGGAGATGTTTTGATTCATCAAAAAATGTTTGAAAGTCGTTTATTCTTTGTTGATAAACTTATTGATATGGGAGCTAAAATAATGCTATGTGATCCTCATAGAGCTGTTGTTATGGGACATAATTTTCAATCGCAATTAAAAGCAACAACCATGAGTTCTCCTGATATTAGAGCTGGAATTTCTTTATTAATTGCTGCTTTAACAGCTAAAGGCACCAGTACCATTCAAAATATAGAGCAAATTGATCGAGGTTATGAACGTATCGATGAACGCTTAAGAGCTTTAGGCGCAAATATTATTAGAGCATAATTAATATTTAACAAAAAAGGCTGTCCAAAAAAACGACATTTCACACCTTTTCTCTATCAAACAGTAAAATTGATTACATGATTTTTTGTTAATGTATATTTTTTACTTTTTTTATTTTCCTAGGAAAACTTTTTAAATAAATGAAAAGGAGTTAAGTGAACCCATTATATCTTTTAGGACAGCCTTATAAAACTAAAATCACAAACTAAACATCTTTTTTTTTGGAAACTTATATTATTATTATACTTTGTATTTCTTCTTTTCTTGCAGGACTTATTGATGCTATTGCAGGAGGAGGAGGACTCATACAGACTCCTATAGCACTTATACTACTTCCTAACCTCCCTATTTCTAACATAATAGGATCTCTAAAAGTACCTGCAATCACAGGAACTTCTATTGCGGCAGTGCATTATCTTAAAAATGTTAGCATGCACTGGAAGTCATTATTAATTATGGCTTTTTTTTCTTGCATTAGTGCATTTTTAGGTTCTTATCTACTTACACTCGTCAGTAATCATTTTATGAAACCATTGCTTTTTTTTATTTTATTTATCTTAGCAATTTACACTTTTATAAAAAAAGACTTTGGTACTCATCAACCTAAAAACATTTCTAAAAATCATTTTCTATACTTTGGTTGTATCATTAGTAGTATTATTGGGTTTTATGATGGCTTTATAGGTCCTGGTACAGGTAGTTTTTTGATTGTTTCTTTTATTGTCATTTTAGGGCTTGATTTTTTACACGCATCTGCACATGCCAAGTTAGTTAATATAGCTTCTAACATTGGCTCATTAAGCTTATTTATTTTAAAAGGCAAAATCATTTGGCTTATAGCAATTCCTATGGCTATTTGCAATGGTTTAGGAGGATGGCTAGGTGCTAAACTAGCTATCAACAAAGGAAATCAATTTATTAGAATTTTCTTTTTAACGGTAGTTATAGGTACTTTAATTCGACTTAGTTATGATATTTTTATAAAGTAATTTATTGTATAAATCCATTGGAAAATTTGAATTTTATTTTTTTCTAAAATTCAAATTATATCATGCCTTTTTTGGAATTCATTTAAGATTTAAACTATCCTCTTATTTAGTAAAACTTTGTAAAGCCAATTGATAACTTTGTAATCCAAAACCTAAAATTACCCCTTTTGCGTTAGGCGAAATATAGGATTGATGACGAAATTCCTCTCTTGAAAAAGTATTCGAAATATGTACTTCTATTACCGGAGTAGTAATTGCCTTTATACAATCACCTATGCCTATCGAAGTATGGGTATAAGCTCCTGCATTTAAAATTATTCCATCATAAGTAAAACCAACTTGTTGCATTTTATCTATCAACTCTCCTTCTATATTACTCTGAAAATAAGATAATTCAATAAAAGGAAAAAGCTCTTTTAATTCTATAAAAAAATCTTCGAAAGTTGCACTTCCGTATATTTCTGGCTCTCTACGTCCTAACAAATTAAGATTAGGCCCGTTTATAATACATATTTTCATTTCTTTGATTTTTTGTAAAAATAAAAAAACCATCCTAATATAGAATGGCTTAACTCTTTTTTTATATTCTATCAAAATAATACACCTAAAGAAAGTTGTCCTACACTATTTTTAATATCTGCATTTTTTCCTATTTCTGTTAAACCTAAGACGTATCTTCCTTGAATAAATAAATGATCTGTAAGCTTAACACTTACCCCTGCATTTGCACTAAAATCAAGTGTTTTTACCTCTGTTTGCCAATTTACCTTCTTAGATGCAAGCCAAGAAAACTGGGGACCTAATTCCAGACTCAATGTTTTCCCTAAATCTATTTTAGCCATAAGAGGTAATGAAATATAGCCTAGCTCTGACTTTATTTCTTGCAGTGCATAGTCATAGGAAGCCCCTTGTGTAGAATACAATAATTCTGGCTGTAAGTTAAAACCTCCTAAAACTTTAATTTGAGCAATTAAACCTGCGTGGTAACTGGTTATTGCTTTTGTTTGCAACGTACTGCTTTTAAAATTAGCATAATTTGCACCTGCTTTAACACCTAATCTCATTAATTGCGCCTTTCCTGTAAAGGTCATAAAGAACAAAAGCAATACTAAAAATGATTCCTTTTTCATATATCTATATAATTTAAAATTAAAACTTTCTTTTGTTTAGTTAGGATCTACAAAATATTTAAACAAATCTTATCTAAAAAACAAATTCATATATTAAAACGAAGATTTTGCATTTTTAGTGTAAATTCTGACATTTATAATTTGCATAATGTATCTTTTTTTATCTAAATTCGCAAAAAAAATTAAATTAACTAAAATGAAAAATTTTTTATTGACTGCTGCTGCAGTTTTTACTTTCGGTTTTGCTAATGCGCAAGAATCTTTCAAACCTGTTAAAGGTACTTTAACAACAGAAGTAGGTGTTACAGGAGGTATTTTAAATACTAGATTTGACGCTATTAATGGAGCTGCTAAATTCAGATATTTCATAAAAGATGATTTAGCTGTTAGAGCTGGTTTAGGTTTAGGTAGCAACAAAAAAGAGGAAAACACTATTACAAACCAAAATTCCCCTTTAGAATACACAACAACTAAAGTAGCTAGAACTACAAACAGAGTTATCACATTAGGAGCTGAAAAGCATTTTGCAGGAACAGATCGTTTATCAACTTATGTAGGAGCTGATATCGTTTTTGGTTTTACTGGAGCAGAGGTTAAAACAACACAATCAAACAACAACAATTCTACAACAGTAGTTGGTTCCGTTAACGATCTTGGAATAAGTGGCGTTGGTTCTTCTACTTTTGGTGTTAGAGCTACAGTAGGTGCTGATTATTATTTTACTAAAAAATTATATCTTGGAGTAGAGGTTGGATTAGGTTACAATTCTGGAAAACAAGATGCTGTTGAAACTACAATCGTAAATGGAATCGATACTACAGTAACGAAGTCTGGTGAAGGAAAAGTTTCAAACACATACACTAATGCAATTGGTGGTTTAAAATTAGGTTTCCAATTCTAATTTTTAAAAAAATAAGAAAAATAAAACCTCGGATAATTCCGAGGTTTTATTTTATAAATAATAACTTAGTCTTATGAATTGGCAAACCCTTTTAAAAGATTACCAACATTATTTAAAACTAGAAAGAGCTCTTTCTAAAAATTCCATTGAAAACTACACAATGGATATAGAAAAATTAATACAATACCTCAACTCAAACAATTTAAACCACTCCCCTACAAACATCAAGGAGGAAGTTATTCAAGATTTTATATACCACATTTCTAGCAGTATAAACCCAAGAAGCCAAGCTCGTTTAATTTCTGGATTGAAAAGTTTTTTTGGATATCTTATTTTCGAAAATTACAGACAAGACAATCCCTTAGAACTAATAGAGAGTCCTAAATTAGGAAGAAAATTACCCGACATACTTAGTATTGAAAATATAGATAATTTAATTAATGCTATTGATCTGTCTACTTCTGAAGGTGAACGAAATCGAGCTATATTGGAAACACTTTATTCTTGCGGTCTTCGAGTTTCGGAACTAACTACTTTAAAAATTTCAGATTTATTTTTTGAAGAGGGTTTCATCAAAATAACAGGAAAGGGAAACAAGCAACGTTTTGTTCCAATAAGCGATCTCACTCAGAAATACATAACTATTTATAAAAACCAAATTCGCTGCCACCTCAACATCCAAAAAGGTCATGAAGACACTTTATTTCTTAACAGAAGAGGAAAACAACTAACACGAGCGATGATTTTTACAATCATCAAGGATTTAGCAAAAAAAATAAACCTAAACAAAACAATTAGTCCACACACTTTCAGGCATTCATTTGCTACTCATTTATTAGAAAATGGTGCTGATTTACGTTCTATTCAAATTATGTTAGGACATGAAAGCATCACTACTACAGAAATTTACATGCATCTTGATCGCACTCATCTTAATCTCGTTCTTCACAAATACCACCCTAGAAGTAAATCATAATTTTTTTAAACTAAAAAAGAGTGTCTTGTTTACTTTCTTAAACTAAAACACTCTCTTTATTACTTATTGTAAGTCTTTAATTAACTCATCAAAAGAAACTCTTTTTTGTTCACCTGATTGCAGATTTTTTAAATTATATTCGTCTTTGTTCATTTCTTCTTCTCCTACTATAACGGCAAATGGAATACCTCTTTTATCTGCATATTGAAACTGTTTTCCTATTTTTACTGAATCGGGATACAACTCTACTTTTATACCGAGTTGACGTAATTTGGTTATTGTTTTCATTGAATATAAGGCTTCTTCTGAACCAAAATTTAAAAAAATGGCTTTAGAAGTACCTAATACGGCTTCAGGAAACAATCCCAATTCTTCTATTACTAGATAAATCCTATCCAAACCAAATGAAATTCCCACTCCACTCATGTTTTTAAGTCCAAAGATCCCCGTTAAATCATCATATCTTCCTCCTCCTCCTATAGATCCCATGCTCACGCCTTCAGGTGCTGAAACTTCAAATATAGCACCTGTATAATAATTTAACCCTCGTGCAAGAGTAACATCTAAATCTAATTTAGATTCTTGAAGACCTACGGCTAATACATTTTGACAAATAAATTGTAATTCCTCTATACCTTTCATCCCTTCATTAGAATTTTCTAGGAGTTTTGAAAGTTTTTCTATTTTTTCTGTTATTGTTCCTGTAAAATCAAACAATCCTTGTATTTTTTCAATTGCGACTTCCGAAATTCCTTTTTCAAGCATTTCTTTCTTAACTCCGTCTTCTCCTATTTTATCTAATTTATCTAAGGCTACGGTGAAATCAATTAATTTATCAGAAGCACCAATTACCTCTGCTATACCGGATAAAATTTTACGATTATTAACTTTTATAGTTACTCCTTTTAACCCTAAATCTGCAAAAACAGCATCGTACAACTGAACCAATTCTACTTCTTGCCATAAGGAAGTCGACCCAACCACATCTGCATCGCATTGATAAAATTCTCTAAAGCGTCCTTTTTGGGGCCTATCCGCCCTCCAAACAGGCTGTATTTGATAACGCTTAAATGGAAATTCAATTTCATTTTGATGCTGTACTACATAACGCGCAAATGGAACAGTTAGATCGTAACGAAGTGCTTTTTCTGAAATTCTACTAGTAAATTGATTCAATTCAATTAGCTGTTTTGTTGAAATCGTTTCAGCAGAATTTAATTGTAGTTCTTCAATACTAAAAGGTAATTCAATTTTTTTTCTATTAAAAAAATAGTTCCCTGAATTTAAAATTTTAAATATTAAACGATCTCCTTCTTCTCCATATTTCCCCATTAATGTATCTGAGTTTTCAAAAGTAGGCGTTTCTATAGGTTGAAATCCAAAACGTTCAAAATGCTTACGAATCGTCCCAAATATATAATTTCTTTTAGCTACTTCTGAAGGTGAAAAATCACGAGTCCCTTTTGGAATGGATGGTTTCATTATTTTTTATATTAAATTAAAATTATAGTTAGTTTAGCTTGCCTATACGAACAACACTTTAAAATTTTTAAAAACTAAACTATTATCTTCTGCAAATATCTTATTTTTTCAAAGAAAACTAAAATTTTGATTTTAATTGTAACATTTCAGCTCATGAGGATACTTATGTAGATATGATAGCATTAGTAAAAGAAAATATTAAAATTGCTCTAAGTTCTATCCGTACTCAAATTTTACGGACAACATTAACAGTTTTAATCATTGCTATCGGCATTATGGCTCTTGTAGGGATACTTACCGTCGTATCTGCTTTAAGTAACACTATTACTAAAGATTTTGCTTCTATGGGGGCTAATACTTTTTCTATTAGTCAATATAAAGATGATATTAAAAGACATAAAAAAGGCAAGCAGCGCGAAAAAATAAACCCTATCATCACTTATTCACAAGCACAAACATTTAAAGAAAAATATAAATTCCCCCTTACTTATACTTCTATTTCCTTTATTGCTACACCTACAGCAGAGATAAAATATGAAAATAAAAAAACAGATCCAGAAGTAAGTGTATTAGGCGTAGATGAAAACTATATTACAAATACTGGTTTCGAAATTGTAAAAGGAAGAAATTTTTCAGGATTTGATATCATCAACAATCATCCTGTATGTCTATTGGGTGCCGACTTTGAAAAAAAGCTTTTAGCCAATATGAATCCGTTAGATAAAACGATCAGTATACGAGGTGCCAAATTTAAGGTTATTGGTATTTTAAAAGAAAAAGGATCTAGTTTTGGTAATAATCAAGATTTAAGAGTACTCATTCCATTACCTGTAGCCCGATCTCTTTTTAGCTCTCCTAATATCAACTACACGACTAGTGTAATGACTACTCGAAAAGATTTTTTAGAGGTTGCCATAGAAAATGCTATCTTAAAAATGCGTATTATAAGAAAATTAAAACCGATAGAAGACGATAATTTTGGGATCACTAGAAGTGATGATTTAATTCGGAGAATTATTGAAATCACTTCTTATCTTGATATTTCAGCTTGGATTATAGGCATTATAACTTTATTCGGATCCTCTATAGCTCTTATGAATATTATGTTAGTTTCCGTAACAGAAAGAACTCGGGAAATAGGAACTCGAAAAGCTTTAGGTGCTAAAAGGAGCACTATAGCATTTCAATTTTTTATGGAAACACTCATAATTGGGCAATTAGGTGGGATTCTTGGTACACTAAGTGGCATCCTAATCGGCTACGGCTTTGCTACCTTATTAGAATTTGACTTTGTAATTCCTTGGATCGCTATTATTTCTGCATTTATTATATGCTTTATAGTGGCTATCATTTCAGGTTCTTATCCTGCTTTAAAAGCATCAAAACTAGATCCTATAGAGGCGTTACGATATGAATAAAATTCATTTTAAATTAAAAAAATGATGCTTTTTGCCCTAATAACATCCTATCATTTCCATATAAATCTTTACGTAAATTAATATTTTCAAATTGTAACTCTTCCATAAGTGCCATCATATCTTTTCCTAAATATTGATTAATTTCAAAAAAAAGGCATCCTTTTTCATTTAAACTTATTAAAGCTAATTGGGCAATTTTTCTATAAAAAATTAATGCGTCTTCATCCTTTACAAATAGTGCCAAATGGGGTTCGTAATTTAATACATTTTTCTTTATTTCTACTTTTTCGGAATTTCGAACATAGGGTGGATTAGAAACTATTATATCAAATGTGAAGTCTAATTTTTCTAGAGTTAATACATCTTGATGAATAAACTCAATTGCTACATTATTTCTTCTAGCATTTCTCCTTGCTACTTCAAGTACTTTCAACGAAACATCCATTGCGTATACTTCAGCCATTGGAATATTTTTTGCTAATGAAATAGCAATACATCCTGTTCCTGTTCCTATATCTAAAATTCTGATTTTCGCATCTTTTTTAACAATTGATACCTTCTGAATGATCCAGTTAACTAATTCTTCTGTTTCAGGTCTAGGGATTAATGTATGTTCATTAACATAAAAAGACATGCCAAAAAAATCAGTTTCTCCCAAAATATATTGTATGGGTTTTTCTTGCTTTAATTGACCTAATACCGTTTCCCATTGCAATAATTGTAAGGCATCTAATTCGAGATAAGGATTCAAAGCAAAATCAATTCTTTTCATACCATGAAAAGCCTCTAACAACAGACAAAAAAAGCTTTCTATTTCTTTTTCATCATACGTTTTTAATAATTCCTCTACAAATTGTATCTTATATTCTTTCAGCAGCATATTACCTTATCATTTTTCTTTATTATAATTCTTTTAACATCCAAATAGGACAAGCAGAATGCCCCGTACTTCCCATAGGTTTGGACAAATATTTAAATCCTGATTTCAAATATAAATTTTGAGCTTTATCCATAGTAGGTAAAGTTTCTAAATAACATTTTTGAAATCCTATTTCTCTTGCTTTATTGAGACAAACATCCATCATCTGAGCCCCCCACCCTTTTCCTCTAACAGAAGACAAAAAATACATTTTTTGCAATTCACATATCTCAAAACTAGCATTTTGCAAAGGGGCTATGCCTGCACAACCTACTATTTTTCCTGAAAGTTCTAATACAAAATAGGCTGATTGTTTCTTTTGATAAGTTTCAAACATAGCATCTAATTGCGGATCTTCGTAAGCAGTGCCTTTTTTAGGCACTTGATATTCATCTAAAACAGTTCGAATTAGAGCCGCAATATCTATATTATCTTCTTTTTTTATTAATCGGATCATATCTCTTTATTTAAAACTAGTTTATGAAAATCTAAAATCCTATTTACTTTTTATATTTCAGGAATCAATTTCTTATTTTTGTGTGGTGAAGATACATCAAAAATATATATCCCGCTGTATAGAATTAGCTAAAAATGGATTAGGGACTACTTATCCTAACCCTTTAGTAGGAAGTGTAATTGTACACAATGACTTAATTATAGGTGAAGGTTGGCATCAGCAATCAGGTGAAGCTCATGCAGAAGTTAACGCTATAAATTCCGTAAGGAATAAAAACTTATTGGTCAACTCTACCATTTATGTGAGTCTTGAACCCTGTAGTCATTTTGGAAAAACCCCTCCATGTGCTGATCTAATAATTAAACATAAAATTCCCAAAGTAATTATAGGCACTCAAGATCCTTTTGCTAAAGTATGCGGAGCTGGTATAAAAAAGCTTAAAGAAGCAGGCTGTGAAGTAATCATAGGTGTACTAGAAAAAGAATGCCAAGAATTAAACAAACGTTTTTTTACTTTTCACCAAAAAAAACGTCCTTATATCATTTTAAAATGGGCAGAAACAGCAGATGGTTTAATCGCACCTCATCATAAGGATATCCAGAAGCCTGTATGGATTAGCAACTCATACAGTAGACAATTAACTCACAAATGGAGAACAGAGGAGCAAGCCATATTAATAGGAACCCAAACGGTTCTTGATGATAATCCCCACCTTACAGCTAGGGACTGGCAAGGAACGAACCCTATAAGAATAGTTTTAGATAAAAAAAAGAAAATTTCAAAAGAAAACATTATATTTGATAAATCAGCTCCAACCTTCATTTTAGATGAAACTGTTTTAAATCATAGTAAAAATTCCGTCTCTTCTATAATTGAGTGGCTCTATCAAAATCAAATTCAATCCATCATAATTGAAGGAGGAAGCCGTACATTACAACATTTCATAGATCACAATTATTGGGATGAAGCCCGTGTTTTTAGAGGAACAAACACCTTTTTAAAAGGTATTATAGCTCCTTCTGTATCTAGTAAAAAAGTAAAAAGAAAAAAAATATTGAATGATGAACTTTTAATTTTTTCAAATTATGATCAATAACATTATTTTCGATTTCGGCAATGTTTTTATGAATTTGGATAAAAATGCCTCTCTAGAAGCTCTTAAACAATTAGGGCTTTCAGAATGGGATGAGCATTTTGAGCAGATTAATCAGGAATTTGAAAAGGGCAAAATATCAGAAGTTCTTTTTATGATTGAACTAAAAAAAAGAATACCTAATGCTTCTGTAGAAGATATACGCACTGCTTGGAATGCCGCTATAAAAGATTTTCCTCTTTCTCGACTTGAATTTCTGCAAAAATTATCCCATAAATACAAACTCTATCTTTTAAGTAATATAGACGAAATACACATTGTTAAATTTGAACATCATGTGGGAATGACTTTTGCCAGAGCATTTTATCAATGTTTTGAAAAAGTATATTTTTCTTCCGAAATAGGTTTTCGTAAACCCGAAATAGAAGCTTTTCAATTTATACTAAAAAAACATGAATTAGCCCCAAAAAGAACTTTATTTGTAGATGATGAAAAACAAAATACTGAAATAGCTTCTTCACTAGGTATGCACGTATGGCATTTACAAATAGAGAAAGAAGATATAACAGCCCTACTTTCAAAAAAGGAAATCCCTTTTTAATTCATTTTTATTTTAACTTCAAAAACAATAATTTTGCACTAAAATTATCACTTTTGAATACAGAAGACACTTACATAACTCTTAAAGAAGCTTCTCCTGAAGTTCTATACAAAGAAAAAAACAGTAAATTTTATGGTTATGCTTTTCCTGTTGCTAATGAAGAGGAAATCAAAACATATTTAGAACAACTAAAAAAGAAGCATTATGCCGCACGACATTGGTGTTATGCTTGGCAACTAGGCACAATTCAAAAACATTACCGTGCAAACGATGATGGCGAACCCAACAACAGCGCAGGAATGCCTATATACGGTCAGATCCAATCATTTAAACTAACCAATGTACTTGTTATTGTAATTCGTTATTTTGGTGGTATCAAATTAGGTGTTGGAGGATTAGTTTCTGCCTATAGAGAAAGTGCTAAGATGGCATTAGAAGCTTCTTCCTTGGTAGAAAAAACAATTAATATTCAATATAAAATAAATTTCGACTATAAAAACATGAATAAAGTCATGAGAATTATAAAGGAAAAGGATATAAATATTATTGCTCAAAAAATGGAAGAAACTTGTGAACTAATTATTTCGATTCGACAAAAGAATGCCGAAATGATTTTCGGCATTTTTTCCGCTATTTTTGAAGTATCAATAAGTGAACTTTAAGAAAACTTCAACAACTCTTCTAAATACTCTGGAGGCGTTATAGGTTTACCTGATTTAGCATCTACAAAAACTAAGATAGTATTAGCTGTTGTTAATAACTCTTCTGATTCATTATAAATTTCATAATCAAATTCTAGTTTTACAGAAGTCTGACTTTTAAAAATGGTTCTAATAGTCAGTAAATCGTCATAACGCGCTGGTTTTTTATAATTCATACTTAATGACACTAGGGGCAGCATTACTCCTGTTTCTTCCATCCACTTATAGGAAACCCCTAGACTTCTAAGCCATTCAACTCGCCCCATTTCAAAATATTGTGCATAATTACCGTGGTAAACCACCCCCATCTGATCTGTTTCAGCATAACGAACACGCACTTGAATATCCATTTTTTTCATACTATTTATCTTACTTTTTTATGTTTTATTTAAAGTTAAAATTTAGTTCTTACAATAAAATTTCTACAAAATCAAGATCAAAAAAATTTTTTTTAAAGAATTTTATCAACCATCTTTGCTATCCCGATTGACCCTAAATCTTGGCCTAAATTTTGTCAAGTAAAACCTTAAAAATTAACACAATAAGAATGCACACA